>OY970287.1:277500-3648608 GCA_963716065.1 uncultured Flavobacteriaceae bacterium
AGCACGCCTCGCGACGCACCTTCGGCGCAAACAGAATGCTCCCCTACCACTCTCACCCCTAGGGTGGAGTCCATAGCTTCGGTAGATAGTTTATGCCCGATTATTATCCATGCCGGACCGCTCGACTAGTGAGCTGTTACGCACTCTTTAAATGAATGGCTGCTTCCAAGCCAACATCCTAGCTGTCTGTGCAGTCCAACCTCGTTTTTTCAACTTAACTATCATTTTGGGACCTTAGCTGATGGTCTGGGTTCTTTCCCTCTCGGACATGTACCTTAGCACCCATGCCCTCACTGCTGATCATCATTTTATAGCATTCGGAGTTTGTCAGGAATTGGTAGGCGGTGAAGCCCCCGCATCCAATCAGTAGCTCTACCTCTATAAAACTATATATCAACGCTGCACCTAAATGCATTTCGGGGAGTACGAGCTATTTCCGAGTTTGATTGGCCTTTCACCCCTACCCTCAGGTCATCCCAAGACTTTTCAACGTCAACGGGTTCGGTTCCTCCATTTGGTGTTACCCAAACTTCAACCTGCCCAAGGGTAGATCACACGGTTTCGCGTCTACTACTACCAACTATGGCGCCCTATTCAGACTCGCTTTCGCTGCGGCTCCTCCGCTGAGCGGATTAACCTTGCTGGCAACAGTAACTCGTAGGCTCATTATGCAAAAGGCACGCCGTCACCAGTAAACTGGCTCCGACCGCTTGTAGGCGTATGGTTTCAGGTTCTATTTCACTCCGTTGCTCACGGTTCTTTTCACCTTTCCCTCACGGTACTGGTTCACTATCGGTCTCTCAGGAGTATTTAGCCTTGGCGGATGGTCCCGCCGGATTCATACAGGGTTTCACGTGCCCCGCACTACTCAGGATACCGCTATCGATAACGCTCCTTGCCTATACCGGGCTATCACCGTCTATGGCCACGCTTTCCAACGTGTTCTAGTTCATTGCGCATCAAATGTCGCGGTCCTACAACCCCGGCACCGCCGTAACGGTACCGGTTTGGGCTAATCCGATTTCGCTCGCCGCTACTATCGGAATCACTATTGTTTTCTCTTCCTCCGGGTACTTAGATGTTTCAGTTCCCCGGGTTCGCCTCCGCCTACGGCGGATAGTACATCTTCAATGTACTGGGTTGCCCCATTCGGATACCTGCGGATCAACTTGTATGTGCCAATCCCCGCAGCTTTTCGCAGCTTATCACGTCCTTCTTCGCCTCTGAGAGCCTAGGCATTCCCCATACGCCCTTATTTTGCTTATTGTACTTTTTGCTCTTTTAATGAGTTATTCAAATTTCGCACACTATATAATAGTGCGCACTTTATTACTTTTCTCGTATTCTTTGTTTCCAATATGTCAATGAACTGTCCGGATCCCCGCGTTCCCAGGCCCGGATAACGGGCAGCTAATGGGAACAACGGTTGTTGTCCTTGGTGGAGAATATCGGAGTCGAACCGATGACCTCCTGCGTGCAAGGCAGGCGCTCTAGCCAGCTGAGCTAATCCCCCATTTCTGAATGAAATTCCAAAATTCTAAATTCCAAATTCCAAAAAGGATAGGTATCCCAACTTCTAAAATTTCTCAATATGTAATGAACTTGTAAATGATAAATGTAAAAGGCTAAATTTAAAATGTAAAAGTTTTTACTTTATCATTTTTCGGTTTTACATTTTACATTTAATGGTAGTCCCAGGCAGACTCGAACTGCCGACCTCTACATTATCAGTGTAGCGCTCTAACCAGCTGAGCTATGGGACTCTATCTAAGAGTAAAGACAAAAGATAAAAGAGAAAAGACCTCTAACGATATCTCTCTTTGTTCTTTATTCTTTCTTCTTTTCTCCCAAAAAAAATTATAAAATTGACAGCTAAACCAAGCAAGACCCCTTGCTTTTTTCATATAAGAGCCTTCTCTTGTTGAATTTTCGGTCGTCTTTCTCTAGAAAGGAGGTGTTCCAGCCGCACCTTCCGGTACGGCTACCTTGTTACGACTTAGCCCCAGTTACCAGCTTCACCCTAGGCCGCTCCTTGCGGTGACGGACTTCAGGTGCTTCCAGCTTCCATGGCTTGACGGGCGGTGTGTACAAGGCCCGGGAACGTATTCACCGGATCATGGCTGATATCCGATTACTAGCGATTCCAGCTTCACGGGGTCGAGTTGCAGACCCCGATCCGAACTGAGACAGGTTTTGTGGATTCGCTCCTGCTTGCGCAGTGGCTGCCCATTGTACCTGCCATTGTAGCACGTGTGTGCCCAGGGCGTAAGGGCCGTGATGATTTGACGTCATCCCCACCTTCCTCACAGTTTGCACTGGCAGTCTTGTTAGAGTTCCCGACTTGACTCGCTGGCAACTAACAACAGGGGTTGCGCTCGTTATAGGACTTAACCTGACACCTCACGGCACGAGCTGACGACAACCATGCAGCACCTTGTAATCTGTCCGAAGAAAAGACTGTTTCCAATCCTGTCAGACTACATTTAAGCCCTGGTAAGGTTCCTCGCGTATCATCGAATTAAACCACATGCTCCACCGCTTGTGCGGCCCCGTCAATTCCTTTGAGTTTCATTCTTGCGAACGTACTCCCCAGGTGGGATACTTATCACTTTCGCTTGGCCAGCCCAGCCTACCAATGCAGGCCGGACAGCTAGTATCCATCGTTTACGGCGTGGACTACCAGGGTATCTAATCCTGTTCGCTCCCCACGCTTTCGTCCATCAGCGTCAATGCGTTGTTAGTGACCTGCCTTCGCAATCGGTATTCTATGTAATATCTAAGCATTTCACCGCTACACTACATATTCTAGCCACTTCACAACAATTCAAGGCGACCAGTATCAATGGCAGTTCTACAGTTGAGCTGCAGAATTTCACCACTGACTTAGACGCCCGCCTACGGACCCTTTAAACCCAATGATTCCGGATAACGCTCGGATCCTCCGTATTACCGCGGCTGCTGGCACGGAGTTAGCCGATCCTTATTCGTACGGTACCGTCAAGCCCCCACACGTGGGGGTGTTTCTTCCCGTAAAAAAGCAGTTTACAACCCATAGGGCAGTCTTCCTGCACGCGGCATGGCTGGATCAGGCTCCCGCCCATTGTCCAATATTCCTCACTGCTGCCTCCCGTAGGAGTCTGGTCCGTGTCTCAGTACCAGTGTGGGGGATCCCCCTCTCAGGCCCTACCCATCGTAGCCTTGGTGTGCCGTTACCACACCAACTAGCTAATGGGACGCATGCCCATCTATTGCCGATGAATCTTTACCATATCTCAAATGCTCTCAATATGGACTATGGGGCATTAATCCAAGTTTCCCTGGGCTATTCCCCTGCAATAGGTAGGTTGCATACGCGTTACGCACCCGTGCGCCGGTCTCAAGGGTGCAAGCACCCTCTACCCCTCGACTTGCATGTGTTAGGCCTGCCGCTAGCGTTCATCCTGAGCCAGGATCAAACTCTTCATCGTATAATCTTCAATAATATTGCGACCATACACCAAAAGAGCCCGACTCTCAAAAAAATTCAGGAATTCTCACTTAGTTTAGTTTTCTTTGTTGACCGTCCACCCTTTCGAGTGGCGGTCTACGCTGTCAATTTCAATATCTCAATGAACTTATCCTTATTAAAAATAAAGATTCGATTGTTGGCGGAACGGAGTTGAACCGTTGCTGTTATTTCCTTTTCACCATTTCTAAGACCGTGCCTATTTCTCTAAGCGGGTGCAAATATACAACTCTTTTTTACCCTCACAATGTTTTTGGAAAATAAATTAAAAAATATTTTAAAAGAGCTTTTTTCAATTCTCAGAACACGTTGCAGATGTTCTAAGCGGGTGCAAATATAAAACGCTTTTTCAATATAGCAAGTTTAATATGAAATTTTTTGATCCGTTTTTTATTAACAATAAATAAGCCTTTGAAAGCTACTTGATTATGGAATAAAAAGTTTTAAAAATTATTTGGAGCCAGAAAACATCAATTTTTAAAAGTAAAACAAACCTACTATTACTGCAAAGCATAGGGTTTATATGATAATATCCTAAAAATAAAAGAGCGGACTACAAACATAACGTGTTTTCATATTCTATACAACTAATTGAGTATCTTAGTTATTAATAGATTTTTTACTCCAATGTGACTTCAAATCGAGATAATCAATTGGGAAGGCAGGTTTTTGACGTTCCAATATATTCTTTTGGAAAGACCTTTCAAGAATATCTTCAATTAGATAATCCTCATCTACATCAAAAGGCCTGTATTCTTCCTTGAGAGAAATCTCGAAAAGATTGGCTGTAGTATTATACCAAAACGCTCTCCATCCTGTTCGAAGCTCTTTTACAAGATCAAAAGCTGTGCGGCCAGTCTGCCTATGAATGAGCTTTACCAAAATTTGTCCCTCTGTATGTGTAAGTTTTTTTAATTTTTCAGAAAACTCGCCTTCAATATATTTTTGTATCCTTTTAGTATATCGCTTCCTTTCACTCTTTTTTTCAATAGTCTTTAACCTTTCCGTCATTGTAGTTAATCTTTCGGAAGCAAGCTTAGCATACGGATATACCTTTCGAGTTTTACGGCGAAGTATTAAATAGCGACGCCTATCTTTTTCTGAAATGAACTTTACTTTTTTCAGCAGATAGACTTCTTCGAGATTAATTATTTCTCTTGCAATAGTATCTCCTTTTATAATGTAATACATAATTTCAGTGGAATCCTGTTGTTTTTCAAGAGATCCTAAATCAGTTTGCGAAAGAGCGGAGTTCAAACTGAACAAAAAGAAACATATATATATAGGTACTCTGATTTCCATTCAAATAGTTTTTATTAAAAAGCTTTGTATTATCTAAAAACGTTCCAAAAATAAGCAAATTGCGTTGGTGGGCTTAATAAGAAATTGCTAATTTTACCGAACATATTTCTTTTCAGAATAAAACAATCCTATGAATACTTCAATATTAAACAAAAAATCACTCGACTTTTTAGAAGAATATTTAAACAACGCCTCACCTACCGGATATGAATGGGACGGACAAAAGTTGTGGATGAACTATCTGAAACCTTATGTTGATGAATTTTTCACTGACACATATGGAACGGCAGTGGGCGTTATAAATCCAAAAGCTAAATTTAAGGTAGTTATTGAAGGACACGCAGATGAAATTTCTTGGTATGTAAATTATATATGTGACAATGGGTTGCTGTATGTAATAAGAAATGGCGGAAGCGATCATCAAATTGCACCATCAAAGATTGTAAATATTCATACTAAAAACGGTATTAAAAAAGGAGTTTTCGGTTGGCCCGCAATTCATACACGAGATAAAGCGAAGGAAGAAACCCCCAAACCTGAAAACATTTTCATAGATGTGGGCGCTAAAGATAAAGAGGAAGTTGAAAAAATGGGCATTCACGTAGGTTGTGTAATTACCTATCCCGACCAATTCCATATTTTGAATGAAGACAAATTTGTGTGTAGAGCTTTAGATAATAGAATGGGTGGTTTTATGATTGCGGAAGTTGCGAGATTGCTTCACGAAAACAAAAACAAATTGCCATTTGGGCTTTATATAACAAATTCAGTCCAAGAAGAAATTGGACTTCGAGGTGCTGAAATGATTGCCCACCGCATAAAACCAAATATTGCAATCGTTACTGATGTAACCCACGATACCACTACCCCAATGATTGATAGAAAAAAACAGGGATTGGCAGAAATTGGCTGCGGACCAGTAATTGCTTATGCGCCGGCGGTTCAACAAAAACTTCGTGATTTAATAGTTGATACGGCCGAAAAGAAAATGATTCCCTTTCAAAGAGCTGCGCTTTCCAGAGCTACGGGAACTGATACCGATGCTTTTGCCTATAGCAATGGCGGTGTAGCAAGCGCTTTAATTTCATTGCCACTAAGGTATATGCATACTACCGTCGAAATGGTTCATAGAAATGATGTAGAGAATGTAATTAAACTGATATATGAAACTTTGCTTACTATTAAAGACGGGGAAACCTTCAACTATTTTGATTGATATTTAAGCGATTTTCAAAATAGAATCGCTACATCGTTTCATTTTTTCCATCAATAAATCTCTACTTACTGGCTTTGTCATATAATCGTTCATGCCAATGTCCAAAACTCGTTGACGCGTTGCCTGCATAGCATCTGCGGTAACGGCAATAATAAGAATGTTGGAAATTGCTTTACCCAATTCACCGCTTCTTATAATTTTAGTGGCTTCATACCCATCCATAACTGGCATCTGTAGATCCATCAAAACAATGTTGTAAATATCCTTTTTTAAAGCTTCGATGGCTTCTGTTCCATTATTTACAACGGCAAAACTTACTTCTTCATAACTGTTCAGAATTTTGCGCATTACCATTTGATTCAATAAATTATCTTCCACAACCAATACGTGTATTTTGTTTTGGGAAGACGTTCCCATATTGTTTTGCGCTTCCGCAGTCATTTCTTTCGGGACAGCCTCAATCAACAAGTCTATAAAAACCTGTGTTCCTTTATTGGGTTCGCTCTCAATATTAATAGTTCCTTTGTGCAATTCAACCAAATGTTTTACAATAGTCAATCCAAGCCCTATACCACCAAACTGTCTTTTATGGTCCCGTTTCATCTGACTGAAACTATCAAATATATTTTTTTTGAATTCTGAATCAATCCCTACCCCTATAGTGGTTTAGTTTTTTTGGACAGGAAATTATTAATCTTTAATTTTCTGAACTATGAAAAAACAACGTCGCACCTTTAACTCCGCTTTCAAGGCCAAGGTTGCCCTTGAGGCCATCAAAGAACACGAAACAACGAGCGAACTTGCTCAAAAGTACCAATTACATCCCAACCAGATAACGCAATGGAAAAAAGAATTCCTCTTGAATGCTGCTATTGTTTTTGATAAGGACAAGGCCCATCTGGAGGAGCTCCAGGGGATGCGCAAGACCCAGGACGAGCTGTACCGGGAGATCGGTGAGCTGAAAATGGACCGGGACTGGTTAAAAAAAAAGCTGCTATGATCCCAACGGAAAATCGACGGCAAATGATCGAGCGCACAGCAGAAGCAGCCTCAATAGTACATCAATGCCATCTGTTGGGGCTCTCGCGCAGCACTCTTTATTATGCCCCGGCAAGAGCATATCGAGAAAAAGACCTTCGGATGATGGCCTTGCTCGACGAACTGCACTTGGAGGATCCAACGCGCGGAACACGGCGGATGCGCAACGAACTTGTCAAAGCGGGGTTCAAGGTAGGGCGCTGCCACGTGCGCACACTGATGAACGTAATGCGGATAAAGACAGTATACTGCCGTCCGCGCACCACCATATCCGATCCCACAAAGTACAAATATCCGTATTTGCTCAGAAACCTTGCAATAGAGCGTCCCAACCAGGTATGGAGTATAGATATCACCTATATTCCCATGCCAAGGGGATTTATGTACCTCACCGCCATTATTGATGTGCACAGCCGTTACATTGTCGGCTGGAGCATTTCCAACTCGATGGAAGCGGAATGGGTAACAGGGGTCGTAAGGGAGGCCGTGCGGACGCAGGGAAAGCCGGAAATCATCAATTCTGACCAAGGCACCCAGTTCACGTCCGATTGTTACATTGCCTTTGTCAAAGGTCTGGAAACTGTCAAGATATCGATGGACGGCAAGGGCAGGGCTCTCGACAATGTTTATATAGAACGGTTTTGGCGCACGATCAAATATGACAAGCTCTATTTGGAAAGGCCCGAAAACGGAATGGAACTGCACAGGGCATGCAAACAATTCATTTCCTATTACAACAACAGAAGGGATCATTCCTCTCTGGACAATAATCCCCCGGCCTCAGTATATCAGATGGCAGCCTAAAGTATAAATACAAAAAAGAAATAATGTTTAAATCTATTTTGCTCATGGACCTAAAAAAAACTTAAGTTTGTCTAAAATCTGTCCAGCCTAACTAGACCATCTCATACTAATCAAAATTTCCTAATCTTAAAATGGGTTTTCGTTTTTTTTCAGCTTCTGACTAACGTAAAATTATATCACTGATTTACAGTTATTTGCAAATCATCATTAGTCAGTCCAAATTTATCAATTTGTTTTCTAATTCTTTTAACCAGACCTAGTTTTCTTTTTTGGTCCAGGTAAAGATAGCCTTCTGGGTTTTGATATTGTGTTCCTTTTACGACCATATTCCAAATAATGACTGCCAATTTTCTTGCTGTGGCTGTTATGGCTGAGACACGTCCTTTTCTAAAATTGATTCTATGAAAAAAATCTCTGAGCGGTGTACTGTCTTTTAGATTTCCTATGGCATTGGCTGCATTTCTTAGGGCAATTTTAAGCCTGCTGCTTCCTTTGCCAATTTTGCTGGATAGTACTTTTCCACCGCTGACTTTATTGTTTGGCGCAAGCCTGAGCCAAGAGGTAAAGTGTTTTGCGGTCTTGAATTTTTTGATACCGTCATAACCCACTTCACTCATAATGGTAAGTACGGTATTATAGCTCATTCCTTCTATGGCAAGGAGGTCTGTGCCCTTGAACATTTGGTAGGACTTTAAATTGATATCAATGTCTTTAGGTGTGTTTTTATTGATGCGTTTATAAGGTTTTTTGTCAATATGGTGTTCTTGTTTTTCAGGATCCTTACCTATTATCTCGTCTAGTTTTTCTGCAATCTGGTCATCACATTCCCTGATTTTCTTCTGAATGAACTCATAGGTATCTAGCTCGTCCTTAAGTGCATAGAGGAAGTCCTTACGGCCATTGCTATGTAGCGCTTTGGCAATTTCCTCTTCACTTTTTTTGCAGTTGTAATGTCTTAAGGCAGCTAGCTTTTTTGGGTCGGTTTCCCCTAGAGCAATCGCCCTGATAATTTTAAGCCCTGTAAGCCCTACGACATCTTTAACTACCACATCAAGACGAATGTTCATTAATCTAAGGTACTTTTGCATCTTTTTGGTCGCAGAGGCAGCTTGCTTGATGAGATTGTGCCTATGTCTTGTAAAAGTCCTTAACACCTCGGTATCTTCATCTGGTAGAAAGCTGGACGACAATAATCCTAGGCTATGCAGTTTTTGTATCCATTGACAGTCTTTCACATCTGTTTTCTTTCCTTTGATGTTCTTGGTAAACTTTCCATTACAAAGGGTAACATCCAATCCCTTGGAGATTAGGACAGCGTGCAGATTTTGCCAATAATTACCAGTGCTTTCCATAGCAACAGTGGCTATATTGTGATGTATGAGCCAATCTGCCAATTCATAAAGGTCTTCATTGTAGACCCCGAACTCTTTGATCAGATCGTCACTCTGACCTACCGCCACCCAATGAGACCTGCTTCCAATATCAATGCCTGCGGCATTTTTATTGACCACATCTAAACTAATTTGTTCTTCCATATCCATAAAATTTAAAAGCTCTAGGGAAATGTGCTTTAGGCAAAGAAATTATTCTGAACGGGATTACACCAAGTGTATCGCCAATGTACTGATGGCAAACATTTCAACCAGGATTGCGCTCGTGCTTTCATAAAATAGCAACACTTTGAAAAACGGCCTTGCAAAGAGCTAAGGTTAATACCTATAAAATTACGGATTTTACGTTAGCCAACGTACTGAAGTTTCTTGGGGCTATGAGGGATTGTTGCCAACGGTTAAGTATATGAAAAGTTGCGTGTAAATAAACGCAAATTTTTCGGTTTAGCGCTGACCTTAAAAATACAAAAAGACCTTTAAATGCAACACTTACCAGCAATTTTTTATATACATTGTTAGCCACTGGCTTTATTCCGTTCCGCTTTTCAATTCCGAGATTTTTATTTCAGTTCGGATTGAGCGTTGGCAAGACATACTCTTTTGCAATTTTTGGCTTTAGCTTTGGCTGGCGCGAATTGCAAATGTGTATGGCTTTTAGCGTTGGCTTTATGCTATAAAAATGTGATTTGTGAATAGCGTATGTGGCGCACTCACAAGATTAATGTCAAATTTTAACGACGGTTCAACTCTCGAACTCGCATTGTGAATTCTGAACGATATTTGCCAACCTTCATTTAATGAAACTAACAAAGTTGTAGTCGAATTGTCTTGGTAAACAATTTCAATTAGTCTTGTGGGTAATTTCAGTTTTGGAATTTTTGCTTTTGGTTTTATAGATTCAAATGGCAAATTCAAAGTCCCATTTAAGTTATAGGCTTGAATTTCCACTTTTTTATTGCCTTTGATTACTTTATAAAAGTCCTGATTTCCAATTAAGTATTGAACGAGATTTTCTGCGACGATATTTGGGTTTTCTTTGTCAAGTCTCAATAATTCTTTGCGAAAAGCATTTAAAATCGGAACATAAACGACTTGATGCATATTTTCAATCGAAGTCCATCTTGTTGATTTGTCTTTTGCTTTTAGATTTGCCAACATATCAAAAATTGGCTTAATTTCTTCAAAATAGTTTTGTGAGCAAGGAACACCTAACCACTTTTCGCCAAAATCAATGTTCAAAGATAATCGAGAATGTTTTACTGCTCTGTGGTTGTTCTTTGCGGAAATTCCAATTTCCCATTTTTGAAGAGAACGAATTATTAAAACATCACGAACATCGCCTGTTTGTCCTGCTTGGTCGCTCACAATTTCAAGAACCAAAACGTCGTTTTTGTCAATTCCGTTAGATAGTCTTGGTTCAATATCTATCAAGAAATTAATCGCTGCACTCGCTGTAATTTTAAACGTGTCTTGTTCATCCTCAATAAAACTGTCAAAACATCCTTTCGCGTTTTGGTAAGGTTCATTTTGTGTAATTGAAACGTTTGTAATATTCTTCAAGCGTTCATAAAATTCTAAAAGCAAAGCATATTCAAACGCTTTTCCATTTATTGTTTGATTTGCCATACTTTATGATAACGAGTTTTCTAATTCCAATTGCTTTTGATTGATTTTTGCAGATTGATTTTCTGCATTTTCGATTTGCGATTTGATGCTCAAAGCCATATGTTTAGCAAGATTAACTGGAACTGCATTTCCAATCATTTTGTAACCTGCCGAAATGTGGTTATAATGAAAATTGAATGTATCCGGAAACGTTTGTATTCTTGCACATTCTCGGACGCTCAATCTTCTGTATAAATCTTCTTTACCTTTTACAAATTGTCGAACGTTTTGTTCGATGAATTTCATTTTTGGTGCTTGCGGATGAATAGGTGCGTGACGACCACCTGCTTAAATCGTAAAAGATTGTTCGTCCCAAGTTCTAACTCGGTTTCTCGACATAAACATTGACGAAAATCCGCCAATCATATACTCGTGATTTGAAATTTTACAGTTTTCTTTGTTTGTTTTATTTCCCTCTTTTGCTGGAACTACGCTCTCTTTCAAGTCTGAAATCGCTTGTTCAAGCGTAATTTTTTCCTTTGATGGTTTTGGAAATTGAAATTTAAAATTCAAGTCTTTGCGAATGCCAACAAAGAACACTCTTTTTCTATCTTGTGGCACATCAAAGTCCGATGCGTTAAGCAATTGGAATGATAACTCATATCCAATTCCTGCATTTTTAAATAGTTCTTTGATGTTTTTTAAAGCATCATTATGTCTGTCCAAAAGCATTCCACTCACGTTTTCAGCAAGAAAGAATTTAGGTTGTTTTGCTTCTAATATTCTTATAAAATCAAAAAACAATTGTCCACGTTTGTCATTTATTCCACGCAATGAACCTGCTTCGCTCCAACTTTGGCAAGGTGGACCACCAATAATCCCATCACATTCGGGAACTTCATCAGATTTTATGTTCACAATACTTCTTTTATCCAAAGTAGTTTTAGGATGATTTTTTTCATAGGTTTCCCAAATTTCCTTGTCATATTCGTTTGCCCAAATGACATCGAAACCTGCTTTTTGGAATCCTAAATCAAGTCCGCCTGCTCCTGCAAAAAATGATACTATTTTCATACTGCTTTTTCTGTTTGAAGGTTTTTATTGAGTGTTCTACGATATTCTGCCTTTTCTTCGGCAACTTTTAAGAGTTGTGTTGTGCAATTGGTTTCGTAAATTTTTTTCCCGAGTTGGTCGGTCAAATATTCTTCACGCAATTCTTTTAAGCTCAATCCGAATATTCTCGCTAATTTCGGAAGTCTCTTTTCATCAAAATCCCGAATTCCGTTTTCGATTTTGCTCAAATTCGCTGAATCCAAATTCAATTTCGCCGCAAGTTGCGTCAAAGTAAATTCCTTTTCGGTTCTTAAAAGTCGAATATACTCGCCAAATGTTGTTTTCATAAGACTTGTCATTTTTTGACAAATCTAAAACAATTTTATTAATATCCAAATTGTGCGGTGGGAAAATTTTAGCTCTTTTGGTTTTTTGAGCGTTGGCGATATGTGGTGGCAAAAACTAAAAGTGCTAAAATGTGCGGCTGGCTTTTTTCGGTGGGATTTTAATGGAAGTTCGGATTTTTTTTCAGCTTCTGACTAACGTAAAATTATATCACTGATTTACAGTTATTTGCAAATCATCATTAGTCAGTCCAAATTTATCAATTTGTTTTCTAATTCTTTTAACCAGACCTAGTTTTCTTTTTTACTAAGTTCAAACAATAAGTGCAACAGTTGAAAAAGATGGGAAAATTAATTTTCCCATCTTTTTAAAAACTGGATGCCGATGAATTATAACCAATTAATCGACTCTCAAAGATACCAAATTGAGAGTTATCTGAAAGCAGGTTTTAGCCAAACAAGAATTGCCAAAGAGCTTGGTGTGGATAAAAGCACCATAAGCAGAGAGCTGAACCGAAATGGAAAAAAGCGGAGCTACAATGCCAATTATGCCATTATGGCAAGCAACGAACGCAAGAAAGAAGCTTATAAGCACCGTGTCTTTGATGACGGTATGCGGTACTATATAGACAAAAAGCTTACCCAAGAGCAGTGGTCCCCTGAGCAGATAAAGGGAAGGTGCGATCTGGAAGGGATTCCTATGGTCAGTACCGAGCGTATCTATCAGTACATTTACCAGGACCAGGCAGAGGGAGGCCTTTTGTACAAGCATCTGCGCACCGCCCGAAGGTGGCGAAAAAAGCGATTGAGCAGAAAACACCAAAGGGGACAGATACCCAACCGGGTTATGATAGGCCAACGTCCCGAAATAGTGGATGCAAAGGGGCGTTTTGGGGATTGGGAGGTCGACACCATCATTGGCCAAAACCATAAATCGGCCATAGTGACCCTGACCGAGCGCAAAAGCCAATTCGAACTGATGGCCAAGACCGATGGTACAAAAGCAGCATCCATCAAAAAGCAGATGATAAACCTCCTTTCCCCTTTCAAAGAACTGGTAAGGACCATAACCTCAGATAATGGAAAGGAATTTACAGAACACCAAAAAATAGCTCGAAAACTGGATGCGGATTTTTTCTTTGCAGACCCTTATTCGCCCTGGCAAAGAGGGCTTAACGAGTACAGCAACAAGCTAATCAGGCAATACTTGCCAAAGAAAACAGATTTTAATACCATAGAACACAGAACAATCAATATGATTATCAGTAAGTTAAACAGTAGGCCAAGAAAACTATTGGGATATAAAACTCCAAACGAAGTATTTTTAACTAAATTTAAATCCAATTGTTGCACTTGTTAATTGAATCTAGCTTTGGTCCAGGTAAAGATAGCCTTCTGGGTTTTGATATTGTGTTCCTTTTACGACCATATTCCAAATAATGACTGCCAATTTTCTTGCTGTGGCTGTAATTGCGGGCACACGTCCTTTTCTAAAGTTGATTCTATGAAAAAAATCTCTTAGTGGTGTACTGTCTTTTAGATTTCCTATGGCATTGGCTGCATTTCTTAGGGCAATTTTAAGCCTGCTGCTTCCTTTGCCAATTTTGCTGGATAGTACTTTTCCACCGCTGACTTTATTGTTTGGCGCAAGCCTGAGCCAAGAGGTAAAGTGTTTTGCGGTCTTGAATTTTTTGATACCGTCATAACCCACTTCACTCATAATGGTAAGGACAGTGTTATAGCTCATTCCTTCAATGGCAAGGAGGTCTGTGCCCTTGAACATTTGGTAGGACTTTAAATTGATATCAATGTCTTTAGGTGTGTTTTTATTGATGCGTTTATAAGGTTTTTTGTCAATATGGTGTTCTTGTTTTTCAGGATCCTTACCTATTATCTCGTCTAGTTTATGGGCAATCCGGTCATCACATTCCCTGATTTTCTTTTGAATGAACTCGTATGTGTCGAGCTCGTCCTTAAGTGCATAGAGGAAGTCCTTACGGCCATTGCTATGTAGCGCTTTGGCAATTTCCTCTTCACTTTTTTTGCAGTTGTAATGTCTTAGGGCAGCTAGCTTTTTTGGGTCGGTTTCCCCTAGAGCAATCGCCCTGATAATTTTAAGCCCTGTAAGCCCTACGACATCTTTAACTACCACATCAAGACGAATGTTCATCAATCTAAGGTACTTTTGCATCTTTTTGGTCGCAGAGGCAGCTTGCTTGATGAGATTGTGCCTATGTCTTGTAAAAGTCCTTAACACCTCGGTATCTTCATCTGGTAGAAAGCTGGACGACAATAATCCTAGGCTATGCAGTTTTTGTATCCATTGACAGTCTTTCACATCTGTTTTCTTTCCTTTGATGTTCTTGGTAAACTTTCCATTACAAAGGGTAACATCCAATCCCTTGGAGATTAGGACAGCGTGCAGATTTTGCCAATAATTACCAGTGCTTTCCATAGCTACAGTGGCAATATTGTGATGTATGAGCCAATCTGCCAATTCATAAAGGTCTTCATTGTAGACCCCGAACTCTTTGATCAGATCGTCACTCTGACCTACCGCCACCCAATGAGACCTGCTTCCAATATCAATGCCTGCGGCATTTTTATTGACTACATCTAAACTAATTTGTTCTTCCATATCCATAAAATTTAAAAGCTCTAGGGAAATGTGCTTTAGGCAAAGAAATTATTCTGAACGGGATTACACCAAGTGTATCGCCAATGTACTGATGGCAAACATTTCAACCAGGATTGCGCTCGTGCTTTCATAAAATAGCAACACTTTGAAAAACGGCCTTGCAAAGAGCTAAGGTTAATACCTATAAAATTACGGATTTTTACGTTAGCCAACGTACTGAAGTTTCTTGGGGCCTATGAGGGATTGTGGGCAACGGATTCGGCTATGAGTAGTTGCATTGGTTAGCACTTAACTTTGCAAGTACGTACTAAACTGAAAAACCTCAAGGATTTTAAGAAGTAGGCGAAAACGAGCAATTACTTATAGCCATTGTTGTGCATTGTTTTTTATCCGTTATTATTACTTTCAAAAGTCTGAAGCGATTGTACTAAAATCGCCATATTTTTCTTTAAATTTTTTGTTTGAGAAGCCGCAGCTGTCAAATTGTAAAAAATACCCTTTGTATCACTTTCCAAAATAAAAGTTATCATTTCCAATTCTCCGTATGTTCCTGTATCAGATTTGGTATGAAAAAAATATGCTATTTGGTTAAACAATTTAGTTTCCCCACTTTCTAAAAGTTTACCGCTTTGCGGATTGGTTTTCAATAAGTTTAACCAATATTCATATTCTGTTTTTATATCCGTATTGTTACCAAAACTTTTCATTTTTTGAATAGAAATTAAATCTACATATCCGTCTTTTTCAGGTTCTGAACCAGCATCTATTCCTAAAAGAATGTTTTCATTCTCATATTGCTCAACTTTCCAGAACCAATTTTTTGGGATGAATAATGTGAAATCATTATTCGGATAGCTAACTTTTTGCTTTGCAAACTTTACGGGTTGTTTTGAGTATTGTTCAAGCGTCATTTGTTTATTCGATGAACAAGAGATAGTTAAAATCAGAATTAATATTATTACTATAATTTTCATTTTTCTGTATTATACTGAAATAGGTTGACCTTTTTTCAAGGTTTATTTTTTACTTTTCACGAAAGTTATTTCCGATTTTTTTTATGGCCTTTTAAATTGGCCAAAAAAATCAGAATAACTTTCTGGGTCTTTTCTTAAATCGTAAGTTCAGGTAAATTTACCTTATTTTTTCGATACGGCTTGTATTTGATGTTTGGATTTAAATGTACTTCCGCTGGTTTTCTTAAGCCCAGGCTAAAATGTGTTCTTAAATTGTTATAGATATACACTGCTTGATGTGTCATTTTTTGGGCTAAATCTGTGTTTTTGATTGTTTGTTTTAGGCCATATTCGTATTTGAGCGTTCTGTTAATACGTTCAGCGACAGCGTTTTCGTAAGGGTCGTACTGTTCGGCCATACTCATCGTAATTCCGTTATTTTCAGCAAATTCGGTATATTTAGGATTGCAGTATTGGAATCCCCTGTCCGAGTGATGAATAAGCTTTTGACTTGGATATTTTCTATTTTTTATAGCCATAGCGAGCGCCTCTGTGCAAAGCGATGTTCTCATATGGTTGTCTAGATTATAGCCCATAATTTGTTTAGAATAGGCATCTGTCACCAATGCTAAATAGTTATGCCCATTTTCGGTTTTAATGTAGGTTATATCACTTACCCAGAGTTGTTCTGGTCGTTTAGGAACGTGGCCTTTTACCAGGTTTTTATATTTTTTAAACATATGATTTGAGTTTGTTGTGGTGATGTGATTTTTTCTTTTAGGGACCAAAAGCTTATGTAGCCTTAGGGACCGGTAGAATTTATCTCTGCCCATTTTGATGCCAGCGTTTATAAAGTCTTGTTTAAGTGCACCGTAAAGTTTTATTCCACCCGTTTCAGAGCCTACTTTTTTACGATAGTCCTTGACCAGTGTAAGTATTATTTGATGGTCTAGCTCTTGTTTTTGTTGGGTTCTGAGTCGTTTGTAGAAGGCTTGTTTACTAATCCCAAAACATTGATAGAGCCATTTTCTTTTAAACGGTTTTTCTTCTTCAGTTCTATCTCTTTTGCTAATGTTTTGGGCAATGAGTTTTTTGACATATCGACGCCTGTAATAAGTTCCATATCAGCGATAATATCTTGTTGGAAGTCCTTTACAAACTCCAGTTCTTCAATGCGTTCCTTTAATTTTTTAATCTCATCGTTTTTACTCATACCTGTGTTTTGTTGTACCAAAGTACTGTATTTTCTCAACCAATAGGTAATTGTAGTTCTGGGAACATCATACTTTTTAGAAGCAAAGTTTGTGGATACTTGACCGTTCAGGATTTGGTCAACGACTAAAAGTTTAGTTTCTAAAGTTACTTTTTGATAGCTTTTTTTTCGCCAGTGTTCATTTTGTGTTTTCATAAGTGACTATAATTAAATGATTAATTTTTAGTCAACCTATTTCAGGAAAGTACATGGTTATAATGAAGCACAACGTGATTGTGTATGATTAGTGGCGTGTTTAAGCACCTAATTCAGCAAATAAAAACCAAATAGAAAATCCGCGAGGATTTTCGTAAGTAGGCGAGAACCAGCCATTAATTATACACGGTGTTGTGCTTTCGTTATTTTAGTTTTCTAATAACTTAATTACCAATTCTGTTTGTTGTAAAACATCGTCGGTAAGTGTTAAATATCTATTTATTGTAAATTCAGTTTGTCCTATATAATCAATGATGTCTTTCGGTAAATCGTCTTTTTTTTCTTCTTTCCATAATTTATTAATCAAGTCTTTGTTAAATGAATCATCGATTGAAGGGTATTTCCGTATTGTACTTTCAATAATTTCAAACAGGATTTTCCTATTAAAGTTAGATACATCATATTCAAACTTTTGAAGCCTATTCAGCTCCATAATTTCTTCTCTTAATTGGCTGTCAAACAGGTCAATATTTCCACCAGAGACCAAAATATTAAATGTATTGGTATTATACGTGTTTATTGTATTACTGATATCCAATGATTTATTTCGATAAAGTCTTTCAAAATCCTCAATTGATTTTATATAACCATAATTAATACTGTCTTTTGCAGTTGTAAAGACCTTAAGGTTTTCTTTTATGCCTTCGACTTTTTTCTTTAATTGCGCTGTGTCATTCGTAAAGTCAACAATTAGAGATGTTGTATACTCATTTTTTAGAATTTCTTTTTTCTGTAATTCCTTCCAATTATTAATCTGAAGCGCGATTAAAATTCCGATTACAACAAGAATAATCTCGCCAATTGCATAGAGTAAGTACCTACTGAATTTATTTTCAGAGAGTAGCTTTTGTCTAATTTTTCTAAAGAATTTTATCATTGGTTAGCGGTTAGTGGTAATGAAGCACAACGGTTTAGTATATGGCTCGTAGCGTGTAAAAAAGCTGTTTCCATTCGGTTGAGCACAAGCCAGATTTTTAAATTTTACTATTTATCTTTTTATTGGAAATCGTCAAATTTAAAAATTTGGCGACTTCGCAAATATGCCTTAACTTCGATTAAGCAACTGCCCAGCTATGAGCTATATACGTTGTTAGCCACAGGTTTTGATATCCGCTTTTCCATTAAAGCTAAATATTTCATTCCTTCTTGATTAGGAATATCTTCTGCCGTTTCAATTTTTAAAGCTGAATGAATTGCATTTAAAAAGGCTGGCATAGCTAACCATCCAAAACCTTCGTTAAACGCTATTCCTGCACTTGCAGCTCCACAGATAGTACCAAAAACAATATTTCCAAAATTACTTTCGTTCATTTTAGCAGTAAGTTCCGTTTTTCCAATAGTCAACTCCTTTATTTTCTCGTTAAAAAATTCCGTTTCAATTTCAATCCTTGGGTCTAATGCAATTAGCTCAACTTTATTCCTAAATGAATTCAGTAAATCATAATGGTCATCTTTAAATCTGCGTAGTTTAGTAAAATCTATATTCTCGGGAAATGGAATAATTTCATTTAGAATAATTTCTCTTTTGCTTTGCTGAATTTTTATTTCCTTAAAATCCTTTTTCGTAACTCTGGAAGATGGAATAAATCTTCTCAATTTGTCGCTCATTGGTCTGCAATCCAATTTTTTAGCAATAATTGTCGATATATAAGCCATTAATTCGTTTGCCGTTGCTTTTTCAACATTGTACCATTCATCATCTCTCTTTTCCGCTAATCCAGCGTTTTCTAATCTGTAAAAAACTTCTTTGTCGAATTTATCTATATGGATTTGAGGTGCTTTGGAAAATTTTCCACGGTGAATTCTACCTTTAGAGCCGTTTGAGAATTTAGTTCGTCTTTTTTTTAAGTCGAAATCTTTACTTTCTACGTATTCAATAAATGGTCTTGTTATATTCCAAGGGTCACTAATAATTTCAGCCGGATTGACTGGAATAACCAAATTCTCCTGAACTAATTCACGCATATGATTTTCAAACCTTTTAGGTTCTTCATTATATTGCCTTGGAACTATACAGCCAATAGTTTCATAATACAATAATGCTCTGTTTGTCCAATCAGATTTTGGAACATTAATCCAAGGATAATATAGTAGATTTTCCATTTATGTACTGATGTTTGTTTAACTTGTGGCTAACGGTTTAGTATATGGCTCGTAGCGTGCAAATTAGCGATTATTTTCGGTTAGGCAAGAGCCAAATTTTTTAATTTTCTTATTACCTTTTCTTTTCAAGAAGCCAAATTAAAAAATTTGGCGGACTTCGCAACTATGCCGAAATTTCGATAGAGCAACTGCCCAGCTATGAGCTATATACGGTGTTACCCAACGTTTTTTATTCGGTTACATAATTCCAGTTTTCTCCTGTTTTTATTCTACGGATTTGAGTATCAGATACTCCAAAGCGTTTCGCAATCATATTGATCCTATTTCTATTATTTTTTAATTGACGTTTAATGATTTTTACTTTTCCTTCGCTTAATTTACCAATATTTTTACTTCTTTTTTTAACAATTTCTCCCCAATTCGGATGGCTGAATTGATGAAGTTCTTTTTCTCTTTTGTTAGCCCATTTTAGATTTTCAATTCGATTGTCGGTTTTGTCATAATTCAAATGGATAACACAGATTCCGTTCTTTTTTTCCAGAAAATGTTCCGCAACAAGTTTGTGAACGTATCTGCTGGTCGATTTTCCGTTCCGTTTTTGTTTTAAAGGCAAATTTTGGTACCCGTTTATAAATGATTCTTTTACAAGAAACTCTTTGTCGGTTTTGCAGTTTATAATTCTGCCGTAATTTGATATTTTATATTTTTCGTTTTCAGAAATTTTGTCATCAAATTGAATCTCTTTCCATTCTTCTTTCCAATAATTTCTTATCATTCTCGGTTTTTTTTCAAATGTTGGGTAACGTGATTGTATATGAGCTGTGGCGTGGTTTGGCACGAACTTCTACAAATATAAACCACTTTTGGAAATCCATAGATTTTCCAAGTGAGGACTGACCAAGCCATAGCTTATATACGGTGTTACACAACGTTATTTTATCGAATTTCTAATGTCAGCAATAAGTTTTTCGTCATACCCAGTCCATTTTTTAAGTACCTTTCCTTGTCTATCGAAAAGATAGTAAGTCGGTGTTCCTGCCACTCGATATTTCGTATATGCGTCGCTATACCTTCCATTTTCGTTCCATAAAGATGTCCAAGTGATTCCATTTGAGTTTGTTGTTTTTAACCAATCTTCTTTGTTTTTATCAATGTTATATGTTACAACTTGTAATTTTTTATTTTCGGATTTTTCCAACTCCTTTATTTCAGGTAAAGCTTTTTTACACCAACTACAATGTTGTGAGTAAAATTCGAGTAGCGTAAAGTCTTTGTTGTTATTGAAAAATGAGGCAAAATCAACCGATTTTCCATTTTGGTCTTCTGCTTTAAAATCATAAAAAGTTTCGCCGTTTTCCAGCGGTTTGTTTGCCAAATAGGTTTTGAGTACGTTTACATACTTTGTTTCCTTGAATTTTGAATCAAGTTTATCTAATTGATTTTGAATAAATTCTTTTGAGAAATCATTTTTGTTGGCTACAAGTTGAAATAGTGCAAAATCTGAATTTATATTTTCTGAAATGAACTGCTCTGTGATTTTTGAAGTTTCATTGTCAATTTTGGTAATTAAGCCATTTTCTGACCAATATGCAGATTGTAAACTGTCATTCCACTTGCCATCATTTCGCAGGGCAAACATCTCCGTAAGTTTTTTATCTCTCTCGTCATAAAGTGGATTAACTCGTTTATCATAATCGGCTTTTAATCCGTGATATTTTGAGCCTTTGACTTCAATTGTCTTATCAAATGTTGATTTATTGCCAGAAATGGATATATTTTCATTTCCCATAAAAATTGAGGAATAATTTCTCTCTTTTCCGTTGTCAGATAAAATTATTACGCTAATCGAGGAAGGTGTATTGTCCAAAAATCCGTTTGCAATAAATTTTCCGTCAATAATTTTGGTGCTGTCCAAAACCTTTTGACTTGAAATATCTGAAACTATAACTTTTGAATTATCCGCAAATCCGACAAGATTGGCTGATATTTCAAATCCTTTTTGTTTCTTCGCAAGAAATAAAAGTTAGAATTATAGCAATAACTAAAATGTGTGCAGAATTTTTCTTCATAATGTTGTGTAACGGTCTTGTATATGGCTCGTAGCGTGCAAATAAGCTATTTCCATTCGGTTAAGCACAAGCCAGATTTTTAAATTTTACTATTTAACTTTTTTATTGGAAATCGTCAAATTTAAAAATTTGGCGACTTTCCAAATAAGCCTTAACCTCTATTAATCAACTACCTAGCTATGAGCTATATACGTTGTTACCTGTAGTGCTTTCCGCAATCTATGTCAGGTTCAGATTTTGATTTAATAATTCCACGTTGAAATTAATCTTGGCATTTAATGCTCGAAATACCTTTAAAATTGTATCAAATCGAGCATCGTTAAGATTATTCTCAATTTTAGAAATCTGTGCTTTTTGAACACCAACTAGTTCTCCGAGTTGTGCTTGAGTCAATTTCCTTTCTTTTCTCGCTTGTTTTATAGCAAGTCCAATTAGGTCAAGTCGCAATTCGTTTTCAAATTCGTCACGATTTGGCGTTCCTTTTTTTCCGATATGTTTGTCTGTTACTTCTTCCAAACTGTAAGTTTTCATTCCGTTCGTTGCCATAGTTTTATTTTTTTGAGTCAAAGTATTGTTTCATAATCCGCTCGGTTTTGTTGATTTCCTTTTGCGGTACTTTTCCAGTTTTCTTTTCAATTCCGTGTGTTGAGACAACAACTGTTTTCTTTTTATCGGTTTTGTCCCAAAATGCAAAAAGTCGGTATTTTGTTTTGTTGTGAAGTGTCCTAAATTCCCAAACATTTGAATTTAGCTTTTTGAAAAGTTCGCTATCATTAACAACTTGCGCTTTACGAATATTGTAAATTATTTTCCGCTTTGCTTTTTCATCAAGTTTAGAAAGGAATTCGTCCACTTCTTCCATTAATTCAACCGTAAATTTGTGATTTATTCAATCCTCTTTTTGACAAAGATAGGTGTTTCTTTTTTAGGAAACAATTTTATTTCAACGGCGATTTTTTTTCAGCATTACAGGTAACGTCTCTGTATATGGCTCGTAGCGTGCAAATTAAACAATTATTTTCGGATGAAGCACGAGCCGAATTTTTAAATTTTTCTTATTATCTTTTTTTCTTAATAAGCCAAATTTAAAAATTTGGCGGACTCGCAAATATGCCTTAACTTCGATTAAGCAACTAACTAGCTATGAGCTATATACGTTGTTAGGCACTGGGCTTTACGCGGTTTTTTTTCATTCGTTGCTGTTTAAAATATGCAACAATTTCTTCTTTAGTCATTTTGGATAATTTCGCATCCAATTTGTCTTTTATATCACGAGCCATTTCTACAGCATCGAATTTCTTTTCTGTTTTAGTTTCCATAATTCATTAATTCTCTTGGCGAGCGAATGTCCAATTGTTTATATCCGTTTTTAATATTTATGGAATTGTAGCCTCGTATTCGCTCTACGTTTACGATGTGCTTAAAATTCCAACTTATAAGTATATCCGCTTGATTTATTGTCGCAAGTGCAATATGCAAACAATCGGGATAACTTGTTCTTCCGACTACATTTTCTGTTATATATTCAGTCGCAAGTTCAACTGCAATATCTGTTTCCTCAACAAATTCAGTATCTTCACTTTCTATACTACGAACTATTTTCCGCACTTTTTCAGGCGCAAATTCTAATTCAGTTTCCAACATAGTTGAGAAAATAATA
Organism: uncultured Flavobacteriaceae bacterium; assembly: GCA_963716065.1. Taxonomy (GTDB): domain Bacteria; phylum Bacteroidota; class Bacteroidia; order Flavobacteriales; family Flavobacteriaceae; genus Aequorivita. The sequence continues at coordinate 300,650 of OY970287.1, forward strand.
GTGAATTCTCCATTATTTATTCGCTCAAACAAAGGTTTTGTAAACTCTTCAAATTCGTCATCGTAATATCCGCCGAAAACTGAAGTGTCCAAATATATTCGCTGTTTTTTCATATTATAAAGTTACGAAATTTAGCGAGATGTTCAATGTATGCAGAATTTTTTTTCGCCTTGTGCCTAACGTTTATGTATATGAGCAGTAGCGGGATTTACGCATTGCCTTTATGGTTTAGCACAGACCTTAAATATATACTTTTACTTTGGGTTAGCAACAAACCCGCTATTGCTTATATACGGTGTTGCCCACTGGCTTTCCCACGTTCTGCTTTTCAATTCCGAGGTTTTCATTTTAGTTCGGATTGAGCGTTGGGAAGTCATACTCTTTTGCAATTTTGGGCGTAGCGTTGGATGGTGCGAATTGCAAATGTGTATGGCTTTTAGCGTTGGACTTAAACTGAAAAATCTAAATAATAAACTCCTTCTTCTATTAGCGAGAAGGAAATAGTGTCTCGTCCATATCTAATTAAATCTTCTCTCAATATTCTTTGTCCTAATGGAATGTTCAATCTTTCTCTTATGTAAATTCCGAATTCGTCTTTATGAGGAAAAGACGCTAATTGTTTAGGAAATTTAAGTTCACTATTTGGCAATGGTTGTGAGCCTTCTAATCTACCTTGCATTACAATTCCGTCATCCCAAACATATTCAACAACTTCTTTCAAAGTTCCTTTTCTACTTTCTGGGTCGGGTTGAAGTGGCGGAAAAAGTTTTGGGTATTTTCGGATATGTTCCATACGTATTGGGATGCAGGCATCATTTGGACGCACGTTTGCATTTGCAAATCCCCAATTCAAACCGTGTCCATTATGAGTTTGACCTGTCTTTGGGTCATAAAGTATCATTTCACATATTTCCCTATTATAAGCTACTTCAACTTCTGCCGTTTCTTCGACAACAACTGTATTGCATTCTCTTGCTGAATTTAAAATTATCTCTATGTATCCTTTCATTACGTAGAGTTGATTTTCGTCAACTTCGAGTAAAGTTTCTCGATAATCATTATAAAGACCATTTGAAGAAAAATTCGCAGAACCAATTAAACCTTTTATTGGTGTATTTCCGTTTAGCCACAGATAGCATTTTGAGTGACAAGCAATGTCTGGATAGTAAATTTTTCTATTATCATTGTGCAAACCGAGAAGTTGCTGATGAAGTAAAAACTTTTGGTTTTCTTTTTGAAGTCCATAAATTATTGTACTCTTAAAAGGAAGTTGTCCCAACTTTTTAATTGGGTCTGGTCCCAAGAAACCGCTTAACGCAATAAAATCAGTCGCCTGTTGAGGGACTGATTCAAAGAATAATTTATTTAGGTTTTTATAGTGTAACATATTTTAGTTTAGGTTCGTATAATTCTTCAAAAAGACCATTTTTTATTCTAAATGTCTTATCAGCAGTGTCGAATATTTCAGAAACTGTTTCGGCTATTATTTTAGAAAATTTTGGTGGTACGGCATTTCCAATCATTTTGTATTGGTCGCCTCGCGAACCTAAAAACTCAAAATTATCATCAAAAGTTTGTATGCGAGCTGCTTCTCTAACAGTTATAGAACGAGCTTGCTCTGGGTCAGGATGAATATGTCTTAATCCATCCTTATATAAATGGGCTGGAATTGTATTACTTGGTCTATCTTCTCTAATTACGTGATATTTGTGAAAATTTGAGTCTTTACCTGTTTTTTCTTTATAAAGTTGGATTAAGGCTTTACTTGTTATGTATTTTTCTTTACCACTTTTTATATCGTCCGCTAACAATCTGAAAATATCAATATCTCTTTCACTGTGTAATCTTGGCTCGTGATTTTTGGGTAGCGCAACACCGTTTAACTTGACAGAATGAGAATGGTTTGGATTTGTCTTTGAAGGGAAAATTTTTGGTAAGTTTTCAAATGCAACTTTTGAATTAGAAGGTTTTGTATTGGCTTTTTCCTTCATAATTGAATAAAATCTACGAACTTGTTTTGTGCTATTTTCGCTTTTTTGAACTCCGAAAATTATAACCCTTTTTCTTTTTTGAGGAACATTGTAGTATGAAGTGTCAAATAAGGCATTTGACCTTAAATTATCCGTTATTTCATATCCAATTTCTTGAAAAGCTTGACGCACTCTTTTTACAATTGACATTCCGCCTGGTTTTGCAGATAATATTCCCTCAACGTTTTCAAAAACAAAAGCTTTAGGTTGATAGTGCGAAACCATTTTTACATAACTTTCAAATAAAAAATTACGGTAATCGTCCTGCATACCATTTTCATCTCTAACTCTTCCTGCCATCGAATAGGCTTGACAAGGTGGACCACCAACAATTAAATCAACATTTTGTTGACCAACTATTTTATCGAGCCCTTCACTTTTGCCAAATTTTGAATCGTCAAAACCAAAAATCAATTCTTCTGTTCGTTGAATATCAAAATGTAAAATATTATTTCGCTCTAAATCATAATTCCATTTTGTGCTCAATCTTTTTTTAAGAGTTTGAACAGTTGGAAATTCCCAATCTACAGCAGCCAAAGTGTTATACTTTCCAGTTTGTAAAAAACCATCAGTTAATCCTCCACAACCAGCGAATAAGTCAATTACATTAATCTTCATCTTTCAAATAATTTATTAATTGTGTTCCCAAGATTTTTCCGAGCAATGGTGGCACTGCATTTCCCACTTGGCGATATTGTTGGGTCTTGTTTCCTAAAAATATAAACTCATCCGGAAACGATTGCAATCTTGCATTTTCCCTGACACTTGGAACTCTGTTCCATTTATAATGAAAATGATTTCGATGACCAGTGTCAATTGTTTTAGAAGGTCTTTTGCTATGATATCTTGTCCAAGCCTCGTTGAATTTGCGAGAATCGCCTACGCCTAAAGGTAAATCTTTATGATTTCCGCCTTCTGGAACTTGTGATATGACATTAATAACGTGTTCAGTATGTTGTGTTCCAAGATGATTTTTAAGAACGTTATTACCGTTTCGCATTGTTTTTTGATATTCGCTAAATGTATTTTTATCATAAGGTAATTCTTCATTACCTAAATCACTTACTAAATTAGGTAAGTCGCCAATTGCATCTTTGCAACCAATATATTCTTCGGGTTTGTGGGTTGGTTCTGGAAATTCAAATGTTCCTAATTCTTTTTTAATCGCAACAAAGAACACTCGTTTTCTAATCTGTGGTACACCATAATCTGGTGCATATAAAAGTTTGGGGCTACAGTTATATCCCATTTCTTTACATAGTTCTATTATTTCTTTTTTTGCTTTTCCTTTATATAAATTAAGTAATCCTGGAACATTTTCTATTATGATAGCTTTGGGCTTTACTCTTTTAGCAAGCTTGAAAACAGCGTTAAAAAGTGTGTTTCTTTCGTCATTTTCATTTCTGGCTCCAGTCAAGGAAAAACCTTGACAAGGTGGTCCTGCAATGATAACATCAACTTTATTTTTCCCTGCTGATTGCTCAATTTTGTCAATTGCACTGTCTTCGTGCAAATCCAAGAGAAGTGTTTTGGAATCTTTATGGTTTTTTTCAAATGTTTGAAGTGCAATTTCAGTATTATCCACCCCTAAAATGACGTGAAATCCTGCTTGTTGGAAGCCATAAGAGAATCCTCCGCATCCAGAGAATAAATCGATTGCAGTCAATTTTCTATTCATTTTCAAAATTTAATTTTCCTTGTTTAGTATTTATATTTCTCAAATAGGTAGCATTGTCTTCAGCGACTGAAAAAACAAATTCTGAACATTTATATTTAAAAGCCTCTCTTGCAAATTTGTCCGCAAAGAACAAGTCGTTGATTTGTTGACTGTCAATTTTTAATATTTCAGAAAGTTTATTGAGTTTAGAAATGCTGAATTTTTGTGTTCCATTTTCGATTCGGCAAATGGCGCTCGTATTTATACCAATATGACTGCCGAATTCTGTTTGTGTCCAATCACGTTTTTCGCGTTCGCTTTTTATGAATTGTCCGAAACCTGCCATTTTATTTTATTTAAAATCAATTTGACCTAATTTTAGCAAATGTAATTATAATTTGCGAATTTTGTATCAATTTCTAAAATAATTTTTGAAAGTCAGGATTTGAGCGCAAAGGCAAGAAACAGCTCTTTTATTTTTTTAAGCTGTTGGCTTTTTAGCGTTGGGAAAAAATGAATGTGCTGTTTGCGCGGTGGCGTTTTTCAGACGGATTTTTGATAATAGTTCGGATTTTTTTTTAGCTTGTGGGCAACGTGTTTGTATATGATACGTTGCGTGTGTTAGCACTAAAGTTAGCAAATAAAAACCAGATAGAAAATCCGCGAGGATTTTCGTAAGTATGCCAGCACTAGCAATGGATTATATACGGTGTTGTGCTTTCGTTATTTTTTCTGTTTCTACTATATTTTAACGTATCTGATCAAAGATTTTAATCATAGAATATATTATTCTTTTTGTTCTTTGAGAAGATGACGTGTTTCATCTAAAGCTTGCCTCAAGTCTTGTCTGCTTATAAGTAATGAAAGTTGATAACCATTCATAATACCTAATAAAGAATAATATGTTTTAGTCGCTTTATAATCTATATCATATTTTTGATCAGCATTACCTAAGTAGATTCCCAATCCAGAATTCAAAATAAAGTCCGTCACCTTTCCATTCCAAAATTCATCCGCATAAAACTGTGTCTGATCTGATTGGTCATAAGCCTGTTTCAAAGTTCTAATCTGCTTCATAATTTTCTCACTTGAAATAAGCGCTCGAGAATTAGATCCTAGTATTTCATTAATTATCGACGTTTCGTATTTGTTGGTGTTGTAGCCCAATGACTCAATTACTTCCAATGGATTTAAATTTATAGTTCGATTCTCTAGTCCTTTTTTCAACAGTCGTCCAGCCATTTTTTGTATAGTATCTATATGTTTTAAGGTAGAATTTACGCTAGATAAATTTGATTCTATTTCTATTTCTAGGTTATTTAGAAGCTTTAGTTCTTCTTTTTTTAGTTTCTGATTCTCATTCCAATTATTTATAGAAAGCGCAATCAAAATTCCAATAACGACAAGAATTATTTCTCCGATGGCATAAATTAGATACTTACTGAATTTGTTTTCAGTCAGCATTTTTTGTCTAATTTTTCTAAAGAATTTTATCATTGGTTAGTGGTTTCTGGTAATGAAGCACAACGTCTCTGTATATGATTTCGTTGCGTTGGCTGGCTCTAAATTAGTAAAAGAAAACGAACCAGAGGAAAATCCGCTAGAATTTTCCGAGTACACATAGAACTAGCAATGAATTATATACAATGTTGTGCCCAGTTATTTTAAACGATAGATTGTCTTATTTTTTTCTCCTATTTTTTCAAATAAATCTAATTCAACTCCTTTCTTTAAATCTCTACTTGCAGTCGCTGAAGAAATATCTTTAAAAATATCCATATAATCTTTTCTTGTAAATTCAGTTTTATTTAATGAAACATAATATTCTAATCTATCTTTTTCATTTAACGTTCGATTATTAAAATCTAATAATTCACTTATTGAAATGTCAATAACGTTTAGCATATATTCAATAAATTTAGTTGATTTTCCAGATTTATCACTTTCAGCTAAAGCTTTGTAATATTTTTCTTGGTCTTTACTAATTAATGTTTCAAAAGGCAAAAACTCAAAGATTGGATATTTTTCCATTAGAATTAAAGTTTGCCATAATCGTCCCATTCTACCATTTCCATCCAAAAATGGATGTATAAATTCCATTTCGTAATGGAAAACGCAACTTTTAATTAACTCAATTTCATCAGATTTTTTTAAGTATTCAAAAAGGTCTTTCATTAAGTATGGCACATTTCCAAAAGGTGGTGCTAAATGCTCAACTTTAGAACCTTTTACAATTCCGACACTTTGATTTCTGTATTTTCCAGAATTTTCAATTAAACCTTCCATTAAGTTTTGATGCGCTTTTAAAAAGGATTTTTCATTAGAAGGATTGTAATCTTCTAAATTTTCATAGATTTTAATTGCATTTAAAACTTCAAGAACATCTTTTTTAGGACCAATAACTCTTTTGTTTTCAAGAAGTGCTGTTATTTGTTCTTCTGTTAGTGTGTTTCCTTCTATTTTTAAGGAAGAATGAATAGTTTTAATTCTATTCCGTTTTCTCAATTTAGGTGAAGGTTTGTTTAATAAATTAGCATTTACTTCTCCTATTTTTTCTGAAATAGAAGTTATTAATTTTAAGATAGAAGATGTTATTTCGTAAGGTGGTTTCATTCGTGATACTATCATTTGATACTATCAAAGATACAATCATTTAACTTGAATTATGTAACGAAATGGAATTTTTTAATTGGGCACAACGGTTCGGTATAAGAATAGTGCGGTTTTGGGTGCGAGGATTTTCCGAAGGAAAATCAGATGCAAGCAAAACTGCACTTACTCTTGATCAAGCACTAAACTACGCATTATTTTTATACAATGTTAGCGCACGTTGTTTAATTTTTCTCACAGGTGTTGTTTTTTAAAGCACAAAACTTTTCCGCAACGAAAATCAGTCCGAAGCAACAGTTGCGTATTGCTTGGCACAGGTCAGAATTTTTGGAGGGTGAGCGAGGTCAGTCGCACGTAAACTTTGCGTTTTGATTCTCATTGGTCCGATTTTGTTTTTTTATACGTTTTGCTTTGCCGTGCAGAAAGTCAGTCGCACGCAACAGTTGCGCTTTGCTATGGTCAGAAGTCGGTAGAGTGAGAAATTCAGGAAATGCTTTTTTAAACCACTTTTAAACGATTTAAAATTTTTTGCAGAGCCGAGTGAGCAATGTGCGCTAACGTGTTTGTATATGAGCTGTGGCGTGTTTTGGCACAAAACTCTCCAAATATAAACCGACTTTAGGAAATCCGTAGATTTTCCAAAAAAAGCCAGACCAAGCCATAGCTTATATACGGTGTTGTGTGTAGTGCTTACTCGGTTTGTAGTTTTGAGCTTTCTTTTCTCAAGTATTCCTTTATTTCCTTAAAACTCATTCCTTTCAAGTCTTTTGAAATTTGGTCTTTGATTTTACGAAACGTTTTTACCGTATCGAATTCTTTTTTACTGTTTTCTTCTTTAGTTTTCATACTCGACAATTTCTTTAGGTGAACGTATTTCCAATGAAGGGTAATTCATTCTTAAATTTATTGAATTATATCCACGTATTCTATAAACATTCACAATATGTTTAAAATTCCAGCTTACTAATATATCCGCTCGATGAATTGTTGCTGTAGCGATATGGATGCAATCATCAAAACTTGTTTCTCCAACAACTTTTTCCTCAACATACTTGGTCGCAAGTGCAAGAATATCATCTGTTATTTCAACTTTTTCTAAACTTTCTTTTGGCAAATCGGCAAAAAAGTCTCTTACTTTTTTAGGTGCTTTTACAAGTTCGGTCTCGACCAATTCAGAATAGATGCAGGTTATTTTCCCGAGTTTAATTCGTTCGAACAATTGCAAAGTAAATTCGTCGAATTCTTTGTCAAATACTCCGCCAAAAACTGAAGTGTCAAGATAAAATCGTTGTTTCATTAAATACTTTCTTTAATTCAAATTTACGAAATTTTTAAATTGTAAAAATGTTTCAATTTAGCAAGATTTTTCTTGCATTACACACAACGGTTTTGTGTATGATTTCGTTGCGTGTTTAAGCACTAAAGTTAGCAAATAAATCACAGATAGAAAGTCCGCGAGGACTTTCGTAAGTAAGCTATAACTAGCAATGAATTATACACGTTGTTAGCTGCTGGGCTTTTCGTTTTCTATTTATTGTCGTCAATTAAATCCAATTCCATAAACAACAAATAATCCTTAAATTCTGCTGGAATTTCCATTTCTGGATAAGGTTCAATGTCGCGAAATCCAAAACTTCTATATAAAGAGTGAGCAGCTTCCATAAACTTCGGGCTGTCAAGTCGAACTTTCTTGTAACCAGCTTTTTTCGATTCGACTAAAAGTCCTTCAAGTATTGCTCTTCCAGCACCAATTCGTCTGAAAGTTGGGTCAACAAACATCCGTTTTATTTCTCCAATTTCGGAACTTATGCTTTTTAGGCTTCCAAGTCCGCATATTTTAGTTTCATAAACTGCTATTATTAGTTGTCCGTGAGGTGGTTGGAATTTACTGATTTGTTGTACATCTTGTTCAACCGCTTCTTTTGGATTATGAGGATGAACACCATAAAGTTCTTGCATTTTGTCATTACCCCAAACCAAATAGTCAAACCATAATTTTCTAATACTCTCAATATCGTCAGGAAATTGAGCCCACCTTACTTCGACATTCGATTTTTTTGTCATAGTTACTGTTTTTCGGTTTTGTTTGTTCGCCTTGCAGCTAACGTGTTTGTATATGATACGTTGCGTGTGTTAGCACGAAAGTTAGCAAATAAAAACCAGATAGAAAATCCGCGAGGATTTTCGTAAGTAGGCAAGAACCAAGCAATAAATTATATACGGTGTTGCCACACGTACTTTATTCAGTTTATTGGTGGTTCAATTGTTAATTTCAGTACAAAACTGTCTTTTTTTCTGTTTATTTTAATTATTTCACAATCTATTATTTCTCCGTTTTTTAATCCGTAAGTATATTTTTTAGCTGTTGTTCTGAAGTTCGGATAAAACTCTTTTTTGATTGGGACTGTTGCTTTATGTTTTCCTAAAACGAAATATTCGGGTTTTCCGCTTTCATTGATTGATACAGAAACCTTTTGGATTGTACCTATCAATTTTTCCATTTCTCCATTCCTCCATTTTCCTCGTTCAATATTATCTCCAAGTACAGGCAGGTTGTTTTCATTATTCCCTTGAAATACAGTTTCAATTTCATCTCCAACTTTCCAATTTTCGTAATCCGATTTGTCTAAAAATGTTGATATATGAATTAAGCCTAAAATTGAACCGCATTTCCAATTAAAGTGAAGACCTAAATCCACAAAAAAGCCATAATTTGTTTTCCTCAAGATTATTCCACGATATTTAGAACACTTTTCTAAATTCGGATTTTCAAATTCTTGCTCTTTTGCGTCTATTTGGATTGAGATTGGATTTTCCTCGACTTGATAAATTTTTCCTGAAAAAAAATTACCAATTAATGAGTTTGAAGCGTTTCTCCAAAATTCGATTGATGGATATGACCAACCAAAATGGTTAAAAGAAACAAAAGCAAATAATCCACCAACCTTTACTAAAAAACCTTTGTCTTTTGGTTTAACAATTCGGAAAGTCAGTTTTGTTTGATTTTCATATGCCTCTTTTATATTCAGCACTAAATCTTTAAGATAATCTTTGTCATTTTTCGGGTCAAGATAGAACTCAATATTTTCTGCTGTTTTTCCCAATGTTCAATGGTTTTTTCGTATGTGTGGCAACGTTTATGTATATGAGCTGTGGCGTGTTTTAGCACGAACCTTTCTAAATAAAAACTGGCTTTGGAAAATCCGCAGGATTTTCCATGTAAGGACAGACCGAGCCATAGCTTATATACGGTGTTGTGCGTAGTGTTTTCCGCTTTCTTTGGTTAATTTCAAATCCATATTTTCAGTATTAAGAGAGCCATATTTTCAATTCCTCAAACAGATTTTGATTTTCAGAATAAGCTCCGTTAAATTCCGTGACTAAATATAATTCTGTTTCATTTTTAATTTCAGATGAGTCGAACGTAAATCTTATCGGTGCCCAAGTCATTCCCATTCCTCTTGTTTGGAAAGTACTGAATGTTTCATCGTAGCCGTAATATAGTTGTGTAATTTCATCCTTCGCAATATTAAATTCCGCATTTTCTTTTAAATGCGAATCGTAACCGCTAAATGAAATTCCATCGTAGTCAAACGAGACTGAACCTATAAATCTATAAGGTGGTGAACCAAGCATTATGTGCGATTTTATCCAGTCAATCCAATTTCTATGGTTGAAATCATTTTTAAAAATCAAATATGTATTCTCTATTGTCATTCTGAATTTCGGTTTTTTCTTACATTCTGACTAACGTAAAATTATATCACTGATTTACAGTTATTTGCAAATCATCATTAGTCAGTCCAAATTTATCAATTTGTTTTCTAATTCTTTTAACCAGACCTAGTTTTCTTTTTTGGTCCAGGTAAAGATAGCCTTCTGGGTTTTGATATTGTGTTCCTTTTACGACCATATTCCAAATAATGACTGCCAATTTTCTTGCTGTGGCTGTAATTGCGGGCACACGTCCTTTTCTAAAGTTGATTCTATGAAAAAAATCTCTTAGTGGTGTACTGTCTTTTAGATTTCCTATGGCATTGGCTGCATTTCTTAGGGCAATTTTAAGCCTGCTGCTTCCTTTGCCAATTTTGCTGGATAGTACTTTTCCACCGCTGACTTTATTGTTTGGCGCAAGCCTGAGCCAAGAGGTAAAGTGTTTTGCGGTCTTGAATTTTTTGATACCGTCATAACCCACTTCACTCATAATGGTAAGGACAGTGTTATAGCTCATTCCTTCAATGGCAAGGAGGTCTGTGCCCTTGAACATTTGGTAGGACTTTAAATTGATATCAATGTCTTTAGGTGTGTTTTTATTGATGCGTTTATAAGGTTTTTTGTCAATATGGTGTTCTTGTTTTTCAGGATCCTTACCTATTATCTCGTCTAGTTTATGGGCAATCCGGTCATCACATTCCCTGATTTTCTTTTGAATGAACTCGTATGTGTCGAGCTCGTCCTTAAGTGCATAGAGGAAGTCCTTACGGCCATTGCTATGTAGCGCTTTGGCAATTTCCTCTTCACTTTTTTTGCAGTTGTAATGTCTTAGGGCAGCTAGCTTTTTTGGGTCGGTTTCCCCTAGAGCAATCGCCCTGATAATTTTAAGCCCTGTAAGCCCTACGACATCTTTAACTACCACATCAAGACGAATGTTCATCAATCTAAGGTACTTTTGCATCTTTTTGGTCGCAGAGGCAGCTTGCTTGATGAGATTGTGCCTATGTCTTGTAAAAGTCCTTAACACCTCGGTATCTTCATCTGGTAGAAAGCTGGACGACAATAATCCTAGGCTATGCAGTTTTTGTATCCATTGACAGTCTTTCACATCTGTTTTCTTTCCTTTGATGTTCTTGGTAAACTTTCCATTACAAAGGGTAACATCCAATCCCTTGGAGATTAGGACAGCGTGCAGATTTTGCCAATAATTACCAGTGCTTTCCATAGCTACAGTGGCAATATTGTGATGTATGAGCCAATCTGCCAATTCATAAAGGTCTTCATTGTAGACCCCGAACTCTTTGATCAGATCGTCACTCTGACCTACCGCCACCCAATGAGACCTGCTTCCAATATCAATGCCTGCGGCATTTTTATTGACTACATCTAAACTAATTTGTTCTTCCATATCCATAAAATTTAAAAGCTCTAGGGAAATGTGCTTTAGGCAAAGAAATTATTCTGAACGGGATTACACCAAGTGTATCGCCAATGTACTGATGGCAAACATTTCAACCAGGATTGCGCTCGTGCTTTCATAAAATAGCAACACTTTGAAAAACGGCCTTGCAAAGAGCTAAGGTTAATACCTATAAAATTACGGATTTTTACGTTAGCCAACGTACTGAAGTTTCTTGGGGCCTATGAGGGATTACGCACAACGGTCTTGTATAAGAATAGTAGGGCGGAAAAAAGGCGACTACCATTCGGTTGAACACAAGCCGAATTTTTAAATTTTTCTTATTATATTTATGTTCAATAAGCCAAATTTAAAAATTTGGCGACCTCGCAAAAGTGCCTTGTCCTTTGGGTTAAGCACTCATTGCCCTATTATTTTTATACGTTGTTGTGTGTAGTGCCTCCCGCAATATTTTTCAGTTTTTCAATTGTTAATTCAAGATGCTTTTCTACATCACGATACTCCGCTCCTTGCTCAAAATTTTGAAAGTTAATCAATGTAGATTTAATTTTGCTTACCTTTTTTAAATTCTCCGATACGTTTTCGATTAATTCTTCAATGTCTAATTTTAATTTGCTCTTTTTTGGTAAATTAATTGATTTAATGTTTTCGATAATTAACTCCATATAATTCCATTTTTGTTGTGTTTGCAATGTAATTGGATGGGCAACTCTATATGTATGGGTAGGAAATGGTTTAGCAGTTAGTCTTGCTAATTCCGATTTGTCAATTTCAATATCAACCGCATTAAATTTGATTTCGTCTTTAATTTGATATTGAATTTTTTCATCCCAACTATTGTCAGTAAAAAAGATTATTACGTCAGGCTTAATAATTTCTATTTCCTTTTCTAAAACATCAAAATTATCACAGAAGAATTTAAAATCATCTAAATCAATTGCAGTTCCCTCAACAGCTTTTGAAAATTTAGAAACATTTGACCATAGAAAATTTTTTTGCCCAATAGTTTCGGGCATCAATAGGTTTTTTGTTTCGTAAACATATTGCCAAAAGGTTGTGTATTTACCATTTTCGCAAAGTTCAAATTCCTTATAACGTTTAATGCAGTCTGCAACATTTAAATGCAAATCGCCCATCCATCCATTAGGTTCTCTACCGACAAAAAGAATTTTATATTTTGATTTCAAATATTCATTTTCCCAACAATACATCAGATTTGGGCCATCAATATTTTCGGGAAATGTTTTGTTTTCTAAAAGGCGACCTATTTCCTTTTTGTAAAGTGCTGAAAGTTTCTTATTAATGCTCATTACATTTTTGTCCATTGGTGACTTCCTCCTGAAGGACAGTTTAAACTTGATGGACGACTTTTAGATTGTAATAAAAGTGCACATTTTTTGCATTGATAATTATCAGCTCCAACTGCTCCTAAATCTGTCCATTGATGACTTCCACCTGAAGGGCAATTTAAACTTGAAGGACGTGTTGAATTTTTAACGTGCGTTGCACACTTTTTACATTGATAGTTTTTCATAATTTTCGTATTTTAATTAATAGTTCGATTTTTTTTGCATTACACACAACGTGTTTGTATATGGTTTGTTGCGTGGTTAAGCACGTAATTTAGCAAATAAAAACCGAATAGAAAATCCGCGAGGATTTTCGTAAGTAGGCTAGAACTAGCAATAAATTATATACGGTGTTAGCCCACGTTATTTTTCTTCCGCTACTTTTCTTTTTTCCGCTTCGATTAATGGTTTGTGCCATTCCCAAAGTTCTTCCATCGTTTTAAAATCCTGCGGAATAGGATTATTATTTCTAAATGCTTCTTTTGGTGTTCGAGGTAAGTTATGACTAAAATAACTCTCAAAAGTTCTTCTCGGATTATAGGCTAAAGAACTACCAAAATAATTATCCGTTATATCATAGTGATGAGTATGGATAAATCCGCTCCATTTTTCTCTTAATTCATCTTCGGGTAATACATTTATTATTTCAAATTGTTCCATTGCTCTTTCATCTGGTGTTCCCCAAGCTTCATTTAACAATTTGACTGCTTCTACATCAGAGTCTGGTGCTCCGTAACCGAAAATTGTTACTCTTTTAGTTGAGTAATCTTTTCCTAGATAATATTTAATTCTTTCCCATTCAATGTTTATGAACTCGTCTGAAGTGTAATTCTTTTGTTCTATAGGATAAAGAAGTTTTGTTGGCTTAAAAACTCCTCCATCTCTGCGAGCTTGCATTCCAATTGGACCTCTTGCTTTATCTTCTGAACTATATCCAATTGCTACATTTCCGTGCAGAAAACACAAGTTTGGTAAATTGTCCACATATTCTTTATTACGATACCACGCTTGTAATAAAAATGGGTCCCAATTGAATGTTGCTATTAAGTCTTTATTTCTTAAAGATAAAACCAAATAGTCATAAATAGTAGGTTCATCTGGAAGTTCCATATCTCTAAAATAACGATTTATTCGTATTTCAATTTCTTTAATTATTTTGGAATTCGAATTATCAGAGTGAAGATTACTATAAAGTGTTTCAAAATTTTTATCGTAAAGACTTTTAGGTATATATTGGATTAAATCAGTAAGTCCGACAACTTCTGTTAGATTGTCCATTGATGGAAGTCTTTTTCCATTTTTTTCCGAATTTCGGATTGTTGACGCGATACTTGCACCTGCTCCTAAAATCACAACGTGTCCACCACCACCATAAACTTGGTTAATTCCTTCTTCGATGCTCATTCCTGACATAAATGGTTGGTTTTAATGTGGGCTAACGGTTTTGTATATGAAAAGTAGCGGATTTTAAGCACTAACTTTTCGGATTATAACTGACCTTAAATTTATAAAATTCATTTCGTTTTAGCACTTAAACCGCTATTTTTTATATACGTTGTTACCCACTGGCTTTATTCCGTTCAGCTTGGTTTTCCGATATTTGTTATTTAGTTCGAAATGAGCGTTGGCAAGACATACTCTTTTGTAATTTTTGGCTTATGTGGTGGCTGAAGCGAATTGCAAATGTGTATGGCTTTTAGCGTTGGCTTATGCTAATTCATATTCAATACTATTCAGTTCGCTTTTTGATTTTTCTCTTAATTCAAATGATTTTTTCACTTTTTCACTTATTTCTTTAATTACTTTTTCATTTGGAATACTAATTAATAAATTCTTGAAATCATTGTCTGAAATATTTGGAATTGCTGCTCCAGTTCTTAACATTGAAATTTGATTAAGGAAATATTCAGATTTCAGATAGTAAAGTAGATAATAAGGGTCAATTTTAAAATTTCGTAAAACTCTAAAGCCATTTGTGCAAATTGCACCATCAAAATCTGAATTTACCAATGCAGTTGCGTGTTTTCTTGAACCAATAGAATTTCCAGCAATAGCAGTTATAATATCTCCTTTCTTTATTTCATATGATGCTCTACTTGGAAGCTCATAAACTGACATTTCAGTCGAATTGATAATTTCTAAAGAAGGAGTATTAACATCCGATAATTCGACGTATTCAACTGTGAGATTTTTATTGGCTAACTTTTTACTTTTTGTTTTAACAACTTGAACAACATCACATAATCGAACAGCATTGTTTTTTTCAATTAGTTCAATTAATTTTCTGTTTTGTGGTGAATAATAATCATAATCAAAACGACCGTTTAATTCATTGTATTTAATAGAATATGAGTTTTCTGTTTCAATATTACTTTCGTTGTGAAACTTTTTGTAATCTTCAATTACTATAGATAAGTCTTCATCAAGAATTGGATTTTTATTTTTATCACGTAATATTTTGCCATACTCGTCCTTTTGATAAATAGGACTTCCATTTTTATTTCCTTGATAACCAATTTTTCTTATTTGGCTGAAAAACAAAGGATATTCTCTATCTATATTTGGAGTGTCTTTCTGAACGAATAGGAGTGAAGTTTTTACACCTGTTCCATAAGGAATAAATGTTTCTTGTGGCAAGTTTACGATTCCTAATATTTTTGTTCTTTGTTTAATGTAATATCTTAAATATTCCAATGAAGGATTTTCAAAATGACCATTTGGCAATACAATACCCATTCTGCCACCTTCTTTTAATAAATCAATGCACCTTTCAATAAACAATATTTCTGCCACTTGCCCTGTGTGAAGTATATTTGTCTTGACAAATTCATTGTCATTTACTTTTTTCCATTTGTAGCCTAAATCAAAAGACGAAAGGATTTTTTTGTCAGATATTTTTCCTGCTGTACCGAATGGAGGATTTGTTAATACAATATCAAAACCTTTTGAAGCTTTATCTACTTTAACCTTTAATAAAACTTCATCGTAATCTGTTAGAGAATTAATGCATTTTACATTTGTTTCTACGTTTGCTTCAAGAAGCAATTTCATTTTTGCGATTCTTGCAATACTTTTATTAATATCTAAACCGTAAAGGTTCTCTGAAACAACCTTTTCAATATTGACATTTTCATTGTTTTTTAAAATATAATTAAAGGAAGAATTTAGAAAACCACCACTTCCACAGGCTGGGTCAATAATTGTTTCGTTTGGTTTTGGCTGAATAATACTAACACAAAAATCAATTATTGGTTCTGGAGTGAAAAACTGACCTCTACCGTCTTTTTCCTGGTGAGATAAAAATTTTTGAAATGCCAATCCTTTGGCATCATTTGAGGAATTGATTAATGAAAAATCTTGTAACTTATTAATTGTGTTTGCTAATGATAAAGGACTTAATTTAATTTTGTCGCCTTTGTCGAATAAATCAGAGTATTCCTGAATTGTGCTTGAAAAAAGGCTATTTATTCTTTGAAGTAATTGTTCTGATTTTTTTGAACTTTTTATTTGTTCAAATTCTGCATCATCAATATAGAATTGTTTTTCTTTTTTCTTTTCGTCAATTACTTTAATGAAGAAGAATTTTTATAAATTCTTCCAATGTTTGTTGAGTAGAAAGTCCATCATTTGCATAAATGAAGTTGTGAATTTCTTCAAACTTTCTTAATAGTTTATCGGTCTTTGTTAGTTCAAAATCTAAATTTAATTCCATAGTTACACATTTGTGACAAATTTAATCACAAATGTGTAACTAAAAAATATTTTTATTGATTATTAATTTCTATTATCGATTTGCATATCTGCTGCAGAAATGGAATCATCATTATTTAAAGTATCGTAAGCAAGATTAAAATTTCGATGCCATTCTTCGGATAGACTTAATTCGTTATTATTAAAAACGAAGCCCATAATATAATTTTGTTGCAAATGATTTTTGTCAGAGCTCGAAGGTTCTAAATGTTTGGGATTTGCATAAACAAACTCGTGTTCTGTATATCTTAAGAAAATGTCTATTGATATAAGATTAAATTCATCTACTAACGGCATAGCCTTATTTCGCTTATTTGATTTTGATGTTCCCGATACAAAGTGAGTTTCGAGAACTTTTATTTTATTCATTACATACGCCAATCTTTCTTCAATAGATGTTGAAATTTCTATTCTCGACAAATCCTGCAATTCTGAAATAATTTTTGCTTTTTCTGTATTTGGCCATTGTTTATTTTCATATTTTTTAGCATATTTTTTTATTTCTTCAAAATCATACAAAGTCGATGAGTATTTTTTCTGAAGCTCTGGCAGTTCTTTATCAACCCATTCCTTTACTTGAGTTTCAATGGGAGAGTCATTTTCTATCCAACTAATTTTGTCACTATGCTTACAGAGAAAGTTAATTAGGTTGTCATAGTTGTAAAGTTTATGCCATTTTTCAGAATTAGATTTAACTCCTTTGCTTTCAAGCACAAACCAAGGTTCATTTTCTCGTTTGAAATAAAAATCTCCGTGGTGATTTGCGTGTTTAGCACCTTCCCATTTTTCTTTTATTCGATGTACTTCAAAGCCTCTTCCTTCTAATCTTTGTTTAAGTAGTAATTCCGTAATTGAACCATTAACATATCCCTCTGCATTTGGACTTAATCTTAAAGCGGTAAAAAAGACATCTTCTGTAACTCCATACTTAAGAAGTAAATAATCAGTAATTTCACTCATATTTCTCTATTTTTTTAAAAAGTTCTGAAAGAGAAATTTGAAGTGTTTCGGAAAGTCGTTCAATTATTTTAAGTGAGATATTTCGTTCTCCTTTTTCAATGTCGCTTATGTAGGTTCTGTCAATGTCAGATTGGTTAGCTAAAGATTCTTGAGAAAGTCCTTTTTCCAGTCGAAGTTCTTTTATTACAAGTCCAAATTTTCTTTGCAAATTCATATTACAAAGATGAAATTATGTAGACAGTTGTACAACGGTCAATTGTCCTCATTTTTATTCGAGCGTTGGAAGATTTTAGCTCTTTGGGTTTTTAGAGCGATGGCGTTTTGTGTTGGCAAAAACCCAAAGTGCTAAAATATGCGGCTGGTTTCAGCTTGTGGGTAACGTTTTTGTGTATGATTAGTGGCGTGTTTAAGCACCTAATTTAGTAAATAAAAACTGAATAGAAAATCCGCGAGGATTTTCGTAAGTAGGCGAGAACCAGCCATTAATTATACACGGTGTTATGCCCTGTGCTTACTCCGTTTCTTCTTCGTTTAGCATAAATTCCAAAAATAGTAATTCCGCTTTAGATTCTTCATTTTCAAATTTCAAATCCCAACGTTTCTCCATAAATTCCAAGAGCTTATTACCTCGTTCCAAAATTGAATCTGCATTCCATTCGGAATAACTCGAAACTTCGATTTCCGAATGTGAACCATCTAAATATCCTTGTCTTATTTTTTCCTTTCGGTCATTATATTTTGGGTTTTTCTTGTCTTCAAAACAGTCATTTTGTAGACTTGAATTGATGCTTTGAGAAAGTGGAAGCAAATTACCTAATGTACCTTGAAAGAATTTTTGATTTATTTCTTTTTCGTCTTTAAAACTATTTATCCATTCGTTATGAACTGGCGTTTGAGGATAAATATGTTCAATTGATACTTTGTCTTTTTCTCCTTTAACAAATAATTTCCAATCGATTTTTTGGCTTCCTCGTTGTCTAACTTTTTCCATTTCGTATTCGTAAAGGAAATAGCGTAATCCGTTCCAATGATAAAATCCTCCACCTCTTTTAAATTTCTTATCAATAAATTTTTGAAAATAAGTATGTTCAAAGTATGTTGTTTCGTCTTCTCCTTCAATTGTATAGAAGCAATAATTCATTCTTTCTTGTAAAGTAGATATTATATTTTCTATCGAAAGTTCATTTTTTCTTAATTTTCTTGAAGCTCTATAAAACTCACTATTTCGATAGGTTGAAAACGCTCTACTTAATCGGAAAGTTATAAATATAAATCTCTCAATAGCTTTAAACAGTTCAACTCTTTGTTTTGAAGTTATCTTTTGCGAAAGAAATGAAGCAGTAACCAAAGGTCTGAAATAAATAATTCCAATTCTGTTAAGTCTATCAATCCAACGACTTTCTTCGTCCGTTAAATCAGGGTTATTTGTCGGATTATGTGAGTTATACCAATGAACAGCAGCTGATTTTAAACTATTAACATAATTTTCAATCTCTTTTGGCGAAAGTTTGGAACGCAAAACAATTTCTTCTTCAATTCCGTTTGTATCAACTTCTTCTTGGTCAGTTTCTTCATTTTCTCTGACTTCTTCAAATTCCTCGATTGAACTAACTTTAACCTCTGTTTTATTATAAATATTTTGAGGTGTAAATTGTTGTTCCAAAAGAAACCTAATATAATCATCGCCTTTTTCTCTTGTGTATTGGAAATACATAATCCAATGTGCCACAAGAAAATCATCATCATTTAGAGGATTCTTTTTGTTTCTACCTAATTGATAATAAATCTCTTTCCAAGAATTGTTAATTTTTGTCCTCAAAGAGTTTCTTTCGTCAATTTTTAATTCGTCCTCTTCGTAAAGTGTTGTTAAGTAAATTAATCTGTTTTTTAAAAGCTCAAGATTTGAGAGTTTTTTACCTCTATTATTCATTGTCTCGAAAGCAACAAAAACGTCAAAGTCATCGCTGATTTCGTAAACATTAAACATTAAGTTTTGTGTAAGTTTCTTAAACAGCGTTTCAATTTCTTTTATTCCATATTCTTGATAAAAGCTATTAAGATTTTCTACAAAGAAGTTTTTAGCATTTTCAAGGTTTAACGTGTAAAATGTTTCTTGAATAGTTCCGCTATTTGGCTCTTTAAATATTCGGTACTTTAGAAATTGAAAACTTGGGTTGTCAACTTCATAACTAAATTTATAAGTTTTTATAATGAATTGTGGTGGTCTTTGGACTACCAAATATTCTTCTTTAATTGATTTTAGGCTGAATGAACCTAAATAAATTTCTTCATCTTTTTTGTCTTTATTTTCTGGTAGATTTTTTATTAATTCCGTAATCGCTTGTATGAAAATCACAAAAGTTGTCAGTCTTTGCTGTCCATCAACAACGTGAAAAGGTTTATAACCTCTGTCTTCGATTAACCAACCATCGTCATTCCAATTTTTCCAAACTGTTCGGTCAACCTTTTTGAGAGATAACATTCCTGTGTAATGAAATCTTTCGATTGGTAGATTGACTGTGTCTTCCCAAAAGTCCTTTAAATGTCTTTTAGTCCAAGCATAACCACGTTGGTAATCGGGAATTTTAAATAGTCGGTCTTTGAAAATATCTTTGAGTGATTGTAGTTCGTTCATTGGTTAGTTCGGATGTTTTTTTGCATTGGGCATAACGTGTTTGTATATGAAAAGTTGCGTATAAATATGCGTAATTTTTCGGTTTAACAATGACTTTGTAAACAAGCAAAAGCCAATGAATTAAGCACTTACCAGCAATTTTTTATATACGGTGTTATGCCCAGTGTTTTATCTTCTGTAAATTCCGTTCTGTTCAATTTGTCCAATTAAATATTGTATTTCGAGTGGTTTTGACCAATTCCGATGTATCATTCTGTGACAATTTGAACAAACTGGTGCTAAATTCTTTAAAGCATTTTCTATTGTGTTTTCGATGTCAGAATCTTCATATTGAAATATTGGTTTTGTGTGGTGAATTTCAATAAATCCTTTTCCGATTTCTGTTCCATAAAAATTTTCAAAATCGAAAGTACAACACTCGCAAGCAATATGTCCGTCTTTCGTAAAATGCTCAATTGCGTAATTCCTTAACTTTGATGAACGTTCATAAACTTTTACTTGTGCAACTTTTTTAATTCCTTCTTGAATAATTATATTTTCGTCAAAAGTTTGAATTTTCCTTTTGTCTTTATTGGTTTCTATTTCTCTCAAATTTTCTGTTAAATCAGAATATTCAAAGTCATTAACAAGCAAATATTTTAAGATTTCTTGATTACGTTTTAAATGATTTTTACCATCATTAGTAATTTCTACAAATCCTTTTCTCGCTTCTCCTTTATATTGAGCATAACCAAATCTTTCAAATGTTTCGTGAGCTTTTAAGTTTCTCACTTTTTGAGAAAACTTATCATCATTTCTTCCCGAAAGTATTTGTAAATCTTCTCCACTTGGTTTCATAATCAAGCGAAGTTTTTCAATTAATTCTGATGTTGTAATTCTACCACTATTTAATTTCATTAAATAAAGAGAAGGCAAAATAAGTTCGGTTTCAGTTATTCTTTTAGCCATTAATAATTGGTAATTAAAAGGTGTTCAGTTTCTTTATTGTTGCGATTTATAAAACTTACCAAATAAGTTTTATCAAAAGTTGAAATTTTAATATTTGGATGAGTGTATAAGTCTAAAATGAATTCTGTATTTTTTATAATCATCATCCATTTTGCTTGACAGTTGTTAATTAAAAAGTCAGCAAGTCTTTTTTGGTCGGTTTTTACAAAATCGTTTTGAGCATAAGTACTGAATTCTGTATCGTATGGTGGGTCTAAAAAAATAAAATCATTTTCAGTTGGTTCGTAAATACTAAAAAAATCTTGAAAATCTGCATTTACAATATTAGTTTTAGATAACAATTCTTTTAAAGGTTCTGATTTTAGATATTCTATTTTCTTTCTAAAGTTTTTGTTATTGTATGCAATTCCTCCATAAGGAACATTAAATTCGCCTTTTGAATTATAGCGAAACATTCCAGAATAAGCGTAATTTCGGATGAATAAAAATATTGCTGTGTAAAACGCTTGGTTTAGTTCGTACTTTTTGTGAAAATTGTAAATATGTCGAAAGTGCATATAAAACGCACTTTTTAATGCAGTTTCGATATTGTCTAAAATATCTTTGTCAGGTAATTTCCCTTTTTCTTTTTCAAGAACTTTCATTCTTGAAGTTTTACGAACTAAATTTTTCTTTATTTCTTTTAGAAAATTCTCAATATTGAAGTTAAAATATGATGAAAAAAGTCCGTTAAACTCTTTAGAGTTTTTTAAAATAAACTCATAAATTTTGTTTGACAAAATATCTTGAGATATTTTGCCGAAGGCAAAATCTTTATAGATTTCTATAAAAAAACTTTGATTTTTTTCTGAAATGTTTCCTAAAACTTCCCAATTGTGAATTATTTCCTCAATTGCCTCAAAAAACATTTCTCTTTCTTTAGAAACTATGATTTTATATAAATCAATTAATTCGTGAGCTTTGTCGTTTATAAAGTATTCTTTTGCTTGAATTGCTGTATAGACTGAACCTCCACCAACAAAAGGTTCGTAAAAATTTTCAAAGTAGTCTGGAAGATTTGGAATAATGTATTTCAATTCCTGTTCTTTTCCTCCTGCCCATTTTACAAGCGGTTCAAGTTTTCGCTCTTTTGTGTAATTTGCAAAACTTAAATTTATCTGATTGTATGTTACAACTGGTTCTTCTAATATCGTGTTCATAGTGTAAAGTTAGTGATTTTAGAATTCAATTTTAACATATCAAATGTAGTTATCAAGTTTTTTTTCACATTGGGCATAACGGTTGTGTATATGAGCTGTGGCGTGTTTTGGCACGAACCTCTCCAAATATAAACTCACTTTGGGAAATCCATAGATTTTCCAAATAGGCACAGAACAAGCCATAGCTTATATACGGTGTTATAGGCAGTATTTACTCTACGGTTGCACTTATAGTAACATTATTAAATGGTGGATACGTATTGGATTTTATTACTATGCTTTGATTTTGATAACCTAATTTATTTGCATTGAAATACACTTTCAATGAATTAGAACTTTTTGGACTGATTTCTGATACTCCTTTGCTAAGTATTGTACAATCACAGCTTGGCTCAACCCCCAAAATTTGTAAAATTTCATTTTCTGATGTATTTTCAATGACAACATAAAATTTCAATGTATCACTAATATTTACTTTGCCCAATTCAATGTGGTCTTCTTTAAACTTTATTTCTGATAAACTTATATTATTTTTTTTACAACCAATAAAAATTGTTATTGATAACATTAAGATTATTTTTCCCATTTTAAAAATTTTAAAATCAGATACAGCGTAAAACGCTGTATCTGATTGATTAAAGAAATTTTCTTTACTTATGCGCAAGTTCCATTACAGGGACTATTCCATAGTAAACCACAACCCCATCCACTTCCTTCGCACCCACTTCCTGAACAGCTTGTTTGCCAGCGACAATAATCTTCATCGCCATTACAACTACACCCATCGCTTCCAATAGGTAATGTTCCTGGACCACGATTATTTAAAGTTACAAATACATCAATAAACTCTGCTTTGCTGAAATGTTTTTGGGCGTCTATAAACCAATCATCTATTTTTGTATTTGAAGCATCTTTACTTGATTTTGAAACCGAAAAAAAACTTGGGTCAATTAATGATAAAAGCTCATTTGTTACTCTTTGTTGTTCAGAATTTAAATCAGGTTTGATACGATTAAGTTTTTCATTCCAAATTCTGTGTTTTAATTCTTTATCGAGCAAAGTATAAGCATTACGCTGTGTTTGTCCTTCTAAATTTAGAACTGTCTCTATTTGTGAATTTTCAAAGGCACTATCTTCCACCTCTGATTTTTGACAACTTAATATAAGTGAAGTCGCAATAAATGTAAATATGATGTGTATTTTATTCATCTTTTAAAATTTATATTATTAACCCGTTGTGCATTATGATTTAAAAGAAAAAAGTTGTTCATCTTACTGATAATCAGTAACTTGTTTTATCTATAAAACATTAATAATGAACAACTTAAATGCAAATTACGAAAGAATATTGGAAGTTTTGAGGAAAATATCAAAAGATCAACTTTTACCCTATCAAAGGCGTGAACCAAAGCTTAGTGACTTAGAACTGATAAGTTTGAGTTTGACAGCTGAGTTTATGGGTATAGATAGCGAAAACGATCTTTTCAGAAAGCTTCCGAAAATCATCGGGACAAAAATTGAACGGAGTGTTTACAACAGAAGAAGACGAAAGCTTGCCAATGAGCTTGATAAAATCCGTTTAAAATTAGCTTCACATTTTAATGAGTTTGAAGATTATTTTGTGGTCGACAGTATGCCTTTAGAGGTTTGTAAACTGTCTCGCAGTTCACGTTCCAAAATATGCAAAGAAGACAATTTTTCTTTTCCCGACAAGGGTTACTGTGCCGCACAGAGTGCTAATTATTATGGGTATAAGTTACACGCGGTTTGCTCTGTGAACGGAGTTTTTCAAAGTATTGACCTAAGCCCTGCTTCTGTGCACGACATCAATTATCTAAAAGATATCAAGATGCAGATAAGCGACTGTACATTAATTGGGGATAGAGGTTATTTATCTGCAAAAATACAACTTAACCTTTTTGAAACTTGCAACATAACTCTCAACACACCAATGAGGAATAACCAAAAAGATTATAAAAAACAACCTTATATATTCAGAAAAAAAAGAAAAAGGATAGAAACACTATTCTCTCAATTATGTGACCAGTTTATGATCAGACGTAATTATGCAAAAACGTTTCAGGGGTTCAAAACCAGGATAATCGCTAAGATAACAGCTTTGACAACTATTCAGTACATCAACAAATTTATCTTTGAGAGAAACATTAACAATATTAAAATCAGCATTATTTAAAATGCACAACGGGTATTATTAGTATTTGTGATTAATTTCCTCAACTAAACGGAAGCTAAATTGAGGCAATTTCATATGGATAGTTAGTCCGAAAAAACATTTATATTATTACGGGATTAAATTTCTTTCTATTTCATTCTTAAAATTATATATCAATATTTTGTCTTCAAATTCCAATCTTCCACTGTATGTAATTTTATTATTTTTAATTATTAAAATATGCGGATAACTATTTATATTATAGTTTTTTATTTCTGTATCATTTATCGCAAAAAGAGTGGGGAATTTATAATTCCACCTTTTTATCAGAGAGATTGTGTTTTTTATAGAGTCTCTTTTTAGGGGAACGTTTATTGAATAAATTTGAATATTTGGATTTGATTTATAAGCTAAATATTGCTTTTCAAATTCAGGAAATTTTTCGATACATACTCTACAGGCAGTATTCCAAAATTCTAATACAACAACTTTATTTGTATCTAATTTTACTTCCTCTTTATTAATATCAAGTAATGTTAAACCTTTAAATGGAATTATTGTCCGTGATTTAATATTGTCAAAATATACGATTTGATTTGGCAAGAAAATAAATGAAGCAAAACAGAAAATAGTGCCATAAATTAAAATTTTAATTATGTTTTTTTTTATGAAGAAGTTATATGCAAAATATCCAGCTATTGGAATAAATATTATATAAATAGTTGTATATAAAAAACTCGTAAAGAGCGATAATGTTATGAATATTGTCAATGGGGGAATAATGAGAAATAATAGAATTTTCCTTAATTCTGATTTTTTGTAGCGATTAAATAAATATAATGCAATACCAAATGTACTTAATAAAGTAAAAAAGGACATCCATTTATGATTGCCGTTAAATAACAAGCCAAAAATAATATATATAGCTAAAATGCTGATACTTGTAAAAATTTTTGCGGTAAGTTTCATATTCATTTTTTTTAATATTGCCTATAACGTTTTATGTATATGAGCTGTGGCGTATTTTGGCACGAACCTCTCCAAATAAAAACTGGCTTTGGAAAATCCGCAGGATTTTCCAAGTGAGGACAGACCAAGCCATAGCTTATATACGGTGTTGCCAGTAGTGCTTATTTCGGTTGTGTTTTCCCCTCGGCAATAAGTTTGTCTAAATATGCTCTTTCTTCTTCATAAGTCATATTCATTATTTCAAGACTTATTTTGTCTCGGATTTCACGCATTGTTTTGATTGCGTCAAATTTCTTTTTCGGTTTTTTATTCGTCGTTTCCATATTTCGTAATTTCTTTAGGTGTTCTTATTTCTATCATTTTAAATCCGTTCTGATAGTTAATTCCGTTATATCCTCGGATTCTTTCGAGATTCACAATATGTTTAAAATTCCAACTTACAAGGACATCTGCATTAGTGATAGTTGCAATTGCAATATGCTGGCAATCCGCTCTACTTGTTTTTCCGACAACTTTTGCGTCAATATACTTGTCCGCAAGTTCAATTGCTGACTGGGTTAGTCTAATTCTTTCAATATTTTCTTTTGGAATTTCAGACAGAAGTTCCTTTACGAAGCTTGGTGCTCTTAATAATTCCGCCTCAAGCAAATCGGAAAGGATTATTTGGATTTCGCCATTTTTTACTCGGTCAAAAAACGGAATCGTGTCGGCTGAAAATTCGTCATCAAAATATCCTCCGACAACTGAAGTGTCTATGTAAATTCTCTGTTTCATTAAATTCATTTAACTTTCTCAAATTTACGAATTTAAAATCACGAATTTCATTCCAGTTCAAATTGTTGTTACGAAGCTCGATTTTCGCATTACTGGCAACGGTCTCGGCTATGAGTAGTTGCGTGGGTTAGAGGTTAACTTTGCAAGTAGAAACCAATCTGAAAATCTACGAGGGTTTTCAGAAGTAGTCGAGAATAAGCAATTACTTATAGCCATTGTTGTGCTTTCGTTATTTTTCTAAACAATTTCATTTTTAAGGCTTGCTTTCATTCATTAGTTTTAATAATTCTATGGTTCCATTCATTTTACGTCTATAAAGTCCAATTTTTAATTCAAGGTCTGAAACCTGACGATTTGCAGAGACTAGAAAGACGTTATTGTGGAGTTGATTATTTTGGTTTAAGAGTGCTAAACTCTGGTCAATTTCTTCCTGGCTTAGTTGTGGGTTACAGTTTTCTATGATTGCATTTCCACCTATTTGTTGATCTGTATTAGTCCAAATTTCGCAAGCTTGTTGTATTTTTTTTTGAACATCAAAAGGAATATGTCTTCTTGCTAATTCTCGATAATCCGTTTCGGCATACCATACAATTAAATATACATCGGTTTCATCGTAATAACCACCGATTCTTTTGCGCAAATTTTGGTTGGGAATAAGCTTGATATTTCCTGTAGAGATAAGTTCGTCATATGTGTCTCGAACATTTCTGTATTTCCATTGCTGGGTAGCTTGATAGGCATTAATTATAAAATTTTCTCCTAATGAATCTGTTTGATTAGTTAAGTCATAAACTACTTTTTTAGCGTGATCTTGTACCAGAATATAATAATCTAACCTTTCTTTAAGAATTAATTTTTCACTTAAAAGGTCTTCTATTAAACGGTTATGATAGTTTTGAGAATTTTTTTTAGCAATTCGATTTTGATTCCAATTGTTCACTTGTAATGCAATTAAAATACCTATGACCACTAACACAATTTCCCCAACCGCGTAAAGCAGATATTTACTGAACTTGTTTTCAGTCAGCAATTTTTTTCTAATTTTTCTAAAGAATTTTATCATAGTTAGCGGTTGGTGTATTATACTGAAATAGGTTGACCTTTTTTCAAGGTTTATTTTTTACTTTTCACGAAAGTTATTTCCGATTTTTTTTATGGCCTTTTAAATTGGCCAAAAAAATCAGAATAACTTTCTGGGTCTTTTCTTAAATCGTAAGTTCAGGTAAATTTACCTTATTTTTTCGATACGGCTTGTATTTGATGTTTGGATTTAAATGCACTTCCGCTGGTTTTCTTAAGTACAAGCTAAAATGTGTTCTTAAATTGTTATAAATATACACTGCTTGATGTGTCATTTTTTGAGCTAAATCTGTGTTTTTGATTGTTTGTTTTAGGCCATATTCGTATTTGAGCGTTCTGTTAATACGTTCAGCGACAGCGTTTTCGTAAGGGTCGTACTGTTCGGCCATACTCATCGTAATTCCGTTATTTTCAGCAAATTCGGTATATTTAGGATTGCAGTATTGGAATCCCCTGTCCGAGTGATGAATAAGCTTTTGACTTGGATATTTTCTATTTTTTATAGCCATAGCGAGCGCCTCTGTGCAAAGCGATGTTCTCATATGGTTGTCTAGATTATAGCCCATAATTTGTTTAGAATAGGCATCTGTCACCAATGCTAAATAGTTATGCCCATTTTCGGTTTTAATGTAGGTTATATCACTTACCCAGAGTTGTTCTGGTCGTTTAGGAACGTGGCCTTTTACCAGGTTTTTATATTTTTTAAACATATGATTTGAGTTTGTTGTGGTGATGTGATTTTTTCTTTTAGGGACCAAAAGCTTATGTAGCCTTAGGGACCGGTAGAATTTATCTCTGCCCATTTTGATGCCAGCGTTTATAAAGTCTTGTTTAAGTGCATCATAAAGTTTTATTCCACCCGTTTCAGAGCCTACTTTTTTACGATAGTCCTTGACCAGTGTAAGTTATAGTGGTTTAGTTTTTTTGGACAGGAAATTATTAATCTTTAATTTTCTGAACTATGAAAAAACAACGTCGCACCTTTAACTCCGCTTTCAAGGCCAAGGTTGCCCTTGAGGCCATCAAAGAACACGAAACAACGAGCGAACTTGCTCAAAAGTACCAATTACATCCCAACCAGATAACGCAATGGAAAAAAGAATTCCTCTTGAATGCTGCTATTGTTTTTGATAAGGACAAGGCCCATCTGGAGGAGCTCCAGGGGATGCGCAAGACCCAGGACGAGCTGTACCGGGAGATCGGTGAGCTGAAAATGGACCGGGACTGGTTAAAAAAAAAGCTGCTATGATCCCAACGGAAAATCGACGGCAAATGATCGAGCGCACAGCAGAAGCAGCCTCAATAGTACATCAATGCCATCTGTTGGGGCTCTCGCGCAGCACTCTTTATTATGCCCCGGCAAGAGCATATCGAGAAAAAGACCTTCGGATGATGGCCTTGCTCGACGAACTGCACTTGGAGGATCCAACGCGCGGAACACGGCGGATGCGCAACGAACTTGTCAAAGCGGGGTTCAAGGTAGGGCGCTGCCACGTGCGCACACTGATGAACGTAATGCGGATAAAGACAGTATACTGCCGTCCGCGCACCACCATATCCGATCCCACAAAGTACAAATATCCGTATTTGCTCAGAAACCTTGCAATAGAGCGTCCCAACCAGGTATGGAGTATAGATATCACCTATATTCCCATGCCAAGGGGATTTATGTACCTCACCGCCATTATTGATGTGCACAGCCGTTACATTGTCGGCTGGAGCATTTCCAACTCGATGGAAGCGGAATGGGTAACAGGGGTCGTAAGGGAGGCCGTGCGGACGCAGGGAAAGCCGGAAATCATCAATTCTGACCAAGGCACCCAGTTCACGTCCGATTGTTACATTGCCTTTGTCAAAGGTCTGGAAACTGTCAAGATATCGATGGACGGCAAGGGCAGGGCTCTCGACAATGTTTATATAGAACGGTTTTGGCGCACGATCAAATATGACAAGCTCTATTTGGAAAGGCCCGAAAACGGAATGGAATTGCACAGGGCATGCAAACAATTCATTTCCTATTACAACAACAGAAGGGATCATTCCTCTCTGGACAATAATCCCCCGGCCTCAGTATATCAGATGGCAGCCTAAAGTATAAATACAAAAAAGAAATAATGTTTAAATCTATTTTGCTCATGGACCTAAAAAAAACTTAAGTTTGTCTAAAATCTGTCCAGCCTAACTAGACCATCTCACCCAGTATCAGAAATGTTGAAGGAAAAACTGTACGTGTTTTTCGCTCGTTTTGTGCATCGCATTTTAAACAGAATATTTCCTGTGCTAGTAAATTTTACAGCATTTCCCAACACATTATTTATTATTTGCACAAACCTTTCCTGGTCTCCCTTAACGATTGTTGGTATTTCATAATCCATCTCAAACTGATATTTCAGTCCTTTGTTCGTAGCTTCTTCACTCCAGTTATTACTAATTTGATTTAATATAATAGAAGGGTTGAATTCTTCATTTTTCAACTCAATTTGATCCTTCTCAATTTTTTCAAAATCTAGAATATCATTTACATTGCTCAATAAACTTAGGGAAGCATTTTTGATTATTTCAAAATGTTTTCGCTCTTCATTATTGTTTTGTTTACTTAACTCAATTTCAGCAATTCCCATAATAGTATTGAGCGGTGTGCGGAGCTCGTGGCTCATATTGGACATAAAATAAGATTTTAGTCCACTAATTTCCTCTGATTTTTGAAGTGCGTCTTCTTGTGATTTTTCTTTTTCAAGCCTTAAATTTCTGATTAAATAGGTCATAGATATGGAAAGGAAAATAATCTCTAAACCCGTCCCAAATTTTGCACTATTCAATGTATAAAAATTGTTTGGCAACAGGCTTAAATTATTCATTACAAATCCCATTAAACCAATTACCAGGAAGAAAATTCCGAAAGAAAAATACTTGTCAATGGATATTTTTCTAACACGCATTAAAAAAATGGTAGTTAAAATAAGTATTAAGCTCAGCAAGCCATTAATGTTGCAAACAGGATATGCAAAAGCAAAAGTTTTTGGGCTTATAAAAATCAATAATGCCGCTAAACCCATTAACACATACATTATTTTATATGTTTTTGAAAAACGCGGAAGTTTGCTATTTACTCCAAGGAAATGCTCACAATATTTTAAAAGAAAAATATTTGAAAGAATGGCAGTTATAAGTACCGCCCTTGACGCTAAATCCTGGAGAAGTGAAAAAATACTGAAATAAAAGCCCATCTAATGCTGCCTGCATTAAACCAATTGAAAAAACATAACAACCGTAATAAAGAAAGGATTTTGCCCTTAAACTTGTATAAAAAAACAAATAAATAATTCCAGCCAAAAACAATATTCCATAAAATAATCCATGGAACATTTGCTGTTTGTAGTTTACTTGCCAAAATTCTGCTTCCGAATAAAGGTTTAACGGAAGATTTATTGTTTCTCCATCACTTTTAAGAAGAAGATAAAACTGCTGTTCGCTATTTTTGGGAAGCTTTATTTTGAAAACCGTGGTGGATCGATGCGCAACCTGCCGTTCATTAAAAGGAATTTGATCTCCACTTTTAAATTGTGATACTTCATTTCTCTCATCAATTTGATAGAGTTCGGCAATATCGGTAATTGGTCTCGCTGTTTCAAGATAATATGTTTTAGCATCCCCGCTACTGTTTTCTATCTTGAATTTAATCCAAAAATTGTTTGTTGTAAAACCAGTACTTTGATTATCTGATTTTAATGATGAAAACTCTATTGAGGCGTCTTTTTGCAGTTCGGAAAGTTTATAGTTTACTTTTCCAGCATCATAAAATTCGGCATATTCATAAAAACTTCCTTTACTGCTTTCAGGATTGAATGCAGTATTCTGAGCTAAACAACTAGCTCCTAAAAAGAAAGCCAAAAGTAGTAGGTGTTTTCGTTGGGGCTTTAAAACAGTTAAACATACGTAAAAACCAGATTAACAGTTTTAGATATTTAAGTTTTTTTTTAAGATTGAGGAATAAAATTTTATTTGAGCTTAAAAACATTGTGTTTATATTTTTGTAATTTCTTTAAGACAAACTAAAATCGCAATATTCTATTTTTATCCCATGGCATTAAAATCTACACAAGTTCAAAAAATACTAAAAGACCCTATTAAAGCGGCTGAATTCGCTGAACTAATTTATATTACGGAAGAGGGACTTACCATAAAACGTCACCGTCATGGCAAAGGGTTTTATTATACAGATAGTGAGAAAAAAATTAGCAATAAAAAAGACATTGCCCGTTTCAAAAGTCTCATTATTCCGCCGGCTTGGAATAATGTTTTGATCACGCCCATTCAAAATGGCCATCTTCAGGTCGTTGGAAAAGATGAAAAACAACGGAAGCAATACCGTTATCATCCAAACTGGAATAAAATAAGAAATGAAACCAAATTTTTTAAAATGGCCGCTTTCGGAAATGTATTGCCGGAAATAAGAAAACAAGTAGCGAAAGATCTTCAACTTCCAAAAATGACCAAACGCAAATGCCTTGCGTTGATTATTTCTTTAATGGAAGAAACCCATATTCGTATTGGCAATGAATTTTACGCTAAAAACAATAAAAGTTATGGACTTTCCACGCTCAGGAATAAACATTTAAATCAGAAAAAAAATGAGCTTAGTTTCAACTTCGTGGGGAAAAAAGGAAAAAAGCACAGCATTACTCTTGAAAATAAAAAGCTTCAAAAGTTAGTTATTCAATGCAAAGAGATTCCGGGTTGGGAGCTCTTTCAATATTATGATGAAGACGGAGAGCATCACAGCATTGACAGCGGGATGGTGAACGATTATATTCACGAAATTAGCGGCGATCTTTTTTCGGCGAAAGATTTTAGAACGTGGGCAGCCAGTAATATTTTCTTTGAAACTCTATCTGATTTAGAGAAACCAAATGCAGAAGCCGAAATCAAAAAAAATATTTTGGAAGCCTATGATGCCGCTGCAAAAGGTTTGGGCAATACCCGAACTGTTTGCAAAAAATATTATGTACATCCTTCAATCCCCACAAAATATGAAAATGGGGAACTTGAAAAGCATTTCAGTGCCGCAAAGAAAAGTATTAAAAAGAATTCTTGGCTTTCAAATTCAGAGCTTACCCTACTCCATTTAATCTCAGATTATAAAGTGGAATTATAAATTACAATTTAAAAAAATACTGTGTTGCATTTGATTTAATTCAAATAATTGCTCTGGGTTCATTTTTGCTATATTTACAGCAAAATCCAACAACCTTTGTTATTCAACTCCTTTTCATTTGGTCTTTTTTTACCAATTACCTTACTTTTATATTGGGCGGTAGGTTTTAAAAGAATAGCAAGCCAAAATGTAATTTTACTCGCTGCAAGCTATTTTTTTTATGGCCTTTGGGACTGGCGATTTTTGCTACTAATTATTGCAAGTTCATTGGTTGATTATTTTGCCGCACTTGCTATAAAAGGAACTGACAACAGTAATAGTCAAAAACGTTTTCTCTACAGTAGTGTTTTTTGGAATTTGGGCGTTCTATTTCTTTTTAAATATTATAACTTTTTTATTGATGAATTTGCGTTGCTCTTCAATATGCAACAAGGTGAATTTGCCTTTAGTTCTTTGAACTTAATTCTTCCGGTAGGCCTTAGTTTCTATACGTTCCAAACAATGAGCTATACTATTGACGTTTACAAAAAAAGAATTGAGCCTACAAAAAATCTGCTCAATTTTCTGTGTTTTGTAAGTTTTTTTCCACAGTTGGTTGCTGGGCCAATTGAAAAAGCTTCCGATTTATTGCCGCAATTCAAAAATAAGCGTTCATTTAATACTGAAGAAGTAAAAGAAGGTTTACGTCAAATACTGTGGGGACTTTTCAAAAAAATGGTCATTGCAGACAATGCAGCACTTATCGTAAATACTGTTTATTCAAGCCCGGAGGATTATGGAAGTTTAAGTTTAATATATGCTTCAATACTTTTCTTTGTTCAGATATATTGCGATTTTTCGGGTTATTCTGATATTGCTATAGGAACAGCCAAACTCTTTGGTTTTAAACTCAGCAAAAACTTCAACATACCATATTTGGCAAAGAGCGTAACCAACTTTTGGCAACGCTGGCACATTACGCTTACGCGATGGTTTACAGATTATGTTTATTTCCCAATAATTCAAAAAAACCTGCGCAGCAATGTACGCCGAAATATTGCAATTTTCTTAACGATGGGCCTAATCGGGCTTTGGCATGGCGCCGATTGGACATTTGTTATATTTGGTATTTTTCAGGGGTTTCTAATTATCTTGGAAAGAACGCCTTTAACTCAAGACAGAAAATCCAGTATTTACCACAGATCGAAACTTCCAAAATTATTGATTCCTGTTTTCAGTTTTACATTCATAACAATATCCAGCATTCTATTTAGAAGCCAAAACATTGATGAATTGGGATTAATTTTAAAAAGAATTCTTTCCTTTATCCCAAGTGAAAATATTACCTCATTGTTAAACAAAAGATTTTTGCTCTTTTTGTTTATAATGATTGCTGCCGAAGTTATTACACGTTATAAAAATTTTCCGTTTACCCAAATAGAAAAATATGCCAATAGACCTATCCGATGGCTTATTTATTACATTTTCATTTTTTTAATTTTCCGATATGCAGGGCCCAAAGAGGACTTTATTTATTTTCAGTTTTAGCGAGGCGCAACTGCGCTTTCTAAAATATTGCTTGGGTTTTTTTATTCCGGTTATTATTGCCTATGTTATACTTGAAATTCTTGTTTTAAAATTGCCAATCAATTACAAAGTATTCGGAAATTATTTTAATGCACATTCCAATGAAATAGAACTTATGGCTTTGGGATCTTCACAGATGAAATGTGGCTTCAATCCAGAATTTTCAGGTGAAAGTGCAATTAATTTTGCTTCAACCTCACAACACCACAACGAAGATTTCCATATTCTGAAAGGCACTCAAAACAGGATTCCCAAGCTAAAATATGTATTGCTCGAAGTGTCATACAACCATTTGGAATTGCCGCACCATCCAAACGATTACTGGAAAAATACTGCTTATCTTAAATATTACGGTGTAAACGCTTTTGAAAGGCAAACCTATTTTAAGGATCGGTTGGTCTATCTATCAAATCCGCGATTTTATTCAAATAAATTGGTTGATCATTATTTTTATAAAACTGATAAATCCGAATTGAACAAATACGGATTTGACACAAATAATTTTGAAGGTGCTTTTAAAGAATTAAATTATGATGAATCGAAAATAGCTAAACACAAATTCAGAATTATAAACCGGGAAGACAGAGCGGTTTTTAAAAAAAATACGACTTATCTTTTTGAAATGCTTGATTATTTAAAATCTCAAAATTTAAATGTTATCGTTTGTACACTTCCACTTTATAAAACATATTTGAATGATAGAAACAGAAACATTGTAAAGCGGCGTGATAGTGTGCTCGATGCAATTAAAAGGCATTATGGTAATGTGGTAATTTTAAATAAAGAAGCTGACTCCATTCAATTTACAGTAAAAGATTTTTTAAATGAAAATCATTTAAATCCCATTGGTGCAAAAAAATTCACTGCTTTATTGAACCAAAAAATTGATAGTCTAAATTAATTGGTTTTCAATCTGGCAAAATAGCTTTTTGATTCATTTATCACTTTTGGAGCGAGAATAATTGTTGCCGTCATCGTTGGGATTGCCATCATTGCAAAGAAAGTATCAATCAGATTTATCATCATACTTAGCGATGTAGTGGCTCCTACCAATATACTCGCGATGTAGAAATAATTATAAATCCCTTTATTTTTTGCCCCAAATAGAAATGACATGCATTTGCTGCCGTAGTAGGAATATGAAAAAAGAGAAGATATGCTAAACGTCATAATACAAACCAACAAACCATATTTCCCATAAACCGGAATGCTTTCCTCAAAAGCTGAAGCTGTTAAACTCACGCCGTTTGCATCGCTGCTTTCCCAAACTCCAGTTACCAAAATAGCCAAAGCGGTCAATGTACAGATTATCAAAGTATCAATCGCTGAACCCAGCATTGCCGTCAATCCTTCTCGGATTGGTTCACTGGTCTTTGCAGCGCCGTGTGCCATCGGAGCGGTACCTATCCCCGCTTCGTTTGAAAATGCACCACGACGAATTCCCAAAAGAATGATTTCGCCAATTACCCCTCCCAAAAACGCATCGCCTTTATAAAAATTAGCAGAAAATGCATCGGTGAAAATCAGTTTAAAATAATATGGAACTACATCAATATGAACGATCAAAATAATTAAAACCAAAATAAAATAGAGTATTACCATTCCCGGAACCATTTTGGAAGCTGTTTTACTTATTCGCGACAATCCGCCCAAGATTACCACGCTGGTTATCGCCGCTAAAATCAGTCCGATAATTAAATCGGTTTGAAAACCTTGGTAAACGCCAGCTGGTTTTAAAAGTATATCGTTAATTGCTTGCGTAAGTTGGTTTACGTTGAAAACAGGCAAAGCTCCAACCAAGCCAGCAACACTAAAAAGTCCTGCGAGTGGCAGCCATTTTCTACCTAAACCTTCCATAATAAAATACATAGGTCCTCCTTGAATTTTGCCCTCACTATCTTTTCCTCTGTATAAAATTGCCAGAGTTGCCGTGAAAAATTTTGTGGACATACCAATTACGGCACTCACCCACATCCAAAACATTGCTCCCGACCGCCAATTGAAATTGCAACCGCGACACCGGCAATATTTCCCATCCCCACCGTTGAGGAAAGAGCGGTCATTAAAGCTTGAAAATGGGTTATTTCGCCCGCATCGCTTTCGTTGTCATACTTTCCGCGAAGTACTGAAATTGCATGGCCTAAATATCGAAATGGCAAAAAACGAATTCGAATTAAAAGATATAATCCTCCGCCAATTAAAATAATCAACAATGGGAGTCCCCAAGCAATTGATGCGATTTCAGCAATAATTGAATCTATTTTTTCCAACTTGGAATTTTAATATTTCATCTAATGTAGGATTTAAATTTTTAAAATTAACTGGGAAATTGTTACTTGCAACGCCAAATGAAACAACGACTACTCCTATTCTTATTTTTTACTTCGGTTTTGACATTCGCTCAAACTGAAAATAATTGGAAAAAAAGTGCCTTCAATTTTACTCCTGAAATTCTTTTCGGATTAACGATGGAATCCAATGATGGCTTTCCAGATACAAAATTGCAAAAACAAGCCATTTTGAATTTTGGAAGGAATCACACAAACAATCCACAGCAATGGGCAGAACAATTAAAGCGTCCAAAAACAGGTTTGTCAATTGGAGTTACTGATTTTGGCAATTTGGATAGTTTGGGAATTGCTTTAACCGCAATGCCTTTTATTGAATTCAATGCATTTGGAAGCAATCGATTTAAAATTCTTACTGGAATGGGCGCTTCTTACTTCACTAAAAAATTTGATGCTGAAACAAATCCACAGAATCAGGCAGTAACAACCGATATTACTTGGGCTTTCAGAATGTATTTATATTATAAATTATTCTCAACCAAAAATATTGAGTGGCGTGCAGGATTAGGTTATTCCCACCATTCAAACGGACATACGCGATTGCTGAACCAAGGTTATAATTCATTTTTGGTAAGTCTTTCCGCTGATATAAAAAATCCTTTAAACAGCTCTGAAATTACTTCAGAGGAACCAGTTTTGCAACATAAAAAAACGGTTTATAACTACGTTGCATTCCGTGGCGGATTGGGACAGAATGTTTTCGCCCTTGCCTTTAACGACAAAAAAAATGTGTACACAATTGCTGGTGAATACGGCAAGGTTTACAACAATACTTTTAAAGTTGGAATCGGGTTTTATTATCGATTCTATCAGCATTATTACGATTATATAAATGGTAATGAATCATTAGTTCAGAATGGAAAAGAGTTTGCTTATTTCAAAAGTAATCCGTGGTATTATGCTAGTAATTTGGGGGTAAGTCTTCACGGGGAAATTTTTTTAAATCATGTGGGGATTGATGTGCAATTGGGCTATAATTTCCATAAACCTGCGTACAAAATTGAATGGCAAATAAATGAAGGCTGGGACAATGCACCTCGTGAAATTTCAGATACTTGGATGCTTGGGGAATTGGATTCAAAGTTTAAAAAGAAATACAGAATCTCCTCAAGATTGGGACTTAAATATTATTTAATTGGAATGGAAAAAGCGCCAAAAAACAATCTTTACATTGGAGCATACCTAAACTCAAATCTGGGACAGGCGGATTTTACTGAATTAAGTTTTGGATATGTGCACAGTTTTAATTTTCAGGAAAGGAAATAAAAAAACCCTTTCCATTTACGGAAAGGGTTTTTTATGATTGCTAAATCAAAGAAACTATTTTTTTGCCAAGATCAATCGGTGTGTTGAACTTGAAGTTTCAGATACAAATTTGATAACGTATACGCCATCAGAATAGCTGCTGAAATCTAAATCTCTTTCGCCATTGGTTGCTCTGTAATCTCTAACTATTTTACCAGAACCTAATTCAACAATTGTTATTTGAACATCATTTCCGAAGGTTGCAGGAATTCTAGCCGTTGCAAAACCTCTTGAAGGGTTTGGATATATTACAATTCCGCTTGCGCCGTCAGAAATATCTTCAACAGAAAGAATAATAGTTTGTGCTTCAAAAGCTCCAATATCACGTCTGCCCTCAAAAATTGTTTGTTCAATTTGGTCATTGAAAGTATCAGCAGGATCACCTGCATTGTAAGCTACTGAACCTAATAAAAGTTCGTGGGTTTCGGTAACACCGCCATTATTTTGAAGTGGCCCAAGCATTGGGTCAACTTCTTCAATATCGTTGGCTTGTTCTGGGAAAGCACCTTCATCATCCGTACCAATCAAATTATAATCATTTGATGTGAAAGAACCGGATAGGTCTTCACCTGAACTACCTCCGCTATTTAAAGCAACCAAAGTGTTTTTCAATGAAGTATTTATATCACTTTCAATTCCTCCGCCACTTGCCAAAGCATCATTCAATGCAATTGTAACAGCGTTCAAATCGAAACTTGCACCATTGTTATAAATTCCTCCACCTGCACCATTTGCGGTGTTTGTAGAAATTGTACTTCTCATAACAATTACATCACCTCCAGTGGCATTGTGGATTCCTCCACCATTACTTGTAGCTCCTGCGGCAATATTATTTGAAATTGTGGAAGTAATAACCTCAAGTATTCCACCATTATTGAAAATACCAGCACCACCATCATCGGTTGCAGAACCAAATGAACTGTTTCCATCAATCGTTGTAGTGTCAACATTCATAACAGTTCCACTCTGGTTCCAAAGTCCCCCACCTTCGCGGGCAGCTTCGTTTCCAGTAATTGTACTTCCAGAAAATGTTACCAAACCACTAGTTCCTGTTACGTGGAAGCCACCACCATTTCCTGGTGCGGCCGTTCCTGCAGTTCCGTTAACATCGTTGTTTGTCATATCAGAATCGGTGAACGTAAGTGTTCCGTCAATCAATTCAATAGCACCACCAGCTCTATTTGCTGAATTTCCGTTGAATGAAGAATCAGAAACAGAAACATCACCTGCTGTACTCAACAATCCACCCCCTGAACCAGCGGCTCCGGTTGAAAGGTTGTTTGTAATTGAGGTTCCGTTCACAATATTAAGTGTTCCTCCATTGTTAAAAACACCACCACCACCGTTGTCGGCGTCAGCTCCTTGTGCTATGTTGGCATCGATGTTCATTCCGTCTACCGTCATAACTCCTGTTCCATTCCACAGCGCACCACCTTCAGCAGAAGCAATGTTTCCTGTTGCAGAACCGCCAGTGATATTTGAATCTCCAGCACCTGTAACGTGAAGTCCACCACCATTTCCTGGTGCTGCGGAAGTTGTATTTGTTGTGAAAATTACATTCGTAAGATTCAACTCACTTCCAGCAACCGAATTTTCTTCAATTGCACCACCAGCTCTAGCTGATGTATTACTTGTGAATTGTGTATCAGAAACAGTTAATGTTCCAAGGTTATTCAAAATACCACCACCAGAACCAGCGGCTCCATTTGCGATGTTATTTGAAATTGTAGCATTCAATATATTTAATGTTCCCATTTCGTTGAATATACCACCACCACCTTGATCGGCAGCAGCGCCACTTGCAGTGTTTCCATCTACGGTTGTACCGTCCATTGTCATTGTTCCGGTTCCATTCCAGTAAGCACCACCTTCAGCAGAAGCTGTATTTCCTGTTGCAGTTCCACCAGTAATTGTTGAATCTCCAGCACCAGTTATGTGAAGTCCACCACCATTACCTGGGGCAGAAGCTGTGCTGTTGGTTGTGAGGTTAACGTTGCTTAAAGTCAAAAGACTTCCGGCCACTGAGTTTTCTTCAATACCACCACCAGCTCTCATTGATGAGTTTCCAGTAAATTCTGAATCTGTAACAGTCAATGTTCCAAGGTTATTCAAAATACCACCACCAGAACCAGCGGCTCCGTCTGCGATGTTATTTGAAATTGTAGCATTTAAAACATTCAATGTTCCCATTTCGTTAAAAATACCTCCACCACCTTGATCGGTAGCAGCGCCACTTGCAGTGTTTCCATCAACAGTTGTTCCGTCCATTGTCATTGTTCCGGTTCCATTCCAGTATGCACCTCCTTCAGCGGAAGCTGTATTTCCTGTTGCATTTCCGCCAGTAATATTCGAATCTCCAGCACCAGTTATGTGAAGTCCACCTCCGTTTCCAGGAGTTGAAGCTGTACTATTACTAGTAAAGTTTACATTGCTTAAAGTCAAAATACTTCCAGCAATTGAATTTTCTTCGATTCCACCACCAGCTCTCATTGCTGAGTTTTCTGTTAATTCAGAATCTGTAACTGTCAATGTTCCTAGGTTATTCAAAATACCTCCACCAGAACCAGCGGCTCCATCTGCGATGTTATTTGAAATTGTAGCATTCAATACATTCAAAGTGCCTCCATTGTTGAAAATACCCGCACCACCGTCATCGGCCAAGCACCGCTGGCTATGTTTGCATCTATTAAAGTTCCATCAACAGTCATAATACCTGTACCATTCCAAAGACCACCACCTTCTTGTGAAGCAGTGTTTCCATTTACGTTTCCGCCTGTAATATTTGAATCTCCAGCACCAGTGATATGCAATCCACCACCATTTCCTGGGGCAGCCGCTGTGCTGTTATTCGTCATATCAGTATTAGTTAAAGTAAGAATACTTCCTGCAATTGAATTTTCTTCAATAGCACCCCCGGCACGCATTGATGCGTTTCCAATCAATTCAGAATCGGTAACAGTCAAAGTTCCAAGATTATTCAAAATACCTCCACCGGAACCGGCAGTTCCATTAGCAATGTTATTGCTGATAGTTGTTCCATTTTGAACTATCAAAGTACCTCCTTCGTTAAAAATACCTCCACCACCTTGATCAGCAGCAACTCCGCTTGCAATGTTTGCGTCAATCACAACATTATCAACTGTCATTGTTCCGCTTCCATTCCACAGTCCACCACCTTCGGCAGTTGCAGTATTTCCATTCACTGTACCATTTGTAATGTTTGCAGTTCCTGGTCCAGTTATGTGAAGACCACCACCATTTCCTGGTGCACTACCAGTTGTATTGTTATCTAGGTTTGCATTTAAAAGTGTAATTGTTCCAGGTGTCACTGAAGAATTATCTTCAATTCCACCACCAGCTCTTTTTGCTGAGTTATTTGAAACAACAGAATTATCTACGGTTACTGATCCACCATCCACATTTTGAATACCACCACCAGAACCAGCGGTTCCTGTGGCATCATTATTCGTAATATTTGAAGAGCTTTGTACTATCAAAGTTCCACCATTGTTAAATATACCTCCACCACCATTTGTTGCATCATTACCTCGAGCAACGTTACTATCAACTAAAGTGTTCGTAACAGTCATAGTGCTTCCCACTTGGTTCCAAAGACCACCACCTTCGCTTGCTGCGTCGTTATTGGTTACTGTACTTTGTGCGATATTTATAATAGCCGCACCAGTTACATGCATTCCACCACCATTACCTGGATTTGGAGTTCCTGCTGCGATATCGGCTTTATTTCCTATTAAGGAAGTGTTTATCATATCCAAGTTTCCGTCAATGATTTCAATACCACCACCAGCACGGTTTGCAGCATTGCCATCGATCATTCCACCAATAATGGCTACACCACCCGCAGTACTTAAAATACCACCTCCTGATCCAGAAATTCCTGTTGCTCTATTACTTTGAATAGTTCCATTTATAACTCCAAGTTCACCACCATTGTTATAGATTCCTCCACCACCAGCTCCGCTTACAGCTGTATTCAAATCAACCATACTATTTGAAACAGTCATAGTACTTCCAGCTTGATTCCAAAGACCACCACCTTGATTAAAGGCTAAATTCGCTGAAACCGTAGCATCATTAATCACAGTTGTGGTAGCACCTGAAACATGGATTCCACCACCATTACCTGGATTTGGAGTACCAGCCGTTCCATTAACATCGTTGAAAGCTATGATAGTTCCATTAAGATTCAAATTACCATCTATTGTTTCAATTGCACCACCAGCACGGTTTGCGTAGTTTTGTGTAATAGCTATATCAGCAATAGTAACAGGTCCAGCGATGGATAGAATTCCTCCACCAGAACCGGCAGCTCCATTAGCATAATTATTATTTATGGTAGATCCAGCTAAAATATCCAAGTTTCCACCATCATTGTAGATTCCTCCACCACCATTGTCGGCTGCGGCACCACT
Source organism: uncultured Flavobacteriaceae bacterium (assembly GCA_963716065.1). Classification (GTDB taxonomy): domain Bacteria; phylum Bacteroidota; class Bacteroidia; order Flavobacteriales; family Flavobacteriaceae; genus Aequorivita. The sequence goes on from OY970287.1 coordinate 342,725, forward strand.
TGCAATGTTGTTCGTTACAGGAACGCCATCAACGGTCATTGTTCCCATACCATTCCAAAGACCACCACCTTCGGCAGCTGCAATGTTTGCATCAACAGTTCCGCCTGTAATAGTTGCATTTGCTGTTCCACCTAAGTGAAGACCACCACCATTTCCTGGAGCTGGAGTTGCAGCTGGCGCAACACCAGCATTGTTCGTGTTTAATGTAGTTCCTGACATTGTTAATGTTCCTGCAGCAATTTCAATTCCACCACCGGCACGGTTTGCAATATTGTCAGTTATAATAGCATCGGTAACAGTTACCGCACCAGTTGTACTATGAATTCCACCACCAGAACCAGCGGTCCCATTTGCTGTGTTATTTATTATTTCTGTACCAGCTAAAGCATTAAGTGTTCCTCCATTGTTAAAAAGAGCTCCACCCCCATCATCAGCTAAAACTCCACTCGCAATGTTCCCACTTAGTGTAGTTGTTTCAACAGTCATAATTCCTGTATTGTTCCAAAGTCCCCCACCTTCTTGTGCGGCAAGATTATTTTGTACTGTACTGTTTGAAATATCTGCATTTGTGGTTCCCGAAAGGTGAATTCCTCCACCATTTCCTGGATTCGCCATTGTACCAAGACCAATATTTGCTCCGGCAGAATTTCCTGTTAAAGTAACCCCATCCAAAATAAGTGTATTGTTCGAAGCATCTTCAATTGCACCACCAGCTCGACTTGCGTAGTTTCCTGAAATTGTACTTCCAGTAGCTACATTTAAAGTACCACCAGTATTATTGAATAAAGCGCCACCACGACCACCAGGAGTAGCTCCCATTGCAATGTTTGCTGTAAGATTTGTTGTTGCTGCTATATTTAGAGTTCCACCAAAATTGAAAATACCACCACCTCCGGTTGCATTGCCTGTAGCTCTGTTTCCTGTGATTGTTGTTCCAGAAACGGTCATAATTCCTGTACCATTCCAAAGTCCACCACCTTCAAAAGCAGTATTATTTGTTACGCTACCTCCATTGAAATTAGAATTCCCAGGGCCTGTAATGTGAAATCCACCGCCATTACCTGGTGCCGGAGCATTTGCTACGTTTTGGTTCATTATTACATTGTTAAATGTATAATTCTCGCCCATTGCAGAAGCAATTTCTATTGCACCACCAGCTCTATTTGCTGTGTTTTCTTCGAAAATAACACCATCAACAACTAAAGTTCCTGGTGAAAGGTTGAAAATACCCCCTCCAGAACCAGCAGTTCCGCTCGCAACGTTTCTAACTATTTGTGTGCCAGGAGCAACAGTAAGTGTTCCTCCATTGTTGAAGATTCCTCCACCGCCATTATCAGCAGCGTTACCTGCGGCAGTATTCAAATCGATAAAAGTATCAGCAAAAATAACATCGCCAGCTTCAATTGTCATAGTTCCGCCGTTATTCCAAAGTCCACCACCTTCAGAGGCAGCTGAGTTTAAGAATACAATTCCGCTAATGGTTACATCGGCAGCGTTTCCTGATACATGAAGTCCTCCCCCATTTCCTGGGTTTGGAGCTCCTGCCGTACCATTTACGTCATTCAAAACAAGCAATAAATCTACAAGGTTTGCTGTACCATCAATAATTTCAATACCTCCACCGGCACGGTTTGCACTGTTTGAGGATAATGAAGCTGAATTAATATTTAAAGCGCCCGAAGTGCTTAAAATTGCACCCCCAGAACCAGATGTTCCAGTAGCTAAATTGTTAAAAAAATCAGCAAAAGAATCTATATTCATAGTTCCGCCATCATTGTAAAGAGCGCCTCCACCTTGATTTGGATCGTTTCCTGTTGCTGTATTGTCGCTTAATTCAGTATTACTTCCAGTAATAGTCATTATTCCTGGACCATTCCAAAGACCACCGCCTTCAACGGCTGTGTTAAATTGAACGATACAGTTTGTAAATGTTGAATTACCTGTTCCGCTAATGTGAAATGCACCTCCATTACCTGGAGCACCAATGCCGGTTGCAACATTATTTCTAAAAGTTACATTTGAAAAATTATATAATTCGCCAGGCGCTGAAAGTATTTCGATACCTCCACCAGCTCTGTTTGCAGTATTTCCTATAATAGAAATTCCATTAATGCTTAAGGTTCCTGGAGTAAGGCTGAAAATACCTCCACCAGAACCAGCAGTTCCATCTGCTACATTATTTGAAATTGTTGTTGAAGCTACCATTAAAGCACCTCCATTGTTGAAGATTCCTCCTCCACCGTCATCTGCTAAATTACCCGAGGCAATATTTCCAGTAATGGTTGAAGACATAACCGACATAAGACCAGTGTTGTTCCAAAGTCCACCACCTTCTTGCGCAGCTTGGTTATTTCTAATCGTGCTGTTTGAAATTGTTGCTGATGTAGCGCCTGACAAATGCAAAGCGCCACCATTTCCTGGATTTGCCATTGTTCCCAATCCAATATCAGAACCTGCGGAGTTTCCTTCTAAAGTTATTCCATTCAAGGTTAAAATAAGGCCAGAAGTATCTTCAATTGCGCCTCCGGCTCTACTTGCGTAATTTCCATTAATATTCAATCCAGAAGCTAGCATTAAAACACCATTATTATTGTTGAATATTGCTCCACCTCTTCCTCCTGGCGTTGCGCCCGAAGCTATATTTGCTGAAAGTATAGTTACCGAATCAACATCTACGGTACCACCTCCTGGGTTAAAAATTCCACCACCACCAGTGTTTGGTCATAATGCAGAATTTCCAGTTATTGTAGTTCCATTAACATCCATCAATCCCATTCCATTCCACAATCCACCGCCTTCATTGGCAATATTATTGGTTACGAGACCTCCATTCAAAGTTGCATTTCCGGGACCTGATATGTTCAATCCACCACCATTTCCTGGAGTTGTTCCTGCATTGTTTCCATCTAAAGTTGCATTTGTTAAGAAAATACCACCTGCAACTCCAGAATTATCTTCAATACCACCACCAGCTCTCACTGCAATATTGTTGCTTAAAGTTGAGCCGTTTATATTTAAGGTTCCATTCGTATTATTAAATACACCACCACCCGAAGCACCTGTTCCAGCTACTGAATTTCCAGTAACTAAACTGTTGTTTTGAATAGTCAATGTTCCTCCGTTATTGAAAAGACCACCACCACCATCTGTTGCGCCTAAAGCTGTTGTTACGCTGTTACCAGAAATAGTAACTCCATCAACAATCATTGTTCCCGTTCCATTCCATAAAGCACCACCTTCCAGTGCTGCAGTATTATTGGTCATTGTTCCACCAGTAATAGTAGAATTTGATGCCCCAGTTATATGAAGAGCACCCCCGTTTCCTGGGTTTGCACCTAAATTTACACCTGCATCATTTCCAGTTAAAGTGGCACCATTCATTACGAAAGTACCTCCAGAAATTTCAATACCACCACCTGCTCTAATAGCTCTATTTGTTGAAATAGTTGTTCCTGTTAAGGTTACTGAACCACCATTACTATGTAATCCACCCCCAGAACCTAAAGCTCCGTTTGCAACATTGTTTCTTATTCTCGTGGTTGCATTTGCAACTAGGTTTCCGCCATTGTTAAAAACACCACCACCACCATTGGTGGCTAAGGCTCCAACAGCAGTATTTCCATCAATATCAGAATTGATAAGTGTCATTGTTCCAGTACCGTTCCACAATGCCCCACCTTCGTTGGCACTGTTCATTATAAATCTTCCTGAAATTGTAGAAGATGCCGCACCAGTAATGTGAATTGCGCCACCATTTCCTGGAGGTCCGGAAACTGTATTGCTTTGAAATACAGTATTGTTAGTAATTGTCAAATTTCCACTGGATTGGATTTCAATAGCTCCACCAGCACGAGTTGCAGTGTTTCTTCTAAAAGATCCACCGCTAATATTAACGGTACCAGTACCAGTAGTAAAAAGTGCTCCACCACTTGCAGGCGTACCATTCGCCACATTGTCGTTAAAAGAACACCCACTCATAACAAGATTTGTGTTTTCGCTATATATAGCGCCACCATTGGCAGCAACACCATTTCTAAATGTGATATTTGTAAGTGTAACAGAAGTCGCATTTGTTATTGTGAAAATTCTGTCATTGTTGTTTGTAGCATTTATATTTACTCCAAAAGAAGTAATGCTAACTTGATCAGTTATGCTTATAGCACCTGAAGTCAATACTGGACTCACAAAGCCAAGTGTAATTGTATTAGCCCCAGCAGCCGAGTTTGCCATTGTCACCGCATCTCGCAAAGAACCAGGACCTGAGTCATTGGCATTTGTTACATTGAACTGCCCATAGGACATTGCCGTCGTTAGTAAAATTGAAACCAGTAAAAAAAGGTTTCGAGTAAAATTGTTTCTCATAGTTTAGTTTTTTGTTGAACAATTCTTTTATGTAACAAGTATTTACGCAGAAGCAACCGATATGGTTTTAAATCAATTTGTTAAATATTTCCCAACAATTAAATTCATTAACAAAACCAAAAAAAAATGTAAGCGCAAAAAACCCCTTTTTGCTATAAAGCATAAAGGGGTTTTGTTAATTTTAAGAAACGTAAAAACTAATCTTTAACTTAAGAAATTCTTAGTTTGAAGTTTATATGTTTTCTAAATATTTCGACACATTATTCTCTATTCGTGCATGTATATTAGATACATCAGCTTTCACAAATTTTTCACCAGTAATATTTTCATACAGTTCAATATATCTTTCTGAAACTGTTTCAATATATTCATCGCTCATAAATGGAACCTTCTGCCCTTCCAAGCCTTGAAAATCACTTTGAATTAACCATTGCCGTACAAATTCTTTGGAAAGTTGTTTTTGTGGTTCGTTGTTTTTCTGACGGTCTTCATACCCCTCTGCATAAAAATATCGTGAGGAATTTGGAGTGTGGATTTCATCGATCAAAACAATTTTTCCATCCTTGGTCTTTCCGAATTCATATTTTGTATCAACTAAAATAAGTCCTCTTTTTGCTGCAATCTCGCTTCCACGTTGAAAAAGCTTACGAGTGTAATCTTCCAATTGTAGATAATCTGCTTCGGAAACTATTCCTCTTTTAATAATATCTTCTCTCGAAATGTCTTCGTCGTGATCGCCCATTTCGGCTTTGGTTGCTGGCGTAATTATTGGCTGTGGAAACTTGTCGTTCTCCTTCATTCCTTCAGGCATTGCAACGCCACAAAGTATTCTTTTTCCCGCTTTATATTCCCGTGCCGCGTGACCGCTCATGTAACCTCGGATTACCATTTCAACCTTAAAAGGTTCACACGCTTCACCAATTGCAACGTTGGGATCTGGAGTAGCAGTCAACCAATTCGGAACCAAATCTTCGGTATCGCGCATCATTTGAGTTGCAATCTGATTCAAAATTTGACCTTTATATGGAATTCCTTTTGGCATAACCACATCAAAAGCGCTCAGCCTATCAGTAGCAACCATTAAAAGTGTATTATTTTCCAAAGTATAGACTTCGCGAACTTTTCCGTGATAAACACTTTTCTGTCCGGGGAAATTGAAATCTGTTGAAATTATGGTATTACTCATTTTGATTTTAGATATACGATATTCGAATTTAAAATTTGAGATTTTGCCCTTCGACTGCGCTCAGGGTGACAAAATTGGGATTTGGGATTTGATATTTTTCTAATCTACGTTTTCAATATTTTTATAAGCAGCAATCACTTCTTTCACCAAACGGTGACGGATTACATCTTTATCGTCCAAATAAACCATACCTATTCCTTTCACATCTTTTAAAACAAGTAACGCTTCCTTCAACCCAGAAATAACGCGACGCGGCAAATCTATCTGCCCGGGATCACCAGTAATCATAAACTTGGCATTTTTTCCCATACGGGTTAAAAACATTTTCATTTGGGCGTGGGTTGTATTTTGGGCTTCGTCAAGAATTACAAAAGCATTGTCCAAAGTTCGTCCACGCATAAATGCCAAAGGCGCAATCTGAATAACTCCTGTTTCAATATGTGAAGCTAACTTTTCCGCAGGAATCATATCGCGAAGTGCATCATATAAAGGTTGCATGTATGGATCCAATTTTTCTTTTAAATCGCCCGGAAGAAAACCTAAATTCTCTCCAGCTTCTACTGCAGGTCTTGTTAAGATAATCTTCTTTACTTCTTTATCTTTCAGAGCTTTAACAGCTAAAGCAACACCCGTATAAGTTTTGCCGGTTCCAGCGGGACCAACTGCAAAAACCATATCATTTTTTGCCATCAAAGCGACCAATTTACGTTGGTTTGCTGTTTGGGCCTTTATCGGCTTTCCGCTTAAACCGTGAACAATTACTTCACCGCTGCCAGCAGGGCTTTCATATTCCTCCTTGTTTCTGCTTAATAGTACGCGCTCAATTACGTTTTCATCTATTTTATTGTATTTGGTAGCGTGCTCCAACAACATTGTTATTCGCCTATCAAATTCCTCAAGTACGTCATCATCGCCATAAGCTTTGATTTTATTGCCTCTTGCGACAATTTTTAACTTGGGAAAATATTTTTTAAGAAGTTCAATATTAGCGTTTTCAAGTCCGAAGAAATCTCTTGGGCTAATCTCTGTAAGTTCGATGGCAAGTTCGTTCAAAAGGCGTCCTTTTTTATTATTTGGATAATGCAAAAAATAGTTTTGCTACTAACAAAAGTAACCTATTTTTGTGGTAACTCTTTTAAGAAAATATCAACAATCATTTATGCCAATAATTACACTTACGACCGACTTTGGGGAAAAAGATCACTTTGTTGGCGCGGTTAAAGGAGCTATTTATACTGAAATAGAAGATGCCAAAATTGTTGATATCTCACACTCCGTTTCACCTTTTCATTTGCACGAAGCTGCTTATATAATTCAAAACGCATACAAGAGTTTTCCGCAGGGAACAATACACGTAATAGGGGTTGATTCTGAATTAAATCCTGAAAATAAGCATATTGCGGTTTTGATGGATGGCCATTATTTTGTGTGTGCCGACAATGGGATTATTTCAATGCTCGCGTCGGAAATTCGTCCTGAAAAGATTGTTGAAATAAACATTCACGATCGCGTAATCAGCAACTTTCCGGTTTTGGACGTTTTTGTAAAAGTTGCCAGCCACATTTCCCGTGGCGGAACATTGGATGTAATTGGCAAAAACATAACTGAAATCAAGGAATTAACAGGTATTCGCCCTGTAGTTGGCAATAAAGAAAGTCAGATTATCGGCAACGTTATTTATATTGATAATTATGGAAATGTGATTAGCAACATCACAAAAAAACTGTTTGATTCCGTTGGAAAAGGGAGAAGTTTTATAGTAAATGCACGGTCTGAAAAATTCACTAAAATTCATACACATTATAGTGATGCAATTAACTTTAATCAACCACCAGAAAAACGTGAAGAAGACGGAAAAAGATTAGCACTTTGGAATTCATCACAATATTTGGAACTGGCAATTTATAAAAGCAACCCCACCTCTATTGGTGGCGCCTCAAGCTTATTTGGACTTGAATTTAGGGATACTATAACAGTAAACTTTAATTCAGAAAGCAATCAATAACCAATAACTTACAACCCACAACCGACAACTGAAATGTTCACAAGAATTGTAAAAATGGAATTTGAAAAAGAAAACATTCCTGCTTTTCTCTCTAATTTTGAAGAGGTAAAAGATAGGATTCGAAATTTCCCAGGCTGCACGTTTTTGGAACTTTACAATGATAAAAATAACAAAGCAATCTTTTTCACATACAGCCGTTGGAATGAGGAAGTCGATTTGGAAAATTACAGAAATAGCGAACTTTTTAAGGAAGTTTGGAGTGTAACAAAACCGATGTTTAAAATTAAAGCTGAAGCTTGGAGCGTTGACACGATTGAAAGTTTGTGATTTGTGATTTGTGATTTGTGATTTGTGATTTGTGATTTGTGATTTGTGATTTGTGATTTGTGATTTGTGATTTGTGATTTGTGAAAAATTAAAAAACTTGGCGTCTTTGCGCCTTTGCGAGAAAAAATGATTTCAATAATAAAACGCGAAATAAACTCCTTCTTTTCAAGCACCATCGGCTATTTGGTGATTGCTGTTTTCTTGGTGATAAACGGTTTGTTTCTATGGGTTTTTGGTGGAAGTTATAACATTCTCAATTCCGGTTTTGCCGATTCTTTCCCCCTATTTTGAATTTGCCCCTTGGGTATTGCTTTTTTTAATACCTGCAGTTTGTATGCGCGCCTTTAGCGACGAAATGAAAATGGGAACGATGGAGCTTTTATTGACGAAACCAATTTCATTGAAAGAAATAGTTTTGGGAAAATATTTCGGAGCCGTGATTTTGATTTTAATCGCATTAATACCAACAGTTCTGTACGTTTTTACAATTTCTGAATTAGGCAATCCACCCGGAAATTGGGACGTGGGGAGCACAATAGGTTCCTATATTGGTTTGCTATTTTTGGTATTTGCATATACTTCCATCGGCATATTTTCATCCACACTTTCGCAAAACCAAATCGTTGCATTTATAATTGCTGTGTTTTTGTGTTTTGTGCTTTATTATGGGTTTGAAGGGTTTACTTTTTCCTCTTTCAATATTTCCAGTTTGGGAATGAAAGCCCATTTTGACAGCGTTGCGCGTGGGGTTTTGGATACTCTTGATTTGATTTACTTTTTAAGTATTACAATCTTTTTCATTGCACTTACGATTTTAAAATTGAAGAAACAATAATGAAGGCTTCAATTAAAAAAAATATCATTTCGCTGGCAATCTTGATTGGGGGACTGTTGCTTTTAAATGTACTCGGAAATTACCTTTATAAACGCTTCGACCTTACGCAGGACAAGCGTTTCACTCTTTCCGAAGAAGCAAAGGAAATTGTAAATAAAATTGATTCCCCGATTGTTGTTGACGTATTTTTAAAGGGAAATTTTCCGCCAGAATTCCGAAGATTACAAGCTGAAACCGAACAACTTTTGGACGAATTTTCAGCCTATAATTCCAACATAAAATTTGAATTCGTCAATCCCACAGAAAAAGGAAACGAAGCATTCCAATCGCAATTTGAAAAATTCGGTTTAATTCCTGCACAGGTTTCCGTTACCGAAAACGGCAAACAAAGCACCGAACTTGTTTATCCGTGGGCGCTTGCACACCATGACGGCAGATCGGTAAAAATTGGTTTGCTGAAAAATCAATTGGGCGCAACTTCCGAAGAACGTGTAAACAGTTCGCTTCAAAACCTACAATATGCATTTGCTGATGCCTTTAAGAAAATAGCAACTGAAAAATCTAAAAAAGTAGCGGTTTTAAAAGGAAACGGCGAATATGACGATCGCTTTATTGCCGATTTTTTTGGAACGCTTCGGGAATATTATTTTATTGCACCATTCACCTTAAATTCCGTTGCATCAAATCCTGAAAAAACATTAAAGGCATTGCAAGATTTTGATTTAATTGTTGCCGCCCAACCTACGGAAGCTTTCAGCAATTCTGAAAAATACGTGCTTGATCAATATATTATGAATGGTGGCAAATCGCTCTGGCTTTTGGATGCTACACAAATGCAAGTCGATACACTTTCGGGAACCAATTTCGCCTTCGGAAAAGATTTGAATTTAAACGACTTCTTCTTTAAATATGGAATTCGTATCAATCCAAATTTGGTGAAAGATGTTTACTCCGCCCCCATTGTTTTAGCTAGCGGTGATGAACGTGAAGCTCAATATAATCGCTATCCTTGGTTTTTCAGTCCGCTGAGTAGTAGTGCAAACAACCATCCAATTGTTTCAAATATAGAAGCAGTGAAATTTGATTACGCAAGCGCAATTGATACCCTTTCGAATAACATTAAAAAAACGGTTTTACTTTCCACTTCACCAATTACAAAAATCGTTGGACTTCCGTCGCCAATTGATTTTGAAGAGGAAATTCCGAAGAATTTACAAATTGTGAATGAAGGCCCAAATCCAAATGAATTCAATGCGGGTGAAGTGCCTTTGGCGGTTTTGTTGGAAGGTAAATTTACGTCAGCATATAAAAACCGTGTGAAGCCTTTGCAATTGGAAGGTGGTTTAAAAAATATTGATGATGGGAATGATACAAAAATGATTGTAATTAGCGACGGTGATATCATTAAAAACCAAATGCAAGGCAATCGTCCGTTGGAATTGGGGTTTGATAAAATGACCAATTCTTTCTACGGAAACAAGGAATTTTTGCTGAATACAGTCAATTACCTGTTGGACGATAGCGGACTTATAAACATTAGAACTCGGCAAATTGCAGTTCCATTTCTTGATGTACAAAAAACAGTGGAACAGCGCACAAAGTGGCAAGCACTTAACCTATTGCTACCGTTGGGATTACTTACCATTTTTGGAATCGGTTTCATCTTCTATCGCAAACGCAAATACACCCGTTAAATGTTGATAAGTTTGTTTTAACAAACACTTCAATTGAAATATATTTGTGGTTCGACAGAGATTTATTTAGCGAAGTCGAAATGCTCAACATCCTTTTATTTCAAGTTTCCGTCGAGCATTTATTAAGAATTATTTCATAAAAAAAACACATAATGAAATTCATCGTATCGAGTTCTTATTTATTAAAACAACTGCAAGTTTTGGGTGGTATTATCAATAACAACAATACCCTGCCTATTTTAGATAATTTTCTTTTCAACTTAGACAAAAAATCACTTACCGTTTCGGCTTCCGATTTGGAAACAACAATTTCCTCAAAACTGGAAGTGGAAAGCACTGAAAAAGGAATGGTTTGTATTCCAGCAAGACTTTTGCTGGAAACGCTAAAAACATTTCCAGAGCAACCGTTAACCTTTACAGTTGGTGATAACCACACTATTGAAATAAGCAGTAACCACGGAAAATACGCTTTGGCATATGCAAGTGGCGAAGAATTCCCAAACGCTGTGGAATTAAAAGATCCTTCTTCAACTGCTGTTCAGGGTGATGTGTTGGCAACTGCAATTAGTAAAACTATTTTTGCTTCTGGAAATGATGATTTACGTCCAGTGATGAGCGGTGTTTTCTTTCAGTTTTCAACAGACAATTTGGTTTTTGTTGCAACCGACGCGCACAAATTGGTGAAATATACCCGTGACGACATAAGCGCTTCGCAAACCGCGGAATTCATTATGCCGAAAAAACCTTTAAATCTTTTGAAAAGCATACTTGCCGGCAGCGAAGAAACCGTAACCATTGAGTATAATGATAGCAATGCAAAATTCATTTTTGAAAACACAGAAATGATCTGCCGCTTGATTGATGGGAAATACCCAAATTACGAAGCCGTAATTCCGAAGGAAAACCCAAATAAATTGGTAATCGACAGAAACCAATTTTTGAATTCCGTTCGACGTGTTTCTATTTTCTCAAGCAAAACCACCCACCAAATTCGTTTAAAAATTGCTGGGGCCGAATTGAATATTTCAGCAGAGGATATAGATTACAGCAACAAAGCTGAAGAAGCGTTTAACTTGCGATTACCAAGGCGACGATATGCAAATAGGCTTCAACAGCCGTTTCCTTACCGAAATGCTGAATAATTTAACAAGCGATGAAGTTTCCCTTGAAATGAGCCTTCCAAACCGCGCAGGAATTCTTACTCCTGTAGATGGTCTGGATGAGGGCGAAACCGTTACTATGCTTGTAATGCCAGTGATGCTTAATAATTAGAGCTTTCGAATGCTCGATTTTTAGATTGTTATATTAAAAAAATCCACCTAAAGGTGGATTTTTTTTTGATGACAATTCTGTAACCTTTCGATATAATTCTATAACCTTAAAAATATTAAAATGAAAAAAATTATTATTTCCTTATTTACACTCTTTCTTTCCGGCGTTGTATCTGCCCAAGTAGTAGAAGAAGTTCTTTCTGGACTAGATAGTCCTTCTCAATTATTAATTAACGGCAATGACCTTTATTTTAATGAAAGAAATCTAAATTCTATTTATAAAATTGATGTTACCGTAAGCAATCCCACACCCGAGTTGGTTTTTGTTGCCCCAGTAATTATAAATGGCATTGCAATAAGCGGAAACGAACTTTATTTTTCACAATTTGAATTAAATAAAATTTCCAAAATCGACCTTACCGTAACGAACCCGACTTCTGTTGATGTTGTTACAGGGCAAACAACGCCTGACGATATTTTGATTGATGGAAATATGCTGTACTTTTCGCAATATGATGCTCAAAAAGTACAGCGATTTGATATTACGGATACCAACCCTGTTCCTGAAGTTGTTGCAACATCTAATGTTAATTTTAGACCAAGGAGCATGACATTGGATGGGAATATATTGTATATGTCCCAAGCTGTATCAGATCGGGTTTCAAAAGTAGATGTAACGAGTGGAATAACCCAGCCCACAGATGTTGCAACTATGATAGGTGGTGCTGCAGGATTAGCTGTTTTTGGTACTGACCTTTATATTTGTGAAGCCTCGGAAAATCTTATTTCCAAAAAAAATTTATTGGATAATAATCCTATTCCCCCTCCATTTTTGAATCTTATTGGAATACCCGCAGATGTTGCCATACACAATGGCACTTTGTACTTTTCAGAGCGTATTGAGAATAAGATTTCAAGAGTACAGCTTGTTTTAGATGTTGATGATTTTGATAGTGCACGTAACATTGCTTTGTTCCCTAACCCATCTTCAGATTTTATACAAATTTCCAATCTTTCAGAAACTTCGGAATTTACTATTTATTCAATTAACGGTTCAGAAGTAAGTAAAGGGATAATTGAACCGAAAGGACAGATAAATATAGCAACGCTTACAAAGGGTATCTATATTTTAGAATTGGAAAATAGAGCCAAAATAAAATTCATAAAAGATTAAGAATTTATTTTTAGGGAATTTATAAGTGAAGCACTGATGACATTTTATTAATCATTCCGATGTGTAATTATTATAAATCCTTAAAATCAATAATAACTAAAACTACACACATGAAAACTTTAAAAACACTTAGCATTTTATTACTTTCAGTATTAATTATTTCCTGTTCTAAAAAAGACGACGGAGATGACGGTGGTGGAAGTGCTCCCGAAGCAGAATTTAATGCCACAATCAATGGTGGAGGCTTCGGCAGCAATTATGCGTCGCGCATGGATTTCTATTCAACTGATTATAGAGACGACAGCGGACTAACTCTTGCGGTAACTGATGAAAATACAAACATTGTCCGCATTTTTTTAAATACAACAGGAGGTTTTGGAAGTGGGATCACCAAAGTTATTGGTGACGTATCTAATGGGTTTGTAACAAACGTTATAATTAGAGATCAAACTAATCAAGTAACTTATAATTCTTCCGAAGGAGAAATAAATATTTTGGAAAACCGTGAAAATCCTGAAACTGAGGATGGACGTTTGATATCAGGAAACTTTACAATTACCGCAACTTCAGGTGTGGGACCAACAATAACTATGACGGGGAACTTCAAGAATTTTGCTTATTAGAAAGCAAAAAAATAAAGAATAAAAAAGGGGCAGCATTCGTGTTGCCCTTTTTCATTTTTGAAAACTCTAACATATATAAACTTTTCAAACTTTTCCAAACTAATGTTACCTTTGCTGTCAATGACACACACAGATACCATAGTGGCAATGGCAACCCCAGCGGGCGCAGGAGCAATAGCAGTTTTAAGACTTTCTGGGCACGAGGCAATTGAAATTGCTTCTTCCTTGTTTCAATCAGTTTCCAAAAAAAAGCTTTCCGTACAAAAATCGCATACCGTCCATTTGGGACATATAAAAGATGGTGAACGCATAATTGATGAAGTACTCGCCACCGTTTTTAAAAACCCAAATAGTTATACTGGCGAAGATGTTGTTGAAATTTCTTGCCACGGAAGTAATTATATTCAACAGGAAATAATTCAATTATGCCTTCGTAATGGTTGCAGAATGGCACAAGCGGGTGAGTTCACTTTAAGAGCTTTTCTAAACGGAAAAATGGATTTAAGCCAAGCGGAAGCTGTGGCAGATTTGATCGCAAGTGATAGTGCAGCCAGCCATCAATTGGCAATACAGCAGATGCGGGGCGGATTTTCTTCGGAAATAAAAAAGCTTCGCGAAGAATTGTTGAATTTCGCTTCATTAATTGAACTTGAACTTGATTTTGCAGAGGAAGATGTTGAATTTGCAAATAGAGAAGAGTTTCAAAAACTTATTTCAAAAATAACCCAAGTATTAAAAAGATTGATAGATTCCTTCGCTACAGGAAATGTATTAAAAAATGGAATTCCAGTAGCAATTGTGGGCGAACCAAATGTTGGAAAATCTACGCTGTTAAATGCTTTGCTGAACGAGGAACGCGCCATTGTAAGCGAGATTGCTGGGACAACACGTGATACTATTGAAGACGAAATAATCATTGGCGGAATCGCTTTCCGCTTTATTGATACTGCGGGAATTCGGGAAACTGTGGACGTAATTGAAGGATTGGGAATTCAAAAAACCTTTCAGAAAATAGAGCAAGCGCAGGTTGTTATTTATCTTTTTGATTCTGAAAAGTTTCTGGTTTCAGGTTCCAAATTTCGGGTTGAAATTGAAACTATTAAAAATAAATATCCACAAAAAAATCTTTTGATAATTGCTAACAAAGTTGATAAACTTTCAGAAGAAGAAACAAAAAAACTCAATGTTACCCTGAGCGCAGTCGAAGGGTCTTCATACTTAATGCTTTCTGCAAAAACAAAGCAAGGAGTGGAAAATCTTCAAAACAAATTACTTGATTTTGTAAACACCGGCGCGCTTCGCAACAACGAAACCATCGTTACCAACAGTCGCCATTATGACGCGATGCTTAAAGCTCTTGAAGAAATTATAAAAGTGCAGGAAGGGATTGACAACGGTTTGAGTGGTGATTTGCTTGCTATTGATATTCGGCAAGCGCTGTATTATTTTGGTGAAATAACTGGAGAAATTTCCAACAACGAATTATTGGGAAATATTTTTGCAAACTTTTGCATCGGGAAGTAACCGTTTGAAAGAAATCTAGTAGTTAGTAGTTTTTTATTTCTAAATAAACTTCTCTAATTAAAACTTTCCATAGCGGCTAAGGTGGTTGCCCATACTAAAACACTCGAAAAGAAAATTCCAATAGTATTTGCTAAAAAAGCCTTTTTTCTTTCAAACCGAAAAAGATATGCCGCAATAGTTCCCGCATAAACTCCAGTTCCTGGAATTGGAAGCATTACAAAAATCAACAAACCCCAAAAACCATATTTCTTCACGTTTTTCCCTGCTCCGGCCTTTGCACGTCTAGCCACAAATATTGCAGCTTTTTTATAGTGATACCATTTAATAAAATATCGATTTATAACATCAAGAAAAAATGTCATTATAGGAAACACAAGAACATTGGCGAGAAAACATCCAAGAAATGCTAAGTAAATATTTACTCCATTTAAAAGAGCATAAGGAATGCCAACCTTAGCTTCTCCCAATGGTGAAATGCTCCAAAGCATTGCAATTAATAAATCGATAATCATGCTATTAATTTAATTGGTCAAAAGTACCTCTTTTTAATAGGGTATAAATTCGGGATAGTATTAAAGTTTAGCTAAAAACAATTTAAATATTAATCAAAAAATTTATAGTCTATAGATAATAGAAAAGCGAAATATATTTCCAAATAAGGCAACTAATAAAGTTAAGTTTTCCTTAAACCAAAACATTAATCCTCTATTTCCGTGGAATTGGTTACTTAAACCTATAGTTTTGCCCACTTACTGAAATAATAATTGTAAAAACAAAATTATGAATCAAGTACAAGGAAATGAAACCGTAAAACTTCATTACACAGGTAAACTGAACGATGGACAAGTGTTCGACAGTTCTGTGCAACGAGAACCACTCGAGGTAAAACTTGGAGAGGGCAGATTGATACCCGGCTTTGAAAAAGGGCTGGTGGATATGAAAGTGAATGAAAAGAAAACTATCACAATCGCTAAAGAGGAAGCCTATGGTGATGTTCAAAAAGAACTTTTCCAAAAAATACCAAATGAAAATCTTCCGCAAGAAATAAAGCCAGAAGTTGGAATGGGTTTAGTATCTAAAAATCCTGACGGCAGCGAGCGCCAATTACGAGTTGCAGATGTAAAAGATGGTTTTATAATAGTTGATGCAAACCATCCACTAGCCGGACAAGACTTGACTTTTGAATTGGAATTGCTTGAAATTATATAAATTGCTTTAGGCTTTAGGCTGTAAGCTTTATGATTTAAAATTTGCTTACAGCCTACTGCTTATAGCCTAAAGCCTTTTTTAAAACAATCGCATCCACACAATTTATCCCATTAATTTCTGCGGAAATAATTCTACCAACATAATCAGCTCCTTCCATAGAAGGATATAATCCTTTTATTTTGATGTGTTCAAGCGTTTTCGGATTTCTTTGAATTGAAATTTTTTATGAGTTGTGCTTTCGTGAGCTTTTGAATAAAAACGTTTTTAAAATTTATAAAGAGAATAGTTTAAACCATTTAATAATAAATTTCTATTTTCATTTTAAAACATTTTTTTGATTGAATATTTTAAACGTTTTGTAATTTAGTACTCTAAAACTAAAAAAACATCAACATGAAAAAACTACTTATGATCCTTACCGTTTCCGCAATCGCTTTTTATGGTTGTGAAAACAAGAAAAAAGACCTAACCCAGCAGTATGATAAACTGATGGAGGAAAACGACAGCATAATGGCGATGCACACCGAAGCCCAAAATATGCATGATCAAATGATGGCCAACTATTCTCAAATGTCAGAAAAATTAATGTCGGCAGAAGTTAAAGATTCCGCTCAAATGGGAGCTCTTGCAGCCAATGAAGTAATTTTGAAAAATCATGAAGTAATGCTCAGCAGCCATGAAGAACTTCTAGCAGGCCACAAAGCACTTCGTGATAATTTCGATTCAAAAACAGAGGTTGAAATTGAGGCTCAAATAGAAGAAATGAGAGAGAATTTGGACAGGATTAAAAGCGAGCATAGCACTATGGAAGATGAGCACGAAGCAATGATGAGCCAACAAGAGGAAATGATGAAGAAGCAGTATGGACACCGTAAACGATGCAGCAAAAACTGAATAATAGTAAAAACTGTTATTAATTGAAAATGCCCTTTAGTCAAAACAGCTAAAGGGCATTTTTTTTAAAATAATTTATTCTGCCCTGAATGGGATTACGGGAAATTAAAAAATGCTTTAGGATTTAAGCTTTTATTTTAAATAATTGCTTACAACCTATTGCTTAAAGCATATAGCTTTTTTCAAAACAATCGCATCTACACAATTAATTCCATCAATGGCTGCGGAAATAATTCCACCTGCATAGCCAGCGCCTTCCCCACAAGGATATAATCCTTTTATTTCAATGTGTTCAAGCGTTTCCGGGTTTCGTGGAATAGAAATTGGTGAAGACGTTCTGCTTTCGGGAGCGTGCAACACAGCTTGGTTGCTATAATAACCGTTCATCTTTTTTCCGAAAGCAACAAATGCTTTTTTCAATCTTTTTGAAATAAGGGATGGCAAAACCTCATTTAAATCTGCTGAAACAATTCCTGGCTGGTACGATGTTTTTGGGAAATCTTCAGAAACCTTGCCTTCCACAAAATCAATCATCCGTTGGGCTGGTACTTTTTGGGTCTTCCCTCCTGCTTCCCAACACCTTTTTTCTACTTCCTTTTGAAAATCGAGACACACAAACGGATCGCCTTCTTTATAATTTGGCAAATCCTTTGGCTCAACGCTCACCACAATTCCACTATTTGCATATGGATTATTACGTTTACTTGGGCTCCAACCATTGGTAACCACTTCTTCCTGTTCCGTGGCGCAGGGCGCTATAATTCCGCCGGGGCACATACAAAACGAATAAACTCCAAATCCATCAACTTGTTCCACCAAAGCATAGCTTGCTGGCGGTAGGTAGGGATTGTCATCCTCGCCGTGATATTGAATGTAATCTATGAGTTCTTGTTGATGCTCAACGCGAACACCAATGGCGAAAGGTTTGGCTTCAATTTTTATATTTTTTTCGTGAAGCAAATAAAATATATCCCGCGCCGAATGGCCAGTGGCAAGAATTATATTATCAAATTCCAGCCACTTTTCAGCATTAATTTGAATAGCTTCAACTGAATTATTATTTAATCGAATATCTGTCAACTTTGAATTAAATTGTACTTCACCCCCATTCTCAATAATTGCCTCGCGCATTGAAGTAATAATCTTTGGAAGTTTATTGGTTCCGATATGTGGATGAGCATCTACCAAAATATCCTCATCGGCGCCAAAGTGAACGAACCATTCCAATGCTTTTAACACATTTCCTCGCTTTTTGGAACGTGTATAAAGTTTTCCATCGGAATAGGTTCCCGCTCCGCCTTCGCCAAAACAATAATTACTTTCCGGATTTACAATTTGGTCTTTATTGATTGCAGCTAAATCCCTTCTGCGTTCGCGAACGTCTTTTCCACGTTCAAAAACTATAGGTTTTAGTCCAGCTTCAATAGCTCGTAAAGCAGCGTAAAGTCCGGCAACCAGCACCAATGATTGCAATTGCTTTTGCAGCAGAAACATTTTTTGGAATAAAAGGGGGAATAATTTCCCGTTTTTCACCCTTGAACCATAATTCTATTTGCAGATTTAATTTGATGGGTTTCCGCCGGGCATCAATGGAACGCTTTCGAATACGCCAGTCAGTAATATGCTCCTTCCGAAGTTTTTCTTTTTCCAAAGCAAGCTCGAGTATAAAATCCAAGTCTTCATGTTGCCGTGGTAAAATCGCTATTTGAACCAATTTGCTCATAGGTGGCAAAGATAAATTTTTAAATGGTGAATTTGTGCATGAGTGAATGAGTGAATCTGTGAGTTTTAATAGATAACGTATTTACTTACTCACAAATTCACGTATTTACCTATTCACCATTTTGAAGTTAAAAATTCATTAAACTTTCCCTCTCTCCCAACCTATCGTATAGTTATTGGCTATTTTTAATACAAAATAAAAAATATGAAAAAATATCTCCTACTCATCGCCTTATCTTCATTTTCAATCTATTCCTGCAAATCGGAACAGAAACAAAATACAGACGTTGCTTCTACCCAAACAACTCAGCAAGCTGATACAGTACAGACAGCTATTGGGCCAGTAGTTCTTCCTAAGCCTTACGCCACTAAGTCTGTTGTAAATGTCAATAAAATGAAAGATTGGCCCGAAGGGAAAATGCCCGTAGCACCCGAAGGCTTTACAGTTACAAAATACGTAGATGGATTTGATAATCCGCGCTGGACTTACATTGCTCCAAACGGAGATATTTTTGTTTGTGAATCTGCTACCCGTGGAAGCGCGGGACTTATAACCTTACTTCGCGACCGTGATAGTGATGGTTCCTTTGAACTTCGAAAAACTTTTTTGGATAATTTGAAACAACCTTTGGGAATGTTAGTGATTGGAAATCATTTCTATGTTGCCAATACTGATGGCCTATATAAATATCCTTATAAAGATGGGCAGACAGAATTAAATGATAAAGAAGGAAAGAAAATTTTGGAACTTCCAGCTGGTGGTTACAACAATCACTGGACTAGAAATATAATTACAAACGATACTAAAGATAAAATTTATATCTCCGTAGGTTCTGCAAGTAATGTGGCAGAGCACGGAATGGACGAAGAAGTGCGCCGTGCAAATATCTTGGTGGTCGACTTAAATGGTCAAAACGAAAAGATTTATGCAAGCGGATTGCGAAATCCAGTTGGTATGGATTGGAATCCTGCCAATGGCGAACTTTGGACTGCAGTAAACGAACGGGATAAATTGGGCGATAATTTGGTGCCTGATTATGTTACAAGTGTAAAAGAAGATGGATTTTATGGTTGGCCTTACTCCTATTTTGGTCAACTTGAAGATCCTAGATTAAACGGTCAAGCTCCAGACTTAGTTGCAAAAGCAATTGTTCCCGATGTTTCAGTTGGCCCGCATACAGCTTCTTTGGGACTGGCTTTTTATGATGGCAATTCATTTCCGGAGAAATATAAATATGGAATTTTTGTAGGCCAGCACGGCTCTTGGAATCGAGCTACACTTTCGGGTTATAAAGTAGTTTTCATTCCTTTTGAAAATGGCAAACCAAGCGGTCAGCCCGAGGATTTCCTTACAGGATTTATAGCTAATGAAAATAATTCAGATGTGTATGGGCGCCCCGTAGCCGTTACCGTTACACCAAAAGGGGATTTATTGGTAAATGATGATTCTGGAAATGCAATTTGGAAAGTTAGTTATTCTAAATAATGAGTTTGTGAATGAGTAATTTCCACTTAAAAATTATGAGGGAACAATGGGTTTAAATATTGCAAAAATATTGGCGGTTCTATTATTGACCGCCTTTTTTAATGTTGTTTCTGCACAAAATACAGGGATTGTTTTTTCTGAAAAGGGACTTCCTATTCCAAATGTCTCCATTTTTTTCAATTCTGAAAAGGTTGCTGAAACCAATAACAATGGAATTTTTTTGTTGCCAATAGAATTAACACTGCCCATAAAATTGCGGTTTGAGCATCCGAATTTCTATATCGCAACTTTTGAAATGAAGGAATCTAATTTTAATCTCATCCTTTTACCTCTCACAAATTTTGAAAATCTTGAAGAAGTGATTATTTCTTCTATATACCAAAAGGAAAGTAAAGTTATTATTCCCACAGATAAAATCACTTCAGAAAAAATAGATGCGTATAGCCCGATAGATTTGGTTTCGGCAATTAATGAAACGCCTGGTGTTTTTATACAAAGTGGCGCAATTAATACAAATAGAATTACAATCCGCGGTGTAGGTTCGCGTACCCTTTACGGAACCAATAAAATCCGTGCCTATTTCAACGGAATACCAATTACAAATGGCATTGGCGAAACGGCAATCGATGTTTTTGACCCAGAGGACTTACAATCTCTGGAAATTGTAAAAGGTCCAAAAGCCACGCAATATGGCACCAATCTTGGCGGAACGCTTTTGCTGAATTCAAAACAGGCTGCTGTTGGGGAATCTCTTTTGAAAAGTAATTTGACAGTGGGCTCCTTCGGATTAATAAAAAACACTGTCTCCGCAACAACTTCCACTGATAAATTTTCATTGAATTTCAATTACGATCATTTGCTTACAGAAGGGTTTCGGGAGAATAGTAATTATGATAGGAAAACCGCACTGCTTACTTCAACTTATAAATTCAATCCAAAAAATGAGCTAGGACTTTTATTGAACTATGTTGATTACTTTGCTCAAATTCCAAGCTCTATTGGCAAAACTGCTTTTATGGAAAATCCGTCGCAAGCTGCTTTTACTTGGAAAGAAGCACAAGGTTTTGAGGACAATAAACAGATTTTGGCAGGGCTGAGTTTTATACATCGTTTTTCTGAAAATTTCAGCAATACCACTAGTGTTTTTTATACATATTTGGATCATTACGAACCGCGACCTTTCAATATTTTGGATGAATTTACAAATGGTTACGGAGCACGTACAGTTTTTGCAAAAGACTTTGTCTTTTTAAAAAACAAAGCCAATCTTAGTTTTGGCAGCGAATTCTATAAAGACGAATATAACTGGAAAACCATTGAAAATCTGTACGAAGACAACAACGGAAATGGAAGTTTGGAAGGCAATTCGTTAAGTGATAACATTGAGAAAAGAGATAATTTGAATGTGTTTGCTACTGTTACAATTCCTTTTACGGAAAAATTAAAAGGGCAATTTGGATTGAATTTCAACAAAACAAATTACAAGTTTAATGATGAATTCAATGAAGGGGAAGCCGACAAAAGCGCCAATCGCGACTTCGAACCTATTTTTGCACCCAATGTAAATTTGTTGTATCAATTCACCGAAAACATTAGTACCTATTTCAATTTCAGCCGTGGTTTTAATTACCCTTCCATTGAAGAAACGCTTACGCCAGAAGGAGTAATAAATCCTGAGCTTGGTCCAGAAAAAGGGTTTAATTATGAAGTGGGCAGTGAGCTTTTTCTCTTCGAAAGAAAACTTCATTTTCAAATGAACGCCTATCTTTTGGATATTGATGATTTGTTGGTTGCAGAACGCGTGGGCGATGATCAATTTATAGGCAGAAATGCTGGAAAAACTGAACACAAAGGGATTGAATTGAGTGTTTCATACAATCAGCCTTTAAGTTCTTTTGCATATATTTCACCATATATCAATTTCGAAATAAATGATCATAAATTCATCGATTTTGTGGATGGGGATGAAGACTTTTCAGGAAATCAACTTACGGGCGTGCCCGATAAAAAATTGAATGGAGGAATTAACTTTGGATTTAAAAATTTCAGCCTAAACACTAATTTTCTTCACATAGGCAAAATTCCCTTAAACGATGCGAACGAACTTTATTCAGAAAAATATGCGGTTTTTAATACAAAAGCTGCCTATAAAAAATTGCTTTCAAAAAATCTTTCTTTTGAGATAAATGCGGGCGTCAACAATTTTACGGATGAAAAATATGCATCTTCGGTTTTAATAAACGCAACAGGTTTTGGGAACTCGGAACCTCGGTATTATTATCCTGGAATGCCGAGGAATTGGTATAGTGGGTTTAAAGTTGGATATTTATTCTAAGTTTCTGGTTGCAGGTTACAGGTTACAGGTTACAGGTTACAGGTTACAGGTTACAGGTTGCAGGTTACAGGTTACAGGTTACAGGTTGCAGGTTACAGGTTGCAGGTTGCAGGTTGCAGGTTGCAGGTTACAGGTTGCAGGTTGCAGGTTGCAGGTTGCAGGTTGCAGGTTGCAGGTTGCAGGTTGCAGGTTGCAGGTTGCAGGTTAAAAGTTTCAAACTTACATATTCATAAACTCACATATCACTAATTCACTTTTAGCTTTTAGCTTTTAGCTTTTAGCTTTTAGCTTTTAGCTTTTAGCTTTTAGCTTTTAGCTTTTAGGACAATAAAATTTATCTTTACATTTCAAACAGAAAACAATGATTTTCATAGAAAACGAAGGCATTACAAACCCAAAAATCAATCTTGCATTGGAAGAGTATGCTTTGCGGCATTTTAGCGCAGAAAACGATTATTTGCTTTTCTATATCAATGAACCATCAATAATTATTGGGCGCAACCAAAATACTTTGGAAGAAATAAACCACGAATACGTTGAAAAAAATAAGTTGCACGTGGTTAGAAGAATCTCAGGCGGGGGCGCCGTATATCACGATTTTGGAAATCTTAATTTCAGTTTTATAACCAATCACGATATTAAAGGCCTGAATAATTTTAAAAAGTTCACCGCGCCCGTAATTAAGGTTTTAAATGATTTGGGACTAAATGCAGAACTTAAAGGCAGAAATGATATACAGGTTGATGAAAAGAAAATTTCCGGGACTGCACAATTTTCAACGGGAAAAAGAATGGTAAGCCACGGTACGCTTTTGTTTAATACTGATTTGGGCGAAGTAGTTAATGCATTAAACGTAAAAATGAGCAAGATTGAGTCCAAGGGTCACAAATCTGTTCGCAGTCGCGTGGCAAATATTTCAGAGTTTTTAAAAGAGCCTTTGCCAATTGAAGAATTTCGCACCCTACTTTTGGAAGGGCTTTATGAAGAAAGCGAACCGTTTGAAAGCTATCATTTAACCCCTGAGGAATGGAAATCCGTTCACCAATTAAAAGAAGAAAAATACGACACATGGGATTGGAATTATGGGCGTTCGCCAAAGTTCAATATTCAGCGAACCAAACGTTTCCCAATTGGAGAAATAGATTTAAGAATATTCGTTGAAAAGGGACACGTAAAGGAATTAAAAATATTTGGGGATTTCTTTGGAAAGGAGCCGATTGAAAATCTTGAAAAGCTTTTGGAAGGAGCTCGTTACGAAAAAGAAGATATTTCTGGAATTTTGAAGAATATTGATGTAAAAGAATATTTTGGCGACATACCCAAAATTGATTTTATAGAATTGGTATATGGGGCTGATTAACAATTAGCAATTAGCAATTAGCAATTAGCAATTAGCAATTATCAATTAGCAATTAGCAATTAGCAATTAGCAATTAGCAATTAGCAATTAGCAATTAGCAATTAGCAATTAGCAATTAGCAATTAGCAATTAGCAATTAGCAAAAATATACAAATTCACCTACTAAAATATTCACATACAATTAAATCTTAAAAACTATAGGAATATTCCAATCCACCACCCACTAGTGTATTTTCAACATTTGAAAAATCTACACCACCCAATACAGTAAAAGTTCCCATCTTTTCACTTTTATATGAAAGGGAACCGAAGTTATACCAATACTTCCATTCAGGGGAAAAAGGTTTCCGGTAAGTTCCTAGATATTTAGCATAAGTACTTTTAAGTTTCCATTCAAAGTTTGAAAAATTTCCAAAAATTCCCAAATGATGCACTTTTGAACGATTGTTTATATATGGGCTGGTATCTTCAGTAATCTCAACGTTTTTATCAAAAATTATAAAAGGTAGACCAATAATATTTTCTTCGTAACTCCAACCGCTTCGATAAATGTTGTTCCCAAAATAACCATCAAATCCGCTTACTGATGTATTTCCACTTTGGTCAGAAGTATCGATAAATTCATATAAAATTGAAGAAATCAGTTTTTGGTTTTTCGGTTTAAAATAAATTCCCCAAGTTCCGTCGGGAATATTTGCGAATTCTAGTCCCAGATCCATCCTCGAAAGGGTGTTCATGATAAACAGAGAATTCTCCCAATCGATTTTTAAATTCATAATTGAGGAAATAGGAGCCCAAATGATTTCCAATAGCATTTTTAGTTTCACCATCCAAACCAATTTCAGTAGAATTTGCGGCAAAAAATACTTTAACAAAATCCTTAAAACCATCTTTTAATTCTCCAAAAACTGGAGACGTTCCGCCCCATTGAGCGAAATGCTGAATTTTTGTGGTCAGCTTGTGGTTTTCATTAAAAGTGGTTATTATCCCAAGTCTTTTATAGTGAACTTTTGTATTTTTTACAAAACGATTATCATTTAGCTGATAATGTGCAATACCCCAATCTATTCCAAAAGTATTGGAAATTTTGATTGGGTTGTTGGCTTCCAAAAGAACGCCAGGTAATGGCCTTGAATTCCCAGACCATAAAAAATTTTGATTGGTTGCTGAAAGTCCATCCAAAACTTCTTTTTGCTTTTTTGCACCTACTGTTGCAAATAGCCAAGAATTTTCAAATTGTATATACAAATCTCTTCGCTGCACAGCGTCTTCAACACCATCCCTTCCAAATATTGTTGCGCCACCATTAATCTTAAATGAATCGTATTTTAAGCTTGCGGTTATTTCGCCAGTTGTAGAAACATTTGTGAACTCACCTACTGCGTAGTTAGAATTTGTGTGAAACCAAAACGGATTTACATCATCGTTGGAAAGTATTGCCTTTGCTTCTACGCTTCCAGTTATAACAAATTCTTGTGAAAACATCAATAATGGAAAAAGAAAGGCGAACACTTTTAGAAATTTCATAAGAAAAAACTATCTATTTGTTTAAAAACTTTTGAAGGAAAGAGCGTTCTTCATGGACATAAGCATAGCCATATTTATTTCCGTATCCAAAATTGTTAAGATTTACGTTGTTGAGCACAATGGCTACATTTGCCAAACGACCATCGTCAATGGCATCTTGTGGAAAATCCAGCAAACGCTTATCGGTATAACCGGCGCGAACCACATATAGTGTTATATCTGCCAATTTATTTATCAAAATAGTGTCAGTAACCAGCATTGATGGTGCAGTGTCCAAAATAATATAGTCAAACTGTTTTTTAAGTTCATCCATAAACATCGTGATTTGTTTCTGCATCAATAATTCAGCTGGGTTTGGTGGTATTGCACCAGAAAGAACAATGCTTAGATTTTTATTATGCTCGCTTTGTGAAACCACATCATTAACCTGCATATCTTCATAAACAATATATTCTGTTAGGCCTTTTCTAGATTTTAAATGTTCAGGTAAATAACGTTGCAACTGGGGATTACGAATATCAGCTCCTACAAGAACTACTTTTTTACCAGTTAGCGCTAATGAGAGTGCAAAATTGAATGCTACAAATGTTTTTCCTTCCCCTTTAATGGTTGAGGTAACAATCATTGTTTTGCCCTTATTGCTTTCTTCAAGTTTATTGATAAATAAATATTGAAGATTTGTACGCAGGATTCGATATGCTTCCGCCATAACACTGCGGTCGTTGTGCTGGATAAGTTCTGATTCGCCTCTTTTTATTTTCGGGATTTCACCAACAATTGGCGTTGTTTCTAAGTGGCGCTCAACATCTCGTCGTGAGGTTACTTTCGTATTTAAAAGGTTAACGCCATAAATACCTATGAAAGGAACCAAAAGTCCAGCTAAAAAAGAACCCAAATATACTAACGATCTTTGTGGTGAAACTGGCGATTTGGTACTGTACGCACTATCAACCACCTTTGCTTTGGGCGATGTTGCTGCTAATGTAATAGAAGCTTCTTCTCGTTGCTGCAATAGAAAAAGATAGAGTTGTTCTTTTATGGTTTGTTGTCTTTCAATTCCTCTGAATATTTTTTCTTTGGCAGGAACCTGTGATATTTTTGAATTTAAAATAGACTCCTGACCGCTAATGTCTTTCATCGCTAGCTTTAAACCACTACTTGAATTTTTTAAGCTTCCAAGTATGCTCGAGCGCATTTGTTCAATTTGTGTTTCCACATTTTTAACAACCGGATTTTTTAAAGTAGAACTCTGCAATAATTTATTTCTATAAAGAATTAGTTGGTTGTAATTATTTACTGAAAGTGCCACTTCTTCACTTTCAATACCAATGTTTGCAGGAAGCAGTTCGTTATTGGAACTTTTTTCCATATAATCAATCATGGTTTTTGAGAGCTCTAACTGGGTGCCAACATCCAACTGTTTTTTATTGAATTCACTAGCATTTTCAAGTATAATTTGTGCTTCTGCCTGAATATCTGTAAGTCTGTTATTACTTTTAAAAATTTCCTTATTGCTTTCTACAGAATCCAGTTCGCGGGTAATAATCTGAAGACGGGAGTCAATAAACGCTGATGTGTTTTTTGCAATTTCATTTCTATCTGAAATTGCGTCTTGATTGTATTGAGAAATAAGTTCATCTAGAAAATCTTCAGCTTTCTCAGTTACTGGCGTAAGCATACTTAGTTCGAGAACATTACTAGACTTAATTTCGTTCTGTATAACAACTTTACCTTGATAATCCAGCGCCACATTTTCTATAGGGCGGTAGGTAACAACAACATTTCTTTCGATAAATGAATCAAAATTTTCAGCGTTTTCAAGATTGGGAAGAATGGTTATCTCTCCAAATGGAAGGGACAATTTTTCCCCAAATTTATAGGTTCCATCTACAGTTTGGGCTTCGTCTTCCAATAAATATTCAGTATTGGATATTACTTCTACTATTAATTTTGGAACATTAATTTTATTGCCAAATTCATTAAAGGATTGATACTGAATAGTAAATGGTATGTATGAATAAATTTCGGAAGTTTTAATAGAACCAACTGATTCATATTTTATATTAAGACCGAGCTCTTCAACGGTTTTGGAGATGATACGTTTGGAATTGAAGATTGCCAATTCGTTGTCAATTTTACTGGTATTGAAGCGCGAAAGCAAACCTCCAAACTGTGAAAAAGCAGCCATTTCCATTGGGCTGCTGGCGCTTTTTTCATCTTTAATAATTATGGTTGCTCGAGTTTGATATAGTGCTGTGGTATAACGCAAATATATAAATGCAAGCAATAGGGCAATTATAATTCCCAAAACAAAAAGATACCAATAACGAGTGTATTGCTCTACTATTTCTCTCAATGGCAACTCCTTGCTTTCTTGCTTATATCGGTTTTCCTCCATGATAATATTAACGGGTTAAAATAATAACTGTGCTTAATATTACTGTAACTAAAGATAGTAAAGCAGGTACATCTGGAATAAAGCCCGATTTCCTTACGCCTTTAAGGGAAGGTTCAACGTATACTACATCATTCTGCTTTAAAAAATAAAACGGTGAAGAGAACAATTGTGAGCTTGTATAATCAATTCTTGAAACTTTGCGAACGCCATTCTCTTCCCGTATTACCGTTACATCCTTACGTTTACCGTCTAAAGTGAAATCCCCTGCAAGGGCAATTGCTTCAGGCAACGTTACACGTTCATCCTGAATTCTAAAAACTCCTGGCATTTTAACTTCACCAATAACGGTAACTTTAAAATTGATAATGCGAACATCTACAACCACATCAGTAATATATTCAGAAAGTTTGGTTTTTAATTCCTTTTCAACCGTACCTCGAGTTTTACCCATAACAGGGAGTGTTCCCAAAACCGGAAAACGAATGCTTCCCTCAAAATCAACAAGATAACCTTGAAGTTGAATATTATTATTAATGGGTGCGGCCTCAGTACCTATAACGCGTGTAAAAGGTTTAGTTACTTCCGCATCCATAGAAGAAACAGTTATATAAAGGATATCGTTGGGTTCAATAATTGGTTCAAAAGATGTTTCAATCTCTTTTAAATTAAGATTTTCTGCATCTTGGAAATACAGAATTTCTTTTTTTGTTGCACACGAAAAACAACTTGCACAGATTAAAACCAGTATCGCAATTTTATTCATTGAGAATTTTTTTGAGGCTATAAATATAAGGCCTTCGTAAAATATAGCCAGTGTTTTTAATTAGTATCTGTGGGGGAGGAAAAATGTATTATACATGTTTTTGTGCATCCAAAACTTCAAATTCAGAATTATTGCTCAAAAATTCTGGAATGAGTTCTTTTAGTTTTCTTACTATTTCATTTCCTTTTCCGTGTTCTGAAATAGTAACAATTTCTTGAATTTTAATAGTGATATCTCTATAGTCTATTGAAGGAACTTTTGATACCATAATTTTTGAATGGTACGTAGGTAGCGAGGTATTTGTATCATTTAAAAGCTCTTCATATAATTTTTCACCAGGTCTAAGACCTGTAATTTCAATATCTATATCTTCATAGGGTTTAAGACCTGAAAGACGAATCATCCTTTCAGCCATATCGATTATTTTAATAGGTTTTCCCATATCAAAAACATAAATTTCACCCCCATTGCCCATTGTGCCTGCTTGAAGCACTAACTGGCAAGCCTCACTAATAGTCATAAAGTATCTTATAATTTCTTTATGTGTAACTGTTACTGGACCACCGGCAGCAATCTGTTTTCTGAAATATGGTATTACGGAACCATTTGAGCCAAGAACATTCCCGAAGCGTGTAGTAATAAAACGTGTACCGCCACTAATATGGTTTTGCAATGATTGAACATACATTTCCGCAGCGCGTTTTGACGCTCCCATAACATTGGTAGGGTTTACGGCTTTATCCGTTGAAATCATTACAAATTTGTCAATATTGTATTTTACGGAAAGGTCTGCCAGATTGATAGTTCCCATAATATTCACGAAGACAGCTTCATGTGGATTTTTTTCAATTAGTGGTACGTGTTTATATGCAGCAGCATGATAAACCATATCAAACTTAAACTTGGCAAAAATCATTTCCAAGCGTTCAAGGTTTCTAACATCAGCGAGCATCACAGTAAAATTAATTTCACTGAAATTTTGCTTCATAAACAATTCCATGTCGTGCAATGCAGATTTGGCGTTGTCTAATATCACAATCTTCTTTGGGTTAAAAGCTGCCAATTGCTTTACAATCTCACTGCCTATAGATCCCGCTCCGCCTGTAACCAATATAGTTTTGCCCTGCAAATCACTTTTAATTAGCGCTACGTCCGTTTCAATTGGAGTGCGTTCCAAGAGATCCTCAATCTGTATAGGTTTTATTTGGGTTTGTATATCTTCTTTTCGGTTCCAATGCTCCACAAGCGGCACATTGAAAATTTCAACTTTATTAGCCAAACAAGCTTCTACAATTTGATTCTTTTCTTTAATGGAAAGCGATTTGCTTACAATCAAAACCCCATCGAGGTTATGTTGTGCCAATAGTTCAGTAAACTCATTGGAATTTACATTAATAGAAACTGAAAAAACAGGTTTATTTAATATTTTCAGATTCTTATTGATTTGGTTTTCTGTAATAAAACCAACAAGTTTATACGGAAGGTTAGACTCTGTTGTAAGCGCTTTTCCCAAAGAAATTGTTTGGTCATCCATTCCAAGAATTACGACTCTTTTTTTAAGTTTACCTGTAGTTACGGCCTTTAAATATTGGTATGTTTCTTTTACGGCAATTCTGAAAAAAAGCATAAACGTGAAAGAAAAGAACATGTATAGCAAAACTCCAGTAGTCAAAAATATTTTCTCTCCTGTAGTTACAAAATAAATGTAGTTGAATACAATTACTGTGAATGCCGTTAAAAATGAAGAAGAAGCCACTTTAAAAACATCAGTAAATGTAGAGTGACGTATTATCCCCGCATAGGTACGGAACAAGTAAAAAAATGAAATATTTATAGAAAGTAAAAACAGTGCTCTGCTGGGAGTGGGCCAAACTTTATGAAACTTGAGCGGCGTGCCATCAAGAATCAAAAACATCATGATAAATGAAAAAATACAAATTAAAATATCAAATGTAAAGACCGCCCAGCGCGGCAAATACTTTTGATTTAGGAATGTTAAATCTTTATTTTGCATTGCAAATTTTTGTAAAAAGTGAATTCTCTTCAAGTATTTTCATTCGATTTGGGGTTGCAAATATACCTCAATTATCGATGAAAGGCATTAAAACATCGTTAATCTTAATCTTTTCTTTACTTTTCAAATTTGAACCCGATGGCAAACACAGTCCCATTTCAAATAAATTTTCTGAAACATTTTTGCCATAATAAGGCGCATCTTTAAAAACAGGTTGCAAGTGCATTGGTTTCCAAAGTGGTCTGCATTCAATATTATTTTCGGTCATTACTAAACGAATGTCTTCTGACGAAAAATTGCAAATAGAAGAATCTACCAAAATACATGATAACCAATGGTTAGAAAAGTAATCTGAATTTGGTTCTGTAAACACACTAACTCCTTCATTTGTTTTAAAAATATCCTTATAAAATTGATTCATTTGCCTTCTCAAAGTTACGTGATTATCAATTACTTCCATCTGTCCACGACCAATTCCTGCAGAAATATTGCTCAATCGATAATTATACCCAATTTCTGAATGTTGATAATGAGGTGTTGCGTCCCTTGCCTGAGTTGCAAGAAAAATAGCTTTCTCTTTATGCTTCAAATTTTTTGAAACCAAGGCACCTCCACCGGAAGTTGTAATAATTTTATTTCCATTAAAAGAAATAATTGAAATGTCTCCAAATGTCCCGCATTTTTGCCCTTTATAGTTACTGCCCAATGCCTCGGCGCTATCTTCCACAATTGGGATTTCATATTTTTCTGAAATCTTCTTTATTTCTTCAACCTTATAAGGCATCCCATAAAGATGTACGGCAATAATTGCTTTTGGTTTCTTGCCTTTGGAAATGCGCTCTTTTATTGCTTCCTCCAAATGGTTTGGGCAAATATTCCAAGTTTCAGGCTCACTATCTACAAAAACTGGCGTTGCGCCTTGATAAACAATTGGATTCGCTGAGGCAGAAAATGTCATACTTTGGCAAATAATCTCATCCCCTCTTTCCACTCTTAATAAAATTAATGCTAAATGCAATGCTGCCGTTCCTGAGCTAAGGGCTGCAACATGTTTCCCTCTGCCAAGATAACTTTCCAAATCTTTTTCAAAGCCTTCCACATTGGGGCCTAAAGGCGCAATCCAATTAGTTTCAAATGCTTCGTTAACGTAGGTTTGTTCACTACCGCCCATATGTGGAGAGGAAAGGTATATTTTTGAATTGCTCATTTTTGTAAAATCTATTTTCTAAAGAATACAGAAATTGTTTTAAAAATTATTCTTAAATCTTCGCTGAATGATTGCTTATAATAGTATTCCAAGTTCATTTTAACTTTATCGGGAAAAATAACAGTATCGTTATATTCCAAAGGCTCAGCTATATTTTTTAAAATTGATTCTTCATTGTAATATTTCAGGGAGGCTTCACTTGTTAAGCCTGGCTTCAATTCCAATATTTTTCTATCTTCCCCTTCTAGTTTATCGTAATACCCTGGAATATCTGGTCGTGGACCTACAAAACTCATTTGGCCTAATAAAACGTTAAGCAACTGGGGCATTTCATCCAATTTAGTTTTTCTAATAAATTTTCCGAAATTTGAAATATCCTCAGAGCTTGTTTTAATTGAACGTATCTTATAAATGTTAAATGGCTTACCGTATTGACCAATTCTCTTTTGGAAAAATATGCCATTTCCAGTATCGAAATAGGCAAAAAGAATTAGAATCAAAATTAAACAGCCAAAAAAAAGGAGCCCGATGCTAGATAAAACAATATCGAACAATCTTTTAAAATCTTTCAACTATCTATCAATTTTTATAATTCTTCCCGGATTTCCCACAACTACAGCACCATCTGGCACATCTTCAATTATCACAGTACCAGCACCAATAGATGCCCATTTTCCTATTTTAATTTCAGGAATGACAGAAGCACCAATCCCAATTTGTGTTCCCTCTCCTACTGTTACTCCACCCGCCAAGCTGGCATTTGGTGAAATGTGAACAAAATCTCCCAACGAACAATCGTGCTCAATTACAGCTCCAGAATTTAATATACAGTGCTCGCCAATAGTTGTACAAGCATTTATCACAACTTTTGCCATAATAACAGTGCCGTCACCGATGTTAGACCAAGAAGAAATACTAGCAGTTCTATGAATTAAAAGTCCAAAGCTCTGGGCTAACTTGTTTTTTACTTCCTTGCGATTTCTATTATTACCAATTGAGATAATCCAAGTTTCTTTTAAACCAGAGATTTCCGACAAGAATCTTTGAACAGGAATATGGCATACTGCTTCTACTTTTGGATTATCATCATAAATAATTTTGATTTCTTCACCTATGGATTCAGCTATATCAATTACAGATTTACAATGTCCACTAGCGCCAAATAATATCATCGAACTTCATTTTATATTGAATTCTCTTATGCGAATATACGAGAAAATATCCCCGATGTTTTATTTCTTAAACGGTTCTGCCGTTGCTTGACCCTCTTGAGAAATACCGTCTTTCTTAAAAACTTTTTCAACTGTCTTAAAAAGTATCTTTACGTCCAGCCAAAAAGATTGATTTTCCACATACCACACATCATAGTCAAATTTCTGAAGCCAACTTATTGCATTTCTACCATTTACTTGTGCCCAACCAGTAATGCCTGGCTTAACATCGTGTCTGTGTTTCTGTAATTCGTTATAAAGTGGTAAATACTCCGGTAATAATGGTCTTGGTCCCACGAAGCTCATATCTCCTTTTAATACATTGATTAATTGTGGCAATTCATCAAGCGAAATCGAGCGAACGAAGCTTCCTATAGAAGTAAGCCTTTGCCAATCGGGGAGTAAATTGCCGCTGTTGTCCTTTTTATCGCTCATTGTTTTGAACTTTACTATTGTAAAAATCCTTTCTCTTTTTCCTGGCCTTTTCTGAAGAAAAAAAGGAGATCCTCCATTTGAAAATGCCAATATAACTGCAACCAAAATAATTATTGGACTTGCTATCAGCACTAATATAAGTGCGATTACAAAATCGAAAAATGGTTTCAGTATGTTTTGATACATTGAGCAGCTATCCTTCAGTCGGCAAAATTAAACAAAAGGAGTTTTACCAACTAACTTTCCAGTGTTTTGTATTCTTTTAATAATGCTTCCCAAATTTCTTTTCTATTATATTTTTCAACAATTATGTTCCTTGCCGAAGATTTTAAGGTTGAATATAGCAAGGGGTCTATAGCCAAGTGCTTCATCGCTTTATAAAGCTCATCTTCATTTTTGGACTGCACTATAAGCCCGTTTACCCCAGATTGAATAATTTCATTACATCCATTTATATTAGTAACAATTGATGGCAAGCCCATCGCTCCAGCTTGCATAACCACATTGGGAAACCCTTCGCGGTAACTAGGAAACACAAGTGCATCAGAAATGGCAAAATAAGGTCGCACATCGTTTTGATACCCAACGGAATAAATAGTTGGACTCTTTTCTATGATTTGCAAAGTTTCAGGTGAGAGTGGATCCAAATCATTTTCAAAAGGACCGACCAATAAAAGTGAAATAGTATCATTTGATTTTGAAAGTTTTGAAAAGGCTGAAATCAATTCATTGATGCCTTTATCTTTTACCAAACGACCAACAAAAATATAGACGAAATGGCTGTATGGAATTTTTAATTTATCTTTTAATGAGTTTCTATCACTTTCTGAATAAAGAATTGGATTAAAATAATCAGTATCAATGCCATTAATATTACCATTGGCTAAAACTCTTAAAGGCTTATTAGTAATTTTATATTTAATTAAGTCATTCTGTACACCTAGACCTTCAGGATAAACATGTGTAGCACAAAGGCACAAAATTCTATCCATTATTATCAGAGTATTTTTAAAAACTCCTTTTTTCGTAGGAAATATTAATCCCGTAAATGTGTGCATTCTCACAGGAACCTTACATAATTTCGCGGCAATCATTGATAACAAACCAGCCTTAGGGGTAATAGAGTGTACTATATGTGGTTTCTCCTTCCTAAATAATTTAATTAATTCTAATAACGATATAATATCCCTAAAAAGATTAATTTTTCTTTCCATCTCCACAGAAACAATACGCACTTTTTCCCTTTCTCTGACTTTTTCAAGTGAAGAACCACTTCCAGAAACAGCGATTACTTCATAAAAAGTATTTAAATAATTTAATTGTCCTTTCAATAATATATTTAGAGAAATTGGAACAGTTGATATTCTAATTAGTTTTTTCAAATTAATCTTAATAAAATTGAAAATTCATTTTTTTTAATATATTATTTCAAAATTTTATTCACTAATCTATTCCAATTTTCGAAAACAACATTTTCATCATAATTATCGCATACATATTTATAACCGTTATTGCCTAGTTCCATTCTGCGAAGGGATGATAAGTTTTTTAATAATATTAATTTTTGAGCCAAATCATTAGCATCTTCACATTTAAATAAAAAACCACATTTGGAATTTTCAATTAATTCGGAACAACCATTCGCATTGCTTGCAATAACAGGAATTTTATGAGACATTGCTTCCAAGATTGCATTTGGAGTCCCTTCACCGAAACTTGATAATACTAAGACATCAGATTTATTAAGATATTTATCACTGTCTTTAACAAACCCTAGAATCTTTACTAAGTGTGATATACCTAATTCTTTAATTTTATCAAACTGGCCATTTTGAACCAAAAGTATGTCCTAAAATGCTTAACTCTATTTTTATTCCTGCTTCGTTCAAAATTTGTAAAGCTTTAAATAAAGTATTATAATCTTTTTCTGGACGAAAATGAGCAATACTTATAATTCTAAATAAATCAATTTCATTTGATTGAATTTGAAAGTTATTTTCTCGGATTTTGACTGCATTTTTCATCAAAACAGATTTGGAAGAATCAGCCCAATTATTTTTAACAAATTTATTCAAAGCGAATTCAGAATTGAAAGTGGTAACATTATCAATTTTATAAGTAACTCGATATAGACTAGCGTATAGTTTAGAAATATCACTTCCTCTTACAGAAGTAATTATTGGAAATCTAAAAAATAATTTTAAAAATCGAGCAATTAGATTAGCCCCATACATAAATGATATCAATACTTGCGGGCGTCTATTCTTTACAAATTTTAAAAGTCTTAAAATACCCACAAATGACTTGACTTTAAAATAATGATTTTCGATATTATGTTGGGAAAGTTCTTCCTTAAAATCATTTTGTGGTAGAACGTTAATTATTTCCACATCAAATCCCTGTTTTTTAAAAAAAATTGATAGCTTGATTAACTGATTTTCGGCACCTCCCTTCGACAAAGATAAAGTCAAGAATATAAGCCTTTTATTATTTATCATTCTTTTTGAGTTTTAAATTGTATTAAAAAAAGAAGAATAAATAAAAAAGGTACAATCATTGTTTTCTGACGAATTGCAATTCCCAAATTGTACAACAAAAATGCAGCTGGAATTGTAATAAAAAAAATGGAGAAAAAACAGAACCAATAAAGATCTCTGTAAGATTGTTCTATTTTTTTAAATATAGTCTTTATCATAATTATAAAAATCATGACCCACACAATATTTTCCATTGAAACGATAATGCTTAAAATATTGTACGTATCATAAAAAAAAGGTCGGAACATGTAACTTATCCATTTAATCCCTAAAGGTTTATCTCCCATATATATAGAAGATCCGCCTTCTATTTGTTGACCAGCCAAATCTTCAAATTGTGAAATGATACTTTCCGTATCTACAAACCCAACTCTCTCCATTAAAAAAGGAAACAATAAATAAAACGCCCCACCCAAAATTATAAAAACAAAAAATTTTGCTGAAATACTTAATTTTCTATTTAATAAAATTTGCATCGCGCCAAATGATACTAGAATGAAAAAAAGTATATGCAAGCGTACTAAACCAATTAAAAGTAATGGAAACAAAAAAAATATTAATCTTCTTTGAAAAAAATAGAGATAAGATAGGAGGCTTATTCCAAAAAAAATTAATGAATCTTTCCCAATCGCAACAGTCCAAAAATGAATGTTTGGCAATAAAAGTATATAAAACCAATTGCTCCATTGGCGACTTGTTATTTCTATCAAAACCTTGAACAAATAAAAAAAGCCTAAAAGACCAAAAAAAGAGTAAATAAAAAAGGCTCCAAAATAAGTTAACCCAAAAAACTTAACCAAGGGATATAGTGTAAGATATATGGAATTATCCCCTTGACCAAAAGTCTCCCCCCAATTATCAAACAGATAAAGTACCCTTCTATAATAGCCAATTGAATCAGCCACATTATTTAGCGTGTAGAAATAGTAAACAAATGTAAAAAACAGATGCGCAATGCCTATTAAGGCAAAAAACCTAACAAACTTCACCGATACACTTCTAAATTTTTGAGCAAGAGCAACAATGCCAATGATATACAATAGTATCACGGAGATATCTAAAATGGTTACCCGGGTTAATATTTCGCGGGAAATTTCCATTACTCTTTTAGAAAATTACTTATCACAAAATCTTGTGGGTTGAAGGCGCATTTTACAAAACCCAAATCTTTTTTCCAATAACCGGGACAGGAATCATAAGCTTTCATCGAAAAACCAAAACAAACCTCAACAATTTTTGGTTTCTTGTTTATATCATAAACAAAATCAAAGGCTAAACACTGTCCGCCTATTTTTTCGGTAATATCAAAAGCTATTTTTACGGTTTCCAAATCTATTTTTAAAACATCAAAATCTATTTTCCCACTGCCAGAGGCTCGAAAATCATTCTCTTTGTTAAATCTTCTAATTCCAAAAGCAATATCGCCCACAACAATTATGCGAGTGTCAAAATCATTATTAGGCATAAACTCCTGAAAATAAACATATCCTTTTTCAGCATTTGCAAGCGTGCGTTCCCTTTTATTCTTCTTAAAATATTTAAAAGTTTTCTTTACCAATTTTACGGGGTCGCTAATCTGTTTGGCAATTCGTAGCTTTTGATCAAAATTGCCAAGTGCTGTTGCTGTTGAAACAATACCTTCCGAAAATAATTTTTGTATATAATCTTCTCCTTCCGGCTTTGATTTGATCAACTTTACATTTGTAGAACCCGCACCTCTTTTTAGCTTTACTACTAAAGGCAATTTCGATTTGTAAAGAAAGGCAATGGCATCTTCCTTTTCGTAAAAAACATCGCTTTTTACCAATGGAGCGCCAATACTTTCAAACAAATATTTTTGCGCTACTTTATCATCAAAATGCCAACGTGTATTAAAATTGGGGAAAGTTTTAATGCCCAAGTTTTCAGCAGCATTCATCACATAAGGATAAACCATTAATTCTTTAGAAGATGAATGGTTCAAATGCCACATTAAATGGGTTATTTTTTCATTTTTTAAAATGCTGATAATATCAGTTTTAAAACAATCCACCAATATATAGTTAAGATTTTTTTTCTTACAGTAATAAATCCATCGCTCCGTAAAACCTCCTTCTCTATGCTGTATTGCTATTTTCATTTTTTATTCTTAAAATAATTCCAAGTTAATCCACCACCCATCATAAATCTTGCAAACATGAGGTTAATTGCTGCTCCTAAAATATTAAAAAAATATATCAAAGGAAAAGCTAATACGAAGCCAATAAGTGATGCTATGATAGTATTCTTCATTACCAATTTATCTTTTCTTCGGACAATAAAATAGTTCAATCCAAAAATATCATATGAGGTATAGCCAATAAGGCTTAGCGAAAGTAATGTCAAAATCAACAGGCCGTTTTCATAATTCATATCCAAATACCAGAAAACAAAAGGATGGATCAAAATTGGAAATATGGCCAAGACCAATCCCAAAACCAACATTATATTTCTATATTTTGAAAAAGCCTCTTTTTTTCTGTTGAGAAAAGGAAAGAAAATTCTTGAAACTATATTAAGTAAAGCCACGCATAAATCAATGATTTTTTTTAGCGCATCATAAATCCCTACCAAATATGTTGTGCTGAAAATACCAAGCAATAAAGTATTTGTATTATTATACAGATTGGGCAAAAACTGATTGATAAATATGGGGAAATTATCTTTTATGGTGTTTTTTATCATCTTAAAACGTAACCAGCGGAATTTGAGTTTATATTTTTTTATTAAAATATATTGCCCAACCAATCCAGCGCCAATAAAACCAGCACTTTGAAGTAGTGGATAAATCCAATAGTCTTCCTTTACACGAATAAAAACAAAAACACATATAGTAAAGAAAAACTTAATGCCAATGTTTAAAATGGAGATATATTTCATTTTTTCAATTCCTTGAAAAAACCATTCAGGAAATAGACCGTATCCCAACAGTAAAGGCATCGTCAAAAAAAAAACGACCCGTTCCTTATAAAATGGCGGATATAACATTACAATCGTGAAAAGTATTAAAAATGAAATGCATAAAAACAATCCTTTAACCAGAAGGACTTTGCTGTAGATTATGTTGAGTTTTTCAGGACTGTTTCGGAATACAGCAACATCACGTGTAGCTGTGATTTTGAAACTGTAATCTGTAATCGATTGAAAATAAGCAACCAAAGATGCTGCTAAAATTACAATCCCATAATTTGAAAACCCTAAAACCCGCAACAAATAAGGCAAAGTAATCAATGGTAAAAGCATGCCCACCAACTGCAAAGCGGAAAGAGAAAGAAAATTTTCCAACAATACCTTCGCGTCTTTCCCTTTAAAAAAGTTGAAATATTTTTTCAATTTGAAGTTTTAAACTAAAAAAGATCGGTCATCTTTTAGAATTTGCAAAGATACCACGCTCATTTTGGTATTTCTACATTAATGAATATAATAATTCCCAAAAATGTACTTTATGGGGAATTTATGGTCTTTAATCGAAGAAGTTGGTGGTTTTAAACAATCATCCCCGCCGCAACAGTCTGGTGCGTAGCATCATCAATTAACACAAAACTGCCTGTAACACGATTGTCACGATATTCGTCAACCATCAACGGTCTTGTGGTACGAATGCTAATTCTGGCAATATCGTTCATTCTAAGTTGCTTATCTTCTTCTTCTCGTGAATAAGTATTGATGTCAATTTTATAAACCACTTCCTTTATCATTGCTTTTTGCTCATTTGAAGTGTGCTTTATAGTATATTTTGCACGTTCACGAGCAGGACTATTGTTGAACCAACAAAGCATGGCGTCAAATTCCTGTAAGGCTTTGGGTTGGTTATTTTCCTTAACGATCATATCACCCCGACTGATGTCTATATCATCTTCTAAAGTAATAGCCACGGACATTGGCGCAAACACTTCTTCCAAACTTCCATCCATAGTGTCTATACTTTTTATTTTTGAAGTAAACCCTGACGGCATAATTACAACATCATCGCCCGGTCTAAAAATACCGCTTGCCACACGGCCGCATATCCACGATAGTCAATAAAACCATCGCGTTGTGGACGCAAAACAGTTTGGACGGGGAATCGAGCATCTATTTTATTGATATCACTACTGATGTGCATGGTTTCCAAAGTATACAATAATGGTGCGCCTTGGTACCAGTCCATATTTGTGGAACGGTTTACAACATTATCTCCGTCCAAGGCACTTATTGGAAGAAACTGAATGTCCTTCACATATAATTTTGAAGAAAATTCTTCAAATTGATGAATAATATCTTCATAAACTTCTTCAGAGTAATTCACTAAATCCATCTTATTAACACAAACAATTATGTGCGGAATTTGTAATAGTGAAGCGATAAAAGCATGCCTTTTGGTTTGTTCAATTACTCCGTGACGCGCATCAATCAATATCAAAGCTGCATTGGCGGTTGAAGCGCCAGTAACCATGTTTCTTGTATATTGAATATGCCCAGGAGTATCCGCAATAATGAATTTACGCTTGGGTGTAGTAAAGTATCTGTATGCAACATCAATGGTTATCCCCTGCTCCCTTTCGTCTTTCAATCCATCTGTGAACAATGCAAGATCAACACCAACATGTCCTTTCTTTTTACTTGTATTTTCAACAGCTTCAAGTTGGTCTTCAAAAATTGCCTTGCTGTCATATAGAAGCCTTCCAATTAAAGTACTTTTTCCATCGTCAACACTTCCTGCTGTTGTAAATCTTAATAGTTGATTTTTATCAATTTCCATTCTTAAATGCTTTAGGCAATAAGCTATAAGCTTTAGGCCACTATATTATTATTTTATTTTGCTTATCGCTTAAGGCTAAGTTCCTATAGCTTTAACTTTTTACTTAAATTATATAATTTTCTTTTTATTTCATTTACTGAAATAGACAGCGCTTTTTCATTTTCAATTGTTATTATTGATAAGTCTTTTGCTAAAATGAAAAAATATTCCAGTTCGTGCGCAGATCCCAATGCAATCTGAATAAATCTATTAAAATCTTTATCGGAATCTCTCCCGCAACCTTCACAAAAATTTGATGGAATGGAATATGCCGCTCTTTGCATTTGACTGGTTAATTGGTATTTCTCAGAATTAGGAAATTCAGAAGTAATTTTATAAACTTCCAAAGTAAGTTTATGACTTAAAACCCAAACATCATATTTCTTAAAATCTCTCATATTTTTAATACTTTAGGCCTTAAGCTTTAAGCCCTATGCTGGTTTTCTAATTATAAGTTTAAATTTTGAGCACTACTTTTTAATTGATTAATCCTTTTGAATAGTTTCATTTTTAAAATATTAAATTGCCTAAAGCTTATAGCCTATAGCTTATAGCGACATTTAAAAATACCCCTGCCGCTTCCTATCTTCCATCGCCGTTTCACTTCGCTTATCATCGCTACGGTTGCCTCGTTCCGTCTGTTTCATTGCTGCAACTTCTGCCACAATTTTTTCCAATGTGTCAGCCTCAGATTCTATACCGCCAGTAATAGTAATATCTCCAAGTGTTCTAAAACGTAAATTTTTTGTTTGGATTTCTTCGCCTTCTTCCAATTTTAAGTGCTCCGAAACCGGTATCCAAGAGTTGCTTCGCCAAACTACTTCACGTTGATGTGCTAAGTACAGTGAAGGAATTGCTATATTTTCCCTTTTTATATAATTCCAAACGTCCATTTCGGTCCAATTACTTATTGGGAAAGCGCGAAAATGTTCGCCTTCAAAATGTTTACCATTGAGTAAGTTCCAAAGCTCCGGACGTTGGTTTTTTGGATCCCACTGTCCAAAATCGTCACGGTGTGAAAAAAAACGTTCCTTAGCACGGGCTTTTTCCTCATCGCGTCTTCCACCGCCAATGGCGCAGTCAACTTTATTGTTTTCTATGGCATCCAACAACGTTGTAATTTGAAAAGCATTGCGGGTTGCATTTTTTCCTTTTTCCTCTGCAACCCTTCCCGCATCAATAAATTCTTGAACTGAACCTACAATTAATTGCGCTCCCAATTCTTTAATTAAATCATCTCGAAATTGAATGGTTTCTGGGAAGTTGTGTCCAGTATCCACGTGCATCAATGGAAAAGGTATTTTAGAAGGATAAAATGCCTTCTTCGCCAAATGCGTCACAAGAATTGAATCCTTTCCTCCTGAAAATAAAATAACAGGGTTTTGAAATTGCGCCCATACTTCCCTAAGAATATAAATGGCTTCCGATTCCAATTCGTCGAGATAATTTAAATAGTATTTACTCATTTTTTTAA
This sequence comes from uncultured Flavobacteriaceae bacterium, assembly GCA_963716065.1. Lineage (GTDB taxonomy): Bacteria > Bacteroidota > Bacteroidia > Flavobacteriales > Flavobacteriaceae > Aequorivita. The sequence goes on from OY970287.1 coordinate 385,096, forward strand.
TTGTTAATTGTGAATCTATAAATCCGCTAATACTCAAAAATCTTGGGCTCAGCATTCACTAATTCACTAATTCACCTACTCACCTATTCACAGTTTATATCTCTTATTAATTACAGATAAAACTAAAGCGACTGCTTCTTCAACAGAAACTATTGTTGTATCTATTTCAATATCTGGAGCCATTGGTGCTTCATACGGAGCGTTAACTCCAGTAAAATTCTCAACCTCGCCCGAGCGCGCTTTCGCATACAATCCTTTTACATCACGACGCTCACATTCTTCAATTGGCGTATTCACAAAAACCTCCACAAAATTAGTATAACCTACAATTCGTTTTACATTTTCTCGATCCTCTCGATATGGAGAAACGAATGAGGCAATAACCAAAAGGCCGGCATCCAACATTAAATTTGAAACTTCCGCAATTCGGCGAATGTTTTCACTTCTATCTTCTGGCGAAAAGGAAAGATTACTGTTTAAACTTTTGCGTACATTATCTCCATCTAAAAGATACGTATGCACACCATTTGAAACAAGTTCCTTTTCCAAAGCATTGGCTATAGTTGATTTTCCAGAACCCGAAAGCCCGGTAAACCAAATAAGCATAGGTTTATGTTTTTTTAGTTCACTCCTCTCTTTTTGAGTGATGGTGAAATTATGGGTAATAATATTTTCTTTCATTGCAATTATTTTCTGTTTGGAAGGCCATAGTCAAAACGGTACCAAAAGCGTTCGTGAAGATAATATAAAATCATTTTGGTCAAAAGTTCCGATAGACCAATCTTAAGCCCCGTTAATGGATTTCCTGTAATGAGCCAAGAAAGCAACATAGTGTCTAAAGTCCCTACGCCACGCCAAGTAAAAGTTTTGGCAATATGTCTTTTTCTGCTTTCACGTGCAATTCCGTTTCTTGAAAGATTTATTTTGAACCAAACCCTTTCATGTAAATAGTACAAAACCATCTTGGTTATAATTTCTGCCAATCCAATTTTAAGTCCAGTTATGGGATTACCCGTAATGAGCCACGAAATCAAAATTGTATCGAGAGTACCAACTATTCGCCAAGTAATGGTTTTTGCAATGTGTCTTTTATGGGATTGGTCCTTCATTAAGCTTTTACCACGAAATAATTATTCAATAAATTAGGCTTATTGTATTTCATTGTTTTCCCAGTAGTTTGATCAATAACTGAAACACCCGCAGCGTTGCAAATAGCGTGGCCTGCTGCCGTGTCCCATTCCATTGTTGGTGCATAGCGCGGATAAATGTGCGCCAATCCTTCAGCCACCAAACAGAATTTTAAAGAACTACCTTTTGAAACTATTTCTACTTCGTTTTTCTTTTCTATTGATGCGATAAAATTTTCAGTTTCCTCATTCAAATGCGAACGGCTACCAACGATTTTTACAGTTGAAGTGTTAGTTGAAGGCTTTATAATTTCAGCTTTTTGGAAAATTTCTTCCACGGAAATTTCTTCAGATGAAATAATTATTTTTTTTGAAGATTTTGCGTCTTCTGAAGTAAAATATAACTCTTTAGTAACAGGAACATAAATAACGCCGAGTATTGGGTTTCCATCTTCAACTAAGGCTATATTTACAGTAAATTCACCATTTCTTTTTATAAATTCCTTGGTTCCATCTAAAGGATCAACGATCCAGCAACGTTTCCAATCCTTTCTTTCAGAATAATCCAACTGTTTATTTTCTTCACTTATAATTGGAATTTCAGTAGTTTTTAAAAAAACGTTTATTACATCATTTGCGTTTTTATCAGCTTGGGTTAATGGCGAATTATCACCCTTTATTTCCACTTCGAAATTGGTATTGTAAACTTTTAAGATTTCTTTTCCGCCATCCAATGCGGCTCTAATTGCAACAGATAAAAGGTTTTTCATACACAGGTTTGCTTATGGCAAGAAAGGTACAATAATTAGAAGAAAGCCGTAACTGAGATTACTTATGTTTTGAAACACGAAGCGGAAAAGCAAGTTAAAAAAAGACTAAACCCACAATAAAAATTGAATGCTCCAAAGGTGTTAATTATCTTTGGGAAAAATTAAAATAAACAACATGAACTATTTAAACCTCGATAAAAAGAAAACAACAGCTACTGCTAAAGAACTTAATGTGCTTTTGGCAGATTATCATTTATACTATCAAAAACTTCGCAATTTTCACTGGAATGTTGTTGGGCATAACTTTTTTAATCTTCATATAAAGTTTGAAGATATGTATGAAGATGCAAAAATGAAGGTTGATGAAATTGCAGAGCGCATTTTAACGCTTCGTTTTCAGCCAACCAGCAACCTTACCGATTACTTAAAAATGAGCAATCTGAAAGAAAGTCCTTCCGATATTAAAGATCTAGAAATGGTAAAATTAATACTTGAGGATCACGGGAAGTTGCTCGTGCAAATGAGAAAAGTAGTTGAAAAAGCTGATGCTGCTGGCGATGAAGGTACTATCGATATGATTGGTGGTTTTATAGGCCATATTGAAAAAGTAAGCTGGATGCTCGATGCTTGGGCTATGAAATCAACTGACAATCACCCAGAGTTATAACCTGAAAATTTTATAAAATTAAGAAAGCCCGCACCTTAGCGGGCATTCCTTTTTAAAACACTTAAAGTATTCCTAAAGGAGAAATAAATTTTAAAAGCCTTCATTACTTTTATCCGCTGAACTATACTATCCAATATATGACAAACCATTCCTACACCTCAGTTATTTCAAAAATTTTCGCATTTATTTTTATTGTTTTACTTTCTGCTTGTGCTACTTACAAGCCTCAGAGCAATATATCTACCGCGCCGGAATCTACAAATAAGGAAGTATTACACACATTCTTTATTGCCGGTGGAATGGGAAATATGGACGAGAATTCAAACCCGGAAGTTCAAAACCTTTTAAAATCCTATCTCGAACAAGCCGATAAAAATAGCTCCTTATTATTTACAGGAGATTATACATATGCTGATGGAGATAAAAAAAGTAATGAGGAATTGCTGAAAAAAGAATTGGATCTTATTAAAGGTTACAAAGGTAAAACTGTATTTATTCCTGGAAAATATGAATGGTCCAGCGGTAACACAAAAGATATTGAATGGGTTGAAGATTATTTAAAAGACAATAAGATTGAAGACGTAAAAGTTGAACCAAACAATGTTTGCCCTTTAGAATACAAAGAAATAAACGACGATTTAGCTGTCATTTATGTTGATTCAAACTGGTTTGACACCAATTGGGACGGTGTAGAATACATAAACAAAAAATGTACGGATATAAACACAAAGCGACGTTTTGTGGAAGAGTTTGAAGGCTACATAAAAGATTCCCGCGGAAAGAACTTAGTAATTGTAATGCACCACCCCCTTTACAGCAACGGGGAATATGCAGGTAAACAAACTTTTTGGCAAAGTATGACGCCGCTTCCTATATTAGGAACTGTATTACACGAAATAGATTATTTGGGCAGTTTTTCAAAACAGCAAATGTACTCAAGACGCTATAATTACTTAAGAACAACGGTAAGTGCATTAGCACAGGACAACCCTAGAGTAACTATAGTTTCCGGCCACGAGGAAAGTCTGCAGTATTTGAGTGGTGGAAACATCAAACAAATTGTTAGTGGCTCCCTTGCCTCTGCTTCCGCAACAAAACGTTCCAAAGACGCAATTACAAATATTGGTGGCACCTTAAATTATGAGGGTAATTTCACCTACGGGAAAGAAGGATTTGCAGTATTAAAATATTTTACTGATGGTTCATCACAGGTAAGTTTTGTAACCGCAGATGATCTAAATACTTTTGATGTTTTAGATAAATTTCCTGAAGAAAAACCAGCTTTCACGACCCCAACTTTTAATGAAACTACTAAAACAGTGCCCGTTACTACAGAAGAAAATAAGCTGAATAAATCTGGTTTCTATAATTTTATATGGGGAAAAAGATACCGTTCCTATTTTGGAGTTCCGGTAACCGCCGATATTGCAATTTTGGATACTCTTTATTCCGGTTTAAAGGTTACCCAACAAGGTGGTGGTCATCAATCATTTTCAGCACGTTTGGCAGATGAGGATGGAAAAGAATATGCTATGCGTGGGCTTGAGAAAAATGCACTTAAGTTTCTCCGCTACAAGGTGCAAGGTATTTCGTATTCCGAAGAAGAATATAAAGGCACATTTGCCGAAGAAGCTGTTTATGATTTCTTCAGCACTACCCACCCCTACATGCAATTGGTTATAAATCCGTTAGCAGAATCTGTTGGTATAAATCATGCGAACACACAATTATACTATCTTCCAAAGCAAAAAGGATTTAGGCTTTTAGGGGAAGATTACGGCGACCAATTATATTTTATTGAAGAAAGACCTAGTGATGAGCAAATGGATTATGAGGGCTACAATAGAGCAAATCCAAGTGAGGCTGGAAAAATTGTAAATTTTGAAAGCACGACTGATGTACTTGAAAAATTAAACGAAGACGAAAAATATACCATAGACCAACGCGCTTACATTAGAGCCCGTATTTTTGATATGTTGATAGGTGATTGGGATAGGCACCAAGACCAATGGCGTTGGGCTGAATATGAAATAAGTGAGGACGATGTGCGCTTTTTACCTATACCAAGAGATAGGGATGCTGCATTTTCAAAATTTGATGGTATTGCTATTCCAATTATAAAACTAATTCTTCCAGACGTGCGATTTTGGCAATCCTACAGCCCTGAAATTAAAGATGTAAAATGGTTTAATGGGGAGGGAAATAACCTGGACAGAGCATTTTTGAACAAATACGATTCATCCGTTTGGGTGGAAGAAGCAAAAATTATCCAGCAGCAAATGTCCGATGCCGTTATTGAAGATGCATTTAAAAGACTTCCTGCTGAGGTTCGCGACGAAGCTTCCGAAGAAATCAAAAACAGTTTAAAGGGAAGATTAAAAAAAATCGATGAAATTGCGAAGCGCTATGGCGAGCGAATGAATGAAACTGTCGTTATTCACGGTACGCATAAAGACGATAAGTTTGAAATTACAAGATTGCCGGAAGGAAAAACACAAGTTGTGGTGAAACGTTTGCTTAGCGATGAACCGAACACTGTTTATTTTGATAGAACTTTCACAAGAGAAGAAACAAATGAAATTTGGATTTACGGTCTGAATGACGATGATAAATTTGAAATTACTGGAGATGGGGACCGCGAAATTATGTTAAGATTGGTAGGAGGTTATGGCGAAGATGAATTTAAAGTTACAAACCGTAAAAAATTAAAAGTTTACGATTTGCCATACGAAAAAACTGAATTCCCGGAAAAAACACCATCACATCAATTCACAAGATTGTACGAAACCAATACATTTTTCTGGAGAAATTTCAATGAAAACAACAATGTTTTACTTCCTAATATTGGCTTCCGTACAGATGATGGACTTTATATAGGTGCAAAAGACACCTATACGAATAAAGGTTTTAATGGAGAGGATTTCAGATACAAACATTTTTTATCTGCCAATTACTTTTTCAACTTTAAGGCTTTTGAGGTTGAATACCAAGGTATTTTCGCAAACATAATTCCTAATTGGAATCTTGAGGCTGGTGCTTACTATACTAGTGATTTATTTACCAATAATTTTTTCGGCTTCGGAAATGAAACCACATATGACGAAGATGCAGTTGGTAGGAATTTCAATAGATCAAGAACGCAACAAATTAAGGCTGATGTTGGCATTGCATACAGAACCATTCGTTTTAAAGCACTTTTTGAAACCTTTGAAGTTGCCGAAACTCCAAACAGATTTTTCAGCACCGCAAACGGTTTCCCTAAAGAGGTTTTCGAAAACCAATACTATGTGGGCGGTGAGGCTTCTATGAATTATTCAAATGAGGACACTGGCGATTTTCCAACAAGAGGGCTATATATAGACGCAGCAATAGGATACAAAAAGAATGTTGAACTGGATTCCATCAATTTTGGATATGCTTCATTATCATTGGGCTTCGACAGAAAACTTATTCCTTCGGGAAATCTAGTTTTGGGCTCTACGGCCGAAGTAAAAACAAACTTTGGAAATGATTATTTCTTCTATCATGCTCCTTCTATTGGAGGGAACAATGGTTTGCGAGGTTATCGTGACGAACGTTTTACTGGCGAAACCTACTTTTATCAAACAACAGATTTAAAGTTACGTTTGAAACGAATTGTAACAGCTGTGGTGCCGATTAACTTTGGCGTTTATGGTGGCTTTGACTATGGTCGCGTTTGGGTTGAAAATGAAGATTTAGACATTTGGCACACCTCTTATGGCGGCGGACTTTGGTTTGGTGCGCTTAATGTAATGGCTTTAAAAGTTGGCTACTTTGTTTCAGAAGAAGATCAAATAATACAAGTAGGATTTAAGGCAGGAATTTAAATTTTATCTATTACATATATTAAACAAAAAAGGGAAATCCATTTTCGGGTTTCCCTTTTTTGTTGAAAGTAATTAGTAAGCCAATCTAAAACCGAATTGAACTCGATTCCCTTCCTTGCTGTGGAACATACTCACATTTCCTTTTATAGCTTCGGTCCATTTTATCATTAAACCACCTCCGTATGAATTATGCCATACTTTTGAAGTTTCATCTTTAATCCAAACACGTCCTGAATTCCATCCCTCCGAAAATACTTATATCCATCGGGAAAAAGAATGTTTTTAGTTTTTCAAAATTATAAATGACATCTGCTGCTGCCGCAAAACTATTTTCACCGGTAAAGCGTTGGTTTCTATAGCCTCGTAAACCGTAATGCCCACCCAAATGTGGACTTTGGAAAAAAGGAAGTTCATCGCCCACTGTAACGTGGCCCATAACACCGGTTTTAAAAACTAATCTCCCGTTTGTAGTTAACGAATTATAAAAAACAAGATGCGATTTTGCAAATCCTGTGAGGTCTGAAGAATTAAAATTATCAATAGCACCAACATTAATTGAGAAATCCATTCCTTTTGCGGGAGAATCCATATTGTCCGTATTTTTATATGCATACGTAATATTGGGAACTCCAAAATAGAATCTTTTACCAAATTGAGCTGTATTGGTTGTTTCTAAAAAATTAGAGCCGTTGCGTTCAATTCCAGTAGTTTCTAAATCAAATTTTATTTGGAAATAGCTGCCGTAATCGGTTTCTCTTTCTATTCCTATTCCACCCTCAAAAATCTCAAGATTTACTCGGTTATAATCCAATGAAAATTGATCTTTTGGATTAATAGTTTCATTTCCAAAACCGAAAAAGTTTTCTGTATAATTTTTTGAAGTATACCTGCCATCAATTATAAAGTTGTAATCCTTAAATATTGCGGTGTACCCTTTTAAAAAACGAAAATCCAACCCTTGTGTAAGAAATTGATAATTTGCAAAAAGTTTCGTTTTGGTGCCGTATGGATTGGCAATAAAACGATTTACCATTTTTGTGTATCCGGCCTGCAAAGTGGTGCCTTCATCCGGATTAAAACCCACAGTTAAACTAATAGCGCCTGAACTCTTTTTTTCTTTCTGATAATTGTACCAATTGGCTTCGTAAAAATCCGTAAATCTAAAATGCGCGCCACCCTTTTCAGCAATTGTGTTTTCATCTGAAGCCCTATCATAAACTTTAATTTTATTTCCTTCAGAAATAGTAAACGTATCTTCATCCTTGCCTCCAATAATTCGTATTAAAATAGGTTTTTTTGCAGTACCATTAACTTTAAAAACATCTTTGTCATCCAGTCCGTAAAGCCAAATTTCTTCAGTTTTATTGCTGTTGAATGTTCTGTCAAAAAGCAAATCGCCTTTTTCACCATCCTTTATTCTGAAGGCTTTAATTTTTGTTGTACCGTTTGCTTCTCTCTCAATTTCAAAAATATCATCCTTATCTGTCCCCGTTAGCATTTGGAATTTCAATAGATAATCGTAATAGCGCTCTACTATATTTTGCAGATTGTTTTTCCTTTTTATAAAATTTGTTTTTATTTCTGAAATTGTTTTGTCTTGCACTTCAATCGGAAGCATTGCAAAAGTTTCATTTACCGTAGCCTCATCAATTGCACTTTGCAGAAAAGCGGCCTGCTCCATCCAAACGGTTTTATCACTTCGTTTTATGAGTGCTCTATCTAACTTAGAACCTGCTTTATTAAACCATTCAATATCTTTTATATCTTCCCCGTAAACGCCGAATTGGTTTACGTTCTTCATTACACTTCGCAATAAATTGAGAAAGGTTCCGTCAAAATTCGCAAAAACCTGATCGCGGTCCCTTGGGATAGGCACAAAAACTTTTTTGCCATCTTCCTTTTCAAACTCTGCCCAACGCCACTGGTCGCTATGGCGATCCCAATCTCCAATAAGCATATCAAAAATACGGGCTCGTATGTAAGATTCTTCATCCAGGGTATAATCTTCATCTTCCCGAAGTTTTTTCAAAAGATCGTCCGTGCTCTCCACATCGTCTGGATATCCAAAACTTTTTCTGTTTTTGAAATCTTCGGAAGGCTTTTCAACAATCATATAAAGTTGGTTGCCATATTCCTCATTGTATTTTCCCAAGGCTTTTTGCTGAGGCACATAATACAATTGGGGGGTGGTGTAAAAAACTTCCGCAGCTTTTGCTAGTTTTGGTATGGCAAAGGCTCCATACGGATGTGCGGCAGTATAAAAATCCAAAATAAGTTCTTCAGGTACAGTTTCACTAAAATACTTTCCACCATCGGTACCTTTGAAGGCGGTAGTTTCCAGAAATTGGACGGCGCTTTTTTTAAGAGCACGCATATTGTATTCCTTTCCATCTTCAGTTTCAAGTCTTAATGATTTGGTTTGGTGCCCCCCGCCTGGCCTCACAACTTTTAATCCACCGTAAAGTGTGTCTAAAATTGCTGTTTTTGCGGTTACCTCTGTTCCATAAACTTCACGGTAATGGTTTCCCCAAAAAGATTTAAAAAAATCAGATTTTTCAACTTTTTCTAAATCATAAACTCTTGCCTTATAAGAAGGCGGAAAGTTGGTGGGCAAAGTATCTAATATTGGTTCAACAATGGGGATGAAAATATTTTTTTTATATAAAACTGAATTCGCTCCTGCTTCGTCAACACCATAAAACGTTGCCCAAACACTAGAATCTTCTAAAATATCCAATGAAACAAAACCATTGCCGCCGTAACTAAACTGACCATTGGTGCCAAGAGAAGCTGGACGTGTATCTTCCCCAGCGCCAGAAATAATCTGCTTAATATTATTTTGTTCTATGTATTGCAGATTGAGTTCGTGACCTGAAACAAATACAACGCGCAAATCATTACCACCCTCTATTAATGATTCTATATTTTCGGCAAATTCCCTATATCTTTTATTGAACCTATCTTGAATTGAAATGGCTCCCTGCGAGCGAATCTCGGTTACTAAAGATGCCACTCCGGGCAATGGAATATTTCCCTGAAGTGGAAAGATGTGATCGCGTCCCGAAAATTTTCCACCGTGAAGTCCGTTGGTATAAATCGGGTGGTGCATTGCCAATACAATAGTTTTATTTGCGTGATCTTTGAACTCTCCCTCTAATTCCAATAAAAATTTCTCTCTGGATTTTATTTCACATTTATCATTCATATCGCTCACCTTGTCCCAATCCATAAGGTACCATTGGCTATCTAAAACAATAAGTTGTACATTCTTGGATATTTCACGGCTTTCCAAAGGGCAACCATTTTTCGGAACTAATGGGTCTTCTTTTCCAAGTTCATCTTCCAGATAATCTTCAATGGTTTCAAGACCATCAACAGCATTAAAATCCCAATCATAATTACCGGGTACAAAATATGCTGGCAACTGTGTCTGTTTTACAATCATTAATTGCCTGTCTAAATCTTTCTTTACTTCTTCGGTTATTTTTTCATTCGTATTGTCGCCAATGAAAACGATTGTCTTATTTTTTGTGGAATCACTTTCTATTTTTTTCTGAAGAGCAGAAAGTACAGGAATGCTTTTTTCTTTGGAAGCTGCTCCAAGAATGTAGAGACTTTCAGTTACAGAAGCTTGATTGAAACTTGACACTTTTTCGCCTTCCTTCTCTCGTATTGAAACATTAGAAGTAGCGCAGGACAAAAGTAGGGACGCAATTAGTGGGTATAATAAGAGTATTTATTTTTTCATATGGGGCAGTATATAAATACTAAAAATTAAATCCTATTCCAAAAGTATATCGCGTTCCTTCTTCAGAATTAAATGCGCTAAAAGTACCCCCAATACCTCCTTGACCATTAATCCAAAAACCTCCACCACGGGAATTGTGCCATTTTTCGGAATTGTCATTAGGCGTCCAAACACGCCCTAAATCAACACCTCCAAAAATACCAATCTGCACTGGAAATAATTCTATATTGAATTGATTAAAACTGTAACGTATATCTGCACTTCCCAAAAGTGAAGATTTTCCCGTAAAACGTTCCTCCCTGAAACCTCTCAATCCGGTATTACTTCCCAATTGCACACCTTGATAGAATTCAAACAGATTCCCGAAGTTAAATTGGGATCTAACATCTGTTTTCAAAACTAATTTTTCGTCGCTGGTTAAAGCGTTGTAGAAAACGATTCTAGAATTTAAAAAACCGAAAATACGTTTAACATCTTGAACATTATCGGTTAACCCCACTTGCAGGTCAAAAGCCATTCCGCGAGTAGGATTCAATGGATTATTATAACTGCGGTAATTATAGATACCTTCAACCGTAGCGTAATAATTTGTTTGGTTAAGTGATACTTGCCCTTTTTGTAGATATAAATCATTGTTTACATTATTAAGCGTAATTGCATCAAACCGAGCTTGGCCCGTAAACACACTACCAAAACTTGAGTTACGTACCAAACCTGCTTTGGCAGTAATGGTTTGTAACTCTACTCTATTAAAATCGTAATCAGCATTATTTTCTGATTCAAAATTTGGTGTTTCATTTCCGAAACCAAAGTAATTGACCGTATAATTATTACTTGTAATACGAGCGCCTATACTTAAATTGAGATCGCCTATTGAATTTGCAAATTCACCTTCGTAATCAATATCAAAACTTGAGGTGTCAAAATAATATCCTGCGGTAATGTTATGTTGTTTGGAAAATGGATTTCTTTTAAAGCTGTTAATTGTGTAAATAAATTGTGCCCCAATCCTAAAACCATCGTCTGGATTATAACCAAAAGCTGGCGCTACTCTTTTTGAATCGTCCATTTGCTTTCTATAATCGTAGGTATTAATGTTATAAATATCACTAAATATTAAACCCCCTTTGTTATTATTAATTACCTGTGCTGGAGCCGATTTATAATCATAAAATTTTGCCCTTCTCCCATCTTTAATATCAAAAACATCATCGCCTTTTCCGCCAATAACACGCAAATAAATTAAATCGGAATCTTCTCCTTTTATCTCAAAAATATCGTTTCCTTCCAAGCCGTAAATCCACAGTTCACGAGTATCTTTATGATAATAGGAATGGTCCATCAATAGTGTGGATTTCTTTCCATCAATATATCTAAAGGTTTTAACGTTAGTAACTCCACCTGGCAGGCGATTTATTTCAAAATAATTATCTTCATCCGTGCCCGTTATTGTTTGCAAATTTGAAAGGTAGTTGTAGTATCTATCGGCTATTTCAACTAGATTTTGTTTTCTGGCTATAAGCTTCTCCTTTATTTTTTCAAGCTCAACATCTCTTACTTCTTCGGGTATTTTTTCAAAAGCCTTTTCAATTGTAGCTGTATTTAAGCTATCCTGTATTTGTTTTGCCACAAATCTCCATTGCTCCCTACCCGATCGTTCCAATAAAGCTCTATCTAAAATAATCCCTTCTTCATTGAACCATTCTAAATCTTGTAAATCTTCCTCATAGGTATGGGTTTGGCGCGAACCGCTAAAAATAGAGCGCGCTACATTTAATATATTTCCGTCAAAACTTGAAAAAGCATCATCCCTGTTTTTAGGGATAGGTACATATACATTTTTTCCATAGCGATTGTAGAATTCTGCCCAACGCCAATTGTCGCTCTCCCTATCCCAATCGCCAATAAGCATATCAAAAAGGCGGGATTTTATATAGTTTTCTTCGTCAACAAAAATATCGCCTCCTTGTCTTATTTTGGTTAGAATGTCGTCAGTGGTTTGAATATCATCGGCATATTTGAAAATACGTTCTCCTTCACTATTTTCTGTTGGCTCGTTTGAAATAAGGTAAAGCTCATCACCAAAATTTTCATTATAGTCTCCCAAAAGCTTTTGTTTGGGTACATAATATAAATTGGCATCTGTGTAAAAAATATCTAGCGCTTTTGCCATTGTAGGGATTGCCAAAACTGCATAGGGATGGGAAGCAGTATAAAAATCCTCGTCATAAGAATCTACGGAAGGAAGTTCATTATTTTCTTCAGGTCCGGCAGGATCTTTATTTAAATCGGGTGGAATTATTTTTTGTGAAATTTTAAGGGAGTTTTTTCCCAATGCCCGCATTCTGTATTCATTTCCATTTTTATCTTCAAGCCTAAGCGAACGGTATTCCTTTTCGGCCCCTTCCCTAATTACGGTAAGCCCACCGTGTAACGAATCAAGTTTTGCGACTTTGGCAGTCACTGGGGTTGAATACGCATCCCTATATCGCTCTCCCCAAACAGTTTTAAAGAAAAGTGATTTGTTTATAGTGTCTTGTTTGTAAATGGGCACATTTATTTCATTTGGGAAATTATTTTTCAACGGAGAAACGTCATATTTTTTAATTGCAGGAAAAACCTCTTTTTGAAAAACCATTTTTGGTTGAAAATTACCACCGTTTACATAATATCTAACCCACGATGAACCGTCTTCAAAAATTTTGTATTCGGCAAAACCTTGAGCGCCCGTTGCAAAAATTCCATCCTTTCCTAAGGATGCAAATGAAGATTTGGCTCCGGAACCCGATACAATTTGTTTTACGCCATCGTTTTCCAAATACTGCAGCGTATGTTCATGGCCAGAAACAAAAATAAGTCGGTCGCTATTTTTGGTTGTGCTTTTTAAACGAAGCATTAAGTTATTGTACAACTCATTATATCTATCCTGAATGGAAACGCCTCCTTGTGACCGGATTTGTATTACCAATGAAGTAAGTATTGGTAATGGCCAATTGGCTTGCGTGGGGTACAAATGTCTACTAGCTCCGTAAAATCCACCGTGGCTACCATTAGTAAGCATGGGGTGGTGCATTGCAAAAACTATTGTTTTATTTTGATGTTTCTCCAACTCATTTTCAATATCAATAAATAATTTATCACGCGATTTTATATCGCAATATTCATTAATTGTTATATGGGAATTCCAATCTTCCAAATACCATTGCGAATCAATAACAATCAATTGTATATTATCTGAAACGGAAATGCTTTCTAAGGGGCAACCATTACTTGGTTTAAACGCATCAGCATTGTTGAATTTTTTTTCTACATATTCTTCTTCACGCTTAACACCAGGAATTCCACCGTTGTACCATTCATGATTTCCGGGAATAAAATAAACCGTGCCCTTAAAATCGGCTACGCTTTTATGTTGGGCATCAATCATATTTTCAGAAAGAACTCTTTTGGGATCGCCCTCCGGGTCCATACCTCCTGGGTAAATATTGTCTCCTAAAAAAAGGGTGTACGCATCGTCAACACCGTCATTTTTTAAATAATTCTGGAAAACTTGTAGTCCCTCGCTCATACCCCCCATAGGAGATTTACCGGCATCGCCCACCAAATAAAAAGTTTTCTCTACTTTTTGACCGTTAGGATAAATTCCGTAAAATTCTTGTTCCCTAAATTGCGGTGCGTAAATAGCACAAGAATTCAAAATGATAAATAGTAAGAAAATGGAGAAATAATTCTTAAAATTCATGAATGATTATGTAGAAAATTTAATAAAACAAAAGAAACAATTTAGCTAAAATACCTAACTAGAAAAAAAGTTATAAAGTTGTTAATTTTATCAATATATATATCATGAGGCTACTAATTTTTACTAATTTGGCTCTCTTAAAAAATACTCTATGAGCGATATTGTTGAAGCTACTGATAAATTTGTTTTTAATCTCTTCCGTGAAGAACTTCCAAACTCGTTTATCTACCACAATTACACCCATTCAAAACGTGTTCATAAAAGTATAAATGAAATTATTGAAAACTCCCAAATTGATGTTAAAGATGCTACAATACTGCGTTTAGCAGCGCTTCTGCACGATACCGGATACACTATAACTAGAGAGGGTCACGAAGAAGAAGGTGTAAAAATTGCAAGAGAATTTCTAACCTCCCAAAATGTAGAAGAGGATATTATTGTGGGCGTAGAAAAATGTATTCTTGCCACTAAATTTAAAAATATCACTCCTCAAAATGATTTGGAAAAGATAATCCGCGATGCAGATTCATCCCATTTTGGAAAGGATTATTTTCAGGAAGCAAGTGATTTTTTAAGACAGGAATATCTTACACAGAATATACACAATTTCTCTCCCAAAGAATGGCTTGATGAAAATATAAAAGTCTTAATTGAAGACCATGAATTTTATACAGATTATGCTCTTAAAAATTGGCAGCCTGTAAAAGAGGAAAATCTTGCCAGCTTGATGAAGAAGCGCAAAAAGAATAAAGAAAAATTTAATAATGAAAAGGTTAAAGCGCAACTAAAAGCGAAATATAAAGATGAAAGCCCCGATAGAGGAATTCAAACTTTCTACCGAACAGCATTAAGAAACCACATGAAATTAAGTGATATTGCTGATACCAAAGCAAATATAATGCTTTCGGTAAATGCCATAATTATTTCATTGGTACTTTCCAATCTTATCTCCAAATTAGATAACAATAATTATCTAATCATTCCCACTGCTATTTTTGTTCTTTTTAGTGCAATTACCATGATTTTAGCTGTTGTTGCTACAAGGCCAAATGTTACCCGTGGAGAATTTACCAAAGAGGATGTGGAAAAGAAGAAGGTAAATCTCACCTTCTTTGGTAACTTTCATAAAATGGAGCTTGAGCAATATGAGTGGGCAATTGATGAATTGTTAAAAGACAGAAATTATGTATATAAATCCCTTACTAAAGATTTATACTTTTTAGGAAAAGTATTGGATAGAAAATATAGAATCTTAAGACTAACATATACAATTTTCGTAGCTGGAACCATAATTTCTTTAATATCGTTCGCAGTATTCTTTTATATGCAGTCTTAAATTAATTTTGAATTTGTGAAATCAAATCTTCGTAGGTGTAATATTCCTTCACTTTATCATTATTTTTAGAGTAAAGTACATTTACACGTAGCGCTTTTAAGCCTGTTACACCCTGTAAATCTTCCAATTGCAATGTTTCAATTTCACTGCCCAGTAAATTTTGGTGTTGAAGAAAATTGATGTATTTCATATATTCTTCTTCATCCTCTTTTTGGGAATAAATAATTGAAATTTTCCCAGGTTGGGTTATGCGTTCTTCGGTTCCTTTTATATTCGCTTTATCAACACGCTTTTTTACAACTTCATATTCTTGCATTGTAGGTTCCATCCACATCAAAACGCTTTTCGTCCATTCTGAAACGCAACGATAACGAACCGTTAAATGCCAAAATCATAGAAGCAACATCAAGCGCAACTGGCAATTTATCCTTGAAGCGATAATAACTGTTTTCCATTTCGCAAACCACTTGCAACTGCCATAACTTTAAGTTGTTTAAATATATTTTATTAAAGGATTTTTCTTTGGTAATCGCTTCTCCGATATAAAGGTTATGTTCAACCCCGTCCGTTTTAAAACGCTCAAAATAATGTGGATACATTTTTTGGGCTTCCTGCTGTTTTCTATCCAAAACTGAAGCCAACCTTTTATTTATAAGCATTACAGACTCATCATAATCCTTTCTGTGTTTATAAACAAGTCCTGTATTAACATCAATCAATTCATAATATTCATCTACCAATTCCTTAAAAACTTCATTTCTACCTCTTATATATTTAAAGAAAGGTATAATGTCCGAAATTAAGAAACCCATTATTTTCCTTTCGGTATCTACCTGCATCTTTTCTTTAATCTCTACCAAAAAACCACCAATTGTAAAACTCATTTGTTCTAAAATTGGCAATGGACTGTGATTTGATAATTTTTTAATAGCACTGTCGATATACGATAGCTGAAGAATCAAATCCTGTTTGGTTGCTTCATTTCTAGCTTCTGAAGAACCCTTTATATCCGTTTGTCCGTAAAGTGGATGGACGTCTTCAAAAACAATTTCCCTAAAAAATGTCGGATTACTTTCAGTAATTGAATTTAAATAACGCTTTGCTTCCTTTCGAAATTTCCAATGAACACTGCTGTGAATTGCCGTGCATTCTTCCTGTATAATTAACTCCAATTCATTTTCAAGATTTTCTTTAGATCGAACTACAGAGTCAACCAAAAATGGCATAATATCAAGAAGTTTGTTTGCATTTATGGTGTTCAAATCATTGGCATTTGGAGAAACAAGCTCCAATACTCCAAGAATTTTTTGTTCGGAAACAATAGATGCAAATATTGCGCTCTTCATTCCCTGATCCAGCATTTTTTTGTAGAGTAAATTATCCGGATACATTTTGTGATACCTTTCGGCATCAGTCACGCAATAAAATTCCTTTTGTTTAAAAAGAGTGTAATAGGAAGCACTACAAAGTGCATCTTTGCTGATTTGAGATTTTTGATTATTGAGAATAAAACTTGGAATTTCTTTGAAAAGAATTCGTTCAAAGCATTCGTCTTCGTCGTTATAATCGGTAAAACCAATTTTTAAATCTCGCAGATTAAATATTGCGCGGAAAATACGGCTGAACTCTGTATTGTGTAATCCCCCAGTTTTTTCTAAACGCAGCAAATTTGTCTTGAATTCAGAAATTGACGCATCCATAGTTACATCAATTAAAGATGCAATTACAAACCCATTGAAAATCCAACTTTCTGGCGGAAATTTTTCTTTCCATACAGAAACATCTTCAAAACTTTCGAGCAATTCACTCATATCCTCTTCCGAAATATCCTTTGCTTTTTCAGTTTTCTGGATGTCAATAAAATCTGCATTATAGGTTAATCTATAGTTCTTAATAATTCCCTGAGCATCCGGAATATTATAATAAAACGATCGTTTAAAATCTACCGTTTTTCCATAATATAAATTCAAAATAAGGCTACATCCCATAATGTAGTATTCATCCTCGTCAAAATTTAGTATGTCTAAAGAAAAATCAGAGCCAGCATTTTTCAAAATGTTTTTATAGCGTTCCGTACTTTTGAAAGCCATTTCCTGGAATGGAATAGTAGCAAATTTTATTTCATTTTTCTGTAAAACTGCCGGAAACAGTGGATCGAGTATAGCATCGATCTGTTCTTTGTATTTTGTTAGATTTTCAAAATCGGAAATCCCAGACGATAGTTCTGGAAAAACTTTCTCCAAGGCAAGAATTTCAGAAATTTGTTTTTTTTCTGAAGCGCCCTCACCTAATTGCTCTCTATAAGCTTCAAAAACTTTTTTGAAACCAATATTTATTTTGAGCGGAAAATCTTTTTTGTCTTTAATCATTGTATTCATAGCTATTAGCGATTAAAAGTAAGGTTTAAAAATTCAGAATATGTTAATAAATAATAAAAATGTCAACCATTTATATTAATGAAACAATAAACCGCTATTTTTGTCGAAATTTTAAAAAACCAATTATGAGACTGATTTTTGCTTCACTCCTTTCAATTTCATTAATCTCCTGCAATAAAGATACCAATAGTTACAAATTGGAAGGCGATGCCGTAGGTTTTGCCGATGGAACTGAAATATTTGTTTATACACTTGAAAATAGACAACCAAAAGCGATAGATACTATTACAATAACAGAGGGAAAATTTTCAGCAACTTATCCAAAAAGTGATGATAATTTGCTTAATTTTTTGAGAATAAACGAAATCAATGCTTCCGTTTTATTTTTCCCTGAAAATGAAGATATGGAGGCGATCATTTACAAGGATAGCATTCAATCGTCTCGCATTACTGGTGGAAAACAGAATAAGGCATACGGTGAATTTGTGGACAAGATGACAGTAATAAACAAAAAGAAGCAAGGAAACATGGAACGTTTTCGGAAGGCGCAACAAGAAAATGATACTGCTACCATTGCAGCTTTGCAAAGTGAAAACTTAAATATTGTTGCTGAGGAAACTGAGTTTAAAAAAGAGTATTTAAAAGAAAATAATTATTCTCTTTTTGCCGTAATGCTTATTTCAGAAATGATGAGCAGAAAGGAACTAACTGCGGCAGAAGCTTCAGCATACATTGAAAATCTTGAAGCAAAAATTGCTTCTTCAGAAATAGTTCAGGATTTAAAAACAAATTTGGAGTCATTGAAAAAAGCCGAGGTTGGTAGCGCTGCGCCAGACTTCACCGCTCCTACCCCAACCGGCGAAACAATGTCTTTAAAAGACGCAATGGGAAAATATACTATCATCGATTTTTGGGCTTCTTGGTGTAAACCTTGCCGTATGGAAAACCCGAATGTGGTAAATGTGTACAATAAATATCACGACAAAGGTTTGAATATTATTAGCGTTTCTTTGGATAAAGCTGAACAAAAAGACAAATGGTTGCAAGCTATAAAGGATGATAAAATGGATTGGTATCACGTTTCAAATCTACAGTTCTGGCAAGATCCAATTGCACAGCAGTATAACGTTCGTTCCATTCCAGCAACATTTTTGCTTGATGAAAATGGAATGATTATCGACAAAGACCTTCGCGGAGCAGCTTTGGAAGCAAAGATTGCTACGCTTTTGGGTTCAGAATAGCTCTTAGATTTTAGATTTTAGATTTTAGATTTTAGATTTTAGATTTTAGATTTTAGCAAAAAATAAAAAAAACCTCGATTCTTTTAAGAACCGAGGTTTTTTATTTATAAGTTTTTTTTCAACTCATATACTCATCGACCAATCGATTAGTTCAACAGAAAACTTACGTTTACTGATGTTCTTATTTCCATTTCTCCAAGTGAGATTGTTTGTTCGCCTCCTCCAACAGATGAATCCATCATTGCCATTTTATACATTGGCTGTGGACCAACAGAATTTTGAAATTCGCTAATTGAAACCGCTTTCCCAACAGTTTGGTTTAAAACCGAAACGTATTCCTTCGCTTTCATTTGGGCGTTTTCAATCGCTTTTTTAGGGCCTGGCTTTTCAGTGCTTCACTATTTGAAGAAGAAAATTCCACACCATCAATCCTGTTTATCCCTGTGTCAATAAGACCCTTCATTACAGCTTCATATTTTTTAAGATCGCGCAGTTTCACAGAAAGTGATTGATTTGCCGCAAAAGTGTATGTCTTACTATTGTAATCATAATTTTTGGCAAGGTTCATATATTCCGTTTTCACATCTTTATCTTCAATTTTCATTGATTTAAGAAATTTTAAAACTTCGCTAATTGTAGCGTCATTTTGTTCTTTCAAAGTTTTGGTATTCTCTCCTGTGTTTTCAACGCGAATATTAATGGTTACTTCATCTGGAACCACACGAACAATACCTTCGCCAGTTACATCAATTGTGTTTGGCGGAAGTGTGTTTTGAGCCATCATAGTTGTGGTTGTTATTGCTAAAATTAATAGTGTTTGTAAAGTTTTCATTGTTTTTAAGTTTTTGTTTATTATTATTTGGCTTTTAGCTGTTTGCCTTGGGCTTTTCGCTTTTAAATTATATTTTACCTAATTTATGCAGAACGAATAAAAGAATTAAAGGAAGCGCGAGCAAAACGACAATCCACAAACTGGTTTCGAACAAATAGGGAGCAAACAAAAGTGTAAGCACATACCCTCCAATTGCCCCGCCAATGTGGGCGTCGTGACCAATATTCCCCAATTTTTTTTTCATTCCGTAGATGGAATACAACAAGTATGCCATCCCAAAAAGCCAAGCTGGTATTGCTATTGGTATAAAGAATAGATATAATCCCATATCAGGAAAAAACAATATGGCTGAATAAAGAATTCCCATCACCGCACCACTCGCGCCAATTGCACTATAGTGGTACTCATCTTTATGAAAATAGAATGATAAAAGATTTCCCAGTAAAAGACTTGCAACATAAATAATTACAAAATAAGCTACTCCAACACTATTAATTACAACGTTTGCAAAAAAGTAAAGTGTAAGCATATTGAAAAGCAAATGTGAAAAATCTGCGTGCAAAAACGCGGAACTAAACATTCTAATCTGCTCCCCGCGACGAATCCCGGCAATGTTGAATTTATACTTTTCAAAAAAAGCAAAATCGCTGAAACCTTTCATTGAAATGATGACGTTTGCAGCGATAATTATAATTGTAGCAATGTGTAAGTTTTGCATCTAAAACGAGAAATTTGAAATTAAAAGTTATTTTAAAATTCTTTCCAAATTCAAAATTTTTGTCACCTTGAGCGCAGTCGAAGGGTCAAACCGTGAATGTTGAAAATGAATTATTATTGGTGCAATAAATTTAATTAGTTTTGCGCTAACAATACTTATGCAAAGATTGCTTTATATACTGGCATATCCAATTCTTTGGCTACTTTCCATCTTGCCGATGCGCATTTTGTACATCAAATCTACAGCGCTCTATTTTTTGGTTTATTATGTTATTGGCTACAGAAAAAAAGTGGCGAAAGACAATCTTGCTTTGGCTTTTCCTGAAAAAACGCAACAGGAAAGAGACCGAATAGCAAAGCAATTCTTCAAACATTTATGCGATGTTATTTTTGAAACCATAAAGGCTTTTACCATTTCTGAAAAGGAAATAAGGAAACGTTTTGTGGTTACCAATATTGAAATTCTTGAGCCTTATTATCAAAACAACAAAAGCATCCTTTTAATGGCTGGCCATTACGGCAATTGGGAATGGAGCGGAATATTAAACAAATTGATGAAGCATCAAGCGCACGCAGTTTACAAACCTTTGGACAACAAACAATTTGATGCTCTGGTAAAAAAAACCCGTGAGCATTTTGGTGGAGTTATTGTGAGTAACAAAAAAATTGTAGGCGTTCTTTTTAGAAAATGGAAAAAAGGAGTTAAAACCCTAACCTATATTCTCTCAGATCAAACCCCTAAAAAAGGCGCTTTCAAGCATCGCGATACTTTTATGGGAATAGATATTCCAATGTTTACCGGAACAGAGGAATTGGCTAAAATGCTGGATTTTTCTGTACTTTATTTAAAAGTTGAAAAGGTAAAACGCGGTTATTATAAAACTACGTTTGTTCCCTTGGTTGACAACCCAAAAGAATACCCAGATTTTCAAATTACACGAATGTTTTTTGATGCTTTGGAAACCCAAATTCGCGAAAAACCTGAGTATTATTTATGGTCACATAAAAGGTGGAAGCTTCGTAAGATGGATTAATTATAATCCTGCCACTGCTTTAATCTCCCCAATAATCCTATCCGCCATAGCATCCGACTCTTGCTGGCTTTTCGTTTCAGTATAAATCCTGATAATCGGTTCTGTATTTGATTTTTGAGATGCACTTACCTAACTGAATTAATTCAAATGTTTTTATTAAATTTGTATCCAAGTAGATACATTGTATATGTTCTTTATTGAAAAAACAACTGAATTCGATAAATGGTTTAGAAAGTTAAAAGACTTTAAAGCAAAGGCAAAAATTTTGTTCAGAATTCAAAAATTAGAAACTGACGAACATTTTGGTGATTGTAGACCAATTGTCGATGGAATTCGGGAAATGCGAATAAATTTTGCGAAAGGCTATCGTATTTATTTCAAAGAAAAAGACGGAAAAATAATTATTTTACTAATTGGCGGAGAGAAATCGACACAACAAATGGATATTGCTAAATCAAAAGAAATATGGAAAAATTTAAACAAATAAAATATGGAAACTTCAAAATTTGATATAGCAGATTATTTAGACAGCAAGGAAATGATTGCGGAATATCTCAACACTGTTTTGGAAGATGGAGATAATGCCGATGTGATTAATGCTATTGGACACATCGCCAAAGCTATAGGAATGACAAAAATTGCGGAAGAAACAGGTTTGAGCAGACCGAGTTTATACAAAGCATTATCAGATGGAGCGAAACCTCAATTTGAAACAATTATGAAGGTGTTAAAAGCAATCGGAGGACAAATTCAAGTGAATCCATTGAGCTCCTAAAAATCGCACAATCAACCTTTTTATTAATATTTTAAAATCCAGCAATCTCCTCAATCTCTCCAATAACACTATCTGCCAAAGCATCTGCTTCTTCCTGACTTTTCGCTTCGGTATAAATTCTAATTATAGGTTCTGTATTTGATTTTCGAAGATGCACCTATTTTAAACTATACTTTCATTTACTCAACCATTGTAAAACATTATGAAAACTCACGAAAATTTCCGAAATTGTGGAACAAATTCAAACAAATATGGCAACAGTTGATAAAATACGTAGCAGACTGATTGATAAAATCCTGTCCATTAAAAATAAAGATTTTCTTTTGGCACTTGATAATCTGATATCTTCAAACGCTACGGATAATGAAATAGTTGAACTGACCGCTGAACAAAAAGAAATGCTCGAAATGAGCGAAGCGGACATCGAAAACGGACGATTGATTTCACAGGAAGCAATGGACAAACGAAATCTAGAATGGCTCAACGGACTGTAATATGGACAAGAACTGCTGATGTTCAATATGTCGGGATTCTTGAATATTGGGTAAAGCACAACAAATCGAAAACATATTCCAAAAAGCTGATTACAATCGTAACGGAGCGAACAAAGCAAATTGCAGAAACGCCACTTCTTTATAAGTCAACTGATTTCAAAAATACAAGAGTAGCATCGCTGGGAAATTTCAGCATATTCTACACAGTAACCGATGAAGAAATAATAATTACCGCATTTTGGGACAATCGCCAAGACCCAAAAAAATTATTACGAATTTTAAAAGATAATTAATCTTCTATGCTTCGTTTTTAAAAACTACAACCCAGCAATTCCCTCAATCTCCCCGATAATCATCTCCGCCAAAGCATCTGCTTCCTCCTGTGATTTCGCTTCTGTATAAATCCTAATAATAGGTTCTGTATTAGATTTTCGAAGATGTACCCAGTTTTCAGCAAAGTCAATTTTTACACCGTCAATAGTGTCTATTTTTTCATTTGAGTACTTCGCTTCCATCGCTTTTAAAATTGCATCAACGTCCAATTGTGGCGTTAATTCAATCTTCTTTTTGCTCATAAAATAGGCGGTGTATTTCTTCCGAAGTTCGCTAACGGCAATTTTTTCTTCAGCCAAAAAACTTAAAAACAAAGCAATCCCAACCAAACTGTCGCGACCGTAATGTAGCTCTGGATAAATAATTCCGCCATTTCCTTCGCCGCCAATTACCGCATTAGTCTCCTTCATTTTTTCAACTACATTCACTTCGCCAACGGCACTTGCGGTATAAGTTCCGCCGTGCTTTTCGGTAACATCGCGCAACGCACGGGAAGACGACATATTTGAAACTGTATTCCCGGGAGTGTTTTGCAAAACATAATCGGCAACCGCAACCAGCGTATATTCCTCGCCAAACATTTCGCCTTTCTCGTCAACAAAAGCAAGTCGGTCCACATCGGGATCAACCACAATTCCAAAGTCTGCTCGGTTTTTTACAACACTTTCCATCAAATCGCCCAAATGTTCTTTCAACGGTTCGGGATTGTGCGGAAATTGTCCGTTTGGCGTGCAATGCAATTTT
The DNA here is from genome assembly GCA_963716065.1 of uncultured Flavobacteriaceae bacterium. GTDB lineage: Bacteria > Bacteroidota > Bacteroidia > Flavobacteriales > Flavobacteriaceae > Aequorivita. The sequence continues at coordinate 408,882 of OY970287.1, forward strand.
ACCGGTTCCACGCCCAAAGCTTCCAAAAGCAAAGGCACAGCAATTCCACCAGTGGAATTCACGGCATCAACAACCACTTTAAATTTGCAACGCTTTATGGCATCTGCTTTCACCAAAGAAAGATTCAGAATTTCATCAATATGCAAATCGATATACGCATCATTTTTATGGATTTCACCCAAATTATCAACTTCAGCGAATTCAATAGCTCCGTTTTCAGCAATATCAAGAATTTGTTGTCCAGCTTCGCCGCTTAAAAATTCACCTTTGTTATTCAGCAATTTCAAGGCGTTCCACTGTTTTGGATTATGGCTTGCGGTTAAAATTATTCCGCCATCGGCGTGTTCCAAGGCAACTGCAACTTCAACGGTTGGTGTTGTGGAAAGATTTAAATCTATCACCGTGATTCCCATTCCAACGAGCGTATTCATTACCAATTGCTGGATCATTTCCCCAGAAATTCTCGCATCGCGACCCACAACCACTTTATAGATTTCTTTGTTGCGTTGTTGTTTCACCCAACTTCCGTAGGCAGCGGCATATTTTACGGCATCAATTGGAGTTAAGTTTTCGCCCTGTGCTCCGCCAATAGTTCCGCGAATTCCCGATATAGATTTTATTAATGTCATTTTTTAATGTTAATGGTTATTGGTTGATGGTTGATTAAATTTCGTATTTCACATTTCGTATTTCCTACTTCATCTTTCTTTTCTGAATTTATTTTTCAATTTTAAAAAGTAAAGCTCAAAGTAAGTGTAAGACAAATGAGCAATCAAAAGTGTGCCTGCGAAAGTAAACAGATACAGTAAGAATATGGTTAAAGTTTCATTAAGGTTTTGTAGGAATTCCATTTTCAAAAACAAAAATACAACTGCATTCAACACAATGGCGTGAAACATATAAATTCCATAGGAAATGCTTCCGAAGTGATTTAAAATTTTACTCTTCACTTCTACTCCACGGTTATTAAATGCCAGCGAATGAATAAAAAATCCGAATAGGAAACAAGTGAACGCTGCGCGAAGCCACATTGGTTCAAATAGAAACCAATCTGTGACAAAATAAAGAAGTGCTGCAACACTGATTATTATTGGGAAAACTGCTGACCGTTTTAAAAACTCCAATTTTTTCTTTTCTTCCAAAATGGCAATCACTCCGCCTGAAAAAAGATAGAAAAAAACAAAAAGATATTCCTTCAGCGCTTCAAAAACATCGGACCAATAAAGGATGAAATATCCAATCAGCAAAATGCTTAAAACGCGAAGAATCCATTTCACATTAATGAAAAACAATAATGGTGCAATTACCAAATAGAATTGTTCCTCAATCCCGATGAACCACAGAATTTCAAGTATTCCGCCAGGTGCATATAGTTGTGCAAATACATTTGGAAGAAAGAAAACATTGTAAAACAGGGCTTCTTTCCAAGTGTAATTTATTTCAAAAGGAATATTCAAAAACGGTAAAAGCACGTTGTAAAAAAGCAATCCAAAGCCCAAAACCAGATAATACAAAGGAAAAATTCGAAGAATTCTTCGAACATAAAAATCTTTTATAGAGAAGGTATTTCGAATTTTTGCACGATAAATTAGCCTAATAATCAAAAAACCGCTCAATACAAAAAACATATAAACCGCCTCCAAACCACGATGAAATATAGGGAGTCCATCAAAATATGGAAGTCCCTGATTGGCGGAAAGTTGGGGCAAGTGAAAAAGCAACACGAAGGAAGCGAGAAAAAACCGCAATGGGTCCAAATTGGGTAACCTGTTCAATTTTCAGTTTTTACAGTCCAAAAATACATATATTTATTGAATGAATTTTTTAGCCCACATCTATCTCTCCGGCGACGAAGAAGGCGTTATTATCGGCAACTTTATTGCAGATGGTATTAAAGGGAAACGTTACGAAAAATTTCCGCCACAAATTGCAAGAGGAATTTTATTGCATCGCGGAATTGACAGTTTTACGGACGCCCATCCTACCGTTCACCGAAGCACGGCACGGCTTCACAAAAATTACAGCCATTACAGCGGGGTGATTGTTGATATACTTTATGACCACTTTTTGGCGAAAAATTGGAGCAAATATTCTAATGTCCCATTGGATGAATATGTGCAGAATTTTTATGAACTGCTTCGGAAAAATTTCACTACGCTTCCCCCCAGAATTCAAAAAATGATGCCTTATATGATTGCGGATAATTGGCTGTTAAGTTACGCCACCGTTGAAGGTATAAGTAAAATTTTGGCGCAAATGAATGTGCGCACCAAAGGCATTTCAAAAATGAATTTGGCGGTTGCAGAACTCGAAGAATTTTATGAGGAATTTGAAGCTGATTTCACTTCCTTTTTTGAAGAATTGATTGCTTTTTCAAACCAAAAACTAAACGAATTATGAAGATTACCTATTTCTTTCTAATTGCCCTGTTATTTCTTTCCTGTAAAGAAAAACCCAAAGCGCAAACCTTAGCTGAAACCCCGAAAGTAGAAACAAAAAAAGCGGTAATTGCTGATAGTGCAATGGTTGTTTCCGCTCGTGCCGAAGCTTCAAAAATCGGGACCGAAATTCTTAAAATGGGTGGCAATGCTTTTGATGCATTGATTGCTACAAATATGGCTTTAGCCTTAACCTATCCAAACGCCGGAAATCTTGGTGGCGGCGGATTTATGGTTTACAGAAGTGCGTATGGTGAAATAGGTACTTTGGATTATCGCGAAAAAGCCCCAATGGCAGCCTCAAAAAATATGTATCTCGATAAAAATGGAAACGTTATTCCAGACAAAAGCTCCATTGGCGCAATGTCCGTCGCTGTTCCGGGAACAGTTGCGGGAATGTTTGCCATTCACGAAAAATTTGGCAGTTTGCCAATGGAAGTTATTTTAAAACCTGTAATTGAGCTTGCAAAAAAGGGGTATATAATCACCGAAAAAGAAGCAGCTGAATTGGAAATTTATAAACCTTATTTTGAAGAGGTAAATGGTGAAAGCACGCTCTATTCCGAAAACCTTAAAGCGAATGATGTTTTAAAAAACAATGCATTGGCAAGTACTTTGGAACGCATTTCCAAAAATGGCCGAGCCGAATTTTACAGTGGGGAAACAGGGCGAAAACTCGTTTCTTTTCTGAAAGAAAAAGGTGGGATTCTAACTTTAAAGGATTTGGAGGTGTACGAAGCTCAATGGCGGGACCCCATTATTTTTAATTATAAAGATTTAAAAATAATTTCCATGGCGCCACCTTCCAGCGGTGGCATCTGTTTAGCACAGATTTTAAAAATGGTTGAGCCTTTTCCTCTTTCTGAATATGGCCCTAATTCGGAAAAATATATTCAAGTTTTGGCCGAAGCCGAACGAAGAAGCTTATGCAGACCGAAGCTATTATTTGGGCGATCCGGATTTTGTAAATATTCCAACTGATTCGTTGCTTTCCGAAGCCTATCTTTCAGGGAGAATGGAAAGTTTTTCATTCGACGCTGCAACGCCTTCCTCCGAAATTAAACCGGGTATAATTTTAGGCTATGAAAGTTCGGAAACTACACACTTTTCTATTGTTGATGCTTTCGGAAATGCTGTTTCTGTTACAACCACACTCAATTCTTCCTTCGGTTCTTTATTGTATGTAAACGAACTTGGTTTCTTTTTAAACAATGAAATGGACGATTTCAGCGCCAAGCCTGGCGAACCAAATGTTTATGGTTTGGTTGGCGGACAGGCAAACGCAATCGCTCCACAAAAGAGAATGCTAAGCTCCATGACGCCAACTATTGTTGAAAAAGATGGTGAGCTTTGGATGGTTGTTGGAACCCCCGGTGGTTCTACGATTATCACTTCTGTAGCACAAACAATTTTAAATGTGTATGAATTTAAGATGAATATGCAGGAAGCCGTTGATGCCCCAAGATTTCACCATCAATGGTTGCCGGATGCCATTCGCTATGAATTTAGCAGATTCCCAAGAGAATTAATTGATGGTTTGAAACAGAAAGGATATCCCGAAAACATGGATGCCGATCCAATAATTGGTAAAGTTGACGCAATTTTAAAACTTCCAAATGGAAAATTAGAAGGTGGGGCTGACTCTCGTGGGGATGATACTTCCATCGGGTATTAACATTTAAATTTAGCTATCACCCTTAAACGAAATCTTTTGCATTATATCGAAAGGTAAAAAATTAGGTAATAAAAAGGATTAGATTTGAAAACTAACGAAGGATTTTTGAAAAATTTGATCTTAAAAAAAACTTTATATCTCTGCTTTTGAATAAACCAATACATTAGTTTTTATTTTTTTCTGCAAAAAATTCAAATACTTTTTTTTGCAAAGATACTTTTTTTAAAAAACCATTTTTTTGCCCCATTTGGCGTCACTTAACCTATGAAAAGTAAATCTTTGCTTAAGGATTTGTATTCCATCATCGCATTTGTGATAAGTGGTACGCTTTGCGCAGTATTGATTTTTTTACTGGTTAAAAAAAATCAAAACACCTTGGGTTTTGCCGAAATTCTAAAAAGTCTCACAACAGTTTTTATTGTTATAAGCGGTTTTCTTTCAGCGATTTTGATGGTTTTTTTAGCTACTACAGCTATGAACCTAAAATCGAATAAAGTTAAAATCATTGAGAAAATAAGCAAGACAACACAAAAAATGCACAATTTCAGGAGCATTGCTGAAATTATGATCAATTCAAACATATGGCTTCCGGGTCTTAAGGATTATATTGAAAAGGAGTTTACAGATCTTACTTTTTTTGAGGTAAAGGAATTTTACAAGGGAAAATCTAGACTTGCCATTGAGTTTCTTCAGCAAACACATCATTACGGTGAAACTGAAAGCTTGTATTTGGAAATGAAATCTCTATTGCTTACAAATCCAAAACAGAAACACATTCCCGAAACCATCAACTATCCAGCATTTTATGATAAAACTATTATTGAAAAGTGGATGGAACACAAGAGTGGCGCAGGGCTTTGGTATGCATTTGGGTATAAATATGGAACATTTAAGGATTCAATTAATTTGGATTCTGTTTTTGAAAGACATCAAGAAAAAATTCTCAATTTGGCAAATACAATTGATAGTGAAGAGTTTGGAAATTCTTCTTTCAACGAAGTGTTTTTTTCAAAGCTTTATGAATATATGATTAAAGATGTTGTTCCGAAACTATACCAGTTTCAGTCACAAATCAATGGCAAAACACCTCGATTGGTTCGTTATTTACACACCATATTTTTACTGTTAATGGTTTTTGGCATTTTATTACCGCTCACTTATTTAATGCTCAGTTTTTCTGTTTTCGTTTTAATTGTAGGCTATTCCATTGTTATAAGTACGATATTCTTTATCGCTGTAACTTTCCACATTTTTCTTTCCAAAGAAGTGAACCAATAATTTTTGAAAATGACAGATTTTTTCATCAAAATTAACATCAACGGGATCGCATCCGTTCTTTATTTTCCATTCAATTGAGTACCTTTGCAAACTATGTCGAAAAGTGAGGATTTTATTGAAGTTTTGGGCGCCCGTGTCCACAATTTAAAGAACATTGACGTTCGCATCCCTCGGGAAAAATTAGTTGTAATTACAGGACTTTCTGGTAGCGGAAAATCCTCTTTGGCGTTCGATACTATTTATGCCGAAGGGCAGCGTCGCTACATTGAAACATTTTCTGCCTATGCCCGTCAATTCTTGGGAAGTTTGGAACGGCCGATGTTGATAAAATTGAAGGACTTTCGCCCGTAATTGCAATTGAGCAAAAAACCACAAGCAAAAGTCCGCGTTCAACCGTTGGCACAATTACTGAGATTTACGATTTTCTTCGTCTTTTTTATGCGCGAGCAAGCGATGCCTATAGTTACAATACTGGACAAAAAATGGTCAGTTATAGCGATGAGCAGATAAAGCAACTTATACTCGAAGATTTTGCCGATAAAAAAGTGAGTATTCTCGCTCCCGTTATCCGTTCCCGAAAAGGGCATTACCGCGAACTTTTTGAGCAAATCGCAAAACAAGGTTTCTTAAAAGTGCGCGTAGATGGTGAAGTTCGTGATATTGTAAAAGGAATGAAACTGGACCGTTACAAAAACCACGATATTGAAACTGTTATTGATAGACTAAAAGTTTCGGCTGAAAGTGATAACAAAAAACGTCTTTCAGAAAGCATAAATACCGCAATGTACCACGGCGATGATGTGCTGATGGTTCTCGATAATGACACCAATGAAGCAAGATATTTCAGCCGTTCTTTGATGTGCCCCACTTCCGGGATTTCCTATCCCAATCCCGAGCCGAATAATTTCTCGTTCAATTCACCAAAAGGAATGTGCCCAAAATGTAAAGGGCTTGGGAAATTATATGAAGTAAATCTTAAAAAACTAGTTCCAAACCCAAACCTTTCTATTAAGCAAGGGGCTTTGGCGCCACACCCGACAAAAAAGCAATTGGGTTTTCAAACAATTAGAGTTAATTGCCGAAAGGTTCAATTTCAAATTAACCGATTCCTTTGAAAGTATTCCTCAGGATGCAAAAGATGTGATTTTTTTCGGAGGAAATGAAAAATTCGATATTTCTTCCAAAGCTTTGGGAATTACCCGAAGCTATAAAATAGACTTTGAAGGGGTTGCCACTTTCATTCAAAATACATTTGACGCAGATGAAACCACTTCGCTGAAACGTTGGGCAAAGGAATATATGGATAAAATTCCGTGTCCGGAATGCGACGGCACACGCCTTCGGAAGGAATCACTTTATTTTAAAGTAAATGGGAAAAACATCGCCGAACTCGCCAATATGGACGTGGTGGAATTGGCAGAATGGTTTTCAAACCTCGAAAAGAACCTCTCGGAAACACAACTTAAAATAGCTTCCGAAATAATAAAAGAAGTGCGTTCACGCCTTCAATTTTTGGTGGATGTTGGGCTTACCTACTTGGCGTTGGACAGAAGTTCAAAATCACTTTCGGGTGGTGAGGCACAACGAATTCGATTGGCAACTCAAATTGGTTCGCAGTTGGTAGGTGTGCTTTATATTTTGGATGAACCCAGTATTGGCTTGCATCAGCGCGACAACGAGCGATTGATTTATTCCCTGAAACAATTAAGGGAATTGGGCAATTCGGTTATTGTTGTTGAGCACGATAAGGACATGATTGATAGTGCCGATTACGTTATCGATATTGGACCAGCTGCTGGAAAATACGGTGGCGAAATTGTTTCCGAAGGAACACCAGAGGAAATTAGAAAACATCACACCCTTACAGCAGATTATTTAAGCGGAAATAAAGAAATTGAAATTCCGAAGGAACGCAGAAAAGGAAACGGCAAAACACTTTCAATAAAAGGTGCTTCGGGAAATAATTTAAAAAATGTATCGGTTGATTTTCCATTGGGAAAAATGATTGGGGTTACGGGCGTTTCCGGCAGCGGAAAATCAACATTGATCAATGAAACCCTCTACCCTATTTTAAACGCGCATTTTTTCAACGGAGTAAAAAAACCGATGCCGTACAAAAAAATTGTAGGGCTTGAAAATATTGACAAAGTAATCGATATAAACCAATCGCCGATTGGAAGAACTCCGCGAAGCAATCCAGCGACATACACAGGTGTTTTTTCTGAAATACGAAATCTTTTCGCGAAAACTTCCGAATCTTTAATTCGCGGTTATAAACCTGGCCGTTTTAGTTTTAATGTAGCTGGTGGCCGTTGCGAAACCTGTAAAGGTGGCGGTTTGCGAGTAATTGAAATGAATTTTCTCCCAGATGTTTATGTTGAATGTGAAACCTGCCAAGGCAAGCGTTTCAACCGGGAAACATTGGAAATTCGCTATAAGGGAAAATCAATTTATGACGTTTTGGAAATGACCATAAACGAAGCTTGTGATTTTTTTGAAAACATCCCGAAAATTTACAGAAAAGTAAAAACGATTCAGGATGTTGGTTTAGGCTACATAACACTTGGGCAACAATCCACAACGCTTTCGGGCGGCGAGGCACAACGTATTAAACTTGCAACGGAGCTATCCAAGCGCGATACGGGAAATACTTTTTATATATTGGACGAGCCAACCACGGGACTTCACTTCGAGGATATTCGTGTTTTAATGATAGTTTTAAATAAATTGGTTGATAAAGGCAATACGGTTTTAATAATTGAACATAATCTAGATGTTGTTAAAACTGTTGATTATATAATAGATATTGGCCCGAAGGCGGTAAACAAGGTGGAAAAATTTTGGCTTTGGGAACGCCCGAAAAAGTGGCAAAGGACAAAAAAAGCTACACGGCACGATTCCTTAAAAAAGAATTACATTCGTCAGCGACGAGCGAGAAACGATAATAAAATTAAAATACTGAAATACTCACTACTCAATACTCAATACTCAATACTGAATAAATGAGAAACGATCAAGCAACAAAAAATTGGAATGAAGTAAAAACAAACGACTCGTGGGCGATTTTTAAAATCATGGGCGAGTTTGTAAATGGTTACGAAAAAATGAGTCGCATTGGTCCTTGCGTTTCCATATTTGGTTCCGCACGTACAAAGCCTGACCATAAATATTACAAACTAGCTGAAAACATTGCAAAAAAAATTACTGAAAATGGCTATGGGGTTATAACCGGCGGTGGTCCGGGAATTATGGAAGCTGGAAATAAAGGCGCGCATTTGGCGGGCGGAACTTCTGTAGGGCTGAATATTACTTTACCTTTTGAACAGCACGACAATCCTTATATTGACAGTGATAAAAGCATCGATTTTGATTACTTTTTTGTTCGGAAAGTAATGTTTGTGAAATATTCACAGGGATTTGTGGTAATGCCCGGCGGATTTGGTACTTTGGATGAATTCTTTGAAGCATTAACACTGATACAAACACACAAAATTGATAAATTTCCTATAATTCTGGTTGGCTCAGAATTTTGGGGCGGACTTTTTGAATGGGTTAAAACCACGCTTTTGCACGCAAATAATAATGTGAGTGCGGAAGATTTGGAATTAGTGCATTTGGTAGATAGTGAAGATGAAGTTCTAAATATTTTGAACGAATTCTATGATGAGTATAATTTGAGTCCAAATTTTTAAATTCCCTATTTTTCTTTGAAAATAAACAGAATTCTATATTTAGTTTTTCTTTGTTTGGCACTTCAAGCAACGGCGCAGCATTCCATAGTGATTGATGCTACATTGAATCCATCCCAAAAAAGCATTTCAATAAAACAGGAAATAACGTACACCAACACTTCCGAAGATATTTTAAATGAAGTCTTCTTCTTTGATTGGGCAAACAGTTTTTCCTCCAAAACAACTCCTTTGGGAAGGCGTTTTTCTGAAAATTACAACAGTGCCTTTCATTTTGAAAAAGACGAAGATCGCGGAAAAACCACTATTGAAAAAATCTATAATAATTCCGAAACTCCATTACAATGGGAGCGCGGCGAGGCGGCAGATATTCTGAAAATTATTCCCGAAAAACCTTTAAATCCAGGGGATAGTTATACGTTTTATTTGGAATACACAGTACAGGTTCCAAATGACCGATTTACCCGTTATGGAGTGAATGATAACAATGATTTTAAAATTAACCATTGGTATATTGCGCCCGCAGTTTATGATGGGGAGTGGCATATTTTCAGCAATAAAAACACTGAAGATTTATATTTGAACCTTTCGGAATTTTCAATAAAATTTCGCACACCAGCGAATTATACTATCACTTCAGATTTAAATGAAAGTGAAGAAACAATTTCTGAATCTGAAAAAATCACCACTTTAACAGGAAAAGACCGAAGTAGTCTCGTTCTGTACATCGAAAAAAATCCAAACTTCGAAACCATTGAAACCGACAAGTTACAAGTGGTTACAAACATTCAAAATAGCAAGGTAAATCCGCCCGTGCAGGCATTGATGGTTGATAGGATTGTTCATTTTTTGGATGAGCGTCTTGGCTCCTATCCGTTTGAAAAAATTGTGGTGAGCGAAACCGATTACCGTACCAATCCTGTTTACGGCCTAAACCAATTGCCAAGATTTATAAGTCCTTTCCCCGATGGTTTTGAATATGACATGGAGCAGCTTAAAACCATCACGCGCCATTATGTAGACAATACAATGGTGTTGCACTCTCGCGATGATTTTTGGTTGCAGGATGCGTTGCAGATTTACTTAATGATGGAATATGTGGATACCTATTATCCAAAAATGAAGATAATTGGTAACCTCAGTAATTGGTGGATAATCCGATGGGCGCACGTGGCCGATTTGGAATTTAACGACCAATATCCTATTCTTTATTTGAATATGGCGCGTAGCAACCTTCATCAATCTCTTACCACGCCAAAAGATTCGTTATTGAAATTTAATATGAATATTGCAAATGGCTATTACGGCGCAAGTGGTTTTAGATATTTAAATGATTATTTGGGCGATGATATTCTAAAAAAAAGCATCAAGGAATTCTATTTGGAAAATAAACTGAAACCAATAAAATCATCAGATTTCGAATCCTTTCTTTCTGAAAAAACTGATCTTCCCATAAATTGGTTTTTTGATGATTATGTGGATACGCGCACCACGATTGATTTCAAAATTAAGAATGTAAAAAAGAAAGGCGATTCGCTGGAAGTTTTCATAAAGAATAATAGAAAGTCCGAGCTTCCTGTTTCGCTTTATGGTTTGGACAAAGATGAAATAGTTTATAAAACCTGGACAGCGCCAATAGATAGTATTTCATCAATTACCATTCCTGCTGATAACATTCGCAAGTTGGCTCTCAATTACGAAGGAAGAATACCTGAGTTCAACCGCAGAAACAATTTTAAGACTGTAAATGGAATTATGAATAAGCCGCTTCAGTTCAGGCTTTTTCAGGATGTGGAAGATCCAAACTTTACGCAGTTTTTCTTTATGCCAATTTTTGAGTATAACCTTTATGACGGGATTTCAACCGGTCTTCGGCTATACAACAAAACAGTTTTACCAAAAGCAGTCCATTACAGTTTGGAGCCACAATTCGGCTTTAGGTCCAAACAGATTGTGGGGAGCGCTTCCATAAGTTATACCCAGCAATTGGACCAAGGAAGTCTATATGCAATGCGCTATGGATTTTCAGGGAATTACTATTCCTATGACCGTGGATTATTTTACAAACGCTTTACGCCCTACATCACTTTTGCTTTCAGAAATGAGGATTTACGCGACAATGAAAAACAATTTATCAATCTTCGGAATGTAAATGTGTATCGTGATGAAAACCCCAATGATCCAGATCAGGAACCGAATTACAGCATTTACAATATGCAATATGTGTATTCAAACCCGAATCTTATCAATTATTTTAGGGGGGTTGTTGACTATGAAATCTCTTCAAAATTTAGCAAGCTTTCCGTAGATTTTGAATACCGAAAACTTTTTTTAAGCAATCGCCAACTTAACTTACGCTTTTTCGCCGGAGCTTTTCTTTTTAATGATACACGAGAGGATGAGGATTTTTTCAGCTTTGCGTTTGGACTGTCCGAACGATTATCTTTTTGATTATAATTATTACGGCCGTAGTGAGGATTTCGGACTTTTCAGCCAGCAATTGATTATTGCAGAGGGAGGATTTAAATCGCAATTGGAACCTGCTTATGCAAATAGCTGGATGGCGACTGTAAATGCAAGCACAAATATCTGGAAATGGATTTATGCCTATGGTGATGCAGGACTCGTTCACAATAAAGCTCGCGGAACAAACGCAGTTTTTGACACGGGAGTTCGTCTCAGTTTAGTGGCAGATTATTTTGAATTATATTTCCCAATTTACTCAAGCATAGGCTTTGAGCCCAATTTGCCCCATTACGATGAAAAGGTGCGTTTCATTGTTACCCTAAGCCCAAAAACATTGCTTAGTTTGTTTACTAGGCGTTGGTATTAATGTATTTTCCTTTTAAAAATTACTTCAAAAAAAATATCATTTTAAAAACCCATTTCACATATAGTTATTGAAAAACTAACCATTGCGAAACACGCCCAATTTCGCTATTTTTGTAAACCTAAAATTTTTAAACCCATGCAAACAGACCCAAAAACAAACGGCGAAATTTCCTTTGACGATTTTAAAAAAGCGGTGCTGAACGATTATAAAATAGCAGTAACCAGCCGTGAATGCAGCTTGTTGGGACGTCGCGAAGTACTTACCGGAAAAGCGAAGTTTGGAATTTTCGGCGACGGAAAGGAAGTGCCACAATTGGCTTGGGCAAAAGCATTCAAAAATGGCGATTGGAGAAGCGGCTATTACCGCGACCAAACATTTATGATGGCAATAGGGAAATTGACCATTCAACAGTTTTTTGCAGGTCTATACGCACATACAGACATTAAAGCTGAACCTATGAGCGCGGGAAGACAAATGGGCTGCGACTTTGCAACCCATAGTTTAAATGAGGATGGAAGTTGGAAAAACCTTACCGAACAGAAAAACAGTAGTTCAGATATTTCACCCACCGCTGGGCAAATGCCGCGTTTGTTAGGGTTGGCACAAGCTTCAAAGATTTTCAGAAATGTAAAGGGAATTGAGAATAAAACAAATTTCTCCATAAACGGTAACGAAGTTGCTTGGGGAACTATTGGAAACGCAAGTACCAGCGAAGGCCTCTTTTGGGAAACCATAAACGCAGCCGGAGTTTTACAAGTGCCAATGGTAATGAGCGTTTGGGATGATGAATATGGAATTTCAGTGCACGCAAAGTACCAAACAACCAAAGAAAATATTTCTGAAATCCTTAAAGGTTTTCAGCGAAATGAAGATGAGAATGGATATGAAATAATTCGTGTAAAAGGTTGGGATTACCCAGAGCTTATTGAGGTTTACAATCGTGCTTCAAAAATTGCGCGCGAAGAACACGTTCCTGTTTTAATTCATGTGCAACAATTAACGCAACCTCAGGGCCACAGTACCAGTGGTTCCCACGAACGCTACAAAAGCAAGGAACGTTTGGAATGGGAAGCAAAATACGATTGTAATGTGAAAATGCGCGAGTGGATGATTTCCAGCGATATTGCTTTGGAAGAAACGCTTACTGAAATTGAGAACGATATTAAAAAACAAGTTCGCGACGGTAAAAAAGCGGCTTGGGAAGCATTTCTTGCACCACAGAAAAAGGAACTGCAAGAAGCAAATTTATTGCTTGGCAACTTAGCTGAAAACAGCGCAAACAAAAATTTCATAGAAAAAATAAAAAATGAATTGGGTTCTGAAAAAGAGCCTTTGCGAAGAACAATTCTTGCCGCTGCGCGAAAAGCTTTGCGCTATGTTGTTGGTGAAGAGTCTTCTGAAAAGAAACAATTGCAGGATTGGATCAATAATTATTTCGAAATAATTCAGCCCAAATATAGCGCGCACCTTTATAGCGAAGCGAAAGAGAATGCAAAAACAATAAAAGAGGTACTTCCCTCCTATTCCAACGATGCTGAAGAAGTGGACGGCCGTTTAATTATTCGCGATAATTTTGATGCTATTTTCAATAAACATCCCGAAGTTTTAATTTTTGGAGAAGACGCCGGTGAAATTGGCGACGTAAACCAAGGTTTGGAAGGAATGCAAGAAAAATACGGCAAACTAAGGGTTGCCGATGCAGGAATTCGCGAAGCTACCATTCTCGGTCAGGGAATTGGGATGGCGATGCGTGGTCTGCGCCCAATTGCTGAAATTCAATATCTCGATTACGTTTTGTATTGCCTTCAAATAATGAGTGACGATTTGGTGACAGTTCGTTATCGAACGAATGGCACGCAAAAAGCACCTTTGATTGTTCGCACACGGGGCCACAGATTAGAAGGAATATGGCACAGTGGCTCACAAATGGGTGGTTTGATTCATTTGCTTCGCGGAATGTATTTACTGGTTCCAAGAAATATGACCAAAGCCGCAGGGTTTTATAATACTTTACTTGAGTCTGACGAACCCGCATTGGTTATTGAATGTTTGAATGGCTATCGTTTAAAGGAAAAGATGCCAAGCAATTTAGGAAAGATAAAAACTCCAATCGGCGTAGTTGAAACAATAAAAGAAGGAACTGACATCACATTGGTATCTTACGGTAGTACTTTAAGAATTGTTGAAGAAGCCGCAAAGGAACTGCAACAAGCAGGAATTGATGCTGAAGTTATTGATGTACAATCCTTGCTTCCTTTAGATTTGAATCACGATTTATTGAAAAGTGTAGCCAAAACCAACAGACTTTTGGTTATTGACGAAGACGTTCCCGGTGGAGCTTCCGCATATATTTTGAATCATATTGTAGAAACTCAGGGCGCCTATAAACATATGGACAGCAAGCCACAAACACTTGCGGCCAAAGAACACCGTCCGCCGTATGGCACCGATGGTGACTATTTCACTAAACCATCCGTGGAAGATGTTTATGAAAAAGTTTATGAAATTATGCACGAAGCAAATCCGTCAGAGTTTTCAAAACTTCGATAATTTATTAGTGATTTGCCAATCAAATGTGTCACACTGAGCGCAGTCGAAGTAAAGTCGAGCATATTTCTAAAGATAAATTAATACGAAAACAGCTTTTAATCGAATTATTCAATTCCTTTAACAATTAAATGCATATTATTCAACAAAGATTTGGAAGTCTTAAATTAATTCCTTTAAATTAGCAATTCAAATAAATAAAAAACAAGTTTATGTCTTTTTTCAGCCTTAATAATAACAATAATAACCAGCTGCCGTAACAGAAACTTGTCGCGATATATGGCCTGTCAAGTTTTTACTTGACAGGCTTTTTTTTGGCTTCGACCGCGCTCAGCCACCAAACCGTTCCCTTAAAGCAGTCGAAGGGAAAACTTAAATAGTAACTAATCAATTAAAAAATAGAAATTATGTGTGGAATTGTATGTGCATTCAAACTTAAAGAGCCGGCAGAATCGCTTAGGCTACAGGTATTATCAATGGCAAAATGTATCCGTCACCGCGGGCCAGACTGGAGTGGAATTTTCAGTAACGACAAAACAATCATGGCGCACGAACGGCTTGCCATTGTTGACCCAACTTCAGGGAAGCAACCACTTTTCAGTAGCGATGGCAATTTGGTTTTGGCCGCCAATGGCGAAATTTATAACCATATGGAACTTCGGAAGCAATTCAAAAATTATGAGTTTCAAACCAAAAGCGACTGCGAAGTAATCCTTCCTTTATATAAAGAAAAAGGTGCTGGCTTTTTGGATGAAATGAACGGCATCTTCGGTTTTGCCCTTTATGATATTGAAAACGACAACTATTTTGTGGCCCGCGACCATATGGGAATTATTCCTTTATATATTGGTTGGGACCAGCACGGTACTTTTTATGTAGCTTCAGAATTAAAAGCTTTGGAAGGAGTTTGTACCAAAATTGAACTCTTCCCTCCCGGCCATTATTTGGATAGTCGCGAAGGCGAACTGAAACGCTGGTACTCCCGCGATTGGATGGATTATGAAAACGTAAAAAACAACGAAACTAACATAGCCGAGCTCCGCAAAGCATTGGAAGCAGCGGTACACCGTCAATTGATGAGCGACGTTCCTTACGGCGTTCTACTTTCTGGAGGGTTGGACAGCAGCATTACTTCAGCAATCGCAAAAAAATATGCCGAAAAACGCATCGAAAGCGAAGACACCGAAAGTGCTTGGTGGCCACAGTTGCACAGTTTTGCAATTGGCCTTGAAGGCAGCCCAGATCTTGCCGCTGCGCAAAAAGTAGCCGATCATTTAAAGACTGTGCACCACGAAATAAAATTCACAATACAGGAAGGTATTGACGCTATTCGGGATGTGATTTACCATTTGGAAACTTATGACATTACCACCATACGCGCAAGTACGCCTATGTATTTAATGGCTCGAGCCATCAAGGCGATGGGTATAAAAATGGTACTCAGCGGCGAAGGTGCCGATGAAATTTTTGGTGGCTATCTATATTTCCACAAAGCGCCAAATGCTGAGGAATTCCACAAGGAAAACGTACGCAAGTTGGATAAACTGCATATGTATGATTGTCTTCGTGCCAACAAAAGTCTTGCTAGTTGGGGTATTGAAGGACGCGTTCCATTTCTCGATAAGGAATTTATGGACGTGGCGATGCGCATTAACCCGCAGGACAAAATGATTAACGGAGAACGCATGGAAAAATGGGTGCTGCGCAAAGCTTTTGAAGATATGCTTCCCGCAAGTGTGGCGTGGCGCCAAAAGGAACAGTTTAGCGATGGCGTGGGTTACAGTTGGATTGATACTTTAAAGGAAATGGTGGCAACCAAAGTAAGCGATGAGCAGTTGGCAAACGCTAAATACAAGTTCCCGCTACAAACACCAGGTAGCAAGGAAGAATTTTATTACCGAAGCATTTTTGCCGAACATTTTCCCAGTGATACAGCGGCTATGAGCGTGCCAAGTGTACCATCTGTTGCGTGTAGCAGCCCGATTGCGTTGGAATGGGACGAGAGTTTTAAAAATATGAATGACCCAAGTGGAAGGGCTGTTAAGAATGTACATTCGGATGCGTATACTAACAATTAGCAATTTAATGAATACTAATTAATTGTTCATTTATTTCTGATAATCAATAAATTAAAAAAGCACCATTGGAAAAATTCAAGGTGCTTTTTTATTCTTTTAAAATGAAAATTATATATATACTGAAAAGATTATATTTGGTAAAAATGTTTCAGAAAAATAACAGAAGATGATTAAAATTTTACTTGCACTTATTATGGTGTTTTCCTCTACGTATACTTTTTCCCAAGAAAGTGAAAATTATATTGTAATTATAAATAAGGATTCAATCAAAATGAATTTAAATGAAAATTATAAACATAAACAGAAATCGGGAGAAGAACTGAATATTAAAATAATCCAGCCCAATATACTTACTTATAGAGATAAAATGATATCGTTCAACCATAACAATGCTATCAATGTTTCTAACACCAAAATAGAAGAAGGTATTGAACAATGTATGGCGATTAATGCCAATGGCAATGGGTTTATGATTCAAAAATATCAAAACATTAATCCTACGGGATTAACCCAACTTATGTTAAATGAGCTTACAAAGGAAAGTGTTAGTTATGGTTATACAATGGAAGAGAAACCTTTTAAAAAAACTTTGGCTAGCGGAGAAAATATAGAAGGTACGGAAGCTGTGCTGCGTTACAAAGACAATGAGGAGGTCTATACCGTAGCAATATATGGAGCAAAAGATGAAGGAATTATTGTGGTCACCATGATGCTAAGCATTGATTTTGCGGATAAGCAAATGATTGATCTGTTTTGGGATAGCTTACGTATTATTAAATAAAAACAATCAAGAGAACTTTTCCCTTCTAGCGCGAGCGTCCCGCTAGTGTCACTTTTCAAAAATTTTATATTTTTTGAAATGGCAATAATCTTAAAATAAAAAAAACACCAAACGTTTTAATTTTGGTGTTTTTCTCTAATGCTTTTATGGAAAATTTATCTGTTTTCCTCTTCAAGTAATTTCGTTCGTTTTTTTATTATCTTAAGAACAATGTAACTTAGTCCTGTAAGGACAAAAGCCGCGATGATAAAATAATTGTATTGAGTTTCGTTTTCTATCAATTCGCCCAAGGTATCAAAAACAAAGAAAATGATAAATATTGCAAACAAGCCATTCTTTTCCTTTCTAAGCACTTTTTTCCAGCTAAAGGATAAAGTTGGTTTTTGAAAATTCTTAAAATTAGGAAGAAAAGCAGGAATATTTTTTGACCATTCCAAATACTGATTTCCAAATTTACCGCGTAAAAACTGTTCTTCGGCAAACATAATACGCTCGTAATACACCCAATAAAAAAGACAAAAAGCAATAACGAACCAGAAATTGCCAGTAAGCATTGCGGGGCGCACATAAAAAAATTGCCGAGATACAATGGATGTCTAACTATTGAATATATACCTGTCGTGTTAAGTTTATCAGCAACTTGCTTTTTTATATTTCTTCCAGATGTATTTCTAGGTGTATAGCCTACTGTATATACTCGAATAGCGAGCCCAAAAAGACTTACTAATAAGCATAACATTTCAAAATAGATTTCATAGGGAGTTTCTTCCAAAAAAAATGTTTCGGGATAAATTTCCGTTCGTAAATATAGAATGGTTCCTATCAATAAAACGATTAAAGGCAAGGTGCCTCTGTATCTGAAAAGCCATATTCCCTGTTTTTCCAATTCTTCCTGTAGTGACATAATAAAGTTAGTTTTGCAGTTTATAACGTTCTACAAAAAAAATTAATTGCCGTAAAATCAGTTATCTGTAATTTATAAATCAATGGTTTCTTTCACACAGATGAATTTTAAAATATGTTTAAAAAAACAATTCGGATTTAAACAAATTATGTCTTTAAAAACGAGCAATTCCTTTTAACTAAAAAGAACTATTTCTGTAGATTATTTTAAATCTTTCCTATCTTTAAGCAACCTACTAAATCGCTAAGCCATGAGTATATTCCATTATTATGATTTTAAAGATTCAGAAGTATTCATCTTCGATAATTTTCTTGTGAATCAAATAAAGCAAGGCGTAACTGTAACCCCAGAGCACAATGAAAAACTTCGCGAAATAATCGATATGCATTTTGCCAACAAAAAAGTGGTCTATATTTCCAACAGATACTTTAACTACGCTGTAGATCCGCTCACTTATCTTGAAACCTCAAAAATCCACAATCTTGTGGCTATGGCAATTGTAGCCAAAACCGATTTGGCAAAATCAAACGCCGAATTGGAAAGTATGTTCTACAAAAAGAAATTTGAAATATTTGAAACGTTAAGTGAGGCGATGGCTTGGGTGCAGGATGTAGTTTTGGAAAAGGAAACAAAGAAAAAATAACTGTCTTTTTCTGTTAGTTTACCACGATATCGCAAGCGAAACATTTGTATCAATTTTCCAACAATCTAAATATCCAACAATCTAATAATCAATTACGGCAACCATTCCTTTTTAAAATTAGGCTTCCGTTTTTCAAGAAAAGCATCACGGCCTTCTTTGGCTTCATCCGTCATATATACCAGTCTTGTTGCTTCCCCAGCAAAAACCTGTTGGCCAACCATTCCATCATCAGTTAAGTTCATTGCGAATTTTAGCATTTTAATGGATGTGGGACTTTTCGCAAGAATTTCCTGTGCCCATTCATAAGCTGTATCTTCAAGTTCAGCATGGGGAATTACGGCATTTACCATTCCCATTTCAAAAGCTTCTTGGGCGCTGTAATTTCTTCCGAGGAAAAAAATTTCCCGAGCCCGCTTCTGCCCTACCATTTTCGCTAAGTAAGCACTTCCGTAGCCTCCGTCAAAACTAGTAACATCAGCATCGGTTTGCTTAAATATTGCGTGTTCCTTACTCGCCAAGGTCAAATCACAAACCACGTGCAAACTATGTCCGCCACCCACAGACCAACCCGGAACTACACAAATAACGGCTTTCGGCATAAAACGAATTAATCGCTGAACATCGAGAATATTCAAACGATGATACCCATCATCACCCACATAACCTTGGTTACCTCGGGCTTTTTGGTCGCCGCCGCTACAAAAACTATAAACGCCATCTTTGCTTGAAGGCCCTTCCGCAGATAACAAAACTACCCCAATGGAAATATCTTCCTGAGCATCGTGAAAAGCATCGAGCAGTTCCGCAGTGGTTTTTGGGCGAAATGCATTGCGCACATCGGGACGGTTGAAGGCAATTCGCGCAACTCCGTTTGCTTTTTTATAGGTTATATCAGTATATTCTTTGGCAGTTTTCCAGTTGGGTGAAGACATAATTGTTATTTTTGTTTTCAAAGATATAAATTGTTTGTGGTTTATGGTTTGTTGTTTAACCGTTGCCAACCACAAACAGTAAACATTAAACTTCAAATACAAATGAAACATTTTCTTCTATTCGTTGCAATTCTTTTCACATCAATCCTAACCGCCCAAGAAGCCTATAGATTCACAACGGTTACCGACCTTGAAACTACACCAGTTATTAGCCAAGGCGTAACTGGAACTTGCTGGAGTTTTAGCAGTACTTCGTTTTTAGAGAGTGAAATTATTCGCTTAACGGGAAAAAATATTGATTTAAGCGAAATGTACCAAGTACGAAATACCTATCCATTAAAAGCTGAAAACTACATTATGCGACAAGGAAAAGCGCAGTTCAGCGAAGGCGGATTGGCACACGATGTAATGAATTCAGTAATGAAAAATGGATTGGTGCCCGAAGAATCTTTTAGCGGACTATTATTTGGAGATGAAAAACATAATCACGCCGAAATGATTGCGGTTATGGAAGCAATGGTAAAAACTTATGTTGACAATCCCGGCCAAAACTCAGCACAAAATGGAGAGCTGCAATTGATGGCGTTTTGGATGCTTATATTGGTAAGAATGTTACCAATTTCACTTTCGAAGGAAAACAATATACACAGCAGACTTTCTTGGCAATGACCAAAATAAAGCCTGAAGATTATATAAATCTTACTAGTTTTACACAAGCTCCGTTCTATTCACAATTCATTTTGAACATTCCAGACAATTGGAGCAATGGTAGTTTTTACAATCTTCCTTTGGATGAAATGATGTCAACGATTGACAATGCTTTGGAAAAAGGTTTTACTGTGGAATTGGATTGCGATGTGAGCGAAAACACGTTTTCATCAAAAGATGGTGTAGCGGTTATTCCCGAAAATGCTGAAAATAATATAAAAGCTTTACAAGGTATTTACCCAGAAAAGAAGATTACACAGGAATACCGCCAACAGGAATTTGAAAACTTTGCGACTACAGATGACCATTTAATGCACATCACCGGAATGCTTCGCGACCAAAACGGAACAAAATATTACAAAGTGAAAAACAGTTGGGGAACTGATGAAACAAAAATTGCAAATGGCGGGTATGTGTATTTTAGTGAAGCATATATGCGTTTAAAGGCAATTAGCGTTACGGTTCACAAAGATGCAGTGATGAAAAACACAGCAACGAAACTAAACCTTTAAAAAACCATCAACCAAAAACTATCAACCATCAACTGATTTTAAGTTGGCGTAAATTTTGATACCTTTGTAACGATGAAAAAATTGCTATTTCTTCTTTTATTATTTCCATTGATTGCGTCGGCGCAGTTGGATTTTGAGACGAATAAATTCAAATTGGATTTTGTAAAGCTTCCAGAACTTGAAAGTTTGATGAGCAGTCCTTTGCCTTCTGAATCAAGTTTTTCTAATAAAACTTTGAAAAAACTTCCTTCCTTTAAAATGGATAAACAAAACTATCGCGAGCCCGTAAGTATGTTTGAGGCAATGGCCATTAGTGAAAGTTACGTACCATCCAAAATTCAGGTTTCTTTAGACCCTTCGGAATATGGCATTTTTGGGGGTAATAAAAGTTACAGCGCTGATAGTTCAACATCAGTTAGAAATATTGCCTATAAAGAATCGCGGAGTTATTTGAGGCCAGAGCTTTTGCAATATAACAATGGATTTTATCCACGTCCTCGCCGTAGTGGTTTTTATGTAGATTATGGCATTTACACTACGCCATCACAGTAGTTCAATCCCATCTTCTTTGATGTTGATTTGCTTGTCTTTGTAAAGCGTTCCGATTGCCTTTTTAAAACTTTTCTTACTCATTCCCAACAGATTTTTAATTGAATCTGGGTCTGATTTATCGTGCAGTGGCAAAAACCCTCCAGCTGCTTCCAATTCCTCTCTTATAAAAGTAGCGTTTGGCTCAATGCTTCTATAGCCTGGCTTTTGCAGCACTAAATCAATTTTGTTATCGGGACGTATATTTTTGATAAAAGCTTTCATACGATCGCCAGTGCGAATATCTTCAAAAATATCTTCAATATAAATGAGCCCTTTGTGAACCCCATTTACAATTGCGTTCGCTCCCTTTTCTGTGAGATGCGTAACCAAGATATCAACTTCTTGAAAAGCTTCAACCGTCAAGGTTTCATTTTGAAGAAAATGGTTTGTTTTGCTGGAACCAACCAATCTATTTGTTTTATCGTCTATGTATAAATAAACTATATACCAATTTCCCTTTTTCATTGGGCGTGCCTGTTCTTTGAACGGAACAAATAATTGTTTCTCAAGTCCCCAATCCATAAAAGCACCATATTCAGTAACTGCACTACAATGCAAATATCCAAAAGTATTTAGCTGAAGAAAAGGATCTAAGGTTGTAGCGATGGGGCGCTCTTCGTTATCAAGATAAATAAAGACCGAAATTTCATCACCAATTTCATATTCCTCCGGTTTATATTTATGCGGCAAAAGCACCACATTTTCCTCATCATCCCCCAAATATAGACCCGGATCGGTTTCCCGAAGTATCTCTAAAGTGTTGTATTGGCCCAATTTTATCATAGTTGCAAAGGTACTATATAATTGTTTAAAAAGCGACAAACACGTATATGCGTATCAAACTTAAAATGTAAATTCACGTATAAATGATTAAAACTTCTCCACATAAACTTCCGCCGGAATTCCAAATTAAAAAGATTATGGAGACAGATATTGGCATGGTTTATTTTTACAATACTATTGTAGTGTTTGAGGCCAATGAAGGGGTTACACTTTCCTATAAAACTGGCTTCTCAATTTTAGTGAAATGCCTGGCACTAATAGGCACTAAGCCTTGTGTTTACATATCCAACAGAGTAAACTCTTACTCTATAAAACCGATGGATTATAAATACTTAAATAAGGTGCCTACCTTAAAATGCTGCGGAATTGTTACGTATAGTGAGGTTGGTCATTCAAACGCAGAGCTTGAATCTAAATTCTGCAAAAAACCATTTAGAATTTTTGGCAATCTAACCGAAGCCGTGCTTTGGGGGAAAGGGTTTTTATGAAATGAATTTGAAGTAATCCAAAAGCACTTTATCATTTACAGTGGATGGCGTGAAAATCTCCAATAAAGCCGGCTTTTCATTTTTACTAAAGAAATCACTGATTTTTCCTTTTAAATCTTCTTTCTTTTCAATTGCCAAATATGAAAATCCGTACATTTCTGAAAGTTGTTTTGCCTTTAGATTGTGCTTTGTTTCGAAATAAGTGTCAAAAAGTTTGGTATCTTTCTCACCCGGTAGAATTCTGAAAATACCGCCGCCGCCGTTATTCACAACAATTATTTTAAAGTTTTTCGGAATGTAATTATTCCAAAGGGCGTTGCTATCGTAAAAGAAACTCAAATCGCCCGTTAAAAAAACAATTGGAACATTTGATGCATAAGCTGCCCCAACCGCGGTGCTCGTGCTGCCATCAATTCCGCTGGTTCCTCGGTTGCAGAAAACCTGAACCGAAGAAGAAATATTAAAAAGCTGTGCATATCGAATCGTGGCGCTATTGCTCAATTGCAATTGAATATTTTGGGGAAGCTGTTTAAATATTTCAGAAAAGACCATAAAATCTGAATACGGGATTTCGGTTTTGTAATTCTCGTGACGCTTCAACCTGTGGTCTTTCAATGCAAGCCAATATTTTTGATAATCGCTATTGGAAGTTGAAGTCTTCGGAAGAAATTTTGTAAAAAAATCAAGTATGCTTGTCTTAAAATGTTGCGACAAAGCAAAATAGGTGTCGTACGCCTTTTTAGCATCAACGTGCCAATGTTCTTTTGGTGGAAAATTTCGCAAAAATGATTTTATTTTTTTTGAAACAATCATTCCGCCAAACGTCAATAAAATGTCTGGCTGTAATTTTTTGAAATCCTCTTCGGTTAAAGGAGCGATAAGTTGGTCAATCGCCGAAATAAAATTTTTGTGATAAAGATTTGAAGTAGTTTCAGTCAAAACCAATATACTTTCATCCTTTGCAAGTTGCTCTACAAAACGCTGTTCAACGCTATTTGGTGGTAAGACTCCAACAAGAATCATCTTCCTTTTGCTGGAATTCCAAATTTCAGCGAAAGTATCCAAATCTTCTTCCAATGGTTGAATCTCCCAACGCGGCTCCACGTTTTGTGGCCAAATCTTCTGGTTTTTTTCAGTATAGTATAAAGGCTCTGAAAAAGGAATATTGATATGAACAGGGCCATTTAATTCTATTGCTGTATTTAACGCAATATTTATTTCGGTTTCATTTTTAATCTGAAAATCTTCACCTTCCACACAATTAGCGCTATAGAGAATATGGTTTTCAAAAACATTTTCCTGCCGAATGGTTTGCCCATCCCCAACATCAATATAATTTAAAGGCCTATCTGCTGAGATAACTATTAATGGAATATCGCTGTAAAATGCTTCCGCAACCGCGGGGTAATAATTGAGCAATGCCGAACCAGAGGTACAAATAACAGCGACAGGTTTCTTCAATTGCTGCGATATTCCCAAACCAAAAAAAGCCGCACAGCGTTCGTCAACAATACTGAAACATTTAAATTTTGGGTTTTCACCAAAACCTATGGTTAATGGAGCGTTTCGTGATCCTGGGGAAATTATTATATGTTCAATACCTTTGTCCAAACATAATTGTACAAGGGTTTGGGAGAGAATTTTATTTGAGAATTTCATGTTGAACAAAGGTACAAAGAAGCCCAAAATATTATAGCATCGGGCGCAAGACTTGAAGCATTATTTGCATTTTATTTTGGGTTTCCTGCCATTCATCTTCTGGCTTTGAACCTAAGGTAATACCGCCGCCAACAAAAATACGTGCAACATTATCGGTAATTTTCATACATCTTAGATTTACCATTAGTGTTGCGGAAGCGCCATTTTCATTTATTGGGCCTAAAAAGCCTGTATAAAATTCGCGATCATATTGTTCATTTTCGTCAATAAATTCCTTGGCGTATTTCTTCGGAGTTCCACAAATTGCGGGAGTGGGATGAAGTGCTGCGGCTATTGTTGTTAAAGTTGCTTTTCCGTTTTTTACAATTCCAGTTATATCTGTCCGAAGGTGCAATAATGACCCTGCACGATGTGTATGCGGATTTGAAACTTTTAATACAGAAGTTACGCGTTGTAAACTATTCGTTATTGCATCAGTCACCAATTGTTGTTCATCTAGTTCCTTCGGCACAAATTACAGGCTCCCTGTTTGTAAGTGGCTGTGTGCCCGCAAGTGCCATTGTTTTAAAGGAGCTGTTTTCAATATGAACCAAAGTTTCAGGGGTTGCCCCGCACCAAATTCCTGTTTTTGGATGATACCAAACATATCTAAAAGTGCTTGGATAAGTTGAAAATAACTGTTTAATCAATCTTTCCAATGACATATTTTCCAATTGAAAATCCCTGTAACGGGAAATAACTATTTTATCAGCTTTTCTTTTCTTTATACTTTCAATCGTTTTATTTAATAGCTTAATATATTTATTTTTTTCAATTAAATTTTTTGAAATTGGGACTGGTAAAACATCAATTTCCTCTTCAATTGAGCTTTGAAAACTTTCCGAGTCAGTTTTGGGAATAAAAAAAGCGGTTTCCTTATAATTAAATGGAGCGAAAACAAATCCGTTGCCAGATAATTTTTCAATCTCGTGAAGTTGATCATCCATTTGAAAAATTACGGAAACTGTATTTTTTTCGGGTAATGAAAAAATCACAAAAGGTAATTTCTCTTTGTGCTGTTGTAGAATCTTTTCGATTAGTAGGTTGAATTCCATTAATTGATTTTGGGCAGTGTAAGTGTTGTTAGTTTAACTAGGGAGACAAGATCTCCAGTTTCATTTGTAATTTTAATTTGCCAAAGTTGTGTGGTTCTTCCTTTATGCAAAATACTAGCATGGGCGTAAACGTAACCATCCCGAACACTTTTTATATGGTTGGCTGCTATTTCAATTCCACGGATTACAACTTCTTTTGAATTCAGGAAAAAGTATGCTCCCGCACTACCTACACTTTCCGCCAAAGCAACCGATGCGCCACCGTGAAGTACCCCGTCTGGTTGATGAACTCTCGGGGTTACTGGCATACGAGCCACAAGAAAGTTATCTCCCACATCTATAAATTCAATTTCCAAGGTTTCCATTAATGTATTTTTGCACATTTTTTTGGAAATTGCCGAAATTTCTTCTTTGGTATACTTCATTGTATTGGTTTACATTTGTAAAAATACAAATTGGATTTAACAAAATGAGCATCGAGAAACAGGTTTTATACTCTTCAACAAATACTTATAATACACTAAATGAAATTACCGAAAAAACAAAAAATGTCTGGATTGTTTTTCATGGCTTGGGCTATTTGAGCAAATATTTTATCAATTATTTTTCTGAATTAAACGCTGAAGAAAACTATATTATAGCGCCACAAGCGCCTTCAAAATATTATCAGGATAAAGCATTTAAGCATGTAGGCGCTTCTTGGTTAACAAGGGAAAACACGGTTTTGGAAACTGAAAATATTTTGAATTATGTAGACGCAGTTTTCGAAAAAGAGATTTCCATAAAACCATTAAATTTAATTGTAATGGGATATTCACAAGGGGTTTCTATTGCAACACGTTGGGTTGCCAGCCGAAAAATTCAATGCGATAAGTTAATTCTTCATTCCGGAGGAATACCCATCGAACTGAAACCTACCGATTTTGAATTTTTGAATCTTTCAACAGAAGTAATTTATATCTACGGAAATAAAGATCCATACATCACCGAGGCGCGAAAAACTGAAGAAGCAGCTAAATGGAAGTAAACTCTTCAAAAACCGCCTGAACATTGAGGTTTTTGATGGTGTACACGAAGTGAACAGAGATTTTCTTTTAACGCTTTCAAAATAATTTAAATATTTTCGTGCAGTTCATCGAATAATTTTGTGTTTTAACTTCTTTTGTATTTCTTTTACCAAGCTTTAATAACCAATAGCCCCAAACTATGAAAAAGCCAATACTAACAATCGCATTTATTTTCATAGCGTCTATAGTTATAGCGCAGGTGAATAATCAGCAAAAACAAGTTCTTTTAGATTTATATACAGCTACCAATGGTTCTGAATGGAACACAAAGTGGAATCTTGAAAAGCCTGTGGAAACTTGGCACGGAATTACAGTTGAAAATAATAATGTTACTGGCATTAATTTACTTTTCAATAATTTGAATGGAGTCTTGCCATCATCATTAGGTGAATTAAAAAGCTTAAAGAAATTAGAACTTTCATTTAATTCTATTTCTGGCAAAATACCTTCAGAGCTTGGGAATCTTAAGCAACTGGAAGTTTTGGCAATTAATGGCACTGCGCTAAATGGAAGTATTCCAGAATCCCTCGGAAATCTTTCAAACTTAAAGCAACTTCATTTAAGCAGCAACCAATTATCTGGAAGCATTCCCGAAAGCCTGGGAAACCTTAAGAATATTGAAGTTTTTAATCTTTTTGACAACGATCTTTTTGGAACATTGCCGAAAGGACTTGCAAGTTGTCAGAAAATGAAGGAATTAATGGTAGCAGAAAATAATTTGACAAATATTGATGATTTTACAGTGGTATTACTATCAAATTCAAATTCAAAAATAAATTTATACGAAAACTCCCCACAAATTGAATCATCCCAATCCACAATTGCTGTGGAACAAGATGATTCTGAAGATTAACACTATTCTATTTCCTCATTTCCAAAACGGCCCTAAATGGGCCGTTTATTTTATAAAAGCACGTTAAAAAAGCATATTTTATAGATAAAATACATTGTAGGAAACAAAAATTGTGTTAGATTGCCCACGGTCTTTGATCAAGTGGCCCCCACCCCTCAAAGACCTTAAAGCTTAATATTTGGTTAAAATAGCTTTTAAATGGAACGGCCCTTTCGGGTCGTTCTTTTTTTATATAAATATTATTTGGAGAATTGGTATATACTAATTGTTGCAGAAGCTCGGCAAGCAAGGAGAAAGTGGATTTTGCTAAAAAAAATGGAGAGTCTGCAGTATATACTTCAATTAAGTGCGAAATTTAGAAGACTTGAAAGCAATAATAAATGGGGGCTCTAAAGATGATTTTATTAAGGCAATTTTTTTTGTGGTTTTATCAATTCGGAAAAAATAAATGTTTTGTTTGCCTTTTTAATTAATGCTGTGTTCAACTCATAAGTGCAACAAACTTATTATTTAGAGTTTCAATAGGGCTAAGGTAGTTGAATTTTCTAATGGGTCTGTTATTGATTGATAGTTCTACTTGTTTGATTCTTTTTTCGGTGATGTCCCTCAAGTCTGTTTTCTTTGGAAAGAACCTCCTTATGACCCCAATCCTGTTCTCCACTGTCCCTTTTTCCTGTGATGTGTAAGGTGTCGTAAAATGTGTCTTTACTTTAAATGTACTTGCAATTTCCTGATGTCCAGAAAACTCTTTTCCATTATCAAAGGTAATTGTCTTTATATAGCTGGAGCTGAACCTGCCCAGCCTCTGCTTGATTTTATCGGTGACCTCTTCTGCGCTTTTGCCGTTTAGTTTTTCCATCATTGTTATCAAGGTCGTTCTGTCGGTGAGCACCAAGAGCGCCGCTTTGTGGTCTTTCCCCATCATCAGGTCGGCCTTCAGGTCCCCAATGCGTTTTCTCTGTTCGACGACTTCTGGACGTTTGCTGATGTGTACCCGATTCGGTATCGCCCCTCTGGTATCCTTTATATTTCCACGTTTCTGTCTCCGCTTGCCATGTTTCAGTTCTTTATAGAGCAATTTAAAAGGTCTGTTCTCGACAGTATTGGTGTGCTTCGATTCCCATATCCATTTATAGATTGTTTCGTGGCTGACCATCGGGACGCCCAACTGTTTCCATTTCTCGGAGATAAGCTCTGGGCTCCACTTGTCCAGTTCCATTTTATCCGCTATCTTTTTTTTCAGCTCAGGTGTCAACAGCACATTTTTGAACTTCTGCTTATGTCGGTTCCTTGTCTTTCGCTCCGCATTTGTGGCCACATAGCTTCCAGAGGTCCTGCCCCGAAGGGCTATCGACCTTTTCAGCTCTCTGCTGATTGTACTGCGGTGGACACCAATCTGGTCAGCTATAGCTGTTTGTGTGCATCCAACTTGTAGGAGTGCTTCTATTTGGTATCTTTGTTGGGCGGTCAATTGTTTATAATTTTTCATGCAAGACAAATTTAGGTTTTTGACCCTAAACACTTGGGAGCAATCCCAAGTGTTTTAAATTTATCTGTTGCACTTATTACTTGAACTTACATATTAATAAATCTTAAAAATTAAACATTATTAAAAAATTATTTTTTACACTATCAATTTGTTTATTTTCACTTGGTGCATTTGCATCTAATAACTTAAAAAGTGATGTTCTTATTCAGCAAGAAATTACCGAAATACAAACAGTGGTATCAGGTAATAGTTGTACTTATACAGTAATATACACATACTGGGACGGAGAAACGTATATAGAAATTGTTAGAACTTGGACAGGCCCTTGTGATAATTCGGGCGACTAGTTATCCAAAATCCTAATTTTAAATGTGTTGTTCAATTTTGTTTTTATTTTGAACGAC
This sequence comes from uncultured Flavobacteriaceae bacterium, assembly GCA_963716065.1. Lineage (GTDB taxonomy): Bacteria > Bacteroidota > Bacteroidia > Flavobacteriales > Flavobacteriaceae > Aequorivita. The sequence continues at coordinate 438,328 of OY970287.1, forward strand.
ACATTTATTTAAATTTTAATATCTATGAAATTTTTCTTAATTCTTATACTGAAGTGATTTAAACTTTTTTTGAAAAAATAAAAAGGGTTGTGGATATTTGTGTTGCGAAACATAAATAACTAAATCACAACCCCATATGTACTCGGTACTCGACAAAGATACAATAGAAATGGAAATTGTCCCATACCTGCCACTGCCAAAAAGAGGTTTTCCCCCAACTGTTCCGTTGGTCGAGATCGTCAACGCAATTCTCTACAAGCTGAAAACAGGCGTGCAGTGGCATCAATTGCCCACAGAGGTGTTCTTCAAGGAAAAGACATTAAGCTGGGAATCGGTCTATTACCATTATAGAAAATGGTGCGTTACCGGAGTTTGGAAGACTTGCTGGATAGGTATCCTCGATAGGCACAGATCAGAACTGGACCTTTCAAGTGTTGACCTGGACGGTAGCCACACACCTGCGATAAGGGGCGGTGAAGAAGTAGCATACCAAGGGCGGAAAAAGCGCAAGACCACAAACGCCCTATATTTGAGCGATAGGCAGGGACTGCCAATAGCCATGTCAGAACCGCTGGCAGGCAACCATAACGACCTGTACAACATAGAGGTACAGTTCGAGGTGGTCACGGCAACACTCGAACAGGCCAATATTACTGTGGAAGGCCTGTTCCTCAACGCAGATGCCGGGTTTGATTCAAAAGACTTTAGAAACTCTTGTGAGAAAAAAGAGATCAATGCCAATGTGTGTTTCAACAAGCGCAATGGGAATACCGATAGGGACGAATATTTTGACCAAGAACTATATGACAAAAGATATGTCATTGAGCGGACGAACGCCTGGATGGACAGTTACCGATCTCTACTGAACAGGTTTGATACGACCATTGCAAGTTGGTTGGGCTTAAACTATCTATCATTTATGGTAATATTACTAAAGAAAATGAAAAATAAAAAGTTTAAATGACCTCGTAATTTAGTTTTAAATATACCATCAAATAAAGTAGAAAGTATAAAAAAAGCATTTCTTCGCTTATCAGAAATCGCTAAAGAAGAAAATAAAGACCCATTTGAAGATTGATAACACATACACATATATTACTTTGAAAACAAACAGCAAAATAAAGAAAATAGCATTTGTAACACTATGTATGATGCTATTGATTGTTACAATGGCTTTTCAAGTTAAGCAAGTAACCAACGCTAATACAAAATATGCTTTTGTTACAGATACCGAACACGATAAAGCCTATGATGAAGAAAGTGAAAATGGTTATGTGGCCATCACCACAAACATTGTATCTGTAACTTGTGATATAACTGAAAACAATATTAAATATCAATACATAGACCATTACAATGCTGAAGAAACAACCCAAAATAGAAGCAGAGCGTTTGTAGGCTCTTCTGGCATCACCAATGTTTGGGTTTACAATACCTATGACGAAGCGCTAGCCTCAAGACGTAGTTATTTGGCAAATACAACCTCAAAACACAAAAGGCGGATTGAATATTTTGATGTTACGTGTAATTAGACTTTAAATTTCAATTAATCACCTAACAATGACCTTCGAAGAAGCGTACAATACCTTTATAAAAAACAAAAAAATTATCTCTTGGGGCTTTCAGCAACCCGTAAAAACGCTTTTGCCAAATGGCTATTATGCCTATCCCGCTGGCTATTATACCGAATATGAAAATAACTATAGAATGATTTTTAACGGCGCTTCTCTTGAAAAAGCAGATGTACAGGAAGCTATGATTTTAGATCCAGCGGGTTTGCCAGTTGCAAGGGATACCGAGACTATTTATTATTTTGAGTAAAAATTACATTATGAAAACAAAACTAACCCTCGCATTTCTTGCCTTCATTTTCAGCTTCCAAATAAGAGCTCAAATCGATAAAAAAAAAGATTGTGATTGCCCTATTCCTACTCAGAAGGATATTAATGAACTCTGTGCAAAAATATATAAGAAAGAAATTGCCCCAGATTATTCAGAATTGACATATGCATATCAACAGACACTATGGAGAATTTCTTGTGCTGAAGAGGGGATAGATATTTTAGAAACTGCAAGAATAAAAATACAATGTATGTGGCTTAAAAATAGAGAGCTATTTAGTTGTGATTTACCGGGAGTAAAAATTGCAAGGGGAAATGTAACTTTTTTCAGCTTAGAAATAGGCTTTACCGATTTTTTAATAGATGCCGTTAAAGATTATAATTTGGATCTCAATTTTATCGATCCAGCCGATTGGGAGCAGCGAACTATATTAGATTTTATCAAAGATGAAACCCTACTTCTTAAAAAATCATCAAGAGATGTACAAAGCAAAATCAATCAATACGAAAGGTTGTACAAGCTTCTAAAGGAAAATGGTTCCAAGCATTCTGACGAACTGTAAGTAATTAGTATAAAGCTCCCCAATTATAACTTTCAAAAATGAAACTCTCCAAAGAAGAAAAAAAATTCTGGCAACGGCATTTTCGTATAGATAAGTTTGAAAACATTCCTACCGAATTGCCAGGTTTAACAAGTATAGATACCTCTGATGATGATGAATATATGTACTTTCTATCTAAAAGAATTTCCATCATTCCTGAAATATATTTAAAAAGAACACTAGTTACCGATGAAGGCGTTGCGCATATCAGAAAGTTTCAGCGCTTGAAAGAACTTACCTTGCGCAGTCATCCCAATATTACAAAAGCCAGCATCCCCTACATCAATCAAATGCAGGATTTGGAACGATTGAATATTACCCGCACTCAAATCACACTTTCCCATCTGGTGGAATCATTGAATAATCAAAGCCTAAAAGAAGTCTTTTTGGATTCGGAAGAAAATGATACAGAAGAACAAATTCTGGAAAAAGGATTTATCTTAAAGCAAAGAATGCCCAATTGCAATATTTATTTGGACGCTTCCCATATTGAATATATTCCCGGAATTCCTGAAAAGCCTATTTTTTAGAGAAGTAGGCCATAAGGCGAATCTTTAAGTGTTATCAATAATTAAAGGAATGGCAAACTTTGTCATTCCTTTTTTTGTTTCACACGCAAACTTAAAAAAAATCGCTATTTTCACTTCCTTAACAATACAATTATGAACGACCCAAAAAGACTCTTCGACTTCCCATATTACCAATTAGAAAAATATCCACAGGAAAAAGCACTTGTAACAAAATACAAAGGCGAATGGAAAGCAACTTCCACCCAAGAATATATAGATAAAGTAAATGCACTGAGCCGTGCGTTTTTAAAAATGGGCGTGAAACCCAATGATAAAATCGCGGTGATTTCAATGACCAACCGAACGGAATGGAACGTTTGTGATATTGGAATTATGCAAACCGGAGCGCAAGGAGTTCCTATTTATCCCACAATTTCAGAGGATGAGTACGAATATGTGCTGAACCACAGTGAGGCAGTTTATTGTTTTGTTTCCTGCAAAGAGGTTTACGACAAAATGCAACAAATTCGAAATAATGTACCGTCGCTAAAAGAGGTTTACACTTTTGATGAAATTGCAGGCGCTAAAAATTGGAAAGAGGTTTTGGATGAAGGCAAAGACACCAGCAACCAAGACGAAGTAGAAAAAAGAAAGGAAGCCATAAGCGAAGACGATTTGGCAACATTAATTTACACTTCCGGAACCACCGGGAAACCAAAAGGCGTAATGCTTTCACATAAAAATATTGCTTCGAATGCAAAATTTAGCGCGGAGCGTTTACCCATCGAACTTGGAAAATCCAAGGCATTAAGCTTTCTTCCCGTTTGTCATATTTATGAGCGAATGCTTCAATATATGTATCAATACTGCGGGGTTGAGATTCACTTTGCGGAATCTTTGGAAACCATCAGCGACAACTTAAAGGAAGTAAAACCCGATGTAATGAGCGCCGTACCGCGTCTGCTTGAAAAAGTGTACAATAAAATTTATGCGAAAGGCGCTGATCTTACAGGAATAAAGAAAAAGCTATTTTTCTGGGCTATCGAACTGGGCCTTAAATACGAGCCATATGGCCAAAATGGTTGGTGGTATGAAAGCCAACTTAAAATTGCCAATAAATTAATTTTCAGCAAATGGCGTGAAGCCTTGGGTGGAAACTTAAAAGCAATTGCTTCGGGAAGCGCAGCTTTACAACCAAGATTGGCGCGTGTTTTTAATGCCGCAAATATTCCAGTGATGGAAGGTTATGGATTGACAGAAACTTCTCCAGTAGTTTCTGTAAACGATATGAGAAACCACGGATTCAGAATTGGAACCGTTGGAAAACCTTTAAAAGAAACCGAAGTAAAAATTGCAGAGGATGGAGAAATATTGATAAAAGGGCCACAAGTTATGATTGGCTATTATAAAAATCAGGAACAGACTGACGAGGTTTTGAAAAATGGGTATTTCCACACCGGTGATATTGGGGAAATTGACAAAGAAGGTTTTCTGAAAATTACGGATCGTAAAAAGGAAATGTTCAAAACCAGTGGTGGGAAATATGTTGCGCCACAATTATTGGAAAATGCAATGAAACAATCCCGTTTTATTGATCAAATTATGGTTGTTGGTGAAGGCGAAAAAATGCCCGCAGCGCTAATACAACCAGATTTTGATTTCGTAAAGGAATGGGGAAGCAAAAAAGGAAGAAACATTTCTGCAGACCCAAAAGAAATGGTGAAAAACCAAGCTGTGATAGATCGTATTCAAAAAGAAATTGATTTTTATAACGAGCGTTTCGGCAAGTGGGAAAAAGTAAAGAAATTTGAATTAACCCCAGAAGCTTGGAGCATTGAAGCCGGCCACCTCACTCCTACCATGAAAATGAAACGCAAAGTCATAAAAGAAAAATACAAAGCTTTGTATGATAAGATTTATGAGGATAACGGGGAATAGATGAATTGGCTCCTTCTAATAATAGCTGGTCTTTTTGAAGTTGCATTCGCAGCCTGCTTGGGCAAAGTAAAGGAAACCTCCAAGCATCAATTCAAAATTGTGGTTTGGAGGTTTTTTAATCTGCCTTTTCATCAGCATGTTTTTACTTATAAAAGCTTCGAAAACGCTTCCTATCGGAACTGCTTATGCTGTGTGGACTGGTATTGGCGCTGTCGGTACAGTTTTGGTCGGCATTTTCTATTTTAACGAACCCGCAACTTTTTGGCGCGTTTTCTTCATTTCAAACCTTATACTTTCCATCGTTGGCTTAAAATTCGTTTCGACCTAAAATATCATTTCCTAACAAATAAATAACATCAATTTACTATGCGTGCATAATAAATTTTTGTATATTTGGTATTCTATTTTTTCAAATTTAATTAATGAAGGAAAAAACAATAGATTATATTCTGCGCTCCACTTGGATGAGTGTTACCAAAATGTACAATGAGGAAGCTGGAAAAAAAGGGAGTACAATGGCCACAGGTTTTGCACTTATAAGCATTGACCCCGAAGAAGGAACACCTTCAACAGCATTGGCCAAGAATGGGAATGGAAGCTACAAGCCTTTCGCGCACCTTAAAATCTATGGAAGAAAAAGGGTTGATAGAACGAAAACCAAACCCAACCGACGGACGTGGTGTATTAATCCATTTAACGCCTTTCGGAAAGGAAATGCGCGAGTTTTCAAAAGGAGTGGTTTTGGGATTTGACGAAGCTGTTCAAGAAAATGTTTCGGCAGAGGAATTGCAAACATTTAGAAAAGTTGCAAACACGATCAACGAATTGATCAATTCAAAAAAAATATACGATTCAAATTAGGAAATAAGGGAGTAGGAATTAGGATGAAAATTGAAAATCATAACTCTGAACTCATAACTCATAACTAAGAAAAAATGTCAAAAAGAAGAATTAACAAAGTAGCGGTAATTGGTTCCGGAATTATGGGAAGCGGTATCGCCTGCCATTTTGCAAACATCGGCGTTGAAGTTTTGCTGCTGGACATCGTTCCGCGCGAGCTTAACGATGATGAAAAGAAAAAGGGACTAACCCTTGAAGATAAAGTTGTTCGAAACAGAATTGTGAACGGCGATCTTCAAAAAGCCATAAAAAGCAACCCTGCTCCACTCTACCACAAAGATTTTGCAAATAGAATTTCCACTGGAAATTTGGAAGATGATATCTCCAAAGTAAAAAATGCTGATTGGATTATTGAAGTTGTAATTGAGCGTTTGGATATCAAAAAACAGGTTTTTGAAAACCTTGATAAACATAGAAAACCCGGAACACTTATTACTTCAAACACTTCCGGAATTCCTATTAAATTTATGAGCGAAGGCCGAAGTGAGGATTTTCAGAAACACTTCTGCGGAACCCATTTTTTCAATCCGCCGCGCTATTTAAAGCTTTTTGAAATTATTCCCAGCCAAATACTTCAAAAGAAGTACTTGATTTCTTAAATGGTTACGGTGAAAAATTCCTCGGTAAAACTTCCGTGGTTGCAAAAGATACTCCAGCATTTATTGGAAATAGAATTGGAATCTTCGGAATACAGAGTCTTTTTCACCAAGTGAAGGAAATGGGCTTGACCGTTGAAGAAGTAGATAAATTGACCGGTCCTGTAATTGGCCGTCCAAAATCCGCCACTTTCCGAACAGTTGATGTTGTTGGTTTGGACACTTTGGTACATGTAGCAAAAGGAATTTATGAAAATGTTCCCGAAGACGAAGAACACGGTATTTTCCAAATTCCTGGTTTCGTTGATACGATGATGGAAAAGAAATGGCTGGGAAGTAAAAGCGAACAAGGTTTTTACAAAAAAGTGAAAAATGACGATGGCAGCAGCGAAATACTTTCACTCGATCTTGATTCTTTGGAATACCGAAGTGCCAAAAAAGCATCTTTCGGCACTTTGGAAAAAACGAAATCGGTTGATAAAGTAAAAGATCGTTTTCCAATTCTTATAGCTGGTGACGACAAGGCTGGGGAATTTTACCGAAAAAATTTCGGGGCGATGTTTGCTTACGTTTCCAAAAGAATTCCTGAAATAACTGACGAGCTTTACAAGATTGATGATGCAATGAAAGCAGGTTTTGGTTGGGATAATGGTCCTTTCGAAATTTGGGATGCCGTTGGCGTTAAAAAAGGAATTGAACTATTAAAAGATTTAGGAAAAGAACCAGCAGCTTGGGTAAATGAAATGCTTGAAGCAGGCACTGATTCTTTCTATACGATAAAAGACGGAAACACCTATTATTACGATATTCCGCAGAAAAAATATTTAAAAGTTCCCGGACAGGATTCATTTATAATTTTGGATAATATCCGCAAAACTTCTGAAGTCTTTAAAAACAGCGGCGTTGTAGTTGAAGATTTGGGCGATGGTATTTTGAATGTGGAATTCATTAGCAAAATGAATTCCGTTGGTGGTGATGTTTTAGCTGGAATCAACAAAGCGATTGATCTTGCTGAAAAAGATTTTGACGGATTGGTAATCGCCAATCAAGGGAAAAACTTTTCCGTTGGCGCCAACATCGGAATGATATTTATGATGGCGGTTGAGCAGGAATATGAAGAATTGAATGCTGCTATAAAATATTTCCAAGATACAAGCATGCGCATTCGCTACTCCTCCATTCCCGTTGTGGTTGCGCCACACGGAATGACGTTGGGCGGCGGTTGTGAATTCACACTTCACGCAGATAAAGTTGTTGCCGCGGCTGAAAGTTACATTGGTTTGGTAGAATTCGGAGTTGGGGTAATTCCCGGCGGGGGTGGTTCCAAAGAAATGACGTTGCGTGCGAGTGATACTTTCAAAAAAGATGATGTTGAATTAAATAGACTTCAAGATTATTTCTTGACTATCGGGATGGCGAAAGTTTCAACTTCGGCTTACGAAGCATATGATACTGGAATTCTTCAAAAAGGAAAAGATATTGTAATTGTAAACCAAGATAGGCAGATTGCCGCAGCTAAAGAAGTTGCGCGAATGATGGCAGATCAGGGTTATACGAAACCAATCCAAAGAACAGATATAAAAGTGCTCGGAAAGCAAGCTTTGGGAATGTTTTTAGTTGGAACCGACCAAATGGTTGCTGGAAATTATATCAGCGAACACGATAAAAAAATCGCAAACAAACTAGCCTACGTAATGGCTGGTGGCGATTTAAGCGAAGCAAGCTACGTAAGCGAACAATATTTGCTTGATCTTGAAAGAGAAGCTTTTTTAAGTTTAACCGGAGAACGAAAAACTTTGGAAAGACTTCAGCATATGATTCAGAAAGGGAAACCGTTGAGAAACTAAAGTTTCGCTATAAGCCTTAAGCTATAAGCGATAGGCTAATTACTTAACTGCTTAAAGCATAAAGCTTAAAGCCTAAAGCAATAAAGAATGAAAACAGCATATATAGTAAAAGCATACAGAACCGCGGTAGGTAAAGCACCTCGCGGAGTTTTTCGCTTCAAACGTCCAGACGAATTGGCGGCGGAAACAATTAAATATATAATGAACGAATTGCCGCAACTCGACAAAAAGCGAATTGACGATGTAATTGTAGGTAATGCAATGCCAGAAGCTGAACAAGGTCTGAATATGGGTCGATTAATTTCGCTGATGGGATTGGATATTGTTGATATTCCAGGAATGACTGTAAACCGCTATTGCGCTTCGGGATTAGAAACCATTGCTATTGCCACTGCAAAAATTCAAAGTGGAATGGCAGATTGCATCATCGCAGGTGGCGCTGAGAGTATGAGCTACATTCCAATGGGCGGTTATAAGCCAGTTCCAGATTATAAGTTGGCGAAAGAGGGTCACGAAGATTATTATTGGAACATGGGTTTAACAGCCGAAGCCGTTGCAAAAAAATACAATGTTTCCCGAGAAGACCAAGATGAGTTTGGTTATACAAGCCAAATGCGTGCTTTGAAAGCGCAGGATGAAAACCGTTTTCAAGAGCAAATTGTTCCTATTGAAATTGAGGAAACTTTCGTGAATGAAGCTGGTAAAAAAGAAACTAAAAAATATACAGTAACCAAGGACGAAGGCCTAGAAAAGGAACTACTGTTGAAGCACTTTCAAAGCTTCGCCCGGTATTTGCTAACGGTGGTAGCGTGACTGCCGGTAATTCTTCACAAATGAGTGATGGTGCTGCTTTTGCAGTAATTATGAGTGAAGAAATGGTTAAGGAATTAAACCTTGAACCTATTGCACGATTAGTTAGTTATTCCGCGGTAGGCATAGAGCCTAGTATTATGGGGGTTGCACCAATTTACGCAATTCCAAAAGCGTTGAAACAAGCGGGATTAAAACAAGATCAATTAGAGTTGATTGAATTAAACGAAGCTTTTGCCTCACAGTCATTGGCAGTAATTCGCGAACTTGGTTTGGATAAAGAAAGAGTTAACGTAAACGGAGGCGCAATAGCTATGGGCCACCCATTAGGTTGTACAGGCACCAAGCTTTCAGTGCAATTATTTGATGAAATGCGCAAAAGAAACCTTCAGGGAAAATTCGGAATGGTGACGATGTGTGTGGGAACTGGGCAAGGTGCTGCAGGGGTTTATGAATTTTTAAAGTAATGATATAAGACTATTGGACTTATGACGTAAGACTAAATTTAAAATTAGATAAATATGGCTGCAAGACATAATTTTAGAAAACTTACAATCTGGAAAGAAGGTATCGAATTAGCAAAAGATACCTATTCAACAACCAAAATATTTCCAAAATCAGAAACTTATTCCTTAACTAGTCAAATGCAAAGAGCCGCTGTTTCTATTCCTTCTAATATCGCAGAAGGAACTGCAAAAAGTACAGATAGACATTTTATTCAATATTTGGAAAATTCTTTGGGTTCAGCTTTCGAATGGGAAACACAACTTATAATAGCTTTCGAAATTGGTTATATTTCAAAAGAAACATTTGAACATTTAGAAAGAAAAATTCAATCAATCCAAGGAATGATTACAAGGTTTATAGAAAATTTAAATCAATACAATTCTTAAAAAAAATAATAATAGAGTCGATACTTGTAGTCCTATGTCTTAAGTCCTATCGTCCTAAATCAAATTTTAAAATATGGAAACTGAAATAAAAAACAATGATCTTCTTCGCGGCGGACAATTCCTTGTAAAAGAAACAAAAGCTGAAGACATTTTCACTCCGGAAGACTTTTCCGAAGAACAAAGAATGATGCGCGATTCCGTGAAGGAATTTGTGGATCGCGAAATTTGGCCAAACAAAGAACGGTTTGAGCATAAAGATTATGCCCTTACGGAAGAAGTAATGCGCAAAGCCGGCGAGCTTGGTTTACTGGGCGTTGCAGTTCCCGAAGAATACGGCGGACTCGGAATGGGTTTTGTTACCACAATGTTGGTTTGCGATTATATTTCGGGCGCAACTGGTTCAGTAGCTACCGCTTTTGGCGCGCATACGGGGATTGGAACTATGCCAATTACCTTATACGGAACTGAAGAACAAAAGAAAAAATACGTTCCAAAACTTGCAACTGGAGAATGGTTTGGCGCTTATGCCCTAACAGAGCCAGGCGCAGGAAGTGATGCAAACAGTGGAAAAACAAAAGCAGTTCTTTCAGAAGATGGGAAACACTATTCTATTTCCGGACAGAAAATGTGGATTTCAAACGCTGGTTTTTGTGATACTTTTATCGTTTTTGCACGTATTGAAGACGACAAAAATATTACTGGTTTCATAGTTGAAAATGATTCTTCCAATGGAATTTCAATGGGAGAAGAAGAAAAAAAACTCGGCATACACTCCTCCTCTACCCGTCAGATTTTTTTCAATGAAACAAAAGTTCCAGTTGAAAATATGTTGGGGGGTCGTGGTGAAGGTTTTAAAATTGCAATGAATGCTTTGAACGTTGGTAGAATAAAGCTCGCAGCCGCCAGTTTGGATGCACAGCGCCGCGTAATTTCTGTCGCTGTAAAATATGCCAATGAACGAATTCAATTTAAAGTGCCTATTTCTTCATTTGGCGCAATTAAATTGAAAATAGCCGAAATGGCAACCAATGCTTATGTAAGTGAAGGTGCTAGTTACCGTGCCGCAAAAAATATTGAAGATAGAATTGCGAGGCGGGTTGAACAAGGGAATTCGCATCAAGAGGCAGAATTGAAAGGCGTTGAGGAATATGCAATTGAATGTTCTATTTTGAAAGTAGCCGTTTCTGAAGACATTCAAAATTGCGCCGATGAAGGAATCCAAATTTTTGGCGGAATGGGCTTTAGCGCCGATACGCCGATGGAATCTGCTTGGAGAGATGCGCGAATTGCGCGTATTTACGAAGGAACAAACGAAATCAACAGAATGCTCGCTGTTGGAATGCTTGTGAAAAAAGCAATGAAAGGTCACGTAGATTTATTAAATCCAGCCCAGGCAGTAGCTTCCGAATTAATGGGAATTCCTTCTTTTGACACACCAGATTATTCCGAATTGCTTTCCGAAGAAAAAGCAATGGTCGCCAAGCTGAAAAAAGTATTCTTAATGGTTGCAGGAAGCGCCGTCCAAAAATATGGAACCGAACTTGAGCAACATCAACAAACATTAATGGCCGCAGCAGATATTCTAATTGAAATCTATATGGCTGAAAGTGGCGTTTTAAGAGCTGAAAAAAATGCAAAGCGTTTTGGCGAAGATGCACAAAAAGAACAGATTGCAATGGCCCAACTTTATTTGTATTACGCTATTGATATTATTACCGTAAAAGCAAAAGAAGCAATTCTTTCCTTCTCTGAAGGTGATGAACAGCGCGCTATGTTGATGGGCCTAAAACGTTTCACCAAATATCAAAATATGCCAAATATTGGCGAATTGAGAAGAACGATAGCACATAAAGTTATTTCTGAAAACACCTATCCATTCTAATTGAATTGATAAATTATTCTTAAAACCGCTCCAGAAATGGAGCGGTTTTATTTTTAGCGGTAATTTGGTTCGAAGTTTGTTATTTTTAAACCAAACTTAAATACAATGAAGAAGTTCCTTTTCCTTTCCCTACTTTCAATACCACTTTTAAGCTATTCACAACAAAATACCCAAGTCTATATTTTCGATATTTCCCCAGCCTATGAAGGTTTGGAAATATTAAATCCATTAAATATTTCAAATGATTTGGGTTATAACAACCAACCGTCGTTTTCTTCAAATGAAACAGTCCTTTTTGCTGGAAATAATGAAGGACAAACAGATATTTCGGAATATAACTTAAATACCAAATCAAAAAAATGGGTGAATAAAAAAACAGAAGGCGGCGAATATTCCCCACAAAAATTCCCTTCAAGTAATGATGTTGCCGCGGTTAGGCTTGACAAAAATGGCTTCCAACGTTTGTATAGATACAATGCTGAAAACGGAAATTCCACAGAAATAATTCCCGAATTGAAAGTCGCATATTTCGCATTTTACAATGACAAAAAAATACTTTCCACAGTTTTAAATGGTGAAAAAATGGATTTAGTTATGATTGATTTGCCGTCAAAAAAAGCAGACACATTATTCTATAATGCTGGAAGGTCACTTCAAAAAGTTCCGAAAACCAATTCAATGAGCTATTCCTTAATTAATGAAGAAGGAAATCTTGATTTATACTTGCTCGATATGGATTCAGCGGAAAGCTTTTTCATTACTGAAATGCCCATCGGAATCCAAGATTACGTTTGGATAAACGACACACAAATCCTTATTGGCAGCGGCAATAAGCTTTATATGTATGACACATTGGGAGAACCCGAATGGACTCGTGTAGCTTCATTGGAAGAATTTGGAATCAAAAATATTACGAGAATGGCAATAAGCCCCGATGGAAAAAAATTGGCTTTGGTTGATAATCTGTAATTGGTTCATAGCATACAAATTTCGAAAGTATATAGCACTTGTTGCTGCTTTTGAGTATTTTTAAGAAAAATATTTAAATGAAATTATTCTTTCTACTTCCCGCTATTTTCACATTTTCAATTGGCATTTCCCAAACCAATCAAAAAATCTACGATATCATAAATTCCGTTTCTTCGGAAAGAATTGAAACAGATATAACTACGCTGGCAAATTTCGGCACCCGAAATACTTTTAGTGATACAATAAGCAACACCCGCGGAATAGGCGCTGCGCGACGATGGATTAAAAGTGAATTTGAATCCATTTCAAAAAATTGTAACAATTGCCTAAATGTTTTTACCCAAAGAGATTTTGTAAAAGCTGAGGGAAATGACCAAATCCCCATGGATACTTGGATTGTGAATGTGGCTGCAATTCAAAAGGGAACAAAATACCCAAACCGCTACATAATTATGAGCGGTGATATAGATTCGCGAAACAGCGATGGCAGCGATTTTACAAAAGATGCGCCCGGCGCAAACGACAATGCCAGTGGAATGGCAGGAACTATTGAAGCTGCTCGCGTTCTTTCCAAATATAAATTTGAAAACAGTATAATATACTTAGGGTTGAGCGGAGAAGAACAGGGACTTTTCGGAGGTAAAGGTTTTGCTGAATACGCAAAAAAGAACGGCTGGGAAATAATCGGGGTTTTCAACAACGATATGATCGGAAACATCAAAGGCGTTGATGGAGTAATCAGCAACGTAGATTTCAGAATTTTCAGTGAACCAGTTCCGCCAACAGAAACCGAAAGGGAAAGACAAATGCGAAGGTTTTACGGCGGCGAGGTTGATGGAAATTCCCGCCAACTTGCACGTTACGTTTTCAACACAACGCAGACATATATGCCAGAAATGAACCCAATGATGGTTTATCGATTGGATCGTTTTGGTCGCGGTGGGCATCACCGTCCTTTTAATGATTTAGGTTGGCCCGGAATCAGGATTATGGAAGCGCACGAAAATTATACACAACAGCACCAAGATATTCGAGAAGAAAACGGAATTGAATACGGTGATAAATTGAAATTTGTAAATTTTGATTATGCAGCAAAGCTTACAGCAGTAAACGCAATTAATTTAGCGAGCATTGCCTCCGCCCCACCCGAGCCCAAGAATGTTGCTATTGGAGGCGTTGTGGAAGCTTCCGCAAAATTGAAGTGGGATAAAGTTGATGGCGCAACAGGCTATAAAATTTATTGGCGCGACACAACTTCCCCAACTTGGGATCACGGTCGTTACGTGGGCGATGTTTCTGAATTTACTTTGGAAGGAATTGTAATTGACAATTCATTTTTCGGAGTTGCTTCCGTGGGAAAAGATGGTTTTGAAAGTGTTGTGGTTTTTCCGAATGCGGTGTTTAGATAAGAAATCGCAAAAAAACAAATCCCAAATCACAAAAGAAAACTGTAATAAAAAATAAATTATGGAAAAGCCTTATGATTTGGAAATTAGAACATTTCTATTTGCAAAATCCGTTCGAAAGTTGCTTTATTTATTTCCGAAAAGTATTGCAAATATTGAAGATGGAAAACAGGTGATTAGATCTTCAGGGTCTGTAGCTGCAAACTACATAGAATCCAATGAGCATATAAGTGATAAGGATTTTGATTTTAGAATAAAAATATGCAGAAAGGAAGCAAAGGAATCTCTATTATGGTTAAAATTGTTACAGAACGACTTTAATAAGGAATATGATGCTAATTTGGTTGAGTTAATCAATGAAGCAGATGAATTAAGAAAGATTTTTTCTGCAATCGTTGAAAAAAGAAAATCAAGATAAACAGGTTTGTGATTTGTGATTTGTGATTTGTGATTTGTGATTTGTGATTTGTGATTTGTGATTTGTGATTTAATAAAATAATATTATGTTCAAAAGATTATTGTTTGTTTCCTGTTTTTTTTTCTCAGTAAATTCAGTTTTTTGCCAAGTGAAATTTACGCGTGCTGACACCCTATTGGGTAGTATTACCCCCGAAAGAGCTTGGTGGGATGTAATGCATTACGATTTAAAAGTCACGGTAAATCCGTCCAGAAAATCCATTGAAGGAAGCAATACTATAACATACAAGGTTTTGGAAGAGAATAGTGTTATGCAAATTGACCTACAAAGTCCAATGAAGATTGACAGAATTCTTCAAAATGGAAAAGAAATTTCATTCACTTCCGAAGGAAATGCCCATTATTTAAAACTTCAGAAAGAACAATCTAAAGGAAAGGAATTAAAAATAATAATCTTTTTTTCTGGAAAACCTGTTGAAGCAAAGCGTCCGCCTTGGGATGGTGGTTTCACTTGGGCGAAAGACAGCAATGGAATGGATTTCATTGCAACCTCAAACCAAGGAATTGGTTCCAGCATTTGGTGGCCGCTGAAAGATCATCCTTCCGAAGAACCCGATAATGGTATTACAATTTCAGTTACCGCTCCAAAAGATTTGATGGATGTAAGCAACGGAAGACTAAAAGAAGTTATTGAAAGTGGAAAAACGAAAACCTGGATTTGGGAAGTGAAAAACCCAATAAACGCTTATGGTATCGATATAAACATTGGAGATTACGTTCATTTTGGCGAAAAATACAAGGGCGAAAAAGGAATGCTCGATATGGATTATTACGTGCTTCGCGAAAACGAAACGAAAGCAAAGGAACAGTTCAGACAAGCACCGATGATGATGGAAGCGTTTGAGCATTGGTTCGGTCCCTACCCTTTTTACGAAGATGGTTACAAGTTGGTTGAAGCGCCCTATTTGGGGATGGAACACCAAAGTAGCGTAACTTACGGTAACAAATATGCGAACGGTTATTTGGGCCACGATCTTTCCGGAACTGGTTGGGGATTAAAGTTCGATTTCATCATTATTCACGAAAGCGGCGACGAATGGTTTGCGAATAATATTACAAACAAAGATGTTGCTGACATGTGGATTCACGAGGGTTTTACGGCCTATTCGGAAAATCTGTATTTGGATTATTTCTTCGGAAAAGAGGCTTCTGCCGAATATGTTATTGGCACTCGAAGTATCATACAAAACGACCGGCCGCTTGTGGGTATTTACAATGTTGATTACAGCGGTAGCAGCGATATGTATTACAAAGGTGCGAATACGTTGCACACACTTCGACAGCTTATTGAGGATGATGAAAAATGGCGAACTATTCTGCGTGGTTTGAACAAAGAATTTTACCATCAAACCGTTACCACCAAACAGATTGAGGAATATATTTCAAAAGAAAGCAAAATTGATCTCACTGAATTTTGGAACCAATATTTACGCACTGTCCAAATTCCAAAAGTGGAATATTCAATCAATGGAAAAAATTTGAAATTTAGATATGTTGATATAATTGAAAATTTTGATATGCCCGTAATCGCCATCGTAGACGGAAATGAGGAATGGATTTTTCCAACTTCGGAATGGAAATCGAAAGAATTTGCTTCGCCAATTGAAACTGTTGCGATCAAAAAGGACTTTTATGTGAATTCCGAAGAAATAAAATAATGGAGGAAAGACCAGAGCTTTATTTTGAAATCGATTCGCAATGGCGGGAATGGTTGCACGAAAACCATCCAAATTTTCCTCAGGGAATCTATCTTATCTTTTACAAACTTGAAACTGGAATCCCAACAATGCGCTGGGAAGAAGCAGTAAGAGTCGCTTTGTGTTATGGCTGGATTGATAGCACCTCAAAAAGTTTGGGGGATGGAAAACGCAAACAATATTTTTGTCCGCGAAAACCAAAAAGTGTTTGGAGCGCAATAAATAAAACTCATTTAAAGGAATTGGAAAAGCTAGGGCTGCTCCACAAAAGCGGGAAAAAGGTTATTGCTGAAGCCAAGAAAAATGGGAGTTGGAAAGCATTGGATGCTGTTGAAAATTTAATCATTCCAATAGACCTTCAAAAAGCTTTTAATTCAAATTTGATTGCTTTTGAAAACTACCAAAATTTCACCCGAAGCAACAGAAAAAGCTATCTTTATTGGCTAAATCAGGCAAAGCGGGAAGAAACTCGAAACAAGCGGATTTCAGAAATTATAAATTTCTGCGAGAAAAATATTAAAACAAGAAATTAACTACCAAATATTCAATCAATGAGAATTTTTTCAATTGCGTTATTATTCGCATTTTCATCAACTGTTTTTGCACAGAAAAAAGACAAAAAAGAGAAAGAAAAAGAAGTACCGAAATGGGAAGTTGCAAACCCGGAAAGGATTTTAACTATAAAACCCATTCCTTCACTACTAATGAAGGCACTTGGATGAATCTTGACGTTAGCCCAGATGGGAAAACGATCATTTTTGATATGCTCGGCGATATTTATAAGTTGCCCATTTCTGGCGGAACTGCAAAAGTAATTCGCGCGGGAATCCCTTTTGAGGTTCAGCCCAAATTCAGTCCGGATGGTAAAAAAATCTCATTTACAAGTGATGCTGGCGGCGGCGATAATATTTGGACGATGAATGCGGATGGAAGTGATGCAAAGCAAGTTACGAAAGAGGATTTTAGACTTTTAAACAACGCCGTGTGGAGTGCTGATGGAAATTATTTAATCGCCCGAAAGCATTTTTCTTCGGAAAGAAGTTTAGGCGCTGGCGAAATGTGGCAATATCATAAATCTGGTGGAACGGGAATACAGCTTACGAAACGTAAAAACGATCAGCAGGATGTGAACGAACCTTTTACTTCTCCCGATGGAAAATATCTTTATTACAGTGAAGATATGTATCCCGGCGGGAATTTTCAATACAACAAAGACCCGAACGATCAAATTTATGTGATAAAAAGATATGAATTTGAAACCGGGAAAACTGAAACTATTACAGGTGGACCGGGCGGTGCAGCCAGACCCACATTATCTCGGGAAGGAAAAAAATTGGCGTTTGTAAAACGGGTTCGCACCAAAAGTGTGCTTTACATACAGGATTTGGAAACTGGCGAGGAATGGCCAGATTTACGATCAGTTGAATAAGGATCAACAGGAAGCTTGGGCGATTTTTGGGGTTTATCCGAATTTTAGTTGGATGCCAAACAACAGTGAAATTGTTTTTTGGAGCGGCGGAAAAATCAATAAGATTGATGTAGAATCTTTGGCGGTTACGGAAATCCCGTTTACTGCTGATGTAAAAATTGACTTGGCGGAAACGGTTCATTTCAACAATAAAATTGAATCGGAAACTTTTACCCCAAAAATGATTCGTCACGCAGTTACATCGCCCGATGGAAAATATATTATTTTCAGCGCTTTGGGACATTTGTACAAAAAAACATTACCAACCGGAACACCTCAACGTTTAACCAATAGCACAGATTTTGAATTTGAACCTACATTTTCACCAAACGGTAATGAAATTGTTTACGTTTCTTGGAACGATATGGAAAAGGGCGCTATTTATAAAATTCCTGCTGTTGGCGGAAATCCCGTAAAATTGACTTCCAAAAAGGGAATATTCAGAACTCCCTCCTATTCGCCCGATGGAACACAATTAGTTTTTCGGAAGGAAAAAGGGAATACGGATCAAGGTTTTACTTTCACTAAAAATAGGGGTATTTACACAATGAACATTGATGGAAGCAATGAAAAATTTGTTGTAAATAAAGGTGAATACCCATTGTTTAGCAAAGATTCAAAACGAATATTTCTACAAACTGGAGGAACTTATTTTGGGGATATTGAAAAGAAATTAATAAGTGTAAACCTCGACGGAAACGATGAAAAGACGCATATCACTTCAAAATACGCCAATAGATTAATCCCAAGCCCAAACAACGAATGGATTGTTTTTACAAATCTTCACAAGCTATTTGTTGCTCCATTAATTTTAAATGGGCAAACTGTAGATTTGGACAACAACAGCAAATCAGTGCCAGTTTCCCAATTAACAAAAGATGCAGGTATAAACATTCATTGGTCGCAAAATAGTGATAAAGTAATGTGGACTTTGGGTGATGAATATTTCAGCAATGAGTTAAAAAATAGATTTACATTTTTAAACGGTTCGCCAGAAGAAGTTCCTGAAATAACTTTGGAAGGAACAAAAATTGGGCTTCAAGTTCCGGTAGATAACCCAAGCGGAAAAATTGCTTTTACCAACGCTCGGATTATTACAATGGAAAATGATAAAGTAATTGAAAACGGAACAATTGTTATTGATGGCAATAAAATAGAAGCTATTGGTGAAGCCGATAATGTTTCCATTCCAGCGGGAACAAAAATATATGCTTCGGAAGGAAAAACCATAATGCCCGGAATGGTAGATGCCCACGCGCACGTTGAAGCTTTCAGGTATGGATTGCCGACGCAACAATACTGGCCATTTATGGCAAATCTTGCTTTTGGTGTAACTACATCGCACGATCCTTCGGCGAATACTGAAACCGTTTTTACGCTTTCGGAACTTCAAAAAAGTGGCGGATTGGTTGGGCCAAGATTGTTTTCAACCGGATTTATACTTTATGGAGCTGAGGGAGATTTTAAAGCGGTTATCAATAATTTGGAAGATGCAAAAAGTAGTATTCGCCGCACAAAAGCATTTGGAGCAAAAAGCGTAAAAAGCTATAATCAGCCGCGTCGGGACCAACGCCAACAAGTTCTGCAAGCTGCTCGTGAATTGGGGATAAATGTAGTTCCCGAAGGCGGCTCTACTTTCTATCACAATTTAACGATGGTTATTGATGGCCATACTGGAGTTGAACATAACATTCCCGTTGCACCAGTTTATAAAGATGTAGTTGAATTGTGGAGCAATAGCGGAACAGGCTACACTCCTACTCTAATTGTAAATTACGGTGGAATGAACGGCGAATTTTATTATTACGAACGCGACAATGTTTGGGAGAATAAAAAATTGCTAACATTCTCGCCTCGAAGTGTTATTGATAGCCGTTCGCGCCACAGAATAAAAAGTCCCGATGAGGAATATAAAAACGGACATATTTTAGTTTCTGAAACTGCAAAAAATCTAAGCGATGCTGGAGTAAAAGTTAATATGGGTGCCCATGGGCAGTTGCAAGGTTTGGGAGCGCATTGGGAAACTTGGATGTTGCAACAAGGTGGAATGAGTAATTTAGAAGCCTTAAAAGCCGCAACTATTAATTCTGCAGAATATATTGGTGCTGGGGAAGACATTGGTTCATTAAAAGTAGGAAAGTTGGCCGATTTGATTGTGATGGATAAAAATCCTTTGGACAACATTGAAAACACCGAATCGATAAAAATGGTAATGATAAACGGCAGATTGTACGATACCGAAACAATGAATGAAATAGGAAACAACCCCAAAGAGCGACTTCCCTTTTTCTGGGAAATGGAAAAATACAATCAAGCATTTCCGTGGCATCAAGAAACCCACGGCTTTATGGACGGTGGCTGTAGTTGTCATTAATGAATAAAAAATGTATCGAGCTTACTGGCAGTTTTACAAAACACTATTCCCCTTTATAGCAGCTTTTTCGATAGCTTGTTTATTATTTGGAGATTTGTATTGGAGTTTTTTTTTGTTTGCAACTGTAGGGCCATTTATAGGAATGCTTGGGTTTAAAGTATTTTATAAGGAACAATTTTACTTTTATTATAATTTAGGGCACACTTATTTGAAATTGGTAAAAATTACCTTCATCATAAATTTACTATTAGGAATTCCAATATTTGGAATTTTAATTTTAATTCTAGCATTTTTCCTTGGCGGTTTTTCAATTACATAATGTTTCAAAAAGCTTTGGAAAAAAGGCTATCATAAATGATGTTTCCTTCAAATTAGAAACTGGGGAAATTCTGGGAATTTTCGGAAGAAACGGCTGTGGAAAATCTACTTTACTTAAAATGATATTTGGAACGGAAAAATCCGATTCTATTAATATTTCAATTGATGGTAAAGTTTTTCATCCATCAACAAATATTCAAAACCAACAAGTGGCCTATCTTCCGCAACATCCTTTTTTACCGAAAAGACTAAAGGTTCGAGATGTTATTCCTATATATTTTCAGGAAGAAAAAAAACAGGATACCGTATTTTACGATGCTCTCATTGCCAAAATTGCAGGAAAAAAAGTTGGAGAACTTTCTATGGGACAACTGCGTTATTTTGAAGTTTTATTAATTGGAAATCTCGAGCATCCCTATGTATTGCTTGATGAACCATTTTCAATGATTGAGCCTCTTTACAAAATAGAAATTAAAACATTTTTAAATAGAATTAAAAGCGAAAAAGGAATTATTATACCAGATCATTATTATGAAGATGTGCTCGACATAACTTCGAAAAATATTTTAATCAAAGATGGTAAATCATATAATATTCAAAACAAGGAAGAGTTAAGTGATTTCCAGTATCTCAGTAAAAATTCAACATAAAAAAAGCCTCGGAAAACCGAGGCTTTTTTTATGTAAATTTTAAAATTACATTTTTGGCATTAATACCTTATCGATACCGTGGATTACTCCGTTTGAAGCATCCATGTTAGCATCAACTACAGTACTTGTGTTTCCACTTAAATCTTTAACCATTACTTTACCATCTTTTTCAGAAAGCGTTAAAGTTTGACCTCCAAGTGTAGCTACTTCAAGTTTATTGTTAGCTTCTTTAATTTTAGCTACTACATCAGCAGCATTCAATTTTCCAGCAACAACGTGATATTTCAACAAATCTTGAAGTTGAGTTTTGTTTTCTGGTTTCATTAAGTTGTCCATAGTAGCCTTTGATACTTTACTGAAAGCATCGTTAGTTGGAGCAAATACAGTATATTCACCAGCACCTTTAAATGTTTCAGCAAGTTCAGCAGCAACAAGAGCAGTAACCAAAGTTGAGTATTTTTCATTACCCATTGCTTTTGCTGCAATAGAATTAGCTTCCATTTCAGCCATCATAGCTTGATTATCTTGTTCCACTTTCATCAGTGAATCCTTTTCGCGCTCCATACGCATTTCTTCAGCTTGAGCTTGCGCTTCAGCTTCTTTCTTTTTTGAGTCTTCACAGCTTGCAAATAGCGCTACTACTGCTAGGGACAATACAATTGTTTTTAGTTTCATAATAATTATCGTTGATTTAAATGTTTGGGTCAAAGGTATTAGAAGTATTGTATTTTTTTTTACAAATTCTCATTAATCTTTAGTTAAACTTTTAATAATTTTTGTTCATGCTTTTTTGAAATTCTATGATAAATATTAAATTTTCATTAACCACTGAAATCACATATGATAAAATTGTATCTTTAAATATTAACATTTAAAATATACTGAAATGATAAAGTCAAAATACCAAAGCGTTCTAGATTTAGGAGAAAAATTGAACATCCAAAGTGGGGATGTGAAAGAAGAAAATGGCCAATTAAAAGTTTCCGGGACTGCTAAAAACCAGTACGAAAAGAACCTTATTTGGGATGAAATAAAACGTGTTGGGGGAGAAAACCCTTCAGATATTATGGCTGATATAGCAATTGCAGATTCGACTGTTTATGCACATCACACAGTTAAAAGCGGGGAATCTTTGAGTAAGATTGCCAAACACTATTATAAAGACGCTAATAAATACAATGCTATTTTTGAAGCGAACAGAGATAAATTAAAATCTGCTGATCTTATTCATCCAGGCGATGAATTAGTGATCCCAAATATTTAATTTTATATCAAAACATAAAAACCGCCAGTTTAAATTAAACTAGCGGTTTTTTATTTTATTTAATGATTATAGTCCATTTATATAGCTTCCGTATAAATCTTTAAAATGCAATCCATTACCCAAGCTGAATTTGCTCAGTTTTTTGTTTTCCGCCAAAGACCAAAGAATTACTTCCTTTAAAAAGTACCCATCCTTTTTTGAAGTATCCGGCTGGTATTTTTCAATTAACTGTTGCAGCGGAATAATCCTATCCAATTCATTTTTATATTCTTCATCCGAATAGGAATCGAGTAATTCAAAATCATTCTCTTCAAAAAACCATGCTACAATTTCTGCATACGGATCGGCATCACTATCCTTCGTTAGTTTTTCTATTTTAGGGAATTTTTCCTTAAATGTTGTGTTTACTGCATCTACAACCAATTGTTGGGCAACTTGGGAAACACCTTCCTGCTCCCCTTCGTAAACCAATTCAATTTTACCCGTTATTGAAGGTACAACACCCATAAAATCACCCAATCTTATAGCAGTTTTTTCTTCACCACTATGCAAGGCACGTCTTTCCGCTGTGCTTAAAAGATTTTCAAAAGCCGTTATACTTAAACGTGCGCTAACGCCACTTTTTGCATCTATGAAATCATTCTCACGTGCTTCAAAACTTATTTGTTCCAGAATATCCTTCGCAAGTTCGGGAACATAAATGTTTGATTTTGCAGCACTGGCCTCAGCAGTTTCCTGGGCAGTAATTGTGCGTGCAGTTTCAATATCATCTGGATAATGGGTTAGAATTTGGGAGCCAATTCTATCTTTTAAAGGCGTTACAATACTTCCACGATTCGTGTAATCTTCGGGGTTTGCGGTAAAAACAAATTGAATATCCAATGGCAATCTAACCGCAAAACCACGAATTTGAACATCACCTTCCTGCAAAATGTTGAAAAGCGCAACTTGAATTCTAGGTTGCAAATCGGGAAGTTCGTTGATTACAAAAATACATCGATTGCTTCTGGGAATCATTCCAAAATGAATCACGCGATCATCCGCATAAGTGAGTTTCAAATTGGCTGCTTTAATTGGATCAACATCGCCTATAATATCAGCCACCGTAACATCAGGAGTTGCAAGTTTTTCTGAAAAACGATCGTCGCGATGCATCCATTTAATTGGAGTTTCATCACCTTTTTCATCTATCAAATTTTTGGCATAACGGGAAATTGGATTGAAGGGATCGTCATTAATTTCACTGCCTTCAACCACTGGAATGTATTCATCCAATAACCCCACCATTTGTCGAGCCAAACGCGTTTTTGCTTGTCCGCGAAGCCCCAAAAGATTGATGTTATGCTTTGAAAGAATGGCGCGTTCCAATTCTGGAATTACGGTTAATTCATACCCGTGAATACCGACAAATGGGGTTTCTTTCTTAATTATTTTTTGAAGAAGATTTCTTCGTAATTCTTCTTTTATCGATTTTGGTTCGTATCCGGCATTTTTAAGTTCACCGAAAGTTTTAATCTTTTCTATATTCATCTTTTATCTAATTCTTTTCTTTCTATTTGTTTCATAATCACTAAAAATCATTTCGCCCAAACCTTTTAATCCCGTGTAAAAAGCTTTACCCTTATTGGCTGCTGTAAATTCCTCAATAAACTGCATCAAATAAGAAATCTTCCGCAATCATAAAAGTTGTAATCGGGATGTGGAGTTTTCGCGCTTGCGAAGCCATTGCGTAACATTTATTCACAATATAACTATCCAAACCATTGCTGTTTTTATAATAACGACCATCTGGAAGCTGAATACAGCTGGGTTTCCCGTCGGTTATCATAAAAATTTGTTTGTTGGTGTTTCTTTTTCTTCGTAATAAATCCATCGCCAATTGAAGTCCAGCAACAGTATTTGTATGATATGGGCCCACATTCAAATAGGGCAAATCTTTTATTTTTATAGGCCAAGCATCGTTTCCGAAAACCAAAATATCCAATGTATCTTTTGGATAGCTTGTGGTTATAAATTCAGAAAGCGCCATTGCTACTTTTTTTGCGGGCGTAATTCTGTCTTCACCATACAGAATCATACTGTGACTAATATCAATCATTAGCACCGTACTCATTTGGG
Source organism: uncultured Flavobacteriaceae bacterium (assembly GCA_963716065.1). Taxonomy (GTDB): domain Bacteria; phylum Bacteroidota; class Bacteroidia; order Flavobacteriales; family Flavobacteriaceae; genus Aequorivita. The sequence continues at coordinate 462,887 of OY970287.1, forward strand.
TTTTGTACATAGTTTCCTCAACTACCAAATCATTTTCAGAAAGCGTAAAATCGCCAATTCCATGATTAATTTGTGCGTTTTTGAAACTTTCGGTCATGGAGATTTGTTCCAAGGAATCCCCAAAACGATAATCCCGAAATTCCCCAGCTTGCTCATCCCCTCTTCCGGTTTGTTTGGTTCGGTGGTTTCCGGCGCCACTTTTCCGTAGTTTTCCGAAAATTTGCTCCAGAGCTTTTTTCCGAAGTGCTCTTTCAGTTTTTTCAGTAATTACCAAACCATTTGAACCATCCATTTTTATTTCTTCACGCAGATATCCTTTCTTTTTAAGGTCTTCCACAAAATCATCCAAAGAGTAATCGTCCGTGGTTAATTGGTATTCTTCATCCAATTGTTTTAACCAATCCATAGCTTCATCAAAATCGCCAGAAGTGTGGGTAATCAATTCCTGAAAAACATCAAAAAGTTTATAGAATGGTGACTGCTCTTTTGGGGTGTGTTTGGTGAAGACAAATCCGCTTTTAGCTTCTTTTTTATTCATAATTTAAAAGTAAAACAAAGAGTGTTTAAATAAAAGTGTAAAACGTTAAACTCATACCAAAAAAACATGCAAAATTTTTTTTTAAATGAGCTATAAATTGTGTGAGATAAGTCAATTAGCATTAATTAACAATTTCGTTAACAGATATTTATGCAACTTGTATTTTTAGATTTCCTAACAGTAGTGTCCGATAAACATTTTTAAAAGCGGGATTTCCCTGACGGATTTCCCGCTTTATTTATATCTTGGTTTTTACCACAAAACTAGATATATGAACAAAAGTAAAAATTTTAGCGGACAGCCAATCATCAAACAACTTTTAAAGCTGGTTCCACATTCCTTGATTAGTCGGACAGCCTACAGGCACAAGAGTGACAGGTACTACAAGAGATTTAAAACCTACGACCACTTGGTGACGATGCTCTATGCCACCCTGAGCGGAGTGAGCTCCTTGCGTGAGCTTTCCACCATATTGCTTGCCTGCGAGGGCAGGATAGGACATTTGAACCTTAAACATTTTCCAAAGCGCAGCACCCTGTCAGACGCCAACAAGAAACGCAGTGCGCAGGTCTTTGCCAATATCTATTATAGCCTGTTCGAGCAATATAGAAGTTTTTTATCGGACAGCAGTCCGTCGTCACTGCCCGTAAGGCACTTAAAGATTGTTGATTCCAGTACCATCAGTCTATTCAGCGATATTCTAAGAGGTGTTGGGCGCAATCCCATCAATGGAAGGAAGAAGGGCGGCATTAAAATGCACACAATGATCAGCGCCCTGGAAGATGTCCCCAGTCTTGTCCGCTTTACCAGTGCTGCAACGCACGACCACACGTTCCTGAAAGAGCTCAACTTGGAAAAAGGTTCTTTTGTCGTTTTTGACAAGGCCTACAATGATTATGGACAGTTTGCACAATGGATAGATGAGGACATCTATTTTGTGACAAGACAAAAGGAAAACGCACGCTACACAGGCATTGAAGAGTTTGACCTGTCCGATGCCACAAGCGATGCCGTATTAAAGGATGAGCGTATCATAGTACAGAAAAACAACAGGGGCGTTGAACTCAGAAGAGTTGCCTACTGGGATGCAGATACGAACAAGGTCTTTGAGTTTATCTCCAACAACTTTCTTATCGGTCCGGATAAAATAGCTGCAATATATAAACACAGATGGCAGATAGAGACAATGTTCAAAAGGCTTAAGCAAAACTTTCCATTGAAGTACTTTTTGGGGGACAATCAAAATGCCATCGAAATACAGATCTGGTGCGGGCTCATCATCCAGCTGCTAATGCTGGTGGTCCAGCGCAGGACCAAACGAAGATGGGCATATTCAAATATGGTGTCAATGGTCAGGTTCCATTTAATGACCTACATCGATCTGTTTAAATTCCTCGAAAATCCCAATAAAAAATGGCTCGAACTGACAACTAAACCTCCAGATGAACAATTGAGCCTATTTTGACACACCCCTTGCTATTGGGTTTCAAAGTATTTGCAACGTTTTTATTGGGCGCAAGCATTACTTTTGTCTAAATCCGTATTTTAGTCGGACAGTAATGATTTCCTAATTTTAAAATTCAAAAATTAATCAACCTCTAAAACATACGTTATGGCAGAAATTAAAATTGAAAAGAAAAAACCCGTTTGGCCTTGGATTTTACTCATATTAGTAATCATTGGTGCAGTTTATATTTATTGGACATACAATGATAATATAAATGAACAGGATGAAACTGAGATTGTAACTGATACTATAGAAGATACAAATGATAATTATAATGAGGGTCAAATGGATACAACCCAAATGGATACTACAACATTGGAAGTTGACACTATTAATAAAATTCAGTAATTGATTATAAAAATAAGAAACTATGAAAAACGAAGAAAAACACCTCTATAACCTCAACGAGCTTTCAGATTATAAAGTTGCAAACGATGATCCGGATTTACGCGGATGGGATGTGCGTGATGCCGATAACAGAGTCGTGGGAAAAGTAGAAAGCCTATTGGTTAATAAGAATATTAAACGCGTTGTATATTTGGATGTACATGTGGATAAAACAATTATCGATGCCAAACACGATCCTTACGGAAGACCAAATAATATTGATATTCGTGAATTTGTGAATAAAGACGGTGAGAATCATGTTATTGTTCCTATTGGAATGGTTAATCTAGATAAAGAGAACAAAAATGTGCTAGCCACTGGAATTGATCATCGAACATTTGCAGAAACAAAACGGTACCAACACGGAACCCATTTGAATAAAGAATATGAAACTGTCGTGATGAATTCATACAATCGTCAACCGCCGGACAAGGTTTATGAAGATGACAACTTCTATGAAAGGGATGAATTTGATAGAGATAGATATTCAAAAAGAAGACTATAAAAATCTTTTAAATTATTTTTAAAAAGAGAAAAACTTCGGTTTTTCTCTTTTTTTATTTAACCCAATTCTAATTTTTTTTTTGGGACATAAAATATGTTTTAAAACAAAGCCGAAAATTCCTTAGCTTTGAAATTATATATAACAACCAAAATTATAATTTTATGAAGAACCTAAGCTTAATCTGTTCGGCATTAATCCTTCTCTTTTCCTGTAAAGACAAACAAAAAAATGAAAGTAATGGTGTTGCTGAAATAAAACAATATACCATTGAACAATTTATGGGTAATGAAAATGCTTCAGCGAATGGTTTTTCTGCCGACAATTCCAAAGTGTTGGTAACCAGTAATCGTTCGGGCATATATAATATGTACACTATTTCAGCCGAAGGTGGTGAGCTTGTACCTATCACACAGTCAGATAGTGCTTCAATTTATGGCATTTCATATTTTCCGGATGATGACAGGATTCTTTTCAGAATGGATGGAAATGGAGATGAAATCTTTAAAATTTTCGTAAAAGACAGCAACGGAATAAAAAGATTGACTCCTGAAAAAAATGTGCGTGCGCTTTTTCAGGGTTGGGCAAAAGATGGCAAAAGTTTTTACTACAGCAGTAACCAAAGAAGTCCACAAGCAATGGATATTTATGAAATGGAAGTTGCAACTTTCACATCAAAACCTATCTATAAAAATGAGGAGGGAATGGACTTCGGAGGAATTTCTACAGATAAAAACTACATGTTGGTTACCAAAGAAATAAATACAAATGATAATGATTTGTACCTTTTAAATACAAAGACAAACCAAAAAAATAAAGTGAATGATTCGTTGAGCAAAAATTCACCACAGGATTTTTCGCCCGATGGGAAATCATTCTATTATACCACTGATAGCAATTCAGAATTCAGTTATTTGATGAAATACAACATTGAAGACGGCAGCAAAGAAAAGGTTATTGAAAAAGAATGGGACATCGCAGCATTTTATTTCACACACAATGGGAAATATCAAATAATGTTCACTAACGAAGATGCTAAAACCAAAATGTATGTGACGGAGGTTTCCACTGGAAAGGAATTGAATTTTCCAGATATCGATAATCAAGCAATCAGCGCGGCAAGTTTTTCAAAAGATGAAAAAATGGCGTTGTTGACCGTTGGAAGTTCGCAACTTCCAACGAATACATATTCCTATAATTTGGCAACGGGTAAATATCAAAAATTGACCGATGTTTTAAACAAGGAAATAAATGCCGAAGATTTGGTGGAAGCAAAAGTAGTTCGTTTCAAATCTTTCGATGGGTTGGAAATTCCTGCAATTTACTACCAGCCAAAAGTTGCCAACGCAAACAATAAAGTTCCTGCACTGGTTTGGGTTCACGGTGGCCAGGGCGGACAATCAAGACAGGGGTTTAGTTCGTTCATTCAATATTTGGTTAATCACGGATATGCAGTTTTGGCGGTTAACAATCGCGGAAGTAGTGGCTACGGAAAAACTTTTTACCAAATGGACGATCAAAACCACGGCGATAAAGATTTGAAAGATTGCATTGCCGGAAAAGATTGGTTGGCAAGCCAAGATAATATTGATAAAGATAAAATCGGGATTATCGGTGGTTCCTACGGAGGTTATATGACGATGGCTGCACTTACCTATGCTCCCGAAGAATTTAAGGTTGGTGTAAATATTTTTGGGGTGACAAACTGGATGCGTACTTTAAAAAGCATTACCACCTTGGTGGGAATCTTTTAAAGATGCACTTTATACTGAAATGGGCGATCCAAACACAGCTGATTCCATTCGGTTAAAAGAAATTTCTCCATTATTCCACACTGAAAAGGTTACTAAGCCGCTACTAGTTTTACAAGGGGCCAAGACCCCAGAGTATTACAAATTGAATCGGACGAAATTGTGGAAGGCGTTAAAAAGAATGGCGTTCCAGTGGAGTATGTAGTTTTTGAGGACGAAGGTCACGGTTTTGTAAAAAAGGAAAATGAAATTGAAGCCTACGGAAAAGTGCTTGCATTTTTAAACCAATACCTCAAGGGAGAAGGACAAACAACAATGGATAATAAAACCACGGATTCAACTGAAGTGAAATAAGGCTTTTATAAAATCCCTATTTTTTCGGAATGTGCAATTGCTTTTTCGCTGCTTTTAAAATAACAGGTTGAAACATTCAAAGATTCTATATTCTTAAGTACTTGCTCCGTTTTTGATTTTTTTCTGCGGGAAGTTTGACGAATATAGATTGCTTTAATATTCTGTGGAAAAATCTTTACAATCCGTTCGTATAAATTGGGATCTTTTTGTAAATCATCACCTAAAAGCACATATTGCAAATTGGGATAAAACATAATGATATCTTTTATTTTTTCGAATTTATGATCGTGGCTTCCCCTTCCGGTAAAAAGAAAATCTGAAATCCCGGTTTTTATTTTCTTGAGCTTGATAACCCCTTTTGGCAGTTTGTGCAATCGCGCAAATAAATCGATGAATTCATATAAATTCCATTCGCTGCTGGAAACGTAAAAGAATGAATTTGAAGCTGTTTCATTCTCCTGCCCCGCTCTACTCAAGGATTGGTAATGTGGCACAACGTCATCAAAAACCTTTCTTTTGTTGATGTTTTTGAGAAGCATCACATAAAGTTTCATCAGAAAATTTCCGCTGTGCGAAACCAAAAAAGTATCATCAATATCTGAAATAACACCCACTTTGCTTTCAAATGGCTTTAATAATTCGGACGTTTCAACAATACCGAAATCATAAAGTTTACAAACAACCTCAAACGGATGCCATCCACTTTCAAGTTTTTCGGAATATGGAATTGTAAATCGGAAATAGCCATCTGCCAAGGTTTTGGTTGTTACTTCAATATTTTTGAATTTTAAGGTTACCGCAACATTTTCTAAAGGTTTTATGCGAAACATGTGAATTACGGAAACAGCATGCCGAATTCCCCTTCGGTCCATTCTATATTTATCGGGTGCCCAAGATTTAAAAACATGGCCAAAAACTACAAGTTCTTTGTCGTTTACATAGCCACGGTACAATTTTAAATCAAGCTTCACTTATTGAGATTTTGTTAACGGTTTAGCATTTCCAAATTACTTAATTTTAAAATCAAACGCTACTAATGGTATCAGAAAATTATATTTTGCTAATAGTCAACCCAATTGCGGGCAACAATGAAAAAGATGAAATAATAGCTTCGGTTGAAAAGGAAGCCGAAAAAAGAAATTATGGTTTCAAACTTTACAAAACTTCCGGAAAAAATGACAAAGAAGAAATTACTTCACTTATAAAAAAGGATAAGCCTTCAAGAATATTAGTTGCTGGAGGTGATGGAACCATTTCGCTTGTGGCGGAATGTATTTTAGGAACAGATATTTGTTTGGGAATAATTCCCGCAGGTTCTGCCAACGGAATGGCCGTTAATTTCGGGCTTCCCGAAACATTGCAAGAACAATTAGAGGTAGCATTTTCAAATTGCACCCTCAAAATTGACGTCCTATTTATCAATAATAAATTGTGTTTGCATATAGCTGATTTGGGAATAAATGCCGAATTGATAAAAAACTATGAAAATTCAGGTATTCGTGGAAAGTTTGGATATTTTTTACAATCAATCCCAACGATATTCAATTCTGAATCGCCTTTTCATTTTACAATTAAAACAGATGAAGGCACTATTGAAATGTCGGGAATTTTGCTTGCTATTGCGAACGCCAATAAATTTGGAACAGGTGCTACCATTAATCCTGATGGTAAGCTGAATGACGGCAAGTTTGAAATTTTGATTTTTAAAAACCTTGATTTTATTGAAATTTTCAAAACAATTCAAAACAAACCGGAAATGTCTTCGGACTTTGTGCACGTTATTTCAACCAATAAAGCAGAAATAACTTCTATAAAGAAAGTGCCTTTTCAAATTGATGGAGAATTTTTTGGGGAAGTAAATAGCGTAAACGCAAAAATAGAAGCTGAAAACCTTGTAGTGGCAGTGCCTGAAATGTTCTGCAAATTACATACAATAGAAAAACAACCATGAATATTGAAAAAGTAACATTTACAAACAAAGATAAAGAACAGCTTGCCGGTCGCTTGGAGCTTCCAATAGATCAAAAGCCTCATAATTTTGTGATTTTTGCACATTGCTTTACGTGTACAAAGAATTTAACCGCTGTAAAAAATGTAGGCAGGGCACTAACAAATGCCGGGTTTGGGGTTCTAAGATTTGATTTTACGGGTTTGGGTGAAAGCGAAGGCGATTTTGAAAACACAAATTTCTCCGGAAATGTTGATGACTTAGTTGAAGCAGCAGAATTTTTAGAAAAAAACTATAAGGCTCCCACACTATTGGTCGGCCATTCGTTGGGTGGAGCAGCGGCAATTTTTGCTGCAGACAGGTTGCCATCCATAAAAGCTGTTGCGGTAATCAATTCCCCCAGCAATCCTGCACATGTTATGCGCCTTCTTAGGGAAAGTGAACAGGAAATTACCAAAAACGGAAAAGCGAAAGTGAATTTGGGCGGAGTAGATTTCACCATAAAAAAGCAATTTTTGGATGATTTGGAAAACAAGCCGCTTAAGGAAATAGTAAAGAGTTTTAAGAAAGCACTTTTGATTTTGCATTCTCCCCAGGACAAATCTGTATCTATAAAAAATGCTGAAGAAATTTACAAAGCTGCCCGTCACCCAAAAAGCTTTGTTTCTCTTGATGGTGTTGATCATTTATTATCGAAAAAAGAAGATTCGGAATATGTGGGAAATGTTATTGCTGGATGGGCTTCACGCTATGTTGAGCTTCCAAAAGGTGAAAAAATAACCACAAAAAGCAAAGTTGCAGCCAGTCTGGGCAATGATGAAAAATTCACAACACATTTAAAATTGGGCGACCACTTTTTAATTGCCGATGAACCTATAAGTTTTGGCGGAAACAATTTTGGTCCATCCCCTTATGAATTTCTATCTGCTGGTCTTGCAGCTTGCACTGCGATGACAATACAAATGTATGCAAGACGAAAAAAATGGGAAGTTGAGAATGTTAGTGTGCACATAAATTATTCAAAAGAGCATGCCGCAGATTGTGAAAATTGTGAAGAAGATTCTGCCAAAATAGACACTTTTACTTCGGGAAATTGAACTCATCGGAAATCTTACCGATGAACAAAAAAACAAATTACTTGAAATTGCTGATAAATGTCCCGTACACAAAACGTTGCATTCCAAAACACAGGTCATCAACAGCTTAAAAATTTCTTAAAAAAATAAATTTTATATACTATTCAATTTTGTAAACTTGTAGTTCATTTTAAAACTACGGTTTATGAAAAAAATTAGTTACTTAATCTTTTTTGTGCTTGCTATCTCAGTGCTACAAAGTTGTTGTTGGACGAGAGATTGTAATGAAAGTGATGATATTGCAGTTGGTGAAATTAAATCTCAATACGAGCCTGTGTTTATGGAGCGCTCAGTTTTTGAGAGCAGCATAATTCTCTCCCCTCCACAACCTGTAATAAAATCTGGAAAAATTTATGTGATTGGAAAATATCTTTTTATCAATGAAAAAAATATGGGCTTCCACGTATTTGATAATGAGAATCCATCCAACCCTACAGCAATATATTTTATAAAATCACCGGGGCGACCGATTTGGCTATTAGAAACAACGTGTTTTTTATAAACCAAGCTACTGATCTAATTGCGGTTGAAGTTGATTTGGCAAATGGAGTTATAGACGTTACTAAAAGAATAAAAGACACATTTCCCGAGATGTTTTCTCCAGATGGATTTTACGCATATAATGTTCCAGAAAATAACATTGTTATAAATTGGATACCTAAAACCACCACGCCATGAAAAAAATAGCGCTACTTTTTTTAATAATGGTTCTATCTATAGCCTGTAGTCAAGATGGAGAAAATGGCAGTTCAAATGAAGCTATGGCAATTGGCGATGGTCAAGGGGGCTCATTGGCACGTTTTGCAATGTTTGGGGATTATCTTTATACGGTGGATGAATTTGGGTTAAATGTCTTCAATATTACAACCCCTTCAGATCCAGTATTTGTAAATAATATTCCAATAAATTTCAGAATTGAGACGCTTTTCAATTACAATGAATATCTATACATAGGTTCCCAAAACGGTATGTTTATTTATAGTATTAGCAATCCCGAATTTCCACAATTTTTAGCCGAGGTTCAACATTTCACATCTTGTGATCCCGTGGTGGCAAATGCTTCAACCGCATTTGTAACACTTTGGTCAGATTTAGGTTGTGGAACGACAGTGAATCAATTAGAGATTTATGATATTACTGATATTGTAAACCCAGAATTGCTTAGCGTTCGCAATTTAATATCACCTAAAGGAATGGGGCTCTACGGAAATTATCTGTTCCTATGCGATGATGAGATAAAGGTTTTTGATGTTTCAGACCCAGAGAATTCAGTGCTTGTACACAATATTAACAAGCAGGCATTTGATGTAATAATTAATAACGATGTACTTATAGCAATAGGCGAAACAGGAATATACCAATATCAACTTAGCGAAAGTGACATTACAAATACTTCTGAACTCAGCGTTTTAAACTTTTAAAATATTCTTAAATAATAGTGGTCGCTCGAAAACTATTGTACCTTTAAGTAAAACTAGTATTAAACCAAAAATAAAAAACATGAAAAAAATTAGTTTATTATGTAGCGTATTTGCCGTTATGGTTCTTGTAGGCTGCAAAAATGACAAAAAGGACATGGATAATGTGGAGGATATGAATGATACCATTCAAATGGATTCCACATCAGATCCAGATGCAATTATAGAGGAGTCGAAAACTGTTACAATTTCTATGGCTTCAAAAAGTGAAAGTACCGCAAAAGGAGAAGTTTATTTTTCCGAAGAAAATGGGATGGTAAAAATGGAAGCTAAAATAATAGGGTTAAAGCCTGGAACGCATGCCATTCACATTCACGAAAAAGCAGATTGTAGTGCAGAAGACGCGACTTCAAGTGGCGGTCATTGGAACCCTACAATGGCAAAACATGGAAAATGGGGAGATGCTGAAGGGTATCACAAAGGTGATATAGGAAATTTTGAAGTGGGAGCTGATGGAATAGGAAAAATTGCCATGCAAACCGACGAATGGTGTATTGGATGTGGCGATAAAAACAAAGATATTATGGGTAAAGCTGTAATTGTACACGAAGGAAAAGATGATTTTAAAACCCAACCAACAGGTGATGCTGGCGGAAGAGTGAGTTGCGGTGGGATTATTAAATAATATTTGAAAATAATTTAATATAAAAAAGTCCCACTTAAGTGGGACTTTTTGTGCTTAAACACTATGTATTATATATGCAAAGCTCTATCATCAGTCGCAGCAAGCGCGGCTTCTTTAACAGCTTCTGCATAGGTTGGGTGTGCGTGGCTCATTCTGGCAATATCCTCGGCGCTTGCGCGGAATTCCATTGCAACAACCGCTTCGGCTATTAAATCGGCTACCCTGGCTCCTACCATATGTACACCTAAAACCTCATCGGTATTTTTATCAGAAAGGATTTTCACAAAACCATCCGTATCACTACTCGCACGGCTTCTTCCTAAAGCTCTCATTGGGAATTGACCCGATTTATATTCAACTTTTGCTTCTTTAAGTTGTTCTTCAGTTTTTCCAACGGAAGCAACTTCGGGCAAGTGTAAACTACGCCTGGAATTAAGTTATAATCAATATGTGGTTTTTGTCCAACAATTATTTCAGCAACCAAAACGCCTTCTTCCGAAGCTTTGTGAGCCAACATCGCCCCACGAACCACATCGCCAATAGCATAAATGTTTTTAATGTTTGTTTGAAGATGATCGTTCACGTCTATCATTCCGCGTTCGGTAATTTTCACCCCCGCGTTTTCAGCTTTCAAACCATCGGTATATGGTTTTCTTCCAACGGAAACCAAGCAATAATCACCTTTAAAGATAACTTCCTTATCGTTTTTATCAGTAGCGGTAACAGTTACTTCTTTTCCTTTTTTTGAAACAGCGGAAACTTTATGCGAAACGAAGAATTTCACACCTTGTTTCTTCATCACTTTCATCAATTCCTTGCTTTGTGCGGAATCCATAGTTGGGATAATTCTATCCATATATTCCACGACTGAAACTTCGGAACCTAAACGACGGTAAACCTGTCCCAATTCAAGACCAATAACTCCTCCCCCAATAACAACAAGGTGCTTTGGAATTTCCTTCAAGCTTAAAGCTTCAGTTGAAGTTATAACTCTGTCTTTATCCAATTTTATAAATGGAAGTGATGCAGGCTTACTGCCAGTAGCAATAATGGTATTTGTAGCTTCAATGGTTTCCTTTTTTTTCCGTTTGTAATTTCAATATGGGTTGCATCTTTAAAAGCACCCATTCCGGTGAAAACATCCACTTTATTTTTATCCATCAAAAACGCAATTCCTTTAGTGGTTTGATCTACCACAGAAGCTTTGCGCTCTATCATTTTCTTCAGATTTATTTTAATTTCACCAGGAATTTCAATTCCGTGTTCTTCAAAATGCATTACGGCGTCTTCATAATGATGTGAAGAATCCAATAATGCCTTGCTTGGAACACAGCCAACATTTAGGCAAGTTCCACCCAAAACGTCATATTTTTCAATGATTGCGGTTTTCATTCCCAATTGCGCGCAACGGATTGCCGCTACATAACCACCGGGGCCCGAACCAATTATTGCTACATCATATTTGCTCATAAAGTTTTGATTTTAAATTGAAGTGGCAAAGGTACGATACAGTTTAGGAGTTTAAAAGTTTATTTGATTGGATTTTTGGATGGTTGGATTATTGGGTTTTCGGATTGTTGGATTATTAGAATATTAGATTTTTAGAGATTTGGAATTGGAATTTAGTATTTGGTATTTGGTATTTGGTATTTGGTATTTGGTATTTGGTATTTGGTATTTGGTATTTGGTATTTGGTATTTGGTATTTAAAATATTTTCCCACTCCTTTAAATTTTTGCACTTTTGCCACACAACCACAAAAACACGATCATGGCTTTTAAACCAGCAGACAAAATTCAGGATTTACAGTACTTCGGCGAATTTGGCGGCGTTAATCCTTCCATTTCAGATTCTTCAACCTATACTTTTCTTTCGGCAAAAACAATGTTCGATACTTTTGAAGGAAATGCGGACGGCTGTTATTTATATTCGCGCCACTCCACCCCTTCCAATCTCTATTTGGGCCAAGCTTTGGCAGCAATGGAAGGAACCGATACTGCAAATGTTGCCGCAAGCGGAATGGGTGCTATTACTCCGGCGATTCTTCAGCTTTGCAAAGCGGGTGACCATATTGTTTCAAGTAGAACAATTTATGGGGGAACCTATGCCTTTCTGAAAAACTTTGCGCCAAGATTGAATATTGAAACTTCGTTTGTAGATATTACAAATTTGGAACAAGTTGAAGCTTCAATTACTAAAAACACAAAAATCATTTATTGCGAATCCGTAAGCAATCCACTTTTGGAAATCGCCGATATTGAAGCACTTTCAAAAATTTCGAAAAAACACGGTTTGCAATTATTGGTTGACAATACTTTTTCGCCTTTGAGTATTTCCCCAGCGGAATTGGGAGCAGATGTTGTATTGCACAGTTTAACGAAATTCATAAACGGAAGCAGCGATACTATGGGCGGCGTAACTTGCGGAACACAGGAATTTATTGATGCGCTTCGCAATGTAAACGATGGCGCCAATATGCTTTTAGGCCCTGCCATGGACAGTCTTCGGGCAGCTTCCATTTTGAAAAATTTGAGAACACTTCACATTCGTATAAAACAACACAGTGAAAATGCTTTGTATTTAGCTGAAAAATTTGAGGCTGATGGTTTAAAAACGGTTTATCCCGGATTGAAGTCTCACTCCGGTCACGAGCTTTTCAAAAAAATGATGAATAAAGAATACGGTTTCGGCGGAATGCTTACAATTGATGTTGGCGGAATTGATAAAGCCAATGAAGTTATGGAATTAATGCAGGAAAGAAATCTTGGGTATTTGGCAGTAAGTCTTGGTTTTTACAAAACGCTTTTCAGTGCGCCGGGCTCTTCTACTTCTTCAGAAATTCCTGAAGAGGAACAAAAGGAAATGGGACTAAGTGATGGACTTATTCGCTTTAGTATTGGTTTGGATAATGATATAGAGCGTACATACCAAATGATGCGGGAGTGTATGGTTAAGGTTGGCATTCTGAAATAATTTATTTTTGAAATGAAACTTTTAAAGGGAGCAGCTTGTCTGTTCCCTTTTTTAATTTGCACAGCTTTTTACAAAATCGTAACATTACAAATCAATTTACCCAAAACCCATGCAAGAAAACGACAACCTCTCTGAAATTGATATCGAAAATCAACACATTATTGAGAACAAAGAACTCAATATTTGGGAAGCACTTATTCCCGTGGTTATCTTGATGGGGTTATTGGCATATAATATTTTTTTTAAAGATGGCGAATGGCTTGGAGAATATTCCAATCAGTTCATACTTTTAATGGGCGGAATAGTAGCTAGTATTGTTGGTCTTTTCAATAAAATTTCAATTTCCATAATGGTTAAAGAAGTTTGGGAGAATTTAAAAAGTGTTTTCGTACCCATAATAATTTTATTATTGGTTGGGGCACTGGCTGGAACTTGGCTTATAAGCGGTGTAATTCCAGCAATGGTTTTTTACGGTTTGCAAGTTTTGAGTCCAGGAATATTTCTTCCCGCTTCGGTAATTATTTCTGCCATAATTTCTGTAGCCACTGGAAGTTCATGGACCACCTCCGCAACAGTGGGAATTGCTTTGGTTGGTATAGGAACAGCATTGGGAATAAACCCTGGTATGATCGCCGGAGCTGTTATTTCAGGAGCTTACTTTGGTGATAAAATGTCACCTCTAAGCGATACTACAAACTTAGCTCCCGCAATGGCTGGAACAGATCTTTTTACACACATTCGCTATATGGCATTGACTACTGTACCCACAATAATAATTACACTTATGACCTTTGCAATTATTAGCGCAAGTATTGAAGTAACGGGTGATGCAGATATAAGTGGTTTACTTTCCACCATTGAAAATACTTTTAATATCACACCATGGCTTTTTATTGTCCCAGTTATTGTAATTGCATTAATACTATTAAAAACAAAACCTTTGATTGCTTTGGCGGCGGGTGTAATTTCTGCGGCAGTTGTGGCTATTATATTTCAGGGTGATGTTTTATCCCAAATTTCGGAAACGAATTTGAGTGCCATAACAAATGCAATTTTTACTGACACTGCCATTGTTACTGAAAATGATAAATTGAACGATCTTTTTTCTGCTGGTGGTATGATTGGAATGCTTTGGACGATTCTTCTTATAATTTGTGCTATGATTTTCGGTGGAATTATGGATGGCATTGGAGCTTTGGCGAGAATTACGCGTGAATTGCTGAAATTGGCAACAAGTATTTTTGGACTTTTTGCAAGCACGGTAATTAGTTGTTTAGGATTAAATGCCGTAGCCTCAGACCAGTATTTGGCAATCGTTATTCCTGGGAAAATGTTTAAAAAAGCATATGAAGACCGTGGTTTAGCTCCTGAAAATTTATCCCGAACCTTAGAAGATAGTGGTACAGTAACTTCAGCTTTAATTCCTTGGAATACTTGTGGTGCCTATCAAAGCAGTGTTTTGGGTGTTGGGGTTGCGGAATATTTTATCTATGCCATTTTCAACTGGCTAAGCCCTTTTATGACATTACTTTTCGCTGCCTTCAAAATAAAAATACGTCAGCTTTCTGTAGTAAATGCTGTAAAAGCCTAATTACACTATAAACTTTCACTCTTCAATAAATTTTTCAAACGAATTGAAAGGTGAAACCTTTAAGAAGAGTTTTGGAATTTAACTGAAACACATTTCTTAATTTTACAATTCATTAATAAATAGAAAATATGTCAACTATAAAATTAGGCGAGAATAATGTTGAAACCATTGGCGCTCTTCCAAAAGTGGGTGATTCCGCTCCAGATTTCAACTTAACTTCTCAAGATTTAAGCACAAAAAAATTATCAGACTATAAAGGTTCTCGAGTAATAATGAATATTTTTCCAAGCATTGACACCAATGTTTGTGCAACCTCGGTGAGAAAATTCAACGAAAAGGCAACGGGTTTGAAGAATACAAAAGTGCTTTGCATTTCTAAAGATCTCCCTTTTGCGCAAAAACGTTTTGTGAGCGATGAGGAAATAAATAATGTAACCAACCTATCAGATTTTCGCGATGGTAACTTCGGAAAAAATTATGGTGTTGAAATGACAAATGGAGCTTTACAAGGACTACACTCCCGCGCTGTTGTTGTGTTAGATGAAAACGGAACAGTAATTTATAGCCAACAAGTGCCGTCAATTGGAGAAGAACCGGATTATCTTTCAGCATTAAAAAAACTTTTATAAATGTGGGAAACATTTTTAGGAAAGCGCCTTAAGGGATGCGGATACGCGTTCAAAGGCGCTTTTCTTTTGCTTAAAAATGAAGCCAGCATACAAGTACAGGCTATTATTGGAATAATAATGACCTTCGCGGGTTTCTATTTTGAAATTTCCGCAACTGAATGGATGTTTCAAATTTTTGCAATCGGACTCGTAATGAGCATCGAAGGCCTAAACACTGCTGCCGAGGAAATTGCAGATTTCGTACATCCAGATTTTCACAATAAAATTGGTTTTATAAAAGATGTGGCTGCCGGTGCGGTTTTTATCGCGGCAATTACAGCAGTTATAATAGGCTCTATTATTTATCTCCCTAAGTTTTAATGCATTTAAAACTTATTTGGAATTTGTTTTTTGTTATTTGAAATTTTCCCCATTGATATTTGTATTTTTGCTGAAAGACAACCGTTCCATTAATGGCCAGAAAAAAGCAAACAACCTCCAGCGCGCCGCGTAAAAAAATAAGTTTTTCGCTATCCAAACAACAAAAAATACTTTTGGGTAGCTTTTTGTTTTTGTTGGGATTGGCATTGTTATTCTCTTTCGTTTCCTACTTCTTTACTTGGCAGACAGACCAAAGCGAAATTGGTCTTTTAGCTGAACGCGAACTGCAAACAAAAAACTGGCTAAATAAATTTGGAGCCAATGTTGCCCATTTCTTTATTTACGATGGATTTGGTATTTCAGCATTCATATTTGCTTCACTTATTACACTTACCGGAGTTTATTACTTTTTTGACTACGCCAAAATACAGTTGTTGAAATTTTGGTTTTGGGGCATGCTTTTAATGCTTTGGATTGCTGTGTTTTTTGGATTTTTTGGAGGAGAATCAAGTCTTTTTAGCGGAATTATTGGGTATGAAACCAACGATATTATGCAAGATTATTTAGGTCTTGTGGGAGCGATGTTGGTGATGATTTTTGTATTAATAATTTATGTAGTGGTTCGATTGAAACTAACTCCAGAAATGGTAATTGATGCCTTTAAAAATTCAAAAAAGCAAATAGCTTCAGAATTTGTTTCTGAAGAAAATATACCTAAATCTTCAACTTCCCCAGTAGAGGAAATTGACGAGATGGAAGAAAAAGTAAAGCACACTCCCCAACCCGTTGTTGAAAGAATAATATTAAAAAGTGATATTGAAGGCGATGTAGAAATGGAAGTTGAGCAAGCTGCCGAAGAAGAAGAGGTGGAAAATTTAAGCGATAAATTGGTAAAGGATTATGGCGAATTTGACCCAAGACTTGAATTAGGCAAGTACAAATTTCCAAGTATTGAATTGTTGCGCGATCATACGGCTGGCGGCAGTATTACAATAGATCAGGAAGAACTTGAGGAAAATAAAAACCGAATTGTTGAAACACTCAGCAATTATAAAATTGGGATTGCAAACATAAAAGCAACCGTTGGTCCAACTGTAACTTTATATGAAATTGTTCCCGATGCTGGAATTCGAATTTCAAAAATCAAGAATCTGGAGGACGATATTGCGCTTTCGCTATCGGCATTGGGCATTCGAATTATTGCACCAATTCCTGGCCGAGGAACTATTGGTATTGAAGTACCAAATAAAAACCCACGCGTGGTTTCCATGCGTTCGGTAATTGCTTCGCCAAAATTCCAAAATGCCGAAATGGAACTTCCAATTGCTTTCGGGAAAACCATCAGCAATGAAACCTTTGTTGTTGATCTTGCCAAAATGCCACATATGCTTATGGCGGGAGCCACTGGGCAAGGAAAATCTGTGGGCTTGAATGCAGTTTTGACTTCCCTACTCTACAAAAAACATCCGGCAGAAGTGAAGTTTGTTTTGGTCGACCCTAAAAAAGTTGAATTGACGCTATTCAACAAAATTGAAAGACATTACCTCGCCAAACTTCCCGATACCGAAGAAGCTATTATTACCGATACTACAAAGGTTATACATACGTTAAATTCACTTTGTATTGAAATGGACAATCGCTACGATTTGCTGAAAGATGCGATGGTGCGTAATATTAAAGAATATAATACCAAGTTTAAAAACCGAAAACTGAACCCTAATGATGGCCACCATTTTTTACCTTATATAGTTTTGGTAATTGATGAATTTGCCGATTTAATAATGACGGCAGGAAAGGAAGTAGAAACTCCAATAGCACGTTTAGCTCAGCTTGCGCGTGCAATTGGAATTCATTTGATTATTGCTACGCAGCGACCTTCGGTTAACGTGATTACAGGAATTATAAAGGCGAACTTTCCAGCACGTATAGCATTTAGGGTTACCAGTAAAATTGATTCCCGCACTATTTTGGATAGTTCTGGCGCAGATCAGCTAATTGGTCGGGGTGACATGCTTTACACCCAAGGCAACGAATTAACGAGAATTCAATGTGCATTTGTGGACACTCCCGAAGTTGCTGATATTACGGAATTTATAGGCTCTCAAAAAGCATATCCGGATGCTCATTTGCTCCCTGAATATGTTGGCGAGGAAGGTGGCACAACTCTTGATATTAACATCGACGAACGCGACAAAATGTTCCGTGAAGCCGCAGAAGTATTGGTAATTGCACAACAAGGTTCGGCATCGTTATTACAGCGAAAACTTAAATTAGGTTACAACCGAGCCGGAAGAATAATTGACCAAATGGAAGCAGCAGGAATTGTTGGCCCTTTTGAGGGAAGCAAGGCACGGCAAGTTTTAATACCAACAATTGATGCGTTAAATAAATTTTTAGATAACGAAATACAATAATTTTTAAGATGAAAAAACTCAGTATTATTTTAATCGCAATTTTTATCACTTCTTTTTCACAAGCACAAGATGCAAAATCTTTGCTGAAAGAAGTTTCAGTAAAAGCGAAAAGCTACGATAACATTTCAATCGATTTCAAGTATAACTTAAACAATAAAAAAGAAAACGTAAACCAGGAAACCAGAGGTGATGTTACATTACAAGGCAACAAATATGTTTTGAATATGCTGGGAACAACAAGAATTTTCGACGGAAAAAATATTTATACTATCGTTCCCGAAGATGAAGAAGTAACCGTTTCAGCATACAATGCAAATGACGATAAAGAAATCACGCCTTCAAAAATGTTGACCTTTTATGAAAAGGGTTATACGTATAAAATGGATATTGAACAAAATGTAAAAGGGCGAAAAATTCAATTCGTAAAACTTATCCCTATTGATTCAAAAGCTGAAATTAAAGATATTCTTTTGGGTATTGACGTGCAGACAAAGCATATCTACAAATTGATACAAACTGATGCGAAAGGCACTAAATACACGCTTACCGTAAATTCGTTTAAAACAAATCAACCTGTTTCCAAAACCTTGTTTACTTTTGACGAAGCTAAATATAAAAAGGACGGTTACTACATAAATAAAATATAACCGCGCGCAAGTGAAAATACTGGACAGGTATATATTGGTTACATATTTGAAGACGTTCTTGAGCGTCTTCATTATTTTAATGTTCATATTTGTCCTCCAAACCATTTGGCTTTATATTTCCGAACTTGCTGGAAAAGATCTTGACGTTTGGATTATTCTAAAGTTTCTTTGGTTTGTTTCTCCCAGATTGATTCCGCTAGTTTTACCGCTCACCATCCTCGTAACTTCGTTAATGGTTTTTGGAAGTTTTGCCGAAAAATATGAATTCGCTGCGATGAAGTCCACTGGAATCTCATTGCAGCGCGCAATGGGAAGCGTAATCGGTTTTATTATTGTGCTTTCTATTACTGCTTTCTTTTTTGCGAATAATGTAATCCCCTATTCTGAATATAAATGGCAAAATTTGCGTCGGAATATTTCACAATTTCAACCATCAATGGTTATTGCTGAAGGTCAATTCAGCCAAATTGGCGATATGTTTAATATTAAGGTTGAAGAGAAAAGTGGTGATCGTGACCAGTTTTTAAAAGATGTGGTTATTCATAAGAAAAATGAAAGCAAGCCAAATGGTAATTTTACTGTTATTATTGCAAACAATGGCGAACTCGCCAGCGAAGAAGGCAGCAACACACTTTCACTTATTTTAAAGGAAGGCAATTATTACGAAGAAATTCAAAATAAGAATCCCGCCAAACAAAAAACCGATCCTTTCGCTAAAAGTTATTTCGATGAATATTCTATCAATATTGATTTAACCGAGTTAAATAATCAGGATGTTGACAAGGAAAATAACTTGGACAACCAAAATATGTATAATATAAGTGAGCTGCGCGTTGAAATAGATTCCCTTTCAAACAGTTATTCAAACGACATTCAATCATACACCACAAATATGTATTTCCGAAGCGGTGTAGAGAAATATAAGGAAAACAGAATAAGCGATACTGCGCAACCCCCAGCAATAAAGACAATTTTGGATATTTATAATCCATCCCAACAATTACAGGTTGTAAAATTAGCGCTCAACAATGCCAAAGGCACACTACAAACCGTGAATGCTAAAAAAGAAGAATTCAAAAACAAAACAAAGCGACTGAATAAAACCGAAATAGCCCTTCATGAAAAATATGCACTCGGTGTTGCCTGTATAATATTGTTTTTCGTGGGTGCACCGTTGGGAGCTATTATTCGAAAAGGGGGAATGGGTTTGCCTATGGTGATTGCAATTTTATTGTTTTTAACCTATCATTTTATTGGAATTTTTGCAAAAAACAGTGCGGAAGATGGAACAATGCATCCATTTATTGCTACTTGGCTAAGTACCCTTATTATGCTTCCCTTGGGCGTTTGGCTTACCTATCGCGCCACAACGGATCAAGGTGTTTTTGATATGGATGCTTTTTTTCAGCGTATTGCAAGGCTCTTCGGAAAAAAGGAAACCGATGCAGCTATTGTAGATGGGGAAGAAGTGCTTTTACTTACACAGTCTGAAAAGGCATTTGTTTTATCCCGAACCGATACACAACTTATTGAAATTGTAAAAAATACGGAGGGAAAAACGTATTCCAATGAAATTATCCAGGCAGCCAAACAACAACTAAAACAAAAAGGATTTGATTTGGATAAATTGTAATTTCTCAATTTGCTACAAACACACCACTAAAAGTTTTTCCCGCATAACCAAGTTCCCAATTTCACCTCTCAACAAAATAACTATTCCTTATCTTTGCACCACAAATTTAAACAGCTATGATTTCCACAGAAAAAGAAACTTTGTTACAACTAAATACGATTGAAGAAGCCATTGAAGACATTCGTAATGGAAAGATCATTATTGTAGTTGATGACGAAAACAGAGAAAACGAAGGAGATTTCATTGCAGCAGCCGAATTGGTAACGCCCGAAATGATAAATTTCATGGCAACCCACGGACGTGGATTAATTTGCGCGCCTCTTACCGAAGAACGCTGCAAGACGCTTAATTTAAATATGATGGTGGAAAACAATACCGTGCTTCACCATACACAATTTACGGTTTCTGTAGATTTAATTGGTCACGGTTGTACAACTGGAATTTCAGTCCACGATCGCGCAAAAACTATCAAAGCGCTTGTAGATGATGAAACGAAAGCTTCCGATCTTGGAAGACCTGGGCATATATTTCCACTGCGTGCAAAAGAAGGCGGGGTTTTGAGAAGAACTGGCGAGCACCGAAGCTGCAATTGATTTAGCGCGACTTGCAGGATTGAAACCTGTGGGGATTTTGGTAGAAATATTAAATGAAGATGGGACAATGGCGCGCCTGCCACAATTGATGAAAGTTGCCAAAAAGTTTGATTTGAAACTTATTTCAATTGAAGATTTAGTAAAATACCGAATGGAGCACGACTCCCTAATTCAGAAAAAGGAAGATTTTAATATCAATACCAAGTTTGGTGATTTTAGACTTCGTGCATATAAACAAACCACCAATGACCAAATTCATATTGCTCTCACCAAAGGTATTTGGAAAGAAAACGAACCTGTATTGGTTCGCGTAAACGCAACATTGGTGAATGGCGATATTTTGGCAACACTCACTAATAATGCCGAACAGAAGCTTGATGACATGTTCAACGTAATCAATAATGATGGGAAAGGAGCAATTGTTTTCATCAATCAGCAAAGTCAATCTTTGAATCTTTTAAATCGCTTAAAAGAGCTTAAGGAAGCACAGAAGCCAAACGAAATTGCCAAAGCTTCCCGAATTGAAATGGACAATAAAGATTTTGGTATTGGCGCACAAATTCTCCACGATTTGGGAATCCACAAAATACGTCTTGTTTCAAACAGTGAGCAAACCAAACGTGTTGGGATGATTGGTTATGGTTTGGAAATTACTGAATATGTGAATTATTAAAGCACAGAATAGATAGCTATTTTCATAGCTTCTGCTCTTTCTTTAATTTGCTTTTCAGTCCACCCAATTTTTATTAATGCCGAAATGGTGCGTCCCATAATGGCGTCACTTTTTGAAAAATCGGTATTGTTCAAATTCTGCATTTGGTTTTTTATTTCAGAAGAAAGATTTCCGAGTGATTTCAAATCCTTTAAATGCTCCCAGCCATTAATATAATGCCAGTTATTGGTGTACCAATAAAAACAGGCATCCACTCCATTTTCAGAAAGCGCTCTGTGTGCTTTTTGAGTTAATTCTTCCGTTGGAAGAAAGAAATTCAGAAAGGAATAATTTTCTTCCCCACCCAGTGGAAATCTTCTGAAAGTAATACCTTCAATAGTTTCCAAAACTTCACGAAGTATGGTATAATTTTGTTTTTGGGGTTTCAAAATTCCGTCAAGTTTATCAAGCTGCGCCAAACCTACAGCGGCATTCAATTCAGAAATTCGGAAATTATATCCCAAAAATGGATGTGTTTCCGCTCCCCTATCTTTCCCAATATGATCGTGCCCGTGATCTTGATAGTGATCTGCGTGCTGTGCAAATTTTTCATTATTGGTAATAATCGCACCGCCTTCCCCGCAAGTAATTGTCTTCACATAATCAAAAGAAAAACATCCCAAATCGCCGTAACTTCCCAACGGTTTTCCCTCGTAGGTGCCACCCAAGGCTTGGCAGGCGTCTTCCAAAAGAATTAAATTATGTTTGTCGCAAATCGCTTTCAACGCCTTCAAATCTGCCATAGAGCCACACATATGCACGGGCATTATGCATTTAGTTTTGGAAGTAATTGCCGCTTCAACTGCAGTAGGATTTAAAGTTAGTGTATCATCAATATCAACCAAAATAGGAATTGCGCCGATGGCCAAAATAGCTTCAAAACTTGCAACAAAAGTGAATGTTGGTATTATCACCTCATCGCCCGCGCCAATTCCTGCAGAAGCCAAAGCAACAGTCAATGCCGCTGTACCGCTGGATAGCAGCTGACAGTATTGCGAATCCATTCGTTTGGCAAATGCAATTTCAAATTCCTTTGCTTTCCAATGATTGTTTCGAACGCCATCAAAACCGTAGCGCATCAAAACGCCAGTTTCCAAAACATCGTTTACTTGTTTGCGTTCTTCGGCACCAAAAATTTCAAATCCGGGCATATTTTGAATTATTAATGTAGAATGAATATTAGATATGTTTCAAAGGTAAGGGTTGCGTCGTTGAATGAAAAACGAACAATTCAGAAAAATCAATTCACTTCAATAATAAGTTCATCGACACCCCGGCGCACTTTTTTAAGATTTATAAAAAAATCGGCTTCGTCGCGATAACCTACGGGAAGTACTATTACCGATTCCAATCCCTTAATATCTAACCCTAACAATGTGTCATATTTTTCTGGCTCGAAACCTTCAATTGGGCAGGCGTCAATTTTTTCCACCGCACAAACGGTCAACAATGCGCCCAACGTTAAATACAATTGATTGATCATCCACTGACGTATTTGAGGAGACTGCTTTTCTGAAAAATTTGAAATCAACGCTTTTTCAAAAGGGTCCAAAATGGCGCGTGGCGTTTTCCTTTCGTTTTCCACTCTTTTAAAATGTTCAACAATAAAGTTTGAGTTTATATTTTTTTCAATGCACAAAACCAATAAATGTGAAGCATCCCGAACCTGTGGTTGATTGTAAGTTAGCGGAATTAATTGATTCTTAATTTCTGAATTTTCAACAATAACAAGCTTTAGCGGCTGCAAACCATACGAAGTTGCTGTAAGATTAAAAGTTTCTTTTAAAATATTCAGCTTTTCTTGGGTAAGGATTTTTGTTGGGTCAAACTTTTTGGTAGCGTAGCGCCATTTTAGCTTTTCAATTGTTTTTGAGGACATTTAGAATTGAATTATATATTCTGCGCCAAAAATAGTAATAAAAACTATGAACCCTTATTTTAATAAGGAAGGGTTCAATATTAAATTTTTATGAATTTAAAAGAATTAAAAAGTAAAAGAATTAGAATATTTAAAAAAGCTTTTTATATTTGCAACCTCTTAAGCAAAATGCTTAGAAAACGCATACCACTGGAGAAATGGCAGAGTGGTCGAATGCGGCAGTCTTGAAAACTGTTGAGGGTTACACCTCCGGGGGTTGAATCCCTCTTTCTCCGCGAAAGCCCGTAAACACTACGTTTACGGGCTTTTTTTTATTTTGCTTGTATTGTTAAATCTGCATTTAAATAATAAAATTTCGTCCCTAAAATATTTTTTTGTTTAAACAATTATCAATAAATATAAACATTTTGTACCTTTCAGAAAAATTAGTCTATAATTCTATTACGAGAATGCTATGTTTGGAATATTCAAAAAGAAATCAGAAAAAGAAAAATTACAGCAAGAATACCAAAAGCTTCAAAATAAATCCTTCAAACTTTCTACTACAAATAGAAAGTTAAGCGATCAAAAAGCATACGAAGCAGAAGAAGTGATGAAGCAACTTGAAAGGTTGAAATGATTTTCATTTTGACTGACGAAAAAAAAACAGACAACGTAGTTTTTAATAACGAAAATCAACGTTACGACGCTTCCTTAAAACCATATGCTACTTCAGTTGGAGCTCCAGTAATAACTACAACTGATACTACCGCTTGGAAAAATAGGAGCATCAATAAAGTAAATCATAAACTAAATGCCAAATATTTAGAACTGAAAGCAGAGTACCAAAAAATGATAAATGAGTTTGAAAATAATACACTCATTTTTAATTCAGAATTCAGTTTTGAACCTGTTATTGGCGAAATTTATCATTTATACAAACGTAAGGAAGGCAGCAGTTTTCTTTCACTTATCGCTCCAGATCAATGTAATTTTAAAAATATTGGCAGCTTTTATCTGAATGTCGATCAAACTTGGGAAAAGGTCAATTAAGTATGTTTGAGAAAGAGTTAACAGAAAGGCAATTGGATAGAATAATAGAAATGGCTTGGGAAGACCGCACTCCTTTTGAAGCCATCGAATTTCAATTTGGATTCCCCGAAAAAGAGGTTATAAAATTAATGCGCGGTAATTTAAAGGTAACTAGCTTTAAATTATGGAGAAAACGTGTTAACAGCGGCGTAAGTAAAAAACACCTAAAAAAGAGAAGTTCTGGAATTACCCGTTTTAAATGTTCCTGGCAGAATGCCATTTCGGGAAACAAAATCAGCAAAAGGTAATATTAAATGGCACTGTTGTAGAATAATGTGGGATTTGAAATTCGATATTGAAAATTATCATTTATTTCCGACATATTCAATCAATCTTCCTTTTATATATTCGTAAAGTATTCTTTTCTCTTTTCGTTCTCCTTGTTTGTAGATATAGTTTTGAGTAAAGTATTTACCGAGTGATTTTTTACATTCATCGGATATATTTTTGTGAATGAAGTTTAACCAATCCTCTAAACTTTCTTGAAAGTTTATATCTTCAACTAATTGGTCTAAATTATCTCCATATCCACCGAGAATATTATCGTAGATCATTTCAAAAAATATCTCTTCTAAATTTTCTGATGGTGTTGGTTTTTCTGGTTGTGGTTTAGAACCAACAACCAACTTATTTTCATTGAAACTTTCAAGATATTTCATAGGGTATATATAAAAATACCCTTACTTACTTTTCTCAAAATCGTTGATAACCTTGTTGATCTCTATTTTGTTTCTCATTATACCAAGAGGTATTTCTTTTTGGAACCTTTTAAGTTTTCTCCTATTTAATCCGAATGTCTGAAACATTTTTATTTTTAAATATTTCTTATGTTTCTCTTCCTTAATTCTTAAACCTATAACACCAGTCACAGTTTCATACAAAGAATATAAGGCTACTAAATATAAAAATGGAATGAAAAGGATTGTTAAGATTAATGGTAATAAGAAAGTCTGTAATGTAAATAGATTAAAAAAACCTTCTGGACTATTGTAAATTTCATTGACCGAATATATGAATACAGATATACCCATGAGTGCCATTATCCAAGTTAGTAGGTTATAAACTTTCCCCCACTCAGGTTTTGTTTTAGAAACTATTTGTAATAGGCTTATAAATGTAATTATGGGAATTAAAATAAGTTCTGTGATTAATGAGAAGTTGTAAAAATTGGTGATAAATTCGATGATGATAATTCCTTTTATAGAATTTTTCAAAATGGATTTAATGTGGTTCTTTTCCGCATTAATCTTATTCATATCAAGGAGTAAGGGGAAACCAATTAGTAAAATCCAGTAAATCGTATCTTTTAATAAAGTAAAATTCCAAAAGTCAATGATTGTTAGAACAAATACCATCAATTCGGTATATATAAACATCAATAACACAACATCAATTATTTTCTCATCAACTATCGCTGATAGAATTTCACCAAAAGAATTACGTACCTCCTTACTTATTGAGAAGAGAATTATCAAAACTAGAATCCATATGATTATGGATAGTTCTCGATTACTGAATATTTGTGTTATAGTCTCGATATATAATTTTTTATAGACTATCCATTTTTAAATTCTTTATTGGTTTTATTCACGAATTTTTGAGCCATTTCTCGAGCTAGGTTTGTGAGATCATCCTTTAATTTCTCACTATCAATATTCTCGTCATTACTACCTTTTTTAAGTAGTTCTGTGGCTTTTTCCGATATTTTATCACTTACTTTTTTTATTTCTATTGAATAGTTTTCAAAAAAGGATTGGAGACCTCCGAGAGTTCCTTTATTTCCTGTTGATCGAACTTTTGATGAGGATATTAGTTCTTTACAATAGGTTTGTAATTCTTGTAAATATTCTTCGTGTGTTTTCATGTTTAAAATTTTCTATAAAGATAAATAGATGATTTTGAGGAATGTTAAAAAATATTAGAGAGTTAAGAACAAGTTTTTAACTTATTTCAAATCACTAATTTTGCATTATCCAAGTTTGAGAAAATATGAAAAAGCTCGATAATCTACTGAACGACCTTTCGGAATACCCAACATCATTTTAAAAACATTGAAAAAGAACTCTACGGCGTTCATTTATTGGAAGATTTATTTTTAGAAAATAATGATCTAATGATTATGGTAGATTATAAATTTAAAGGGTTTGTAGGGAATAATAGTTCAACCTGGTTAATCGATGTTGATGTGAAAGACCAAGATGGGAATTTATTAAATTACAGAGTAAAAAATCAAAAAATACTCCAAGAAAGAATTTATATACTACTGATTAATATTTCCAATATGGATGGAGTATTGAGGAAAATAAATGAGTAGAATATCTTAATATATATCTTATGGGAAATATTAAAAAATATGAAGCTTTTATTGTTGAAAACTTAGAAACTAAGTATGATAATTTGAAATCATTTTTTGACAACCTAAATAAAGAACCATCTTTACTATTAAAAATTAGAACATCTTTAATTGAGAAAAAAATAAAATTCTTTGTTGATGATTTTTTAGTCCCTTGGGATATTTTTAGTTCGAACGAATCTTTTATATATCTTACGAGTTTCTTTATATTGAGAGATTCTAAAATGTGGTCTTTTCAATTCGATGCTGATTGGTTATATAACAAAGAGAATTTTTCTATGAGTGAGTTTTCCGAAAAGGGATTGTCTAAAATTTACAATTCAATACTTGAAATCGGTAATGTTCAAAATGCATTTATAAAAATAAACCAATCTTAAAAACCAGTTCCTTAATAACTCAAAAATTCCTGATATTTTTCTTCCACATTTTTAGACCTTTTAAAAGTGTTGACATCATCTAACATAAAGTCCCACCATTTATCCTTCATATCATTATCGCTCTTCAGTATTTCCAACATCAAAAAATAATTGAGATAGTTCTGTAAATATTTCGTAGAAACCGAAGAAAAACATTCCTTGATCCATTGTTTTAAACGACCCACAAGATTGTTGAGGTTGTTTACGTGATATATGGGAAACTGTGGATGAACATGGTCTTTCGCCAGAAATGTCATATGTTCAAATTCTAGTGTCTTGAAGAACCTTACCAACGCTCTTGATTTATCGGAAACAACAATATTTTCATCGTTGAACCGATTCATATTCATTTCCCTGTAAAGGTTTTGAGTCGTTACCTTCCCATAACAGACCAATTTTAAATCAATTGTCTTATATCTATCCATAGATACCATAACGGAAACATCTTGATCGTTATTCACACCCCTTTTTCTCTTACCAATTTTACGAAAATTATTTTTCCGACCTTTTTGGTTGAATCCTATAATAACATCATCTGTTTCTACAATACCTTTAAATTTCTTGGTGAATATCTTACTAAAACTCTCCAATGTCTTGTGTCTCCATTCAAAAACGGTCTTGGTTGAAAGACAAAGTTTTTCAGCTATCTTTCTAATACTGTTTCCCTCGAACATCTGTTCCACAAAATCCCTAAACTCTTCTGTTTTTTTAATCCCATGTATAGATGTTCCAGTTAGTTCATTAAAGGTCTTTTTACAACCTTGACATTGGTATCTCGTTCCGCCCGTAACTCTAACATTATCTCCATTCTTGATTTTATATGTTCCATGTTTATGTATGGTTGAATGGTTACAATGGGGACAACTTGTCGGTTTCTCTTTATGGTTTAGGATAGGACGAGATTCAATTACTTGTTTTGACAATAACTGGATTATCTCTTGTTGTTTTTGATAGGGTAGGGTTTTAAAACTATCTGAAAAATCTTGAAAATTCATATTTTTTATCTTTACTGGATATTGGCTAATATCCAGCGTTTTCGGTGGATACGGGAATATAAAGCGCTAAATTTGCGCTAAAGTTTCTACACCTTATATTAGAGAAAAATAGAAAGTTGCCTATGGGAGAGAGTTATTTTGAATATATACTTTAAGAGGTTGTTATTTATGAAGAATAGGTTGTAGGTTTAAGAAAGAAAATAAACATAATCTAGATAAAGTTATATAAGACAAATATCAAATATAACTTGATAACGAAGTTAAAGATCAAGTTGAGGATAAACTTAATAAAGAAGTTAAAGAAGAATTAAATAAAGAAGTTAGAGTAAATATTATACATTTTTGTATAGTTATTACAAATATACTTTCTATATTTGTAATGTAAATAAATAAGTCCCCTATTACTAGGAGACTTATTAGAGGCGATGACGGGATTCGAACCCGTGTAAAAAGCTTGGCACGCAATTACCTAAACCACTCGGACACATCGCCCCGTAAAATAATAATCGGATATCGTTCATCAGACGTATCCGATTTTTTACTTTTGTAAAGATACGGAGATTTTAAGAAAACTTCTCACCCCTTTTCGTATTCTCGTTTAAAATCTTAAATACTCGCTGAACTACACACTTATAAAATTTTATTGGTTTTAAAGTCAGATAACTCTTATACAATAGGAAAATAAAAAGTTGCCTGAAATTTTGAAAAAAAGTATCTTGGAGAAGTATTTATCTAATATATAATAGATGAATATGAAAATTAGATTAAGGAACTTTTTAAAATTTATCGGTGTGATTGAAAAAGATAAACTTCAGAAATTAGAAAAACTGGCAAATCAGATCAAAATATCAATCCAATCACATAATCAATATGATCCAACAAATCCTGATTTTAACCTAAATACAACTCTTTATATGAATATGTATCAAACCCTTGATACTATTGAGAGAATTAAAAAGAATAATCCTAATTTGGATTGGAATAAATAGAAACCCACATTATTCTATAACACCGCCTATTAAATTAATAAAACAATTTACTTCGGTTTAATAGGCCTGGGTCATAAAAAGCCTCTATAGCCAAACTTTGCCACTTGAAATCCTTTTCTTTCCAACTCCACTTTTAATATTACTTCTTGAGAAATATAAAAAGTAGACTACTACAGTCCATCATTGAAATATCTATAAAAAAAGAGTTTCTAAAAATCAATTTTTTTTAAGTTTTTGTCTTTAAAACAATGATAGTAAAATGTGCTTCTGAATAGTATTTTGCAAAATTTCACAGCTTAATAAAAAATAAGAAATCTTAAATGCGTTAAACAATCTTTGAAATAAATTAGGAAAAAAATCGACATATAAATATCTTTATAACACTGATAATTAAATTCTTAAAAATCTTTAAACCTTTTCGCCATGATTTGGACATTTCTTTTTCTGTTCCTTACTGTAGTGGCCGCCATCCTTGGCTTTTTAGGATTAGGATTTGGCCAATTGAACCTGCTAAAACAATTTTTTACGTTTTAGGTGTCATTGCGTTCATTTCCTTTTTAATCGAACGTCGAAAAAAACGTAAACGTTATTATGAATAATAGTTTTTTGATAAAAGATATAATTGAGAGATACCGCCCAAATTCAATTTTAGCGGTATTTTTTTATTTAACACACAAAACTAATTATTAATCAATACCTTACATTTCAATGTTAATTTTAGTGAAACAATATAATGATATGAAGCAGTCCGTTTCAAATCAATATAGTATTTTCACCACAAAAACAACCTCCTCATGAATTCAATACAAGTAAACTCGCTTCCTTTAAAAGATGTAATTAAGGATATCGCGGGAATTTTCAAGATACCTTTTTCTGAAAATTGTGGTGAATATTTGCTAGAACTCCCACCGTCTGTAGGCTTAGGAAGTATACGGGGAATTAATTTTGAAGGAGGCCTTGGCCTTATTCAATACGACTGTCTTTTTAATGAGGACTTGGAAATTCATTTTATAGTAAACAATATACATCCATTAAAATTTTTATATACCGTTAATGGGCTTTTGTTGCATCGTTTTGAGAATGAAAAGGACTTTCATTCAATTGAGCAATATCAAAATGCTATTGTCGCCAGTAGCAACCATAATGGTCACGTACTTTTATTCAAGGCAAACCAACAAATAAAAGTGAACAGTTTAGAAATTGAGAGAGAAAAATTTCAAGCAAAAATGGCCTGTGATATAGATAGTCTCGATGATGAATTGGAAAAACTATTTAAAGACATAAAAGCGAGTGGTACTTTTTATTACAGCGGAAACTATAGCTTAGCTATTGCAAGCGTTCTAAATGAAATGGCGGAATTTTTGGCTGAAAATTTTACTCGAAAATTATTTTTGGAAGGCATGTCCTACAATATCTTGACACAACAAATACTTCAATATCAAGACGACCAAAAAGAAGAGGGCAACCGCACATTGTTGCGATCTTCAGAGCTAAAACAAATTCAACATATCTCTGATTTAATTGAAAGTAATATTTCTGATATTCCAACTGTTGAAAATCTTGCAAAAGAAGCTGGATTAAACATCAACAAGCTACAGGAAGGATTTAAAAAACTCTATGGAACTACTATTAATAATTATGTGCAGAAAAAACGATTGGATGCAGCTTATAATTTATTAACCAAAACAGATTTAACCATTTCAGAAATCGTGGTCGCAATAGGTCTTTCAAGTAAAAGCTATTTCTCTAAAATCTTTAAAGAAAAGCACTCCATCTCTCCATCAGATTTTAGAAAGAAACATAACAACTAGAAATAAAAAAAAGCCCCTCAGTATATATTGTCCTGAGGGACTTTCTCTTTCATAGCAGTTTTTTTACTTAGCTAAACTAATTAAATTATAACTAACCAATTAACTCAAAAGGTTGAATTTTTAACCCAAAAATATTCTTTATAGTTATTTAATTGTTTTAGAAAACAATACCCATTTCGGCAGAGACCTCAGTAAAAATTACTCATTTAATTTTTTATATTTAATTGGGATACCGTTAATTTCTTTTTTTAATCTTCAATTTCTAATTATTCGTCCAGTATTCACTAGTTTATTTTAACTAAAAAAGGTTATTTTTAATTACTTCGCCAAAATATAATGCTTAAAGTAAAAAATTAATACATAAAAAATATATTTCGCTCCAATAAACATAATATTGTAATATATTTACATTCCACTTTTTCCATTATCCCCATAATAAGGAACCCCTTTCTCATTATGGTGATTAAGGGGTTTTGCTTTCTTCATTAAATTCCATTTAATAATCACGTATTTAAACTTAACTCGTTATAGTTACTTATCTTTGCACTTTTAAATTTTGAACCTATGTACACCAACGCTTTACAAGCCATTTCGCCCATTGACGGCAGATATTCATCAAAAACAGAAAGCTTAATTCCTTATTTTTCGGAAGAAGCACTAATCCGTTATCGTGTTCAGGTTGAAATTGAATATTTTATTGCATTGGTAGAACTTGAATTGCCACAGCTTCAAAAATTTGACAAAAACCATTTTCATTCCTTGCGAAATCTCTACTTGGAATTTTCAGTTCAAGATGCCATTAAAATTAAGGAAACCGAAAAAGTTACCAATCACGATGTAAAAGCTGTTGAATATTTTATAAAGGAAAAATTCGACGATTTAAAACTTCAACAATATAAAGAGTTTATCCACTTCGGATTGACCTCACAAGATATAAACAACACCGCAATTCCACTTTCCTTAAAAGATGCCATCAATAACGTGTATGTGCCGCTTTTAATGGAGGTGAAAAATAAGTTGAAAGAACTTTCCGAGGATTGGGCTAATATTTCAATGCTCGCCCGAACGCACGGGCAACCTGCTTCTCCAACTCGATTGGGAAAGGAAATTGAAGTATTTGTAGTTCGTATTGAAGAGCAATTCGATTTAATGAACGATATAAAAAGCGCCGCAAAATTTGGTGGTGCTACCGGAAATTTTAATGCCCATAAAATTGCTTATCCAACTATAGATTGGAGGGGTTTTAGTCAAAAGTTTGTACAGAATACCTTGGGATTGCACCACTCCTTCCCTACTACTCAAATTGAACATTACGACCATATGGCTGCACTGTTTGATTGTTTAAAGAGAATCAATAATATTCTGATTGATTTGAATCGCGATATTTGGACCTATGTTTCGATGGATTATTTTAAACAGAAAATCAAAAAAGGTGAAGTGGGAAGCAGCGCCATGCCACATAAAGTAAACCCAATCGATTTTGAAAATAGCGAGGGAAATTTAGGAATTGCAAACGCACTTTTTGAACATCTTTCCGCAAAACTTCCTATTAGCAGATTACAGCGTGATCTTACAGATAGCACGGTTTTACGAAATATTGGCGTGCCTATTGGGCATACACTTATCGCATTTCATTCTACTTTGAAGGGTTTAAATAAACTTTTATTGAACGAACCAAAATTTGCGGAAGATCTTGAAAATAATTGGGCAGTCATAGCGGAAGCTATTCAAACAATTTTGCGTCGCGAAGGCTATCCAAATCCGTACGAAGCCTTGAAAGGTTTGACGCGTACGAACGAACGTATAAACCAAAATTTAATAGCAAACTTTATTGAAACTTTGGAAATTCCTGAAAGTGTAAAGCAGGAAATGCGGAACATTACTCCAGGAAACTATACCGGTATTTAAAAAAAAACTCCAACTCAAAAAATGAGGAGGAGTTCTCTTAATCAACCTATTCCTTCAAAAAAAGAGGAGTCTCTGGCTGAGTAACTTATTTTATTCGGAGCAAAAAAGTTTATATTCACTTACTTGTTTTCCAGAGTTTTCAAAAGCCGTGCCGAAATTTTAAATGATTTATTCTCAAATACCGTTTTTATTTTTTTTTAAATAAAAAAAGCATTGTCGATAAACAACAATGCTCTTCAAACTATTAATCAACTAAATTCAATCCTTAAATATCTCGCCAAATCCTTCAAATTTGGATACGTCCAAATCGCCCCGCTCGGCAGATTTCATTAATTTCAACATTTGGTCTGGACGCATATTTTCACCCAAAAGTCTGAAAACTGCAAACCCGCGATTGTCGTCACTTGCAAAAACAATTACCTCATCAATTGCATCTTCATCACCTGTATATTTTAAAGTTGCATTCCAATCGTTGCTCTTTATACGCGTCAATTCCTTGTATTCTTCTTGATCCAAAATAGCTTTCAACTCTGCCCTTTCCTTAATATAATCAGCTGTATCCCCTTCTTTTATAGGAAAAGCAACCAAGTTCACTTTTTTGATTGTGTTTAGAATATCCTTCTCTTCCTGAGTAAAATCACTGTTTCTTCCTTGAAGCAAACTGGCGGCAAGATCCATTTTCACAAACTTATCATCGTCTTGTTTTTCAACTAAATATTTTTGTAATGATTTGTCGTTGCAGGAAGTCAAAGCCATTGCTCCCAAAATAAAGACCGTAAAATATTTTGCGAATTTCATGATTACTGCTTTTTATTTTTGTCAATATTTTTCAATTGATCGCTCCCCGGTACTTTTAAATCTTCGGTAAGTTTTGAAATTTGTTTCAAATCTATATTCCCCGTTATGCTCATAATAATTGTAGTTGGTTTTCCTTCAACTACTCCGTCAAGGTGCATCAAAAGTTCGCTCACAAAGTTTTCGCTTTTCCCTTCCTTACTGTAAAATTTGATGTTTTTGCCATCGTCTTTTACGCGCATCAATTCACCCAAGTTTTTAGAACCCGTAATATATTTTGAAACTGCAGCGTCCATTTTTTGTGAAACCGCAGGATTATCGGTTGTGAAAATCTTAATGTTATCTAAGTCATTCACCATTTTAAGATACGCCTGCGCTTCCGGATCAGTTGAATTTAAATCCATTTTGCTCAAAAGCTTGAACATATTTTTTGTAACCACTACTGAAGTTACATCCTTTTCATTTTCAAAGGAATCAAAGGCATTTTGTGACCAAGAAACCATCGGCGCTATTGCCAGTGCTATTATAATTGCTATTTTTTTCATCTTCTGTTATTTATTAATTGTTTGTTTTTTATTTAAAATAATTAATCAAAAATTTCATCCTTTGTTTCGCCAAATTGTCCAACAAAAGTGAGGTGCTCTGCGCCCTTATTTAAATTTTCAGAGAGCAGCATCATTGCATTTTTACTCTTTTCAAAAGCTGCCAAAGCTTCCTTTTCTTCTTGAGTATAACTCGGTTTCGAAAAGAAAAAACTTGTAATTCCAAAAGCTAATACAAACGTAGCCGCCATAGAATACCACAAAGTTCTGTTTGAGTGCGATTTGTTTTCAGGCAATATTATATTTCGGTTTGAACGCTCTTCTTTTGCAACTTTCAGCCCAACAAAAATTGGAGTGTACTGTTGTAAATGTTCTTCAACAGTATTGCCGCTGAAATAGTTTTGCAATACTTTTTCCTCCGCAAGGCTTGTGGCGCCCTCAAAATAGGCTTCCAACAATTTTTCTATTTTACCTGATTCCATAATTGTATTTTTTTATCATTTCGTCCCTAACTGTTTTACGGGCTCGGGAAAGTGTCACTCTAATTGCTGTCTCGTTACTGTCCAGCATTTTTGCTATTTCAGAGAATTCAAATTGTTCAACATCCCTTAATTGCAGTATAATTTTTTGCTGTTCTGGCAAGGTTTCCATTATTTTGAAAACCATTTCTACTCCATCATTTGCCTCCAAATTTCGCTCAAGATTTTCCGAAGCTTGATAATTGGAGTGAACAATTTTTAAGTTTGAAGCTTGTTTCGATTTCAATCTGTCCAAACAATAATTTTTTGTCATTGTTATTGCGAACGCTTCCGTATTTCTATATTTTTCAATATCCTTTTTTCCTTTCCACAATTTTAAAAACACTTCCTGCACTGCATCTTCCGCTTCATCTTGGGACACCAAAATTCTTTTGGCCAAACGATATAGCCTATCTTTCAATGGCATTATTAAGGCCGTAAATTCTTTGTTGTCCATTTTGGTTTGGTTGTTTTGGCTGCTCTATTTTAATGACGAATTGCTTCAATTTTTGTTACAAGAAAATAATTCTTATCAAAGAAATAAGGGTTCGATGAAAAGTCCCTAAAAAATTTCGACTAAAAAACATATTTTTACCATTGCAATATAATCCCTAATTTACCTGTTCTAAAAAGAATCCTTTAATAAACCTTTCTATGAAAAGAAAATTTTTCATTTCCCTACTTATAGTTTCTGTACTTTTTGTTTCCTGTTTTGAAGATGTTGATGATAATCTTGAACCGGCATCTACTATTGATATTCAAAATTTTATATATCGCGGTTTAAACTTTTTTTATGTGTATAAAGCAGATACCCCCGAACTTGCTAACGATGCATTTGCAAATCAAAGTGAGCTCAATGATTTTTTAAATAATTATGATACTCCCGAAACTTTATTTGAATATTTGAAATCACCGCAAGATCGTTTTAGCGCTCTGTATCCAGATTATACCTTGATTGAAAATGCGCTAAACGGAATAACATTAAGCAATGGAATGGAATTCGGTTTGGTTTATTATCCTGACGGAAGCAATAATGTTTTTGGATACGTTCGCTATGTTTTGCCAAATACAGATGCACAAACTCAAGGTCTTGTGCGTGGCGATTATTTTACAACTATTGATGGGCAACAATTAAACGAAAACAACTTTAATGAATTGTTATCCTCAAACAGTTATACTATTGGCTTGGC
Source organism: uncultured Flavobacteriaceae bacterium (assembly GCA_963716065.1). GTDB lineage: Bacteria > Bacteroidota > Bacteroidia > Flavobacteriales > Flavobacteriaceae > Aequorivita. The sequence goes on from OY970287.1 coordinate 499,132, forward strand.
TACTTTTAACGGATCGACTTTCACTCCAACTGGTGAAAACGTGCTTTTGAACAAAACGCAATACAACGAAAACCCAATTTACCAAACCAAAACATTCGATATTAATGGTCAAAAAATTGGATATGTAATGTACAATGGATTCATCAGAGATTATGATTCTGAACTCAACAATGCTTTTGCGCAACTTAAGTCGGAAGGTGTAACAAGTCTTGTTTTGGACCTTAGGTATAATGGCGGTGGTTCCGTGGAAACCGCCACCGATCTTGCAACTATGATAACCGGACAATTTAATGGCCAAGTATTTTATAAAGAATTTTGGAACGATGATAGGCAAGCTGAATATTCAGAAAATGGTCTTTTTGATGGTTCAATAAGCAATGGTACTTTAACCAATAGTCTTAATCTTTCACAAGTTTATATTCTTACTACCAGAAGAACAGCTTCTGCAAGCGAATTGGTAATTAATGGCTTGAAACCCTACATTAATACAATACAGGTTGGAGATACTACTACCGGAAAATTTCAAGCTTCCTTTTTGCTTTATGATGCGCCGGCACCACAATTTAGTAGAAATGAAGCAAATATTAATCATACCTACGTTATGCTTCCATTAGTTTTTAAAACTGCAAATGTTGCCGGAGTTACTGATTATGTGGATGGTTTATTTCCAGATATTACACTACAGGAAGATTATTTCAATCTTGGCCAGCTAGGGGATGAAAATGAACCGTTTCTTGCCACAGCTCTTTTTGAAATTGCAGGAAGACCTGCGCCCGTTAAAAAAGCATTCAAACCTTTAAAAGAAATTTCAGGAAGCAAAGCAAATTCTCCCTTGTATCAAGTTATGATAGGAGAAATGAAGCAATAAAAAAAGGCTGGTTCTACAGAAGTAAAGCCAGCCTTTTTAAATATTCTTTTTTATTAGTCATTAAAATAAATTCCCCCTGGGATAATTCCAACAGTAATATTTTCTATTTCTTGGTTTGTCGTTAAATCGTAAACCAATAATCTTCCGTTGCTCGCAAAATCGTCCGCATCTGTGGTATATAACTTTCCATCCTTAGCTTCCATTGTATAGAAAAACCCATCAATAATAGGTGTTCCGGGCAATGAGTTTGATGAAGCAGCCAATTTATAAACTTTTCCATTCAAGCTATAAAATAAATTATCCCCATCTTCAGTCAACGCTGTTGGGTGTTCTGTAGTTCCAAATGTCAAGGATTCTATTATTACATTATTGGAAAGGTCAATTTTCACTAATGAACCTGCAGTTTCATTTCCTGTGAAATCAGGGTTTCCACCACACAATACGTACAAAATTCCATTTTCTTCAACCATTGAATTTGGAACGTCGCCAACTGTAATTGTGGTTTGCAAATTATTCCCTGAAATCACAGAAATTAAATTATTCTGTCCAAAACCGCCTTGGTGCGCGACATATATTTTGTTATTGGCAACAACCATCTTTTCAGGGCAAAAGAAACAGGAATTGTCCCTGTTACAGTAAAATCCCTTAAGTTCAATACCGCCAAATAGTCATCAGTATTATCATTTGGATCTCCCCAATTGGTTACATAACCTCTATTTCCATCTAACCCAATAAAAAATCTTGGATTGTTCAGTCCAGTTTTAATAGAATCCACACTTTCAAAACTGTAACGATTTACAATTTCTATTTTCTGTGAATTGTTAACCACTATAAAAGCATTGTCGTCTTGAAAACCCATAGATTGAACAATGTTCCCCAAATCCTTTCCGTTTTCAGCAAAAAAGATATTTTGTTGCACATTATTGAAATCTTCAGAAATAAAGCTAACACTACCCGTTCCGCCACCAAAAGGACCTTCATTTGTAATTAAAATCCCTTTCTGGTATGTTTCTGGCGGACCTTGCTCAGGCTGTGCGTCATCATCACTACTACAAGAAATAAAAAGAAGTGTTGCAAAAGTGAGGTAAATTAAATTTTTCATGTTTTTCATTAGGTTTAAATATTAAAGTTTAGGAATAATTGAAAGTTTCGGGAGGGCATCGGCCGGTAAGCAACGTTTTCATAATATACATTGAAAACGTTTTTAAGCCTTCCTCCAAATGTTATTTGTGGTTGTGAATTGATAGTATATTCGACGCCCAGATTAAAAAGTTTGTATGAATTTACCGCATAGGAATTATCAGTTGTAGTAAATATTTCCCCATTGTATAAACCTTGGAAATAAATCATAGCATTTTTAAAATTATACTGAAGCGTTCCGGAAGCTTTATGAAATGGCACATAAATCAGTTGTTTTTCCTTTTCTAAATCTTCCGCTTTTGTGTATGAATAATTTGCGTTTAGGCTTACTGTGTGGTCTTTCAGAAGTTTTACGGAATAATCCAAAACTATTTCAGCACCGTAATTTCTAGTTCTACTAATATTTATTGGCTCCCACATGCTTCCATTTCCTGGAATCCATTTAATTAAATCTTCCGAAGAAATATAAAATGCAGCCATATCAATCTTTAAATTTTTAAAAGATATTTCCTGCCCCAATTCTGCCTGATACGAAGTTTCAGGCTGCAAATCAAAATTGCCGCCGGCATACCAATACAAATCATTGAAAGTTGGAACTCTATAGTTTTTAGATCCATTCAATCGGACTGAATAATTTTGTAAAACCGTCCATTTCGCATCAGCGGAAAAGAGAAACGGATTATCAAAATCATTCAAAAATTCCTTTCGAAAATTTAAACCATAACTTAAATCTTCTGAAATATTATGATTCAATAAAATAACAGCCGCCAACGTTTTCCGTGAATTTTCACCCACATTCTCCCCTTCCGCATTGATTAAAGTGTATTCCACTTTTCCATTAAATCGAAATTTTTTCTGCAACAAAATTTCAGATTGAAGCGCTCCTATAATTGTATTGGCCTTTCCTCCGGTATTGAATGGTTTTTCGGTATCCGGAAAATAATTGTATTGCTCATAAAGATGCGCAACGCTTGCTTTAGTGTTGAAAATTCCTAGGTTTTGTTGCAATTGCCAAAGATTTCGTGTCGCAATATCTTTGTAGCCATCTTTCCCAATTGTGTTCAAACTACCGGAGAAATTTCTATCATTATATGTGTATTCGGAATTCCATGACGCAACGCCGTTCTTAAGTTTTCGGGCTTCATTTATTCTTGCTGAGAAACGCAAAAATTGTCCGTGAATGTTTTCTTGGTTTTTTCCGACGTATTCGTAATCATTTTCCGAGCTAATAAATTCAGCCCCAACATTTAAATAATGAACTTCCCAAATTTTGGTTGTGTTGAAATTTCCACCCAAGGTTCCAAAACTGCCGTAATTGAATCCTACTTGTGAATTATCCAATTCCTCAAAAGAAAAAGTATTATTCAAATGAATACTTCCCCCAACGGCACCGCTGCCATATTGCACGCCACCTCCCCCACTTCGTATTGAAATATTGTCATAACCCAAAGTCGAAATTGTATTGAAATCAGTCTGCCCCGTAAAAATGGAATTTATATTTATACCATTCCAAATAACGGCCGTTTGTGCAGCATTTGTTCCTCTAAAAGAAGGTGAGGAAACCATCCCAAAACCATTTTCCTTAAAATATATTGAAGAATTGTAACGCAGTGTTTCGGTCAATGAAGTTGCATTTTTCTCTATCACGGAATTGTTCAACTTTTCAAGTTTATATCCTTTGGAAAAATTGATCAATTTGGTATCAACCAAAATAACTTCGGGCAACTGTTGAATACTGTCCAATTGCGCATAAACAGAAGTAGAGCACAGGAAAATAACCAAAATAATATGGAAACGTATTTGCTTCATAATTCAACCTTTATCCCGAAAGTTTGATGATTTTATGTTATGAATTTGGCAGGTCTCCTGGCTTGTCTTTTGTGCTACCTTCCCATCAGCCTAAACTGACAGTGGTTTTTGAAGAATGCACTCCGCCAAAGGCGGACGACTTACAGTTGCGGGAACAGCATAGGATTAACGATTTCTGATTGCCGAATTTTGATTTTCGAACAAACCAATTATTTATCGCTCACCTATTTCCCTTTTAAGAGCATTTTCTGATCATGAAAACTGCTCACCAAAATTCATTGCGAAAATAGCCTTTAAATACGAGTTCACCCAAACAAAACCATTATTTTTGAGGATGCAAAAAATTCTTTACTTCATTAGTTTCCTGTTTATTTTTGGAGCTTGCAAAAACAATAATACCAACAAATCTTCTGAAGAAACCGCCATTTCCCAAAGTGAATCAGCCGAAATTAGATATGCCCAAGGTTTTGAAATAAACGTTTTTGATGGCTATAAAACCATCACTTTAAAAAATCCGTGGCCGGGAACTGACAAAACTTTTAAATATGCCTTGGTTGAAAAAGGCGCGACGGTTCCAAATTCTGAAGGCTTTGATGCAATAGTTGAAATTCCCTTAAAAAGAATTGTAGTTACTTCCACAACACACATCCCTTCTTTGGAAATGCTTGGCGAAAATGAAAGTCTTGTTGGCTTTCCGAACCTTGATTATGTTTCCTCTGAAAAAACACGTGCAATGATTTCTGAAGGAAAAATAACCGAACTCGGCAAAAATGAGGATTTGAATACTGAAATTTTAATCGATTTAAGTCCCGATGCTGTAATCGGTTTTGCCGTGGATGGCAATAATTCAACTTTCGCAACCATAGAAAAAACTGGAATTCCCGTTCTTTACAATTCAGATTGGACAGAAACATCCCCCTTGGGAAAAGCAGAATGGATTAAATTTTTTGGAGTGCTTTTCAACAAAGAAAAACAAGCGGACAGCATTTTCAAGAATATTGAAACCGAATACCTTTCCGCAAAAAAAATAGCTTCCCAAACAAAAGAAAAGCCCACTGTTATTGCAGGCGCAATGTATAAAGATGTTTGGTATATGCCGCAGGGCGATAGCTGGGGAGCGCAATTTATTGCTGATGCAAACGGTGATTATATTTGGAAAAACTCAAAAGGAACGGGCAGCTTATCGCTAAATTTGGAATCGGTTTTGGAAAAAGGTCAAAATGCTGAAGTTTGGATTGGCCCGGGACAATTTACAAGTCTTGATGAAATGAAAAAAAACAGCAATGCATATTCGCAATTCAAGGCTTTTCAAAATGGAAATGTGTACACATATAGTATGAGAAAAGGTGCAACCGGCGGCCACCTTTATTTCGAAATCGCGCCAAATCGCCCAGATTTGGTTTTGAAAGATATTATTAAAATTCTGCATCCCGAATTACTTGCCGATCATCAACTTTTCTTTTGGGATAAATTGAATTAATGCAAGCCAAAAAAACATATCGCTTCCATTTTACGATACTTATTTTAGTATTGCTTGTAGCTTTTTTATTGAATTTGAGCATCGGTTCAGTCTCAATTCCATTGGATGAAATTATCTCTGTTTTTTTCGGAAATGGCGCTTCCAAGGAAAGTTGGCGCTATATTTTAATTGATTACAGATTGCCAAAAGCCATCACCGCAATACTCGCGGGTGGTGGACTCGCAATTTCCGGATTGTTGATGCAAACGCTTTTTAGAAATCCGTTGGCAGGGCCATTTGTACTCGGCTTGAGTAGCGGGGCGAGTTTGGGCGTTGCAATTTTAATTTTGGGAGCAAGTACTATTGGAGGTTTTTTCGGAACCATTTTATTGAGCCAATGGAGTTTGGTAGCAGCTTCCGCATTGGGAAGTTTTCTAGTTTTATTGGCGGTTTTGGGGATAACCTTTCGAATAAAAGATACGATGTCAATTTTGATAATCGGGTTGATGTTTGGTAGCGTAACAACAGCTGTGGTTTCACTTCTTTCCTATTTCAGCAATGCGGAACAATTGCAACAATACATATTTTGGTCCTTTGGAAGTTTGGGAAACCAATCGTGGCAAGGAGTTTTAATTTTGAGTAGTTGTTTTATAGCTGGTTTTGGTTTTGAGCATTTATAGCAGTAAATCTCTAAATGCCCTTTTGCTTGGCGAAAACTATGCGAAAAGTATGGGTCTTCATATTAAAAAAACCACCTTTATTATAATCTTAGCTACAAGCATTCTTGCGGGAAGCATCACGGCGTTTGTTGGGCCCATTGCATTTGTTGGTTTGGCGGTTCCGCATTTGGTGCGGCAGTTCTACAAAACATCAAATCATTTGATTTTGCTTCCTGCAGTTCTGCTCTGCGGAAGTATTTTAATGCTTTTGTGCGATACCGTGGCGCAAATGCCATTCAGTGAATTTACCTTGCCAATAAACGCAATAACCTCTTTGATTGGAGCGCCTGTTGTGATTTGGCTTTTGGTGCGAAAACGAAAATTATTCTTTTGATGGCTTCGGAAGGAAAACATATTATTTTAGAAACGCGCGATTTATCGATTGGATATTTGCACAAAAAAAGCAATTCCGTCATTGCGGAAGGAATAAATTTCAGTATTTCAAAAGGAGAATTGGTCGGTCTCGTTGGCGCAAACGGTATTGGAAAATCCACCCTACTTAGAACATTAACAGGAATGCAAAATGCTTTACACGGAAGCATATTTATGAATGGGAAAAATTTGAGTGAATATTCATCTTTTCAATTAGCAACCCAATTGAGCGTTGTTTTGACGGAACCTCCAGCGTCCAAAAATCTTTCTGTCTTAGAATTGATTTCCTTAGGAAGGCAGCCTTATACCAATTGGATTGGTTCGCTTTCCGAAAAGGACGAAAAGGCAATTCAGTTTGCACTGGAAGCTACAGAAACGAGCTCCCTTTCCAACAGAAAATGTTTTGAATTGAGCGATGGCCAAATGCAACGTGTAGCCATTGCGCGGGCATTGGCGCAGAACACTCCCATTATAATTTTGGACGAACCCACTACCCATTTAGATATTTACCACCGTGCTTTTGTTTTAAAATTGTTACGAAAATTGGCTTCGGAAACGAAAAAGACAATTTTCTTTTCAACCCACGAAATAGATTTGGCAATTCAATTGACAGATAAAATGCTTGTAATGACGGAAGATAAATCATACTTCGATTCGCCTTGCAAATTAATTGAAGGTGGATATTTCGACGCCCTTTTTCCGAAGGAAATCATAGATTTTGATTCAAAAACTGGAAGGTTTACCATTCGGAAATAAGTATCTTTATTTTAAATTTTTTGCAATGAACGAAACATTTCTTTTCCTTTTGCTTGCTGCTATTTCACTTTTAATTGGTGCATTTATAGGTAATCTTTTTGCCCGTTTGAAAAATAAAACAGAAACCAGCAAACTTGAAGAAAGACTTGAAAACACAAAAAAACAGGAAGAAAAATTAAACGAGCGTTTGGGTATTTTAGCTTCGGAAAAAGATGTTTTGCAAAAAGAGAAAGAACACGCAAACATGCAACTTTCACGGCAGAGTGCAGAGTATGATGCGCTATCTTCCGAACTTGATAAAGAAAAAGAGCGCTTCAAAAGTTTTGAAAAGGATTTCAATGATAAGTTTGAAAATCTCGCCAATAAAATTCTTGATGAAAAATCGAGCAAGTTCACGCTTCAGAATAAAGAAAATCTTGCAATTATTTTAAATCCGCTACAAGAGAAAATAAAGAATTTCGAGAAACGTGTGGAAGACACACACAAAGAAAGCATCGATCGCCACGCAATGCTTCGCCAACAAATTATCGGTTTAAAAGAGCTGAACGAGCAAATGAGCAAGGAAGCCACAAACCTTACAAAAGCATTAAAAGGCGACAGTAAAATCCAAGGAAATTGGGGCGAATTGGTTTTGGAGCGCGTGCTTGAAAAAAGCGGTTTGGAAAAAGACCGTGAATATTTCGTGCAAAATAGTTTTACCACGGAAGAAGGCCGTCGCGTTCTTCCCGATGTGATGCTACATTTGCCGGATAATAAAAAAATGATTATCGATTCAAAGGTTTCTTTGGTTGCTTATGAACGTTTTGTAAACGAGGAAGATGACGACTTGCGCAATCGTTTTTTAAAGGAACACGTTTCTTCACTTAAAAAACATATTGAACAATTGGGTTCAAAAAACTATCATTCCCTTTATGAAATAGAAAGCCCAGATTTTGTACTCCTTTTTGTTCCGATTGAACCGGCTTTTGCGGTAGCAATAAATCAAGACAACAACATTTACAATTGGGCTTTTGAAAAGAATATTGTTATAGTTACACCCTCAACTTTATTGGCAACTTTGCGCACAGTTGATAGTATGTGGACGAATGAAAAACAACAACAAAATGCCATTGAAATAGCCACCCATGCGGGAAGATTATATGATCAATTCGTTAATTTAACTGAAGATTTGATAAAAGTTGGGAACCAACTGAACACCGTTAAAGGAAGCTATGACAGCACAATGGTAAAATTAACCGGAAAAGGAAATTTGATTTCAAAAGTGGAACGTTTAAAGAAATTAGGGTCTAAAGCCAGCAAAACTTTAAATGAAAAATTATTAAAAAAATCCACTGAAAACGACGATATTGAATTATTAGATAACTAAATCATGAAAAAAATAATCTTTATAATTCTCGGAAGCCTTATAGCAATATACTTGCTTTATTTTGCATTTGTATATTTCGTTCCCTACAGCGAAGGAACACGAGCTGGTGAATTGATTAAATTCAGCCATAAAGGTGTATTGGTAAAAACTTGGGAAGGTGAAATTAGCCAAGGTATAAGTGGAGCACAGATTTTTTCATTCTCTGTTTTGGACAAAGAAAGTGAAATCATTGAAAATTTAAAGAAGTATCAAGGTAGCTATGTGAAAGTTAATTATGTAGAACGGTATTCAACTTTCTTTTTTTGGGGCGATACAAACTATTTTATTACAGGAGTCGAGAAAGAACAATCTCCCCATTTCAACAGAAATTAAAAATTATTTCTTAGCAATTTTTAAAGTTGTCTGCATTCCTTTTGAAGTAACTTTTACAAAATACAATCCGCTATTAAGCCTGTTCATATCAACCTGAGTGAGATTTCCAGACCCTTTCCCTTCAGAAACTAAAGTTCCCAAAACATTATAAATTTGATAGGTTTCAATTTTAAAATGAGAAGAAATATTCAATTCATTTTTTACGGGATTGGGATAAAAGTTTAAATTCTTGACGAATTTATCCTCTGTTGAAAGTTTGCCCACAACGGTAATTTTACCGTTCATATTTGGGTTTCTATCGTTTTGATATTCCGTAATCCCTATAGTTTTAAATGTAAATGAATATTCTTTATTTATCCCAGCAATCATTCCACTGTCAAAAGATTCATTTCCACTGGATAGACTGGTTACCGTTTTTTGGGTAGTATCTGTCCATATCCAAGTTACAGTATCGCCAACTTCAATAGTAGGACTTGCTACTGAAGAATTTATCCCTTGTTCCCAAGCAATTTCAAAAACATTCTGGGCTGAGAGAATATTTAAGGAAAGAAAAAGAAAGAACAAAGTAATTTTTTTCATAAATAATTGGTTAAGTAGGTTGGTAATCTAAATTTACAAAAAAAAAATAAAGCAAAATTCGGTGCCGTTTAAAACTTAATTTTATTTGCTCAAGTACATTTTTCTTCGTGAATACAAGTCATAAAAGGCATCATCTTTCAAACTATCAATGAATAAAATACTTTCTCCCGTACTCTTCATTTCAGGACCTAATTGCTTATTTACATTCGGAAATTTATTGAAACTGAAAACAGGTTGTTTGATTGCGTAGCCTTCCAATTTGGGATTAAAGTCGAAATCGGTTACTTTATTGTGGCCTAACATAACTTTAGTAGCGTAATTTACATACGGCTCACCGTAAGCTTTTGCAATAAAAGGAACTGTTCTTGAGGCTCGCGGATTTGCTTCAATAATGTAAACAACATCATCCTTTATGGCAAACTGCACATTTATAAGTCCCACTGTTTTTAGTGATTTTGCAATTTTAATTGTATGATCTTTTATTTGCTGCATCACAAATTCACCAAGATTGAAAGGTGGCAAAGTGGCATTTGAATCTCCGGAATGGATTCCGCAAGGTTCAATATGTTCCATTATTCCAATAATATACACATTTTCACCATCGCAGATTGCATCTGCTTCGGCTTCAATGGCCCCGTCCAAATAATGATCCAACAATAATTTGTTATTCGGAATTTTACGAAGCAAATCAACTACGTGTTCTTCCAATTCCTTTTTGTTGATAACGATTTTCATTCCCTGGCCACCCAGAACATAGGAAGGACGTATCAAAAGCGGGAAATCCAAATGATCGGCAAGCGCCAAAGCTTCCTCTGTGGTTTCAGCTACTCCAAATTCCGGATAAGGAATATTGTTTTCTTTCAAAAGTGTTGAAAAACTTCCGCGATCTTCGGCTAAATCCAATGATTTGTAAGTAGTTCCAATAATGTTTATACCGTATCTGTCAAGCTTTTCAGCAAGCTTTAAAGCGGTCTGTCCACCCAACTGAACAATTACTCCTTCGGGTTTTTCGTGACGGATAATGTCGTAAATATGTTCCCAAAAAACAGGTTCAAAATACAATTTGTCTGCAACGTCAAAATCTGTGGAAACCGTTTCTGGGTTACAGTTTATCATAATTGTTTCATAACCACATTCCGATGCGGCCAAAACGCCGTGAACACAGCAGTAATCAAACTCAATTCCCTGCCCTATCCTGTTTGGACCTGAACCTAAAACCACAATTTTTTTCTTTGGTGTAACTACACTGTCATTTTCTGAATAGGGTTTTTCGCCTTCCAGCTGCATCTCATTTTCAAAAGTGGAATAGTAATATGGAGTTTCGGCTTTAAATTCCGCAGCGCAGGTATCAACCAATTTATAAACGCGCTGAATGTTCATTTCCTCACGCTTTTTGTAAACTTGGCTTTCCAAGCATTTCAACATATGGGCTATCTGCCTGTCGCCGTAGCCTTTTTGTTTTGCTTCCAATAATAATTCCCTCGGAAGGGTATCTAAAGTATTTTTTGAAATTTCCTTTTCCAAAAGATATAATTCTTCATATTGGCGAAGGAACCACATATCTATTTTTGTGATTTCGTGGATTCTGCTCAGTGGAATTCCAATCTGAATTGCATCATAAATTACGAAAACACGATCCCAACTTGCATTTTTTAGTTTGTCGAGAATTTGTTCGTAATTGGTGTAACTTTTTCCGTCAGCGCCAATTCCGTTTCGCTTAATTTCTAATGATTGCGTGGCTTTGTGAAGTGCTTCCTGAAAGGAACGGCCAATGCCCATAACTTCTCCAACCGATTTCATCTGAAGTCCTAAAGTTCTATCCGAGCCTTCAAACTTATCGAAATTCCAACGGGGAATTTTTACGATTACATAATCCAAAGTCGGCTCAAATAATGCTGAAGTTGACTTTGTGATTTGATTGTTCAATTCTGCCAAAGTATAGCCAATAGCCAATTTCGTGGCGATTTTCGCAATTGGATATCCAGTTGCTTTTGAAGCCAAAGCCGAAGAGCGCGATACCTCGAGGGTTAATTTCAATTGCAATTATATCTTCATTTTCATCAGGGCTCAAAGCAAACTGAACATTACAACCACCTGCGAAGTCACCGATACTGCGCATCATATGTATTGCCATGTCACGCATTCTTTGATAAGTGCGATCATTTAGCGTCATTGCTGGAGCGACAGTAATTGAATCTCCAGTATGAATTCCCATCGGGTCCATATTTTCAATGGCACAGATAATTACGACATTGTCATTGTTATCGCGAAGTAACTCCAGTTCATATTCCTTCCAACCCATCATTGCTTTATCTATCATCACCTCGTGAATTGGTGAGATTTCAAGCCCGTGCGATAAAAGCTCATCAAAATCCTCTTCTTTATAAACAATCGAAGCACCGGCGCCTCCTAAAGTATAGGAAGCCCGAATAACTAATGGAAAACCAAATTCCTGAGCAATTTCCTTTCCTTGCAGATAAGAATTTGCAGTAGCTTGTGGCGCCATTGCAACCCCTATCTTTTCCATTAATAACCTAAACTTTTCACGGTCTTCGGTAATGTTTATAGCGTCAATATCAACACCGATTAGTTTCACCCCAAAATCTTTCCATATGCCTTTTTCATCTGCTTCAATACACAAATTAAGTGCTGTTTGTCCCCCCATTGTTGGCAATACTGCATCAATCTCAGGGTGTTCCTTTAGTATTTGAACAATCGATTTTGTAGTAAGCGGTAACATATAAATATGATCGGCCATTGAGGGGTCGGTCATAATTGTTGCGGGATTACTATTTATCAAAACAGTTTCTATACCATCTTCACGTAGGGAGCGCAATGATTGCGAACCTGAATAATCAAATTCACACGCTTGACCAATAACAATAGGCCAGTGAGCCAATAATTAGAACAGATTTAATGGAGGGATTTTTCGGCATTTTTTTCTTTTTTCGGTGCCGCAAATTTACGGCGCATTCGGGTATAAAAAAAAGGTGTTGCTTAGTTAAACAACACCTTTTATATATAATTTATCAACATTATTTTTTGTGACGAGCTTCAGAAGATACAGATAGTCTCTTTCTGCCTTTCGCTCTGCGAGCAGCCAAAACTTTTCTTCCGTTTACAGAAGCCATACGCTCTCTAAAACCATGTTTGTTTCTTCTTTTTCTTTTTGATGGCTGAAATGTTCTTTTGCTCATTTTCTTATTCTTTAACTTCCGTAATATCTTTGTTCAGTTGACCTTTCTTCAAAGTCGGGTGCAAAAATACAACAAGTTTTCACTTAGACAAACCTTTTTTGAAAAAATATCTTAAAGTTTTTTGATTATCATTTAATCAACTAATTTCAAAAGGTTACAACAATCCTTTTTAAAATTTTTGAGTAAAATAAATTTGATTACAGGATTATAAAATATTCCAAAAAGCATTTAGTTTTTATACCTTTGCAGGCCATTTTAAAGATGAAACATGTTCAATAAAAATATAAAATTAGTTTTAGCTGCGCTCGTTTTCGGAACTGCTGTTTGGCAATTTACTGAAACGAATATTGGTAACGGCATTATGCTAATATTGCTTTCACTAATGTTCGTTTTTCTATATTTCAAAAACGAAATCATTTTGCTTGCCTTTCTTCGTCTTCGTAAACAGGATTTTCCTGGCGCAAAAAAGTGGCTGGATAAAATTGGCAATCCTTCCGCTGCATTGGTTCCAAAACAAGAAGGTTATTATAATTATTTGAATGGTTTGATGATTTCACAAACCAATATGGTTGAGGCTGAGAAATATTTCAAGAAAGCGGAAAAACTTGGCTTAAATATGTCAGCAGATATGGCAATGACCAAATTGAAATCTTGCCGGAATTGCGATGACAAAAAACAGAAAGCGCGAAGCCGAGCAACTTCTTATTGAGGCTAAAAAACTCGACAAACACAATATGCTGGATGAACAAATAAAGATGATGAAGCAAAATATGAAAAAAATGGGGCAGCCTCGTCAACAATTTGGTCGCGGCGGAAGAGGCGGCAGACAATATTAACCAAACCCATTCCTGCTGATTCAATACTCTGCATTTCAACGAGTTTAAGTTGTTGTTTGTCGAATAACGACATCCTCTTTCGCAATAAATTCTACCTTTGCACCAAAGCTTTTGCTTATGGGTAGAAAACTACTTTATCTGCTTTTACTAGTTTCAATTTCAGCTCAATCACAAAACCTTGGGCAAAGAACCTTATTCTCTGAAGCGATTGGCCAGAACATAAAGAAATATACTTCCAAGTCTCAATTGGCCTACTTTGACCAAGATTTTGAGCGTGCTGAATTTTTGTTTAATTCCCTCGTAAATAATGTTGTGAACGGAAGCTATCTCGATAACTTTAAGGTTAGAAAGCTTTCTGGGAAAAAAATTGATCTTTATAAGTTTGAAAAACCCGTTTTTCTAATGACATATGCTTCTTGGTGTACGCCAGGCGTGGGTGAAATTCCAGCATTAAATGAAATAGCGGAAAAACATTATAAAGACATTGATTTTGTAATTCTTTATTGGGATTCAAAAGAAAACGTGCGTAAATCAACCCGTAATTATTCCAGTAAAATAAATATAATTTATGTGGACGAAAAGGAAAACACAAACGATCATGTTGTGGAAATAATGAAGCACAGCCTTGGGTTCCCAACCTCCTTTTTTATAGATAAAGACAAGCGCATCGTTGATGTGAGACGCGGCGTTCTTCACCCATACAATGAAAAGTATGAAATATCTTTTGAATTGAACTACAACTCATTTTTAAATGGTATCTCAATTCTAAAAACATTGAATGATGAAATTAAAGATGATTTTGCTTCAAAACAAAACCCGTAAATAATATTTACGGGTTTAAAAATTTTATGCATTATAATTTTCAATTATAGTAGCCCTTTTCAGGAATTTCAACGTAATATTCCTTTCCAGAAGAATTCTTTAAATACGTGTCACGAAGCCAAGGGTTGTGAATTTTTAGTATTTTATAATTTATTCCGTATGGTTTCACCCATTCAGCCCAATCTTCAACAGGGGTATTAACTTTTACTTTGTAAGTAGGAATATTGGTATATAAGTCCTTTTCCCTAAAATTGAAGCCATATTTTTCAGGATTGTTCATCATTTCCTTAAGCGCTAAAATTCTAAAAACATAGCGGCTTGTTTCATCATTCAGCAACAAATCGTAATAGTTAGTTTGACTCTGCCTATTTAATTGTTTATTCATTCCTCCTACTCCTGCATTATATGCAGCCGCGGCCATCGTCCAACTTCCAAATTTATTTTTTGCACTTTTAAGATATTCCGCAGCGACCATTGTAGCTTTTTCAAGATTATAGCGCTCGTCAACATACTCATTTATTTCAAGGCCATATTCGGTTCCCGTGCCTTTCATAAAATGCCAAATTCCAGATGCGCCTGCGGGTGAACTTTTATACTCCAGCCCACTTTCAGCGACTGCGAGATATTTAAAATCATCTGGCAATCCATATTTTTTCAGCAAGGGTTCTATTTGTGGGAAGTATTTATTGGCCCGTTTAAAAAGAAGCAAGCCGTTGGACTGCCAATAAACGTTTACCAATAATTCCCTATCCATACGTTCGCGAACATCTGGATCATTCAAAGGCACTACCTCCCCTGCAAAATCCATGCTTTCTGGTAGAGGCAATGCGTAAACATTATAGTCGTTCACTAATTTTTTTTCAAAATTTTCATCCGTTGGGGCATCTTGAACAGCATGTATGCTAACGGCACAAATTGCCAATATTCCAATTCCCAAACCTATTTTTCCTATCGTTTTCATCTTTTCATATTTTTAATAAAGATACTGAATAATGCCATTTTTACTGAGAAAGCAAAAATTAATCTTCGAAAATCTCCAATAGTTTTTGCGAAATCTCCCTCCCTTTGTTCAATATCATTATGTGTGTTCCGCCTTCTATAACTGTACAACCGCCAATATATTTTAACGGGAAGACCATATCTTTTCCGCCGTGAATATGAATAACGTCAGGCACAATTTCCATTCTGTTCCAAGTTATCATTTTTTCGAGCGCCCAATCTAAATATTTTTTGTCGCGAACGTGAAGATATTCCTGATAAAGCGATAATCTTTTTTTTGTTTTTGGGCCGATCGAAAATTTTGTGAGATCTTCTGCACTCAATACCAAACTGGTAGGAATTAATTTATATGCTTTCGTCGCGCTGGCAAATTTAATTCTTCGCGGAAGTTCTTTCCGGGTTTTAACACTAGAAATTATTATGAGTTTTTTCAATTTAAGAAATGCACTCATTTCCTGAACCACAACACCGCCAAAAGAAACACCTATCAAGATTAAATCTTTTTCTTCAACACAATCTGCCATTCGCTTCGCATAATCTTGTATACTCTCATTTCTTACAGGAATAAGCCACTCCAAAATATGAATCTCATAATGCTCAGGAAATTTAATATTTCTGAAAATCTCCCCGCCTGCCGCCAATCCGGGAACAAAATAAACATGTTTTTTTTCAGAATTCATAAGTCTTTCATAAAGAAAATGGCATAGCCCAAAGTTTATTCGTAAATTTACGGAACAAAGATAAAATTATAATCCAGTTTCTTAATTTAAGAAAAACTCACTAATTTACTTTGAAAATAACTCGCCACCCTCACTTACTATATTCAAATTACAATTAAAAAAACTCCCAATGATTGAAGACGTGGAAATTACCGATAATCAATTTTTAAGACAGTTTGAGCTTGAAATTGGCGACAATATGGCGCGTATAGAATATGCTTTACAGGATCGAAAAATTTTTCTTACCAAATACGAAATGCCTGAAGATCTTGAAGAGCAAGGCTTTCGGGATATTTTTATAAAAGCTGTCTTTGAGGAAGTAAAGAATCGAGGAATAAGTCTTGTGCCAACCAGCCCAGAAATTGCTGGATTTATGCGAAAAAATCGTAGAATTTATAAAGATTTGCTTCCGGTCGGGATAAATATTTAAACCAAACTATTTTCCAAAACCTTAAACCTTACCAAACCATCTTGATCAATTTCTGTAAGTGTAATTTCTTGTAAAGTATTTACCAACTCAGGATTCCAAGGTGCTTTCACTTTCACATAATTTTCTGTAAACCCGTGAATGTATCCTTCTTTATTTTCGTCTTCAAAAAGTACTGTTCTATTTGTTCCAAGTTGGCTTTCATAAAAAGCCCGTCTCTTTTTTGCTGAAAGACTGCGCAACATTTTACTCCTTTTATTTCTCACTTTTATTGGAACCATGCCTTCCATTTCGGCAGCGGGTGTGTTATCTCTTTCTGAATAACTGAAAACATGCAAATATGAAATATCCAGCTCATTCAAAAAATGATAGGTTTCCAAAAATCTTTCGTCGGTTTCTCCTGGAAAGCCTACAATTGCATCAACGCCAATACAAGCATCGGGCATAACTTCACGGATTTTCGCAACACGTTCTGTATAAAGTTCGCGCATGTAGCGGCGACGCATCAATTTTAGAATATCGTTGCTGCCGCTCTGCAACGGAATGTGAAAATGTGGTACAAAAGTCTTTGATTTTGAGACAAATTCAATGGTTTCATTTTTCAAAAGATTCGGCTCAATTGAAGAAATACGAAGTCGTTCAATACCTTCCACTTCATCCAATGCTTTCACCAATTCCAAAAAAGTATGTTCGTGTTTTTTATTTCCGAATTCACCTTTCCCGTAATCTCCTATATTTACGCCTGTTAAAACGATTTCTTTTATTCCTTGTTGCGAAATTTCAAATGCATTTTTCAGCACATTTTCCAAAGTATCACTTCGCGAAATTCCTCTCGCCAATGGAATGGTACAATACGTACATTTATAATCGCAACCATCCTGTACTTTTAGAAAAGCCCGCGTTCTATCACCGATTGAGTAGGAACCAACATAAAAGTCGGCTTCATCAATCTCGCAGGAATGCACTTCCCCAACCCCTCGACTGCGCTCGGGACGCGATAACAAATCATTAATATAGGAAGTAAGTTTAAATTTCTCAGTAGCCCCCAGAACCAAATCAACACCCTCAACATCTGCCAACTCCTGCGGTTTCAATTGTGCGTAACAACCAACTGCGGCAACAAAAGCATTGGGATTTACTTTCTGCGCTTGCTTTACAATTGTTTTAAAACGTTTATCGGCATTCTCGGTAACGCTGCACGTGTTTATCACATAAATATCAGCCTTTTCAGAAAAATCTACACGGTCAAAACCTTCACCCTCAAAACTTCTTGCAATAGTGGAAGTTTCGCTGAAATTAAGTTTACATCCCAAAGTGTAAAAAGCGACTTTTTTTGGTGCGTTCATTATTGTATTTTTGGCAATCGAGGGGACAAAGATAATTATTTTGTTGGGAGCGGGAAGTGGGAAGCAGGAAGCTATTATTTTATAATTAAGTTATGAGCTTTAAGTTTGAAAAATTAATTATTTGGCAAAAAGCAATGGAGCTCGGGGAAGAAATTTGCGTTGTTACAAATTCGTTTCCCATAAAAGAGATGTATAATTTATCATCACAATTAAGACGTGCGGCTGATTCTGTTGCCCTAAATATTTCAGAAGGTTCAATTTTACAATCTAATTTAGAGTACAGAAAATTTTTGGGATATTCAATTAGATCTTTAGCTGAAGTGGTAACTTGTCTATATAAAGCAAAGAATAGGAAATATATTTCGGAAATTGACTTCGATAAATTTTATAAAAATTGTTATGATTTGATGAATATGCTAATTGCTTTTAGAAATAAAATAAATCCTAAAAATTAACTTCGTGCTTCCAGCTTCCAGCTTCCCCAAAATTTTAATAAAAATATTTTGTACAGCTTTTTTATTTATTTCTTGCGGAAATAATTCAGAAACCGAAAATGACAATCTCGTTTTCCGCTACAACGAGCACGGTAACATCCCAACTTTAGATCCCGCTTTTGCTAGAAATCCTCAGGCAATTTGGCCGATAATCAGCTTTATAATGGCTTGGTGCAATTGGATGATTCCTTAAATATTAAACCAGACATTGCTAAAAGTTGGATTATAAACGACTCCACTTATACCTATACTTTTTTTCTTAGAAATGATGTTTTCTTTCATCAAAACAAAGTCTTTGCACAAGAAGGTCTTCACAATCCAACCCGATACACGCGAAAGGTTATCGCCCAAGATTTTGTATACAGTTTTGATAGATTGACCGATGAAAAAGTAGCGTCTTCCGGAAGTTGGGTAATGAATTATGTGGAAAGCTATAAAGCTGAAAACGACAGTACATTAGTAATTCAATTAAAACAACCCTTTCCAGCATTTTTGGGTTTGCTTTCTATGCGCTACTGCTCAGTTGTTCCAAAGGAAGCTGTAGAATTTTACGGCAATGAATTCCGAAGAAATCCAGTGGGCACAGGTCCATTTCAATTTAAAATGTGGGAGGAAAACGTAAAACTAGTTTTCAGAAAAAACCCACTTTATTTTGAACGCGATGAAAATGGAAATAAACTCCCTTATTTGGAAGCGGTTACAATTACTTTTTTGCCCGATAAGCAAAGTGAATTTTTACAGTTTGCGCAGGGAAAACTCGATTTTATTTCAGGTTTGGACGGAAGTTATAAAGATGAACTTTTAACCACGCACGGAAAACTTCAGCCAAAATATGAAGACTTGGCTTATATGACTACCGGACCATATTTAAACACAGAATATCTCGGTTTTTTTCTTGGAACAAACACTCCTGAAATTAAAAGTAAAACACTTCGACAAGCAATAAATTATGGTTTTGACCGGCAAAAAATGGTGACTTATTTGCGAAACGGAATGGGAATTCCTGCCATTCACGGTTTTATTCCAAAAGGTTTACCTGGTTATGCCGAAATTGAGGGATATACTTACGATCCCGAAAAAGCAAAACATTTAATAGAACAATACAAAGCTGAAACAGGCGACAGCAACCCAGAAATCACCATTGGGACCAACAGCCAGTATTTGGATTTATGTGAATATGTACAGCGCGAACTTGAAAAACTTGGAATTGCTGTAACAATTGATGTTATGCCGCCTTCCACACTTAGGCAGATGAAAAGCAGCGGCGAATTGGATATTTTTAGAGCAAGTTGGATTGCCGATTATCCGGATGCGGAAAATTATCTTTCACTTTTTTACAGTCCAAATTTTGCGCCAGATGGCACCAATTATATGCATTTTAAAAATGAAGCTTACGACAGTTTGTATGTAAAATCCCTTTCAATCTCAAACATTGGAGAGCGGGAAATTCTTTATACAAAAATGGATTCTATAATAGTTGAAGAAGCAGCTGTAGTGCCTTTGTTTTATGATATGGCCGTGCGTTTTGTAAATAAAAAAGTGAGTGGCCTTGGCATCAATCCGCAGAATTTTCTGGTTTTGAAATATGTGAAAAAGTCAAAATAATTCATATATTAATAAAAATTATTCACGACATGGGATTTGGAGGTTCAGCTTTAGCGATGGCGCAAACGCTTAAAAATAATGCGAAGCAGCTAGCAAAAAGAGATAAGTATTTTGAAAAAGGCGTAGCTTCTTCGATTGGAAACTATGGCAAAATTGTAGACTACAAAAAAATGACTCCCGAACAATTTGAGGCATTTAAGCTGAAATTACGTCAAAACGAATTAAAGCGACAAAAACGTTTAGCAATTATTTTTGGCATTATTATGATTGTAGTAGTTGGTACACTGATTTACTTCCTGTTTTTCAGTTAACCCTTCCGCCACTTAGCAAATTCCTCAAAAACATGTTCCAAAATTTTGGCATCCATTTCTGAAAACTCAACATTTCTGCGCCCCATTACTACTTTTGCAACTTCAAAAGCTTTGTCGGTTTTATAGGTTGTAAAACCTCCGCTTCCACCCCAACTGAAGCTGGGAACAAAATTTCGAGGAAAACCACTTCCGAAGATATTTGCACTTACGCCCACAACAGTTCCTGTATTAAACATTGTATTAATGCCACATTTGCTGTGATCGCCCATCATCAAACCACAGAATTGTAGCCCAGTTCTAGCAAAACCTTCTGTTTCGTAATCCCAAAGGCGAACTTCGGCATAGTTATTTTTTAAATTTGAATTGTTGGTATCTGCACCCAAATTGCACCATTCCCCCAAAACAGAATTCCCCAAAAACCCGTCGTGGCCTTTGTTTGAAAAACCAAATATCACTGAATTATTCACTTCACCCCCAACCTTGCTGTGAGGGCCAATTGTTGTGTTTGAATAAATTTTAGCTCCCATTTTCACGGTAGAGTGTTCACATAAAGCGAATGGCCCGCGAACCATTGAGCCTTCCATAATTTCAGTGTCTTTCCCAATATAAATAGGTCCTTCGGAAGCATTTAATGTACAAAATTCAAGTGTTGCTCCTTCTTCTATAAAAATATTCTCTGGGTTTTTTGTCCAAATTCCTTTGGGAATTGGTTGAGATTCTCGGCCATCAGTTAGTATTTCAAAATCGCGCTTTATAGCTTCGCCATTTTTCGAGAAAATTTCCCAAGTATGTTCTATTCTCAAAACATCATCTTCAGTATATTGAACTATTTTAAATGTTTCAAAATCAACTTCCTGTCCTTCCGTGGTAAAAAAAGCAATGGGTTCTTCGTTAGAAAATACAGCTTCATTTTCTTTCAAACCTTTAATTATGCTAACTAGATTTTCCGAAGGAAGAAAAGAAGCATTTATGAAAATGTTGATTTCCAATTCTAAAAAAGGAAATTTTTCAGACAGATAATCTTCAGTTACGGTAGTTGTTGTAAACCCTAAAAAATGTTCCCATTTTTCACGAATAGTTAAAATGCCCACGCGAATATCTGCCACCGGACGCGTGAATGTGAAAGGTAAAAGCTGGTTACGGACACTGCCGTCGAAAAGAATGTAGTTCATTTTTGTTTATTGCTATTATGCTTTTATAAATTCAAAAAGAAAAGGATAAAGAACAAAACTATTGAAAATATTGAGGTGCAAATACCAATAATTGCAAGCTGATAATTTTTTTCCGCTTTTTGTATGAGCGCAATATTTTGTTGCGCCATCTGTTGCATTAGTTCAGCTTGCTTTATTTCATTGTTTTCAAGAACCTCAATTCGGCTCAATAAACTTGCAGTATCAAGACTAGGATTGCTCGCTGCTTTTGCTTTCGCTTTTTTATTGGAAGACAGTATGCCTCCAGCCAATTCGGCTAAAGAGATTGCGTGTGGTATTAATTGCGCCCAAAGTGCCATTTTGTTGATTTAAAAATTGAAGTAATAAAGATAACAAAGGTGTACCCATCCCCAAAAAAAAAGCCTTCGATTTCTCGAAGGCTTTTGTATGTTTTGCTAAAAAAGAAAGATTACTCTTCAGTATTAGCAGTCTTTTTGAACTTTTCGTATTTGTTTTTGAATTTATCAATACGTCCAGCAGTATCAATAAGTTTTGCTTTCCCGGTATAAAAAGGGTGTGAAGAACGTGAAATCTCCATCTTCACCAAAGGATACTCAACACCATCAACTTCGATAGTCTCTCTTGTATCTGCAGTTGATTTTGTAAGGAAAACATCTTCATTACTCATGTCCTTAAAAGCAACTAATCTATAATTTTCTGGGTGGATACCTTTTTTCATCTCTATGTATTTTTAAAATATGCTCAATTTTTAGTTTGCAAATTTAAGTATTAATTGGAAATTAGCAACAAAATTATATACTTTTTTAATTCAATTCACAATCGCTCGCAAATGTAACGTTTTGCTATCTTTGTTTACTAACTAAACTGAACCAAAAAAAATAATCTTAATATGACAACCCAACCAAATTCAACCAAAAAATCAGCAATCAATTATGGACTTATTTTAGGAGCTGTTCTTGCCTTAATGACTACCTTAATGTATGTTATAGACATCATGCTTTTAACAAAGTGGTGGATAGGTATTTTAAGTTTTCTTCTCTCTATAGTAATCGCAATAGTTTCCGTAGCAAAAGCAAAAGGGATTCTTGGTGGTGTAATGAGTTTTAAAGAAGCGTTTACTGTATATTTTATTACCGTTGCGTTAGGATTCTTTATAAGCACATTGGTAGGAATTTTAATATTTAATATTTTCGATCCTGAATCAGCGGTGTTTCTGCAAGAAAAAAGTTTAGAAATAACTGCAGAATTTTTGCAAAAATTTGGAACTCCACAAGCTGAAATTGATAAGCAAATGGCGAAAATGGCCGAACAGGACAACTACTCAATAGTATCTCAATTGAAAAATTATGTTTTTGGACTTGCTTTTATTAGCGTAATCGGTTTGCTTATAGCGCTTATTTTTAAAACCAAAAATCCAAATCCGTTAAACTAATTAATGAATTTATCCATCGTCATCCCCCTTCTTAACGAAGAAGAATCATTAAATGAACTTTACCGTTGGATTGCATCCGTTATGCAATCCAATGGTTTTTTATATGAACTCATTTTTATTGATGATGGCAGCACAGATTGCTCGTGGGAAATTATTGAGAAGCTTTCTTCAGAAAATCCAGCTGTAAAAGGAATCCGTTTTCAGAAAAATTATGGAAAATCACAAGCGTTACACGCTGGTTTTGCAATGGCGAAAGGTGAAGTGATTATCACTATGGATGCCGATTTACAGGACAATCCCGAAGAAATTCCAGAACTATATAAAATGATTACTGAAGAACATTTCGATCTTGTTTCCGGCTGGAAAAAGAAGCGTTACGATTCCGTAATCAGTAAAAATATGCCTTCAAAATTGTTCAATTATGCTGCGCGGAAGACTTCCGGAGTAAAATTGCACGACTTTAACTGTGGGCTAAAAGCTTACAAAAAAGACGTTGTAAAAACTATTGAAGTTACAGGCGAAATGCACCGTTACATTCCAGTATTGGCTAAAAATGCAGGTTTTACGAATATTTCTGAAAAACCTGTTTTGCACCAAGCCCGAAAATATGGAACTACAAAATTTGGCACAGAGCGTTTTATTCGTGGTTTTTTGGATTTAATTACTATTTGGTTTCTCTCAAAATTTGGAAAACGCCCGATGCACCTTTTTGGTGCTTGGGGGGCTTTTATGCTTTTTGTTGGATTCTGTTTTGCCTTATATTTAGGGATTGACAAACTTTTCATTAATCCATACGGGCGGCTAATTGCGAACCGAACTGAATTTTATATTTCCCTAACCGCAATGATTTTGGGAACCCAACTTTTCCTCGCAGGGTTTTTGGGCGAATTGATACTCCGCAGTAAAAAAGATTCCCAAAACTACATCATCAAAGAAACTACAAGCCTTTAAAAACTGTCATATAATTTCGACACTTTTTTTATTCCTATTTTTGCACTTTAAATAAAGCGAATGATTTACGTAGATCCGAAAATTTTAGCCCGAGTTAACCAATGGCTTACCCCCTTTTTCGACGAAAAAACACAGCACGATATTAAAGAAATGATAGCTTTTGATCCCGAAGGATTGGAAGATAGTTTTTATAAAAATCTAGAATTTGGAACCGGGGGAATGCGTGGTATAATGGGCCTTGGCGACAACCGAATCAATAAATACACATTGGGAAAAAATACCCAAGGGCTTTCAAATTACTTAAATAAACAATTTACAAACCAAGAAATTAAAGTTGCAATCGCTTACGATTGCCGTCACAATAGCAAAGAATTTGCAAAAGTTGTGGCTGATGTTTTTTCGGCAAATGGAATAAAAGTTTTTCTTTTTTCAGATTTGCGCCCCACACCTGAACTTTCTTTCGCAGTAAAATATTTAAACTGTCAAGCGGGAATTGTTTTGACAGCCTCACACAATCCGCCAGAGTACAACGGTTATAAAGTATATTGGGAAGATGGCGGGCAATTGGTTCGCCGCAGGATGACGAAATAATTGCTGAAATAAATTCACTGAAGTACGAAAACATAAAATTTGAGGCGAATGAAAATTTGATTCAATTTATAGATTCCGAAGTTGATGAGGCTTTCGCAAAGTCTTCGGTTGAAAACGGAACTTTCAATACTTCAAAAGAAGCGAAAGACAATTTAAAAATTGTTTTTACTTCACTTCACGGAACTTCAATTACAATGGTTCCGAAGGTTTTGGAAAAGGCTGGATATAAAAATGTTTCGATTGTTGAAGAACAAGAAGAGCCAAACGGAGATTTTCCAACGGTGAAATCGTCCAATCCCGAAGAACCCGCCGCATTGAAAATGGCTTTAGAACTGGCTAAAAAAGAAAATGCCGATATCGTAATTGGTACCGATCCTGATTGCGACCGTTTGGGAATTGCAATCCGAAATGACAAAAACGAAATGGTTTTGCTCAACGGAAACCAAGCGATGGTTTTAATGACGCATTTCCTTTTGGAACAATGGAAAAAAGCTGGAAAATTAAATGGAAACCAATTTGTTGCCTCTACAATTGTTTCGACCCCGATAGTAGAAAAAATCGCGGCACATTTCAACATAAAATATATTGAAGGACTTACTGGTTTTAAGTGGATTGCAAAAATGATTAAAGATTACCCTGAGCTTGAGTTTGTGGGCGGTGGCGAAGAAAGTTTTGGGTATTTGGTGGGCGATTTTGTGCGCGATAAAGATGCTGTAACCGCTACCCTGCTCGCCTGTGAAATCGCTGCGCAGAAAAAAGCCGAAGGAAGCAGTATGTCTCACTATTTAAATGAAATCTATAATACTATTGGCAATTACCGCGAGCATTTAATTTCCATTACCAAAAAAGGAAAAAAAGGTGCTGAAGAAATTTCTTCAATAATGAAAGTACTTCGTGAAAATCCATTTAAAGAAATTGCTGGCAGTAAGGTTATTAGAATCGACGATATTTCAAAAAGCGAAACAACAGATTACATAAAACAGGAAACTTTGTCACTAAATCTGCCAAAATCAAACGTTTTAATCTATTACACAGAAGATGGTAGCAAAATTGCTGCACGACCCAGTGGCACTGAACCGAAAATAAAGTTTTACATTAGCGTAAACACTTCGGAAAAGGAAAA
This sequence comes from uncultured Flavobacteriaceae bacterium, assembly GCA_963716065.1. Classification (GTDB taxonomy): domain Bacteria; phylum Bacteroidota; class Bacteroidia; order Flavobacteriales; family Flavobacteriaceae; genus Aequorivita. The sequence continues at coordinate 524,597 of OY970287.1, forward strand.
TTTTGAAGAAATTCTTCAGAAAAAAATTGAAGCCATTGCCAGCCAACTAAATTTCAGTTAATGAATTATCTAAAGAAAATACTTCGCTATGCCATTCCCTACAAGCGATTTGCTTATTTAAATATTTTCTTCAACATTTTATATGCTCTTTTTAGCACTCTTTCGTTTGTAGCGCTCATACCTGTTTTACAAGTTATTTTTGAAAACAACAGAACTTTAATCGAAAAACCTATTTATAATGGATTTACAGGTTTCAGCTCACTAAAGGATTACGCTGAAAACTCCTTGAATTATTTTTTGATTGATTCCATTAATAAACACGGGGATTTTGTAGTTCTTATCTGGATGGTTTCTGTAATAATTGTGATTTTTCTTCTGAAAAACCTTTTCAATTATATGGCTATGTATTACATAACCTTTTTAAGAAATGGAGTTTTAAAAGATCTTCGGAATGCACTTTACGATAAAGTTATTCAATTTCCATTGGCCTTTTATTCCGAAAAAACAAAGGGTGATACTATTGCGAGACTCAGCAGTGATGTTAATGAAGTAAGAAACTCAGTACTTTCGATGCTTGAAATGATTGTTAGGGAACCGCTAACCATTATTTTCTCGCTGATTGTAATGATTACAATGAGTTTAAAACTTACTTTATTTGTCTTTATATTTCTTCCTATTTCCGGTTTCATAATTTCAAAAATTGGAAAATCGCTAAAAAAATCATCTCTTAAAGTACAGCAGGAACAGGGCGTTTTTCTTTCTATTTTGGAAGAAACTATGGGCGGTTTGCGTATTATAAAAGCATTTCACGCTGAATCGGTTTTTAAGAAAAAGTTCGAGGACTCAAATGAAAGATATAATGATTACGCAAACACGGTTCTAAACCGACAAAATCTTGCATCACCTGCCAGTGAATTGCTGGGGATTATAGTTATTGGAATTTTACTTGTGTACGGCGGTTATTTGGTTTTTATAGACCAATCGATGCAACCAAGCTGGTTTTTGGGATACATTATGCTTGCCTATAATATATTGACTCCCGCGAAAGCAATCGCAAAAGCAAGTTATGCTGTGAAGCGTGGCGATGGAGCAGCAGCAAGGATTTTGGAACTTTTGGAAACAGAAAATACCATTACCGATATTGAAAATCCAATAGAAAAGGACAGTTTTAATGAAACCATTTCCATTAAAAACGTCTCATTTAAATATGAAGACCAATACGTTTTAAAGGATTTTTCATTGGAAATTCCAAAGGGACAAACTGTTGCACTGGTAGGACAAAGCGGTAGCGGAAAAAGTACAATTGCAAACCTGCTCACTCGTTTTTACGATGTGAATGAGGGTGTAATTGAAATTGATGGCGCAGACATAAAGAATATTTCGAAAAAATCGCTTCGTGCATTAATGAGTATTGTTTCACAGGATTCAATTCTTTTTAATGATTCTGTGGGAAATAATATAAAACTTGGTAAACCTTCGGCTTCGGAAGCCGAATTGATGGAAGCATCAGAAATAAGCAACTCATACGAATTCATAAAAAATCTTCCAGAAGCTTTTGATACCAATATTGGTGACGGAGGAGGTAAAATAAGCGGTGGCCAAAAACAACGCCTAAGCATCGCCCGAGCAGTTATAAAAAATCCGCCTATTATGATTTTGGACGAAGCTACTTCCGCTTTGGATACTGAAAGCGAACGTTTGGTACAGGACGCATTGGAAAAAATGATGAAAAATCGTACTTCCATTGTTATCGCCCACAGACTTTCAACCATTCAAAATGCAGACAAAATTGTGGTGCTTTCCAAAGGAAAAATTGTGGAACAGGGCAAACACCAAGAACTTTTAGACAAAAAAGGAGTTTACTATAGTTTGGTGGAAATGCAATCGTTTTCATAATTCTGAATTCTGAATAAGGAATTCTTAATTAAACTTTTCAGTTTATCTTTAGTCCTAAAACCAATTGCAAAAAAGTGGTTGAAGAAAAAGAACTTGTAAAAGCGTTACAGACGGAAACGGCTAAAGAAGCTGCCTTTCGTGAGCTTGTGTCGCAATACAAGGAACGTTTGTATTGGCAAATCAGGAATATGGTCTTGGACCATGACGATGCTGATGATGTGCTTCAGAATACATTTATCAAAATTTTCAGAAATATCAATTCTTTTAAAGGTGATAGTAAACTACACACTTGGATGTATAGAATCGCAGCCAATGAATCAATCACTTTTCTCAATAAAAAAGCAAAGCGAAACAATATTTCGATTGAAAATTTGAAGGACAATGCTGTGCGCAAACTGGAGAGCGATGTTTATTTTGAAGGTGACCAAATACAACTTCAATTTCAAAAAGCAATTGCTACGCTGCCGGAAAGGCAAAAGTTAATCTTCACGATGAAATATTTTGAGGACCACACTTTTGAGGAACTTTCAGAAATTTTAGAAACCTCGGTTGGCGGATTAAAAAGCAGTTATCATATTGCGGTTAAGAAAATTACGGAATTCTTAAAGAATCAAGATGAAACCATTTAAAACTTTTTAAGTCATAGTTAGGACGATGAAAAAAGACAAAAACATATCAGGTTTTAAAACTCCCGAAAATTATTTTGAAGATTTTGAGGCACAACTTTTCAGTAAAATTGAAGAAGCAAACCTTCCGAAATCTGCTGGATTTCAAGTTCCTCAAAATTATTTTGAAAATTTAGAGGCAGAGGTTTTAGAAGCTGTAAAAACTTCAGAAAAATCTACCAAGGTAGTTGCTTTATTTCCTAAGAAATATTTCGGCTATGCCGCTGCAATTGCTGCTTGCTTGCTTATTGGCTTCACGATTTTCAACAATAAAACTGATAATGAAACTTTGGATGCGCTACAGTTAGCTGCTATTGATAATTATATAGAAGAAGGAAATTTGAATTTGGATCTTTATGACGTAACTACTTTTATAAACGATGAGGATATTACCAATTTGGATTTGACAACACAACAGTTTTCCGAAGCCACATTAAAAAATTATCTTTTGGAAAACATGGATGAAGAAACTTTAATAAACGAACAATGAAGAAATTAATAATTGCATTTCTATTTTTTGCTACTGTAATGCAGGCGCAGGATGGAAAACACGAAAGAATAAAAGCGCTGAAAACAGCTTATATTACGGAACAATTGGCATTGACTTCTGCAGAAGCTCAAAAATTTTGGCCAATCTATAATAGCTACGATATAAAATTTCACAACTTGCGAATGCAAGAAAAAAATGAAATTTATAAAAAACTAAAAGAAGGTTTGGAAAATTTAAGCGAGGCTGAAGCAAATATTTTGATTGAAAAAGATCTCTCATTTGAAAGTGAGGAATTGGAACTTCGCAAACAAATGAGCGCTGAACTAAGAAAAGTAATTTCCCCGAAAAAAATAATTATCCTTAAAAAAGCGGAAAACGATTTTAAAAAAGAACTGCTGGATAGGTATAGAAATAGCAAGGGCGATAAAGGCCCGAAATAAAAAAAAACCCCGAAATTTCGGGGCTTTTTTGTATCATAAAAGTTCTTTTACATTGCGCCCCATTCTTTCAAAGACTTCTCGTTTAAAGCCACATAATCATTGTTTCCTGCAACTTTAGCAAGATCCATTGATTTTTTTGCCGCTTCAATAGCACCTTTTTTATCACCAGCCTTTGCGTAGATCAAAGACTTTTGACGAAGTTGCCAAAACGCAGGTTCTTTATTCATTTCAATTGCTTTGTCAATCCAAGTTTTGGCTTGGTTGATGTCTTTTCCAGACTCTAAATAATAAACTGCTGAAGAATAATAATCGGTTGCTGTAGGACCATTCATAGCTCTTTGGATGCTCGCAGAAACTGTTTTGTCAGTATTGAATTTAATTGGAATGCCAACGTATGTTTTTTCCCAAAGAATTCCGAGCATTGCAGAATCATTTTTCAAATCATCAAAAGACATTGTAAGAGTTTCAATATCCATAGGCATTGGATAGGCCTGTACCGAAACTTGTGCAGCTACTTTACTGTCGTCCCACTTTTCTGGATTTCCCCAATTGTTTGTGTCGTTATAAAAATACACATCCCAATTTGATGCTCCTGGTTTTGTATAAATCGAGTAGGATCCAGCTTTTACGGCTTTTCCACCTATTTCTACATCTTCACTAAATGTAATTTTTGTATTTGCATTAGCGCCTGTACGCCAAATTGCGTCATATGGTACCAAACCTCCAAAAATAGTTCGTCCCTTCATTGAAGGTCTTGAGTATTCCAAAGTCACATCGGTAAGTCCAACTTTTTGTTCAATTTTTTGAAACGGACTTGATTGCGGAGTTTGTATTTGTGCCTGAATGCCAACTGTTAACATCAATGCGGAAAAAAGGAAAATAATTGTTTTCATCGTAATGGTTTTAAGGTATTTGTATTTCCTACGAAGTTACAGTTTGTAAATATTTTAATAGTTAATAAAACCCTAAAAAAACTTTAATTTGAAAATTTATAATTTTTTCTTATTGCAAGTATACTCATAGGTTGCACAGAATTGTTAATCTTATGTTTAACTTTTTTTAAATATGGTGAAACAAACTACTTTTATAGAAAATTTAAAGATGTTGAATTTTATAAGAAAAATTTTTCGATTCGGTTTGAGAAAAAGAACCGCCGAAAGCAGAAATTACAGGTTATTGAGAATGAACAGAAAATTATCTGTCTCAAACAATGGAAAATAACAAAGTATGAAAATTTATAATCTGCACTCCAAGCAGAACTTGCCCATTTCTATAACCGAAGCTTGGGAATTTTTTTCGGACCAAAAAACTTAAAAGTCATTACGCCTGATTATATGGGTTTTCACATTCAATCGGGTGCTGACAGAAAAATGTATTCCGGACAAATTATCGAATATATTGTTACTCCTATTTTGGGGATTAAAACCAAATGGGTGACTGAAATAACCCACAGTGTAGAAAATGAATATTTCGTGGACGAACAAAGATTTGGCCCCTACAAGCTTTGGCATCACAAGCATTTTTTAAAAGAAATTGATGGCGGTGTGGAAATGGAAGATTTGTTACATTACAAACTTCCACTCGGTATTTTGGGACAAGTTGTACATCCAATTTTGGTAAAACCAAAACTTGATGAGATTTTTGAGTACCGTAAAAATAAATTGATCGAACTTTTCGGTTCCATGTAAATTCAATATAAAATAATGGAAAAAAATATACTTTTAATTGGTGGTTCTTATGGAATTGGAGCTGCTATTGCAAAAATTCTAAAAGAAAACCACAATGTCATCGTAGCTTCACGCAGCAGTGAAAATATCCCTGAAGGTATTACGCATCATAAATTTGATGTACAAACAGATAAAATTGAAGATTTAGATTTACCGGAAAAAATCCACGGATTGGTATATTGCCCCGGAAGCATCAATTTGAAACCTTTCAAAATGATGAGCCCCGAAACTTTTATTGAAGATATGGAAATCAATTTTCATTCACTCGTACGTGTTGCTCATGGCTTATTGCCAAGGCTAAAAAATGCAGAAAGTTCAAGTCTTGTTTTTTTCAGCACAGTTGCAGTAAAGGTGGGAATGCCTTTTCATACAAGTGTTTCCGCAGCTAAAGGAGCTATTGAAGGGTTTTCAAAAGCACTTGCGGCAGAATACGCACCAAATTTTAGGGTAAATGTTATTGCACCCTCTTTGACAGATACCTCATTGGCTTCAAAATTATTGAACAGTGACGCGAAAAAAGAAAAAATGGCGGAAAGGCATCCATTAAAAAAAGTTGGTACCGCAGAAGATATTGCGGCTATGGCAACCTTCCTTTTAAGTGATGAATCCAAGTGGATTACGGGTCAAGTTTTTGGGGTTGACGGCGGTCTTTCTACATTAAATATTAATTAAAGTTTGTCAGAAAAAGTAAATATATTTTGGTTTCGAAAGGATCTGCGGTTGGATGACAACGTAGGTTTTTACAAAGCCCTGCATGGGAAATTTCCTGTTTTACCAATATTCATTTTCAATTCAGAAATTTTAATCGAGTTGCCAAAAGATGATGCCCGAATAACTTTTATTTTTGAAACGCTTCAAAAAATGCGAAGCGAATTACAGGAAAGCGGCAGCAGTCTTGCAATATATTACGGTAAACCGAAAGAAATTTTCAAAAAAATAATTTCGGAATTTGAGGTGCAAAATGTAATAACAAATCACGACTACGAGCCATATGCAAAAAAACGTAATTCAGAAATTGAGAAATTACTTTCCGAAATGGAAATAGGTTTTTACACTTTCAAAGATCAAATTATTTTTGAAAAGGATGATGTGGTAAAAGCAGATGGAACGCCCTATTTGGTTTACACCCCCTATATGAAATCTTGGAAGGAAAAATTCAAAAAAGAAAACACCGAAAAGATTTATTATACTTCTGAATTTCTAGATAATTTATACAAAAACTCAAGGCTTCCCAATCTTTCCTTAAGCGACATCGGGTTTAAAAAATCAAAGATTGAAATTCCAGATTTTGATGTTACGCCCACAACAATTCAACAATACGAAAAAACACGAAATTTTCCCGCTGAAGATGGCACTTCGCATTTGGGTCCTCATCTTCGTTTTGGTACTGTTAGTATTCGAAAAATGATTAAAAAAGCTACTTCCGAAAAAAATGAAGTTTTTTGGCAGGAACTTATTTGGCGTGAGTTTTTTATGCAAATTCTATGGCATTTCCCCGAAACGGTTGAAAATGCTTTCAAAAAAAAATATGACCGAATTGAATGGAGAAATAATGAAGCTGAATTCAAAAAATGGAAAGAAGGCAAAACCGGTTATCCGTTGGTGGATGCAGGAATGCGACAATTGAATGAATCGGGCTATATGCATAACCGTGTACGTATGGTAGTTGCCAGCTTTTTGTGCAAACATTTGTTGATAGATTGGCGTTGGGGCGAAGCGTATTTTGCGGAAAAATTATTGGATTATGAAATGTCCAGCAATGTGGGTAATTGGCAATGGGCAGCTGGAAGCGGTGTAAATTCCGCACCTTATTTTAGAATTTTTAATCCAACAACGCAGATTGAAAAATTCGATAAAGATTATAAATACATCAAAAAGTGGATTCCTGAATTTGATACAGACAAATATCCAGAAAAAATAGTGGATCATAAAGATTCACGTGAGCGTTGTTTAAAGGTTTACAAAGCCGCCGTTTCCTAAAGCAAGATTTATTCATAAAAATTTGTTGTTAAAAAAAATGTAAAGGGAAGGTAATTTTATGCTTTTCAGTACAATTTTGCTACTCTTGCACAGTGAGGTCATTTAAACTTTTTATTTTTCATTTTCTTTCATTACTGTCCGACTAAAATACGGATTTAGACAAAAGTAATGCTTGCGCCCAATAAAAACGTTGCAAATACTTTGAAACCCAATAGCAAGGGGTGTGTCAAAATAGGCTCAATTGTTCATCTGGAGGTTTAGTTGTCAGTTCGAGCCATTTTTTATTGGGATTTTCGAGGAATTTAAACAGATCGATGTAGGTCATTAAATGGAACCTGACCATTGACACCATATTTGAATATGCCCATCTTCGTTTGGTCCTGCGCTGGACCACCAGCATTAGCAGCTGGATGATGAGCCCGCACCAGATCTGTATTTCGATGGCATTTTGATTGTCCCCCAAAAAGTACTTCAATGGAAAGTTTTGCTTAAGCCTTTTGAACATTGTCTCTATCTGCCATCTGTGTTTATATATTGCAGCTATTTTATCCGGACCGATAAGAAAGTTGTTGGAGATAAACTCAAAGACCTTGTTCGTATCTGCATCCCAGTAGGCAACTCTTCTGAGTTCAACGCCCCTGTTGTTTTTCTGTACTATGATACGCTCATCCTTTAATACGGCATCGCTTGTGGCATCGGACAGGTCAAACTCTTCAATGCCTGTGTAGCGTGCGTTTTCCTTTTGTCTTGTCACAAAATAGATGTCCTCATCTATCCATTGTGCAAACTGTCCATAATCATTGTAGGCCTTGTCAAAAACGACAAAAGAACCTTTTTCCAAGTTGAGCTCTTTCAGGAACGTGTGGTCGTGCGTTGCAGCACTGGTAAAGCGGACAAGACTGGGGACATCTTCCAGGGCGCTGATCATTGTGTGCATTTTAATGCCGCCCTTCTTCCTTCCATTGATGGGATTGCGCCCAACACCTCTTAGAATATCGCTGAATAGACTGATGGTACTGGAATCAACAATCTTTAAGTGCCTTACGGGCAGTGACGACGGACTGCTGTCCGATAAAAAACTTCTATATTGCTCGAACAGGCTATAATAGATATTGGCAAAGACCTGCGCACTGCGTTTCTTGTTGGCGTCTGACAGGGTGCTGCGCTTTGGAAAATGTTTAAGGTTCAAATGTCCTATCCTGCCCTCGCAGGCAAGCAATATGGTGGAAAGCTCACGCAAGGAGCTCACTCCGCTCAGGGTGGCATAGAGCATCGTCACCAAGTGGTCGTAGGTTTTAAATCTCTTGTAGTACCTGTCACTCTTGTGCCTGTAGGCTGTCCGACTAATCAAGGAATGTGGAACCAGCTTTAAAAGTTGTTTGATGATTGGCTGTCCGCTAAAATTTTTACTTTTGTTCATATATCTAGTTTTGTGGTAAAAACCAAGATATAAATAAAGCGGGAAATCCGTCAGGGAAATCCCGCTTTTAAAAATGTTTATCGGACACTACTGATTTTCTTTAGTAATATTACCATAAATGATAGATAGTTTAAGCCCAACCAACTTGCAATGGTCGTATCAAACCTGTTCAGTAGAGATCGGTAACTGTCCATCCAGGCGTTCGTCCGCTCAATGACATATCTTTTGTCATATAGTTCTTGGTCAAAATATTCGTCCCTATCGGTATTCCCATTGCGCTTGTTGAAACACACATTGGCATTGATCTCTTTTTTCTCACAAGAGTTTCTAAAGTCTTTTGAATCAAACCCGGCATCTGCGTTGAGGAACAGGCCTTCCACAGTAATATTGGCCTGTTCGAGTGTTGCCGTGACCACCTCGAACTGTACCTCTATGTTGTACAGGTCGTTATGGTTGCCTGCCAGCGGTTCTGACATGGCTATTGGCAGTCCCTGCCTATCGCTCAAATATAGGGCGTTTGTGGTCTTGCGCTTTTTCCGCCCTTGGTATGCTACTTCTTCACCGCCCCTTATCGCAGGTGTGTGGCTACCGTCCAGGTCAACACTTGAAAGGTCCAGTTCTGATCTGTGCCTATCGAGGATACCTATCCAGCAAGTCTTCCAAACTCCGGTAACGCACCATTTTCTATAATGGTAATAGACCAATTCCCAGCTTAATGTCTTTTCCTTGAAGAACACCTCTGTGGGCAATTGATGCCACTGCACGCCTGTTTTCAGCTTGTAGAGAATTGCGTTGACGATCTCGACCAACGGAACAGTTGGGGGAAAACCTCTTTTTGGCAGTGGCAGGTATGGGACAATTTCCATTTCTATTGTATCTTTGTCGAGTACCGAGTACATATGGGGTTGTGATTTAGTTATTTATGTTTCGCAACACAAATATCCACAACCCTTTTTATTTTTTCAAAAAAAGTTTAAATCACTTCAGTTTATAAAAGATTACAACAAACCTCAAACTATGAATAAGCTTTTAGTATTTACCCTTCCCCTATTTCTATTTACGCTGCAAGTGGCAGCACAAGATTCCATTCAAGTTCGCAAAAACACACTAAACGAACAGATGACCGATGCTTTTGATAAGAGCAATAGTTATCAGGAATATAAAGTTGTCAAAAAAACGCAATTGGCAACTTTAAAGCGAAACATTCTCGACTCAGTTTCCGAACTACGGAAAAGAATAGATTCCCAAGAAAATGAATTGAGTATGCACAATACCGAAGTAGATTCACTTCGGCAAAATTTAAAAACCACCCGACAAAATTTGGCCAATTCCCAAGAAAAGGAAGATGGTATTGAGGTTTTCGGAATCTTGACATCAAAAGCTGTCTACAATACAATTATGTGGAGCATCATTTTGATTTTATTGGCTATTGGCGGTTTTCTTTTCTATAGATTTTTAAATAGCCACAAAATTACAAATGCCGCCGAACTGAAAATGGCAGAAATGGAAATCGAATTGGAAGATTACCGACGAAACAGTTTGGAACGCGAGCAAAAACTACGTAGAAAATTACAGGACGAAATCAATAAAAACCGTAAGGCTTAAGCTTTACGGTTCTGTTCGCGTGATTTTTGCACCAATGGCGCGAAGTCTTTCGTCAATATTTTCATAACCTCGATCAATTTGCTCAATGTTATGGATTGTGCTTGTGCCTTGGGCAGAAAGAGCTGCAATTAATAATGAAATTCCCGCACGAATGTCCGGCGAAACCATTGTCGTAGCTTTCAGATTTGACTGAAAGTTGTGACCAATTACGGTGGCTCTGTGTGGATCGCAAAGAATAATTTTTGCGCCCATATCAATCAATTTATCTACGAAAAACAAACGGCTCTCAAACATTTTTTGATGAATGAGCACGCTTCCTTTTGCCTGGGTACAAACCACAAGCACGATGCTTAAAAGATCGGGTGTAAATCCAGGCCAAGGCGCATCTGCAACGGTAAGAATTGAGCCGTCAATATAACCCTGAATTTCGTATTCTTTTTGGGATGGTATATGAATATCATCACCTTTTTGTTGAGCTTAATACCAAGTTTTCTGAAAGTTTCGGGGATCAATCCCAAATTTTCCCAGCTCACATTTTTAATTGTAATTTCACTTTTGGTCATTGCTGCAAGACCAATCCAACTTCCAATTTCAATCATATCGGGTAAGATACGATGCTCACAGCCGCCAAGATTTTTAACACCTTCAATCACCAAAAGATTGGAACCAACGCCTGTAATTTTAGCTCCCATTGAATTCAGCATTTTGCATAATTGCTGAAGATATGGTTCGCACGCAGCGTTGTAAATTGTAGTAGTTCCTTTAGCTAAAACTGCAGCCATAACAATATTTGCAGTTCCAGTAACCGAGGCTTGGTCCAAAAGCATATATGCGCCTTTTAGCCCTTTTGGAGCTTCAACCCCATAAAAACGTTCTTCTTTATTGTAGCGGAATTTTGCGCCAAGATTGATAAAACCTTCAAAATGGGTATCAAGCCTTCTTCTTCCAATTTTATCACCGCCTGGTCTTGGAATATATCCTTTTCCAAATCTGTGCCAAGAATGGGACCAACAATCATAATGGAACCTCTTAATGAACTTCCCTCCTGTTTGAAAAGTTCGCTTTCAAGATATTCAAGATTTATATCATCAGCTGTGAAAGCAAATTTTCCCTTTCCGAGTTTTTGAATTTTTACACCCAAATTCTCTAAAATCTTTATCAATTTATTGACATCGAGAATATCCGGGATGTTCTCGATTATCACTTTTTCTGGCGTCAATAATACCGCACAAAGTATTTGTAATGCTTCATTTTTGGCACCCTGTGGCGTAATTTCGCCTTTCAGTTTGTGACCTCCTTCAATTTGAAAAGTTCCCATAAATAGTAATTGGAATTTTAGTGACGCTTGCGGTTGCGGTTATTATTGCTATTGTTATTCGATTTGTAGTTTTTCTTCCCCGAATTATTTGTGTTCGAATTGGTGTTGAAACGCTTTTTATTTTTCAGCAAATTGGAAGCATCACTTAAATCCTCATCACTATTTTTAAGATTTATTTTACCATCAGAAAGTTCATAAAGATGTGCAAATATTACATCGTCTTCCACAGTGTCTTTGTTCCAGTTAAGAAAACATTTTTTCATGTGGTTTGCGATCGTTAAAATAAGTCCTTCTTTTTTATCTCCCTCTTCCCAGCTGTTTGCAACATCAATCATCCGTTTAATATTATTTCCGTAAAAACGGTATTTAGGATAGTTTTGTGGATATTTCAATGGATCTGGTCGCTCCATAAGTTCTTCCCTTGATGGGATTGGATAGGGAGAGTCAACATCCAATTTAAAATCAGAAATAATAAAAAGCTGGTCCCAAAGCATCGGTTGAAAATCGGGCACGTCGCGAAGGTGTGGATTTAAGTTCCCCATAACAGCGATAATGCTTTTTGCAATTTTATTGCGCTCTAGCTTGTCTTCTGTAGCAATGGCTTGGTCTACCATTTTTTGAATATGGCGGCCATATTCTGGGATAATTAATTTTGTGCGCTCTGTATTATATTCTATCTGTGCTACTTCTTGTATCAAAATATATTGTTTAAGGGAAGAATTGTTTTTATTGGGAAAGATTGAAAAATCATTTCACTCGCAAAATACTAAAAATTATAGTGAAATTACACCTTCAATATTGGAAACTTCAAGATATTTTTCCACCACTGCGTCCGGAGATTCCATAGTTACTTTTATTGAAACGCTCGTGTAAGTACCTTTAGTTGAATCGCGAGTATTTATATCAGCGGCACTTCCGTCAAAAATAGCTCTTATTTCTGCAATTTTCTCTAAGCTTGCGGGCACAATAAATTTGAATAAATAAGGTGCTGGCCAAGTTGTATCGTCTTCAAGTTGCTTTTTTAACCGCTCGTAAAATTCCGTGGTGTTATTGTCTTGATCCATCAAAAAATATTGTGGGTGAGCAACAAAGATACACTTTCACCAGAAATATTTATTTACTTACTTTGTATAAAATTAAATCTTTTGGAAATAAAAAGAATTGTTATCACTGGCGGTCCAGGCTCGGGAAAAACAGTATTGATAAGTTATTTGGAAAAAGAAGGCTATCAAGTAATGCACGAAATTTCACGCGATGTAATTCTTGAAGCGCAAAAGGAAGGAATTGAGCAATTGTTTCTGGAAAATCCCATTCTTTTTAGCGAAAAATTGCTGGAAGGTAGACTCAAGCAATTTCACGAAGCAAATAACTGTACAGCTCCTGTACTCTTTTATGATCGTGGAATGCCCGATGTTACGGCCTACATGGATTTTGTAGACACGCATTATCCAGAAAATTTTTCAGCTACTTGTTTAAAATATAAATACGATGAAATTTTCTTGCTACCCCCGTGGGAAGAAATTTATCATCAAGATAACGAGCGTTACGAATCTTTTGAACAAGCAGAAAAAATTTTTCATTTCCTTAAAAGTGGCTATAAAAAATATGGCTACAAAGTAATTGAAGTTCCTGTGGGATCTATCGGAGATCGTGTAGATTTTATACTTGACAATCTTAAAAATAAGCATTGAATAATGTCCGCGAAATACTAACCAAATATTGGGGCTTTTCTTCCTTCAAAGCGATGCAGGAAGAAATAATCGAGTCTGTATTAAATGGAAATGATACGGTTGCATTATTGCCAACCGGTGGCGGAAAATCAGTTTGCTTCCAGATTCCGGCAATGGCGATGGAGGGAATTTGCATCGTCATTTCGCCTTTGGTTGCGTTAATGGGCGACCAAGTAAACGCCCTAAAGGAACGCGGAATAAAAGCACTTAAAATTACAGGCGGGATTTCTTTTGATGAATTGAACACATTATTGGACAATGCACTTTACGGAAATTACAAATTTCTATACATCTCTCCCGAAAGGCTTCAACAGGAAATTGTTCAAAATTACATTCGGCAGATGAATGTTAATTTAATCGCAGTTGACGAAGCCCATTGTATTTCGCAATGGGGAAACGATTTTCGTCCCGCTTATAAAAATATTATAGTCCTTCGTGAATTACATCCACTTGTTCCAATTATTGCGTTAACTGCAACTGCAACGCCCGAAGTTTTGGAAGATACTATTTCTGAATTGAAAATGGAACTTCCTGCAATTTTCAAAAATTCGTTCGTTCGCGAAAATCTTTCCTATCAAGTTTTTAAGGAAGATGACAAACTTTACAGAGCGGAACAGTTGCTGAAAAAAAAATCCGGCTCCGCGATTGTTTATGTTCGAAACAGAAAAGGTACCATCGAAATAAGTGACCAATTAAATAGTTTGGGAATTTCTTCCACATTTTATCATGGCGGAATTTCAGCAATGGAAAAGACACAAAAACTAAAATCTTGGCGAAGCGGTTCGGTTTCAACAATGGTAGCAACAAATGCTTTCGGGATGGGCATTGACCACCCAAATGTTCGGTTCGTTATTCACCTACAAATTCCCGAAAGTCTTGAAAGTTATTTTCAGGAGGCTGGACGGGCGGGACGTGATGGCGAATATGCTTCATCGGTGCTACTTTATAATGAATACGATAAAATTTTGGTGAAAAGCCAATTTGTGGATTCGCTTCCGAATACTTCCGATTTAAAAAAAATATACCGAACGCTCAATAACTATTTTCAAATCCCCTACGGCGAAGGGGAATTCACAAAACACAATTTCAGCTTTTCGGAATTCTGCAAAATATATGCTCTAAATTCACAGCTAGCCTACAACGCGCTCAATAGTTTAGATCGTTTGGGCGTTATTCAACTTTCCCAAGAATTTGGGCGGAAATCTATTGTCCAGTTTTTAATTTCCTCAGAAAAATTACTGGATTATTTTGAAAAGGATATTACCGCTTCCGTAATTGGAAAAACAATTTTGCGGATTTACGGCGGAATTTTTGAAATTCCCACAGCGATAAATTTAGATTTGATTGCTTCAAAAACCGGACAAACTATTGAAACGATTGTTTCAGTTCTGAAAAAAATGGAACGCGATCAAGTGGCTGAAATTATGCTTCAAATTACGGATGCCACGCTAACTTTTCTAGTTCCGCGGGAAGATGATAAAACAATCAACGTGATTTCGAGGGAAGTTGAAACTTTAAATCAGAAAAAAAAGGCCCAGGTAAATTCCGTTCTTCATTATATAGAGAACACAAAAACCTGTCGAAGTTTGCAGTTGGTTTCCTATTTTGGGGAAACAACGGCAACTAAATGCGGAATTTGCTCGGTCTGTAAATCACAATCCTCAAATCTTTCAAAAAAGGAATTACAGCAAATTGCTGAAAATATTCTCGTGCTTTTGGAAGGTGACGATTTAAGTTCGCGTGAAATTTCAGAAAGGCTTACTTTTGCCGAAACTGATATTTTAAAAGTAATCAAGCTTTTGCTGGACGCTGAAAAAATTAATATTAATACGAGAAATAAATACTTTTTAAAATAAGAAAATGCCGAACGAATTGAGAATTGTGTTTATGGGAACCCCAGATTTCGCTGTGGGAGTTTTAAAAGAAATGGTGACCGCTGGAAAAAATATTGTAGGAGTTATTACTGCCCCTGACAAACCCGCTGGCCGTGGCAGAAAGCTTATGGCATCAGCGGTAAAGGAATATGCTGTTTCGCAAAATCTAAAAATCTTTCAGCCCACAAATTTAAAAGACGAATCTTTTTTGAAGGAATTGAAAGGTTTAAACGCAAACCTTCAAGTTGTTGTAGCTTTCAGAATGCTTCCGAAAGCAGTTTGGCAAATGCCGGAATTGGGTACTTTCAATTTACATGCATCCCTGCTTCCGCAATATCGTGGTGCAGCTCCTATTAATTGGGCCATTATAAATAATGAGGAAAAAACGGGTGTAACAACATTTTTTATTGATGAAAAAATTGATACTGGTTCGATCATTTCAAATAAAGGAATTGATATCGATAAAAGGGAAACAGCTGAAACACTTCACGATAAATTAATGGAGATAGGAAGCGAACTTGTTTTGGAAACCTTGCAATTAATAGAGAACGAGAATGTAAATCCAAAAGCGCAGCCCGAAAGTGGCGATTTAAAGGAAGCGCCGAAACTTACCCCAGAAAATACGCAAATAGACTGGTCAAAAACTGGAAAGGAGATTGATGCATTTATAAGAGGTCTTTCCCCCTATCCCGTGGCTTGGACTACTCTTTATAATAATGGGGAAGAATTGAAAGCCAAAATCTATTCGGCTAATTTTGAAAATACAGAACACAATCTAACTCCTGGAGCAATTAAAACTTCAAAAAAAGAACTGAAAGTATCTTGTTTGGATGGCTATATTTTAATTGAAGAAATTCAACTTCCCGGAAAAAGGAAAATGGATATTTCATCACTTTTAAATGGATATTCTTTTGCCGAAGATTGCAAACTATTGTAAACCCTTGCCATTGCTGATTTCGTTAAAATTTCAAAAAAAGCCTTAGGTTTATTAACAAACAGTCTAAGTTATTAACAAAAATAGCGATTTACTGCGTGGTTACTTGCCTGAACGGATATTCCTGTTAAATTTGTAGGGCAATTAATCGAAGTTTAACCAACAATTTAATTTAAAAAATTATGAACAAATCAGATTTAATCGATGCAATGGCGGCTGACGCTGGAATTACAAAAGCTGCTGCAAAGAAATCATTGGAGTCTTTTTTAGGCAACGTTGAAAAGTCCCTTAAAAAAGGTAACAGAGTATCACTAGTAGGTTTCGGATCTTGGTCAGTATCAAAAAGAGCTGCAAGAGAAGGAAGAAACCCTCAAACTGGCAAAACCATTAAAATTGCTGCAAAAAATGTAGTAAAATTTAAAGGTGGTTCAGATTTACAAAACAGCGTAAACTAATTGTAAAAATATCTTTACAAGTTTCAAGGTCCTTCTTTTCAACTTTATGAAAAGAAGGATTTTTTATTAAATACAACTTATAGTTTTATTCGAAATAAGATATTTTCAATATCAAATGAGTTAATCTTTGGTAATTTTAAATTTAATACTTAGATTTATTTGACCAAAAAAACTATATGACCACCTTAAAACCATCCAAAGGCCTATTACTGGTTGCGGAACCTTCCATTATTGGAGATGTTTCATTTAACCGTTCTGTAGTACTTTTGGCGGAGTATAATGAAAACGGATCAGTTGGTTTTATACTAAACAAACCACTGGAACATAAGCTTCGCGATTTTGTGCCGGAAATAAATTCCAGACTTCCTGTTTATAATGGTGGCCCCGTAGAGCAGGATAATCTTTATTTTATTCATTGCATTCCAGACATTATTCCTGACAGTATAGAAATTTCAAATGGAATTTATTGGGGTGGCGACTTTAGCGCTATAATCGATTTGTTGAAAGAAGACAAACTTAAAAAAGATCAAATACGTTTTTTTCTAGGGTATTCTGGCTGGGAAAGCGATCAATTAGAACAAGAACTGGAAGTAAATAGTTGGGTTGTTGTGCAAAATAATTATAGCAATACCATTATTGGGAAAAGCAACATCAATTTTTGGAAAGAAAAAATGATTGAGTTTGGTGGTGACTACATTCTGTGGTCTAACGCTCCGGAAAATCCGAGTTTCAATTAACCCATCCGTGCTTTAAGGTTCAATTTTGGCAACAATTCCTTAGCAACATTATTTCCAAATTCCTTTTTTCTGTATTTTGTAATTGGAACAATTCCTTGAATAACATTCGTGATAAAAATTTCGTCCGCTTTTTGAAGCTCGAATGGTGAAATTGAAGCTTCCTCAAATGTAAATTCTGGAATTGCTTTTAAAATTGAAATCAGTTGTTTCCGCATAATTCCATTTAAACAGCCATCAGCCAATGGAGGTGTTTTTACTGAATTGCCAGAAATCAAAAAAATGTTTCCATTAAGAGCTTCAACCACTTGTTTGTTTTCATTCAACAGCAAACAATTTTGATAGTCATTTTCCGAAGCAAAAATACTTCCCAAGATATTTATAAGCCTGTTATTGGTTTTTAAAGTTGAAAGTAAACCCGAAGTAATATAATGATCTTTGAAAAGTTCAACTTCATAATCCACTTCATTTAAAATATAAAAAGGCGTTTCAAGCTTTTCGAATGAAATTGAATACTCAATTTCATTATTGGAAGGTGTATATTTTCCACCGGTTTTACGCCACACCAATAATTTTATGCGAAGTGAAGCCTCTCGTTTTTCTGTCGAAAGGATAGTTTTTAAAATTTCCTCTTCAAGAAATTCCATTGTAAAACTCATCGGAATTTCCATTCGCATAATTCTCATGGAAGCCATTAAACGGAAATAATGATCTTCCCAAAAATATATTTTTCCTCCGGAAAAGCGCAGGGTTTCAAAAACAGCATCCCCGTAATTTAACCCGCGATTGTCGAATGCAATTGTCGCATTCTGCTTTTCTGTAAGATTTCCGTTTAAATTCACCATAAAAAAACCGCTCTATTTTTTTTAGAACGGCTCAAAGATACTATATTTTAAAGGCTTTTTAGACCGAACCCAATATCTGTTTTAAGTTTGAAATCATATTTTCCCAAAGCATTTTTCCTTCCTCAATTTCTTCTTCTTCGGCATAATCAGTTACCATTAACGAAACATCCTTTGTAATTTCATCAACCTGAATGCGAAGTTCAAAATAAAACTCCTCGCCTTCATCCTCAACCCATCTAAACTTAATGCGTTCTGGGCTTTTTTTGCTTAACAATTTAGCTTTTTCCTCGCTTTCTGACCATATAAAAGTGTAGTACTCGCCACGTGAGTTTACGTTGTCTGCATACCACTCTGAAAGACCAGAAGGTGTTGATATATATTGGTATAATAATGAAGGGGAAACCTGAATGGGAAATTCCATTTCATATTTTATTTTATCTTCCATGTCTATTTGTTAGTTGATGCCCAATATATATATATTAATCTTAACCTCAAATGAAAGATTGAAAATTTTTCATTTTTATATATCTTCTCTCAATTGAAATATTTCTAATAAAAACAGAACCTAATGTTTGTGACACCTAATTTTGTTTCTATCTTTGCAAACTTAAAAATACGGCGAGGTAGCTCAGTTGGTTAGAGCGTCGGATTCATAACCCGGAGGTCGGGGGATCGTGCCCCCCTCTCGCTACATAAATCCCCAGGAATCAATTCTATGGGGATTTTTTTATGGGAGAATTTGTAACATATATTTTGTATTCAACCAAATACGATAAAATCTATATTGGCTATTCCTCAGCATTGATCCAAAGATTTTATTCGCACAATCAATTCTCGACCAAAGGATACACAATAAAATACCGGCCTTGGCTGGTTTTGGAAGTAGAGTTTTTTAAAACTAAAAAAGAGGCTATGCAAAGGGAGGACTTTCTAAAATCTGGACAAGGGAGGGAATATATATACAAGATAATTTTTCCAAAGTTCATCGGCATCGGTTTCATATCCGCCTGAGGCGGACGGGGGATCGTGCCCCCCTCTCGCTACATAAATCCCCAGGAATCAATTCTATGGGGATTTTTTTATGGGAGAATTTGTAACATATATTTTGTATTCAACCAAATACGATAAAATCTATATTGGCTATTCCTCAGCATTGATCCAAAGATTTTATTCGCACAATCAATTCTCGACCAAAGGATACACAATAAAATACCGGCCTTGGCTGGTTTTGGAAGTAGAGTTTTTTAAAACTAAAAAAGAGGCTATGCAAAGGGAGGACTTTCTAAAATCTGGACAAGGGAGGGAATATATATACAAGATAATTTTTCCAAAGTTCATCGGCATCGGTTTCATATCCGCCTGAGGCGGACGGGGGATCGTGCCCCCCTCTCGCTACATAAATCCCCAGGAATCAATTCTATGGGGATTTTTTTATGGGAGAATTTGTAACATATATTTTGTATTCAACCAAATACGATAAAATCTATATTGGCTATTCCTCAGCATTGATCCAAAGATTTTATTCGCACAATCAATTCTCGACCAAAGGATACACAATAAAATACCGGCCTTGGCTGGTTTTGGAAGTAGAGTTTTTTAAAACTAAAAAAGAGGCTATGCAAAGGGAGGACTTTCTAAAATCTGGACAAGGGAGGGAATATATATACAAGATAGTTTTTCCAAAGTACATCGGCATCGGTTTCATATCCGCCTGAGGCGGACGGGGGATCGTGCCCCCCTCTCGCTACATAAATCCCCAGGAATCAATTCTATGGGGATTTTTTTATGGGAGAATTTGTAACATATATTTTGTATTCAACCAAATACGATAAAATCTATATTGGCTATTCCTCAGCATTGATCCAAAGATTTTATTCGCACAATCAATTCTCGACCAAAGGATACACAATAAAATACCGGCCTTGGCTGGTTTTGGAAGTAGAGTTTTTTAAAACTAAAAAAGAGGCTATGCAAAGGGAGGACTTTCTAAAATCTGGACAAGGGAGGGAATATATATACAAGATAATTTTTCCAAAGTTCATCGGCATCGGTTTCATATCCGCCTGAGGCGGACGGGGGATCGTGCCCCCCTCTCGCTACATAAATCCCCAGGAATCAATTCTATGGGGATTTTTTTATGGGAGAATTTGTAACATATATTTTGTATTCAACCAAATACGATAAAATCTATATTGGCTATTCCTCAGCATTGATCCAAAGATTTTATTCGCACAATCAATTCTCGACCAAAGGATACACAATAAAATACCGGCCTTGGCTGGTTTTGGAAGTAGAGTTTTTTAAAACTAAAAAAGAGGCTATGCAAAGGGAGGACTTTCTAAAATCTGGACAAGGGAGGGAATATATATACAAGATAATTTTTCCAAAGTTCATCGGCATCGGTTTCATATCCGCCTGAGGCGGACGGGGGATCGTGCCCCCCTCTCGCTACTTTAAACCCTTCATTTACTGAAGGGTTTTTTTATTTCACTCCATCGAAAAAAAGTTGCACGTGTGGCGATAATTCTTATATTTGTTGAAAATGCGTTGATAAGTTATTGATGCGCAAATTTGTATGGGTTTCTTTAAAGGTTTAATTTTACCAATGAACCTTAAAACCTTCATATTATGAAAAAGTATTTTTTTGCATTTTTAATGCTAGCAAGTGTAGCAATTAGCTGTACTCCAGAAAACCAAATTAGTGATGAGCAATCAATCGACAAACGCAAAGTTTGCCCCCCAGGAGACCGAAACTGTAACGGGATTCTTGACTCTAACGAATAAATCAAAAATTAGCATTTATTTGACAGTACTTGCAGTCGTGGCAGTCTTATCTCCATTTATGCATATATTGTATCTTTTAAACGATAAAGAGGGCATCTTTGGATTTGCATTTATGTCCTCTTTTATGTATTCATTAAGCCTTCCCATTATGTCAATCTGCTCTGGATTGCTATTAAAATACGCTGGGACACAGATGACAGAGTTAAAGATATATTTCAAATACATAAGCACTTCGTTTCTTTTCGTTGGAATATTTTTTTTGATATATACATTTATTCCAATGTTTGATTTTTCTGCATCAGTATATTTTATTGGATTATTTATTCTTACAATTATTCTAACTATTGCATCTCATTACCTTCATAAGGCAGTATTGACTACAGAAGATCGCCTTAAAAATATTATCTCGAAACTTTTTGATTTTATAATTCTAGAAACTCCCCGCAAACACGTTTCAGAGGAAAAACAGATTGATTATGTTATTTCCTATGAAAAAATTATTAACGAAATCGGGGATGAATGAACTCAACGCTTAAAAACCTAACCAAACTTCGTATTGCTGGCATGCTCTCTGAAGCTGCAAGGCTTGAAGTTGAACGGAAAATACAGGAAACTCTGAAGCCTAAATCTTCAGAAACGACCGACAATTTTAATATTGGTGCAATTTTATAGGTTAATTACCTTTTCAAAATTTCTTCCAATTCAGAAAAATTTAGAGTAATCTGCTCTCCAGTTTTCATATTTTTCAATGTGAATTTTTCTGCCTCCATTTCTGTATCACCCGCCAAAATTGCAAATTGAATATTGCGTTTATCAGCATAACCCATCTGCTTGGCCATCTTCGTTGAATCGGGATATAATTCAGCTTTTATTCCTGTATCGCGCAGTTTTGATATTGCTTTCATTGCATAGAATGCTTCTTTTTCGCCAAAGTTTATAAAAAGAGCTTTACTATTTTCTGAAACTGTTTTGGGGAAAAGATTCAATTCCTCCACAACAAGGTAAATTCTATCCAATCCAAAAGAAATACCCACGCCGCTCATATCCTTCAATCCAAAAATTCCTGTAAGATCATCGTATCTTCCACCGCCGCCAATACTTCCCATATTCACTTCCGCGGGAGCGGAAACTTCAAAAATGGCGCCTGTGTAATAATTCAATCCACGGGCAAGTGTAACATCAATTTGCAAGGAAGTAGTTTTCAAACCAAGTGCGCTAATGTTATCTGTTATAAATTCTAATTCCTCAACGCCTTTCATTCCCAATTGTGAGGAACCAAGCAAACCCTTCAATGAATTTATCTTTTCGACATTACTCCCATTAAACGAAAACAATGGCTGAAGTTTTTGCAATGCGTCCTCAGAAATGCCTTTTTCGCGCATTTCCTTTTTCACGCCTTCCTCCCCTATTTTATCAAGTTTGTCCAACGCGACCGTGAAATCTATCAATCTATCTTCAGCGCCAATAACTTCTGCAATTCCCGAAAGTATTTTTCTATTATTGATTTTTATGGTAACTCCTTTTAAACCAAGTTTGTTGAAAACTGCATCATACAATTGTACAAACTCAACTTCCTGCCAAAGTGAAGTGGAACCCACAACATCTGCATCGCACTGAAAAAACTCACGAAAACGCCCTTTTTGTGGTCTGTCCGCACGCCAAACGGGTTGTATTTGGTAGCGTTTAAAAGGAAATGTTATTTCGTTTTGGTGTTGCACAACGTAACGCGCAAAAGGAACTGTTAGGTCGTAACGGAGCGCTTTTTCGGAAATACTTGAGGTAATTTTAATACTATCTTTTTCAGAATAAAGAACATCATCAACCTTCGATAAATAATCCCCACTATTCAAAATCTTAAAAATCAATCTATCTCCTTCCTCGCCATATTTTCCCATCAAAGTTTCGCTATTTTCAAAAGATGGAGTTTCTATTGGTTGAAAACCGTACAATGAAAACGTTTCCTTTATTACATTGAAAATATAATTACGCTTAGAAACTTCTTCCGGATTAAAATCGCGAGTGCCTTTGGGAATGGATGGTTTTTTTGACAAGACTTTTAAGTTTTAAAAAAATGTATTTTGAATTGGCAAATATCCTAAATAATAATGAAGTTTGCCACAATAAGATTTAGGGATTAATTTTAAGCACCAAAGGAATTCTGTAACTTTATCGCTCGTTGGAAGTCTAATGAGAAACACAAACTAAAAATATGTTTTCACTATTTTGGGAAAATGTCCGCATTGCGTTGGATTCCATTAAAAGTCAGCTGCTCCGGACAATCCTTACCATTGTTATTATCGGGATTGGCATTTGGGCGCTCGTAGGTATTTTGAGTGCCGTGAAAGCTTTGGAAACAACTATTTCGGGGAATTTTGCCTCAATGGGCGCCAATACTTTCAATATTCAACAATATGAGTTTACAGTACAAACAAATAATAGTGGCGAAAGGGAAAAAATAAACCCGATTATTAGCTATAACAATGTGCGGGAATTCTTGGATAAATATGAATTTCCATCAACCAAAACGTCACTTTCATTTCAAGGAACAAGTGCTGCTGAAGTGCGATTTGGTTCAGAAAAAACCGATCCCGAAGTACAGATTTATGGTGTAAACGAAAACTATTTGGAAAACACGGGAACCGAAGTTGACTCGGGAAGAAATTTCACCATTTTCGATATTCAAAATAATAATAAGGTTTGTTTGATTGGTGCCGATTTTCTTAAAAATCTTTTTGAGAACGAAGATCCAATCAACAAAACAATCAGTATTCGTGGCGTTAAATTTAAAATCATTGGGGTTTTGGAATCCAAAGGTTCCACATTTGGAAATAATCAGGATTTAAAAGTGCTTATTCCTGTTCAAGTTGCGCGCGGAATTTATACCGCGCCAAACATAAACTACAACATAAGTATTAAAGTTGACGACAAACAAATGATGGAATCGGCGCAGGACGAGGCCATAATTACTTTTAGAAATATTCGAGGATTGAACCCCGTGGAAGAAAATAATTTTGGAATTGAGCGCAGCGACGATTTAATAAACCGAATCGCATCCATAACACAATATTTGGAAATTGCCGCTTGGATTATTAGTATCATCACCATTCTTGGATCTTCCATTGCGCTGATGAATATTATGCTCGTTTCGGTATCTGAACGCACTCGCGAAATTGGAGTGCGAAAAGCGTTGGGTGCAAAACGCTCTACAATTTCTACCCAATTTTTTATGGAAACCATTGTTATTGGACAATTCGGAAGCGTCTTGGGAATTATTCTTGGAGTGCTTACCGGATTCGGTTTTGCAAAAATCTTTAAATTCGACTTTACCTTACCTTGGTCAGCAATGATTTGGGCAACAATTATAACCTTTATTGTTGCTGTAATTGCTGGCTCTTATCCAGCTTCAAAAGCTGCAGGATTGGATCCAATTGAGAGTTTGAGGTATGAATAACTTAAAATTTCAAATCAAAAAAACAAATCACAAAAAAAATCAAATCGTAATTTTTTTTAAATTGCTGATATTCTTTTGGGATTTGGAAATGTAATTTGAGATTTATTCTTTCAAAAGATCACTAAAATATTTATAAAGTTCCCCTTTAGTTATTACAGATCCCTGCTGTATCAATACAAAAACATCTTTGTTACGGTCGTCTTTAATCGCTTTTGTTGAGGTAAACATCGTTACAACATCATCGTGCAAATTTTGCTGGAGCCATTTGTAACCGTATTCTGTGGTGATGTCAACATTTTCATCTCCCACTTTTATGGCAATTAGCTCCATAAAAGTTTCTGTAATGTGAAAAAGCATTAATTGTTTGGGCGAAATGTGTTCCAGATAATTTACTTTGTTTAAAACTCCTTCCCAAATAACATCGCTGAAAACATCTAGTTCCTGTTCGGCAATTTCTGGTTTTTCAGATTTTAATTGCTTCCATTCAGCAGCAGTAATTGATTGGGTTGCAAGAAAATTTATAAATTCCTGGTGTAGTTCTTCAAACTGTTCTTTTGTTAGCCTGGCGTATTTCATCTTTTCGTCAGTTTTTTATTTTATTTATCGGCTTAAAAATTTGAATAAAAAAACCTTTCCCAAAACGGAAAAGGTTTTAATACAATTAATCGTGTTTTTTATTCAGTTTCTTCTGATTGAGCTTCCGGCTTCGCTTCCTCTGTTGCTTCAGCTTTAGATTTAGATTCCGGTTTTGCTTCCGCAACAACTTCAAATGTGAATGTGCTCACAACTTCTCTGTGGAAACGGATAGTAGCATCATATTGTCCAGTACGCTTAATTGCGCCACCAGCAACATTGATGTATTTTTTCTCTATTGAAACACCTTCTTTTTCAAGAGCGTCCGCTAAATCTCCATTGGTTACTGAACCAAATAATTTATCACCTTCACCAGTTTTGGCAGTGATTTTTATTTCAAGTCCATTCAATTTTTCAGATTGAGATTTAGCTGCATCAACAACTTTCTTCTCTTTAAATGCACGTTGCTTCAAAGTTTCGGCCAATACTTTTCTAGCCGAAGGAGTTGCAAGAAGCTGCATGCCCCTGTGGAATTAAAAAGTTTCTTCCGTAACCGTTTTTCACGCTTACAAGATCATCTGCAAATCCCAGATTTTCTACGTCTTTTTTTAATATAAGTTCCATATCTATCTCTGGTTTTTTATTTTAATAAATCGGCTACGTAAGGCATAAGTGCCAAATGACGTGCTCTTTTAACAGCAACGGCCACTTTTCTTTGGTACTTTAAAGAAGTTCCGGTAAGTCTTCTTGGAAGAATTTTACCTTGCTCATTTACAAATTTCAATAGGAAATCTGCATCCTTATAATCAACATATTTAATACCTGATCTTTTGAAACGACAGTATTTTTTTGTTTTGTTGGTCTCTATATTAAGAGGAGTAAGATACCTGATCTCTCCGTCTTTTTTTCCTTTTGCTTGTTGTTGTAACGTTGCCATACCTTATGCTGATTTTTTATCGCGATTTCTTCTTTTTTCTGCCCAAGCAATTGCATGCTTGTCAAGGCTCACTGTAAGGTAACGCATAAAACGTTCGTCCCTTTTAAATTCAGTTTCAAGTTCGTGTACTATTTCACCTTCAACGGTGTACTCAAAAAGGTGATAAAAACCACTTTTTTTGTTTTGAATTGAGTAAGCAAGTTTTTTCAAGCCCCAATTTTCTTTGGATATCATCTTAGCACCTTTAGAAACAAGAATATCTTCATATTTCTTTACTGTTTCCTTTATCTGATCTTCAGATAAAACGGGATTTAAGATGAAAACAGTTTCGTAATAATTCATAAAAAATCTATTAAAATTAATGTTTAAACTTTTGGCTTTCTGCCAAGAGGGTGCAAAAATAATACTTTATTTCGTATTATCAAACCTAAACCCATATAGATGTGAAAAATAACGAAAATAGACGAAGTGTATATTTTTTTCGTTTAAAGTCAAAAAAAGTTGCATTTCATCGATTATTTCCATACTATTGCTCTAAGCAAAACCTACTATTGTGGAAAAAACAATACTTAAATGTGCAGTTGTAGATGATTCTACACTACAAAGGCTTTCCATTGTAAAGCTAATTCAAATTCACCCATCCCTTGAACTTGTTGGGGAATATAAGAATGCTATTGAAGCAAAAATGGGTCTCGCTTCCACAGAAATCGACCTAATCTTTTTGGATATTGAAATGCCTATTCTTTCCGGATTTGATCTTTTAGACGATATTCAAAGAAAACCACAGGTTATTTTTGTTACAGGAAAAACCAAATATGCATTCAAAGCTTTTGATTATGATGCAGTAGATTACCTTCGTAAGCCTATTGCAAAAGATAGGTTTTTGAATGCCGTTCACAAAGCAATTACAAATCATAAACTAAAAAACGAAGAAGGTTTTGATGACGAAGATTTCATTTTCGTAAAAAGCAATCTGAAAAAACGAAAAGTATTTTTGAACGAACTTCGATACATTGAAGCTTTGGGCGACTATGTGAAATTAGTTACTGAACATGATTCGCTCGTAGTGCTTTCAACTATGAAAGCTTTTCAATCGCTATTGCCAACGGACAGGTTTTTAAGAATCCACAAATCTTATATTGTGAATTTAGACAAAGTACAGCGTTACAACAGTAAGACGATTGAGTTGGACAAAGACAAACTTCCTTTAAGCCGAAACAGAAAGTCAGACCTTGTTGAAGCATTGGCCGCTACTCAGAACGCTTAATAATTATCTACATCAATATTTACGCGAACACTTGAAAATTCCTTTATGGAATTAAAGCTGCGTTGCACATTCTCTATATATTTTTTAGTCTTTTCCAATGATTGATTTTTTGGAATTTTCACGAGAAGATTAATAATATATTTATTCTTAATTCTTCCAATTGGCGGGGGTTCCACAAGACATTTTCCTTAAACTGCATTTCCAACGCTTGCCCAAACCAAGCTGAAGCTTTCTGCACACGGCCTAAATTTTTATCTTTAAAAACAATTTTTATCGTTCTGAAAAAAGGTGGGTATTTATAACCATAGCGCTCTTCCATTTGTTCTTTATACATCCCCTCATAATCATTAACACTTACTTGCTTCAAGATTTGATGGTACGGATTGTATGTTTGTATCAAAACTTTCCCTCGTTTTTGGGTGCGCCCTGCCCTACCCGAAACTTGTTGCAATAATTGAAAACTGCGTTCGTGCGCTCTGAAATCTGGGAAGTTTAAAAGATTGTCGGCATTCATTACACCCACCAAACTTATATTTCTGAAATCAAGTCCTTTGGCGAGCATTTGTGTTCCCACCAAAATATCAATTTCCTCATTTTCCAAAGCTTCAATTAATTTTGAATATGAATTTTTGCCCTTAGTTGTGTCTTGATCCATTCGCGCGACTTTATGATTCGGAAACAATACTTTTAATTCCGTTTCAATTTGCTCGGTCCCAAACCCTTTTGTATCCAACGTTTCGCTTCCGCAGGCAATACAGCTTTGCATCATCGCCATATGATAGCCGCAATAATGGCAGCGCAATTGATTTTTATGCTGATGAAAAGTCAAGCTAACATCGCAGTTTGGGCACTGTGGCGCAACGCCGCAAGTAGTGCACTCAACAACGGGAGAAAAACCTCTTCTATTCTGAAAAAGAATAACTTGTTCACCATTTTTTAAAACTTCGTGCATTTCTTCCAGCAAACGGTCGCTGAAATGACCCGTCATCTGTTTTTTGCGGTTTTTCTCTTTTATATCAACCAATTCAATTTCTGGTATCAACACATTCCCGAAGCGCTTTTTCAAAGTAACCAATCCGAACTTTCCAGTTTTTGCATTGTGATAACTTTCCAAAGAAGGCGTGGCAGAACCCATCAAAAGTTTTGCATTTTGAAGATTTGCCAAAACAATCGCACTATCGCGGGCGTTGTAGCGCGGTGCGGGACTGTATTGTTTAAAAGAGGGTTCGTGCCTCTTCGTCTACAATAATAAGTCCCAAATTTTTAAAAGGAAGAAATAAAGACGAGCGTGCGCCAATAACCACTTGTGCTTTGGGCTTTTCGGCAAGTACATTTTTCCAAACCTCAACACGCTCATTTACAGAAAACTTTGAATGATAGACCGAGATTCTTTCCCCAAAATATTTTTGAAGTCGGCTTATTAATTGGGTTGTAAGCGCTATTTCTGGAAGCATATACAAAACCTGTTTACCAATTGCAATAACTTCTTCAATCAACCGAACATAAATTTCAGTTTTTCCACTGGAAGTAACTCCGTGCAACAAAACCACATCATTGCTTTCGAAAGAAGTTTTTATTTCTTCATACGCATTAGTTTGTGCTTCGTTCAGAGATTTGATATCCGAGGAGGTTTCTCCCGAAAATTCTACACGGTCGTGCTGAATAAAATATTCCTCTAAAATACCTTTATCAATAAGCGATTTCAAAGTCGCTGCGGAAGCTTCACTTTTCTTTTGAAGCATTGTAGAACTAATGGGTTTTTTCGATTGCGTATTCAGCATAAAAAGATGCATCAGCACTTCACGCTGTTTGTGCGCTCTCTTCAATAAATCTAAAAGTTCGCGCAAATTTTCCTCGGAAGTATATTCCGAAGCTAATTTTATATACCGTTTTAATTTTGGTGTGTATTGCTCGTAAACGGTTTCCTCAACTTCGATGATGTTTTTATCCAATAATTTTTGAATAACCGAAACAATATTTTTCCTTTCCAAAATGGAGCGGGCATCATTTATATGCAGGGATGATTGATGCTGCAAGGCTTCGTATAAAACAAATTCGTCGTCAGTAAGTGATTCCTCATCCTGAAAATTCCTTTCGGAAAGTTTTATTATCGTTTCACTTTCCAAAAGAAATGCACTTGGAAGCGCTGCTTTTACTACTTCGCCCAAAGAACACATATAATAATTGGCAAGCCATTCCCAATGTTTTAATTGAAATGTTGTGATAATTGGCTCTTCATCCAAAATATGGTCAATGGATTTTGTTTCGTAACCCACGGGCGCCTCACCGTGAACTT
This sequence comes from uncultured Flavobacteriaceae bacterium, assembly GCA_963716065.1. GTDB lineage: Bacteria > Bacteroidota > Bacteroidia > Flavobacteriales > Flavobacteriaceae > Aequorivita. The sequence goes on from OY970287.1 coordinate 554,018, forward strand.
GATAGACAATCCCCGTATAAACTTTTGATTTGCCAAAAGGAATTGCTACGCGCATTCCCGGTTTCAAAAAACCCGCCTCATCTTTGTTCACGCTATACGTAAACGTTTGTTTTAAAGGAATTGGCAGGATGACGTCTATGAAATACACTTTTACGTTATGAGTTTTGGGTTGTGAGTTAAAAGATTGCTTCGCTCTGCTCGCAATGAAAAAAGCCACCAAAATTGGTGGCTTAAAGATAGTATTTTAAAAGATTTTTAATTTACTCGTTGCCAAGTTTGTGTTCTTCCCAAAAGAGAAAAACCTATATAACCACGAACATTCAGCGTATTAGCGCCATCCAATTCAATATAACATTTGTAAACTTTTCCATTGTTAGGATCAGTGATCGTTCCATCATTGTATTCGTCACCATCTTTCTCAAGACCTTTTATAATTACAAGTCCAAGAATAGGTTTCCCTTTATCACTTCCGGTACAATCAACACAAGTTAAGTTGCGTTTTTTAGCATCGAGTATTTCTACAACTTTTCCGTAAACTTTTCCGTTTTGTTTATAGATTTCAACAATTGATTTTGCTTCTCCTGTTTCATCGTCAATGGTTTTCCATTTACCTGTAACATCCTGCGCTACAGCAGACATAACAGTTAAGGCAACAAGGGAGATAGTAAAAAGTATTTTTTTCATAGTTTAAAAATATTAGGTTTAAGTTACATTTTTTCTTTTAGCCGCCTAATTGAAATATTGAGTTCAAAACCCAGCAGCAACAGGTTTGAATTTATCCAAATATATAACATCAAAATTAAAAGGGCACCAATCGAGCCGTATAACTCGTTATAATTTGAAAAATTATTGATATATACACCAAAAAAATAAGTTGTTAAAACGAAGAGGACGGTTGTCACTACAGCACCGATTGAAAAAAAACGGGACTGCCTTCCCTCTTTGGTTCCGAAATAATAAAGGGTCGCAATAACAACATAAATCATTACCAAAAAAACAACAAATTGAAAGAACGAAACCCAGAACAAATCGTCTCGTATATAAGCTCTGGATTGGAGATCCCGAATGATGTATTCGCCATAAAGAATAACCCCTACCGAAGTTAACAACAACAATGCCAAGAAGATGGAAACTACAAGAGCAATAACATATTGCCTAAAAAAACTACGGTTTATGGTTACGTGAAATGAGTATTCAAAAGCGCCAAAAATAGCATTCACCCCATTAGCCGATAAAAATATAGAAAGAAAAAAAACAAATGAAATTAATCCCGCTCGTGGATTTACAGCAATATCCGCAATTATTGGATAGAAAAACTGTGTGGTTTGGGTCGGCAATAATGCTTCAATAAATATTAAAAAACGCGTTTGGAAACCATCAACGGGTATGTAAGGAATAAGGTTTAATAGAAATAGTAGGAAAGGAAAAAGCGCAAGAAAAAAACTATAGGCAATGGAACTTGCACGCGGTGAAAAAGAACCTTTTATAATTCCAGTTCCATAAATATCCAACAAATGGTAAAGCGAGAATTCTCCCAAACCCGGTAGTTTTATTCTTTTGCTTATTCTAACCAAGTCTCGGATAACAGGAATACTGGTTTCCTTTTCGTCTTCTTCGCTCATTTAACAGCTTTTAAACTCAAATCCATATTGTGTACGGAATGCGTCAACGCGCCGCTTGAAATAAAATCGACGCCACATTCGGCATATTTACGTGCTGTTTCCAAAGTGATTCCGCCGCTGGACTCAGTTAAACATTTTCCATTGATTAGCTTAACTGCCTTTTCAGTATCGTCGTAATTGAAATTATCAATAAGAATTCTGTAAACGCCATCACTTTTCAGTATTTCATCAATTTCCTCAATATTCCTGGCTTCTACAATTATTTTCAAATCTAGTTGCCGCTCTTTTATGTATCGCTTTGTTTTTTCGATTGCCTTGGTTATTCCGCCACAAAAATCTATATGATTGTCTTTCAGCATTACCATATCGTACAAAGCAAAACGGTGGTTCTCCCCGCCTCCAATTTTCACAGCCCACTTTTCCAAAGCGCGAATTCCCGGTGTTGTTTTGCGAGTGTCGAGAATTTTGGTATTGGTTCCTTCCAATAATTTTACGTATTCGTTGGTTTTGGTTGCAATGGCGCTCATACGCTGCATTGCATTTAAAACCAATCGTTCCGATTTCAAAATAGATTGCGAAAGTCCCGAAACATAAAAACACACATCGCCATATTTCACTGGGCTGCCGTCTTCAATTTTAATATCGAGTTCCAAGCCTGGATCTACAAATTCAAATACCTGCCTGGCAAAATCGATTCCGGCAATAATGCCTTCGTCCTTAACTAAAAGTTTTGCGGAACCTCTCGCATCCTCGGGAATACATGCCAGCGAACTGTGATCGCCATCGCCCACATCCTCGCGGATTGCATTGGCAATAATAATATCTATTTCTTTGTTGAATTGTTTCTCTGAAATCATAGCAACGAAATTTTAGCTAAAATACTTTAAAAAGTTTGAAGCACGAAGACGGAAGCTGGAAGTGGTACATTTATCTTTGTATTTTTGAATTCTGAAAATATTCTGATGAAAATTACGCTGCTCGCAATAGGCAAAACCGATAACAACCAACTGCAAACGTTGATGGATGATTACACCAAACGGTTGGGATTTTATATTTCGTTTGAAATGGAGGTTATTCCCGATATCAAAAATGCCAAAAATTTATCGGAAGCACTTCAAAAGCAGGCCGAAGGCGAAGAAATATTAAAGCGCACCACAACTGCTGATGTTTTAATTTTGCTTGATGAAAATGGAAATACTTTTACTTCGGAAGGATTTGCTGAGTTTCTTCAGAAAAAAATGAACAGCGGTTTAAAAAACCTCATCTTCGTTATTGGCGGACCGTATGGTTTTAGCGATGCAGTTTACTCACGCGCAAATGGAAAAGTTTCGCTTTCTTCCATGACATTTTCACACCAAATGGTTCGGTTGTTTTTTATTGAACAATTGTATCGGGGATTTACAATTCTTCGTAATGAACCATATCATCATAAATAACGAGGAGGGAAGAGCGACGAGCGACGAGGGTTTTCTACCATTGGCAATCAATATAATCCGTTAGCATATGGAATAATAATCCTACTGCTATGATTCTTGTTTTTTTGAAGAAAAGTAAAACAACATAAACTGCCATTGCCCAATAGGTATGCAAGGGATGAAAATTGATACTACAACGGCCGGGGTCAAAAATTGGATTTGCCAAAAGATGATCAACATCTACCAACATCGTGGCAAGCATAATCAGCCAAGCTTTTTTCCATTGGTTTCTGAAAAAAATATAGGCAATCAAGCCAGGAACCAAAAGGTGTAAACTATAATGTACTAGCGTTTGCAGCATTTTTATGGATGGGTGATTTTCGCCAAAAGCACCAACTGCCCCAAATGGTAAGCGTCGTGCTGAATAATGCCGTGAATGTGCTGATAATAGGTAAGTTTATTTACAGGATATTCATTTCTGAAATCGGTTTCGTTGAAGGTGCTTAAAAAATAGAGCCATTCCTTTTGCGTAGTTTCCAAGGCTTCGAGGGTTTGTCGCCAAGCATCGCCCGAAGTATCTTCTATCTTTTCTATATAATTGTTTGCTGGGGTTTGGATCACTTCGCCCTGCACTCTTTTTAAAACATTTTCACGCCAAGCGATTATATGGTTTACAATTTCCCAAATAGTGTTGCCGTCTTTTATGGGGCGCTGGTTTGCTTGTGAGGGTGTTATGCGGCTTAAGGTGTCTTGCAAGGTTACATCCAGCCAAGGATGCCCATGATAAAGATCGGTGAAAAGGGATTGTATGCGGTGTGATTCATTCATTGGGTTGGTCTATATGCAAAAAATTTCTACAATCAAATATAACTAAATATTTCATGAAGGTTTCTCTCCTGTTTCCGAAGGTTATATTTTGCCAATAGCTTTAAAAGGTTTAATTTCAGCAACGTAAAAGCATTTAAAATATTTATATGAAAAAAATATACGCACTAGCATTTTTATTCCTAGCAACTTCTTTCGCCCCAAACGTCCTATTTTCACAATGTAGCGATGTAACCATTGAAAGTTTAACAAACCCCGGACCTTATGAAGTTGCCACACTCACAGAAGCTGACGGTCTTCGGAACGGCCCAGATTATGCGGGCGCTACGGTATATTACCCAACAAATGGAATACCTCCCTATGCGAGTATCGCTATAGTTCCCGGGTTTACGGCACCGCCTTCAAGCGTTGAGGAATGGGGACCTTTTTATGCATCCCACGGAATAGTTACTATCATCATCGGCACCAACTCTCCTTTTGATTTTCCAGAACAAAGAGCTGATGGGCTTTTAGATGCTTTGGAAACTATGCGCCAAGAAAATACTCGAAACTCATCTCCCTTGGAAAATTTGCTTGACGTTGATAAATTTGCGGTTAGCGGATGGTCTATGGGTGGCGGTGGCGCACAACTTGCCGCAGTACAGGACAGTTCCATAAAGGGTGTGGTTGCTTTGTGCCCTTGGTTGCCGAATGCTTCCTTAAATCACGACAGTCCCGTTGTAATTTTTAGTGGTGAAAATGATCCCACCGCACCTCCCGCACAACACGCCGACCTTCATTATGCAGCTACTCCGGAAACGACCAACAAACTTCTTTTTGAAGTTGAAAATGGAAACCATTCCGTTGCCAATACGCCAAATGGTGGCAATGGCGTGATTGGTAAAATAGCGCTTTCTTGGTTGAAGTTATATTTAGACGATAACGATTGCTATTGCCCGTTATTAAACGATGAGCTTTTGGTTAATCCTCCAGCGGCCTCTAAAGTGTTATCAAGTTTTGAGTGTGAATTGATACTTGGTATCGCTGAAAATAACATTGATATAAGCGTATATCCGAACCCAACAAAAGACTTTGTGAATATTAATATTTCCAATCCTGTTCATTTTGAAGTGTACTCTGCACTCGGGCAACGCTTGCTGTCTGGCGAACTTACCCAAAGCGAAAAGCAAATTGACTTTTCAAATTTTGCGAAAGGGGTTTATTATTTAAGGGTGGAGAATGAGACTTTGAGGATTGTTCGGGAATAAATATTAGGTTCGTTTCTTTTGAAGTTGCTGAATATCCAAAAGGTCTATTGGACGGCTGGACTTGATTTTGCTTGTTATTAAATCTTCCAAAGAAATGACTTGCCAGTTAAGAATTTTATTATTCTTTTCAATTGTTGCTAATTCACTTTGATTATAGGCTTCATCAAAAGATTTGTTGACTGAAAAATTTGTAATCAATTCCAGTTCAAAATCCACTGGAGAAAATTTTACTGAAATGTTTTGTTGCTTTTCTTTTACACTTTTTGGAAAATCCTCAATATCATATCCCATTTCCTGAAAAACTAAAACGAGTTTTTTAAAATTTTCTGAAGAAGTATCAATCCAAAAATCAACGTCTGCGGAATGGCGCTGGTAACCGTGAAAATTTACTGCTCCTCCTCCTACCATCAACATTCTTACATTATGCTTTTTTGCAAGAATAACAAAACTCTCAATGGCTTTATCCCATTCGTCGAAAAACATAATTAAATATTAATAATGAAATTGTTAGACTTGATAGGTTTTTCTTTAACAGGAAGAAGGCTTTTGCTTTTCTGCATTAATTCAAAAAAACGCCAAACTCTTTCAGATTTTGAAAGTTTTAAAAAGGCTTCTTCTTGCTGACGATTGCTTTCTTCTTTGGTTTGGAATTTAATTTCCATTTTTTATTTTTTGATGTTATACCAAAGGTAATGAAATATTTTAGGAGAATTTTATTTATCGATACTCATGAATGAGCACGAGCGGGACACTTGCGCTAGCGGGGGGCTTTTAATTAGTTTCTGAAGAATTCTGTTTATCCTTCTTCATTTTTATTCTATCATTATATTTTCGAAGAGTATCGAAATGAGGCATATATGAAAATGTCCTGAAAAGAAAGTAAAGACTTATTATATAACCGGAGTATGCAAAAGCTGGAATAATGTTTTCTATTAGATAACTTACAATAATGACTACAATAAACTTGAAAAAATAGTGAATTCCCGCATATATGGCTATTAGGAATGAGTAGTTTGAAAGATCATTTAATGAATAATCATCTTTCTCTGTAGCATCCTTATTAGCTTCTATAGCCATTTGAATAAAAGAGTAACCTAATTCTTTATCATCACTGATTTTGCTTTGGGAAAATGATATTATAAATTTTATAATGATAAATACCAACCAAAATAGAAATGAGCCAAGGGCACCTTGAATTAAAATTGGCCACTTAAGAATTTCATTTATAACTTCCATAAGTAAAGATTTCCTAAATACTTTAAATTTAATTTATTATAACACATATTACTCCACCCCCTCAATCAAAATCCCCAACATCTCAATAGCAGCATCGCTAATGCGGGTGCCTGGGCCGTAAACTGCCACGGCACCGGCATCAAAAAGATATTGGTAATCCTGCGCGGGTATTACGCCACCCACGATAACCATAATATCTTCGCGACCATACTTTTTTAGGGCTTCAATAACCTGTGGCACGAGGGTTTTATGTCCTGCGGCAAGGGAGGAAACGCCGAGGATGTGCACATCGTTTTCTACGGCTTGTTTTGCTGCTTCGGCAGGGGTTTGGAAAAGTTGGCCAATGTCCACATCAAAACCTACATCGGCGTAGCCTGTGGCAACTACTTTGGCGCCGCGGTCGTGACCGTCCTGTCCCATTTTTGCAATCATAATACGGGGACGGCGGCCTTCCAATTCTGCGAACTGATCTGCCATTTGCCTTGCTTTTTCAAAGCTTTCGTCTTTCTTGATTTCTTTACTGTACACGCCGCTAAAAGATCTTATTTGTGCTTTATACCTACCGAATTCTTTTTCCATCGCGGTTGAGATTTCGCCGAGGGTTGCCCTGTGGCGGGCAGCTTCTACGGCTAAAGCTAATAAATTCTTATTCCCCTGCAAAGGGGAATCTGTTGATTTTGACCAACTACGTGCACATTCGGTAATAGCTGCCAATGCTTTCTCAACCTGTTGCGAGTTGCGTTCGGCTTTTATTCGGTTTAATCTTTCAATCTGTGACGTGCGGACTTTTTGGTTATCCACATCCAAGATTTGTAATGGGTCTTCTTTGGCGAGTCGGTATTTATTTACGCCAACGATTATATCCTGTCCGCTATCAATACGTGCCTGCTTTCTTGCGGAAGCTTCCTCAATACGAAGTTTAGGAATTCCGGCTTCGATGGCTTTTGTCATTCCGCCAAGTTTTTCTACTTCTTCAATTAAAGCCCAGGCTTTGTTGGCGATTTCATTGGTAAGGTTTTCCACATAATAACTGCCCGCCCAAGGATCAACCGTTTTGGTAATTTGTGTTTCGGTTTGAAGAAATATCTGCGTGTTTCGTGCTATTCGTGCTGAAAAATCTGTTGGCAACGCAATAGCTTCATCCAATGCATTTGTATGTAAAGATTGCGTTCCGCCGAAAACCGCTGCAGCGGCTTCAATGGCCGTACGCGCTACATTATTGAATGGATCTTGCTCGGTAAGACTCCAACCGCTGGTTTGGCAATGGGTTCGTAATGCCAATGATTTTTCATCCTTTGGATTGAACTGTTTTACAATTTTTGCCCACAACATTCGGGCGGCGCGCATTTTTGCGATTTCCATAAAATGGTTCATCCCAATTGCCCAAAAGAAAGAGAGTCTCGGCGCGAAAGTGTCAATGTCCATTCCCGCTTTAATTCCGGTGCGGATGTATTCCAAACCGTCTGCCAAAGTGTATGCAAGTTCAATATCTGCCGTGGCTCCCGCTTCCTGCATATGGTAACCGGAGATAGAAATGCTGTTAAATTTGGGCATATTTTTGGAAGCGAATTCAAAAATATCGCTGATAATTTTCATTGATGGTGTGGGCGGATAAATGTAGGTGTTACGCACCATAAATTCCTTTAGAATATCGTTTTGAATAGTTCCTTCCAAATCTTTTGACGAAACGCCCTGTTCTTCGGCGGCAACAATATAGAACGCCATAATGGGAAGTACCGCGCCGTTCATCGTCATGGAAACGCTCATTTCGTTCAGCGGAATTTGATCGAAAAGAATTTTCATATCCTCCACGCTATCTATTGCTACACCTGCTTTGCCCACATCGCCCTCTACCCTTTCGTGGTCGCTGTCATATCCTCGATGCGTGGCAAGATCGAACGCTACGGAAAGTCCTTTTTGACCCGCAGCTAAGTTTCTTCTATAAAAAGCGTTGCTATCTTCAGCCGTTGAAAACCCTGCATATTGGCGAATTGTCCACGGACGGCGCACGTACATTGTAGAATAGGGTCCCCGTAAATGAGGGGCAATACCCGCTACGAAATTTAAATGCTGAAGGTGTTCTGTATCTGCCGAAGTATATTGTTTTTTAATTTCGATTTCTTCAGCGGTTTGAAAGGTTTCTTCCTCCTGCGCTGAAAAAGCTTCGGAGGACGAGTGTTTCTGGTTTCTGTTTTCTGGTTGCCCTCCGGCAAGCTCAGGATGAACATTAAAAATTTCCGTCTTCGGTCTTCCGTCATCCGTCTTTTTCAAACTGATATGTTGTAACTCTTTTCTATTCATTGCCTATTCTTTCCTGTTCAACTTTTTCCGCCAAACGCTTTTCGATAATTGGCACAATCAACGTTTTGATTGGATTGTGTTTCACGAATGGGAAAAGCTCTAAATCGTTTTTCATTCGGTCGTGTTTGTTGGGATGGTAATTAGTTCCCAATAATTTTAGAGCGCCACTATCAAAAAGTTGCTGTTCCTTTTCAGCACTTTCCTTTATTTTCTTTTGAATAATTCCCTCTTTTAATTGCTGAAGAAAGCCGCCACCTTTTTCAATTTCCTTAAAAAGCTGAAGCGCTTTTTCAGCTAGTTCATCGGTTAAACTTTCAATATAATAAGTTCCGTCTGAAGGATTGCTTACTGTGTCAAAATAACTTTCATGCTTTAAGATAAGCAATTGGTTTCTTGAAATGCGTTCTCCAAATTCGTTGCTTTTATGATACAGTGCGTCATAAGGTAAATTGCAAACCGTATCTGCTCCGCCCAAAACTGCACTCATACATTCGGTTGTGCTACGAAGCATATTTACATTGTAATCGTAAAGGGTTTTATTGCGTTTTAAAGGGATAGCTACAATATGGCAATTTTCATTTACGCCGTATTCTTTTGCTAAGGTTGCGTATAGTTTTCGCAGCGCACGGATTTTAGCTATTTCGAAAAAGTAGTTTGGGCCTGTTGCTAGGTTGAAAGTGATTACTTCAGCAGGCCTTTGACTGCGCTCAGGCTGACATATGTGGTTTAAATATTCGTTTGCGTGCGCCAAAGCATATGCTAATTGTTGTACTGAATTTGCACCTGCATTTTGATATAAAGTTGCATCAATGGAAAGGAGATTTTCTGAACCATACTTTTCAAAAATAGCATCCAGAATTTCGTGGTCTTTTTTCAAATTGTGATACCAGTTTCCAGTTCGGGCGAGGTTTCCAATTAAATCGATGCTGTAATAAACAGTTGCTTTTTTACCTGCAAAAAATTTAATGAGTTTACTGTAAAACGCTTCGGAAAGAAATTTCAGTTTGAAATAGATCGTTGCCTCTTCAAAAGGAAAATCCTTAAAAACAGTTCTTGCATCAAAATCTTCATCGGCCTTAAAAATGAGTGCTTCGGTGCCGCGGTTTAAGGCGTCAATTGCGATATTATTAGCAATTTTTTCATCGTCAATAAATATTTCTTGCGCAATTTTCCAAGATTGGGGTTGGCCGGGAATTGGCTGGAATTGTTCCTTAAAATCGTCTTCGTGATAAAAAGGTTTTACGTTTATTCCCTCGGGACTTTTCCAAATTAGGCTTTCGTTATAATCGGCGCCTTTTAGGTCGTATTGTATTTTTTGTTTCCATTGTTTTGAGGAAACTTCATCAAAACTTTCAAATAAATAATCACTCATTTCCTTTCTTTTCTTTGATGCTATCTTCGTGCTCGATTATATAAATATCTTCGTTTTCCTTTTTCAAATAATATTTTTCGCGCGCAAATTTTTCCATTTGGTTGCTGTCTTCCATTTTTTTGATAAAATCTTTGTCGGTGTTTATTTCATTTTGATAAAATTCAGCATTGTCATCCAAAGCATTCACTTCGTTGTCCAATTCCTTATGGATTAGATACGAATTGGTATCGAAAAAAAGCATCCAAACGATAAATAGTATAAGTATAAGCACATATTTGTTGCTTATAAAACGAACCCATTTGTTTTTTTTTATTTCTGAAAAGTTCACGATTCGGTATAGCTTAGTTTTTGGTGAATGATGCTGCGAATTACGTCTACAGCCACGGTGTTGTATCTGTTTGTTGGAATAATTATATCGGCAAATTCCTTTGTCGGTTCTATAAATTGCTGGTGCATTGGTTTCAAAGTGGTTTGATACCTATTTAGAACTTCCTCCAAATCGCGCCCTCGTGTTGCAATATCGCGCTTCAATCTGCGTATCAATCTTTCGTCGCTATCAGCGTGTACAAATATTTTTATGTCGAACATCTCACGAATATCGGGATGCGCCAAAATTAAAATTCCTTCAACAATAATAACCTTTTTTGGAAAGGTAGGGATTGTTTCTCCGGTTCTATTATGCTCAACAAAGGAATATACGGGTTGCGCAAAGGAATTCCCATTGCGAAGTTCTTTTAAATGGCTCACCAACAAATCGAAATCAATGGAATTGGGATGGTCGAAATTTATTTTTGTGCGTTCTTCGTATGATAATTCACTGGTATCGTGATAATATGAATCCTGTGAAATTATACAAACTTCATCATCCGGAAGCTCTTTCACTATTTGATCCACCACAGTTGTTTTTCCACTGCCGGTGCCACCAGCGATGCCAATTATGAGCATAGTTTAAGGTTTTTACAAATGTAATAAAAGGTTTATAGTTTAAAGTTTAAAGTTCAAAGTTTAAAAGTTGGAGTTGATGGTTGATGGTTGATGGTTGATGGTTCTAAAATATTACAACTCAGTCTTTTTCTTGGTTTAAGAACAAATTTTTTAAAATTTATAAATTCATTTACCTATAAACTCATAAACTCATAAACTCATAAACTTTTTTTTATCTTTAAAACCAAAATGAAAACAATCCTGCTTCACCCTTCTTATTTTCCTTCCATCGAGCAAATGGCGGCTGTTGCGCAGGCTGAAAAAGTTGTTTTTGAAATTCAGGATAATTATCAAAAACAAACCTTTCGAAATAGAACTTTTATTGCGCACAGCAACGGAAAACTGCTTTTGAACATTCCTATAAAACACAACAAAAATGGAAAGCGTAAAAAATCAAAGGAAGTTATTGTAGAAAACGATTTTCCGTGGCAGGAACAACATTGGAAAAGCTTGCAGAGTGCTTACCGAACTTCCCCATTTTTTGAATATTATGAGGACGATTTAGAACCATTATTAACCGAACCCGCTGAAGGTTTAATGGAATACAATTTTAAAATATTTGATTTGATTTGCGAATTGATTGGGATTGATGTTGAAATTGAAAAAACCACTACTTACGAAACAAATCCTGAAATAACAGATCTTCGGTTTTTGGTTGATGCAAAAAGAAAAACGAGTTTTATTCCCGAAAGCTACACGCAGGTTCACGAGGCAAACCATTCCTTTTTACCAAATCTTTCAGTGTTGGATTTATTGTTCAACGAAGGCCCGAATGCTTTGAGTTATTTGGAAAAAGCCCCTCTGCCCTTTGGGCATCTCCCCGAAGGGGAGAAAGGATGATAATTCATAATGGATTCCCCCTTCGGGGGTTAGGGGGCTTTACCAGCCAAAAGTAGCGCGAACTGCATAATGGTCAGAAAATGTTTTTTTCATAGTGTCAAATGAAAGAATATCCAACCCTTCTGAAGCAAAAATATAATCTATCCGCATCGGGAATTTTTCAAATTTAAATGTAGTTCCCAACCCATTACCACGCTCGCGAAAAGCATCCTGCATATCATCTTTTAGTTTTCGGTAGCTATATGAAAAGGGTGTGTTGTTGAAATCGCCACAAATAATTACAGGATGATCGATTTTTTGTTTGTGGCCAAAATAGCTTCCACTTGGCTTTGCTGTTTCTCAAAAGCCAACGAAATTCTTCTTCGGAGTTTTTCATTATCACTTTCCTGCAAAAAACTCACGCGCGGTAAAATTCCCAAGGATTGCAAGTGCACATTATAAACTCTTAGTGTATCAGTTCCTTTTACCACATCGGCATATAAAGTATTATTATAGGTACCGTCAAAATCGAAAGCACCGGTATTAATTATCGGGTATTTTGAAAAAATAGCATGTCCAAGTTTTGCCTTTTCAGATTTAAAGTGAACGTATTTATAGGGATACCCCGAAAAATCAATTTTATTTGGTTTGTAATATTCCTGAATGCAAAGCACATCGGGATCTTCTTCAACCAATATTTCCGAAATTATTTGTGATGCATCAGTCTTCGGATTTTCTTCATAAGCATTGAACAAACGCACGTTGTATGAAAGCACACTCAGTGTATTTTTATATTCTGTACTAATGTTTTCTGAAGAAACTTCATAAAAAACATTGAAATAAAAATAGGAGATAAACAAAACTGTAAATGAAATGAAAAACCTTCGGCGCAACTGTATCGCCCAATAAATTGCAAAAAGAATATTTACAATTATAAGAACGGAAACTACCAAACTCAGCAACGAAAGGGTAGGAAAAGTTTTTGGCGGTAAATAGGGAAGAATGAACGAAACCAACAATAAAAATGCAGCAAGTAAATTGCCCCAATAAATTAGTTTGTTGAGAAATTTCCGCATTGGTTAATCTTCTTTTCCGGCTTTAAATAGAAAGTCCTTTTCTTCTTTCGTCAGACTTTCATAACCGCTTTTACCTATTTTGTCCAAAATGCCGTCCACTTTTTTTTGGTTTTCAGATTTTTCGGCTTTGGGTTTAGAACGTTGTGAAGCGGGTTGTGTTGTTCGATGTACTGTTTTCAAAGGTTTTTTCTTTCTGGGTTTGAAGAAATTTGCAATCCAGTCCATAAAATTTTCGAACCATTTGCCGATGTCGTTTCCTTTGGCAAGCTGTGTGGCGTACACAAAGCCAAATATAGCTCCGCCCACATGTGCCATCAAACCACCTGCATTACCCGAAGTGGGGATTCGCGCTAAATCGATCAAGAAAAGTACCAATGCAATATGCCAAAGTTTTACAGTGAATGTAAAAATGCGCACTTCAGTATTTGGCGTATAGGTTGCAATAAAAACCATAATCGCGGTAACTGCTCCCGAAGCACCAATTAAATAACCTCTACTTTCTGAAAAAACCGGAAAAAAATTATAGGAAAGCACAAATAGCAATCCTCCAAAAAGAGCCCCAGCAAATAAACGGTCAGCAGTCTTTTTCCATTAAAAAGATTCAAAACAAACTGCCCAAACCAATATAGCCAAAGCATATTGAATAAAATATGAAAAAATCCAAAATGCAAAAAACCATAGGTAATCAAAGACCAAGGACGAAATAAAAGCGTATCAAAATCATCACTCAAAACAAACCAGCGGGAGAGGTATTGCGGACTTACACTAAATAAAAACGAACTAAGACTAACCAGTAAAAATAAAATAGCATTAATGACGATGAGCTTCACCACCACATTCGCAGTTTTATATTGATATGCAAGATTATTGGCTGCCATTAATTCCAGCGATGATTGTCAAAACTATTTTTTTTCCAATACCAAGCCATTATAAATCCGAAAAGTGCACCGCCAATGTGGGCGAAATGCGCAATTCCGGTTTGGGTTCCTGTAATTCCAAAAACTAAATCCAATATTATAATTCCAGGAATAAAAAATTTCGCTTTAATAGGAACAGGTAAAAAAATTAGCATCAACTCTACATTCGGGAACATAATTCCGAAGGCCACCAAAACTCCATAAATTGCTCCCGAAGCACCAACCGCAGGTGTGTTAAATGCGTTATAAGTAGATTGAATAGTATCGGCTGGAACGGCATTTAAAATTTGGGTATTGTATTTTCCCGTATTTAAAATTTCAAGAATTTGGGTTTTATCCAATCCCGCACTCATCAAGGCTTCCATTCCGGTATGTACGTGATAATAATTTACCAAAGTATGGATTAGCATTGCACCAAGACCCGCCGAAAAGTAAAAGAAAAGAAACTTCTTTTGCCCCCAACGCATTTCCAAAGGTGAACCAAAGGCCCAAAGCGCATACATATTGAAAAGAATGTGAAAAATGCCGCCGTGCATAAACATATGCGTAATTGGCTGCCAATACTGAAAGTTGGGATTCTCAAAATAATAAAGGGAGAAAAGCCTGTAAGCCACATCGCCAATTATCAGTGCACCTATAAAGAAAATTACATTTAAAACAATTAAAAACTTGATAGTTTCAGATATTCTTCCCATTTACATAAATTTTTTATCGAGATCAGTCGCTTCCATTGTGGTAAAAACAAGCCTATTATTTGGGCTTACCGAAGGTTCCTTACAAGCAAACAATTGGTTTATTAAATGTTCGCGTTCTTCTTTATTCAATGAAACGCCAGTTTTTATCGCCATACTTGCCGCCATTGATTTTGCCAACATATCGTTTTGGCTGAAACCGCTATCGGGCACTTCTTCTTTAATGTCTTGTACCAATTGGTTGAGCAAATTTACAACATGGCTTTCCAATATCAGCACGGGTATTCCGCTAATCTCAACCGTTTCATCTTTCATTTCTGAAAAATTAAAACCCGTGTGCTCCAATTGTTCACGGATTTTTTCAATGATTTCAACATCGGGTTTTGAAAAATGAAGTTGCAACGGAAACAATAATTGCTGGCTCACCGCTTCTTTTACCGTAATATTTTTCAGCAATTCTTCGTAAAGAATCCTTTGGTGCGCAAGGTTTTGATGGATAATCATCATCCCGTTTTTTAGCGGACTAACAATGTATTTATTCTGAATTTGAAACGTAATTTGTCCAACTTCAGTATTGGTATTTTCGAAAAGACTTCCGGTTACTTCCTCACTTTCAAATTCAATATCACCCAATCCAGAAATTGTAGAAGTTTCATCCTTTAACCCAACATACAATGATTCCCAAGAAGCTGTTTTCTCTCTTTGATATGGAAAATTAATATTCCCTTGTTTTGCTTTTTCACGGAAAGGATTAAAATCACGATCCACATCAATTGTAGGGTTTGTGGGTTGTTTTTTGCTGTAATCGTAAGGCGTATCAAAACCTTTGTCCCTTTCAAAATCGAGGACAGGCGCAATATTGAATTGCCCCAAACTATGCTTTATTGTCGCGCGAAGCATTGCATAAATAGAATGTTCGTCGTCAAATTTTATTTCGGTTTTTGTGGGATGAATGTTGATGTCGATGGAATGTGTGTCAACTTCCAAAAACAAAAAATATCCGGGATGAATGTCGTTTTTTACCAAACCTTCAAAAGCCGAAGCTACGGCATGGTGCAAGTATGGGCTTTTTATAAAGCGATCGTTCACAAAAAAAAACTGCTCCCCCCTGCTCTTTTTTCCGAATTCAGGTTTCAGCACAAAACCTTCAATCTTTAAAATTTCGGTTTCTTCGCTTACGGGAACCAATTTTTCATTGGTTTTGCTTCCGAAGATATTTACAATCCGTTGCCGCGAATTTGACGACGGAAGATTAAATACATCACCTCCATTGTGAAGCATTTGAAAGGCAACATTTGGATGCGCCAAAGCAACTCGATGAAATTCGTCAATTATATGGCGTGTTTCAACGGGATTGCTTTTTAAAAAATTTCGTCGTGCGGGAATATTATAAAAAAGATTTTTTACTGAAATAGTCGTTCCTTTTGGAACAACGGTTGGATCTTGTGAAATTACTTTACTGCCTTCAATGGTGAGATGTGTTCCAATTTCAGAATTTTCGGTTTTAGTCTTTAATTCAACGTGTGCAATTGCAGCAATAGAAGCCAAAGCCTCGCCACGAAAACCTTTAGTGTGTAAATTAAAAAGATCTTCAGCTGTTTTTATTTTTGAAGTCGCGTGGCGCTCAAAACTGAGCCGAGCATCGGTAACGCTCATTCCCGTTCCATTATCAGTAACCTGAACGAGGGTTTTCCCAGCGTCTTTTATTACCAGTGTAATGGAAGTTGCTTTCGCGTCAATGGCATTTTCCAACAATTCCTTTACTACCGAAGCGGGTCGTTGTACAACTTCCCCAGCTGCAATTTGGTTTGCAACGTGATCCGGTAATAACTGAATAATGTCTGCCATTAAAATTTATGCGTAGAAAATAGATAAGTCAAAACCAATAATAAAAAGGAAAAGAAGCACAAGAATAGCAATTATCACAATAAGTCTTCGGTTTGCGGTTTTATCGGAAGATTGCCGTAAATCTGCCCAAGCAGTTTTGAATTTTCCTTTTAAACCTTGGTTATCACCAACCGTAGTGCGGAATTGATCAAATTTATGCCCCATTGCAAACGGACTGTTTTCGCTATCCGATTCATAATGACGAGGTTGATAACTGTACTTTTTGTTCTTTCTTTTGCCTATTAGTCCCATAATTGCTGTGCTTCAAAGTTACTGAAAATAGTATATTTTCAAAAGTCTTTCTGAAGAGGTTTTAAACAATTATGATGCCGTTTTCCAATATGAATAGAAGTGGGGCAGCCCTTCGACTGCGCTCAGGGTGACACCGGAATATTTAAGAAAGTCTAAAATCGTAAATCTAAAATCGTGAGTCTTTCCGAAGTTGCGCCATTTTTATGGCAGCAATTGCAGCCTCCGTGCCTTTATTGCCGTGTTTGCCACCGCTGCGGTCTATGGATTGCTGCATGTTATTATCGGTAAGCACGCAGAAAATAACGGGAATATTTCCGTGTACGTTTAAATCTTTTATGCCTTGGGCAACAGCCTCACAAACGTAATCGAAGTGTTTTGTTTCGCCTTGAATGACGCTTCCTATGGCAATTACTGCATCAAGCATATCATAGCTTTGCGTCATTTGCTTGCAACCGAAAATAAGTTCAAAACTCCCGGGAACGTTCCATCGTACAATATTATCATTGATTGCGCCGCAGTCCTTCAAAGCATCAAAAGCGCCCTGAAACATACCTTCGGTTATTTTAGGATTCCATTCTGAAACAACAATCCCAAACCGAAAATCTTTCGCGTTTGGGATTGTGTTTTTATCGTAAGCTGATAAATTAGTGGTTGAAGTGGCCATCTATTGTTTCATTGCTTCCGCGCGACCTGTATAAATTTCGGCTTTCGCAGCTTCAGTTGATTTTGGATATTCATCAACTATTTTTTTGAAATGTGCCAATGCTTTGTCATTTTGGTTCAAAGCCATCGCAGCAATTCCCGCTTTCAAAAGAAAACGTGGACTTGTAAAATCGTTGGTACGCATTGTAGCAGCTTCTTCGTAATATTTTAAAGCATCCTCATTTTGGCCCAATTGTGCAAATGCATCACCAATTCCTCCTTTTGCCAATGGCGCCAAAACATCATCATCACTGCTAAATTTATCCAACTGTGCAACTGCTTCCTTATATTTGTTAGTATTCAAATAAGCCATTCCTGCATAGTAATGCGCAAGATTGGCAGCATTTGTACCGCTGTAGTTTTCAATAATATCTATAAAACCGTATTTTCCATCACCGCCTTGCAATGAAAGATTGTAAAGTGAATCCTTTGCCGGAGCGGTTAAAGCCTGTTCCCAATAATTCTGTGCTTGGAACATTTCGTTCATAGCCTCAGCTTCTTTTGGACCCTTAACATATTGGTGGTATGCAAAATATCCCAAAACACCAACAGCCACAGCTATAATAACTGCCAAGATTATTTTTTGGTTTTTTTCAACCCAAGCCTCGGTACGCGACGCGCCTTGATCCAGCGTGTTGAATACTTCTGCCGTTGTACTGTTTTCTTCAAGCTGAGTTTCTTTTTCAGCTTTTGTTTTCGGTTTGCCTCCGCGTTTATTGTACGTTGCCATAGTTTTAGGTTATTGTGGCGCAAAAATAAAATTTTTAATGGAATTAAAAAGGATTAATATTTCTTATTTTTTAATAATTCGCAAAGCGGTTATTCATCACAGACAAGCCGTCAATACTGAAAATTGCTGCAGAAATTTTAAATTTTGACAAAAGACTTAAGACAAAAGGACAAAAGATGTGAAACAAAATCATAACAAACAGCTTATTTTTACATCTTTTTGAAATGCTTTCCGAATGAAATTTTTAATACTTTAATCTTAAGTCCTATCTCAAAAAGTCTTAAGTCCTTTTTTATATGATTTTACAGAAACTGTCCTTACTTAACTATAAAAATTTTGAAGCCGAAACCTTTGAATTCGACCCAAAAATAAATTGTTTTGTGGGAAACAACGGCGTGGGAAAGACCAATGTACTCGATGCAATCTACCATCTTTCCTTCGGAAAAAGTTACTTTAATCCCATTACAACACAGAACATTAAACACGATGCCGAATTTTTTGTGGTTGAAGGTTTTTACGAAAGAAAAGATACTTCTGAAAAAATTGTAGTAAGCGCAAAAAAAGGGCAGAAAAAAATCATAAAACGCAACGGAAAAGCTTACGAAAAATTCAGCGAACACATAGGTTTTTTGCCACTCGTAATCATTTCGCCAGCAGACAGGGATTTGATAATTGAAGGCAGTGAAACCCGCCGAAAATTTGTTGATGGGGTTATTTCGCAACGGGATTCCGATTATTTGAATACGCTCATTAAATATAATAAAGTGCTTGCCCAGCGGAATTCACTCTTGAAATATTTTGCGGTAAATAATACGTTTAGTCAAGACACGCTTGATATTTACAACGAGCAACTTCACGCTTTTGGGACTTCAATTTTTGGGAAACGGACTGCTTTTTTGGAGGAATTCTTGCCGATTTTTTTAAATCGCTACAAATCCATCAGCAGTGGTGAGGAAAGCATAAACTTGGTTTACGAAAGCCAATTGCAGGAAAACGACCTACTTTCTTTACTTCAGAATAATATAATGAAGGATAAATTTTCGCAGTACACCAATTTCGGAATTCACAAAGACGATTTGGTTTTTGAAATCGATGGGCATCCTATCAAGAAATTCGGCTCGCAAGGCCAACAAAAATCGTATCTTATTGCTTTGAAGTTGGCGCAATTCGATTTCATTAAAAATCACTCAAAAACGAACCCCATTTTGCTATTGGATGATATTTTTGATAAATTGGACGAAACACGGGTGGAACATTTAATTACATTGGTTGACAATGAAAATTTTGGACAGCTTTTTATAAGCGATACACACGCGGAGCGTACTGAAGAAGTAATTAAAAAAGTGCATCAGACTTATAAAATGTTTCCATTGGCCCCTAGCCCCCGAAGGGGGGAAAGTCGCCAAAATAAATTTTAAAAACTATTAGGTTTAAATTTGCGTTATCAATTGTTATACTGTTTTTCGTTTCCTGCGAAAAACCAAATTCCGAGGAGCAAAAACAAAACCTCAGCGGGTATTGGGAAATTAATAGCGTAAAAATGCCCGATGGCGAAAAAAAGGAATTCAATATAAATACAGTTGTTGATTTTATTGAAATAAAAGGTGATAGTGGAATGCGTACCAAAGTTTCGCCAAAGTTTGACGGCTCTTTCACCACAAACGGAGTTACGGAAAATTTCACATTAAAAATTGAGGAAGATAGTTTACGGATGTATTACAAAACTCCTTTCGATGAATGGAAAGAAACCGTTATTGAGGCGAAAGATAGCACGCTTACCGTTATAAATAGGGACTATAAGATTTATACTTATTCAAAATTCAAAAAGTTTGAGTTTGAAAAACCATCAACCAACAACTAACAACCAACAACTAAAATGGCAAAACGACACGCAGAAAATATATCAATTGGAGATGCCCTAAAAGAGTTTATCGGCACAAATCGATTGGAAAAAGGTTTGGACAAAGTGAACGCCAAAGAAGCTTGGGATTCCGTTATGGGTGTGGCGATTTCAAAATATACAACAGATATTCAATTGGATCGCGATACACTTTACGTGCAACTTTCATCTTCGGTTTTACGCGAGGAATTGAGTTATGGAAAGGAAAAAATAATTAAACTTTTAAACGAGGAATTGGGGAAGGAATTGATTACTAAATTGATTCTACGATAAATACAATTTCTAAAATTGAACGACACGAAAGCATTTTCATCCAAATATTCTTAAATTTGAAATAAAAAGTTTCGATATGAAAACACTTAAGCTTGAAATAAGCAATAAAATTTACGACAAGGTATTGTGGTTATTACAACAATTCAATCCAGAGGACGTAAAAGTTATTGATGAAGATTATAGCGAGAAAGAATATCTTCAAAAAACACTTGAATATATTGATAACGGTAATGCTGAATTTATTTCTATTGAGGAATTGGAT
Organism: uncultured Flavobacteriaceae bacterium; assembly: GCA_963716065.1. GTDB lineage: Bacteria > Bacteroidota > Bacteroidia > Flavobacteriales > Flavobacteriaceae > Aequorivita. The sequence continues at coordinate 574,530 of OY970287.1, forward strand.
AAGGTAATGGAAGAAAGGATTTCAAAATATGAAAATAAAAATCCTTAAAATCTTTTCACAAAAATTAGCAGACCAAGCAGAGTTTATTGCACAGAACAAACCTATTGCTGCAAGAAATTTCAAAAAAGATATTTTGAATTCCATAAAAGGTTTAAACAAACAACCTTATAAACAGAGAAAATCAATTTATTTTAAAGATGAAAATATTCGGGATTTAATTTTTAAAGGATATACAATTGTTTACAGAATAAAAACTAAAGAAAATATAATTGAAGTTTTCGGATTTGTAAAATATCGAGAAAGATTATAAAAAAAACGCCTTCCAAATTGGAAGGCGTTTTCAGTTAAAATATTTCGCAAATGCTTAAAACATTTCGCGACCAGCAAAATGGAAAGCACCTTCATTAGCTGCATTTTCATCGCTATCACTTCCGTGAACCGCGTTTTCGCCGATAGAAGCTGCATATAATTTTCTAATTGTACCATCAGCAGCATCTGCTGGATTTGTAGCACCAATTAAAGTACGGAAATCCTCAACTGCATTTTCCTTTTCAAGAATTGCCGCAACGATTGGTCCGCGAGTCATATATTCTACTAATTCGCCATAAAATGGGCGCTCACTGTGAACTGCGTAAAATGCTTGCGCATCCTGAGTAGTCATGTGGGTAAGTTTCATCGCTACGATTCTAAAACCTGAAGCGTTTATTTTTTCAAGAATGGCGCCAATGTTTCCTTTTTCAACTGAATTTGGCTTTAACATTGTAAATGTTCTGTCTGTTCTCATTGTGTTTTTTAAAATTTCGGCAAAAATAGTATTAATAGTTTAAAGCTCAAAGTTAAAAGCTTAAAGTTTAAAACTCAAAGTACAAGGCTGAAAGCTGAGATAAACATATCCTTAAAATTTTATCTTAAACAATAAAAGCAAAAATATCATTAGCATCCATCAGAACTACTTCTAAAATTTAATTCTCCCTAAAATCACTCTTTGAGCGTTAAGGGGCTTTTCGTATCTTCGCGCCCTATGAACAAAGAAACTACCCAGATTGTTGAAAAGCTTTTGGCTTCCCCAAAAAAAATCGTGATTGTTGGCCACAAAAACCCCGATGGCGATGCAATTGGCTCTTGTTTGGGTCTTTCATTTTTTCTGAAAAGTTTAGGACATACACCAAGTGTTATTATGCCAAATGACTTTCCAGATTTTTTAAAGTGGCTTCCAGGTGTTGAAAACATTTTAGTTCACGAAAAAGATGTGGCTTTAAGTACCGAAAAAATTGAAGAGACAGATTTAATTTTCACGCTCGATTTTAATAGTTTGGATAGAATTGGAGATCTTCAACCTATTTTGGAAAAAAGCAATGTAGAATTCGTGATGATTGATCATCACCAACAACCTGCAGATTATGCGGTGGCGACTTTTAGCGATGTGAAAATGAGTTCCACTTCTGAGATGGTTTTTCATTTTATGGCAGCTTTGCGAAGAAGATAAACTTTCAGAAGAAATTGCGATAAATCTTTACACCGGAATAATGACCGATACGGGTTCTTTTCGGTTTTCTTCAACTTCGCCAACAACGCATCGTGTTGCCGCAAAATTGATTGAAGCTGGCGCTGAATGTGCAACCATCAATCAAAATGTTTACGATACCAATAGCCCCGACCGAATGAAACTTTTGGGCGTGGCTTTAAACAACTTGCATATTTTACCGGAATTCAGCACTGCGTATATCACTTTAACGCAAAAAGAATTGGACGATCATAATTTTAAAAAAGGCGATACTGAAGGATTTGTAAATTATGCGCTTTCGGTGAAAGGAGTTGAATTCGCAGTAATTTTCATTGAGAATAAACAAGAGAATATTGTGAAAATTTCACTTCGCAGCAAAGGCGATTTTTCAGTAAATGATTTTGCCCGTACCCATTACAACGGTGGAGGTCACATAAATGCCGCCGGTGGAAAAAGTTCGCAATCCCTTAACAAAACTGTAAACGAATTTATTACTATCTTGCCCCACTATAAAAATGAACTTACAAATGCTTAAAAAGCTAGTTTATATTTTTCTTTTTTCTGCTATTATTTTCTCCTGCAAAAGCCCTGAAGCCAGGCGCCCGTTGCAAAGTAGTTCGGGTACGTTCATAAAGGAATCTGCTGAGCGAAACAAAAAAATATACGACGAGGAAGTAAATTACATTGAAAAAATAATAGCAAAAGATTCCACAAACGATTACATTTCCTCTAAAAATGGCTTTTGGTATTATTACAATAAACGCGATACCACAACTACGGAAATGCCAGATTTGGGAGATGTGGTTAAATTTTCTTATAATATTAAAGAACTTAACGGCACCGAAATTCTTTCAGAAAAAGAAAATGGGCTGCAACAATATAAAGTTGACCAAAGCAACCAAGAATTAATTTCTGGGGTTCGCGAAGGCATAAAACTTATGAAGGCGGGTGAAACAGTAACCTTCCTTTTCCCTTCCTATAAAGCCTATGGTTATTACGGGATCGAAGAAAAACTCGGCACCAATGTCCCGGTGCAGAGCACTGTAACTTTACATTCAATTGAACAATCAAACGAAAATTAATTAAAACAATGAAAAAATTAACTCTTGCATTTTTATTTCTTTCGCTTGCACTTGCATCTTGTCAGGAAAAATATCCAGACTTAAAAGATGGCGTGTATGCTGAATTTGTTACCAACAAAGGAACTTTTGTTGCAAAACTTAAAAACGAAACAGCACCACTTACTGTTTCAAATTTTGTTGCGCTTGCTGAAGGTACCAACGGAATGGTAGATTCACTTTACAAAGGAAAACGTTTTTATGACGGACTTAGCTTTCACCGAGTTATTAAGGATTTTATGATCCAAGGTGGCGATCCAAAAGGTGATGGTACCGGAAGCCCAGGTTATATGTTTCCAGACGAAGTAAATGATACTATTCGTTTTAATAAAAAAGGCCTTTTGGCAATGGCAAACTCAGGTCCAGCAACAAATGGTAGCCAGTTTTTTATCACATTGAAAGATACACCTTGGTTAGACGGTCGTCACACTGTTTTTGGAGAAATCGTAATTGGCCAAGAAGTTGTAGATTCTATTGGTAATGTTGAAACTGAAAAACCTAGTGATAAGCCAAAAGAACCAGTTACCATTCAATCAGTGACTATTATAAACAAAGGCAATGTAAAAGTTCCTTATTTTACTGAGGAAATGGGTAAACTTGAAAAAGAAAAGAAGGAAAAAGAAGAGAGAATCAATAAAGTAGCTGCAAAAAAAGCTGATGATCTTAACGCAATTAGAGCAAAAGCAGATTCACTTCCTTCTGGAATTAAAATTTTTTATACTGAAAAAGGAACAGGCCCACAACCTAAAGAGGGTGATCAAATAATGATGAACTATGCAGGTTATCTTGCAGATGGACATATGTTTGATTCAAACATCCAATCAAGAGCTGAAGAATTTGAAATGGTTGACGAAATGCGTAAAGCTGCTGGACAGTATGTTCCGGTACCAACCGACTACAGCAAAGAAGCTAAACTTATTCCAGGTTTCCGTGAAGGGCTTTTGAATATGAAAGTGGGCGATAAAACAGTAATTTTCATACCAGCACATTTAGCGTACGGACAAAGAGGAATTCCAGATGTGATCCCGCCAAATTCTGAATTAATATTTGAACTTGAAATTGTTGAGATAGCGCAATAATTTCAGGTTATTATAAATACAAAAAGAGGAACCAATTTAAAAATGGTTCCTCTTTTTATTTGAATCAAGAATCAAGAATCAAGATTTAAGACTAATTCTCTTTATAAATTATAAACATCTTGCTAAAGAATAATAATTTGTCTTGTGTCTTTCAGCGAAGCGGTCTTGCCTCTTGGTTCTATTACCTATTTCTTCGGAATATTTTTCAAAATTTCAAGTACGAAATCCCAGTATTTTTGGGCGGAAGGAATATTTGCGCGTTCATCGGGAGAGTGTGCTCCTTTAATAGTTGGCCCAAAGGAAATCATATCCATTTCTGGATAATTCTGGCCTAAAATACCGCATTCCAGTCCGGCGTGGCAGGCTGCTACGTTTGCCTTTTCACCATTATTCATTTTTTGGTAAAGATTGTCCAAAACCTTCAAAATGGGGCTGTCCATATTTGGAGCCCAACCCGGATAATCCCCGGCAAGTTTAGTCTCATAACCCGCAAGTTCAAAAGTGGAAATCAACGTATTAGCCATTTCCGTTTTTGAAGATTCCACAGAACTTCTGGTTAAGCATTCAATTTTAATATTTCCGTTTTTAACCGAAACTTTCGCGATGTTATTTGAAGTTTCCACCAAATCAGCAATATCTGGGCTCATTCTGAAAACACCGTTATGGGCTGAATTCATCACATTCAGAAATTTAATCTGGTCTTTTTCTGACATTACTTTGGAGAAACTTTCACTACTTTTTTCAGCAGAAATAGCAAGATTCGGTTCCAAAGATTTATACTCAGCGATGATTTCCTTTTTCATTTTTTCAAAATCAGAAAGAAACTTTTCTTCGGAAGAAATCAAAACCTGCGCTACACTTTCACGCGGAATTGCGTTGCGAAGACTTCCGCCTTCAAGTTTTGCCAACTGCATTAAATCCTTGGTTGCAAAAAGCAAACGATTCATCAATTTGTTTGCGTTTCCCAAACCTTTAATGATGTCCATTCCGCTATGGCCGCCGTTTAACCCTTTCACTTTAATAGCATACGCTACTGAGTTTTTAGGAGCATCTGTTTCGGCGTACTTTCCAGTTGCAGTAACATCAACGCCACCTGCACAACCTACGCCAATTTCATCGTCTTCTTCGGTATCAAGATTTAAAAGTATATCGCCTTTAAGTAAACCACCCTTCAAACCTTTTGCGCCCGTCATTCCAGTTTCTTCATCGATTGTGAAAAGTGCTTCAATTGCCGGGTGTTGAATTTCATTGCTTTCAAGAATTGCCATAATTGTAGCAACACCCAAACCATTATCAGCGCCAAGTGTTGTGCCTTTTGCGCGAACCCAATCGCCATCTACTTTCATTTCGATGCCTTGGGTATCAAAATTGAAATCGGTGTCATTATTTTTTTGGTGAACCATATCCAAGTGGCTTTGTAAAACAACCATTTTGCGATCTTCCAAACCTTTTGTGGCAGGTTTGTGAATTATCACATTGCCCACTTCATCTTCAATAGTTTCAAGGCCAAGGTTTTTTCCGAAATCCTTCATAAATGCAATAACACGCTCTTCCTTTTTTGAGGGACGTGGCACGGCATTTAAATCGGCAAATTTATTCCAAAGTGCTTTGGGTTCTAGGTTTCTTATTTCTTCGTTCATCGTTTTTATTTTATGTTATGAAATTTTTTGCCACGAATACACGAATGTTTTTTCATTTATTATTTCTGAAAAAGTATTTCTCCGAAATACTTTCATCTAATTATTCGTGAATTCGTGGCGACATTTCCACAAAATTACAGATTTACATCCGCTATAAAAATTATGCAGAGAAAGATTTCCTTTGTAAGTTTGGATTATGCAAAAACGAACCGCTGCGTTTCTCACTATTTTTCTTTTTGTTCAAATTGTTGCGCTTCGATTATTAAGGGGCTTTCCTGAATTTGTTGAAAAATATTACAGTCTTGGTATTTATCCGTGGATTGCTAAAATTTCCCGTTATCTTTTTGGTTGGATTCCTTTTTCGGTGGGCGATTTATTTTATTTGCTCATCGCCATTGTTGCAATACGTTGGTTGTATAAAAACGTGAACAGGCTTCGAAAAAATGATCAAGTTGGCTTTTTTGTAGATATTTTGGCAGCCGTTTCGGTCGTTTATTTTATGTTTCATGTTCTTTGGGGATTCAATTATTACAGACTTCCACTTCACACCTCTTTAAAATTAGAAAACGATTATAATACAGAACAGCTCATAAACACAACAAATCGTTTTATTGAAAAAAGCAACGCATTGCATCGCGAATTGGGATTTGCGGATAGTGTAGTAATCAACTTGCCATATACCCAAAAAGAAATGTTCAAAAAAACCTTGAACGGTTACCAAAATCTTGAAGCTGAATTTCCACAGTTGGCATATTCCCCGAGAAGTGTCAAGAAAAGTGGTTGGAGTTTGGGATTAACTTATATGGGCTACAGCGGATATTTAAATCCATTTTCGGGGGAAGCACAGGTAAATAATTTAATGAAAACCTATAAATTTCCAGTAGTTGCCTGCCACGAAGAGGCACATCAAATTGGCTATGCGGCAGAGAATGAAGCTAATTTTATTGCTACACTTGCTACACTTCACAATGACGACCCATATATGCAATATGCAGGCTATATTTTCACATTGCGGTATTTGATAAATGAAGTGGCACGGCGCGACGAAGCAAAATACAATGAAATTTTAACTACTATAAATCCAGGAATTTTAGAAAGCTATAAGGAAATGCGGGATTTTTGGGAAAGCTATCAAAATCCATTTGAATCATTCTCAAAAATATTTTGGGACAATTTCCTGAAATCGAACAACCAAAGCCGAGGAATCATGAGTTATGATTATATGGTGGCTTTGGTTGTGAATTATTTTGAGGATAAACCTTTGTGAAATCGAAATAGAAATTGAAAACGAATACCATCCTGAGTGTAGTCGAAGGGCTTATCTAAAGTACTATTTCACGTATTCAGCTTCCGCAGGTTTTTTGAAAACTGAAGCATCAAGCATCGTTTCCGTAGCGGTAACTTTGTCGAATTTAACATCCATCTTTTCATTAGTTGGTTTGTTATTTTCTACATTCCACCACGTTAATTTTTCAGGTAGTTGCAGGCCGTTCACTTCTTGCCATTTGTCATATTTTATGTAATGCCAATCCGCGCTTTTCTTTTGATCCATAAAAGTAACGGTGTATGCCAACCAAGTCATTTGATTGGTTTTTGAATCAAAATATAAAATGTATTCATCTTTTGAGGAATCGCCTACGCCATCATTATAGGAAACATTATAGCCATTGTACATTTTTCCGTCAAGTTCAGTTGCTCCAACTTCAGTATAGTTTGTTCCTGGGTCAGCAATTATAAAAGGCATTGCATAAAAATAAAACATCAAATTGTGGTAAAAAACAGGATTGCCTTCATACCCCAATTTATGTTTTAAAAGCCAAACGCCTTTACCATCACGGCCAATCGACCAATCTTTGGATTCTATTTTCGTTTTTCTATCCGGCAATGAAATTGTATGGGTTTCATTTCCGTTTTTTCCCTTCATTTCAAAGCAGAGATTGTTCATTTTTTCCCATTGGTTCAATCCACCGTGGGCAGTAAACATTGATTGTAATTGGGAAGGATATTTTTTGGGCTTTTCTGAATTATTTTCTGCAGCAGTTTCTGTGGAATCCACTTCCATTTCCATTTCTTTCATTGTAGCATCTTCAGAAAGATTTTCGGTATCTGTTTTTTTATCGTTTTTACAGGCTGAAATGGACAGTAAAATAGTAAGCAATAAAATTAGTTTTTTCATAAGGGTTGTTTTTGGTTTATTAAAAGTAAAAAAGCTTCCAGTTTAAAGGAAGCTTTTTAGAAAGGTTTATGATTTTGAGGTTATTGGTTAAAAGTTTAATTCTTTAAAAGTTTTTTCACAACAGAATTTCCTTCCGAAGAAATTTTCACAAAGTAAACACCATTTTCCAAAGAGGGAACATTCTGTGTAAACTGTCCGTTTTGCGGAATTATCTTTTCCGAAATCAATAATTTTCCTTGAACATCATAGATTGAAATTATTGTTTCCGAAACCAATTTTGATGATTGTACCGTAAAGTTTTCCGAAGTTGGATTTGGGTAAATACTCAAATCCTCAAATGCAAAGGAATTTACCGAAAGAAAAACCGCATCGTCCAAAAAGTCTGGAATGCCGTTCGCGTTTGTATCATCGTCAATTGGCGTTCCGTTGTTGTTATAATCTTCATCAATTGTCAACGTCCCATCGCCATCATCGTCCATATCTAAATAATTTTCAATGGTGTCACCGTCAGTGTCTATGTAAATATATGATGGCGCAACGCCAGCACCAATTCCTGTTGTTTCGTCAATGGTTTGCACAGTATCTCCATCGTCATCGCTATCTAAATAATTCGGGATTCCGTTGCCATCGGTATCATCGTCGTTTAGGTTGCCGTTGCTATTTATATCTTCATCCTCATTGGCAATTCCGTCGCCATCTACATCAGGAGTGGTTTCATCGGTAGCTATTAAAAAGGTAGTTATTACATTACATCCTGTGTTTACATTTTCAACCCTAACATAAAGGGTTTGTGGATTTTCAATATTAAAGAAGGCTGTCGGAGTACTAAAGGGAGGAAAATTATTCTGCGCGTCCATTTCATTTTCAAAATAAGCAACATTATAATCCTGAGGATCCAAACCAGCCAACATTATTGCTTCGTTTACAGTAAGGTCAAAAATTGCAAAACCATCGCCATCTCCTTCATTTATAAAGAGGTTTTCAGGTTGTGTTATCTGGGGGCGTTCAATTACTATGAGTTCTAGTGGAACAATGGCATAACATCCTGTTATGCCATTCTCAACCCGTGCGTGTATAATTTGTGAGAATGGAACTATATTTTCATATGGACTGGAAAGTGGGAAAATCGCATTTTGAGCATCAAGAAAGGTTTCGTGATAGGTAATATTAAGCAAAGGGTCGCCATTACTTATTTCTACATCCCTTACCGTAATATCAAAAATAGCAAAGCCGTCATTGTTATCATCGCATAAAATTATTGGGCTTGGGTTTATGGTATTTGGGTTGGGAAGTATTACTAAATCAAAATTAGTAGTATCATAATCGCCAGTTCCCATATCTTCTAGTCTCGCATAAATTGTTTCATTACCAGCACTAACATAGCTCGAAGGATTTACTATTGTATTAATTCCATTTTCCGCATCTGCTTGGCTTAAATGATATGTAAGTTGGAGTTCGCTAGGATTTTGAGAGCCAATAATAAACGGATCATTTATTGTAAGATCAAATACCTCAACTCCATCATTATTTATATCGCAAGCAAACAAATTATCTGCCTGGTTTGCCACAACTTGGGCGGATAAAGAAATGTTTATTAAAAGAAATCCTATGAAAAGTATAATTTTTTTCCTGTATATCCGTTAAGTATCATAATCCTGTAATGTTAGCAATAACTACTCTTTCAAAGAGTCTGTCTTCAAAATACCTTCGATTTAGTTTGTAAACAAATTCGTCTAAATAGAGCTGTAGGTATTTCCCTTTGATTTTATGATAGTTGCCCAGGAGGTTTCTTTTTGCATTACTGATGAATATATGCACCCATTTCAAAGTCTCCTCGGTAGATTGTTTACTTGACTTTTCAGTTATATGTAGCTCAATAAAGTCAGATATATCCACGTATGAGGTGCTCTTGTCTGTAAACACTACTGCTTCTGGATCTATGGATTCCTTAATGATTTGGTTGATTTCTTTGGACAGATGGGTTTGTAGGACTTTAGCCTTAAAATAGCGTACCTGATTGGAGGTAGGTTCTTTTTTACCATGTTCCAATGGGGTGCTTTCAGCCATTACCGCAACATTCCTCTTGCCAGCAGCTCCACGACCTCGCTTACCTTTGTTCTGCTCTATCTCAGATGATTGGACGGTAAAATAACCTTCATCCATTTCAACCATTCCTTCGAGAGTATACCTGGCATCCCTGTTACCCATGGCCCTGCGGATTTTATGGACCATCGCCCAAACAGGTTCATACCTCTTGAGTCCCAGCTGACGCTGCATTTCTCTGGCAGAAAAACCTTTCTTGGTCGCACTCATCAAAAACATGGCTCGATACCATACTAGAAAAGATAGGTTGGAACTCTGCATTATCGTTCCACTACGAAGCGAGGTACGACTGCGACAAGACTTACACTCGTAGCTCCAACGGCTCTTGATCCAGTAATGCTTCTCTGAACCACATCTCTGGCAGACGACCCCTAACTTGTCTCGTTCCTCTTTAAAATGTAATCGACAGGATAATTCATCGCCGAAATGAGCTGTGAAAGTGAAAAGGTTCATAGGCTATTCATTTAATTGCTAAGTGAATATACAAAATTATGGGCGATTACGGATATACAGTTTTTTTCATCAATAATTTTTTTTTGCGCAAAATATAAAAAAAAATTGTAAAACGTTAAGAAAAATTTAACTTTAGGATTTTTGGTTTGATTTCATTGGGTTTTTTCAGTAATCTTGCTGCGCTAAACCGAGCTATGCTATGAAAAGAAAATATTTAATTCCATTGCTATTTTTAGGAATTCTTATGTTGCTTCAATCCTGCGAGCCAGATGTTAGGGATGACTTTCGTATTCTAGTTAAGGGTAGCATTGTGGATAGCCAAAACAATCCCGTGGCGAACATTTCAGTACGTTGCCAAACATACGGGATAATTTTGGGCCAAGCAGTAAGTGATGCGAACGGACAATTTCAATTTACTTCTTTAGATGTTGACAGCTATAATCCCTTAAACATTTTGGTTAATGTAAAATCGGATAATTATTATTATGACGGTGGTTATAATTACTATGAGGGAGGTTTCAATTATGATTTAACCGAAAATGCTGATTATTCTGCAAAACAGTATTTCAGCAATTTACAGAATCGTCCTGCTGCTACTTATAATTTAGGCAAAATACAACTCAACCAAGCCGCACGTTTAGCCGTTTTATTCACTAATATTCCGGGTGACAATAACGCCGTTGCCTATAAACTTGAGTACGACAGTGCAATTTGTTTAGTTGACCTCAACCTGAACGATTCTGAAGATTGCCATTTTGATGATGACTTCTACCAACAGCTTGATATAAATTCTTCCAATTTTCAAATCAATTTAAATAGTCAATTAGGAACGACTGTACTATTTAAATACATACTGAACAACGAGCCTGAGCAAATCATTTCCATTCCACTCACAAATTTTGAAAATACATATGTTTTTGAATATTAAAACTCTTTTTGTGGCACTCGTAATCTCCTCAGCCACAATTGCGCAAGAAACTGAAAACCCACAAAAACCTGAAACAGAAAACGAACAAGAATCAAGTGGTTCGGGTAAAAATGTAGGGAGCATCGTTATTGGCAGCTTACTTTCCCGTTGCTTTTGGCGATAATTTTGTAAATAATGGAATGGATTTAAAAACGGGAGCTCGTTTATCTTTTAAAGTGAATGCCTACAAAGGAGTATACATTGGACCCTATATTAGTTTTTTTAGTGGCGATGTAAACAATAAACAGCTTCTAGGAAATTACAACCACACTTCAAATATTGTCGTTGGCGGGATAGCTGGCTATGAAACACACATTGATAAATTTGATATTAACATTGGTATTGGCGTAGGAGCATCATCTTATGGTAATTCAGGTTTTCAAGATACAGCAACAGCTGTTTGGCTAAACCCAGAATTAAGTTACCGTATTACGACCTATTTAGGTTTGTATGTTGCCCCAGAATTGCGCCACGATTTTATGAATATTGATGTTCCCGAAGAATTAGAAGATACCTTTAAAGGTATAAATTATTTAAACATAAGTTTTGGGCTTCGCATCAATTTGGGTACGGCTTATAAGTATATGTAGCCTATCTTTACCGGATGCAAAAAAACATTACAAGTTTTCAAAATCCGCTGATAAAACAGATTGTTTTACTTCAGGAAAAATCACGCGAACGCCCTAAAACAAATCTATTTGTAATTGAAGGCTTGCGTGAAATTTCTCTGGCAATTAAAGGTGGCTATCTATTAAAAACTTTGCTTTTTTGTTCCGATATCATTTCCGAAGAAGAAATTTTTACACTGAAAGAATCTGCAAACAATGAAGCTGAATTCATAGAAATCACTTCAGAAATCTATGAAAAATTAGCTTACCGAAGCTCTACTGAAGGGGTTTTGGCAATTGTCCATTCCCAAAAATTACTACTTGCAACTCTCCAACTTGCAAACCAGCAGTCCTTTAATCCTCATTGCAGAAGCACCCGAAAAACCTGGAAACATTGGCGCTCTACTAAGAACAGCAGACGCTGCAAAGGTTGACGCGGTAATAATAGCAAATCCAAAAACCGATTTGTACAATCCAAATATAATCCGCAGTAGTGTGGGTTGTTTGTTTACTAATAAAATTGCCACGGGAAGCACTTCGGAAATCATTTCATTTCTGAAAGAAAAAAATATCAATATTTACTGTGCTGCGTTGCAGGCTTCTGTTCATTACGATACCATTGATTTCAAAAAACCAACTGCAATAGTTGTAGGTACTGAAGCCAGTGGACTTTCGGAAGAATGGCTACAGAATTCTTCCCAAAACATAATCATCCCTATGCAAGGCGAAATAGACAGCATGAATGTTTCGGTAGCAGCTGGAATACTTATATTTGAGGCGAAAAGGCAAAGGGGGTTTTAGGCTTAAAGTAGAAAGTTAAAAGCCTTAATTATAATCACTATTGAAAACTTTTCACTTTAAACTTTAAACTTTATACTTTAAACACATTTTGAAACCAGAAACTTTATTCTACATAATAATTGCAATTTTAGTCATCAGCTTTATCATTGACCAAATTCTCGATTATCTAAACGCAAAACATTTTAACGATCCGCTTCCATTGGAATTGCAGGATGTTTTTGAGGAAAAGGAATACAAAAAATCGCAACGCTATAAAAAGGAGCGTTATAAATTTGCAATTCTTACTTCTGCAATTTCACTTATCGCCACTCTCCTATTTTTCTTTTTTGATGGGTTTGCATATATTGATTCTTTCAGCGTTCCGTTTCAAACAGTGAAATAATTATCGCTTTGGTTTTCTTCGGAATTATTATGATCGCAAGCGATATTCTCAGTACGCCATTCAGCTATTACAGCACATTTGTTATCGAGGAAAAATACGGTTTCAATAAAACAACCCGTAAAACTTTCTTTCTCGATAAATTAAAAGGTTGGTTATTGGGAGCCATAATCGGTGGAATTCTTTTGGGTGCTATCATTTGGTTTTACCAAAGCACAGGGAAAAACTTTTGGCTATACGCTTGGGGAATAATTACTGTATTTACGGTATTGATGAATCTATTTTATGCACGTTTTATTGTCCCTCTATTCAACAAACAAACTCCTTTGGAGGAAGGTTCGCTTCGTTCAGAAATAGAAAAATACGCTTCAAAAGTAGGTTTCACATTAGATAAGATTTTTGTGATTGACGGTAGCAAACGAAGCACCAAAGCCAACGCATATTTCTCTGGCTTCGGAAGCGAAAAACGCGTAACGCTTTATGACACATTAATAAAAGATTTAAACGAAGAAGAAATTATAGCGGTTCTCGCCCACGAGGTTGGGCATTATAAACGCCATCATATCATCATCAATCTTTTTGCAGCTATAATTACTACTGGATTTACGCTTTGGTTATTGTCATTATTTATTGGAAATCCGTTGCTTTCGGAAGCTTTAAATATTTCACAACCATCCTTTCATATTGGTTTGGTAGCTTTCGGAATTTTGTACAGTCCAATTTCAGGAATCACAAGTTTATTGATGAATTATTTAAGCCGGAAATTTGAGTACCAAGCCGATAATTATGCAAAGACAACCTACGCGGCTCCGCCATTGGTTTCAGGTTTAAAAAAGCTATCCAAGAATAGTCTGAGCAACCTCACTCCGCATCCGCTTTATGTTTTTACGCATTATTCACATCCTACACTTTTACAGCGTTTTAAAAATTTAAAAAATAAAATCTAATGAAATTTTCATATATCATACTTGTAATAGCTCTACTAATTAAAATCTCTGGCTTTTCACAAAATAATGGAATTTATGAGCTAAACAACACTGATAATCTTATGACCTCCGAAGTCAAAAACATTCTAGAGAAAGATTTAAAATCCAAAAGAATTGTGCTTTTAGGAGAATCCGCACATCATATTGGTTCTGACTTTTTGGCTAAAACAGATTTCGTAAAATATCTTGTAACAGAACAGGGATATAAAAACATTGCTTTTGAAAGTGATTTCTTCGCATTATATTTTGATCACAATAAAAACAATGTTTGGCCCATTGGGCATGGTCTCCCCAATGTAAAGAACTTTTCAATCTTCTAACTGAAAACAATGTAACAATTTGGGGTTTTGACAATCAATCTCACGGAGAATATAGCTATGTTAACTTTACTAAAAAACTTTCCGAATTTCTACAACAATATCAAGTGCCATATAATGAAAAAACCATAAGCCTAATTGACACAGTAATAAAATCTGGTTCACAAACGAAAAATAAAATTGACGAAAAAGATATTAAATTCCTTCTTGATAATCTTGAGTTATTTATAAACAACACAACCATACAAAACAATAAGCTTTGGCTCCAAATAATCGAAAGCTTTAAAAGTCAAGTACTTATATTTATCTCAAAAAACAAATCCATTGGCATCCCTATAAGAGATACCCAAATGGCAAGCAACCTAAATTTCATTACAGATTCCTTTCCAAATGAAAAATTTATAGTTTGGGCAGCTAACGGACATATATCCAAGCTAAATCTTGAAAGTATGAATGGTGAAACAATGGGTTATCAATACCTGATGATGAATCCAGAAATTACTTATCATATTGCTTTCTCACCTATAAAAATGGACTACAGAAAAGATAAATATCTACTCAAAAAAAGCGAAGACCCAGAAGATTTATTGAGACTACTACCTTCTATCGATAAAAATTATTTTATAGATTCAAAAGAAATAAAAGAATCCAATCCATCACTTATCAATAAACGTCTTCACGGCATGTTTTTTGGTACAACCGGAAAAAAAGTTAAAACCTATACCACTTGGTTCAAACATTTTGATGCATTGGTTTTTATAGCCAAAGGCGAAAAGAATTTATTTAAATTTTAAAATTTTATTACAAATCATAAAAATAACAAAATCATCAACCAAAAAATAAATTAACTTCCCAATAGAGAACCGATAACTGATAACCGACAATACAAAACAGAAAACACCCTTGAAACCCATCACCCGTACCGTTTGGATTCTTTCCCTCGTCAGCCTTTTTACCGATATGGCCAGCGAAATGCTTTACCCAATAATGCCTATCTATCTTAAGAGCATCGGGTTTTCAATTTTGTTAATAGGTGTTTTGGAAGGTTTGGTTGAAGCGGTAGCGGGATTGAGCAAAGGATATTTCGGGCAATTGAGCGATAGCAAAGCAAAACGCGCTCCTTTTGTTCAGCTTGGTTATTCCCTCAGCGCCCTTTCAAAACCGATGATGGCTTTTTTTGTTTATCCGCTGTGGATTTTCTTCGCAAGAACTACAGACAGATTGGGAAAAGGTATACGCACAGGCGCTCGCGATGCCATGCTTTCCGCAGAAACTACTAAGGAAAATAAAGGAAAAGTCTTCGGTTTCCATCGTTCAATGGATACTTTTGGTGCTGTGCTCGTGTCATGCCCTCGCCCTACTATATCTATATTTTTATCCCGAAGATTATATCAGCCTTTTCTATATCGCCTTCATTCCAGGGGTTTTGGCGGTAATTGCCTCTTTCCTTTTAAAGGATAAAAAATTAGAAATTACTTCAGAAAAGAAAAAAATCAGTTTCTTTTCCTTCATCAATTATTGGAAACAAAGTCCTGCCGAATATAGAAAAGTAGTGCTCGGACTTTTGTTTTTTGCACTTTTCAATAGTAGCGATGTCTTCCTTTTATTGAAAGCGAAAGATGCAGGATTGGACGACACTTGGGTGATTGGCATCTATATATTTTACAATTTGGTTTACGCCCTCACCGCATTTCCATTGGGGATTTTTGCAGATAAAATAGGTTTGAAAAAAATGTTTGTCTTCGGATTGGTTATTTTTAGTTTGGTTTACTTCGGAATGGGCTTAACAACAAATCTATATTTAATAATTGCGCTTTTCTTCGGCTACGGTATATATGCCGCCGCAACCGAAGGCATTTCAAAAGCATGGATCACCAACATTTCCAAAGATGAAAATACTGCAACAGCAGTCGGAACCTATTCTGCTTTCCAAAGTATAACGGCAATGTTAGCGAGCATCATGGCTGGACTTCTATGGTTTTATTTTGGAGCAAACGTCACTTTTTTAGTAACTGCAATAGCCACGATTGGAGTGATATTATATTTTCTAAAATTAAATTTCACTTCACAAAAATTGAAATCCTGAAGTTTGAACTAAAACTTTCAACTTTCAACTTTCAACTTTAAACTAAATAGTATCTTTGCCCTCTGTTAAGAATTTACACTTATGACAATTTCATACAACTGGCTAAAACAATTCATCAACCTTCCTTGGGATGCCGAAAAAACTGGCGAATTATTAACCGACCTCGGACTTGAAGTAGAGGGAATTGAAGATTTTTCATCCGTAAAAGGAGGATTGGAAGGCGTTGTGGTTGGGCACGTTTTAGAATGTACCCAACATACAAATGCAGACCGATTGAAAGTAACAAAAGTTGATGTGGGTTCGGGAAATGTTATTCAAATTGTATGTGGCGCTCCCAATGTAGCGGGGGGTCAAAAAGTACCCGTGGCAACTGTTGGAACTACACTTTACGATGCTGAGGGAAAACCTTGGCAAATAAACAAAGGTAAAATACGCGGGGAGGAAAGCGAAGGAATGATTTGTGCCGAAGATGAATTAGGCATCGGAAAATCGCATGAAGGAATTATGATTCTCGACGCCAAACTAAAACCTGGAACCCCATTAGCCAAAGTTTTGGAAATTGAAAACGATAAAGTTTTTGAAATTGGATTGACGCCAAACCGAGCCGATGCCATGAGTCATTGGGGTGTTGCACGTGATTTGAAAGCAGGATTACTTCATAAAGGTATTTCCACAAAACTCAACACTCCATCAACCAGTAATTTTAGAATTGATAATCGCACTTTAAAAATATCAGTAAATGTTGAAGATCCAAGCTTGGCCCCACGATATTGCGGAATTACAATCAGTAATCTAAAGGTTGGGACTTCTCCTGCTTGGCTTCAAAACAGATTAAAATCTATTGGGCTTTCGCCTATAAATAATATTGTGGATGTTACCAATTACGTACTCCACGAACTTGGGCAACCCTTGCACGCCTTTGATGCGGCAAAAATTGCTGGCAACATCGTTAACGTGAAAACCCTACCCGCTGGCACAAAATTCACGACTTTGGATGGATTAGAACGCGAGCTCCACGAAGAAGATTTAATGATTTGTGATGCCGAAAAACCAATGTGCATTGCCGGAGTTTTCGGTGGGTTGAATAGTGGGGTAACGCAGGAAACTACAAGTATTTTCTTGGAAAGTGCTTACTTCAATCCAGTAAGTATTCGCAAAACTGCAAAACGCCACAGTTTAAGTACTGACGCCTCTTTCCGTTTTGAAAGGGGAATTGATCCAAATATTGCAGATTATGCCCTTCGTTACGCTGCAATTCTAATTGTTCAAATTGCAGAAGGACAAATTACTAGCGATTTGATAGATGTCTATCAAAAGAAAATTGAGGATCATCAAGTCTTCTTGAATTTCGAAAAAGCAAATAATCTTGTTGGACAAGAAATTCCAAAAGAAACCATAAAGGAAATCCTTACCTCTTTAGAAATGAAAGTGAACAACGTTACCGAAACTGGTATCGGACTCACCATTCCCGCTTACAGAAATGACGTTACCCGCGATGTTGATGTTATTGAGGAAATTCTTCGTGTGTACGGATACAATAATATAAAGTTCACTCAAAAACTGAACGCATCTATTTCTACTGTTTTACCTGGCGAAGATTATGCTGTGCAAAACAAAACCGCATCACAATTAACGGCTCTTGGCTTTAATGAGATGTTGAATAACTCACTCACTTCACCAAAATATAGCATATTAAGCGATTCTATAAAAGATAATTATAATGTAACCATGCTGAACCCGCTGAGCAACGATCTTTCGGTAATGCGACAGTCAATGTTATTCTCAGGTTTGGAAGCCATCGCATATAATAACAATAGAAAAAACAGTGATTTGAAATTGTTCGAATTCGGAAAAACCTATCATAATTTTCCCGGTGGAAGAACTGAAAACAAACATCTTTCAATTTTTATTAAAGGTTTGAAAGCCGATGGAAATTGGGCAATAGCCGATTTAAAAAGTAATTTTTTCTTCGGAAAGGGTATGATTACGGCAGTTATGGAAAGATTGGGACTTAATGACTTCACGGAAGAAAATACTGATAACAATATTTTTTCTGAAGGAATTAGTTTGAAAAGAAATAAGGAAATCGTTGTTGAATTTGGAATTGTAAACAAACATATTTCCAAAGAGCTTGATGTTGACGCTGAAGTTTTTTACGCCGATTTTAACTGGGATGTAGTATTGAAACAGATTCCTCTTAAAGGTTTTAAGCTGAAATCAATTCCAAAATTTCAATCTGCTCAGCGTGATTTTGCTTTGTTGTTGGACAATTCAATAAGTTTTGGTTCGCTTCAAGAAGCAGCTTTTTCAACAGAGAAAAAATTATTGAAATCGGTAAATCTGTTTGACGTTTACAAAGGCGAAAATCTTCCCGAAGGCAAAAAAAGTTACGCGCTCACCTTCACAATCCAAGATGAAGAAAAAACATTGACCGATAAACAGATTGATAAAATAATGAGCAAACTGCAACAAAAGTTTGAAACTGAATTTGGGGCAGTGCTTCGATAAGAATTGTTGTAAATTAAAAAAAAACAGCGACTAATTAAGTCGCTGTTTTCATTTTAACTAATTGGGGAAATGTTGGGGCAAATTATTTTGGCAAAGAAACACCGTCAGTAACGTGAATCACACCATTTGATTGGTTAACATCTGCAATTGTTACGGTTGCCGTACCTCCGTTTTCATCCATAATAACAACGTTTTTACCTTTCATCATTGCTGTTAAGGTTCCTCCGTTTACAGTTTTGTAAGATGCTTTTCCATCACCTTTTTTAATGTCTGTTATAATACTTGAAGCGCTGTGTTTACCGGCAACAACGTGATACGTTAAAACACCTTGCAAGGTTGCTTTGTTTTCTGGTTTTAGTAACGTTTCAACAGTTCCTGCAGGAAGTTTTTCAAAAGCCGCATTTGTTGGTGCGAAAACCGTGAAAGGCCCATCAGTTTGAAGTGTGGCAACCAAATCAGCAGCCGTAACCGCTGCAACTAGGGTTGTGTGATCCTTAGAATTAACCGCGTTTTCAACGATATTTTTGCTTGGGTACATTGCTGCACCGCCAACCATAACTGTTTTTTCATTTTTCATCATTTTGTCTTGTGCAAATACTGATGAAGATCCCACTACAAGTGCTATTGAGAATAATGCTGCTGTAAAAAATTTTGATTTCATAAAAGTGTTTTTAGTTTGTGTTTATGTCCTCTTATAAACGAAAGTCCGGAAATTGCGGTTTTGCAATTTCCGGACTTTAGGATTTATTTAACTTAAACCGTTTAATTATTTTGAAGGCGGAAAAATCAAACCATCCACAATATGAAAAAATCCATTTTTATGATAGAAATCTGGCGCTATAAGTATCGCTTTATTGTTGTGCGCATCGATTAAAACTAATTGCCCTTCTTCCTCTTTTATTTCCAGACTTTGCCCTTCAACAGTCGTTAAATAAGCTTTGCCTCCATTTTTTTCAACAGCGGTTTTAAGGCTATTACTGTCCAGCCTTCCGGAATTAGCCAAATATTTTACTATTGAATTCACCAAATTATTATTTCCCAAAACGGAATCTCTGCTTTTTTTGGGCAAATTCATGAAAGCTTCATCAGCTAAAGCAAAAATGGTTACCATTTCTTTGCTTTCCAGCGTTTTTCGCGACGAACCTGTTCTTAATATTTTGGCCAAAATTGTAAAATCTGGAGCCTCTTCAATATTTTCAAAAAAGGTTTTGCTTGACGTAAAACTGCTTTCTCCCAATACTTTGGAAACCTCAGCATTTTTAGTTGAAAGATATTTTTGTGCAGAAACAGTTGTTCCAACACAAAGAATAAAAATTAGTAGAAATGTATTTTTGAAATGCATAAAAAAATATTTAAGATTGTAAATATAACAAATACAACAGCAACTATACCGTAAACGCGAAAGGCCAGACATTATTTAAAGTTTTCCTCAAACTTTGTTAAATAGTTGTTTTACTAATGCCTACTGTGTAAATTTATTTCGCTAAAATTTAGATTCGATGTTTTCAGAAACCAATATTGAAAAACAACTGCTAAAGTACCGCAACAAACGTGTTGGCGAAGAAGTTGTTATGGATGAAGTGTTGCGGATATTTTCAGAAAATGAAAAGCAGAGGGACGAAATTATTTCAACTTTGAGCGAAGAATTTGAGAATTTTAAGAACGATTTCAATTTCGATATTTTGAAATCTGAAAACATCTTCCATATTAATGACATCGAAAAACTTTGCGTTACTTACAGATTGCGATTTTTGGATTCGCATTATTTCAAAGGAAATTTTCCGGAAGAAGCAATTTCAGAAATAAGAAACCTTGAAAAAAATCATAATACATCATTAAAAAACTTCAAAATAGTAGCTCCAGCAAAACTTTTAAAACTTGACAATGCAGATGATCCTTTGCTTTTTGCACCCATGGGAAATGATTATTTTTACTTAATACATAAATGGGGAAATGATTTGCATCCCTTTAGAAGATTGCTGATGCGGCCATATAAAAATTTTGAAAACCTACTTTTTACCGTTGCCGTACTCAGTCTTTTAATCACTTCAATAATGCCGATGCAATGGTTTACGCCAAACGGAAGTATTCAGGAATATCTTTTTCTCTTCCTATTTATTTTTAAAGGCGTGGGCGGAATGGTTATATTTTATGGCTTTTCAAAAGGAAAGAATTTTAATGATGCTATCTGGAAAAGTAATTATTACAATGCGTGACTTCAAAATGAGTAACGAATAATGAATAAAATAATCCAATAATCTAATAATCTAATAATCTAAAAATCTAAAAAATGTCAGATAACACAGAAGAAACAGTTCGAATATACACAGGTTCCGATATGATTGCAACTGGACTAGTAGTTCGACTAGAAGAAGTAAATATAACTCCGATACTCCGGGACGATGAGCAAAGTGGGGTAATGTTTGGCTCTGGAACTAAATTTGACGATCAGGTACGCGTATTTGTTCGCAAAGATGAACTTGCAATTGCACAGCCCATAGTTGATGCTTATTTAATAGAAATTGGAGAATAACTAAATGTCAGAAACATCTCGAATTTACACCGGCCCAACATTAATTGCAAAAGGATTGATAGCGCGTTTAAACGAAATTGGGATCAGCCCAATTGAACGAAATGACCACGAAAGTAGTTTAAGAGCTGGTTTCACAATGAGCATCGCAAATCAAACGATGGTTTTTGTTAGAAAAGATGAATTGGAAAAAGCGCAATCAACGATTAATGAATTTTTAAAAGAAATCGAAGAAGTGAAAGTTTGCGGGTTCTTAGTTCTGGGTTTAAAAAACTAAACTTTTAAACTTATAAACCCATCAACTCATAGACTAATCGACTAATTAACCCCTACTCCGTACATTTTTTCACGAAGTTCCTTTATTTTCTTATCGCTCATATATTCATCAAAAGTCATATAACGATCTATTGCTCCATTTGGAGTTAGTTCGATTACACGATTTCCAACGGTTTGGGCAAATTCGTGATCGTGGGTTGTGAATAATACAGTCCCTTTGAAATTTTTAAGCGAATTGTTAAACGCCGTGATCGATTCCAAATCCAAGTGGTTTGTTGGTTCGTCAAGCATCAGCACATTTGCGCGAATCATCATCATTCGGCTCAACATACATCTCACTTTTTCACCACCCGAAAGTACGTTACTTTTTTTCAATGCTTCTTCCCCGCTGAAAAGCATTTTTCCAAGGAAACCACGCAAGAAAACCTCTTCGCGTTCTTCCTCCGTTTTAGCGTATTGACGCAACCAATCTACCAATGAAAGATTGTTTTTGAAAAATTCCTCATTATCCAGCGGCAAGTAACTTTGGTTTGTGGTTATTCCCCATTGAAAGGAACCACTATCAGGTTTTGCGTGGCCGTTTAATATTTCATAAAAAGCAGTAGCAGCACGCGAATCTTTTGAATAAATTACTACTTTGTCGCCCTTTGCAAGATTTATATCCACATTTTTAAAAAGCACTTCGTCCTCAATTGATGCCGAAAGATTTTCAATATTCAAAATTTGGTCACCGGCTTCGCGCTCACGCTCAAAAATAATTGCAGGATAACGACGGCTGGATGGTTGTATTTCTTCAATATTCAATTTTTCCAACATCTTTTTACGCGAAGTTGCTTGCTTGCTTTTTGCAACGTTTGCACTAAAACGCATAATAAATTCCTGAAGTTCCTTTTTCTTTTCCTCGGCCTTTTTGTTTTGTTGCGAACGTTGGCGCGCAGCTAATTGGCTACTCTCGTACCAAAAAGTGTAGTTTCCGCTATAGTGATTTACTTTTCCGAAATCTATATCGCTAATGTGTGTACAAACCGAATCTAAAAAGTGACGGTCGTGGGAAACAACAATTACGCAATTGTCATAATTCGCCAAAAAGTTCTCCAACCAATTGATGGTTTCATAATCAAGGTCGTTGGTAGGCTCATCCATAATAAGCACATCGGGATTTCCGAAAAGTGCCTGCGCCAAAAGCACACGTACTTTTTGCTTTCCATCCACATCTTTCATTAACGTATAATGAAGACTTTCATCAATTCCAAGATTTGAAAGCATTGTAGCTGCATCACTATCGGCATTCCAACCGTTCATTTCCTCAAAAGCAACTTGCAGTTCGCCTATTTTTTCGGCATTATCGTCAGTATAATTCTCGTAAAGTTTATCAATTTGCGACTTTATTGAAAACAATTCCTTATTACCGCGAACCACCGTTTCAAGTACAGTAAACTCATCATATTCGTTGTGATTTTGCTCAAGAACCGACATACGTTTTCCTTTTTCCAAATGAACAGAACCCGAAGTAGGATCTTGTTTCCCAGAAATGATTTTCAGAAGAGTGGATTTTCCCGCGCCATTGGCACCAATAATACCATATATATTGCCTGTGGTGAACTGTGTGCTCACTTCATCAAACAAAATTCTTTTACCAAATTGTACCGAAAGATTAGATACTGAAAGCATAAATTATAAATTTTGCGCAAAAGTAGCTATTTAAGCGTTATGCCGAAAACATTAACGTTTTAAAAACCCTTTTAACTACCATTTAACATTATTCAGTATAGTGCTCGGCTACATTTGTCAACTAATCTTTATAGAGGTGCTATTGTTTAAAAAATTACTTCTTCTATTTTTGTTTACCGCGCTGCTTTCTTGTAAAAACAAGGAAGAGGATGCAGTACAAACAACTTGGATTAGCGGTCAAATAGTAAATCCAAAACTGGATTATGTTATTTTTTCCAAGGGAAATAATATTCTAGATACCATAAAACTTGACTCCAACAATTTCTTTCTTTACAAAACCAATAAAATAAAGTCTGGCCTTTATTCCTTTAAACATAGTGAAAGCCAAGTTTTCTTTATCGAGCCAGGCGATAGTTTATTGATTCATATAAATACTATAGATTTTGACGAATTACTCGCCTATTCAGGTGAAGGTGGGGAACAAAACAATCTTTTGATGGATTTGTATTTGATGAATGAAACCGAAAACCAAAATTTACCCAAGTGGTATTCGCTTTCTTCCGAAGATTTTGAAACCAAAATTGATTCTTTAAAAGAAATAAAAATCTCAGAGTATAACGATTTTATTGAAGACAATCCCGTTGCTGATGATTTCAAAACTGTTGCACTAGCCAATATTGAATACGACTATTATTCTAAAAAGGAAATGTATGGTGCTGCCAATAGACGCAATCCCGAAAAGCTTGACACAAATTTCTTTGATTATAGAAAAGATATAAATTTTGCTTGGGACGAACTTAAGTTTTACTACCCGTATTATCGTTTTATGAATCGTTATTTTGAAAACATTGTTTGTTCAGAATACGATGGAAAAAAACCAGTAGACCGTAATTCATTTGCTTATAATTATCGAAAAATTCAATTGATTGACAGCATTGTTACTTCCGATTCCATCAAAAATTCTTTACTCCGCCTTAACGCTATGTACTATTTGCTAAACGCAAATGATTCTGATGAAGAACGCAAGTTTTTTGAAGCGTTTTCAAAAATGAATACCAACAAAAAGATTGAGGAAGAGGTGAGTAAAATATTCGATGTATCTGTAGCACTTACATCCGGAAATACGCTACCCAACGTCTTGCTTGTGAATACTGACAATGTTGTAAAAGACTTACAAAGTTTAGTTAATTCCCCGACTGTAATATTCTTTTGGTCTGCACAATCCTCAACCCAATACAGAAACATCCATAGTCGTGCTGCAGAATTAAAGGCCAAATATCCCGAATACGATTTCTTTGGAATAAATACAGATACGCATTTTAAAAAATGGCGCGAAACTGTACAAAAATTAGGGTATAATCCAGAAACAGAATTTCAATTTGAAAATCTAGCAGAGGCTGATAAAAAACTCGCTTTGAATTATTCGATGAACAAGGTTTTTATATTGGATAAGAATTCAGTAATCCTCGAAGGGAAGACGAATATGTTCAATACCAATTTTGAAGAATTGCTTCTCGGGTATTTGAATAAATAATATTTCTACTCGCTTCAATGACTATTGTTAAATGAGCACTTCGGCTGCGCTCAGTGTGACATTTAAAGCCTAATTTCCCTTTTTATAATCTTCCAAAAATTGCTTTAAACCGCTATCGGTTAAAGGATGTTTCAACAAACCTTCAATAGAGGAAAGTGAACCGGTCATAACGTCTGCACCTATTTTTGCGCAGTTAATAACGTGCATAGTGTGACGAACGGAAGCTGCAAGAATTTTAGTTTCAAAACCATAGTTGTCATAAATCAATCTAATGTCTGCAATCAATTCCAATCCGTCCGTTGAAATATCATCGAGTCTTCCAATGAATGGGGAAACATAAGTTGCTCCTGCTTTTGCCGCCAACAAAGCCTGCCCAGCTGAAAAAACCAAAGTACAATTAGTTCGAATTCCGTGATCGGTGAAATATTTGATTGCTTTTATTCCTTCTTTTATCATCGGCACTTTTACCACAATCTGTGGATGAAGTTCGGCAAGCTCCTCGCCTTCTTTTACCATTCCATCAAAATCGGTTGCAATAACTTCTGCGGAAACGTCGCCATCAACAATGTTACAAATGGCTACATAATGTTTCAAGATGTTGTTTTTGCCTTTTATGCCTTCCTTCGCCATCAAGGATGGATTGGTGGTAACGCCGTCAAGCACGCCAAGGTCTTGGGCTTCGCGAATTTGGTCAAGGTTTGCGGTATCGATAAAGAATTTCATAAGATTGATTTCAGAATTATTGGTGTAAAAATAAGGAAGAAAATTTCGATTGGATTGGGTTGTTTATAAAGATTGATAAGTTGAAATTATTTGATGAAGCCAATTAAGACCCTAAAGCATTGTTTTGCTTAATAAATACATCGTCCTTTCTCCAAATATAAACGGGCATTGTAACTATACTCACAAAAATTAATAAAACAGTCCAATTACCTTTTGTGTTTTTATCAATATTTTTAAATGCCCAAATTCTATAAATTAAAAACAATAATGATGGGAAATATATCGCGCTAACTACAAGATTTTGAAATTCAAAATCAACAATATTATTATTAATCCATTTAAAAAAATCGACATTAAAAAAGGTTATCCTATACATTAATCCTACGGAATATGATATTGTTAAAAGTATCTTTAAATATAATTTCATACTTTCTCTACTTCAACCCATAATGCCTCAAAAGCATCCGCTCATAAACCTTATCGGGCAAGATGCGTTTTAGCACAATTGAAAATTTCTGCATCGGCGCGCCCACTTTGTAGTGAATTTTGGGATTTGAGTTTTCAATTATTTGATGTACTACTTTTGCCATTTTTATGGGGTCGCCGCCATTATCCACGTGCTCGTTCATCATTTTTAGCGTGTTACCGTAATCTTTTTTATAGGGAGAATTTTCCAAAATCGGAGCGTGATAGCGTCCCGAAGCAATGTTTGTAGCAAAGTCTCCCGGAGCAATATTGGTCATTTTTACTCCAAATTGCAACGTTTCCATCCGCATCGCTTCAATAGTAATTTCCAACGCAGCCTTGCTGGCAGAATATATGCCACGGTACGGAAGTCCCATATATCCCGCGATGGAAGTAATATTTAAAATATGCCCGAAACCCTGCTTGCGCATTTGTGGCAAAACTGCTTTAATCACATTTATCGGTCCGTGAAAATTGGTTTGGAATGCTTTTTTAATTTCGCTTTCGGGGGTTTCCTCAATTGGGCCTGTAATCCCAACGCCTGCATTATTAATTATCACATCAATTTTTTCGGCTTTGCTGATAATTTCAGCAATAGCGGCTTCAATTGATTCGGTTTCATTAACGTCCATTTTTAAAAGTGGAAACGAGGAATTTAAAATGCGATCCGGATTTCGGCTTGTTCCGAAAACGTTGTAGCCTTTTGCTGAAAGGTATTCGCCAATGGCTTTACCAATCCCCGAAGAACCGCCCGTAATGAGTACTGTTTTAGGCATAAAAAGTTGTTGAAAAGCAAAGGTGCGTTTATGCTGCGGGTTTTCCAAATTGTTTTTTGAAAAAGAGTCTAGAAACAAGATGCAAGAGAAAAGACTAAAGACTAAAGACTAAAGACTAAAGATTAAAGATTAAAGATTAAAGATTAAAGATTTTTAAAAGAAAAAAAGTCTTGGTTCTTGCAGCGTCCGCGTGCCGCCATAGCTTTAGCGGAGGAGCAAGCGGTCGTGATTCTTGGTTCTTTAAAAGGAAAGTTTAGCGCACAAAAAATGGCAAGCTACCTACATCACACCGCTACGACCATTTACCTTTGCTGCGTTCCCGCCCTGGAGGATTCAACAGGAGCTGGTTGTGTAGGACTTGCCGCTGCAAAGATAAAGCTTTTTGAAGTTTTCGCAAGTATTTTTGGATTTCAATTTTAATAAATACCTTGCGGAAAATTAAAATTAATAATGAAACTCTATAACTTTTTAATACCTACACTTTTACTCCTTTTTTTGGGAAGCTGTGGAAATAATTCAGCAGATAAAAATAATAACTTTTCGCTGGAAATAAAGAATCCGAAGAAAACATATACTACGGAAGATGCTGTAACAATCTCGTTAAACAACAAAAATAATGTTAAAACAGATTCAATTGTTTATTTTTTAAACAATGATAAAATTGAAGTTTCTGGAGACAACATTTCCCTTTCGGGAAAAAAACTCGGCGAAAAAACATTGATTGCAAAAATATATAGCGATGGCGAAGAATTTGAAGCCTCAACAAAACTTACCATTCTCTCTTCCATAAAACCGAAATTGTACACCTATAAAATTCTTGAAACCTATCCGCACGATATAAATGCATACACCCAAGGCCTAGAGTTTGAAAATGATACTTTATATGAAAGTACTGGCCAATACAAAGAATTGACGTTAAGAAAGACAAACTATAAAACTGGGGAAGTTTATAAAAGTGTTCCTTTAGCTGCTAATTATTTTGGCGAAGGGCTTACTGTTTTAAACAACAAAATATATCAACTTACTTGGCGTGAAAACACTGGTTTCATCTACAATTTAAAAACAATGGAACAAACCGGAACTTTCGTTTATGGAAAGAGTAAAGAAGGTTGGGGACTTTGCCATGACCCCGAAAGCAATATTTATAAAAGCGATGGAACGGATAGAATTTGGACCTTAAATTCAAATACGCTTGCTGAGAAAGATTACATTGAAATTTTCACCAACACCAGTAAAATAAACAGTGTTAACGAGCTTGAATGGGTTGAAGGAAAAATTTATGCCAATGTGTACCAACAGGGTTCCATTGCAATTATTGATCCTTCAAATGGCGCCGTGGAAGGTGTTATTGACCTTACCGATTTAAAAGACAAAGTTACACAACACGATAAATTGGATGTATTGAACGGCATCGCTTACAATGGCGAACCAAATATTCTTTATATAACAGGAAAAAATTGGGACAAACTTTTTAAAATTGAAATAATTCAAAAGTAATTAAAAGTTAATGGCTGAAGGTTGAAGGTTGAAAGTTGAAAAATCTAAAATCGTTAATCAATTTCCCTCATTGAAACGACCGCTTTACTCAAAGGCGGTTTTTTTATGGTTTGTTATTTGATTCCTTTGAATCAATAAAACCATCAAATCATGAAAAAATCCATCGTTATTAGAATTCCAGAGCCTTGCCACGAAGATTGGGCGAAAATGACCGCTACCGAAAAAGGTAAGTTTTGCAACGTTTGCACCAAAGAAGTTATCGACTTCACTTCAAAAACCGATGAGGAGTTGGTGAAAATTCTTTCCGAAAATAAAAATACCTGTGGAAGGATAAAAAAATCACAACTAAACCGAGAGGTAAAAATGGAGCGCAAAAGCGGGCAAAGCCTTGCACCTTTTGCGGCATCGATGCTGCTTCCGTTGACACTTTTTTCAAATAACCCAAAATCTGACAAAAATAAACTTTCAGAAAAACCAATGGTTTCTTTGCGAATTGGGAGATTAAGTAATGCCAATCTCGACCGCATGCAGATTTTAACCAATGGAACAGTAAATGATTTCAATGGAAACCCTGTGAAAAATGTAGAAATAATTTCCAATGAAACACAAAATAAGGCGTGGACAAACAGCAAAGGAGAATACACAATTATAACTTTGAATCACGAACGGCTCACATTTAAAAAAGAGGTCATTTAAACTTTTTATTTTTCATTTTCTTTAGTAATATTACCATAAATGATAGATAGTTTAAGCCCAACCAACTTGCAATGGTCGTATCAAACCTGTTCAGTAGAGATCGGTAACTGTCCATCCAGGCGTTCGTCCGCTCAATGACATATCTTTTGTCATATAGTTCTTGGTCAAAATATTCGTCCCTATCGGTATTCCCATTGCGCTTGTTGAAACACACATTGGCATTGATCTCTTTTTTCTCACAAGAGTTTCTAAAGTCTTTTGAATCAAACCCGGCATCTGCGTTGAGGAACAGGCCTTCCACAGTAATATTGGCCTGTTCGAGTGTTGCCGTGACCACCTCGAACTGTACCTCTATGTTGTACAGGTCGTTATGGTTGCCTGCCAGCGGTTCTGACATGGCTATTGGCAGTCCCTGCCTATCGCTCAAATATAGGGCGTTTGTGGTCTTGCGCTTTTTCCGCCCTTGGTATGCTACTTCTTCACCGCCCCTTATCGCAGGTGTGTGGCTACCGTCCAGGTCAACACTTGAAAGGTCCAGTTCTGATCTGTGCCTATCGAGGATACCTATCCAGCAAGTCTTCCAAACTCCGGTAACGCACCATTTTCTATAATGGTAATAGACCGATTCCCAGCTTAATGTCTTTTCCTTGAAGAACACCTCTGTGGGCAATTGATGCCACTGCACGCCTGTTTTCAGCTTGTAGAGAATTGCGTTGACGATCTCGACCAACGGAACAGTTGGGGGAAAACCTCTTTTTGGCAGTGGCAGGTATGGGACAATTTCCATTTCTATTGTATCTTTGTCGAGTACCGAGTACATATGGGGTTGTGATTTAGTTATTTATGTTTCGCAACACAAATATCCACAACCCTTTTTATTTTTTCAAAAAAAGTTTAAATCACTTCAAATTAAATTATGATACTCAAGAAATCCGTTTAAACAATAAATCAGAAAAAATAAATGTGCTTTTGGAATCAGAAAAAGAAAATGAACTTTTGCAATCAGAAATGGGCAGCGCAACTGTTTCTGTTATTGTAGGAAGAATAGCCTCAAATCCAGAAGAGAAAATCGAAGAAAAATCGACTAAAATATTCACCAAAGGAACTGTTACAGATTATGAAGGCTTGCCATTGCCCGGCGCCAATGTAATTATAAAAGGAACCTCAACAGGAACACAAACCGATTTTGACGGTAATTATTCTATTGAAACAAAACCGGGAGACGTTTTGACTTTTAGTTATGTTGGCTATGACACAAAAGAAATAACCGTTTCAAATATTTCAACTAAAATAGATGTCAATCTTGATCCTGGAGTTGTTTTAGGAGAAGTAGTTGTAGTTGCAGGTGGAATTTCATATGAAGATTACCAACCTTCAAAAGATACCGATTGGTATGAAAAATCTAAACAAGCTTATAAAAACACGGTTGCCTTTATGAAAATAAAACAAGAACAAAAGAAAGCGGAACGAAAAGCAAAACGGGGAAATGAGTAAACAGTCTTCAGTCGCAGTTTGCAGTTTAACATAAATTACATTTATTGCTTACTGCGAATGGACACTGAAAACTTATTTAAGCTTCACAATAATAACCTTCATAAAAAGTTATATTTTTACCAAAATTTTAATTGAATGAGGTATTTATACGGATTGGGCATTTTGTGTTGCCTTGTATTATGGAGTTCTTGCCGCAACGATTTTGAAACCGTTGCCAGCACTGGAAATCTGAAATTTTCAAAGGATACGGTTTATTTGGATACCATTTTCACAAACATTGGTTCCAGCACATACAACCTAAAAGTTTACAACCGAAGCGATGAAGATATCAACATCCCAACCGTGCGTTTGGGTCAAGGCGAAGCTTCAAATTACCGTTTGAATGTTGACGGAATTGCAGGCAAAGTTTTTGAAAATGTTCAAATCTTGGCAAAGGACAGTATCTTTATTTTTATCGAAACCACATTTGATATAAACAATCTGCCAACAGATCCCACCGAATTTCTATATACCGATCAACTTCTTTTCGACACTGGCGGCAATGAGCAGAAAGTAGAATTGGTAACATTGGTTAAAGATGCCGTTTTCCTTTTTCCGGAACAATTTCCCGATGGCACAACAGAAACGCTAACTTTAGGACAAGATGATGAAGGAAATGATATTCTGGTCAAAGGATTTTTTCTCGAAGATGACGAACTTACATTTACTAATGAAAAACCCTATGTAATTTACGGTTTTGCAGCGGTGCCAAGTGATAAAACATTAAATGTTGAAGCAGGTGCTCGCGTTCATTTTCATTCGGAAAGTGGAATTATCGTAGCCACAAACGGCTCAATGAAAGTAATGGGTGAAAAAAGCTTGGACCCCGAAGCAATGGAAAATGAAGTGATTTTTGAAGGCGACCGATTGGAGCCTGGTTTCTCAGATATTCCCGGCCAATGGTTTACTATTTGGCTTACAAGCGGAAGTATTGATAATGAATTCAATTACACTACAATTAAAAACAGTTTAGTGGGAATTAGGGTAGATGATAGCCCAGTTACGTTAAGTAATGTGCAGATTTACAACAGCTCTGCTTACGGACTTCTTGCAACAACCGGATTTATTGACGGCGAAAATATGGTGATAAACAATAGTGGCCAATCGTCGTTAGCGATTCAATTGGGGGGAAGTTATGAATTTAGGCATTGTACCTTTGCAAACTATTGGACCAACGGTTTCCGTTCCTTTCCATCTGTATCTATAGACAATACTTTGGGAGATTTGGGTGTGGATTTATTAAAAGCCGATTTTATAAACTGTATTATTTATGGAAATGAACGCCGCGAAATTTCTTTGTTCCAAAGTACGGTAGTCGCTTTCAACTTTAATTTCACAAATTCATTGATTCGTTTTGAAGATTCATCAGGAGAATTCGGCGATAATCCATTATATGATTTTGCGAACCCAGCTTTTTACACAGCCACTAAATTCAATTTAGATCCCTTTTTTCAGGATACTGAAATGAATAATTTCAATATTGAAACTGGAACTTCGGGTGCTGAAAACATTGGTATCTTCCTTACAAATCCGCCATCCGTTCTTAAAGATTTAAATGGAGCTAATAGAAACGACCCACCAGATATAGGAGCGTACGAAACCATTATTTTTTAAAATATGATATAATGATAAATTTTAATTAGGACAATATTTTTTATTGTTTTTTAAAAATATAAACTGCCCCTGCACCATCTAAAGGATTTCCTCCAGTAGAGTTAGTATCCTTTCCTATGGCTCCTATAATTAAAAGATTGTTATCAATTGCAACTCCATTTTTAGTACCACTAAATTGATCACCAATCATTCTATCAGATGGTACTATTTTTTGGTTTTCCACAAAAAAACCAGGGCTTGTTTCTTTAAACAGATAAGCTGCCCCAGCATTTTCCAAATTATTATTTCCAGAAGCATTTTTTTCATTAAATGAACCGATTAAAATATTAGTTTTTATAAGACCTCCTTCATAAAATATATCGCACGCCACTGTATATCCAAATCTGTCGTATGTAAAACTTGTTGAAGGTCTTACCATTTGCAATTGACTCCATACGAAATTCGAAATCTATTTTAAATATATATACAGCTCATGCGTAGTTAACAGGGGCAAAACTTTTTTGGGGTACACCAACCACCAATTTTATAGGATACTCATCATACTCTGAGCTTAAATAATTTTGGGTTGTTAACGCTACTGATGTACCAAATTTATCAAAATCCGCTCTATTAGTAGCCACAATCTTTTGTTGTTGATTCCAAACATTATTATTATTTCGTTTGTAAATAATAACAGCACCAGAATTTAATAAAGAGTTATTTCCAGAAGCATCAGTATCATCATCCGGACTCCCTATAGCTATATAATTTCCGCTTATAGCTACAGAATAACCATACCTTTCATTGCCTATAACTTGATTTGAAAGTTATTGAATTTCATTCCCAATACCATTTGAATTTATATTAAAAATGTAAGCTGCTTCATTATTAGATTGAGAATAATTACTCACAACGGCAGTATTGCCGTCTAATGGAATATCCCAACCAAAGTGATCAAACAAATCTACATCGGATGCAATTAATTTATCTGTCTCGATCCAATTTCCAGCTAAATTTTTTTTAAAAATATAAGCGACACCTCCATCAGGGTATGAATTACCCCCAATCATCACAGCTTTATTTTGGGCACAATTTAAGTTTATAGCAACTGACCATCCAAAAAAATCCCCTACTTGTCGATCAGAAGATACCAATTTCTGTAATTGCATCCAATTCCCAGAAACATCCTTTTCAAAATATAAGCGGCACCCGCCGTTAAATCTGCCCATCCACTACCCACAATGGCATAATTACCAAATATAGAAACCGACTGACCATACTGATCACCTACGTCTCTATCCGAAGCTACAACTTTTTGAATTTGATTCCAATTCTGGGAAATCAAATATAACGGAGAAAAAAATAACGCTAAAAAAAGTAAAATAATTTTCATAATAATTAATTTTATAATTAAACCCGTTGTGCATTATGATTTAAAAGAAAAAAGTTGTTCATCTTACTGATAATCAGTAACTTGTTTTATCTATAAAACATTAATAATGAACAACTTAAATGCAAATTACGAAAGAATATTGGAAGTTTTGAGGAAAATATCAAAAGATCAACTTTTACCCTATCAAAGGCGTGAACCAAAGCTTAGTGACTTAGAACTGATAAGTTTGAGTTTGACAGCTGAGTTTATGGGTATAGATAGCGAAAACGATCTTTTCAGAAAGCTTCCGAAAATCATCGGGACAAAAATTGAACGGAGTGTTTACAACAGAAGAAGACGAAAGCTTGCCAATGAGCTTGATAAAATCCGTTTAAAATTAGCTTCACATTTTAATGAGTTTGAAGGTTATTTTGTGGTCGACAGTATGCCTTTAGAGGTTTGTAAACTGTCTCGCAGTTCACGTTCCAAAATATGCAAAGAAGACAATTTTTCTTTTCCCGACAAGGGTTACTGTGCCGCACAGAGTGCTAATTATTATGGGTATAAGTTACACGCGGTTTGCTCTGTGAACGGAGTTTTTCAAAGTATTGACCTAAGCCCTGCTTCTGTGCACGACATCAATTATCTAAAAGATATCAAGATGCAGATAAGCGACTGTACATTAATTGGGGATAGAGGTTATTTATCTGCAAAAATACAACTTAACCTTTTTGAAACTTGCAACATAACTCTCAACACACCAATGAGGAATAACCAAAAAGATTATAAAAAACAACCTTATATATTCAGAAAAAAAAGAAAAAGGATAGAAACACTATTCTCTCAATTATGTGACCAGTTTATGATCAGACGTAATTATGCAAAAACGTTTCAGGGGTTCAAAACCAGGATAATCGCTAAGATAACAGCTTTGACAACTATTCAGTACATCAACAAATTTATCTTTGAGAGAAACATTAACAATATTAAAATCAGCATTATTTAAAATGCACAACGGGTTAATCAAATATTTATATTGATAAAAAAAGACAAAACTATTTTTTGGATCGCTACCATTCTTATATTTTAAAAATTATGAATTCAGAAAAAACGGAAAATATCGATTTATATATTGAAACGTTTCCAAAAGAAGTTCAGTTAATTCTTCAAAAATTACGGCAGTTAATAAAAAAGATTGCGCCACATTCTGAAGAAAGCCATTGGTATATTTTGGAGGTTATAAAAACCATATTGGCTTTTATGCCCTTCCTTCCGGAAATGAGGCGTTTCAAAAATAACTTTCAAATTATAAAACAGGGAAGGGCTCTATTCAATTTCCGCTGGAAAAAGAAATGCCGTGGAAACTTATTGAATCTATAGTAGAATTTAGATTGAAAGAAATTCAGCAGAAAACTAAAAAATAGAAATTATGCAAACACTAAAATTTGAAACGATAATAAATGCAACTGCCGAAAAAGTATGGTGGGCGCTTTGGGATGATAAAAATTATGGTAAATGGACTTTACCTTTCTGTGCAGGGTGTTATGCCGAAAGCGATTGGGAAGAAGGAAATTCCATAAAATTTTTAGGACTATCCGGTGATGGAATGTATAGCATTATTGAAAGGAAAATTGAAATTAAATTAATGACTTTCAAACATTTAGGGTCTATAAAAAATGGGGAGGAAATACACGAAACAGAATGGGCAAATTCTATTGAGGATTATATTCTTGAAGAAAAAAATGGGAATACAATCTTAAAAGTTTCGGTTGATATTCTTGAAAGTTATGAATATATGTTTAACAAATCTTTCGATGCAGGACTTAAAACAGTAAAAGAGATTTCAGAAAAATAAACATATCGAAAAAACCGTGAATGCGCTTTCAGAAATAGGAGTAAAATTTCTTCAGTATAAAGAACCGATAAAAACAAATGAAAAGGGTATTTGTAATAATGGCGATCATTCCATTGCTTGGTTTAAAGATCCCGCGGGAAATATTCTATCAATTTTGGAGGAATAATTATCTATTGAATTTATAGTATTCCAAATATGGATGCGGCGTTTTGTTGATGGAATGCACAATCGCATCCATTCCCATAACACTAAAAGTAATTCCATTACCTCCGAAACCTAAAATATAATGCTCGTTTTTTTCGGGATCGGTTTTTCCAAAATACGGCAAACCATCTTTTGTTTCACCAAAAGTTCCCGCCCACGAATAATCTGCTACAAATGGTATTTCAGGGAAGCACTTTTTAAAACTTTTAGTCAACTCCTTTTCCTTTTTCGGCAATAATGCATCACGAAGTTTTGCATTTTTAAAATCCTTATCGCCCCCGCCCATTACTATGCGTCGGTCTTCAGTAATTCTGAAATATAAATACGGGGCGTCAGTATTCCAAAAAATTCTATTTTTAAATGCTTTCGGAATGGTTTCGTAAGCTTCTGAAGCCAAAGCGAACGTGCTTTTTAAATCAACAATGTTTTCCTTTATTTTTTCGGCACTTTCAAAGCCAGTGCAATGAACCACATCGTCAACTTCAATTGTAAATCCATCTTTAGTTTTAGCAATTGTTTTATCGTTTTTTGTTTTTATCTCTTCTATTTCGGTGCGATCATAAATTTCCAATCCGCGTTGGCTGCAATATTTCAAAATATCATTTGCCAATTTATAAACATCCATAACCGCTCCCGATTTTGACTCAATCGCTGCATACGCTTTCAAACCAAGTTCTTCAATTTTTTCCTTCGTCAGCCATTTTACATCAAAACCGTGTTGCTCTCTCGCATCAAATTCTTTCTTCAAAAAAGATATATCCTTTTTTGAAGAGGCGAAATACACGCTTTTTTTATACTCAAATCCGCAGTGGCTTTCAACCTCAACAACAATTTTCTTTAAATCCTTGATTGACTTTTCACAATTTTGATAGCTTGAAACTGCACAAGTAAGCCCAACTTGATCAATAAGTTCGTGTAGTGGCACATCAATTTCATATTGCAGCATTGAGGTACTCGCGGCACTACTGCCATTGCAAACATCGCGACGATCTACCATTATAACCTTTTTTCCTTCGGAAATTAATTTATATGCAATTAATGCGCCCGTGATTCCTGCGCCAACGATTAATACCTCGGCGGAAGAATTTTGTTTAAGGGAAGGGTAACTTTTAGGTAAGGTATTTATAATTAACCAATACGGTTCATTGGAACGGATATCCATATTTTTTTTCTGAAAGTTAGCTAATCTAGTTCTTTGGGAAAGATGCTTTAATATTTTTTTATCAATTATATACATTTTTAAAATCTTAAAATCCATTAACAATAATCGTTAAACACTTCTCAATTGTGAAATTTCTAAGATTTAAGAGTAGGAGATAAAAGTACCTTTAATAAAAAATTTTAAAACAAAAACTATGAAAACTACAAAAGAAAAAGCCGATCAAAACATTCATGATGAAATAGTAAACAATCTTCAGGATTTATTGGAGAAAAACTATGATGCCGAAAAAGGGTTTACTAAAGCAATGCAAGATGCAAAAAACCAAAACTTAAAAAGATTTTTGCAACAACAGGCAGCACAACGCGGTCGCTTTGTAAACGAACTTTCACAAGAAATAAGAAACTTAAACGAACAACCAAAAGATAGCGGAAGTTTTACCGGCGATTTGCACCGAGCTTGGATAGATATTAAAAGTTCAGTTGCAGGAAATACTGATGAAGCTGTTTTGGAAGAATGTATTCGTGGTGAAAAAGCAAGTTGGAGTGAATATGATGAAAAATTGAAAAAAAATATTTTCCCTTCCAATATTTCAGGAGTATTACACAATCAAGCTTCAGAAATTCATAATACACTCAATAGGGTTAAGACTTTAGAAGACCTTGCCGATGTAGAATAAATCTGCAAAATGAAGAAGAAAAATGGCAAGAAAAAAGCCCTGGTTACAAATTGTTTCCAGGGCTTTCCAATTTAACTAACTCTAACACTACATTAGTTCTTTACAAACTTTTTGTTTGCCACTATTTTATTACCATTAAAAATAGTTAGATTATAAATTCCGTTGCTTATATTACTTACATCAAGTGAATTGCTTATAGTAATTTCAGGTCTCATAACCTGGCGGCCGATCATATCTGAAACAATGATTGAATATTGGCTTAAGTCCATTTGAGGAATACTTAAATTTAATATATCGTTTACAGGATTTGGATAAAGTGCGAACTGTGAAGAATCAAATTCTGAGACGCTCAAAGGTGCCGAAGGTAATTCCAATAAAGCTCCACCTAATGCTGTAGCGACAAATAGACCAAAACCAGGACCATTTGAATTTTGGGTTGGATCTAAAAATCCTGAAGCCAAAACGGTTATAGCTGACCCATCTAACGTTAGTGTAGCTAACGGAGCTTGATATGCTGCAACTCCAACTGTACCACTTTCATCGCGAACTTGAAGTACATAATCTGCAGTTGGTAATTCTAAATAACCTTGAAATTCCGTAAACGAAATATCATCAACTATTAATCCAGCCCCTACTCCATTCTCAACAACGTCTACGGTAGGTGCATCTGTAGAACCGTGGTGTACTAAAACATCCACATTAGCAGGATTTGATGCTTCTTCGCGCGCCGTTGCGAATACTTGTAATGTTAAGGGTGGTGCTGGATTATATCCTGTTGCACTTACAATCCCGTCTGCAACCACTATGTATTTTTCATCTTCGGTAAGAGTAACTGGTACTGTTAAAAGAGCGTCGCCAACACTTGTACTGTTACCTGGAGCCACTGATAATTCAATTTCAACACCAGCAGGAAGGTCTATAAATGGAGTTGCAGTGCTAAAGGCGAAATCGTCCAATGCTAAGTCAGCATTTACGTAAACATCTACTGTAGCCGCAGCTGCGTCGGCTGAATTGTGTATCACTTGTACACGTGCTGTTTGTGCTATTGAACCTATTGTAAATAAGGCAATTGCAATAATGGGTAATACTTTTTTCATAATAAAAAGTTTTTAGTTTAAAACAAAACTACAAAACAATCATTTTGTTTAATCTTTTTTCTGAAAAGTTTAACAAAATAGCATTAAATATTGATAAACAAGGATTTACGAAGTATAAAAAATGCAGATTCTTAATAAATAAGACAACTAGTAGTTGAATTGGATTATTAAAAACTTTAATAAACATAAATTCCTCAGTCTTTCAATATTGAAGTAGCAATTATTGAATGATAGCCTCTTACCAATAAATATTAAAAATTTCAACATTCATTTTTATTAGAGCATTTATTTCGTTGAAGTTTTAAGAAGATTTCACGATTGTAGTTTTTAAAATTTGAAGGTAAAATATTGAAGAAGGTATTTTCACAAAATTTTTGCACTATGGCAGACAAGTTCTCATATCTTTACGCCCGAACCTAATTAAAATTATTATGAAGGTATTAATGTTCATTTTAACAACCTGTATGTTGGTCTCCTGTTCAACAGATAATAAACAACAACAAGTAATTCGTGAACTAGCTAAAAGAGATGCTATTGAAAATTTACAGCTTCCCGAAGGAACAAAATTCAATGATGATAATATTGAAGTAATTGAAACGGAAAATAGTGATGGTGCTTTAGGGTTTACTTATTTGATAAAAATAACCGTAAAGTCACAAGATCGCGATGGTAACGAAGTATTAAAAACACATACTATGAATTACAAGAAAGTTGGCGAAGGCGGTATGTCGCCAGAAGATTACGAACTCATTTCATTTGAATAACTTTATCTCACATTTTTTATGAAAATTATACTCTTTTTAATTTTTTCACCATTTATAATTTGTTGCAATTCTACACAAACTACTTCTGAAAAGAAGGAATCTACTAATGTAAAAACCAACGTCGACTATGCTAATACTATAACCGCAGAAGACCTTAAAAAGCACTTGTACATTTATGCAGGTGACGAAATGGAAGGCAGAATGACAGGTTCCAAAGGCCAAAAAATGGCTGCTGAATATCTTCGAAATTTTTATATGGATGAAGGCATAGAATCTCCAATTGAAAAAAACAATTATTATCAAAATGTGCCAGCAAGTTTTTTTGAAGGCAAAAGAGATCCTAAAGCCTCGGAGAATGTTGTTGCCTATATTAAAGGTTCCGAGAAGCCTGATGAAATTATTGTTATTTCTGCGCATTTAGACCATGTGGGAATGGATAAAAATGGAAACGTTTTCAATGGCGCCGATGATGATGGCAGTGGAACTGTTGCATTATTGGAAATGGCTCAAGCTTTTCAGCAAGCCGTAAAAGATGGCAATGGCACCAAAACGATCTATTTTGTTTCTCCATGTTACTGGTGAAGAAATTGGTCTTTACGGCTCTAGATACTATGTTGAAAATCCAATATTTCCACTTGAAAATACCGTATGTGACCTCAACATTGATATGATTGGCAGAATTGATCCCGCAAAAAAAGATAATTCCGACTATATATATTTAATAGGAAGTAATAAACTAAGCCAAAAATTACAGGATGTTTCAACGGCTGTAAATGAGAAATATACTAAATTGGAATTGGATTATAAATATGACGATCCAGACGATCCAAATCGTTTTTATTATCGAAGCGACCATTACAACTTCGCTAAAAATAATGTTCCCATAATTTTTTATTTCAATGGCGTTCACGAAGATTATCACAAAATAACCGATACCCCTGATAAAATTGAATACGATCTGATGGCAAAACGTGTACAGTTAATTTTTTATACTGCTTGGGAAGTAGCCAATCGCGAAAAAAGAATTACTGCAGATAAATTGTAATCAAGGAAATTCCAAAAAAACGAATTCCAAATACCAATCATTTCACTATAAGGAGTAGTAATAAGGTACAAACCTGAAACCTGAAACCTGAAACCTGAAACTTTAAACGAAAAAATCCTCCCCAAAAGGGAGGATTTTTTTTTGGGTGGAAGACCGGGTTCGAACCGGCGACCCTCGGTACCACAAACCGATGCTCTAACCAGCTGAGCTACAACCACCATTTATTGTGCTATAATCAACACAACTTCGCTAAGCGGACGCAAATATAAATCAATTCTTACGGATGCGCAATACTCTTTTTAAAGAAAATTAAATTAAATCGAAAATAGAACTTACTGCCAGATACCGCTCAGCTGTAAACCCTTCACCGTATTCTGTGCCTATTAACCTACCTAAGTCCATTGCCCTGTAAGTAAGGCTTTCCTTAAAATTTTGGGAAGCAATAGGGGTCATTGGCTCGTTTGAATTTGCATCGTGAAACTGGCTTTTGTAGGCGAAAACAGCCTCAAGTTTTTTGTCCATAAAATCCGTAACATCCACAACAAAATGAGGCTCAATGTTTTTCCATTGAATATAATGATAAACATGTTTTGGACGCCAAGCTTTTTGTTGATTCCCTTCTGAAATTGTTTCAATTTTTCTCAATCCACTCAAGAAACATGAATCACTCGCCATTTTACTTGCTTTTGCATGGTCAATGTGCCTATCATCTATTGCATTGCAAAGGACAATATCAGGCTGGTATTTCCTTATTATTTTAATTATCTCTAATTGGGATGCGGCATTATTAATTAAAAACCCATCCGAAAATTCAAGATTATGTCTAAAACTAACTCCTAAAATTTCAGCTGCGTTTGCAGCTTCTTTATCACGAATTTCGGCCGTACCACGCGTGCCTAATTCGCCACGGGTTAAATCTAAAATACCAACTTTTTTTCCGTTGCTTATTTCTTTTGCCAATGTCGCCGCGCAACCTAATTCAACATCATCGGGGTGGGCGCCAATAGCTAGAATATCAATTTTCATATGCATGCCCGCGCAGGCGGGTATCTCTTAAATTAGACTAAATTTTTCTTTGAAATTTTTTGAAAAGCACCTTCCAAATCGGTAATTATATCTTCCACTTCTTCTATTCCCACTGAAAATCGAAGCAAGCCATCACTAATATTTTGTTTTTTCCGATCTTCCGCTGAAAGTAATGAATGTGAAGTTTTAGCTGGAGAAAGAATGGTAAATTCAACTCCGGCAAGACTCATTGAAGCTTTTATCATTTTTAATGCCTTTAAAAAATCCCCAACATTTAATGATTCATTTATTTCAAAGGAAAGCATCCCCGTATAACCGTTCATTTGCTTTTTGGCAAGTTCGTGATCGGGATGGCTTTTTAGTCCTGGATAATAAACTTTATCTACCAACGGATTTTTATTTAACCATTTCGCCATTTTTTTGGCATTTTTATTTTGTGCCTTTACGCGCAAAACCATTGTTTTCATACTGCGTTCCAAAAGCCAAACGGTATAATCGCTCAGGCTTCCACCCAAGTTCTTGGCAAGATTCCAGATAATTTTAATGTGTTCTTCACTTGCAGCAACCGCGCCTGCCAAAATATCACTGTGACCGCCCATATATTTCGTGGCGCTGTGAATAATAATATCTATTCCAAAATCTGCTGGAGTTTGATTTACAGGGGAAGCAAACGTATTGTCTATCATAGTTATAATTCCATGCTTCTTTGCCAATTTTGAAATCATTTCCAAATCCGTAATTCTCATTAAGGGATTTGAAGGTGTTTCAACAAAAATCACTTTAGTGTTCTTTTGGATTTTTTCAGCAAAATCTGCTTCCGAAAAACCTTCTGCGAAAGAATATTCAATTCCGAATTTATGGAATTCCTCAACCACAAAATTATAAGTTCCACCATATAATGTCTGCGGAAGAACAACGTGATCGCCTTTGTGTAAAAACGTAAGCATTGCGGTACTAACTGCTGCCATTCCACTTCCGAAAATTAGCGCGGATTCACATTTCTCCAGCATCGCAATTTTCTTGCACAACGCTTCTTGATTTGGCGTGTTGAAATAACGCGGATAGCGTTTTACATCCACATCTTCATAGGCATAACTGCTGGACATGTACAAAGGCGAAATGGCCCCTTTAAATTGTTTATCCTCCACTTCCCCAACGTGGGTGCATATTGTGTTGATGCCCATTTTTCCTGATTTCATAATATTTTTTTTTTAATTTGACTAAGGTATAAATTATATTTAAGACGATAGGCTTTTTGACTGCGCTAGCGCTTCTTTTTTTCTATCTTTATAAAAAAAACTGCTATAAAATTTTTTCAATGAAATTACTGCTTACACATATAAAAGAATTACTTCAAGTTCGCGAAACCTGTCCCATTAAATTGTCCGGGGAAGAAATGAAAACGCTTCCAACCCTAAAAAATGCGTGGTTGTTTATAGACAAAGGTGTAATCGAAGGTTTTGGAACTATGGATAAATTGGGCGCTCACAAAGGTTTCAAAACTGTGGATTGCAGTAGAAAAATAGTACTGCCGGCTTGGTGCGATAGCCACAGCCATTTGGTTTATGCAGGCAATAGAGAGCAGGAATTTGTTGATAGAATTAATGGATTATCA
Organism: uncultured Flavobacteriaceae bacterium; assembly: GCA_963716065.1. Classification (GTDB taxonomy): domain Bacteria; phylum Bacteroidota; class Bacteroidia; order Flavobacteriales; family Flavobacteriaceae; genus Aequorivita. Next base: position 617,365 of record OY970287.1, read on the forward strand.
TATCAAGAAATTGCTGAAAAAGGAGGCGGAATTATAAATAGCGCCAAAAAACTGCAACAAACTTCAGAAAATGATTTGTACGAACAGTCTGCCAAAAGACTAAGAGAAGTTATGCGGCTTGGAACCGGCGCAATAGAGATTAAAAGCGGTTATGGATTGACCACCGAAGCAGAAATGAAGATGTTACGGATAGCCAAAAAATTGGCTTCGAAATATCCTGTTACTATAAAAACCACATTTTTGGGGGCACACGCAATCCCTACTGAATTTAAAAATAATAAAGATGCATATATAGATTTGCTTTGCAACGAGATGCTTCCGAGAATAGCAGCTGAAAAACTCGCACAATATATTGATGTTTTTTGTGAAGAAGGTTACTTCTCAGTAGCCGATATGGAACGGATTCTTTCTGAAGGAAAAAAATACAAGCTCATTCCAAAAGTACACGTGAATCAGTTCAATTCCATTGGTGGAATCGCTGCCGCAGTTAAACATAAAGCCTTAAGCGTGGATCATTTAGAAGTTTTAACCGATTATGATTTGGAAGCATTAAAAGGTTCTGATACTATGCCCGTGGCACTTCCCTCCTGCTCCTATTTTTTGAGTATTCCGTACACACAGGGAAGAAAAATTATCAATTCCGGATTACCGTTAGCACTCGCAACCGACTATAATCCAGGTTCAACCCCAAGTGGAAATATGAATTTTGTAGTGGCGACAGCCTGTATAAAAATGAGATTGACACCCGAAGAAGCAATCAACGCGGGAACCGTAAATGGTGCATACGCAATGGGATTGAGCAGAACACACGGCAGTATAACCAAAGGAAAAACTGCCAACCTCATCATTACAAAAAAAATCCCTTCGTATGGGTATTTGCCGTATGCTTTTGGCAGTAATTCCATAGATTCTGTAATCCTTAACGGAAAAGAAGTAAAATGAGTTTACTGAAAATTTATTCCGAAAAAGATGTCTCTACTTTTATAAAAAAAAGGGTTGGCGAAATTATATTTGGCGAAAAAGTTTCTTTTGTTGAAAGCCTTGAAGACTTAAATAATCACCCAGCAAAATATGTGCTTTTGGGAATTCAGGAAGATATTGGCGTTCGGGCAAATTACGGCAATCCGGGAACTTCAAAAGCTTGGGAAGCCGCTTTGGGAAGCCTTTTGAATATTCAGCACAATCTTTTAACGAATGCCGAAAATGTAATTCTTTTGGGCGAAATTGATTGCGAAACCCAAATGAAACAAGCCGAAGAAATTTCAAAAGATGAACCACATTCGGTTGAAAAACTGGGAGAATTAGTTTCCCAAATTGACCATAAAGTTTCCGAAGTTGTGCGAATGATTGTTGAAGCTGGCAAGTTTCCAATCATCATTGGCGGAGGCCATAACAACAGCTTTGGAAATTTAAAAGGTACTTCCGAAGCTTTGAAAAAACCTATTAATTGTATCAACTTTGATGCGCATACCGATTTCCGATCGTTGGAGCACAGGCATAGCGGCAACGGTTTTTCATATGCTTTTGTGGATGGTTTTTTGCAGAAATACTTCATATTTGGACTTCACAGAAATTATACTTCGCAAGGTGTTTTCAATTCAATGGAAAAAAATTCCCACAGAGTACAATTCAGCCTCTTTGAAGATATTTCAATAAATCAAAAACTAACATTTTCCGAGGCTTTAAATGATGCCGAAAATTTCTGTTGCAATGAAAACTTCGGAATTGAATTGGATTTGGATGCTATAGAAATGATGGGCAGCAGCGCCATTTCTCCCAGCGGATTTACATTAACAGAAGCGAGGAAATTTGTTTCACACTTTTCAAAAAATACATACGCTACTTATCTTCATATTTGCGAAGGTTCCCCATCTGCAGGTCTTTTCCCGAACCAAGTGGGGAAAGCTATTTCTTATTTGGTGAGTGATTGTATTTTATAAGAATCAATTCTTCAATTTATCCCCCTTTTTTTCAATTGGTACATTCATAATTTCCGATAATCGATTAAAAACGACAGATTGGATATTATACCTTTCTAAAATATATATGATATCTGACTTTTATATAAAATTTAAGGGTCATGAATATCAAAAAATCACTTGTTTTATTATTGCTGTTATTGAATAGTTGTTTTTCTTTTTCGCAAACCTTAGAAGAAAAACCTTTACAATTGAAACCATATATTGGATTTAGTGCGCCTCTCGGTGATTTTAAGGAATACAGCGATAGCGGATTTGCTTATGGTTTGACATTAGAAAAATATTTGAATAGCAATTTTGCTTTGGGGTTGGATTTAGGTTTTCAAAACAATGCCTTTAAAAAACCCTTTGATTTTTCAAATATCTCGGCCCCATATAATTTACGGGAGAATAACAGTGGAAGTTGGAATGCTACTTCGCTAGTATTTGGACCAACTTATAAATTTGGAAGCGGCGCTTTTTCCACAGAGATTTTTGCGAAAGCTGGTTTTTTATATTTAAAAACTCCTGAATATAAAACTGAAATTATTTCTTCAGATTTTTCAAAAACTATATTCGAATTGCCATCACAAGAGCGTACTGGTTTTGCTTTTATTACAGGCTTTCGATTTAATTACAAGCTCTCAAAATCGATTAGTTTGTTTTTAAATCCACAATATGTTTATGCTTCTTCAAAGATTGATTATTGTAACTGCGGTGTAGAAGCTGCATTTTCCAACGGAACATTCAATCCAGATTTATTACTTGACAATAAATCCATAAAAGAAACAATTGAGCCTTCATATTTAAATTTAAATGCAGGTGTAAGCTGGAATTTCGGTACTACAAAAAAGGATGTTGCTGATGAAAATAATGGTATTAACAGAAATCTTCCTGGTTGTACGGAACGCCTTCAAGGCACAGTGGAATGTACTTCGGGCGGGCCTCAAGTTTATATATTGAGTGAATGGTGGGGACAAAATCCGAATAATTTTTTAAGTGTTTCGGTTTATGATGGAAATACATTGGTATTTTCAGGCACCTCAATATCAAATAATAATATGACTTTAGGTGCGCCACTATCAAATAGACCGCACCATTTTGTTGCCAACGGTTATGAAGGTAGAACTTTAAGAGTCGAGATTTCTATTGATGACCAATTCGGTGCTTTAAGCTGTTACAAAAATGATCTAATTATAAATATTCCCGATTGCCAATATGTAGCAACCTGTGGCTGGGATTACACTGTTGGTTGCAATTCAACAACAAATGCAAACAAGATAACCATTTCTAATACTTGGGGAAATGTACCTGCGGGAAGCACACTTAATTTCACGGTATTAGACCCGCTTTCAAATCCTATAACTTATACAAGTAATCCCAACAACTTACCACAATCCATAAGCGGAAATGGTACTGCAACGCACGAATTATTTGTAAGTGGCTACAGTGGAATGACTCTAGGTTTAAAAATGGAAATACTAGATTCAAGTGGAAATATTATCTGTTCACAAACAACAGATATATTAATGTCACCATGTAATTTCCGAGAATGCGGAATCGAGAAAAATATTGCAAAATGTGAAAATGGAAATGTTTATGTAGATTTTTCAATTGACTGGGCTAATTATACAAATTTTAGTCAGTACGCAATTTATATTGAAATTTTGGATAACAACAACAGTCCAATTCCGCACAATTTTTTACCATATACATTAACAGGAATTTCTGGTAGTGGATCTTATAATATGTTTTTGCCTTCACAGTATGCCGGAACTACAATAACTGTTCAATCAAGAATATGTGAACTTGGAGGTATAAAAAGTTGTTGCTATAAAAGGTTGCAAATAGAAATCCCAGTCTGTTGTGAAGTTTGTACAGATGTTGTTATTAAAGATGTAACAAATCCGCAGCCGACCAATGGCCAGAATATGTTTTTAATGGGAAATATTACTTCTCCATTAAGCAATCCAATTACTAAGGTTATTGCACAATTGGAGTCTTATAGCGCAAATAATATCTCAGGAATTACTTTGCCCAATCCAAATTTCGAATTTCAAAGTACTTCCCAGATAAATGGTTCGCTAGCTTCATTTATTGGAAGCTTGACGGGCGACAGAGGCAACATGCTTGTCCAAAACATCTCACCCTCTTCTGGCAATGTTAACTATAAGCTGCCTGTGGATGGAAATACAAATAAACTGCTAACACATTACAGCGTCAAGTTTACCATATTTAGACAGGACGGCACTTATTGTGAAAAAACAATCAATTATACAAGATAAAATTTTGAAGATGAAAAACATACTAAAAATACTTTTCGCAATACTTTTAATGAGTCTTTCTGCGCAAGCACAGACCTTAAAAAAAACAGCATCAAACAACAATCCATATATTGGAGAGGAATTTTATTATACCATAACTATTGAAAATCTTAATGGTTTCAATTTATCTGACCTTAATAAGATTACAGATAATCTAGGGCCGGATGTTGATTATTTGGGTGTAGATTTTTCTGCGCAAATGGTCTTTTTAAATAACTTCGGATTTTGCGCCAATTATAATGTTACAGCCGCAAATAATAATTTTGAATTGGTATTTGATAATTGTAACGGTCAAGCTGTGGGAATCGTTAGTTCCTTTAGTTTCAAAATTAAAGTTCGCCTTAATAATAATGCCTGCGGGAAAACGGAATATGAAAACAGGGCTGAATTATTTCTGCACAGCGCTCCTTTAAAATCAATTAAAAGTAATGTTTCTACCGTGAACATTAATTCCGGAGATCCTTTTGTACTTCAAAAAACATTTAGAAGCTACACGGGCGGTCAATTAATTTATGACATTCGATTATCTTCAAATTCAGGAAATTTTTATTTAATTGATTTCAATTCAAATCCATCCTTTACTGACGTTTTTACCATTCCGAGCTGTTTAACTTTGGGAACAAACCCAAACGATATAGAAGTTGTATATATTGATGAAGAAACCGCGCCTTTTACGGAAACGACAATTGTCCATAATGTTAATACAACCGCTACTGATGTAACGTTAAATTGGGATCTTGTGCATGCGAGTTCTGCAACTACAAGTATTCTATATCAGGTTAAAATTAAAGTGGATAATTGTATTTGTGTAAACCAACTTTTTAATTTGGAAAACCAAGCTCGTTTTGACGCAAAAGATATTTGCGGAAACCTAATTACAAAAACTGAACAGTTTGATATTGAAAATGTAATGTGTAACAATGGATTACAAATTCCATCGCCTATAGGTGAAAAAATTTGTTTCACAAAAACTTTAAGACTGGACAATAACGATCTAAATCTTTCAATGAAGGGTTGTACAGGAAAATATGTTATTCGAATTGAAAATTGCTCGGGAAGAATAATCTATAAAAACTTCAACTTAACTGATGTTATTCCAACAGAGCTGGACATTAATACACCAATTACTATTACAGGCAATGCAACATTCAGTTTAAACAACAATACGATAACAGTAAATGAAACTGCGTATTTACAGCCGAATGATGTTGTTGAAATTACAATACCCTTTATTGTAAACACGCCTTTGGAAAATATACAGATAAACAATTGTGCAGAGGTAAATCTTTATGGGTATGACAATTTTAATGTTGCATATAATGTAAATAAAAAAGACTGCGCCGCAGCAATAACTACTGTTCCAAATAAAGTGGCTGTAAACGCAACAAAAATAATTTGCAATCCACCCGCAAATCAATGCGGTCCTTTTGAAAATTATTATAACCTACCGGGAGATATTATAGAATATGCTCTACATATTTACAATTACGGCACCGTTGAAGGTGGCTCTGTAACAATTGAAGATATACTGCCTAGTTATGTTTCAATTCAAAATATAAATACTGATGTATCTATTTACAAAAAAAGATCTGGTTCAGTTGAAAATGCTTGTGATGTTTCAACCTTTAAAGACATTACACAGGATGTTTCAAAAGGATATTCAAATTCATCAAGAAAATTAAAAATAAATCTTAAGAATCATAGATTAGATGAGTTTACTTGCGATGGCGTTACGCATTATGTTGTAAGAATAAAAGCACGTATTGATTTTAATGCTCCAAATGGAATTTACGAAAACGTATTTATTGTTGACTATAAAGATCCTTCAGATAGCAGTGCACACAGTACGCTATCCAATAAAGTTACAAGTGTTGTAAATGTTGATAATCTTGTATTAGGTTACAAAACCTATTCTGGAATTATTGAAGATTGTGAAGCAAAAACAAAAACTGTTACTTACAAAATTGTACTTGCCAACATGGGACCTATCAAATTTACGCTGATATAAATGACGTTCTAAATGTACCCAATCCTTTAAACGTGGTTAGCTATGGAAACTTCAAAAAATTTGTAAACAGAATACAAGTATTGCCATTTTCAGTCCCAAATGCAACACTTAATGGTTTTTCATTAAATGGCTTACAGCTGCCCCCGTGTCAACTTACCGAAATAAAATACGATGTGGTTTACAATACCAACCTATTATCTAAAGGAGAATCAGTTCAAGTTTGCAATAAAGCTTTTGTTAATGTTTATTTAAAAGAAAAATCTAAAATAATCCCAGTTATAACTTCCAACCCAATGCTTGTAGAAAATTTTTACAAAGCAAAAACTGATGCCGAAAAGCTGAAAGCGATTACACTCATAAAATCATTTAAAGCAGAAAACGAAAAAAATAAAAGCCGAAAAGGAGTAATTGATTTAGGGTCTGAAGAATTCTCAACGTGTGTTACTTTAGCGGATTGTTTGCCAAATTCCACCAGTGGCTGTTTTTCGCAAAATTCAACTTCTTTTGGCTTCAGTATAACCGGAATGGACAGAAATGGAAATATTACAACTTCATTAACCAATAACCCTGCAAATAAAGTAACCAAAATTGAATATCTACTATCAGATGTTCGCCAGATAAAAACCTGTGAGGACGAGGTGATTTATATTAGAGGAAGAAGATATATAAACAGCTGTTCCGGTTGTTCAACAAACGTTACCGGTACTTTTAAAACCAACAATATAAACCCAATTGCTGGCTCGCTTTATTATGTAAACGCATACGCTGGCACATCAACCTACAACGAACAAAATAAAGTTACATTCAGCGGGCCGCCAACGACAATTCCTCAGGACAACCGCTCTTTTAAATTTCCTGTGGGAGTGAATTGTAACGGAACTTTTGAATTTACAATAACAGCAATAGTTTATTTCGAAGATTGCAGTATATGTTATGTTACTGACTCTTATGACTATAATGCCAGCTTCCGTTTTATTGTTCGAAATCCAAGAGGAACAGTTTTAACAGGGCCAAAACTTTGATGGCGACAACACTTTAAAAAATACTAAAATATTCAAAACTTAAACAGATGAAAAATATTAAAATAATATCCTGTTTCATTCTTATAGCTTTATTTGCATCCTGCAATAGCGAAGCGGTTATTTGTGAAACTGAAATACCAATAATTGTAGTTCCTCCAGAAATTTGCAGTGAAGGCTTATTGATAATGCGCTCTGACGGCGAAACAGGAGAACCGCGATTTTCTTTGGACAGTCTTTCAAAACCGGTAAATGTTCCGCTTGTTTTTCAGAATATAAAACAAGACCAACAAGATGATTCACAGTTTGATGTTTTCATTAGACCCTCAAATTACGATGGTTATAACGCAAATACCAATACATATTTTATCGAGTTTCCTTTGCAGCAACGTTTGTATATTTATGATGTTAGTGCTCAAAACAGGCAGGAGCTAATTGTAGCAGGATTTTATTCAGCTCCCATTTTTAGTGGTAGCAATTTATATACTATTTCAATTGATAATTTTGGTTATGCCACAAATCCAGCAAATTATAGTATTGAAACTATTGACTTGAATGATGGATCGCTAACAACAATAACCACAAATTCATTTCCGCTTTTAAGTTCATTTGATTGGGAAAGCATGTCTTCAGCAACAAATGGAAACGGGTTGATTTATTTTGTTTCTGGAACTAACCTTGTTAGTTTCAACACTTCAACATCAACAACCAATACTATTGAATTAGTTCCAGATTTCAACCCAGCAACAAACTTTCAAAGATTTTATGGATTGGAATATAGAAATACGGGGAATTTACTTTCCATCCGCGAAAGAGATAACGATCAAGGTGAAGGCTTGGAACTTGTGAGCATTGACCCAAATAACCCAACTACGGTTCCAATCGTTATATTCGATTTTATGGCGAACGGAATTGATTTAAATTCCGAATTTTATGCTACCAGTTATGATGATTGTGATGATACTTATTACATAACTTCCAGAGATAATAACAATACAGATATTACCAACTTTTACGAAATAAACTTGATTGACAATACTGTAAAAACTGAAAGTTTCGATTTCTATTTAATGGGTATTTCAACCAAAAACAATTAGAAAACCTATCTTTAAATGTGCTGAAAAAAATTGCTATAATTTTATTAATGATTTCTTGGGAAATAAACTTTGGCCAAGAGCCATTGCGCTTTACCACAAAGCAGGGATTGCCCTCAAATCATATTTATGATGTAGCTGAAGACGAGAATGGTTTTATGTGGTTTGCTTCCAAACAAGGATTAATTAAATATGACGGGGTATCATTTAAAATTTTTACAATAAAAGATGGATTGCCAAACAATGACACTTGGCTTTTAGAACCTGACTTTAAAGGAAGGCTTTGGTATTTTTCAAAAAGCAATAGGCAGGGGTATATAGAAAATGACAGCATTTACAGTTTTTCTACCCCGCGAAACGAAGTGATTTCTCCCGGTACAATTTACAAGTCCAAAGACAGTATGTGGATTTCAAGTTCTTCCGGCATTCAAGTTATTAATGAAAAAAATATAAGTGATACAGAATTATTAAATGTTTCAAACACACATTCATTTTCTAGACAAATCTCAATTGTTGTTAATGAAGAGATAATGCCCTCTATTTACAATCCAGAAATTAAAGAAATCTTATTTGTAAAAAATGATTCCTTATCAATATATGATTGGAATTTCAACTTTAAGAAAAACATACACATAAATCCCTCAATTTCAAATGCAAGGCAAATTTTAATTAAACAAGGGGTCATATACAACCAAATAGCCTACCTAGCTTTTTATGAGGGTTTTTTGTTTTTTGATGCAAGTAAAAATAAAGCACAATTTCTTTCATTTAAAGAATTGGTTGGTATTGAAAAAGCCAAGGATTTTCGATGCAGGGCACTAAAAGATGAAATTCAAATAAGTATTCCTGGTTATCTTTTTGTTTTTGATTACAATTTAAATTTAAAGAGTAAATATGAATTTCCCGAAAATTTAAGTAGATCAAGTTATAAGGACAGAAATGGCAATTTTTGGCTTACAGATATTTCAAATGGAATTTCAATGAATTCCTAGAACAAAACAAGAAGCTAGTTATTACCTGACTAACAGTAAAGTCCAAAAAATAAATATACTAGACAAAACATTGTATGCAGGAGTAAATGATGAGGGGTTCTTTCAATACGATTCAGTAAATAATCAATTCGAAAAAATAAAAGATTTTAAAAATAATAATTATGAAGTCTATCAAATAAAAGAAGATAAAACAAATAAAAAAAATTATCTCATCGCAATGGGAAATTCCTTTACCTTGAATAAAAAGAAATTAGACCTTATAAGCTATAATTACTTAAAGGATACAAATTCGAAAATTGATGGGATAAAAGATATTACATCATTTAATGGCATTGATTATTTAATTACATCTGTCTGTTTATATAAAAATAATAAACGAAATATATCATCTGAAATTATTTTCAACAAGCCAGGGCTTCTTTTCTCCGAAGTTTTTAAAAATCAACTTTATATTGCAGGAAGCGACGGCTTGCACAAAATTGTAGAAGATAAAATAGTCCCGCTAAAAAGTAAAAACCCATTATTGAGAGTTTCTGTTTCAACACTAATGCCAGATACTAATTATTTGTATGTGGAAACCGATGGTCGCGGAGTATATCTTTATAATGATTCTGAAAAAATTTTCCATTTAAAGGAAACAGATGGCTTAAGTATTCAGCGCATTATAATAAAAGAAAATACACTTTGGCTAGCAACCCAAAAAGGGGTGAGAAAAATAGCTCTCAATGAAAAGAATATAGAAGACTCAAAAATTATTGATGCATTTTATGAATCGGATGGGCTTTGGCAAGACAATACCAATGATATATTTTTAAAGGATAGTTTATTATATGCCACCAGTGATGATGGTTTAGCTGTATTAAATATTAAAAGTAATAGCTACAAGAGGAAACCTCATCTATATTTTAATTCGCAAAACGATACATTATCATTTAAAAATGGGGAGCGTGATCAAATTAATGTTTCATTTTCAACATTGGATTATGTAAATCAAAAACAAATTACCTATCAGTATAGATTGTTGCCAGAACAAGAGGAATGGACAGTAACAACAACAAAGACACTCAACTTCTCCAATCTCTCGCCAAAATTATACACGTTAGAAGTAAAAGCAACCGATCAGCACTTTAACGAAACAATTTCAAAACAATATTTACACATAATTCCTGCGTGGTATCAAACTTTGATTGTAAAAATTGGTTTTGGTCTTTTTGTTATTCTTTGCTTATGGCTGTTTTTTAAAATTTTAAAAAATAGTATTCGAAAAAAGGAAGAGGGAAAAGCACAATATGAAAAAAAGCTAGCCGGGCTTGAGCTGCAAGCTTTACGAAGCCAAATGAATCCTCATTTTGTTCATAATTCACTAAACGCAATTCAATATTTTATTCAACGTAATGAAGTGGAACTTTCTGAAAATTATTTATCCAAATTTTCTCAGCTCATCCGGCTATTTTTTGAATATTCCCGTTTGCAAACAGTCACTATTAAAGAAGAATTGGATTTACTTAAAAATTATTTAGAAATCGAAAAATTACGTTTCGAAGAAAAACTGAATTTTAATATTATAGTTTCCGAAAAAATTGATATTGAAGAACAAACAATCCCATCTATGCTTTTGCAGCCCATTGTTGAAAACGCCGTTAACCACGGATTGTTCCATAAAAAGGAAAATGGAACTGTTACAATCAAGTTTATATTTATTGATGAAACAACCTACGAAGTGAGTGTAGAAGATGACGGAATTGGAGTAAATAAAGCTAAAACTCTTTTTGATAAATCATCAAAAAACTATCGATCAAATTCTTCATTAGTTCTAAAAGAACGAATTGAATTGCTCAACCAAAGTACAAATTGGAACATTAATTACAGTATTAAAGACTGCTCAGAATTAGACGCATCAAAAACCGGAACTTGTGTTACAATATTATTTAACCAATCCCTTACTTAATGAATTTCACAGCGGTATTAATAGATGATGAACGAAAAGCTTTAGCTACTTTAAAAAATAAGCTGGAACGCTTTTGTACGAATATTGTAATAATTGGTGAAACCCAAAGTCCTACGGATGGTTTAGTATTAATTGAAAAATTGAACCCTCAATTGGTTTTTTTAGACGTTGCAATGCCCGAGATGAGTGGCTTCGATTTGCTTGCAAAAATCCCAAAACCTAATTTCGAAATAATATTTGTGACAGCATTTGATAGTTATGCAGTAGATGCCCTTAATCACTGTGCCATAGGCTATTTGGTAAAACCGGTAGACAATCAATCGCTCATTGCTACAGTTTTCAAAGCCATAAAAAATATTGAAGCTAAAACAGCATTGGCGAAAAATAAGTTGCTAATTGAAAATTTAGGCGTTCAATCTTTCCAAGATAGAAAAATGGTCATTCCAAGCCAAGACGGACTTGAATTTGTGAAAATAGAATCAATCATTCATTGTGAGGGAACAGAAGGTTATACCAAAATACATTTTGATGATAGAAAGTCAATTTTAAGCTCAAACAGTATTGGGCATTTCAACAAACTTTTAAAAAATCATGATTTTTTTCTTGTTCACAAATCGCATTTAATAAACTTAGACCACATAAAAAAATACTTGAACGAAGGCACACTTATTCTTAGTGATGAACGAACGGCCCCAGTTTCTAGGAACAAAAGGGCTGATTTTCTTAAAACCTTCAAAAACAATTGATAAAATTTAAGCTATCTCCCTATTTTCTAAACGATTCTTGGTATATTCATTCAAATATAAAATTTATGAAAAATATAGCCTTTACCCTAATTTTAGCAATTGCTTTTGCAAGCTGTAAAAACACTTCCGAGGAAAAAATTTCCCAAACCGATTTAGAACAACCTTTAGAAAACCTTGAAGGCAACGAAACCAATAATGAAAATGGTTTTGTTATAAATCCAATAGAGCACGCGACGATGGTATTAAATTGGGATGGAACTATAATTTACATTGATCCCGTGGGCGGAAAAGAAATGTTTTCAGAATATTCTGAACCCGACATGGTTTTGGTAACCGATATTCACGGCGATCACATGGACATTCCAACACTTGAAGCTATTACTATTGATAAGACGGTAATTTTTGCGCCTAAAGCCGTCTTTGATAAAATGCCTGAAAATCTTCAAAATAAAACACAAGTCATAAATAATGGCGAAGTGACAAACGATTTTGAAATGACAATTGAAGCAATCCCTATGTACAATCTGCGTCCTGAAGCTTTAAAATTTCACGAAAAAGGGAGAGGAAACGGCTATGTTCTCGAAAGAAATGGAAAACGCGTTTATATTTCTGGTGATACCGAAGATATTCCCGAAATGCGAAATCTTAAAAATATTGATATCGCTTTTGTTTGTATGAATCTTCCCTATACAATGACGGTTGAAAAAGCTGCTGAAGCTGTTTTGGCTTTTAAACCAAAAACTGTTTATCCATATCATTTTAGGGGAACGGAAGGAATGAGTGATGTTTCAAAATTTAAATCACTGGTACAAGCTGGAAATTCCAAAATTGAAGTTACCCAGTTGGATTGGTATCCAAAGAAATAAACCCCACAAAATTTTAAATATAAATGATGAAAAACTACAAATCTTCTTTCAATATAATATTAGTTGTAATAGTAACCTCCTTTTTAATTACAAGTTGTAAAAACAATTCGGAAGAAAATTCTCAAGAAAAAGAGACAGGTAAAATAGAATATCCTGCAGAATGGATGTACAACCAGCGTGCATATCCAAATAATTATATCAACAAAGAAGCTTATAAAGAAGCTGTTCTGCAATCAAAGCAAATTCTTGCAAGCAGATCACCCGAACAAGCTGGTGAATGGACTTTGGTTGGCCCATTAAACACTGGCGGACGAGTAACAGATGTTGCTATTTCTCCGGATAATGATGCCCATCTTTATGTTGCAACAGCCACGGGAGGAATTTTCAGAAGTTATGACGGCGGTGCAAATTGGACTCCTATTTTTGATGAAGTAACCAAACCTTCCATTGGCGACATTGCTATCGCACAATCAAATGCACAACGTATTTATGCCGGAACGGGCGAAGCAAATGGAAGCGCAACGGACGGAGCGTATTTTGGAGATGGAATATATAGAAGTGATAACGGTGGTGATACGTGGACAAATGTTGGTTTGCCGGAAAGTAACCATATTGGCAGAATTGTAGTAGATCCCACAAATCCAGACCGTGTTTTCGCTGCTGCAACTGGACAGTTATATGGAAAAAATAATGAAAGAGGAATTTATAGAACAACGAATGGCGGTGGAAGTTGGGAGCAAGTTTTGTTTGTAACAGATTCAACCGCTGCGATAGATGTAGCAATGAATGTTGCTAATACAAACATAATTTATGCTGCAATGTGGGAGCGCACCCGTAAACCTTGGGAACGTGATTACGGAGGAGTTACATCTGCAATCCATCGTTCCATGGATGGCGGAAATACTTGGACAGAATTAGGAGCCGCGAATGGTTTGCCCGCTCCAAATGCGCAGACTGGGAGAATTGGAATTGCTGTTTCAGAATCTGATCCTTCAACAGTTTATGCCCGTTTTACTACAAATGAAATAACCAATGAATTCAATGGTTTATATAAATCCACCAACAATGGTAACAATTGGACGCTTGTAACTCCTGCGGGAAATTTAAGTGGAATTGATGCCAATTTTGGTTGGTACTTCGGAAATGTTCGCGTTAATCCAACTAATTCCTCGGAAGTATATATTGTAGGTTTTGATATTGCAAAATCCACAAACAGCGGAACTTCCTGGCAAACATTGCCTGGAATGCACGTTGATCACCACGCGTTGGATTTTTCCCGAACCAATAGCAATTTTATGCTCGCCGGAAATGATGGCGGGGCTATATTTCGAATAACGGCGGTAGTAGCTGGACTAAGTTTGTAAATCTGCCCATAACCCAATTTTACAATATTGAAGTTGATTACCAAAATCCAGAAAGGCTTTACGGAGGCACACAAGATAACAATACAATTAGAACGCTTACTGGTGGATTGAGCGATTGGAATTCAATTCTTGGAGGTGATGGTTTTCACGTAAATGTGGATCCAATAGACAATAGTTTTGTGTATGCCGAATCGCAATATGGAAATCTTCGCAGATCAATAAATGGAGGAAATTCCTTTCAAAATGGAACCAATGGAATAAGTGGCAGTGATCGTGTAAACTGGAATACTCCCGTGATTCTTTCGCCTTTCAATCCTGAAATGATGTTTTATGGAAGTAATAAATTGTACACTTCAAGCAGAGCGGTTTCGTGGACAGCGATAAGTCCCGATTTAACCGATGGGCTTCACCCTAGCGGTTCTTTGGCTTTTGGAACGCTTACGGCAATTGCGGCATCTTACAATAATCTTGACGTGATTTATACAGGAAGCGATGACGGAAACGTAAACGTAACTTTTGATGGCGGCACAACCTGGACGGACATTAGTGCGGGTCTGCCAGATCAATACATAACTTCAATCGCAATGGTTCCCGATAATGATTTGACGGCTTATGTTGCAGTTTCAGGTTTTAAATATTTGGATTATACCCCGCACGTTTTTAAAACAACGGATGGCGGGCAAAATTGGACGGATATTTCATCAAATCTTCCAAATATTCCTGTAAATGATATTATAGTTTATCCCGCAGAAAATATCCTTTTTGCTGCCACAGATTTGAATGTTTGGTATTCAAAAGATGATGGAGCAAATTGGACAATTCTCGGAAACAATCTTCCATTGACTGTAGTAATGGATTTAAAATTCCACGAACCTACCAAAACGCTATATGCTGGAACCTTCGGAAGGGCGATGCACAGCTATGATGTGAGCGATATTTTAAGTATTGATGATAACGAAATTGCTGAAAATGCAATCAAAATTTATCCAAATCCCGCGACTTCGGAATTTACAATTTCACAAAATCTTTCTTCAGATGGAACCGTTCAGCTTTATGATATTTCCGGAAAAAAGATAAAGAATTTATTCACCGGAAATTTCAGTACAAATAAAAACATTAAAGTAAAAACTGATGGAATTGTTGCTGGAATTTATTTATTGAAAGTGAATAGCGGAAAGCAATCTGTTACAAAGAAATTAGTTATTAATAAATAATGTCCTGTTGAGCGCAGTCGAAACCTAATTTGCAGTTCTCGACTTTAGTTTATCCTGAGCGAAGTCGAAGGGCTCGAACGGACACTTTACTGTTTCTCACAAACAACGCCCCAAATTGGGAGCGCCTTTTTCGCTGTATTTATTGTTACATTTTCTTCGTCAATTACTTTGAAAAAGTTTGAATCTCCAAATTGTTTATCAAAAATTGCAGCAAGTGAAAACTTAGGGTTTTTAAAATATAATGTCTTCCAATCTCCATCTGTTGTGTAAGTTCCTTTTTCTGAAATTTTCAAAGCTTTATCGTTAGTGTCGGGTTGTGGAATGCTTTGGAAATCAAATTTGAAAGTATTGTTTTGATATAGCTCCAAAGAAATGGAAGCCACGCCATTACCCAAACTTTTATAGGAAACAGTCTCACTTTTTCCGACAACAACTTCCTTCGAATCTTTGGAGGTTTTTTCTACAACGGTTTTCTTACTTCCGCAGGAAGAGATTGTAATTACTAAACAAATAATCGCAAGATTTTTCCACATAACTTAACGTATCAGTTTTTTGTATTTAATTCGTTTCGGCATCAAATCGCCACCCAAACGTTTCTTTTTATTTTCTTCATATTCGCTGAAACCGCCCTCAAAATAATATACTTCACTATTTCCTTCGAAAGAAAGAATGTGCGTACAGATTCTGTCCAAAAACCAACGGTCGTGACTAATAACCACAGCACAACCCGCGAAGTTTTCCAAACCTTCTTCCAAAGCTCGAAGTGTGTTAACGTCCAAATCATTCGTTGGCTCATCCAGCAAAAGCACGTTTCCTTCCTCTTTTAAAGTCATTGCTAAATGAAGCCTATTCCGCTCCCCACCGGAAAGTGTTGAAACCTTTTTGTTTTGCTCACTTCCACTGAAATTAAAACGGCTTAAATAAGCACGGGAATTCACTTGCTTCCCACCCATCATAATCAATTCCTGACTATCGCTGAAATTTTCCCAAATAGTTTTATCTGGATTTATATTAGAATGTGCTTGGTCAATGTAAGCAATTTTTGCGGTTTCGCCAACATCGAAACTACCATTATCCGGAGTTTCCTCGCCCATAATTATTTTGAAAATCGTAGTTTTACCAGCCCCGTTCGGCCCGATAATCCCCACAATTCCCGCTTGCGGAAGTTTGAAATTCAAATCTTCATACAGCAATTTATCGCCGAATGCTTTCGAAACGCCTTTCGCCTCAATAACATTTGTTCCCAAACGCGGGCCGTTCGGGATGTATATTTCCAGCTTTTCGTCTAATTGTTTTTGGTCTTGACTTAAAAGTTTATCGTAATTCTGAAGACGTGCCTTTTGTTTTGTTTGTCGACCTTTCGCGCCTTGACGAACCCATTCCAACTCTCGTTCCAAAGTTTTTTGACGTTTCCCGGCTTGCTTCGATTCCTGCGCCAAACGCTTTGATTTTTGATCCAGCCAAGAAGAATAATTTCCTTTCCACGGAATGCCCTCTCCCCTATCCAATTCCAAAATCCAACCCGCAACATTGTCCAAGAAATATCTATCGTGGGTTACGGCAATCACCGTTCCCTTATATTCTGAAAGGTGATGTTCCAACCAATGAACGCTTTCGGCATCCAAGTGGTTTGTGGGCTCATCGAGCAAAAGAACATCCGGTTCTTTTAGTAGCAATCTGCAAAGCGCAACGCGACGTTTTTCACCTCCGGAAAGAACGCCAATCAATTTGTCGGGTTCTGGAGTGCGAAGTGCATCCATCGCTATTTCAAGTTTGGTGTCAAGCTCCCAAGCATTTGTGGCATCAATTTTATCTTGAAGTTTTGCTTGCTTGTCCATCAGTTCATCCATTTTTGCTGGATTTTCGTAAACTTCCGGCAAACCGAACATATCGTTTATTTTGTTGTATTCATCCAGAATATCAACTACTTCCTGAACACCTTCCTTTACAACTTCCAAAACGGTTTTGGTTTCGTCCAATTTTGGTTCTTGTTCAAGATAGCCAACTGTGTAGCCTGGCGCGAAAACAACATCGCCTTGGTAGTTTTTTTCTTCGCCTGCAATTATGCGAAGCAAGGTAGATTTACCGCTTCCGTTAAGACCCAAAATACCAATTTTGGCACCGTAGAAAAAGCTTAAATATATATTTTTAAGTACTGGAGTCTGGGCGTTTTGATAGGTTTTTGTCAAACCAGACATTGAGAAAATTACTTTTTTATCGTCGGACATAGCTTAGTTAATAGTTAATAGTTAATGGTTGATGGTTGATGGTTGATGGTTGATGGTAAAAATGTTATGATTGATTGTTTATTGATTTAAACCCTTCCCTTTAGCGCATTAAAAACCCAAGCGATGGCAAAAAAACCAATACCTACGGTAGCGAAGCCCCATCCCGCAACATCGTCATAGCGGAAAGCTCCCATACCTATTAACAATACTCCCATCACCATCATTATAAAAGTGGCCCAAGCCAATACCGTATTTTTATTCATTCCCATAATCTATTTCTGTTTGGTTATTTTTCTTTTTTCAAGCCGCAAATTTACGCGTAAAAACAAATATCGGTAATATAAAACAGATTTTCGTTAACAAAATGTCATAGTTTTTTGACGGATGTTGGAAGACAGATGACAGATGACGGATGTTGGAAGACAGATGACAGATGATGGATGACGGATTACTGATGACAGATGACGGATGACGGATGACGGATGACGGATGACGGATGACGGATGACGGATTAGGGATTTATGAATCAACCTTTAAAAAAAAAGTTTCCAGCTACAACATTCTACTTTCAACATTCTACTTTCAACTTTCAACTTAAAACAACTTTGGGCTTTGAACTTAAAACATTTTGTATTTTAGCCCAAACATACATTTTCAATGGATTTAAACTTCAACAAAAACGAAGATCACAATAAGCTGTTAGTTTCTGACTTAAAAAACAAACTAGCTAAAGTTAAACTTGGCGGAGGCCAAAAACGAATTGACAAACAACACGAACAAGGCAAGCTAACTGCCCGCGAGCGTATTGAATATTTGCTGGATCCAAAAAAACCAAGCATTGAAATCGGTGCTTTTGCCGGCGATGGAATGTACGAGGAGCACGGCGGTGCACCCGGCGGCGGCGTGGTTGTGAAAATTGGTTATGTGAAAGGAAAACAATGTATCGTTGTTGCAAACGATGCTACCGTAAAAGCGGGCGCTTGGTTTCCGATTACTGCAAAAAAGAATCTTCGCGCGCAGGAAATTTCCATTGAAAACCGATTGCCTATTATTTATTTGGTAGACAGCGCAGGCGTTTATCTGCCAATGCAAGACGAAATTTTTCCGGATAAAGAACACTTCGGAAGAATTTTTAGAAACAACGCCGTAATGAGCAGTATGGGCATTACCCAGATTGCAGCGGTAATGGGCAGTTGTGTTGCTGGCGGCGCGTATCTTCCAATTATGAGCGATGAAGCCTTAATCGTGGATAAAACCGGAAGTATTTTTCTTGCCGGAAGTTATTTGGTGAAAGCTGCAATCGGAGAAAGTATCGACAACGAAGAACTGGGCGGCGCAACAACGCATTGCGAAGTAAGTGGCGTTACCGACTACAAAGCAAAGGACGACAAAGACGCGTTGGATAAAATAAAGAATATAGTTTCCAAAATTGGGGATTTTGACAAAGCTGGTTTCAACAGAGAAAAGTCTTTGAAACCAAAAGAAAAACAAGAAGACATCTACGGAATTCTACCAAAATCACGCGCAGAACAATACGATATGCGCGAAATTATAAAACGCCTTGTGGACGATAGCGATTTTGAGGAATATAAAGAAGGCTATGGACAAACAATTTTAACGGGTTACGCTCGAATTGACGGTTGGGCCGTTGGAATAATCGCAAATCAGCGCACTTTGGTAAAAACTACAAAAGCAAAAACAAAACCAAGCGAAATGCAATTTGGTGGTGTAATTTATAGCGATAGCGCAGATAAAGCCACGCGTTTCATTGCGAATTGCAACCAAAAGAAAATTCCTTTGGTTTTTTTACAGGATGTAACTGGATTTATGGTGGGCAGTAAAAGCGAGCACGGCGGGATTATAAAAGATGGTGCAAAAATGGTGAACGCCGTGAGCAATAGTGTAGTTCCAAAATTCACGATTGTGATTGGCAACAGTTACGGTGCCGGAAATTACGCTATGTGTGGAAAAGCTTACGATCCAAGATTAATTGTGGCGTGGCCAAGCGCCGAACTTGCGGTTATGAGCGGAAACAGTGCTGCTAAAGTTTTGCTTCAAATTGAAACTGCTTCACTTAAAAAGAAGGGAAAAGAAATTACTGAGGAAGAAGAAACCGAACTTTACAACAAAATTAAAGAACGCTACGACCGACAAATTTCTCCGTATTATGCAGCTTCGAGAATATGGACGGATGCTGTGATAGACCCGTTGGATACAAGAAAATGGATATCGATGGGAATTGAAGCCGCAAACCACGCTCCTATTGAGAAGCCTTTTAATTTGGGGGTTATTCAGGTTTGATGGTTGATGGTTGATGGTTGATAGTTGATAGTTGATAGTAAAATAAAAAAAGGGCACTCTCGTGCCCTTCTTCTCAAAAAAACCAAACCACCTCAAAAAACATAGTTTGAAAATTTATTTGCTGCTTTTTACCAATCTGATAAACTCAGCGCGGTAACCGTCTTTGTCGCTTCCTTTTCCGGCTTCGGCAAGCGTTATTACATCTTCTTTCTTTTTGGTATTTATAAATTCAGAATCGCGAAGTTGCATTCCGAAAAGCGCTACTGCTGCTGAAAATTTTAAATCTTCATTTGCACTTTCTATTGATTTATTTTCATCCTTCACAGTTTTTACAATCAGTTTGCTTACATCGCCATCCGGTTCTTTGTAGCGGAATTTCACGGTAAGCATTTCATCCGTAAAATTTTGATTGGTTTGTTTTGTGTATTTCAGACTGTCGATATCCTTTAAATATTTGCTTTTTACGCCCACGGGAATTATTTCATATAAAGCGGTAACCGTATCGCCGCTCCCCAATTCGCCAGCGTCTTTGGTATCGTCCTTAAAATCCTCATCGTTCAACAAACGATTTTCATAACCAATCAATCTATACGCCTGAACTTTTGCAGGATTGAATTCCACTTGAATTTTCACATCTTTTGCGATTGTGTAAAGCGTTCCGAAAAATTCAGTACCCAAAACTTTTTGTGCTTCCTGCATAGTATCGATATAGGCGTGATTACCATTGCCTTTATCTGCAAGGGTTTCCAATTTACTGTCTTTGTAATTTCCCATTCCAAAGCCAAGACAAGTAAGAAATACACCTGTTTTGCGCTTTTCTTCAATCAAACTTACCATAGAACGATCACTTGAAGAACCTACATTGAAATCGCCGTCGGTAGCCAGAATTACACGATTATTTCCACCTTTACTAAAATTTTCCTCGGCAATTTTATAAGCCAATTCAATTCCTGCACCGCCAGCAGTTGAACCTCCAGCACTCAACTTGTCAATTGCATCGCGGATTTTCTGCTTTTCTGCACCAGAAGTTGGCTGCAAGACCAAACCAGCCGCGCCTGCATAAACCACAATTGCAACCTTATCCTTTTCCCTTAATCTGTCAATCAACACATTCAGCGCTGCTTTTAGTAACGGCAACTTGTTGGGAGCTTCCATTGAACCGGAAACGTCAAGCAAGAAAACAAGGTTTGACGCTGGAACATTTTTTAAGGAAATATCTTTTCCTTTTAATCCAATCCGCACCAATTTTGAATCTTGGTTCCAAGGGGAATTAACAACGTCGGCAGTGATTGAAAATGGATCTTTGCCCGTTGGCTGCGGATAATTATAAGCAAAATAATTCACCATTTCCTCAATTTTCACGGCATCTTCCGGCACTTCCTGCCCATTGTTGAGCATACGTCGAAGATTGCTGTAGCCTGCTTTGTCAACATCAATTGAGAACGTGGAAAGTGGTGCTGTGCCTACACTTTTAAATATGTTTTCATTTATTCTGCCGTAGGATTCGTTTTCGGAAACACGATTTCCAACAATAGGCGCAGGAGTGTAGGATTGGGTTATGTTTTTTTGTTTTCTTTCTTTTTTTGAAGAAGAATAATTATTATTTCTGCTAATTCCATATCCCATTGCTTTTCGAATGGCGTCATTATTTTCGGAATAGCCTGTAACCACAACTTCATCTAAAGAGGCGCTAGGTTTTAAACTTACAATTATTTCGCCAGCATTTTTAATCTTTACTTCTTTCGTTTTAAAGCCAACATAAGAATAAGTCAATGTTTGTCCGATTTGTGCATTGATGCTGTAATTTCCATCGAAATCAGTTTGGGTTCCCGATGAAGTTCCTTTAATAATAATGTTTACCCCAGGCAAAGGAAGACTTGTGTCATCGGTTACTGTTCCCGATATAGTAATTGATTGTGCATCTAGCTGAAAACCCAGCAATGCAACGGCTAAAAGTGTGAATAGTGTTTTCATAATGTGTGGTTTTAGTGTTAAACTTGAAGTAAAACTACCTCACACATTTAGTCTGAAAAACAACGATTGAGGGAACGGAGCTTTTGGGTGAGTGAAAGTTAGAAATTTTTCAATCAAAAATTTATTTTCAAAAATAAATTCATTAAAAAAGATTAAATATTTATTGCTTATCAATAAATATTTATTACGTTTGCCTAAACTTTAAATTTTAAGATTATGGCAAATACTAATAACATTGTTTTTAAAGGCTTACTAATAGTTGCATGGTTGATCTTTGTAGGTCTGAGCATTGAAGCCGGTGGTTTGGTGGTCAATTTTGTTTTTAGCCTCGTTAACCCAGATATTCTCCCAAAACTTTACCAGAAACTAAATCTTATGACTATGTACAATTCCAGTCCATGGTCTTTTTATGGAATGTATAGTTTTATCTTGGTAATTGCCATTTTAAAGGCATACTTATTTTATATAGTTGTAATGCTGATGCACAAAATTGATCTGCAAAAACCATTTAGCAGCTTTGTATCAAAACAGATTACAAAAATTAGTTATTACACTTTTTCCATTGGTTTGTTAAGCTACATCGCGAAAGAGAGTGCTCAAAACTTGCAGAAACATGGCTATGTTATCGATGATCTCGGTCAGTTTTGGGTGGATAGCGAAGCTTTTATTTTAATGGCGGCCGTAATCTATATCATTTCGGTAATTTTTGCAAAAGGCATTGAACTACAAAACGATAACGAACTAACCATATAAGCTATGCCAATTGTTGTAAATTTAGACGTAATGATGGCAAAGCGTAAAATGTCATTGAACGAACTTTCCGAAAAAGTGGAATTAACCCTGTCCAACCTTTCCATATTGAAAACCGGAAAAGCAAAAGCCATTCGTTTCAGTACTTTGGAAGCTATTTGCAAAGTTTTGGAATGCCAGCCTGGTGATATTTTGGAATTTGTGGAATAGGTAAAATTCTTCGGAGAGAAAATTTTGTATTTTGGCAAAGTAATACCAATTATTTTGAAAATCTGAAAAAAATGAATTCTGAAGTCAGTAAGTTTTTGGATGAATTAAACCATCCCCTGCGTAACGAAATTGAGCAGCTGAGCGAATATATTCTTTCAGCAAAATCAGGCATTTCCGAAAATATAAAGTGGAACGGACCAAATTATACTTATAATGGCGAAGACAGAATTACAATGAAAATTCAGCCGCCAAAAAACATTCAACTTATATTTCACCGCGGAGCAAAGGTTTTAGAAATGCCAAAAGAAAAATTGCTAAAGAAAGATTCTGGACTTTTAAATTGGAAAGCTAATGATCGGGCTGTTGCTACTTTTGTAACTATGGAGGAAATAGTTTCGAATAAAGAACCTTTATGCAGTATTGTTGATGAATGGATAAGCGCGACTATATAAAACGTAATAATTTAAATTTCCGTAATCTTTTTTAAAACCTCAGCCCGCTTTATCTTTCCCGTTTCAGTATAAATGAATTCAGGAACTGTGTATAGTTTTTTAGGTTTTTCATAAGCTGAAAGTGTTTCAAATACTTTGAAAAAATCTTCCAATTGCAGTTGCTTTTCGCTTTTAATTATCAATATAACAGATTCCCCCAAAGCTTCATCTTTTTCGGAAGAAATAAAGAATGGATTGTTTATATGAAGGGAAAGTTTTTCCTCCACAACTTCGGGATGCACTTTTACGCCGCCGGTATTTATTACATTATCAATTCTTCCACAAAATTTAAAAGAAGTTGGTGAAAGCAATTCGACTACATCGTTTGTGATAACTATTTCTTCTGAAATTTCTGGGGCGTGAATTTGCAGACATTCATCTTCGCTTTGTGAAAAATCTACTTTTGGAAGTGCAGAAAAAACAGCTGATTTTTCTTTTCCATTTAAAGGTCGAACTGCAATATGGCTGATGGTTTCGGTCATCCCATAAGTTGCGAAAACTCGAGTATTTACATTTTGTAATTTTTGCTCCAATTCCGAAGAAACTGCGCCGCCTCCAACGACTAGTTTTTTCACTTTGTGCAAATCTGCCAACGAATGAAAAACTTGATATGGAACCATTGCAGTAAAGTCGAAGTTTTCACCGCTATTCTCAAGCGGATTTTTTTCAGGCGAAGTTGTGTGCAAATCCCAACCAGAAATCATAGCGCGAACTAACATCATTTTCCCAGCAATATATTCCGAAGAAAGGCAAAGCAATGCCTTTGTATTTTCCCTTAAATCGAAATAAGTAACGGTAGCATTTGCACTATTGAAAACGTGCTTTTTCGGAAGTTTAATTTTTTTGGGAGCTCCGGTGGAACTTGAGGTTTTGACTGTAATAAAATCATTTGCATTCAACCATTCCGAAATAAATTTCCCGATAGCAATTTCCTCTTCCTTTCCATTTTCAATTAAATGTTTTGCGTGTATTTTTAATTCTTCCGAAGAAGAAAATGCTTCGCCATTTAATTTAAAATTAGGATGCAATAACGATTTCACTATTCAATATAATTTGAATTCGGTGCATTTTCTTCAGCAATAACAATTGGTTCTTCCACTTTACCGAAAAGCTTTCCGCCCCAATCGCGCCATTTGTAACGCCAAGCCATAATCAACAGAAAAATTGGATATAGAATTAAAACAGGCGCAATCACATCAAAACCTGCGGAGGGTTCTGAAATATCTTT
Organism: uncultured Flavobacteriaceae bacterium; assembly: GCA_963716065.1. Lineage (GTDB taxonomy): Bacteria > Bacteroidota > Bacteroidia > Flavobacteriales > Flavobacteriaceae > Aequorivita. The sequence continues at coordinate 642,080 of OY970287.1, forward strand.
CAAAACGGAGTTCGTTTTGAAAACCGTCCAATCTGCTGTTACCAGCAAAGCTGCTATTAAATTATTTCCCGCGTGAAAACCGAGGGCAAGTTCCATTCCTTCATCCATTAACGTCATAATTCCCAAGAAGAAACCTGTACCGATGTAATAAACCATAATAATATTACCGAGTTTATCAACTTCGGGATTTGCTAGGTGCAATCCTCCAAAAATGACCGACGTAAGAACAAGCGGTAACCACTTATTTTTAGCCAAAACACCAATTCCTTGCATTAAATAACCACGGAAAAGATATTCCTCAAAACTGGTCTGCAACGGAATCATAACAATGGCAATCACTGCAAGAATTAAAAACGGTATTAAATCAAATTGCAAAACATAATCTTCCGGATTGCTGTAATAATCCAAAACTGTAACAATTATTGTTGTGATAGAAATAAGCGCAAAACCAAACCAAACCCGACCCCAATCTGTTTTTTTGCGTGAAGTGGTAAGCGTTACAAACCGCTGTCTGTGAAGATAGCGAACCACAATATAAAGCCCCACCAAACCAATAGCGAAACTCAACAGCATTAAAAATAGGGTGAGATTTGAACTTAATGTTGTAAGAACCGAAGCTTCATCTATTGAATATATGCTTTCACCGTCGGACATTTTTTTCAAAAAAACGGCAATAATTAAGGGGATTGTACCTAACTGGCTCGCTAAAAAGATAATGATAAATCCAACTAAATAGCGCCACCATTCGTGAAGGACATTAAAGGCTTGTTTTATGTACATTTTTTGTAATTAGTGATTTGTGAAAAATATATGTTCTACTATTCATCAAAACTAAAATTCCATTCTTTATTTGGATTATAGTTTAACGTTCCGTTAAAAACTTCCAATGGACTTTCAATATTGTTAGTGTAAAGGCTGCCCGTGCCTAAACCTTGTGGCAATTTACTGTTTTTTGTAAAGGTATATTGTGAAATAGCGTTTAAACCTACATTACTTTCCAAGGCCGAAGTAATCCACCAACCCGCATTGTATTTTTCAGCTATTTTTATCCAACTATCGCTTCCGCGGAAACCACCAATTAATGAGGGTTTTAGGATTATAAATTGTGGCTTTATGGTTTTTAGTAAATTGTCTTTTTCCTCTTCTGAAAAAACACCGATTAACTCTTCATCCAAAGCAATAGACAACGGAGTTTCTTCACAAAGCCTCGCCATTTCCTGCCATTGGCCTTGTTTTATGGGTTGCTCAATGGAGTGTAGTTTTAAATCTGAAAGAAGTTTCAGTTTTTCCAATGCTTCTTTTGGCGAAAAAGCGCCGTTTGCATCAACGCGCAATTCTACTTCGGAAGCGGAAAACTCCTTTCGAATTGATTTTAAAAGTTCTAATTCGGTTTTGAAATCTATGGCGCCGATTTTCATTTTGATGCAAGTAAAACCTTGTTTCAGTTTTTCTGAAATCTGTTCCTTCATAAAAATCTTATCACCCATCCAAACCAAACCATTGATTGGGATTGCCGCTTCGCCACGCGTAAATTGTGAAGGAAATAATTTAAAAGGATTTTCTGAATGCAAAGATTTGAAAGCCGTTTCAACCCCAAATTGAATTGATGGAAATTCAGTTAAAGCTTCGTATAAATCTTCTTCATTAACTCCCAAAGCAATGTTTTCGCAAACGCCTTCCAGTTCTGCTTCGTAATCTGGTCTGTCATCAATGCTCAATCCACGTAAAAGTCCGCATTCCCCTACTCCAAAACTTTCTTCTGTTTTCAGAATAAGGAAATAAGTTTCTTTAGTATTCAAAACCCCACGCGAAGTGCCGCTGGGGTTTTTGAAGTTTAGGGTGTGTTTTTGGAAAAAAGCAGTCAATTTAGATATTTGGATTGTCAGATTATTCGATTGTTGGATTGTTGGATTAATTTAGGGTTGATTTAAATTTTGAGGTCATTTTTATTATTGATTCTAATTTTAAAAGTAACGGATTCAAATTTTCTTCATTTATAAATCCCAAATCATTAGCTATTAATAATTGTGTTTCTATTTCGTAACAAGAGCCGATTGTTATTTCTAAAAATCTAGCAAAATCTTTATTTGATTTTCTAGATGCACCTTCTGCAATATTTGAAGGTATTGATATGCTTGCTCGCCTTAGTTGACTGGTAAGTCCAAACTTTTCAGATTCTGGAAATAAAGAAGTTACTTCATAAATATCTTTACAAAACACTCTACTTTGCTTCCAAATCTCCAAATCCTTAAATCTGTGCATTTCTAATTATCTAAAAAATCCAACAATCCAATAATCTATTTACAATTCGATTGATTCCCCAATTTCCAGCAACATCAAATCCTTATTGGCATCATAAAACTTGCGTTTTGCTTCTTCGTGGTCGATTTCAATGTAGCCGAAAGTATCATAATGCACGCCCAAAACTTTATCGCATTGCACAAAATCGCTGGCAATAATTGCATCGTCAATTCCCATTGTGAAATTATCGCCTATTGGAAGTATTGCCAAATCCAGTTTTGTTTGCATCGGAATCAATTTCATATCCATGGTTAGCGCCGTATCTCCAGCAATGTAAATATTTTTGTGTTCACCCTCAATTACAAAACCGCCGGGCTGTCCGCCGTAACTACCATCAGGAAAAGAACTTGTATGGATTGCATTAACATATTTCACTTTCCCAAACTCAAACTTCCAGCTTCCGCCGTGATTCATTGGGTGCACTTCAATACCTTTTGCTTCGTAATGGTTTGCAATTTCATAGTTGCTTACGATAATTGCTCCAGTTTTTTTCGCAATTGCTTCTGCATCCAGCGTGTGGTCTTGATGTGCGTGCGTTAAAAGAATATAATCCGCTTTTAGATTATTGATGTCAATTTTATCTTTGGAAAGATCGTTTCCTGAAATAAAAGGATCAACCAAAATATGTTTTCCTTTTATTTCAATTCCCAAGGAATTTTGTCCGTAGAATGTAATTTTCATAATATTTTTTTAGTGAAATTTCAATAATGAAACCTCATTGAAATAATGACGAGTTTTTGTAATTCTAAATTTATGGAATAGACCAATCTATGTTCTTGTGTAATTCTGCGGCTCCATAGTCCGCTTAGGTTTGCTCGCAACATTTCCGGTTTTCCGATTCCTTTTTCGGGATCTAATATAATTGTCTCCAACAAATGTGAAATTCGTGTTTGAATTTTTTTATCACCAGATTTTTTCCAGAAATCCCTTTCATTTAAAGCCCTATCGGTATAAACTATTTCCAAAGGTCTTCAATTTTGATAGCTTTGGTTTTGCCATTTTTCATTTCGGCAATGGAAGCATCCAAATTTTCCCTATTTGCATTGTTAGAAAGAAGGTAAAGAGTCTCTTTCCAAGAATTATATTCAGACATTGAAATCATTACAACATCTTCCTGACCTGAACGGTGAATAATAAGAGTTTGTTTGTCTTCAGAAATTTTGTCGAGTTTTTCCTTCAGGTTTTTTCTTAATTCGGTGGGATTTGTAGTTTCCATGAAAACAATTTTGAGATTCAAATGTACGCTATAAAGTACTTATTTGCAATAAAAATTAAATCACACAAAAATACTAAACAAGATTGCAAACAGAAAAGTGCTTAATGCAACCTTTTTCAATTCGCCATCGAGCAGCATTGGAGATTTGTTTTTAAAAACCGTTATAATGTTTAAAAGGAAAGGAATAAAAGCAATTAAAAATAGAAATTGCATTGGTATTCTGTAATTTATTACAGTATAAATTAGTGCGCAAATAATTCCGAAGAACAATAATAATGCGTGGTATTTTTTTGCCTGATCTATTCCCAATTTTACAACGAACGTATTTTTACCCATTACCGCATCGTTTTCAATATCGCGCATATTGTTTAAATTGAGCACAGCGGCGCTAAAAAATCCAATTGATGCCGCTGGCAACAATAATTGCCATTGCAAGCTTTGGGTGAATAAATAATAGCTGCCTAAAACACTCACAATTCCAAAAAACATAAAAACGAAAATATCGCCCAATCCAGAATACCCATAGGCTTTTTTTCCGACGGTATATTTTACGGCAGCAATAATAGAGACAATTGTTAGATTGAAAAATATAAAAGAAATGATGAAATTCTGATTTCCAAAAGCTAGGAAAATTAGAATAGTTGCCAAAAAGAAGGTTATAATTCCCGTAATAATCATCCCTATTTTCATTTGTTTGGGTGAAATAATTCCCGAAGCCACCATACGCTTTTCTCCTCCCCTTTTCGCATCGGTTCCGCGAATGCCGTCACCGTAATCATTTGCAAAATTTGAAAGCACTTGAAGACCTATAGTAACCAAAATTGCCAACCAAAAAATACAGGATTCCCAAATATGCGATGTAGAATTGCCCGTAAAAGTTAAGTCCCCATTTGTATGTCTCGAAATAGTATTTCCCAACGAAGCCCCAACAATTATCCCTGAAACCGAAAGCGGAAGCGTTCGCAATCTTGCAGCCGCAAGCCAAGCTTTAATTTTTGTCATTCAACATTTCTTTGAAGCTGCAAAAATACGTTTAAAAGTAAAAACCGCCCCTATTTAAAGAAGCGGTTTTAAGGCGTAAAATTCAACAATTAAAAATAATTAATTACTTAACAATCAATTTTTGAGAAATGCCTTCAACGTTTTTAACGATATATGTTCCCGCATTAAGGCTTGATACATTTAAAAATGCAGTTTCCTTTTCAGAAATTACCATACGACCCAACATATCAAAAACCGAGTAAACGCTTGGTTTGCTGAAGAAAATCATTTCTTTTGAAGGGTTTGGATATATAGTAAATACTTCGTTTGAAATCAATTCATTTTCATTTACTGAAAGCACTACATTATCCAACGAAAATATGCTCAATGTTGCACTCACTTCATTTGAAAGAATAACTAAAGCTTTTCCAGTTGGGCTATCAGAAGGTTCAATATAAACAACCCCTTCTGGACCCAAGTCTCCACTTTCAGGATCTCCGGGAATTGTTCCTCTGCTATTCACATATTGAAGAAAAACTGGGCTTGCAGGATCGGTAACGTTATAAACCATCATTCCGCCAACGCGCTCCAACAAAATAAATGCATACGCTTGATCGCCAATTTGTTTTACAACTATACCTTCTGGCTCAGGACCTTTGTTATCGCTTCGATTTTTGAAACTGTTATTATCGTTGCTTGCATTGAAAATACCTCCCAATGATGGGTCCCCAGCAGTTATAACTTCAAAATCGTTTCCGCTGTCGAAAACTAAGTTTCCAGTTTCAGCTTCAAAAATGCTAAAGGAGCGTCCGCCAAAAACGTGGATTTCTTCGTAAAGTCCGTCACCATTTGCATCACCAGAAGCAGCGGTAACATTTATATCACCAAGATTTGTTGAAAGTTGTAAAATATCCAAATCAGAAAATACAGCTGGATCTAAAACATAATCTGCATCGCCAATTTTCTTTTCTTCAGCATAACCCGAATAATCACGGGCATCGCCTTCATTTGCGGTAACAATGTAACCAAAACCATTTACTGAATAATATGAAACAGCATCAGGCATATACAAACCTTTTATTGGCCAAGAAGCGTTAAAAATAAAGTCCATTTCATCGGAAGTATCTAATGAATTTTGTAGCAAACTGTGATCTTTTAATCCTAATGGAATAATTTCAGTGATTTCCAGATTGGAAAGATCAACAATTGCATACGCATTGTTCTCTTGAAGTGTTACATAAGCGAATTGCGAATCATCAGAAACCGCGATGTATTCTGGTTCCATATCTTGGGAAACGCTTGCGCCAGGACCAAAAACCCTTACTCCAGCCGCAATCAAGGCTGCTTGTTGGGAATCAAAAGCGTTGAAGTTTAATGTAGTTACATCAGCTTGTGAAATATTACTCAAACCATCTGTTACATCAATCACAGAAACACTTCCTTCAGGATCAATTACATAATCGTTACTTGGCTGCCCTTCGTTTGCAACCAAAAGTTTTGTTCCGTCAGGGGAAAAAGTAAGCATATCTGGCAAAGAACCAACTATCAAAATGGTTGGATTGTTTCCGTCAGTATCCATAAGAATTACAAAACCATTATTAAGTGGGTTGTTGGCAGAAATTGCAGCCGCAAGCATACCATTGTTAACCGCAACACTTTGAACTGAACTTCCAAAAGGAGTAATATCGAGTGTTGAAATAGAAGTAATATTTTCCGGATCTGAAAAATCCAAAACTTCAATACCGCCTACAGTGGTTACAAAAAGTCTTTGTGTATCAGCATCATAAGCTGTTATTTCAGCGGTTCCGTCGGCATCTACCAAATAGCTTGCAAGATAATTTACGTTGAGTTCGGTAGCATCGCCTGCTGGAACTTCGGTATCGTCATCAAGAATATAAACTGAAAATAAATCTGTTGAACCAATATTCACTCCCGATTCATTATTCAATTCTAACACAAAAAACAGATCGCTTCCATCGTTTGTATTATCAATAATAGGAATTGTAAGGGTTTGGGAAGTTGTACTTCCTGCTATAAAAGTCAACGTTTGTGAAGCTGCAAAAGTAAAATCCGTTCCTTCAACTGCAGTTCCGGCTGAAAGTAAACTTACATCAACGGTGCCGTCAACAGATGGCGCTTGTGAAACTTCAACATTTACAGTTATAGAAGTTCCATCTTCAGAAACTGAAATATAAGTTTCTTCAAACTGAACACTTGCCACAGTAACAACAGCGCTGTTTCCGGGAGAAGCAATGTTTGGCACATCACTATTATCGCCTCCCAATGCAATTGTTTCAACAGCACCATTTGTATTACCTACAACGCTGAACGCTGCAAGTTCCACATCGTAAGATTGTCCATCATTTAAAGATGTGTCAGGATACGAAGCAGTATCTATTGGTGAACTAGCCAATGGATTGCCCAACCAAATATTTACGGCATCTCCGCCAGCGCCAAGTCCGGCGCCATCGGTAAACCCAATTTGAACGCCTGTTAAATCAAGTACTTCACTCCAAACATCTGTAAATGTTGTTACATCGCCAGCATTCCCGATTATAACAATCGCAAAATCTCCTGCCTGAATTTCGGTAATTCCTTGAATAATATCGGCTGCAGTCGGATCTGCCGAATTATCATCGTAATATAAATCCCCATCAACGGTAGCTTCGTAAGCAACTGCTCCTGTATTTTTTATTTCGAACCAATCAGCAGTCAAATCTGCACCCACTTGGCCTGAGAAGATTTCAGTAATAATTAATTCTGAAGTATTTGGCAGAATACCACCATTTCCGGGAGAACCAACGTTTGCAACATCCCCATTATCTCCGCCCAACGCAATTGTTGCAACAGTATTGTTTACATTGCCAACTACACTGAAAGCAGAAAGATCAACATCATAGGTTTGCCCATCGTTTAATGAAGTATCAGGATAGGAAGCTGAAGCTACGGGAGAACTAGTTAATGGATCGCCCAACCAAATATTTGCCGCGTCTCCTCCGACACCAAGTCCCGCGCCATTGGTAAAGCCTATTTGAACGCCAGTTAAATCAATCACTTCGCTCCAAACATTTATAAAAGTTGTAACATCGGCTGCAGTTCCAATTACTGCAATCGCAAAACCTGCAGGTTGAATTTCAGAAATTCCTTGAATTAAATCAGCGGTTGTAGGATCGGCTGAGTCGTCGTCATAAAATAAATTTCCATCAACGGCAGCTTGATAAAGCGTAGCGCCTGTGTTATTTATTTCAAACCAATCTGCAGTTAAATCTGCGCCTTCTTGGCCAGAATAAATTTCCGTGATTTCAAAAGAAACCTGCGAAAATGAAATTGTGCCCAAAAGTAAAAATGTAAATAGTGTAATTTTTTTCATTGTTATTTAGCTTTATAAAATTTTTGCTAAAGTATCTCACCATTTCAGCAAACGTTTTAAGCCTACTTTAAGAATACATAAAGAATGAAGTTGTCTTTTTGGGAAAAGCGTGAATTGTTTTAGACAATTGTAAATTGAACGTTACCAAAAAAATCATTTAAAAAAATTGGCTATTTTCGTCTTTTGAATTAATCAAAATTAAAGTTTATGAATGCTACAAATTGCCAAAATATAGGATTGCTTTTACTGCGAATAGGTTTCGGAGGATTGATGCTCACCCACGGCATTCCAAAACTTATGAAAATGATTTCGGGAGATTTTACTTTTGGAGACCCTATTGGTATTGGCGAACCCGTAACTTTGGTTTTGGCAGTTTTGGGTGAAGTGATTTTTCCGATTTTAGTAATTATTGGTTTCAAGACTAAGCTGTCTGCAATCCCTGTAATAATTACAATGGGCGTTGCCGCTTTTATTGTTCATGGGGCAGATCCGTTAGGCACAAAGGAAATGGTGCTACTTTATTTATTTGCCTTTGTTGCAATTGCACTTTTGGGAGCTGGGAAATATTCGGTTGATAGAAAATAGTTGATGGTTGATGGTTGATGGTTGATGGGGGATGGAATAAATTTCAATTAAAAATCTTCACTAATAATTCCTTCATTAAATCGCCCTGCGGGAGATTTGCTGCGCCCACACCTTTACTTTTCATATCCACTTCACGTATTGCGGCAATGATGGCGCTCACTTTTTTCATCGGATAATTTGCAGCGGCGGTTTGATAATCTTTTACGAAATAAGGGTTTACACCCAATACTCTTGCAGCATCACCTTTGCTGGAAAGCGCGTGATATTTTAGCAGTTTTGAAAAGAAACTGTAAAGTAAAGCCACCGTCATCACTAACGGATTGTTCTTCGGGTTTTGCGAAAAATACTGAATTATGGCAAAAGCCTTTTTAATATCCTTTTCGCCAATTGCATTTTGAAGTTCAAAATTGTTGAAATCCTTACTTATACCTATATTTTCCTCAATTAATTGTGGGGTAATCTGTTCGCCGGGTTTAATAATCAATTGCAGTTTCTCCAATTCATTATTTACTTTGCTTAAATCGTTCCCAAGAAATTCAACTAACATTTGTGCGGCTTTAGGAGTGATAGTGTAACCTTTTCCAGCCAAAACACGTTTTATCCAATCGGGAATTTGATTTTCGTAGAGTTTTTTGCTTTCAAAAAGAACTCCGGTTTTGGCAACAGTTTTCGCGAGTTTTTTCCTTTTATCAAGCGTTTTGTATTTGTAGCAAAAAACCAAAATTGTTGTTGGTTGTGGATTATCGGCATAGCCAACTAAATTTTCAATGGTTCGTGAAAGCTCTTGTGCTTCCTTTACAATAACCACTTGCTTTTCCGCCATCATCGGGTAGCGCTTGGCATTGCTTATAATATCCTCAACCGAAACATCGCGACCGTAAAGCACCATTTGGTTAAAACCTTTTTCATCTTCAGAAAGCACATTTTCCTCAATATATTTCGAAATACCATCAATATAATAGGGCTCCTCGCCCATCAAAAAATAGATGGGTTTAGTGTTTCCATTTTTTATATCGCTGATGATGGATTTTACTTTGTCTAAAGGCATGAAAAAGTTTAAATGTTTAGAAGTTTATATGTTTAGAAGTTTATAAGTTTATAAGTTTAGAAGCTGTTGTTATTATTTTGAATATTGGAATTTATTTGGAATTTGGTATTTGTTTTTTGGAATTTAATAGATATTTGTTTGATGCAAAATCTCAGCTTCCCCGCGTATTCCTTCCGCTTCAAAAGTAGCGAAAATAAAACGTTGGTTTTTGATGAAATACGAAAAAAATTCGTGGTGCTAACTCCCGAGGAATGGGTTCGATTGCACGTTGTGCAATTTCTTCTAAAGGAAAAAAACTATCCCAAAAGTCTTATAAATGTTGAGAAACAGCTAAAATTAAACAATACAACAAAACGGTATGATGTGGTGGTTTTCAACAATGACGGTAGTATTTTTTTGATTGTGGAATGTAAAGCTCCATCCATTGAAATTTCACAATTGACTTTTGACCAAATCGCCCGATATAACCATGCTTTGAAAGCTGAATATTTAATGGTTACAAACGGATCGGAACATTTTTATTGCCAAATGGATTTTGAGAATGAACGCTATGTTTTTCTAAAAGAAATTCCGAATTATAAATAAGCAAAAAAAACACTTCAAAAATCTATCTTTGCAACCGTGAATGTCGCTGTAGTTATACTTAATTGGAACGGAAAGGATTTGCTAGAAAAATTCCTGCCTTCCGTTGTTGGAAATTCTTCGGAAGCTACAATCTATTTAGCCGACAATGCTTCTACGGATAATTCCGTTGCTTTTGTTTCAGAGTTTTTCCCATCCGTAAAAATCATCCAAAACAAAGCAAATGGTGGTTATGCAAAAGGCTATAACGATGCTCTAAAAAATCTTTCGGAAGAAATTTTCGTTTTGCTAAATAGCGATGTGGAAGTAACCGAAAATTGGTTGCAACCCGTAATTTCAGAATTTAAAAAAGATGCTTCCATTGTTGCTGCGCAACCAAAAATACTTGACTTTAAAAACAAGGAATATTTTGAATATGCTGGTGCAGCTGGCGGATTTATTGATAAGTATGGTTATCCTTTTTGTAGAGGTCGAATTTTCGATACTTTGGAAAAAGATAACGGACAATATGATGATATTTCGCAAATTTTCTGGGCTTCAGGTGCATGTTTATTTGTAAAAGCAAATGCTTTTTGGGAAGCTGGCGGTCTTGATGAAGATTACTTTGCGCATCAAGAAGAAATTGATCTTTGCTGGCGTTTGCAGGCTGAAGGAGGAAAAATTCTTTATGTTGGAAATACAAAAGTGTATCATGTTGGTGGAGCAACTTTGGCTGTGCTGAATCCCAAAAAGACATTCTTTAATTTTCGAAATTCGCTTCTAAATCTATTAAAAAATGCAAGTGGAGGCCGCGCTTTTGTTTCGATCTTTATGCGAATGTTATTGGACGGTATGGCAGCTTTACAGTTTTTGTTGAAGGGAAGACCAAAACATTTCTTCGCAATCGCAAAAGCACATTTAAGTTTTTATGGTTTAGCTCCAATATTCCTTCAAAAAAGAAAAAAATACGCATCTTCAATTAAATATTTTAAAACAGAATCAATTGTTTTTCAATATTTTATAATGAAAAGGAAACATTTCAAGCAACTATAACTTAAAGTATTGTTAATCGCTTTCATGCTCTACCGTATTTTGATAATTTTGTTCGTGTTAACAGAATAAACAATCTAATATAACACTTACAAATTATGAAGAAACTATTGATTCTAGCAGTATGTTCAAGTTTGGCATTTACTTCTTGTGTATCGAGCAAGAAATATGCAGAGCTTGAAGCAAAACAAAAAAATACGCAAGATTTGCTAAACACAGCAACCGTTAAACTTAACGATTGTCTTGCTGAAAGAGCTGCGGCTTCTGCCCGTGCTAAAGAACTTGAAGAGCGCTTGGCTGATATGAAAAAAACCAATGCTGATCTTATTCAAAGTTCAAAAGATCTTACAATGTTAACTTCAAAAGGTGCTACAAACCTTGAAAAATCTTTAGAAAGTTTAAAGGAAAAGGATCTTAAAATTACACGTTTGCAAGATGCTCTTACTAAAAAGGACAGTGTTACACTTGCTCTTGTAACAAGTTTAAAGCGTGAGGTTGGTATTAACGATCCAGACGTTGAAGTAAATGTTGAAAAGGGAGTTGTTTACATTTCTCTTTCTGATAAAGTTATCTTCAAAAGCGGAAGCTACCAAATTTCAGGAAGAGTTACTGAAATTTTAGGTAAAGTTGCTAAAGTAATTAACGGAAAACCAGATTTTGAAGCTATGGTTGAAGGTCATACAGATAATGTTCCTTACAGCAATGGTGTGTTAATTGACAACTGGGATTTGAGTGTAAAAAGAGCTACAGCTATTGTTCGTGAATTGCAGAAACTTGGTGTAGCACCATCTAGATTGGTTGCTGCTGGACGTGCAGATTACGTGCCTTTGGTACCAAATACTACAGCTGAAAACAGATCAACCAACAGACGTACCCGTATTTTGGTACTTCCAAAAATTGATCAATTCTATGATATGATTGAAAAAGAAATGAAGAATTTTGAGACTGCCGGAAATTAATTTCTGAAAGTTTTAATTATTGAATTGACCCGGTCCAAAAGGCCGGGTTTTTTATTAAAATCATTTGGGTGCTTTTTGTATATTAGATACTGTAAAAATGTGCTTATAAAATTTATAACTATGGAAGAATTCACTACGCAATGGACCCGCGAAGAACTTAAAGCCTACATTTTATTGTATTGTGCCTTTGCCAATTTCGTTGAAACGGAAGCCGAAAAGGAATACATAAAGTCTAAAGTTGGTGAAGAGAAATATAAAAAAGTCCACAAAGAATTCGATCAGGATAACGATTACCAGCGCATTCAGAAAATTCAGGCTGGCGTTGAGCGTTTTGATTATTCAAAAAACGATATTGACCGCTTGTTTCAAAACATAAAAAAAATGTTTCTCAAAGATGGAGAGATTGATATTCTTGAAGAAAACATCTATCGAGGATTACAACATCTACTTAAATAAAATCTTTAAGCCTTAGAAAACATAAGCCAACAAGATTTAAATATCATTGAAAATTTCTATCAAGCTTTTGCAGATTTAGATGCAGAAAGAATGCTTGAATGGTATCACGATGAAATTACATTTGAAGATCCTGCATTTGGTATTTTAAAAGGCGAAGAAGCCAAAAATATGTGGCGTATGCTTTGCCAAACCCAACAGGGAAAAGATTTTAAAGTTATAACTTCAAACATTGAATACACGCCAGAATCTGGAAAAGCCCGTTGGGAAGCATATTATACTTTCAGCAAAACCGGTAGAAAAGTTCACAATGTAATAAATGCCACTTTCAAGTTTAAAGATGGAAAGATAATAAACCACGTAGACCGTTTCAGCCTTTATAAATGGTCCAAACAGGCAATGGGGATGAAAGGATTTTTAGTTGGTTGGACAGCATTCTTCAAAAATAAAATGAACACCCAAACGCGATTTTTACTTTCAGAATTCCAAAAGAAAAGAAATCTAAAAGATTAAATTTCCAAACTTCCCTTTCCTTCACGAATTACTATTGGTTCGTCTCCCGTTAAATCAATTACCGTTGAAGCAATATTTCCTCCGTAGCCACCATCAATAACAAGATCAACCAAATTATCCCATTTTTCAAGAATCAAACTCGGGATCTGTGGTATATTCAATTACTTCGTCTTCATCTTTTATTGAGGTTGAAATAATAGGATTCCCCAATTCATGAACAATTGCGCGAGTTATTGAATTATCGGGAATACGGATTCCCACTTCCTTTTTCTTTTTGAAAACCGAAGGAAGATTATTGTTTCCCGGAAGAATAAATGTGTATGGCCCGGAAGATTTCGTTTTAATAATTTAAAAGTGGGGGTATCAATCTGTTTCACATAATCACTGAGATTGCTCAAGTCTTCACAAACAAAAGAAAAATTAGCCTTTTCCAGTTTCACACCGCGCAATTGGGCCACCCTTTCCATTGCACGCGTATTTTTTATATCGCAACCCAAAGCGTAAACTGTGTCGCTAGGATAAATAATTACCCCGCCATCCCGAAGAATTTTTACTACTCTTTTAATTTCTTTTGGGTTTGGATTTTCTTCGTAAATCCTAATAAATTCAGCCATCTTTAATTCAATCTTTAATTCAAACTTTAATATGTTTTACTTCACTTTCAAGCTTTAAAACGGTATCGCCATCTTCTTGCTCAATATAAAGCGCACGATTTCCTTTTTCGCCATTTCTTGTAACTTTACTTCCTTTTATTGTTTTTGAAATTTCTTCGATATAGGTTTTGATAACTTTGCCATGCGCATCACCATTACCCCATTTCCAGCTTACTTTTGATCCTTTGCGTATCATAAAAAAGAATTTTAATTCTCTTAAAGTTAAAGGAATTTTTTAAAAATTATAGACACATAACTAATCATTAACATAAAATGTAACTTTTAGCGTTACATAAAATCAACAAGCCTAAAATGAAAAAAACCCTTCTTATTTCCCTTTCCTTCGGAATTTTTTTATTCAATATTTCCTGCTCAAAAGATACCGATAACAATACCCCACAACCATTAACTGAAGAAACAATTTTAAATGTTTCCTATGGCAGCAATGAACAAGAAAAATATGATTTGTATTTACCCGCAAACCGTTCCGAAGAAAAAACGAAGGTAATTGTTTTAATTCACGGAGGTGGCTGGACTGAAGGCGATAAAGCCGATATGGATTATATTATTCCATTTTTGAAGTTGAACCATCCAAACCATGCAATTGTAAATATGAATTATGTTTTGGCAGATATCCAAACACCCGCTTTTCCAAACCAATTTGAAGATGTTGAAGCCGTGATTAATAAAATTTCCAACGAAAAAAATGAGCTTCAAATAAAACCAGAATTTGCATTAATTGGTGCCAGTGCCGGCGCACATTTAGCATTAATGTTTGATTCAGCATACGATGAAAATGATCGCGTGAAAATGGTTGCTGATATTGTAGGCCCAACTGATTTTACAGACCCGTTTTATTCCGAAAATCCTAATTTTGGCTTTTTATTGGCTGCTCTAATTGATGAAAGCGCCTATCCAACGGGAACAGATTATGCCGTTGCCGTTAGCCCCGCATTTCAACTTTCAAATACTACAAGTCCAAGTCTTTTGTTTTATGGAAATGCTGATCCATTGGTGCCTTTAACCAATGGTGAACGCCTAAATTCTGCGCTTAACATTGCAGGCGTAAATCATAACTTTTCAGTATATCAGGGCGGTCACGGAGATAATTGGAGCCAAGCTGATTATACCGATTTGCAAAACCAAATAAGCCAGTATATAAACACCTATTTGGAAATAACCGATTAGTGGATTAGCGAATTAGTTAATTGGCAAATAATCCATTTATTGAAGAATTTGCTAATCAATCACCTTCAGCTTTGCAAAGCGAAGTAGTAACTTTTTTAAACCGCCGTTTTCAAAATCTATTTCCGCTTTGGTATCGGCGCCTACGCCTTCAATTTTTGCAATTTTTCCTTTTCCGAAGCGAACGTGTTCCACCATTGTTCCCACGCCGAGATTTGCATCTGCTGCATTGAAATTTTTATCGGTATCGCTTACAACAGGTTTCAATCTTCGCAGTTTTCTCAGTTGCTCCTCCGTTGGACCTTTTGGTGCATTTCCTGCAACTGGTTTTCGCAACCGCAATTTGCTGTGGTCAACGTCATCAAAAATATCGGAATTTAAAAGTGGTTTGTATCTATTTTCGGTGATTGGCGTTAGGTATTCCAAAAAGCTTTCGTCAATTTCCTCAATAAAACGGCTGGGTTCGGCATCAATTAATTTTCCCCAACGGTAGCGGGATTGGGTGTACGTTAAATACGCTTGTTTTTCTGCACGGGTTAAAGCAACGTAAAACAAACGACGCTCCTCTTCAAGTTCGCTACGCGTATTCATACTCATTCCGCTTGGAAAAAGATCTTCTTCCATCCCCACAATATAAACGTACGGAAACTCCAAGCCTTTTGCCAAATGCACCGTCATCAATGCCACGCGGTCGCCATCGCCTTTGTCGTTGTCCAAATCGGTTGCGAGCGCAACGTCTTCCATAAATTCTGAAAGTGAACCTGTTGCATCAGCGATTTCCTTTTGCTCTTCCACAAAATCGCGCATCCCGTTTAGCAATTCCTCAATATTTTCAATTCGGGCAATTCCTTCCGGAGTGCCGTCTTTCTTTAATTCCTGAAGTAATCCAGTCTTTTTTGAAATGTGTTCCGAAATTTGGAATACATCGTAACCCTTATTTAAAACCTGAAAACTTTCAATCATTGTCACAAAATCCTGCAACTTATTTTTGGTTCCGGTATTTATCTTTAAATCGATTTTTTCGATGTTTTTCATCACTTCAAAAATCGAGCGGTTGTAATGATTTGCAGCAACTATCATTCTTTCAATAGTTGTTTCGCCAATTCCGCGTGCGGGATAATTTATTACACGTTTAAGCGCTTCTTCGTCTTTTGGGTTCAACACCAAACGCAAATACGCCAAAACATCTTTTATCTCTTTTCGCTGATAAAAACTGAGTCCACCGTAAATCCGGTACGGAATATCTTTTTTCCGAAGGGCATCTTCAATCGCCCTACTTTGTGCGTTTGTTCGGTATAAAATTGCAAAATCGCCATCGCTTAGTTGGTGGTTCATTTTATTTTCAAAAATGGAACTCGCCACAAAACGTCCTTCGTCACCGTCTGTCATTGTTCGGTTTACGAGAATTTTATTGCCTTCGTCATTCGCGGTCCAAACTACTTTATCCAGTCGGGTTTTGTTTTTTTCAATGATGTTATTCGCTGCGTTTACAATATTTTTTGTGGAACGATAATTCTGCTCCAAACGAAACACTTTTACTTCTTCGTAATCCTTCTGAAAATTCAAAATATTGTTGATGTTAGCACCGCGGAAAGCATAAATACTCTGCGCATCATCGCCCACAACGCATATATTCTGAAATTTATCGGATAGCGCTCGCACAATCAAATATTGACTGTGATTGGTATCTTGGTACTCGTCAACCAAAATGTAGCGGAAACGGTTTTGGTACTTCGCCAACACTTCTGGAAAACGGGTCAACAATTCGTTGGTTTTCAGCAAAAGATCATCAAAATCCATTGCGCCGGCTTTGAAACATTTATCAACGTAGGCTTTGTAAATATCTCCCAAACGGGGCATTTTCGCCATTGCATCAGCTTCCATTAATTCAGGATTGTTGAAATATGCCTTTACGGTAATCAAGCTGTTTTTATAGGAAGAAATGCGCGAATAAACCTGTTTGTATTTATAAACATCCTTATCGATGTTCATCTCCTTTATCACCGCGCGAATTACGCTTTGCGAATCCTGCGTATCGTAAATGGTGAAGTTGGAAGGATAGCCCAATTTGTCGGCTTCAAACCGAAGAATTTTCGCAAAAATACTGTGAAAAGTTCCCATCCAAAGATTTTTGGCTTCGCTGGCGCCAACGATTTTTGAGATACGGTTTTTCATTTCGCGCGCAGCTTTGTTGGTAAACGTGAGCGCCAAAATATTAAATGCATCTACGCCTTGCGACATTAAATATGCAATGCGAAAAGTAAGCACGCGGGTCTTCCCCGAACCCGCGCCGGCAATAACGATCATCGCACCGTCCTTTTGCAGTACGGGCGCACGTTGCGCATCGTTGAGTTGTTCTAAATAGTGTTCCAAAACTTCATTTTCTTCAAGCTGTGAAAATAACTATTATCAAACTTTTATAGGAAGGGTTTTTATGGAAATTATAAACAAAGATGAAAGTTGAAATTTATATTTCTTTTTAATAGTTTTCAAATCAAGAATGATATATTATTTTAGTTTTTTAGTTTAACGAAAGGAAGTAATGTGCATAACACTGGATTTCCGCACAACAATTATAAAAATAATTTATGGAAAATATTATTAATATATTTCATTATTGTATACTAAGTTCAAACAATAAGTGCAACAGTTGAAAAAGATGGGAAAATTAATTTTCCCATCTTTATAAAAACTGGATGCCGATGAATTATAGCCAATTAATCGACTCTCAAAGATACCAAATTGAGAGTTATCTGAAAGCAGGTTTTAGCCAAACAAGAATTGCCAAAGAGCTTGGTGTGGATAAAAGCACCATAAGCAGAGAGCTGAACCGAAATGGAAAAAAGCGGAGCTACAATGCCAATTATGCCATTATGGCAAGCAACGAACGCAAGAAAGAAGCTTATAAGCACCGTGTCTTTGATGACGGTATGCGGTACTATATAGACAAAAAGCTTACCCAAGAGCAGTGGTCCCCTGAGCAGATAAAGGGAAGGTGCGATCTGGAAGGGATTCCTATGGTCAGTACCGAGCGTATCTATCAGTACATTTACCAGGACCAGGCAGAGGGAGGCCTTTTGTACAAGCATCTGCGCACCGCCCGAAGGTGGCGAAAAAAGCGATTGAGCAGAAAACACCAAAGGGGACAGATACCCAACCGGGTTATGATAGGCCAACGTCCCGAAATAGTGGATGCAAAGGGGCGTTTTGGGGATTGGGAGGTCGACACCATCATTGGCCAAAACCATAAATCGGCCATAGTGACCCTGACCGAGCGCAAAAGCCAATTCGAACTGATGGCCAAGACCGATGGTACAAAAGCAGCATCCATCAAAAAGCAGATGATAAACCTCCTTTCCCCTTTCAAAGAACTGGTAACGACCATAACCTCAGATAATGGAAAGGAATTTACAGAACACCAAAAAATAGCTCGAAAACTGGATGCGGATTTTTTCTTTGCAGACCCTTATTCGCCCTGGCAAAGAGGGCTTAACGAGTACAGCAACAAGCTAATCAGGCAATACTTGCCAAAGAAAACAGATTTTAATACCATAGAACACAGAACAATCAATATGATTATCAGTAAGTTAAACAGTAGGCCAAGAAAACTATTGGGATATAAAACTCCAAACGAAGTATTTTTAACTAAATTTAAATCCAATTGTTGCACTTGTTAATTGAATCTAGCTATTTATTTAATAGATGTTAAACTTCACTTTCTTTCTAATAAGATAAATCCTTTTCTGTTTTTATATGAAATTCTATAGTGGTTTAGTTTTTTTGGACAGGAAATTATTAATCTTTAATTTTCTGAACTATGAAAAAACAACGTCGCACCTTTAACTCCGCTTTCAAGGCCAAGGTTGCCCTTGAGGCCATCAAAGAACACGAAACAACGAGCGAACTTGCTCAAAAGTACCAATTACATCCCAACCAGATAACGCAATGGAAAAAAGAATTCCTCTTGAATGCTGCTATTGTTTTTGATAAGGACAAGGCCCATCTGGAGGAGCTCCAGGGGATGCGCAAGACCCAGGACGAGCTGTACCGGGAGATCGGTGAGCTGAAAATGGACCGGGACTGGTTAAAAAAAAAGCTGCTATGATCCCAACGGAAAATCGACGGCAAATGATCGAGCGCACAGCAGAAGCAGCCTCAATAGTACATCAATGCCATCTGTTGGGGCTCTCGCGCAGCACTCTTTATTATGCCCCGGCAAGAGCATATCGAGAAAAAGACCTTCGGATGATGGCCTTGCTCGACGAACTGCACTTGGAGGATCCAACGCGCGGAACACGGCGGATGCGCAACGAACTTGTCAAAGCGGGGTTCAAGGTAGGGCGCTGCCACGTGCGCACACTGATGAACGTAATGCGGATAAAGACAGTATACTGCCGTCCGCGCACCACCATATCCGATCCCACAAAGTACAAATATCCGTATTTGCTCAGAAACCTTGCAATAGAGCGTCCCAACCAGGTATGGAGTATAGATATCACCTATATTCCCATGCCAAGGGGATTTATGTACCTCACCGCCATTATTGATGTGCACAGCCGTTACATTGTCGGCTGGAGCATTTCCAACTCGATGGAAGCGGAATGGGTAACAGGGGTCGTAAGGGAGGCCGTGCGGACGCAGGGAAAGCCGGAAATCATCAATTCTGACCAAGGCACCCAGTTCACGTCCGATTGTTACATTGCCTTTGTCAAAGGTCTGGAAACTGTCAAGATATCGATGGACGGCAAGGGCAGGGCTCTCGACAATGTTTATATAGAACGGTTTTGGCGCACGATCAAATATGACAAGCTCTATTTGGAAAGGCCCGAAAACGGAATGGAACTGCACAGGGCATGCAAACAATTCATTTCCTATTACAACAACAGAAGGGATCATTCCTCTCTGGACAATAATCCCCCGGCCTCAGTATATCAGATGGCAGCCTAAAGTATAAATACAAAAAAGAAATAATGTTTAAATCTATTTTGCTCATGGACCTAAAAAAAACTTAAGTTTGTCTAAAATCTGTCCAGCCTAACTAGACCATCTCATTCCTTATTTTAAAAAGAAGGCTAAGGAAAATGGCGAAAATCTTTATGATATTTATAATGAAACATTTACAAATAAAGACTTCGGTTTTAATATTATGGCTGCCGCAGGGGTAACCATAGGAGTAATTTTTATTAATATTATAACCCTTTTCAAGCTCTTTATATATATTTTTAATTTTGAAATCCTGTAAGTTCAAGTAATAAGTGCAACAGATAAATTTAAAACACTTGGGATTGCTCCCAAGTGTTTAGGGTCAAAAACCTAAATTTGTCTTGCATGAAAAATTATAAACAATTGACCGCCCAACAAAGATACCAAATAGAAGCACTCCTACAAGTTGGATGCACACAAACAGCTATAGCTGACCAGATTGGTGTCCACCGCAGTACAATCAGCAGAGAGCTGAAAAGGTCGATAGCCCTTCGGGGCAGGACCTCTGGAAGCTATGTGGCCACAAATGCGGAGCGAAAGACAAGGAACCGACATAAGCAGAAGTTCAAAAATGTGCTGTTGACACCTGAGCTGAAAAAAAAGATAGCGGATAAAATGGAACTGGACAAATGGAGCCCAGAGCTTATCTCCGAGAAATGGAAACAGTTGGGCGTCCCGATGGTCAGCCACGAAACAATCTATAAATGGATATGGGAATCGAAGCACACCAATACTGTCGAGAACAGACCTTTTAAATTGCTCTATAAAGAACTGAAACATGGCAAGCGGAGACAGAAACGTGGAAATATAAAGGATACCAGAGGGGCGATACCGAATCGGGTACACATCAGCAAACGTCCAGAAGTCGTCGAACAGAGAAAACGCATTGGGGACCTGGAAGCCGACCTGATGATGGGGAAAGACCACAAAGCGGCGCTCTTGGTGCTCACCGACAGAACGACCTTGATAACAATGATGGAAAAACTAAACGGCAAAAGCGCAGAAGAGGTCACCGATAAAATCAAGCAGAGGCTGGGCAGGTTCAGCTCCAGCTATATAAAGACAATTACCTTTGATAATGGAAAAGAGTTTTCTGGACATCAGGAAATTGCAAGTACATTTAAAGTAAAGACATATTTTACGACACCTTACACATCACAGGAAAAAGGGACAGTGGAGAACAGGATTGGGGTCATAAGGAGGTTCTTTCCAAAGAAAACAGACTTGAGGGACATCACCGAAAAAAGAATCAAACAAGTAGAACTAGCAATCAATAACAGACCCATTAGAAAATTCAACTACCTTAGCCCTATTGAAACTCTAAATAATAAGTTTGTTGCACTTATGAGTTGAACACAGCTCCTCTTAAATTTCGAAATAATAATTTTATCTGGAGTGATTTCTTATTTAATATCATTACTGTCCGACTAAAATACGGATTTAGACAAAAGTAATGCTTGCGCCCAATAAAAACGTTGCAAATACTTTGAAACCCAATAGCAAGGGGTGTGTCAAAATAGGCTCAATTGTTCATCTGGAGGTTTAGTTGTCAGTTCGAGCCATTTTTTATTGGGATTTTCGAGGAATTTAAACAGATCGATGTAGGTCATTAAATGGAACCTGACCATTGACACCATATTTGAATATGCCCATCTTCGTTTGGTCCTGCGCTGGACCACCAGCATTAGCAGCTGGATGATGAGCCCGCACCAGATCTGTATTTCGATGGCATTTTGATTGTCCCCCAAAAAGTACTTCAATGGAAAGTTTTGCTTAAGCCTTTTGAACATTGTCTCTATCTGCCATCTGTGTTTATATATTGCAGCTATTTTATCCGGACCGATAAGAAAGTTGTTGGAGATAAACTCAAAGACCTTGTTCGTATCTGCATCCCAGTAGGCAACTCTTCTGAGTTCAACGCCCCTGTTGTTTTTCTGTACTATGATACGCTCATCCTTTAATACGGCATCGCTTGTGGCATCGGACAGGTCAAACTCTTCAATGCCTGTGTAGCGTGCGTTTTCCTTTTGTCTTGTCACAAAATAGATGTCCTCATCTATCCATTGTGCAAACTGTCCATAATCATTGTAGGCCTTGTCAAAAACGACAAAAGAACCTTTTTCCAAGTTGAGCTCTTTCAGGAACGTGTGGTCGTGCGTTGCAGCACTGGTAAAGCGGACAAGACTGGGGACATCTTCCAGGGCGCTGATCATTGTGTGCATTTTAATGCCGCCCTTCTTCCTTCCATTGATGGGATTGCGCCCAACACCTCTTAGAATATCGCTGAATAGACTGATGGTACTGGAATCAACAATCTTTAAGTGCCTTACGGGCAGTGACGACGGACTGCTGTCCGATAAAAAACTTCTATATTGCTCGAACAGGCTATAATAGATATTGGCAAAGACCTGCGCACTGCGTTTCTTGTTGGCGTCTGACAGGGTGCTGCGCTTTGGAAAATGTTTAAGGTTCAAATGTCCTATCCTGCCCTCGCAGGCAAGCAATATGGTGGAAAGCTCACGCAAGGAGCTCACTCCGCTCAGGGTGGCATAGAGCATCGTCACCAAGTGGTCGTAGGTTTTAAATCTCTTGTAGTACCTGTCACTCTTGTGCCTGTAGGCTGTCCGACTAATCAAGGAATGTGTGGACGAAATCAAAAAGAAGAAGAAATATTTGGCTAAGCATTTTATTCACAATTGTATCCATTTCATTTTTCTTTTTTAGTTTACTTTATTTAAATCATTAATTTATTATAAGGATTCTCCGAAGCTGTAATAACTGTTATTTTAAATACCTTTATAAAAAAACTTTCTATGGATTCAGTTCTTGATTTTCTATCAGAAGTTCCTTGGTGGGCTTGGGTTCTTTTTGCATTATTCATAGTTGCCATTCGCGATGTCTTTTTCAATAAACGCCACGCGGTTAGCCATAACTTCCCAATAGTTGGTCACATTCGTTATATGCTTGAAAGTATTGCCGGAACTTCGGCAGTATATTGTGGCGAACAACCGAGAAGAACTTCCTTTTAATAGAATTGAGCGTGGTTGGATTTACGCTTCCGCAAAAAACGAAAACAATTACGAAGGTTTTGGGACGGACCGCGATATTTATGAGCCGAACTATATTTTCATAAACAATTCCCTGCTTCCGTTTAGAGTTCAAAAAGACAATCCGAATTATAAAAATCCCTATTTTGTGCCTTGTGCAAAATTGATGGGCGGCTATCACAAACGCCGCAGACCGTATCGCCCAACTTCCATAATCAACGTTTCTGCCATGAGCTTCGGATCGCTTTCTGCCAGGGCTGTGGAATCCTTGAATAAAGGTTGCGCCTTGGCATATTGCTACCACAACACAGGCGAAGGCGGACTTTCCCCCTATCACAAAACTGGAGCCGATGTGGTTTTTCACTTTGGAACGGGATATTTCGGAGTGCGTGATGAAAACGGTGAGTTTTCGATGGAAAAAATCGTAAAACTTGTAAACGATAATCCACAAGTTAGAGCTATAGAAGTAAAACTTTCCCAAGGCGCAAAACCTGGAAAAGGTGGCGTTTTGCCAGGCGCAAAAATAACCCAGGAAATTGCTGATATACGTCACGTACCTTTGGGCAAAGATGTGCTTTCGCCTCCAAATCATTCTGCTTTTGAGGGCGTTGATGGTTTGGTTGAGTTTGTTGAAAATATCGCCGAAGCTACAGGTCTTCCAGTGGGGATTAAATCGGCAGTAGGTCGTTTGGGCGAATGGGAAAAGTTGGCGAAAATAATGAAGGAAACCGGAAAAGGTCCTGATTTTATAACCATTGACGGTGGTGAAGGCGGAACTGGAGCTTCCCCGCCAAGTTTTGCCGACCATGTTTCATTGCCTTGGCTATTCGGTTTTGCCGAGGTTTATAAAATCTTTAAAAAGCACGATCTCTGCGATAGGATTGTTTTTATTGGAAGTGGAAAATTAGGTTTTCCTGCAAGAGCGGTAATGGCCTTTTCGATGGGTGCCGATTTAATAAACGTGGCGCGCGAGGCCATGATGAGCATCGGTTGCATACAAGCACAACAATGCCATACAAACCACTGCCCCAGTGGGGTTGCTACCCAGAACAAATGGCTTCAGCGCGGAATTAATGTTGAAGATAAATCTGTGCGAGCGCATTTCTATTTTAAAAACTTCAGAAAAGAATTATTGGAAATGACGCATGCCTGCGGTTATGAACATCCAAGTCAATTCACAATGGACGATGTGGATATGACGGTGGGAGATAAAAATCTCATCAGCACTTTGGCAGAATCTTTTATGTATCACAAATGTGCAGTCCCCTTTGAAAGTGTAAAATCACTCTCTGATTGTCCACATTTGGGTGGAAATTATCACGAAAAAGAAGCGAAAAAAGAAGTGAAAGCAATGAAAAAGGAAAATTTGGTGCGGTATTAAAATTAGGGATTGGATGATTATCGAGGTTGTAAGAATACTCCAACTGCAACTGAGCATTAACCACGGATTTTACCGCAATATTTTTAAAAAAGATTTTTTGTTTGCCTTTGAAATGGGCACGCGGCTACAGTTTTCCAAAACTAGGTAGCCTTCATTTTCAAAACCGCACACTTTTTCAAGATTTACGATGTGCGATTTGTGGCATTTGAAAAAAGTCTTTCCCAATGAAGGTTCAAATTTTCCAAGGTTATAACTGCTCAATAGTTCTATATCGTTATTTAAATGAAACTTGGTGTAGCCCTCATAACCTTCCAAATGCAGTAGTTGCTCTTGAGGAATAAAGGATAGCCCCTTTTCCGTGGGCACAATGATTTTATTTTTGTTTGAAATGCTCTCGGTCAAGATTTCAATTAGCCTGTTGTTGCTTTCAAACTGCTGTTTCTGTTCAATTGTGGCAATTGCCTTCATAACAGTTTCCTTGAGTTCTTCATCATCCACGGGTTTCATAACATATCCTGTTGCTGATTTTTTTAATGCAGCCAATGCATATTCGTTATAGGCAGTTACAAAAATGACCTGAAAATTTAATCCGTCCAAAGCTGAAAGAAGTTCGAAACCATCGATACGTGGCATTTGAATATCCAAAAACAGAATATGGGGTGGGTTATTTTTTATAAACTCTATGGCATCTTCAGGTTTTTGAAATGTAGCAGGAATGTATATTTCGGGAAATATTTTCTCTATCTTCTGCTGTAGTCCCATTAGGGAAGAAAATTCATCGTCTACAAGTATGGCGGTTATGGCTGTCATAACATTTTTTTTATTTTAAAAATTGCGATGTTACCCACATCTGTTCTCTCTGGAAATAGTTCTGCATGGGAATATTGTATTTCCCATTGTTTGGATCGATTTAAAACCGAGAGCCTATTTTGTAATACCGCGGAAGAATTTATCTTGCGGTTCAGTTTCTTTTTTGAATTAACGAAACCCACACCATTATCCATTATCTCCACTACAAATTCCTTTTCATTATGTTTAAAGAAATTCAAGTCTATACGGCCATTTTTCTCCTTGTTAAAAATACCATGATTCACCGCATTCTCAACTATGGGCTGTAGCAACATACTGGGAATAGTGGTTTCTTGTATATTTAAAGCAGGATCAAGTTTGATCTGATATTCCAGCTTTTCCTTAAACCGCAGTTTTTCAATATCCAGATAATTCCTCAGCAATTTGATTTCGGTGTCGAGAGCGATTTCACCTTCTTTTGAAAGCTCGAAAAACTGCCGTATCAACTTTGAAAATTTTACCAAATATTTTTCGGAAGTCTCAAAATCATTATTGTTTATATAGTATTGTATTGCCGCTAGTGAGTTGAACACAAAGTGTGGGTTCATCTGCGCACGTAGGGCATAAAGTTCATATTCTGCCATTTTTTTCTGGGCGGTAAGTTTGGCGGTTTTTCTGGAAATTTCTCTGTTTCGAAAATAGTGGAGAATGAGCCCCATGCACAAGAGACCGACCAACCAAAACATTGCTTTTGCCAACGGTATTTGCCACCACAGAGGCAATATTGTGAAATGGGCTGTATTGGTCAATTCACCGGCTTTTAATTCAAGGGTGTAATCGTTCGGTGGAAGACTTGAAAAATTTAGACTAGAAGAAGTAGTCTGTATCCATTCTTTTTGGATGGGGAGCAAGCGGTAAACGTACTTTAGTCCTGGTTGGCTTAACGAAAAATCGATTGTAGCAATTGAAAAATCTATACTGTTGTTGGAGGCATAAAGTACTGATGGTTTTTCGAAGGATAGTTCCTCTTGGTTGTACTGGGCCTTTTCCACATATATTTTCAATAGCTGAGTTTCATCCTTCGGTTGCATGGGGAGGAGAACTACGCCGTTGTCGGTGGAAACTAAAATATTGTTGCCAATCTTCAATATTGAATTTACTTTTTTGGAGGGAAGTCCATCATTTTCATCAAGAATGTCTGAAAACTCGAATTCTTGTCCATTCTTTATATATTTCAAAATTCCTTTTTCAGATGCCAACCATATAGTTTCTTTATCCACAAAGGCACTTTCCACGCTCAAGTATTCTGATTTTTGTAAAGGCCAAGTAGATCTTAAATCTGTAAGATATGAACCGTAACCATCTGTATTGGCAAGCAATAGGCTATCGGAAACTTTCACAATATCCAAAATGGGCTTCTTAAGTAGGGAATCATTTAAAGGAATTTTCTGGATTTTCTCATTTTTGAGGATCATGAGGCCGTTGGAAGTGCCCATTATGATACTATCTTTGAAGTCCAAAATATCTACAATACCATATAGAGCGTATTGTTTTACCGTTTCAAAAGTAGAAGGAACAATTTTAAGTGCGCCACCTGAATGATTTGCGTATAAGTATCCATTAAAATAAATAAGGTTTCGCAAGGAAGTATATAATGTTGAAAGTTCCATGGGCACATTATCTTGACCTATTCTAATGTTTTTGGTTTCCGAATTAAAAAAATAACTTTTCAGGCTATCTATATATGCGACGCTATAGGTAAATTTTTTGTCCGGCATCAATGGCCTAAAGGCAAGGTTAAGCGTATCATATTCATAAACACCTTGGTTATATACATTTGCGATAATTTTTGAGCCAACTTTCTTTAACTTATCTACTTTTTGGTCCAATAACGTATAGTTAACTTCTCTTTTTACCTGTGGCAATTTATATATGCCCTGTGCATAGGTAGCGCACCAAATATTGCCAGAACGGTCTATCATTGAGAAATAAGCCTTTAATTCCGGAGGAATTTTAACCAAGGTTTCAATAGAATATTCATTGTCCAACTTTGCCACAAAATCAAAACCCGTAATCTGTATTTCATCATTTATATAATGGTTGCGGACAAAAAATGGATTCGTTTTGCCTACAGCTTCTTTAAAATTCCTTACATATTTTTTTTCTGTGTTCAGATTTATTGCGGTATAACCTTCCAAAGACAGCATAAAAAGGATGGAATCCTTATTTCTCATCCTCGAAAAGCTGTAGTTTTTGAATTCCGATTCTTGAGTATATTTCATACTTTTGCGGTGCAATTTTGCAAAAGGTGAGTCATCTTTTACGTTTTGAAGCATTTCCCAACAGCCATTTTCAAAAAAATACCAATCGCTGTTGTTGCCAAATACAACAGTGCCGTAATACATACTGTTACTTGCCGGATACAGCACCTTGTTTGGTTGGCAGGTAGGAAATGTATGCACGGTTTCCCCATCAATATATCCAAGTGTGGAAGATTTTGAAAAAAACCAAATCTTATTGTCCCCGTCCACCTTAATATCCCAAATATCATTGGTAGGAAGCCCATTTCGAGTATTGAAGACCTTGAAGTCCTTCCCGTTAAAACGTGCCATTCCCCTATCTGTTATTGCCCATATAAATCCATTTTTGTCCTGGGTAATTCTATATACTCTGTTGCTAGGCATCCCTTCACTTATCCCATATTTTATATACTGCTGACCAATGGAAAAATTCCATATCATTATAAAAAAAATGATGTGGAATTTTTTGGGAACCATTAGAAGGCAAAATTTAGGTATTCTATACTTTAAATTTAATCAAAAATATCTTGTCATCTATAAAACCCTATTTCTTCAGTAATTTAATAGTGTGAAAATTGTTATTCTCGTCCATGATTTTCACTAAGTACACTCCTGCAGTAAGGTTTTCAACAGATAGGGTTTTTTTACTGTTTAATACCCCTTCTTTTACATTTCTGCCCAAGGCATCATAAATTATGAAGCCTTTCACATTTTCGCCTAATACATAAACTTTATCAGTTGCCGGATTGGGATATAACTCT
The DNA here is from genome assembly GCA_963716065.1 of uncultured Flavobacteriaceae bacterium. Taxonomy (GTDB): domain Bacteria; phylum Bacteroidota; class Bacteroidia; order Flavobacteriales; family Flavobacteriaceae; genus Aequorivita. The sequence goes on from OY970287.1 coordinate 670,216, forward strand.
ATTTTTTGAAGTGGATTATCCTGAATTGCAAGGAGGGTATCATCGCAATTTTGCTCTATAGTTACCAATGCGGTTGGTGCTAATTGCAAGGGAGTAAGGCTCGAGGGAACGTTGCCGCTTGTAGCCACAATATAGTTTAGAATTGGCGGATTTATGGTTAAAGGTTTGCCTAAGCGTATGCATTCATTTATGTTATTGCTACGCATTGCAAAAAGCTCTGCGACAGTTCTATTTCCAGAGGGTTCGGTTCGGTATCCTGCATGTAAATATTGCGCTGCTGTACCATCGTTGTATATATATGGTAAACTTATATCGGGATAATAAATTACGGGTATCTGTGAACTCCAAAAACTGAATTCATCAGGCCCATGCTCTGTATGGGGTACCAAAAACTGTTGGGTGTTGCCTAGCGGAACACCTGTGGCCTTTACAAATTCGTGCACAAACAGATTGGTTTGGCCAAACATTGGGTTGCCTAAAGCATCGTTCCAGTTCTCGTCCCGATCATAACCTGTGATTACCAAGTTATTTGAACTAGTAAGCGACTCCAAAATGCGAAAGGCGTAGGTATTTAGATCGTTTCCTGAAATATACCAACTTGTGCCTGTAGGATTTCCCGTAGCGTCATTCATAACCGTTACCCCAAAATAGTGCGAAACAGAATAGTTAGTGAGCATAAAAATACTTTGGGTTGCGGTATCATAATACGCATCCATACTCACGTCCTGGGAATTTCCGAATATGTAGCTCCTGTCCCAGAGTGGATTTCCCATAAAGTCCATTTTATAAGCAAGTACCCCTTGCTGATCTTGGCCTGGCGTGACTTGGCCCGTTATACTTCCCGTGAGGAAAAATCCGGTTGGGGTTTCGGTTATGTCGTTTATGAAGTCATAATCAAATGTACCGCTTGTGGTATTATTATTTTCAAGCTCTTTAGACCAAAGGATATTTAGGCTAATATCGGTGCGTAAAACAAAACCAATATTGAGCACGCAGGAAATATTTAGTGGTGCGCACATTCCAAAATATCCTGCCACCAAAAAGCCTGGATCAGGTAGCGTGTCACCGTTAGCATCACTGTTGGTGTAAACAATTTTGAAACCCTGCGAATTAATATTTGATCCCGAAATATCATAAAAATTGGCCGAGAGCACTGCTCCATTGCTCGCTTGGATTTCGGCAATAAATGCACTTCGCATTCCGGGGCGATTGGCCTCTACATAGCCCGTAGCGTATAGCTTGTCAAATAGGTTAACCATATCTAAAACCCTTACTATGGATGACGCAGTAGAGGTATAAGTATTGCTCCAAACTACGGAGCCACTTTGATTAATCCGATGTAGGGCCATAAGTTGGGAAGTAAAATTAGCATCCATTAAGTTCCCAGCTACGGCAAAGTGGTTAGACCCATCGTTAATAGGCTCTAAATTAAGGTCGTGGTGGTACATATTGCTTGTACCTACGTATTTTTGAAATGGCTGCCCAAAGGTAACGGTGATTATACATAGGGCAATGACAAAGAATAGTAGTTGTATTTTCATTTTATAGAATATTTAATATTTCCCTTCAAACCTAAAGTTTACATATCAAAAACAAAACAATCATATATTAAACACGCACTTTCATAATACAAAACTTTGATTTCATCCTATAAAAGAGATTTGCCCACCTTCAAAAAACGCCTTAAGTTTGTTCAGTAATAAAAAAAATTATGGAAGAAACCACTCAAATCATTAGTTATATAGCCTATTTACTGCCTGCGATAGTTGTGGGCGTTGTAGCCTATTTTTTCTTTAAGGGACACACCGCAAATGAAGAAGGCAGACGAAGATATTTGGTGCAAAAAGAAGCGCAGAAACAGATTTTACCGATGCGTCTGCAGGCTTATGAACGTATAACTTTGTTTTTGGAACGGATTGATCCAAACAAATTATTGGTTCGCGTAAAACCGTTTTCAGACTCAAAGGACGATTATGAAAATTTGCTAATAAAGAATATTGAACAAGAATACGAGCATAACCTAACGCAGCAGATATATATTACCCCGGAATGTTGGAATTTAGTAAATGCTGCAAAAAACGCAACTATTCATATTATTAGACAAGCGACAATGCATGAAAAAGATGGAGATGTAGACAAGATGAGGGCTTATATTTTGCAGAATTTTATGGAAGAAATTTCGCCTTCCCAAAAGGCAATGGCCTATGTAAAAAACGAAGTTGCGGAGCTTTTCTGATTTTTAGGCGGTGAACATATTATGTTTTATGGCAAAGAGCATTAGTCCTATTCTGTTTTTGATACCCAGTTTTTTATAAAGCGAATCCCTATAGCCTTCAACTGTTTTATAGCTAACGAACATTTTATCGGCTATTTCTTTGTAGTTCATATCGGTACAGGCCAGTTTTATGAATTCAATTTCCTTTTCTTTGAGATCAGTATCAACATCCTTTTCCAATGAATCCATAAGAATATGCGAAACAGTATTTGTATAATAATGGCCACTTTCCATTACCTGCGATAATGCTTCTTCCAAAATGTCTTTTTTGGTATCTTTCATTAAATAACCTCTTGCGCCCGCACGGAGCATTTTTAAAATAGTAAATTCATCCTCTTCTATAGAAAGTGCGATAACCTTCACAATGGGATAGTGTTTTTTGAGTTGTTCGGTGGTTTCAATACCATTCAAAATTGGCATCTTGATATCCATAAGCACCAAATCTGGAATATTTTTACCGGACTCTTTAAGTTTATCCAACAGCTCTTGTCCGTTTTTACATAAATATAAAACATCAAAATTTTTAAAATCCTGGACCAATCCTCCAATTGCTTGGGATAGCAGAAAATGATCATCGACAACTACTACGGAATATTTCATTTTATATTTATTTAAATTACAGTAATTCCAAAAAGCGATTAGGCAAACTTATAACTCAATCGCAATGCGGTTCCTTCGCCTTTTTTTGAATTTATTTTAAGTTGTGAATTGATAAGCTGCGCTCTTGTTTTCATATTCTTAAGCGCCAATGCCCATAAAATCCTCATCTTTTTCAAAGCCTACCCCATTGTCTTCGGCGGTAATATTCAATTCATTATCTGAATAATTCAAAATTACATTTAATGATGATGCTTTTGAATGTTTTATAGTGTTTGAAAAAAACTCTTGCAAAATCCTAAAAAGAATAATTTGTGTGTTTCCCTCAATTGGCAAAACCGCTCCATTTACTGTTAATGTTGCCGCAATAAATTTTAATCTGTTGAATCTTTCTATCTCTAAACTTACGGCATCCTTCAAGCTCAGACTTTTTAAAGCCTCAGGATTTATAAGTTTTGAGAGTGCCCGTAATTCATCAAGACCAGTACCAATGGTTTCCGTTACTTCGTTTATCATTTCAGGCTTATCTTTTGCCATTTGGGACTGAATTTTTGCCAATGTCATAAGTTGCCCAATATTGTCGTGCAATTCCCAACTGATGTTGCGCAATGTTTGTTCACGAATCTCAATTTGAGATTCGGTAAGTTCCCTGTCAAAGGCCTTTCTTGCTTTTTCCTGTTCAAGTAGCAATCGATTTTTTCTACGGGCAAAAACACTGAAAAGTACAATAACAATAATTACCAGCGTTACCGGAATGGCTATTGCCACAAGTACTATAATCTCTTTTTCATCCATAAAAACCCTGTCATAAAGAATAAATACATAAGAATAATGAGAGAAAGCTGTATTATCATCAAAAGTTCAAAAAAGTTGCTGGCTTCATAAAAAAATGTTCTTATTATTTTAATGGGAACGTAACCAATATAAAATAAAAATAAGCCCACGCTTACCCAAAATAAAAGGTCATTTTTAACCACAAGAACTAGTGAAGATTGTAAAATGCTAATATAATATAGAATAATACTGAACACTAAAACTCCAGCCCCTACAAAATAAGATATAATAAAACCTACCTCCAAAAAATCTGTAAAAAGCCAATCCCCAATGTAAGATAGCCAATAAATACCGATACCAATTTTTATGTATTTTTTGAATTTTGCCACATCAATCACTCTCATAAATATATAAAGCAGTAATGAAAAATAAAAGATGTAATATAAGTTGTAAATAATAGCATTGGGAAGCTCAACTACATCCCTTAAATATTTTCCCCAAACTTCTACGAATATTGTGAGAAATAACACAATGATTAAAAATTTTAAAGGAGTGTTTTTATAAAGTGGGTATTTTAAAACACCCACAATAAATACCCCAAAATAAAGGATCCATTTGGCAAAATCTAAAAATTCAAATAATATCAGCGAATTCAACACCTCTTAATTGTCGCCAAAATCATTAGGGCTTGGAGGTGGCGATAAATGGGATTCATTTAAAATTAAGCTTGTTGTACCACCCTGTACCGCTGAATTGTTTGCCATAAAAAAACCTGCTTCATTCATTTGTCCCGTAGAATCCTTTTGATTTTCATTTTGATTTCTTTCCTGCGTTTGTGGACGTCTATTTATAGGCACAGCAGAGTATTTTCCTCCAGTTTCTTCAATTGAAAACCCAACATTCTTACCAGAAACATCCATTGTTGGAACTACGAAAAAACTATTTTTTCGTGAATATTTTACAGGATCTCCATTAAGGAATTTATCGCTATTGGGATAATTGGAAAGATAAAAGCGTAGTGTTTTAATATCAACATTGGCTTGATTTGCTTCGTGTTCTATATATGCAATGTATTGTTTTACAGTCTCTAAATCATACTCAGCATAACGTGTAGGCTCAAACTTTGACCCATCAGAAACAATGCTATCCTCGTATTTCTTTATAATAGGAACACGTCTTTGTGAATAGGCATCATACATTTCTCCCGCCTGTTCTGTCGAAATTATATAACCTTTTGGCGCACCCTCATAAGGAGGCTCGTTGTGGGTTGAAGGATCTTGACAGCTAAAAAGCATCAAATTAACAAAGAGTAATAAAAGGAGTTGGTTAGTTGTTTTTGTGTTCATAATTGTGGTTTTTATGGTTGGGATATAAATGTAATTACAAATTCAGATATCTAAAAATATGCTTTTAAAAATAAAAAGAGTGCATAATTTTAAAATACTGGTAATAATACAATTAAATAAAATAAAGTCTTAAAAATTCAGGAAAAACACTATAAAAAAGGGGGAAATCCCCCAAACACAAATTTTAAACATTAGTTGCTTTTATCTCACTCAATTCATCATTTTTTTGATGTGCGTATTCATAGCCACGCTCCCACCATTTACCCATCATTTCTTTATCAAAAATCAAGGAATTGGTTGTTAAAACTGTAGGTGTATAATAAAGGTTTATTATAACGTTCTTATTTGTTGCCACAAATTTACCGATTCGAATATTCTGCTTTTCAATGCGATCAGCCATATAACTGTGCATATTTGTTAGCAGCGAGAAAACGTTTTTTGAAGGCAAGCGATTATAATAGGTAACTTCTGTTTCCAAAACAATTACATCAATGGTCGTAGCTCCTCTATTTATAGCCTCTTCAATGGGTACCATACTGCCAAAACCGCCATCGGCATATTCGCATCCATCCTTTTTTGCAAGGCTCATAAAAGGGGTGAAATTTGAAGAAATCCAAATCCAATCACAAAAATCCTGATAATCAAAATCGTTGACCGATTTATATTCCACTTGATTTAAGGAAAGATTGGAAACCGTTACCACGACTTCCTTTTCGGAAGCTTTTAGATTATTGAATTCAATTTCGGTCAATGTTGCTTCAATGAGTTTCCGAAGATTCAAACTTTCCCCAAACGTTTTTTTCCCTTTCATAAAATTCCGCAACACGGTAAAATGGTTTATGCCAATCTGCTTTCCGCCAAATTTATCCTCCTTTATTATAAATGGGCAGCTATTGAAAATACTATTCTGATTTACTGAAGTAAAAACATCCTTTATTTTTTCAACTTTGTTCAATGCCAAATGTGAAATAAGCAAACTGCCGGTTGAAGTGCCTACAAAAAGATCATAATTGTGTTGCAGTTCTTCCATTAAATATTGCGCCACACCACCTGCAAACGCCCCTTTGCTTCCTCCACCCGATATTACCAGCGCTCTCATTCTTTAATAATTGAGTTTAAATAATTTGCAGCGTCTTCAGAAACCTGCCTGCTCAAAAGTTTTATTTGCTCGTAATATTTTTTATCCTGAATAAGCTTGTTCAACGTTTCTTTTGAAGGTTTTGAGAAACGCCAAGTTGGGTGCACACAAGCTTCTGCAAGGTTTTTAAGCGTTTCAACATCCCAAAGTTGAAGTTCATTTATAAATTCAAATGACTTTTCACGGATTTCAAAACTGTTTTCTGTGGAAGTATAATTTTTCAATTCTTTCAAATAATTTTCCTTGTCAACATTTTCAAAACCTTCCGTAATTAATGCCAACGTAAGCCACAACTGCCGAATGTTTTTATTCTGAAAGCCCACAACACCTTTGGTTTTGTTTAGATATTCAGTTCGATTTTCTGGAAATTGGGACCAAAGTTGGTACAGCGCGGTTTCCAAAGTGACATAGGAATCGTCATTTAAAAGGCTTTCGTATTCCCTTTGAAGTTTCTTAGGAATTGTTTGCAGTGAAAGTGCCACAGCCTGCCGAATGTAGAGATTATTGCTTTCAAAAGCATTTTTGTAAAGCGGAAGCGTTTCAGAAATGGGTTCGCCCGCCAATTGAAAAACCGCTTCCTGCCCAATAAAATCATTCGGAAAAGTGAGCGCGGTTTTTAACTGTATTTTTTTATCCGAAAAAGGAATCGCACGAAGCGCGGAAACTTCAAAATACTTCTTTATAAATGGCGATTTTCGCAAGGATTGATAAACTTCCTCGCTTTGAAAAGCGCTTTGCTTCAACCAGTTGTTTTCAAAATCTGAAATATCTGTTTCTGTAACATTTCTCACTTCATTTAAAAAATCGTCAGTTGAAACATTTTTGAATTTGTATTTCTCTAAATAATTTTTGATTGCAGTTTTAAAAGCCTTATCCCCTATCTTCTCTCGCAAAATATGAAGCGCCCACGCTCCTTTTTGATAAAAAGTAAGCGAGATTGCCTTCGGGTTTAAAAGAGACTCCCCCTTTCCTTCGTCGCTCAATGCCTTCAATTGCTCGGCGGTTTGGTAGAGTTGCCAGAAATAATAGTCATCCCCAAAAATATCTTTTTCGGCAAGCAAAGCGTAATAAGTCGCAAAGCCTTCTTGCAACCAATGATCCTCGTTTGCCTTTTCGGTAACCAAATTGCCAAACCATTGGTGTGCCAATTCGTGGGCATTCACATTCACATAATTTCTATCGTTAAATCCAGTGGAATCAACCACAAAAGCTTCTGAAAAGAACGTTGCAGTTGTGTTTTCCATTCCGGCATATAGAAAATCGCGAACGGGAACTTGTTTGTAGTTTTGCCACGGATAAGCAACACCGATTTCAGTTTTCAAAAAATCAAAAATCTGTTTGCTGTAACGGTAGGTTGGCTCAACTTTTAAAGAATCTGAAGGTTTGTAATATAATTCAATAGGAATCCCAGAATTTGAAACGAGTTCTTTTTTATCAAAATTCCCAATTGCGAAGGCTGCTAAATAGCTGGACATTGGTTCTTTCATATCGAATTGCCGAACCTCAGCAATTTCACCTAAACTCATTAATTTACCATTTGCAATTACTGCTTTTTCGGCTTGAGCAAATAAATGTAAATCAAATTCAATTTTATCGTTTACATCATCTATACTTGGCAGCCAATGTGAAGTGTATTTACCTTGCCCTTGCGTCCACATCTCATCGCCGAAAAAATAAAGTGTTTGTTTTGGATTCATACTGTACCATAAATCCGCCGTATAAGTTTTTCCTTTTTCAAAGTTTCCCACAAACCAAACCTTCTTTTCATCAGAAGATATTTTGAAATTTTTTGTTTCAACATCATTTATTTGAATATTAACAGCATCCATAAAAACGGAATCCGTTTCTTTCAACAGTTTAAAAGTAGCCACAAATCGACCTGCTATTTTTTTTTCAGCAGCATCGGGCTTAATCAAAGCCTCAATTTTCAAAAAATCCACAACATCAGTCTGCTGTGCAAATACCATAAAACTTGAAAGAAGAAACGCAATAAGAAATTTATTCATTTTAAGAAAGCAATTTTTATGAGTTAGCAAATTACAAATTTTCAATCAATGAGAATTCCCGCCTTCGCAGGAATTAGTATTTTCGTTTTATGAATGCCAATTTCCTGCAAACTCCAATAGATTATTTAAAAGGCGTAGGTCCAAACCGGGCGGATCTGCTGAAAAAGGAACTCGGCATCCATACCTTCCAGGATTTGCTGAATCTTTTTCCGAATAGATATTTAGACCGTACGCAGTATTATCAAATTGTGCAATTACAGCAAACCAATGCCGAAGTTCAGATTATTGGAAAAATCACGCACATTAAAACGGTTGAACAAAAAAAAGGAAAACGTTTGGTAGCCACTTTTATTGACGAAACGGGCACGATGGAATTGGTTTGGTTTCGTGGACAAAAATGGATTCGGGAAAATTTAAAGTTGAATGTTCCGTATGTAATCTTCGGAAAAACGAACTATTTCAATAACAGTTTTTCTATGCCGCACCCTGAAATGGAATTGCTGGATGCCCACGAAAAAAGTATTCGTTCTGCCATGCAACCTGTATATCCTTCCACCGAAAAATTAGCGAACAGCGGCATCACAAATAGGGTGATAAATTCACTGATGCAACAACTGTTTTTGGAGAGCAAAAATGCCTTCGCGGAAACCCTCTCAAAACCCCTTTTGGAACAGCTAAAATTAGCCTCAAAAAAAGAGGCACTTTTCAACATACATTTTCCCAAAAGTCAGGCGCATCTAGCACGCGCACAATACCGATTAAAATTTGAGGAATTGTTCTATATCCAACTGCAATTAATTCGGAAAAACCTCATCCATAAATCGAAAATTAAGGGTTATACTTTTGATAAAATTGGGCATAATTTCAACACCTTTTTTTCGGAACATTTACCCTTTGAATTGACCGAAGCACAGAAGCGGGTCATCAGGGAAATTCGCAACGATTTGGGCAGCAATGCACAGATGAACCGACTCTTGCAGGGTGATGTAGGTTCGGGGAAAACAATAGTAGCGCTAATGTCAATATTAATAGCACTTGACAATGGTTTTCAAGCCTGTTTAATGGCGCCAACTGAAATTTTGTCAGTACAGCATTATAACGGTTTAGTAGAAATGTGTAAAGGACTGAACACCAGTATTGAATTATTAACAGGTTCAACCAAAACTTCAAAAAGGAAAGAAATCCACGAAAAACTTGAAAATGGCGAATTAGACATTTTAATTGGTACCCACGCCCTACTCGAAGATAAGGTAAAATTCAAAAATTTAGGACTTGCAATTGTGGATGAGCAACATCGTTTTGGAGTGGAACAACGCAGCAAGTTATGGCATAAAGGAAGCCCACCTCAATCCTCCCAAAGGGAGGAAGCTGAAGTTCGTAAAAAATATATGACGGCTAGACCCTCTGCCTACAAATTAATGAAAGAACTTCAACAAAAAAACAAGAAAAAACCAACCCAAGCGGAAGCCATTTTATGGGAATGTTTGAGAACTAAAAAACTTGATTATAAATTCAGAAGACAGCATCTTATAGATGAATTTATTGTCGATTTTGTGTGTCTTGAAAAAAGGCTGGTAATTGAAGTAGATGGAGGATATCACAACAATCCGCAACAAAAAGAAGCTGACGAATTAAGAACGGAAATTTTAAAAGAATTAAAGTTTAGGGTTATAAGGTTCACAAATGAAGAAATTATAGGAAACATTGATGCTTCATTAAAAACAATTGAAACAACTTTAAAAAGCCTCCCCTCTGGGGAGGTTGGAGGGGCCATCCCTCCACACATTCTCGTAATGACCGCCACCCCCATCCCCCGCACCCTCGCAATGAGCATTTATGGCGATCTCGATATTAGCGTAATTGATGAGCTTCCACCAGGTAGAAAAAACATTAAAACTGTGCATCGTTTTGATGCAAATAGACTAAAGGTTTTTCGCTTTATTAAGGACGAAATTTTGAAGGGTCGGCAGGTTTATATTGTGTACCCTTTGATACAGGAAAGTGAGACGATGGATTATAAGGATTTGATGGACGGATACGAAAGTATTGTACGGGAATTTCCGCTACCAAATTATCAAGTTTCCATCGTTCACGGACAAATGAAACCAGCCGACAAGGAATATGAAATGAACCGTTTCGTAAAAGGCGAAACACAAATTATGGTTGCCACAACGGTTATTGAAGTTGGCGTAAATGTTCCAAACGCCAGCGTTATGATTATTGAAAGTGCGGAACGCTTTGGGCTTTCACAATTACACCAATTGCGTGGCCGTGTTGGCCGAGGCGCAGAACAGAGTTATTGTATTTTAATGACGAGTCACAAACTATCAGCAGATGCAAAAACCCGTTTGGAAACCATGGTGCGTACCAGCGACGGTTTTGAAATCGCTGAAGTGGATTTAAAACTTCGTGGTCCCGGAGACTTAATGGGCACCCAACAAAGCGGAGTGTTAAACCTTCGTATTGCAGATATTGTGAAGGATAGCGAGATATTGAAGATTGCACGTAGTTACGCAATGCAAACCTTAAAGGCTGACCCCAATCTTTCCTCCGAGGAAAATATTCCTATAAAAAACACCTATGCCCAGCTTGTGAAGTATCGAAATATTTGGAATTATATTTCGTAGTCAAGGAGTTTGGCTGCAAAATAATTCAGTATTTTTTCCACTTCAACATATCGGTCATCCCTTACTTTTACATCAGTTAACCTGGGAAGATGTTTGGCAAAGTAGATGTGGTTGTTGGACATTTCAAATAAATTACTCGCCAAGGCATACGGATACTCAAATGTTGGCTTAATTTCTAAAATTACTCCAGCAACCATAGTTATTAGTGACTTGTAATTTCTAAAAAAACCTTTGTCGTTTTCATCATCAACTTCCTTTGTATGGTAAGCTTTAACTCCTTCTGTTATAATAACACTGTGTAGCTTGCTTTCGTCCACAAAGTCGGTACTTGGATTATCTACAGATGCTGAAACAAAGGAATTTATAATTACTTGAAGTTTTCTTATAGGATCATCAATATTCAAGGTATTTATCTTAATGAGATAGGCAACCCATTCCCAATACCACGAAACCAAATAGAGGAGCAATAAATGCTTGTTTTCAAAATAGCGGTAGATGGAAGCTTCAGTAGAATTCATTTCCAGAGCTAGCTTTTTAAAATTAAAAGCTTCAAATCCCAAATCGCTCAACAATAAAATACTATGCTTTATAATATTTCTGCCCAAGACTGAGTCTTGTGGATCTTTTAAGTAAAGACCTTCGTTCAGTGCTATTTTGATTTCAATACCCATAATTGCTCCCTTTGGCTACAAAGTTAAAAAATTGAAATTAGTAGAAAACATATTTACTAAAAAAGTTTAATAATTATTTATGATAGTTTTACTATTATTTTAAAAAGTATTATTATATTTGCCGCCATATATTATTAACCACATTAAAATTTCAATATATGGATTCTGGTTTTTTAAAAAATTTAAAAAGTGATATTCCGGCTAGCATAGTCGTTTTCTTTGTCGCACTACCGTTATGTTTAGGAATAGCATTGGCCAGTGGCGCACCTTTGTTTTCTGGCCTTATTGCTGGCATTGTAGGTGGTATAGTCGTGGGGGCCTTGAGTGGCTCCAAAATTGGAGTGAGTGGACCAGCTGCGGGTCTTGCCGCAATTGTATTAACCTCAATTGTGGCACTTGGCGATTACCAAACGTTTTTAGTGGCAGTAGTTTTGGCGGGGATACTTCAATTAGTTTTGGGATTTTTAAAAGCAGGTATTATAGGTTATTACTTTCCATCTTCAGTAATAAAAGGGATGCTTACCGGAATTGGAATCATCATTATTTTAAAACAAATTCCACACTTTTTTGGGTATGATGCTACTTCCGAGGGAGATTTTTCCTTCTTTTATTTAGACGGAGATAATACGTTCACAGAAATTGTGAATACCGTAAACCATGTCCAGTTAGGCTCTGCCTTGGTGGGAATTATGGGGCTGGCAATTTTAATATTTTGGGACAAAGTGTTGAGCAAGAAAGGCAAGATTTTCAAATTGGTACAAGGTCCTCTGGTAGCGGTAACATTAGGAATTTTGTTTTTTTTATTTACGCAATCCCATGAACTGCTTGGAATTACCTCATCTCATCTAGTGAGTGTTCCTGTACCGGATAATTTAAGTTCATTTATGGGGCAATTTAGATTTCCAAACTTCAGTGCCATCACAAATCCAGATGTATGGATAATAGCCTTTACCATAGCCCTTGTGGCCAGTTTAGAAACCCTATTATGTGTAGAGGCCACAGATAAATTAGATCCAAACAAAAACATAACGCCCACCAATAGGGAACTTTTGGCACAAGGCACTGGGAATATAGTTTCAGGACTCATTGGTGGATTGCCTATTACCCAAGTAATTGTGCGCAGCTCGGCCAACATCCAATCTGGGGGAAAAAGTAAATTTTCTACTATTTTTCACGGTTTCCTGTTGCTTATTTCAGTGATTTTGATTCCCAGATTACTAAATATGATTCCATTATCCGTATTGGCAGCAGTACTTTTAATTGTAGGATACAAACTTGCAAAGCCTAGCTTATTCAAAACAATGTACCAATTGGGCTGGAAACAGTTTGTACCTTTTATTGTAACGATTTTGGGTATTGTTTTTACAGATTTATTAATTGGGATAGCTCTTGGTCTTGCCGTGGGCATTGTTATCATTCTCATCAAGAGTTATCAAAATTCACATTTTCTCCATAAAGAAGGTGAAGACGTTGATGACGGTAAATTGAAGATGACCTTGGCAGAGGAAGTTACTTTCTTTAATAAAGGAGCTATCATAAAGGAATTGGATAAAATCCCTATGAATTCTACCTTAGAAATAGATGTAAGAAATACCAAATACCTTGATAACGACATTGTTGAAATTCTGGAAGATTTTAACCACAAAGCTAAACTTCGGAATATAAAAGTGATTTTAGTTGCCGAAAAAGGAATCGTCGAAAATCCCATAAGGTATATGGACCACTTTACCTTAAGGCCTAAAAAGTCAGCTTAATCTTTATTAATCAATTTTTAAACTAAAATTTAATGAAAGCACACACAAAAGAAACACAAGCCACAATGACCCCTGAAAAGTCGTTGCGATTTTTAAAAGAAGGAAACATCCGTTTTCAAAACAACCTTAAAACCAACCGTAATTTACTGGAACAAGTTAACGACACCAGCGATGGACAATTCCCCTTCGCTACTATACTTAGCTGCATCGACTCTCGCGTTTCGGCAGAGCTAGTCTTTGACCAAGGACTTGGCGATATATTCAGTATTCGTATTGCAGGTAATTTTATAAACCAAGATATCTTGGGCAGTATGGAATTTGCCTGCAAATTGGCCGGCACAAAACTTATTATGGTTCTTGGCCATACGGCTTGCGGGGCTGTTAAAGGGGCGTGTGATGATGCCAAATTAGGCAATCTTACCAATATGCTGGAAAAAATAAAACCAGCAGTAAAAGCAACGGAAGAGCCAAAAGAGGCTGACCAACGCAATTCCAAAAACGCATCGTTTGTTGATAGTGTAGCACAGAAAAATGTAAATCTAAACATAAACCGAATCCAGAATGAAAGTGAAGTTCTTGCCGAAATGCACCAAAAGGGCGAAATTATGATTATTGGTGCTATGTATGATGTAGGCACTGGCGCGGTAACCTTTTACGATTAATAAAAAGGGGCACCCAAAAATGATTAAGCTATAGTGTTTGTTTGTTTGTATTAATAGGCTGGGCGCTCTTTAATTTTTTTTATGAAGAGAAATATATTACTTATTCTACTGTTATTTCCAATAGTTGGGATATGTCAAGATAGCAGTTTTGGTAACTGGATCATCTATTTCGGAAATAAAAAAATAGACAACAAATGGAACTTGCACCACGAAGTTCAATACCGAAACTACAACGCCATTGGCGATTTAGAACAACTACTGCTGCGAACGGGACTAGGGTATAATCTTACCGAAAACAACAATAATTTATTGTTAGGTTACGGCTATATTTTAAGTGAAAACTATATTGGAATTAGCGATGAAAAAAACTCGATAAGCGAACATAGAATTTACCAGCAATTTATTATCCGACAGCAAATAAGCCGAGTTGACGTTCAACATAGATATCGTTTTGAGCAACGCTTTTTGGAAGACGATTTTAAACTTCGCTTTCGATATTTTTTAAGCCTCAACATTCCTTTGAATAATGCTGAAATAGTTGACAAAACAGTATATTTTTCTGCATACAATGAAATATTCCTAAATACAGAGAATAGTGTTTTTGATAGAAACAGACTATACTCGGGCCTAGGCTATAAACTGAACAATTCCTTAAAGTTTGAAATTGGGTATATGAACCAGTTTCTTGCGGGAGGTGAAAATCGGGACCAGCTAAACCTTATTACTTTTTTTAATTTTTAACAGAATAAAAAATATCATATTTCACAATTGTCAGCTTTCAAACTATGAAAAAGCCATTTTACATATTCCGATATATAAGTATAATAGCTGTTATCAGTTCGCTTATTGGGTCTTTACTCCTGTTTTTCGTGGGTGCTTATAAAACTTATGGTGCAATTAAAATAATAATTTTCAATGATATCCCAGAAGGTAATGAAGGCTTGCTTCCTGTTGATATTGGCACCGTTTATTTAATGAAATCATTGGATACGTTCTTAATAGCTTTAGCACTTTTCATTTTCGCTTACGGAGTTTTTACATTGTTCATCTCCAACAAAACAAATGATGTTGCTGACAGTGGGGTTTTGAAATGGATTAAATCACCAAATATTTAACATTTAAAAAATGTGCTTGCAGAAGTTATTATCATTATCCTTTTTGTAATATTTCTGGAAGTAATAGTTGAAAATGTAAACAATTTGAAATGGGAATTTTTAATAATACCAATATCGGTTCTTCTATTGGCACTCGCTTGAAATATTTAAGACTAGTTAGGGAGGAATAACATTTATTTTATTTAAAAAATTAAAAATTTAGTTTTGAAAAATTTCAATTATGCTATAATTACTGCAGGAGTTTCAATATTAATTTTTACGTCTTGTGAAAATATAACAAGCAAAGTTGAAAACCAGCTCGGCCAACTTAATGAAAGAACCAACCAGCTGGATTCGGTTATAAATAAAGAAATGGATAAAGTTATGAAGTTAGATTCAATAATAAATTTGGAAGATCTAAAAATTAAAAAATGGACTCGCTGGTAGAAAAAACTTCATCAAACCTTGATTCTATTTTGAAGAAATATCAGTAAGAAATACTCTCTGTAACTTTAACAAGATCTCAAAATTTTGAAGTTTCGGAATATTTGGAATTATATTTCATAGCTGTACTTTTCCAAAATTCTCTCAAAAACAATACTTTTACAAAAAATTAAATCCCACAAATGAAATCAATTCCCCTATTAGCTCTTTTACTTTGCCTATTCCCCGTTTTAAACGCAAATGCGCAAGTTTTCAATCCCTATTACAACAGTATTGTTGAAGGTGTTTCCGCCTCAAACATTCTGGATGATTTGGAAACATTTGTTGATTTTGGCGTAAAAGAACCCGGAACTGGCGCAATTGAAGACGCGAAAGACTGGATACTAAATCGCTACCAAGATTTGGGCTATTCCAATATTGAAACACAAGACTTTAATGTTTTTGGTGAAACAACTTCCAATATTATCATCACAAAAATAGGTAGTATTTATCCAAATACATTTTTGATAATCGATGGGCATTACGACACCGTAAATGGTGTTGGCGCCAATGACAATGGTAGCGGAACCGTACTGATACTAGAACTTGCAAGATTGCTGAAAGATGTGGATACTGAATATTCTATAAAATTCATTCATTTTAGCGGGGAGGAAGCAGGCTTGATTGGCAGCGAATATTATGTTGACAATACGGTAATTCCAGAAAACATGGACATAAAATTGGTCTTGAATATTGACGAAGTGGGCGGCGTTGCCGGAATGGACAATAATACAATTACTTGCGAGCGCGACGAATCTTCACCAAACTCCAATAATGCAGCTTCTGCGATTGCTACTCAGGAAATGGCTAACTGTTTTGGACTGTATTCAAATTTGCAGACCACAATTTCAAATGCTTATGGTTCAGATTATGTTCCATTTGAAAATAATGGCGAAATAATTACCGGGTTATACGAAACAAACGAATCTCCCTTCACACATTCCCCAGACGATATTATTGAAAATATGGACCCACAATATGTTTTTGAAGTAACCAAAGGCGCGTTGGGCTCGGCATTGCATTTCGCTGTTGCAAAGGAAACTTTGGATATTTCCGAAAACAGTTTTGCCGATAATATTTTTCTTTACCCGAATCCTTCCAATGGAAAATTTACTATTAATGTAAACTCGCTTTCCGAAGAAAATATTGAACTCACAGTTTTTGATGTTTTGGGGAAAAGGGTTTATAATAATTCACTTAACACCAAAACCAACACTTTGGATTTAAGCTTTTTGCAAGCTGGTATTTATCAAGGGGTTTTTAATAATGGAAAGGATTTGATTACCAAAAAGATTGTTTTGAATTAAATATATAATTGGGATAAATGCAACTATTGTATTTATACGCATGCTGTGCTTCAATATAACCAACCAGCTACAAAGATAAAATCTTTATAATCTAGTCATGACCCAAATTTTTTTAAAAGAATCTGATACTTAATTAAAACTATATAGATGTAGATATCAATGCAAAAAACTAATTACCAAATGAAACAGATTCTAATTATCATTTTGCTTCTTCTGCTTGCTTATGGATGCAAAGAGGAAACTTCAAAAGAGAAAACATCAGAAGTAATATCAATTGATACAATTTTTAACAATTATTATAAATTCAAGGATCGCATAAATCCAATTGAAGCAACCAAAGGAGGCAATTATGCATACAATGATTTTATAGCGAATTATATATCTGATGACTATCAAGAAGACTTGAAAGAGAACTACACTCACTTCTTAAATCTATTAAATGAAATTGATAGCACAGCACTATCAGAAGCAGACCTTCTGAGCATGAAAGTTATGCAATGGGATTGTGAAGTGAAATTAGAGGGCTTAAACAATAACATTGTAACAATGGCATCACCAATTTATAACTTACCTAGTTTTGAATTGATGCCCTTATTTCAAATACAGTCATTGCATCTATATGTCCCTCAATTGGCAGCTGGCGGAAGTGTTCAGCCTTTTGATACGGTTGAAGATTATGACAATTGGTTGAAAAGAGTAGATGACTACCTTGGTTTTCTGGATACTTCTATTTCAATGATGAAAGAAGGCATGTCCAAAAACATTGTGCTGCCATCCGTACTTACTCAAAAATTGATTCCTCAATTGGATGAATTCATTTCGAGTCCGGTTAATGACCATTTATTTTACAAGCCAATAATATCTATGCCTGAAAGCATTAAAGAAGAAGATCGTAATCGAATTTCTGCTGCATATAGCACTATGATTACTTCTAAATTAAAACCAAAATATATAGAGCTCAAGCAGTTTTTGGTTACCGAATATTTACCAGTTTGTAGAGAAACTTCAGGGATTGGAGCTTTACCAAATGGAAAGGAAACGTACAATTATCTTATTAAGTTACATACAACTACGACCATGACAGCCGATGAGATTCACGAACTTGGAAAAGGTGAAGTAGCCCGTATTTTAATTGAAATGGAGGATGCGAAAAATAAAATCGGTTTTAAAGGTGACATAAAAGCATTTTTTGAGTTTATACGTAACAGTCCGGAGCAAATGCCTTTTACTGATCCACAACAAGTAATAGCTAATTTTAATAGCATTAAGGAACGGATTAATAGGACATTGAACCAGGTTTTTGAATTGAAACCAAAAGCAGATTTTGTAGTGAGACGTACAGAAGCATTTCGAGAAGCATCTGCAAGTGCCGAATATGTTCCTGGAGCTAAAGATGCTTCACGGGCAGGAATTTTTTATGTGCCAATTGCTGAGGTAAAAAAATATAATAAATATTCAGACGAAGCATTATTTCTACATGAAGCCATTCCTGGACACCATTATCAATTATCCTTACAACAAGAAAATACAGCATTACCAGAATTTTTGCATCCAGAAAGCATGGGGGTTTTTGTTGAAGGCTGGGCTTTATATGCAGAATCCTTAGGTACTGAACTTGGTCTTTACCAAGACCCCATTCAATATTTTGGAATGTTAAGTATGGAAATGCATCGTGCTATTCGATTAGTGGTTGATACTGGAATACACAGTAAAGGATGGACGCGGGAGCAGGCAATTCAATATTCATTGGACAACGAAGCAGAATCTGAAGAATCGGTTATTGCTGAAATTGAACGCTATATGGCAACTCCAGGTCAAGCACTGTCCTATAAAATCGGTCAATTAAAAATTAGAGCATTAAGAACTAAAGCCCAAACCAAACTAGGTCCTAAGTTTAGTGTTACTGAGTTTCATAATCAAGTGCTAAATTCTGGAAGTCTGCCTTTGGTATTATTAGAAGCAAAAATTGATAATTGGATTGATTCACAAGTTAAGAGTAATTAAAGGTTTGTTGTACTAAATATAAATGCAATATTAATAACTAACGAAAGCACTATGTGTATAATTCTTTGCTTTGGCAATTGCCTACTTAAGAAAATCCTCGCGACTTTTCAATTAGGTTTGCTCCGCCTTAACGCATAGCTACTTAAACAGCGAACCCAATTTTATACAAACACCATGGAACAACCAGAATTCTTAGAAAAAAATGTATTTGCCGATTTAAAAAACTTGAATAAGGGTGCTGACAAAGCCACTCTTCACTATTTTTCTGAGGAGGATTTTGAAACTGTGCTGCAACGCGTTGAGTATTTCGGGATTGGGGTTTATAAAATAGAAACAAAGCTAAAGAGCAAAGTTGCCGAGACCGCTTCCCACGAAGATTTTAAAAAGAAAGCCACCGACCCTAAATGGTATAAAAAAGCTTTTTTGACTTTTAAATCCCGCCAACCCGGACTTTCGTATTCCGCTACCTATAAAGTTTCGAATAAACTTTTAGAGAAAAATACGCCTGTAGCTAGCGAAGAAGTGAATGAATAAACGAATATAAAATGGGATTTAATATTGTGTTATTTGAGCCAGAAATTCCTATGAATACAGGAAATATTGGGCGACTGAGTTTGGCGTCAGGTTCAAAATTACACCTCGTAAAACCATTTGGTTTCGAAATAAATGACACCCGATTAAAAAGAGCTGGGTTGGATTATTGGCAGCATATTTCCCTTTACATTTATGAAAGCATTGATGACTTTTTCGAAAAAAATAAAGGCGAAAATTTTGTATACTTTTCAAGCCATGGCACTCAAGATTACTGTGCCATTGACTATAAAGACGAAATGTTTCTAATTTTTGGAAAGGAATCGGTTGGTTTACCAAAAAATATAGTGACCGAAAATGCCAATTCAGTCTATAACATTCCTATTTACAGCCCCCACATTCGAAGTTTAAATTTAGCCAATGCAGTAAGCATAGTGGTTTATGAAGGCATCCGAAATTTAAAATTGCATAACATCAATATCTAAACTGCTGACTTCACTTTTATTTTATACTTCAACCCAAAATTTAAATTTTCCACAAAAATAAAAAAAAACCCAACTTTCGCTGGGCTTTTCATTTTTAACAAAAATCAAACTAACTAACTAACTAACTATTGTTCTTTTTTCGCAGGTTGCGGGATGGTTTCCTTTACTTGGTCTTTAATTTTTTCCTTATCGCCCACAACTATCAAGGTCATTTTTTCCGGCTGAATATATTTTTTAGCCATTTCCTGCACTTGTTGCGGCGTTACGGCATTTATATTTTTCACTTGGTTTACCAAAAACAATTCATCCAAATTGTGGACATCCAAGAAATTCAGCTGACCAATAATTCCATAAGGTGTTGAATTCTGCAAAACGTAAAGTCCAGATTTGTAACTTTTCATCCCGTCCAATTCCGCTTTGCTTGGCGCTTCCGTCTGCAAACGCACAATTTCCTTATTAATTTCTGCAACGGAAGCGCCCGTAAATTCAGTTGTTACATCGGCACTTTCATACCAAAGTCCGCTTTTGTAATTCGCAACCAAAGCGCTTCCCGGAGAATAGGTATAACCCTTATCTTCACGGATATTACTGGTAATTCGCGAACCGAAAGAACCGCCCAAAAGCGTATTCATAACATCCAGCGCAACATAATCCTTGCTTGAAGGATCAGCCACCGGAAGCCCATAATAAATTGTAGATTGCGGCGCTCCGGGACGATCAATTATTTGCACTTTTCCGCTCGATTGTGCTTGCGCAACAGGATAATTTTCCTTTTCACCTTTGCGCCAATCGGCCAATTGGCTTTTCACAACATCCTTCACTTTTGCAGCATCAAAATTTCCAACCACATAAATCGTGGTGCGTTGCGCGCCAAAATTGGTTTCATAAAAAGATTTCACATCGCTTAAAGTATAGGAATTAAGTTGTTCCGCCGTGGGATAAAGCCTACCGTAGGGATGATTTGGGTACATTTCTGCGAAAAAATCCTTTCTTGCCTGTGCCCCTGGAGTTGAAAGGGAAACGGTCAAGTTTCTTTCCATACTATTTTTTAAACGATCCAATTCGCTTTGCGGCAGCTTTGGATTTTCCAAAACATCGGCTAGAATTTTCAGAGCTTCGGGAGCAAATTCCGAAAGCACATCGGTACTTAAAAAAGTATTGTGCGAACCCACGCCAATATTGATATTTCCTCCCATTCCGGCAAGTTTGTCCTTTACGGAATAATCAGCTGTACTGCCCTCTTTCATCAAATCGCCCAACAAATCTGCCAACCAAACTTGGTCTTTGGTTTCGTTGATGTTTCCGGTATTTACCGTGATATTTATGGTCGCTTTCGGAATACTTCCGTAAGGCACCAATATCAATTTCAGCCCATTATCAAGGTTTACAATTTCCTTTTTCGGGAGTGTAAAATCCTTTGGTGCTGCGCCTTTTGGTGGGGTTTGTTTCTGTGCGATGCTTGGCACTGCGAGAAACAAGGCTATCAAAAATGTATATATTGAAGTTTTCATTTAGTTTGTTTTTTCGTTGTTAGCCAAAAGTGGATTCACTACCAAAATGGTGCGGTTTGTTTTTCTTAAATACTCTGAAATAGTTCTTTTCACAATTTCTGGGGTCACTTTTTTGAATTCATCTTCCAAAGTATTGATACGTGCAGGATCGTCATCAAAAAGTGCAAAACTGCAAAGCAAATCGGCACGACCGAAACCGAAATTCCCACCCAAATCATCGTATAATTTTGAGCGCATTTTCACGATTGCATTATCTATCATTTCTTGGTTTACCTTCGCTGAAACGCCATCAATCACTTCATCAATCGCATCTATCATTTGCTTTTTTGAAGTTTCATTATCGTAGGTTACATCAAACATCAACTGCATTGGGCCGTTGTAATTGAACATATTTCCCAAATAATTGATGCCGCCGCTAACGTATGAAGTATAACCAGTTTCATCCACCAACTTTTTCTGAAGCAATGCGTTGTCGCCCTGAATTAAAATTTGGTCTAAAAGTCCCATCGCGTAATATTCGGGAGTATTTTTGGCTGGCATATGATATGCAACTGCGAGTGCTGGCTTGTTCGCTAAAGAATCATTTTTGGTAAATTCCTTTTCCTTTTCCTGTCTTGGCTCAGAAATATCTGGCATTGGTGGAATTTGTACAGATGGAATTCCGCCGAAATATTTTTCAATCCAAGCTTTTGCCTCGCCCATTTCAAAATCGCCAACCACAGAAATTGCAGCGTTGTTTGGCGCATAATATGTTTTAAAGAAGCTTTCCACATCCTCAAGATTTGCGGCATCCAGATCTTTCAAATCACCGTAAAAGTTGTGGGCGTTATACCAATTGGTGTTTGCATATTGCGGCATATCCAACCAAGGAAAACCACCGTAGGGTTGGTTTAGTACATTTACCTTCACCTCGTTTTTTACAACGCCTTGTTGGTTGGTTAGATTCTCTTGTGTAATATCCAACCCCTTCATTCTGTCTGCTTCAGCCCACAGCATTGTTTCCAGTTTGTTTGAAGGGACTATTTCAAAATAATTTGTAAAATCGAAACGTGTAGAGCCATTTAAAACGCCTCCATTTTCCTGCACCAATTTTATGAATTCCATCTTGCCTAAATTCTGCGAACCTTGAAACATCATATGTTCAAATAAGTGCGCAAAACCCGTTCTGTCCCTCGGTTCTATCCTAAAACCAATATTGTAATAGGCAGCAACAATAACAGTTGGCGAAGATTTATCCTGCGATAAAATCACTTTCAGCCCGTTATTTAATTTGTAGTATTCTACCGGAACATTAAATCCCGTCGATTTCATTTTTTGCGCATTATCTTTTTGGGCGAATCCAACGATTCCGGTCGCCAAAAACAAAAGCAGCAGCAGTTTGTTTTTCATAGTTGGTGGTTTTTTGTTAAAAAATGTATATTGAATTACTTAATAGACATAAAGTTATCTAAATTGTTACAAACTAATAATTTTCAATTCAACAAAAAAGAAATATAATAGACCCAACAATACATATATTGAATCTTGTGGTTGTTGTCCATTTCAATACTTATCAGTACTTTTAGTTTATGACAGAAGCCGCTATAGAAGAAGAAAAAAAAGAGCTCGCAAAGCAGTATAAACAGTTGCTCAAGATCAGTTATCGCACCCTTACCAAGGAAGATAAAAAACTGATTCGCAGCGCTTTTGACCTTGCCGTTGATGCCCACAAAGAGCAACGCAGAAAAAGTGGCGAAGCCTATATTTTTCACCCGATTGCAGTTGCGAAAATTGTTGCTTCTGAAATTGGTTTGGATGCAACCTCCATCGCCGCTGCGCTTTTGCACGATGTGGTTGAGGATACAACCTACTCTTTGGAAGATATTGAAAAAATGTTTGGAAGCACGGTAGCTCGCATTGTTGATGGGCTTACCAAAATTGCCCATATTTCCATGTCGGAAGATGTTTCAATGCAAGCCGAAAACTTCCGGAAAATGTTGCTTACGCTGAATGAGGACATTCGCGTAATCATCATAAAAATTGCTGACAGATTGCACAATATGCAAACGATGGAAAGCATGCCGCCGGACAAGCAACGAAAAATTGCTTCGGAAACACTTTACATTTATGCCCCACTCGCCCACCGTATTGGGCTTTACAACATAAAAACCGATTTGGAAGATTTGGGTTTGAAATTCACCGAACCCGATGTGTATGCAGATATTTTAGGAAGAATAAAGGAAAGCAAAGAAGAACAGGACGCCTACATTGCAGCTTTCAACAAAGTGATAAAGGATTCTTTGGATTCCGAAAGTTTGGAATATGAAATTAAGGGAAGGCCAAAATCAATCTTTTCCATCAGAAGAAAAATGCTTACCCAGAACGTGAGCTTTGACGAGGTTTACGACAAATTCGCAGTTCGGATTATTTATAGAAGCGCTCCAGAAAACGAAAAATTCTTCGCTTGGAAAATATATTCAATTGTTACCGATCATTTTCGCCCGAACCCTATTCGATTGCGCGATTGGATTTCTTCGCCAAAATCTACAGGTTATGAAGCTTTACACATAACGGTAATGGGGCCAAAAGGGCGTTGGGTTGAAGTTCAAATTCGCAGTGAGCGAATGAACGAGATTGCTGAAAAAGGTTTCGCAGCGCACTATAAATACAAAAACAAGGAAAAAGATGACGGCGGACTTGAAAGCTGGCTAGACAAATTGCAGGATACGCTTGAAAATTCAGAAATAAGCGCGGTTGATTTTGTGGAGGAATTTAAACTGAATCTTTACGCAAAGGAAATTTTCGTTTTTACACCGAAAGGAGATTTATATTCGCTTCCCAAAGGTGCAACAGCGTTGGATTTTGCATTTCACATTCACACAGAAATTGGAATGCACACCCGCGGCACAAAAGTGAACGGAAAATTGGTGCCCCTAAGTCACGAAATAAAAAGTGGCGACCAAGTGGAAATCATAACTTCAGAAAATACCAAACCCACCGCAAACTGGTTAAATTATGCAACAACCGGTCGTGCACGTTCCAAAATTAAATCATCACTAAAAGACGAAAAGAAACAACTTGCCGAAGATGGAAAGCAAATACTTGCGCGAAAATTAAAATCGCTCAAAATTAATTTAGATGAAAATACCGTAAACCAACTCGTGGTTTTCTTCAAAGTGAAAACGAGTTTGGATTTGTATTATCGTGTTGGCGCTGGAATTATCGACAACCAAAAATTAAAGGATTTTGCGGCTTCGCGAAGCAATGCTTTCATTAGTTTCTTTAAAAACAGAATTAGAAAGCCAGACAAACCCGAGGATGTAAATAAGGAAGAAATTACTGAAAAGTTTGACCAACTTGTTTTCGGAAAAAATGAAGATAAGCTTGATTATAAAATGGCAAACTGTTGTAATCCAATTCCGGGGGACGATGTTTTTGGATTTGTTACCGTAAATGAGGGAATAAAAGTACACAAAAGCAATTGCCCAAATGCGCTTCAGCTTCAGAGCAATTACAGTTATAGAATTATGCCCGCAAAGTGGATAGATTCAACCCAAACTGAATTTAAAGCCAATTTGGAAATTTCGGGTATTGACACCATCGGTTTGGTAAACGAAGTGACAAAGGTAATTTCAAACAACCTTCATATAAATATGAAAAGCGTGCATTTTGATAGTAATGACGGGGTTTTTACTGGAAAAATTGTAGTTGTGGTTAAAAACAAAAACATTTTAAACAACCTTGTTGAAAACATCAAAAAAATAAACGGAATTGATAAAGTTACTAGAGTGTAAAATTTGAGTAACTTTGCAACCTTAATTATGAGTTCAAAAACAAATATTAGTAATCAAGCAGTTGTAAAGAACGTTTTTACAGGTTTTCTCGAACAAAAAGGACACCGTAAAACTCCGGAACGCTATGCTATTCTTCAAGAAATTTATGACCACGACGACCATTTTGATATTGAGTCGCTGTACATAAATATGAAGAATAAAAACTACCGCGTTAGCCGCGCCACCCTTTACAATACTATTGAATTACTTTTAGAGTGTGGTTTGGTTAGGAAACACCAGTTTGGTCAAAACCAGGCGCATTACGAAAAATCATATTTTGACCGCAATCACGATCACGTAATCCTTTCAAACGGAGAAGTGATTGAGTTTTGCGACCCACGAATACAAAGCATCAAAAAAACCATTGAAGAGGTTTTTGATATTGAAATAACCAACCATTCACTTTATTTCTACGGAAATAAAAAATCCGCCACAAACGTTGAAGCGGACAATTCTTAAAAAATTATGGCAGTAGACTTACTACTTGGATTGCAATGGGGCGACGAAGGCAAAGGAAAAATTGTTGACGTGCTCACAAAAAATTATGATATAATTGCACGTTTTCAGGGCCTGAAACGCTGGCCACACGTTGGAATTTGACGGAATAAAACACGTTTTGAGAACAATTCCTTCTGGAATTTTTCATAAAAATTCCGTGAATGTAATTGGAAACGGAGTTGTAATTGATCCTGTGGTTTTCGTAAAAGAGATTGAAGCCCTTGAAAAATATAATATTGATTTCAAAAATTTAATCCTTTCCAGAAAGGCACACGTTATTTTACCAACCCATCGCTTGCTTGATGCGGCTTCAGAAGCTGCTAAAGGAAAAGCAAAAATTGGTTCTACTTTGAAAGGAATTGGCCCGACTTACATGGACAAAACTGGAAGAAATGGTATTCGTATTGGCGATTTGGAACTTGAAAACTGGCAAGATAAATATCGCGCTTTGGCGGATAAGCACGAAGCGATGATAGCTTTTTACAATGTTGACGTTCAATATGATTTGGCTGATCTTGAAGCTGAATTTTTTGCAGCTGTTGAAACTTTGAAAACCTTAACTTTTATTGATAGCGAAGAATATTTGCACCAAGCCCAGAAAGAGGGGAAATCTATTTTGGCAGAAGGCGCACAAGGTTCTTTGCTCGATATTGATTTTGGAACTTATCCTTTCGTAACATCATCAAACACAACTGCGGCGGGAGCTTGCACAGGTTTAGGCGTTCCTCCCAATAAAGTGAAAGATGTCTTTGGAATTTTTAAGGCTTACACTACCCGTGTTGGAAGTGGCCCCTTCCCAACCGAACTTTTTGATGAAGACGGAGCTAAAATGGCAAAAATAGGTAACGAATTTGGCGCCGTAACAGGTCGCCCGCGTCGTTGCGGTTGGTTGGATTTGGTTGCTTTGCGCTACGCCGTTCAAGTAAATGGAGTTACCCAACTTATTATGATGAAAGCCGATGTATTAAGCGGTTTTGAAACGTTGCAAGTTTGTACCGCATATAATTACAAAGGTGAAACTATCCACCATTTACCCTATAATATCGAACCAGAAAACGTTACTCCAATTTTCACGGAAATGAAAGGATGGAAAGCCGATTTGACGAAGATGAGCGAAGCATCCCAGCTTCCTCAAGCTTTGAATGATTATATCGATTTTCTTGAAAAGGAATTGGAAGTGCCTATTAAAATTGTTTCGGTTGAACCAGACAGAAAGCAAACCATTCATCGGTAATCAATTTTTTGCTGATATTTTCGTTACAAATGACAAATAAATCTTTTTTGAAAATATCACAATTCATAATTCTTGTTTCCCTGTTTTTCTTCGGAATAAATACTTCCGCCCAAGAAAAACAAAAGGTTGATATTCAATCTGGATATTTGGAATTGCGCCCAGAATTTCCTGACGCAGCAATTTACACAAAAGATGAAACTGGCCAAGTTTACATTATTCACGAAGGGGTGGAAATGTGGTGCGACCAGGCTTTTGTTTATTTGAAAAGCAATTTCGTAAAAGCTTATGGAGCAGTTCGCATTTCGCAAGGCGACACCGTTTCAATGGTTAGCAAATATGCCGAATATAATGGCAATACCCAATTTGCATTTGCCAGTGGCGATGTGGTTTTAACCGAACCAAAAACCACGCTTTCAACCGATACGCTTTATTTCGACAGAATAAAACAACAAGCCTATTACAGAACTGGCGGAACCGTTCGCGATACAGCAAGTGTTTTGACGAGCCGTTCGGGTAGATATTTCGCGGAAACAAAAAAGTATCAATTTCTTCAAAATGTAAAAATTGTAAATCCGAAATACACAGTAAACAGCAACCAACTCGATTTTTATTCGGAAACAGGAGCTGCTTACCTCTATGGACCTTCCACGATTGTTAGTGAAACAAGTACAGTTTATTGTGAACGCGGTTATTACGACACACGGGGCGACACGGGGTATTTCGTAAAAAATTCTAAAGTAGATTACGAAAATCGAACGCTTTATGGCGACAGTATTTATTTTGACAGAAATAAAAGTTTCGCTTCCGCAACGAATAATATTAGGGTTTTGGACACTATAAATCGAAGCGTAATAAAAGGACATTACGCGGAAGTTTTCCGTGAAAAAGATTTTGTTTTTATAACGAAACGCGCTGTTGCGATTACCGTCCGCGACAATGATTCCATTTACGTTCACGCTGATACGCTGCAAGTAACGGGAAAACCGGAAAATAGAATAATGAAAGGTTTTTACAGAGCAAGACTTTTTAAACCCGGCAAAGTTGGCGACGACCCCACCAGCGGAAAATGCGATTCCATTTATGTAAATGAAAAAAGGGGAATTACAAAATTGCTAAGAAATCCTGTGCTTTGGAGTGGAGAAAACCAAATGATTGGCGATACCATTCATCTTCTCTCAGACACAATTACCGATAAATTGGATACACTCAAAGTGTTCAACAATGCATTTCTCGTCCAAAAAGATAGCTTGGGATACAATCAGGTGAAGGGCGAGCGGCTCATCGGGCTTTTTACCAACAATGAATTGGACACGGTAAACATCAATAAAAACGCCCAAGTAATCTATTACCCCCGGAATGATTCCGGCGAATTGGTTGGGATTAATAATACCGTTTCCAGTTCTATTCAATTGTATTTGGAAGAACAGCAAATCACTGGAATACGTTTCATAAAACAAGCCTCTGGCAAAGTTTATCCTCCTTCGATGCTTCCTGAAAATGCGAGGATTCTCCCCGGTTTTGAATGGCGTGGGGAGGAACGGTTGTTTTCGGTGGAAGATTTATTTAAAGGGAAACCTGTGCCCATACTTCCCAAAATAACGGGAATTCCTTTGCCGAAAGACGAAGGGCAATTTTTTGAGGATATTCCCGAAGAGGAAATCAAGCTTCCCGAAGAATCCAAATTAAGTCCGAAAGATTTACAAAATAGACCCGACGATCCACAGCCTGAAACTTTGGAAAGCGAGGCGAAACGGGATTCCATTCAGCAGAAAGTGAATGAAAAAGTCAACGATTCTATTCCAAACAATAATTAGTAATGTCTGTTCGAGCGCAGTAGAAAACTGCCAATGAGATCTCGACAAAGTTTACACTGGGCACAGACGAAGTGCTCGATCAGACATCGAAATAAATGAAAAACGATTTCTTCAAATACCAAGCACAAACAACACCGCATCCTTTGGGTTTGGAAATTTCCCACGCCGAAGGAAGCTATGTTTATGACACTGCCGGAAACAAGCATTTAGATTTTGTTGCCGGAGTTTCTGCTTGTACACTTGGGCATTGCCATCCGCGGGTTGTTTCAGCTATAAAAAATCAGGTGGAAAAATATTTGCACGTAATGGTTTATGGCGAATATATTCAGGAACCTGCTGTGGAATTGGCAAAATTGCTTTCAGAAAATCTTCCGAAAAATCTAAACACCACTTATTTGGTGAATAGCGGAACGGAAGCAATTGAAGGCGCATTAAAACTCGCTCGCCGTGCAACGAGGAGAACGCAGATTCTATATGCACACAATGCCTATCACGGAAATACAATGGGCTCTATGAGCGTGATGGGTTTTGAGGAACGCAAAAATGCTTTTAAGCCGTTGGTTCCCGATTGCTTTCCTATCACTTTTAATGATGAGACGGATCTTCAAAAAATAACTTCGGAAACGGCTGCAGTCCTTTTAGAGACCATTCAAGGTGGCGCAGGCTTTATTCAGCCGGAAAATGAGTATTTAAAAAAAGTGCGTAAACGTTGTGATGAAACGGGAACATTTCTGATTTTGGACGAAATACAACCAGGATTCGGACGCACCGGAAAACTTTTCGCATTTGAACATTTTGGTATTGCCCCAGATATTTTGGTAATGGGAAAAGGAATGGGCGGCGGAATGCCAATTGGGGCTTTTACAGCTTCCAATGAAGTTATGGCGCTGCTTCAGGACAATCCAAAACTTGGGCACATTACTACTTTTGGCGGAAATCCCGTAATTGCTGCTGCCGCTTTGGCAACGCTTCAGGAATTGACGGAAACTAACATTATTCAACAAACCCTTGAAAAGGAAAAGATCTTCAGAAAACTTCTTATACATCCCAAAATAAAGGAAATCCGCGGTCGAGGTTTGATGCTGGCAGCAATTCTGGAAACACCCGAAATCGCTACGGAAGTAATTCTTGCATGCAAAGAACAAGGTTTGATACTTTTCTGGCTACTTTTTGAAGGGCGCGCGCTCCGCATTACTCCACCGCTTACAATAAGTAATGACGAGATTGCAGAAGGTTGCAAAATTGTGCAAAATGCACTAAATCGAGTCAAATAAGGTCAATACTACGCAACCTCTTTATTAATAGGAATTTACGCAGTACCTTTCTGTTGATAAGTCCGTTAACAACAAAGACGGCATAACTATTGAAACAGTGTTTACATTATTATCTTTAAAATAGAAGAAACCGTTAAAACGTGCGTATGCAATTAAGTTCAAACGAGCATAACAACTTCTCGCTCGGAAGATTCGAATCTATGCTGAAAACCAACAGCGTTCTTTTTTTCGACTCAGAGGAATTTGAAGAAATAGTGCACTATTATCTTGAAAACGGAAAAATTGCACTAGCCAAAAAAGCAACGAAATTGGGGCTGGAGCAACATCCATCTTCTATAAACCTAAAACTTTTCCAAATAGAAATGTACATTTTTGAAAACCAATTGGACGTCGCTGACACATTATTGGACGAGCTATACCATTTGGAACAAAGCAACGAGGAAATCTACATTCAAAAAGCAAATATCTTTTCACGTCGCGATAAACACAAAGAAGCAATCCTACTTTTGGAGCTAGCCTTGGAAATTACGGATGATGAAGCTGACGTACTGTCATTATTGGGCATGGAGTATCTTTTTATGGAAGATTATGAAAACGCCAAAAACTTTTTTATGAGATGTTTGGAGGATGATGAAGAGGATTATTCAGCACTTTATAATATTATTTACTGCTTTGAATATCTTGATCAATACGAAGCCGCAATTGATTATTTAAATGATTTTCTCAATAAAAATCCCTATTGTGAAGTGGCTTGGCACCAATTGGGAAAACAATATTATGAGCTTAAAGATTACAAAAAAGCATTGGCAGCTTATGATTTTGCTATAATTAGCGATGACAGCTTTATTGGCGCCTATCTTGAAAAAGGGCGAGTGCTCGAGAAAATGAAAAAATATGCCGAAGCAATAGAAAGCTATTCTATTACTTTAGGTTTGGATGATCCAACTTCGTATGCATTATTGCGCATTGGGAAATGTTATGAAAGATTGAAAAATGCCGAAATGGCGTTGCAATTCTATACAAAATGCGTTGAGGAAGATTCGCTTTTGGATAAAGGTTGGATAGCGATTACTGATTTTTATTACAAGAGCAAACAGTTCCAAAAAGCACTTTATTACATTGAAAAAGCTATAAATATTGATAGCGAAAATGTAAATTATTGGAAACGCTATGCTAAAATAAATAACCGACTAAACCTTTTTGAAGAAGCCGAAGTTGGATACAGAAAAGCTTTGGAATTGGGTAATTATGAATTGGAATCTTGGATAACACGAGGCGATATTCTTATAAACTTGGGGGAATATGAAGCGGCAATTAACAATTTCAATCAATCTTTAGAATTTTACCCTGAGCACGCTGAAGTTGAATACCGTCTTTCAGGCTGTTATTTCACTTTGGGCGAAAGTGAAAAAGGCGAATTTCATTTAAAGAATGCGCTAAAATCTGAGGCCGAATATATTATGATTATTGAGGAGCTTTTTCCTTTAATATTTAAGATGAAAATGGTTCAGGAAATAATCAATAAACACAAAAATCCTTCACTTTAATTTGTGTATTTTTGGGGTTAAAGCGACATAGCCTATGCCTCAAAGAAATTTTCTCCAATATTTATTAGTTACAGCCAAAGGCCTTGCAATGGGAGCTGCTGATGTAGTTCCGGGAGTTTCTGGCGGAACAATTGCTTTCATTTCAGGTATTTATGAGGAATTGATAGAAACCATTCATAACATTGATTTGGGTTTCTTCAAAATCTGGAAAAAAGATGGTTTACGAAATGCTTGGAAGGGTTATAATCTTTCTTTTTTATTGGCAGTTTTCAGTGGTGTTTTTATTAGTATCCTATCGCTTGCCAAAATTATCTCTTGGTTGTTGACAGATTACCCAATTATGGTTTGGTCGTTCTTTTTCGGTTTAGTTGTAGCAAGCATTGTTTATGTGGGGAATCAGATTAGCAATTGGAATTTTAAGATAATTTTCGCTCTAATTCTCGCTTCAATTCTTTCCTACTTTATAACAATTGCCGATCCCGTAGGTTCTCCCGAAAGTACTTGGTTTTTATTTCTTGCAGGTTTTGTTGCAATAATAGCAATGATACTTCCGGGTATATCCGGTGCTTTTATTCTTTTGTTATTGGGGGCATATACAAGTGTAATTGGTATTGTTACGCAACTAGGCGATGGAATAACAACTATGGATAGTTCGCTATTTTTAGGAGCATTTGGTAAACTTTTGATATTTGGTCTTGGAGCCATTTTAGGATTGAAGATGTTTTCGCGTGTACTGAATTGGATGTTCAAACATCACAAAAATTTGACACTTGCAGTGCTAACGGGCTTTATGATTGGTGCCCTTAATAAAATATGGCCTTGGAAAGAAGTGCTCCAATACCGAACTAATCACGCAGGAGAGCAAATTCCCTTTATTGAAAGAAGTATTTTACCATCAGATTACATGGGGGATCCTCAAGTACTTTATGCAATATTATTTGCAATTTTTGGATTTCTTACAATCTTTTTGTTGGAAAGGGTAGCAATAAAAAAAGGAGCTGTAACACTTGAAGATAATCCTCCAAAAAAACTTTAAATTTCAAATTGTAGCAACTTAAAATGTACGAAAACCGTTCCTTTTCCGATAAAGCCTGGCTAGTCCTGAAAGGACTCGGAATGGGTGCAGCCAATAAAGTTCCAGGGGTTTCGGGTGGCGTCGTTGCTTTTGTTGCGGGTTTTTACGAAGAGTTTATTTACTCACTTCAAAAAGTAAACAGAAAAGCCTTCAAACTTTTACTTGTCGGAAGATTCAATAGTTTTTACAGATACACTAATGGCCAGTTTTTAAGTCTGCTTATTTTAGGAATGGTCATTAGTTATTTTAGCATTTCAAAATTGCTGGATTATCTTATTGTGCACTACGAACTTTATGTTTGGAGTGCTTTTTTTGGAATGATAATCGGCTCCATTTATTTTATAGCCAAAGATTTTGGGGAATGGAACCGAAAATATGTTGCATACCTTGTATCTGGAATAATAGCTGGTGTAGCCATAAGTTTTTTGGAACCTGCAAAAGAAAACAGCAACCTCTTTTTCGTTTTTTTCTGCGGGATTATAAGCGTATCGGGTATGACTTTACCTGGACTTTCGGGTTCTTTTATACTTATTCTTTTTGGCAATTATGTGCTCCTTCTTGTAAATTCTGTAAACGCATTATTTGACACTTTTGCGAATATATTTCAGTGGGATTTTAGCTGGGTTTATGATGCGGAACGCATTGAACTTTTAAAGGTTCTGGCTGTTTTTTCCTTGGGCTCTTTGGTTGGTCTTGTTTCACTCTCACATTTTTTAGCATATGTTTTAAAGCGTTTCAAAAAAGCAACCTATGCCGTAATAATCGGCTTTATTGCTGGTTCATTGGGCGTTGTTTGGCCTTGGAAGGAGAAAAATTATGACTTTGATGCTTTGGGGCAAATACGTTTTGATGCAAATGGAAGGGAAATAATTACAGGTTATGATCGCTATTTCCCTTCAGAATTTGGAACAGAAACCATTCTGGCAATTGTGTTTATGGTTATTGGAATTCTCATCGTTTTAAGTTTGGATTGGTACGATAATTATAAAAAATCTCAACGTGTCTAAATTTGGATTGATCGGTAAAAACATTGATTATTCTTTTTCGAAGAAATTCTTTTCTGAAAAAATTGAAAAGGAAAACCTTCCCCACTCCTATGAAAATTTTGATATACCTTCAATTGATTTTTTCAAAAATATTATTTCTGAGAACTTCAATTTAAAAGGTCTTAACGTAACAATTCCATATAAAGAAGCGGTTATTCCCTACTTAGATTTTGTAGATAAAACGGCTGAAAAAATTGGAGCTGTAAATACCATTAAAATTTCTGAAGACAAAAAAATTACAGGTTACAATACAGACTTTTACGGCTTTCAGAAGTCGCTGGAAGATTTTCTTCCACTCCAGAAAAAAACAGCACTTATTCTAGAACGGTGGCGCTTCAAAAGCAATAGCATATGCTTTGGAAATGCTTGATTTCGAATTCAAATTTGTAAGCAGAACTGAAAATTCAAATACAATTTCGTATAATTCCCTGAGCAAATCAATAATTGAAAATCATTATTTGATTGTTAATTGCTCGCCTTTGGGTACCTACCCTAATATCCACGAATATCCCGCAATTCCGTATGAATTTGTAACTGAAAATCATCTACTATTCGATTTAATTTACAATCCTTCCGAAACCGAATTTTTAAAACAGGCAAAAATTCGTGGTGCAAAAACAGCCAATGGATTAAGGATGTTGGAATTACAGGCCGAGAAATCCTGGGAAATCTGGAATTCATAAAATTCACCCAAAATGATTCAAAAAAACGCTGCGTGCTTTGCCAATTCCGCAGTTGTTAGTATCTTGACCCTCCAAGAAAAATGAACCTAAACATTGAAACAAATGTCTGACGAGAAATTGCCACAAGAAGAAAACGAAAAGGAAATTACAACTCCAAATACTGCGGAAGAAACAAAATCAGTTTCCGAAAATGAGGAAAACACAGACAGTGAAACTGTGGAAAAAGTTGAGGATTTAAATGAGGAAAAAAACGTTTCAGAGCAGAAAGAAGATACTTTGGAAAATTCTGATACTGATTCAGAATTGATTGAAGAAGCTTCCAAAGAAAATCTTGTGGAAGAAGCTGTAGTTGAGGATGAAGCAATAATTGAAGAAGAAGCGATTGTTAAAAAAGAAGCAATTGTGGAGGAAGAAAAAGCTGTGGATGAAACTTCAGAAGAAAAACCTGTTAAAGCTGAAACCGATACGGAAGAAGAAGATGAGGAAGAAGTGAGTCTCTTCCGAAGATGAAGAGGATGAAGATGAAAACCACGAGGAAAAAGCGCAAATAGATTATAGCAAACTTTCTGAAAAGGAATTGGTTGCCGAGCTTGATAGACTTTTGAAGTCAAAAAAAATACAGGAGTTAAAGCATGATGTTGAGGAAATTCGTTCAGAATTCAACAATAAATTCAACGAAGAATTAGAGCATAAAAAGGAAGAATTTCTTGCGGGAGGTGGCAATATTATCGACTTTCAATATACTTCCCCATTAAAAAAAGTATTCAATTCGCTTTATTTCGATTATAAGGAAAAGCGAAACAATCATTATAAAACCCTAAAAAACAATCTGCAATCAAATCTTGACAAACGTTGGGAACTGATAGAGGAATTAAAAGGGCTTTTGAGTGCTGAGGAAAATATAAATACAACCTACAAGCACTTTAAGGATATTCAGGAAAAATGGCACATAGCTGGAGCAATTCCGCGTGATAAATACAATACGGTTTGGAATACATACCATCACCACGTTGAGAATTTCTACGATTTTCTTCATTTAAACCGTGAGTTCCGTGATCTTGATTTCAAACACAATTTAGATTCCAAACTAAAACTCATTACACGCGCCGAAGAGCTTTCACAAGAAACAGATATTAACAAAGCCTTCCGCGAATTGCAAATGCTCCACAAAATGTGGAAAGAAGATATTGGTCCTGTTGCAAAGGAACATCGTGATGAAGTTTGGGATAAATTCAGCGAGACTACCAAAGTGATCCATGACAAGCGACAAGGGCAATTGGCCGATATGGAGAAAGACTTTGAAGCGAATTATGAAAAGAAAAAACAGTTTATTGAAGAAATAAAGAAAGTTACGGAAGAGTCCAAACCAAGTCATCAAGGTTGGCAGAATGCAATAAAAAAAATGCAGGAACTTCGTGATGGGTTTTTCAATACTGGGCGAATTCCACGAGCAAACAACAAAGAAATTTGGAAAGAATTTAAAGATGCCACAGGCAATTTTAATCACCAAAAAAACAGTTTTTATAAAAACCAGAAAAAAGAGCAATACACCAATTTGGAGAAAAAGCGAGAGCTTATAAAAACTGCAGAGGAAAATAAAGACAGTGAGGATTTTGAAGCAACCACTGCGTTGATGAAAAAGGTACAAGATGAGTGGAAGAAGATTGGCCACGTACCTAGAAAAGACAGTGACAAAATTTGGAAACAGTTCAAAAAAGCCTGTAATCATTATTTTGACAGACTTCACGCCCAGAAAAATGA
Organism: uncultured Flavobacteriaceae bacterium; assembly: GCA_963716065.1. Taxonomy (GTDB): domain Bacteria; phylum Bacteroidota; class Bacteroidia; order Flavobacteriales; family Flavobacteriaceae; genus Aequorivita. Next base: position 706,225 of record OY970287.1, read on the forward strand.
AGCAAATAAAGAAGAAACCGTAAATTTTGAAGCCAAGCAACAAATGCTTGATAAGCTATCGACATTTGAGTTAACTGGCGACCACAAAGCTGATTTAAAATCAATAAAAGAAAATATTAGCGCGTGGAAAGAAATTGGACGCGTACCATACAACAAACGTCATATTGAACAGAAATTCAACCAAACATTGGATGGTTTGTTTGGAAAATTGGATTTGGGCAAAAAGGAAACTGAGCTCATTAAATTCGACAATAAATTGAACACGTTAGTAAACCGTGATGACGAAAGAAAACTTCAAAACGAGCATTTCTTTATTTCTAAAAAGATTGATGAAACCAGAGATGAAATTCGTCAACTGGAAAACAATCTTGGCTTTTTCCATCACGTAGATGAAAACAATCCAATGGTAAAAGAAGTTCACAAAAACATTGAGCGTCACAAAGAACAGCTTGAAGTTTGGAAGGCGAAACTTTCAAAAATTAAGGAAGTTCGGGAAGACTAAACGATTTTAAATTTACGATTGTCGATTTTTGACTTTTGAACTGTAAACTGTCATTGACTTTTAGCTTCGTTCCAAAAAACATCCATTTCAGCTAACGTCATATCTTTTAAGGATTTATTCATTTCCTTGGCTTTGCTTTCCAAATATTGAAAGCGTTTTATAAATTTTTTGTTGGTTCGTTCCAGTGCATTCTCGGGATTCACCTTTAAAAATCTTGCGTAATTTATCATAGAAAAAAGTACATCGCCAAATTCGGCTTCAATTTTTTCTTGGTTGTTTTCATTAATTTCATGCTGAAGTTCGCCGAGCTCTTCCTGTAATTTTTCAAAAACCTGTTGCGGTTCTTCCCAGTCAAATCCAACTCCGGCTACTTTATCTTGAATTCTACTCGCCTTCACCAAAGCCGGCAACGATTTTGGAACGCCTTCCAAAACGCTTTTTTTACCTTCCTTTAATTTAAGATTTTCCCAGTTTCTTTTCACCTCTTCTTCGTCAGCAACCTTTACATCTCCATAAATATGTGGATGGCGGGAAATTAATTTATCGCAAATATCATTGCAAACATCGGCTATATCAAAATCATTAGTTTCGCTTCCTATTTTTGCATAAAAAACAATGTGTAATAATACATCCCCCAGTTCCTTTTTCACTTCTTGCAAATCGTTATCCAAAATAGCATCGCCCAATTCATAGGTTTCTTCAATAGTTAAATGACGCAGCGTTTCCATCGTTTGCTTTTTATCCCACGGACATTCCGCACGTAGTTCGTCCATGATTGTCAAAAGTCTGTCAAAAGCTTGCAGTTGGTCTTTTCTGGAGGTATTCATTTTTTCAGGTTTCAGGTTTCAGGTTTCAGGTTTCTGGTTTCAGGTTTCAGGTTTCAGGTTTCAGGTTTCAGGTTTCAGGTTTAGCTTTTAGCTTTTAGCTTTTAGCTTTTAGCTTTTAGCTTTTAGCTTTTAGCTTTTAGCTTTTAGCTTTTAGAAGTAAATAACAAAAAAAATCCCGAAAGTAAGTACCTACGGGATTTAACTTATAAACTAATTATTCAGTTTTAGGTTTTGCGTGAGGCCGCATTTTTTGTTGACCCACCTTTTTTTGTTGAGGAAACTTTTGGGGAGGCAGCTTTTGGAGCGGCAGTCTTTGGAGCAGCCTTCTTTGCAACTGGTTTTTTTGTCTTTTCACCAGCTTCTTTTTCTTCTTCTTTGGTTTCCTGTTTTGCCTCAGAAAAATCGGTCATGCCATTTTTCAAAAGCATGTTGTACCATTGCACAACTTTCTTAATATCACTAGCATATACACGGTCTTCATCATAATCCGGTAAAACGCTGAAGAAAAATTCCTCCAGTTCTTCCTTTGATGCTTTATGGCTTATGGCTTCCTTCCCGCCTTCTTTATCATAGATTTTTTTCAAAACCTCGCGAAGTGGTAATTCTTCTGTCAATGTATAAATAGCAATTTCCGAAAGCAAGCTCACATTATGGCGGCCGCTTACGTTTATTGTTTTTCCATCCAAAAGCGATTCTGCAAGAAAACCTGCACGGGTTTGGGATTTTAGTTTGTAAAGTCCGGGTTTGCCGGCAATTGCAAGCACTTTTTCTAAGCTCATAAAATACTTTTAAATTATTTTAACAGATACAAATATCCTTGGTTTGGTTTATATATACAAGTGTGTTAACGTTTCTTTTTTGTATTGGGAAATTTCATCCTATACTCAATGCTCACTTTTCCTTTTGAAATGTTTTCCAACCTACTTTTAATAAGTCTTTTTTTCAATGGCGAAAGCTTATCGGTAAAAAGAATTCCTTCAATGTGATCGTATTCATGCTGAATAATTCGCGCTACAATACCGCTAAAAGTTTCTTTATGCTTTTTAAAGTTTTCGTCTTGGTATTCGATTACAATATTCGGTTGGCGAAAAACATCTTCGCGTACATCCGGGATACTTAGACAACCTTCATTAAAGGCCCATTCGTCGCCAGATTCCTCAAGAATTTTTGCATTGATAAAAACTTTTTTAAAGGTTGAAACAAATTTTTGTTCCTCTTCCGTAAAATCTTCATCATCCTCAAAAGGGGTCGCGTCCACAATAAAAAGACGTACTGGCACGCCAATCTGTGGAGCGGCAAGGCCAATACCACGAGCTTCATACATGGTTTCGAACATGTTTTCAATAAGGGAATCCAACTTTGGATATTCTTTGGTAATTTCTTCGGTTTCCTTTCTTAAAATTGGATCGCCGTAGGCTACTATTGGGAGGATCATTTAGAAATGTTTAATGTTTAATGACTAATGTTTAATGATTAATCTATATTTAATAATTATTATCTTTTTATATTTTTCTCAGCTGTAATTCTGGATGCTATAAATATTGATGTTAATTCTGCGGACTCTTTAAGTAAATGCTCACACTTTTCCTTATCTAAAAGATTTTCCTCTATTAAAAATTCAATCCAAAAATTACTTTCATCTATTTCTTCAATTACGATGCTAAGTTTTGCAATAAAACTCTTTTTAGACTGCCCAATACAAGCAGCTCTGTAATTTGCCGCTACTGATGTAGCACTACGGATTAACTGACCTTCAATATGGTTTCCCAATTTTGTTTTAGGAAGTGAAACAGCCAATTTCACGCAACGATGTGCAAAGTTTTTTGACCGTAATTTCAAATCTTTTTCCATAACAAAAGATTATTCATTCAACATTATTCCTTAGCCATTATAAAGGTACTGCTGAAGAATTATTGTCGCACTAATCTCATCAACCAGTGCTTTGTTTTGGCGTTGCTTTTTTTTAAGTCCGCTGTCAATCATTGTTTGGAATGCCATTTTGCTTGTAAAACGCTCATCGACTCTAACTACTTTCATTTCTGGGAAAACTTCTGAAAATTTTTTCAAAAACTTTTGAATTTCTTCTTCAATGCTGGAATGGGTTCCATCTTTTTGTTTAGGCTCGCCCACCAAAACCAACTCCACTTTTTCCGAAGCGATATATTTCTTCAGAAAATCCATCAATTCAGAAGTAGCAACTGTTGTCAAACCCGAAGCAATCAACTGCAACTCGTCGGTAATGGCGACGCCAGTTCGCTTGCTTCCATAATCCAATGCCAAAATTCTTCCCATACAGACTGCAAAAATAAGGGTTTCGGAAATAGTATGCTACAATTGGGCAGTTATTTGAAACGGAGGTTTTATATTTGTTGGATGACGGGAGACGGAAGACAGAAGACGGAAGACAGAAGACCGAAGACCGAAGACGGAAGACGGAAGACGGAAGACGGAAGACGGAAGACGGAAGACGGAAGACGGAAGACCGAAGACGGAAGACGGAAGACGGAAGACGGAAGATTAATAAAAAATATTATTAAGAGTATTAATAGAATAACTAGAAACAATAAATGATGCACGAACTTAAACCAATCATCGAAAAAGCCTGGGAAGACCGTTCCCTCCTTTCAGAAACCGATACAATTCTCGCCATTCGCGAAGTCGTAAACCTTTGTGATGAAGGCAAACTGCGCTGTGCAGAGCCAACTGCTGATGGCTGGCAAGTAAACGAATGGGTTAAAAAAGCAATAGTGCTCTACTTTCCCATTCAACAAATGGCGACTATGGAAGTTGGTATTTTTGAATATCACGATAAAATTCCGCTAAAAACTGGCTATGCCACAAAAGGAATACGCGTAGTACCACATGCGGTTGCACGTCATGGCGCTTATATTTCAAAAGGCGTAATCCTTATGCCAAGTTACGTAAACATTGGTGCTCATGTTGAAGAAGGCACGATGGTTGACACATGGGCAACGGTGGGAAGCTGTGCGCAGATTGGCAAAAACGTGCATTTAAGTGGTGGCGTTGGTATTGGCGGGGTTTTGGAGCCTTTGCAAGCTGCCCCAGTAATTATTGAAGACAATGCTTTTATAGGTTCGCGTTGCATTGTTGTTGAAGGTGTTCGCGTTGGTAAAGAAGCTGTTTTGGGCGCAAATGTGGTGCTTACCGCTTCCACCAAAATTATTGATGTTACAGGCGAAAAGCCAATAGAAATAAAAGGATACGTTCCCGAACGTTCGGTGGTTATTCCGGGAAGTTATACCAAAAAATTTCCTGCTGGGGAATATCAAGTGCCATGCGCTTTAATTATTGGGAAACGAAAGGAAAGCACCAATTTAAAAACTTCTTTAAATGATGCTTTGCGGGAATATGGGGTTGCGGTTTAATGGTTGCAATTAATGTATTTAAGAATTTAATATAGTGTAAGTTCAAGTAATAAGTGCAACAGATAAATTTAAAACACTTGGGATTGCTCCCAAGTGTTTAGGGTCAAAAACCTAAATTTGTCTTGCATGAAAAATTATAAACAATTGACCGCCCAACAAAGATACCAAATAGAAGCACTCCTACAAGTTGGATGCACACAAACAGCTATAGCTGACCAGATTGGTGTCCACCGCAGTACAATCAGCAGAGAGCTGAAAAGGTCGATAGCCCTTCGGGGCACGCAACCTCTGGAAGCTATGTGGCCACAAATGCGGAGCGAAAGACAAGGAACCGACATAAGCAGAAGTTCAAAAATGTGCTGTTGACACCTGAGCTGAAAAAAAAGATAGCGGATAAAATGGAACTGGACAAGTGGAGCCCAGAGCTCATCTCCGAGAAATGGAAACAGTTGGGCGTCCCGATGGTCAGCCACGAAACAATCTATAAATGGATATGGGAATCGAAGCACACCAATACTGTCGATAACAGACCTTTTAAATTGCTCTATAAAGAACTGAAACATGGCAAGCGGAGACAGAAACGTGGAAATATAAAGGATACCAGAGGGGCGATACCGAATCGGGTACACATCAGCAAACGTCCAGAAGTCGTCGAACAGAGAAAACGCATTGGGGACCTGGACGCAGACCTGATGATGGGGAAAGACCACAAAGCGGCGCTCTTGGTGCTCACCGACAGAACGACCTTGATAACAATGATGGAAAAACTAAACGGCAAAAGCGCAGAAGAGGTCACCGATAAAATCAAGCAGAGGCTGGGCAGGTTCAGCTCCAGCTATATAAAGACAATTACCTTTGATAATGGAAAAGAGTTTTCTGGACATCAGGAAATTGCAAGTACATTTAAAGTAAAGACATATTTTACGACACCTTACACATCACAGGAAAAAGGGACAGTGGAGAACAGGATTGGGGTCATAAGGAGGTTCTTTCCAAAGAAAACAGACTTGAGGGACATCACCGAAAAAAGAATCAAACAAGTAGAACTAGCAATCAATAACAGACCCATTAGAAAATTCAACTACCTTAGCCCTTTTGAAACTCTAAATAATAAGTTTGTTGCACTTATGAGTTGAACACAGCTAGTTTTACAAATATAAAATGGGAATAAACACCATATGGCGTTTATCCACATGTTTTAGCACATTTGATAAAAATCTAAAGCAAGAAAATACTGATGAAAAGTGTTCAAGAAAAAATACTTTATCTGATTGACAGCTATCCTTTATTCATTGGCGGATTGTTTCTTATTCTCGGCTTGGTTTACTTAATTTATAAAATCGACAAAAGAGAATCCTATAGAATGAAGGATTATGATGTTATGAATTGGAAAGCAATGGTAAATTCTTACGCCCTGATTTTTATGCTGATTATTGCTGGATTATTTATAATATTTAGATCATAAAAACGTGCTACAACAACAGCTATAGTTCATTGCGGCGGAATTTTCTGCCGAAAATTCCCGCCACTTTGCTATCTTTCCGCTACAGCGGAAAAGTCCTTCGGACATATTCAGCAACAAACCATAGCCAAACCGTTAAATCTAAAATCAAGCAAAATATTACACAATTCAATTAAACACAGAAACTTGAAAACATTCCCAATATTAACAACTGAAAGGCTGACGCTCCGACAAGTATCAGACAGCGATGTTCAAGAAATATTTCTTCTTCGTTCAGACGCTTCAATAAATAAATATCTTGGTAGAAAACCAACCAAAACATTGGAAGAAGCTTTGGAGTTTATTGAGAAGATAAAAAACAATAGCCTTTCGTATTGGGCAATTACACAAATTGGAAGCAAAAAACTTATGGGAACAATTTGCCTTTTTGATATTTCAGAGGAACAAAAAAATGCGAAATCGGTTATGAACTTTTAACCGAATATCAAGGAAAAGGAATTATGACAGAAGCGGCAAAAAAAGTAATTGAATATGCAAATCAAACACTTGGGCTAAAAATAATTGATGCATATACACATAAAGACAACCTAAGTTCTACGAATCTTCTCCAAGAATTGAAGTTTAAAAATATCAATAGCGTTGAAAATACAAATTCAAATTTGATGTTATTCCGCCTAAATATTGATACTGAAAATAATTAAGTTTTAAAAAACGTTATTTCCGTCTCCGCAACTTCTTGCTATTCTTCGCTTTCTGGAATTTCCTGCTGTAGAAAGTCATAAGCTCGTGGGTTTCGGAACTCGTTTTTCCATAAAGCTCCGCATATTTCTTAGCCATAATTTTAATCATGGTTTTTGAAAGCCAAAGTCTGCGGAAATTGCGCATCCGCTTTTTGAAGTCCATCGGCTCAAAACGCATTCGGTTTAAATCGATCAAATAAAAATCAAATTTGTTATTATCCGTTTCAAGTATCAACGTATTTCCGGGAGAATGATCTAAAAAATTTACACCATTTTCGTGAAGCTTAAAGGTGAATTCGGTAAACTGTTTTAAAACCTCTTTCCTCTTTTTAAACTTCGGATTGTGAATCAATTCTCTAAAATCAAAATCATAATTTACATGTTCGCTCACATAAAAACTTTCTTTCAAACCAAAAGAAAATGTTTCCAAATATGCTACGGGAAATGGTGTTTTAATTTCAAAGCCAATCAATTTTGAAGCGTATTCAAAGGATCGCTTTGCCTTGCTTTTCCGAAGAAATTCATAAACCAAGGAATGAAAAAAATTGGGGGTTTTAAATTTTTTGATATTGAAAGAAGTTCCTTCCAGTTGCACCATTTTTATAACATTGCGCTCGCCTTTGGTAACATATTCTCCATTTTTTTCAAAATTGTGAAGCACATCCTTTAACTTTTCAGCTAATTGGGAATATTTGGGGTGGATGATAAAATTCTCGCGCATTTTGAAAAATTATACTTTTAAAAAAAGTATTTTGCGAAGGTAATCTATATGAAGAAAATACTCGTAATACAAAACAAAAGAATTGGCGATGTGCTGCTAAGCTCGGTTATTGCCAACAATATAAAAAAAGTATTTCCCGATAGCGAAATTACTTTTTTCGCCTACAATTATACAACGGGTGTGCTGGAAAACAATCCCAATATCGATCACATTATTGCTGTAAATGAAAAAAAACTGAAACAACTCCCGCATCTTTTCAAAACTATTCTAAAGATTCGCAGTGAAAAGTTCGACATCATTTTTGACCCGTATGCAAAATTCCAAAGTAGGATGATTTGCCTTGGCAGCGGTGCAAAATATAGAATTGGCTTTAAACGGGAACACAAAAAACTGAAACTTCCATTTTATACACATCCCATAAATTTTAAGAAAAAAGCCACCTTGCCTTGCGGACGTGGCATTGAAGACCGAATAAATTTAATACAATCCGTTTTTCCCCTTGAAAATGTAGATTATGTACCTAAAGTATTTTTAACGGAAGAAGAAAAGAAATCCAACCCACTCAAATCGATAGAACAACCCGTAATTATGCTCGGCGTTTTGGGAAGCACCCCACAAAAATCCATGCCGTATGAATACATTGCTGAAATAATAGATTTTATAACTGGAAATTACGAGCTTACGATTTTCTTTAATTACGCCCCGCATCAAAAAAGTGAGGCTATGAAGATTTATGAAATGTGCTCCATTAAAGCACAAATAAACCTTGATATATACGCTGAATCCATTCACGATTTTACGGTTTTAATGAACCAATGTAAACTTTTGGTAAGCAATGAAGGCGGAAGTGTCCATATAGCCAAAGCACTTGAGAAACCTACCTTTACAATCTATTCGCCCTATATTGATAAAGACGCTTGGAATAGTTTTGAGGATGGAAAGTTCCATCAATCCATTCATCTTTTGGAAGAACAACCGGATCTTTACGATTCCTTTTCAGTGGAAGAAACCCGGCGGATAGAGCAGAACCCAGTGAAGCTGTATCAAAAACTTACTCCAGAAATAATTTTGGAAAAACTGAAACCGTTTTTGGAACATCACCTTTCAGAATCCAAAAAACGATAAAATTCAACTTTTTACAATTCCAAAATCTGTCCAAGTTTTTTTGCCCTGTTTGGTTTCGTTACGGATGGCGTTGTTCTTTTCTATCATGCTTTTTTCCACATAACCGCGGGCGTGATCGAGGTGAAGACAAATGGCGCTATAACGAATTTGGATTGGTTTAATGCCATTGTTCATCAACCGTTCGCCAAGTTCGCGGTCTTCCCCGCCATACTGCATGCGTTCATCAAAACCATTTACGGCAATAATATCTTCCTTCCAGCCTGAAGCGTTGTGGCCGTTCCACGTAGCTTTGGTGGGCGTCAAAAAATTGAGAAGGGCAGATTTCAGCATCCCCGAGGTCAATTTATTATTTTTGAAGGAACTTTTCAGTCCTTTTTTCTTCAGCCAATTTATATCAAAACAGCGTTCCATATAAATATCATCCCGGCTTATTTCCTCTGAAACTTTTAGCGGAAGTTTAAAATAGCCGCCGGAAAGAAAACTGCCCTCTTTTCTGAATTTAACGTGCTGTTCCACAAAATCCTTTCGCGGAATGCAGTCGCCATCACTCACTATAATGTAAGGTGTGCTGCTTTTTACTATCGCCTTGTTCAAAATTTCGGTCTTTCTGAAACCTTTATCCTCGTGCCAAATATGGTGAATTTGGAAAAATACTTCATCCTTTATGCGCTCTAACAGGTTTTTTGTTTCTTCCGTAGAGCCATCGTCCGCAATTAGAATTTCAAACAGCCTATAAGTCTGGTTGTTGTAGCCGTATAGCACTTTTTCCAACCAAGCGGGGGAATTGTAGGTGCTTATAATTATGGAAGTATCCAATGTCTGCATGCCTGCAAATATAACCCTATTATCGGTTTTATTTGTCCGTCCCAAAGGCTTTACAATGTGGCGTACATTTGTTACATTTGTACCAATGGCAACACTTTCGGTAATAATACCCACATTCAACGAGGCGGACTATATTGAGGATGCCCTAAAATCCGTTTCCTTTGCGGATGAAATTATTTTGGTGGATTCCTTCAGCACGGACGAGACCCAAACCATTGCCGAACCCTATGTTACGAAACTTTTTCAGCGGGAATTCGACAATTTTTCAAACCAAAAAAACTTTGCCTTAAAACATACTACTTGCGACTGGATTTTGTTTTTGGATGCGGACGAAAGGGTTACCCTCCTTAGAAGCAGAAATAAAACGAACTATTGCGGCCAAAGCACAACGGTTATAAAATTAATTTTCCACACTTTTATATGAACCGTTTTCTATACCACGAAAGCGACCAAGTGCTACGCTTAATAAAACGGGAAGAAGGCTACTATACGGGCAATGTACACGAAAAACTGCACATTGACGGAAGCATCGGGAAGTTGAAAAACAATATGATACACTACACCTATAAGGGGTTGAAAAATTATATGAAAAAAAGGGAATCCTACGCGTGGTTCCGTTCGGACAGCTAAATGAAAAGGGGAAAACCACCTCGGTACTCAACTTAATGTTCAGACCCGCTTTCCGGTTTTTTAAATCCTATATTTTGAAAGGAGGCTTTATGGACGGCATTCCGGGACTGGCCGTAGCGGCGGTGAATGCATACGGGGTTTTTTCAAGGTATTCAAAACTTATTCTTTTGAAAAAAAAAATGAAGTAGCAATTTTTAATAAGAAGCGGCAACGGTAATTTGAGTAAATTTGCCCAATTCGAAAAAAACCATCTAAAACCGAAAACTTTTTTGGAAAAATCCATGAAAATTAGCGCTCTCGCCATTACCCTCAACGAGGCCGATGCCATTGAAAATTACATTGAAAGCCTTTGGTTTGCCGATGAAATTATAATCGTGGATTCCTTCAGCACGGACGATACGGTAGCTTTAGCTTCTAAACATGAAAAAGTAAAGGTCTATCAGCGCAAGTTTGATAATTTTTCTTCACAAAAAAACTTTGCCATTTCAAAAGCCACCAATGATTGGGTAACATTTTTTGATCTGGATGAGGAAATAACACAGCCGCTCGCACAGGAAATAATAAATACACTTAAAAGCCCAAAACACGTGGCCTATTTTGTAAAGCGTGCTTTCTTTTTTATGAAAAAAAAGATAAAACATTCCGGGCTTCAGAATGATTATATCCTGCGGGTTTTCAACAAAAAATATTGTAGGTATAATTCAGCATTGGTGCATGAACTTTTGGAGGCTGATGGAACAACAGAAAAGTTAAAGAATAGCCTGCCACACCATACCTATAAAACTTTTGATGGCTATACCCAGAAGATGCACCAATACAGCGCGCTGCAGGCAAAAATGCTATACGCCCAAAAAAAGAAACCAACTGTGTACCATTTTTTCTTCCGCCCGTTGTACAGGTTTTTTCATCAGTACATCGTAAGGCTTGGGGTGCTTGATGGCAAGGAAGGTTTTATTATTGCCTATTTAAGCGCATTTTCGGTGTTTAATAGGTATCTTAACCTTTGGCTTTTGTATAGAAAAATAGATTGAATATGAAAAAAATATTTCTGGAAACCCATAACATAAAAAACCAGTTCAGCGGTTTTGGTCAGTTCAACGTACACCTTTTGGAAGGTTTTGATGAAATGCAACGATCCTGAAATACAGTTTACGGTGCACGACTATAAAATGAAGGGGCTTAAAAAACGATTTGGAAAATTTTTCAAATACCGCCCCTATTTTGGAATGACCCGTTATAAGGCTACAAGTATCCGAAAAAAATATGATGTTTGGCACTCGTTGAACCAAAACACAAAAGTTGAGCCTTATTATAATTTACCGTATGTATTAACTGTACACGACGTAAACTTCATTAATGAGATTTCAAGCGACCTTAACCATCCAAGAAACACATGCTTTTCAAGGAAAAACTGAAAAGGGCAAATGCTATTACCTACATATCTGAATATGCGAAGGCTTCTACACACCAGTATTTTCAGGTACCTAATGTGCCCGAATTTATTATTTACAATGGGAATCCATCAAATGAAATTATAAATTTAGAAAATTACGTTCCACAATTTAAATGCAACGAAAAGTATCTCTTCACTATTGGTGATTTTTTAGAACGCAAAAATTTTCATCTTTTGGTAGAAATGATGCCCTTTTTAAAAGAATACAAATTAATAATTGCCGGTAACCACACAAGGGATTACGGTGATAAAGTAAGAGAGACAATAGTAAAACACAAACTTACTGAAAGGGTTATTTTAATCGGAAGAATAAGCGAAGAGGAAAAACAATATCATTTAAAGAACTGTAACGCTTTTGTATTTCCGTCATTGCGCGAAGGTTTTGGACTTCCCCCTATTGAGGCAATGCGTTTTGGAACTCCCGTTTTTTTGGCAAGTACCACTTCCTTGCCGGAGATTGGCGGTAAATATGCTTTTTACTGGAATAGCTTTGAACCTGAAAAAATGGCAGATACCTTTATTGAAGGAATTGAAATATTTGAAGAAAACAAAGAAGAATATAAAGAAGCACTCACAAAAAGGGCTCTTTCATTTAATTGGGTAACTGCGGCACAGCAATATATAAATGTTTATAAATCATTATTTTGAAAACAGAAATCACTAATTGCATAGATGTATTAAGACGCGGCGGTATTATTCTTTACCCTACCGATACCGTTTGGGGGATAGGCTGCGACGCCACAAACCACCAAGCGATTGAAAGGATTTTTGAACTCAAGAAACGCGCCGAAGGAAAGTCGATGATCTGTTTGGTGAGCGATTTTAAAATGTTAAACCAATACATTGAAAGTGTTCCTGAAGTTGCATACGATATTTTGAAATATGCTAAAAAGCCAACTACCATAATTTACGATCGCCCGCTACACGTGGCAGAAAACCTGATTGCTGAAGATAATTCGCTTGCCATCCGTGTAACCAAGGATGAATTCTGTAAAAAACTGATACAAAAATTCAGAAAACCAATTGTTTCAACATCGGCAAATGTGGCTGGTGAAAATACCCCACAAAGTTTTAAGGAAATTGACCCCGTAATTTTGGAAGGCGTGGACTATGTCGTAAATTTGCAGCACGACAAAAAATCAGCAAAACCTTCGGCAATTATCAAATTGAAAAATGATGGTTCGGTGAAAGTTATTCGACAGTAAAGGTCGCCACGAATTCACGAATGTTTTTTTAGATATTCTTTACAATGGCAAATATTACCTACAAAGAAGAAAGCTATACAATCGTTGGTTGTCTGTTTGATGTTTATAATCAATTGGGAAGCGGTTTTTCTGAAATAGTTTATAAAGACGCAATTGAGTATGAATTCAAATTAAAAGGCATTCCTTTTGAAAGAGAAAAACAATTTCCTGTGAAATATAAGGATATAATTTTGCCGCATAAATTTTATGCAGATTTTGTTGTTATGGATAAAATAATCTTGGAAATAAAGTCTATTGAAATGCTTAACGACGAACATTTAGCCCAATGTATTAACTATTTGAAAGTATCAAGATGCAAACTCGCACTTTTAGTAAATTTTCATAAAGATTTCTTAGACCATCAAAGAATTGTTCTTTAAATAATAACATATCGTTATAAAAAAATATTCGTGTATTCGTGGCAAAAATATAATAATACCTGAGTGGCAAAACAAACCTACATATACGCATTAAACAATCCAGTTTTTAAAACCATCTCAAAAGCTTCCGAAAACTTGAATTTGGAAAGCTATGTTATAGGTGGCTATGTGCGTGATTTTATTTTGAAACGCGTTGACGCCAAGGATATTGATATTGTTGCCGTTGGAAGTGGAATTGATTTGGCGGAAGAAGTTTCAAGATTACTTCCTGGAAAACCAAAGGTTTCAATCTTCAAAACCTACGGCACCGCGATGCTGAAAAGCGGAGGAATTGAACTTGAATTTGTTGGCGCCCGTAAAGAATCCTATTCCGAAGAAAGCAGAAATCCCGAAGTTGAAAATGGCACCTTGGATGACGACCAAAAACGAAGGGATTTTACTATAAATGCTTTGGCACTCAGTTTAAATGAAGAAACTTTCGGGGAGCTTCTCGATCCTTTTGATGGAATTGGGGACCTCAACAGAAAAATAATTCGCACACCGCTCAACCCAGACATAACTTATAGCGATGACCCATTGCGGATGCTTCGCGCAATCCGTTTTGCCTCTCAATTAAACTTCACTATTGAAAAAGATTCATTGGAAGCGATTACTCGTAATTCAAAAAGAATTAAGATTATTTCAACGGAAAGGATTGTTGAGGAATTAAACAAGATTCTACTTTCCGAAACCCCTTCAAAAGGTTTTGGACTTTTGCATAAAACTGGTTTGCTCCCTTTTATTCTTCCCGAATTGATTGCCTTGCAAGGCATAGATGAAAAGGAAGGGCAAACACACAAAGATAATTTCTGGCATACGTTGGAAGTGATAGATAACATTGCCAAAACCACCGATGATCTTTGGTTGCGTTGGGCGGCATTGTTGCACGATATTGGAAAAGCACCAACAAAAAAATTCGACAAAAAATTAGGATGGACTTTTCACGCACACGAATTTGTAGGCGCAAAAATGGTGTATAAACTTTTCAAAAGGTTGAAAATGCCATTGAACGACAAAATGAAATTTGTCCAAAAAATGGTTTTGATGAGTTCGCGGCCAATTGTTTTGGCAACCGATGTTACGGATAGTGCCGTACGAAGATTAATTTTTGATGCAGGTGAACATGTGGAAGATTTAATGACCCTTTGCGAAGCGGATATCACTACGAAAAATCCAAAAAAATTTAATAAATACCACGCCAATTTCCAACTGGTTCGCGATAAAATTGTGGAAGTAGAAGAGCGCGATCAAGTGCGGAATTTTCAGCCGCCCGTTACAGGGGAAGAAATAATGGAAACTTTCGGCTTAAAACCTTCGCGCGAGATTGGGTTAATTAAAGATGCCATAAAAGAAGCAATTTTGGAAGGTGAAATTGCAAATGAATACGAAGCTGCAAAAGAGTTTATGCTTAAAAAAGGCGAAGCAATAGGCTTGAAAAGGGTTGATGGTTGATGGTTGATGGTTGATGGTTGATGGTTGATGGTTTATGGTTTATGGTAAAATTATTTTTTCGCTTTTCGCTTATTCCTTTTCACTTTAACCTTTGAACTTTGAACTTTGAACTTTGAACTTTGAAAATGTATAGAAAATCTGTAAAAATATCACTAATCCTCGTCTATTTGGTAATCATAGCCGGTGCAATGGTAAGAATGACGGGCTCTGGAATGGGTTGCCCAGATTGGCCAAAATGTTTTGGTTATTACATTCCCCCAACTGATGTTTCGGAACTGCAGTGGTCACCCAACCGTGATTTTAAAAAAGGCCAAGTTATTATTCATGACGAAACCTTGCAAGTTGCTAAAAGTGATTTCAAAACTTCCACCACATACGATGCTGCGAACTGGCAACTTTACACAAAACACAATTACGCAACTTTCAATGTTTGGCACACTTGGATAGAATATATAAATCGACTGTTCGGAGCACTTTCGGGCATAGCTATTTTTATAATGGCGATTTTATCCTTCAAAAAATGGAAAATAAGTAAACGAATCACATTAATATCCTGGCTTAGTGTTTTTATGCTCGGTTTTCAGGCTTGGCTTGGTGCCACTGTGGTTTATTCTGTTTTAGATCCTATAAAAATTACCATTCACATGGTTATGGCTTTGGTAATTGTGGCGGTGCTACTCTATCTTCTTTATATTTCGAAGGAGGAACTTGAAGTTTACGTCGCTTCAAAAACCTTTAAAACTGTTCTTCTTTTTGCAGTTATTCTTACGCTTATTCAAGTGGTTTTGGGAACGCAAGTTCGCGAATTTGTTGACGAAAAAGTAGACATAGTAGGCTATAACGCGCGTTCGCTTTGGTTGGAAAATCCAACGCTGGATTTTTATTTGCACCGTTCCTTTTCAATAATTGTCGTTTTGACGAATTTATTTCTCTGGTATTTAAACCGAAAAAAGAAATTTGGCCTTCCAAAATTGAATTATTTAATCTTGCTTATACTCGCTGAAGCATTCACAGGAATCTTAATGTATTATTTTGATTTTCCGTTCCTTTCGCAACCATTGCATTTGGTCTTGGCGGCATTGCTCTTTCGGTTTCCAGTTTTATATTTTGTTGGAAGCATTTCAAACCCACAATCCCGATAGCCATCGGGACCATAAAAGTTTGTAACTTTGCACCCTAATTTTTACAAAAATGATTTACCGTTTCAGAATAATACTCGACACCCACGAAGACGTTTTCCGCGACATAGAAATTGAGGCAAATTCCTCGTTAGAAGATTTTCACAATGCAATCACCCAAGCTTTCGGTTTTGATGGCCAAGAAATGGCTTCTTTTTACACAAGTAACGATTTATGGGAAGAAGGTGAAGAAATTTCACTTTTTGACGTAAGTGATGAACCAGGTGGTGTTCGTATTATGGGCGAAACTTATTTGGAAGATGTGGTTGATGAGGAAAAAACTCGCCTCATTTATGTGTATGATTTTCTGAATATGTGGACGTTTATGGTAGAACTTGCAGATATTGCCGAAGCTGAAGC
This sequence comes from uncultured Flavobacteriaceae bacterium, assembly GCA_963716065.1. GTDB lineage: Bacteria > Bacteroidota > Bacteroidia > Flavobacteriales > Flavobacteriaceae > Aequorivita. The sequence continues at coordinate 722,549 of OY970287.1, forward strand.
AGGTACAATCTATCCAAATTTAATGTTTGCGCACGGTGAAATTCCAGAGGAAGCGCCGGAAAAGGAATTTATCGCAGAAGAAATTGAAGACGACGATTTCGATGAAGAATACGATCTTGACCCAGAAAACTACGACAATCTCGACTTTGACGAAAACTGGAATTAAGGCTGTAGGCTTTAAGCTTTAAGCAAAAAAAACACTCACCTATTCACACATTCACTTACTCACTATTTAAAAAATGATCAATCTTTTCTCTACCCACATTGCATCTCTTTCCATTCACCGAGTGGGTAACAAAAGCCGAAGCGAAGCTATATTTCTTTCAGAAGAACCCTATAAAATGGATGATGAAATTACACCTTTATTGAAGGAGTTTTTTCTAAAACCTTTTCGCGATAAGGAAGAGAATTACTTTCAATTCTCTCACGAAAGCGATTTGGAATTTCACGAGCTTTTTAATATGGTTTCAACCGTTTTTGAAAATCCACAGAATATCCATGAGCAAAGCAGAAAAATTGCTTCCCACTTATACAACCAATCCGAACATCCGCACATAAAAAGTGGGGAAATTTATGTGGCATATTTGGAAAACGTACAATTGGACAATGTGAAAATGGACGCCATCGGGATTTTTAAAAGTGAATTGAAACAGGATTTTCTTCAGTTTGCTGAGGAAGGAAATCAATTGGAGGCGATGCTACAGCACGGCGTTAGTTTGAGCAAATTGGATAAAGGTTGTATTATTTTCAATTCAAAAAAAGAGGAAGGCTATAAAATTCTTTCAGTTGATAGCAACCGTTATGATGCACGCTATTGGTTGGAAAGTTTTTTGGCAGTGGAAGCTTTTGCGGATGATAATTTCTACACAAAAAAGTATTTGAAATTCTGTCAGGATTTTGCGAAAGATGTGGTTTTACCCGCTGAAGATAAAAAACAGGAAGTGATGTTTATGAACCGTGCCGTAAACCATTTTGCTAAAAATGACAACTTTGAGGAAACAGCATTTATGAATGACGTGATTGACAACCCGGATTTATTGCCGGAATTTCGTCATTACAAAAGTGAAAAAGCACCCAAATACAGCATTGAGGATTTAACCACTTTCCCCATTGCAAACACAGCCGTTACAGCTGCTCGGAAAAAAATAAAAAATGTAATAAACTTAGATACAAACATTCAGATAAAATTGGATTTTATAAATCCAGAAAGCGCAGAAAAGTTTGTTGAAAAAGGCTGGGATGAGGAAAAGCAGATGTATTATTATTTGGTTTATTTCAACAAGGAAGAGAAAAGTTAGTAGTGAGTAGTGAGTAGTGAGTAGTGAGTAGTGAGTAAATATAATTTTGATTATTGTTTATTGTTAATTGTTAATTGTTAATTCCCCACTTCGCTGATAAATTTTATTCTGTAAAGACGTAATTCCTCTTCATCATAATCGCCATCAAATTCGTCGAGAGCTTCTTCAATTTTATCGGTTTTAGCTTCAAGAAAATAATCGTGGATTTCTTCTTGCTGGTCTTCATCCAATATCTCATCAATCCAATAATTTATATTTAGCTTGGTGCCGCTATAAACGATGGCTTCCATTTCTTTTATAAATTCGTTCATTTCCAGGCCTTTCGCATTAGCTATATCTGGCAATGCGAGTTTGCGATCCACGTTTTGAATTATGTATAGTTTTAAAGAACTATTGATTCCGTAGATTTTACCACAAAATCGTCCGGCCTGATTATGTCATTTTCCTCAACATAATTTTGAATCAACTTCAAAAATGACTTGCCGTATTTTTTAGCCTTTCCTTCCCCTACTCCGTGAACATTTGAAAGTTCATCCATTGTTATTGGATACTTGAGGGCCATATCTTCCAAAGAAGGTTCTTGGAATATTACAAAAGGCGGAAGATCGAGATCGTGTGCCACTTTCTTAAGCTCATTCTTTAAAAGTTTGAAAAGAACTTCATCAGCAACATCACCGCCTTTACTCAAACTAACAATTACATCATCATTAGCATCTTTAAAGGAATGATCTTCCGTCATCATAAATGAAACTGGAGATTTTATAAATTTTTTCCCTTCTTCGGTTAAATGGATAACGCCATAGGTTTCAATATCCTTCTTCAAATATCCAGCAATCAATACTTGGCGTAATAAAGCCATCCAATATGCAGCTTCGTGTTTTGCACCAGAGCCAAAAAATTCCTGCGCATCAGTGCGGTGGGATTTGATGAGTGCATTAACCTTCCCAATCAAAACATTTACAATTTCCTTGCTTTTATACTGTTCGTTGGTTTTTTTTACTATTTCCAAAAGCTGTTTGGCATCGTCTTTTGCCTCATGCTTCTTTTTGGGGTGGCGCATATTATCGTCCATCATTCCGCCCTCACCTGTTTCATTGTCAAATTCTTCCCCAAAATAATGTAGGATAAATTTTCTTCGAGAAATAGAAGTTTCAGCAAAACCAACTACTTCCTGCAATAGCGCATGGCCAATTTCCTGTTCGGCAACAGGTTTTCCGCTCATAAACTTCTCAAGTTTTTCAATGTCTTTGTAGCTGTAAAAAGCAAGGCAATGCCCTTCCCCACCGTCACGACCTGCGCGACCGGTTTCTTGATAATAACTCTCAATACTTTTGGGAATATCGTTGTGGATTACAAAACGAACGTCCGGTTTGTCAATTCCCATTCCAAAAGCAATCGTTGCAACAACCACATCGGCATCTTCCATCAAAAACATATCTTGATGCTTCACACGGGTTTTACTGTCGAGACCTGCGTGATAAGGAACCGCTTTAATACCATTTACTTGTAAAGTTTGCGCAAGCTCCTCTACCCTTTTTCGGCTTAGGCAATAAATAATACCACTTTTGCCTTCATTCTGCTTTACAAAACGAATTATATCTGAATTAACATTTTTTGTTTTTGGCCTAATTTCATAATAAAGGTTAGGACGGTTAAATGAAGCCATAAAGGTATTGGCTTGCTGCATCCCAAGATTTTTTAGAATATCTTCCTGTACTTTTGGGGTAGCGGTTGCGGTAAGACCTATTATGGGAATATCATCGCCAATGCGTTGAATTATACTTTTTAAATTTCGGTATTCTGGTCTAAAATCATGGCCCCATTCGCTGATGCAATGAGCTTCATCAATTGCCAGAAAAGAAATTTTCTGGGTTTGCAAAAAATCCACATATTCATCTTTTGTGAGCGATTCGGGAGCAACGTAAAGCAATTTCGTTATTCCGCTAACAATATCATTCTTTACATTTTTAACCTCAGTTTTATTAAGCGAAGAATTAAGCACATGAGCAATTCCTTCTTCGGAAGAAAGAGCACGAAGTGCATCCACTTGATTTTTCATTAAAGCAATAAGTGGCGAAACCACAATTGCCGTTCCTTCCTGCATAAGTGCCGGTAGTTGATAACAAAGAGACTTACCTCCTCCTGTGGGCATTACCACAAAAGTATTGTTACGATGGAGGATGCTTTTTACAACTTCCTCTTGCAATCCTTTAAATTGGGTAAAACCAAAATACTTTTTTAGGGCTGCGTAAATGTCAATCTCTGCCACACTGCATGGGTTTTAGGGATAATTCAGTTTTAGCCAACAATACATTGTTTTACAGATTAACAATTGTAATTTTGCAACCGTATTTAGTTGACTGTATCTTAAGAGAAAAGTTTCTATATCTTAAGATTACTGAATTGAGTTAAATTCTATTCTAAATATACTAATTTCTGAAACAGTTACAAACATTCAAAAGCATTAAAATTTTGAACAAGCAAGAGAAAATCATTTCCGTAGCAAAAAATACCATTGAAACTGAAAGTAAAGCAATTGCAAATCTCGCACACCTTGTGGACGCAGATTTTGCCAATGCCGTTGAATATATTTACAATTCAAGAGGAAGGGTAATCGTTACAGGAATCGGCAAAAGTGCCAATATTGCTACAAAAATTGTTGCCACTTTAAATTCAACAGGTACGCCTGCAATTTTTATGCATGCTGCAGATGCTATTCACGGCGACTTAGGAACTATTCAAGAAAATGACACAGTAATCTGTATTTCAAAAAGTGGAAATACCCCAGAAATTAAAGTACTTGTACCATTAATAAAAGCAGCAGAAAATAAATTGATTGCAATTACCGGTAACACAGATTCCTTTTTGGCGCAACAAGCAGATTTTATTTTGAATGCATATGTTGAAAAAGAAGCCTGCCCTAATAATTTAGCGCCCACAACAAGCACGACCGCACAATTGGTAATTGGTGATGCATTGGCAATGTGTTTATTGGATCTTCGGGGATTTTCGAGCAAGGATTTTGCAAAGTTCCATCCGGGCGGTTCTTTGGGAAAGAAATTATATTTGAGAGTGAGCAATCTTACCTCGCTTAACGAAAAACCGCAAGTGAGTCCAGATACTGATGTGAAAAAAGTGATTGTTGAAATTTCTGAAAAAATGCTCGGTGTAACCGCAGTAATTGAAAATGGAGAAATAATTGGAATTATTACCGACGGCGACTTGAGACGCATGTTGACAAAAACAGATAACTTTGCAGGATTGACAGCAAAGGATATTATGACTCAAAATCCAAAAAAAATTGCCAACAATGCCATGGCCGTAGAAGCCATGGAAATGATGGAAAAATATGGTATAACCCAACTTATTGCTGAAGATAAAGGCAAATACAGCGGCGTGGTTCACATCCATAATCTTACCAAAGAAGGAATTATTTAATGAAAAAAACTGCTTCCCCCGAGAAAGAAATGTCCTTTTTGGACCATTTGGAAGAACTCCGTTGGCATTTAATCCGCTCTACTATGGCGGTGTTGATTTTGGGTGTTTTGGCTTTTCTTTTCAAGGATTTTATTTTTGATACAATTCTTTTTGGCCCCAAGAAATCTGATTTCCCTACGTATAGAATGTTTTGTAGTATTTCACAATCCTTAGGGATGAATACGTTTTGTTTTCAAGAATTACCATTTAGAATTCAGAGCAGAACAATGGGTGGTCAATTTTCTGCACATATGTGGACTTCCGTTACCGCAGGTATTGTGGTGGCGTTTCCCTATATTCTTTATGAGTTTTGGAGATTCATAAGCCCGGGATTACGGGAAAAGGAACGCCAAAGTAGTCGTGGTTTTATTTTGATTGCTTCGTTGCTTTTCTTTATGGGTGTTTTGTTTGGATATTACGTTATAACGCCCCTTTCCATAAGCTTTTTAGGAACCTACCAAGTAAGTCAGGAAGTATTCAATGATTTTGATTTGGATAGTTATATTTCATTGGTACGTACATCTGTCTTGGCTTGTGGAATTGTTTTTGAACTTCCTATCATTATATACATTCTTACTAAAATAGGATTGGTAACACCGGAAATTCTTCGGAAATACAGAAAATTTGCTTTGATTGGAGTACTTATACTTTCAGCAATTATAACCCCTCCCGATATTGTAAGTCAAATAGTTGTAGCGGTACCGATACTTATTTTATATGAACTAAGTATTTACATTTCAAAAATTGTAATACGAAATCAAATTAGAGAAGAAAAAAGAAGAAAGAAAGAACAGGGAAAATAATACGTTCCGCTGTCCGTTGGAGCTTAGTCGAAAACTTAGAGTGAGCAATTTTTAATATTTTTACGCCATTAAAAAATTATTATGAAGAATAATATAGTTGAAGAATTCAATGCCTATCGTGAAAAAATGAACGATAAGATGCTTGAGGATAATAACAAAATTATCAAGCGTATTTTTAATCTGGACACCAACGCCTATATGGAAGGCGTGCTTCCTAAAAAAACAAAAGAATTGCTCGGATTAGGAAATTCATTGGTGCTTCGTTGTGACGATTGCGTTCGTTACCATTTGGAAGAATGCCACAAACTGGGGCTAACCAAAGAAGAAGTGGTTGAAGGCATGAGCATCTCCCTTCTTATTGGCGGCACTATCGTTATTCCCCATTTACGCCGCGCTTTTGAATATTGGGAGGCTTTGGAAGCGCAGCAAGCATAATTTTTTGTTCGGAAAATTATATAGTATTTTTATCCTTTTATCCACGGAAACAAACACCAAATGAAGCTAAAAGCCGAAAATCTAATGAAATCCTATAAAGGCCGAAAGGTTGTGAAAGGAATTACCGTGGAAGTAAACCAAGGTGAAATAGTTGGATTGTTAGGCCCAAATGGAGCCGGAAAAACAACATCTTTTTACATGATTGTGGGGCTTATAAAACCCAATGGCGGCAATATCTTTTTGGAAGGAACCGAAATTACCAAATATCCAATGTACAAACGTGCACAGCATGGAATTGGATATTTGGCGCAGGAAGCTTCGGTTTTTAGGAAATTAAGTGTTGAGGATAATATTTTGAGTGTATTGCAACTCACAAAACTTTCAAAGAAAGAGCAGCGCGCAAAAATGGAATCCTTGATTGAGGAATTCGGTTTGGGCCACATTCGCAAAAGCCGTGGAGATCTTTTAAGCGGTGGCGAACGCCGACGTACCGAAATTGCCCGCGCCCTTGCAACCGACCCGCATTTTATTCTTCTCGACGAACCTTTTGCTGGGGTTGACCCAGTTGCTGTTGAAGATATTCAACGGATTGTAGCACAGCTTAAAAATAAAAACATCGGTATTCTTATTACCGATCACAACGTGCAGGAAACGCTGGCGATTACAGATAGAACCTATTTGATGTTTGAAGGAAGTATCTTAAAGCACGGTATTCCTGAGGAATTGGCTGCGGATGAAATGGTTCGGAAAGTATATCTTGGTCAAAACTTCGAACTTCGGAAGAAGAAGCTGGACTTTTAGAACGTATTTTTTGCCACGAATTCACGAATAATCAGGTTATTAATTCTGTGGTATTTCTTCAAAATACTTATAAAGCCAAGAAATTTAAAAATCCATTCGTGTATTCGTGGTAATTTTTAATTCTCCAACTTCCAAAATATGAACCAAGTATTCACGAATAATGATGTTTTTTGTATTTCTTCTAAATACTTTTTAAATCCGAGTAATTAGAAAATATTCGTGCATTCGTAGCATTTTTTTTTACTTCTCCACCTTCCAAAATATTGAAAGCAATATATAAAAAAGAATTATAAACGGTATTGCCAAAAATTTCAGCAAAACTAAAAGCACAACACATAGTAGCAAAAATACATAGCGAACTGCATTGCTTTTAAAATCCCAAGTTTTAAATTTTAGAGCGAAAAGCGGTATTTCGGCATTCAATAAAATACAGCTTAATAAAGTAATACCTATCAAAAACCATTTATTTAGAATGATAGTTTCAGCAATTTCAGAAAACTGAAACTGCAATATCAATGGAAGGCTAAGAATTAAAAGTGCATTCGCTGGAGTTGGCAAACCAATAAAACCAGTAGTTTGACGCGTATCAACATTAAATTTTGCCAAACGATATGCCGAAGCAATTACTATCAACAAACCAATAAGCGGGAGATAATTTTCAAAACCCAAATTCCATCCTTCCGTGGAAAATGTATCGGTAAGTGTTTGTGTTTGATGGAAAAAAGATAGATTCAACAATTGAAACATCACCACTCCGGGCGCAACACCACTCGTAATCACATCAGCCAAAGAATCCAATTGAAGTCCGATTTCGCTTTGTGCTTTAAAAACCCGAGCCGCAAGTCCGTCAAAAAAATCAAAGAAAATTCCGAGGAAAACAAAAAAGGCAGCGGTAATCAAATCACCAGAAACTGCAAAGAGAATAGCCACACAACCACAAAGGATATTTAGGGAGGTGATGATGTTTGGTATTTGTTTTAACATAATTTATCTATGAGTTTTGTAAAAATAGCAAAGTATTTTCGTCCAAAGGTATCAAAACACAATATGTGTATAAATTTAAAGTTTAGTATTCTATAAAATAGTGTCATATTTGTCCAAATTTTTAAGCTTGAAAGAAAAATTTTTACTCCTTCTATTAGTGGTTTCGGCTACGCTTAGCGCGCAGACCGTGCGAAAGTATTCCAACGAATTTATGAATATTGGTGTTGATGCAGCTGCATTTGGAATGTCGAATTCTGTAGTGGCTTCTTCTGGCGATGTAAACTCCGGCTATTGGAATCCTGCGGGTTTGGTAAATCTTGAGGACAAACAAATTTCATTGATGCACGCTTCCTACTTTGCCAATATTGCAAATTATAATTATGCCGCTTTTGCGATGCCTTTGGACGACAGAAGTGCCGTGGGCCTTTCGGTAATTCGTTTTGGGGTTGATGATATTTTGAACACGACCCAATTGATTGACGAACAAGGGAATGTTGACTACAACCGTATTAGCCTATTTTCTACTGCAGATTATGGGGTAACATTTTCCTATGCCAGAAAGCTTCCGCTTGATGGGCTTAATTATGGTGTAAACGCAAAAGTAATTCGCAGAATTATCGGTGATTTTGCTTCCTCTTGGGGATTTGGATTGGATGCCGCAATACAATTTAGAAATGACAAATGGATGTTTGGGTTGATGGCGCGCGATATAACTACAACCTTTAATGCGTGGAGCATTGATGAGGAAAAGTTTGCTGAAATTCAGGGTGCCGTAGAGGGTCAAAATCAAGAATTACCGGAATCTACTGAAATTACCATTCCAAAACTTCAATTGGGAATGGCGCGAAAATTTGTATATCAGTATGATTTTTCATTATTGGCAGAAGTTGACCTCAACTTTAGGTTTGCGGAAACCAATGATATTATTTCAACCTCATTTGCAAGTATAACTCCATCAATGGGACTTGAATTTGCTTATATTGATATGGTTTACGTGCGAGGTGGCGTTGGGAATTTTCAAAATATAACACAACTTGACGGAACTGATTCCGTAGGTTTTCAACCGAATATTGGGGTAGGTTTTCGATACAAAGGGATTCAAGTGGATTATGCTTTGACAGATATCGGCGACCAGAGTGCGGCTTTATATTCCAATGTGTTTTCTTTAAAACTTGATTGGGAGATTTTTAGATGACAGATGCTCGGTGCTGGATGACCGATGATTAGATTGAAAGAAACTGAAAATATCAAACATAAATATTCGTGTATTCGTGGCAAAAAACTACCTACTTCTTCTAATCCTTTTTTTAACTGTTTCTGCCAGAGCGCAGTTTGTTCCGTTGTCTGAAACTTCTGAAATAAGCATTATTACCATTGGTCCGGGAGCGGAACTTTACGATAAATTTGGACACAGCGCATTTCGCATTCAGGATAATTTGAATGGCGTTGACGTGATCTTTAATTATGGCGTTTATGATTTTGATACTCCAAATTTTTATACAAAATTTGCGCAAGGAAAACTACTCTATGAACTTGGCGTAAGCTATTATCAGCCATTTTATGAAAGTTATGTGGCGCAGAACCGCTGGATAAAACAGCAAACCTTAAACCTTACTTATTCTGAAAAGCAGGCAGTTTCCGATTTTCTTTGGAACAATGCAAAGCCAGAAAATAAAAAATATAAATACGATTTCTTTTATGATAATTGCGCAACCAAAATACGCGATGTAATTTGGGAGGTGCTTGGAAATACTCTGGAATTTAAGGAAGACCATATAAAAGAAGAACTTATTTTCCGGCAGCTTATCCAGCAAAATCTGCGTGCAAACTCTTGGGGCAGCTTGGGGATTGACATTGCACTTGGCGCAGTAATTGACAGAAAAGCAAAACCCATTGAATATCAATTTCTACCAGAATATGTTTATGAAGGCGCTGCAAATGGAGTGATAACAAGAAATGGCTCTTCGGAAAGCTTGGTGAAAAAAGAATCAGTCCTTTTTGAAAACTCACCATCTCCGGCAAAAGTTAATTTCTTTTTAAGCCCTTTGTTTATAATGGGTTTATTGGGATTATTGATTGTATTTGTAACTTACAGAGATTACAAAACAAATACCCGAAGTAGATTTTTGGATCTTTCAATTTTCACTTTTACGGGACTTATTGGCGTTTTTCTTTTATTGCTTTGGTTTGCAACAGACCATACCGCAACGGCAATTAATTACAATTTGTTATGGGCTTTTCCTATTAATCTATTTTTGATTATTGCTATTGCCAAAAAGAACATTTCTTCAAAATTGAAACGCTATTGCGTTTTATTAGTATTGCTTTTGGTTCTTTTAACCATTCATTGGATAAGTGGCGTACAGGTTTTTGCAATTGGATTATTGCCTTTATTGGTAGCTTTTGTAATTCGGTATGTTTATTTGATTTATTTTATTGGGAAGAAATCTATTGGTAGTCGCTAGTCTCTAGTCGGTTGTTGGTTGATAGTTCTTCATGGTTTCAGGTTTCAGGTTTCAGGTTTCAGGTTTCAGGTTTCAGGTTTAAAGTTTAAAGTTTAAAGTTTAAAGTTTAAAGTTACAAAATCTTGATTCTGGGTTCTTAAATCTTAGTTTTTGATTCTGGGTTCTTTCCGAATTTCACATCAATTTATTTATGTAGGAAAAAAGCGATGTTTTTCTTACATTCTAATGAACTATCTATGGCTTTGCTATGGCTTTGGTATGGCTTTGCTATATATGGGAATTGACTGTTAGATAATTAGATTGTTGGACTATTGGATTGTTGGATTACAGGATTGGGGAATTGCTAATTGCTAATTGATAATTGATAATTGTACTACTGTCCTCTATAAAACACGATTGTGCTTAGGGTTTTTATTATAATCGTAATATCCAGAAAAAGACTTCTATGTTTTATGTAATATAAGTCATATTGCAATTTTTCAAGGGAATCCTCTTCACTGGAACCGTATTTGGCATTTACCTGCGCCCAGCCTGTAACCCCAGGTTTTACGAGATGGCGCACTTCATAAAAAGGGATTTTTTCAATTAAATTCTCAACAAATTCGGGACGTTCCGGTCGCGGACCAATCACACTCATTTCGCCTTTTATCACATTTATAAATTGTGGAATTTCGTCAAAACGCGATCTTCTTAGAAAACGACCGAATTTCGTCACCCGCGTATCTTTTGCAATTGCAAATTGAGCTCCATCTTTTTCAGCATTTTTAACCATACTTCTAAGTTTATAAATCTTGAAATGCTCCCCATTTTTACCAACCCTAGTTTGGGTATAAAACATTGGGCCTCGGTTGGCGAGAATATTACCAATTATTAAAAAAGGAAATAGCAAAAGACCAAAACCAAGGCCAACTAATGACAGCAGCATATCTAAAATCCTATTAAAAAAAAGGTAAAGTTTATTTTGATTACTTCGGCTGAAAGGAAAATAACGATAAAAGTCCTTTTCCACATGGTGTACTGGTATTCTATATGTCAATTCCTCATAAACCTGCGTATACTCGCGAATTGGAATTCCTTTTTCCAATAATTTTATTAGTTGATTGTTCAATTCAATCGTTATTCCTTCAGATACTGGCGTGCCTACAACAATTTCAGAGATAGTCATTTCTTCAGTTAGAAGCGAAATATCATTAATACTTATTGCATCAATTTCAAGATTATTGACAATAGTGCCGTCGTTTACACCTGTATTAAAATAGCCAATTACACGATAGTTCGGATCAGATTTTTGAAGTGATTCAACAATTGCTTCTATATCCTGAGAATTTGCGATTAGCAACACGCGCTTATTAAAACGTGGTGCGGAAATAAGTATGATATAAGCATATCGCCACGCTAGCATTGCCACGTTTATAGCCAAGAAGAAATAGACTATCTGTAAGCGGTTGGAAGGTAACATGGGGGTGTAAAATGGCGTCAACAAATAAAACAATACTGTTACTGAGGAAGTAATGATTACATTTTTAACAACAACATCAAACTTGCTCGCCTTTTGAAGATTGTAAAGTTCAAAAATAGTTGCAAAAACAGTGAGATAAACCGCCAAAACAATAGACCACATCCAATGGTCAGAATTAATTTTGAAATAGTCGAAGTTAAAAACAATCCCAACTAGGTAAAGTAATGAAAGCACGCATACAATATCCAAAATACGTAGAAGTATTTTTCTTTCAGATATATCGAAATGGATGCTGGATTTGGGCATTTTGGGTTGGGGTTCTGGGTTCTGGGTTCTGGGTTCTGGGTTCTGGGTTCTGGGTTATCGGTTGTTGGTTGTTGGTTGTTGGCTATCAAATTTACTTAAATTTCAAGCATCCAAAAGTTTAATCCAACTATGTTTTACTTTTTGCCAATCATACTCTTCCATTTTTAGTCGAGCGTTTTGAGATATATTTGATGCTTTTAATGGATTGTTACAGAGCTTTTCTATTGCATTTACAAAAGCCTTCGAATTATTGGGGGCAACCAATATTCCGTCAATATCATTTTCAATTAGAAAAGGCAAACCTCCAACGTTAGTTGAAATTACCGGTAATCCAAGCGCCATTGCTTCCATAACACTTACTGGCATATTATCAAAATTGGTAGTGTTTATAAAGATATCGAAATCTTGCGATAATGCGATCCATTCATTTTTTGAGAGCATTCCCGTGAAGGTAATTGGCAAATTTAATTCCTTCGCAACTTTTTTACAGCTTTCCAAAGAGCCATCCTTATCGGGCCGACCATACAAAGAGAAACATCCCTTCCCTTATTTTTAAGGATTTCAACAATTTCCAATGCCAACATTGGGTTGTATATTTCTGAAAAAGAACGAACCCAAAGCAATTTTGCAGTTACAGAATTTCTTAGTTGAAATGGGTAATTTTTTATTTCTATGGTGTTTGGGATGTAGGTTAGGTTATTATATCCTTGCTTTTGGAACTGCTCCATCATATATTTTGATGGGGCTACATTTGTAAACGCATTCCCAAAAAGCTTTTGACTCATAGTTTTACTTTTCTTAAGGCGATCAGGAAGATTACCGCCGTGAAGAATAGGAATATAGGGCAGTTTGAACAACCTACATATTTTTACGACAATTATAGAATAATAAAAATTTTGGGTACTATAGGTATCAATCAGCACCAAATCCACATTGTTACTGTGCCAGATGGTAGTGAAAACCATATCCAACATTCTGAGTATTTTATTCTTTTTTGAGGACGTTGTAACAACCAAATATGCTTCCTTCTGCAGTGCAATGGACAAATGGTCTATAGCAGTGGGAGGTTTTCCATGCTCTGGCGAGTTTATTTCCTATGTATAGCAGTTTCTTTCTTTGGCGCATAATCTATATTCAACAAACATAAGGCATATATAAAGGCGGGGGCTGCGATGCGCATTGAGGTAGTGACTATTGTAAGTCCCCAAAAAATGAGAAAAGGATAAAAGTAGATATTTTTCCGGCCATTAATTTTAGTTATAAGGGGCGCAAAAATAAGTACCAATAATGCGAGTATACCAAACATACCGTGTTCTGATAACATACGTGAAATTTCATTATGGGAGGCAGATACGATACCTATTTCCTCCCAAAATTGAAATTTGCCTTGACCTATCCCAATCCCAAAAAAGGGATTTTCTTTAAAAGCATCTATTTCAACTTCAAATAAATCAATCCTTCCCGTACTTATATCATCTTTTTCTCTACCTAGAGCATCCTTATTTGCATATCGATTACCTATTAAGCCCCCAGTCTGAATAATTGTATAAGACCAAACCAGTAAAGCTACTCCAATAATTGCCAATACTTTTAAAGAAACTTTTGCCTTAGTTTTTAAACCTGTATTTATATATATTATAAAAATAAAAACAAAACACATTATAACTGACACTAAAACTCCTCCACGAGAAAAAGTAAGCAGTGCCCTGTAAGCCATTACTATCATCAAAAACATCATAGTCCAATGTACAAGCTTATTCTTATAGGGAAGCAGAAGACGTGAAAACAAGATAAAAATACCCAGTCCCAAAACTGTAGCCACCTGATTTGGACCATACCCTCCTGATAGTGCAGCGTTTGATGCAGTATTAGTAACTACATCCTGTATATTGGGGGTATATAGAATCATATAAACCAACATACTTATAATAGGATAAATAATATAATCAAGAACTTTAAGTAAGTTTTGCAATTGAATACTCCGGCCATAACAAAATACCGCAACAACACTTAAACATAAAGGACCACTTAAATTAAAAAGGACGGTATTTCTAAAATTCACGTCATATGAAATAACCTCTAAGGAAACAAATATAGCTGGTAGAAGAAATAGTATGTAAATTATATATGGAAAAGCATTTTTTTTGAAACCTAGATAAAGAATACCCAAAAAGATAAAAAACATAACCGCATATTTTCCGGTTTCATAAAAAATATAAGCTTTAGTCATCCTTAGAAAAACTTCGGCACCAGTAATATAGGCTGTAGCAAAAAGTACATATTTTGCTTTATCTTTTACAAAAATGATTTTGAATAGAAAATAACCAAATATGCCAAACATGTAGCCAACCATTAATGAACGGCTCACATATGCCACATAACCAATCAGTATGTGAAAGATTATGGTCCAAATAGGTTTTATATTTTTTAAAGAAAATGTTTTGATATAATCAATTTTATTATGAAAACCTTGTTTGAAATATTTCTTTTTTTATTCGGTCATTGTAACGCTCATAAGTGAAAATTGAAGCAAGTTTGTAATTTGAATTAATAATTTTATCAAATCCATTTTGATTAATTGCAAAACTTTGCAAGAGAGCAGTCTTAATATTCTTTGATGAAACCTTTTCCATTAATACCCCATTTTCATTATGATAAATATATTCACCAATGCAAGAAACATTCGTGACTATTGGAATGCAACCATAATTCATAGCTTCACCGATTACCTTCGGAAATCCCTCGCTCTTAGAAGGTAAGATGATATAATGACAAATGTCATATATTTTTATCACTTCGTCTTTTGCGATAGCGCCATAAAAAATAATAGGCATTTTAAGTGTAGAGGAAATTCTTTCTGATTGTTCTTTTAAAGGCCCTCTCCAACAATATGAAATATGACTGACATTCCTCCTAAGTCAATCGATTCCAAAGCTTTTAAAAGAGTTAAAATCCCTTTATTTTCATTTAAACCACCAACAAAGCAGTAATTAATTAATGGCGACAATTTTTTATTTTCTACTACTTTCTTGCCTAATTCCCTATCCTTTTCATCTAAGCATCGATTCTCAAAACTGATAATATTTTTTGGTTGTTTGTCCCATATACCATTCACTGTCACAACTGCATTATTATTTAATTTTTTTAGCCATTTGCGTTGTTGGTTATAAAAAAAAGATGTTTTTCCTTTCCAATCACCCGCATATTTAAACCAAAATTTTTTCTCTGGAAAAAATAGTGAGAGAAACATTCCAATTACAGCGGGATTTGATGGAGCTCTTACATGAATATATTTTGCTTTAAGGATTTCTTTATAAATGACCTTAAAATATTTCGGGTATTGAATCAAAATCAATATCTTTTCCCATATACCGCTGCCTCCTGTTCGTTTTATTGTTTTAATTTCAATATTTTTATCAAGGATTTTCACATACGACCTATTATTTTTTTGATCAGTTCTACTAAAACCAATCCATACAATTTGATCGAAAAAATCAAGTTCGTGTAATTCCTTCACTACTGGTCCAAAAGCATAAAAATTTTCGTTCTCTTGATATATTCCAGTATCTGAAATTACTAAGAGTTTAGAATGTGATTGTATACTTTCAGACATTTATTGAAATAATTTTCTTCGGAATATGTATCCAAATATAATTGATATAACTCATTACTAAATCTATCCATCCTTTTAGGATTTTTATGAAACTGTAAAATAGAACTAACCCAACTTTCACAATTTATGTCTTGTTTTATGAGCTCAGGAGTTTTATGCAGAATTTTTTTTGCCACAGCTCCCGTATTAAACATCAAAATAGGAAGGCCAACGCTCAGGCATTCTATAGCAATCAATGGCCCAGACTCCGATAGAGATGTGTGTATTGCCAAAGAATAATTTATAAGTTGATCTTGAATATTTATTTTATCCTTTATAATATTCAATCTCTTTTCAGTTATCAATTTTTCAATTACACCTTTATTTTCTAAAAAATACTCATCCTCAATAGAGTTTGCATAAATATCACAAGAATATGCTGTTGGAAGGTTTTGAAGTATTTCGAATAAAAAAGAATAGTTTTTTATTCTTCTAAAATTTCCTATCGCAACCAATTTTTTTCTATCGTTCTGTAAAATGGCTCTCGCATTGGTTTTTCTAACAATGTTTTCTACTAAAAAAATAGATTTTTTCTTTGGGAAAAAAGTTTTTTGTTCCTCTGAAACAACAATTGTGGCATCCACTTTCTTGATTAAATTAAGCAGGTAATTTTTTTCTTTAAAACCGGATTTCAAATTTAATAGAGAATGATCGTGATATACTACATTAAAAGATCTCAATATTTTTGGTAAAAACAATAGAATTCCAACATAACGAAGTATGTGTCTCGAATGTATGTGAACGATATCAAATTTTTGTAAAATATGATATAGTTCAATTAATTTAGAAAAATTGAACTTATTTTTTCTTTTCAAATAGTAAACTGGTATGTCTGAATGTAGCTCTTTGTCCAAACTAGATTTATCCAACAAACAGAGAACACTTACATCAATGTTATTTTCAAAAAGAATATTTGAGAGATTTACCAAAACCCGTTCAGCCCCACCAACATCCAATTTATCAATAACCTGAAGTATTTTCATCAATTTAATTTTTCAATTAATGCGCCTTCCTTGAGCTTTTTTGAGGCCAATCTCCAAGATTTTGTAACCTGAATTAAAATTAGCGGAAATATTAATATAGTAAGCACAAACCCTAATACCATTCCTATCTTGCTCCTTTTGAATTGGTATGGAATAAGTGATGGCGGTAAAAATTTAAGAAGCGCAAAAAAAGCAGCTTTTTTACCATAATATTTTCGAAATTGGTAAAGGACACTTGGCACGGGACGAGGCGCAAACCATTTTTTTGACCTAAATGCATCCCAACTACCCAATTGCCTTAAACCACCGGTAGCGGCTTTTACATCAATACAACTTGCATAGGGGTTTGAAACACTTTTGAAACCCTGCAAATAAGCACGTGCTCCAAATTCGCCATCGCCCATACGCTGCTTTTCAAATTGCCTATCAAATAATCCAACTTTATTAAAAATGTTTTTATACAAAAGGGCGTTTCCTGTTGCAAATTGCGCAGCCAACGCAAAAAAGGAACGCTCCTTCGGGATTTGTGAATTTTCCGGATAAAAAACCCCTGCTGAAATATCGGCCCCAAAATAATCGAGACATTTTAAATGATTGCTAAGCCAGTCCTGCCCAATCCGTACATCATCTTCCGAAAGAGCTATAATATCTCCATTTGATGTTTTTATAGCAGTGTTTCTAGCAAGCCACAATGCTTTTTCCTGTTGATGGATTACGTTCAATTTTAGGTTGAAATTGTTGTAAAACTCCTTTTGAAAAGGTTCAGATTGATCCACAATCACAATCTCAAAATTTTTATAGTCCTGCTTTTCAAAATCGCGCAACACATCTTCTAAAAAACTATATCTATTTAAAGTGGGAATTATTACACTTATTAACCGATTTTTTTCAATCAGTGAAGTTGTTTTCAACCATTTGGGATAAATCAAATTATTATTGAAATGCTGTTGCCTTTTTACATAACGGGCACTCAGCCAACCTTTAGTTTCTACAATAGGATTTTTAAGAGAAAGTAATCTCAATAAAAACACATAAAATACCCAAATAGGACTAAAATTTTTTTTGATGAAAATGTATTCATCTGCCACCGCCACTTTTTCAAAAGATTTATAGGTTTGAGCATCGCCAATATATCCTCTTTGGATAGCTTGCCAAGAAAGGTCATATTTGCGGGAATTTTCACAATTGTATTTATTCTCTAGTTCCAAAAGGTCAACGATTTCTTTTGGTAGATTTTCTACAATGGGGAAAACTGAAGTTCCATCGTCCCTGTACAGTTGAAAATAATGGGTTGGTTGTAAATATTTTAAAAATCTAAACAGCATTGTTCTTTAATTGGGATAATGTATTGTATCCTTTACAAGTTGTGAAAAGGTTTCTGCAAACATAACACTTACTTTTTCCCTTCCCATATAGTTCACATGGATATCATCATAAAAAAATGAGTCGTCTTTTAAAATCCCTGTATTATCAATTATCGGAAAATCTGGATTTGTATATTCAATCATTTCCTTTCGCATGGGTGCGAAATAATATATAAGCTGAATATTATTTGCGCTACAAATAGTTTCTATCTTTTTTAAATAAGGATGTTCAATAGTTATTCTTGCTTTTTTAGAATTTTTTGATTTAAAAACTTTGTTTCTTTTAGGGTAGGTATAATTTCCATTTTCATCAAACCTGTTTCGTTTTTTTGGTTGAAACAAGGCATTCAAGGATGGGAAAAAAACTTCAGAATTATAATAGGAAACGCCAACAAATGGCAACCATTTTGTTATATAAGAAACTTTTGCTGCTTTTGAATTAGGCGAAGCATTTTTATAATATTCGTAAACATAATCTCTATTTACATACATCAAGAAACGGTAATCGTTGTCGCCAAAAGTTGATTCTTTATTTTGAAGGGAGGCTATTCCGGGAGCAAGAACACAGTATTTGGTTTTCTTTCCTTCAGCTAAAAAATGTTGCAACATTAAGTATTGGCTAGACATTCCTGTATCGTCCATAGAAAGATTTATTCCATTTAAATTACTAATGGAATCAATCAATTTTGTATTTAAAGTTGTAAGGCCAACGCTGGATCCAAGGATTATATAGTCAAATTTTTTTTCAGAAACTCCTTTGGCCAAAAAGGAAGGTTTGTAAAAGTTGGAATTCCGAAGAGAATGAAGGCTACCCATAGAAATTAAGGTAGCTATTCCTAAGAATGCGATTAATAAAATAGCTATATGTTTTAAAAAACGTTTCATCAAAATTGAAAATAAATGAAATCTGCAGAATTTTTAAATACTCCCAAAAACAAAATCAACAACATAACTAAAACTGTTTTTACTGGTGAAAGGGCAACTTCCACTTTATTATTCCTGAAAGCAAAAAATTCAAAAATAAGCATTGTAATAATTGAAAATAAAACAATAGCGGTCAACAATAGCATTTTGGAACTTTTAAGGAACATTGAGAAAGAGCTAAAATTACCACTAAACATATTTGAAATATAATTCCACGCAACTCCTAAGTTATCTGCCCTAAAAAATACCCAGGCAATGGTAACCAATAGGAACGTAAATGTGATGGAAAAAAGTTGTCGTATTTTAAGATTATGTATGGTAAGATTGTGCCTATTTCTATTAAAAAGCAATAAAGGCAAAAACAAGCAAGCGTGAATTCCGCCCCAAATTATAAAAGTCCAATTGGCTCCGTGCCAAAAACCGCTGATCAAAAAAACTATAAAAACATTGCGGACTTGTTGTATCTTATTGCCACGAGAACCACCCAAAGGAATGTAAAGGTAGTCACGAAACCAACTTGAGAGCGAAATATGCCATCTTCGCCAAAACTCAGCAATATCCCTTGAAAAATAAGGAAATTTGAAATTGGTCATCAATCGAAATCCAAACAAACGCGCTACGCCAATAGCAATATCGGAATAGCCCGAAAAATCACCGTAAATCTGAAAGCCGAACAAAACTGCCCCGCCCCATAGTTCGCCAGCGGAATAATTTGATGGGTTTGTAAAAATCTGGTTTACAAAATAAGCACAATTGTCCGCCACAACTACCTTTTTGAAAAGACCCCATATTATTAATGAGATTCCACTTTTGGCTAATTCATAATCAAATTTATGCAACACTTTAAATTGCGGCAAAAGGTGGGTTGCACGTTCAATGGGCCCTGCAACCAATTGTGGAAAAAAAGCCACATAAGTAGAGAACTGTATAAAATTTGACGTTGGTTTTAGTTGCTTTCTATACACATCAATTGTATAGCTTAATGTTTGAAATGTGTAGAAGGAAATTCCCACTGGTAAAATGATTGACAAAGTGGAAGTCTGCATTGTTATTCCAGCGGAAGACCAAGCATCTACCCAACTTTCAATAAAAAAGTTATAGTATTTAAAAAGCCCCAACAATCCCAAGTTGAAAATTAAACTGACTGAAAGCAAAATTTTTCTAAAATATTTTCGTGTTTCTTTTTCAAGAGAAAGTGCCACAAAGTAGTCAACCAAGGTACTTGCAAGAATAAGACTTAAAAACCGATAGTCCCACCAACCATAAAAAACATAGCTTGCAATCAAAATCAATATATTCCTAATCTTCAGAGATTTACTAAAGACAAACCAATACAGTATGAAAACCGTGAGGAGGAATAGTAAGAATGTTAGTGAATTGAAAAGCATTCGTTGGTTTCAGTTTTCTGTTCTAGGTTTTGGGTTTTTGGGCTTTGGATTGTTTCCTAAATCTTCGAAGTGGAACTTTTTGTTTTGTAAAAATTTACAAATTCAGATTGTTGTTTTTCAATATTAAATTTTTCTTTTACCCTTTTTTGTGCATTTTGGGAAATTGAAGCTTTCTTTTCAGCACTTAAAGCTATTACTTTTTGAATTTTTTCAGCCAAAGCTTTTGGGGAATATTTTGGAACTACCCACCCCGTCTTTCCATCAAGAACATTCTCAGACAATCCTTCGGCATTGCTAACTATACAGAGCTTTCCCATTGCTTGTGCTTCTAACACAGCATTGCAAAAACCTTCCTGAATGCTGTATTGAAGATAAATAGATGCAGTTTCCAATTGTTTCTTTACTTCAGTGTGCGGTAATTTTCCCAAAAATTGAACATTCTCTTTTAATCCTAGTTGGTAAGCGGCAAATGCAATACGTTCGTGCTCGGTTCCTTCCCCAATAATTTTATAAGTAAAATCCAATCCTCGTGCTTTCAGAATTGCAAGCGCTTCTATGGTTTGTACAAAGCCTTTTTTCCAATGAAGGCGGCCAGTTGTCATAAAAACAATCTTTTCTTCCGAATTGAAATCCTGTAGTGCGGACTGAAATAATGCTACATCAATCGCCGGCGTTATTTTTTCAACAGGAATGTTTTCGGGCAAGCCGTGTTTTTTGGCCAACACTAAAAGATCGTTGGAAATGGTGTGTACCTTATCAACATACTTCCACAGCGTTTTATAGCAACCTGGATGTTTCACGGGATAAATAGCAATGTCAAAACCACGAAAACTTATTGCCATTTTAGCTCCTATCGCTTTTGCAACAGTTTCACTTCCCAATGCCATGGTTGCAAAACCAAAATGCAACCAGTCCAATTTTGCTTTCAACAAATGTGCATTCAGATAAATCTTTTTAAAAATTTGAACACTACTTGTACCTTCTTTTCGCTCTAATTGGATAAAACGCAAAACAGCAGATAAATGTGGTAAAAGCTGAAAAAATTCATTAAAAAAATACCCAGCTTGCAAAAATGGATTACGACTAACTTTTGGACTTTCAAAAACCGGGCAAAGTGTAAAATCATCTTTTTTGGATTGGCAAAACAACAATACTTCCGCCCCACTATTCTGTAAACCTTTAATCTTGGAATTGAAAAAGGTTTCGGAATAACCTGGGGTATTTGAAAGGACAATGCCTACGCGCATAATTTTATACTCTTAACAATTTTAGAAACTAAATATACTCAGTTTTGAAGGGGATATTGCTTCATTTTGAAAATTTCCAAAATTTCGTTGATTTCAGCAAACTCCTCTTTTTTCCACTTTTCAACAACTGCTTCCTTATTTCGAATGTTACTTTTAGGGTGCGTTTTGCTGGATGGTATTTTATAATATTCCTTCAAATTGTCCACGGGTTTTACATTGAAATATTCGCATAATTCTTTAAATAATTCCATATCATTCCGAAGCTCTTCGTATTTAATCATTCGATATTTATTCGGAAAATCATTTTGAATATTTAAAGGTATGGCATTTTCAATGCACCAACGAATGGTTAAAATTTGCAAAGGCGAATAGTGGCTTATATTTGAAATATCAAAATTGAAATGATTTTGAAGAAGAACTACCAATTCATTTTCTTTTTGAAAATGCGAAACGTCATAAAGCCAAGGGAATTTTACCCTTTGCTGCGAATGAAGCACATCATAAGGATTTCGGATAATAAAAAGTACAGGGATTTTATAGGTTTCATTCATAAAGCGAGCTGCAAGATTGGCTCGAACGAATTTTATAATGTATCTTTTGGGAAGCAAAGGCCACAAGTGCATTTTGTATTTGCGATTGCTGTTTTGGGCAATCCAATCGGAATTTACCCTGTTTGCAAAAACCTGTTTTAAATAACTATGTGCTTTTGGAGCGCCATTTTTATTCGTTATATATTTATCGCATAATAAATACCCCTTTTTGGTATTTTGCTCCTGCTCGGGTTCAAAAAGCATCCTATAGCGAAATCTTTGGGCGAGCAATTCAGAAATCCAACTCGTGCCACTTCTTGCGGAGCCTACAATTATTAAATGCTTATTATACTTGAACATTTACAGCGATTTATATAAATTTTCGTGTTCAGAAATAAAACTCTCCATTGAAAAATGGTTTATGCAGTAATCTCTCAGGGAAAGACCAACTGAATTTATCTCTTCAAAAGTTTTATTTTTCATCTCGATTAATTTATTCTTTAGCTCCACATCATTTCCTGCTTTAAAAAGTAGGTGAGGGAAATCATTTAAAACAAAATTAATTCCTGAAATATCAGAACCCAAAACAGGAATCGCCATACACATAGCTTCTACCAAAGCCATCGGCATTCCCTCTTTTCTACCCTCATCAAGGGTGGGAATTACATAAACATTTGCTTGCTCAATCAATGGGCGAACATCTGCCACTTTCCCTCTAAATTCAACATTATTCCCTAAATTTAAATCTTTACATAGCTGAAGCAACATTTTCCCATATTCATTTTCGTTATCTCCAACAACCGTTAGTTTAACTGAAGAATCTTGCATTAAGTGAACTGCTTTCAGTAAAACTTCAATCCCTTTTACGGGCACAAGATTTGCCACCGTAATAATTTTAAAAATCTCTAAATCTTTAATGGGAGCAACTGTTTTGGGCTTGTAATAATCTGTATCTATTCCTATTGGAATCAACTTTTGGTTTTTCTTATTCGGAAAATAATTTTTCATTTCATCATTGATAGTAATGATATAATTCGCAAAAAAACTCCGAATCTTCCAATGCCGATTTCCCCAGCTCATTGCTTTTTTTGTATAAATCCATTTAACTCCAGCCAAACGGGCAGCCAAAGCTTCTGTCCAATCGCTACTCCAATGCCAAGAATGGATTATATCGTATTTATTGTTTTTGAAAAAAATAATAATTGGCTTCAATCGAGAATATAATGAAAAATAGGGTCTGTAGGGGATTGTGGTTTCCATAATATGAATTGGAAAACCCAATGCTTTAACTTCCTTGAAAAAAGCTCCTGTGTTATGCTGACAAGCAATTTCTATCTCAAATTTGTTTTTATCCAAACCTATTATAAGATCATAAACAACTTTCGTACTTCCAGCTGTCTCAAAATTTGGAATGGTATATAATACTTTAATACGCTTATCCATTGCCGCGATTTTTGTTCCAAGTCGCCAAAGTAAGCAACATACTTAAGGGATGTGAATATTTTACAGCATCCACATTTTTAAAATTATTATAAAACTTCGCTACCAAAGGTTTGGATATGAAGGGATGCATATTTTCACAGAACAAATGTTCCTGCAATTTTTCATCATTTTCCATTCCCAAAAACTGAAGCTCCCAATTGCGCTGAATGTAGGCTTTGCCCAGTTTGCTTTTTACAGTTCTTTTTAATTTATTGCTTATTCTATATGGGAGATTGTTTGGGGCTTTATTTTTTTCAAAATTATAAAGATTGAAAGGTCGTTGCGCTTCCCAAGTTATTTTTGCCAATGCTGGATTTTGTTGTTTTATATATGCTATCTGCAACTTTCTATCTGCCAAATATTCTTCCGGTATGGTACAGATAAATTCACACATTCTGTCATCGTAATAAGGTAGCATTATAGGATTAGCCGATTCAAAAAAAGAAAGGTTTATGGAGGTGCCATCGAGGTGCCCAATATAGGCTTTTAAAGGCGCGCAATTTAGCGCTGGGATTTTCTATTTTTATATTTTTGAGCAACTCTGAAATTCTTTCTATTAAATAATTTTCAAAATCGCCTTCCAATTCCCATTCCTGCCAAAGTGCTGTGCCCACTTCCATGCCGCCTTTTTTTATTACTTTTTTAAAAATGGTTTCTAGCAATTGCTTTTCTGTTGTTCCTTTAGGGCAACCGCGGTCAAAAAGTACATCGCCCCAATGGCCAAGTGAAAAAGTGCCTTCCAATTTCTTTAATTCTTCCAAAACTGCCATTTGCCGGGGATTTGTAAATTCTGAATAGCATTGATTTATTGTAGCTAATGCTTCTATCTTTGTCCATAAATAGCCCGCTTCAATAGTGTATTCCTTAAATTCAAATCCACAGGTTTTTGCTATTTTCTTCCCGATTACACTTTCGGAATAACCACCTTTGAAAGAATAACTATAAGCAGAAATAGGATTCTTCAGTTTACCCAATGCTACAGCCTGAGTACGGCTATCTAGCCCTCCGGAAAGTGGTAGTATAATTTTATTTTTTTGTACCTGTTCAGAAATTATCAGTTCAAAAAGTGATGTGAATTCTTCTAAGGCTGTTTCAAAACTAATATTCCGAGGACTGTAATGCCACTGAAACCAAGATTTACTTTCAACTAAAAACCCATTCTCATCAATTAAATTTTCCGAAGCTGGGGGAAGTACTTTTTTGTTTTTCCAATAGGTGTCAGTATCTAAGAAAAAACCAGTGGCCGCGAAGATGCAGATTGCTTTTTTATCCAATTGCTTCGGAGCATCAAAATTGACAAAAGTTTGGTGTATTGGTATTATTGGGGTTTTAATAGTTTTATTCATTGGAAAGTTGCTTAATCACTTTGGCTGGATTGCCTGCAATTACTGAATTGGAAGGCACATCCTTTACTACTACTGCCCCTGCTCCTATGATCACATTATCGCCAATAATTATATTGCCTATAATAACCGCATTTGCACCTACCGAAACATTATTGCCAATA
Source organism: uncultured Flavobacteriaceae bacterium (assembly GCA_963716065.1). Taxonomy (GTDB): domain Bacteria; phylum Bacteroidota; class Bacteroidia; order Flavobacteriales; family Flavobacteriaceae; genus Aequorivita. Next base: position 747,654 of record OY970287.1, read on the forward strand.
ATAGGTAATTGATCGTTGTCGTTGGCTTTGTTTCCAATGGTAAGTCCATTTCTGAATTGGAAGTTTTTACCAATAGATTTTGCATTTATTACTGTTGCGAAGGGATGAAAACAAACCAAACCTCCTAGAATATCAGTGGTTCTGAAAATTTTCAGCTCGTATTCTTTTGTGAATAAATGCTTCCAATAATATTCTTGCTTTTTTATGCGCCAGAAAAATATAAAAGCGAACTCGGGATAATAGGTCATTAAATGGGTAAACTTTTTTTCAACTGTATCGAGTGAAGCCTTACACCCACGAACACTGAAGGTTTGGGATACATCATCTTGCAATAAATGATTGTTTTTTACATACTTCTTGTACAAGGATGCAATTATTAATTTTTTTAAAGCATTTTTGAACATTGGTGAAATGTTTGCCATATGGCCAAATTATTATTTTATTAGGATTTATCGCTTCTCGTTTATCTTTATAATTTGAAGCATTATTTTTGGCAGCAGATAATAAATATAAAATTTAAAAATATAGGGATTGTTTAAATACACCAAAATATTCAAATATGATTTTAAGACCCCAGGCGTTTTTAACGGCTCAATATCTTTAAATAGCTGGTTTTTTAATTCAACTCTTTTTTTAATGCTTATTGTTAAATTAAGCATTCGGCCCATAGAACCATATATTCCCTTAAAGAGGGTTTTTTTAAAATCCAGAGGCACTTCATTATTAAGATAAAATAACAAATGGGATTTAGTATATCTTGGCCATTGCATAAAAGCACGATCTGTTTGTTTTTTTATAACTTGAGTGGTCGCCGTTTCGTGCTTAAAATATAGATATACATATTTGTCTATAAATGCTATATTGCATAACATTCCCAATTTAATATCTAAAGCTGTGTCTTCGCTAGCTGGTATATTTATTTCATAAAAACCAATCTTTTCAAATACATTTTTTCGATAAAGAAAAGCAGGAGGTCCAACCACAGTTTTAAGGTCTGAAAACCATTTTAAACCCCAATATGGTTTTTCCTTAATTATAACTTCATTCGTTTCCTTTTCGGGTTTTTTAGTTTTATCAATATCTGTATGCGACTTTACCATTTTCCCAAAAACTGCATCCATTTTTGGATAATTTTCTAAAACCTGCATTAATGAAATTAATGTGTCTGGATATATTTGGTCATCAACATCCAGCATATAAACGTAGTCACATTTGGCATGTTCAAGCCCCATATTTCTTGCTGCTGCGGCTCCTTGAATTGATTGTTCAAAAAGTTGGATTCGAGTATCTACCTTTTGTAAATCTTGAATTTTTTTCTTAGAATCATCAACTGAATTATTATCAATAAAAAGAATTTGGACATCCTCAATTCCTTGATCAATAATAGAATGGTAGGACTTATTAATAAATTGACTTCCATTATAAACCGGAATGATGACTGAAATTGACATTTAAATATTGTGTTTGATGTTTTAAAAATTGCACTATAGATTCAATTCCTATATTCATAAAGAGAATCTTTTGTTATAAGTATTCTTCAATATACCAATAGCTTATTTATTATCTTCTTAGCAAGACTTAAAGATAAGCCTGACTTTTCTATCATAGGAATTGAAATCAAATAAGAGCAGAATGTAATTTTAAATTGTTCTTTGAGGTTAAGTTGTTTGAAAAGTTTGGTTTCGCTTAAAAGAGCAGTTCTATTTTTTAAGAATAATTCTTTATCAATCCTTTTAAGTTCTAACAATAGTTTTAAGATTAAACCCACAAATTTTGGGAATACTTCTTTTTGGACGAGTTGTAAACAAGTTATAAAGGTTTGTATATTATGTTCCTTTTTTCTTGGGTTACCAATACTCGTATATACACCACCAGCATGTAATCTATAAGTCCCTGTAATTTCATCAATAAACTTAATTTTACCTAAGGTTGACTGATAAACGAGCAATAAAGTATCCATCCCCGGTGCATTTTGGTTAAGAACGGAAAAGTTTCTGTTTTTAAATACCCGTGTTAAAGTTGGAGACCAAGTAGGCATGTCTTTATGAAAAAAGGTTGTTCTTTTAACTTCAGTAATTAATTTCTCCGTTGTTATTTCCCCAAGGGAATTTATAATATTAATATTTGTAAAACACATTTCATAATCAGGATAGGTCTCCAAAAAATCTACCTGCTTTTGAAGTTTGAATGGATCCGTCCAAAAATCATCACCTTCACAAAGAGCAATATAGCTGCCGCTACAAGCTGCCAAAGCAAAGAGGAAATTTCTTGCCATTCCTTTATTTGAAGAATGATTGAAATACTTAAAGTTTACTCCTTGATTTGCATCAATTATTTCTTCTATTATGGAATTTGTATTATCTGTTGAAGCATCGTTGGCTATAACAAATTCAATGTCAAAAGAATGCTTTTGTTTTAAAACTCCTTGAATGGCTTCTTTTATAAAATCTTCATGATTATAGGTAATCATGCATATAGAAACCAGTGGATTACTCATTATTTTGAAATAGGTTTTGCAGGGTTACCAACAACAGTACAACCCTCTGGAACATTTTTAATCACTACAGACCCAGCGCCAATTATGGCGTTGTCACCAATTATTATATCGGGATTTAAAGTTGCATTGCTACCTATAAAGACGTTCTTACCTATTTTACATCTTCCTGGAATCACAACTCCACAGGCAATTTCAGTAAAATCTCCAATTTCACGATCATGACTAATAGAAGAATTGAGGTTTACCAATACGCCCATTCCAAGTTTTACATCATTCGTTATTACAACTCCCTGCATAATCTGGCAGCCTTTTCCTAAGAAGGTATTGAAACTACCAATTTTTGCATTTGTTGAAACTACGGTGGTTAATAAACCTCCAAGTTCGGTAAATTTTTGTGCCATCATTTGGCGTAATTTGGGATTACCGATGCCTATCGTAAATTCATTACTATTATTTTTAAAATGATTCTCCACCTCCTCGAAAGATTTGAGGATGGAAAATTTTCCATATAATTTTCCCTGATAGTCATTTATATTGTCAAAAAAAAGTATTTCTTGTTCCTTAAATTGTAATTCTGAAAAAATAATTTCCAGCAGTTCCTTCGCCATTCCTTTTGCACCAACAACTATCATTTTAGATATTATTAATTATATTGATTATTCTTTTCAAATGCGCGTGGGATAAATCGTGAAAAAGGGGCAAGCATAAAATTCGTTTACTCATGTCAGAAGAAATTGAAATTTTATCACTCTTTATAATATAAGGCAAGGTATCAAGACTGGGATAAAAATATCGTCGGGGATAAATTTCTTCCTTTTCAAATATTTTTAATGCTTTTAAAAGCTGATTTTCGTCTTTAAAAATTACAGGGAAATATGAAAAATTCCATGACGTTCCGGGTCTTATTTTTAAAAATTGCAGGTTTTCAATTTCATTTATATAAGCCTTCACTACCTTCTCCCTCGCATTTATTATTTCTTCCAAATAAGGATAAACAGCCAACCCCATAGCGGCCTGAAGTTCACTCATTTTGGCATTAATCCCAAGGCCCTGAAAATTTTCTTTCCCTTCATGTCCAAAATTATGGTGATAAAACAATTTTTCCATTAGGGCAGCATCATTGGTAAACAAGGCGCCTCCTTCCCCTGTATGAAAAAGCTTAGTGGCGTGAAAACTACACGTACTTACATCGCCATATTCAAAAATGCTTTTGCCGTTATAGGTTACGCCAAAAGCGTGGGCTGCGTCATAAATAACTTTTAAGTTATGCTTTTTTGATATCCGATCAATTTCTTCAACTGCGCATGGATTTCCAAAAACATGGGTTGCTAAAATTGCAGTGGTTTTTGGGGTAATTGCAGCCTCAATTTTCGTTTCATCTATAGTTAGGTATTCTGGATTAATATCGACGAATACTGGTGTGCATCCTTCCCAAATTATGCTAGAAGTAGTTGCCACATAGCTGAAAGGTGTTGTAATTATCTCCCCTTTTAAACCCAAGGCTTTAATAGCAATTTGCAATGGCAAAGTGCCATTAGTAGTTGCTAAAACATTGGATACTTTTAAATAGCTTTTTAGTTTTTGCTCTAACTCTTTCACCAACATTCCTCGATTTGTGATCCAATCAATATCCCAAGCTCTCTTTAAAATTTTGTTGTATTCCTTTTGGGGAGGTAGAAATGTTTTGGTTACGTTGATCATTTTTCAAGTTAAAAGGTATTGATTTGAGATAGCTAACAATTTATTTATAAATTAATCTCTTGTTAAAAATAGGTATTCTGATAAAAACAGAGCTCGGAGAGCACGATGTATTTCAACAATGGGACAAATTATTTTAACACTGATTTATAAAGATTTTCCATATTAGTAATCATCGTCAAGGTTTGATGTTGGTCCTCTACTTTTTTTCGCGCCGAAAATCTTAATTTGTGAAGTTCCGTTATTGGTAAATTCCTAAAGTTCTCAATTACATTTGCTAATTCCGAAGCATTCCTTTTTGGAAATATCCATCCATTTTCTCCATCTATTATTACTTCATCCATCCCCCCACAATCTGAACTAATTACAGGCAAACCTAACGCCATAGCTTCCACTACTACATTTGCTATACCCTCTTCCACACTTGGCAATAATAGCAAATCTGAATTTAACATATACTCGTAAACCTTTTGCTGTTCCATTTTATCGGTCAGCGTTATTTCGTTACTTAAATGTAAATTATCAATTATAAATAAGAGTTCTTCGTTGTTAGTGGCTCCAATAATGGTGTACTGAAATTTAATATTTCTGCTCTTTAAAATGGTACACGCAAAAAGCGCATAATCATATCCCTTTTTCCAATGTGGGCGGCCAACGGAAAGGAGCTTGATCGTTTCATTTTTAGAAAAACTTTCTGGCATTGTAAATCCCTTTAGATCAAGCCCTGTGTAAACAACTTCATCAATCTTGCTGGGCGAATTATATATTTTATCACCTTCTTTAGAAATTGCTTTTGAAACAGAATGGAAGCCAGCTATTTTGGGGTACCATTTTTTTAGATATTGATAATTGGCAGCATTTACAAACGGTCTAACGTTATTATGATAACCGCGTTGACTCAATACCACCGGAATTTTTTGCTCTAATAATATTTCCTCAAAATTTGATATAACCGAGGGCCATTGAAGGTGTATAATATCTGGTTTTATATTTTTAAGCGCAAGCTGAAGGTTTTGTTGTTGCAGTATTTGGCGTTGCCCATATATTAAACTTTTAAGTGTTGACAGTAACAGATTAAACTTCCGCAATTTAAATACCCAATTTAAGGATGTAAGGGCAAAACGAAATTTGTTAGTATTACTGCCCAACGGTACATACTCTATGCTATCAATTTTACGGGATAGGGTTTCGTTAAAACCCATTATATAAACCGCGTGATTGATCGCCAAACCCTGCGCCAAACGGTTTATGAAAGGAGTAGTTTTAAAACTGCCATCAAAGATTATTATTTTCAAATTTTTGTTATTTATCCGATTTTTTTAAGTTTCCAATTAACTCACCAGATACTCTGACAATGAAAATAAATTTATTGTCAATTAGAAACCTCATTTCTCTATTGTATATTATTATTTATAAATTGTTCAACAGAAGCTAAGTCATTGTCCGACAAAACAAAATCATCATATCTACCTACAGGATTCTCAATTAATAATTTTTCATAATTTAAATTTAAACTCTTGCATAAACTTGAGTAAAAAAGCATGGGCCGATCTTGATTTGAAATAATTTCATACACATTACAGTTGGGCGGTGCTGCAATTAAATTACTTAAGCCCGCACCATGTGGTGCAATAATAATTTTTGCACTATGAATAATTTCTAATTGTTCATGGAATGGAAACTCTTCTAATCTAAAAATGGAAACGTTATACTTCTCCAAAACATTTATAATTAAGTCTTTTTCGTTTAATATTCGTCTTTTTTTTGCGGACGTTCTGGATATATATATAATAGGATTCTTTTCTCGTTTTTTATATATCTTACCCAATATGAATTCTCTAAAACTTTTTAAAAATAAACCTTTGCCAGGTAATGCAATAAAGGGAGTTAAATAAAACTTTTCAAAATAAATCCATCTATCATCAACTTCTTTTATTCTTTTTTCATCAATTTCAAAAAAAAATAAGATCTCTCTATTTAATTTAGTTAAGTACGGTAAATAAATATAAATGTATTGTGGAATATTTTCTAACCGTGGAATACATTCTATCAACCAATGATAAAATTCGCCATTTGCGGAATTGCAATAAATGCTACTGCCAGTAGAAAGATTTAAAACTTTTCTCTTCAATGGAGCCTTTGCCCCAATTAGTCCCGTTCTCTTAATTCTATCAGGGCCGATTTTAGATTGAGAAAGAATTCCAATTTTGGGCTTGTATAAAGTTCCCGTACTAACATGAAGAAAAACATTTTCGACTACTACTGGAGAGTTATTGAAATAATCTGATTTTTTTTTAAAAAATTTGTCTTGATTTTCATCTCTAAAATAATTCTTATAATACTTTCCATCAATCATATTAATCCTGAATGGTAAAATAGACTTTATTAGTTTCCTAAATTTCTTATTAAAGATTCTGTTGAGTACTCGTGTCATTTATGTTCAGATATATTCGTGGTTATAATTAGCATGCATACCGAAACAAAAGCTAAGAAATTATTTATGTAAAAGATTTTGATAAAGGTCAAGTAATTTATTTGCTTCGGAATTAATATTGAAATTTTCTTGCGCATTATTCAAGGAATTCTTTGAATAAGCATGATAGATTTCTGGATTTCCCCATAAATCCATTATACTTTTTACCGCCTTGCTAACCTCATTATTCTTAACAATAATTCCATTTTTTCCATCCTTTATAATCTCAACTAGACCGCCAGTTTCTGAAACTATGCCGGGAACTCCAGCGGCTTGAGCCTCTATCACAGACATTCCCAACGATTCTGAATGGCTTAATTGCAATATAAAATCATAGTTGGGAAGATTGGCTTTAATAAATTCATTTTTTTTTCTACCATAAATCGTCACGCAATTTCCAAGATTATATTTATCTATTAAATAAAAAAGTTGCCCTATATCCCTTCCATCTCCATATATATCATATTTTACAGGAATTCCTCTTGTTTTAAGTTCTTGTATTAGCCGTAGGTTTCCGTCAATATTTTTCTCCCACTGCATTCTAAATATGGAAACTATCTTTAATTCCTTCGGGTTTGGGTTTTTTGGATTTGCCGAAGCAGTCTCTAATAAGGAAATAGGAATAACATGTATTTTATGTTCTGGAACACCCCATTTTTTTAGGTAGTATTTTTGATGGCTGCTCATTGTTATAAATGCATCCACATTATCACTTCCACTTTTATAAAAATCAATCCATTCCTGAGAGATCCAAGGCTTTATATAGGTATCACTGCCACGAAGGGTAATTATAATTTTTGGTCTTTCTTTTTTTGGAAGCATTAAAAGACCTGCTATTTTAGTAAATAAAAAAGAATGTTGAAGATGTATAATATCATACTTAAGCATCCTAATTTCCGGATACGTTAGCTTCTTATAATAATTTGAAAAAAGATAGCGCAGTTTGAATAAATTTCTTTTTCGATAACTTGGAAAATATTCAATGCTTTCTGTTGTTCCCCCTACATTTTGGAATGCTTTTAAACTTAAATCAATAGTTTCATATTGCTCAAGTTTTTCAATGAGATGGGTAATATAGGGCTGATAAAAAATAGGGTATGGTTCAAAAATATAAGCCAACTTTATTTTATTCTCCATAAACTTCATTAAACATTCTGATTTGCACTAATGCAATTTTTATAAAATTCAATTTTTCTTTAGTTGGTATTTAATTCTTTTTTGAATTAATCTTCTTGTAAACTTATTTTTAAATTTAAAAACAGTAACCAATACTAAAATTAAAGTTGCTTTTTTAGCAGTAAAGATTTTAAACCTTTTCATTTTCCTTACAAAAACATCTATTGCAATAAACTCACTATTTTTTAGAAGAGGGGATATATTCTTTTTCAGAATAAAATTATAAGCCTTTGCTACTTTTATTTCCTCATCTTTATTTTTTAAATCTTTTTTAAAAATATATAGAAAACTGGAGAAACAATCTAATCTTTCCAAATATAAGGAGCCTGATTTCTTATTCACAGCAGTCACATTATGATGATGCGCTCTGTAATTATTTAAAGGCAATGAGGAATACCCAATATTTCCTTGGTTACAGGCGTTTATGTATAACCATAGGTCACCAACATTTTTGTAACTATTTAATCTTTCTAAAAAATCTTGATTTAAAGTTTTTTTACGAAAAAGAACAGCACTTGCATTGTTTATGGTAGTTCTATACAGTAAGTAATTTAAAATTTCATTTTTACCGTCATTCACATAATCTGCACTCCATCGATCCGTTTTAAAATAGTTGTTCTTTTCAACACTCCACAAGTTTATACTGTTATTTTGATCATCAACTGTTTGCGAATCAGTATATACTAAAGATACATCCGCGTTTTAAATCATCATGGCAACTGTAGTTTCCAAAAAGGTTGGTTCGGCAAAGTCGTCACTTTCCGCTATCCATATAAATTCGCCTTTTGCCAATTTTATTCCCTTTATCCATTGTTTAAAAGGAGAACCGCTGTTAACAGTGTTTAAAACGATTTCTGAAACCTTTTCTTCATATCTATAATTCTCTATAATGGAAATACTAGCATCGGAAGATGCATCATCAAGCAAAATAAGTTCAAAATCCTGATAGGTCTGGTTCAAGATGCTATCTATTCTTTGCTGAAGAAAAGATTCGTGATTATAATTGGGAACTATGACACTGACTTTTGGCATTAACTTAATAATCTATTTATAATAAATACGTTTTTATTCTACTTTTTCAATCCAAAAATTTCCTCCGGTATTCTTATAAGATAGTGGCATATTCTGAAATGCATCCTTATGAAAAGCTAGATTCAATTAACAAGTGCAACAATTGGATTTAAATTTAGTTAAAAATACTTCGTTTGGAGTTTTATATCCCAATAGTTTTCTTGGCCTACTGTTTAACTTACTGATAATCATATTGATTGTTCTGTGTTCTATGGTATTAAAATCTGTTTTCTTTGGCAAGTATTGCCTGATTAGCTTGTTGCTGTACTCGTTAAGCCCTCTTTGCCAGGGCGAATAAGGGTCTGCAAAGAAAAAATCCGCATCCAGTTTTCGAGCTATTTTTTGGTGTTCTGTAAATTCCTTTCCATTATCTGAGGTTATGGTCCTTACCAGTTCTTTGAAAGGGGAAAGGAGGTTTATCATCTGCTTTTTGATGGATGCTGCTTTTGTACCATCGGTCTTGGCCATCAGTTCGAATTGGCTTTTGCGCTCGGTCAGGGTCACTATGGCCGATTTATGGTTTTGGCCAATGATGGTGTCGACCTCCCAATCCCCAAAACGCCCCTTTGCATCCACTATTTCGGGACGTTGGCCTATCATAACCCGGTTGGGTATCTGTCCCCTTTGGTGTTTTCTGCTCAATCGCTTTTTTCGCCACCTTCGGGCGGTGCGCAGATGCTTGTACAAAAGGCCTCCCTCTGCCTGGTCCTGGTAAATGTACTGATAGATACGCTCGGTACTGACCATAGGAATCCCTTCCAGATCGCACCTTCCCTTTATCTGCTCAGGGGCAGCACTGCTCTTGGGTAAGCTTTTTGTCTATATAGTACCGCATACCGTCATCAAAGACACGGTGCTTATAAGCTTCTTTCTTGCGTTCGTTGCTTGCCATAATGGCATAATTGGCATTGTAGCTCCGCTTTTTTCCATTTCGGTTCAGCTCTCTGCTTATGGTGCTTTTATCCACACCAAGCTCTTTGGCAATTCTTGTTTGGCTAAAACCTGCTTTCAGATAACTCTCAATTTGGTATCTTTGAGAGTCGATTAATTGGTTATAATTCATCGGCATCCAGTTTTTATAAAGATGGGAAAATTAATTTTCCCATCTTTTTCAACTGTTGCACTTATTGTTTGAACTTAGTAAAGTATGGATAAAATGCGAAAACAATCTAATTTTGAAATGGTTGTTATACATTAAAAATGCTCTTAAAAAGTAGGTTTCATTCCAATTGTGCCCTCCATAAACCCATTTTTTTGGATATTCAAATAGGAAAAAGATATCGTGAAAATGAATAAGCACTCCTTTTTTCAAAATAGGTAAAATAGAAAATAAAATATAGTTTACGTCACTTCCCGTTTTTACAATATGGGTACTATCCACAAATAATATATCTCCTTTTTCCAAAGTTTTAAACAACTCCAAATCTACGTCCTGCGCATTTTTAGTTATTAGCTTATTGTCACTATTATCACCTTCCTTCATTAAAGCAAGCAATCTATTTGGATAAGGTTCAATAAACCGTATGTCTATATTATTTTTAAAGTAAAGTTCGTTTACATCCAACATAACTGCTGATGTAAAACCAGAACCCAATTCAATAATTCTTTTGGGCTTATAATGCCTAATAAATGAATACAGAATTATAGCGTCCGTATAGGAGTAAAATGTGTTCTCAAAATAATATCTGAGCCCTTCACTTTTTGTATCCTTAAAAGGAAGCTCCAAATAATAATCTGAAAATTTTTTCAACAATGCTAGCCGCTCTTCAATTTCCAAATTAACTCCTACAACGTTTGAAACTTCTTCGTTCCATATTGAGTTTTCCTTTTCCCTAATTTCGGGAACATTGACTATTGGTGAGTAAAAATGACCAGGGGGAACTCTTGAATATTGCTTCCAACGTAAATTTTCTTGATATAGACTTCTAACATGGGGAAGCTTGTTTAATTGGTTTTTAATCCATTGTTTCATCTATCTTTTATTAAGTTTGTAAGAAATCTAATTGGTTTAAAAATATAGTTCCCAAATTTATATTCTAAACTACCAGAAAGTTTTAGGTTTTCCCTATTCAATTTTTCCATTCTAAAAAAAAGCTTCGGAAGGGTATTCTCAATATGTAGTTTATATAAAAAGATATTCTTTGTTATAATATACTTTAGAATTTCCGTTTTATGCTTTTTTGCTTTTTCATTACGCGAATTTTTTTTGATTCTATAATTATACAAAGGTTCCTGAATGACTTTTGCAATTCCCCCAATTGCCACTATTCTAATATTAAATTCCCAATCTTCAAGACCCAATAACATCTTTTCATCGTATCCGCCTACTTGGCTTACATCCCCTTTTTTATAAAGTGAAGTTCCTAAAGCGCAGTTATTATTTAAAAAGGATATTATGTCACCTCCCTTGGGTTTTAAAAAACCTTTCTTTTTCTTTCCATAAATCAAATTCGCATAACAAGAAACCACTCTTACGTTTTTATCTGCATCAAATTCAGCAATGGCTTTCTCAAGAAATTTAGGCTCCAAATAATCATCACTGTCCAATATCATAATAAAATCACCGTGAGAAGATTCTATTCCTTTATTTCTTGCCGCACTTACTCCTTTGTTTTCCTGAAAAATTAAAATGTCTATTTTGGTTTTTATTGACTGGAGCACCTTTTTGGTAAGAGATTTTGAACCATCATCAACTACAATTAGTTCAATATTTGAATAAGTTTGATTTTGAACGGAACTAATGGCTTGATCAATGTAGTGGGCATCGTTAAAACAAGCAATAATAACTGAAATTTTTGCATACCCCATTTTCAAAATCTATTTATTAAACCAAACTTAAATAAAAGATTAATCCATCTGGATTTTCTTAAATTTTTGACGGTGAAGTTTAACTCATTTAGGTTTTCAATATCTCTTAAATGTGCACTGAAATGTTTGTGTAACGTAGCCTGCCGCTCTTTCTTTAATTTAAGTATATTTTCCTTTTGCGCACTTATGCCTTCTAAATTATAAAATGACAAAACTTTATCTATTTTACTATAGCTGTAATTAAATGTACAAATTGCTTGAATGAAAAACTTCCAATCAGCTGTGATAACCAAATTTTCATCATAATATCCAACGCTATTAAATAATTCTTTCTTTATAAACGTGGATTGATGGGGTAATGTATTTTTATACAAATAGGAGAATTTTATTGTTTCAGGAGGGCTTTTTATAAACCTCCTGCCATTTCCAATCACTTCTATATTACACGATATGATATCTGCATTAAAAGCCTCGGGTTCTATGTTTTCAATTATCTTTTCACCCACCAGCCAATCACCACTATTCAAAAACAATAAGTAATCACCAGTGGCTCTACTAATCCCTTTATTCATTGCATTATAAATACCTGTGTCGGGCTCGCTAACCCAGTACGAAAGAGAGTCTTTGTGAGTTTCAATATACTCTTTACTGCCATCGGTTGACCCACCATCAATAATTATATACTCAATACTTTTATAAGTCTGGTCTAAAACACTAGTCATTGTTTTTTTCAGACCCTCCAAATCATTAAAGTTTATTGTAATTATGGAAATTAACACCGTGTTTTCTTATTTTATAAAAGTTTCTTTGTAAACCTTCGTGATTCCTTTTTTCAAATCAATACTATGCTCCCACCCTAAACTATGGATTAAACTTACATCCAATAATTTTCTCGGGGTGCCATCGGGCTTGTTGGTGTTCCATAGAATTTCCCCGGAAAATTTAACGATGTCTTTTATTAGCAGTGCAAGTTCCTTAATGGATATGTCTTTTCCCGTTCCGATATTCACGGAAATATTTCCTTCATAGGTATTCATTAAATGTAAGCAGGCCTTTGCCAAATCGTCCACATGCAGAAACTCTCTTTTTGGCGTGCCTGTGCCCCACACCTCAACACTAGGATTGTCTTGCTGTTTTGCTTCATGGAATTTTCGCAAAAGTGCAGGTAAAACGTGGGAATTATTTAAATCGTAATTATCATTGGGACCATATAAGTTGGTGGGCATCACTGAAATAAAATTGCAACCGTATTGACGATTATAATTTTCACATAGTTTAACGCCTGCTATTTTTGCAATGGCATAGGGTTCATTGGTTTCCTCCAAAGTTCCGGTAAGCAAAGAAATTTCTTGAATGGGCTGGGAGGCAAATTTGGGATAGATACAGGAAGAAGCTAAAAACAAAAGCTTCTTGACTCCAAAAAAATAACTTTGATAAATCACATTATTTTGAATCATCAAATTATCATATAAAAATTCAGCTCTATATGTGTTGTTCGCTTCTATCCCGCCCACTTTTGCAGCGGCAAGAAATACATATACGGGTTTTTCGGTTTCAAAAAAGGATTGTACTTCAGTTTGAATACGCAGGTCAAGTTCACTTGAATTTTTTAGCACCAAATTGGTATAGCCCAACTCCTGTAATTGTCTAACAATTGCAGAACCCACCATTCCTTTATGTCCGGCTATATATATTTTGGCGCTCTTATCCATTTACAAGTTTCTTAACTATTCGTGGTAGTCTAAAGTATCGTGACCAGCGTCACGTAAATATTTTTCTTTTTTAAACAGCTTTAAATCTGCCTCCATCATTTCAGCAACCAATTGCGGCAAGGTGTACTTTGGACTCCAATTTAGTTTCTCTTTACATTTGGTAGCATCACCAATCAATAAATCAACTTCGGTAGGGCGATGGTAATTTGGATCTACTTTCACCACGGTTTTTCCAATGGGTAATTGAAATTCTGGATGGCTGCACGAAACCACTGTTCCAATTTCATTTTCAGCTTTGCCACTAAAATTTAATGTAACACCTACCTCCCCAAAAGCCATTTGCACAAATTCGCGCACTGAAGTGGTCTTTCCGGTAGCAATCACATAATCGTCGGGGTTATCCTGCTGGAGCATTAACCACATGGCTTCTACATAATCCTTTGCATGACCCCAATCCCTTCTGGCGTTTAGGTTACCGAGATATAAAATATCCTGCATGCCCAAAACAATTTTTGCAGTGGCACGGGTAATCTTTCGGGTTACAAAAGTTTCCCCTCGCAAAGGTGATTCGTGATTGAAAAGAATACCGTTACAAGTAAACAGGTTATACGCCTCTCTGTAATTTACGGTAATCCAATATGCATACAATTTTGCCACGCCATACGGACTCCGTGGATAAAAGGGTGTATTTTCTGTCTGCGGAACTTGCTGAACAAGTCCATAAAGCTCCGATGTGGAAGCTTGATAAATTCTTGTTTTCTCTGTGAGACCCAATAATCTTACAGCTTCCAATATTCGCAAAGTGCCCAAACCATCAACATTTGCAGTATACTCAGGGGTATCAAAACTTACCTTTACGTGCGACATTGCTCCCAAGTTGTAAATTTCATCGGGTTGTACCTCCTGTATAATTCTGGTAAGATTCATCGCATCACTCAAATCGCCATAATGCAATTTAAAACGGATATTTTTTTCGTGCGGGTCTTGGTATAAATGGTCTATTCTATTGGTATTAAATGAGGAAGACCGCCTTTTTATTCCGTGTACCTCATAGCCTTTGCTTAATAACAATTCAGCCAAATAAGCACCATCCTGTCCTGTGATTCCTGTTATTAGTGCTTTTTTCATTTTGTAGTAATCATTATAAGATTATTGAAGTTTTTGCCAAACTCAAAAATATCATTTTTATAATTGAAGTTTACTATTTCTGGAGGATTACTAATAAATGTTTCAATACATCTCTCCAAATCAAGATAATCATGTGGATCAAAAAAACTAACGTTCTTATTTAATTGTTCCTTATGCACGGCAAGATTAGAAGCTATGGTATATTTTTCCAAAGCTTTGGAATCTTCTATAACGGTACTCCATCCTTCAAATAAAGAAGGTTGAATAATTGCTTGTGCGTTTTTGAATAAACAAAGTTGCTCAGTCCGTGGCAAAAAACCTAAAAATCTTATTTGATTTTCTAAATTCTCTTTTGCAATATAATTTTGAAGTTCTTTAAAATTTTCTTCATTTCTGTAATCATCTTCCTTTCCTGAAAAAGCAACAAAAATAGATGTGCCTTTTTTCTTTAAACTATTCACAGCTTCCAAAATAACTTTATGATTTTTATGTGCCCAAAATTGATTCGGCGCAAAAAAATAATTTTTGGGCAGGTCATATTTAATTAAAAGAGAGTCAATAAATTCATTCGACAAAGAAGGGTGTGTTACAGCAAACTGCAAAACATAAGGCTTTGCTTTTGCATTTGGATACAATCTTTTAAAATCTTCTTTCGCATCCTCGCTACTTAAAACAACAATGTCTCCATTTGCATAAATCTCTTTTTGAATTTTTTTCCTTTTTTGTATCTCTTCTTTTGAAAAAAAATGGGGCAAATAGTCTTCTTGAAAATCTGGAATCCAATTTATACTTTTAAGATTATTTGGAAGCTTATTTATTTGATGCGGATAAACTAAGTCAAGCAATGGGAACTGTATTGTTTTTGTAATTAAATTTTTACTTAAAACGATACGACTTAATTTATTTACTGCTCTTTCAAAAGATGAATATTTTGGTTTTTTAAATGGAAATTCCACATACTCTAAATATGGATATTTTGTTTCTGTTTTTACTTTTGAAAAATTTTCTGATGATTCTGATAAAATAACTATAGTTGGCTTTTCAGTATTATCCAAAGTGTTTAGCGCATGGATAATATTCAAAATATAATAAGCTCCAGCTATCCAGTTTTCATTATAAGAAAAAATAAGACCTACCCTTTTTCTATCAGCCATTGCACATATCGTGTTAATCCAGTTTTTAAATCAACTTTATACACATAACCCAATTCCTGCATTTTTGAAATGTCAGCCACCCAATTTACGGGATCTCCAATTCGTGTTTGACCTTCAAAATGAATACTTACATTTGGTTTATAAATTTCATAAAATATCCCAGCTACTTCTTTTATTGTTAACTCTATACCGTTACCTACATTTATGCAATCACTTTTAAAAGGACAATTTTCAATAACCAATTCAATAACTTTTACTAAGTCTGAAATGTGAATAAAATCTCTAGACTCATTTCCACTTCCGTATAAAGAAACGTCATTTTTTGTTTTTACCTTTTTGTGCAAATCCCAAAACAATTGCTTCTTTAAACCCTCTCCATAGGCTGAAAATATACGTAAAGAGCAAGTTTGCAAACCATAATTTTGATAGAAGGATTCACATATAAATTCTGCCATTTTTTTATGAACTCCATACGGCGAAATAGGTTTTAAAGGATGTGTTTCGCTAATGGGTAAAAACTCAGGGTTTCCATATACAGCAGCGCTTGACAGGTTAATATACTTACAGCCTGAATTGTGTTTTCTAATAGCATCCAATTGCTTAAAAACATTAACTGTATTCAACATAAAATCACGCTGTGGATGTTCTATGGAATCTGGTACGCTGGCAGCTCCTGAACAATTGATGCAAATATCAAATTGATGTTCTTGAAATAGGTCAACATAATCAGCATTGGTAGCATCAACTTGAATATATTGGGGATTGTTATAATCTACAACCACATCACATTCGTAAACATTATGATGCTTTGAAAAATAAGACACACAATGTGACCCGATAAATCCTTTTGAGCCTATTATTAATATGTTCATTTTTTTTGGGTTATATATGAATACATTCTACCGGGAACAACCTTTTCATCCAATGGAATAAATCCGCTGATTCTTTTGTATAACCACCAAGTTAAAGGGATTTTGGCAAGTATATTTAGTTTATTTCGTAATTTTTTCTTTTGTTTTTTTATTTTATTCTGCTCTTGCTGCTTTAGTTCGGTTTCAGTAGATGGAAAATAATTAATCACACTGTCATAATATTTTAGTTCTTTTAGAACAGTTGCCCCCGCTTTCTTGAAAGCCTCTTTGTACTCTTCTGGGGTAAAAGCATTTTCCCCGCCATAAAATTTTTGCAGCGGGTGTGAATTTAAAAACCACTGCTTATCGGCTTCGTCAAAAATTACATGATCGCGTACCGTCAATAATATCCCGTCTGGTTTTAAGACACGTACGCATTCTTTAACAAAATTATTTAAATGATTTGCATGATGCATGGCTTGTCGCACATAAACCACATCAAAACTGTTATCTTCAAATTGAATATTTTCTGCAAAATCTTCAACTATCTCAATATTGGTGAGTTCTAATTTATTTTTTAGAATACGAATAGCCCCAGCCCCAACGGTTAAACTTGAATCTGGCTCAACAGCAGTAACCTTGTATCCTTCTTGAGCAAAATTGATAGTACTTATACCATTACCGCAGCCTATGTCTAAAATGGTTTTAGCGTTCGGTTTATAGGTTTTTAGTATAGATAGCGTTTCTTGAAACTCCAAACTATTTTTAAAACGTAATAAGTTGAGTTCCAAATCAGCATCAAAATATGCTTTTTCTACAAGGTCTATAAACTCTGGTTGGGTTCGTATGTATTGTATGGTTTCTTCCCAAGTCATATTATCGTTCGTCTTCTGGAATCATTCGCACTACTCTTGCAGGATTTCCCGCAACTATTGACCAAGCTGGTACGTCTTTGGTTACTACAGCCCCTGCTGCTACAATGGCTCCTTTGCCCACAGTAACTCCTTTTAATATTATAGCATTAAAACTAATCCAAACAAAATCCTCTATAATGATAGGACTTGTTTTAATACTGCCCTTGGTTTTCCAATGGCCATTATTAATTAACTCTTTAAAACGTTCGGCTCTTTCTAAATGATTTATTTCATGTGAATTAGTGTCAATAATATTAACATTATGAGATATTAATACATTATTGCCTATCTCAACAAATTCACCAGACCATATTTTACTTCCTGCTCCAATAAAACAATTATCGCCAATACTTATTTTTCCGTCATATTTAAAAACTAACAGTTCACCCCTAATATGTGTGTTTTCACTTATAAGTATTTTAGATTTATCCGCGTTAAAATTAAACACAACAGCTTCCTCATAAAATCTCGAATTCTCTCGCATTGTAACTTGATTGTTACATTTAACTATTCTAGAATTGGTGAGTCGTTTATTTAGTTCTTGAATATCTAATAAATCAAGTATGCTTTTTTTATCAGTTATTTTTAAAAGAACTTTAGATAAAAATTTTCTCATTACAATTAGATTTTTATTTCTTGTGGAAATAAAGGATTTGTCTATTTAACCCATTATCCAATATTTCCTCACTTTTCTCCATACTCGGAAATTTATTCAACATATAATTTTTTATTTGCTCAATGTTATAATCTATTGGTATTTCTACATTCCATTCCTTTACATGCAAGTCAGAAGGATCAACAAACTCAAGTAAAATACCATTTACTGCATATTTTTTACAAATCTCACAAAATAAAAAAACTGGTATGCGCTGCACCAAACAAATATGATGTATGAGTCCAAGTGCCAATACTAAATCACTTCCCAATCTCTCAAATGAATTTTTAAAAACCAACAATCCAATCCCAGATGCGGGTGTGGGGGCATTAAAATCCATTAATGCAGAAGTTACTTGTGTACCATATTCAGCAAC
The DNA here is from genome assembly GCA_963716065.1 of uncultured Flavobacteriaceae bacterium. GTDB lineage: Bacteria > Bacteroidota > Bacteroidia > Flavobacteriales > Flavobacteriaceae > Aequorivita. The sequence continues at coordinate 766,167 of OY970287.1, forward strand.
TTGTTGTCTGCACTTATCTACTGTTTCTTCTTCATAATCAAATGCTAATACGGATGCCCCTAATTTATCAGCCATAATAGCGTAATACCCTTTATTGGCTGCTAAATCTAAAACGGTTTTTGGGTTAACAGTTCTTAATATTTTATGCGCAAATATTTGTTTTTCTGTTTTTGGGTTATCAAAATCAGTATTATGAAACTGCCCATAACTAGACCAATATTCAGGTTTTGGAGTAAGGGGTTTATTTTTTTGGAGCCATTCTAAAATTCTGTCGAAGACTTTATTTGGTTCTGATTTATAGTTATAAATAGATTGAAAATTTCTATTTATCAATTCCTTGGGAAACTTTTTTTTCAATAAATTCCTTCCGAACCCATGTTGATGTTCTCTTCTAAGCTCCAATGAGAAAGTATATGTTCTTTTTGAAAAACTCGCTAATCTTATTGGTAAAGCAAAATACTGTTCAAACTCTACAATCCAATTTTTATTAATTTTATCACCTTTTGTAAGGGAACTAAAATCATAAAAAACAGGATTTCGCCCATCAAAAGTTACATTCCAAGGATGCGAATCCACAGTAATCAAACCATGTTTATTATACAGTTCTTTGCATAAAGTAATAAACATTACAGCAGCCTCCCAAAACATTTGATTGGTATATTCGCAAGGATGTAATATAAAATTTAATTTTTTATGTTCAAGAATAAGTATTGATTTCTCAACATTTTCAGAATGTATTCTAGTTTCAATTAAACCTTTAGAAAATATGTCGTTTATATTTGATGAATTAAGTAAATCCTTATAAATGCGAATTTGTTTAGGGTCACTAATAAGTCTAAAAACTTTGTCTTCTTTTATTATAACTCTTCCAATTTTATCAAATAAAAAGGGTTACTCTTCAATATTAATTCCTTCAAAAAACATATTATCTAAATTTCATTTATAACCCAGCTATGCCTGTAAAGTACTTTTGCCAATTTATCATTATCTAAAGTTCTACTGCCTCCTAGATAGTTTTCATTTACCACATCAAATAAAACTTTGCCAGCGATATAATCTTCCATAATTCCATTATTGAAAAGCGCTAGATTAGCAGAGTAATTTCCGGGCATAATGGTTAAATGATCCTCCATAATACAGGATATTTTACCTTTATCCATATTTTCATCAAAGTTTAATCCTACATTTAAATCACTATCAAACCGCAGTATTGCTTCTTCTTTTTCATTATAAATACCTATTAGCATTCTAAGCTTATTCACTTGATTTTTGTTAATCACCTTAAAATCAATATGAAATCCTATTTGTTCCCCCAATTTAAAGAATAAGGTTTCGGTTTGAGGGTTTCCTAATTTTATTCTAGTAAGTTTAATGTTTCCATTACCTGTTCTTTCTTCCACCTTACTTAAATCAGAATATGATTTTTTATTACCTATTAAATATTTAGATATAACATCTTCTGTTTTTCCATTTTGAGTAATATATCCGTTTTCCAACAAAATTGCTCTTGTACAGAGACTTTGCACACTGCCCATATTATGGCTTACAAACAAAACAGTTCGTCCTCCTTCCTTACTAATATCCTGCATTTTCCCAATCGCCTTTTTCTGAAAGTCAGCATCGCCCACGGCAAGCACCTCATCGACCACCAAAATATCCGGTTCCAAATGTGCAGCCACGGCAAAAGCCAATCGTACCGTCATCCCGCTACTATAGCGTTTTGTAGGAGTATCAATATACATTTCGCAACCAGAAAATTCAATAATCTCATCGAGTTTGGCAGTTATCTCTGCTCGGGTCATGCCAAGAATGGCACCATTTAGGTAAATATTTTCTCTACCTGTAAGCTCCGGGTGAAACCCTGTGCCTACTTCCAATAAGGAGGCTATCTTCCCTTTTGTTTTTATAACACCAGTTGTTGGGCTGGTAACGCGGGAAAGTATTTTTAACAATGTGGATTTCCCTGCACCGTTTTTACCAATAATACCTAAAACTTCGCCTTGCTGTACTTCAAAATTAATATCGCGTAATGCCCAAACATATTCTTCCATGGCCTTACTACTTCGGTCATTTACAGCGCCTACTTTTAAATAAGGATCTTCCTTGCCTTGAATTTTGTGCCAAAAACGATTGAAATCATGTTTTATGGTTCCTGTGCCTACTGTGCCGAGGCGGTATTGTTTACTTATATTTTCGGCTTTTAGTATGGTCATTTTCAGTTTTTTTAATAATTCTTTTTAAATGGGGCGTCATTTTATAATAGGCACCGGAGGAAGGTTTTTAGTTACGTTGATGCTATTCAACATTTGGCAATTACACTGTTAAAAAGTGCAATTCGTTTATCCATTTGATTACTATTCGCATATACTTTTATAAAAGCCTGCCTTCCATTCTCCGCTGTTTTTTCTAAAAGATAGGGGTTTTCTATTAATACAATGGTTTTTTTAAAAATATGGTCACTATTATTATTTATTATAATCAGTTCTTCTCCATCAACAAATATATTTTGATTTAAATTATCCGTAACCATAGCTACCACGCCATTTAATACTGCTTCAACCACAGTTCCTAAAGGAAATCCATCAAACGCGCCTTCCCTTAAAACAAAAGGTTTGTTGGGTGAAACTATGATGTCCATTATTTTATAAATAGCAGCAAGATTTTCGGAAATCTTGATATCCATAAAACGTGATTTTATCTAAAATGGCGGTTACATCAATATCCTTTTCCGCAAAGCCACCAATTATATGAAAACGAACAAACTCATATTTCTCAGCCATTTTCTTTGCGTAGTCAATAAACACATCGTAGCCTTTATCTTCACCTAGAGCTGTATATTTTGCAGCACAAAAACAAATATCAAAAGTTGTTTTTCCTCTTTGGTAATATTCTTTATTTTTTAGTGGTGCAACTATAGATTTTTGAGGAACGACACAGCCATAAATAAAATAAATTTTATTGGGATCGCACAATCCATTATCTATTAAATAATCTTTGGTATACAATTGAGTAACAATCACTTTTTGAAAATACGCTGAAGAAAAAATTCTTTTAAGTTTTTTATCTACTTCAACATTATTAACTTGAAAACCCCCACCAGGATATAAAGTGAAAATAAATGGGATTTTGAATTTTTCAAGCCATTCCAAATTTTTAACTATGTTATTCAAAAAAACACAATAAAATAATTTCGTGTTTATATTTACGATACCCCTTTTTAGCTCACATTTTCTTTTTATCCAAGTATGCCTTTTTATTAGTTCCTGAATATGAAACTGATGTAACTCTTTAGGCGAATTTATATAATTGTATGATATATTACTCATTACAATTTTTGAATTTTTAAACTCCTGTAGTAAGGCAATAAATTCTTCATATTTAAATCCAGAAATGGGATGGGGAAAGATATCGTCACAAATTAATAAGTCAACCTTTTTAAATCCTTTATAAAAATAAAAACGATCTTGAATAATCACATTTTTAATATGTTTAAAAAAGCGCTTTAATTTTCCCATAATAGTATGGTTATTTATCTATTATTTTGCGTGCTTAACTTTTTCAAAAATTGCCTTACCCATATTTAATTCATCTTTTGAGAATCCTTTTCCAAAAATTGCAAAATCATTTTTGGAATCTATCATTTTATCAATTAAAACCAATTCTTTTTCCAATAAAGAATAGGCAGGCTTAACGAAATCCCAAGAAATATCATCCAATACAATAAAACTTTTATCCTCTAGTAAGGGCATATAAGCATTTACATCTTCCATTACATATTTTGTATCATGATTTCCATCAATATGCACGAGATCGAAATAGGTTTTATTTTTTTCAAAGTCCAAAACGGCATCGTTTGATTTCATTCTGATTAAGGCAGCATTATTTTGAAAATTATTTTCAATAATAATTGAAGAAACTGTATTATATAGTTGCTGAAAATCGGTAGTCTCAACAAATTTATCTAATTTATCTTTCAAATCAGGGCGATCATTTTGAATTGCTGCTTCATTGCTATAAGGATCAACTCCATATACAGTTCCATTAGTAAAATGTTTGTGGGCTATAGCTTGAGGGAAAAAGGATCGACCTCTATAAACGCCAATATCAACGGTATTTTTTAATTTAAAAGTACTGATGAACAAGCCCATTATAAGTGCTTTTTCATGACTACAACCACCTCCAAAATCCTGTGGTATTAAACGATGAATTCTTTTAATTTCATTGTTTAAAGTATTGATTTCGCTATTTTTATTTTTAAATATGTTTGTTAGGTATTTTATCATTTATTTAATTTAGTATTTAGGATAACATATTTTCATCAAACTGTATCAATAAAAGACTTCTCAGTTCTATTGAAAATAACCAATCCTATTAAAAAAAGGAATACACTAATTCCCACAGTATAGAAAAACCCAACCCAACTGAAACTACCCGTGCTTAATAACATATACCGAAAACCTTCAATAATTTGAGTCAGCGGATTATATGCCACTAAATCTGCTACATATCCTGGAAGTTTTTTGCGCGCTTCAGAAAGTGGATATGGCACTGCAGAAACGTACATTAACAAAGAAACCGCAAAACCGACCAATATACTCAAATCACGGTATTTGGTTGTCATTGAACTAATGGTCATTCCAAGACCCAAACCAAGTAAAGCCATCATAATAATATATACAGGAAACATTAGTAAATGGAGGTTCGGGCTTAAAGCATAGCCTTGAGATACATAATAAATATAAAAAATAATGAATATTAATAGTTGAATTCCAAACTTCAATAAATTGCTGATAGTTATTGAAATAGGCATAATAATACGAGGAAAATACACTTTTCCAAAAATTCCGGCATTGCTTCTAAACGTGTTGGAGGTACCCGTGAAACAGGCAGTAAAATAATTCCAAGCTGTAATTCCGGCTAGATTAAAGAGGAATGGCGGTATGTTTCCTGTACTTATAGCTCCTAAATTGTTGAAAACAAGAGTAAAAATTATGGATGTGAACAATGGCTGAATAAAATACCATAACGGCCCTAAAATGGTTTGTTTGTAAACCGTTGTAATGTCCCTTTTCACAAAAAGTTGCAAAAGGTCGCGGTAGCGCCATACTTCTTTTAAATTAAGGTCGAAGGGTTTTCTTTCTGAGGAAATTTCGTAGAGCCAGGTATCTTTTTGGTCGGGGATCAACTTGTAATTTTTTAATAGGGGCTAAGATAGGGAATTTGGTTTAACTGTTGATGGTTATGGGTTCTCTGTTCCGTGTTCTCTGTTCTCTGTTGTCAATTGTTGGTTGTGGGTTTTGGGTTGTCTCCCCTTTTTGATTGGTGGACTTCCAGTATAGTTTGGGAATATGTGAATACGGAATTGAGATTTGGGAAATGGGAGCGACGAGCGACGAGCGATGAATAACGAGCCAAGACTACTGACTATACCTAATGACTAATGACTGTTGACTGTTTACTGATAAAAAAAAGGGTGGATTAATTTGTTAATTTGTGAGTTGTGATTTTAATCTCTTATAGCCTACTCAACAAGGTAGGTAAACTCAATATTGCACGGCAACCCAATACCTACATAAGCCATTCCGGTTCCAGAGTTTCCTCCATTAACAAAATTATTTGCTACAAATAGATCAATTTCAAAACGGTATGTAAAGGGCACACCTGCTATTAAATCTACATATACAATTAGGGATGAATCATGCCTAAATTGTTCAAAGTAGGTTCCCCCAGCTATATCACGATTATGAACGGAATAGGCGTGGGTATAAATTAAATAGGAATCAGGCCCCAAAGTTATTCTAAAATAACCTTCTTCAGTAGCCATGGATGTAGCATAACCTGGTTCTGGCACAATTTGACCAGGTCCAAAATTAACATTCGCTTTAATCCTGTAGGTTCCAGAGTACTTTGGAGTAAATGACGACCCGGAGCCTAAGCCTGTTACATCAACATATCCACCAGCATTAGCAATCCTTTGTCCTAAAACTGATTGTTGTTTAATATCTGAATCTTCCCTTATATACTGCGTTGTCCAACTACTTCCGTCCCAGGCATAAAGTCCTGGATATACATCATTGGTGCCTGTAGTAGTTGTATTTGTGTTATATACAACTGTTCCGGCCACTAAACTTCCACTACCATCTGGATTTTGTACAGGAGCCTCAATTTCTGTAGAGGTCAACGCAAATCGTGGATATACGATACCTGCAGTACTATTTTGCATATCTACTAATCCTTTTGGGGTACTTGTAGGTATTCCATTGCTAATAGATACTTGGGCGAAGGTTGACATTGCAATTAAAGATAAAACTGCAATGCATATTTTTTTTTGTAGGGTAGGTTTTTTCATGATTTGGGTAATTTTTTAAGTAGGTAAAAAACAACACTAAATTTATTCGCCTATATAGGTAAACTCTATTTGACAATCAACTTCATTTCCTACATAGCCTCGTCCTTCATTGCTAATTGGACCAGAAAGTTCGCTAATTACAACATTATCAACCGACGCAGAAAGTCCTCTATTGGTGTTAACATATTCAAAGCGGAGGGTATAAGTGGTACCGGCAACTACTGTGTAAGAACCATTATATAAAGTATTAGCAGGAACATTTACAAGATTCACTAAATCTGCCCCTACCTGAGCTATCCCATTATGAAGATAGACTCTAAATAAATCATAATTGATAGCATTAGTTCTTTCCCTAAATCTATAATCAAAACTAATATTTACTGTATTTACTGAAGGCGTAAAACTCATTGATGCAGTAGCGTTTTGCTGACAGTTAACATTATCATTTGCGAAAATATTTAAAGTTTTACCAGAACAATCTGTACACTGATTCGCGGCTGCTGTAGCTACCCATCCTGCAGTTGGACATTCTGGATCAGGAGTGAATGTTTGCACTACAGTATAACTTTCAAAATTTTCTTTGATTAAATTTACTCGTGTTGGTCCGGTAAAACCATTTGCCACAAAGCCGGGAGCTTCGTACGCATCAAAACTCAAGGAAAATGGATAGGTTGTCCCTGCTGTAAGGGTAATGTAGTTTGTTTCAGAAGATTCTTTCCAAATTCCCTCAAAATGGGTTCCTAAACCAATATAACTTGAAAAAGCTGAAAACGAAGTGGTTTCAAAAGGATAAGGAGTTCCATTAAATAAAAATCTAAACTGACCCTTAGCTTGGTTTACAAAAATACTGTTATTGGTTTCGGTTTTCCCTCCAGCAAAATTGGTTTTTACCTCAATTCTATAAAGACCAGAATATTTTGCAGTAAATGTTTTGGCATCGCTAATGCCCAGTCCAGGAACATCCTGATAACCTCCAGCAAAATTCGATTCTGTTCTAAGTAAAGCTGTTTGATTGTGTAATTCAGATTGTCTTTTTTTATAATGAACAACCCATTCAGCCCCATTCCAAACATAAATACCTGGATAGATATCAGTAATAAGACCGGCGTTTGTTGTATTGGTATTATACACAACTGTACCTGCTGCAATAGGACCTCCCTGAGGATTTACTACGGGAGCAGAAATATTTGTCGCCGTTAAAGCAACATTTGGGTAAACAACACCAAGTGTGGTACTATTAAAGTCTATAACTCCCTTGGGATTTGTTGTATTTATACCTACTTGTGCAAAAGCCATACTCGATATAAATGCTATTGCAACTAAATTAAAACTATATGATAAAGTAGTTTTTTTCATGATTGTTAGTGTTATTCAGTTGATTTTTAATCCAGAAAAACAAATTCAACGGTACAGGGAATATCTCCACCTAACCATCCCATTCCGTTGCCAGAATTACCATTATTTTCGAATCCAGCTGCAACAGTTTGATCGAAGCCCAAATTAAATAAGTATGGTGTATTTGCAACAAGCTCTTTGTAAATAACCACTGTAGATTGCTCCCATATATCATAATATTGGGTACCTCCCCCATGTTTGCCAGACCAAGTGTGTGCTGGAATCAATTTATCTACACCATCAAATGTAAATTTGAAAATTCCTGACATTACTGCAACATCGGTACCGAAACCTGAATTGAGAACGTAACCTCCACCCCAATTGACACTTACTTCTAATTTGTAAGTTCCAGTATAAGCCGGTGTAAAAGTACGTGCTATTAGACCTGGGATGTTTTGATATGATCCTGTTGTAACCGTTCTTAACGCTCCACCACTATTATCTTGTTTAAAAATTTCAGCATTTTTCTTCGGAAATTCATTGATCCAGTCTATGCCATCCCACATATATATGCCGGGATAAACACTTTCTCTACCGAAATTAGTTGTTGAAGTGTTATAAACGACAGTTCCAACTGCAGGGTTTCCACCTTGCGGGTTTAACACCGGATTTGCCAAATCTGTTTTTGAGAGTGCAACTCTTGGCAAAACAAGACCGTATTTATTAATGCCTGAATCGTCATTTAAATCTAATACACCATCTGGTGTTACGGTTCCAATACCTACTTGTGCAAAACCTGCCGAAATGGAAAAAACTGTAACAATACTGGATATAAGTATTTTAGGGAAGTAATTTAGTACCATAGTTTGGGGCTTTTGGTTTTAAAATTATGTGGCAATAATACGTATTTTATCGATATAATGCAAATTTTATCTTTAAACAGTAAATAATTTAATAAAATGAGAGTTAATTGTTAAATTTTTGCAAGAATAAAGGAATATTGTGTATTCTTTTGTAGGAAATTACTTTATATAAAAAGTGCAGAAGAGATTTCTCAAATTTAAATTGAATAGCATTTTAATTTTTGATATTAATAAATATGAGTTAAAAGCCAAAAGCGAAGAGCGAAGAAGAAGAACGACGAGCAAAGAGGGATGAGGTTGGTGATTTGGGATTTGGAATTTGGGATTTGGAATTTGGGATTTGGAATTTGGAAACAAGAGCGATGAAAGACGAGCGACGAGCGACGAGCAAAAAACCAAGAGCCAAGGGTCAAGAGGTTTGGGATTTGGGATTTGGAATTTGGAATTTGGGATTTGGAATTTGGGATTTGGAATTTGGGATTTGGAATTTGGAAACAAGAGCGACGAAAGACGAGCGACGAGCGACGAGCAAAAAGCCAAGAGCCAAGGGTCAAGAGGTTTGGGATTTGGAATTTGGGATTTGGAATTTGGGATTTGGAATTTGGAAACAAGAGCGACGAAAGACGAGCGACGAGCGACGAGCAAAAAGCCAAGAGCCAAGGGTCAAGAGGTTTGGGATTTGGAATTTGGGATTTGGAATTTGGGATTTGGGATTTGGAAACAAGAGCGATGAAAGACGAGCGACGAGCGACGAGCAAAAAGCCAAGAGCCAAGGGTCAAGGGTCAAGAGGTTTGGGATTTGGAATTTGGGATTTGGGATTTGGAATTTGGAATTTGGAATTTGGAAACAAGAGCGATGAAAGACGAGCGACGAGCGACGAGCAAAAAACCAAGAGCCAAGGGTCAAAAGGTTTGGGATTTGGAATTTGGGATTTGGAATTTGGAATTTGGGATTTGGAATTTGGAAACAAGAGCGACGAAAGACGAGCGACGAGCGACGAGCAAAAAGCCAAGAGCCAAGGGTCAAGAGGTTTGGGATTTGGAATTTGGGATTTGGAATTTGGAAACAAGAGCGACGAAAGACGAGCGACGAGCGACGAGCAAAAAGCCAAGAGCCAAGGGTCAAGAGGTTTGGGATTTGGAATTTGGGATTTGGGATTTGGAAACAAGAGCGACGAAAGACGAGCGACGAGCGACGAGCAAAAAACCAAGAGCCAAGGGTCAAGAGGTTTGGGATTTGGAATTTGGAATTTGGAATTTGGAAACAAGAGCGACGAAAGACGAGCGACGAGCGACGAGCAAAAAGCCAAGAGCCAAGGGTCAAGAGGTTTGGGATTTGGAATTTGGGATTTGGAATTTGGAATTTGGAATTTGGAATTTGGAATTTGGAATTTGGAATTTGGAATTTGGGATTTGGAATTTGGAAACAAGAGCGACGAAAGACGAGCGACGAGCGACGAGCAAAAAGCCAAGAGCCAAGGGTCAAGAGGTTTGGGATTTGGAATTTGGGATTTGGAATTTGGAAACAAGAGCGACGAAAGACGAGCGACGAGCGACGAGCAAAAAGCCAAGAGCCAAGGGTCAAGAGGTTTGGGATTTGGAATTTGGGATTTGGAATTTGGAAACAAGAGCGACGAAAGACGAGCGACGAGCGACGAGCAAAAAGCCAAGAGCCAAGGGTCAAGAGGTTTGGGATTTGGGATTTGGAATTTGGGATTTGGAAACAAGAGCGACGAAAGACGAGCGACGAGCGACGAGTAAAGAGCCAAGAGGGATGTGGTTGGGGATTTGGAATTTGAAATTTGGGATTTGGGATTTGGAAACAAGAGCGATGAATTACGAACGACGAACGACCAGCCAAGAAGCCTTCAACCTTAAACCTTCAACCTTCAACCATAAACCTTCAACCATAAACCAATAACTAATCTATAATCGTTAAATATCTATTATGGTAAACATTCGAGGAAGCATTGTTAATTAGTGTGCCACTATCATTTCTCCACCATTGTACTGTAATATTAGTTGAAACGCCCGGCGTGACGGAAACCGGAAATGATGGAAGGGAAACCTGAAAGTCAATATCAAGAGGCAAAGCCCCTGTCTTTACATAGGAATTTGGAATTGGCGTCCCGTCTTTTACCAATCTAAAATACCCTTCTGCTATATTAAAACCTGAGGTGTTGGATCCTCCAAAAACTTTGTATGTTACAAAAACAGTGGGATTTTCAGGAGAAAATGTAATGCTTAAACCTGTTATATCCTGCCAGGTTGCAGTATTTTTAGAAATATCAGAAGTGCCAATAGCATATTGGCTATTATTGGTTTTGGAGGTTTTCGCATAGCCCGAAACAGTCCATCTTGCTAAAGTTTTATTGTACTGAAATGTTACGGATGAATTTCTTCCATGTAGTATTAAATCAATTTCAGCAGGGCAGAGAATTTTTAAAGCATCCGTATTGTTATGGACAATTGTAAAAATTTCATCTGTAGTATTAATCAATCTCACTAGCTGCCCGTCTGCCAAAGCCCCAACGCTTGTAATCCCGTCTATTGAAAATGCGGCCGTGGGACCTTCAATGCTATATTGGGAATAGGGAGTTGTGCCCAAATCAATATCTGCATTAACCCCATTGATTAAGGTTAATGCAATAGGACTTTCCCTTAAGGAAAAGGCCCCGTTCACGTCCAAAACCGTTGTGGGATCTGTGGTATTTATCCCAACCTGCGCAAAAGCATTAAAGTAAAAAAGGAAAAATAGGTTGAAAGTAAACAGAACCCCACGCCGGAAACTAGCAGTACTTCTCATAAAATTTAATTTTTAGGGGAGATTAATGTGTACTGACTTGGAGCTTATTAATATTAGTGAAAAAATAAATAATAAGCAAAATAAACAAATGTTTTTAGTCGCTTGAAAATTGCTGTGTTCAACTCATAAGTGCAACAAACTTATTATTTAGAGTTTCAATAGGGCTAAGGTAGTTGAATTTTCTAATGGGTCTGTTATTGATTGCTAGTTCTACTTGTTTGATTCTTTTTTCGGTGATGTCCCTCAAGTCTGTTTTCTTTGGAAAGAACCTCCTTATGACCCCAATCCTGTTCTCCACTGTCCCTTTTTCCTGTGATGTGTAAGGTGTCGTAAAATATGTCTTTACTTTAAATGTACTTGCAATTTCCTGATGTCCAGAAAACTCTTTTCCATTATCAAAGGTAATTGTCTTTATATAGCTGGAGCTGAACCTGCCCAGCCTCTGCTTGATTTTATCGGTGACCTCTCTGCGCTTTTGCCGTTTAGTTTTTCCATCATTGTTATCAAGGTCGTTCTGTCGGTGAGCACCAAGAGCGCCGCTTTGTGGTCTTTCCCCATCATCAGGTCGGCTTCGAGTCCCCCAATGCGTTTTCTCTGTTCGACGACTTCTGGACGTTTGCTGATGTGTACCCGATTCGGTATCGCCCCTCTGGTATCCTTTATATTTCCACGTTTCTGTCTCCGCTTGCCATGTTTCAGTTCTTTATAGAGCAATTTAAAAGGTCTGTTCTCGACAGTATTGGTGTGCTTCGATTCCCATATCCATTTATAGATTGTTTCGTGGCTGACCATCGGGACGCCCAACTGTTTCCATTTCTCGGAGATAAGCTCTGGGCTCCATTTGTCCAGTTCCATTTTATCCGCTATCTTTTTTTTCAGCTCAGGTGTCAACAGCACATTTTTGAACTTCTGCTTATGTCGGTTCCTTGTCTTTCGCTCCGCATTTGTGGCCACATAGCTTCCAGAGGTCCTGCCCCGAAGGGCTATCGACCTTTTCAGCTCTCTGCTGATTGTACTGCGGTGGACACCAATCTGGTCAGCTATAGCTGTTTGTGTGCATCCAACTTGTAGGAGTGCTTCTATTTGGTATCTTTGTTGGGCGGTCAATTGTTTATAATTTTTCATGCAAGACAAATTTAGGTTTTTGACCCTAAACACTTGGGAGCAATCCCAAGTGTTTTAAATTTATCTGTTGCACTTATTACTTGAACTTACAATTGTAGATAATTAATTTTTTTTTAATTATGTTCTACATCAAAGTGGTTTTGGATTATTATACAATAAAAAACCCTGCTAAGCTTTTGGCTTGCAGGGTTTTTATTAATCTACGTAAAAACCTAATTATTGGCTTTTATATTTGACGTTTTTGCTGGAGAAGTTGAGTTGACTTCTGGTGAAATAGCTTCCGTTTGTGGTTGTGCCAATATAACACCTTTAGTAGGAGTTGCGGGTTGATCAACTTTACTTGGCTCAATAAAAGAAGCTGGTTGTGGTATTACAATATCCGCTGATACATTTGTTTTCGCTGCTTCATTAACCTTCAATTTTTCAGGAACGTATGTGTAACCTTTTTCTTTAGATTGTCCATAAACTTCTGGGGTTAAGTATTTACCTCGTTTTGCACCTTTATCAACAACCATTTCCCTTTTTTCGGGATGTTGTTGAAAATAAGGATCGTTTCTTTCAGCTGTTAAAGTCCAAGATACTTTTTTACCTGGAACACCCCCTGCAATAACAAAAGTTCCATTGCTTATTTCTTTTTCAATATAAAGATTTGGCATAGATGCTCCTACTGGAGTTAATTGATAAGAAGCATTTTTGTTGATTGCATCATAATACTCGGGCATGGTAACAACTACACTTCCGTTAGAACCAAGAGTTTCAGTACCCCTATATAAGTTTAATATTTCATTGGACTCGATACTTGCATGTTTTAATATTTTATTAGCTGGATCGCGTGGGTCATCAATAGCAAAAAATTTTCCTCCAGTTGCGCCAAAATCACCAATGGACAAAACGCCCCAACCTAATGCCAAAGCGCCGCTTTGATCTACTCCAAGAACCCCAGCATAACTTCCATTCCCCTGTACACCAATACCCCAATCAATTGTCCCAACTGATGGGTCTGCAAAACCTCTTACTCCAACATGATCTAATAAAGTAGTACCGCTATAACTAAAGTCAGCAACAACTAATGGAGCTAAAAGAGTAGAATTCTGATTTTGTGCAACAATAGTAGATCCGCGGTTTAAGCCAATGGCAATAATATTTGGATTAGGATTAGCGGCATTTAAAGAATTGATTTCGGCAGTACGACCAGCTGTTCCACTATGACGTAATAACATTCCATGTCCAACTCCGTATTGATTTCCCAAGAATAAACCTCCATTAACACTTCCAACGGTTGGAGTATTTGTTTTTACCGCACCTGCATATGCCCAAAGATCACCAGCAGTTCCTACAGCAGGATTTGCGGGATTTATAACTCCAATTACATCTACACCAGTTCCATTTCTATTATCAAAATCTATATAATTTCCAGCTCCACCAGCACCAGTCATGTTAGTATAAATACCAAAATTATTTGATTGAACATACAATGCACCTCCTGTACTAGCGCTGGTGTTAAATGCAGCTACTCCGTAACCAGTCCCAGAGTTTTGTCCTTGAGTTCCTATTCCCGTTAAAGTACTGAAACCAATTACTCCTCGTCCAGCGCCTGAATTTATTCCTCGAACTCCATTACCTGCTCCAGCGCTTATTCCGTAAACACCAAAAGCGTTAGCATTATCGGTGGTATTCTCTCCTTTAACCCCAACGCCTGTAGAAACATTGCGGCCGTACACGCCATTCCCAGCTAAATCATTATACCCTTCAACCCCATTACCATTTTGAGTATTTCGGCCGTAAACGCCACTCCCAGTTCCGCCATTATTTAAACCAGAAACTCCAATCCCTGAACTTACAGCTGTACCATATACACCTCTTCCCGTACCTACATTATTACCGTAAACACCATTCCCTGCCAGATCATTATACCCATAAACACCATTTGCATTTTGAGTATTGCGGCCGAAAACACCATTACCAGTTCCATAATTCTCTCCATTAACTCCACTACCACTTGTAGTATTTCGTCCAGAAACTGCACTGCCTGTGCCTGTAGTATATCCTTCAACTCCAATACCATTTGCTAAATTGCGGCCATATACGGCGCTCCCTGTGCCTGAAGAACTTCCCTCAACACCAAAACCATTTCCTGTATTGCTACCATAAACAGCACTACCTGTACCGCCGTTATTAATACCATAAACAGCTCTACCACTACCTGAGGCGAAACCGTTAATTACACTTTCGTTTATATCTCCCGTCACCGTAAACCGATTTCCTAACGTTGGTGCACCAGTATTATTTACTATTATTTGACCATTTGCCAGCAAACGCATTCTTTGGGTTGCTTGTGTTGCAATAATTAGAGCTTGCCCATCGGTAGTACCTAAATAATTTTGTCCTGCTCCTGTTCCAGGTGTAGTACCGCCATTTCCAAAAAGCGTCCAATCACTACTTGGCACAGTGGCCGCAGCAAGGCGTACCCATTGTGAACCGTCATTATAATAATAACCCGGTGTAACATTGCCTGCCGTTGCCGTGTTGTAAACAGTCATACCTGCAACGTGAGCCGTTAATGGAGCTACGTTAGCAGTTCCAGTTAACAACACACGAGGCAATAACAAACCACCTGGTTCCAATGCTGTAGAAGTAATATCTAATTTCGAATTGGCATCTGGGGTTGTGGTTCCAATCCCAACCTGTGCAAAACCATTAAAAGAAAAAAGAGACAAAAGGCAAAAAATGGCAAATGCCAACCTTTGAGGAGCGTAGCTATTTTTCATAGAAAAATGTTTAAAAAAATAAGGTTATTTTTAACTCAAAAGGGGCGTAACAATAATATGCTACCCACACAGAAAATGCAAATTTTTTGAGGTTTACTTATCGTTATAAAGGTTTGGTTACGAAATGTTTAAAATATCCGTTAAGATGTTTTTATTTTTCGATAAGAGGATTTTTAATGTAGGAATTATTGTAGCCTTGTGAATGGCAAAAGATGAATTTTAAAACTTTAACATTTATAAATGATGGAAATGACGGAAATTTCTTCTGAAAAGGGGTTTTTGGTGGTGAATAGTGAATTGTGAGACGTGAGTCGTGAATTGTGAGACGTGAGACGTGAGTCGTGAATTGTGAATTGTCATTGCGAGGGAGGAACGACCGAAGCAATCTGTTGTGGTATAGTTTATTTCAAAATTGTAAATAAACTCATGAGATTGCTTCGTCCACCTTTGGCGGACTCGCAATGACGGCTTCAAATCAAAATCCCTTCCATGTAATCTCCAAACCATCTTTCACAGAAAACAAAGGATCATAACCCAACAACTTTCGCGCTTTGTCAATATCTGCCAGCGAATTGCGCACATCGCCTTTTCTTTCGGGACCATAAATTACCGGAATCTGTTTCCCTGAAATATTTTGAAGATCGTTCCAGAGTGTATTTAGGCTTATCCTTTCGCCATAAGCAACGTTGAAAATTTGGTTTACGGCTTTCTCTTCAGCAAAAAAAGAACGAACATTTGCCTGTACTGCGTTTTGCACAAACGTGAAATCGCGGGTTTGTTCACCATCACCATTCATAGTTGGTGCTTTTTCATCTTTTAAAGCCTGCATAAACAAAGGAATAACAGCAGCATAAGCCCCCGTAGGACTTTGGTTTGAACCAAACACGTTGAAATATCGCAATCCAATAGTTTCGGTGCCATAAGTTTTGTGGAAAACTTCGGCGTACAATTCATTCACCAATTTTGTAACAGCATAGGGTGACAACGGTTTGCCAATATTCTCTTCTTGCTTTGGAAGGGTTTTACTGTCGCCATAGGTTGAACTAGATGCTGCATAAACCAATCTTTTCACTGAAGAACTTTCCTTTTGAGCAACAAGCATATTTAGAAAACCCGTAACATTCACTTCATTTGAAGTAAGTGGGTCATTAATAGAGCGTGGTACAGAACCTAAAGCAGCTTGATGTGAAACATAATCAATACCCTCCATTGCCTTTTTACATGTTTCCAAATTGCGGATATCGCCTTCCAAAAACTCAAAACTTGGATTGTTTTGAAATTCTTTTAAGTTTTTTAAAAAACCAGTTGCCAAATTATCCAATACCCTAACTTTTTTGGCATTGTTATTTAATAAATAGCCAACGAGATTGGAGCCAATAAAACCAGCGCCACCCGTTATTAGGAAGTTGAATTTTGAAAGGTTTTGTGTGTGGTATTTGGGAGTTTTCATGTGGGTTGCGGGTTGTTGGTTGTTGGTTGTTGGTTGTTGGTTGTTGGTTGTTGGTTGTTGGTTGTTGGTTGTTGGTTAAAATTTAAAAAAACGAATAACTGATATTTGATAACCGACAACTTTTTAAACCTTCCAATCTTTTTCTACATAATTTATAAATGAATGTATTTTACCTCCCAACAATTCATATTTCGTAATTAACTCAGAAACGGAAATTTCAGGATAAATAGCGTTCAACATTTCCAATTGTGATATGCATTCTAATAATGAGGCATGAGCGTAAACCAAAAACTTAATAAAATCCTGTTTATAACGACGCCTTCCATAACCTTCAACAATATTGTCTTTTATGGACATGGCAGATCGTCTTATTTGTGAACCTTGCTCATAATTTTCAAAGGAAGGCAGCTTTCCAGTCATTTTATGGACTTCAATAGCATATTCAAATGCAAGGTTGTAAACATCAAGATCTTTATAATTCTTCATATCTATCTTATAATCCATTTCAAAATAACCCACAACTCACAACCCACAACTGAAATTACAACCTTCCGTCAATAGTACTTTTATCAAAGAACGCTTTAACATCAAACACAACGGAATTCGTTGCTTTGTGTTTATCAATATCAAAATCTAAGAACTCATTATGGCTCACAGCCAATATTATAGCTTCATAATTCTGTTTTAACTGAGACTCATTATTCAGTAACCGCAATCCAAACTCATTTGAAACCTCCGCTACGTTCGCCCAAGGGTCATAAAGGTCTATGTTGAGATTGTATTTCCGCAATTCTTCAATTACATCTATCACTTTACTATTTCTAATATCGGGACAATTTTCCTTAAAGGTAATTCCCAAAACGAGTACATGCCCGCCCTTTACCTTACAGTCTTTTTGAATCATTAACTTTACAACTTCTTGTGCAACATAATTGCCCATTCCATCATTCATACGTCTTCCTGCTAAAATAATCTCGGGGTTATATCCTTCTTCAATTGCTTTTTGAGCTAAATAATAAGGGTCAACACCGATACAATGCCCACCAACTAAGCCTGGAGTAAACTTTAAAAAATTCCATTTGGTAGCGGCTGCTTCCAATACATCCTGCGTGTCGATTTCTAAGAGTCGGAATATTTTGGAAAGCTCATTTACAAAAGCAATGTTGATGTCGCGCTGCGAGTTTTCAATCACTTTTGCGGCTTCGGCTACTTTTATAGAAGGTGCCAGATGAGTTCCTGCCGTTATTATTGAAGCGTACAAATTATCAATATATCTTGCCGCTTCGGGTGTAGAGCCGGAAGTAACTTTTAAAATTTTCGTAACCGTATGCTGCTTATCGCCCGGATTGATCCGTTCAGGAGAATAACCCGCATAAAAATTCTTATTGAACGTTAACTTTGAAAATTCTTCCAAAATAGGAACACAAATATCTTCCGTTACTCCAGGGTAAACCGTTGATTTATAAATAACCACATCTCCTTCCTTCAATTGTTTGCCAATTGTTTCACTTGCCTTTTGAAGCGGCGTAAGCACAGGCTGATTATACTTGTTTGTTGGGGTTGGGACGGTGACAATATAAACGGTTGCATCCTCCATTTTTGATGGATCATCGGTAACCGTTAATCCCTTAGCGTCATTTTTATCTAATGCTTTTTTAAGTTCTTTTGAAGAGAGCTCAAGTGTAGTATCCTTACCTTGTTGTAATTCTTGAATACGGCCTGAATTGATATCGAAACCAATCACATTATATTTTTCAGCAAAAGCTGCAGCAAGAGGAAGGCTGCTACATAGCCTAGACCAATTACTGCTATTGTTGGGTTTTGTTTCATTTTATATTAATAAATTGGGAATGAAGTGATTAGGCTTTTTTTATAAGCAGCAAAATTAATGGTTTTAAAAGATATAGGGCAGTTATTTCTTTCTTAAAACTCTCTTCACCTTTTCCAAAAGTGTTGGTGGCTTTACTTTTTCGTGATATCCATTACCATAATTACCGTATGTTCCATAGCCATAACCGTAGCCATAACCATAACCGTAACCGTAGCCCTTACCGGTTTTTTCCACGTAATCATTTAGGACAATACTTATATTTTTTACTTCTCCTGTTCTATATTTTTCGTTGACGAAGGTTAGCATGTTTTTATGTGTATAGTTGAAACGAGTCATATACAAAGTTGCATCCACATGTTTTATTAATTCCAATGAATCTGAAACAAGACCCAATGGAGGTGAATCCAAAATTATATAGTCATACCGTTCTTTCAAGGCATCTATAAGCTCATCCAATTTTTCACTTATCAAAAGTTCCGAAGGGTTTGGCGGAATTGAACCAGAAGTAATTACGTCGAGATATTCAATGTGGGTCTTGCTAATAATAGCATCAACATCTGCCCCATTGATGAGGAAATTAACTACGCCCACTGAATTATTTATATTGAAATCGCCAAATATTTTAGGCTTTCTAAGATCGAGGCCTACCAATACGGTCTTTTTTTCACTTAAAGCGAACACAGAAGCAAGGTTTATGGAACAAAATGTTTTCCCTTCCCCACTTACTGATGATGTTACCAAAACAGTTTTAGCACCTATAACCCCCTGTTTTTTATAAATGAACTGTAAACTTGAACGCAGGGCACGGAAGGCCTCTGCAATTGCGGATTTAGGTTTTGTTAGCACTACGAGATTGTTGTCTATATGGCTCTTGCCAAGAACACCTAATAATGGGATTGATGTTATTCGCTCCAAATCTTTGACGTTGCTTATTTTAGTATCAAAAAATACTCTAACAAACACAAACAATAATGGAATGAAAAGCCCCAAAAGACTCGCCATCATATAATTTAATTGTGTGTTGGGACCAATTTGCCCACCACCGGTATCTTTTGCAGGATCTATAATCAACACATCGCTCACGTTGGCAGCTTTTACCAACCCTGCTTCACTTCTTTTTGATAGAAAAAGATTGTAAGTGCCTTGACTAAGATTATAACGGCGTTCAATATTTAAAAGATCTTGTTGTTCTTTTGGAAGCTTTCTTATTTCACTTTCATTACCGCCAATATCCCGGTTTATGGAGCTGAGTTCTTGACTTTTTAAGCTTTTTGAAGAACGTATATTTTCAAGCAATACTACTTTTATTGCATCAATTTTTCTGTCTATATCATTAAAAATAGGTGCTCCTTCCTTATATGTATATTGAAGCTTGTTGCGTTCTTCGGCAAGGGATAAAATTTTCCCCACTCCACTAACAACACTTGCCTCTGTAATTCCTGCAACAGATGGGGCTGGAACATTTCTATAATCGGAACGATTCACAAGATAATCCTGAAGTGTGTTGTAGTAACTAAGTTCTCTGTTTATTGCTTCCTTGCGCAAATCCAATTCATTTAGCTTCGCATTTATTTCAGACCCCTCCGTCTCAAGGTCAAATATTGCATTCTTGTTTTTAAATTGATTCAATTCGTCTTCCACATTGGCAAGTTCTGTAGATTTTATGGCAAGACTGCTATCAATAAACTTTATGGTTTTGGTTGCGAAAAGGTTTTTACGCTCAAGCATATCCTCACTCAGCACAGCTACGGAAGTATTCAAATAATCAACCAATTGGGCTTTGTTATTACCTGTAAGCCGCATTCTAAGTACAGATGAACCTGTACTTACAGGATCAACGCGCAGGTTGAGATATTTTTTTACGATTCCGTCGTAATTTCTAAAGATGATATAGTATGGGGTTCCCGGCTTTGAAATCACATCGGGGTTAGGCATAAAAGTTCCACTGAAAAATGGCAACGAAATGGGCTGTCCAATTTTAAAATTTTGTGAAAACTCGCCCGCATCAATGAACTTGTTGGTTCTTTCCTTGGTCGCGTAATTTTGTAAATTGATTGACGTGCTTTCCTCAAATGCAACACTCAAGCTGAAATTCACCGAATCCTTAAACACTACCTTCATTTGCTTATTCAGCATTTGCGGTTTTGTAGTATCTACTTCAACAAAAAACGGAGTTTGCTTATATGCATCAACCTGCTGATATTTTCCATCCCGCAAATAATCCATATAATATTGCAGTCGCTCTACTACCTTTTCGTTATGCGAGCGGGATTGTAACGTAATTACTGCTGTATTGACTTTATCAGTAGTTCCTCCCCAATTGAAGGTTAGGCTTGTGTTGCTTGTAAAAAATGGATTTTGATCGTCTTTAATTGAAACCAAATTATCCATTTGGTAGATGGGCAATTTTCGAACATTAATATAATAAGCAATTGAAAAACCAATAGCCAGCGAAATAAGAAACAATGGCCAATGGTGCAAAAGTTTAAAAAGAAAACCCTTAAAGTCGAAAGTACTATGGGTTTCATTTATTTCGAATTCCTCGCTCATATATTTTTATAATCGGGTGAACAATAAAATTGTGGTTACAAGCGCCGAGGCAATAGTTACTATAGTAGTAAATGATTGAAGTCCGGTGGTGCCAGTTCCCAACGATTTTTGTGGCAATGGGTTTATCAAAATCAAATCGTTTGGCTTTATATAATAATAAGGAGAATTCATAGCTTCCAGTTTGGTGAGGTCTATGTGATGCACCTTCTGCCCCGCTGGATATTGCCGGATAATTATCACATCGCTACGATCGCCAGTCAAAGTAATATCTCCACTATTTGCAATAGCTTCCATTATACTCACTTGGTCGCGGTAAATTATTCTTGATCCCGGGCCGCCAATTTCCCCATTAATTGTATATCTAATACCGGCAAGTTTTACGGTTACAAAAACATTGGCTTCTTCCTTAAAATAATCCTTCAGCAAACGTTCTTCCAACTTTTGCCTCACTTCATCTACAGTATATCCCAAAACATTCATTTCACCCATACTTGGTATACGTATATTTCCGTGATCATCAACAACAAAACCGTCATAATAGAGTCGTTCTTCTCCCGTGGCATTAGGATTGGCATCGTTTATTGGATTAAAAATCCCTACGGTTTCTTGGTCCAAAGCTTTTACCCGAATGCTCAATAAATCGTTTATTTGAAGTCGGTACGGTTCCTGTCTTTTGCGCAAAAGAGCCAAGGTATCCGTACCGCTGGTGTTTTCCTGTAAATAAGTAAGTTGTTTGGTAGTTACACAAGATGTAGAACAAACCGCAACAATTAAAAACAACAATAAATACTTAAATTTCATAAAGGCAGGGATGTTAATGGACAAATATAAAGTAACGCACTTAATAATGAAACATTTTTAAATATTCAATGTTGAAGGTTGAAGGTTGAAGGTTGAAGGTTGAAGGCGAAAAAAATAATTTCAATAGAATCCATAGAATCCATAGAATCCATAGAATCCAAATTATTCATTATTCATTATTCATTATTCATTATTCATTATTCATTATTCATTATTCATTATTCATTATTCATTATTCATTATTCATTATTCATTATTCATTATTCGCCATTCATTAAACATTTACAATACTTTTGCCGAAAATTTAAACTGTGAATTACCTTTCAGTAGAAAACGTCTCCAAATCCTTCGGGATGCGGCCTTTGTTTGAAAATATTTCCTTCGGAATAAACGAGGGACAAAAAATAGGTTTCGTCGCTAAAAACGGGACTGGGAAAACTTCCCTTCTAAATATAATCGCCGGAAACGACAAAGCCGACTCGGGAAATGTCGTTTTCAGAAAAGGTTTGAAAATCGCTTATCTGCCGCAGGAACCAAATCTTGATCCCGCGTTGAATGTGGAACAAACCATATTTTCTTCAGACAATCCGATTCTGAAAATTATTGAGAATTACGAGCACGCAATCGAAAATCCAAATCATTCCGAAGCTTACCAAAAAGCTTTTGACGCAATGGATGTGCACCACGCGTGGGATTTTGAAACCCGATACAAGCAGATTCTTTTCAAACTTAAATTAGAAGATCTTCACGCAAAAGTTTCAACGCTCAGCGGCGGACAAAAAAAACGTCTCGCTTTGGCGAATGCATTGTTAACTACGCCCGATTTGCTGATAATGGATGAGCCCACCAACCACTTGGACCTTGAGATGATTGAGTGGCTGGAAAATCTTTTTGCAAAGGAAAATTTCACACTTTTTATGGTTACGCACGACCGTTACTTTTTGGAGCGTGTTTGTAATGAAATTGTGGAATTGGATGAAGGAACTCTTTACAGTTATAAAGGAAATTACAGTTACTATCTCGAAAAACGTGACGCCCGAATAGAAAACGAAGCCACCGAAACTGGCAAGGCGAAGCAACTTTTCAAAAAAGAATTGGAGTGGATGCGCCGCCAACCAAAAGCGCGAACCACTAAAAGTAAAAGCCGAATTGATGATTTCCATGAAATAAAAGACCGCGCCAGCAAACGCCGAAACGACCACGAAGTTCAATTGGAACTAAATATGGAACGGATGGGGACGAAAGTGGTGGAATTCCACAATGTTTCAAAATCGTTCGGTGAGAAAAAAATGTTGGATAAGTTTGAATACAATTTCAATCGTGGCGAACGCATTGGTATTATTGGGAAAAATGGAACGGGCAAATCCACTTTTTTGAATATTCTTACCGGAGCAATACAACCGGATTCGGGAAAAGTGATTGTTGGGGATACTGTTCGATTTGGATATTATACGCAGGCTGGTATTAACATAAAAGAAGGCCAAAAAGTTATTGACGTAATCCGTGAATACGGGGATTATATTCCACTGAAAAAAGGTCGGCAGATTTCGGCTTCCCAGCTTTTGGAACGTTTTCTTTTCGACCCAAAAAAGCAATATGATTTTGTTGAAAAACTAAGCGGTGGCGAACGCAAACGTCTTTATTTGTGTACCGTTTTAATCAAAAATCCAAACTTTTTGATTCTTGATGAGCCTACAAACGATCTCGATATTGTAACATTGAATATATTGGAAAGTTTCCTTTTGGATTTTCCCGGTTGTCTCTTGGTGGTGAGTCACGACCGTTATTTTATGGATAAGATAGTGGATCACCTTTTTGTTTTCCGCGGAGATACCGAAATAGAGGATTTTCCCGGAAATTATTCCGATTTTAGGGCTTACGAAGATAGCAACGTTCAAGAAAAGCGTGAAGCAAGCGAAGCTGCGCCAAAAGTAAAAAATGATTGGAAGCAAGACAAAAGTGCAACTACATTGACTTACAACGAGCAAAAGGAATACAATAAACTGGAAAAGGAAATTGCAAATCTTGAAAAAAACCGCGAGGAACTTCAAAATAAATTCGCAACCGAAAATTGGGACGGTGCTGAAATAGACAAACAATCCATAAAACTTCAGGAAATTATGGGTCAACTTGAAGCAAAGGAAGAGCGTTGGTTCGTGTTGTCTTCAAAAATGGAATCTTAAAAGCTATAGGCGTTAAGCTTTAAGCTGTAAGCAGAATTTGTATTTTAGCCTACAGCTTACAGCCTAAAGCGTACAGCAAATAAGAGTGATTCACCAATCAAAAAGCTACATAAAATTCCTTCGCCTTTCCAAAAACAGGCACAGCGTGCATTCGCCATTTGTGTATGATTTGGTGACGAAATGTTTTAATGACAAAACGATATATCCAGAGTACGAGATTTTAAAATCTCACCGAAAAGCTTTGCGAAGCGATACTTCAACAATTGAAATGAAGGATTTCGGGCAAGGTTCGCGAGTATTTAAAGGCAATGCAAGAAAAGTTTCCGCAGTTGTAAAAAATGCTGGAATGCGTAAAAAGAGACAAAAACTGCTCTTTCGTTTGGCGAAGTATTTTAAAAGTGAAAACGTTTTGGAACTCGGAACTTCGTTAGGTTTTGGAACAGTTGCGCTTTCGCTTTCAAGTGAATTCACAGCCATAAACACCGTTGAAGGTTGTCCAAATACTTTGGAAAAAGCACAGGAATATTTTGAGAAATTCAATCTTCATAATATTGAAATCCATCAAAAACTATTCAGTGATTATATTTCTGAATCCCGAAGCTTCGGGACTGAAAAATACGACTTAATTTTTATAGACGGCGACCACAATGGTGAGCGGACTTTGGGATATTTCAAATCACTTTTAAAAAATATCCACAACGATTCCATTATTATTTTTGATGATATTTATTGGAGCAAGGATATGACGGAAGCGTGGCAGAAAATAATTTCAAGTGAAAAAGTTACGCTAAGCATTGATACCTTTCAATGGGGAATGGTTTTTTTCAGAAAAGAACAGCCGAAGGAACACTTTATTATTCGAATAGGTTGAAGGTTGAAGGTTGATGGTTGATGGTTGATGGTTGATGGTTGATGGTTGATGGTTGATGGTTGATGGTTGATAGTTGATAGTTGATAGTTGAAGGTTAATTTTTTTTATTCCCTATTCGCTTTTCACTAATTCCTTTTCGCTATTACCTAAAACTTTTAACTTTGAGCTTTAAACTTAGTTTGTAACAACCCACGTACCTTTGCGTCCTATAAAAGCATATTGAAAAAAGCCAATGAGTTTAGTTATAAAAATTAGAAATATAACCCGCGATTTTCCGCTTGGGAACGAAATTGTAAAAGTTTTAATGGGAATTGATCTCGACATTGAGCGCGGCGAATACGTTGCTTTAATGGGTCCGTCGGGTTCGGGAAAATCTACTTTGATGAATCTTTTGGGATGTTTGGATACGCCAACTTCAGGTAGCTACGAACTTAACGGAAAAGACGTCAGCAATATGACCGATGATGAATTGGCTGAAATCAGAAATAAAGAAATAGGCTTCGTATTTCAAACTTTTAACCTTCTTCCCCGCACCACCGCACTTGAAAATGTGGCATTGCCAATGATTTACGCCGGAGCGTCAAAAGCTGAAAGAACCGAACGCGCAAAACAGGTGTTGACCGATGTTGGACTTGCAGATAGAATGGATCACAAGCCCAACCAACTTTCTGGTGGGCAGCGGCAGCGTGTTGCAGTTGGCAGAGCTTTGGTAAATCATCCTTCAATTATCTTGGCCGATGAGCCAACTGGAAACTTGGATAGTAAAACTTCGGAAGAAATAATGAAGCTTTTTGGAGATATTCACAAAGCGGGAAACACCGTGATTCTTGTAACCCACGAAGAGGAAATTGCTGAAAATGCCCATCGTATCATTCGCCTTCGGGATGGGGTTGTGGAGAGTGATACTAAGAAGGAAATGGTGAATTTGTGAGTTTGTGAATTCGTAAATCTGTGAGTATGAAATTTCTATTCGCTTTTCGCTAATTCCTATTTCCTAATTCCTTAAATAATTTCGCATTTACCATTTCCTATTTTATCTTTGAAAAATAAATCTTGGCCTTTCAAATCCTATTGTTTTAATAATCGGTGGAATTATTCTTCTCGTTATTCTATATTTTTGGAACAAAAGAAACGCAATCAATCAAAGGCAGCGTAGAACCAAAAATTTCCGAAGTAGTTACTACGATCGAAAAAAAGAACGGCAGAACAAAAATTAGTAGTTATTCTTTACTTTGAAATATTCTTAGGGTTATTCGTAAATTTGAAAAACCACATCCCGATAGCTATCGGAGCCAAACAAAAAACTTATAATGAAAATATACACCAAAACTGGCGATGCAGGCACTACTGCCCTTTTCGGCGGTACTCGGGTTCCAAAACACAACATTCGCATTGAAAGCTACGGAACGGTCGATGAATTAAATTCATATTTGGGATTGATTCGCACCCAGGAAATAGATCCGCGCAGCAAAGAAATATTGGTTTATATTCAAGATAGACTTTTCACTTTGGGTGCAATTCTGGCCACTGATCCTGCGAAAGCAACATTGAAAAGTGGAAAGGAACGCTTAAATATTCCAAAGATTGAAAATGAGGATATTGAACTTTTGGAAAAGGAAATGGACAGGATGAACGATTCCCTGCCACCAATGACACATTTCATTTTACCCGGCGGAAATTCTACAGTGTCATATTGTCACATTGCCCGAACGGTTTGCCGTCGTGCTGAACGCCGTTCCACACTTTTAAATGAAAATGAGCCTGTTGACGAAAAGGTGCTGAAATATTTAAACCGACTATCTGACTACCTATTTGTGCTGGCACGGAAGTTGTCCAAAGACTTGAACGCGGAAGAGACACAATGGATTCCGAAGAAATTGTAAGTTATTTGGATTATTTAAATGTTTTGGATACTCAATGGACTGCTCCATTTTACTTGAATAATCCATCTTTACACATTTTCGTAACTAATTGATAATCAGAATAAAAAAAACGTTCTTTAAAATATAGCAGAAATAGTTTAGATTTTTCTTGACTTTTTAATCTAAAAAATTACTTTTGCAGAAAATTAAAACCCAAAGTGTTATGTACTGGACATTAGAATTAGCATCCTATTTAAGCGATGCACCCTGGCCCGCAAGCAAAGACGAATTAATAGATTACGCGATCAGGACCGGTGCTCCACTGGAAGTGGTTGAAAACCTTCAGGCAATTGAAGACGAGGGAGACTCTTATGACTCTATTGAAGAGATCTGGGCAGATTACCCAACGGACGACGATTATCTTTGGAATGAGGATGAATATTAATCCCAAGATTTTGGGAAACATTTAAAATAATATAAAAAGTCTCTTTTAGGAGGCTTTTTTTTATTTAAAAAGTATTGAAAAAGTTGCCACGAATACACGAATATTTTTAAAAATTAATTCGTGTATTTCTGGCCGAAATTATATAATTGACAAAATAGTGCTGCCTGGCAACACTTCAAAATAAAACACATCATGGGAATATTAGATAATGTATTAAAAGTTTTTGTTGGCGATAAATCCAAAAAGGATATTGGCGCAATACAGCCGCTGGTAAACGAAGTAAAAAAACACGAGTCGGTAATTGCACAACTATCCAACGATGAACTTCGCGCGAAGTCTGATTTTTTCAGAAAAGAAATAAAAGACGCCCAAAAAGATATTCAAGATCAAATTGATGCCCTTGAAAAACAATCGGAAAACGAAGAGGACATCAACAAAAAAGAAGAGTATTACAACCAAATTGACAAACTAAAAGACGATCGCTACGAAGTAGAAAAAGCGACTCTTACTAAAATACTTCCGGAAGCCTTTGCGGTAATGAAAGAAACTGCAAAACGCTTTAAAGAAAATGATTCCATTTCCGTTAGCGCAAATCCTTTTGACCGTGAAATTTCGGCCATTAAAGATTATGTTACCCTTGAGGGCGACAAAGCCGTGTGGCAAAATTCCTGGAATGCCGCCGGAAAAGAGGTTACTTGGGATATGGTTCACTACGATGTGCAATTAATTGGCGGGGTTGGTCTTCACGAAGGTAAAGTTGCCGAGATGCATACTGGGGAAGGTAAAACTCTTGTTGCAACGCTTCCAATGTATTTGAACGCTCTTGCCGGAAACGGGGTTCATCTTGTAACTGTTAACGATTATCTTGCTAAGCGTGATAGTGCTTGGATGGCGCCTTTATTCGAATTTCACGGAATGAGCGTGGATTGTATCGACAATCACCGTCCAAATTCTGCTGAAAGAAGGAAAGCCTATTTAGCTGACATTACTTACGGAACCAACAATGAGTTTGGTTTCGATTATTTGCGCGACAACATTGCACGATTCCCCGGACGATCTTGTACAGCGCCCTCATCATTATGCAATTGTGGATGAGGTGGATTCTGTTTTGATTGATGATGCACGTACGCCGCTTATCATTTCAGGTCCCGTGCCTGAAGGCGACCGACACGAATTCAACGAACTGAAACCAAAAATCAACGACATTGTTGAGGTTCAGAAAAAATATTTAACAGGCGTTTTAGCGGAAGCCAAAAGATTGATAAAAGAAGGCGATCAAAAAGAAGGTGGTTTCCAATTGCTTCGTGTTTATCGTGGTTTGCCTAAAAATAAAGCATTGATTAAATTCCTTTCGGAAGAAGGCGTTCGCCAAATTCTTCAGAAAACGGAAAATCAATATATGAGCGACAACAATCGAGAAATGCCGAAGGTTGACGCCGAACTTTATTTTGTAATTGATGAGAAAAATAATCAGATAGAACTTTCCGATAAAGGTGTTGATTATCTATCGGGCGAAGGCGATCCAGATTTCTTCGTAATGCCAGAAATTGGAACTGAAATCGCTAAGATTGAACAAAAAGGACTTCCACTTGAAGAAGAAGTAGAATTGAAGGAAGATCTTTTCCGTGAGTTTTCTATTAAAAGTGAGCGCATACACACAATGAATCAACTTCTGAAAGCATACACGCTTTTTGAAAAAGACGATCAGTATGTGGTGATGGAAAATAAAGTAATGATTGTTGACGAGCAAACCGGCCGTATTATGGACGGTCGCCGCTATAGCGACGGACTTCACCAAGCAATTGAAGCGAAGGAAAATGTAAAAATTGAAGCTGCTACGCAAACGTTTGCAACTATTACCCTTCAGAATTACTTCCGTATGTACCGTAAACTTTCCGGAATGACGGGTACTGCCGTAACAGAGGCTGGTGAACTTTGGGAAATCTATAAATTGGATGTAGTTGAAATTCCAACCAATCGCCCAATTGCACGCCACGACCGCGAGGATAAAATTTACAAAACAAAAAGAGAAAAATACAACGCCGTTGCTGAAGAAGTTACAGCGCTTTCACAGGCAGGAAGACCAGTTTTGATTGGTACTACTTCCGTAGAAATTTCAGAATTATTGAGCCGAATGTTGAGTATTAGAAACATTCCGCACAACGTGTTGAACGCAAAACTTCACAAACGCGAGGCAGATATTGTTGCCGAAGCTGGAAAAAGCGGAATTGTAACCATCGCCACGAACATGGCGGGTCGTGGAACGGATATTAAGTTGAGCGACGAAGTGAAAAAAGCCGGTGGATTAGCAATTGTTGGTACAGAGCGTCACGATTCACGTCGCGTGGACAGACAGTTGCGTGGTCGTAGCGGTCGTCAAGGAGATCCGGGAAGTTCACAGTTTTATGTTTCTTTGGAAGATAACTTGATGCGTCTTTTCGGAAGCGAGCGAATTGCGAAAATGATGGATAGAATGGGCTTAAAGGAAGGCGAAGTAATTCAACATTCGATGATTTCAAAATCAATTGAGCGCGCCCAGAAAAAGGTGGAAGAAAATAACTTTGGTATTCGTAAAAGATTGTTGGAATATGATGACGTTATGAACGCCCAACGTGAGGTAGTTTATAAACGTAGATATCACGCTTTGTTTGGCGACCGACTTCGTGTTGATATTGCAAATATGATTTATGATACTTCTGAAGTAGTAGCAGAAAGTAACAAACAGGCGCAGGATTATAAGAATTTTGAATTTGAATTGATCCGTTTCTTCTCTATGGCCTCCCCTATTTCCGAAAAGGAATTCGAGAAAATGGATGCACGGGAAATTGCGGGTAAAATTTACAAAGCCGCATACATTCATTATCAGAATAAAATGGCTCGCAACGCCGAGATGGCGTATCCGATTATCAAAAACGTTTACGAAACCCAAAAGGATAAGTACAAACGTATTTTGGTTCCATTTACCGATGGCTTAAAAACCTTAAATGTTGCCACCGATCTTCAAAAAGCCTACGAAACCGAAGGAAAGCAATTGGTAAATGATTTTGAGAAAAACATTACTCTTGCTATAATTGACGACGCTTGGAAAACGCATTTACGTAAAATGGACGAGTTGAAACAATCAGTACAGCTTGCCGTTCACGAGCAGAAAGATCCGTTGCTTATTTATAAGTTTGAAGCTTTTGAACTTTTTAAGGCGATGATTGAGAAAGTGAATAAAGATGTAATTTCATTCCTTTTCAAAGGAGAATTGCCACAGGAAAACCAACAGCAAATTCAGGAAGCCCGCGAAGTGAAACAAAAAGAAAAACTGAGCGAGCAGAAAGACGAGATTCCAAATATGGATGAGCGCGCAGCACAATCGCGTGCCGCAGGCAATACGCAACCGCAACGTCAACAAGTTACTGAAACAATTACGCGTGAACGCGCAAAAATTAATCGTAACGATAAAGTGACCATCAAACACGTTATGAGTGGCGAAAACAAAGAAATGAAATTTAAGCAAGCTATTCCGTTACTGGATAAAGGGGAATGGGTGCTTGTGGATGAATAGATTTCAATAAATGTATAAAAAGAAATCCTTCACAGTTGTGGGGGATTTTTTTATTAAAAAAGGTATCTTTATTTAAGTGATTCACAAATTACAAAACAACCATGAAAAAAATCTATATAGAATTTAAATGGGCAATAATCTTTAGCATCACTATGCTTTCTTGGATGTTGCTTGAAAAAACTTTGGGCTGGCACGAAGAGCAAATTGCTGGCCATTGGTGGTTAACAATGCTTTTTGCCCCTTTTTCAATTTTAATGTATTTATTGGCAATGCGCGAAAAAAGAAGACGGGTTTACGGCGGGAAAATGACTTGGTTGCAGGGCTTTCTTTCAGGGGTTATATTGAGTGTTTTTGTGGCACTTCTTTCGCCATTGGCGCAATACATTACACACAATTATATTACTCCAGAATATTTTAATAATGTTATTGAATACTCCGTAACCAACGATTTAATGACGCGTACCAAAGCCAATGATTATTTCAATATTAACAACTATATGTGGCAATCTGCCATTGGGGCTTTAGGTTTGGGAATAGGAACTGCAGCAATCGTAGCCATTTTTGCTCGGAAGAAATAGCTAAGCTTTTATTCATATATAACTACAATCACAACATTCTTATAATGAGTGCTATACTAATTGTGAAACGATTTTTTCATAAATTAGCTATTGTTATAACCTCTAAAACCAATTATTAAGAAAAAACTAGTTTTTAGCACTATCGGTACTTGGCCTTTGTTTTGCTTCCTGTAAAAACGAAACGAAAGAGCCGATGGAAATTGAGAACGAAATGGCAACAGATACTATTGTAGCCGAAGAAACAGACTCTATGGAAATGCCAATGGATTCCGTAGCGATGCAAAAAGCTTGGGAAGCTTATATGACTCCGGGCGAAATTCACAATATGTTAGCCACGGAAGTAGGCTCATGGAAAAATGAAATGACTTTTTGGATGGGTGCCGATGCCCCACCTGAAAAAGCAACTTCAACCGCTGAAATAAAAATGATAATGGGCGGGCGTTACCAAGAAACAAATTATAAGGGTACTATGATGGGGATGCCTTTTGAAGGGAGAGCTACAGTAGCCTTTGACAACACCACAAAAGAATTTGTTTCAACTTGGATAGATAATATGGGCACCGGAATGATGGTAACGCGCGGAACTTATGACGACGCCGACAAAGCCATTATCTCAACTGGAACTATGGTTGACCCTATGACTGGAAAAGAGAGAAAAATTCGTGAAGTATATACAATTGTAGACGAAAATACACGTAGAATGGAAATGTTTGATCTTGGGCATGATGGCAATGAATATAAAAGTATGGAGATTCTAATGAAAAGAGGACAGCCAAAACTCACCAATTCCAAATAAAAAATTTTTTTTTAAACCTTATTTTTATAGTAAAACAAGGTTTCTTTTTTATTAAAAACAGATTTGTAAATTCTGTTGAAAAATTAACTTTGTGTACCTTGTAGCATTGGTTTATTGTTGAGACGTGCGCACTATTTTTTATATTTTTTTCATGGTCATCTTTAGCGGAATTTCTTCTGCCCAAGATTATGATGATTATAATGAAATGCTTGAAAATGCGGAAATGATACTATACACCCAACCCGCAGAGGCAATTAAAATCGCGGATCACATTTTAAAAAATTCCAGCAATTCAAATCTACTTGTACAGGCAAATCTCATTAATGTTTCTGCATATTATATAAAAGGTGAACTTGAAAAAGCCGTAAAAGCTGGGGTGGAAGCAAAAATTATTTCAGAAACAGCAGAGAACATCCCATTACAATTAAAAGCAACAGTAACCACTATTCCCCTATTAAACCAATTGGGGCTGGACGTAGTTGCAAAACAGTACTATATAAATACAATTGCTTTAGCAGAAAAGCTGAACACACAAGAATCTTCTTTTTTCCGCAAAGGTGGAAAGGCTTTGTTAAACGCTCATGAGGAAATTAAGCAAGAAAATTGGCAAAGAGGATTGGATTATTTCACCGAAGCAAAATTATCTTTTGAAGAAATTCCCGATGAAATATTGGTAAACCAAACAACCGCATCGATGATTGAAATCTACGGAAAAGTTTACAATATAGATTCAGCAAATAATGAGTTTGAAACTGTACTCACAGATACAAATGGCGATCACCCAAACAATTTTCTGAAAATGGTGGCTTCGAATCAATTGGGAAAATTGCTTTTTCAAAAGCAAGAGTATTCTAAATCAATTGAGGCTTATACGGTTGCTTTAAAAATTTCTGAACAGTTCCAAAACAAAAAGTACCAAGCTGAGATTTCAGAAAATCTTTCTTCGGTTTATTTGGCGTTGAAGGATCCCACGGCTTTTTATACTTATAAAAAAATAGCACAACAGCTGGATGATAAGGCGGAAAAGGAAGAGGATCAAGCAGTGAACTCCATTTATAATTATGTGAACAACAACAATACAACGAAAAGTGATTCGCTTAAAAAAATGTATGTTCGGAATTTTTGGATCTTTTCAGCAATTTTAGGCATTATTATTTTGAGTTATATCTTGTTGCGATTTCGCTACCGAAATAGAGCAAACCAATACAACAGTTTCATAAGTTACATTGCAAATAGGGAACATCCCAAAGAAATTATTCCGACAAAAGACATTTCAAAAGGCGTAAATATTCCACAGGAAACTGAAAATGCACTTGTGAACAAACTGGAGCAATTTGAAAATTCAAAGCAATTTACAAAGCAGGATATGTCATTAGCGTTACTGGCCGCAAATTTTGAAACCAATACAAAATATCTTTCTGAAGTTATAAATACCCATAAAGGGAAAAATTTCAATAGTTACATAAACGAGTTGCGAATCAATTATATAATAGATAAACTAAAGAGCAACAAAACATATCTGCAATATAAAATAAGCTATTTGGCTGAAGAGAGCGGTTTTTCCTCACATAGCAGTTTTGCTACCGTTTTTAAGGCAGTTACTGGAATTCCACCTACTGTTTTTATAGATTTATTGAAAAGCACATCGAAATCTTCTAAACACATCTATGAAGAAGCGGAATAAATATGGTCTTCTATTTTTCTTGGCAGGGATTTTTTTCTTTGCGCAAACAAGCTATTCCCAAAAGGAAGTAGATAGCATATTAAAGATAGCCAATAAACATATTTATGAAAATCCGGATCTTACTATCGCACTAACGACGGAGGCACTTCAAAATCCGAACATAACCATTCGAAATAAAATAAATTCCCTACTAACAATTTCCACAGCATATTCTTCACAAAGAAACTACGAAATGGCTTCGGAATACGTAGTTCAAATAAATGAGTTAATTCCAAAGTTAACTAACGACATTCAAAAAATGAATATTTTGAATCGAATTGCCGCCCATTATCAGGAGCTTCAGATTTATGATAAAGCTTTGGAATATCTTGATGAGTCATTGGTTTTGATTGAAAAGTATCCTGCACAGGATTCTGTGCAAACTTATTTGGGATATAATTCAATATTGCGAGGGTTTATTTATCGTGAACAGACCAACTGCGATATTGCCCTGAAATATTTTGATGATGCCATAAAAGCGTATAACAAGACTACTACACAACAACCTGTTATGAACGCCAATTTGAGTATTTGCTATTACAACATGGGGAACTGTTTGCTAACACTCAATAAAATTGAGCAGGCAAAGGTGAATTACCTAAAAGCAATAGAGTACGCAACAATATTAGATGCCAAAAGTTTGATAGCCTTTGGCGAAAAAGGACTTGCCGAAGCAGAATCGTTACAGGGAAATTATTCAAAAGCATTAGCACTACTCTCCCATGCACTAGAAATATCCAAAGATGTGGGCGACGTAATTTTAAACCGGGGAATTTATCAAGGCCTTGCAAATAATTATTTGGTATTAGGAGATTGGGAAAATTACACAATTTATCAAGAGAAATATTTGGCTATAAAAAAGGCTAACAAAATTGGTGAAAGAAAAACCATTAACCAATCGCTTATAACCTTAACGGAAAACAAGGCAGATGAAATTGAACAACTTCGCAGTTTCTACAGGCCGCTTCAAATAATCTTCATTATCGTTATTTGCATTGCGCTTTTTTTACTTCTTCGTGCTATAATGCGTTGGGAAAAAAACTTAAAAATGTTGGAAAAAGAGCTTAAAGATTAGTTTTAGCGCTTTCATTTTCTTTCAGTCCGCAAATCATCAAATATGATTTTAACTAACTGCTTTACAGTTTTTTAAAACTTTTTTTACCTTTTAAAATTCACGAATTTCAAAAGGCATTTCCTTTTATTACAGTATTTACCCTCCTACTTTAGCCAGCAGTTAAAACAATATGAATCAATTAAAACTTTTACAATGAAAAAAATTTATTTTCTATTCTTACTAATCGCTTACGGGTTTTGCACCGAAAATGTTTCCGCTCAATTTGTAGTAAAACCTACATTTTTTGAAACACAAGACGTTTCTAATGATGGAGTTGTTTCTGGGTATGAAGAACAAGCTGGTCCCTACTCACTATGGAATCCTGATACCAATACTTTTGAACAAATTGGTGGAACAGCCCCTGGCTTAGGTGGAGGTGGCTCTGTAGAGTTTTCGGGAGATGGTAACCTCTTGTCTGGAACAACTACAGTTACTACCACAGTTCCCACAGAATGGGAAAAATTAAATACAGGTTTCGACTATATTATCAGGGATATTGAATTTCCTGGTGGTAGTGATTTTACTGCATTTGCCGCAGGAAAATCATTGACCTATAATGGCGATGGAATTGTGTTAGTTACCTATGATGGTGCCAATACTTGAACCGAACTGTGGACTGGAGAAGACCAAGGTTTAGAAGCAATGAGCTTTCCTAGCCAATGGACTGGTTATGTTGGTGGATGGAACCAATATTTTGCAAAAACAGAAGATAGTGGTAACACTTGGACTCAACAAAACCCAATTCCAGATGCGTATATCTATACAGGAATTGAATTTAAGGATGAATGGAATGGCGTTGTTACAGCCCAAACCGATTTTGGAATGGCAGTATATACTACTAATGATGGAGGTACTACTTGGGTAGAAGGCTCAGGACTGGCAGCGATTCCTTATAAATTAACTTATGTGGAAGGAGATACCTATTTCTTGGTAACAAATGGAGGACACATTCAAAAATCTGTTGATAATGGTGCAACGTGGACTACTGTATTTACTACTCCTGGAAATGAGTTATTGGTTGGAATTGCTTTCAACGATTTAATGAACGGAATTGCAACAGCAGATAGTGATGTTTATAGAACCACTGATGGTGGTGCAACCTGGACAGGACAAGAAGTAATTGAAGGTGTAATTTGGCGCGATGCAGCTTGGTTTGACGCAGACAATGTAACCCTAGTGGGAACTCCAGAGATCATTGCTCAATCTGAAGACGGCGGTGCAACTTGGCCAGAAAATAATATGGGAACTACCACGTTTGACGAAGCACTTTACGATGTTGTTTTTACTCCAAACGGTACCGGCTACATTGTTGGTGCACATGGAGTATTGTTCAGAAAATTGCCAGAAACCAATTCCTATTCCGAACAATCATTTTATAATGTTGCTAATTCAGAATGGACTGTTATAGGTAGTTTTGGCTATAACGTAGATAGCGCCAAAAGCTCAGGTTATAATATTTCAGACGATGGAACTACTGTTGTGGGAGGTGCTTATACATTGAAAGTGGCTGGACAACCAGGTTCACCATTCCATGCTACCGCATGGAATGCAACTGATGGTTTAATAGATTTGGGAAGCCTCTATGCCAGTACCAACAGAAACACACGTGCAAATGCCGTTAACGGTGATGGAAGCGTGATTGTTGGATGGCAAGATTTTAATGGCCCGTGGAAATCGGCCGTATGGAGAAAAGACGCCAATGGCGATTATTTGCCAAACGTATTTTTACTTGTTGATCCGAACGGCGATCCAAATGATGAATACAACCAACTTGGTGAGGCCCGTGCAGTTTCGGCAGATGGGAATTGGATAGCTGGCGATGGAGACTACGCCAACAATAACGAACCGTGGAGATGGAGCGAAAGCACAGGATATTTATCATTGGGAAGCTTGTCGCCCGGAAGTTCTGGTTACGTGACCGATATGAGTGCAGATGGAAGCATTATAACTGGATATTTCCAAATTGGTCCTTTCGATCCAAATATCCCTTATATCTGGACCGAAGCAACTGGTCTTATTGAATTTAACTCTTTTGTTGCAAACACTTTAGGCTACACGATGGATGCAAGCCCTATCTATGTGCCCAATGCCATATCTCGAAACGGAAAGTACATTACAGGTTGGGGATACGATCCTACTATTGGCCCTTGGGGAGATTTATTCACTTATCGAGTAGAAATGCCCGGAGTTCCTACAAATGATGAATGTGTTGATGCAATGGTATTGAATTGTGGCGATTTGGTTACCAACTCTACAGTATTTGCAACAAATTCCGGTGGAAACGCCTCCCCTGATGTATTTTATTCGTACACAGGAAACGGAACTCCGGAAACTATAACTTTAAATGCCTGTGGTCCGGAAACCAATTTCCCCACAACTGTTAGGGTATATTCTGATTGTACACTTACAAACCAAATAGCTTTTAATGACAGTTCATGTGTAAACCAACCAGAACTTGAGTTTGAATCAAATGGAACCAGTACCTATATTATTATGGTTGAGGGGTATGATGATACCAAAGCTGGTAAGTTCCAATTGGAAATAACCTGTGAGGATATTCTGGGAGTTAATGAAAATCAAATTTCCGGAGTAGCATTGTATCCAAACCCTGTAACAGATATATTGCAAATTTCAGCAAAAACCGAAATCACTTCAGTGGAAATTTATAATATCAATGGTCAACTATTGATGAATAAAAATTTGAATGCCGTTCACGGGGAAATTGATCTGAATTCATTATCCACAGGCATTTACTTCGCAAGAGTAATAGCAAACAATGCTACAGAAACTTTCAAAATAATAAAAAATTAAAAATTAGTTATGGGTAATTTTTTTCATAATTAATTTAGTTTTTCTAAAGTGCCGCCCTCAAAGGGTTTGGGGGCGGTTCTTAAAAAATATTTTATGAAGATTTCCTTTAAAATAAAATAGTTAGACTCCCCTCTTTCTATGCACTTTAAGTGCAAGCCCCTTTTCATTTTGGGAAAGGGGTTTTTTTTAATGACATTTACAGAAACAAATCGTCATAAATGCCAAAAAACAATCAAACAAAAAATAATTTTCTCGTTCATTACATTGTACCTACTTTTACTGACCAAAACATTCCCAAAAATGCGTTCGGCTTGTACAATATGGTTTTTATTGGTTTTGTGCAACATTTCCTTGGCGCAGGAAAATACTACCAGTCTTTTGAAACAGGCGGAAGTTTCGCTCTATTCAGACCCGCAGGAAGCAATACGGATTGCGGAATATATTTCTGAAAAAACAGACAATTCATTACCCTTATTAAAGGCAGCGTACATTCTTACCCAGGCATTTTATATGGAGGGGAAGTATGATAAGGCATTAAAAATTGGTTTGAAATTTTCTGAAGAATCGGAAAGTGATACCGTTTTACAACTCCAACTTAATATCCTCCTTTCAAAAATACTTAAGGAATTGGAAATTAATTCACTTGCCGTCAACTATAGCAACAAAGCCAAAAACTCAATAAATACAGAAATTGATAGCGATTCCCAAAATTGGGTTGAGGGAAAAATTATTCAATATGGTTTGGAAAAAAAACCAGAAGAAAGCATTTATGCAACATTTGAAAAATTTTATAGCGCAAAAAACAAGTTCGAAAAAATCACTTCTGCCCAATATTCTTCCCAAATAGGAAATTTAGATCTCGATATTGCAGAAATGCACCTTCGGGAATTTCAACTGGATTCCGCCCAGTATTATTTGTCTTCCGCCTTTCGCGAAAGCAAAAAAGAAAAACCTGGCAACTATTTGGAAATGATATCGCTCATCAATTATGGCGACTATCTTTTTCTGAAAAAAGCAAATTCCGAGGCGATAGATACTTTAAATTCCGCTATGCTCCTTGCGGAAAAATTTACAAATCTCCCAGAGCAGATCAACATTTCAGAAGCTATTGCAAAAAATTATCTTGCAATGGGCGACCTTAAAAACTTCAACGGTTTTAACCAAAAAGCGGAACAATTGAGCTCCACTTTGGGAGATGCCGAAAATGAAGCGGTAAATACGGCTTACAATTTTTATAATAGCAATGAAGCCAAAAAATTTGATTCCCTTCGCGAAAATTCCCGATGGAATTCTACTTCTGTTTGGAGTAATTTTTATGGCATTACTTCTCTTTTGGGTATTCACAAAACTGAGATATCGAGCAAAAATTAAACAATACCAGAAATTTTTGGGCTATTTGGAAAGAAGGAAAGAAACCATTGATGCTCCTGCTCCCTCCAAAATTGATACAACGAAAGCTCTAAACATTCCCAAAGAAACAGAGGAACAATTATTAATAAAATTAAAGGAGTTTGAAAATTCATTGGATTTTACCAGCAAGGAAATTTCGCTTTCGCGACTGGCGCTACAATTTGAAACCAATACCAAATATCTGTCCGAACTTATAAACGCCCACAAACAAAAAAACTTTAACACTTATATTAATGAGCTGCGCATTAATTACATTACAGACAAACTGAAGAATGACCCGCAATACTTACAATATAAAATAAGCTATTTGGCGGAGGATAGCGGGTTTTCCTCCCACAGCGTTTTTGCTACGGTTTTCAAATCCGTAACAGGTATTTCGCCCACAACCTTTATTACCATATTGCAAAACAAACAAGAAAGCTCCGCTGCATAACACTAAAGGATGAAAGCAAGTTGCACATATAGAAAATATTTACTTCTTGCAGGTTTCCTTCTGCTTTTCCAGATTCTTTCGTCACAGCAGGAAACGGACAGTTCCCTAGTTTTTGCAACCCAGCAAATTTATGAAAACCCCAACAAGGCTATTGAAGTTGCGCTGGGTGTTTTAAATTCTTCCGAAGCCACTACTGATATTAAAGTTCGTGCACTTATAGTGGTTTCTACGGCACATTCCTCAAAAAGAGAATACGAAAAATCTTTGGAATACTCCCTGAAAGCTTTGGATATGTTTCCAAATATTGAAAATACTCAACTCAAGGTAAATCTGTTAAACAGAATAGGCGGTCAATACCAAGAACTGAATGTTTACGATAAGGCAATCAATTATTTAGATCAGGCCTTTAAACTTATTGGGACACTTTCAGAAAATGATTCCAAAGCAAGTAGTGTAGGCTTTAATAATTTGGTGCGCGGGTTTATATATCGGGAACAGATGAGTTGTGATATTGCCCTAAAATATTTTGACAGTGCAATTGAGGCATATAATATTGTGAAATCACAACCCCTTATAAACGCTAACTTGAGCACCGCTTATTACAACCGCGGGAACTGCCTTCTCATTATGAATAAGGGAAAAGATGCGGAGCTAAGTTTTCTTCAGTCCATTACGTTTGCAAAAAAAAATAACGCCAAAAGCTTAATTGCCTTTGCCCAAAAGGGATTGGCCAGCGTTTATACTGCTGAAGGAGACAACAATAAAGCCATCACGCTGCTCACAGACGCTCTTCATAACTCTGAAGAAGTTGGTGATAAAGTGTTGAATCGAGCAATATACAATGCGTTGGCAATTAATTATTTAGCAGTAAACGATTTAAAGAGCTATTCCTTATATCGAAATAAAACCCTTACCATCCATAAAGAAATAATCCAGACTGAACGAAAAACAATAGACAATTCCATTCAAAATTTGATGGCTGAAAATTCAAAAAAAATTGAAGATTTCCAAAACACGAATATGCTATTTTGGGCAATACTCACACTCCTTATAATTGTTGTAATTGTATTTATAATCCGACTGATTTATGTATCAGAGAAGACCTTAAAAGAATTAAAAAAGGAATTAAAACTTTAGTTTTTCCTATATAAACACCAATATTACTCTTACTTGTAAATTTTCAAAATACTATTGATAATCATCTTTCTAGAATTTTTATTCTTTAGGAA
This sequence comes from uncultured Flavobacteriaceae bacterium, assembly GCA_963716065.1. Lineage (GTDB taxonomy): Bacteria > Bacteroidota > Bacteroidia > Flavobacteriales > Flavobacteriaceae > Aequorivita. The sequence goes on from OY970287.1 coordinate 807,053, forward strand.
TTCCGAATTCCGAAAGACTGTTTCTTTTATTATAGTTGTAAGTAGTTTACTTTCGGACTTAGAAAAACTAAATCTATTTAAAACAATTACAATGAAAAAAATTAACTTTTTAGTAAAGAGCGCTTTTGTGTGCTGCTTCCTTATTGGGGTAGCTTCCATGGACGCGCAAGTAGAGTTCAGAATGCTTTCTGGTTTTGGAACACGTTTTAATGACGTGAATGATAACGGCACTGGAATTACCCAAAGTCAATATTATGATTTCGCAACTGACGTACTTACCAATATGGAACCAGAAGCCACCGGACTTGTTTCAATAAACAATACTGGCGAAGTTGCCGGTCAAATGTTTTTTGATGAACCTAATTTTATTATGCAGCCTGCATACAAGAAAAATGGAATATGGAACCCTATTGGCTGGTTTCCTGCATCAAATCCTGCTGAATCTTCGTTTTCAACTTACGCCGTATCACCGAACGGTAAATACGTAACTGGGCAAATGTCTATAGGCTGTTGTGATTTTGGAACATTTTTGTATGATACCGAAACGGAAGAGTTGTTTGATATTTTTGATCCTGCCGGAGAAGCTCTTGCAGGCTATACTGTAACTGACGACGGAACTATTGGAGGTTGGTTGGACCAACCTAATGGTGGGGGCACTTTGCGCGTTCCCGCATATTTCACTAAAGAAGGAGTTATTACCCTTATTCCAAACGGCCAATTGCCAACATTCGGCGTAAATGCTGTAAATGATATTAACAGCTCCAATATTATGGTTGGCGATTTTGACGGTCAACCGTTTATTTATGATCTTGCAACTGACACTTTTACAACTTATGATGCACCTCAAGGGAATTCAGCAACATTTACCAGTATTTCAGACAATGGAATTGCGGTAGGTTATGAGGATACTGCATTTCAAGTAAGGGAAGCTATTATTTACCACCCAAGTTTAGGGAGTCAACCTGTTTTCTTAAAAGATGTACTTTCCAATTTGGGAGTTACAATTGATACTCCGGATGGAATGATGGGTACTGCAATCGCTGTTTCCCCAAATGGAAATTATGTTGTTGGATGGGTAAATGGCCCACCACCATTTGCTGAAGGGTGGATCGTAAATCTTGATGATATGATTATTTTAGGAGTACCAAGCATTTCTCAAAACACGGTATCATTTTATCCAAACCCAGTAAATGATATTTTAAATTTAAATTCAAAAGAAAATATTGATACTATAGCTGTTTACAGCATTACAGGACAACAAATTTCAAATATTACTTTAAGTAACAATCAAAGCGAAGTAAATCTTGCTGGTTTGGCGAGTGGCGTTTATTTGGTAAAAGTTTTCAGTAATGGAAATGTAGAAACACTAAAAGTAGTAAAACAGTAAACAGACTCCCTATTTCTAAGCACTAAAACGTGCAAAGCCCCTTTTCATTTTTGGAAAGGGGTTTTTTATTGCGAGCAACGAAGCAATCTTAAAAAGTATTTATTCAAAGGAAAATAGAAAGTAGTTTTTTTATTCACTGAAAAATTATTGAAGGATTACGTTACTGTAATTGGAATTTATGGTAAGCGTTTTATTTGAAGAATTGTTTTGGTTGAAACCTTTTACCAAAACTTTGCCAGAAGTTTTCGATTCTTTCAGTTGAAGAGATTTTGGATATTTTAAAGTAGATCTATTTCCGTTGAAATAAAACGAAAACGCCCCCGTCGGAACTTTTATTTCGGCATCTGTGTTTTCCAAACGAATGTCCAACGTTTCAAAACCATCAGAAATTCTAACTATTTCCAAATCTCCAAAAGAGCCGGAAAGAAAGGCTTGATTGGTAATGTTCCCGATTCTCACATTGCTGGAGTTGGCCTGAAGATTTATGTTTTGGGTAGTTTCAATATTGCATTGGTCAACGTATTTCACGTTTAGAACTCCCTGTTTCCAAGTAGTTATTTTTACTGGCGCATAGGAAGCAGTGATGAGGGTTTTACCCCCATCAATGCTATTTGCCGTAAATGGCGCATAATTTAAATTTGCTTTTACGTTTTTGGCATCTGCCATTTTTAATTGACCATGCCTTACATTTACTTCAGTCTTGGCATTTTTTGGCAATCGAATGATAATGGTTTTTTTTGCATTACTACTATTTACATTACTATTTCGGTTTCCTTGAATTACAACTGAAGTTCCATGCGGGCTTTTTGTTACGGTTTTGGTATAATTTCCATTGTTGTTTTCAAACTCATTTGCCCAAGCTTCCATTTTTTTTCCATACTCTTCGCCCCAAGCTTCCATATTTTTTCTGAATGCTTCGCCCCAAGCCTCCATTCTTTTACCGTATGCCTCCCCAATACTATCGGCTTTTTTTTCATCAAAGGATTTTTCAAAACTCTTGCCCCAGGCTTCCATTTTTTCCTCAAAATCCTTTCCGAATTTCTTGTCCATTTGGGCTTCAAATTTTTTCATATAGCCTTCATCATCCTTTTGATAAGCTTCATAATCAAATTGAATATTTCCAAGATTTTCCAAAATATCATTTGGGAGTGGCGGCACCTTTATATTGTGAATTATAGGCATAACCATATCTTCCATGAGAGGACCCATAAAATCCATATTGGGTAAATTCATATCACCCAAAGCGAAAGCCTGATTGCCAGCATTTGAATTTATTGTTACTTTTTTACTGTTCCCACTAATGTCGAGATCCCAGTTTTTCATCAAATCCTGCTTTTCTTTTTCTGAAAGTTTTTCGCCGTCAATATATGCTTCAACCTCAACTTTGTTTTTATTCCAAGTTTCAAAAACGATGTTGGTATAAGTAGTGTTTAGCGACACTTCCACATCATCGGCCACATCAAAACTCTCCACATATTTTTTTTGTGAATAGCCTAAAGTGCCAACAAGTAATAGCAATAATGCTATTTTACGACTGAATAGTTTTAAATTCATCATTGTTCTGATTTTTAAGTTCTTTTAATTTGTTTTTTAGTTTGAACAGCAAATCCAAACGCAATTTCAAATTATCAATCAATGCAGTTACCGTAGCCTCGGTTGGCCAACTTTAGTTAGCTCAGCGTTGAGTGCGGAATATTCTTTATCCAGTTCCGCAAGCATTTGCATATAACCATCCACCAACTCTCTGTTTCCATCATCTATTTTTAGGGAGGCCAACTGCATGTTGATACCGGTCATATAAAACTCCTGCAATTTTTTTAAATCTGGCGAAATATCGGCCAACGTAAGCTGGGGATTTTTGCTGATTTCCGAATTGCCCTCAACCAAAGTATTGTTTTGATCGGTACTGGTATTTGGACTGTTTCTGGATAATTGTTGGTATCCAAAAAAGCATACCGCAAAAAACACGATTGCTACCGCAGCAATTTTCAGCCACGGAATTGAAGCCTTTTTTTCTTCAGAAATGTCTTCCGAAAAAGCCTTATTCAATTTTGCCTCAAACCGTGCTTCGTGCCCCGAGGGGATTTCCGAAGATTCCGGCGTGTAGTTCTCAAACATTTTTTTAATATCCCGTGCCATAGCGCAAGTGTTTTAGTTTTTCTTTCAATTTTGTTTTTCCACGGTGAAGGTATGTTCGCGATGCATTTTCAGAAATCTGCAATATTTCTGAAATTTCCTGATGGTCATACCCTTCCAATAAAAATAATTTAATTGCGGTTTTATAATTGCTTGGCAGTTCTTCAATGGCTGCCAAAATCTCCGAAGCCGAAGTTTCATCAGATACTGACCAGTCTTCGTTTTCTTCAACAATTGTAAAAACTTCATCGTTCAAGGATTCTGTTTCAAGTTTTCTTGCCTTAATATAATCTAGGCAAGTATTGATAACAATCCTTTTTAACCAAGCCCCAAAAGTGACGTCTCCTTTAAATTGGCTCAGTTTTTGAAAAGCCTTGATGAAGGCTTCCTGCATCGCGTCTTCCGCGGCCGCGGTATCCTTTAAATAACGTTGCGCTATTACAAACATACCTTCGCAATATTTTCCATATAGCGTCATCTGCGCCTTACGGTTGCTCTGTTTGCATTGCTCGACAAGTAATAAATCGGACAAACTTGATGGGTTTTTGGTTGCTGTTCAGTTAAAAGACGATAGAATAAAAACAATGTTGCAAAATATGTTGAAATATTTATAATAATTTAAAAAATTGATTTTTAAAAGACCCTTTTTTTATACTAACTTTGGTAAAACTGCAAATGATGAAAAAGAAATACGCCGATTTTGATAAACTAAACCGCCTCTTGGTGGCCTGCTTTGAAGCAGAAAAACTATATTATAATGCGGCGCTAGACGCCCAGACTACCGAGTTAAAACGGTTTTTGAACTACATGGCCGTTGAAAGAAACAGGATGAGCCACGATATTTCAAACGAACTTCACTCACGTGATATTGAACCATTAAAGGACGATGCTGAAAAAGGGCATTTAAATCGTACTTGGCAAGAAATAAAAGAATCATTGGAACATTTTGATGCTGAGGCAATAATAAATTCCTGCGTAAACCGTGACCGAAACAACATTAAAAGGTATGATGAGCTTTTGGAGCGTAAAGAATTGCCCGATAGCATTCTTGAAATTCTTGAGAAGCAAAAATATCAATTGGAGTGGTATGTAAAACAAGCATTACATCAACCCAAGAAAAGTCCATTTAAGGAAGAAAAAACTCCTGAAAAAACTGAAGAACCCACAAAAGAAAATGAAGGCGTGAAAGTGATAAACTTAAAAGCTATGTAATAAAAAAGCCCTGAAATTCAGGGCTTTTTTATCTTTACTACTATGCTATTTATTCGTCAAGAAGTAAGTTGAGCGTAACAGTAATATTATCACGTGTTGCTCTTGAATAAGGACAAACTTCGTGAGCTTTATTTACAAGGTCCTCGCCCGTTTCCACATCTACTCCAGGTAAAAAACAATCCAACGTAGCTCTCAATTGAAGATCGCCGTCCTTTGTTTTTCCTATTTCAATTGTTGCGGTAACGCTCATATCGTCACCTAATTTAATTTTTTTACTTTCTGCAACCAATTGTATTGCGCTTCCAAAACACGCAGCATAAGCACTGCCGAAAAGTTGTTCTGGATCTGTGCCCTTTCCACCGTCACCGCCAAGTCCTTTTGGAACTGATAATTCCATATCTATTTTACCATCATCGGTGCTAACGTGACCTTTTCTACCTCCCACAGCCGTGGCAGTAGCTTTATATAAAGTTTTCATTTTTTTCTGAATTAAATATTATTAAATTTCAAGATACTATCTAAAAGCGATTTTAAGAAAAACATATTCATAAAATTGTCCTAAATTCACACTGTGGCAAAAACGAAAAAAAATACAGGCGCTCTTCAGGAAAAAGATGGTGTTTCCCAACCGGAGACCTTAAATAAAAAAGTTGCAAAACAGCTTTCGGAAAAACTCAAGAAAATGCCTTCCTCCCAAGAATTGATTGAAGGAATTCTCCAGCACAATCAAACCTCATTAAGCCGTGCAATTACCATTATTGAAAGCACAGCTCAAAAGCACCAACAACAAGCCAAAGACATTATTGAAAAATGTCTTTCGCATGCAAACAACTCTATCCGAATCGGCATAACAGGAGTTCCCGGTGTGGGCAAAAGTACTTTTATTGAAAGCTTTGGAAAGCTATTGATTTCCGAAGGAAAAAAGGTTGCTGTGCTCACGGTTGACCCAAGTAGTAGCATAAGCAAAGGCAGTATTTTGGGCGATAAAACCCGAATGGAAGATTTGGTGAAAGAATCAAATGCTTTTATACGTCCGTCAGCCAATGGCGATACTTTGGGGGGCGTTGCCCGAAAAACCCGCGAAACAATAATTCTGTGTGAAGCCGCAGGTTTTGATGTAATACTTATTGAAACCGTAGGTGTAGGCCAAAGCGAAACTGCCGTACATTCCATGACCGATTTCTTTTTGCTATTGAAATTAGCCGGAGCCGGCGACGAGCTTCAAGGAATAAAACGCGGGATTATGGAAATGGCAGATTCCATAGTAATAAACAAAGCCGATGGCGAAAATATAAAAGCGGCAAAACTTGCCAAAACAGAATTCAATCGCGCATTACATCTTTACCCTGTTAAAGGAAGTAGTTGGTCACCAAAAACACTTTTGTGCAGCGCTTTAAAAAATGAAGGCATTTCTGAAATATGGGAAGTAGTTTCGCAATATTTTGAAACCGTAAAAGCCAATGGTTATTTTCAGCAAAAAAGAAAAGAGCAAAACAAATTCTGGCTAATGCAAACAATTGAAAGTAGATTGAAAAGTAATTTTTATTTAAATTCTTCGGTTAAAAAAGAGCTTGAAAAACAGTTGAAAGCTTTGGATGAAAATAAAACAACACCTTTTGAAGCGGCGGAAACTCTTTTAAATTTGAAATAATTTTATTAGAAGTTCTTCTTAAACCATTTCGTCTGCGCTTCCAACCCTTTCTTTAAATCTGTCTGCGGATTATACCCAAGCAATTGTCGAGCTTTGTCTATATTAGCTTTGGTCCGCGATTGATCGCCGGCGCGTGGTGGTTTATTTTCGGTCTGTATTTTTTTCTGAAGAATTTCCTCAACAACTGAAATTCCTTGTGCGGTAGTGCTTTCGGTTTCGGTTCCCAAATTGAAAATTTCGCCATTGCAAACAATTTCATTTCCAATTACGCTCACAATCCCATCAACAATATCCTGCACATAAGTAAAACTACGAAGGTGTTTTTCACTACCGTCAAACAACGGAAAAGGCTTGTTATTCAAACCACAATCTATCAAACGGGTATAAAGTTTATCTGGTCGTTCGCACAGGCCATAAACAGAAAATAACCGAAAAGAAGTTCCCATTAATTTATCTTCGCGGCTTTTAGCCAATACCAATTGTTCTGCGGCAAGCTTAGTAACTCCGTACCACGAAGCAGGTTTTGGAGGAACGCTTTCAGGAAATGTAGCTTCCAAACCGTAAATGGAAGAAGTTGCAATATTTACAAAGAATGGTTTCTTCGGAAGGTTTTCAAAAAATTCAAGAAGATGCTGTGTTGCCAAAATATTATTGCTGAAATAATCCTCAAAAGTTGACGTACTTGAAATTCCGGGATGCGCGGCAAAGTGAAAAATAAAGTCGAAATCACTCGGAAGATTTTTAGCTAAATCGCCAGTTCTCAAATCAATTTTTAGAATTTCTATATTCTTTTCTGAAAGCGCCTTTTCGTTCAATTTCTTTAGTGAAATATCATAATAAGGAGAAAAATTATCAACGCCCACAACATCGTGCCCAAGCTCTTTAAGCCTTTCAGCAGTATGTGAACCTATAAAACCAGCGGCACCCGTAACTAGAATTTTCATAATTTCGATTTCAAATGCAAAATAACATCTTTTTTAAGCAATCGGTTTTAAATTTTTAAATTATCGACATAATAAGAACATAAACTTTTAAACCAATAAACTCCTAAACTAAAAAAAATTACTTTTGCAGAAACCTTTTCAAAAACCTCCATGTACGAATTCACCATTATTGTACCTGTTTACAACGAAGAAGAAAACCTGCAACGGGTTGAAAAGGAACTTCTCGCCTACACGAAAATCGCTGCCAAAAAAACCGCAATCCTCTTTGTGAATGATGGCTCCAAAGATAATAGCCAGGCTTTAATCGAAGAAATTTGCAACAGAAATGAAGCCTTTTATTTTATAGCTTTTAAACAAAATCGCGGACTAAGCGCCGCAATAAAAGCTGGTTTTGATCACGTGGAAAGTCCGCTGGTTGGCTACATTGACAGCGATCTGCAAACCGCCCCCGAAGATTTCAATTTGTTACTGGCACACATTGGCGAATATGATTTGGTTACAGGCTTTCGTGCCGATCGAAAAGACAAATTTGTAAAAAATATATCCTCCAAAATCGCAAACGGAATTCGTCGCGCTTTTACAAACGATGGAATGGACGATACAGGTTGCCCTTTGAAAGTGATTAAAACAGATTACGCTAAGCGCATTCCAATGTTTAAAGGGCTCCACAGATTTTTGCCTGCCATGATTCTTCTACAAAATGGAAAAATAATACAAGTACCCATAAAACATTTTCCGCGCATTGCTGGAACGGCAAATTTCGGGCTATGGAATAGGCTTTTTGGGCCCTTGATGGATTGCTTCGCCTATCTTTGGATGAAGAAAAAATACATCAATTACGAGATTAAAAGCAAGGGATGAGCAATTGGATTGTGTATAGCATCGGTTTTTTGGCACAAATCCTTTTTAGCGGAAGACTGATTATTCAATGGATTCTTTCGGAAAAAAACAAGCGCATAATTACACCTTCCACTTTTTGGAAATTGAGTTTACTGGCTTCCTTTTTACTTTTTGTTTATGGACATTTGCGGGATGATTTCGCAATCATGCTCGGTCAGGCATTGACTTATTATATTTATATTCGAAATCTTCAATTGCAGGGTCAGTGGCAGAAATCGCCAAAATTGATGCAACTTTTCCTTTATATTTTTCCAATTCTTGTGGTTGTTTATGCCTACAATAACGGGGAATATGACATCGAAAAACTTTTCAAAAATGATGCAATTCCGTTGTGGCTTTTGCTTTTGGGGATAATTTCGCAATTAATTTTTACACTTCGGTTTGTGTATCAATGGATTGTTTCCGAAAAAACAAAAACCTCGCAATTGCCCGTTGGATTTTGGCGAATGAGCGTTTTGGGCGCATCGCTGATTTTAACCTACGCCATTTTCAGAAAAGATCCCGTACTTTTTGTGGGTCATATCGCGGGTTTGATTATTTATGTTCGTAATATTTTTATTTGGAAAAAACAGGCTGCCCATGAAAATTGAAAAGAATTATTTATTGCTTCTTTTACTGATTTGCGCTGCGATTTTCTTTGTGAATCTGAATTCGCTACCAGTGAACATTATGGAAGCGCGCAACTTTATCACGGCACGTGAAATGTTGACTGACGGCAATTGGTTGCTAACAACAATCAACGGTGAACCACGCTACCAAAAACCACCTTTGCCCACTTGGCTCACGGCATTTTCAGCAGCAATTTTCGGAATAAAAAGCATTTGGGCGCTTCGGCTTCCAGCAGCGATAATGACTTTATTTTTAGTGCTAGTTTCCTATAAACTTGCCAAAAAACTTACTTCAGATAAATTATACGCTTTTATCAGTTCGTTGATAATGGCAACCTCATTTTACATTGTTGCCTCCGCCCGTGATGGGCAATGGGACATTTACACCCACGGATTTATGATGGGTTGCATTTATCTTCTGTATCTATTTTTTACCGAAGAAACACACAAATATCGTAACGCAGTTTTAGCAGGACTTTTCTTTGGCTTTTCGTTTTTGAGCAAGGGTCCTGTGTCATTTTACGCACTGCTCCTGCCCTTTTTGATTTCCTTCGGAATAGTTTATAAATTCAAAAATTTTAAATCGAAATGGATTCCGCTTTTTGCATTTCTGATTGTTGCTTTTGTGGTTTCGGCTTGGTGGCATTGGTACACTCTAAAATTTGATCCCGCCGCCGCAGAAATTACCAAAAAGGAAACCACCAATTGGATAAGTTATGAAACAAAACCATTTTACTATTATTGGAGTTTCTTTACACAGAGCGGTGTTTGGACCATTCCGGCATTTGTTGCTTTACTATATCCATATTTAAAAAACCGTGTTTTTAATAAAAAAGCATATCTGTTTACTTTTCTTTGGACAATCATTTCGGTGGTTTTACTTTCGTTGATTCCCGAAAAAAAATCGCGTTATTTATTGCCTGTTTTGATTCCGATGGCACTTAATACTGGCTTTTATATTGAATATCTTTTCCGAAGATTTAGGGAATTGAAAGATAAAAGAGAAATCATTCCCGTTTATTTCAACTTCGGATTGATTGCATTTATAGGAATTGCATTCCCCGTTGGTGGCTATATTTTTCTGAAGGATGGAATTACGGGCAATTGGGTTTGGTTTGTCTTGCTTTCAATTTCATTATTTGGAATCGGGATTCTTATGTTTCGAAATCTTTTTCGGAAAAATATTCAAAAAGTTTTCTACTTAACGATTGCATTTATTGTCGTGGTTATTTGGTTCGGACTTCCGCTGAGTGCAGCGATTACAAACAATCCCGAATACAAAGCTTTTTCAGAATTGAAATTTTTGGAAGAAAAACAAAATATTAAAATCTACGAATTTGCAGATATGACGCCCGAGCTTATTTGGGATTATGGTAATAAGATGACTATTCTAAAACAAGACAATTCAATTTCAATTCCCGAAGAAAACCGTTTTGGAGTACTTGTTTCAGAAGAGCAATTACAACATTTTAAAGAAACATTTCCAAATTTCAGAAGGGAACGTTTTGCGCGCTACAATATGAATCCCAAAGGAAAAGAAAGCAGAACGCACAAAGCAAGATTGTACCGCGATTTGTTTATTGTTACTAAAGAATAGCTCAGTTGTCTCCTCGAGCGCAGTCGAGAGGTTTTTAAATCTTTACAAATTATCTTGAAAAAATAGGTCTCGACTGCGCTCGACTGGACAAATTCTAAGTATTAAATCGCTTTTGCCCCCACTTTTGCAAAAGATAAAATAGCCAGCCAATTATTCCGCCGAAGGCCATTCCCGTAATTACATCCAAAGGATAGTGCACCCCCAAATAAATTCGGCTATAACCTGTAATCACTGCCCATATCAAAAGTAAAAAAGGTAAATATTTATACCATTTTTGAAGAGTCAATCCTAAAAAAACTGCCGCAGCCATCGAACTCGCTGCGTGTGCAGAGAAATATCCAAACCTACCGCAACCATCGGCAACGTAACGCATTTGCTCCTTTAATTCTAAGACTTGACAGGGACGCGGACGTTTTATTCCGTATTTAAAAAAATTGGCAAGTTGGTCAGTAGCCGTAATCATTAACGCAACGCAAACCACGATTACCAACATTCCTTTCCAACCATAATTTTTAAAAATAAGATAAAGAAGAATCGCATAAATGGGTATCGACGACCATTTTTCGGTTACAAAGCGCCAAAATGCGTCCCAAGAAGTATTTCCCAAATTGTTTAGAAAAAGGAAAAATTCGGTATCGTATTTTAAGAGTTCGTCGAGCATTCACAAGTAATTTTTAAAGAGTTGGTTTGAAATGTTTCGCCACGAATTCACGAATAATTATATAAAAATATTCGTGAATTCGTGGCTTAAAAATCAATCTTCATCATAAAGCGAAATCTCGCGATCGTAAAAATCTGTTGCGCCTTGAATTAAATTTTCAGCCTCAGCCTCCAATTCCTTTTGGTCTTCCGCATCAAAATCTTCCAACCATTCCACCTCATCATTTTCAAGATTGATGATAAAACGAGGGAATTCAGTATGTATCACGAAAATCGCTGTTGGATATTCGCTGTTGTCGCCGAGTAAGTATTTTGGAAAGTCCATTTTTCTAGTTGTTTGTTGTTAGTTGATGGTTGATGGTTGATGGTAAAAACATTCTATTCGCTTTTCGCTGTAACCTTTTCGCTATTCGCTTATCGCTACTTCCTCCCGAATCAATTTTTTCGAAAGATAATTAAATCTAATGAATAACATGATTCCGCTTGCTGAAAGCCCTACTAGTAAGCCATACCAGATTCCTTGGCTTGCCAGACTTGTGTGCATGCTTAAGTAATATGAAATTGGAAACCCGATTAGCCAATAGGCAACAAAGCAAATCACCGTTGGTATTTTGACGTCCTGCATTCCCCGCAATGCTCCCAATGCGACCACTTGCAACGCATCAGTAAACTGAAAAATAGCTGCAATAATCAATAATTGCGCGGCAAGCATAACAACTTCTCGATTGTCGGCAAAATCGGTTACGCTATTGTAATCGAGGAATATTTTTGGCAATTCACCATTGAAAAGAATAAAGAACACTGCGAAAACCAACGCCAAAATAGATGTCAGCAAAACAATTGAAATCGCAACCCTTCGCAATTCACGAAAGTTTTTCAATCCTTTTTGGTTGCCTACGCAAATCATCGCCGCCACGCTAAAACCCATCGCGACCATAAATGTCATTGAGGCAAGGTTTAACGCAATTTGGTTTGCAGCCTGTGCATTTTTCCCGAGAATCCCAGAAAGCCAGATTGCGGAAGTAAAAATTGCAACCTCAAAAAACATCTGCATGGCTGAGGGGAAACCGAGATTCAAAAGCTTTTTCAGCATTGCTTTGCTCAGCGTGAAAATTTTTATGCTTGTCACAAAATACCGCGACTTTTCATTTCTGCTTAGCAAATACCACAAATAACCCACCATTACAACACGCGAAACTAAAGTCCCAATTGCCGCACCAATAACCCCAATTTCCGGCGCGCCAAACTTTCCGAAGATAAACATATAGTTTAGCAGCACATTTGCCAAATTCGCTACAATGGTAGCATACATAGGGAAACGCGTCATAGAAAGCCCATCACTAAACTGCTTAAAACCCTGAAAAATAATCAAAGGCACAAGTGAAGCCGCCACCAAAGTTAAATATGGCATTGCCAAATCAACCACTTCGGGCGGTTGTTTCATTACATACATTAGCGGTTTTGCCGCCATTACAATTGCAAAAAGCGCTATTCCCAATGCAATACACAAAAACAATCCGTGCTTAAATGACGATTTTCCTTTTTCCCTGTTTCCTTCGCCATCGGCCTCGGCTACCAAAGGAGTGATTGCTGTGGAAAAACCAACGCCCAAGGACATTGCTATAAACATAAAACTGTTTCCCAAAGAAACCGCTGCAAGTTCCGCAGTTCCCAATTGTCCAACCATAATATTATCAACCAAAGCCACCACTTGGTGCCCTAGCATACCCAAAATTACGGGCGTTGCCAGCTTGGTGTTATATTTAAATTCTTTGGTGTAATCGGAAAGGGCCAAAACGTAATTTTTGCGCAAAGATAGGTTTTGCGATTTTTAGAATAGCTTTGTAATTGATTAAAAAGTTATGAGTTCAGAGTTATGAGTTATGAGTTATGAAAACTCTGAACTCTGAACTCATAAGTCTTAACTAAAAAAGGCAAGATTTCAACCAAAATCCAATACCGTAAAATGATAAACAACAATCTACAATTGGCAAATAGATTTCGAGAAGTACTCCTCAACGGTACTTTTATCGCCAATACAAATTATAAAGACCAATTGGAAAACCTACCATTGGAAATAGCCCAAACAAAAGTGGGCGATTTAAACACCATTGCAATTTTGCACAGCACATTCACTATTACATAAAAGGAGTTTCTAAAGTTTTTAAAGGTGGGGATTTAGAAATTAAAGACGCCTATAGTTTTGATTTTCCAGCGCTAACTTCTGAAAATGAATGGAGAAATTTCCTGGATACTTTCTTTAAAGATGCCGAGAAATTTGCAAATCTCGTAGAACAAATCCGAGAAAACAGCTTGAACGATTCATTTACCGATAAAAAATACGGAACTTTCCAAAGAAATATTGATGGAATGATCGAGCACTGTTATTATCATTTAGGACAGATTGTATTGCTTCGGAAAATGATGGAAAGAAATCAAAATTGAAAACGAAATCGAAATCAAAACACTCATAACTCTTAACTCATAACTCTTAACTCATAACTCCTAACTCGTAACTCGTAACTTAAAAAATGGCTCGTCCCATCCCAAAATCCATAACCGACAAAGAAAAAACAAGCGTTCGCGATTCGTTCAAAGCGCTGAAAACAATTCCCCGTTTCTTTAGGGAAATATACCGCGCCAGCCCAAAACTGTTTTTTGTAAATGCTTTTAGTAGACTTATCAATGCTTTCACCCCCGTGGTAATTCTGTGGGTGGGAAAAATGATTATTGATGAAATAATCCTCCAGGTTTCCCTAGAAGACAAAGATTTCACGATGCTGTGGAATTACGTCATCATTGAATTTACCGTTGCCGTGCTTTCCGATTTGTTGGGAAGATTGATAAATTTAACCGACGGACTTTTGGGTGATTTATATTCCAATATGTCTTCCGAAAAAATTATTCGGAAAACCGCCGAACTTACCATAGCCCAACTGGAAGACCCAGAATTTTATGACAAACTGGAACGCGCCCGAACCCAAACAAACAGTCGTGTAGATTTAATGACCAACGCGTTGGGCCAGGCGGAAAGTATCATTTCCATAATCACGCTGATTGCAGGATTGGTTTATTTTGAACCTATTTTGATACTCATTCTCGTGCTCAGCATTATTCCTTCGTTTATAAATGAAGCTAAATTCAGTAGTACGCGGTATTCGTTGGCGAGAAGTTGGACGGCCGAACGCCGCGAACTGGATTACCTCCGTTTCATCGGTGCCAATAACCAAACCGCCAAGGAAATCAAACTTTTCGGTCTTACCGATTTTATCGCGGAACGCTTTAAAAACCTATCAAACGATTATTATCTCATCAACAAAAAACTGTCGCTCAAACAGAGTTTTTACGGTTCGCTGTTTAATATTTTGGGCGTGCTCAGTTATTACGGCGCCTATGTTTTCATAATTCTTCGGGTACTAACGGGCGTGATTACCATTGGGGAACTCACCTTCCTTTCCGGATCCTTTAACCGTTTGCGCAATAATTTGCAGGGCTTCTTTTCGCGCTTTACCCGTATTTCCGAAAGTGCGCTGTATCTGCAGGATTATTTCGATTTTATTGATTTAACCGTGGAACAAACTTCCGAAGCAAAAACGGCTATGCCCAAAACCATCAAAGAAGGTTTTCAGATTAACGATCTGCATTTCGCTTATGCAGGCAGTGAAACCGAAGTTCTAAAAGGCGTAACTTTTAAACTAAACGCTGGCGAAAAAATGGCATTCGTGGGCCAAAACGGTGCGGGAAAAACCACACTTATAAAACTATTCCTCCGCTTTTACGAACCCACGCAGGGCGAAATCCTTTTGGACGGCATCAATATAAACACCTTTGATGTGGACGAATACCGAAAACGTTTTGGCGTAATATTTCAGGACTTTTTTAAATATGAATTTACGCTGCGCGAAAACATAGCCGTGGGCAATATAGACGAAGTAGAGAACGACGAAGTTATAAGCTACGCCGCCAGCAAAAGCCTTGCGGAACAGGTAGTGAACGAGATGACGCACGGCCTGGAACAACGCCTGGGCAGAAGGTTTTACAAGGGCACCGAACTAAGCGGCGGACAGTGGCAAAAAGTTGCGCTGGCCCGCGCCTATATGAAAGATGCCGATGTTATGGTGCTGGACGAACCCACCAGCGCGCTGGATGCGCAGGCAGAGTTTGATGTTTTTGAACGCTTTATAGCCCTCACCAAAGGCAAGACCAGTATTATTATTAGCCACCGCTTTAGCACCGTGCGGATGGCAGACCGTATTTTGGTATTACAAAACGGCCAAGTACTGGAGCTGGGCACCCACCAAGAGCTAATGGCAAACCCAAAACTGTATGCGGAGTTGTTTAAGTTGCAGGCGGCGGGGTATCAGTGATATTTTTAGCCTATTAAAAAATATTAATCTTGTATATTTACACAAATGAATATAAACCCAATACGGTGTTTATGTGTTGTGTAAAATAATTTAAAAGTGAAATGACTTCATTCAAACAAGAATCTCTTACACTAGAAGAATTAGAAGCAAACTTAACGGCAGAATTAATTGCACATCAAGAAAGTGTGTTAAGAAAATATTCTATTGAAAAAGAAAGAGAATGTACTTTACCATCTCTACACGGAACTATTGGCGGTAAGAATAATCAATATGCAGATATAGTAAATACTCAGTTTAGTGATCCACGAGAGTTTATCGCACATTGGGTGAAAGGATTTGTAGAATATGTCGGAGAATATAAATATTCACCATTAAGGAATCTTCTCAAAGATGAAGAGTTTAGAGAATACACATTTACTTTTCTGGAGCGAAATTTTTACAGAAATTTAATTGAAAGAACCAGATATAAACCAAATCAAAGTCTTTGGTCAATATGGCTTGGTTCAGGAAATCTAATTTGGGGATTAATAATTGCCCCCGCTAGCGCGAGCGTTCCGCTCGTGTCTTTAGAGCAAGGGATATAAGAACAAAGGTTGTGATGCTAACGTTACAAAATAATTGAAGACAATAATGAGCGTTATTAAAAGATATCTTTTTTCTATTATATTACTATCTATCTTAGGAGTAGTCATTATTATTGGAGCGTTTCAAAATAATAATATTGAGAAAGATATTGATAAAAATAGTTATTTCGTTATAGCTAAAATTGAAAAATTAGTGAATAAAAGGAGCTTGCGAAGGGTTTATTATTCCTATGATTATAAAGGTGTTAATTTCAAATCAACTGAATTAATTGATTCTAACGCAAATGTTCTTGTTGATGAATATTATCAAGCTGAAATTTCAAATAAGAACCCATCTGATTCACGAATTAATCTAAATGTAAAAATAGCAAATAAATGAAACTGCCCGCCAGCGCGAGTGTCCCGCTCGTGCCATTTCCAACTATAAAACACTTGAAAACACTTGTTAATTTCCCCTGGCGCGCTTTTGCAAAGCGTGCCCATCTAAATAGAGCATTTGCAATGCGACCCCACACCCAACCAAATACTAAATTTTGTATTTTTAAAGGATGTCGCACAAATACAAAGTGATAGATGGCCAGCAACCCACTTTCATTACATTAACGGTAATAGATTGGGTAGATGTATTTATTCGTTCGGAATACACAAAAATACTGGACGCTTCCTTTAATTATTGCATAGCCCAAAAAGGCTTGCAAGTGCACGCATACGTTTATATGACCAGCCATCTTCACGCCATCGTAAGTTCAAACGGTGTAGAATTGAAGGATATAATTCGGGATTTCAAAAAATTCACTTCAAAAAGAATCGTTGAAGCCATACAGGAATACCCAGAAAGCAGACGGGAATGGTTGTTGAAAAAGTTCAGTTTCGCAGCGCAAAGAACCAAACGCGGTGTAAACTTTAAATTTTGGAAAGATGGTTTTCATCCCATACTTTTAGATACCTATGAAAAAGTGGAACAACGCCTCAACTATATACATTACAATCCAGTGAGTGCACGGTTTGTTTATCACGAGCGCGATTGGGTAAACAGCAGTTATGCAGCTTATGAAGATGGCAATCGGGAAAAGCCTTTTGTTAAGATACAAACACTTTGGTAATTGGGCATTGCAAATGCCCATGTAAATTGGCACGCTTTGCAAAAGCGCGCCAGATAGCGCAATCCTTCCACTCGTGCCATTTCCAACAAAAAAACTTCGTATTATATAAAGTATAAAAGAATATATTTGCGAAAAAATATGTTTCGATTTCTGTTTATCTGCTTACTCTGCGTTACATCTTCCTTTGGTCAATCTATGGCGCAATATAAAGCGTTCTTAGAAGAAAATATCCAAGCCCATCCGCAGTCCAATAGTTTTGTACATACGGTAGCTTTCACTCCAGAAGAATTTTGAAAGATTGGTAACTCAGTTGTAGTTATAGGATTATCTTGAACAAGTTCCCCAGTATTCATATCTACACCAATAAAATTATTCAAATCTGAATAATAGTAAATCCCAGCGATCGGATCTACCGTAAATGAAAAATTGGCAATATAGTCTGAGTGCGAAGTATTGGAAACATCACGAATCAAGCCATTAGTTGTATTTACTTTGGCTAAGTAAGTTACATTTGAATTGTTATTTCGTGAAATGCCGTATATTTCATTGGTTTGGGCAAAGTTTGGTAATACGAAGAGTAAGCTGCCAAATAGTATAAATTTTGTCATAATATTTTCTTTTTTGAATAAATATAATAAAAAAGGGCCATGTGCTTAAAATCAATATTTAAAAAATTACAATTAGAATAAATTCTCTTTGCTTGCTTTTGCAAAGCATGGTTGTCTAATCAAAGCATTTGCAATGCGACTAAACCCTTCCTAGCACGATCGTCCCACTCGTGACTTCATTAAATATATCGTACCCGATAGCGTAAATTGGCACGCTTTTCAAAAGCGCGCCCGAGAGAGTATTTATATAAGCTCAAATTCCAAAATGAAATAGAGAATTATTATATTTATAACAGCAGAAAATTTTTATAACGAGTAATTTCCGAGAACCATATTAATTTCTAAAAGCTTTTTAAATTGAAAATCAATCTTTTTTTTAGTTACCACAGGTCACAGCGTGACGAACTTGTGAAGATTGTGGATGCTTCTCTTGTGTATCATAACTGCTGGTATGATAATGAGCTGAAAGCCGGCTCCCAATGGTGGGACGAAATATTGAGCCAAATAAGAATTTGCGATGTTTTTATATTTCTACTTTCCAAAGAATCCAGTGAATCTAAGGCGTGTCTCGCTGAGCTGGAATATGCCGATAATTTAGGGAAACATATTGTGGCTTTTCAGATTGACGATCTACACACATCTTTCACTCCCCATTTATTGAAAGATAATAATATAACATTTTACAAGCCGATGGACAGTGGTAAAGAAGTTCGGCTGGCAAGCATCCTTAAGGAAATTGCCGATAACATTGAAGACTACAGAAAAACCTGGACAGATCCCGATACCGTGCCGCAACCAGCAATGCCCATGACCGAGGTGAGCGAAATACATTCAATTTTCACTACTTCCAAATTCTTAACCTTAGAGAATCAAAGGGACATAATATTTCGTATCGAAAGGGTTATCGACAAAAACATCGATTCTGTCCAAAATATTCAAGTACTAATAGAAACATTCTTAAAAAGAGACGATACTACGGTTTTTATCGGTAAAAAATTAACTGCAATATTGGAAAACCCTCCTTTCGGAAAGCCAAATATCCATAATTCTGTATTTGAAGATATTGTAGCACAGGTTTCAAATTATACTGACGACAAATTGATTGGGAAAAGATTGGAAAATGCCGTGTCCGATTCCAAAAATTTGATTGGAAAATGGCAACTTGTAAGAAATCTACAAAACAATCAGAATCTGCCCGTAACGGTAAATGAACAGATTTTCTTTAATCCGAACGCGCTATTTCAGGTGTTCCAAAATTTTATGCAAACTACATTCGGCAATTTTACGCATCAAAATGGGTTGTTAACCATCCATTTTATAAATGGAGCCATTGACACACGGGCATTTCAATGTTTTGAAAACGAATTATATGTGGTTCAATATATCAATACAACTCCATTTAGGATTTCCTGTTATATTCGTTCCAATTAACGGCTTCCCCTGTCGAAACTTCGCCTGTACTGAACGTAGTCGAAGTGCAAGCCGTGCCCGAGTTCTAAAGCATTTGAATACAGCCACACGCCTAGCCCGCATTTAATAGTCTTACTTATTTTTTGATATTTTCTCAATAATTTTCCCAGCTTTTAATTATCTTTAACCCTAATCCTCACTTTGGCGCTTTAAAATGTGTCACGGCGGGGATTTTTTATATATGAAATTTTCCTTTTTTATTTCCCCCCGCTATAGATTGATATATTAAATACAATAGCGCGGATGGCGAAAAGCGAATAGAGTAGCCAACAATCTTCTAATACTATACCAATGAAAAAATTAATCAAAGTATTTACGATTATGGTTTTTGCTATTGCCATTACTACTTCAGCCAAGGCACAGCAATACTTTACCTACGATGGAGACGATTTTAATGTGTATTTAAAAACCAATTCAGATAATACACGAGTGCTGGAGGTATCTTTTACAGATGCAGCAAAATCCCAGTGGAACAAATTCAGTATTGTGGACTATTATGATGTATCCGATGGCTTTGGCTATGTTGTTGATGACGGGGTGGGCCAACAATTTAGCTTGGATTATTTCGGTTACGGCGATTATATTATTGTAAGAAATAACGATACGGGAGATGAATGGACTTTAAATAGAAGGGAAGAATAGATTTTATGCCAAGGGAAACTAAACTTTTATTAATCGGCGCACTTTTTGAAAGTGTGCCGAACTTTTATTAGTCCTGTGGTTAGCTTTTGCTAAACGCGCAAGGGATGTTATTAAATTTATTACTTTTAAAACAAATTAATCCACCCATGAAACACGCAATAATTCTATTCATCACGCTACTCACTTTGGCATCGTGCAAAAACCCAACCCCTTCTTCCGATAAAAAATTTATTGAAATCACGGGAACAGATTCCACATTAAATCCCGGGGATAACTTTTACCGCTATGCAAATGGCAAATGGTACGATTCCATCCCCATCCCCGCTTCCCAAGCCGGAGTTGGTGCTTATATGTTTATGAATTATCCGCAACGTCTGCGCTTGCAGGGTATTTTGGATAGTGTTTCTGCAACTCAAAATCCCGAAGGAAGTATTGAGCAAAAAGTGGGCGATTTCTATGCTTCGGGAATGGATACCGTAACTATAAATAAACGTGGCTACGACCCTATAAAACCTACAGTCGCAACTATTGAAGCGATTGGCGATATTCCGTCTTTAATGACTTTTGTGGCAAATCAATTGAAGGTAGATAATTATTCCATCATGGCTTTCGGAGTTGGGCCTGATGATAAAAATAGCATTATGAACATTGCGCATACCTACCAAACGGGTCTCGGTTTGCCGGATAGGGATTATTATTTCAAGACAGATTCATCAACTGTCGCAATACAGAACGCTTACAAAACATACCTTGCTACATTATTTCAACTTACCGGCAGCGATGCAACAGCTGCCCAAAAAGATGCTGCAATTGTTTATGATATTGAAAAGCAACTTGCCGCTTCCCACAGAACGAGAGTGGAACGACGCGATGTGATAGCAAATTACAATATGATGGCGGTTTCAGATCTTGTAAAAACGCAGCCAAATATTGGTTGGAACAATTTTCTGCAACAGCTAGGCGCAAAAACCGATACAATTGATGTTGCGCAACCTGCATATTACGTAAAACTAAATGAAGTTTTAAAGACTGTTCCTTTAGCCAATTGGAAATTGTATTTGAAGGCAAATACTTTAAATGGATATGCCAATAATTTAAGCAAACCTTTTGTAGATGCCGCTTTTGAATTTACAAAAGTGATCTCTGGCCAAGCAGTTCAGAAAGAACGTGGCGAAATAATGGCAAGTGCCGTAGACAGTTATTTGGGGGAAGCCTTGGGACAATTGTATGTGAAGAAATATTTTCCGGAGGATGCCAAAAAACGAATGCTGGAATTGGTGAATAATATTCAAAAAGCCTATGCCGTACGGATAGATAATTTGGAGTGGATGAGCGACAGCACAAAAACAAAAGCGAAAGAAAAACTGTTTGCGATGACCAAAAAGATAGGCTATCCAGATAAATGGAAGGACTACAGTAATGTAACAATTGCAAGAGACAAATATTTCGAAAACGTAGTTTCTGCAGCGGCATCGTCATACCAACGGGAAATAGCCAAATTGGGCAAGCCTGTTGACAGATCGGAATGGTACACAACCCCATCAACTGTTACGGCATACAACAATCCTTCGGCGAATGAAATCGTTTTTCCCGCAGGGATACTGCAGTCACCCTATTTTGATAATGACGCGGATGACGCCTTAAATTACGGAGGAATTGGCATGGTTATAGGCCACGAAATTACACACACCTTTGATGACCAAGGCGCACAATATGATAAAGATGGCAACGTGAATAACTGGTGGACAAAAGATGATTATACACAGTTTAAGTCAAAAATCCAACAAGTAATAGATCAGTACAGCACCTTTACGGTATTGGATAGTTTACACGTAAAAGGTGATATGACCGTGGGTGAAAACACCGCCGACATTGCCGGAATAGCCGTGGCGTATGATGCTTTCAAAATGACGAAACAAGGGCAAGATTCTACCAAAGTTGGCAATTTCACGCCAGACCAACGCTTCTTTTTGTCTATTGCAAGAATCTGGAAAGTAAAAATGAAAGATGAATTTCTTCGTCTTTGGATCAATAGCAATTCGCATTCGCCACCAATTTGGCGCGTAAACGGTCCGCTTATGAATACCACTCCATTTTATGACGCATTCAACGTACAGCCTAACCATAAAATGTATTTACCAATAGAGGAGCGGATAACAATTTGGTAGAATAAAACCCCATGTTTTTTAAAATGCACTTTTTTTAAAATGTGTGCGTAATCAAAAGATATATCCAATTAATATGGGAAAGAATTCTGCGTAAAAAATTCTTATAAATCTATTGAGCCCTTTGTTACAAAAGTCATAAAACACTTCTGAAAAAATCTAATTCATGTACCTTGCCGACCCCAATAGAATGTGAATTTATTAAAGTAAATACTATGTTGAATTATATTAAAAAAGTACTTCAAAATATGCCAGCGGACTGGGTAAACCTTACAACCCACCGATTGGATATTTATGATGAAAGCAAGGCAAAAACGGATTTCTTAAATCAGTTTGAAGAACTTTACAAAAATAACAACGCAGAAACCGAAGCACTGAAAAAGCTACCCACTGCTTACGATTATATTCGGCTCGGGCATCCGCTATCGTGTGTTTTGGAATGGGGGATTGCAAATTTAAATAATATAGCATCAGAAAATATAATCAGCTTTTCCTCAAAGACGGTTCCTATTTTGGCAATTCTTCGGAAGAATTTATTGGAAAATAAAAACACCCAAATCACATATACCGGGAAATTGCCGTCTTATTTTGATGCTGAACTAATACGAAATGTTTACGGCTATAATTTCGAATTAAAGCAAATTACTGATGTAAAGGAAATTTCCAAATTCAACGGAAGTACTATTTTCATTTCAAATCAATATAAAATTGGCGCAACTGAATTCACTTCAAACATTGACTTCTTTATCAATTTTTATGGGAATCTAGGAAGTATATTAGTTGTAAATGGCAAGCAGAATGAAAATTACATTTCAGAAATACAACACGTAAGAAGAAAAGAACCATCGCAATGACGCCAGCCAATTGTATGATTGCTTTAAAGTCGCTCACCGAACAATCTTCAATAAATATAAACGAGAACGTTGAAGCTGACAAAGCAAATGTTATACATTCAATAAAAGAAATTACCGGAACAACTTCAACGCCGTTAATTGGTTCAGCGGATTGTCCATTCAATACGCAATTATGATGGGGCTTATTCACGACGCACAGGAAAATCATAAGGGAAAATCAATCAAATTTATTGTTCCGCCAAATTGTTACGGTGGCACAAACGACCAAGCAAGACGTGTTGCCGCTTGCCTTAAGGATGTTGAAATTTTGGATTTAGCTGTGGATGGTGATAATGATATGGTGAAAAGCATCGATGCGGTTTTGGCAAAAGTTGCCGAGGAAGATGCCGTACCCTATATAATTGCTGAAATCCCAACAAACCCAAGAGTTGAAGTTCCCGATCTTCAAAAATTAAAGGCCGCTTTAAGTAAAGAACGAAAAACAGCCAATGGTGAAATTGCAATCGATCCCGTTTTTATTTTAGACCAAACTTTTTGTCCAAACTACCATTTCTTGGGAGAAGGGGAAATACTTTCTACGGTCAGAGCCATTTCGTATGCAAGCGGATCAAAATTCCCCAGTGGTGGAAAATGTACTGCGGGTTATGTGGTTGGGAATTCAAAAACGAATGCGTTAATGCAAAAAATAGAAACGCATCTCACGCTTTGCGATAACGAGGCTACCGCACTTCAATATGAAATTCTAGCGCAGCAATTGCCTTCAATGAATCAACGAATCAGCGATGCTTATAAAAACACGCGTGAGTTTGTAAACTTCATCAAAACCACATTGCCAACAGCAAAAATCAATTTTGTTTCAGATGAATTGGCGGCACAAGGATTTACGCCTTCCGTTTTTTCATTGGATCTTCCCACAAAAGGGAATACCGATGCAGAAAAAGAAACGTATAAAAGAGCTTTGAATTTGAAGTTAATCAATTTAATGATTACTGAAATTCCCAATGAAAGTAAGTTCTGCGTAAGTTACGGGCAATTAAAGGGATGTTATTGGACTATCCCCGCAACCTCAACCCAAGGAACTACTAAAGAAGGAGATAAAGATTATATTGTGCGGGCGTCCCTTTCAGGAAATATGGACCTTGAACTTCATAAAAAAGTATTTTTAGATTTTGTTGAATCAATATAATTAGCGTCTTTCAGGCTTATAAAAATGAGTCAGGGAAGAATGATTAATTTTAGATACTATTTTCAGAAAACATGAAAAACGAACGAGTTTATAAAATGGTTTTCGCAGGCGTATATCCACATTACGTTGCCAAAGCAGAGAAAAAAGGCCGCACCAAAGAAGAATTGGACACTATAATCCATTGGCTAACGGGCTATGACCAAAAAGCCCTGCAAAAACAGATAGATACAAAAGTATCCTTTGAAACTTTTTTTGACGAAGCCCCACAGCTAAACCCAAATGTTTCGAAAATAACTGGCGTAATTTGCGGCTACCGTGTCGAGGAAATTGAAGAACCTCTTATGAAGAAGATTCGCTATTTGGATAAATTGGTGGACGAATTGGCGAAGGGAAAGAAGATGGAAAAAATTTTAAGGGAATAGGGATAAAGAGTCAAGAGACAAGAAACAAGACACAAGACACAAGAGCCAAGACAAAACCATCAACCAACAACTATCAACCAATAACAAAATAAGTGCATCCAAAAAATCCATTCAATAAAGACTATAATTTCGAAACACTCATCTCCGAGCATCCGCCGCTAAAACAGTTCGTTTTTAAAAATGAATACGGGAACGAGACTGTAAAATTCGCCGATCACGAAGCTGTGAAGGCTTTGAACACGGCACTTCTAAAAGCTAATTACGGCATCACGCATTGGCATATTCCAGAGAATAATCTTTGTCCGCCAATTCCCGGTAGGTTGGATTATTTGTTGCACGTTGCAGATTTAGTTTCGAAAAAAGAAATTCATCTTTTGGATATTGGTACAGGCGCCAACTTAATTTACCCAATCCTTGCAACGCAACATTTCAACTGGAAATGTAGCGCGAGTGAAGTGAATCACGATTCGCTGAGTACTGCACAGGAAATTATTTCTAAAAATAAATCATTAAAAAATATTGAATTGCGCCATCAACAATTCAAAAGCCATATTTTGGAACATGTAATTCAACCCACAGACCATTTTGATGTTGTAGTTTGCAATCCGCCATTTTTCAAAAATAGAACCGAAGCAGAGCAAAGCAATAGGCGCAAGTATAAAAACCTAGAGCTAGACGAAGCAAACACGCAGAATTTTGGGGGATTGAGTAACGAGTTGTGGTATAAAGGCGGGGAAGCTGCATTTGTGCAAACAATGGCTGAGGAAAGTGTTCAGTTTAAAGAGCAAGTGCAATGGTTTACTGCAATTGTTTCACAAAAAGAAAACTTGAAAAACATTAAAAGGGCAATTAATAAAACAAAGCCTACTGAAGTGAGAATAATAGAAATGGAACAAGGCAACAAACAAAGCCGTTTTGTAGCTTGGACGTTTAGATGAACTCAATTCCCAATTCTCAATTCTCAATTCTCATTACTCAATACACAATACTCAATTCTCAATTCTCAATACTCAATACACAATACTCAATTCTCAATTCTCAATTCTCAATTCTCATTACTCAATACACAATACTCAATTCTCAATTCTCAATACTCAATACACAATACTCAATTCTCAATTCTCAATACTCAATACTCAATTCTCAATATTATTACTTCTTTTTCCTAAAAATATAACTCATCCAAACCGGGTCATTTTCTTCAGAAACTACCGATTGGCGATCTACAAATTCCCAATCGTTTGCGTTCATATAATTCAGCAACGTTGACGTTTCCTCAATATCTTCAATTTCTTCAATAGTGATATTTTGACCAACCAATGAAGCTTGTTCCTCAACTTTTATTCGTTTCAATTTCCCGCTATTGTTCGCCTTTTGGACAACAATAATTTCAAGGAAATTATATTTGGTTATTTCTTGGGAATAGCCATCAATGCTGAAAATTAGAAAAAGGGCGACTACGGAAAAGGTTATAAATTTTTTCATCTTTCTGGTTTATTTAAAATAAAAGTACAATTATAATTTTGAGTCTTTCCACAACGAACAATTTTTTCCAAAATCACAAATAACCAATCGTAACCAATTTCTATTAACTTTGAGAAATGAGTAATGAGTAATGAGTAATGAGTAATGAATAAAATGAAAAGTAAATTTTCAACTATCAACTATCAACCATCAACCATCAACCATCAACCATCAACCATCAACCATCAACCATCAACTAAGTGAAAAATAAATTAATCCCTCTCCTCCTCGGCCCCATTCTTTTCTTTGTTTTACAATCGCTAGAAACCCCAGAAGGAATGCCCGATGCAGCTTACGATGTGCTTTGCGCAACGCTTTGGATTGCCATTTGGTGGGTAAGTGAAGCCGTGCCAATTGCCGTTACTTCTTTATTGCCGATTGTGCTTTTTCCGCTCACAGGCGCGTTGGATCTCTCAACAACCACCGCATCTTATGGGCATAAATATGTTTTTCTTTATTTGGGTGGTTTTATAATCGCAATCGCCATTGAAAAATGGAACCTTCACAAACGCATTGCGCTTTATATAATTCGGGGAATTGGAACAAACGTTTCAAACATTATTTTAGGATTTATGATTGCCACTGCTTTTCTTTCCATGTGGATTTCAAACACAGCAACGGCGGTAATGATGCTGCCAATTGGGATGAGTATTGTGGCACAATTGAAGGACAATCCTTCCACCGATGAAAATGAAAACCACATCTTCGGGAAAGCATTGATGTTGGGTATTGCATATTCCGCATCCATCGGTGGTATTGCAACGCTAATTGGTACGCCGCCCAATTTGGTACTTGCTGGCTATGTGGAAGAAGTCTACAATATTGAAATAAGCTTCTGGCAGTGGATGAAGTTTGGACTTCCCATTGCGCTGATATTGCTTATAATTTGTTGGTATTATCTAACCCATTTCGCCTTCACTTTTAAACAGAAATCCTTTCCCGGAGGAAAAGAGGAAATTATGCGACTCACAAAAGAATTAGGCCCAATGAAGCGTGAAGAAAAAACTGTCCTCACGATTTTTACGCTCACGGCTGTTTGTTGGATTGGCAGATCCTTTTTCCTCGAACCATTTATTCCGGGCATTGATGATACAATAATCGCCATTGCTGCTGGGATTATTCTTTTCACGCTTCCCGCAAATAAAAATAAGGACCGAATAATTAAATGGGAAGACGCTGTAAAAATCCCCTGGGGAATAATCCTCCTTTTTGGTGGCGGAATGGCGCTTGCCGCAAGTTTTGAATCCACTGGATTAGCAGCTTGGCTGGGACAACAAATAACTTTATTGCAAGGGCTTCCGCTATTTATTTTGATATTGGTGGTAATTACCGCTGTCAACTTTATAACCGAATTCACTTCAAACATTGCTACAACGGCTATGTTACTTCCTATTTTGGCTCCAATTGCCATTGGTTTGGGTGTAAATCCATATGTTTTGATGGTGGCAACAACCGTTGCGGCTTCGTGTGCATTTATGCTACCCGTTGCCACTCCCCCAAATGCCGTGGTCTTTGGTTCGGGATATTTGCGAATTCCAGATATGGTAAAGAGCGGGTTGGCCATGAATATACTTTCCATACTTCTGCTAAGCCTAATGGTGTATTTCCTATTACCGTTGGTTTGGAATTTTAATCCGTTGGAACTTTCGCCAGAGTTTTTTCCGAAAACAAAGGCTGTAAGCTATAAGCTATAAGCTATAAGCTATAAGCTATAAGCTGAAAAATAACAAAACTCGTAATTTGTAATCCCAAACTTTTAACTTTGAGCTTTTAACTTTAAACTTTACTAATATGCAATCATCAGCCAAAACTGCAGATCTATATATAGCAGAGCTTCCCGAAGACAGGAAAGAGGTTATGCAAAAATTACGGGAAACTGTTTTGAAAAACATTCCCGAAGGTTTTGAGGAAACCATGCAATACGGAATGATAAGCTATGTAGTTCCGCACAGTAAATATCCCGCAGGGTACCATTGCAAACCTACCGATGCTTTGCCATTTTTAAGTATAGCTTCCCAGAAAAATCATATTGCCTTTTATAATTCGGCCGGGTATGTTGACCAAAAATTATTGGATTGGTTTGTTGAGGAATATCCAAAACACGCCAAAGGAAAGTTGGATATGGGCAAAAGTTGTATTCGCTTTAAAAATCCAAAAAACATTCCCTTTGAATTGTTGGGTGAACTCACTACGAAAATTTCAGTAGATGAATGGATTGAAATATATGAAACCCAAATAAAAAGATAAACATCAAAGCGAAAGATATCTTACAGCATTTCCAAAGTGCGCCCGAATTTAAAATTGATACAGCTAATTACGAATTTGATAATTTTAAATTTCCAACTGAAAAATTGAACGGAAGCACGTTCGATTTTCCATATAATTTTGTCCTCGGGATGCAAGCCGAAGCCTGTTTTAAAGAATATTTAAAACAATCAAAAGAATTTGATTTACTGGCTGCAAATCTTCAGATTCAAGGAGAAAAGGAAACTTTGGGCGAATTGGATTATATAGTTAAAAACCTTAAAACCGAAGAAAATATTCATATAGAATTGGCGTGTAAATTCTATTTATTTGACGGAAACGAAAACAAACAAGCTGAAAAAAATTGGGTTGGCCGAAATAGAAAAGATAGCCTTTTTGAAAAGTTGGAAAAATTAAAACTGAAACAGTTTCCCTTACTCAAAGCTCCGGAAACCCTTCAGAAATTAAATGAATTAAAAATTGAAAAACCATCTTCCCAAGCTTTGTGCTTAAAGGCTTTTTTCTTTATTCCGAAGAATTTAAAACCAGAAACCTTTCCAAAAATATTTGAAAATTGCATTGTTGGTCATTATTTAAAAGAAACTGATTTTACTGAAGACGAAACTGCACTTTATGCCATTCCTTCCAAAAAAGAATGGATTCTTCCAATAAATGCATTGAAAAGTTGGCATACTTTTTCAGAAGTTAAACAACTCGTTGACGAACAATTGAAAATGAACAAATCGCCATTAATCTATAAAAAAACGCCCCATAAATTGGAGCGCTTCTTTGTAGTTTGGTGGTAAATTTTATTTGGTTCCGTACATATCAAATAAATAAACTAAGCTCGCCATACTCGCAGCGCCAAGTTCCAATTCGCGTTTATTTACGGCATCAAAAGTATCGTTTGCAGCGTGGTGGTAGTCAAAATAACGCTGACTATCTGGGCGCAATCCTGCGAGCACATCAATATTTCCTTTTAACGGACCAATATCTGCCCCGCTTCCACCCTTTTCAAAATAATGGATTAAGTAAGGTTTGAAAAGTGATTCCCAAGATTTCACTTTATTGAAATTGGAATCGTTGCTATCAAATGAAAAACCTCTCGGCGTAAATCCGCCAGCATCGCTTTCCAACGCAAATCGGTGGGTTTCACCTTTTCTTTTTGCTTCTTCGGCATATTTATTTCCGCCTCGCAACCCATTTTCTTCATTCATAAATAATACTACGCGTATAGTGTGTTTTGGTTTGTAACCTACTTTTTTAAACAATCGGAGTACTTCCATACTTTGCACGCAACCTGCGCCATCATCGTGGGCGCCATCGGCTAAATCCCAACTATCCAAATGCCCGCCAACAACCATATATTCGTTTGGGTATGTGCTGCCGGTTATTTCACCAATCACATTGTAACTCTGCACATCGTCAAAGGTTTTGCAGTTCTGTTTAAAATAAAATTTTAGGGTCGGTTGAAGTTTTAAAAGACTGCTTAAATATTCAGCACCATTTGTACTAATTGCAGCTGCAGGAATACGTTGGCTTACGGGCGTATCGCCATAACTCATCGCTCCCGTATGTGGAAAATCGTCCAAACGAAGATTCATGGAACGCACCAAAACTCCAATAGCACCGTATTTTCCAGCTTCCGCAGCACCTGAATAGCGTTGGTCCACACAACCTCCATAAGCTTCAAAAGTTTGGATTACATCAGCTTGCATCGGTCTGTTGTAAAATACAATCTTGCCTTCCAACTTTGCCTTTCCAAGCGAAGCGAGTTCTTCAAGACTTTTTACCTCAACGACTTCGGCTTTTATTCCCAAACTTGGCGTGGCAACCGAACCTCCCAGCGCACAGATATCTGTTATATTTTTTGATCCATCTGCAGTTTCTATATAGGCATATTCCTTAAAACCGCGCGTCCATTTTGGAACCATTACCGGCTGAAGCCAAACTTTGTCCAACCCAAGTTCTTTTAGCTCTGCTTCGGTATATTTCACTGCATTTTCAGCCTCAATAGACCCAGAAAGCCTTCCGCCAATTTCATTGGACAGATAATCCAACCAATCATAACTTTTGCCATCAGTCAATGCTGATGTGTAAAGCTTTTTCAGCATAATAGAATCTTGCACTTTATTTTGTGAAGTGGCTATTACACTGAAAAGTAAAAAGAAGAGTATTTTGGGGAGTAATGTAATTTTCATTATAAATAATTTAAAATAAAATGTTTGCAATTAATCATTCATAAGCCGTTCGCGATATTCGGCTATCTTAGCTTGAATATCGTCATCGAGCTCCGGCTCTTTTATATCATCGTATTTTTTTAATTCCTGAAGCATTATTTCGGCAACTATAACACGTGAAGTAGTTTTATCGTCCGCCGGAATTATATACCACGGCGCGTGCGGTTTTGAAGTGCGGTTGATGGCATCTTCATAATATTTTTGATACTCATCCCAAAGTTCCCTTTCATCTAAATCGCCAGGGGAAAATTTCCAATTTTTATCTGGTTTGTCGAGCCTTCGCAATTGTCTATCTTTTTGTTCGTCTTTGGAAAGATTTAAAAAGAATTTAAAAATAATAGTTCCATTCTGGTGGATGGTTTTTTCAAAATCGTTGATTTGCTGAAAGCGTTTATTCCAGAATTCTTCATTTATATCTTCCAGATTATTTACATTGGGCAAGTTTTCACCTAAAATATAATTTGGGTGAACCCGTGTAACCAAAACATTTTCATAATGTGTACGGTTGAAAACACCAAACTTCCCGCGTTCGGGAAGTGCAATATAATGGCGCCAAAGATAATCGTGACGTTTTTCTAATGCGGTTGGCGTTTTGAAACTGTGCACCACTACCCCACGCGCATTGAAATCCTTAAATACTTCCCGTATCAAGCTGTCTTTTCCCGCAGTATCCATTCCCTGCAGGCAAACCAAAACGGCATATTTTCCGTGGGCGTATAGTGTATCTTGAAGTTTACCGAGTTTTTTTCGGGTGTCTTCCAGTTGTTCTTCCAATTCATCTTTCGATGAATCCAAATCTAAAGTTGTACTTGTGTCGCTAAGTTTTATCTTCTCAGAAATTTTGTAATCTTCAATCTTAATTTCTTTCATCTTTGAAAATTTATGATGCTGTTGATACTATTGATTCTGTTGATACTAATGATATTATAAATATTATCGTTCCGTTTGAAAAATTCAAATCTAAACTTTTAAACGCATAAACAAATCAACTCATAGACCAATCGACTTATCGACTTATTTACTAGCAAAAAGCTTAACATCTTCTTCACTAATTTCCTTTCCGCCCAATATAATCAATCGTTCCACCACATTCCGAAGTTCGCGAATGTTTCCTTGCAATCGTATTCCTGCAATAATTTTATCGCCTTTTCTGAAAATTTCTTTTGTGAAGTTCCGTGATCGCTGGCAATTTTTCCCGTGAAATAATCTACAAGTAAAGGAATATCTTCCCTTCTATCATTCAATGAAGGAACTTTTATAAGAATCACCGCCAACCTGTGGTATAAATCCTCGCGGAAGCGGCCTTCACTTATTTCTTTCTTTAAATCTTTATTTGTTGCTGTTATTACACGAACATCAACCTTAATATCTTTATCGCTACCAACCCGCTGCACCTTATTTTCCTGTAATGCACGTAACACTTTCGCTTGCGCGGAAAGGCTCATATCGCCAACTTCATCTAGAAAAATAGTTCCACCGTTTGCGGCTTCAAACTTACCCGCGCGATCTTTAATTGCCGATGTAAAAGCACCTTTTACGTGACCGAAAAGTTCGCTTTCAATCAATTCACTTGGGATTGCCGCGCAATTAACTTCAAGCATTGGGCCGTTGTTTCGCTCACTTTTTTGGTGCAACCAATGAGCTACCAATTCTTTTCCGGTTCCGTTCGGACCCGTGATTAAAACCCGTGCTTCGGTTGGCGCAACTTTTTCAATCATTTCCTTTATACGCTCAATCTCTGTCGATTCGCCCACCATTTCATAATTCTTGGAAACCTTTTTCTTCAGAAGCGTATTTTCCACAACCAATTCTTTCCTATCCAAAGCAATGCGAACAGTATTCAATAATCGGTTTAAATCCGGTGGTTTTGAGATATAATCAAAAGCACCTAAACGCATGGTATTTACTGCGGTATCGAGATCGCCGTGTCCGGAAATCATGACCATTGGTATTTCCGGTTTTATTTTTTTAACAGCTTCGAGTACCTCGACACCGTCCATTTTTGGCATTTTTATATCGCAAAGTACCAAATCAAAATCTTCTTTTTTAATGATTTCCATTCCCGCAAGGCCATCCTCCGCTTCAAAAACTTCATAGCCTTTGTTTTCTTCGGAAAGAATTTTCACTAAAACCCTTCTGATTGCTGCTTCGTCTTCTATTATAAGTATTCTCGACATTTAGTATTTGAATTTTAATCCAGCCCTAAAATAAGGTGCATTTTCGGTATTAATTTCATAGGTTGTATTTCCATCGCCATCTTCTAATCTAAAATTATTATAAACAGAATGGGCGGCATAGCCATAGAACAAAAGATGTTTGGTGAAAAAATGCTCATAGCCTAACCCAAGCAGACCAGTAGTCATTTGGATGCTTTCCGCCACAGTACCCTCTTGGTCTTGATTGCCTCCAGGAATAAAGTTTTGTTGAATGTTTGCATAAATATTATCCAAGGTAGCAAATGCCTGAATTGCATCTTTGTGGTTGTCATTTAAATAATGCCGAACGTTTGTTTTGGGAACACCCAAAGTATAGGTCCAATTGGGATGAAATTCTTTATAGTAGTTTAAAATGGGCAGTGGAAAACTTCTACCAGGGGTAGTTGAATAGGTAAGCCCCATTATCAACCTATATGGTTTGTTGCCGTTTAAAGTATCATTTTTTCTATCTTTTATAGCATAAACAGCTCCTTCATAAATAATATCATCACTCTGCAAACCATCTTCAAAATCACTTTGAAATTTTGGGCCAAATTTTAAACCAAATCTCCAATCATTAGGAACGGTCCAAGTATAACCCATATAAGCATCTATTTGTTGAACGGAAGTTATTAGGTTGTCCTGAATAGCTTCATTAGGAGGAACAGAGCCCATAAACGCCGAAACATCCTCACTTTCTCCAATATTAATATCAACGTATCGATATTCAAAACCAACTACCAAATAATTTTTCTTTTCTTTATTTATGGGAATTGGTGCTTGTATCAAGGCACGATACCGATTTATTGAATTATCTTTTGAAAATGGCAAGTATAAATATTCTATACGAGCCAAATCTGTAGTTTGTGCCGTCATTCCAAATGCAAAAAGCACCAAAACCGACAGTAACAATTGTTTTCTTTTCATAATTTTTCTTTTTGCATTTTAAACTTTACCATATTCATAGCCTAATATGGGAAGTGTTTGATTAATATTTAATCCATTTAAAAATTTCCTTGTAAGTTGGTTTCTTTCCGTACATCAAAATACCAACTCTATAGATTTTTGCCGCAAACCAAACCATTGCAATAAACGTGGCAAATAATAGTACCACTGAAATAATTTGTTGCCAAATGGGAACTCCAAAAGGAATACGCATCAACATTACAACGGGTGAAGTAAATGGTATGTATGAAAATACTTGGGAAACGGTTCCATGTGGATTATCAATAACAGTGAAAAACCCAACATAAACTGCCAAAATAAGCGGCATCAAAATAGGCATCATAAATTGTTGGGTATCGGTTTCGCTATCTACAGCCGCACCAACGGAAGCATAAAGTGAAGCATAAAGCAAATAACCACCTATAAAAAAGAGGATAAACATTATAATTAAATTGGTAATTGGAAGGTTATTTATTTCCAACATAACTTCGCTCATAACCTGCTGCATCCCTCCATCAACACTATTTTCCAAAACCTGTTGCGAGGGAGATGCGGAAGCTGCGTCAATTCCAAAAACTGAAGTAACTACCGTCATTAGTACAAGTATTAAAACAACCCAAACCAAAAATTGGGTAATACCCGCCAAAGTAGTTCCAAATATTTTTCCCAATAATAATACCCGAGGTTTTACGGAAGAAATAATAACTTCAATTACCCTGCTTGTTTTTTCTTCAATTACGCTTCGCATAATCATGTTGCCATAAATAATGATAAACATGAACAATAAATACCCTGCAGCACCACCAAATATAAGTTTAAGACCCGAACCTAATTTGGAAGTTTCCATCCCTTTAAAAGTTTCCTGGTTGGCATTGATGTTTATATGAAGATTTTCGATTGTTTCAGAATCAATTCCAGCGGCTTTAAGTTTTAAGGTATTCACCTTTTTTTCCAATAAATTATTTATATCTCCCATCAATGAAAGTGAAGGGGAATCTTCGGAATAAAAAGTGATTTCTTTTGAAAGCGATTCTAAATTTTCTGTCTTTGGGATATATAGCAAACCATAGATTTCAGAAGACTCTGGCCTCCTTTTTTGCTTCCTCCAAAGAAGTAGGATCTATAATTTTATATTGTAAATGTGGCGTACTGTTGAATTCATCTACAAACAGACCACTTTCGTCCAGAACTGAAATATTTCGCACGGTATCATTGTTCAAACTAGACAAATAGGCAACCAAGGCAAAAATACCCACAAATATGAGTGGGCTTAAAAACGTCATCACGATAAAAGATTTATTGCGGACTTTCGTGAGATATTCCCTTTTTATAATTAGCGGAAGATGGTTCATTGTTGGTTAATTTTTTTGGATGGTTTCAATAAAAATATCACTTGCCGATGGAATTACTTCCGTAAAATGCGTCAATTTTCCTTGCGAAGTCAAATAGTTTACCAAATCATTGGAAGAAACTGAATCTGGAACCTTTACTCTGTATTGCAACTCTTCATTAATGCTTTTGAAATTCGCTGGAGACACTTCAAATTTATCCATTAAAAATGCTGAAGTTGCGGCATGATTTGGTGTAACCAAACCAATTTCGAAAGTATTGCTTTTATATTGTCGCTTAATATCTATCAACTTCCCATCCAGTATTTTATTTGATTTATGGATTAGGGCAATATGGTCGCACATTTCTTCTACCGATTCCATTCGGTGTGTTGAAAAAATTACCGTTGCACCTTCTTCCCGAAGTTGCAATATTTCATCTTTTATAAGATTTGCGTTTATAGGATCAAAACCGCTGAAGGGTTCGTCAAAAATCAACAATTTTGGTTTGTGCAGCACAGTAACCACAAATTGTATTTTTTGCGCCATTCCCTTTGAAAGTTCCTGAATTTTTTTGTCCCACCAATCTCCAATCTGTAATCTGTCGAACCAATATTTCAAGCGTTCTTTTGCTTCTTGTTTTGTAAGACCTTTTAATTGTGCCAAATAAAGTGCCTGCTCCCCTACTTTCATAGTTTTATAAAGCCCGCGTTCTTCCGGCAAATAACCAATATATTGAATGTGGTGTGGCTGCAGTGGTTCGCCATCCAAAATAACAGAGCCCGTATCTGGCATTGTTATTTGATTTATGATTTTGATTAAGGTTGTTTTTCCAGCCCCGTTGGGACCCAATAGTCCAAAAATGCTCCCTTTTTCTACCTCAATGGATACGTTGTTAAGCGCTTTGTAATCTCCATAGGTTTTGGAAACATTGTTTACCACTAAAAGTTTTTCCATAAATGTTGTTTGAAGTATGTAAATATATTGATTTGAAAAAAAAACGATGTAACTATTAAGAGTATTTTATGTGATGGTTAGAGCGAAATAATCGAAAAAATTAGGACATAAGCTTAAATAAAACCTTATTAAAACAAAACCCACCCAAAAATTGAATTCTTGGGTGGGAAAAAAAATTGCTATGAAAAAGAAAAATTATCACCTCTAGACGAAGCGACATTTCAAATATATACAAAAAAATTTATTTAACGTTTGTTTAAGAGAACATATCTTTCACTTTTTCAAAAAATGATTTGTCTTCCTTTTCAGGTTTTGGCTGAAAATGCTCATCATCAGTCATTTTTTCGAAAAATTCCTTTTGTTCTTTTGAGAGCGATTTTGGAGTCCATACATTTATGTGCACCAACAAATCCCCAGTGCCATAACCATTAATACTTGGAATTCCTTTGTTGCGAAGTCTTAAAATTTTTCCGCTTTGTGCCCCTGAATCAATTTTTATACGAACCTTCCCAGTAACCGTTTCAATTTCTTTGGAAGTTCCCAAAGCTGCTTCAGAAAAACTTATATATAAATCATAATGAAGGTTATCACCTTCCCTTTGCAAAAAGTCGTGTGGTTTTTCTTCAATTGCAACCAAAAGATCGCCCGCGATTCCATTCCCCGGGGCATCGTTCCCTTTACCGGAAACCTTTAACTGCATACCATCTACAACACCTGCCGGTATTTTAATGGAAACTGTTTCTTCGGTAACCAACATTCCTTCAGCATCTGCATTTGCAGGTTTTGAATCAACAATTTGACCCAAACCACCACAAGCGCTGCAAGTAGCCGAAGTTTGCATACGCCCCAAAATGGTATTTTGAATTCGGGTTACTTGGCCCTGCCCATTACAGGTAGAACAGGTTTTGTATGTTGTGCCCTGCGCTAACTTTTTGCGCTTTACTTTTATCTTTTTTTCAACGCCGTTTGCTATTTCTTCTAAAGTGAGCTGAACGCGAATTCGCAAATTACTTCCTTTAACGGTTCTGCGTCCTCCGCCACCAAAACCACCTCCGAAACCTCCGCCAAATGCACCACCGAAAATATCTCCAAATTGGCTGAATATGTCATCCATATTCATTCCGCCGCCGCTATAACCTCCGCCACCTTCAAAAGCACGATGACCAAACTGGTCGTAACGAGAACGTTTGTTTTCGTCACTCAGCACTTCATAGGCTTCCGCAGCTTTTTTAAACATTGCCTCAGCCTCGTTGTCACCAGGATTTTTATCAGGGTGATACTTCAATGCCTTTTGACGGTATGCTTTTTTTATTTCAGCAGCAGAAGCTCCTTTGGAGATTCCTAAAATTTCATAATAATCTTCCTTCATACTATTGTCCTATAACCACTTTTGGATAGCGGATTATTTTAT
The DNA here is from genome assembly GCA_963716065.1 of uncultured Flavobacteriaceae bacterium. GTDB lineage: Bacteria > Bacteroidota > Bacteroidia > Flavobacteriales > Flavobacteriaceae > Aequorivita. The sequence goes on from OY970287.1 coordinate 844,393, forward strand.
CGCCCAAGGTGTACCCTTTTTCAACAACATCTATAATTTTTCCTTTCATATTTGCTTCTGGAGCAGGAATTTGTGTAATTGCCTCGTGGGAATCTGCATCAAAAACATCACCCGCTTTCACCTCCATTAATTGCAATCCTTTTACTTTTAACGTTTCACGGAATTTATTATTTATCAATTCAACTCCTTTAAAAAGATCGTCGTTCTCGCTTTTTTCAATTTCCTTTAAAGCGCGTTCAAAATCATCCAAAACAGGAAGAAATGATACTATTACATCTTCCCCAGCGGTTTTGAACATTTCCATGCGCTCGCGGGCAGTACGTTTTTTATAATTTTCAAATTCGGCGAAAAGACGTAAATAACGATCTTTTTCACGCTCGAATTCGTCCTGCAAATCGGCAAGCGAATTTGTTACATTTTCCTCAGCAATCTCTTCATTTATTTGTTCATCGGAAAAACTTGTACCCTCCATAGGTTCGGTTTCTTCAAATTTATCTTGTTTGCTCATAACAGCGTTTATTTCAATTTTTTTCTGAAGGGTGCAAAAGTACTGCCATTTGTTTTAAATTGTCAAAATGTCACAGCATTTGATTTAATATTACTTTAAGAAAAATCCCTTTGTTTAAATATACTTTTGCACTTTATAAAAATCAATAACGATATGAAATCTACATTTTTAAAAATTAGTTTAATGGCTTTTATTGCAATAGGGGCCTTTGCATGTAAAAATTCTGAAAAGGAAGTTGAGGTGTCTATGGAAGAAGCGGCCGAAGCAACTGAAATGGCTGTAAATTATAATGTTGACACCGCTGCATCACAAATTATGTGGGAAGGTGAGAAACCCACTGGCAAACATAACGGAGCTATAAAACTTGCTTCTGGTACAGTAGCAGTAAACAATGGAGCTGTGGAAGCTGGAAATTTTGTAATTGACATGAATTCTGTTGATGTACAGGATTTGGAAGGTGAACAAAAAGCAAATTTAGAAGCTCACCTTAAAGGAACCGTTGAAGGAAAAGAAGGGGATTTCTTTAATGTGAAAGAATTTCCAAGCGCAAAATTTGAAATGACTGGTATTGAAAATAATATGGTAAAAGGAAACTTGACCATTAAAGACAAAACCAATGCTATTGAATTTCCTGCTACAGTAACAATGGAAGGCGACAAAATGATGCTTAAAAGTGAACCTTTTGAAATTGACAGAACTAAGTGGGATGTAAACTACGGTTCAAAATCAATTTTTGACAACTTGGGTGATAAGTTTATTGACGACGAAATAAAACTTACCGTTTCTTTAGTTGCTAATAAAGCGTAATTGAACAAAGTATATTTGTAGAAAAGGGAGGCTTATGCCTCCCTTTTTTATTTACAACAAATCGTTAAGTGCGGTTTCTAAATTGTAAAATTTGAAATGGTAACCCACCTCTTCAATTTTTTTGGAACTGACCAATTGTCCCTCCAATACTATTATTGACATTTCGCCCAAAAGAAGTTTCAATGCAAATGCTGGAATATTTGGAAGCCAAAGTGGGCTTTCCAAATGATTGGCAATCATTTTTGTCATTTTTTTATTTAATACCGGGTTTGGAGCAACTGCATTGTATTTTCCTTCCAATTGATTTTTAACAAGAAAAAGGTAAATGCCAGCGATGTCTTTAATATGTATCCAAGATTGCCACTGTTCACCGCTTCCCAATGGAGCGCCGACGCCCATTTTAATGGGTTTCTTTAATTGTGGTAACGCGCCGTCATCTTTTGCAAGTACCATTCCTGTTCGGACTTGGCTGACTTCCATTCCCAAATCTTTGAATTTTTCTGCGGCAGCTTCCCATAAAACAACAACTTTTGCTAAAAAAGTGTCGTCAACTTCTAAACTTTCTTCCGTATAAAGTTTAGTTTTTGAATTCGGATAAATATTTACTCCACTGGCAGAAATAAAATGCCCAATATTGTGATCAATTTTTTCGAGCGTAGTGTAAAGCAAATTCATAGAATCTACCCTACTGCTTATGATGACTTTCTTGTATTTTTTTGTCCAACGTTTTGAGATTGTTGCACCCACTAAATTTATAATTGCGTTTACGCCTTCAAATGCTTTTGTATCAATTTCACCATTTTTTGGATTCCAATAAAACCCATTATAATTATCAGAATTTTCTATTTTTTCTTTACTGGTAGTCAGGTAATTAACGGCAATTCCATCACTATGGCACTGCCTAACCAATTCGCTACCAATAAGCCCTGTAGCCCCAGTTATCAACACTTTCTTCATCATAATTTTAAATTTAGATATTCAAAAGGAATTGGCAAAGACCGTTAACGGAAGATTGTGAAATTTGGAAATCGGGAAATGGGAAGTGCAAAATTGTAAGAGGGAATTTGAATTTAAGAGTTGAATTTTGACAACTACTTCGTTCCTCTCAACATTTCCTTTTTTCCGGGAGGCCCGGGAAGTCTTTCAACTTTGAAGCCCACTGCTTGCATGGCACGTCTTGCATTTCCATTTGCTGCATAAGTAACCAAAACTCCATTAGGCTTTAATGATTGGAACATTATTCTGAAAATATCTTCTGTCCATAGTTCTGGTTGTACGCGGATTCCAAATGCGTCAAAATAAGTAAGATCGAAATTATTTTCATCTGTAATTTCAGAGAAGAATTTGTTTTGCTTAGTAAGTAGAAAACTTTCAGAAATACTATTTTTTTCTTCCCAAGTGGAAGTATGAAGTTTTAGAAATACTTCTTCCGAAGCATTTAAAATTGAAGGGTAGTTTAGTTTTTCTATTTCTTCAATTGTTAGCGGATAGGCTTCAATCCCTGTATAATCAATTTTTTTATCGACTTTTTCGGCTTCCAAAAAAGTTAAAAAACTATTTAAACCGGTTCCAAATCCAATTTCCAAAATTGAAATTTCTTCCGAAGTATTTTGTGAAAACCAATGGTAAAAACCTTCCTTTATAAAAACGTGAAGAGCTTCGGCTATTGCACCATGCTTTGAATGATACTGCTCGTTCCATTCCGGGATATGCAAAGTGTAAGAGCCGTCACCCGTTTTAAATAACGTTCGTTTCAAAAATTATTGATTTTCCACTTCTGGAATAAGCACACCGTTTGCTTCAAAAGCAAGTGTTCTTTTTGGCGCCGTAATGGCTGCAATTTCTTCTGGAGTTGCACCGCCGTCTTCGGCATAATGACGTTGATCTTCTACGCTCATTTCTTCAACATATGCTTTTCCGGCAAGAATAACGTCTTGGCCGGCGATATCTTTTGGCATAAAAAAGCCGTAATCCTTAAAACGCACCATTGCTTGCTCTTCGCCCATTTCAACATTCATCCAACAGCCCTTTTTTTGGCAAACCTCTTTTACTTTTGTTGTGAATTTCACATTAATGGTATCTCCCGTTTTCAAATCGGCGAATTTTTCAGTAATTTCAGAATTTGACAAAGCGTCTTCATCTGTAATTTTATCACCAAAAGATTGGTAATTTATTGCCATTTCTTCAGTTTCAGAAATTGGTTTTTCGTCGGTCTTTACATTTTTGCAGCTTAGCGAAACAACTGATAAAGCAAGTATGAACAGAAATTTTTTCATCGTATTATTTTTAATTAAATTATTGAATGGTAATTGATTGCAATTTTAATGATTTTTTGAATTTTTTATGGCCTAAATTTTACCTATTTTTACAAAATAAACATTTCTTTTGATGAATTCTTCAACCACCCAAAAAATCAATATTCAAAAAGCTGGATCTTCCAGAATTGGAGAAGTAGATTTTAACAATCTAACTTTCGGAAACACTTTCAGCGATCATATGTTTGAATGTGATTATAGCGATGGGGAATGGAAAAACCCAACAATTAAGCCTTACGGACCGTTAATGATATCGCCGGGTGCAAAAGTATTTCATTACGGGCAAGCGGTTTTTGAAGGAATGAAGGCCTACAAAGACGATCACGGGAAAATTTGGCTTTTCCGTCCCGAGGAAAATTTTAAGAGAATAAACAAGTCCTCCACCCGAATGGCTATCCCAGAATTTCCAAGAGAAATTTTCTTTGATGGCTTGACACAACTTGTAAAAATGGATAAAGACTGGATAAAATCCGGTTTGGGAAATTCGCTTTATATTCGTCCTTTTGTTATGGCAACCCAAGTTGGGGTTTCGGCTTCACCTTCCACAGAGTATAAATTCATGATTTTAATGTCGCCTGCTCAAGCTTATTACACTGGCGATGTAAAGGTAGAAATAGCCGAACATTACAGTCGTTCTGCAAATGGTGGTGTTGGTGCTGCGAAAGCCGCAGGAAATTACGGCGCGCAGTTTTTCCCAACAAACTTAGCCCGCGAAAAGGGATTCCAACAAGTAATTTGGACAGATGCCAACAAACACGAATTATTGGAGGAAGCTGGTACAATGAATGTGTTTTTTAGAGTAAATGATACTTTATTGACTGCTCCAATAAGTGATAGAATTTTAGATGGTGTTACCAGAAAAAGCGTAATTGCACTTGCAAAACACGATAAAATAAATGTGGAAGAAAGACCGGTTTTAGTTTCAGAAATTGTGGAGGCTGCGAAAAACGGTACTTTAAAAGAAATTTTCGGAGTCTGGCACTGCCGCTGTTATTAGCCCTGTGAGTGCTTTTAGTTATAAAGATGAAATCTATGATCTTGAGAAACAGGAAAATGGATTTGCCTCAAGATTTAAAAAAGAATTGATGGATATTCAGTACAACAAAAGCGAGGATCCATTTAGTTGGAGATACGAAGTTTTGTAAAACAAAACTTAAATACCAAAAAATAAAAATTCCAAATTCCCAAAAAAAAACTTTTTGGAATTTGGAATTTTTTATTTGTGATTTTTATTTATTAAGGATTTCCTGAATATTGGGTTTAAAATAATTAGGCCCTTTTAAAACCTTTCCATCTTCTCGATAAATTGGTTTTCCATCTTCTCCCAATTTGCTCATATTGCTGCGTTGGATTTCGTTAAAAACTTCCTCGATTTTATGCTGCATACCATGTTCAATAATAGTACCGCAAAGAATATACAGCATATCGCCCAAGGCGTCGGCAACCTCAACCAAATCATTATTATTGGCAGCTTCAAGATATTCCTCATTCTCTTCGCGCATCAATTCATATCGCAAAAGGTTTTTTTTAATTCCAAGATTTGCAATTGGCGATTCGTTAATTCCCAATCCGAATGCTTTGTGAAATTCAGAAACTGCTGCTATTTTATTCTTCATATTATAAGTTTAAGGTTGTAAATTTGCTTCGTAAAACTACAAATTTATGTTTACTACAGGACAGTTGATTTTTGCAATTTTATTTTTCGCAGGTTTTGTGCTGGTAATGATTTACAGCTATAGGGGCGATAAAAAACTTCACAAAAAACAGTATAAAGGTAGTATTTGGGTTTTGGTGGGATTTATTGTTTTTATTGCATTTTTGTTGGCTGTAAAAACATATTTGAAAGACTAATTCTATAAAAATCATAGAAATTAAAAATACCTATTTATAGGTATTTTTTTTTGTTTTGAGCCAAAGTAATTTTATCAAAATTATTTACAACCTATTAATGCATTGTTATGAAAATAAAATCATTACGATTTTCTCTTTGAGGAGGGAGGAACTTTGAATAAGACAATCTACTTTAGGTTTAAATTATTTTTAAATTCAATATTCTATTTTCTCATTTTATAATAACTAACTAAAACCAAATTTTACCAATGAAAAAAATCAAATTTTTACTCCCGCTTATTCTTATTTTTTCAATCTTATTTATTAGCTGTGAAGAAGAGGAATCAGGATTCAGAACTGGAAGAAATTGAAGTAAATTCGAGTTCTATTATTCCATCTTCCTACTTAGGTAGACAAAACAATTACTTAGGCTGTATTGAGATTTCAAGCAGAATTACAAACATTCAAGTTTGGGATCACGGAACGGTTGACGGCGACATTGTTTCTATTATTGCGAATGGAAACACAATTATAGATCAGCAAACATTAAACGGACCGTCAAGTCCCATAAGTGTTGATTATGATTTCGGATTTAATGGCTTTAATTATGTTACGTTATATGCTCACAATCTGGGTGACATTCCTCCCGAACACATGTACCATTGCAATAAACGGCGTAGAATTTATTCTAGAGGCAAACCTTGATGCCAATGGCGCCATCGACGTGATTGTTGGCGGGTACGGTGTTGACTGCAGCGATGCAACTGGCGGAAACGGCGGTGGCGGCGGAACTGGTGGCGGTGGCAGCGGTAAAGGCGATGTTAAATTTTGGACAAACCAAGATTATGGCTGCGGTCCTATTACCGTAAATGTTAGTAGTGTTGGCAGTAGTACAATTAGCGGTTTCTACAGTAGTGGCACACCTGACTGCATTATTGATGGTAATGGTGGAAATTTTAATGAACTCACAGAAGGCATTTATAATTACACAGCAAGCTGCCAAGGCTATAATTGGGATGGCCAATTTACTATTACAGAAGATAGTTGTCTGCGCTTCCAGTTAACGCTTTAAGTGTTTTAAAAGAGTACAAAAAAAAGCTCTTCAAATTAACGAAGAGCTTTTTTGTTTTAAAGAAATTCCTTTTAATTAATTGCGGGCAAATTGCTATAGTTTTTAGAATAGAACAACATTTGCTCTGCAAACGTTGAGGGCTGCTCAATTGTGAAACTTTCAATTTCGTTATTGTCATCCATTTTTGGAACTAATACTGGGTTCACAAAACCACTATACGGTGCAGAAGTAAATTGCTTGTTGCGCTCCAAAATTTCAGTATGACTTTTCTGGTCTACTTTTACACCATAGTCTTCAACCAAACTTTCAACCGCAGCATAGTCTCCCTCACTCTTAATTCTTTGTGTTTCACGAAGTAATTGACCGAACAAATCATGCAATTTTTCATAATCGTTGATATTATAATAGGTCTTTCCGTCACGTGTAATTTTTTCAATTACTTTATCGGCTTTACCTTTTTCAAAAGCCCAAGCAGAAACCCATTGGCGGTTACGCATATGCGCTTCCTCAACATCGTCGCCTAAATTTAAACGAATCAATTGCGTCATCAAACCATTACGAATGTAGCCATCGTAAGCTGCCATTCCCACTTTTCTCCAATCGTCAACCAAGCCAAGTTCTTGTATTTTTGGATTGTACAAATAGTAAAGACCCACTAAATCTGCGCGGCCTTCTTCCAAAGTGGAAGCGTAATTTTTAAGTGTTTCCTTAGTTTCCCCAACGCCAGGATTTATTTGTCCAGAAGCGTGGCCAATTACCTCGTGAAGTGCGGTGTGTAGTTTATCGGCAACTTGTCCGTATGTTTCTTCCAATTCAAGTTCGGTGGAATCATTTACAAATTCCTTTAAACGTCCGGAACTTCCAGCGTTGTCGTAAGCTTCAATAATGTTTCCAAGAGAAACAGATTTACTTCCCACAGCTGCACGAATCCAGTTTGCATTTGGCAGGTTCACCCCTATTGGAGTACTCGGCGAAGCATCGCCAGATTCACCGGCAACGTTCACTACTTTATAAGTTACACCCACAACATTCTTCTTTTTATGCTCGTCCATCAATGGTGAATTGTCTTCGAACCATTGGGCATTTTCAGAAAGAACTGCCATTTTCTCGGACATATCAAAATCCTTTATTTGAACAATATTCTCGTAAGAACCTCTGTAACCAAGCGGATCGTTATAAACTTCAATAAAACTATTTATATAATCTATATTTCCTTCGGTTGCGGCAGTCCAAGCTACATTGTAGTCATCCCAAGTTTGAAGGTCGCCAGATTTATAGTATTGAATCAAAAGACCAATTGCATCACCCTGTGCGGGATTTTCAGCAACTCCTTTTGCCTTTTCAAGCCATTCAACTATTTTATCGATTGCCGAACCGTAAAGCCCACCAGATTTGTAAACCAATTCTTTAAGCTGTCCATTTTCTTTTACCAATTTAGAATTCAGTCCATAAGAAAGTGGTTTTTCAGGATTTGGAGATTTCATTTTTGAATAAAAACTTTCTACATCTTTATTGGTAACGTCTGAACCATAAAAATTTACTGCACTTTGCAAAACATTGTCCGCACCTTTAGCTTGGTTTACTTTTTTAGAATCCTTATCATTGAAAATAACTTCAAAAGCTTCACCTTCCAAAGTAGTATTTGTATCGGTTAAAAGCTGCTTTAAATATTCTGAAGAAAACGCAGGCTTATGCTTATCATTTGAATAGTGATGGTGAATGCCGTTGCTAAACCAAACTTTTTTCAAATACAATTCAAAATTTTTCCAATCTTCTGTGGTTTTATCACCATTATAATTGGTATAAACATTTTCCAAGGCTTTTCTAATTGTCAAATTGTGGCGGTAGTTTTGGCCCCACATTATGTCTCTTCCCGCAAGTCCAGCTTGGGTAAGATAATACACAAGTTTTTGCTCTTTCAAGGTAAGTTTGTCCCAACCCGGAATTTGGTATCGCAACACTTTTATGTCGCCAAACTGCTCTACGCTATAGTCAAAATCTGCGGAAACTTCAGTTTCAACTTGAGCTGTATCTTTATCCTCTTTGTTTTCTTTACAGGAAAAAAACAGTAAACCACTCATTGCCATCGCAATAAAAAAGGTGTTCTTCATTTTAAAAAATTTTAGATTTCAGCAAATGTACTAAAATATTTTTCGCAATAATTCCTTTAGATTCTAGGGGTATTGCGTTTTCAATATCGTCAACGAAATTTCATTATCTTAGCGAGACCAATAAAACACCCACTACCAAATGAAAATCTTAAAATACCTACTCTTTTTAATTCTTATAATTATTATCGGCAGCGCCATTTACTTTGGAACAAAAGACGGCACTTACGATATTCAGGATTCGATGGTTATACAAGCCCCGCCGGAAGTTGTTTTCAATAAAGTGAACGATTATAAGAATTGGGAAAGTTGGGGACCCTGGAAAAAAGAAGACTCCACAATTACTTTTACTTATGCCGAAAAAACTTCGGGCGAGGGCGCTTCCTATTCTTGGGATGGCGAAATGAGTGGGTCTATGACTACTACGAAGGTTATTCCGAATAAAGAAATTGAGCAGGATTTAACATTAGACACTCCGGGCGGAGAACGAAACCCAAAAGTATATTGGATTTTTGAAGAAGTGGAAGATGGAACAAAAGTAACTTGGGGAATGAAGGGTGAACATACCTTGATTGATAAAGCGTACTATTCAATGAGTGGTTTTGATTTTGACACGGCAATGCACGAAATGAACAAAGAAGGTTTGGATGGAATTGCATACGAAGTTGTTGAGGATATGAAAGCATATAGCATTAACGTGGATGGCGTAACTCAATACGGCGGTGGATATTACATGTACACAACGACAGTGGCAAAAACAGACGAAATTGACACACGAATGGATGCAATGATTACACAAGTATCAAGTTTCATTGAACAAAACAATCTCAATAAGTCTGGCGCGCCATTTATTATATATAATGAATTTGATACTACTACCGGAACAGTCATCTTTTCAGCAGGAATTCCTGTAAAAGAACAGGTAATTACCCCAGAGGGAAGTCCCGTGGTTTGTGGCTTTATGGATCCGGTTTCTACTGTAAAAATTTCACTTAAAGGAAGCTATGACCATCTTCCCGAAACGTACAACAAGGGAAAACAATATATTGAAAAGAACAATTTATTAATAGATCCAAACGGAAAAATGTTTGAGGTTTATGCTTCAAATCCTGATGAAGTTCCAAATCCTGCAGATTGGTTAACCGAAGTTTACATCCCGATAATATCGATACCAGAACCTGCAGAAGACGCAATGTAACATGAAGCAATTAGCATTGGTTTTTATTGGCGGGGGGCTTGGCAGCACTTTGCGTTATGGATTTTCCAAATTCTTGAATAATTATGAAACTGGTATTCCGTACGGAACTTTTGCTGCAAATATTCTTGGTAGTTTATTGATAGGAATTATTTTGGGGCTTGCTTTAAAAAATGAAACCCTTTCCCAAAACACAGTTTTATTTTTGGCAACTGGATTTTGTGGTGGTTTTACTACTTTTTCAACTTTCGCTTATGAAAATCACCTCTTCCTAAAAAGTGGCGATTTTATGTCGTTTGCACTATATACCATCGCGAGTTTCGTTTTAGGTTTTGCAATGGTGTTTTTTGGAATGTGGGTGATAAAATTTTTTTAATGCTTTCCGAAATCCTTCACTCCCGCTTCAATTCTGATTAAAAGATCATTTTCCTTTGGCGGAATAGGACACGAAAATCTTGCACTGTAGGCACAATATGGATTGTAAGCTTTGTTGAAATCAATCACAATTGTATCACCTTCAGGAATCCATTGATCTAAAAATCTGCCACCGCCGTATGAACCATCGCCGCAGGTCAAATCAGTAAATGGAAGAAATAGATAATCTTTATATTGTGGGTCTTTGCTTGGCGCAACACTTTTGAAAAGATTTAAAACAAAATCCTTTCCTTCCATATTGAAATGTGCTTCCCCGTATTTCACATATTCCGGTAAACGGTCGGTAGTTGTTGGCATCAAGAAAGGTTTTTCGTTTGGAGTTCGAATAAATTTAGCTTTCACGATAAACTTTTCATCAATTGGATAAAATTCCAAACCGTGAAAATTCTTAAAGTCTTCTGGGTCCAGAATTGTGGTTTCAATGTTGCTGAATTCTTCATTTAACTCAATCTGTGCAGTTTGGCTTTCAGAAACCAACGCTTCGTCCTGTGCAAAAAGAACTGATTCAAACATTATAAAAGAAAGTAGGTATAGAAACTTCATAATTATTGCTTTACGTAAAAATAGAAAAGAGAATTAATCTTTTTGAATTATAATTCAAATACTTTTTTCACTACATTTGATTTCAAATTAAATAAAAAATGAGAAATAGAACATACACCTGTCCATTAACTTGGGTCATTTCAAAAAAGAAATGTCGGCGATGTATGTATTGATATTATAAAGAAATAAATTTATTCAATATAAAAACGTCCCGGCCAAAACCGGGACGTTTTACTTTTTAAGCTCAGTAAAAAATGAAAAAAATATACACCAACTATTTAGCTAATTTTCGAGGACTTTCCCGAGAGATTTGGCTATTGTCATTGGTGACTTTCATCAATCGAGCTGGCGCAATGGTTATTCCTTTTTTATCATTATACCTCGTTAATCTTGAAGGATTTACATTGCCACAAGTTGGCTGGATTATGTCTTGCTTTGGGCTGGGTTCTTTGGTTGGAACATACATTGGTGGACGATTAACAGATTCAATTGGTTTTTATAAAGTGATTTTGCTCAGTCTTTTTTTGGGCGGGGTTGGATTTATATTGCTTCAATTTATTAATACTTTTTATGGATTTTGTATTGGTATATTTTTATTGACTTTAATGGCAGATGCGGGAAGACCAGCAATTTTTGTAGCTGCTGACACCTATAGCAAACCTGAAAACACCACTCGAAGTATTACATTGATTCGATTGGCTATTAATTTAGGTTTTTCAATCGGGCCCTTAATTGGAGGATTGATTATTGCACATATCAGTTATACGTCTCTATTTTGGATTGATGGAATTACAAGTATGATTGCTTCGTTGGGTGTTTTTTTACTTTTGAAACCGAAAATGCAAAAAGAAGTATCGGAAGAAAAAATCATTGTTATAAAAGAAGGAGTGCCACCTTATTTTAATAAACTTTTTATGCTCTTTTTCTTAATTATGGTAGCCAATAGCATTGCTTTTGTATTGTATTTTTCTGTTATGCCGGTATATTATGAAAAAGCACATTTTCTTTCAGAAGACGTAATTGGATGGCTTTTATTTTTAAACGGTGCAACAATAGTTGTTTTTGAAATGCCGCTAATTTCTTGGCTTGACCGAAAAAAGGTTTCTAAAACAATGGCTACTTTTTGGGGAATTTTCTTTTTGGGATTAAGTTTTTTGGTATTAAATTTTTCGGATTGGGTAGGAGTTCTCGTGATTGGAATGCTTTTAATGACCTTGGGAGAAATGATTGGATTTCCTTTCTCAAATGCACTTGCTTTGGAAATGTCTCCGAAAGGAAGAAAGGGAAGTTATATGGGACTATACAGTATGAGTTTTAGTTTTGCCCACTTAATTGGGCATAACAGTGGAATGAATTTAGTAAACAACTTTGGCTATTTTAACACCTGGAATGTCTTTGCAATATTTCTACTGATTATTGGAGCTTTAACTATTTGGCTCTATTTCCTATTAAAAAAATCTGAAACAAAGAATATTTAAGAATTAACCTTTAAGACCAGATTTCTTTTTCATTCTTCTTTTTTTCTGAGTAACTATAACGGCATCAAGACAGGAAATCATAAGTGCTATCCCTGCAAAAAGGCAAATTACTCTAACAGCTTTATCCCCTGGAAATTCCAAACCGGTATACCCTAAAACTGCGGATACTATTGTTATTACTAAGAAATGAATTGTATAGTTTTTCATGGTTAGATATTTTAAGAATATTTAAAAGTAATTCTATACCATTTCTGAAACTCTTAAAAAGAATCCAATTGTTAGTTATTTAACATTGTAGAAATTATTTTATTGATTTTAAAACATTGTTTTTTACCACATGGGAAAGAACGATTTGAGTCTTAGTTTCACCATAAACAATAAGTTGATCAATGAAAGTCTCTAAGTGTTTTTGATTTTTCAGAACAACTTCCATAACTATATTTTCATTTCCTGTTATGCGATAACAATTTAGAACTTCATCATAGGTTTTTACAATTTCAAGAAAAGGCTTTAATTTTCCCATAAAAGCGCGAAGCGTAATTATGGCTTTAAATTGATAACCAGCCTCGAAAGAGGAAACATTTGTATAATAGCCATTTATTATTCCAGAGTCTTCCATTTTTTTTATTCGCTCGGAAACTGCTGGAGAACTTATTCCAACCTGTCTGCCTATTTCTGTATTAGGCTGGCGTGCATTTTTCTGAAGACAATTCAAAATTTTCCAATTTAATGAATCTATACTCATGTTAAAGTTTTTAGCACTATTAATATATTATTTAAAGCAAATATATCGATTTGCTTTAATATCGATTGCATAAAAATCTCTCTTGTCATTAAATTTGATATGCTCTAAAAAAATAAGTAAAATGTCGTCCCATACTTTCGGAAACAACCCACAGTCTGCCATTTATAAAAAAGCAATGGAAATATTTTCTTTAGCTCGAAATATTTCACATTATCTAAACCATGATCTTTCACAACTACAAAGAAATGGAATGGAGAATCCAAATATTTATTTTTCGGGAGATATTGTGCAGCAGTCCGTTTCCTTAGGCCCTCAAATTTTGAAAGCCGAAAGCCAGCCGTTTTCAGAAGAAAAATATAAGTATGCGGCTTCAGTAATGCGTCTTTCAAATTTACTTTATAAAAATTGTGAGCGCTTGGAAAGAGTGAACAGCAATGGAAAAGATTTTTTGCCATTATTGCGGAAAGAACTTAAGAAATTTAGAAAACTTCAGCATACTTGGCAATTAACACTTTAAATTACTTCTTCAGCAAAAGTGGATAAAAATCTATCAAATTATTATTAATCAATTTAAAACTTCTGGATTCAATATTATATTTAATTCAAAATGTTTTAAACAATTCTGCATTAAATAACATTTGTCCCAAATACTTGGATTTTATCTTAAAAAAATATTTTACATATTTCTTCTATATTGCCCCCCTACTTCAAACAGAGCTTCCGTAATTTCACCCAATGAACAAAATTTAGTGGCTTCCATTAATTGCTCAAACATGTTTTCATTTTGAATTGCTGCAATTTTTGCGCTTTCCATAGAAGATTTTGCCTTGTCTGAATACATTTTATGAAGATTTTTAAGCGTTTCTATTTGCACTAATTTCTCTTCTTCGGTTGCTCGAATCACCTCGGCGGGAAGAACAGTTGGCGATCCTTTGCTACTCAAAAATGTATTTACTCCAATTATAGGAAACTCCCCATTGTGTTTCAATGTTTCGTAATAAAGGCTTTCTTCCTGAATTTTACTGCGCTGGTACATTGTTTCCATAGCGCCCAAAACCCCACCTCGTTCTGTTATACTATCGAATTCCTTTAATACAGCTTCTTCAACTAAATCAGTCAATTCTTCAATAATGAATGAACCTTGAATTGGGTTTTCATTTTTTGCCAATCCCAATTCTTTATTAATAATCAATTGAATTGCCATTGCGCGACGAACGCTTTCCTCGGTTGGTGTTGTGATGGCTTCATCATAAGCATTTGTGTGAAGGGAATTACAGTTGTCATAAATGGCATACAATGCCTGAAGCGTAGTCCGGATATCATTAAAATCAATTTCCTGGGCGTGCAAAGACCTTCCCGAAGTTTGAATGTGGTATTTCAACATTTGAGCTCTTGAATTTGCACCGTATTTTTCTTTTAGTGCTTTCGCCCATATTTTACGGGCAACTCTACCTATTACAGCATATTCCGGATCAATTCCATTACTGAAGAAAAAAGAAAGGTTCGGACCAAATTCATTGATGTCCATGCCACGGCTCAAATAATATTCTACATAAGTGAAACCATTTGATAGCGTAAACGCCAATTGGGTAATTGGATTCGCACCAGCTTCTGCAATATGATAACCACTGATGGAAACTGAATAAAAATTTCGAACTTTATTTTCAATAAAATATTCCTGTACATCACCCATCAATCGCAGTGCAAATTCCGTAGAAAAAATACACGTATTCTGCGCTTGGTCTTCCTTTAAAATATCTGCCTGCACAGTACCTCGCACTTGTTGTAGTGTTTCGTATTTAATTTTACTGTAAGTCTCGGCATCCAAAACCTGGTCGCCAGTTACACCCAGCAACATCAGTCCCAACCCATTATTGCTTTCAGGAAGATTGCCATGATATTTAGGACGCTCGATTCCTTTTTCTTTGTAAATGTTTTTTATTTTATTTTCAACTTCACTTTCCAAATTATTTTCAGAAATGTATTTCTCACAATTTTGATCAATCGCAGCATTCATAAAAAATCCTAACAACATAGGAGCCGGACCGTTAATTGTCATACTGACCGAGGTCATTGGATGGCTTAAATCGAAACCTGAATAGAGTTTTTTGGCATCGTCAAGACAGCAAATAGAAACACCCGCGTTACCAATTTTCCCATAAATATCTGGCGTTAAGTCTGGATCGTTTCCGTATAAAGTTACACTGTCAAATGCCGTGGAAAGACGTTTCGCAGGCAAACCCATACTCACATAATGGAAACGGCGGTTGGTTCGTTCCGGCCCACCTTCACCCGCAAACATACGCGCAGGATCTTCTCCTGTTCTTTTGAAAGGATAAAGACCTGAAGTATATGGAAATTCCCCCGGCACATTTTCTTGAAGCGCCCATTTCAAAATATCTCCCCAGGCTTTATATTTCGGCAACGCCACCTTTGGAATTTGTGTATGCGAAAGCGATTCAGTATGCGTGTCAATATTTATTTCGTTTCCACGAACTTTAAAACTGTAGATTGGATTTTTATATTTATTCACTTTTTCATCCCAACCGGTGATTACTTCCCAATTATAAGGATCGAGATTCAGTTTTTCGCGATCAAATTCGGCAAGCAAAAGTTTCAGTAAGTCTTTGTTTTTATCTGATTTAGGAATTGATTCAGAAATTATCCCTGCTTTATCAAGATCCGGGACTTTTCCAGAAATTGATTCAATTGTTTTAAAAATTCCATAAAGTCGTTGTGCAACTTCGGCTTGTTCGTTAGCCTTTTTATCATAAGCCCTATTGTTTTCTGAAATTTCTGAAAGATAGCGTGTTCGTGATGGTGGAATTACAAAAACTTTCTCTTCCATTTCTTCTGAAACGTGGAAATCGCTTTTTAGGTCAGCTTCAGTCTTTTCAGCAATTTTTCCCATTACGGCTCTATAAAGCTTGTTCATTCCAGGGTCGTTAAATTGTGAAGCGATTGTACCATAAACCGGAAGTTGATCTTGTGGCGTTTCCCATAATTGATGGTTGCGAACGTATTGCTTTTTAACATCGCGAAGTGCATCCAGTGAACCACGTTTATCAAATTTGTTAATCGCCACCAAATCTGCAAAATCGAGCATGTCAATTTTTTCTAACTGCGTTGCGGCTCCAAATTCTGGTGTCATTACATATAATGAAACATCGCTGTGCTCAATAATTTCGGTATCGCTCTGCCCTATTCCCGAGGTTTCAAGTATTATTAAATCATATTCCGCAGCTTTTAAAACTTCAATTGCTTCCGAAACATATTTTGAAAGCGCTAGGTTACTTTGGCGCGTGGCCAAACTCCGCATATAAACTCTTGGCGAATTTATTGCGTTCATTCGTATTCTATCACCCAATAACGCGCCACCGGTTTTCCTTTTGGAAGGATCTACCGAAATAATACCAATTGTTTTGTTGGGAAAATCTATTAAGAACCTTCGCACCAATTCATCTACCAAAGATGATTTTCCTGCACCTCCAGTTCCCGTAATTCCTAGTACAGGAGTTTTTAAATCTTTATTTTTAAGATGTATTTTTTGAAGGGTTTCTTTAGCTACCTCCGGAAAATTTTCTGCGGAAGAAATAACTCGTGCAATTGCACCATTTTCCTTTTCGGAAAGTTTTGAAATCTCACCATTTAATTTATCACCGATAGCAAAATCAGATCGCTCCACCAAATCGTTTATCATTCCTTGCAAGCCCATTTCTCTTCCATCATCTGGAGCATAAATTCTCGTTATCCCATAATCCATCAACTCTTTTATCTCAGAAGGAAGAATAACTCCACCCCCGCCACCGAATATCTTTATGTGACCAGCACCTTTTTCTTGCAACAAATCATACATAAATTTGAAATACTCATTATGACCACCTTGATAAGAAGTCATTGCAATAGCATTTGCATCTTCTTGAATTGCAGTATTTACAACCTCCTCAACACTTCTATCGTGACCAAGATGAATAACTTCGACACCTGTAGATTGAATAATGCGTCTCATAATATTTATTGCAGCATCATGCCCATCAAAAAGAGAGGCGGCTGTAACGATACGAACTTTATATTTTGGTTTATAAGGGGTTATCTGTTGCATAGTATATTTTAAATAATAATATTAAGTGCAAATTTACTTAAATCGTAACGAAAATGATGCTTTAGAGTTATATTACTATCACAAAAAAAACAAAAAATGTTGCGTTATTTCAATATTTTTGTATCTTGCACCATCAATATTAAACAATTAAAAATTTAACATTATGAAAAAAATTTACTTATTAGCTTTAACATTAGGAGTTTTTGCAGTTTCTGCAAATGCTCAAATAATTAACGACGATATTGAGAGCTACAGTTTAGGCCCTCTTTTTGAAGACCACTGGTCTAACTGGGCTGGAGCTTCAGGTCCAGAAAACGCAGTTGTTTCTAATGCTTTCGCAAATTCTGGAAGTCAATCTATTTTAATTGGTGGTGATGGTGTTCAAGATGCTCTTTTACTTCTTGGAAATCAAACCTCTGGCCAATATCAATTAACATTTTTAATGTACATTCCTACAGGCAAAACTGGTTACATCAACTTTCAAGGCGAAACTCAAAACGGTGGCGCTGGAAACGGTGGTGGTGGTGTTTTCAACTCAGGAAATATTACTTTTAACTTAGATGGTCTTAATCCTGGTCTTGTTGAGGATATTGATGCTGGTGGTACTGTATTTAATACTTATTCTTACCCACAGAACTTTTGGTTCGAAGTTAAGTTTGATTTCAACGTAGATGCACTTAGTTACACACTTTCTATTGATGGTACTGCAGGTGCTCCAGTAAGCTTTGGTCAAGATTTTACAGTTGGTGGAATTGACTTCTTCTCAATTGATGCAAACAACGAATATTATGTTGACGATGTACTTTTTGTTAATTCATTATCTACAAATGAATTTTCTGCTGATTCTTTCAGAGTATATCCAAACCCAGTAAAAGACATATTGAACATCAGCACTAAAACTGCTGTTGACAATGTAACTGTTTATGATATTTTAGGTAAAGTTGTTCTTTCTGAGAACCCAGATGCTATATCTCCAAAAGTAAACATGAGTGGTTTATCTTCTGGTGCTTACTTAGTTAAAGTAACAATCGGAAACGCTTCTAAAACAGTTAAAATTCTTAAATAAGAATTTTTAAAGTTTTTATTAAAAGACCCTTCAATATTGAAGGGTCTTTTTTTATATTTGAAATTCATTTAATTTTAAACATATGTTTTTAAAGAAAATATTTCATTTCTGCTTATTATTTACTTTCATTTCCTGTGCTGAATTACAACAAGTTGTTAATACACTGCCCAATCAAACTGGCATCGGAACTGATCCAACTATGATTGCAAATGGTTTAAGACAAGCTCTCGATTTTGGTATTGATAAACAAGTAACTAAACTCACTAAACCTGATGGGTTTTATAAAAACCAATTAGTGAAAATTCTATTACCGCAAGAATTACAGAAAGTAGATCAAACCTTAAGAGATATTGGCTTAGGCAGTTTAGCAGACGAGGGTCTCAAAGCTATAAACCGCGCAGCAGAAGACGCTGTTAAAGAATCAACACCTATCTTTATAAATGCAGTAAAAACCATAACGTTTACCGATGCGAAAAATATTTTACTATGCCAGACAATGCAGCTACAAATTATTTGGAGCAACGCACTAGTACTTCCCTTTATTCAAAATTTAACCCTGTTATAAAAAATTCCTTTTCAAAAGTTGGGGCTGATCAAATTTGGACGAATATAATCACCAAATATAATTCCGTACCGTTTGTGACAAAAGTGAATCCCGATCTTACTGACTATGTTACAAATGAAGCTTTAAAAGGAGTTTATAAAATGATTAGTGTAGAAGAAAAAGATATTCGCAATAACATTGCATCACGGACTACAAACCTTTTAAAACAGGTTTTCGCATTACAGGATTAAAGAAGTCTTCCACTTTGTGATACTATCAACCTTTAATTGAAATAAATTCATAATCAAGCAAACAATCATTTTGAAAAAATAATATCTGTCACTTCAAAAAAGCGATAAATATTACTAATTGAAAGTGTGAAATTTTTTAAAGTAACCGAAAGCCCCTATTAATCTTGAGCCATACCAGCTAAAAAACTCTCCGTCAACCAATCTAACTTCACATTTGAATTTCTTTTTCAAATTTATTACATCTTCCACACTGAAAGGGTAAGGCTCGGTTGAAAGTAGAATAAGCTCAGCTTTTTGAAGTTTTTCTAAGTCAATTTCTGGATATCGGGATTCCTCATCAACTAGAATATTTTCGAAATTATTTATTTCTAATAATGAATTTATAAAAGTATTATTTCCTGCAGCCATATATGGATTTTTCCAAATAAGATATATTACTTTTTTAAATGGCAGGTTTTTAATTATATCTTCTAGTTTCTTTAATCCATCTTCAATTTTAGAAATTATTTTTAGAGCATTTTCCTGCACTTTAAAAATCTCACCTAACGCTGCGATCATCTTTAAACTATCAGGAATAGTTTCAATGTCACTTACCCAAACCGGTGCAATTTTTTCCAACTGAAGCACCATTTCTTTCGTATTCTCCTCTTTGTTGCAAATAATTATTTCCGGATTAAGCGATTTGATTTTATTGTAGTTTACTTTTTTTGTTCCACCCACAATCATTTTTTCGTTTCGCAAATCTTTGGGATGTACACAAAATTTTGTGATGCCAACAATCCTATTTCTCAAACCAAGATCTACCAATAATTCGGTCTGTGATGGAACAAGGGAAATTATACGAGATGGAGTATTTTGAAGATGTACTGTTCTATTTAATTGATCAATGAATTCCATCGAGAATAGCATTCATTTCAAGTTGAATTTTTTTTGCCTCCTCGGCTGCAGCGTTGGCAAAATCATTGTGTTTTGAAGCATAAATGATTCCCCGCGAAGAATTTATTAGCAACCCAATATTTTCATTCAATCCATATTTACAAACATCACTCAAATTTCCGCCCTGCGCGCCAACTCCAGGAACCAATAAAAAACTATCGGGAACAATCTTTCGAATATCAGCTAAATATTCTGCTTTCGTGGCGCCAACAACGTACATTAAATTTTTGCTGTTTTTCCATTCTTTTGAAATTTTTAGAACCTGTTTATACAATTCTTCTTCTTCAATTTTTTTTATTTGAAAATCAAAGGCACCTTCGTTTGATGTAAGTGCCAAAAGAATAGTGTGTTTATTTTCAAATGCAAGAAAAGGCTCGACGGAATCCTTTCCCATATAGGGAGCAACAGTTACTGAATTGAATCCTAAATCTTCAAAAAATGCTTTGGCATAACGAGAAGAGGTGTTGCCAATATCGCCACGTTTAGCATCGGCGATTGTAAAAATTTCTGGGAAATTTTTATTTAAATAGTTTATAGTTTTTTCGAGCGATTTCCAGCCTTTAATTCCATAAGCTTCATAAAATGCAGTGTTGGGTTTATAAGAAACCGCATATTCGTGTGTTGCATCAATAATGGCTTTGTTGAATGAAAATATAGGGTCATCTTCTTTCAAAAGAAATTCGGGAATTTTATCAATATCTACATCAAGACCAACGCAGAGAAAAGATTTTTTCCTTTTTATTTCTGAAATTAATTTTTCTATATTCATCCTTTACATTTCAGAAGATTGAATTCTTAAAAAGTTTCGCCAGTTTCTTTTAACTTTTCGGTATTACTAACCAATTGAAGCTCATCAACTATTTCTTGGACATCCCCATTCATAATATTTCCAAGATTATATAAAGTTAGATTTATTCGGTGATCCGTAACACGTCCCTGTGGATAATTATAGGTTCTAATCTTAGCACTACGATCGCCGCTAGTTACCATCGATCCACGCTTTAAGGCATCTTCGGCTTGTTTCTTGGCTAGTTCCATATCGTAAAGTCTGGAGCGTAATACCTTAAATGCCTTTTCCTTGTTTTTGTGTTGTGATTTTTGATCTTGGCATTGCGCTACAATTCCTGTGGGAATGTGTGTTAAACGAACCGCGGAATAGGTTGTGTTCACAGACTGTCCACCCGGACCGGAAGAAGCAAAAGAAATCTACTCTAACATCTTTTGGATTAACTTCAATGTCAAATTCTTCCGCTTCTGGAAAAACCATTACTGTTGCTGCACTTGTATGCACACGTCCTTGCGTTTCGGTTTGTGGTACGCGTTGAACACGGTGAACACCAGCTTCAAATTTTAGCGTACCGTAAACGTCTTCACCTTCAATTTCAATTTGAACTTCTTTAAAACCGCCACTGGTTCCTTCATTAAAATCCATCACATGGGTCTTCCAACCTTTACCTTCACAATATTTTGAGTACATCCTAAAAAGATCGCCCGCAAATATACTCGCCTCGTCCCCACCCGTTCCAGCTCTAATTTCCATAACGGCGTTCTTGGCATCTTCGGGGTCTTTAGGAACCAAAAGAAATTTTATTTCTTCCTCCAATTTCGGCAAACGATTCTTAGCTTCGTCAAGTTGCAACTTTGCCATTTCAATCATTTCAGCATCACTTCCGTCGCCAATAATCTCTTCAGATTCTGAAATATTATCTGTAAGCTCCAAGAATTCTGATCTTTTTTCCATCAAAATTCTCAAATCTTTATATTCTTTATTCAGTTGAATATAGCGCTTTTGGTCGCTAATTACATCTGGCTGAATAATGAGGTCGCTCACCTCGTCAAATCGTTGTTTTATTATTTGAAGCCTTTCTAACATATAGATTTTATAATGGGTGCAAATTTACAATTTTTTATTTGTAGCAGTTTAAAAGAAAATACCAATAAAATCTAATATTCAAATACCCCAAAATCTGAGGTTATTGTAAGTCTTTTATTATCTGAATCTTCTACCCTACCAATAACTTGGGCATCAACATTAAAAGATTTTGAGATTTCTATAATAGTTTCAGCGATTTCCTTTGGCACATAAAGCTCCATTCTATGACCCATATTAAAAACTTGGTACATCTCCTTCCAATCCGTCTGACTTTCAGATTGTATAAGTTTGAAAAGTGGGGGAATTTCAAACATATTATCTTTTATAATATGAAGGTTTTCTACAAAATGGAGAATTTTTGTTTGTGCACCTCCGCTACAATGAACCATTCCGTGAATTTCCTTATTGCTGAATCGCAACAATATTTCTTTGATAATTGGCGCATAAGTCCTTGTTGGGGAAAGCACAAGTTTTCCAGCATTTAGCTCAGAATTTTCTACTGAATCGTTTAGTTTTTTTGAGCCTGCATAAACCAATTCATTTGGAACGGCGGCATCAAAACTTTCTGGATATTTATTAGCTAAATATTTGTCAAAAACATCGTGTCTTGCGGAAGTTAAGCCATTGCTGCCCATACCCCCGTTGTACTCCTTTTCATAAGTTGCCTTGCCAAATGAGGCTAAACCAACTATAACATCTCCCGGTTTTATATTTGAGTTATCGATAACATCACTTCTTTTCATGCGGGCGGTTACAGTAGAGTCAACAATTATTGTTCTCACAAGATCACCCACATCTGCCGTTTCGCCACCTGTGGAATGAATATTAAACCCATATTTACTCATTTCGGCAATCAATTCTTCGGTACCATTGATAATTGCTGAAATAACTTCTCCGGGAATTAAATTTTTATTCCTTCCAATTGTTGAGGAAAGCATAATATTGTCAACTGCACCTACACAAAGCAGATCATCAATATTCATTATCAATGCATCTTGGGCAATACCCTCCCATACGGAAATATCACCGGTTTCTTTCCAATAGGTATACGCAAGGGAAGATTTGGTTCAGCACCATCAGCGTGCATTATCAAGCAATATTCTTCATCACCAGTTAAATAGTCTGGGACAATTTTGCAAAATGCTTTTGGAAAAAGGCCTTTATCAACATTTTTGATGGCGTTGTGCACATCTTCTTTTCCAGCAGAAACGCCTCGTTGTGCATATCGTTTTGAAATCTCTTTGCTCATTGATTTTTATTAAGCTACAAAAGTACGGATTAAAAAAAAGCCCACAAAGGTGGGCTTTCAGGGTTTTGAAATTTATTTTGGTTATTCCCAATCGGGCATAAAGGCATCTGTATATAATAACTCTCTAGTATCTTCCTCTCCAATTTCTAAAGTATAAACATCTTTTCGTGAAATACCATCGTTTGATGTGTTTGTAAAAATTACAAAAGCTTCATTTGGTGCAAATATAGGTTCCAAATCATTTGTGCCATTTGGTCTTTCCGCAGAAATATCTTCTGGCGGGTCTCCTGTATTAATATCATAAAGAAATATTTTGGAATCTAACCTTCTGTAATCTGAGCTCTGAAAGCCAGACTCATCATAGGAATAAATAATTTTTCCATTGGTAACGGATAAATCCAATCCACTTGCAGCTCCTGGAACTCCCGAAATTAAAGTATCAATTACATTTCCATTGAAACTAATTGTAAAAATAGAAACATTGTATCCATCTAAGTTGTTAGTCTTTAAAACTATCAAATTATCATTCTCGCTTACAGCAACTTCAGAAATCAATGAGCCATCGGTAGTTTGATAAATTAGCTGAAGCGCTTGGCCATTGGATTTAATTCTATATAACTTATCCAAACTTGGAAAATAAATTCTATCACTAGTTTTTGGCCAGGCTATATTTATCTCATTTAAGTTAAAGCCATTGGGTTTTACATTTGAGGTTACTTTAACCTTATCAGTTCCATCACGCTTCATCGTGTAAATATCAACTTGCGCACCGGTAGTTTGAAGATATGCAATTCTATTTGCTGAAACATTTCTTCTTGGTCTATAGCTATTTGTATTTTCAGATGTAAGTTGAAATTCATTTCCTTCTTCATCTGCGGAAAAAATAACGTTGTTTCCGTTAATATTTCGAACAAACAGAAATCTATTTCCCACGGGTGCATTCATAACCTTAAATGTACCAACGGAACTTAAAACAGCAGGATTATATTCATCTTTGGCTGAAACTTGCCAAAAATATTGTGCTCCAAGCATTAATTCAGAATATGTATATGTTGGTTCAGTAATATCCTCAAAAAGCAATACCTCCTCATTTAAATCATTTCTCAATTCCAAAGTATATATTATGGGATCTTCTTCAGGATCGGTTGATTTCCACTCAAAGACGACCTCAGTACTTTCCAAAACTTCATTCTCTGCAGGACTATTTAATTCTGGAGCGGTTGGAGGTCTATTGTTTGCTGTAGAAACCTGCATTTCAAGAATAACATTTACCTCAACATTAGCAACTACCGCAGCTGGTTCAAAAGCAGCCAGATAGCCATCCAATCTTGCAGTCACAGAATAATCGCCCACGGGAACATTTTCTATTCTAAAATTACCAGTTGCATCTGAAAAAACGGTGCTCGTAACTGGGCTGGTGGAAATCCGCACATTTGCAAGTGGAGCATTGGTTCCTTCGGCAACAACTTTCCCTTTAATGATTCCAAATTCATTTTCACCTATCCTATCTTCATTACATGAAACTAAAACAAGCAATAAAATGCAGACTAGCTTTATGTGTCTTAAACTTCCTTTCATCATCTTTCGTTTATTGATTAGTTTTAAATTTAGATTTTACAGAGCCAAAATGATAATTTAATCCGAAACTAAAGGTGTAATAATAATCATCTCTTCTGCCTTGTGGTAAATTATCTATTTTGTCTGAAAAAGTTACATTCCATTCTCCGTTTAGCTCAAAAGAAACTCTTTTAGAAACATCGTATTCCAATCCTGCGCCCAATTTCAGATTAAAGAAGGAGTCCCATCTTTGAAGATAGAGTAAAGGACTGTCATCTGCGAATAATAGGATTCCAGGTGCAGCATAAAAAAGTGGTGAAATTCTGTCGTGAGGGAGCATATTATACTCTACTTTTAAACTTTCACTAACCCACCAATGATTTGTTTTAGCAGTAGAATTTAGCCTGAACAATTGAAAATCGGAACCCACGCTCAGCTCTGGAATAATACGGTATTTATAGCCCAACCCAATTTTATAATCTATTATGCCGGTTGTGTAATCTCCGTCAATCAATGCGGTTCCAAAGTTAATATTTGCAGTATTTCTAAAATCGTTTTTTAAAAATCTTCTTTCATAAAGTCCTGTAGATTCTTCAACTTCCTTTTCAAGTAAATATTCATCTACTACTTCTTTATTTTTCTCTTCACCCTCAGCTGTGGACCATAATTTATCTTTTATCCCTTCCAAAATTAATACCTCAACTGATTTTTCGATAGCTTCCTGAACAGCCATCTGGGCTGGTTCATTTTTTGTAAATCCTGTTTCAACCTCCAATAAGCGTTCAAAATTTACATATCTGAATAGACTTACATCTACCGCTTGTGATAATATGGTTTTTGAAACGTAAACTGTTTTTAGCACCTCGCCAGTGGATGTTGATACTGCTCTTAAATATACTGATATTCTATCTTGGCGGTATTGGGTTGAAGCTCCGACACCAAAGTAACGAGCTCCCGCACCGCCAGTCATAATATTGGAATCATAAGAGACCACGCCCCCTTCAAGTAAAATTCCCGCAAATAAAAGAGGTGTCATTCTAGCGGGAGTATTATCATCAGCCTTTCTATATTCTTCACGAGTAGCTCTTATAATGTTCCTCTCGTTCATCAGATTATTTATATTCTCCCTTTCAATTGGACGAAACCATTTTGAATCTTGTAAAGCTTTTATAAGTATTGTAGTTGCTCCCTGAGTAATTGCGGTACTAAAAGTGCTTCCCGCCTCAATGCTTTTGTATTGGCCCGTTTGATCTCTAAAATTATAAACCCCTGCGATAATTGCCTCTGACGGTGCAGGAAGCGTGTAGAGTTTTTTTGTTTGATTTGTTGTTTCACCTATACGAGCTTCTTGTTTCCCCACAGGTTGGTTGAAGTATGCACCACAGCCTACAAATAGAAAAGAGGTAAATACAATACATAACTTTGTAAGTGTATTTTTCATAATATTTTTAATTTGGGATAATAATCTGGCTCGCTTCACCAGTTAAAATATTTAAAACGTTAATAACTAATCCTTGGGTTGATTCAAATACTTCATATTCAAAATTTCCTTCAGTTGATGTACCCAACGGTGGAGTACCATTTTCACCGAATTGATTGCCAAATTGATTATTCAAATTATTAGTTAAATCAGTCAAACCTTCAAATCCCGCCAAGCCTGTAGAATCATCAAAAGAGTTTTGCGCATTTGCGGAATTCAAAAGCCAAGTGTAATTAAAAGGATCACCTCCAAAAGCTGGATTTACAGGAGTATAAACCAATTGCTGAGCAAAGCCGTATGAGGTAGCTATTAAAAAAAGAAGTGTGATAATTGGTTTCATTTAGTCGTTAATTTGTGTGTTAAACTCTAAATAATTTTAAAAACTAGCTACTCAAATTTAGGTAAATATTTCCATCTCTCTATTTTTTCCAAACAATAAACTCTTTAAATACACTCAAAAACTAATAATACTTTTTTAAACTTTTATTTTGTTTATATTTTCGAAGATACAAATAGACAGTTCTAATAGAAGTATCAGACATTTTCTTCAAATAATCATATTGTGGCGTTACAAAAAAATCTACGACTTTGTCTTTAGCCACAAAAATTTCAATTTTAGTATTGTTGTTAAGTGACAAAACCTCTTTTACTGTAACTATTTCTTCGCCATTTACCTCATATCTGGAATAGAGTGAGTAAAACATTTTAAAGAAATCCCTACCAGGTTTGGTTTTGGTTTCTTCTATAACAACACCTTTTATAACAAATCCATCTTCCCCTTGTTGGGTAGCATCAGGAGTATCATTCAGCATTTCTTCTTTTTGTTCACTTTCCTCCTTTTCTAACTTCACATCCTCTTCATTTCCATTAATAACAATCCTGTCCATTCCCAATAATGAATCCTTTTCATCATAAACAAGTAAAAGAATGATTATTCGATCCTTTTCATTTGTATTTATTACGGTGGTTGAGAGATTCTTTTTTTCACCAAATTCTAAGACAAATCTCCCACTTTGGTCATTTTTAGACTGATTTCCATTGTTCGAATTATTTTTAATGACTGAAAGAACGTATCGCAAACTTTGGTTATATGAAGTTTTGTTTAATGCAGAACCCGTAATCTGAATTACTTCACCCTGTGATTGCAAGTTTATTTTGGCTTCAACATTAGTATTGTAAACTTGCGAATATGCAAGATTATTAAAAAATACTATTGCCAGTATTAATAATAAACTATGTATTTTTTTGGTATACAAAATATTTTAATTCTTTATACTGCGGACAAGGATAGTTTGTTTTTTTCCTTGCATTGAGATTATCATATTCTCTGAGATGGAATTTGAACCCAGCATTATAAGATTTTGGTTCGCTCCATTTTGAATCACTGCAGTTTTATGTAATACAGAGCCTTTTGAACTTAAATCAATTACACTGTTATTAATTCCGCTTTGCAATATGTTTTCACTAATTGCCCCTGCAGTTATATTAAGCAAAATATTGTTGTTATTTCCTTGTTGATATAAACCAATATTACTGTATACGGAACGGGTATTTGAAATAGCATCGTTATTATTTCCTTGTTGTTGGATATAAATATTATTTGAAGCAGAAACATTTTTTGTATTGCTGAGGGAACCAGCTTGGGAAGAAAAAAGCTTAAATTGATCTGCTCTCATTTGAGGGTTGGCTGAAGTAGATGAATTTTCAACACGATAGGTTTGAGCGTAAGTATTATTGCTCATCACCAAAATTAAAATAGCAATTGATATTTTAATTAAATTTTTCATCCTTTTTAATTTTGAGTAAAACTGTAAGAGCACTTTTGAAGTGCTCTTACAGTTTTACTACTTATCTATAAATATAGCTAATTATTTTAATTTATTATAGATTGTTTTGAACTACTAAAGAGCCATTACCCAAACCTATTTGATTTACAACACTGTTGTGCCCAAGACCTGCTTGTAAAACAATGCTACCATTACCAATACCCAATTGGTTTACTAAAGAAGTATTTAGAATACCTATTTGAGATACGAAACTTCCATTTGCTAGACCTATCTGGTTTACTTCAGAGTCATTAAGAATTCCCAATTGACCAACAATAGATCCATTTCCTGCTCCCAGTTGGAAAACATCAGAATCGTTGAATAAACCAACTTGAGAAACGGTAGATCCATTGCCTAGACCAATTTGAAGAACATTAGAATCATTTGCGATACCTAATTGGTCAACATCAGATCCATTTCCAACCCCAATTTGAGTAACATCAGATTGATTGAAGGCTCCTGTTTGATCTACATCAGATCCATTGCCTAAACCAATTTGCAATACTGCAGAATTGTTAGCAAGACCTAATTGAGTTACTGATGAACCGTTTGCAGCACCAAATTGTAAAACTTGAGAATCATTAAGTATACCGTCTTGATCTACATCGGATCCATTTCCAACTCCAATTTGTAAAACATAAGAATCATTAGCGATTCCATACTGATCTACATTTGAACCGTTTCCAAGACCCAATTGGATAACGTCAGAATCATTTACCCAACCTTGTTGGTTAACTGCTGAACCGTTTAACGCCCCTACCTGAAGAACATTACTGTCATTGAATTGCGCGAACATTGCTGTTCCTGCCATTAGCGCTGTTGCGCAAAAAACTACTTTTTTCATAATTAAAAATTTAAGATTAATATTTGGTTAAAAAATATTCTGCTTCTGATAAGGAACTAGTTCCTTATTTTTTTCTGATAAATCAAAACATCGATTTATCAAATTTTAAATTATGGGGATAGTTTGAATAATGAATTTTAAAAAAACATTATCATCATTATTAGGGGAAGGCTTAAAGTTTTTTTGAATTTTAGACATATATTATTATAACATGCCATATGATTCAAAATTACTAAGGGGATAGGTTTGTTATTTAACAATTACGAGGAGATGCAATTTTTTAATATTACTATCAATCAATCACAAGTCAAAGATGCAACAAATAAATTTACTCTCCAAATAGATTCAACACCGCAAAGGGAAAAAGGGGGAAATCCCCCTTGACAAAAATGGTTTATCCTGTCTGAAAAAGCGATTTTAATAGATGAAAAATACAAAAAAACCGATTAAACGTATTCAATCGGTTTTTAACAATAAATGTTAAATTTATGTTAAATTTATTTTGTAAATAATAGCTCTCTATATTTCGTCAATGGCCAAAGTTCGTCATCAACCAGCAATTCCAATTTATCGCAATGATATCTTATTATCTCAAAATAAGGTTTAACGTCATCACAATAAGCAAATGCCTTTTTCTCGGCATCAACAATCTTATTGGCCTTTTTCCTTGCCTCAATCATTTCAGTAATTCCCTTATTAATCTTAGCTATATGTTCGCTTATTTGCTCAATAAGACGCATTTGCTCAACAGATAACTTTTTGAAATCGGTTCCGTAAATATTTTTGAGTCCCTGAACATTCTCAATTAAAATATTTTGATAACGAATTGCAGTTGGAATTATATGATTGCGCGCAATGTCACCAAGAATTCTTCCCTCAATTTGAATACGCATGGCATAATCCTCAACTTCAATTTCGTGACGGGCTTCCATTTCTATTTTACTCATTATCCCAAGATCTTCAAAAAGAGAAATGGCTTTTTTAGATACTTTAGCTTTTAGAGCTTGCGGGGTAGTTTTATGATTACTTAAACCACGTTTTTTTGCTTCCTTCTCCCAAGCTTCACCATAACCATCACCTTCAAAACGGATTCTCTTGGAATCTTTTATATATTCTTTGAGAACGTTGAAGATAGCGTCATCTTTCTTCATCTTCTTGTCCTTAATAAGAGCGTCAACAGTCACCTTAAAGTCAATCAATTGCTTCGCAACAATAGCATTTAAAACAGTCATTGGGTTTGCGCAGTTTGCTGTAGAACCTACTGCTCTAAACTCAAATTTGTTTCCTGTAAATGCAAATGGTGAAGTTCTATTTCTATCTGTATTGTCAAGTAGAATTTCCGGTATTTTACCAACAACATTTAATTTAAGGTCAGTTTTTTCCTGTGGAGAAAGTTTTCCGCTGGTTACTTTTTCCAATTCGTCAAGTACATCCGTTAGTTGCGATCCTATAAATGCCGAAATGATTGCAGGTGGTGCTTCATTAGCTCCTAAACGATGATCATTACTTGCGCTAGCAATAGATGCGCGAAGCAATTCTTCATATTCATTAACTGCTTTTAATGTATTTATGAAAAACGTTAAGAACTGAAGGTTTTTCATTGGAGTACTTCCAGGCCCCAAAAGATTCACACCAGTATTGGTAGCCAAAGACCAGTTATTATGCTTTCCACTTCCGTTTACGCCCATAAATGGTTTTTCGTGGAAAAGAACTTTAAAATTGTGCTTCTCGGCAATCTTGTGCATCAAGTCCATTAATAAGGAGTTGTGATCAACAGCCAAATTTGTCTCCTCAAAAATTGGTGCCAATTCAAATTGATTTGGCGCAACTTCATTGTGGCGTGTTTTTACCGGAATTCCAAGCAACATACACTCTGTTTCCAAATGGCGCATAAAGTTGAGAACGCGTGCTGGAATAGAGCCAAAATAATGGTCATCCAATTGTTGTCCTTTTGCTGAAGAATGTCCCAAAAGTGTTCTTCCCGCTAATGAAATATCGGGCCGAGATGCCGCTAAGGCACTATCAATAAGAAAATATTCCTGCTCCCATCCTAAAGTTGCGATTACTTTGGTAACATTTTTATCAAAATATTTAGCTACTGAAGTTGCTGCATTATCCACAACCTGAAGTGCTCTTAATAAAGGAGTTTTATAATCCAAAGCCTCGCCTGTATAAGCCACAAATACCGTTGGGATACATAATGTAGTACCGTAAATAAATGCTGGAGATGTTGGATCCCATGCTGTATAGCCACGTGCTTCAAAAGTATTTCTAATTCCACCATTAGGGAAACTTGAAGCATCCGGTTCTTGCTGAACTAATTGACCGCCACCAAATTTTTCTATTGCCTGACCATTATCGATGGTTTCAAAAAAAGCATCATGTTTTTCAGCAGTCGCTCCAGTTAATGGTTGGAACCAATGTGTATAATGAGTTGCCCCTTTGCTTATCGCCCATTCCTTCATTCCTGTGGAAATATGGTCCGCTATATGACGTTCAATTTTGGAACCATTCTCTATGGCATCAGTTACACTTGTAAATGAATCTTTGGTAAGATATTGGCGCATCGCACCTTCATTAAAAACATTTTTTCCAAAGATTTCAGAACGTCTTACAGGTTCTTCTACTGGAACAGGAACTCTTTTATAGGTTTCTTTGATGGCATGAAATCTCAGGGTTGACATAATTTATATTTTTCTTGGGTTTGACGGCGCAAAAATATAAAAAATCAGAAGTAGACCCCTAGATTTTTATACTAAACTTATCAAAAAAAATAAGTTTTTATAAACACACCCCCAATTATTTAATCAAAATCGAAAAATAAAATTATACTAGAATTGTCATACCGATAAATACGGCATATGCCGCAACCAAGAAAACACCCCTTTTTCTACCCAATTCAAGTCTTTTGGGAAGAAGAGCCAAAGGAACTAAAACTAGCGCAAAACCGATCATCCAAAAAATATCAATTGAGAGTACTTCCGGACTTTTAACAGCAATAGGTTGAATTATTGCAGTAATGCCTAATACCGAAGAAATATTAAAAATATTTGAGCCCACAAGATTTCCAAGTGATATGGCTTTTTCTTTCTTGAGAGCTGCTATAACGGAAGCTGCAAGTTCAGGAATGCTTGTTCCTACGGCAATCATAGTTACCGCGATAATGCGCTCACTAATGCCAAAACCTTCTGCCAATGCTACCGCACCGTTCACCAAAAATTCACTTCCCGCATAAAGGGATACCCCTCCTATTAATAGCCAAAAAAATATTTTAAAATTGGAAGCTTTAGATAAACCTTCGTCAATACTATCATCTACAGGTTGCGTATGTCTTTGCTTTTTTGCTCTTTTTATTAAAATCCAAAGATAAACCACGAGTATTAATACCAACGCAACTCCTTCAGAACGGCTTATCTCCATTCCGCTTTTCAGAATAAAATAAAGTCCAATAGAAAGAAGGGCCATTACAGGCCAATTCAGTTTAAAAAAATCCTTATCAATAGCTAATGGGGAAATTATAGTAGTTATACCAAGAATCAATGCAATATTAGCAATATTAGATCCCAATACATTTCCCAAGGCAATATCTGAAAATCCATTGAGTGCGGCCTGAAGGCTCACTAAAAGTTCGGGTGCCGAGGTTGCAAACGATACTACTGTTAAACCAATAACCATTTTTGAAAGATGTAGCTTAAACGATAGCGCTACAGAAGACCTTACCAAAAATTCTCCACCTACAACAAGAAGAACCAAACCCAAAAACACAAATAAATAATCCATAAATTTTCTTTAAAGATTGCGAAGATAATAAATGCAAAAACTAATTTTGAAGTATCTTTAGGATTATGAAAAAGAAGTTTTTTAAATTACTTTCAAAAGTAAACAAGAAAATACTACCCAGTTTTACTAAAGAAAAAGTCGATTTGGCGAAAGCCTCTAAACTGCAAATGGCCATCTTTGCATATAAATTGTGGGTTACAAAAAATTCTTTGGATTAGTATTTTAAAAGTGACTTTACGGAATGATTCTGTAATTTTTTAATACCATTTAAGAATTCTAGTTCAATCAAAAAATTACATTGCACTATTTCTCCACCCAAATTCTCAATTAAATAACTTGCGGCTTTAGCAGTGCCCCCAGTTGCCAATACATCGTCGTGTAAAAGAATTCGCTCTCCTTTTTTTATTGCATCCTCGTGTATTTCCAAAACATCTATTCCATATTCCAGTTGATATGGCTCCTTAATAGTTTTATACGGAAGTTTTCCAGGTTTTCTGATAGGAACAAAACCAGCATTCAATTTTTGGGCAAGCAACATTCCGAAGAAAAATCCGCGTGATTCAATTCCTACTACTTTATCAATTTTCACCTCTGGGATAAGGGCAAAAAGCTTTTCCAAACACATTTCAAAAGCCTCTCTATTTGCCAACAAAGGAGTAATATCTTTAAAATTAACCCCTTCTTTAGGGAAATTTTCAACATTGCGAATGTATTTTTTAACGTCCTCCATATTTTAGGAACTTCTTTTATTTGACGAAGACTTTTTCGGATCCCAACCTTTATCTTTTTTTGGAGTTTTCTTCTTCCTTTTCAAGATTTGTTTTTTCATCCATATCTCGAGTGTTTTGTCTTTTCTTCTTTTCGCTTTCTTTTTTCATTTCTATTTAAAATTTATGGTGAAAGTAAGGTAGAATTAAATAATTGAAATCATTAGTGTCCGATAAAAGTTAAAACTACTTGATTTCAATTTTTATCCATCTGGTTATCAGTGTTTTATTTTATAGTTTCTATGTTTTTTCAAAAACAGGCTACCAATTAAATGATAGTTGTTCACTTTCAGCTTTATCAATAATCCAGTCTTTTTCTGGGTTTTCTAAAAATTTCATCAAATTGATGTAATTGAAAAGATGAATTTTACAGAAACTTACCAAGTTTGAAAATGCCCAATTGCGTTTTAGTTTCTTTTTTATCACAGCTAACAAAAGATTGACTATCAAGACACAATATATCTGAATTTTAATGGCATTTTCATTGTCTCCCAAGAAATATTTTAATGGAAAATTCTGTTTCAGTTGTTTGAACGGTAACTCTATTTGCCATCTTATTTTGTACAAAGCAGCAATCAAATCAGCGCGCAAGTCAAACAAATTCGTTAAAAACTCAAATTCCCGTTTGTTTTCTCGGTCATAAAATGTCACTTTTCGTAACCTTAATTTTGATATTTCTTTCCCTTTTTTCACATCAACTTCAATGATTTCATCTTCTAAAGCTCCGTTGTGGATGCGTTCTCCAACATCCAGTCTTTCAATACGTCGATACGAGGCGTTGTCTTTTATTCGAGTTACAAACCCTGTTTTTTGAGCCGTAAAATGTTCAAAAGCCTTATAATCGTTATATCCTTTGTCAAAAACATAAATGGTGTTTTCATCACATTTTAATTTTTCTAGAAAATTATGGTCGTGCGTTTTGGCTTCGCTGAACCAAACCAAACTCGGCACCGTTTCATCTGCACTGACAACGGTGTGTACTTTAATTCCTCCTTTTCTTTTTCCACTTTTCGGATTTCTACCAACGCATCCCATAATGTCCTTAAATAGGCTGATTGTTGAACTATCAAAAATTTTCACCTGCTTTTCCATAACATCCTTAATTCGGCTGTCCGATAAAAAACCGCCATATTGCTTTAATAATTGATGATAAATATTTTCAAGAACCAAAACATCTCTTTTCTTATTAGCATCAGATAAAGTGCTTCTTTTGGGAATATGATTTAACTGAAAACTACTCGTTTTTCCTGACAGACCAAGCATTGCTCCCGATATTTCCCGAAGTGATGTACACTTTGAAAATGAACAAAAAAGCATACTTATCAAATGGTCTTTTGTCGTGAACCGCTTTGCGTAGCGGTCAGAACCACATTTTATGACCTCTTTCCGTATCAAAGAATCGTCTATTAATGAAATCAGCTGTCCGAAAACAGATTTACTGGAAAAATAATTACTTTTACCCATCGTATTTTGTGTATCGAAATACAAATTTACGATTCATTTAAAGAAGCCATCTTTTTGGCTTCTTTTTTTATCGGACAACAATGAATTGAAATATTATTTCAAAAAAGTTAAACTCACAATAAATATTACAATCTGTTATTTTTTGTCAAGTTATATTTGCCTTGCAATTTAAAAAGAAATATATTTGCACCCGCTTTAAGCGAAATTAATTTGGCCTTGTGGCGCAACTGAATAGCGCACCTGATTACGGCTCAGGAGGTTCCAGGTTTGAATCCTGGCAAGGTCACAAAAACCACGTTCAAAATAACGTGGTTTTTTTATTTAAAAATTTTCACAACTATTCCATTTTTTTGATTAATTTGGAATCTTAAACTAATACAAATGACTAAAATCGTAAAAGAATCCGAAGATAAAACTGAAAGAGATTATATTTTTCAAGACAATAAAAAAACCCGCTTTGGAGCAGGTTTTATAATTACTGTATTGGTAATTTTAATTATCGCAGTAATTGTTTCGGGATTATATTTTGAGTGGTTTTAAATAATTTCTGCACTTAATCCAGCTTCCAAAAGCATCGTACAACGCGGCTTCAACTCATTGAATTCACCCGTTTTTACAGTACATTTTCCTTTATAATGAACGATTATTGAACACTGTTCAGCTTGTTCGGGCGTGTGTTCGCAAGCAAAAATTAAACTGTTTATTACGTGATCAAATGTATTTACATCGTCATTATAAAGCACAATTTCATTTTGGGTGCTTTCCTTTTCTAAGACCGAAACATCTTCCTGAATTTTTTCCTTGGTACTCATAATTTTATCAAATTCCTAAAACAAATGTAATTTACGAAATTTTAAATTTTGCGGCAACCCATTTGTTTTTCTCTTTGTTTTCAACGAAAGTAAATCCCAAATTATTGCAACATTCTGTGATTATTGGTAAATCTTCTTTGTAAAATCCGCTCAAGTAAAGCTCTCCACTTTTATTTAAAGTATTTTTATAAGCTTCCATATCGTCAAGCAGGATATTTCTATTGATGTTGGCAATAACAACATCGTATTTTTTTCCTTTTAAAAGCGAAGCATCCCCCATATACACTGAGATATTTTCACAATTATTTCTTTGAATGTTTTCCAGGGAGTTTTCAAAACACCATTCGTCAATATCAATTGCATCTAATTTTGAGGCGCCGCGCATTTCAGCTAAAATAGCCAATACCGCAGTGCCACAACCCATATCTAATACTGTTTTTCCTTCAAATTTGTTTTCCAAAATAAACTGAAGCATCATAAAAGTCGTTTCATGACTGCCCGTCCCGAAAGACATTTTGGGTTCGATAATAATTTCGTATTCAAAATTTTTAGCTGGATGAAACGGTGCGCGAACAGTGCACTTTCCGTCAACTTCAATTGGGTCAAAGTTTTTTTCCCATTCCTCATTCCAGTTTACTTGCGCTATTTCTGAAAAATTATGTTCAATTTTAAATTCACTTGATTGCAGAATATTAATATCATCCAAAATATTCTCGTTCCATTCCCCTTTTTGAATATATGCGGTAACTCCTTCCTCGTTTTCAACAAAGCTTTCAAAACCCGCATAGCCCAATTCTGCTATTAAAATTTCAGTACCAGGCTGAAGTGGCTCAACCTTAAATATGTATTCTAAATAAATCTGTGACATTAAAAAGCATTTAAAATTTTCATAAAACTAGCTACTTGAAGCGATGCACCTCCAATTAACCCACCGTCCACATCAGCCTGTCCAAAAATTTCAGCTGCATTATCTGGTTTTACACTTCCGCCGTATAATATTGATACTTTTTCCGCAATATCTTTTGGATAATTTTCCGCAATTGTTTTCCGAATAAATTTATGCATTTCCTGCGCTTGTTCTGGGCTGGCAGTTTCACCTGTACCAATTGCCCAAACAGGTTCGTAGGCTATAATTATATTTTCCCACGAATTATTTGAAACATGAAAAAGACCTTCGGAAAGCTGTGTTTTTATTAAATCAAAATGAGCTCCCTGCTTTCGGTCGTTCAATTCTTCCCCTATGCAGAATATTACAGTCATTTCATTTTCCAAAGCAGTATTTACTTTCTCTGCAAGAACAGCGCTGTCTTCATTAAAAAAAGCACGGCGCTCGCTATGGCCTATAATAACCGCTTTGGTGCCAACACTTTTAAGCATTTTTGCAGAAATTTCCCCCGTAAAAGCACCATCATTACTTTGGTGCATATTCTGTGCTGCTAGTTCTATTGGATGCTCGCGCAAAGATTTGAATGCGTG
This sequence comes from uncultured Flavobacteriaceae bacterium, assembly GCA_963716065.1. Classification (GTDB taxonomy): domain Bacteria; phylum Bacteroidota; class Bacteroidia; order Flavobacteriales; family Flavobacteriaceae; genus Aequorivita. The sequence continues at coordinate 881,456 of OY970287.1, forward strand.
ATTTAAGCTTGTAAAAGGCGGCGCAATCATTACTACTACATTTTCTGGAAACACCTGCTTTTTCAGCTCAACCAAAAACATTTCCGTTTCGGCTAAATCATTGTTCATTTTCCAATTTCCTGCTACTATTTTTTTTCTCATAATTATGAATGCTATTGATGCTCTGATGCTATTAATGCTATTGATGCTTTTGATGCTTTTGCAAATTTACTAAAACTAATTCCTGACCACTAATTACTGCCGACTAATCTTCGGATCCAGCCATCCATAAATTATATCCACAAAAATATTGATTATAATGAACAATGTCGCAATTACAAGTACTGCCCCCATTATTATTGGTAAGTCCAACGTGTTTAATGCGTTTACAATTTCGTTTCCCAAACCATTCCATCCGAAAATATATTCCACAAAAACAGCGCCCGCAAGCATCGATGCAAACCATCCTGAAATAGCCGTAACTACAGGATTCAGTGAATTTTTCAAAGCGTGTCTTTTTATAATTTGATAAAAAGAAAGTCCTTTTGCCTTTGCTGTGCGAATGTAATCCTGATTCAAAACTTCAAGCAAGGAATTGCGCATCAATTGGCTTACAACCGCCAACGGACGAATTCCCAAAACAATCGCTGGAAGTATCAAGTTTTTCCATTGAATGTATTTGCCATTGCCCAAATTGTCCACTTCATAAAGACTTCCCGTCATATTCAAATTTGTATATTCGTGAAGTAAAAATCCGAAAATCCACGCAAAAATAATCGCGCTGAAAAAAGATGGAATACTCATTCCTAAAGTGCTGACCAATTGAATCATTTTATCAATAAATCCATCTTTAAAAAGTACCGATATGATTCCTAATAATACACCAATAACCATTGCAATAACAATCGCTGTAACCGCCAAAATAAATGTATTCGGAAGTGTTTCCGCAATAACCTCACTTACCTCTTTTCCATTTTTCTGAAAGGATTCGCGCAAATATGGTGTTTTCAAAACAATGGTTGTATTTCCTATTGAAAACAATTTGGCAGCGTTGTATTTTCCCTCGGATAAAAACGTGTAATCTTCTTGGTTTTTACTATGAAATGAAAGCGGCGAAAGGTCATTCAAATACCGAATATATTGCACTGAAACTGGTTGATCAAATCCGTATTTCTTTTTTACGACAGCAAGTTGCTCTGCAGTTTCATTTTGACCGAGCATCATTCGCGCCGGATCGCCTGGAAGTATTGTAAATAATAGAAAAATCACCGTTACTACCCCAAACAATGTGAGCAAGGCATAACCCAATTTTTGAAGAATGTAACCTACCAAATTAACCCTGTTTTATTTGTTCCATAGTGCGCGGTTGGTATTCAAAATCTTCTCCGAAAAGAACTTTCGCATATTCCTCAACAGTTTCTTCAAAACCCGCTTCTTTTCTTCTTTCGTTAACTGTTTCTGCATTTTCAATTGGCCAAATAAAAGAGCCTCTTGAATTGTCATAACTCATTCCTTGCGTACCGTAAATCTGCGGCTTTCCTTCCATCATTAAATAGCGATCTTCCATCATTGCAGCAGAAGTTTTTGGAATTTCCCCTGCATCGGCGGCTTTTTTAACCAATGGCAAATAAAGAGGAATTTTATCAGGATTGTGCTGCAAAACATTCCAAGCAACAAGGCTTGATTCTTCACCCACTGCCGACTTTCCGGGATAGCCTTTTTCCCTAAAATATTTTTCAACAAAAACCATATTCACGCTGTCCAAAACAGCTTGTAATTGCGCAAGATCACCGCTGTATTCAGCTTCGGAAAGACCCATATTTTCACCAAGCATTTTCCTTTCTTCCAAAGATTTTGCCTGCATCAACAATCGATATTTTTGGTCTAAAACAGCAATACTGTCCAATCTTTGTTTTAGTGAAAGGTCCAATTTAGGTTTGGCATTTTCAACCGCGGGAAGCTTTAGTTTTTTTGCATCGTTCCAATGCAGTTTTTGCTTTATGGTTCCTTTGTCAATTTCCAAAATCCCTGGATTGCTTCGCACAATTGTTTTCAGCGTGGTTTCATCACAGAAGTAAAACTTGAAATTCAACTTGTATTCGTCTGTCAAAGCCTCTGTCATTTCTTGTGAAGATGCCGAAAGACCAATTACATTGTAACCATTTTTTAAAGCATTATCGGTAACTTCCTTAATATTAATAAATCCGTCTTTTTCTGTATTACCTAAACTATAAGCGATTATAACAACAAGATTTTCTTCTTCCAAAAACTGCGCAGTAAAATCTTCGCCATCGCGCTCCATCGTAAAATCGTGGATTGGCGGTTCGTAGCCTTCTTGGATCATTTCGGTTTCAGTGCTAATCAATTCGCCATCCACTTGCGGGTATTCGCCATTGGTAGTTATTATTTTTTCCTGCCCATCAATATTAAATTTCCATTTATATTCGAAAATAGGCTGTGGCGCATCGTCCGGAGTACTCATCCCCTCTTGAATATTGGCGCCAATTTTATACGGACGGAAATCAATAATCGGTAAATGTTGAAGCACATAATACGTTATTGCCAAACAGAAAACAAATAATGCAAAAATCAAAATGCTTCGCGTTACTTTTGAGAAAAAAGGCTGAATGTATTTAGTGCCAATAAACAGAATTAGAATCAAAACCAATAATATCACATCTTTTGTAAAAGACTCCCAAGGTGTTAATTTTATTGCATCTCCAAAACATCCGCAATCAGTCACTTTATTAAAATATGCCGAATAAAATGTGAGAAAAGTGAAGAATACAATCATCAATAAAAGGCTCCACAGAGTGAATTTTTTAAGATAGCCCAAAAGCAGTGCAACGCCGAGTAGCACTTCAATTATCACCAAAAATATCGCAATCAATAGTGCATACGGAACCAAAAACCCGAGATCCAAAACTTCGGGAGCGAAGTAATCTTTCAGTTTAAATGAAAACCCAACGGGATCGTTCAATTTTATCAATCCGCTGATTATAAACAATACACCAACAATTATTCTTGATATTCCGACTGATATTCTCATTATTCTTTTGTTTTATAAAAAATTCCAAATTATTAAATAATGTAAGTTCAAGTAATAAGTGCAACAGATAAATTTAAAACACTTGGGATTGCTCCCAAGTGTTTAGGGTCAAAAACCTAAATTTGTCTTGCATGAAAAATTATAAACAATTGACCGCCCAACAAAGATACCAAATAGAAGCACTCCTACAAGTTGGATGCACACAAACAGCTATAGCTGACCAGATAGGTGTCCACCGCAGTACAATCAGCAGAGAGCTGAAAAGGTCGATAGCCCTTCGGGGCAGTGACCTCTGGAAGCTATGTGGCCACAAATGCGGAGCGAAAGACAAGGAACCGACATAAGCAGAAGTTCAAAAATGTGCTGTTGACACCTGAGCTGAAAAAAAAGATAGCGGATAAAATGGAACTGGACAAGTGGAGCCCAGAGCTTATCTCCGAGAAATGGAAACAGTTGGGCGTCCCGATGGTCAGCCACGAAACAATCTATAAATGGATATGGGAATCGAAGCACACCAATACTGTCGAGAACAGACCTTTTAAATTGCTCTATAAAGAACTGAAACATGGCAAGCGGAGACAGAAACGTGGAAATATAAAGGATACCAGAGGGGCGATACCGAATCGGGTACACATCAGCAAACGTCCAGAAGTCGTCGAACAGAGAAAACGCATTGGTGAACCTGAAGCCTGACCTGATGATGGGGAAAGACCACAAAGCGGCGCTCTTGGTGCTCACCGACAGAACGACCTTGATAACAATGATGGAAAAACTAAACGGCAAAAGCGCAGAAGAGGTCACCGATAAAATCAAGCAGAGGCTGGGCAGGTTCAGCTCCAGCTATATAAAGACAATTACCTTTGATAATGGAAAAGAGTTTTCTGGACATCAGGAAATTGCAAGTACATTTAAAGTAAAGACATATTTTACGACACCTTACACATCACAGGAAAAAGGGACAGTGGAGAACAGGATTGGGGTCATAAGGAGGTTCTTTCCAAAGAAAACAGACTTGAGGGACATCACCGAAAAAAGAATCAAACAAGTAGAACTAGCAATCAATAACAGACCCATTAGAAAATTCAACTACCTTAGCCCTATTGAAACTCTAAATAATAAGTTTGTTGCACTTATGAGTTGAACACAGCTAACAAATTCCAAAGAAATCTCAAAATTAAAATTTTAAACAATTATTCAAATTTCTTTATTATTGCTGAAAGAATTTTTCTTAGCTCTTCAGATTCATTTATCAATTTTTCTATCTCTTTAATTTCAGGATTACTGTTTTTCAACAATCTTAGCCAATACCTTGATTCCTTTGCTTCTTTTCTAGCTATTTCAAGACGAAACACAAAATCTTTTTCACCCAACTTTTCATTTGCCTCAATATAATTCGCACCAACCGACCCCGATGATTTTATCAATTGTTTTCCATCTTCAATATTTGCAGTTGTAAACTTTAATAATTTTACAAGCTCACGACAATTACTGGCAAACTGAAAAGTTCTTTCCTCTAAATCATATTTAGAATCCATTTATTTGGAATTTGGTGCTTTATTTTTGGTGCTTAAATCTAGATGAATCAACGCAAAAACCGCATAATTAATCATATCCTGATAATTGGCATCAATCCCTTCGGAAACTAATGTTTTTCCACTGTTATTTTCAATTTGCTTTACACGCAATAATTTCTGAAGAATTAAATCAGTCAACGAACTCACGCGCATATCGCGCCACGCTTCTCCGTAATCGTGGTTTTTATCCAACATTAGTTGTTTGGTTTTTGCCACTTGCTCGTCGTAAAGTTGGGTTGCTTTTTCCAAAGAAAGATCTGGCTGTTCCACCACTCCTTTGTCCAATTGAATCAGCGCCATTATTGAATAATTCACTATTCCTATAAATTCGCTGGTTTCGTCTTCAGCAATTTTTTGTTCTTTATTTTGCTGCAAACCGCGAATGCGTTGTGCTTTTATAAAAATTTGGTCGGTCAATGAAGGCAGTCGAAGAATGCGCCAGGCGCTTCCGTAATCGTGCATTTTCTTGATAAACAGCTCCCTGCATTTTTCAATCTGGATATTGTATTCATTTGAAGTGTCCGCCATTATTGATGTGTAAGATTTTGCGTAAATTTCGCTTAAATAGTTTAAAGTTCAAAGTTGAAAGCTTAAAGTTATTTTGGAAACAATAGCTTATTCGCTTCAAAACTAAAGTTTGAGAATTTAAAGTCGAAAAAATGACCATTAATTGCCGAGGCAAGCTTATTGATTTTTCCATCCCAAAAGTAACGGGTATTATAAACGTTACCCCCGATTCGTTTTACGACGGGGGAAAAACGTTTTCCAAAAAAGAAATTCTTAAGCAAGCAGAAAAAATGCTTTCAGAAGGCGCCACATTTCTCGACATTGGTGGTTACAGCACGCGGCCTGGCGCTGATGAAATTTCAGAAGAAGAAGAAACAAAAAGAGTTGTTGAAGCAATTGAAATTATTCTAAAAAAATTTCCGGAAACATTAATTTCAGTTGATACTTTCCGAAGTGAAGTCGCAAAAAAAGCCATTGAAGCCGGAGCTACAATAATAAATGATGTTTCCGGCGGTACATTGGATGCTGAAATGTATAGAACGATTGCAAAACTGAAAGTCCCATACATTTTAATGCATATGCGCGGCACACCAAAAACGATGACAAAGTTGACAGATTACAAAAATGTAACTCTTGAAGTTTTAAAGGATTTATCAGAAAAAATTGCATTAGCTCGAGCTGAAGGAATCAACGATATTATAGCCGATCCGGGTTTCGGATTTGCAAAAACTCGCGAGCAAAGTTTTGAAATTTTGAATAACCTTGAACTTTTTCAAAATCTCGGCGTTCCTTTATTAGTTGGAGTTTCAAGAAAATCGGTGATTTATAAAACCTTGGAAACTTCACCAGAAAATGCTTTAAACGGAACAACTTCACTGAATACGATTGCGCTCATAAAAGGAGCATCTATTTTAAGAGTTCACGATGTAAAAGAAGCTGTGGAATGCGTAAAATTATATGAAATGCTAAAAACGTAAAAAACAAAAGCATCAATAGTATCAACAGTTTCTATAGAATCATTTTTTAAAGTACTTTTACAAAAAACGCACACCTTTGGATTTTCTCGATATTCGAATTATAGACATTGTAGATATAGTGCTGGTAGCATTTCTGCTTTACTACCTCTATAATTTGGTGAAAGGTACCGTTGCCATCAATATTTTGGTGGGAATTATCATCGTTTATGCAATTTACATCGTCACCCAACTTTTGGAAATGGAACTCCTCAGCAAAATTCTGGGAGGATTTTTGGGAGTGGGAATGTTTGCATTAATTGTTGTTTTTCAACAGGAAATAAGGAAATTCTTACTGATGTTGGGTTCAACAAATTTCAACGCCCGCAGACGTTTCTTTAGGCAATTTAAAATGATGGGAAGGGATTCCCGAAAAACCAATATTGAAGGAATAATTTCCGCTTGCAAAAAAATGTCGGCTACAAATACCGGAGCCTTAATTGTACTTCAACGAAACAATAGTCTGGATTTTGTGAAAAATACTGGCGACGAAATGAATCTTGAAGTAAACCAGCCAATTATTGAAAGTGTATTCTTCAAAAACAGTCCGCTGCACGATGGCGCTATGATTATTGAGGAAAATCGAATCACCGCAACCCAGTAATTTTACCAGTTTCAAATGACCGAAAAATTCCGTTACGTTTTGGACTTCGCCACCGAGCAGCCGTTGGAATCACAGAAAAAACAGATGCTGTTTGTTTGGTTGTTTCCGAAGAAAATGGAACAATTTCCTATCTAAAAGATGGTGATTTTGTGCTTTTTGAAAATACGGATGAGCTATTAAAAATTCTTAAAAAAGATTTAAGTTAATGGCTCATGTTTGAGAATTATAGTTGAAAACTCAATATAATCAGAGACCAAGCAAAAGATTATCGCATATTCTTAAAACACCTTTTTAATCAGTTTTAAAATTTTGATTCAGCCAATTCTCTGCAAAAAGTATGCTTTTTTCAGATAGAATTTCTTTTAATGATACCTTTTCAAAATAAGTACAGCCTGAACAAACAGAAACAAGTTCTTCAGACTTTTTAATTTCCAAAATCAACTCTTTTTCAATTTCGTTAAGGTCATACTTTTTTAATTCGTCAAGTTTTTCAAGAGTAATGACTGCCATATATCGTTCGGCATTATTATCAGAAACAAGAAGTTTTGAAATCGCTTTATAATTTTTACTCCCCAATTTATTTGTTATTTTTTGAACTGTTATCGATTGTGAACCTTCAAAATAACAAGCAAATTCAAGCATTTGGTTTTTGTTGACGTTGTCTTGGGCATTCATAACACTTAAAATTCCAATTAAGAAAACTATGGTCAATATTTCAATTCTCATTTTCTCAAATTTTTAGTCCATCAAATCGCTTCCTCTGCCATAAATTGCACCTCGTAAAGATTTCGGTAAAAACCGTTCTCAAGTTTCAGCAATTCTTTGTGAGTGCCTTCTTCCACAATTTTCCCTGCATCCATCACAATAATTTTATCTGCTTTTTTTATGGTTGCCAAACGATGTGCAATAACAATTGAAGTACGGTCTTTTGTAATTTTTTCAGTGGCGGTTTGAATCATTTCTTCAGAATAGGTATCTACGGAAGAAGTGGCTTCGTCCAAAACTAAAATGCTTGGTTTGCTAACGTACGCGCGTAAAAAAGCAATAAGTTGACGCTGCCCGGATGAAAGCATACTCCCGCGCTCTTTTACATTATAATGATAACCGCCCGGAAGCGATTCAATAAATTTGTGCACACCAATTTCCTTTGCTGCTGCAATCACTTCTTCTTCGGAAATGTTTGGGTTGTTTAAAGTGATGTTGTTTAAAATTGAATCGGCAAAAAGGAATACGTCCTGTAAAACCACAGCTATTTGGCTTCGCAATGATGCGAGTTTATAATCATTTAAAGAAATGCCATCAATTAAAATTTTCCCACTATTTATTTCGTAAAACCGATTCAATAGATTTATAATCGTACTTTTTCCCGCACCGGTAGCGCCAACAATAGCAATAGTTTCGCCTGGATTTACATTAAAGGAAATTCCTTTTATTACTTCTTCTTCCTCGTTGTAGCCAAAATGAACTTCTTTAAATTCAATTTCACCTCTTGTAGTTGTATAATCTACGGTTCCGGTATCGTCAATATGCGATTCTGTATCGAGGATTCCGAAAACGCGGTTTGCGGCAACCATCCCCATTTGTAGAGTGTTAAACTTATCAGCAATCTGACGAAGTGGTCTAAAAAGCATTTCGGCATATTGAATAAAAGCTGTTATAATACCAAGTGTAACCACACCACCGCCAATAACATTCAAACCTCCGTACCAAACCACCAAACCAGTGGCAACAGCGCCAGCCATTTCAGCAATTGGGAAAAAGATTGAGTTGTACCAAACGGTGCGTATCCACGCTTTTCTATGGTCGGTATTTATAACTTTAAATTGTGCGTATTCCGTTTTTTCTCGGGTGAAAATCTGAACTATTTTCATTCCCGTAATTCGTTCCTGTACAAATGTATTCAGGTTTGCAACTTGGTTACGAACATCCTCAAAAGCAACTTTCATTGCTTTTTGAAAAACTCGGGTTGCGTATAAAATGAAAGGTAAAATGATAAAAACAATCAACGACAATCGCCAACTTTGTGTGAGCATAAACCCAGCGATAACAACCATTTTCAGCAAATCGCTGATAATCATAAAAAGCCCTTCACTGAAAATACTGGAGATAGTTTCCACATCATTCACAGCTCTGGTTGTCAATCTTCCCACTGCGCTTTTATCAAAATATTGCATTTTGAAACTCATCATCAATCGGAAAAGCCTGTCGCGCATATCGCGAATCACGCTTTGTCCGAGCCAGTTTGTATAAAAAATGAAAGCGAACTGAAAAATTACTTCCAGCAAAAGCACAACAATCATTAAAATGATGTACTTCATAAATCCTTCGCCGTCCTTAGGAACCATGGAATCGTCAATTGCCAGCTTTAAAAAATAGGGGCGCAATACCGCCAAGATTGACATTACAATCGCAGCTAATGCAACAAAATAAAAGATTAGCTTATACGGTTTTGTATAAGCCAATAATCGCTTAAAAAGTTTAAAATCAAATGCGTTACCTGAAGTTTCTGACACTTTTACTTGTTAATTTGTGAATTCGTGAGTTTGTGAATTCGTTAATCGTAATTAATAATTATCTCAAGAAAATTTCTTTCGGATATTCCACTTTGGTCAAATACAAACCATGTCGCTGGAGCTGAAGCGCCAGCTTCTTCCCTACTTTTACTCTCCAATATTTTTTTAAATTCTTCCAAGGAAATTTTTCCAAAACCTACATCCAAAAGCGTACCGACGATTGCGCGAACCATATTTCGAAGAAAACGATCTGCGGCGATTGTAAAAATAAGTCTATTATCTTTAGCCTCCCAAAGTGCTTTCACAATTGTGCAATTGTACGTTTTAACATCGGTTTTTGAACGTGAAAAGCATTGAAAATCCTTATGGTTCAATAAAATTTTGGCAGCTTCGTTCATCAAAGCCACATTTGGTTTGTTATTGATTTGATATGCAAAATCCTGTGAAAATGGGTCCTTTTCAAAAGAAATAATATATTCGTATTCCCTTTCCAAAGCATCAAAACGGGCATGCGCATCTTCCATTACTTTAAAAATATTTTTGATTGAAATGTCCTTTGGAAGAAATGAATTTATTCTGAAAAGAAAATCCTCTTTATTTTCAATTGCATTAAAATCGAAATGTGCAAAAAGTTGCTTTGCGTGCACGCCGGTATCGGTTCTCCCCGCTCCCATAATTTTTATTTCCTTGCGAAGCATAGTAGAAAGTGTTTCTTCCAAAACCTGCTGTACGCTAATCTGCTCGGGTTGGCGCTGCCATCCAAAATAATTTTTGCCGTTGTAGGCTATTTCTAAGAAATATCGCAATTTTTTTTTTCAGAATTGACAAAATTACGATTTCCTTTAGGAGTTTAATTGTTTAATTGTTTAATTGTTTAACCGAATGTGTTCAAAATATTAAATAGTTTTACAATCCAAAAATCTAACAATCCAAAAATCTAAGTAATCCAAATTGAAAAAAATCCTCCTCTTAAGCGACACCCACAGTTATATTGACGAAAAAATTCTGAAATATGTAAAACAGGCAGATGAAGTGTGGCATGCAGGTGATATTGGCGATCTTTCCGTTACCGATTCTATAAAAAAGTTAAAACCTTTACGTGCTGTTTTTGGGAATATTGACAACACAGAAGCGCGTATGGAATTCCCGCTTCACAACCGTTTTATGTGTGAAAAAGTTGATGTTTGGATTACACATATTGGCGGTTATCCAGGAAAATATAATCCCTCCATTCGGCAGGAAATTTATGCAAAACCGCCGAAGATTTTTATCTGTGGTCATTCGCACATTCTAAAAGTGATGCCCGATAAAACCACGGGACTATTACATATGAATCCCGGCGCAGTGGGAAAGCATGGATTTCAACAGGTAAGAACAATGCTTCGTTTTGAGATTGATGGTGAAAAAATTCAGAATTTGGAGGTTATTGAATTTGAGAAATAAATCTAGCGAAAAGGGAAAAGCGAAGATGAATTAGGCATTTGGGATTTGGGATTTGGAATTTGGGATTTGGGATTTGGGATTTGGGATTTGGAATTACTAAAAATCAACTTTAAGCTTTATGCTGAAAACTTTTAACTACTTAAAACAAAAAACCCCCAAAGTTGACATACTTTGAGGGCCTTGCACTAATATACCAAGATCGGTTTATCGCAAACGATCAACAGATTTTACGAGGTCTTCATCCCTTTTTATGGCCTTGTTGGCCAGCACTAAAAATACGATAGAAATGATGGGAAGAAGAACCCCAATACCCTTCTCTGAAACTAATGTTTCTCCGGATAAAGTGAGTGACCTGTAAACGAAAACTCCCAGTAATATAAAGTTTGATATGATGTTTAAACGGTTGAGCACAAACTGTAACTGCCTTTTTTTGAAACTTAAAATTGAAATTATAGCTAATGCAATTGAAATAAAAATCAACCCTAAAACCAAAGGTTCGCTACGGTGAATAATAACTGCGCCATCTTCTCCCAAGATAATAGGAAACCAATTAAATAATGCACCCATTATAATGACTACGATTACTAAATATATGGTTTGAATGCGTTGAATCATATTGCAAAAGCTCAATTGTGACGCAAAAATACGCTATCTTTTTAAAAAAAATAACAGTACTTTTTAATTTATTATTGTATTATTGCAGTATCTATTCGTAACCAACTCAATAAAGGTTACTTAGTCTTCAAAAAAATTTTCAACGTACTTACCTTCTCAATAGGATAAACAGTATCAACTTAAACTACAGTATTTTCTACATGTTTGAAATTTCAGAATTAAAAGATAAAAAGCTTCCTGAGCTTCAGGAAATAGCGAAAGAACTTGACGTGCCAAAATATCGCACTCAAAAAAAAATGGATTTGGTTTATCAAATTCTTGATTACCAAGCAGCGAATCCGAAAGCTGTAAAAGCGGTCATAAAAGCAGAAGAAACTTCTTCTTCTCCAGAGGCTAAAAAAGCTGAACCAGAAACGGCTGAGGCCCAAACTACTTCTCCAAAAGAAAACAATACTAGGGAACAAAAACCTCGCCCACAGAGAACCGATAATCGTCCCAACAAGCCACAACACCAGAAACCCCATCACAATAAGAAAAGTGATGATGAAAAAACTACAGCGGAAGATAATCGCACTGTAAACGATAAAAAGGAAAGCGACAAAAAACCGCAGCATCAAAAATCAAATTCAAAAGATAGCGATAACAGGCAAAAACCGCAGCGAAACGACAATTCGAATTCCAACGATAAGGACAACAGACAAAAGCCACAACAAAACGAAAATTCAAATTCTGATAATCGTCCAAAACATCAAAATCAAAAACAAAAAGACGGCAACGTTCACGACAACAAAAACGGAAATAAAGACTCCCGCAATCGTTACCGTGAGCCCGATTATGAATTTGACGGCATCATTGAAAGTGAAGGTGTACTCGATTTAATGCAGGATGGTTACGGTTTCTTGCGTTCAAGCGATTATAACTATTTGTCATCGCCTGATGATATTTATGTTTCTCAGTCACAAATTCGTCTTTTCGGATTAAAAACTGGAGATACTGTTTTGGGCGAAGTGCGTCCACCGAAAGAAGGTGAAAAATATTTCCCATTAATTAAAGTAAATAAAATTAACGGTTTGAACCCAAATCTGGTTCGCGACCGTGTTTCTTTTGAACATTTAACGCCACTTTTTCCGCAGGAAAAATTTAATTTGGCAGATAAGCAAAGTACTATTTCAACACGTATTATCGATCTTTTTGCACCTATCGGAAAAGGCCAGCGTGGCATGATTGTTTCGCAACCAAAAACCGGTAAAACAATGTTGTTGAAAGATATTGCAAACGCAATTGCAGCAAACCATCCGGAAGTTTATCAAATTATACTTTTAATAGACGAACGTCCCGAGGAAGTTACTGACATGCAACGTAACGTTCGTGGTGAAGTGGTTGCTTCAACCTTCGACAAAGAAGCAAGCGAGCACGTTCGAGTTGCAAATATTGTGATCGACAAAGCAAAACGCTTGGTAGAATGTGGCCACGATGTAGTGATCCTTTTGGATTCCATTACACGTTTGGCAAGAGCTTACAACACAGTTCAACCAGCGAGTGGAAAAATATTGAGTGGTGGTGTTGATGCGAACGCGCTTCACAAACCGAAGCGTTTCTTTGGTGCCGCCCGTAATATCGAAAATGGTGGTTCTTTAACCATAATTGCAACAGCACTTACAGAGACCGGATCAAAAATGGACGAGGTTATTTTTGAGGAATTCAAGGGAACCGGTAACATGGAACTTCAATTGGATAGAAAAATTTCCAACCGAAGAATTTTCCCAGCTATCGATCTTACTTCTTCCAGCACGCGTCGTGACGATCTTTTGCTGGACGAAAACGTTATTCAACGTATGTGGGTAATGCGAAAATATCTTGCGGATATGAACCCGGTGGAAGCAATGGAATTCATCAACGACAGAATAAAACAAACTCGAAACAACAAAGAGTTTTTGATTTCGATGAACGGGTAATAATTCTGAATTCGGAGTTATGAATTCAGAATAATACTACTATATTTTAAAAATATAATCCTCGGAAACCTTTGTTTTCGGGGATTATTATTTTATTCCCAATGCTGAATGTACTTCGTATTTATAACTTCTACCAATTGGCAAACGCTTTCCGCGAATCTCAATTTCCTGTGCATCCACAAAATCAATCTTTGGTTTTGAAACAATATAAGATCGATGGATGCGAATGAAACTTTCGGGCAACTGTTTTTCCAATTCGCTGATGGCGATTCGGGTTTGAATGGTGTTATTTTCAGTAACAATTTTCACATTTTCACGCTGGCTTTCAATGTAAATAATTGAGTTAAATGCAACACGAGCTTTCTTTTTATTTACGGTGAAAAACAGTCCATCATTAATTATTTCTTCGGAAGGAATACTTTCTTTGTTTAACAGGCTTGCAGCCTTTTGAACAGCAACCATAAAACGGCTGAATTCAATGGGTTTTAAAAGATAATCCAAGACATTATAATCATAACTTTTTAGTGCAAATTCGTGATAGGCAGTCGTAATGATTACCATCGGCGGATTTTTCAAAGTGCTTAAAAAATCCAATCCTTTCAGTTTTGGCAAATGGATATCGAGAAAAATTAAATCGATTTTCTTTTCGTTCAAAATTTTCATTGCCGCAATTGCATCGGTACATGTAGTTTCCAATTTCAAAAAGGGAACTTGGCTAATAAAATCGACCATTACATCCATCGCCAATGGTTCATCCTCAACAACAATGCATCGTATCGTCATAGTTTTTCATTTAAATTAAGTGAAAGTTCAGCGATGAATTTTTGGTTTTCTTTTTTGTTTTGAAGGTTGAAATTTTGATACATCAATTCCAACTGGCGATGCAGATTTTTTAGACCGATTCCTTCCTCTTCGTCAGTAATAACAGTTGGTTCAAAAGAATTCTCAACTTTAAAATACAATTCATTTTCAACAAGTTTCAATTCAATAAATATATAAGAAAACATTGTTGATTGACTTGCACCGTGTTTAAAAGCATTTTCAACAAAAGGCGTCAAAATATTCGGCATTATTTGCGCGTTCAAATCATCCAATTCATATTTGAAATCAATCCGAAGCCGATCATCATATCTTATTTTGTGCAATTCAATATAATCCTTCAAGAATTCCAATTCTTTTCCGACGGCAATATATTGATGCTTTGTTTCATACATCACAAATCGCAACAGTTTTGAAAGTTTTAGTACAACTTCAGGAGTTTTATCCGATTTTTTCCGTGCCAATGAATAAATATTATTCAAGGTATTAAAGAGAAAATGAGGGTTAATTTGAGATTTTAAAAAACTGAGTTCGGCTCCCAATTTTTCCTTTATCAATAATTGCTCTCTTTCGCGAAGCCTTTGGCTGTTGGACATTTGCTTTAAGGCAATTGCCAAACAAGCGATAAAAACCTTGTCCATAAATGAATTTATGACTCCCTGAAAGGCAAAGGTTTCTACAATATCTACATCTTTATATGTCGTTGGCAAAAGAATATAAACTATAATAAACTGCGCCAAAATACTGAACAAAATGAGAATTGTGCTGAGTGAAAAAACCAATTTCCAGCGATTGGGTTTTTTAACTGTATATTTTGAAAGAAAGTGAAACATGATGTAAACCATTGGCAGTTTTATTGCGAAAAGGATTACGGTTTCAGAAATTAAAGACGTTTTGAAAGCTTCCCAAATTGAGAGATTGTATTGGTTTAGCATCCATAAAAAATCTGTGTAGATTTCAAAAGAATGATAGGCCAACCAAAAGAAAACGTGTTTTGCCAATCTTTTTTGCATCGCATAAAAATACGGTTTTGGCTTTTAGTTTTTCAAAATTGCTACAAACAACTTGTTTCTGTACACCAACGGCAATTATTGGTGAATTTTAATAGCTAATTACGTTTTATTAATTCAGAATTGCTTTCCGTTGACGCTTAGTTTATGTCTGCAACAAGTTGAATTTAGAAGATTCGTAATGATTTAATTTTAAACAAACTATAAAATAATTATTATGAAAAAACTTCTATTTTACATTGCAATATTTTCATTTGCTATTCCAAATGCAATAGCTCAATGGAACACGGGTGCAGATATTCCAGAGCGGATTCGCGCAGGGCAAACTGTTGGTTACAGTAAAGATGGCGATGGGTATCTTTTTATGGTTTCAGGGAGAAATCAGGATGGTATTATTACCCCAATTACACAGCGCTATCAAGTAAGCATAGATACTTGGACAAATGTTGCTCCACCCCCAACACAGCTTTTGGGAAGTTCAATTGCTATATTAAAAGACACGCTTTACACCATTGGTGGACTTTTAACCACTCCCGGAAATGCCATTAGAAAAGTGAGGAAGTATAGTATTTCTGAAAATACTTGGACCGATGCGGCAGATTTTCCGCGTACTATCGTTGATGCCAGAGCGGTTGCTTATCAAGACAGTTTGATTTATGTGGTTGGCGGCTATCAGCACAAAACCTATTTATACAATAGCACTTATAATCGCTGGCGTGAAGCTACGGCTATTTTACCTCCGGGCAGTAGTTTAAGCTGGGGAGGTTTTGCAATTAACGGCAACAAACTTGTTTATATGTGTGGAAGCGACGGCTTTATGTCAAATAATTATTGGAATACCGTTTGGGTTGGAACCATTGATGCGAACGATCGCTCCATAATTACTTGGGAAGAAAAAACACCATTTCCCGGGCAAACGCGTACTTTTTTTGAGGCCCATACCTGGCGCGATGGCGTAATTATGACTGGCGGAAGTACCGATAATACTTTTGAGACCTTTTCCGATGAAACCTATTTTTACAATCCCGACACCGATGTTTGGCGGCAATTAGCCCCAAAACCCACAGCTTGGGTAACTGGAAATAGCGGTTCGGTTTTTATTGGTGAAACATCAAAATTGATCTGCGCTTCCGGATTTCAGACTGATTATCTTTTTGAGACAGAGATTTTTTCCCAGGAAGGAAGTCTTTCTATTGGCGATTTTTCAGCAAGTGAATGCGGAATAGCAAATTTCAAGATTTTAAACGATAGTGTTCAAAGTGTAAATTTTTGCATAATTGAAGATGGAAATGTAACTATTACAATCAGCGATGGTCAAGGTAGAATTGTAAATAAATTGGAAACCGTTGTAAAAATTGCGGGGAATCACACCATTTCCTTAGAGGGATTAAATATTGCAAAAGGAGTTTATTTCTGCACAATTTCGCAAAATGGAAATTCTAAAACGAAAAAGATGTTGGTTTCAAATTAATAATTATTCTTTTGTTTCTTTCGCAAAGGGTACTAATGATTTTAGTACCCTTTGCTTTTTATACCAATTGCATTCCCAATTCAAAATACACTTTTGCATATATTTGATAAAAACTTTTTATGAAACAAGTTTTTGCAATCTTCTGTTGGTCAATTTTTTTAACGGCAATTCCTATGAAAGCTCAAAAAAACAACGATTTAACCACAATTTTTGAATCTTCTAAAGGTTTAAAAACTGGCACTTATAGAGAAACTATTGCCTTCTATTTGACTTTGGAAAAGAAATTCCCACCAATAACTGTCTATGAGATGGGACTTACAGATAGCGGTTTTCCATTACACATTGTGATTTTTGATCCAGAAAATGAAACGCAGAAAATTTCAAAAGAAAATTTTTCAAAAAACAATAAAAATCTATTGCTCATAAACAACGGAATCCATCCCGGCGAACCCGACGGAATCGACGCCACAATTCTTCTTTTTCGCGATTTGGTAGAAAATAAATTTCCGCTTCCAAAAAATACAATCATTGCAACAATTCCAATTTATAACATTGGTGGCGCTTTAAATAGAAATAGCACAAGCCGAACAAATCAAAATGGACCCGAAGAATATGGTTTCCGTGGCAATGCTCGAAATTATGATTTGAATCGTGATTTTATAAAAAGTGACACTAAAAACGCACGCGCTTTTGCTGAAATTTTCCATTGGCTAAAGCCTGATTTGTTCATCGACAATCACGTAAGCAATGGCGCGGATTATCAATATGTGCTTACGCATCTTTTTACGCAGCACAATAAATTGGGGGGCGAATTGGGGAATTATTTGCACAATTCTTTAATGCCACAATTGGAAGATTCACTACATCAGAAAAATTGGGATATCACTCCGTATGTGAATGTTTTCAATCAGGTTCCTGAGATTGGCTTTACACAATTTATGGATTCACCGCGATATTCAACAGGTTTCACAACCTTGTTTAATAGCGTGGGAATGATGGTGGAAACACATTTGCTGAAGCCTTACAAACAAAGAGTTGAAGGTACTTATGAACTGATGAAAAGTTTTATAAGTATCGCAGATGCGGATTCGGAAAAAATAAAAAAACTTAGAAAAGAATCTTTTGAAAAATATAAAGTGGGAAGCTACTACCCTATTTCTTGGGAAATAGATTCCTCAAAAACTTCAACACTTAAATTCAAAGGTTTTGAAGGGAAAATGGTTCCGAGCAATATTACAGGTGCTGAGAGGCTGAAGTATATTCGAGATAAACCTTATACAAGAGACGTAACATATTCCAACAATTTCAAAGCTACGGATTCCGTTACAATACCTTCGTCATACATTGTTCCGAAAGGATATTGGAATGTAATTGAACTTTTAAAATTGAATAATATTGAATTTTCAGAAATCAAAAAAGACTCAACTATTTCTGCCGAAGTTTATAGAATTAAAAAATACGAAACCGTGAAAAGTCCGTTTGAAGGGCACTATCTTCATTATAAAACCGAGGTTTCAAAAAGCACAGAAAACGTTAATTTAAAATCTGGAGATATTTTAGTAAAAACCCAACAACCTGGCGTGCGTTATCTGTTGGAAACATTGGAACCTTCGGCTACTGATTCATTTTTTAATTGGAATTTTTTCGATTCAATTCTTCAGCAAAAGGAAGGTTTTTCGCCCTACGTTTGGGAGGATATGGCTGAAAAATTTTTGAATGAAAACCCAGAAATAAAAAGTGAGTTTGAAGCTAAAAAAAGCAACGAGCCTGAATTTGCAAAAAACTGGTATTTACAATTGGATTGGATTCACAAAAAATCGCCCTATTACGAAAAATCACACCTCAGTTATCCGATCGTTCGGGTGGGTGGTTAAATATTCCTTCGGAAAAAGAAGTTTAATATTTTCATAGGAATCCTGAAGTGCTTTTTGCGATTTTTCAAAATTTTTCCATTTCACTTTTTTAATTCCTTCCGAAGGTTCCGGAATTAAATCACCGTCGTAATCGCTGAACATTTCATACCAATACGTGATTTTCAACCTAAATTTATCATTGCGTGTAAAAACGTGATAGGTAGTCATCAAAAAATTACGGATTTCCAAATCCTTAACTCCGGTTTCTTCTATAACCTCCCTAATTGCAGCTTCTTGGTGA
Source organism: uncultured Flavobacteriaceae bacterium (assembly GCA_963716065.1). Classification (GTDB taxonomy): domain Bacteria; phylum Bacteroidota; class Bacteroidia; order Flavobacteriales; family Flavobacteriaceae; genus Aequorivita. Next base: position 900,162 of record OY970287.1, read on the forward strand.
GTTTCGCCTTTTTCAATTTTCCCTTTGGGAAGATCCCATTTTTTATTTCGGCGTATAAAAAGAATTTCTTTTTTACTGTTGTAAACCATTCCGCCGGCGGCTTCAACGACTCTTATTTTTTTACGAAGAAAGCGCTCTAGCTTTTCTGCATTTTTATGGTACAGATTTACGTAGAGCAGTTCGCCGTCGTTTATTTTTTTTACCAACTTTTTAAATTACGAGCGTGTTTTAAAGGGATGGTGGTGTAATGTTCCCCAATATTTTTCTCGGTAGAAAGAATAATGGGAATATCTTTTACAAAAACTTTATACATTTGCACAATGATATTAAACAAAGAAACGGCGCAAAAAACCGCTGCGTTATTATTGCAAATTAATGCAATAAAATTGCAACCACAAAACCCTTTTACGTGGGCATCGGGATGGAAATCTCCAATTTACTGTGATAACCGCATCACACTTTCCTATCCAATAATTCGAAATTACATCCGTGAAAACCTTGCAAAACAAATTGAGGAACTCTACGGAAAGCCCGAAATGATTGCAGGTGTAGCCACTGGCGCGATTGGAATTGGCGCTTTGGTTGCCGATTATTTGAACGTTCCTTTTTGCTACGTTCGTCCCGAAGCAAAAGGTCACGGACGTCAAAATAAAATTGAAGGCCATTTAGAAAAAAACGCAAATGTAATTGTAGTTGAAGATTTGATAAGCACCGGTAAAAGCAGTTTGTTGGCCGTTGAAGCTTTAAAAGAAGTGAATGCAAATGTGAAAGGAATGGTGGCAATCTTCAGCTACGGTTTTAATACTGCGGAAGAAAATTTCAAAAAAGCGAACGTTACTTTGAATACATTAAGCAATTATGAAATGTTATTGGAAGAAGCGGAGAAATCAAAATATATCAATGCTGAAGAAGCTGCTTTGCTTGGCGAATGGCGGGAGAATCCTGCTGTTTGGGGTTAACAATTCAATGTTTCAAGTTTCAAGTTTCAGGTTCCAAAAACTCATAACTCATAACTCATAACTCATAACTCATAACTCAATAAATGAAATTAAAAAGCAAAAAAGTAACAACACAAAAATCAGCAGCAGACCTTTGTGATTTTTTGACCGATGTAAAGAATTTTGAAACTTTAATGCCAGAGAACATCAGCAAATTTGAGGTTTTAAGCGATAAATCTTTTTTATTTGCATTAAAGGGAATGCCAGAAATAGCTTTGGAAGTAAAAGAAGTTGAAAAACCCAACAAGGTTGTTTTGGGTGCAATCAGTGATAAAATTCCATTTTCCTTAACCGGCAATATTGAAGAGGTTTCTGAAAATTCATCAACTGTTGAATTGCTTTTTGAAGGTGAATTCAACACCATGATGGCAATGATGGTAAAAGGACCGATTTCAAAATTTATTGATACGCTTGCTTCAAATTTGGAGCAGGTTTAAAATTTAAAAATTTCTGTTCGAGCGCAGTCGAGAACTTAATGAAATCTATTTACAAAGAGGTCTTGACTGCGCTCGACCAGACAAATTAAGTCTTTCAATAAATTAATCTAACTTCTTTCAATTGGAATTTTTGTAACGAATTATTTTCCGTTTCCACCAAAAGTTCGCCACTATCAGAAACTCCTTTTATTATTCCGTTAAATTGAGAACCTGCAGGATTTTCAAAAACCGAGACCATTTCTTTTCGGAATAAATTGTTTTCGTAATTCTTTTTCATTTCAAAGAAATCCTTCGTGGAAAGATTCTTTAGGTTTTTAGAAATACTTTTCAGAATTGTATCAAGTACTTCTTCCAACTGAAATGTTTTTCCTGTTTCAAGTTTTAGTGAACCTGCCGTAGGCAGATTAGGGAAATCGATTTCGTTTACATTGAGTCCAATTCCTATAATTGAATATTTTACAGAGCTGCCCTCCAACACATTTTCAATTAAAATACCGCCAATTTTTCCATTTGCTGCCAAAATGTCGTTTGGCCATTTTATTGCCAATTTCGGAATATTCAAGCATTTCAAGCCTTCAATAATAGCCAGCGAAACCGCCATCGAAATATAAACGTTGCTATTTTCAGATTTCCAAATGCTTAAACATACTAAATGTAAGGCTTTGCCTTCTTTAGAAACCCAACCATTGCCCATTTGCCCTCTCCCAGAAATTTGACGGTTTGTAAGCACAACTGTTTCATCTTCCAATACGCTTTCTTTGGCTAACTGCTTTAAGTAGGAATTGGTAGAAGGGATGGCACTAAGTTTGATTATCTTCAAATCTTAATTATGTTTAGTATTACGCATTTAAGCGCTTAAACAAACAAAAAAGTAATAACTTTGCGAAAAAGAAAAGAAAAATAGTTAATGCAGAAAAAACAAACAGGAACAGATCCACTTATTACTCAAATAATACGAGGGATTGAAGAAGTAAAAGGAAAAGATATAGAAATTCTTGACCTGAGAGATATTGAAAATACCGTTTCTGACTATTTTATAATCTGTAACGGAACTTCAAATACACAAGTGAACGCGATTGTTAATTCTGTTCAAAAATCGGTGAGCAAAACTTTAAAAGAAAAACCGTGGCACGTTGAAGGCAGCGACAACTCGGAATGGGTACTTATGGATTATGTGCACGTGGTTGTTCATGTTTTTCAAAAGCATATTCGTGAGTTTTATGATATTGAAGGACTTTGGGGCGATGCAAAATCGGTTAAAATAGAAACAACACACTAAAAGATATTTGCCAAATGGCTGAAGAAAATAAAAATAAAAAGACCGACTCAAAGAAGCCTAAACCTTCTTCTTACTGGATTTATGGAGCAATAATTTTAATGTTTTATTGCAATCCAGATTTTTGGCGGTGGAAATTGGACACAACCCGAAAAAACAACACAATCCGAATTTGAGGACTTCCTAAAAGAAGGTGATGTTGAAAAGGTTGAAATCATAAACAAAAAGATAGCAAAGGTTTATCTTACCGAACTGCAAACGAAAGAGAAGTACGTAAAAAAGAAAATACCTTGGTTTTTGCAGCCGAGACCAAACGATCCAGACTATCAGTTTGAATTTGGAGATCTTCAGAATTTTGAAAATTCATTCCAAACAATAAAAGCAGAAAATGCTCTTGCTACTACAATGGTATGGCATACAGACTCAAACGTTTGGGGCGATATTTTAATGGGTTTTTTTCCATTTGTAATCATTATTGCAATTTGGATTTTCATTATGCGACGTATGTCTTCTGGTGCTGGCGGTGGTGCTGGCGGACAACTCTTCAATATTGGAAAATCAAAAGCAAGACTTTTTGACGAAAAGACGGATGTGAAAACTTCTTTTAAAGATGTTGCAGGTCTGGAAGGCGCAAAAGAAGAGGTTCAAGAAATTGTTGATTTCCTTAAAAATCCAGAAAAATACACTTCATTAGGAGGTAAAATTCCTAAAGGAGCGCTTTTGGTTGGACCTCCAGGAACAGGTAAAACTTTATTGGCAAAAGCTGTTGCAGGAGAAGCAAAAGTTCCTTTCTTCTCTCTTTCCGGTTCAGACTTCGTTGAAATGTTTGTTGGTGTTGGTGCATCGAGAGTACGTGATTTATTCAAACAAGCAAAAGAAAAGTCTCCAGCCATTATTTTTATTGACGAAATTGATGCTATTGGGCGTGCCCGTGGTAAAAGTAATTTCTCCGGAACCAATGATGAACGTGAAAACACATTAAACCAACTCTTAACAGAAATGGACGGTTTTGGAACCAAAACAAATGTAATTGTTATAGCCGCTACCAACCGTGCAGATGTTCTGGACAAAGCATTAATGCGTGCTGGTCGTTTTGACAGACAGATTTATGTTGATTTACCGGATGTTCGCGAGCGAAAGGAAATTTTTGAAGTACATTTACGCCCAATAAAAAAGGACGAAAATCTTGACACCGATTTTCTCTCAAAACAAACTCCAGGATTTTCTGGAGCCGATATTGCAAATGTTTGTAACGAAGCTGCACTCATTGCCGCCCGAAACGGTAAAAAATCTGTTGGGAAACAAGATTTCTTGGATGCCGTTGATAGAATTGTTGGTGGTCTTGAAAAGAAAAATAAGATAATGACAATGGACGAAAAACACGCCATTGCATATCACGAAGCTGGTCACGCAACTGTTAGCTGGATGCTTGAGCATGCCGCACCTTTGGTGAAAGTTACCATTGTTCCTCGCGGACAATCTTTGGGTGCCGCTTGGTATTTGCCAGAAGAACGATTGATTGTTCGTCCAGAACAAATGCTTGATGAAATGTGTGCTACCTTAGGCGGTCGTGCTGCGGAAAAAGTAATGTTTAACCGAATTTCCACAGGAGCCTTGAGTGATCTTGAAAAGGTTACAAAACAAGCCCGGGCTATGGTTACAATTTACGGCCTAAATGATAAAATTGGAAACCTAACTTATTACGATAGCAGCGGACAGTCTGAGTATAATTTCTCTAAACCCTATAGCGAAAAGACAGCTGAGCTTATTGATAAAGAAATTTCAAATCTTATTGAAAGTCAATATCAACGCGCTATAGAACTTTTAGAAGAAAACAAGGATAAATTGACGCAATTGGCGAATGTTCTTCTGGAAAAAGAAGTGATTTTTAAAGACAATCTTCAGGTTATATTTGGTGAACGTCCTTTCGTAATTCCGGAAGATGAACAAGAGTGGCAACAACATAATGTTGCCATTTTTGGTTTTGTATTAAAACTTTGTTTTTTAGATAGCAAAGCTTCAATATAGATTTTATATATTTGAAGTTGAATCGCATGTATAAACTCCTCATAAATTACTAATGAGTCTATTTAAAAGACTTCTAAATCCTAATTTTAAATCGGACGAAACAAAGCGTGCCGACAAAGCCGACCATAGCAACTATTACCCAGAGCAAAAACTTACCCATAGATGAAAAGTTTATGTATCATTTCAAAAACAATGGAGGTAAATTTATTTATTGCGAAAATTGGGATGAGATAACAGAAGCTTTTGATAATATTATGCTCGAAAATGATTGGTATGAAAAGGATATTTTTTGCATTAAGATCCACTTTTGCCAAAATTTGATGGTTTAACCTCAACTTTCATAAAAAAACCAGCTCTAAATTTTTTCTTTCTAGCTTGCGAATCCCTCGTTTCAAATAATGGTTCTATTTTGCTTTCTTCAAATCAAATAAAGGAAAAGAAATTAGAAGAACTGCCTTTCAATGTTGTCATATTTGCCACCACAAGCCAGATTGTTGACACTATAAGTGAAGGTTTTCGAAAAATTAAAAATGCAAAGTGCAGGTTCATTCCAAGTAACATTACTACAATTCAAGACTTTGAAACCGAAAAAGAAAAGGATTTCATGACTTACGGAAGTAGCACAAAAAACTTATATTTGTTTGCTGAACTGGAACGACTAAACCAATATGAAGGAAGTTCTGTACGCTCCATTTCGGGCGTATTATACATTTCGATCGTCATCTTTGCAATGTATACTTCGCGAGAATGGTTTATGGGTCTTTTCTTTGTTTTTGCAATCTCATTCTAAGTGAATATTTACACATTGTTCATCTCACAAGTTATCTTGCCTCTTGCCTTCTAGCGGCAGCAATTTACTTTTTAAGCTATAATGTGTTTGAGGAAAATGCCGTTCATCTTTTCTGATTTTAAGTGGTTTTGTAAACCTTTATCTTTTGAAGGATGTGCTCTGGACAAGCAAAATCCCCATGTTCGAAAAGAAAAAATACGTTACCACCATTTTCTATATTATAAGTGGATTTGTTTTTCTTACGCTTATTCCAGTAATGAATATTGACGGAAGTTTTATGCCAGAAATAATCGTTGGCGGTATTCATATTGGTTTGGTCGCAACGACACCTTTGCTTATTTAATAGGTAAAAATTTCGGAAGACATAAGCTATTGGAACGCATTTCACCCAAGAAAACCGTTGAAGGATTTTTGGGCGGAATGGCTGGCGCCTTATTAGCTGGTTTTATTATCTTTAAAGTGTTGGAATACTATCGCCCGATGGATGCTGAACATTACCCCTCTGGTTTGGCTTGTAATTGCAATTATCGTTGCTATTTTTGGAACAATTGGAGATTTAATACAATCAAAATTTAAACGCCAAGCAGGCGTAAAAGATAGTGGCATGTTGATGCCGGGACACGGAGGATTGTACGATCGACTGGATAGTATTATATATGCAAGCCCATTTGTTTACGCATTTTTAGAAATTGTACATTATGTTTCATAAAGAAGGTCACAAAATTATTTTAATTACACTCTTTCGTGTAGTAGGTGTCAGCCTTTGGCGAATGTTATTTCTTCACAAATCAATCATTCTAAAGGTGGACTTCTCATTTCCTTCCTGTTTCTAGTTTTGATTTTGCAATTTTTTAGAAATCCTAAACGGAATTTTATCATTAAACGACGAACAAGTTTTATCTCCCGTGGACGGAAAAGTGGTGGTAATAGAAGAAGTTTTTGAAAAAGAATTCTTTAATGAAAAACGATTGCAAGTTTCGGTATTTATGTCGCCTTTAAACGTGCACGTAACAAGATATCCCGTAGGCGGAGAAGTGATTTTGAGCAAATACCATCCAGGTAAATTTCTCGTAGCTTGGCACCCTAAATCTTCCGAAGAAAATGAACGCACCACTGTAGTCGTAAAAAATAAGCACTTCGGAAATGTATTGCACCGTCAAATCGCTGGAGCTCTCGCAAAAAGAATTGTAAACTATGCAGAAAGAAGGTCAGGAATGTATCCCAAGCGAGTGACAGCGGATTTATAAAATTTGGCTCCCGTGTGGATGTATTTTTGCCTTTAGGGACTAAACTTGACGTTACACTTCAACCAAAAAGTAAAAGGTGGTATCACCGTTTTGGCATCAAAATGACGAGCGAAGAAATTGACATAGCGTTTACCAAATCTGTCGCATTAGTGAACACTCACAGTGACCCATTCCCGGCTGATGTACTTTTAAAACTGTATGCATATTTTAAGATTGCCACGAATGACAGGCCTTCCAAGTAGTGGCAAAAAACCTTTGATTACGGCATTTAAAACAAATGCGCTTTTTCCAAACCAAACACTTGACCGAAGACCAGGCAAAACATTATATGTAGAGACCGCAACTCATTATTTTCTCTACCGAAAATAATTAGGACTGCTGAGCCTTATTGAATTTAATTTCGTACTCCTCTATTGCTTCCCGGATTTTATCGACGTTTTCAGAAGCGCGTTCGTGAGCTTCTTCCATTGCTTTCTCCAAGTCTTTGTCAGGATGTTGAAAAAGATCGGTAATTACGTGATTAATTTTATCAATTATACTCTTTTGGCTATTCTTGATATCTTCAAGTTTATGAAGCATCTTTTCCATTTCATTATACTTTTCTTGTTCCATGATTGTTAATTTTTGAACAAGATAAGCGCAAAAAGATATTAAAAGATTTATTAATGGATTTAAAAATTTAATAATTGAACGTTTAGCATATTCAAACTCGCCAATGAAGCTTTAATAGTTTCAATTTTTGCTATTGCGTCTGCTTCTTTTTGTCTTCTCGTTCGCAACAACTTGCTCGGGCGCTCCGCTTACAAATTTTTCATTTTTAATTTTCCCTTGAACGCTGCGTAGGAAACCTTCGGTGTATTTTAATTCCTCTTTAAGTTTTTCAATTTCGGCTTCCACATCAATCGCACCTTCCATTGGAATAAAATATTCGTTCGACTTTTTACTCGAAACGTTAGCGCGCCATCCAATGCTTCGGAAATATAATTTAATTCTGAAATATTAACCAGTTTTGAAATAAGCTATCAAATTGCGCATCCATCCTTTCAGCATTGATTACGGAAACACAATTGTGTCTTTAAAAGCAATATTTTTCTCTTTTCTGATGGTACGAATTCCTGAAATTACTTCAGCGGCAAATTCAAAATTTTATGATTGGTTGTCATTTATTGGTTCAGCTTTAGGCCACGTGTTGAAATACACAAGGCTTCTTTTGGAACTTTGCGTGTATTAAATTGTGCCAGATTTCTTCTGAAATAAATGGCATAAATGGATGTACAATTTTCAAATTATCTTCAAACAATGCAATTACTTCGCTGTAAGTTTTCGCAGCAATTGGGCTTGATAAGGTGGTTTAACCATTTCTAACAACCACCCACAAAACTCATCCATAATCAACTTATACGTTGTCATCAACGCATCACTAATACGGTATTTGCTGTAATGATCATCAATTTCAGCAAGTGCTTTTTGCAACTTGCTCTTGTACCATTCAATCCAATAACATCACTTGCGACTGCGGTTTGTCGTGTCAACTTCCCACATTTCTGTCAATGAAACGATAAGCACTCCGAATTTTTTTACTGAAACCATTTCCTTGATTACAAAGGGCTTCGTCAAACATTAAATCATTTCCAGCAGGCGCACTCAATAAGCAAACCAACACGAACGCCATCTGCGCTGTAAACGTCTATTAGATTAATAGCATCAGGAGAATTGCCCAAAGACTTACTCATTTTTCTACGTTGCTTGTCGCGAACTATTCCTGTTAAATACACATTTTTAAATGGTCTCGTTTCCCTGTATATTCGTATCCAGCAATTATCATTCTCGCTACCCAGAAAAATAAAATATCGGGCCTGTAACCAGATCGTTTGTTGGATAATAATAGTTGAACTCTTTATTGTCTGGTTCCAAAATTCCGTTGAAAACACTCATTGGCCAAAGCCAGGACGAAAACCAAGTGTCAAGCGCATCTGGATCTTGATGTAAATCTTTGGTTGTCAAGGTGTTGTTTTTGGTTTTTGTTTTCGCCAATTTAAGAGCTTCATCTATTGTTTCAGCTACCACGAAGTCCTCTTTTCCGTCGCCGTAGAAAAACGCTGGAATTTGCTGTCCCCACCAAAGCTGGCGGGAAATATTCCAATCACGAATGTTTGTCATCCAATGACGATAGGTGTTTTCAAACTTTTTGGGTGCAATACAACATTGCCATCTTCCAAAACTGCATTCATAGCTGGTTTTACAAGTTCTTCCATTTTTAAGAACCATTGATCGCTTAATTTAGGTTCTATAACAGCTTCTGTGCGCTCACTCGTCCCCACTTTGTTCATGGCTGCTCCGTTTTAATCAAAGCGCCATTTCTTCTAATTCTTTTGCAACTTCCTTGCGAACAACAAATCGATCTTTCCCTTCGTAGTGAAGCCAAAGCTATTCAAGTTCGCGTCGTCATTAAAGATATCGATGACCTCTAGTTTGTGCTTGTCGCCTAGCATTTTATCATTTTCATCGTGGGCTGGAGTAACTTTTAAACAACCAGTTCCGAACTCAAGATCAACATATTCATCTTCAATGATAGGAATCACACGATTACAAATTGGAACAATTGCATTTTTACCTGTAGATGTGTAAAACGTTCGTCCGTCGGATTTATGCATATAGCTGTATCTCCCAAAATGGTCTCGGGACTTGTGGTTGCAATGGTTAAAGCATCATCACTTCCTTCAATTTTATAGTTTATAAAGTAGAGATTTCCTTGTTTTTCTTCGTGAATAACCTCTTCGTCTGAAAGGTTGTCTTTGCTTCTGGATCCCAATTTACCATTCGGTAACCGCGGTAAATTAGTCCTTTTCGGTATAAATCTACAAAAACTTTTGATTACGGTTGCGACATATCTTCATCGATCGTGAATTTTGTTCGTTCCCAATCGCAGGAAGCTCCGAGTTTTTTTAAGTTGCTCTAAAATTATTCCCCCGTGTTTGTCGGTCCACTCCCAAGTGTGTTTTAAAAATTCTTCGCGCGAAAGTGTGCTTTATAAATTCCTTCATCTTTCAATTTCGCAACAACTTTTGCCTCTGTCGCAATTGAAGCATGATCCGTTCCCGGAACCCAACAAGCATTGAAACCCTGCAAACGCGCACGACGAATCAAAACATCCTGCATCGTATTGTTGAGCATATGACCCATGTGCAGAACTCCCGTTACGTTTGGCGGAGGAATAACAATTGTATACGGCTTCTTTCGTCTACTTCAGAATGGAAATAGTTGTTTTCCATCCAGTAGCTATACCATTTATTTTCAATGTCTTTTGCACTATATGTCGCTTCTAAAGCCATCTTTGGTGTGGTATTTGAAATACGCAGCAAAAGTAGGGATAACTGTAAGGACTAATAAAAGTGAATAAGTTATTTTGCTCGTTCTTTAAATGTTATATACTTTTACAATAATTAAAAATCAAAATCATGAAAAAATTAGCTCTTATGGCGCTCGTTGCCTTTATCGGTTTTGCCGCACAGGCGCAACAAGCAAAAATTAGTTTTAAGGAAGATACAGTAGATTACGGAACTATCGCAAAAGGTAGTGATGGAGTTCGTGTATTCACATTTACAAATACTGGTGATGCCCCACTTATTATTAGTGATGTAAAATCTAGTTGTGGATGTACTGTTCCGAAAAAACCAGAAGGTCCAATTGCTCCGGGCGCAAGCAGTTCTATTGAAGTGAAGTATGATACAAACCGTGTTGGTCCTATCAGAAAAACAGTTACTGTATATTCAAACGCTAGTGAGCCGATGGTGGCTTTAAAGATAAAAGGCGAAATAATGAGTGACACTGCTAGTGTTCTAGAGAAAAGCTAAAAAATTACTTCTTTTAAAAATTAATCCAGTTGAGGCGAATGTTTATAACTGGATTTTTTTTAGTATAAATTTTTGAGATTAAATTTTACCCTGTTAATAATACCACCTCTTTTAATTTCCATTGTTATCTTTTTTCCTTCGTTTGTGGAAAACATTTCAATCAATTCATATAATTTGTAATTGTAAACCGGTTTTCCATTTACAGTAATTACTTCATCTCCCTTTTGAATTCCAGCCAAAGCAGCGGGAGAATTTTCACGAACATCAACAATAACATATTTTGGAACCAAAGAAAAATGAAGTTCGGTAGTTATTGAGATGCTATTCATCTTTATGCTTTCATTTGAATTCCCTCCATTTGACTTTACATTTGCTTGTCGCTCTTCTTTTACAAGTTCCATACCTTCGTGTTCCAGCGTTAGTCCGCTCATATTATAATAAAATGGATCATTAAATTTATTGTTCTTCTTTAATCGGACTTTTTTATTACCATAATCAAAAATTACAGTAAATCTGCTTAAAAAACCACCACCAACGCTACCATCACGATCTACATAATAACGGGCTTTCATAATTGCATCTTCTTCGGGAAATGATGTATTTACTTCCTTTAAATGATAATTTCCTATTATAAGCTCAGGAATTCGTGCCCGTTTTCCAAAAATATTTCCACTTAAACCCAAACCCAAAAAATCATAGTAATAATTGGGAGGTGATTCCTTTATGAAATCGGCATCGTCAAAAAGCCAAATTACATCACTGGATCCTGAATCAACCAAAAGCGTTACGGCTTCTTGCTTATATTCTGAAACAGTCTGAAGGGAAATATACGGTTTGCTACCCACAAAATTTAAGGGTAAATCCTCACACTTTTTACACGCTTTCCAAGAATATTCCTTAGAGTTGTAAACAGTTATTAATTGTGAAGAATAATTGATTTTAACAATAAAATTTTGAAAAAATTCATTGCCTAAAATCCCATGTATTGGAATTCCCATTCTGGGTGAAAAATTGAGTGTATTATCAAAAATTATATAGACTGAATGGCTCTCGTCAATAACATTATTAATTACTAATTTATTATTCAAACTTTTTAAAGCTTCAACGGAACCACCAGCGCCAAGTCCCTGTAATAAAATAGGAGATGTGTTGCGAAGCTGAACACTATCAGCTTCTTCCAAACTAAATAAAATTGTTGATTTTACACCGGTATCGAGAATAAAGGAAAGTGGAGTGCCGTTAACTTCAACTTCAATGATTGGAAGGTTATTTACCAAGCGAAAAGGGATTCTATCTTTTTTTTTATTTCCGTTTATAAAAAAACCTGTCTGAGCCAATAATGAAGCTGAAAAAGAAATAAAAAGGATAAAAAACGATACTTTCCGCAAAGTCTTTTGATTTATTTTGAATAGTCTTGAAGATATAAAAAAAAGCCGAATGTTGGTATTACCAAGTCGGAATTATAAAATATATTTTGCAACTTTGCTACAAACAAAATTACTATGCCTACAGTTTCAAATAAAGGGAAAAACATGCCGGAATCACCAATTAGAAAGTTGGTTCCGTTCGCTGAAAAAGCATACAAGGCAAACAAAACCGTTTACCATTTAAATATTGGTCAACCTGATATAAAATCGCCCGATGTGGCAATGGAAGCCGTGGCAAACCATCATTTGGAAATTCTTGCCTACACCCGTTCGGAAGGTTCCCAGGAATACCGTGAAAAAATTGCAGGTTATTACAAAAACAACAACATTCCCGTTGAGGCAAATGACATTATTGTTACCACGGGCGGAAGCGAAGCGCTGCTATTTGCAATGGGAAGCATTGCCGATGTTGACGACGAAATAATTATCCCAGAACCGTTTTACGCAAACTACAACGGTTTTGCAACCGCATCAGGCGTAAAGATTGTTCCCGTTATTTCAAAAATTGAAGACAATTTCGCCTTGCCTCCAATTTCTGAATTTGAGAAACTGATTACCCCAAAAACGAAGGCAATTCTTATTTGCAACCCAGGAAATCCAACAGGTTATCTTTATTCAAAAGAAGAAATACAGACCTTGGCTGCAATCGTAAAAAAACACGACTTGTTTTTGGTTTCAGATGAGGTGTATCGTGAATTTACTTACGACGGCTACAAACATTACTCCATTCTTGAAGAGGAAAGTATGGCCGATAACGGAATTATTATTGATTCCGTTTCAAAAAGATACAGTATGTGCGGCGCACGCATTGGTTGTTTGGTTTCAAAAAACAAACAAGTTATCGGTACTGCATTGAAATTTGCCCAAGCTCGTTTAAGCCCTCCAACATTTGCGCAGATTGCAAGCGAAGCCGCACTTCAAACCCCTCAAAGTTATTTTGATGAAGTGATTGTTGAATATCAAGACAGAAGAAACACTTTGGTAGCGGCGTTAAAAGCAATTCCCGGCGTGCAGGTTGGCGAACCAAAAGGTGCTTTTTATTGCATTGTGCAACTTCCAGTAAAAAACAGTGATGCTTTTGCACAATGGCTTTTGGAAGAATTTGACGACAACGGCGAAACCATTATGGTTGCTCCTGCAGGTGGATTTTATTCCAGCCCAGGCGTTGGTTTGAACCAAGTTCGAATTGCGTATGTTTTGAAAAAAGAAAGCCTTGTTCGTGCAGTAGAAATTCTAAAAATTGCCCTTCAAAAATATAAGGATTAATGCGAATTGAAGAAAACAAATCGCTTAAAAACTACAATACTTTTGGCATAGATTGCAACGCCCGTTATTTTGTTTCGGTTGAAACTATTGATGAGTTGAAAAAAATTCTTTCTGAAAAACCTTCCGAAAAATTTTTTTTACTTGGCGGCGGAAGCAATATGTTGCTTACCGGCGATTTGAACGCTTTTGTACTTCACATAAATTTAAAAGGAATTGAAATAGTAAATGAAACCGAGACCGAAGTTTTTGTAAAAGCAATGGCTGGCGAAAACTGGCACGAGTTTGTTCAATACTGTATTGCCAAAAATTTTGGCGGAATGGAAAACCTTTCATTGATTCCGGGAAACGTTGGTACCGCACCCATTCAGAATATCGGCGCATATGGAGTTGAATTGAAAGATACATTTGAAAGCTGCAATACAGTTGAAATTGAAACTTTAAAAGAAAAGGAGTTCACAAATGAAGAATGCGCTTTTGAATACCGTAATTCAATCTTTAAAAATGAAGCGAAAGGAAAATATATCATCACCAGCGTAACGTTTCGTTTGACGAAAAAAGAACATAAAATAAGCATTTCATACGGAGATATTCAGAAAAATCTTGCTGAAAAAAATATCAAAAATCCAACAATTAAAGATATTTCAGAAGCAGTAATTGCTATTCGTCAATCAAAACTTCCCGATCCAAAAGTATTGGGCAACAGCGGTAGTTTTTTTAAAAATCCAGTAATTGATTCTGAAACATTTCAGGAATTCCGAAGAAATTTCCCCGAAGCTCCTTTTTATGAAGTTTCCCCAACCGAATTTAAAATTCCCGCAGGTTGGCTTATTGAAAATGCAGGTTTTAAAGGCCAACGTTTTGGCGATGCGGGCGTTTACAATAACCAAGCTTTGGTTTTGGTAAATTATGGCAATGCTACTGGCAAGGAAATTTGGCAGCTGGCAATGGAAATCCAAAAAAAGGTAAAAAAAATGACCGGGATTTTTATTGAGCCGGAAGTGAATGTTTTTTAATTTGCATTAAAAACACCGTCCACAACATGCAGCACACCGTTGGATCCCGATATGTCTGCTTTTAAAACAGTGGCTTTTCCACCTTTTCCGTCCGAAATAACAATATCTTCACCCGATTTGGAAGCAGTTAAAGTGATGCCTTCAAGTGTTTTTAATTTTGCTTTTCCGCCTTTGTTGATTGCCTGAAGTAAAGATTCTTTATTGATATTACCTTCAACAATATGTGATTTCAACATTTCTTGAAGTTTTGGCCTATTATCTGGGATGGAATAGAATTTTATTCTTTCAGCAGACAATGATTCAATCGCTTGGTTTGAAGGGGCAAAAACCGTGAATGGTCCTTTTTCGTTTGAAAGCAGATCTGCCAACTCAGCTGTAACAATATAACTTGAATACTTTTTAGCTTGGTGAGTTGACATTACTCCATACATCAAGCTGTTAATTTCCTCAATATCTTTTTGTGTAAGTTCTTTTTTTTCAGCCCAATGTTCCTTTGATATTTCCGGAACTTCTGAAGCAGAACTTGTTGTTTCATTTTTACAGGAAATGGTTAATAATGTGATTACTGAAATGAGAAAAAAAAGAATCGGCTTTTGCATTGTTAAATTTTTTAAAATCGAATCTAAAATTAATTAAATTCCAAGCATAACCACAAGAAAGATTGTATTTTTGTAATTAAAATTTTAGAGATGAAACTTTTACTTATAACGGTTGCAATATTGCTACTTGCCGTAGCGGGAATCGCCATAAAAATATGGGGAAAAAAGGATGGAAAATTTGCTGGCACCTGTGCTAGCCAAAGTCCGTTTTTAAATAAAGATGGCGAAGCTTGTGGTTTCTGCGGAAAAACTCCAGACCAGTTTGAAAATTGCTCAGAAGACAACCACAAATTGGAAACTTCAGATGACAAATAAATTTTAAAAATCCTCAATCAGCAATCCTTAATCATCAATCCAAAATCATAAATCTCTATGGTGCTACTTTACGTTTTCGGCGCAGTCGCGTTGATTAACTGTGCTTATTACATTCTCTTTTCAAAATTTTCCTTCCTTAAACCTTCCGAAAAAATAACTTCGGAAAAATATCCCGTTTCATTGATTATCTGTGCCAAAAATGAGGCGGAAAATCTTCAGAAATACATTCCATTTTGGCAAAAACAGCATTATTCTAATTTTGAAATTATTCTAATAAATGACGCTTCCGCAGATGAAACCTTGGAAGTAATGGAAGCTTTTGCTGAAAATGATCCGCGTATTCAGATTGTCAACGTAAAAAACAATGAAGCTTTTTGGGCCAATAAAAAATATGCACTTACCCTTGGAATAAAACGCGCTAAAAACACACGGCTCATTTTTACGGATGCGGACTGTTATCCTGCTTCCGATGAATGGTTGGCTACGATGGCTTCAAAATTTTCAGATACAAAACAATTGGTTTTGGGTTATGGGGCTTATGAAAAACAGCCGGGATTTTTGAATAAAATTATCCGTTTTGAAACTCTGATGACCGCCGTTCAGTATTTTTCGTACGCCAAAGCTGGTAATCCATATATGGGCGTGGCCGGAATCTTGCTTATACAAGCAGTTTGTATTACGAAAACAATGGCTTTATGAGTCATATTAAAATTCCTTCGGGCGACGACGATCTTTTTGTAAATGAAGCCGCAACTTCTGAAAACATTGAAATCTGTGTAGAACCGCAAGCTTTCACGTATTCACTTCCGAAGAGAAAAAAGAAAAAATGGCTTATCCAGAAAAAAAGACATTATTCCACAGCCAAACTTTACAAGCCAAAACATCGCTTACTTTTGGGAGCGAATTTTATTTTCAATTTTCTTTTTTGGCTTCTTTTCCCAATAACTTTATTTACTGATTGTTGGATTTTTGGCTTGGGAATACTTTTTATCAGAATTCTTTTTCAGTACATAATTATTGGCAAGGCCGCCAAAAAACTAATGGAGAAGGATTTGGTGCCTCTTATTCCTTTTTATGAATTGTTTTTAATTTTCACACAATTAAGTATCTTTATTTCCAGCAGCAGCGAAAAAAACGCGCGATGGAAATAACTTCGGAAGAAATAGCGCATCAAATTCAAAAGGCGAAAAAGGGAAAGCAGGGCGCTTTCAAATTTTTGTTGGATTATTATTGGAACGAAGTATATGGCTTTCAATTGAAGCGCGTTCGCAATGAGCACGAAGCTGAGGATATTACAATTGAAGCCTTTGCAAAAGCGTTCGATAAAATTGAAAGCTTTGATGAAAATTATACATTTTCCACTTGGTTGATTACCATTTCCAAAAACATTCAAATAGATAAAACCCGCAAAAAAAATGCGTCAATCTATTCAAATACAACTGATGCTTCCAAAGAACAGGTTCAAAAAATAGCCGACCATTCGCCCACTCCCGAAGACAAATTGATTACGGAACAAAATTTAGCCGAACTTTTGCAATACATAAAGCAGCTTAAACCGCATTATCAAGAAGTGATAAATCTTCGCTATTTTCAGGAAATGAGCTACAATGAAATTTCCGAAACGCTTGAAGAGCCTTTGAACAATGTAAAAGTAAGATTGCTTCGGGCACGGAAACTACTTGCTGAAATCATTACACAGAAGGAGTAAAAAGTCAAATTCCAAAAAAAAAGTCAAATTCCAAATTCCAAAAAAAGAGTGTTCCCCCTTTGGTGGTTAGGGGGCTTTTTTTCGTACTTTTGTTCACCTAATGAGCACAGAAATCTTGGATCTACAAAAGCGCGAACCAAAGCCAAAATGGTTGCGCGTAAAACTTCCCACCGGAAAAAAATATACCGAATTACGCGGACTGGTTGAAAAGTACAAACTGAACACCATTTGCACTTCCGGCAGTTGCCCAAATATGGGTGAATGTTGGGGAGAAGGCACTGCAACGTTTATGATTTTGGGAAATATCTGTACACGATCCTGCGGTTTTTGCGGTGTAAAAACTGGAAGACCCGAAACCGTGGATTGGGACGAGCCCGAAAAAGTTGCCCGATCCATAAAAATAATGAAGATAAAGCATGCGGTTGTAACATCAGTAGACCGTGACGATTTGAAAGATATGGGTTCCATTATTTGGGCCGAAACTGTAAAAGCAATACGCAGGATAAATCCTGAAACTACTTTAGAAACGTTGATTCCAGATTTTCAGGGAAATACCGGAAATATTGATAGAATTATCGCCGTAAAACCTGAGGTTATTTCACATAATATGGAAACCGTAAAACGTTTGACACGGGAAGTGCGCATACAAGCAAAATACGAACGAAGCCTTGAAGTTTTAAATTATTTAAAACAATCTGGAATGCCTCGAACCAAAAGCGGAATTATGCTTGGTTTAGGCGAAAAGGTAGATGAAGTTCTACAAACAATGCAGGATTTAAGAAACGTTGGTTTAGATATTTTGACCATTGGGCAATATTTGCAACCTTCAAAAAAACATTTGCCGGTTAAGGAATTTATTACTCCAGAGCAGTTTAAAAAATACGAAACCGTTGGTTTGGAATTAGGTTTCAGGCACGTGGAAAGTGGCAGCTTGTGCGTTCTTCATACAAGGCACAAAAACATCTTACATAATTAATTTAGGAAATGGAGAAAAAGATAACTGTTGGCATAAATGGTTTTGGTCGCATTGGCCGAAATCTTTTTAGGTTATTGCTCAAAAATCCTGCAATAGATGTTTTGGCAGTGAATGATTTGGCCGACACAAAAACGCTTGCCCATCTTTTAAAGTACGATAGCATCCATGGGGGTTTGAACGAAGAAATTTCAATTTCTGAAAATGAAATCACCGTTGCGGAAAAAAAAGTAAAATTTTCTTCGGAAGAAAATATTGAAGACATTCGTTGGGGAAATGTTGATGTTGTTGTTGAAAGTACAGGCAAATTCAAATTGCGAAAGCAACTCGAAAACCATATAAAAAATGGCGCTAAAAAGGTGATTCTTTCTGTTCCGCCGATTGAAGACGACATAAAAACCGTTGTACTTGGCGTTAATGATTCTATTTTAAATTCGGAAGATTTAATTATTTCAAATGCTTCCTGTACTACCAACAATGCAGCACCAATGTTGAAAATAATCAACGAGCTGTGCGGTATTGAGCAAGCTTATATTACAACCGTACATTCCTATACATCAGACCAAAGTTTGCACGACCAACCGCACCGCGATCTTCGGCGTGCGCGCGCTGCTGGTCAATCCATTGTTCCAACAACTACGGGCGCAGCAAAAGCATTGACAAAAATTTTTCCCGAACTTGCAAATGCAATTGGAGGTTGCGGAATACGTGTACCGGTTCCAAATGGTTCATTAACAGATATAACCCTAAATGTAAAAAAAGAAGTTTCCATTGAAGAAATCAACAATGCCTTCAAATATGCTTCAGAAAATGAATTGATTGGAATAGTTCAATATACTGAGGACCCTATAGTTTCCATAGATATTGTTGGCAATACGCACTCGTGTATTTTTGATTCTGAAATGACTTCCGTAATTGGGAAAATGGTAAAAATAATTGGATGGTATGATAATGAAATAGGTTATTCCTCCAGAATTATTGATTTAATTAAAAGAATTTCATCTAATTAACTATATTTATTGCCCTTTTAAACTAACCGATGCACCTACAAATATCAAAATACAAAATATTTCTGCCCCTTATTTTGTGTTTATTGATTTCGATTAAATCTTTTTCAAATCAATTGCAGGATACAATTGTAACCATAAAACAGTTGCAGTTTAATGCTATGAAAGCATTGGAAAGGGAAGATTTTATGGAAGCCGTTAAAAACCTTAACGATGCCAATAAGCTGGCAACACTTCCCAAATATAAAATCTACAAACCAGACGTTGAGCTCAACATTGCAGAGCTTTATTACAATTTGGAATATTTTGACAAAGCGGGCGACGAGGCAGAAAAGGCTATTAATAATCCCGAAATTTCCAGGAATCAATATAAATTGGCGAAAGCCCACAGCCTATATGGCACTATCCTAATTTCAAAAGGAGAACCTGCGAAGGCTGAGAAATTTCTCAATAAGGCTGATTCAATTTATACGAGTCTCGGAGACGAAAAAAATAAAGCTTATGTACTTTACGGAAAAGGATTGTTGGAACTTAGGTTAGGCAATTATGACAAAGCCATTGAATTCTTTAAACCTGCGGCGAAGAGTTTTAAGGAGCAAAATTTAACGTATCAAGAAGCAAGTGCCTATATTAATTGGGCAGATGCGCTAACTTTAATAGATACAAGTATTTATAAAAATCCCGTTGAAGAAGCGAAAAAAATATTAGCTAATGTTACAGGGATTGCCAATAAAAATGGATTTTCAAAAATTTTAGTTGAAACACATCGTATCAATGCGCAAATATTAATTGCACAAAAACAAAGTTTACTCGCGGAGGAAGAATTGAAATTTTACCTGCACCATAAAGATTCCTTAAAACAAATATATTTAAAAGCTATTGAACGTGGAATACAGGCTGAATTTGCAATTGGGGATCTCAATAAAATTATAGCGACACAACAAAACGATTTAAGAAAACAGGACAAATCACTTTTTTTCGGAAAACTTACAGGTTGGCTTAGTATTGCCTTAATTTTAATACTTTCCCTATTAACGCTTTCACTTTACAAAAACAATAATTTGAGAGCCAAAGCAAACGAGCTTTTACAGAATAAAAATACTGAATTGCAGGAAGCAAAGGAAGATGCCGAAAAGGCTTCACAAGCTAAAGCACAATTTCTTTCCACTATTACGCACGAGCTTCGAACACCCATGTACACCGTTACAGGTTTAACGCATTTGCTTTTGGAAGAAGACCCAAAACCCGAACAAAAAGAGCATCTCAATTCTCTTAAATTTTCCGGGGAGTATCTTCTTTCATTGATCAATAATATTCTCGATCTCAACAAACTGGAAGCAAATAAAGTAGAAATTGAAAAAGCTCCTTTCAATCTAAAGAAACGAATTGATGGGGTTTTGATTGCTCTTAAAAAGTCTGCTGAAGTAAAAAACAACACAATTAATTATGAATACGACGCTACCCTTCCAACAGAAGTACTTGGCGATTCACTCAAAATATCCCAAATTCTTATCAACCTTATCAGCAATTCAATAAAATTTACTGAAAACGGAAATATATGGGTGCGCATTCGCAATACTGAAAAGACTGCAAAAAAGGTTATAATCCATTTCGAGATTGAAGATACTGGGGATGGTATTTCAAAGAAAAAACAAAACACCATTTTTGAATCGTTTTCCCAAGGTTCTCTTCAAATTAACAGGAAATACGGAGGTACCGGCCTTGGACTTTCCATTGTGAAAAACCTTTTGGAATTGATGGGCAGTAAAATATACTTGGAAAGTAAATTGGGTGAAGGCTCCAAGTTTTGGTTTAATATTAGTTATGACATTTCTGAAACCGATAAAAATGTCACGAATATTAAAGACATGGAAGTTGTTTTTGACAACGATATTTTTGAAGACAAAGCTGTATTGATTGTTGAGGATAATAAAATCAACCAAATGATCACCAAAAAAATTCTTGAGAAGAAAAAGATGGTTTGTACTGTTGTTGACAATGGTATGGATGCCATTAAAAAAGCCCAAGAAGGAGATTTTGATGTGATTTTAATGGATATACATATGCCGGGCATCAGCGGAATTGAAGCAACCGAAAAAATTCGCGAGTTCAATAAAAAAGTACCAATCATTGCCCTTACCGCAATAACCATTGAAGAAAATCTTGAAGATTTTTACAAAGCTGGTTTTAATGAGTTTATTCCAAAACCATTCAATGCCGAAGATTTTTTTGAAAAAATTAATCGTGTTATGCGTGGCAATGACTTTTTGGTAAGATAACTTCCTTTTAATTTATAGCTTTCAAAATGCTATTTTTAAATTCTTCCTCTGCGTTATTTAAAAGCAAAGTTTTAATGGGCAGATAAAATATTTCTGTAGTATCAGTCAGCATTTGTAAACGCATAAAATCCTTTTCCGTTGTCAGAATCAATTTGTGGCTTTCTAGCTCTTCAATTTCAGAAGGCGTGAAATTATGATGGTCTGGGAAAGATTTTTCTTCAAATTTTAAACCTTCACTTTTTAAAAATGAAATCAATGGTTTTGGATTAGCAATCCCCGTAACTAACAGAAATTCCTTTCCATTTAAATAATCAAGGGGTTTTGTTTCAGAATTATTTTTTATTTCAGCACTATATCTAATTTTAGAAAAATAGATTTTTTGATACGGTTTAGGCTTCAGCTTTCTTTTGATTTCTTCAATTTTTGAAGAATCAACATTTTCTGGACATTTTGTAACCACAATAATATTTGCCCGTTTGGCTCCTGACTTTGGTTCGCGAAGATTGCCCGCAGGAAGCATAAAATCGTTTATATACAAATCAGAAAAAGGGGTTAGCAAAATATTCAATGATGCCTTTACTTTTCTATGCTGAAAAGCATCATCAAGCAAAATAACATTTGCTAAATCTTGAAGTTTTTCAATACCGGTTTGTCGGTCTTCACAAACAGCAACGGTTATTTCGGGAAATTTCTTTTTAAATTGAAGCGGCTCATCGCCAACTTCTTCAACCGTACCCTTATTTAAAACTTCGCGATAGCCGGTTGTTTTTCGTTTGTAACCGCGACTTAAAACTGCAATTTTATGGTCGTCTTTCAAAAAAGAAACCAAATATTCAATCATTGGTGATTTGCCCGTTCCACCCGTAGAAAGGTTTCCCACGCAAATAACAGGAAAATCATACGATTTGCTTTTTAGCCAGCCAATATTATAAAGCCAATTGCGAAAAGCAGTGATGCCGCCATAGAGTAAGGAAAAAGGAAAGAGGATTTTCCGAAGTAATTTCATTTAACGAAAATACGAATTCCCTCGAAGCTGGGAATCCCATCAATAAATATTTACATAAAGCGCTATCTTTACAGAATAACCTATAAAGAATGAAAATAAAAGAAGTTATTGCCCTGCTTGAAGAGCTATCACCACTCTCCTATTCCGAAGATTTTGATAATACGGGTTTGCTTGTTGGTGATGAAAATGCAGCTGTTTCGGGAATTTTAGTTACGCTTGATACTTTGGAAGCCGTAGTTGATGAAGCGATAGAAAAAAACTGCAATCTTATAGTCAGTTTTCACCCTATTATTTTTTCGGGATTGAAAAAAATAACGGGAAAAACTTATGTGGAACGGGTGGTTCAAAAAGCAATAAAGCACGATATAGCTATTTTTTCAAACCACACAGCGCTCGATAATTCTTGGAATGGTGTTAATGCCATGATTTGTGAAAAACTTGGATTGAAAAACAGAAAAGTTCTGCTACCGCAAAATGAAACTATCAAAAAGCTTATCACTTTTGTTCCTTTAAAAGATGCCGAAAAAGTTAGAAATGCGCTTTTTAAAGCTGGTGGCGGCAGTATCGGTAATTATGAAAACTGCAGCTTTAATATTGAAGGAAAGGGAAGTTTTAAGGGAAATGAAGATTCAAAACCTGTGAGTGGAAAAAAAGGGGAAATTCATTTTGAAGCGGAAATACAGATTGGAATTACGTTTGCGAAACATCTTCAAAACAATATTTTAAAAGCGCTTTTTGAATCACATCCCTACGAAGAAGTTGCATATGAAATAACAACTTTGGAAAATCAAAATCAGCAAATCGGAATGGGAATGATGGGCGAATTTGAAAATGCAATGGAAGAAACCGAGTTTTTAAAATTTTTGAAAATAACCATGAAAACAGATTGTATTCGCCATTCAAAATTGCTGAAAAAACAAATAAAAAAAGTTGCAGTACTTGGCGGAAGCGGAAGTTCTGCAATTGATGCGGCAAAAAAAATTGGAGCAGATGCTTTTATTTCAGCAGATTTAAAATATCACGACTTCTTCAGGGCTGAAAACACGATACTTTTGGCAGATATTGGTCATTATGAAAGTGAACAGTACACAAAAGATCTTTTACATTCTTTCCTTAAGAAAAAAATCACTAATTTTGCAGTCCTTTTATCACAAACAAATACCAATCCTATTAGCTATTTATAATTTATGGCAACAAAAACCGAAGTTACTGTTGAAGAGAAGTTAAGAGCCCTGTACAATCTACAACTTATTGATTCAAGAATTGATGAAATTAGAGGCGTTCGTGGCGAACTTCCATTGGAAGTTGAAGATCTTGAAGACGAAGTGGCGGGAATGAACACCCGTTTGGAAAAACTGAAAGGTGATCTTGAAGTAATTGAAGACCAAATCAAGGAAAAAAAGAATAACATTGAAGAGTCAAAAGTACTCATCAAAAAATATTCTACGCAACAAGATAACGTTCGCAACAACCGCGAATACAACTCTTTGAGTAAAGAAGTAGAATTTCAGGAACTTGAAATACAACTTGCCGAAAAGAATATTAAAGAATTCCGTGCACAGATTGATCAAAAAACTCAGGTTATTGAGGAAACAAAATCTCGTTTTGACGAGCGTTCTGAGCATTTGAAGCACAAACAAAGCGAGCTTGACGAAATTCTGAAAGAAACGGAAAAAGAAGAACAGACGCTGATTAAAGAATCTCAAAATTTTGAGTCCCAGATTGAAGATCGTCTTATTAAAGCGTATAAAAGAATTCGAACAAGTGTGAAAAATGGTTTGGCAGTAGTTGCTGTTGAACGTGGCGCTTCAGGAGGATCATTCTTTACTATCCCACCACAAGTTCAAATGGAAATTGCTGGTCGTAAAAAAATAATTACTGATGAGCATAGTGGCCGTATTTTGGTAGATCCAGATCTTGCCAATGAGGAAAGAGAAAAAATGGAGGCGATGTTCTCTAAAATTAAATAAACAAACAACCCAATTATAACAAAGCCTTCACAATTAGTGAAGGCTTTTTTTGTACTTTGAATGAAAGGTTTCTTCAGAACCAATGACAAACTACGCAAAACAATAAATATGAAAAAGTTCACAATAATAATAGCAAGTTTTTTTCTTTTTACAATGCAAGGAGCTTGCAAACCATCAAACGATACTAATAAAGATGCAGAAGCAATTGCTCAAAAAGAGCAAACTCCAATTCAAACTGAAGCTATAAATGGACTTGAAAGAGCCTATTTTGCGAGTGGTTGTTTTTGGTGCGTTGAAGCAGTTTATGAAAGTGTAAATGGTGTAAAAGAAGCAATATCGGGTTATAGCGGAGGAAAAACCAAAAACCCAACCTATGAAAATCATGCTGACCACGCAGAAGCAGTTGAAGTTATTTATGATCCTTCAATAGTTAGTTTTGCTCAATTGGTAGATGTTTATTTCGGTTCACAATATGTTACACAGGTAAATGGGCAAGGTCCGGACAAAGGAAAATCCTATCGTTCCATTGTGTTTTATCAAAATGATGAACAAAAGAAAATAATTGAAGAAAAGATTGCTGCTTTAAATAAACAATTGGATGGGGATAAAGTTGCTGCTCAAGTAATGCCCTTTCAAAAATTCTGGGATGCAGAAAACTATCATCAAAATTATGAGAAAAACAATCCCGGAAATCCGTACATTCAGAATGTTTCCATTCCACGATTGAATAGATTTAAGCAAAAATTTCCTGAGTTGTTGAAGAAAAATATGGAGCATTAATATTCAATGCTATTTAATCAAAATTCTACACTTGTTAAAGTTGTGGAATTTTTTTTGCCTTAACTTCAAAAATTAACGGGTACAATTTATTCGACATTTCAAACATCCCATCCTTATTTTTTAGCAAGTCAGGGAAAATATCATAGGGAGAACCATCGTGCTCCTTTAAATATTCAATATGAAGTCCAGCTTCGGAAAGTGCAGAAATCACTTCCCCCAAACTGTGGTTCCAACCATATTCCTTGCTTACCATTTTTGAGTTTTTATCTGCATACGTTCCCTCGTATTCTTCATAAA
Source organism: uncultured Flavobacteriaceae bacterium (assembly GCA_963716065.1). Taxonomy (GTDB): domain Bacteria; phylum Bacteroidota; class Bacteroidia; order Flavobacteriales; family Flavobacteriaceae; genus Aequorivita. The sequence continues at coordinate 925,432 of OY970287.1, forward strand.
TGGCCTCTTTTTGATGGTAGCCATATTTCATAACAGGCGGGGAAACGGTATAATCAAACATCCAAGCAATGGGATGGAATTCCACAATATAAAAGAAGCCTCCGGGTTTCAATCGTTCAGAAATCATTTGTGGCCATGGCTTTAAATCAGGCAACCAACCAATAGTGCCATAACTTGTGAATACAATATCAAATTGTTCCGAAATGTATTTTGAAGTATCTAAAACATTACAGCAAACAAAACTTGCGTCCAGCTTCAATTCTGAATTTAGTTGTTTTGCCAATTTGATTCCTTCATCAGAAATATCTACCCCTGTACATTTAGCGCCCAATCTCGCAAGGCTCAATGTATCTTGCCCAAAATGGCATTGAAGATGAAGTAAACTTTTTCCTGAGAGATCACCCAAAGCGTTTAATTCATAGGTATTAAGAGAGCTTTTTCCTTTTTTAAAATTTTCCATTTCATAAAAATCGCTAGCGGCATGTACAGCAACTTTTTCATTCCAGGTTTCACGATTGGTTTCGAATTCTTTTTTAGTTTTCATAGTGGTTTTTTGAGAGGGTAAAGAAATAACACAAATAGTATTTACAATAATACATTTGATATTTTTTTAGCAATTTCGTTAAACAACGGTTAAAAAAATTGAAAGATGAAATGATTTATCGTAGTTTTAAGCATACTAACTTTAAAAAACTAATTATCATGGGTGACATCATTTGGTTAATTGTAGTACTCCTTATTATAGGATGGCTAGTAGGTTATTTCGGTTTCGGCGAAGCTGTGGGTAGTTTAATTCACATTTTATTAGTCCTCGCCATAATTGGTATTTTATACCGTTTGGCCACAGGTCGCAGACCATAATCAATTTTTAAAAACTAATTTTTCAACCTTTAAAACAATCAAAAATGAAAAAAGTATTTTTAATTCTATTTGCTGCAGGTTTAATGAGCACTAGCTTTATTAGCTGTAGAGAAAACAAAACTGTTGGCGACGAAATTGAAGACGTAGCTGATGATGTAGAAGACGCTGTAGATTAATTTTCAAAACATATTTATATTTTAAACCCTTTCTTTAAAGAAAGGGTTTTTTTATTTTTCATCAGCTACTATACTTTTCCACTCAGGGTGTTTGATAATGTAATTTTTTATGAAAGGGCAAACAGGGATAACCTTTAATTCACGTTGCTCAATTTGAAGTAAAACCTTTTCAGCCATTTCAGTCGCTATGCCTTTCCCTTCAAGATTTTTATCAATTTCTATATGGTTAAGGGATAATATATTTGGCATTACTGAATATTCTATAATCGCCAAATAGCCATTAACTTCAGTTTCAAATCTCCCTTTTTCTTTATTGTCAATTACACGCATATCCAAAAGATTTTAAGATTATATATACTTAAAAGTACAAAAAATATGAAAGCCATAACCATTTGTCTACTTTTGCCCAAAATCGATTTATAATGAAAAATTTGCTCGCTATTTCCCTTTGTGTATTCTTTTTTATTTCATGTAATAACACAAAAAATTCTTCGGAAAACCCAGAAGAAAATCTTCCAATTTCAAATAAAAATTTAAGTACCGCAGAAAAGATTGCAAACGCAAACGGTTATGAAAACTGGAAGGATGTTTCGGAAATTGCTTTCACTTTCAATGTAGACCGCAACAAGAATCATTATGAACGTTCGTGGATCTGGAAACCAAAAACTGGTGATGTTACAATGATTTCTGAAAAAGATACCGTGAATTACAACCGAGCGCAAATGGACAGTATTATTATGAGGACCGATGGTGGTTTTATTAATGACAAATATTGGATGTTAGCTCCCTTTCAACTGGTTTGGGACGAAGGATTATCTTTCTCCGAAAAAGAAAATGCCATTGCTCCAATTTCAAAAGACACATTAAACCAGCTTACTATTGTTTACGGGAATGTGGGCGGTTATACTCCGGGCGATGCCTATGATCTTTTCTACGACAGTAATTACAAAATAAAAGAATGGAATTACAGGCAAGCAAATTCCGAAGCTATTTCAATGAGCACAACTTGGGAGGATTATGAAAATTTCAATGGAATAGAAATTGCAAAAACACACAAAGACAGTTCGGGAAATTTCAAGCTTTATTTCACAAATATTTCAGTGAAAAAGTAATTAGTTTTTAAGGATTTTTTGAGTCCAAACATTTTTCTTTCCGTCCCTTAAACTGAAGAAGTATAAGCCATGGCCGCAAACTTGAAACGTCGATATCAAATTCGTTATTTGAATTGAAAATCGTTTTTAAATTCAAGACACTTCTTCCCAAAACATCAAAAATAACCGCATCAAAATTTTTGTCGCTTTTATAAAGAACCGTGATTTTTTCATCTGCAGGATTTGGAAATACAACTCCTACTTCAGCAATTTCGCCAGTGAAATATTTTTCGCCAAAAGCAAATGCCTCCAAGCCTATTTTATGTCCAATAATTCTTCCCGGAATATCATCAATGGGAACGTGTATTCCTCCCCAAATTCGTGAAAGACTGCATTGATCGGAAGCATCGCGATAGGTTGCCCATTGAATTTGAAAACTTTCACTTGGGCCTTCTTCGAATACCAAAAATTCATTTTCCTGAATATCAAAAGTTCCCATTCCTCCGGGGAAATATTCCGATCCTGTAAGCATAGTAAGCACTTCAGCCGCAGCGCGCGAAAAAGTGGAATGCCCAGAAACATAACCTGCAAATGGCGGGGTTACAAATGAAGGACGCTGGTATGGCCACCATTCCGAAGAAAGAATCCAACCAACGCCAGCCTCGTCAATATTCGGGTTTACTATAAATTCTGGACCACGCCAAGTGTAAAGTTTAATTTTCCCAACATTTTCCTTGAAATTTCCAGCTAAAGAATCGCCTTCCTTAATCAATTCTATCCTTCCTGGAATTATAGGTAATCCATGTGGATCGTAACTTAATTCGTTTGGATCACTAGATTGTCCGCGATCTCCCATATAACGAATAGCGCTTACCGGTCGAACATAATCGTAAAACCCTTTAATTCCCCAAGCGGAAATAGCCACATCGTGCATGGTTCCGCCCAAAATAAAATAGCTTTTTATATCCCATTCTAAATCGGACAAATCCCGTCCTGTTCCTTTAAATTTTTTAACGGTTAGAGGATGATCATTTATATAGTTTAATAAAACAAACCAATGCCCAGGCGGGGTTTCACTATCTGGGCCATCTGCCCAAAATTCAGCCAACGCTCGTGCATAATTGCCTCTACGAACCATATTTGGTTGATATGGTTGGCCGGTAATTGGATTTATTTCCCTTCCTTGGCTTGAATCGCCACCGTTTTCCAAATCATAAAACGCCTTATATTCCCCGAACGTTTTTGGATATTTACACATATCTAAATTTCCCAAGCTTTTTGGGGAAATATCTATCATCACATCATCAGCAGGATCCAAATGTGCACCCCAAGCAGCGGTTAAGGCAAAATTCCACTTGTATGCATCCTCAGCCCCCATGCCATCTTGAATATAGGCCGGAGCTCCAGGATCGTGATATACCCAATAATCATAACCCGGAACATTGTAAACGGTTTTGTTCTCTTCCGTTAATGAAAAAGGGACAACCCTACCCCATTCCGGGCCTAAAAAAGGAGGTTGCCCACCAGGAATTACATTACCACTTTGGTCTACAAATGCTTCCAATTTAAGTGGTTGCCAGTTATTTGGAAACTCCATGTCCGGAATTTCCAGCAATATCCATATTCAGTGGCTCATTCAGCGGCACATAAAATTGATTGCCATAATTATTTACTTCATTTGAACCATCCTGTAACCCAAATTCAATAATTTTTTGAGCCATATAATTTCCTAATGCCGCTGCATTTCCGTTATTATAATTTATATCTGTATAATTCTTATCATAGCCCAATGCATCCATTAAATTATCAATAGATAACATTATTTCTTCCTTTTCCGGGGAATTTGCAAAACGATGCTGAATCAATCTATAAATACCATAACTAATTGCCTTTTCCTGTGCTTTCAGCGATTGTTCATTTGTTTCAAATCCATCAAAACTACAGTCAAAGCCTCCAACATTTTTGCCTAAAAAATAGGTGTCTGCCTGTTCATCAAACACGGCCCACATATCATACATAATTACGGTTGAATGGAATAAATTGCGCGCATGCACGACGGGTCGTGCATAATCATTTCGAATTGCTTGAAGCATCTCTTCGTTCCATTGCCTTGCTATAGACTGTGAAAAAGTCTGCCCGCAAAAAATCAAAAAGAAATATATAAGTAATTTCCGAAGCATTTTACAACGTATGGCCAGTAGACACGAGAGTTTTGAATGGTACTGCAAATTAAACAAATATTAATTACTATTTTTGTGAAAAGCAGAAAAAATTACCTTCCAAAATGTTTCAGAACTCCATAGAATATGCTAAAAAGCAAGATGCCGAAGATTCTTTTGCTTCTTTCAGAAATAAATTTCATATCCCAAAAAATGTTGATAACACTCCCCTAATTTATCTCTGCGGAAATTCCCTCGGATTGCAGCCAAAAATCACTTCAGAATATTTAAAACAAGAACTTACCGATTGGGCAAATTTAGGCGTTGAAGGTCATGTTGAAGGCGAACATCCCTGGCTATCATACCACGAATTTTTAGCTGAAAATATGTCGAAAATAGTGGGTGCAAAACCTTCTGAAGTTGTTGTTATGAATACGCTTACAACAAATCTTCATTTAATGATGGTTTCCTTTTTTCAGCCCTCAAAAACGAAATATAAAATTGTGGTGGAAAGCGATGCTTTTCCAAGTGATAAATACGCAGTAGAAAGCCAATTAAAATTCCACGGAATCGATCCAAAAGATGGTCTGATTCTTTGGAAACCCCGAAAAGGCGAAGTACTCTGCCGTTTTGAGGGTTTAGAGGAAATAATGCAAACCCACGGAAACGAAATCGCCTTGTTGATGATTGGCAGTACTAATTATTACACAGGGCAATCTTTTCCGCTGAAAAAAATTACCGAACTTGGTCATAAATACAATTGCATGGTTGGATTCGATTTGGCGCATGGCGCTGGAAACATTCAACCAAACCTCCACGAAACAGGAGCCGATTTTGCTGTTTGGTGTACCTATAAATATTTAAACAGCGGCCCGGGAAGTTTGGGCGGTTGCTTCGTGCACGAACGCCACGCAAATAATGAAAAATTAAATCGTTTTGCTGGTTGGTGGGGACATAACAAAAAAACGCGTTTCAATATGCGCCACGAGTTTGATGCGTTGCCTGGCGCCGAAGGCTGGCAATTAAGCAATCCGCCAATTCTGTCTATGGCTGCAATTCGTGCATCTTTGGACACTTTTGCAGAAGCTGGATTTGAAAACCTTCGGAAGAAATCTGAAAAGCTGACTGGCTTTTTGGAGTTTTTGTTGGATGAAATGAAAAACGAATCCATTAACGTAATCACCCCAAGAAATCCCAAAGAACGTGGCTGCCAACTTTCAATTCAAGTGAAAAATGCCGATAAAAATTTACATACAAAGCTGACTGCAGCTGACGTAATCAGCGATTGGCGCGAACCCGATGTAATTCGCGTTGCTCCCGCCCCGCTTTACAATAGTTTTGAGGACGTATTCCGTTTTTCGGAAAAATTAAAAGAAGTTTTAAAAAATTGACTTAAGACTTTTTGACGCAAGACTTAAGACTAAAATTAAAACAATTAGTCTTACGTCTTAAGTCCTTTCGTCTTATGTCAACATATAGATTATAAATATGAATAATAATATCCTAATAATCGGCGCAGGCCTTTGCGGAAGCCTTCTCGCATTGCGAATGGCGCAGCGCGGCTTTCAAGTAACTTTAGTTGAGAAGCGTCCCGATTTAAGAAAAACAACCCAAGACGCCGGGCGCTCCATAAATCTCGCATTGAGCGATCGTGGTTTACGAGGATTACGACTTGCAGGTGTGGAAGAAGAAGCAAAAAAACTCTGCATTCCAATGAACGGGCGGATGATTCACGATGCGAAAGGAAATACGTTTTTCAGTCCGTACAGCGGTAGAAAAGATGAATACATCAATTCCATTTCGCGTTCCGGTTTGAATATGTTGCTCTTAGATGAAGCAGAAAAAATGCCGAATGTAAAAATAATTTTCAATCACGCTTGCGAAGATGTTGATTTGGAAAATGGAAATGCAACATTCAGAGAATATAATTCAAAAGAAGACCTTAAAATTTCAGCTGACGCTATTTTTGGAACGGATGGCGCGGGTTCTGTGGTTCGCAAAAATATGTTTGAAAGCCGTAAATTTCTGTTCAGTTTTTCGCAGCAATGGCTTAGCCACGGGTATAAAGAACTCGAAATTCCTGCACTTCCAAAGAATGAATCCAATTCTGAAAACGGCGGTTACAGAACTTATAAAAACGCATTGCATATTTGGCCGCGGGGCGAAGATATGTTGATTGCGCTTCCCAATCTCGACGGAAGTTTTACGGTTACGTTGTTTCTTCCGTATGAAAACAGTGAATATTGCTTTGCGAATTTGACTACGCCAGAAATGGTGCACGAATATTTCAACAAAGAATTTCCCGATGTGGTTGAAATGATTCCAAATCTTTCAGAAGAATTTTTCGGAAATCCAACCGGAACCTTTGGAATCGTTAAATGTTCGCCGTGGAATGCCTTTGGAAAAACGCTTTTGTTGGGTGATGCCGCGCACGCAATCGTGCCGTTTTACGGACAGGGAATGAACGCCTCTTTTGAAGATGTGGTGGTTTTTGATGAAATTTTAGGCCCCTCCAGCCTCCCAAGGGGGAGGAGTTGATTGGAAAACGGTCTTTACAGAATACGAAAAAAGACGGAAGAAAGATACGGACGCAATTGCAGATTTGGCGGTAGATAATTTCCACGAAATGAAGGAGCATACAGCGATGGAAATTTTCCAAAGAAAAAGAAAACTGGAAACCGCTTTCGAAGCTGAATTTCCCGAACAATATTACAGCAAATATTCTTTGGTTACCTTTAAGGAATCGATAACTTATTCCGAAGCAATGAAACACGGACGCGCACAGGACAAGGCGATTTTAAATCTTTTGGACGACGGAAAAATTAGAGAAGAAATGTCGTTAAAAGAAAAACTGGAACTGGTAAAAAAAGAAACTGAAGCTATCCTTCACAATGATGAAGTGGCTGGAAATTTAAAATAAACTAAATTGTCAGGCTGAGCGCAGTCGAAGCCCGATTGAAATTGTAACATAAAAGCACTTCGACTGCGCTCAGTGTGACAAAGAAAAAACTATGAGCAACAAAAGCAGATTGGTAGAAGGAAAAGCAACGCCACGTGGTGCATATCCGCACGTAAAACGCGTAGGCGATTTTATATTTATTAGCGGAACAAGTTCGCGCTTACCCGACAATACCTTTGCCGGTGTTCATAAAATTGACGAAATGGGCACGATGCATTTCGACATAAAAGAACAAACCCGCGCCGTACTTGAAAACATAAAAGATTATTTAGCCACCGAAGGCGCAACAATGGCAGATGTTGTGGACGTTACCAGTTTTTTGGTAAATATGAACGACTTTGCAGGTTACAATCAGGTGTACGCTGAATATTTTAATAAGGAAACGGGCCCAACGCGTACTACCGTTGCTGTGCATCAATTGCCGCATCCGTATTTGGTGGTGGAGATTAAGGCTATCGCCTATTCACCAGTTAAGAGTTAAGAGTGCAGAGTTATGAGTGAAATGCAAAAAATCCTAAACTACATAAACGGTGAATATGTTGAACCGCTTTCAAAAAAATGGCTGGATAACTACAATCCTTCCAATGGCGAGGTGTATTCACAAATAGCAAATTCAAATGGGGATGATATTGAAAACGCATATCAAGCCGCAAAGGACGCATTCCCAAAATGGAGCAACACAACCATTGACGAACGTAGTAGAATTCTTCTAAAAATTGCCGATTTAATCGATGAAAAATTAATGGAATTGGCCGAAGCCGAAGCAAAAGACAACGGTAAACCACTTAGTTTGGCTTTGGCGGTTGACATTCCAAGAGCTTCCGCGAATTTTCGTTTTTTCGGAAATGCAATCACGCAATTTGCCAGCGAAGCACACGAAAGTGTGGGTTTGAATACTATTAATTTCACATTGCGCCAACCTATTGGCGTGGTGGGTTGCATTTCGCCGTGGAATCTTCCGCTTTATTTATTTTCTTGGAAAATTGCGCCAGCAATCGCCGCAGGAAATACTGTGGTTGCAAAACCAAGCGAAATAACGCCATTGACCGCTTTCATTTTAGGTGAAATTTGCACCGAAGCTGGTTTGCCAAAAGGAGTTTTGAATATTGTGCACGGTACGGGTCCTTCTGCAGGACAGGCGATTGTGGAACATAAAAATATTAAGGCGATTTCTTTTACCGGGGGAACCAAAACTGGCGAAAGCATTGCCCGAACGGCTGCGCCAATGTTTAAAAAATTGTCTTTGGAATTGGGCGGAAAAAACCCAAACCTCATCTTCGCGGATTGCGATTACGAAAAAATGTTGGAAGTTACCGTACATTCTTCCTTTGCAAACCAAGGCCAAATCTGCCTTTGCGGAAGCAGGATTTTTGTTGAAAAAACGATTTACGAGAAATTCAAAAAAGATTTTGTTGAAAAAGTAAAGCAACTGAAAATAGGAAATCCGTTTGATGCCGAAACAAATATTGGAGCTTTGGTTTCAAAACCGCATTTGGAAAAAGTGAAATCTATATTAAAATAGCCGAAAAAGAAGGCGGAAAAATTCTTTACGGTGGAAATCGAGTAACGGTAAAAGATTTCGAAAATGGTTATTATTTGGAACCAACGGTAATCGAAGTTTTAGACGATCAATGCCGTGTAAACCAAGAAGAAATATTTGGACCCGTTGTGACGATTATGCCTTTTGAAACGGAAAAAGAAGCTTTGCAAATGGCAAATTCCGTGAAATACGGACTGTCGGCAACACTTTGGACTTCCAACTTAGATCGCACGATGCGCATTTCAAAAGAAATTGAAGCTGGAATTGTTTGGGTAAATACGTGGCTCAACCGTGATTTGCGAACACCTTTCGGCGGAATTAAAGACAGCGGCGTTGGTAGAGAAGGCGGTTTTGAAGCACTTCGATTTTTTACGGAGGCGAAGAATGTTTGTATAAAATATAAGTGAAAACGAAACCCAAATCGAAATCGAAAACAGAATGGAATGTCTCCCCGAGCGCAGTCGAGGGGTTTATTAAAAATTCTAATGCTAATTAATTAGGTCTCGACTGCGCTCGACCAGACAATATAATATGAATCTAGATTTAAAAGATAAAAACGCACTTGTCTGCGGAAGTACCGCAGGTATTGGAAAAGCAACCGCAATTCAATTGGCGAAATTGAGTGCAACCGTAACTTTGGTTGCTCGTGATGAAGCAAAACTGAAAGAAACCCTAATTGAACTTGCACACGATAAAGGCCAAAAACACAATTATTTTGTTGCAGATTTCACAAATCCACAGAATTGAAAGACAAAGTGGAAGTTGCGGTTTCAAACAAAATATTTCACATATTAATAAATAATACCGGCGGACCAAAAGGCGGACCTATTTTTTCCGCAACACCTGATGAATTTGAAAAAGCGTTTTCAATGCATTTGGTTTGCAACCAGATATTTGTGCAAGCCGTTGTTCCGGAATGAAGAAAGCTGATTACGGAAGCATTATAAATATGATTTCCACTTCGGTAAAACAACCTATCGAAGGACTTGGCGTTAGTAATACCATTCGTGGGGCGGTTGCAAGTTGGAGTAAAACTTTGGCTAATGAAATGGGACAATTCGGAATAACCGTAAATAATGTTTTACCGGGCTTTACCGCAACAGACACGTCTGGACGACGATTTTAGACAATGTAGCGAAAAAAATGAACAGGCACTGAAGAAGAAGCCAGTGAGTTTATGCAAAAGTAGTGCCAGCAAAACGCTTTGCTGAACCCGAAGAGATTGCTTATGCGATTGCATTTTTGGCAAGTCATTCGGCGAGTTACATCAATGGAATTAATCTTCCCGTTGACGGTGGAAGAACTAAAAGTTTGTAACTTTAAACGAATTCAGTTTTGAACTTAAAAAGAATTGTAACTTTATCGTATCAACATCCCAATGGAACATAGAAAACTCCGAATTAACGGACACTCTCACCTTCTTCCCTACCCTGAGGAAATTCCCCAATTCATGAAAGACAAAGGGATTTTCTGGGTCGATAAGGATCGTAAATTTATGCTTGCAAAAAGATTGGAGTCGTCCTGTGACAGATTCCAGTTTCTTTCTTGGATGAAAAATTGGCATGGATGGAACGTTTTAAAATTGATCATGCCGTGGTTTTCAATCTTTCCCAACTCTACGGAAATGGGCTGCGCGTGGAAGAGATGAAACAAGCATTACGATTTCAGAATGATTTTAATGCAAAGGTACAGCACGACAATCCATCAAAATTTACCAGTGGATTTGTAGTGCATCCTGGTTTTGTGCGAGGTGCAATGTGGGAAATGGAACGTTGTGTTGAAGAACTTGCAATTCACCTTCTTTGTCTGCCAACGCATTATATGGATACCATAGGAACTTGGCGTTGTATTTTTGACGAAGAAAATGAACCTATCTTTGAAATGGCAATAAATACAATTTGGCTGTTGAAATTCATCCATACGATGGGGAAAAATTTATAAAACTTAGAAAATACCTCTTGGCGTTTTCATTTAATTTGGATGCTTGCACAATGTGCAGATGCATATCATTTCTTGACTTTAAATGGTTACGCAGATAAATATCCAGAAATGCGAACTTGTTTTGCGCATGGTGGACAATTAGCACAGATGAATTTAGGTCGAAGAATACAAGGATTTGATGGACGTCCAGATTTATTTGAAGGAAAAACGCATCCACGAAAAGCGGTAGGACATAAAAATATTTTCTTTGATACATTGGTTCACGATACCGGCGGACTGGAATTACTTAGTAAAAAATCAAGGAGTGAAACAAGTTCTTATGGGACTTGATGACCCGTATCCCTTGGGTGAAATGGAAAGCGAAAAACAATCTTCGTATCCCGGTAAAATTCTTGATCTTGGCGGAAAATCGGGAAATTTTAACTCTAAACACAATGTGATGCCATTTGGGAACGACAACGTAATACAATGGCTTTGTGGTGATGACGAAGTGGCAAAGGAAAAATTGGTGAATAGAATTTTAGGATAAATAAAATTTTAAACAATAACCGTAAAAAATCATTTCCATAGCTCAAGATTAACTAGAAAAATGCACTTCCTCCCAGAAAATATAGACGAATACGCGGAAACCATGCGAACCTGACTTCAGAAGACTTAACCGCGAAACTTGGCATAAATCATGCACCACGAATGTTGAGCGGGCACTTTCAAGGACGGGTTTTGAGTATGACTTTCTAAACTTATTAATCCGAAAAACATTCTTGAAATTGGAACATATACTGGCTATTCCGCATTATGTTTGGCTGAAGGTATGCAAGAAAAGGGAACATTCATACCATTGATATTAACGAAGAGTTACATGATTTACAACGTAAATATTTTGATAAATCAGGCTTCGGAAATCAAATCTTTCAGTATACGGGAAATGCTTTAGAAATTATTTCTTCACTAGATTACACATTTGATCTCGTATTTATCGATGCAGATAAAATTAACTATCCAAAATATTTGGATCTAATTTTTCCGAAGCTAAAAAAAGGCTCCGTTATTTTAAGCGATAATGTGTTATGGAGCGGAAAAGTGGTTGAGGAACTTCAACGAGAAAGACGAAGACACCAAAGCGCTATTTTAGCCTACAATAAATTGCTCAATGAACACCCAAAACTGGAAACTGTGTTATTGCCCATTCGGGATGGACTTGACGATATTTAGGGTGAATTAAATAATCTTATCTAAACTTTTCAATTGCTTTTTGGCACGACCAAGTAGACGAAAAATGCAAACAGTTCCAACAGCGCACCAACAAAAATATCACTAGGGTAATGAACGCCCACATAAATACGACTCATTACAAAAATAAGCGGCCACAGATATAGGAAGATAAATCCACTTGTTAAATTTTTTAACGCCAGCACAACAAATGTTACTATCGAAAAACTGGAGGATGCATGCCCAGAAAAAAAACTGTAATTGGTAGGTTTTTGAAAATACGTATTAGTTCACTCAATGCTTCTACATTATTTGGGCGTCAATCTTGCAATATAATCTTTTGGTCAAATCTGTGAGTCCCAATGGTTAATCCAAAGGTGGCCAGTAAAAAGAGGATAGTAATGACTCCTTTTTTGCTTTGTAGATAGTAAAGAATAAGACCAAAGAAGAAAATATAAAGTGCAGTCCAATTTTCGATTTGAGTGACAAAAATCCAAAAGCCATCATAATCTTCAATACCCAAGCTATTGAGGCAAACAAAAAATCTCTATCCCAATCTTTTAAGGTTTGTAGCATTAAAACTTACTCTTTACTGAACCTCTAAATTCTTCAACATCATCTTTAACTTGGCTCAATTTGTTTGCGCACGTCTTTAGTAATATCCAAGTCCAATGCTTGCTTTTCTGCAGTTTTCGTGATTTCGATTTTAATATCGTTTGTAGCGTCTTTGATTTGGCGCATTCCTTTACCGAGACCGCGGGCGATTTCAGGCACTTTATCTGCACCAAAAACGAGGAGTACGAAAAATAGTATGAATGCTATTTCTGCTCCGCTGATAAAAAGAAAGGTTGCTTGCGATGGTCAAAGGTTGCAAATATATTTACGAGTGTGAAATATTAATTCTGAATTTAGCATTGGAGTTTTTTAAATAAATATTCTTTTATAGGTAAAGTAGGCTTCTGCGCAAATTGACAAGTTGTTTCAAAAAACTGGAATGGCAACGGGCTTTAGAGTTATATATTGAAGTGTAGTTTTTTGCTCTTTTTGAAATTATCGAACTCACCCAATTTTTTTCGTTTTGGCCATGCATTATTTGAAGTATCAATATCTGCAGTTTCTTCGTCTGGATCTACCATTATTTTTGTTATTTCCATTTCTGAAGGCAACACTTTGCTTACCTCAGCGTCATTTTTTCTCCAAATTTGGGCTGGGTAGGTTTCTCTTTTCTGTAGTTCCATCACTGTATGTAAATTGCAACTATAATAGGCATTGGAATTCCTCCTGGTTTTTCAAAAGTAACATCGTAAAAATATTTTGGCTGTTTTAGGTTTGCGCGTTCTTCTGCGGGTAAAATTATCCATGATATATTGTTGGAGCGTAGTCACATCGTTCCAATGTTGCAGGTTTCATACTTTCGTCGAAGTCATCACTTCCTTCTTTTACCAAATATACCAAAGGTGGTAAATCGCTTTCACTCATTCCACGAGCTCTCCATCATTTCTTTTACTTCTTTTGTCATTTTTGAAGTTACATAGAATTTCTTCAACATTCTTTACACCAATGTCTGTATAATCGGTTGTGTAAAACCATGCTCTCCAAAACCAATCCAAATCAACCGCAGAAGCGTCTTCCATCGTTCTAAAGAAATCTTCTGGTGTTGGGTGTTTAAACATCCAACGTTGTGAATAGGTTTTAAAAGCATAATCAAATAGACTCACGACCCATAATCGTTTCTCTCAAGAATATTTAAAGCCGTAGCTGGCTTTGCATAGGCGTTTGCTCCAAATTTATAAGTATTTAAGACCCTTTGTCATGATTGGTGCAATTAAATTTGATCACCTGCCATATAGTTTACAATTTTATTAGCAGGACCACGACGTGATGGATATGCTTTGTTTGGTGCTATGGCATCTGGGATACCATTCGCCAAAATCCTGTTCTGCAACATATTGTGCAAAGGTATTTAAACCTTCATCCATCCAAGTCCATTGGCGTTCGTCACTATTTACAATCATTGGGAAGTAGTTGTGACCTACTTCGTGAATGATCACACTCATCATTCCAAATTTAGTACGGTCACTATAGGTTCCATCGGCTTCTGGTCGTCCGTAATTCCAGCAAATCATTGGGTATTCCATTCCTTGGTTTTTTGCATGTACAGAAATAGCTTTGTGGATACGGATAATCAAAAGTCATTCGCGAATATGATTTCAATGTACTTGCAACTGCCTTACGTTGACCAATCTTCCCATAACGGATTTCGCTTCTGGCGGATATATAGAAACTGCCATTACATCTTTATTACCCATTTTTACAGCCATCATATCCCAAATGTAATCTTCTAGATGTTGCAAAACCATAATCACGTACGTTTTCAGCTTTAAATTTCCACGTTTTCTTTGTCGTTTGAAAATCCTTTTGATGCAGCTTCCGCTTCATCTTGTGTAACAATTATTACAGGTTTATCGTATGATTTTTTAGCAGCTTCATAACGGTTCATCATCTCCTTTGAAAAGATTTCCTTTGTGTTTGTGAAGATCACCGGTAGCATCCATAATATGATCTGCAGGCACTGTAATGTTCACTTCAAAATTTCCGAAAGGAAGCGCAAATTCATCCCGTCCCCAAAATTGACTATTTTGCCATCCTTCCACATCATTATAAACCGCCATTCGTGGGTAAAATTGAGCAATAACATAACCGCGGTTACCATCATCAAAAGTTTCATAACCACTTCTGGCGCGATCTACTACATGGTCATTTACATTATACCACCACTTTATTGAAAACACAAACTTTTCGCCCGGGCATCAAGATTTTTAGGCATTTCAACACGCATCATGGTTTGATTTATTGTGTATTTTAAAGGATTTCCCTTTGCATCCTTTATCTCCATTATATTGAAACCCCATCAAACGGATTCACCCATATAATTCTCAACAAATGCTACTCAGCCATATCAGCCGGTACTGCACTTGAATGGTTCAATTAAGGGCGATTTTGAATCTTTAGCACGTATATTTTGATCCAATTGTACCCATAGAAATTCTAATTGATCGGGTGAGTTATTCGTATAGGTAATTGTTTCAATACCGTTATTTTTTTACTCTTATCATCCAAGCTCTATGTCCATCACATAATCTGCTTGTTGCTGATAATAACTTGGTCCGGGAGCACCACTTGCGGTTCGAAACATGTTTGGTGTTGAAAATTCTTCGTAAAGCTGTTTAAAACGGTTGGTATTGTAATGGCCGGGTTCGCGTTTGGTACTTTCAGTTTCGTCCTGTGCGGAAACGGTCGCTGAAAGAAAGAAAACTGCGACAAAAAAAAGGGAGTTAAATAAGCGCATAATAAATTTGATGTTTAATGGTGATTTTATTGTGATGGCAATATATTAATTAAATTCCAAGACGCCTTTGGTTTCTTCTTTTTCAAGAATTAAACTCTTTCGACTATTTGGTGTTTTTAAATGAATGATGTTTTGTTGGTCAGAAAATAGCTCCATCAATACCTTGTTTTCAATTTCGATATTTTTTATGTCCTTTACGCCAGTCACTTCAATGTAGGCTACAACCATATCGGTATCATATTCCTTTCCTATATAATTTAGTTGAACAGGTTTTCCGTTTACCTTAATATTTATTTTTTGAAGAATGTATTTTTTCAAATCTTCATCGGCTGCTTCAGTTTCCTTTTTCGTATCGAGCGAAATTGAAGAATTGTAGCGCTGTTGCAATACATCTTCAATATCGTCAGTAAAAATTTTTGTAATTATTTGAAGGGAATTTTTCTCCTTTACATATTCTATTTTGGTTATGCTCACATAAAACTTATGTGCAGAAGTAGCTGAAACCAGCGGAAAAACCATTAATAAAAATAAGATTCTCAAAAATTTCATATCAATAAAAGAGGCTAATGGAGCATTAGACGGTTTCTTAAGGATGTTGTTACACATGTTCATTCTTTATTTTCTTCGGAAAAACGTTCGGTATAAATCTCTGCTTTTTCGTTAAAAATAAGCAGTACACTTCCATATTTTTCTTTTTTAAAATCACTTTCTATTGAAGTGGTTTCGGCACAGAAAAGAAGAAAATCATAAACCCTATCTTCAGGAATTCCATAGGTAGTAGTGAAAAATGGAACTGTGTAATAGTTCAACATTTTTGCAACTGCGTTGTTTTCATATTCCCACTTTCTCCGTATTTTCAATTCTTTGTAATAACCTGAAATGTGTTTGTAAAGTGCTTCCAGGTTTACACTCAAGGGCGTTACCGCAAAGTATAATGGGACAATTTTTTCTTTTGGCTCGCCTTTAAAACCAGGAATTCCCACATCATCAAAATTAATGGGTTTCTCAGTTTTTATTTTTTTAAGATCGGCGGAAATGTTGCCAGAAAGATTGGGTTCCAAAAAAACCTCATCCAATTCATTTATCAATTCGTTGAGCTCTACCATAATCACACATTTTTCGAAAATGGTTTCGGAAATCACCACTTTTTCAGGCATGTATTTTATAGAGGAAAAAAGTAGTGTGTCCAGCACTTTCACCTTTATTGAGAAATGACCGTTTTCATCAGTAATTGTATTGATACGGGAAGAAATATTCAAAATATGAATGCCATCAACATCAGCATTATTGTTAATTTTCCCTTGGATTGATTTTTCCTGTGCAACAAGTTGGCCAGTAAAAAGGCCAAGCAAAAAACTATATAAAAGTATTTTATTCACCCCTCAATTTATACTCTTTGCTTTTTTGCAAAAGAAATTCAATAAATTCCATTTCATTCTCGGGTTTTAAAAGCCGTTTTTCCATTCCATTTTCTTGGGCGAAATATAGAAAATCAACAGCTTTTTCTTCAGGAATTTCAAAGGTGGAAGCAATATAATTTTTACTGAAACGCTGTTGCAGATTATTATTGAGCGCATTTCCAGTTTCCAGCTTTTGGGCGGGAGTGGTTTTATCTTTTTTGGGAAACAAAAGGCTCGCCGCTCCTGCCAAAAGTCCCAAAATATTTGCGCCATTAGTTAAGGTATTTCCGTGAAGAGCCTCTTCTGCTGCGTTTCCTGCAATTTTAGTTTGCGCATCCTGCTCAAATTGGTAGCCGTATTCCAAGTTTTCATAACTAAGATCCCAATCTTTATTGACGGTATAGGTTTGTATTTTTTTTACATCAACATTTATATTTCCCGAAAGATCATAGGGCCGAACAACAACTTCATCGAGCTGGTTTATAGCTGGATTCATAAAAATATTCATCCTTTTCTGTTCCACAATACCTTTGTCAACAACCACAGTAAAAGATTGGTATTGCAAGGCAGTTATTTGCAGTCGCTCATTTTCCGAGATTTCAATTTCAAAAGTCCCATCGGGATTAGTGATAGTTCCTTTTTGTGATGAAACGTTGTAAACACTTATTCCCTCTGCATCATCGCCATTGGTCACGTGGATCTTACCAGCTACTTTAGCACGTTCAATATCCTGCGCAAAAATTGTAGAAGATGAAATTATAAGTAAAAGAAGAAGTAATTTTTTTCCCATTCACTAAAAATACGTCTTTGTTTTGTTAGTGAAAACTTAAAGTTTACGTTGGCAATAGTTAAATTTACAATTCTGAAAAAAACTTATTATGAAAAACCTCCTAATAGCAAGCACAAGCACAGTTTACGGCGGCGAATATCTCGATTATCTTTTGGATGAAATGATCGAATTTTTCAAAAATACAGAAGAAGTAATCTTTATCCCCTACGCCCGCCCCGGTGGAATAAGCCATGACGAATACACTGAAAAAGCTTCAAAAGCATTCCATAAAATCGGTAAAAAACTGGTTGGCTTGCACACTTTCAAAAATCCTTTGGAAGCATTAAAAAACACAAAAGGAGCTTTTACGGGCGGCGGAAATACTTTTGTTTTAGTGAACGCGCTTTATCGTTTGGAATTGATGCAACCACTTCGCGAAGCAATCTTTAATGGTTTGCCATATATGGGAACGAGCGCTGGCAGCAATATTTGCGGGATTTCCATGCAAACTACCAACGATATGCCGATAGTGTATCCGCCTTCTTTTAAGACTTTGGGTGCGATTCCTTTCAATCTGAACCCGCATTATTTGGACCCAGAAACAAAAAGCACACATATGGGCGAAACCCGCGAAACTCGAATAAAAGAATTTCACACAATTAATACAGTGCCCGTCGTTGGTTTGCGTGAGGGAAGTTGGTTGCGCGTAAATGGCAATGAAATTATTCTGAAAGGCGAACTGAAAGCCCGTGTTTTTGAACAGGGAAAAGAACCGTATGAATTGGAAAGCGGAACTGAATTTTCAGACTTTTAGTTCTCGACTGCGCTCGAACAGACAGATTTATAATTCTTTTACAAAATGATACCCTTTCGCCACAAACCCTTGATTGTAATAAAATTTATGCGACGGAAAATTGTGGACATAGGTATTTAGCTCAACCCATTTGCAGGATTTTTGCTTTGCATAATCGTAAACGTATTCCATTAAAGTTTTGCCCAATCCATGATTTCGGTATGCATCATCAATTATCACGTGATCCACTTCCAAACTTCTGCCAGCGTAATGACGAGTTTGAAACCAGAGTCCACAGACTCCTATTAGTTTTTCAACATCAAAAACGCCGAGACATTCATAATTTTGCTCCACCATTTCCAGCAGACGCTCTTTTAAAAGCACTTCAGCAACGGAATAGTTTCCCAACTTTTGCATCAGCGGAAGCACAATGAAAATATCCTTTTTCTCAATAATACGGATGGAAATGGCGTTATCTTTCAAAATAATGGTAATTTTAAAACTTCACGAAACAGTACAATGAAGCGCAACGAATTTATTAAAATTTCAGGCCTTACGGGAATATGTCTGGCAATTTTTCCACAGTTTTCTTTCAACAATTTTTTAGAGGAATTTAACCGAAACCAACTTATCGGAAAAGGGAATCCCGATATTGTGGGTGATAGTTACACTTCCAAAATGCACAATAGCACAAAGGAAGCTTTCAGTAAAATGAAGGCTGCAGCGGCGCAGGAAAATATAAATATTGAGGTGGTTTCGGCATACAGAAGTTTCCAAAGGCAGAAAGAAATCTTTGAAGGAAAATATAAAAAATTCACTTCGGAAGGTCTTTCCCCGGAAAAGGCAATTGAAAAAATTATTGAATACTCCACCATTCCCGGCACTTCGCGCCATCATTGGGGAACGGATTTGGATATTATTGACGCCAATGCTCCACGCCCAGCGAATGTATTGATGCCAGAAAATTTTCACGGAACTGGTCCCTATTGTAAATTAAAAATGTGGCTGAATGAAAATGCTTCAAAATTCGATTTTCACGAAGTTTACACCGATAATGGCAACCGAAAAGGTTTTAAATACGAGCCCTGGCATTTTAGTTACGCCCCAGTTTCTATTCCAATGTTGAAAGAATACCAAGAAAAAATCGACGTAAAAAAGATGCTTTCCGAAGAAAAAATATTGGGCAACGAGCATTTTTCAGAAACCTTTGTTTCAAAATATGTGAAAGAGAATATTTTGGATATCAATCCTTCATTAAAATGAAATTGAAATCCAAATTGAAATATGAAATAAATTATTAGACAGGAAAAAGTAAAACTTATTCAGGTATGCCAAACCTGAAACCTGAAACTTGAAACCTGAAACTTGAAACTTTTCCAATGAACAAAAAAGTAATTTTAATGATTCTCGACGGTTGGGGAATTACGCAAGACCCCGCTGTTTCTGCCATCGCACAGGCCGACACACCGTTTATAGATTCGCTTTATAATAAATATCCGCACGCACAATTGCTCACACACGGTATGAACGTTGGGCTGCCCGAAGGTCAAATGGGAAATAGCGAAGTGGGCCATATGAATCTTGGCGCGGGAAGAATTATATATCAAGACCTCGCCAAAATAAATATTGCAATACAAAACGGAACGATAAACAATGAACCTGAACTGCAAAAAGCCTTTGATTATGCCAAAAGCCATAACAAAAACGTACACTTTTTAGGGCTTGTTTCCAACGGGGGAGTGCATTCTCACATTGATCATTTGAAAGGTTTGCTCACCGCTGCAAAAATTGAAGGCGTGAATAATGTATTTGTACATGCTTTTACTGACGGTCGCGATGTGGATCCACATTCAGGAATTGGTTTTATTGCCGAATTGGAAAATCATTTAGCACAAACAGGCGGAAAATTGGCTTCAGTAATTGGGCGTTATTTTGCAATGGATCGCGACAGGCGTTGGGAACGGGTTAAAAAAACCTATGATTTGTTGCGCTTCGGAATTGGGAAACCATCCCATAATGCTGTAAAAAGTATCGAGGAAAGTTATGCGGAAGGAATTTCGGATGAATTCATTGAACCGATTGTGATGACCACTCCCGAAGGAAAACCGGTTGCAACCATTGAGAAAGATGATGTTGTTGTTTTCTTCAATTTTAGAACCGACCGCGGGCGAGAGCTTACGGAGGTTTTAACGCAAAAAGACAACGAACCTTTTGGGATGAAAACCTTACCACTATACTTCGTGACGCTTACCAACTATGACGATTCCTTTGGAAATATTCACGTGGTTTATAATAGAGAGAATCTGCACAGTACATTAGGTGAAGTATTGGAACTGAACGGAAAGAAGCAAATAAGAATCGCTGAAACCGAAAAATACCCACACGTAACGTTCTTCTTTTCCGGAGGAAGGGAACTTGCTTTTGAAGGTGAAAAACGAATTTTATGC
The DNA here is from genome assembly GCA_963716065.1 of uncultured Flavobacteriaceae bacterium. Classification (GTDB taxonomy): domain Bacteria; phylum Bacteroidota; class Bacteroidia; order Flavobacteriales; family Flavobacteriaceae; genus Aequorivita. The sequence continues at coordinate 946,126 of OY970287.1, forward strand.
CCGTCACCAAAAGTGGCTACTTACGATTTGCAACCCGAAATGAGTGCCTACTCATTGCGGGATATGATTTTGCCTGAAATTGAAAAAGAAACTGCGGATTTTATCTGCTTAAATTTCGCAAACCCAGATATGGTCGGTCACACAGGCGTTTTTGAAGCTGCCATAAAAGCTTGTGAAACGGTGGATAAATGTGCAAAGGCAATTGTTGAAAAAGCATTGGAAAGCCATTACACAACAATAATTATCGCCGACCACGGAAATAGCGAAAAGATGCGAAACGCTGATGGCTCACCGAATACAGCACATACAATAAATCCAGTTCCAATTATAGTTGTTGACAATGATATAAAACAAGTTAGAAACGGAATTTTGGGTGATATTGCACCAACAATTCTAGATATTATGGGCATTGAAAAACCCGAAATAATGACACAACATTCCTTAATTTAAATTTTATGAAAAAAATATTTATAATTCTTTCAGCAACACTTTTGCTTGCCTGCAATTCTTCAAAAGAAAAAAATAAAGTCGACGAGAATAATTCGAAGGAGATGATTTCAGAAAACAAAAAAGAGAAAATGAACGATACCGTTCCCTACGAAGAATTGGTGATGCTTTTGGGTAAAGCCAACCGCAAAGGCTTGCAAATGGATGCGTTTAAAGCCTGGTTTTCTCCAGGTTATGACGAATATCAAGTTGATTCTGAAACAATGGATAAAGTGAAACCTCTTTTAAAAGATATAACCATTACCATTTTTATGGGAACTTGGTGTGAAGACAGCCAACGTGAAACTCCACATTTTTATAAAATTTTGGATGAAACGGGTTATGACGAATCACAACTCACTTTAATCACCGTTTCCGATGAAAAAACTACACTACAAGGTTTTGAGAAGGGGAAAAACATCACCAACGTTCCAACTTTTATTTTCTACAAAAATGAAATGGAATTAGGCAGAATTGTGGAATATCCAATTGAAAGTCTTGAAAAAGATATGCTTGCCATTTTAAGCGGAAAGGAATACAAACACGCTTACGCCGAATAAAACTTTAACGGGGGCATAATTCTTTGTAATTTTGCGGTTTGAAAATTAAAAATGATGAGAGAAACCTTGAATATTGCAGTAGATTTTGACGGAACTATCGTTGAAGATGAATATCCAAGCATTGGCCGACCCATTATTTTTGCTTTTGAGACGCTGAAAAAATTACAGGATGAAGGCCACCGATTGATTTTATGGACGTACAGAAAAGGCCGTGCTTTGGAAGAAGCAGTTAAATTCTGCGAAAAAAATGGTATTGTTTTTTATGCCGTAAACAGAAGTTTTCCTGAAGAAGAATTCGATAGTTCATATAGCCGAAAAATAAATGCTGATGTATTTATTGACGATAGAAATATTGGAGGACTTAAAAGTTGGGGCGAAATTTATCAGCAATTAATTGGCGAACCTACGCCCACAAAATCTAAAACCCAGAAAAAAGGATTGTTTTCCTTTTTAAAATAGTTCTATGATAATCCAAAAAACAAAAGAAGAAATTGAATTGATGCGCGAAAGTGCCTTGGTAGTATCGCGCACTTTGGGCATGCTTGCAAAGGAAGTAAAGCCGGGCATTACGACCAATAAGCTCAATAAAATGGCTGAAGATTACATTCGCAGTCAAGATGCCATTCCTGGATTTTTAGGTTTGTACGACTGCCCTTCTACCCTACTTACAAGCATAAATGAAGCTGTGGTTCACGGTTTGCCGAATGATGTGCCTTTAAAAGATGGCGATATTGTAGCCATAGATTGCGGTGCTATAAAAAATGGATTTTATGGCGATCACGCTTACACATTTGAAGTGGGTGAAGTTTCTTCGGAATTGAAAAAATTATTGAAAATTACCAAAGAATCACTTTACATCGGTATTCGCGAATTTAAAGCTGGCAACCGCGTGGGCGATGTTGGTTTTGCAATTCAAGAATATTGCGAAGCGCAAGGGTATGGCGTTGTTCGTGAATTGGTAGGCCATGGTTTGGGACGCAAAATGCACGAAGATCCCGAAATGCCAAACTACGGTCGTCGTGGAAGAGGTAAAAAATTCATTGAAGGAATGACCATTGCTTTGGAACCAATGATAAATGTGGGAACCCATAAAGTAAAGCAGTTAAAAGACGGTTGGACAATCGCAACTTTGGATGGACAACCGAGTGCGCATTTTGAGCATAACATCGCCTTGGTAAACGGTAAACCTGAACTCCTTTCTACATTTGCCTATGTTTATGAGGCTTTGGGAATTGTAAGCGACGAAGAAAAAGAATTCCGGGCAGAAGAATTTGTATTGTAGTTTCGATTAGTTATTACACAGAGTCGCACAGAGAAACTCTGAGATTCACGGAGAAATGGATACTAAATTAACAGAAATAATTATAGGATGTGCAATTGAGGTTCATCGCAATTTAGGCCAGGGCTTTTGGAATCTGCCTATCAAACATGCCTATTATATGAGTTACGCTCCAAAGGACTAAATGTTGAAAACGAGAAGCCTCTACCAATAATTTATAAAGATATAAAACTGGATCACGGTTACAGGATTGATTTATTGGTCGAAAATAAAGTAGTAATTGAAATAAAAACTGTGGAATTTTTTACGGATGTGCATTCAGCACAAGTTTTAACTTATTTGAAATTAGGAAACTATCCTCTTGGACTATTATTTAATTTTCACACCATTCTTTTAAAAAACGGTTTAAAAAGATTTATAAATTCTCAGTGAAGCTCCGCGAAATCTCTGTGCGACTCTGCGTAACAACCCGAAACTATTGTTCAAAAAAATATTAAATACAATTCCGCGTCCGCTGCTCATTCGATTGAGTATTATTGGCAGACCCATACTTGCTTTTTTTCTGAAAGGAAATAAATACACCGACCCCATTGACGGAAAATCATACCGAAAATTTCTTCCGTATGGTTATGAAATTGTTCGTGAAAATGTGCTTTCGCCCGGAACGCTTTCGTTGGAACGCCACAGACTTTTTTGGCTTTATCTGAAAACCGAAACGGGTTTTTTTACTGAAAATTTGAAAGTGCTTCACTTTGCACCCGAGCAGGCATTTTATAAAAAATTCGGGAAAATGAAAAATCTGGATTATATAACAACAGATCTGAATTCCCCAATTGCAGATGTGAAAGCGGATATTTGCGACTTACCTTTTCAGAATAATGAATTCGATTTTATAATCTGCAATCACGTTTTGGAACACATACCAAACGATACTAAAGCGATGCAAGAAATATACAGAGTTTTAGCCCCCGGCGGAACAGCTATTCTTCAAGTTCCGTACAAAGCAGATTTGGAAAAAACGTTTGAAGATGATTCTATCACAGACGCGAAAGAACGTGCAAAAATATTTGGACAATACGACCATGTTCGGGTTTATGGAATGGATTATTTCACCAAACTTGAAAGCATCGGATTTAAAGTAGAAGCCGTAGATTACACAAATGTTATTTCTTCTGAAGAAGTGGAAAGATATCGATTGCCAAAAGGGGAATTAATTCCTGTATGTAAAAAATAATTTGTTCTTTTGCCCAAAATTATTTTGGATGAAAATAAAATTACTTCTTCTTTTATTAATATTTTCAATTAATACAATAGCCCAAAATCCAAATGATTGCGTAAATGCAATTGTAATTTGCGGGATTCAAGTTTGGGGATTGATCCCAGCGGAATAGGCTTTGACGAGTTTTCATTGCCAACAAATGAAGTTCCTCCATGTTATTATTTCGACCAACATAACATTTGGTTCAAATTTATTATAATAGAATCGGGCACATTCACATTCGATATTATTCCTGATAATGGAGAAGATGATTACGATTTTGCCATATACGGCCCCGCAGTTACTTGCACTACCTTAGGAAGTTCTATAAGATGTTCCAGCACAAATCCTCAAAATGCGGGGGTTCAGGTTGCGACAGGTTTAAATATGGATGAAACTGATGTAAATGAAGGACCCGGCGAAGATGGAAATGGATACTTAAAGTATATAGATGCCACGGCTGGAGATGTTTATTATTTATTGGTGGATAGAGCCGTTGGCTCTGGGCCATTAAGTTTATTTTATACAGGAACTGCAAAATTACCAAACTCTGTTGAAGCAAATCAGCCGGAAAACCTTATTGGCTGTGATACTGATGCTATCCCAGATGGTTTTACTGAATTTAATCTTGAATTGCAGACAAGTACAATAATTGGTTCGCAAACAGATGTAACGGTAACATATCACTCAACCTTGAATGATGCCAGTATTGGTATAAATGAACTGGTAAGCCCTTATACCAACACAGCAAATCCTCAGACTATATATGCCCGAATTGAACGCGCAAACGGCTGCAGCGATATAACTACTTTTGATCTTGAAATTGGAAGTCCTATAATTATGACTCCCGAAGATGTTGTTTTTTGCAGCTATACTTCTACAGTATTTTATCAATTGGACACAATTATTCCTGAATTAATTGACGATCCTGAAGGATACATTTTTAGTTATCATTACACTGAAAGCGACGCCAATAATAATACCAATCCTATTGGCAGAAATGTAGACGTTACCGAAACGCCAATTACAATATATGTTCGGGTTACAGATGAAAATGATGCGCTGTGTTTTGCGATTACTTTTTTTCAAATATCCCTAAATAGAATAAAACTTGCCAGCCAAGCCGAAGGTTTTATTAGCTGCGATGACAATGATGATGGGGAAATCACTGTAAATCTTTCAGAAAAAGATATGGAAATTCTCAATGGGCTTCCTGCTACAGATTTTCAAATATCGTACTACACTTCAATTTAAGACCGTTTAAATGGAACAAATGCTGTTTCGGGAACCTTTCGAAATACAGAAAATCCACAAACCATTTATGCAAAAATGCTGGAAATTGCCACAGGTTGCTTTGATTATACCCAATTCAATATTGTTGTAAATCCATTACCGATTCCCGTTTTTGATGAGGAATCCTATATTTATTGTTTAAATGCTACAGAGAAATTGCCAATTTCTGTGCAAGCTGGATTTAAATATTATCGATGGAATACAGGTGAAGAGGGCGCTAATTTGAACAGAATTTACATTGATGCCCCAGGAAATTACAGCGTAACGGTTACAAATTATTATGGTTGTAAGGCCAGCGTAAGTGTGGAAGTTGGAACATCAAACATTGCAACCATAACCGAAATAAAAATTGATGACTTTAATGGCAATGGAAACAATTCCATAGAAATTTTTGTGGAAGGCGAAGGAGATTATGAATACGCGCTAAACAGCAATTTTAGTTATCAAGACAGTAACATATTCACTAATCTTGTAAATGGTTATCACACCGTTAGTGTTAGGGATAAAAATGGTTGCGGCACGGTTTCGCAAGAAATTTTAGTATTGGATTATCCAAACTTTTTTACGCCGAACGGCGATGGTTTTAATGATCATTGGAATTTTATAGGAATGAATGAATTTCCGGAAGCCAAAATTTATATTTTTGATCGCTTCGGAAAATTGCTGAAACAAATTTCTCCAATTTCAAAAGGCTGGGATGGTAATAATCTTAAAGGAAAACCGCTGCCATCAAGCGATTATTGGTTTACAATTGATATAAAGGACAGAGGTAAATGCCGAGGGCATTTTACATTGAAAAGATAAACTATTTCGAAATTAATTTTTTGAACCCCTCTGTCATAAAAACTTGATGGTTATTCAAGGAATCATTAAAGGTTAAATACGCCTCAACATCTGGTAAATTTTTCAGCAATTCTTTTGATTTTTCTAAGCCCAGTGCCATAAAGGAAGTGGCGTAAGCATCTGCCACGCCGCAGCTTGGTGCAATAACTGTGGAACTTGTAACGTCACTTTTTTCTGCAGAACCTGTTAATGGGTTTATAGTATGCACGTATTTTTTTCCGCTTGCGGAATCAATCCTAAATTTGCGGTAATTACCCGAAGAAGCCATCCCAACATTTTTCAATCTTACGGTTGCTTCATAAGTGCGATCCTCCAATTCTAAATCTACAGCTTCAATACCGACTACCCAATCTTTATTTTTCTCAATGTTTTCACCTTTAGTAAGAATTTCACCCCCCAATTCGATCAAGTAATTTTCAATACCTTTTGATTCCAAATAGCGCCCAAGACAATCTATTCCGAAGCCTTTTGCAACGGCATTGAAATCAAAATATATTTGCGGATATTCCTTGTAAATTGTACCGTCGACATTTATTTTTACTTTTTGAAAACCGACGTATTTCATTAAAGAATCCAAGGTAATGCTATCAATATTCTTTAAAGGTTTCACATCGCCAAATCCATATGCATTCCGCAAAACCCCAACCGTTGGGTCAAAATAGCCGTTTGTTTTTTTGTTTACTTCCGAAGAAATTTCAAAAACTTCCCTGAAAAGAGAATCAACAACAACGGTTGAATCTCCATTATTCACTTTTGAAATATCGCTGTCAGGAATATAAGTACTCATGGAATTGTTTACAGCATCAATAACGGAATCCAATCCTTTTTTGAAGTCAATGTTTTTTTCAGAATAAAACTGAATATTATAAGTAGTTCCAAACGCTTCACCTTGAAGAAAAACTGGCTGAGGCTCTTTCTTTTCACAAAATAGAAAAAGGAAAACAAGTGGTATAAAAATTAGTTTGTTCATAGTATTTCCTGCAAACCTTTATATACCAATGTGTAATCTTCATCTTTCAAAACAGGTTTTCCGTAGTCGCTGCCGTGACCCAAACCTACACCGGCATAATAGGTTTTTGCGTCAAACTTTGAGGCGTGTTCTTTTATAGTTTGCATAAATAAAGGATCGTAGGCATTTGCATCCTGTGGAAATGAAACAGCTCGAACAATAACAAAATGAAGGATTTTTTCTTTTAAGGCAACAAACTGCGGATCTCTTTTCAATTTTGAATTTACGCCCAAAAATTCATAGCCATCAGCTTCCAATTGTTTTCCCACGATGTTCATCGCGAGGTTATGCAATTCTTGTTTGGTAAGTTTTTCGCCCATAAGTTGCTTCAAAATTACGATTTTTGAATTTATTCTTTTGATTATTAAATCATAAAAAAACCGCCTTTGCTGAAACAAAGACGGTTTGTAAATTAGATTTTAATGTGATTAATTTTTAATAACTCGTTTTGTTAAAACTCCTTCACTTGTATGAATTTTAATGAAATAAGTAGTAGATTGTAAGCTCGAAATGTCTACTGAGTTTTGTGCGCTATTATAATCAGCACTTATCAATTTTCTTCCGCGAATATCAAAAACCTCAACAGATTTCACGGCCACCTTTGGAGATATAATTGAAATATTTCCAGTTGTTGGGTTTGGTACAATAGTGATATTTTGTAAATTATTTTCAGAAACTCCAAGCACAACTGTTCTTTTAAATAGAAGAACAAATCGATTGTTGTAAACACCTTCTGTGCTTCTAAAATAATAATTTAAATCGGAAAGATTGTGGATAACATTATCAAGTTTATCAAACAAATAAACCTCAACATCAGGGAAAACCGTTCCGTCATAATCACTTATTGAAATTTTAAATTTCTGTTCTTCTTCAATTTGACTAACAAAGCCCAATGGAACTTCTTGATTTACGTTAAAGGCACTTCTACCTTGTATTCCCAGCTCTTCTCCTGTAGGTAGTTTAGAATATAAACTTACTGGGGTTGCCAATCTTTTTGCATCAAACTTAGCGTCATATCCATCGATTGATTCTTCAGAAAAACTGATTAAAGCAGTACTGTTAAGTCCATATACTTCATTTGAAACTTGAAGCCAAATACGTTCCCTTGTAATTCCTTGTCTTCTGTATGTATTGTTATTATCGGTAACGCGCATATAGTTTTTAAATTTCGCAGTTCCAGCAATAGTGGCTTTAAAACCAAAGCCTTGACCGGAAGAAATATAACCGTTAGGCAGTGTTGAGTTTCCTGGATCATTAGGCGCAGGCAACCCACCCGAACTATTAAACATGGAGATATCGCCCATATTATAGTTATTCACTTTATAACCAGGATAATTTGGATCTGAAGTGGTTAAATGCTCCCAAAAATAAACGGCATCGACCATGTCGTTTTCTTCTAAAAACAAGTTGGCATCTATTGCAGAGGCATAGGGATTTCCAACAATATTTGGACTTGCATTTTGGCTTCCATTAAATATCACATCATAATTAACTTCGCCATTGTTTAATGTGCCAAGATTATAATCGAGGGTATACGAACCACTGGCAGCTAAAGTAGGCTGCGGAAGCACTAAATAGCCTTCTCCTCCATTTATAATTCCGGTATAATCTTGCCAATCATCTCCATTATCATCGGCAAAGTTTTCTGCTAGTGGATCTTGGATTTCCACATCAGGATGTGGAATAAAATTTTCTGTAGTATGATCTCTCACTAAAACAGAATTTCCGTAAACTCCCGCGCGTGTTTCTGCAGTCATAGGACTTCCCATTACCATAAAATAACGTGGTTCAAGGAATGGTGTAATTTTACGAACTGTAATATTTCCATTGTTTGTTACGTCTGCTTCATCGTCAACTTGCACCAAGCTTCCTTCGTGATCTACAAATAGCGAAGCACCAATATTAACTTTAATATTCCCTTCGATTTTCATATAATCTCCGGCAGCAATTGTAACTGTTGCGTTATTGATTAATTCACATGAACAAGCATCAATATCAGCTGTTGAAGTATTATAGTTACTATTGAATATTGCTTTTTTACCAGAATCTGGCGCTCCATTATTCCATGAACCATTATAAGTTGTTGTTTCACCAATAACTGTTACTGTTGCGTCACAGGTTGAAATGCCTCCATTTCCATCATCAGCCGTTACGGTGATAATATTTTCTCCAATATTCTTACAAGTAAATTCTGAATTGCTTAATGTTAGTGAAACTGGGTTCCCACAATTGTCCGCAAAACTATCCGACTCCATCAAGAATGAAATTGTGTAAGGCCCAGAAGTAAAATTCCCTAAATTAGTAACCGGATGTGTCATCGCTTCGGTTCCTGTACTATTTTCTATACCCAGAGTTCTGGCACTTCCATCTGATTGAACATTTATTAAATGAATTTCTATATTATCAGACCCTTCATAAAGATGTGCTTGTGCAGAAACTACTTGAGTTGAATTGTAATAGGGTACATTAAGATATTCTACTACAAGCTTCCTATTGGGAGCGTTACCAAATACTTGATATTTGATTGTACCACCAGCCGAAGGGTCAAGATCTCCCCATACAACTGCAATAATATTGTTGGGAATACCTGCCGTTGGAAGTACTGTTGGGGTTCTTGAAACAGCACCCGTCATTCCTGTACCACTAAAAGAAAGAAATCCATTGGAAGCAATGTAAAACTGGGAATAGGTATTGCCATAAAAATTAAAATCAAATCCAATATTTAAAGCTGCGGTTCCATTATCATCGCCCAAATTAACAGAAGTAGCGCCCGTAAATGTTTCTATTGTATTGCCAGCTTCCTCAGCCAAAACATAACCACCCGGAATAATATTTGAAACAACATCTTGCCAAACTATTGAAGCATTGCCAGATCCATCAAGTGTTACAGTTGTATTTTGGCATATTAATTCAGGTACCCCACTTGTAATTTCAATAGTATCGTCCAAATTTGCAACGCCTCCAGAACAAGCGTCGTTAACTGTATAGGTAACGGTTGCGGTACCAACACCTGCTATATTTGGGTCAAAAGTATAAGTAGAACCATTTCCGTCATCAGTTACCCCTACTCCGCTATAAATTCCTCCCGTGGGAGTACCGCCACTTAAACCAGTTTGAATTCCTTCAGTTATACAAAGAGATTCAATAGTAGTATTGAAAATTGCAGTTCCTGGAGGTAAATCGAAAGCTTGGGTTCCATCAGCCTTACTATTTGTGCTACCTTGGTTTGCACTAAAACCCAAACCTCTTCTTGCGAAAGCATTCCAAATAGTACATTGATTTTCGCCTCCATAAATATTTTGGTCTGCCAATAAAATTGCGTTTCTTCCATCAACAAATCCAGGGCTGCAAGGTTGTAATTTTAGTCCTTCCGTTACAAGGTTGAGTGCTATATTATTTCCGCCAGTTCCATTATAAATATCTGCATCCCAACCATGAATGTCAATCAAATCCCAAGTCATTTCCCATAACATCATTGCCCAAACAGAGCCAACTCCATGGGGAGCTACTTCAGTTTTAATTGAATTATAAGTATATGTATTTGTATCGGTATCATAACGCTGGGTTCTTATACCTGGCACACTTGCAGCTTCTCCTATGAGCCAAGTTCCCATACCACGTGGATTAGTGCCCAAATCGCCTGGTTCAATAGTCAAAACAAGTCCAAAGAAATCACTCCAACCTTCTCCCATTTGCTCTTGATTATTTAAGCATCCACTATTTCCGGCACCTCCCGTTAATCTTGTGGAAATTCCATGGCCGTATTCGTGAGCAACTACTCCATTATCAAAATCACCATCACGCGTGCCACAAACATACATTTGCATTCTTCCACGACCACCATCTGTTGGGGTAGAAAAATTTGCATTACAGGTTCCTGAACCATCCTGTGCTTCTGATCTTACTGAATCATTTCCAACACCACCATTTCCATAATTATTTAATTGAAAATTTCCAGAAGCTTCATCAAAACCATATAAATAGAAAATGTCGTGCATTACATTCGCCATATAGAATAAGTTGGTTACTGCCGCATCAATACTTCCATCCCCCACAGTAACGTTTGTGTTATAAGGAAAATTAAAACTTAGAGCCGCTCCCCCAAAAGCACGTTCATCGTCACTTCCAGACCCAGTACCTGTTTGTGTGCTCGAACTGTCATCATAAGCATCAGTATTGTTACCGATAGTATAATTTGATTCCGCACCAGCAACACCGTTAGTATCGTGCCAACCAAATGGGGAAGCAATTGCGTTATCCGGATTTGCTAAAATTGATCTTGATCCATGGTTTGGAGATTCATTTGGCAATGCCAAAACATTATAACTACCCACCATTAATGCAGGGTTATTTTCAACAGTATACACAGGTTTTGAAATGGGACTCTCAAATGAATTGTGATTGTGGGAAGGCAAATCTTCTAAACAAGAAACTGTCCAGTTATCTTTATCTATTATAGTTCCCGTTGAAGCGTCCACCCTAAAATTCCACCAATCAGAAGAATTTAATTCTTCAATGGATAATTCCCACACAAGGGTTATACCATATCCCTCTCGGTAATAATACATCAACTTCACAGGAATATCACTTGCGGAAATATTTGCTTTACTAAAAATTTCGGATTGATTTACACCTCCTTTTTTTTCTAAGGTTTGAAGATTGGAAAGGTTATAACCCATCTGCTTGGCTACAGAAGCAATGGCTTCTTTTGCAGTAATTGATGCAGAAGAATTTTTTAAACCAGATTGAATATTATTTACAAACTTATTATGTGAGGCGACAGTTTTTCCACTTGCATCTATATGAACACTCGAATCAGTTCCATAAACTTCCAAACCATTAATAGCTTGGCGTAAATATATATGATGGATTTTACTGGTTCGGCTTATGTGTTCTGCAGTTACAACGTAGTCAGAACTTTTCTTTTTAATAATATCTTCAAGTGAAGTATTTGCACTTGTTTTGGAATCACCCAATCTTACAGTTGGTAAAGATTCCTTTTTTGATTTTTCCTTTTTATCTTTTAAAGTATTATTTATGTTTTTTGACTGACCGTTTACTTGAACGGTTGCAATAAACGATAAAATTAAAAAATATCCGAAGATTGATTTAATGTAGAACTTGCTCATAAATGTTTGATTATTTTCGATTTGGGGTTAATAGAAAACATTTTTCAAAAATAACCTTTTATAGATATTTAACAACTTTTTAAGAGATTTAATGACGTAAAAAAAACGTTCCAAAATAAATTGAAACGTTTTAATAAAATCTTTAAAAAATATTAATTATCCTCCAAAATCATCAAAACGAATATTTTCGTCGGAGATTCCGAAATCCTCACCCATTTTCTGAACGGCTTGGTTCATTAATGGTGGTCCACAGAAATATAATTCAATATCCTCTGGTGTATCGTGAAGGTTCAAATAATTATCAATTACAACTTGGTGAATGAAGCCCACAAAACCATCACCAGCCTCATCGTGTATATCTTTTTTCACTTTCCAATTATCTTCTTCCATTGGCTCTGAAAGCGCAAGATAGAATTTGAAATTTGGAAATTCATTTTCCAATTGTTTGAAGTGATCTAAATAGAAAAGTTCTCTTTTCGAACGTCCACCGTACCAATATGTTACTTTTCTGCCAGTTTTAAGGGTTTTAAAAAGATGGTACAAATGCGAACGCATAGGTGCCATTCCAGCTCCACCGCCCACATAAAGCATTTCTGATTCAGAAGGGTTTATGAAGAACTCACCGTAAGGACCGGAAATAACAACTTTATCGCCTTCTTTACAATTAAAAATGTATGAAGATGCAATACCTGGATTTACTGCCATCCATCCACCTTTTGCACGATCAAATGGTGGGGTGGCAATACGAACGTTCAACATAATCTCGCGACCTTCGGCAGGATATGAAGCCATTGAATATGCTCTTTCAACAGTTTCAGTATTTTTCATTACTAATGGCCACAACTTGAATTTATCCCACTCATCCTGAAATTTGTCAGGTCTTTCATGTTCCTCTGGGTGTGCTGTAATGTCCATATCAGAGAATTTCACTTCACATGGTGGAATTTCAATCTGAATATAACCACCCGCTTTGTAGTTCATATCCTCTGGAATTTCAACTACAAATTCCTTTATAAAAGAAGCAACGTTATAATTTCTTACAACTGTAGCATCCCACTTTTTAATTCCGAAAACTTCTTCAGGAATGTGGATATTCATGTCCTGCTTCACTTTTACTTGGCAAGAAAGACGGGCGCCCTCCTTTAATTCTTTACGTGTAAAGTGAGGGGTTTCTGTAGGCAATGCTTCGCCACCACCAGAAAGAACGTGGCATTCGCACTGAATACAAGTTCCACCTCCACCGCAAGCGGAAGGAAGGAATATTTTTTCACTGCCCAAAGTAGAAAGCAACGACCCTCCGGAAGGAACCTCAATTACCTTTTCGCCATTGATAGTAATTTTTACTGGACCTGATGGGGAAAGTTTTTGTTTGGTGAAGAGTAATAATGATACTAATAGTAAGGTTAAGATTAAGAAAGCTATAACCGTTACTATAATAACTCCAAGTGTACTTACTGCTATAAACATACTATTGCTTCGTTATCGTTGAAACTTCAACTGTTTGTGCTGTTTCTATATTTTCCCGGTCAATTTCTTCGGTATGCATTCCAACATTTTCAGGATTGCCGTCTAGAGATGGAGCAGATTCGTCTCCCCCTGTTAACATTCCACCAAAACTCATAAAACCGATGGCCATTAAGCCAGTTATGATAAATGTAATTCCTAATCCACGAAGTGGCGCAGGAACATTTGAGTAACGTATTTTTTCGCGAATTGCTGCAATTGCAAGTATTGCTAAAAACCATCCAATTCCTGAACTAATACCGTAGTTAAGTGCCAAACCTAAGGTAGCAATATCTCTGGACTGCATAAAAAGTGAACCACCTAAGATGGCACAGTTTACAGCAATTAGAGGAAGAAATATACCTAATGAATTGTAAAGTGAAGGTGAAAATTTTTCAACTACAATTTCTACTAATTGAACCATGGTTGCAATGGTCGCGATAAAAAGTATGAAAGAAAGAAAGCTTAAATCATAACTAGCGTATTCTTCGCCTAACCATGATAATGCCCCGTCTCTTAATATGTATTGATCCAATAACCAGTTAATTGGTACAGTCACGGCAAGTACAAATATAACTGCCGCACCAAGACCTACTGCAGTAGAAACTTTCTTTGAAACTGCAAGATATGAGCACATTCCAAGGAATGTTGCAAATACCATATTATCTATAAAGATCGATTTAAAAAATAACTCTATGTGTTCCATATATTCAGTAATTAGTACGCAGTTTCAGTATGCAGAATTAACCACCACTTGCTTCCGCTAAGCTTATTATTCCTCAATTAAAGATTTGTTTCTAGCGCGTTGTACCCAAATAATTAATCCAACAATTATTAACGCCATTGGCGACAACAACATAAATCCGTTGTTTTCGTAACCTATGAAATAAAGACCAGTTTTTTTGATTGGATCTCCCAAAACTTGAAACCCTAATAAAGTACCTGAACCTAATAACTCACGGAAAAAACCAACAATTACAAGTATCAAACCGTAACCTGCGGCATTTCCTATTCCGTCCAAAAATGAACGCCATGGTCCGTTACCTAAAGCAAATGCTTCAAAACGCCCCATAATAATACAGTTGGTAATAATAAGACCAATAAAAACAGATAGCTCTTTACTTAATGAGTAAGCGAATGCCTTTAATACTTGATCTACTATAATAACCAAAGCGGCTACCACAACCAATTGAACAATAATTCTAATTTTTGATGGAATTATATTTCGCATAAGCGAAATAACTACGTTACCAATACCTAAAACGGCAATTACGGATATCGCCATTACGATAGATGCTTTTAATTGAGCTGTAATAGCAAGTGCAGAACAAATACCTAATACTTGAATTGTAATAGGGTTATCATCTGCTAATGGGTCTAAAATTAATTTAGCGTCTTTTTTTGATAGCAATCCCATAATTTAATTTTTTAATGATTTTAGGTATGGCAAATACATTCTAACATCTTTTTTTATCATCTTAGTAACACCATCGCCTGTAATAGTTGCACCTGCAATAGCATCAACCTTGTTGTCCATTTTGTCTTCGTTAATAGGATCATTATTGCCTTTTGCAACAGTTATCCCTTCAAATGCTTCATTATCCAAAATGGCTTCCCCTTTAAAGTCGTCCATAAAATAACGTTGCTTGATTTCTGCACCAAGACCGGGAGTTTCTCCTTTATGGTCGAAAAATACACCTTGTACAGTAAATGATTTATCCAGCGCCACAAAACCCCAAATTGCATCCCAAAGTCCTTTACCACGCATAGGAATAACATAAATTGTTTCGCCATCCTTTTCACCTACAAATAATGGAAGTCTTCTTTTGTAATTTGAATTTTTGGCTAGGGTTTCTTCTTTCTTTAGATCGATAAGGTATGCTTCATCATTTTCAGTAACCTCTTGGCCTTGAATCACTAATTGTTGTTTTATGTAGGTGTTAAATACTTCTTCCACTTTTTCAGTTGGAATAAATACAATATCGCCATCACCTTCATTTTCGTTTACATCCATTGCATACAGAATGTTCTGCATTTTTTCGTAACGTTCATTCAGGGTTATCTTGCTTTTAAGTCCTTGTGCTACGCCGGCCAAAAGTGAGCCAACAACAAGCACCATAACCATTGCAAAGATAATAGTGTATGAATTTTTATCTGTTTTCTTTGCCATGATTACGCTGTTTTTACTTTTAAACGTTTCATTCTCTTTTTAATATTTCCTTGAATTACATAGTAATCAATTGTTGGTGCAAATACGTTCATCAACAATATTGAAAGCATAAACCCTTCCGGATATGCGGGGTTGAAGACACGAATCATAATTCCTATAAAACCTATAAAGAAACCGTAGAACCATTTACCCTTATTGGTTTGTGAACCCGTTACAGGATCGGTAGCCATATATACAATTGCAAAAGCTGCACTACCAATAATTAAATGATGCCAAAATGTTTCACTCATTAATCCGTAGAAACTGCTACTGCTCTGAATCCATCCGGCACTAACAACGCCATTAAAAATAAGACCCATAGTAAGGGCACCCATTACTGCTGAAAGCATAATTCTCCAGCTAGCTATTTTGGTGAAAATTAAAAATGCTGCTCCTATTAATATTAAAAATGTAGATGTTTCACCAACAGAACCTGGAATAAAGCCCCAGAAACTATCCCAAATACTATATATATATTGCTGATTTTGAGCTAAACTTCCTAAAATCGTTTCTCCAGAAATGGCATCTGGTTGCCCAGCCATTTCTCTTGCCCCGTGAACCCAAACTTTATCACCACTCATCCAAGTTGGGTATGCGAAGAATAAAAAAGCACGTATTGTTAAAGCTGGATTCAAGATATTCATTCCCGTTCCACCAAAAACTTCCTTCCCGATAACGACTCCAAATATTACCGCAACTGTTAACATCCAAAGTGGAATATCAACAGGAACAATAAGCGGCACGAGCATTCCCGTTACCAAATATCCTTCTTCTACTTCGTGCTTTTTTATGATTGCAAAAACAAATTCAACCGCAAGACCAACTCCGTAGGAAACAAGCACCAACGGCAAAACGGTCCACGCACCCAAAATAAAATTATCCCAAGTGAAGAAATTCCCCAATGGATCCAATCGCAATGTATTGTCTATAGCCGCATAATGCTGATAGCCTGCATTAAAAATTCCAAAAATCAAACACGGTACAAGTGCTAAAATCACCGTGTTCATGGTACGCTTTAAATCGTCAACCACACGCACGTGAGAACCAGAATGCGTAGTTTCGTCTGGCGTGTACAAAAAGGTATGCAGTGCATTGAACGCAGGGGCCATTTTAGTGCCCTTGTATTTTTCCTTTAGCTTATGTAAATTCTGTTTCAATCCCATATACTACTTATTTTTCATTTTTTCAAAATGAATAATTATCCAATTTCTTTATACATTAAATCAAGACCGTTCCTGATGATTTGTTGATGCGGTTGCTTACTTACGCAAACAAATTCGGTAAGTGCAAAATCTTCCGGAGCCACCTCATACATTCCCAATGCTTCCATTTCATCTAAATCCTGAACCATACAAGCTTTTAGCATTTGTAGCGGATACATATCTAGCGGAAATACCTCTTCATAAATACCTGTTACCACAAAAGCACGATGCTCGCCGTTTGTATTTGTATTTAAATCGAATTCTTTATTCGGTGTTAACCACGAAAATGTTAATGCTCTTGAAGTTGAAATTTTATTGAAAACCGGTTTGTTCCAGCCAAAAAATTCATAATCGTCACCCTCAGGAATCACGGTTACCGTATTGCTGTAATAACCCAAATGCCCTTTAGGGGAAATCTTTTTCCCAGTAAGCACATCGCCACTTATTACGCGACCATTTTCATCATGCAAACCTGAATCGTAAAGAAACGTAGCCGCTTCCGACCCGATTCGAGTTCTGTAATACTTTGGAGTTTTTACTTCAGAACCTGAAAGCGCGATAATTCTTTCAGCGTTAAATTTTCCTGTTAAAAACAGTTCCCCAATAATCACAAGATCCTGCGGAGCGATAGTCCAAACGATCTCTTTTTTGTTTACCGGGTTTATTTTATTTATAAGCGTACCAACGTTTCCAGCCGGATGCGGCCCAGAAACATTGTGAATCGAAATATCTTTTAATCCTTTAAAAGCAGAACTTCCATTTTTGCCAACACCAACGTGCACTTGGCCTTTGGTAAGTTTGCTTAGCGCGGTTACGGCAGCCTGCAACTCCTTTTCTTTTCCTTTTAAAGAAAAATCAACGTCGTTTGCCAAAGGTGCTGTGCTGTATGCCGAAACAAAAATAGCTTTTGGTTCCTGCTCTGTATCTGCAATCACTGCGTACGGGCGCTGCATAATAAATGGCCAGCAACCAGACTCAAGCAATCGGGTTTTTATAGCCTCTGCACTTGAAGAATCAGGACTCAAAATACCAAAATCCTTAAAACTGTCCTGTTGGTCAGCTTCAAGAAGAATTTCTGTGATTACACGTTTTGCGCCGCGTTCAATTTTGGTAAGTGTTCCGCTAACGGGTGATACAAATTTAACAAGCTCGTTGTCTTTTGAGTAGAAAATAGTATCGCCGGCCTGAACTTTTCCACCTTCACGAACCACCATTTTTGGGGTGATAAGGTGAAAGTCGGAAGGTCTAATTGCGAAGGTTCTGGATCGCGGGGCGCTGGAAAGTATTTTTTCAGCTTCGCCCTTTAATTTGATGGTAAGACCTTTTTTAATCTTAATGTCTTTGGACATAAATATGGATATTAATAATGCCTTTTTAATACCCTATTTTCCCTCAATACGAATGCGGGGGAAATAAGGGCGTGCAAATTTATAATTAAATATACCATTGCACAACAAATGGGTATAATTTTCTGTGTTAAAAAGGGATGGGTTGCTATTTTGGAATGTTTTTAAATAATATTGGATTATTGGATGATTTGATTATTGGATTAAAATGATTTTGGTTTTTGCTAATTTTTGTAAAAGTTGTACTATTAAAAATAAATTATCTTTACGGGATAACGGCAACATAAAAATTTACATATCCTGACCTATTTACGGGATAACAGTAATAAAAGTTACTATATAACGAGTTATGCCCAATGCAAGAAAAATCTTGCTAAAATCAAACTGACAGATAAAAACAGACTTAACAACTAAATTTAAAAATCAAGATTCGTAACTTTACGAAATGAAAATAAAAGACAATCTAACCATAGAAAAACTAATCGAAGAAGCTCAAATATTTTGTGTTTCGGAATCAACTTTTAAGCATAAAGAACTATACGGAGTTACTGATGGAAAAGCGGTTGGAACATTAATCGAACAAAAATTTCAACAACACTTAAATGAAAAATACAATGTAACCGTTGGTTCTTCTGCAAGAGGCATTGATTTGCCTTCAAAAGATATTTTAACTGACATCAAAGTTACTTCTATCAAACAACCTCAATCTTCCTGTCCTTTTAAGGATGCAAAACAAAAGATTTTTGGACTTGGTTATAATCTTCTTGTTTTCGTTTATGACAAAACGGACGACCCAAAAAGTCAAACTGCAATACTGAATTTCGTTAGCTGTTCATTTGTTTACAAAGAAAGAACTGCTGATTATACTACAACTTATCGTTTAAGACAAATGGTTGAGGACAAAGCAAATGAAGCCGACATTATTGCTTATCTTCAGGATAAAAATATTTCTGCTGACGAAATAACTTTGGCAAAAGTTGCAAAGCAAATTCTAAAATCACCACCCGAACAAGGCTATTTAACAATCTCCAATGCACTTCAATGGAGGTTACAATACCAACGAATTGTAGCTTTGACTGATGACATTCAAGGAATTGACAAAATAATTAGTTTTAACAAACCGAAATAATGAAAGTATTTGAAGTAAATATTACTCTAAAAGTTTCGGAATTCTTAAATGAAAGTTTGAGAACTATTTCTTCATTTGAAAAAGCAAATGTAAAAATGTACGATGCCTTCGGCATCCTACATTTCTTTGACAATAATGACGATTTGGAAAAACTTAAAAAAGTAATTTCAAATCCAAAAACTACATTAAATAAACCTGACAGAGCAGAGTATGGCGATTTTCAAACGAATTTAGAATTAGCCAACAAGGCAACGGAATATTTAGCTTCCAAGAATATTTCGCCAGAAATTGTTATTGAACCAACTTGTGGAAAAGGCAATTTTATCATCGCTTCATTAAAAACATTTGAGGAAATAAAGAATGTTTTTGGAGTTGAGATTTACAAACCTTACGTGTGGGAAACAAAATTCAACATAATCAATTTTTACCTTTCCCACCCAAATGACAAGAAACCCGATATTTCAATTCATCATTGTAACGTATTTGATTTTGACTTTAAGGAAATCGCAAATGAATACGGTAAAAAGAATGTTTTGATAATTGGCAATCCACCTTGGGTTACAAATTCAAAATTAGGTACTTTAAATTCAACCAATCTTCCAAATAAATCAAACTTCAAAAAGCATAGCGGACTTGATGCTATGACAGGAAAGGGGAATTTTGATATTGCAGAATTTATAACAATTATAATGATTGAGAATTTCCAAAATTCAAGCGGGAATCTTTTGTTATTAGTCAAAAACTCGGTTATTAAAAACCTTGTTCACGACCAATACAAAAATCAGTATAAGGTCGGAGCAATGGAAAAACTTTGTATCGATAGTAAAAAGGAATTTGATGTGTCGGTTGAAGCATCTTTGTTTTATTGCAAATTAAATTCAAATCCAGAACTGACCTGTCAAGAATTTGATTTTTATGATAACAATTCTTCCTATTTACAATTCGGTTGGTTAAACGCCAAATTTGTTTCAAATATAGAAACCTACGCTAACGCTAAAGAAGTTGATGGTACGTGTCCTTTTGTTTGGCGACAAGGTTTAAAACACGATTGTTCTAAAGTAATGGAGTTGGAAAAAGTAAACGGATATTATGTAAACGGACTTGACGAAAAAGCAAATTTGGAAAAAGGTTTGGTTTACGGTATTCTCAAAAGTTCCGACCTTAAAAATACAGTTATAAATAGAACGAGAAAATACACTATTGTAACCCAGAAAAAAGTTGGACAAGAAACCAAACAAATAAAATCTGACTATCCAAAAACATATCAATATTTAATAGACCATATCGAAAATTTTGAAGCGAGAAAGTCAAGTATTTATAGAAACAAACCTTTTTTTTCAATTTTTGGAATTGGCGATTACTCTTTCAAACCTTATAAAGTTGCTATTTCAGGACTTTATAAAACATTCCATTTTACACTTGTCCTACCACAAGATGATAAACCAGTGATGCTTGATGATACTTGCTATTTATTAGGTTTTTCTAAAATTGAATTTGCGATTTATACACTTATACTTCTAAATTCAAATAAAACAAGAAAGTTTTTGGAATCCATCACTTTCTCGGATGCTAAAAGAGTATTTACAAAAGACGTTTTAATGCGAATAGATATTTTTAATTTAGCAAAAAACACAAACCAAAAAGAGTTACAAACTGAATTAGATAATTTGAACATAAAATACAGTTTAAATTTGACTTTAAATCAATGGGACAATTTCATAACAAAATTAAAACCAATTGATAATTTACAAATGGAATTGTTCAACTGAAGGCAGTAAGCACAGGGCATAACAACGTATATAAGCAATAGCGGCTTTGTTGCTTAACCTAAAGTTAAGGTATAAATTTAAATCTGTTCTAAACCGAAAAGTCGTTGTGTAAATCCCGCTACTACTCATATACAAGACCGTTAGGCAATATTTAAAAAAAATCGTGAAAAAATTAAACATTCTTTTTCTAATCGCAATTTGCGGCTTTTTAAGTTGTAAAAACCAGCAGAATATTTCCCTTTGGCGCGCTTTTGAAAAGCGTGCCTATTTACAATAGGATTTAGAATTATGTATTTTGCAAAGCCCTAAACTCTAATATTATTCCAAAAACCACCAACGAAACAGGCACAAAATTTGCTTATCTTAGCTTTTTAAACAAATATCATGTCAAAAACACTTTCCGCTACCCTCCTTTTGCTGCTTATTGCCTTCCCAATTTTCGCTCAAGTACTTGATAAAGTAGAACCATCCTACATTAGCACCGTTCAGTTTCGTGGGGCTACAGACCTTAGCCAATTACCCATTATTCGCCTTGGCGAACAAGTGCGTTTATCGTTTGATGCTCTAAATGGCGAAGAGGAAGATTATTATTATACCATTACCCACCACAATTTTGATTGGTCGCCCAGCGATCTTTCCAAAAGTGAATATTTGGACGGCTTTGACGATGTGCGGATTGAAACCTATACAAATTCGGTAAATACACTTCAAATATTTTCGCATTACGACCTCATCATTCCCAACCGTGAAACACGAAGAATTGAAAAAAGCGGCAATTATTTAATCAGTATTTTCAATAGCGATGGCGAACTTATTTTCACCCGTAAATTTTTAGTGATGGAAAATGTTGCTTCTGTTGAAGTTGAAATTAAACGTGCCCGCGACCTTAAAGTTATCAATGAAAAACAAGTGGTACAGTTTAAAATAACTTCCCCAAGTCTGTTATTGATAAACCCGAAACAAACCGTAAAAACACTCGTACTTCAAAATAGCAATCTTAAAACCGCAATTACTGATTTGGTCCCGCAATACACCATTGGCGACGAGCTAATTTATAGATACGATAAAGAAGCAACCTTCGGTGGAGGAAATGAATTTCTTGCATTCGACAATAAAGATGAGCGTTCGGCCACCAATGGCATTCGTTCCATAGAGTTGACCGATGTTTATGAAAATTATCTTTTCACTAACATTCCCAGATATAACCGGCCCTATACGTATAATCCGGATGTAAACGGAAATTTCGTGGTTAGAAATGTGGATGCACAAAATCAGGATACCGAGGCAGAATATGTGCGTATGCATTTTAACCTTCAATATTATGATGATCTTGGCGACAAGGAACTTCACCTTTATGGGAATTTCAACAACTGGACAATTGATGGCAGCACTTATATGAAATATGATGAAAAAACAGATACATATAGAAATAGCCGTCTTTTTAAACAAGGTTTTTACAACTATAAATATGTGGTTGTAAACCGTGACGGAAGTATAAACGATGGTGCCGTAAGTGGGAATTTTTGGCAGACCGAAAATGACTATACGGTGATTGTTTATTTCCGTGACTTGGGTGCTCGCTACGATAGAATAATTGGAACGGGCTATGCAAACTCCACAAATATTTCAAATAATTAGCAAAGCGAAATCATTTTAACCAACGATGAAGCGCAATAAAAAAGGAATTTCCAATGGAAGAAAATCGCTGCAATACCGAGGAACAAAATGTTTAAACTGCGAGCAACCTCTTGACATAAGCGATATATATTGCCCATATTGCTCCCAACTAAACAGCAAGAAACAACTTTCAGCAAAGGATTTTTTCGGCGAATTTATTTCCAGCATTGTGGTTTATGATTCGCGTTTGCGGAATACACTTAAGCATCTTCTGTTCCGTCCCGGAGTTATCACGAGAAATTATGTGAAGGGACAACACTTAAAATACGCCAACCCGTTCCGTTTCTTTTTAAGCGTATCGATCATCTATTTTTTGTTGAATGGTTTTATCGGGATTTTCCAATCAGATTTCGATAACAATCAACTATATAACAACACGTCAAATTTAAAAGTTCCATCTCAAAACACATTTAATTTGGATTCTTTGGCACAAAATATTTCAACAACTACTTCTGAAGCAATTCGGCTTGCAGATTCCATTGAAACTCAAGAAATAAAAGAACCTATTAAATATTTAACGGACAAACAATTGGACACTATGTCTTTTGCAAAAAGTTATTTTGAAAGGATTTCCCTCTACAATGAATTTTACGACAAATATAAAATTAAGGATGCAAGTGTAGCTTTAGACAGTTTGTACCACAAAAAAACATCCTTTAACAAATGGATGTATTCAAAAAACACAACAATCGAAAAAATTAAGGAAAACCCACGTGCTTTTATGAATTACATACTTGCCAAAATACCTTTCTTTCTGTTTTTCTTTACACCGTTCTTCGCATTATTTTTCTGGCTTATTTATTCCAAAAAAATATATACCTACGTGGAACATATGGTTTTTATCTTCCACATTTTCAGCTTTATCTTTTTGGCAATGCTCATATTTATAATTCCAGATCTTATTTTTGGTGAACAGATATTGGTAGGAATTCTTTTCACTTTTATTGGCCCATTCTATTTTTATAAGGCGCTGCGGGATTTTTACGGGCAGGGAAGGATGATAACTTTAATAAAATTTGTATTTTTAAACATTGTGTTTGGAATAGGCTTAACATTTTCAGCAATCATTTTTGTAGCCGCAAGCGCAGCATTTTATTAAACAATGGTACAACAAGTAACACAGGGTATAAAAATTTCGGTAAAAACCGAATTTGACGGCACATTTTACAAAGACCGTAAAATGCAATATGCCTTTGCCTATACCATTACTATTGAAAACCAAAGCAAAGATACCGTCCAGCTAACTTCCCGATGCTGGAAAATTAAAGACTCACTCAATAATACCGAAGTTGTGGAAGGCGAAGGCGTAATTGGCCAAAAACCAATTCTTCAACCGGGCGGGAAACACGCTTATACCAGCGGCTGTCTTTTATATTCCCCATTTGGTTCAATGAAGGGCCACTACAATATGGTAAACTTTGCAACAACAAAAAAATTCAGGGTTTCAATTCCACTCTTTAATTTGAGCGCGCCGTTTTCTATGAATTGATACTTTTGATTCTGTGGATGCTTTGGATTCTATTGCATTTAAAACTCAATAGATATTATAGGAAACTGAATATTGAATCACAAACTTTCCCAATCTGCAAATCTTCGTAACGCATTTCCGAATTCTTACTATTCTTAAATATTTGGGTAATGCTTTTGGTTTTTATAAATCCGCGATCCATAATTAAGTTACTACTCAAATCACCTTCGCCTGCGTTTTTGTGGAAATGAAGCATTTCTTCTTTAGAGGCATTTACTTTTTCCATTAAAAAAGATGAAAACCATTGTTCGCGTTTTTTCTTCAGCATTTCTGGATATAATGGCGATGAAGACCAAATATGCGGCGCCAAAGGTTCTTCTGAAAAATGAAACTTTTCTCCATCCCAAACCAGTTGAAAAAGTTGAAGTTCCCTTTTCCATTCAATTAAAACTGCGGTAAAAGGTTCTATTTCGGTGAAATCATAATTTTCAATTTCTTCTTTCGCATTATTTACTTTCAACAAATCCTTTACTACCAACCCCCTACTTCTTCCGTAATATGGTCTGCGTTCGTGCGCCACAAAACCTCCGTTCATTAAACAAACAACTCTTTTTTTATCACTTATTCCAATCCACGTTCCACCAGCAACAGCATCTTTCGGGTAAAGCAATTTCACGCCTTCCTCTTCATAGATTTTTGGTGAAAAGGTTTCGCGTCCGGGAGCTTCATCACGATTTGATGTGAGAATGAAATCATTATTTGATTTTGGGATAAAAGTTATCGTACACATATTTTAAAAAGTGTTCAGTGTTCAGTGTTCAGTGTTCAGTGTTCAGTGTTCAGTGTTCAGTGTTCAGTGTTCAGTGTTCAGTAAAACTAATAAATATAAAATTGCGCTTAATTATAAATGCCATAAAACTGCATACTGCTACTGCCAACTGAACACTAAAAAATTAGTACCTTTGCCATCTTCATAAATAGGAAAATAATAAAACAAAAAAGTTATGGGAAATGGATTTTTTGAAGTGCCGATCGCCGTTAATGAACCAGTAAAAAGCTACGCGCCAGGTTCACCGGAAAGAAAAGAAGTACTTGAAACCTACAAAAATATGTACGGAACAAAGGTGGAAGTGCCTTTATTCATCAATGGAAAAGAGGTGAAAACAAAAGATACCGGAACTATGTCGCCTCCGCATGACCACAAACATGTGTTGGGAACATACCATAAGGCTACCAAAAAAAATATGGATGAAGCAATTTCAACCGCCTTGGAAGCTAGAAAAAAATGGTCCGTTATGCCTTGGGAACAACGTGCAGCAATCTTTCTTCGTGCTGCTGAATTGATTGCCGGACCTTACAGAGCAAAGATAAATGCCGCAACCATGCTGGCACAATCAAAAAATATTTATCAAGCTGAAATTGATGCAGCTTGCGAATTGATAGATTTCCTTCGTTACAACGTTCAGTTTATGACTGAAATTTATGCGGAGCAACCAGAATCTACTTCCGGGGCTTGGAATAGAATTGAATACAGACCTTTGGAAGGTTTTGTTTATGCTATCACTCCTTTCAACTTTACTGCTATTGCGGGAAATCTTCCCGCGAGTGCCGCCTTGATGGGCAATGTGGTAATTTGGAAACCAAGCGACAGCCAAGTATATTCCGCAAAAGTAATTTTGGATGTGTTTAGAGAAGCTGGTGTTCCAGCCGGAGTAATAAATATGGTGATGGGCGATCCAGTAATGATAACCGATACTGTACTTGCAAGCCCAGATTTCAGCGGAATACATTTTACAGGTTCAACTAATGTTTTTAAAGACATTTGGCAAAAAATAGGAACAAACATTCACAACTATAAAACCTACCCTAGAATTGTTGGCGAAACTGGCGGGAAAGATTTCATTGTTGCACACAAATCTTCAAACCCAAAACAGGTTGCTACGGCAATGGTGCGCGGTGCTTTTGAATTTCAG
The DNA here is from genome assembly GCA_963716065.1 of uncultured Flavobacteriaceae bacterium. Classification (GTDB taxonomy): domain Bacteria; phylum Bacteroidota; class Bacteroidia; order Flavobacteriales; family Flavobacteriaceae; genus Aequorivita. The sequence goes on from OY970287.1 coordinate 972,259, forward strand.
GGGCAAAAATGTAGCGCTGCAAGTAGATGCTATATTTCTGAAAGTATTTGGAAGGAAGTAAAAAATGATTTGGTTGCCGATGTGAAATCATTCAAAATGGGATCTCCGGAAGATATGGGCAATTTTATTACTGCTGTAATCCACGAAGGTTCTTTTGATAAACTCGCAAAGTATATTGACACCGCCAAGAAGGATAAAAACGCCGAAATAATTGTGGGTGGAAATTACGATAAAAGCAAAGGTTATTTTATAGAACCTACTGTGATTGTTGTGAAGGACCCAAAATACACCACTATGTGCACTGAACTTTTTGGACCAGTTTTAACCGTGTATGTTTTTGAGGACAAAAAGTGGGCAGAAACCTTGAAACTTGTTGATGAAACTGGTGATTATGCATTAACCGGTGCTGTTTTCAGTGAGGACAGATATGCTTTGGAAGAGGCTGTAAGAGCTCTTGAAAATGCAGCTGGAAATTTCTACATAAACGACAAGCCGACTGGTGCAGTTGTTGGCCAACAACCATTTGGTGGTGCCCGTGGAAGTGGAACCAATGACAAGGCTGGAAGCAAATTGAACCTTTATCGCTGGATTTCCCCAAGAATGGTAAAGGAAACTTTTGTTTCCCCTACGGATTATAGATATCCTTTTTTAGGTTAAGAATTGAATTTTAAATAATAAAAAACCCAGTACAAATTATCTTGTTCGGGGTTTTTTATTGCCTTAAATTAACGTCAAAATATTCCATTTATGAAGTATTCAATCAATGATGAAAAAGTTGTTTTTAACGACCATTACAAGATGGTTAAAGCAAATGTTGTGTATGATACTTTTAATGGAAAAGAAATAAATACAAAAAGACTTGCTTTTGAAAGAGGCAACTCTGTAGCTATTTTATTATTGGAAAAAGAGAGCCAAAGCATTTTATTCACGAACCAATTCCGCTACCCAACTTGCAAAAACAATGATGGTTGGTTATTGGAAATACCAGCTGGTTCATGGAAGAAAATGAAAACCCCCAAGACTGTGTAATAAGGGAAGTAATGGAAGAATTGGGATATAAAATTGTCGACCCCAAATTAATAAGCACATTCTATACATCTCCGGGCGCATCTACAGAAAGAGTATTTTTATTCTACACAGAAGTTTCAAAGCAAGATAAAACCGAAAAAGGAGGAGGAAATGAAAATGAAGATATTCAATTGGTAAAAATTCCTATCTCTGAAATAGAAGAAAAAATTGGCGAGCTTAAAGACGCAAAATCAATTCTTGCCGTACAATGGTTTCTTTTGAAAAAATAGTTTTAACCTTTAAATTTCATGGGTAAATACACTACACATTTAGTTTCAAAAAACTCTTCCTCATAAAAATTATTCAACGGAAGTATTTCAGCATTCTTATAAACTTTTAACTCATCAGCCAAATCACCTCCTTTTAAGTACAGAATCCCGTTTTTTCGCTCGTGCAAATTTTGCTTCGCAATTTTCCCGTTCACCCAATGAACAAAAGTCTCCATCGGCGCCACGGCACGACTCACAATAAAATCATACTTCCCTGAAACACTTTCCACTCGGGCATTTGTTGTTTTTACATTTTTTAGCTCAAGTCCAGCTACAACTTCTTCAACAACTTTTATTTTTTTCCCAATACTATCTACAAGATGAAACTGTGTTTCTGGAAATAAAATAGCCAAAGGAATACCGGGAAAACCACCTCCGGTGCCAACATCCAAAATTTTAGAATCTGGAAGAAAAGGCTGAATTTTAGCTATTCCCAAAGAATGGAGCACATGGCGTAAGTAAATTTCATCTATGTCCTTTCGGGAAACTACGTTTATTTTTAAATTCCAATCTTCGTAAAGTTCTTGCAGCAAAAGAAACTGACTTTTTTGAATATCAGTTAGTTCCGGGAAATATTTTAATATCAGTTCCATAATTTTTTTCAACGACAAAAGTATGTTTTCTTCTGAAATTAATGGTTTCGAAATCTTACTTTTAAGCAAAAGATGACTATTTTTGTGCTTTTCAAAGAATAATCCCCTTTTAAACAATTCAGATTGACATATACAAATTTAAATTTCTCCCGCGTTGACACTGCAAAATTCTTCAGAACGTTGAACACGCGCGTTAACGACTATTTTAAAGATAATAACATAGCTAGAACAGGAAATTGGAAACTTCACCTAAAAACAATAGTGATGTTTTCAATGTATCTTACCCCCTATTTTTTATTATTGACGCTTGATTTTCCAGGTTGGGCGCAGCTTCTTTTCACAATTGTAATGGGCGTAGGTATGGCTGGTGTGGGCATGAACGTAATGCACGATGCCAACCACGGTTCCTATTCGTCAAAAAAATGGGTAAACAAAGTAATGGGCGGCAGTATGTATATTCTTGCCGGCAATGTTTATAATTGGCAGGTGCAACACAATGTGCTTCACCATACATATACAAATATCCACGGGCATGATGAGGATTTGGAAGCAGGAAGGGTGCTTCGTTTTTCCAAGCATTCAAAATGGTACAAGCTCCATAAATTTCAGCATTATTACAGTCTTTTCTTTTATGGGCTTTTAACTTTTAACTGGGTACTTACTACAGATTGGTTCCAAACAAAAAGATACTTGGCTCGTAAACTTTCCTACGGAAAATTTCCGAATCCTTTTACGCAATGGAGCGTTTTGGTAATTACAAAAGTTATTTACGTGGCGCTTTGGATAGTGATTCCAATTCTATTCTTCAATATAGTTTGGTGGAAGATTTTGCTTGGTTTTTTTATAATGCACTATGTTGCAGGACTTATTTTGAGCATGGTTTTTCAACTTGCGCACGTCGTTGAAGATACCGAAATGCCTATGCCAGACGCAAGTGGAACCATGAAAAACACTTGGGCAATACACCAATTGTTTACAACAGTTAATTTTTCAACGAACAACAGAATTGTAAATTGGTACACAGGGGGTTTGAACCATCAAGTGGAACACCACATTTTTCCAAATATTAGCCATGTGCATTACAAGAATATTTCAAAAATCGTGAAAAATACTACCAAAGAATTCAACTTACCTTATAAAGAATATAAAACCACCCGCAAAGCACTAATGGCTCATTTCAGGCACTTGAAAGAGATGGGAGTTAAGCCTGTTGCGGTTTCTGCGTAATTAATTATGGACAACAGACTTTCAAAAAGAGTGAACGAGATGGCAATCTCGGCAACATTGGCAATGGCTGCCAAAACAAGGGAATTAAAAGAACAAGGTATTGACGTTATAGGCTTAAGCCTCGGAGAGCCCGATTTTCCCATCCCGGATTTTGTGAAAGAAGCAGCTGTCCAAGCTATTCAGGATAACTATCATTCCTATACACCTGTAGATGGCTATGGCGATTTAAAAAAAGCCATTATCACGAAATTCAAAAGAGACAATAACATTACGTACAAACCATCGCAGATTGTAGTTTCCACTGGCGCAAAACAATCCTTGGCAAACCTAACAATGGTTCTTTTGGATGAAGGCGATGAAGTTTTGTTACCAGCCCCATACTGGGTAAGCTATGCAGACCAATGTAAAGTTGCAGGAGGTGTTGCTAAAGAAATCCCGACTTCCATAGATACCGATTTCAAGGTAACAGCAGAGGCATTGGAAGCGTCCATTACCCCAAATACTAAAATGATTATTTACAGCTCCCCTTGCAACCCAAGTGGTTCTGTTTATAGCAGAAAAGAACTTCGCGCCCTTGCAGACGTTTTGGTGAAATACCCAAATATTATTGTAATAAGTGACGAAATTTACGAACATATAAACTTCATCGGCGAGCATACATCTATGGCTGAGTTTGAAGATATGTATGACCGCACTGTTGTAGTTAATGGCGTATCGAAAGCATTTTCAATGACTGGATGGCGCATCGGTTACATAGGCGCTCCCGAATGGATTGCCCGCGCTTGCGACAAAATGCAAGGACAAGTTACCAGTGGCGCAAATTGTATTGCGCAAAGAGCAACCATAACTGCATTGGAAAATCCACCAAGCAAAATTAAGTTTATGGTGGATGCTTTTAAAGAAAGAAGAAAGTTGATACTGAATTTACTTTCAGAAATAGAAGGCTTCAAAACAAACGAGCCAGAAGGTGCTTTTTATGTATTTCCCGATGTTTCCTATTTCTTCGGAAAAACATTGCGCGAAAAAAATATCAACACCGCATCAGACTTTTCTTTATACCTTTTGGAAGAAGCTAAAGTTGCCACAGTAACAGGGGAAGCTTTTGGTGACCCAAATTGTATTCGTATTTCGTATGCTGCTTCCGAAGCAGATATTAAAGAAGCGCTGCATAGAATCAAAGAATCTTTAGCTTAAATATTATATTTCTAAAAGGGATTGGTTAAAATTAACCAGTCCCTTTTAATTTGATTTTTTCTCTGTATTTTAGACGATTGTAAAATTTTTAATTTAAAAAACAAACCTTTAGTATGAAACTTAAAATTACGTTACTGTTATTTTTCTTCGCAATGGCCTTCCAAGGACAAGCTCAGGAAAAAACAAATGCAACTTACGTTGGCACTGTAGGATCAGTGGTTCACGTACCCTCAATCGCTTCCCAAACCAATTTGGCTCCGGCTAGAGTAAAGGAAGCAGTGATGGAAGACGGCAGGGCTTCAAAAAATATTGTAGTTCCCGGAAAAGACCCACAAACTGAAGATGACTATTTTGTGAGAAATCCCGATCCATTAGCACAAAAAATTAATGGCAGAGAACCAATCTTGGTATTTGACGCTGCTTCCTCAAGTTCGCAACCAACAGATCCTTCAATTGGTATTGGACCTAACCATGCAGTTGTAGTATTTAATACTGGATTCATAATTTTCGACAAAAGCGGAAACCCACTTACAGGGCAAATAAGTCCGAACCCAACTATCTTCCCAATTGGTGGATGTTGTGACCTTACAGTTTCTTATGATAATGCTGCAGATAGATTCGTTTTGAGTTTTTTAGGCAATGGTGCCCAAATCGCAGTTTCCGATGGTTCAGACCCTGTTAATGATGGGTGGTATGTTTATAACATCCCACAAATTAATGATTATCAAAAACTTTCTGTTTGGAGTGACGGTTATTATATGACTGAAAACACTGGCGCAACAAATAAAATTTACGCCATGGAAAGAGCAAAAATGCTTACTGGAGATCCAACTGCACAAATTATTGGATTCCCGCTTCCAGGTATAGTTACCAGTGGTTTTTATAGCCCACAAGCTTTGAATGTTACAAATAATAATCTTCCTGCCGCTGGTGGTTTGCCTATAATTTATTTGCAAGATGACGCTTGGTCTGGAGTATCACAGGATCATTTCAAATTATGGACAGTAGATGTTAACTGGACAAGTCCAGGCAGTTCTACAATTTCAGCACCTACAGAATTTATAACTACGCCATTTATCTCAGTTTTTGATGGTGGAAGTTTCTCAAATTTGGCTCAACCGGGCGGAGGCGCTGATATTGATGCGCTTCAGGCTACTATTATGAACCAAGCACAATTCAGAAAATATTCTGGCCACAATTCCGCTGTATTCAATTTTGTTGTTGATACGGATGCTACCGGAGGGGAACTTGCGGGCGTACGTTGGTTTGAGTTACGCCAAGCTGGCGATAACCAGCCTTGGTCAATCTATCAAGAAGGAACCTATACTTCACCTGATGGAAAACACGCTTGGCATGCAAGTATGATGATGGACTTACAAGGAAATATTGGAATGGGCTACAGTGGTATGGCAGGACCAACTACTCCAGACCCAACTTCTAAAAGAGTAAGTTCTTATTACACAGGTCGTTTTGCAAATGACCCTTTGAACACTATGACTGTCGCTGAAGAATTAATTGCAGCTGGAAATCAAAATATTCCTGGCCTTCGCTACGGAGATTATAGCAAAATTGATTTGGATCCTTCCAATGATAAACAGTTTTGGTTCATAAATGAATATATGAATAACGGAAGAAAAGACGTTGTTGGGGTTTTTCAAATTGCGCCAAACTTTAATTTAGATGCAGGAGTGGTAAATATTACCGCACCGGTTTCAGGAGTATTGACAAATAGCGAGCAGGTAACCGTAACAATTTTCAACTATGGCGAAGACGATATTTCAAATTTTGATGTTAGCTATCAAGTTGATGGCGGCACAACTGTTACCGAAACTTTTTCCGGTACAATAACGTCTGCGTCTACAGCATCATATACGTTTTCACAAACAGCAGATCTTTCAATTGAGGGACAAACATATTCAATAACTGCTGCTACAGATTTATCTGGTGACGAAGATCCTTCAAACGATAGTTTCACCAAAGAAGTTACTCATATTTTTGCAAATGATATAGGTATAACCGAAATCACGGCACCCGAAAGTGCTGAAGGTTTAGGAGTAGAAGCTATAACAGTTACCATAAATAATTTTGGTACAGCAACACAGTCAAATTTTGATGTTGCTTATAGCATAAATGGCGGCACACCTGTAATTGAAACTGTTGCTGGCCCAGTTAACGGTGGAGAAAGTATATCTTTTACGTTTAGCACACCTGGAGATTTTTCTACCCCAGGCTCCTATAGACTTAACGCTACAACTTTATTATCGGGTGATTCAGATATTACAAATAATACTTTGGAAGTAGCAATTGTAAATTTTGAATGTGATTCAAATACTAATAATACAGTTTTTCCAATTGGCCCAGGCGCTGGTACATTAACAAAATCAATAATCTCATTTACTGATGTTAATTTTTTAAATGATGTAAATGTTACCATAGATGTTCAACATACTTATGATGGCGATTTAACCATTAAATTAAGAAGCCCTTCTGGAACTGAAGTAATTCTTGCTGATAACGTAGGAGGTAGCGGTGATAATTTTACCAATACTACATTCGATGATCAAGCCACTCAATCAATTCAAGATGGCACACCTCCATTTACAGGAACATTTAGACCGCAAGGAAATTTATCTGACTTTGAAGGGGAATCAACATTGGGAGATTGGACTCTTTCGATATTGGACACCGCTAATGGAGATGAAGGAACGTTAAATTCTTGGACTTTACAATTATGTGGAGCCGAACCACTTGGTTTACCTGAAAATTATACCGAAGCCTCAGATCTAATAATAGTAAACAAAGGAAACAATCTATTTGAAGTTCAACTTTTAACGACCGATATTACAGATAGACTAACGTTTACAGTAACTAATATGCTAGGTCAAAAATTAGTGAGTTATAAAATTGATAACGACGGTACTGGATACCGCTATAATTTAGACATGAGTTATGTTTCTGCTGGAGTTTACTTTGTAACATTAGGAAACAAAAAAGTATCAAAAGTTAAACGACTTATCGTTAATTAATTTTTGAATCATTTATATTTTTTGAAAACCCAAAGCAAAATCTGCTTTGGGTTTTTTCATTAAATCTATTCCTGTATTTTTACAGAAACATTCAAAATGGCGAAAATCTTATTATTGGGAAGTGGAGAATTGGGCAAGGAATTTACTATTGCCGCAAAGCGAATTGGGCAAACTGTAATAGCTGTGGATAGCTACCCAAATGCCCCTGCGGCTCAACTCGCAGATTTTTGTGAAGTAATAAATATGCTTGACGGAAATGCTTTGGATGCAATTGTCAAAAAACACAAACCAGATTACATAGTTCCCGAAATTGAGGCTATTCGCACCGAACGTTTTTATGAATATGAAAAGCAAGGTTATACGGTAATCCCTTCAGCGAAAGCAGCAAATTTTACGATGAATAGAAAAGCAATTCGCAATCTCGCTTCAAAAGAATTGGGACTGAAAACTGCGGAATATCGCTATGCAACCTCAGCCCAAAGTTTAAAAAAAGCTGTTTCTGAAATAGGAATGCCCTGCGTAGTAAAACCACTAATGTCTTCCAGCGGAAAAGGCCAAAGCACAATTAAAACCGAGGCAGATATTGAAAAAGCTTGGAGTTATTCACAAGAAGGTTCGCGGGGTGATGTAGCGGAAGTAATTGTGGAAGCCTTTGTAAATTTTAACTATGAAATAACACTTTTAACAGTTACCCAACGAAACGGAAAAACACTGTTTTGCCCACCCATTGGTCATCGCCAAGAACGTGGCGATTATATGGAAAGTTGGCAGCCAGCAAGTATGGAAACTTCAGCTTTGAAAGAAGCACAGCAAATGGCAGAAAAAGTTACAACTGCACTCACGGGTTGTGGGATTTGGGGTGTAGAGTTTTTTGTGGCTGATGATGGAGTTTATTTTTCCGAACTTTCCCCAAGACCGCACGATACTGGTATGGTTACACTTGCAAAAACCCAAAATTTCAATGAATTTGAATTGCATCTACGAGCAGTTTTAGGACTTCCAATTCCTGAAATAACCCAAGAGCGCATTGGAGCAAGCGCGGTTATTTTAGCTTCGGAAAATTCAGAAAATCCAACTTTTGAAGGATTGGAGAAAGTAGCTGCTACCCCAAAAACAGATTTCAGAATATTCGGAAAACCAACTTCCCGAGTATCGAAGAATGGGGGTTGTTTTAACTTACGATACTCTGAAAGGAAATATTTCGGAAGTAACCGAAAAAGCAAAAAAACTTGCTTCAGAAGTAAAAGTAATTTCAGGAAAAAACTAACTTTTATTACTGTCACCCTGAGCACAGTCGAAGGGTTCAACTTTCAACTTTCAACTTTCAACTTTCAACTTTCAACTTTGAACTTTGAACTTTGAACTTTGAACTTTAAACTTTAAACTTTAAACTTTAAACAAACTTATCTATTCCTCCAGAAAAATGGAGTTATAAGAATAAGCACAGTAAATAATTCCAACCTTCCAATAAGCATTAAAAAGCTGGACCACCATTTTGCGCCATCTGGCAAAAACGCATAATTATTAACCGGACCAAGATCACCCAATGCTGGACCAATATTTCCTAAAGTAGAAGCGGCCGCTCCCAGCGCAGTTTTAAAATCCAATCCCATCCAAGAAAACACCAAAGTACCCACAATAAAAGATAGCATATATAAAATAAAGAATCCTAGAATATTGAAAACAATAGGTTGAGGAACTGCTTTTTGATTATAGCGCACAGGCAAAATCGCGTGTGGATGCAGTGTTCTTTTAAATTCAAGCACCCCATTTTTAATCATCAATAAGTGACGCATAACTTTAATTCCCCCAGCTGTAGAACCGGCGCAACCTCCTAAAAACATCATCCCAAAAAAGAAAATTGTTAAAAATGGAGTCCACAAGGTATAATCTGCGGTAACAAATCCTGTTGTAGTTATAATTGTCAATACTTGAAAGAATGCATGGCGAATGGCGCTTTCAAACTCCCCCCAAACCATCGGGTGCATAATACTGGAAGTCGAAATATCAGCTTCAAAATAAATAAGAAGCGATGCCACAACGCTTAACGCAAGAATAAGGATTGTATATAGTTTAAATTCCTCGTCCTGAAATATTTTTTGGAATTTTCTCTTGAAGGCAAAATAACTCAACACGAAATTGCTTCCCGCCAAAAACATAAAAACAATTACAATATATTGCACCATCGGATTGTCGTTCCAAAACGCCAGACTTGCATTTTTTGTTGAAAATCCACCCGTGCTCAAAGTTGCCAAAGAGTGATTGATGGCATCAAAGAAACTCATCCCGGCTAATTTCAGGAGAACAGTTTCAGCTAAGGTGTAGCCCACATAAATAAGCCATAATCTTTTAGCGGTATCAGTAATGCGCGGATGCAATTTATCACCGCCTGGGCCAGGCGCTTCCGCTGCAAAAAGTTGCATTCCTCCAATTCCCAATAATGGCAATATAGCAATCGCTAAAACAATAATCCCCATTCCCCCAATCCAATGCGTGATGCTTCGCCAAAAAAGAACACCGCGCGGGATGCTTTCAATATCAGTTAAAATTGAAGCTCCCGTTGTGGTATAACCACTCATTGTTTCAAAAAAAGCATCTGTAAAACTTGGGATAGCATTGGTGAAAATATAAGGTAGCGTGCCGATAAGTGCCATAAAAATCCAACCGAACGTAACTATAATATATCCTTCCCGTTTCTGAATTTCCTTGCGATGCTTTCTGGTTAAAGCCATAATTATTGCTCCAACACCCAGTGCAACAGTTCCTGCCAATAACATTTCCTTTAAAACCCCGTCTTCATAATACCAACTTACAATTGACGATAAAAGCATGAATCCACCATTTACCATCAGTAAAAAAGCCCATTAAATGCAGAATGATTTTAAAATTAAGTTTCGTAAGCGAACTCATTATATAAAGAGTTTTTCAACTTTACCAATGGATTGCGGAAGACAGCAAACCACTACCCTATCTCCATTTCGTATTTCGAAATCACCCAAGGCTATAATTCCTTCGCCCTTTCTAATAACACCACCAATAATTGCGGATACAGGAAAATAGAGATCTTTTATTCTTTTATTACAAACTTTGGAATGTGAAGAAACCACAAATTCCAAAAGCTCAGCATTCATATTGTTCAGTTTGGTCATTGCCACAACCTCCCCTTTTCGAACGTAACGGAAAATATTATTTGCCGCCAATAATTTTTTATTGATAAGCGTATCAATGCCTATAGAATGTGAAAGCTGAAAATAATCCATGTTTTCAACCAAAGCAATGGCCTTTTTCACACCTTTTGATTTTGCAACCAAGCAAGACATAATATTTGTTTCGCTGTTTCCGGTTACGGCGATAAATGCATCCATATCTTCAATGGATTCTTCCGACAATAAATCTACATTTCTACCATCGCCGTTAATAACCAAACAACCAGGAATATCGTCCGCTATTTCAAACGCCTTGTCTTTACTGCTTTCAATAAGTTTCACGTTGAAATGACTTTTGCATAAATCTTTCGCAGTTTTATAACCAATTTTACTGCCGCCTAAAATCATGACATTCCTTATATCCTGCTTACTTTTTCCGGAAAGTTTAAAAATTTGGTCTTCCCCTTTATCAACAGTAGTAAAATAAACTTGATCCCCTTCCTTAAATTGGGTGCCGCCGCGAGGAATAATAGTGTATTGTGTACCAAAACGTTGCAAGGCAATGGGAACAAAATGTAGCTGAGGATAAATTTTAGCCATCTCCTTTACAGTTTTGCCAACAAAAGCCGATGTGCGCGAAAGGTTTAGCCCAATCATGCTCAACGCTCCATTCTCAAACTCATAATTTTCATTAAAAGCACTTTGTCCAAGTAAAAGTTCAATTTCATTGGCGGCTAAGGATTCTGGTGAGATTAATTCGTCAATACCGAATTTCTTGAATCCCACTTCATCTTTTCTGTCAATAAATTCAGTATTTGAAATACGTGCAATCGTTCGTTTTGCGCCCAATTGTTTTGCAAGTACGCAAACCGTAATATTAGTAGTTTCACTGGAAGTAACAGCAATTACAAGATCTGTTTCGTTAACTCGAAAATCCTGCAATACGGAAATGGAAGTAGCATCGCCGCGCACCACACGAATATCCAAATGCGTATCTGCATTTGCCAAAGATTCACGGTTGGTATCAATGAGTGTTATATCTTGAGATTCAAAAGAAAGCAATTTAGCAAGGTGAAAACCTACTTCTCCAGCACCGGCAATAATAATCTTCATTAAATTATTCGTTTGTTCGTTAGAGTAATTATTCCCAACATTTTATCTGAAAAATATATTCTAAATATAAATCTTGGCAAAGATATATAATTTTAGTGCATCCCTAACAGAATGTACTCCATTGTATTTATGGATGAAAAAGATGGCAAATATTAAAAAATATGTAGTTTTGCAGGCGCTATTATGGAAAAGAAAATAACCCCTTATAAAAATTCTTCGGAAGGAAAAAAGAAGCAGGTTGAACAGATGTTCGACACCATTTCTGAAAATTATGACGGTTTAAATCGTATTATTTCCTTGGGTTCAGACATTAAATGGCGAAAGAAAGTAATAAAAATGGTGGCGGAAACAAATCCGAAAACCATTCTTGATATCGCCACAGGAACTGGTGATCTTGCCATTCAATTTGCCGAAAAAACTGCAGCCGAAAAAATTGTGGGTTTGGATCTTTCGGAAGGAATGCTTTCCATGGCCCGCAAAAAAGTTTTGGGAGAAAAGATTTCAGAAAAAATTGAATTCATTCAAGGAGATTCTGAAGCTTTGCTTTTTGAAGACAATTCTTTTGACGCAATAACGGTGTCTTTCGGCATTCGCAATTTTGAAAATCTTGAAAAAGGACTTTCTGAGATTTTCAGGGTTTTAAAAAAGGGTGGCATTTTTGTGGTTTTGGAAACATCCGTGCCCACAAAATTTCCATTTAAACAGGGATATTACTTTTATACAAAAAACGTTTTACCGCTTGTGGGCAAAGTGTTTTCAAAAGATAAAGTAGCCTATAAATATTTGAGCGAAAGTGCTTCTTTCTTTCCTTATGGGGAAAAACTCAACAATATTTTGCGCAAAATTGGGTTTAATGAAGTGAAAAATAATCCGCAAACCTTTGGTGTGGCAACCATATATAATGCTACCAAATAATTTATGAAGAAAGTATTTTTTGTATTGGCAGTTTTATTCATAGCAAACAGTGCACAGGCACAAGGCTTTTTTAATAAAGAACGTCTCGCCAATTTGGAAAATTTTGATAAAAAACGTCTGTCTTGGGGCTACTTTTTAGGCTTCAACAGTTACGATTTTAAAATTGACTACGAAGACGAATATGCTGATAACAATACAGAGATTTTAGTGGAGCGCTCCGCTGGTTTCAATGTTGGGCTTATTGGCGATTTACGCGTAAATGAATATGTAAACTTACGCTTAGAGCCAGGATTATATTTTACACAGCGAAATTTGATTTTTCCAGGTTTTGAGGAACAAAGGGATTTTCTTCGCGAAGTAAAATCCACCTATATCCATGTTCCTCTTTTGGTGAAAATTTCTACAAAAAGGCTTAATAACATAAAGCCATTTGTTGTGGCGGGAGTTTCTACATCGCTCAACCTTTCAAGTAATGAAGCAAATCCTGAAGATAATGAGCAGGGTAAATTCCGGATGACTAAAAGCACCAATTATTATGAACTTGGTTTTGGAATAGATTTTTATCTCTATTTTTTCAAATTTACACCTTCAATTCGTGGCGTTTTTGCACTTAATGATGAGTTGGTTCGCGACGACGATCCCAATAGTCCCTGGACTGGAAATATCGATAAATTATCTACTCGCGGAATTTTCGTAAACTTTACTTTTCAGTAGATCTTCTAAATTCACTTAAAAGAATTGCAGTTGCCGTGGCTACATTTAGGCTTTCGGTTTTCTGTAAATTCCCGAAACGCGGGATTGTTATTTTGTGTGTTATTTTCTGAATAATTTCTTCTGAAATACCATTCGCTTCATTGCCCATAACTATAATTCCATCCTTTGGAAGTTTTTCAGCATACACATTTTTTCCATCCATAAATCCACCAAAAACAGGCAAATCGGTTTTTTCGAAAAATTCAGAAAGCGATAAATAATTGGTTTTTACACGCGCCAACGAACCCATTGTAGCCTGCACCACTTTTGGGTTGAAACAATCTGCGGTATCTTCGGAACAAATTAATTGCTGCACCCCAAACCAATCACAAAGTCGAATTATGGTTCCCAGATTTCCTGGGTCGCGAATAGCATCCAAGGCAACAATCAACCCAAAATTTTGCAAAGGTTTTTCTTTTGGAATTTCAAAAACCGCTAAAGATGTATTGGCAGTTGTTAAAAAACTTATTTTTTTGAGCTCTATTTCAGTTAAATGGAAATGGTTTTCAGCAGTAATTTGTGAAACTTCCGTTGAAAAAAAAGAGTGTAGCTTTATGCCTTCATTCCTCAATTCGGCAATCACCTTTGGTCCCTCGGCAACGAAAAGTCCTGTTTGGTCGCGGTACTTTTTTTGTTGAAGGCTCGTTATCAATTTTGTTTGACTTTTGCTGACCAAAATATAGTATTTTTGAATTCGATTAAAAACGTACACTTGAAGCGCGACCTCACAAAAATATCACTATTTATAGTATTTATCGGCCTGTTTTTTTCTTGTGATGCTGTAAAACGTGTTCCCGACGGAAAATATTTACTTACTGAAAATACTATTTTGGTTGATAGCGTTGAGACGAAAGATGTTGGGGTTTACAGCCAGCTGGCCCAAAAGCCAAATACCTCCATCCCACTTGTCGGCATTCCTTTGGGATTGCATATTTATAATCTTGCCGATCCACAACCAGATTCAACCTATCAAAGATGGCTTTATAAAAACCCAAACAGGGAAGAAAGACTTATCCGTTTTCTTTCGAAAAAGCAAGTGGATCGAATTGATAGTAGTTACGTAAATTTCAATGAATGGCTTCAAAAATCTGGTGACGCCCCAGTTATTATTGATGATAAAAAAATTGAAAAATCAATGGATAGGCTGAAGCGTTGGTATGCCAGTTATGGTTATTTCAATGACGAAGTGGATTATAAAATTGTACCAAATGAGAAAAAGGAAAAAAGGGCATCAATTACGTATTCAGTAAAAAAACATTTACCGTATTTTATCGGGGATTCAATAATTGAAAAAATAAGTTCGCCTGTGGTTGATTCGCTTTTTCAAGCCACCAAAGGAAGCTCTTTTATAGTACCCGGAAAACAATATGCAGCAAATGATTTTGTGAACGAGCGCGACAGACTTACCATTCAATTCAGAAATTCTGGGCTTTATCATTTTGAACAGGAATACGTTGGTTTCGAAGCGGACACCGTAAATACCGACCACAAAGCAGATATTACCTATCTTCTTCCCAATCGGAAAATCACCGAAGGAGACAGCACTTATACGGTACCATTTACAATCCACAAAATAAAAGAGGTTCGGATTGTTACCGATTTCTCTTTTGAAAATCGGGATAAAAATTTTCAGGATTCCATAAGTTATAATGGATATAAACTTTTCAGTTACGGCAAAATGCGTTTTCGACCAAAGGCAATAACGGATGCGATTTCAATAACCCCAGGGAAAATTTATAGGGATGTTGATAGAACCTTAACTTACAATCAAATAAGTGATCTTCGAATTTTTAAATATCCAAACATTAGTTATGAAGATATCGCAACAGATTCAACCAATACTTTATTGAATTCCACCATTCTTCTAAGTCCGCGTGATCCCTTTACTTTGGGAGTCGATTTTGATGCATACACTTCCACGATTCAGCAATTTGGAATCAGTTTCAGCGGAAATATGATTTTTAGAAATATTTTTAGCGGAGCGGAAATCCTTGAAATTTCTGGGAGAGGAAGTTTGGGTTCTTCAAAAGATCAAGCCGATAGCGAAAGCAGTTTTTTCAATATTTCAGAATTTGGTGGTGATGTGAAGCTCATTTTCCCACGAATTATTTTTCCTATAAATACCGAAAAAATAATTCCAAAATACATGTCGCCTTCAACGAGTTTAAGCGTTGGTTCCAGTATCCAAAACAATATTGGGTTGGATAGGCAGACAGTTAATGGAATTTACAATTATAGATGGAAGCCTTCAAAAATACTGACCTATCAAATAGATTTATTGAATCTACAATTTGTGCGTAATTTGAATACCGAGAATTATTTCAACGTCTATAAAAATTCCTATGAACGGCTAAATGAAATTGCGCAAGAACTCAATTATCCTTTTAACAATCCTTCCCAAGACCCTTCGCTGGAAATTCCTGGGGAGACGGATACGTTTATTTCAGATGTTTTAGACAATACTATAACTACTGACGTTGAAACTTTTCAAGAAGTGCTGAGCATTCGGGAGCGTCAATTTCGCCTTAGCGAAAACAACTTAATCTTTGCTACGAATGTGGTGCTAACAAGGGACACGCGGGAAAATATCAACGATAACAATTTTTCGCGTACGCGTTTAAAACTTGAATCTGCAGGAAATTTACTTTCGGGAATTTCGAGTCTTGCTGGACTTGAAAAAAATACGAATGGTAATTATGAAACTTTGGGTGTTGCCTATTCCCAATATGTAAAAGCTGAAACTGAATACATAAAACACTGGGAAATAAATAGCAAAAATGTAGTGGCCGTTCGGGCTTTTGGCGGAATTGCAATTCCTTATGGCAATAGCAACAGCATTCCGTTTACAAGAAGTTATTTTGCGGGAGGTGCTAATGATAATCGCGGTTGGAGAGCTTATGATCTAGGCCCGGGAAGCAGTGGAAGTATTCTCGATTTTAACGATGCAAACTTCAAACTTGCTTTTAATGCTGAATATCGTTACACAATTCTGGGAGCTTTTAAAGGAGCATTTTTTGTGGATGCTGGAAATATTTGGAATGTTCTCGACAATATTGAAAATGAAGCGTCTGTTTTTAATGGAATCGCAGATTTAAAGGAAATTGCAGTTGCTTCAGGGATTGGACTTCGTTATGATT
This sequence comes from uncultured Flavobacteriaceae bacterium, assembly GCA_963716065.1. GTDB lineage: Bacteria > Bacteroidota > Bacteroidia > Flavobacteriales > Flavobacteriaceae > Aequorivita. Next base: position 988,700 of record OY970287.1, read on the forward strand.
TTGGTTTTTTTGTACTCCGCTTCGACGTTGGTTTCAAAACCCACAACCCTGCACGACCAGTTGGAGAACGTTGGTTTAAAGACTACTCTTTCTCGAAAGCTGTTTACAATATCGGTATCAACTATCCCTTCTAAACCATTAAAATTTTATATTTTTGTTAGCTAGTTTGAAAGTTCAAATTTAAAAATTTAATAATCCAACAATTCAAAATATGAGTCACGGAATTAAACCTGGAGTAGCCTCTGGAAAAGAAATTCAAAAAATTCATCAATACGCAAAAGAGAAAGGTTTTGCCATGCCTGCCGTGAATGTTGTAGGTTCTGACAGCGTGAATGCTGTTATGGAAACCGCTGCCGCTTTAAATGCGCCAGTTATTATTCAATTTTCTAATGGCGGGGCACATTTTAATGCCGGCAGAGGACTTTCAAACGAAAATGAAAAAGCTGCGATAGCTGGTGGAATTGCGGGCGCAAAACATGTTCATGAGCTTGCGAAAGTTTATGGTGCTACCGTTATTCTTCACACAGACCATTGCGCAAAAAAATTACTTCCGTGGATTGACGGTTTGCTTGATGCTGGTGAAAAATTCTATAAAGAAACTGGAAAACCGCTCTATAGCTCGCATATGATAGATCTCTCCGAAGAGCCTATTGAAGAAAATATTGAAATCTGCAAGCGCTATTTGGAGTGCATGAGCAAAATAGGAATGACGCTCGAAATTGAATTGGGCATCACAGGTGGCGAAGAAGATGGTGTGGATAATACCGATGTGGATTCGTCAAAACTATATACCCAACCTGAGGAAGTTGCATATGCTTACGAAGAGCTTTCAAAAATAAGTGACCAGTTTACAATTGCTGCTGCTTTTGGAAATGTTCACGGTGTTTACAAACCCGGAAATGTAAAATTGACTCCCATTATATTGAAAAATTCTCAGGAATACGTTCAGAAAAAATTCAATACCGGACATAATCCTATCGATTTTGTTTTTCATGGCGGAAGCGGTTCTACTTTGGAAGAAATTCGCGAAGCAATTGGTTACGGAGTTATAAAAATGAATATTGACACCGACATGCAATTCGCATTTACTGAAGGCGTCCGCGATTATATAGTGAAAAATTTAGAATATCTGAAAACCCAAATTGGAAATCCGGAAGGTGATGATGTTCCAAATAAAAAATATTACGATCCAAGAAGATGGCTTCGCGATGGGGAAATCACTTTTAAAAATAGACTCGAAAAAGCATTTAAAGATTTGAACAACGTGAATACGCTTTAAAAAATTCAGAATTTAGAATTATAAATTTTTGATTCACCTTTAGATAACTGGAATTCATAATTTTGAATTCATAATTCATAATTAAAAAATATGCCTTGGTTTAAAAGAACAAAAAAGGGAATTCAAACCCCAACTGAAGATAAAAAAGACGTCCCAAAAGGACTTTGGTACAAATCACCCACAGGAAAAATTGTGGATAGCGAAGAGCTAGAAAAGAATTTTTATGTAAGTCCAGAAGATGGCTATCACGTGCGCATTGGAAGCAAGGAATACTTTGAAATACTTTTTGATGATAATAAATTCAAGGAGTTGGATAAAAATCTGACATCCAAAGATTCCCTGAATTTTGAGGATAAAAAGAAATACACCGAAAGGCTAAAAGAAGCGCAGGATAAAACCGGTCTTAAAGACGCCATTCGTTGCGCTGTTGGAAAATCAATGGGTTCAGATTTAGTAGTGGCTTGTATGGATTTCAGTTTTATTGGAGGTTCCATGGGAAGCGTTGTAGGCGAAAAAATTGCGCGTGCGGCCGATTATTCCCTACAGAAAAATATTCCTTTAGTTATTATATCAAAAAGTGGTGGCGCCCGAATGATGGAAGCTGCACTTTCGTTGATGCAACTTGCAAAAACTAGTGTGAAACTTGCACAATTGAGCGATGCTGGAATACCTTATATTTCATTGTGTACAGATCCAACCACCGGTGGAACGACAGCTTCTTTCGCAATGTTGGGCGATATAAATATTAGCGAACCTGGCGCATTGATTGGTTTTGCTGGTCCTCGCGTTGTTCGCGATACTACAGGAAAAGAACTTCCCGAAGGTTTCCAAACGGCAGAGTTCCTTATGGAACATGGGTTTCTAGATTTTATAACCCATCGCCGTGATCTTAAACGGAAAATAAATCTTTATCTCGATTTGGTTTTAAACAGACCGCTTCGTGAAAAAACTGCATAAAAAAAGCTGCTCTATTTGAGCAGCTTTTTTTTATTTCAAATTCATAATTCAATTCATTATAAAAGGAAATTCCTCTCCGTTATAAATAAATATTGCTTCATTGTCACATTCGCCATCACCAAAATTTATTGCAGCGGTTACTCCATCCTGCGAAACTTCAAGTATCCCATCAACAACCCATTGACACGCGGTTTTAAAAACAAGCGTTTCAGTCACCTCTCCACTTCTTTCAAAACCATTGGTAAATTCGGTTTGCCAATTTCCGGTAACATGATAAACATTATCAATCCAAGTTCCCGAACCAACGCCTTCTACCCACTCCGATACTCGGGTTCCAATGCGTGTTCCCGTAACAGTAGTATTTGGAAAACTTACAGTAATACTTTCGTTTACGGTTGATTGAGGATTATCATTTTGATTTGCTATTTCATAAAGAATAGTTCCTCCGCCACTCACGCCATTTCCATTAAAAACAAAATTTTGAAAGGTGTAATTAACCGTGTAAGTTCCATTTGTCAAAGGCCCATATTCCAAAAAGATACTTCCGGAAACAATGTTGCCGTTGTTCAATGTACAAGAAACGCCAAAATCCAATAAAATAGTAAAAACGTTTCCTTGGGTTCCAACGGTAATTTGAGTGCACTGTGGAAAAAGAGAAAACATTGTAGTTCCTTTACCTCCGGTTTCGTTTTCAACAAAAGCCTGTTCTATAATATTAAATGTGCCTTCGGCAACATTGTCGGTTTTTGCAGCTCTCATAGAATTATCTGAAGAAAAATCTACTTCTTCAGTAGAATCATTTTCTTCCTTTTCGCAACTTGTAAACAGGAAGATACTCATCGTAAAAAAAGCAACAATTAATCTAAAAGGGATGATTTTCATAAATTTGATGTTTAGGGGTTTAAGAAGTCATAACGCTGAAAAAGATGAAATAAATATATTTTGAATTAATTTTTATTTTAAACACTTCAATTTCAAATTCGATTTTGTATTTTTGCGCCCTTGATTATCAAAACGGTAATCAGTACATAAAAATCATTTTAACAATATTGGCATGTATTTATCAACAGAAGAAAAAGGAAAAATTTTTGAAAAACACGGAAAGTCTAAGACTGACACTGGTTCAGCTGAAGGACAAATCGCTTTATTCACTTATAGAATTGAGCATTTAACAAAACATCTTAAAGCAAACCACAAGGACTACAACACAGAGCGTTCATTGGTTATGTTGGTAGGAAAAAGAAGATCTCTTTTGGATTATTTAACCAAGAAAGATGTACTTCGTTACCGTGCAATCGTAAAAGAATTAGGATTACGTAAGTAATATTTTAAAGGGCTCTTACGAGCCCTTTTTATTTTTTATTGTTATTTTTATTGTTCAGATTTTAGTCTGAAAACACAGAAAAGCTACCCAAAGGTTTTTCATTGGTCACCACAACAACACAACAACACTAAGCTTGAAAATCAGGCTTTGACCAAAATTAACTGCGCATTTTCTTATGCGTATAAATGAAAAACAAATGATACCTAAAGTATTTAGAGAGGTTATAGACCTTGGTGATGGACGTGAAATTTCCATCGAAACCGGAAAATTGGCAAAACAGGCACACGGTTCTGTTGTTGTACAATCCGGAAAATGTATGCTGCTTTGTACCGTAGTTTCTAACTACCAACAAAGCGATGTCGATTTTCTACCATTAACGGTAGATTACCGCGAAAAATTTGCAGCTTCGGGCCGTTACCCAGGTGGTTTCTTCAAAAGAGAAGCAAGACCGAGCGACGGTGAAGTTTTGACAATGCGTTTGGTGGATCGCGTTTTGCGCCCACTTTTCCCAAAAGATTATCACGCTGAAACACAAGTGATGATCCAATTGATGAGTCATGATGATGAGATTATGCCAGATGCAATGGCAGGTTTGGCGGCTTCTGCAGCTATCCAACTTTCTGATTTTCCTTTTGAATGTGCTATTTCTGAAGCACGTGTTGGGAGAATTAATGGCGAATTTATAATCAACCCTTCAAGAGCACAATTGGAAGAATTGGACATCGATATGGTGATTGGTGCTTCCGCAGATTCTGTGATGATGGTTGAAGGTGAAATGAATGAAATTAGCGAAGAAGAAATGGTTGAGGCCATTAAATTCGCTCACGAACACATCAAAAAACAGTGCGAGGCGCAACTTAGATTGGCAGAGGCTGTTGGCAGAAAAGAAGTTCGTGAATACAAGCCAGAACGTGAAGACGATGATTTGAAGAAAAAAATTCACACAATGGCGTATGATAAAGTGTATGCCGTTGCAAAATCTGCTTCCGCAAAACACGAAAGAAGCGCATCATTTTCAGAAATTAAAGAAGAAATAAAAGCTACCTTTTCTGAAGAAGAATTGGCAGATTATGGCGATTTAATTTCAAAATATTACAGCAAAGCTGAAAAAGCTGCCGTTCGTGACCTTACCTTAAATGAAGGCTTACGTTTGGATGGAAGAAAAACGGACGAGATTCGCCCAATTTGGTGCGAGGTTGATTATTTGCCATCCGTTCACGGTTCTGCAATTTTCACACGTGGGGAAACCCAAGCTTTGGCAACCGTTACTTTGGGAACTTCACGCGAAGCAAACCAAATTGACATGCCATCTTTTGAAGGTGAGGAAACTTTCTACCTTCACTATAACTTCCCTCCTTTCTCAACTGGTGACGCCGGCCCAATTCGCGGAACTTCACGTAGAGAAGTTGGGCACGGAAACTTGGCACAAAGAGCACTAAAAGGAATGATCCCAAAAGATTGTCCTTATACAGTACGTGTTGTTGCAGAGGTTTTGGAATCTAACGGTTCTTCTTCTATGGCAACTGTATGTTCAGGAACGATGGCTTTGATGGATGCTGGGGTTCAATTAAAAAAACCAGTTTCCGGGATTGCAATGGGATTGATTTCTGACAGCGAATCTGGAAAGTATGCAGTGCTTTCAGATATCTTGGGCGATGAAGATCACTTGGGCGATATGGACTTTAAAGTAACCGGAACGGCTGACGGGATTACCGCTTGCCAAATGGATATTAAAGTAAAAGGTCTTTCGTATGAAATTTTGGTGAATGCTTTGAAGCAAGCTTCAGCTGGCCGTTTGCACATTCTTGGTAAATTAATCGAGACTATTGCAACTCCAAATGCAGATGTGAAACCTCACGCTCCAAAAATGATTACCGTTACTATTCCAAATGAATATATTGGTGCCTTGATTGGACCGGGTGGAAAAGTTATCCAACAACTTCAGAAAGACACAAAAACTACAATTGTTATCAATGAAGATCCTATTACTGAAGAAGGTATCGTGGAAATTCTTGGAACAAACCAAGCGGGAATTGATGCCGTACTTGCAAAAATTGACTCGTTGACTTTCAAGCCTGTTATTGGCGATGCGTATGAAGTGAAAGTAATCAAGATGCTTGATTTTGGTGCGGTTGTGGAATATATGGATGCTCCAGGAAACGAGACTCTGCTTCACGTTAGCGAACTTGCTTGGGAACGCACCGAAAATGTAACCGATGTTGTAAATATGGGTGATGTTTTCAAGGTTAAATTTATGGGAACAGATCCTAAAACACGCAAGGAAAAAGTTTCGCGTAAAGCACTTTTAGAAAAACCGGAAGGTTACAAAGAGCGCCCACCACGCGATGATAACCGAAGCGGCGGACGTGATAACCGTGGACGCGACAACCGTGGCCGTGATGATCGCAATAGTCGTGATAGAGACAGAGATAGAGACAGAGATAGAAAGAGAGATTAAATTTCAGTTATGAGTTATGAGTGCTGAGTTAAGAAATTCTCATAACTCTGAACTCTGAACTCTGAACTTAAAAAAACGCCTTCAATTATGAGGGCGTTTTTTATTTGGGATAAAGTCATTTTTTCAATAAATTTATAATATTATGGTGGCCATTTCTTTAGAACCCTTCACACACCAAGCAAAAAATTGAATTGCCATAAAATTTCCATATAATTTTGAAACCAAGGAATACATAAAAAAGTTTGAAGGAGTGTATTGGACCAAGACTCATCGTACTTTCTATATATTTTATAACGAAGTACGATTAGATGATTTCAAAAAATACCTTGCAGAAGGAAATTTTCAAATAATCGCGCCTATAAAGAATCCTACCGAAGAAATACAAAAAGGCAAAAACTACAGCTTAGCACCGTTGATCTTGAAAAGATTGAAATTCATCGCCATTTCATTGAATTTTTGAAGGGAAAACGATTCAGCAAAAGCACCATTGCAACCTATTCAGGATTTATCTTAGACTTTTTGCGGTTTACAACCGAAAAACCAGCAGAACAATTAAATGAAAATGATGTCCGCCTTTTTATTGAATGGTCCGTAGGAAAACTTAATTATAGTGTGAGCACCCATAGACAAATGGTTAGTGGCCTAAAGCACTTTGCTTATTTTTATCCTGCTTGTGCCATAAATGTTGACAAAATATATATGCCAAAAAAGGATAAAAAATTACCTGTGGTGTTGAGCATTGAAGAAGTTTTACAACTCATGCAAAACACGAAAAACCTGAAACATAGAGTAGTAATAGCTATGCTTTACGGCTCCGGTTTACGAATAGGGGAATTACATAATTAAGAGCTTTCCGATTTTGATTTTTCCAGAAAACAATTACATATTAAAAATGGAAAAGGGCGGAAAGCGCGCTATGCCACCATTGCAGAAAGTCTTTTCCCCCTATTAAAAAATTATCACCACACATACAAACCAAAAATCTATTTTATAGAAAACCCAAAAGGAGGCACCTATAGCGCAGAATCCATAAGGTCATTTTTAAAAAAGAATGCAAAAAATGCAGGTATAACCAAAACGATTTCACCACATACACTAAGGCACAGTTATGCTACACATTTGTTGGAACAAGGTATTGATATTAGGTACATTCAAGAGCTTTTGGGGCATAGTAGGCCAGAGACTACTATGATATATACTAATGTAACCCGAAAGGATTTACAGGAAATAAACAGCCCCTTGGATAATGCAATAAAAAATTTATCTTTACGGGATAACGGTAACAAAAAGATTGACATATCCTGACCTATTTGCGGGATAACAGTGATAAATGTTACTATATAACGAGTTGTGCGCAAGCTGAAAGAATGCCAATGAAATTAACAATACTGACTTTAGCGATATTATTAGTAGCATATTCTTGTTCTCTAAATAAAGAATCTTTGACGAAGAAAATTATTGGAAAATGGGCAATTGAAAAAATTGAATACAATCACAAAGATTACAAAAGCTATTTATATTCCAATGTTCTGATTTTTGATGAGAGTTATAGCGTATCGATTCCTGAAACTGTTCATTTTATAGAAGATAAGAATTCGTCTTGGAAAATATTAAACAATAAAAAATTGGTCATCACCACTTCAAATTTAGCTTTTAAAGATACTTTCGATATAAACTTTATAAACAGAAATGAAGACAAGCCTATTGGATTAGAAATCAAATCTGACTCTATTTATATTCAAGCATTTAATTTATTTGATTTAGGAAAATAGTAAAGTGAAAAGCCAGCGCACAACAATTTATAACCGCAATTACGGCGGATTCGACTGCGTCCGAATCCACGCGTAATTGCTACCGTAAGTGCTTATCCGAAAAACATTAAATTTAATCCCGTAACTGCGGTTATATTAAACGTTCTATGCAATATGAGAAAAACTATACAAAAAGAATTAAATAAGCTACTTCCTAACTCAGGAAGAAAATCAATTTTTGGCGAGTTTTCAATAAGATTTGAATTAGGTGGTGAAGGAAATAGTAATACTTTGAAAAGGATAAATCAAGCTACTGAGAGAGGAATAGAAATATATAAACAAGCTATTGGAGAAAATGAAATTATAATTCTAATTGAAGAATGGGAAGATAGCTGGATAAGGGAAAAACCACCTGTAAATTATTTACATAAGCTTCTAAATAATCACAATTTAAAAAGAATTAAAGGACCTTTCCAACGGACTTATTTTGAAAACAATTCAGAAGGTAAAAAGATTGAAAAAAATTTTGAAGACAAATTGGAATGTGATCTATCTATTGGAAAGATTAAATTATCTCTCAATGAAGCTGAATTAATAATTAAAGGTATTGCTTCTTTAGAAATGGGAGAAGAACCTTTTATTACACAAAGAGTATATTTTTTTGAACCTAAAACACAAATTGGCTTTAATATTTATGATGATAGAGGATGTGACATATGGTCTAATTCATTAGAAATAATAAAACCGATTTACGAAAATCTGAATTCTTGGATATTAGATTACAACCGAAAAGAAATTAATGAGATGTTTGTAAATTAAAATACTGCATAGAACATGCGTATATAACATATAAATACATCCTAATTCCTTTCAGTTAGATTACAAAATCAAATCCAGTATTCTTTCTTCAAAAACCAAATCAGCAAACAAAAGCCTCTATTATTGAGTGGCTTTTTTTATTTACCACGCAACCTTTTAAAAAGTTTCAGACTATAGGGTAACAACGCAATGAAACTTTTATGAAAAATCTCTGTTACTTACCGCTTATTCTTCTGTTCATATTTTTCAATTCCTGCCAAGACGAGCCAATTGCCAAAGTTGATCCGTCAAAAGTAATTCAGGTAAATTCTGAACTTTACAATCTTGTTATAAAAGCAGCCGGCAATGATTTCGAAAATGAAATTACATGTATCGATTTCAATTATCCTTTCACATTGGTGATTTATGATGAAGAAATGGAAATCATCGGGTATCAACTTGTAAAAAGCGATATTGAATTCAGTGAGTTTTTGGGCATTTTGGAAGAAGGAAAATCCATCAGCCTGAGCTATCCAATAACGAGCGTTTTAGAAAACGGAGAATCATACATTATAAACAATAATGAAGAATTGAAAGAAGCCATAGACAAATGTTTGCAGGCAGACACAATCACGACCTGCAACAATATTCTAACGGAAACTTCCTGCATTTGGAAAGTTAAACATTTGGATGGGCCAAATACTCTATATGATGGCTCTTATTTTGAAGTAACTAATTTGGGAAATGCTGGGCTTTATTTTATTGAAGATTCCTTTGGTGGAACTTGGGTTACCTATTTTATTGAAAACGAATTGCACTTGAATATTTTTATTCTCGGGGATGAAAATGTAAGCGACGATTGGAATTTTGATTGGAAAGTAATCAGCTTCACTGAAACCGAAATGGAAATTACGAATGGAATAGATCGATTCCTGTTAATAAAAGAATGCTATAATCCCTGTGTAAAATTTCTTTTTGAGGAATGTGAAACTGTGCCGGGGTCAGGTCGAGCGATTTTCCCCTTAAAAAATTACAGCTGGTGTATCTTTCCCCTTACTGGGCTTGACGATCCCTCAACCGTAAATATAACTTATTTCGAAACCTATGAAGATATGATTGCTGGCACAAACCCAATAACAAACTTGCAATATGAAAACAGCATAAACCCCCAAATTATTTATATTAGATTTGATGATGTAAATACAGGGTTGATGGTTGCTTCATTGCCAATAATCTTAAAGGCTGTTTCGTGTATTTAAAGATTTAGAAATATTTGAAAGATACCGAATTAATAAAACAATGTATAAAAAATGATCGGGCAGCGCAAAATGAGTTGTTCCGGAACTATAAAGACACCCTGTTTTTTACCTCTTTAAAATACTGCAGAAACGAAGCCGATGCCGAAGATAACCTGCACGATGCTTTTATAACCATTTTTCAGAATATAAAAACTTACAAAAACAAAGGTTCTTTTGAAGGTTGGATGAAACGGATAACGATTTATAAAGCAATTGACAAATACAAAGCTGTTAAAACAACTAATGTTGAGATTAACGATGATATTCTGGAAGGAACTATTGAAGTTGAAGAAAACACAACTCACAGTTTAGAAGAACTTTTAAAATTTATTCAAGAGCTTCCAGACCAGTACAGACTAGTTTTTAACCTCTATCAAATGGATGGTTTTTCGCATAATGAAATTGCTGGTTTATTGAAAATTTCTGAAGGAACCTCAAAATCAAATTACCATCGGGCAAAGTTGCTTTTACGCGATAAAATTGTTGGAACAACTAAACTCGCAACCCCAAAAGAATATTGAAAATGGGAAATAAGAAAGACATAGGAAAGCTTTTTGAAACAAAGCTGAGCGCAGGAAACAAAATTCCCAAAGAAAGCCTTTGGGAAAAAATAAACACTTCGCTGGAAGAAGAAAAGCGAAAAAGAAAAAAGCTGCTTTTTTATTGGTGGCTGGGCGGCGGTATTTCTGTTCTGTTGGGATTGTACTTAATGTTTGGAGCAGGAAATTTTTTAAATCAGAATTCCCAAATTCCTTTGGAAAATAATGCTTCGGAACTAAACACCTATTCAGATTCAGAAAAAGAAAACACTGAAACGACCCTTAATATTTCGGATGAAGATTCATTACAATTTAAAAGTAACGGGGATGAAAAACTTTCAAAGATTGAAAATACAGATGAGAATGGAACAGTAAACAATTCGAAAAATTCATCAAAAACAACTTCGGAAAATAAAATTCAAAAAGGTTCTTTAAAAGGCAAAAGCATTGATGAAACTTATACAGTTTCCAAAAACTACTATTACTACAACAGTAAAGACGGAAAGCAAATAATCACATCAAACAAAGCTGAAATTGACAGTTTGGTTTCCCAACAATACAAAGGTTTGGATTCAACAGCAACAAAAAAGATTGAAAGTTCTGAAGATTAAGGGAAGGTAAATTTTATTTAGAATTAGCACACTCTTAAAAAAAGATTAAAATTTTTGTAACCTTTTTTATACTTCTTACGTAAAATATAATACACAAGTTTTAAACCTTAATCTACAGGACAAACCTTAAATGAGACAACTTAAAATTACAAAGCAGGTAACCAACAGGGAAACTGCTTCATTAGACAAGTACCTACAAGAAATTGGAAAAGTTGACTTAATCACCGCAGACGAAGAAGTAGAATTGGCACAACGCATAAAAGCGGGTGACCAGCGCGCTTTGGAAAAATTGACCAAAGCAAACCTTCGTTTCGTTGTTTCGGTGGCAAAGCAATACCAAAACCAAGGTCTTACTCTTCCAGATCTTATAAACGAAGGAAATCTTGGTCTTATTAAAGCCGCACAACGTTTTGATGAAACACGTGGTTTTAAATTCATTTCCTACGCCGTTTGGTGGATTCGTCAATCTATTCTTCAAGCTTTGGCTGAACAATCGCGTATTGTTCGTTTGCCTTTGAACAAGATTGGAAGCATCAACAAAATCAACAAAATGTACGCTTATTTGGAACAAGCCAATGAGCGTCCACCTTCTGCTGAGGAAATTGCAAAGGAACTTGATATGACCATCAATGACGTAAAGGAATTTATGAAAAATTCGGCCGTCACGTATCGATGGATGCGCCACTTGTTGAAGGGGAAGACAGTAACCTTTATGACGTTTTGCGAAGCGGTGAAAGCCCGAATCCAGACCGTGCATTGTTACACGAATCTTTGCGTACAGAAATTGAAAGAGCTTTGGAAACCTTGACTCCACGTGAAGCTGATGTTATCCGTTTGTATTTTGGCTTAGGCGATCAACACCCAATGACCTTGGAAGAAATTGGCGAAACTTTTGATCTTACAAGAGAGCGTGTTCGCCAAATCAAGGAAAAAGCAATCCGAAGATTGAAGCATACTTCGCGAAGCAAAATATTAATGACCTATCTGGGATAATTCCCATAAAGATAACTTACAGTATAGTCCCGATGTAAATCTGGATGACAACTGTTCGTTTTTTGATTGATGAATGACCTCCGGCTGATTACCGGAGGTTTTTTTATTCCGAGCAAAGCGAAGGAATCTATTTCTAGAATTATCAAAAATCAACACTGTATTTAATTTACTCTACTCATAAACTTTTAAACACATAAACTTCTAAACCCATAAACTCCCAACTTATATTTACCTTTGCAAAAACATTTAAAAAATGAGTAACACAATCATTGCCCCATCCATACTTGCAGCCGATTTTGCAAACCTTCAGCGCGATATTGAAATGATCAATAACAGTGAAGCACAATGGTTTCATATTGATGTGATGGACGGCGTTTTTGTTCCAAATATATCTTTCGGAATGCCAGTAATAAAAAGCATTGCGACCCACGCCAAAAAACCATTGGACGTACATTTAATGATTATCGATCCCGATCGTTATATTAAAGCGTTTGCAGATTTAGGGGCAAACATTCTCACTGTTCATTATGAAGCTTGCACACATCTTCACCGAACTCTTCAGGCAATAAAATCAGAAGGAATGCAGGCGGGCGTTGCCTTAAACCCCCACACAAATGTCTCGTTATTAGAAGATACAATTAATGATATTGATTTAATTTGCATGATGAGTGTGAATCCAGGTTTTGGTGGGCAGAGTTTTATTGAAAATACATATAAAAAAGTACAACAACTTCGAAAAATTATTGAGGCTAATGGTGCTTCCACCAAAATTGAAATTGACGGCGGTGTTACCAATAAAAATGCGAAACAGCTTGTAGATGCTGGCGCAGATGTTTTGGTTGCTGGCAGTTATGTTTTTGGAGCGAGTAATCCCACACAAACTATTTTTGATTTAAAACAAATTGCAAATTAAAATATTATTGCTGTCTATTCCCCATACGATGTTTTAATTATCGGTGCAGGTCCTATAGGAATTGCCTGCGCTTTGGAATGCAAAAAGAAAGGCCTAAGTTATGTTGTAGTTGAAAAGGGAACACTTACCAATTCGCTCTATAATTATCCGCTAAATATGACTTTTTTTTCCACTTCGGAAAAATTGGAAATTGGCGAAATTCCTTTTATAAGTAACAATCCAAAACCTACAAGAAATGAAGCTTTGGAGTATTATCGGCGCGTTGCTACTTCAAATGAACTTCAAATTAATTTGTATGAAAAGATAATTTCGGTTAAAAAAATTAAGGATCAATTTGAAATTATTTCTGATAAAAATAAATACAGCGCAAAAAATGTAATTGTAAGTACCGGCTTTTATGATATCCCAAAAATGCTGGATCTTCCTGGGGAAAATCTTCCAAAGGTTATGCATTATTACAAGGAAGCACATCCTTTCGTAATGCAAAAAGTTTGTATTATTGGCGCAAGCAATTCTGCAGTTGATGCCGCTTTGGAAATTTGGCGCAAAGGCGGTCGTGTAACGATGGTAATTCGTGAACCTGAAATTGGCGAGCGCGTAAAATATTGGGTGAAGCCCGATATTGAAAATAGAATTAGTGAGGGTAGTATAAAAGCGTATTTCAATTCTGAAATTGTTGAAATAACAGAAACAGATGTAAGTATTAAAACTCCCAAGAGAAAAGAAACCCTTGAAAACGATTTTGTAATTGCACTTACAGGCTATCGTCCTGATTTTGCATTTCTGAAAAGTTTGGGAGTACTTTTTTCAGAAGATTCAAAACAAATTCCACGCTACGATTCTGAAACAATGGAGACAAATATTCGAGGATTATATTTGGCTGGTGTAATTTGTGGCGGAATGGAAACCCACAAATGGTTTATTGAAAACTCCCGTATTCACGCTAAAATTATTGTTGAAAACGTTTTGAAAAAGGTCAATAACCCGCATAATTGAAGTTGAGCATTTTCTTTATATGCTCATATATTTTGGGGAAAAATTTCTTAAAATCTTCAGGAGACTCAAAAAAATATTCTGCCAAAACAGCCATAAACTCATATTGATTGGTAAAAGCATAAGCCCGAAAATATTCTGCTTTGTTCAATTGATCTTTTACATCTTGACGAGACAATTGTTTAAGGATAAACTGAAAATGTTTTGTAAACCGAGCTGAATCTAAATCTCTTCTCATTTTGGCCTTCGATCTGCATTGCATGCATAAATTCGTGAATGCCCACATTTAGATTGTCGTTTCCATCCTTCAATCCGCTTTCAAAATCTTTCCAAGAAAGCACTAATACTCTTTCTTTGGGATTAAATTCACCTTTATGATAGTTCTGGTTTGTTGTACTGAAAAATTCGGCGGGGTAAATTAAAATATATTCGATCAGGGAATATGTATAGTTTCTTCTACCAAAACTTAGCATGCAAGCAACTGCTGCTATCAAAATTTTCATTTGTTCAGTAATCAAAATCTCTTCCCTCCCGATAATTTTTTTTTCTGAAAGGAATTGCACAATTCTATGATTAAATTGTTTTCTATGATTTTCTGAAAGCTTATTGTAGAAATCAAAATTATTTTCAAGAATAGCTACCTGAGAAGCCGGCAACTTTTTATACACTAAATAATGCCTAAAAAGAGGTTTATTAAAATAAACAGCAAACAAATTTTCAAAAACCCTGTAGAGAAAAAACGCAATGCCAAAAAGTACAATTCCGTATGCATATGGGGCGAGCCAGGGCGCATAGGGTTCGGACTGCAGTATAATTAGCATAATTTTAATGAAGGGTTAAATTATTTTACTCTTTAAAAACGGTATAGAAGTTCCTTTATTTCCTTAAAGTACAAGTAAACAATAGAAAATAAAAAATCCCCGACGTATGTATGTCGGGGATTTATATATGAAAACAAATTCAATTTAGATATTAAAAATCAAAAGTATAGAATTTATCCCAGAACAATTGAGTTTCAGCAGCATCACCGCCAATAGCAGAAGCTGCAGCTTGGTAGTTTGTACCGTTCAACGTTTGCTCAGTAACAGGATAAGTATATCTTACTGGAAAGCCTGATACAGGATCAGCTGGTTCTGTAAGAAGTGGGTAATCCAATCTTCTAACAGATAACCAAGAAGCAAAAGTTCTGTTATATAAACCTAACCAAGCTTGGTTTCCAATAACTTCTTTCCAAGCTGGGCTTGAAGAACTTGCAGCTAAAGCAGTTGCGTAGTTAACTTCTGGCTTTGCAAGGTAATCGGCTAAACCATCAGCACCCCAATACTCAAAAGAAGCAGCGATACCAGCATTATAATGACTAGCAGCATCTCCACCTACTGAATATCCTCTTGCGGCGGCTTCAGCTAATAAAAATTCAACTTCAGTATAATCCATTAATATTCCAGGCTCAGCTCCATCAACTACTCTATTTGCAACGTGAGTATGCGTAAGGTATGGAGAAAGTTGGCCAATTGGACCTCCTTTATAGAAAAGGAATGTTACCAAGCTTCCAACTTCAGGTGTAAATTCTATATCAGTAATATCAATTGAAGAGCCACCTACAGCCGAAATAGTTCCAACAACTACATCATCAGAACCTCCTGGAGTATAAGCAATATCTCCAACAGCAGGATCACCCACAAGAGCTTCAGTAAAAGTAATAGTTGTAACATTTCCACTAACTGATACTGAACTTACTGTTCCAACAAAAGTTTGAAGGTTATCATCAAAATAAACAGCCAATCTTGGATCTTCAAGTCCTAGCATTTTATCAATAATGGTTTCAGCAGCAACATAATCATTACGACCACTTAACACCAAATTGTCATTCATTGGATTGTTGTTAGGTGCAGCACCTGAATATTTATAGCTTGCATTATCAGCATTGCCAGCAATTACACCTGAGGCAACTGCAGATTTAACCGTAGATTGTGATAATCCTGCGTCAACATCTGCAAGCATAATACCCATTCTAAGTTTTAATGAGTTTGCAAACAGTTTCCAACCTACAACATTACCACCATACATAATATCCTCACTACTACTGAAGCTATCAAGACCTGTATCCATATTGCCAATGGCAGTATTTAAACGGATAATCAAATCTCTGTAAATAGTTAGACCATCGTCATAAGCAGGCAATAGATTTTCAATATCCAAAGCTTCTGTGTATGGGACATCTCCGAAAGTTTCAACAAGATTTGCATAAGAATATACCGTTAATACCTCAACAATAGCCAATTTATTAGCCTTCAAAGGATTGGTAATATCATTATCCGTTGCATCGATAACACGAGCTGCTTCATCTAGATCTTTTAGAACATCCCTATACATTTCTCTGAAATGGTTATCAGGAATTGGTCTGGTTAATTGATCATAGTTGGTTTCATCTGTATAGGTAGTCTCATTAAGATACTGTACCCATAACCTTAAGTTATTAAGGTTCACGTTTGGAGTGACAATTTGGTCAGCCAGCTGCTTTTGGGCAGAAGCAAACAAACTTTCACCACTCACCGCAGTAGGATCCTTTATGTTTTGGTTCAGGTCCTCAAGATTATCTGAACACGACACGGCAAATACTGCCGCTGTTAGTATTAAAATCAGTTTTTTCATTTTTCTTTTTATTAAAATTGTGCTTTAATGTTAAACCCATAATCTTGGGTAGTTGGCAATGAACCCGTAACATATCCTTGAAGGTTACCAGAACTTAAACCTGCTTCAGGATCTGCATAAGGTAAGTTTTTGTCAATAATCCACAAGTTTGAACCCGTAACACTAAACTGAAGGCCAGTCATAAATGTATCATCTAAGAATTTTGATGGCATAGTATACGTTAAAGATACCTGACGCAATTTTATATAGCTTGCATCGTATACAAATTCAGCATTTGGAAGTGCCGCATAACCGAACGCACTAAATTCATTAGCATCAGTTCTTGTAGTGTTCACAGAGCCATCAGGGTTAACACCTGGATTGATAAAACCTCCACCATCTTCTAATGTATTTCTCACTGGGTTTCCTAAATCGTTTATGTAAGCAGTATTGGCATAAATACCAGTTGCTTGTCCATAATATTGATCCAAAGAGAAAATGCTTCCTCCTTCTTGGATATCAATTAGGAAACTAAATGACAGTGCTTTGTAAGTTAAAGTATTCGAGATACCCATTAACCAATCTGGGTTGGTATCACCTAGAACATTGTTTGAATTTGGAGTTCTAAGGTATCTTCCAGATTCTGGATCAACTACTTTTTCACCATTTAAGTATACGTAATCAGTTCCGTAAATAACTCCGAATGGCTCTCCTTTAACAGCGTTTATTGTAACACCACCTTGGAACCTACCCAATTGAATAGCTTCAACACCATCAGGAAGCGCTATTACTTCACTTTTGTTTTTAGTAAAATTTACATTCAAGCCCCAACTAAAATTATCATTTTTAATTGGCATAGCATTAAAAGAAACCTCAATACCTTTATTTTCAATTTCACCTGCATTTAGCAATTTACCAGTATAACCAGTAGATGCCGAAATTGGGGCGGTAATAATTTGGTCTTCAGAATTAGATTTGTAGTAAGATACATCAAAACCAAGCCTGTTATTAGCAAATCTCATTTCAAGACCAGCTTCATAACTTTTTGTGCGCTCAGGCTTTAAGTCAGCATTATTTGCTGTGTTAGGAATAGAGTTTCCTACATCACCATTGATAACATATGTGTCAAACAATCTATCAAATGGAGCTCCGTTACCAACTTCAGCATAGTTCAGTCTTAGTTTACCAAAAGAAATTGCATTAACATTCAATAATTTGCTAAACACAAAACTTGTTGAAACTGATGGATAACCGAAAGAGCTATTATCTTTAGGAAGTGTTGAGAAACGGTCTCTTCTATAGGTACCGTCCAAGAATACTATGTTTCCAAATCCCAGAGAGGCACTAGCGTAAACACCGTCCACTCCAATCTTCTCAGCTCGTTCAGCTGGGTTGGGTAATGCTGAAGCACTATTCTGCAATGAGTAAAGACCTGGAATTACCAATCCACCCGCTGTAGATGAGGTTAATGAATTGAATTCATTTCTTCTAACGTTTGTTCCCAAAATACCCGCAAAGCTTATACTTTCAGAAAAGTTAGTATCGAAATTAAGCATTAAGTCATAGTTTGTTTCAGTTGCAGTAATGTCTCTTCTTAAATATCCTGAATCAACGTTTCCACGTGCTACACCAAATGGAGTTGCAACAGAACCAACTGCTCTACGCTCTTCTTGGCTTTCATTGTAGGTATCAGTTGAAACTCTACCTAATACACTTAACCAATCATTAAATTCATAATTAAGTTCAAAGTTACCAATGAAACGATTTCTACCATCATTTTGGTAGTTTTCGTAACGTGTCCAATATGGGTTATCCCAGTATATTGGGGCAGCACCCGGCGCAGAAGAACCTGGGTTCCAACCTACGTTTCTTTTTGTTGCAAAGTAAATATCTCTTTGTGCTTTAATATCTGTAGATACAGCCCACCATTGCTTGAAATTACCAACAACGTTATCATTGTATCCGGTTGAGTTACGTCCCAATGCATCCGTTTTAATATAGTTTGCAAAACCACTAACTGTTAATTTTTCAGAAACGTCATAAGTTCCGCTAAGGATAAAGTTGTGTCTGTCTAAGTTACTATTTGGCAATAAACCAGACTGATTTAATTTAGTATAAGACAAGCGGTATGAACCATTCTCCAAACCATTTGAAATGGAGATAGAATTAGTAAGTGTTAATGGTGTGTTAAAAAAGGTTATTGGACCATTTTCAGCTGCAACGTAAGGAGACCTTTTTAGGTAATTTGGAGAAGCTGGATCAAATAAATCCCATTGGTAAATAGAAAGATTTGGATCGAATGCTGGTCCATAAGAAGCATCATCAAGATAATTTTCAACTTGATCATCTACACCATCGCCATTAATATCTTCAAAAGTAAAATAATCTCCGTATCCTGGCCCATATTGTGTTTGGTATTCCGCAAAGGTGCTTTTGTCAATAAATCCAACAGTTGCGTTAGAGTTAATCGTAACCCCAAGTCCTTTTGCTTTTTTACCTTTTTTGGTAGTAATGATAATTACACCGTTTGCAGCACGAGATCCGTAAAGAGCAGATGCTGCCGCTCCTTTCAGCACGTTAATGGATTCAATGTCATCTGGGTTAATGTCAGCGGCGGCGTTACCATAATCATAGTAGTTACCTTGTGCTTGAGTTTGACCAGCATCGTTTGTGTTTCTGTTACTAATTGGCACACCATCGATTACAAAAAGAGCTTGGTTGTCACCCGTTAAAGACGCATTACCTCTAATAACAACGTTGGTAGAACCACCAAAGTTATTATTTCTTCTAATTTGAAGACCAGAAACTTTACCGGAAAGACCGTTTGTAAAGTTGTTTGTCTTTATAGTAGATAAATCCTCTCCGGCAACTTGTTGGGTAGAGTACCCTAAAGATTGCTTTTCACGAGAAATACCTAGTGCAGTTACAACAACCTCGTCCAATGCAGAACCGGCTTGAAGTGCAACATTTATACTATTTGAGGCCCCAACAAGTATCTCTTGAGTCTCAAAACCTACATAACTATAAACAAGGGTCTGTCCTTGGGCAGCCTCAATGGAGTAATTACCATCAAAATCAGACTGTGTTCCGGTACTTGTACCTTTTATAATTATATTAACTCCTGGAAGGGGCAAACCTGTGTCATCGGTAACCGTTCCGGAAATCGTTTTTTCTTGTGCAAAAGAAAGCTGCACAATTAACACTAGTAAAAGTGTTAAAATTCCACTAAACTTTGTTTTCATTTTTTTGTTTGTTTGAATTAGCACATCAAAAGTGCCAATAAAATCTTACAATTCCAACTTTTAGTGAAAGTAGATTATTAAAATTTTAACCAAATGTTAAATTAAAAAAGGGCCTTCACCCCCTTTTTTATGTTAATTTTATGCAAACCCTTGATTTGCTTATGTTTTCAAGCAGGTCTTGTTTAATTATTTATGATTACGAAAAGAGAAAAAAAAATATTTTTTTTAGGCCGAGAATCTACAAATACCTTAAGAAGCCAAATAATGTAGATATAATAGGTTTAAAGTTTATTTAACAGATAAAATAGTATTCTATGTGATACTGTTAAAAACAAAAGAATTGTCAATTTTCCCAATAGGAAATAGGTTAAAAGTTATTTTTCCGAACTCTCTCCCTTAAATTGTTGGGAATTGTTTTTGAAAAGTACATTAAAGGTGGTTAAACTACCATAACACCTCGTAATATATTGCTGGAGATCCACTTTCTCTTGATCGTCTAAATTTTTGCTGGAGTTAATTTTTTGCTCCATTACCCGAAGTCTATCGCGAAGCATTACTATCTTATGAAAAAAAGTGTCAATGGGAATTTCTTTTGAGGCCAAATTTTTATCAAAAGGTTGCAAAACCATTGTACCACCTTTCCATTTATCGGCTATTGGAACAATTTCACTGAAACCGTTCCACTTTTTTAGAATATCGCGAAGACTTTTCTCTACTTCATAAAAACTTACCGTGTCCACTTCATCCTCGGCAATTTCAATAATTTCAAAATCATCATCAGTTGCAATGGTTTCTAGCCCATTCTCAATAAAAGTTACCCAATACATTTTTGAGGCAACATTTGTAACAACTCCTTTTCCGTGTTTGGGATGGTTTATCCGTGATCCTATTCCTAAAATTTGTTTCATTGTCTATTTTGGTTTATCAAGTAAAAATATAAAAATGATTCTATCCATACCTTATTATAGTACGCATATAAAAAAACCATCCAAATCAAAATTTAGATGGTCGTCTTGCTTTAGTTAATTTATTACTGTAAAAGCTATTTTCACTACAATTTATTCGCCACCATCTTTATGGTCATCTACCACTTGTGGATTTCTATATTTGCAGCAAGGATCGATACTTTCATAAACTTCATCTTTAGCTTTAATGTCTTGGGTATCGTGCCCACTATCTGCAACACTTTGCTGAATTGTATTCAAATCGGTCTTTTCCTCATTATAGATTAAGCTTAACTGATGGGTATCCAAATCCCAACTTGCCAATTTCACGCCTTTTGCTTGAATTGATGCTTTTTCAATTCGCTGTTTGCACATCCCGCAAACTCCGTCAACTTCTATGGAAGCTTTTGCGTTTTTGTTTTGGGCAAAGCCAGTGGCTCCAATCAAGAGTGTTCCAAGTACTATAAATACATTTTTCATAATTTATTTCTATTTAATATTAAGGAAAAAATGGAGTTTAAATCATGGAGTACCCGCCGGAGTTTCGCCTGAGCCAAAGCCGAAGGGCAGCTATAAATCAAATTAAGAAAGTCTCGTACAGAATATTGAAATCCAGTTCGAGTAGTGGCGGAAGGTAATCCGCAAAGAAGATTTTTTCGGCGGAAGCAATTTCAACTTCCTGCAAAACAAAAATAGAAACAAAGGTTGCTACAAAGGTCTTGTTGAGTTTTAAATCGAACGTCGCCTTTGCGAAATCATTGTCGGTTTGTATTTGGGTAAACTGGTTTTCACAGCAATCGTGGCCTTCATCTACGGTTTTTTCATCATCACAGGGATGTGTTTCAACATCCATCCCACAGGAAAGGCCTTTCGGCCCAAGCGTGATTTCGGCCATCATTTCCATCCCACTGCGAAAGTGTTGCGCGTAGGCAATCCCTGAACTGCTGGCAAACATCAGTATAGCTAGGAATATGGAAATTGTTTTTTTCATTTAAATGCGAAAATACAAATTATATTTAAAACTCGATAATCTGGGAATTTCTCAGTCTTGGTATTGCAAAAAATTAGTTGCTGACAGTTATTTAATTTCAGAATCCACCCGCCCACAAGCCAGCATTTTATCGCCAAAATAAGGATTGAGAATTTTTTTGCTACTGCTTATCCAGTAAGCGCCTTTATTTTTGAAGGCCATTGGGCAGAATTGCTTGTATAAAGTTCCCGATTTCAGGGCACCATTGAGCATCGTTTCCATTTCAGTATTTACAATCTCAAAATTTTCACGCTGAACTTCAATATCCTTCGAAGCAACCATATTTGCAACTGCTTGCATCATTGTTTTATTTGGATTTAACTCAGACAATATTAACTCAAGTTCCGAAGTTTCGCTAGCAGTTTGTGAAGCATCTGTATTAACCAAAGCTTCTTGCACATCTAAATATTTGTTGAAAGCCGCTTCTACTTTTGGATCGTTAAATTCGGCTTCAGTTGCGGCGATTTCGTAGGAACTTTTTTCTTTATTTGAGTTGTCGATTGTTACTACTTCCGGTTCATTTTCTGTTGTATTTTCTTTACAGGAAGAGATTGAAATAACAACTATTGCGGAGAAAAGAAAGAATAAATTTTTCATGTTATTTAAAAGAATTTTTAGTGTCGCAAAGGTATCAAAAAATTATTGGGATTTGTATTTGTAAAAATAAAAAGCAGGCAATAAAATCAGCAAAAATAGAGGCTGTATAAGAAATCTGCGCACATAGAATAAAACCAAATGCCCATTATTTCCTTCCGAAGTAAAGATTATAAAACTGAAAGCCATAAATAGTGCAGCAAACAAAAGTCCATATAATAATGTTGAAAGTTTAATGATTTCTTTATCATTAAAAACCAACCAAATAATGGCAAGAGAAATTAAAGTATTCATTAAAAACCGTAGCGCAATCCCCGTCTGTAGCGCAAAAATATCCATTACTGGCAGCGGCATCCGCTTGTAATCACTTTTGAAAAATTCTAAAAGAGGATCATAAAAAATCAGGTCTTCATAATTGCGAATAAGAATCAAAAAGAGAGCAAGAATTACAATTCCCAATATTTTAAATGTTTTTTTCATGCTGCTTTTTGGGGTTTTAGCATCCAAACCCAAACCATCCACAAAATAAAAACCATACTGTAAATGATACCCGGAAAGACCACTGAATGCAATATATCTTCATGTTGGGGATACTTATAAGTAGCGACAACCAAAATTGCAATACGCAGAATATTTACCACATAAATCAAAACCGTTCCCGCTAAAATGAAAAGGAAAGTTTTCTTAAATCTTTCAGCAAAAGCAATTATAAATGAAACGAAAAGAATAATAACACTCACAGCATTACAGCCTTCAACAATTACCGCAGTAAATTTGTTTTCAATGGTCAATAAAACTCCTTCCTCTAAATTATCAGGACTCAAAACAGATTGGTATCCAAAACCCTCAACACAAGCATTGCTTTGTCTGGCAACAAGGTTTGTGATGTAATCAGGCGGATAGAAACCATTCGCAGAAATTTTTAAATAAATGGCATACAATACACTCAACAACAAATAAGAACCAATAAACAGTAAAACAAAGCGAATAACTGTTTTGTATTTTGCGAAAAGTTCTTTCAAATTCTCAATTTGGTTTTTAACAAAAATACAGGATTTGTTTTTGGCTTTTGTACACCTTTTAAAATACTTTTACCAAAGAAAAATATTAAAGAACAAATTATGCCTTTTACCCACTTAAAACCAAAAATAAAAACCATTCTTTCAAACGATCGCGAGTCCGTAAACCAAAGAATGATTGAGGTTTGTGAACTTTTGCAAACTAGCGTAGGTTACTATGAGTGGGTAGGTTTTTATTTTGCAAATGAGGCCGAAAGAACGCTTCATCTTAAAGCTTTTGCTGGCGAAACTACTGACCACACAGTTATTCCTTTCGGAAAAGGGATTTGTGGGCAAGTAGCAGTTAGCAAC
Source organism: uncultured Flavobacteriaceae bacterium (assembly GCA_963716065.1). Taxonomy (GTDB): domain Bacteria; phylum Bacteroidota; class Bacteroidia; order Flavobacteriales; family Flavobacteriaceae; genus Aequorivita. The sequence goes on from OY970287.1 coordinate 1,012,425, forward strand.
CAAAATTTTGTGGTGCCAGACGTAAAAGCGCAGGACAATTATATAGCTTGCAGTATCACCGTTAAATCTGAAATTGTAATTCCACTTTTTAAAGATGGAAAAAACATTGGTCAAATTGATATAGATTCACACATTGAAGACCCATTTTCTGCGGAAGACGAACGTTTTTTGGAATGGGTTAATTCAGAAGTTGCGATGATACTTTAATCTTTCAAAGATAATTTTTAGACGCAACTTCTTCTAAAATCCCAATATTTTAAATCCCAAATCCCAAACATAAATTGAGCATTTGTGATTTGTGATTTGTGATTTTGAATTTACAAAGTTACATTCCTGTTCTTATGGCTTCAACGGGATCCAATTTTGAAGCTGAAATAGCTGGAAGAATTCCTGAAATCAAACCAATAGCTGCACTAATTGCTGTGCCTATAAACATATTCCACGGAGATAAAACGAATTCAAAATCGCCTGTAAATTGAGAGGCAATTATTGAAACAATAAACACCAAAAACAACCCAATCAATCCTCCAATTACAGCAAGAATTACTGCTTCAAAAAGAAATTGGAATAGAATGAATTTGTTTTTTGCCCCCAACGATTTTTGAATTCCTATTAAATTGGTTCTTTCCTTTACACTTACGAACATAATATTTGCAATTCCAAAACCACCAACAAGTAAGGAAAATCCGCTGATAATTAGTCCAATTATATTCATACTTCCTGTTATCTCATCAATAAAATCAGTAAACCCCTGCATTTGGTTTATAAAAAAGTTACTTGTTTCGTCAGGCTTCAGTCCTCGTTTGGCACGAAGTTGTTGGGTAAGCATTGCATTAAATTCATCCCCATCTACTCCTTTTTCAGGCTTTACAACAATTTGCGGAAACGTGCTTTTATTATTATCGCCATAAATACGTCGCACCACATTTACCGGCATCCAAACTGAAGTGTCTTTGGAGTTCCCAAATATTCCGGCCCCTTGTTTTTCCAAAACGCCAATTACGTTGAATTTTCTTCCGTAAATACGCACTTCTTTTCCAATGGCCGTCGCTGCGTCGCCAAACAACTGATTCGCAATTTCATCTCCCAAAACCACAACCATCGAGCCGCTGTTTGATTCCGATCCATTAAAAAACCTTCCTTCCGAAAGCTTCAACGCTTCAATGTTATAATAACTGTCGGTTACCGCGCCAATAGGCACATTTTCAACTTGCCTGTCTTCATACTTTATACTTTCATTCGGAACTTCTAGTGTAAAAGTTGCCGCTTCTATATTTGGAGTGCTGCGCTCTAAATATTGGTATTCGTCAAAGGTAACATCTGGAAACTGCTGCCATTTCCACCGCGGAATATCCGTTGGCCCAAAGTTGAAACGCATTACAATTATTGTACTATTGTCCAAACCACTAATGCTGCCTTCAATCTCTTTTTTCAATGAATCTACCGCGGCCAAAACAGCTATAATGGAAAAGATACCAATGGTAACACCAACTAAAGAAAGGAACGTTCGGAGTTTGTTATTTCGTAACGCATTAAGAGCGAAATTGAAACTTTCTTTTAAAACACGAAGGTATATTAGCATTTATGATTTTAGATTTGCGATTTCAGAAACGTTGATAAAATTATAAAAAGTAAGACGTTTTCTCTGTAGTTATGTTACAAATTTACTATTCAATTATGTACTTTTGCACCTTAATTTTCGATAATGAACAATTCCAAAAAGATTACGTCTGCATTAATTTCCGTTTTTAGCAAAGATGGTCTCGCGCCAATCGTAAAAAAACTGAACGAACAGAACGTAAAAATCTATTCCACTGGCGGCACTGAAAAATTTATTAATGATCTTGGAATCGAGGTAATTGCCGTTGAAGATATCACCGATTATCCTTCTATTTTGGGCGGTCGCGTAAAAACCCTTCACCCAAAAGTTTTTGGGGGAATTTTAAATAGACAGGATCACAGTGGCGATGTTGCCGAAATGGAACAATTCAAGATTCCACAGATTGATGCGGTGATTGTAGATTTGTATCCTTTTGAAAAAACCGTTGCTTCGGGCGCTTCGGAAGACGATATTATTGAAAAAATAGACATAGGCGGAATTTCTTTGATTCGCGCCGCTGCAAAGAATTTTAAGGATACTATTTGCGTTTCTTCGGTTGATGACTACGCTGTGTTTTTGGAATTGATTTCTGCAAATAATGGCGAAATTTCATTGAAAGACCGTAAACGTTTCGCTGCAAAATCCTTCAATGTTTCTTCAAACTACGATACCTCGATTTTTAATTATTTCAATGCTGAAGAAAAATTGCCTGCTTTCAAAATAAGTGAAACCAATGGGCAGGAACTTCGTTACGGCGAAAACCCGCACCAAAAAGGTTATTTCTTTGGGAATTTTGATGAAATTTTTACAAAACTTCACGGAAAGGAATTGAGCTATAACAACCTTTTGGATGTTGATGCAGCAGTGAATTTGATGAACGAATTTAAAGGTGAAGCACCAACTTTCGCAATTTTAAAACACAACAATGCCTGCGGTATTGCCCAGCGCGATACCGTGCAACAAGCATATATGGCTGCTTTGGCGGGAGATCCAGTTTCAGCTTTTGGTGGAATTTTAATCACCAATGTTGAAATTGACGAAGCAACCGCAAACGAAATCAACGATCTTTTTTGTGAAGTTGTTATTGCACCTTCTTTTTCAGCAAAAGCGCAGGAAATTTTAGAATCAAAAAAGAACCGAATTTTATTAATTCAGAAAGAAATTGCACTTCCTTCAACCACAGTACGCAATTGTTTGAACGGTGTTTTGGTGCAGGAAAAAGACAATATTACAGATAGTGCACAAATTTTAACGCACGCCACAAACAATAAACCTAATTCAGCAGAGTTAGAAGATTTGTTATTCGCTTCAAAAATTTGCAAGCAAACAAAATCAAACACAATTGTTTTGGCAAAGGGAAAACAACTTCTCGCCAGCGGAACCGGTCAAACCAGCCGCGTAGATGCATTACGGCAAGCAATTGAAAAAGCAAAAGCCTTTAATTTTAACCTTGAAGGTGCTGTAATGGCAAGTGATGCTTTTTTTCCGTTTCCAGATTGTGTGGAAATTGCAGACAACGCAGGAATAACAGCAGTAATACAGCCTGGCGGATCCATAAAAGATCAATTGAGCATAGATTATTGCAATGCTAATGAAATGGCGATGGTATTTACCGGAACGCGCCATTTTAAGCACTAAATTTTATTACATTTGTTAAAACCAAACCTAACTAACACGTTAACCTTCAATACCACCAATTTAAACTATGGGATTTTTTGACTTCCTAACTGAAGAAATAGCCATTGACTTGGGTACCGCAAACACCCTGATAATCCACAATGACAAGGTTGTTGTTGATGCGCCTTCAATCGTTGCCCGCGACCGTACCACCGGAAAAATAATCGCCGTGGGCCGTGAAGCTGCAATGATGCAGGGAAAAACACACGAAAACATAAAAACAATCCGTCCTTTAAAGGATGGCGTAATTGCTGATTTTGATGCGAGTGAAAAAATGATAAACATGTTTATTAACGATATTCCCGCTTTAAAAAAGAGATGGCTGAAACCATCGTTGCGAATGGTTATCTGCATTCCCAGCGGAATTACTGAAGTGGAAATGCGCGCAGTAAAAGAGAGTGCTGAACGCGTAAATGGAAAAGAAGTTTATTTGATTCACGAACCAATGGCAGCCGCAATTGGTATTGGTGTTGACATTATGCAACCAAAAGGAAATATGGTTGTGGACATAGGAGGTGGAACTACCGAAATTGCCGTAATCGCCCTTGGTGGAATTGTTTGCGACAAATCAATAAAAATTGCGGGGGATGTGTTTACGAACGACATCGTTTACTATATGCGCACCCAACATAACCTTTATGTGGGTGAAAGAACTGCGGAAAAAATAAAAATCCAGATTGGTGCAGCGACAGAAGATCTTGAACTTCCTCCAGATGAAATGGACGTACAAGGGCGCGATTTGCTTACCGGAAAACCAAAACAGGTTCAAACTTCATATAGGGAAATTGCAAAAGCGCTGGATAAATCCATTCTTCGTATTGAAGATGCGGTTATGGAAACGCTTTCACAAACGCCTCCAGAACTTGCTGCTGATATTTACAACACAGGTATTTATCTTGCCGGTGGTGGATCGATGCTTCGCGGACTTGACAAAAGGCTTTCGCAAAAAACAGACCTTCCAGTTTATATTGCCGAGGATCCGTTGCGTGCTGTAGTTCGTGGAACTGGGATTTGCTTGAAAAATCTCGCAAAATTTAAAAGCGTATTGATTAAATAATTTTTTCAGAAATAAATTTTACTGAAATTTTAAAGAGAATAGTTGCCCCATTTATGGCGTTGCTCCCATTAGAAAGCAGAATATTTTAACCCCACAAAGCAATGCAGCAGATTATATTTTTTTTCATCCGGAATAAAAATTTCCTGTTGTTTGCTGTGCTTTTTACTATTTCGGTTGCGCTTACTGTTCAAACCCATAATTACCACAACGATAAATTTTTAAGTTCTGCCAATTTTGTAACTGGAGGTATTTACAGTTTCAAAAATGACATTTCTGATTATTTAACTTTGGGAAAGGAAAACAAGGAATTACTTCAGGAAAATTTAATGCTTCGGAAGAAACTGGATCAATTCAAGGAAGTTGTTGTTTTCGAAAAACTTGACAGTACCATTCTTCCAAATAAATATGAATATTTCACTGCACGCGTAATCAACAATAATTATTCAAAAACCAAAAACCAGCTTACGTTGGACAAAGGCAGCAAAGACAGCATAACAATTGATCTTGGCGTAATTTCCTCAAAAGGAATTGTTGGTATTGTTAGCGATGTTTCGGAAAATTATTCAACTGTGCAATCTATTTTAAACACAAAAAGTAGAATTAACGCAAAGCTTAAAAAATCAAGCCATTTTGGTTCACTTATTTGGAATACAGAAGATCCAAATATAGTACAACTTATTGATATTCCGCGTTTGGCAGAATTGGAAAAAGGTGATACAATAATTACCGGCGGGCGGTCAACCATTTTTCCCGAAGGTATTTTAATTGGCACCGTAAAAGATTTTCGCTTAGATAATGACGATAATTATTATTATGTGAATGTGAATCTTTTTAATGATATGACAGGGCTTGAGCACGTTTATTTAATTGAAAATAATGATGCAGTAGAAATATTGGAATTGGAAAAAGGAGTGGAAGATGCAGAGCAATGATATAGTAATAAATATAGTTCGGTTTATAGTGCTTCTGTTTCTTCAAGTGCTTTTACTGAACAATATTAATTTGGCAGGATACATAAATCCTTACCTTTACATATTTTTTATTTTGATGTATCCGTTGGACGGCAATAAGGGATTGCTGATTTTTTTAAGTTTCCTTTTGGGGCTTTCCATAGATATTTTTGAAGATTCGGGCGGCGTTAATGCTGCAGCTAGTGCATTTATTGCATACATACGTCCCGTTGTTTTGAAATATTCCTTCGGCGTAAGCTATGAATATAACAGTGTGAAATTTAAAAAGGCCGACCCAATGGAAAGGCTCACTTACATTGCGTCTTTAGTTTTTGCGCACCATTTTGTGATGTTTTCTTTGGAGATTTTTAGCGTTAATCATATACTGCTACTATTAAAATCGACGTTGTTTTCAGGTATATTCACTATAATCATAGTAGCTTGTACTATGATTTTGTTTAGCAGAGAAACTTCATGAGAAAAGTTGTTTTAGTAGTATTGGTTTTGTTCACTGGCGTATTGTTTGCGGCGAGGCTTTTCTATTTACAGGTTTACGATGCATCATCCGATTCCCTTTACCAAAATAGCGCAATAAAAGTAATGTATGATTATCCGCAGCGTGGATATATGTTTGATAGAAATGGAGCGCTTTTAGTTTCAAACCAGCCGTCTTATGACGTAATGGTAATTCCAAAGGATGTAAAACCATTGGATACGCTTGAATTTTGTGGGTTGCTGAAAATTACAAAAGAAGAATTTAAGGAAATTCTGGCGAAAGCAAGAACTTATTCCCCCCGGCTTCCTTCAGTTGTACTTCCCCAATTGAACAAAGCCGATTACGCTTCCCTTTCCGAAAAAATGTACAAATACGAGGGGTTCTACATTCAGCGCCGTTCGTTACGCGAATATCAAGTTGATCACTCTGCAAACGTTATGGGTTATATAGCAGAAGTTAACAATGCCATTATAGATAAAAATCCCTATTATCAAATGGGTGAACTTATTGGCACCGCTGGGGTTGAAAAGGAATATGAAGATGTGCTTCGCGGAATTAAAGGTGTAAAATATATTCAGAAGGATCGTTTCAACAGAGACATAGGGCCTTATAAAGAAGGTATTTTTGACACTTTGCCCGAACGCGGAAACGATGTTCAGCTGACAATTGATGCCACGCTTCAAAAATACGGTGAGGAATTAATGATTCACAAGCGAGGTGGGATCGTTGCGATTGAGCCTGATTCCGGGGAAATATTGGCGTTAATTACAGCTCCAAGTTATAATCCATCACTTTTGGTAGGCCGAGACCGTTCCAAAAATTTTACAAAGTTGTGGTACGATACCATTGGGAAACCACTATACGATCGCGTACTGATGGGTGAATATCCTCCTGGTTCGCCTTTTAAAACCTTAACCGCATTGATTGGCCTGCACGAAAATGTTGTTGATACTTTGGATGTTTTCTCCTGCTATAACGGATATAGATACGGCAATAGAACATTGGGCTGTCACTCCCACCCTAGCCCATTAGCAATGGTTGGCGGAATAGCGAATAGCTGTAACGCTTATTTCTGTAATGTTTACAAACGCATTATTGATAAGTATCCAAACCCGCAGGAAGGAATTGACAATTGGAGAAATGGCCTTTTAAGTTTTGGTCTCGGAGATTTTTTGGGGTATGATCTTCCAAGCGGAAAAAGAGGGAATATCCCAACTTCAAAATATTATAATAAAATACATAAATTTCCAGAGCATAAATGGTCTTCTTTGGCTACAATTTCAAATGCCATTGGTCAAGGCGAAGTATTGCTAACCCCTATGCAAATGGCCAATTTTACTGCTGCTATTGCAAATAGAGGCTATTATTACACACCTCATATTATCAAAAATATTATTGGTCCAGATACCATTCCGCAGAAATTTAAGGAGAAGCACTACACTACTGTGAAGCCCGAAAAATTTAAATCTGTAGTTGAAGGAATGCATCAGGTTTATGAACGCGGTACAGCTTCATCAATACGGGTTCCGGATATTGAGATTTGCGGAAAGACAGGTACTGCAGAAAATTTTACTAAGATTGGCGGAAAACGTGTTCAGCTAACCGATCATTCAATTTTTATTGCATTTGCACCAAAAGACAACCCAAAAATAGCAATTGCCGTTTTTGTTGAAAACGGATATTGGGGCTCTCGTTGGGCTGGACGGATTGCCGGACTTATGATTGAAAAATATCTAAAAGGTGAAATAACCAGGACCGATATGGAAAAATATGTGCTGGAAGGAAGTTTGGAAGCAGAATACGCAAAACAATATAGCGGGCAACCCTTTTCAATTAACCGTTAATGGCAGCAACCAAAAATTTTGTTCGTTTCGATTGGCTGATTATATTTATATATATCGCCTTGGTAGCAAGTGGTTGGATAAATATTTATTCAGCATCTTTGAGCGATACAGCAAAAGGTTTTTGGGATTTTGATCAAATTTATGCTAGGCAGTTTATGTTTATCGGCTTCAGCATAATTCTGATAATTTTTTTACTTGCCATTGAATCAAAATTTTACGAACGTTTCGCAAGTGTTTTCTACATCGTTTCCTTAATTTCATTATTAGGTCTTTTTGTGTTTGGAAAAAATATTTCGGGGGCAACTTCGTGGTATGCTTTCGGTAGTTTTAGCTTGCAACCCAGCGAGTTTGCAAAAGCCGCTACGGCCTTGGCTTTGGCTAAATATGTAAGCGATATCCAAACGGATATGAAAGATTTGAAAAATCAAATCAGTGCTTTTGTTATTCTTGCGCTACCAGCACTTTTCATTGTTCCGCAACCCGATCCCGGAAGTGCTTTGGTTTATGCCGCGTTTGTTTTTCCACTTTATCGCGAAGGCCTTCACGGGGTATATTTATTATTTGGCCTTTTTGCAACTATCCTTTTTGTTTCAACACTTGCTTTTGGAACGCTTTGGGTAGCCATTGGAGTAATACTTATTTTAGGAATAATAATTTTCAGAAAAAGAAAGAGACGCCCCAATATTTTGAAATATGTTATTATTGGTGCTACGAGTATCGTTTTTGCACTTTCCGTAAGCTATATTTTCAATAACTTTTTTGAACAGCGCCATCGCGACCGTTTCAATATTGTTTTGGGAAAAGAAGTTGATGCACGTGGTATTGGTTATAATACGAACCAAAGTGAAATAGCAATAAGTAACGGTGGCTGGTTTGGAAAAGGTTGGACCCAAGGCACGCAAACCAAAGGAAATTTTGTACCGGAACAACATACCGATTATATTTTCAGTACGGTGGGCGAAGAATGGGGATTTGTTGGAAGTATGATTGTAGTTTTACTATTTGTGGGACTTATTATAAGAATTATTTTTAAGGCAGAAAAACAAAAAACCCAATTTGGAAGAGTTTATGGCTACAGTGTAGCCGCAATATTATTTCTCCACTTTTTTGTAAATATCGGGATGGTTACTGGAATTTTCCCAACGGTTGGGATTCCGCTTCCCTTTTTTAGTTACGGAGGTTCCGCACTTTGGGGCTTTACTATTTTGCTATTTATTTTTGTGAAATTGGATGGCGCAAATTACCATCACGCTTAGGAAATCGAAACTGAAATCGAAATCGAAGAATGAAATTTAATTATATCTTTACTGACCACTGACCACTGACCACTGACCACTGACCACTGACCACAGAATACTATTTCCTTCCCCATGCTTTTAAATCAATTGTACTTTCCAGAATTTTTTCAGTGGAATCAGGCAAATTTGAAAAAAAATCGATTCCTGTTTTAGCTTCAATTTCGTCAATGGAGACGGCGTATTCGTAAAAAGATTCGCTTGATTTTCTATTTGGAATTACAAATGCGATCGCTTTATAATTTCCATCGGAAGCATCCAAAACAATTTTATAAAATTCATTTGGTACGGAAACGCTTTCATCCCCAATTGTTTTCATATTTCCTTTTAAAACTCCTCCGGTAACAATATAAACACCATCATATTTTTCAGCCCAAAAACGTACTTTTTGTTCCAATCAATTCCAAATACCACCATTAAAATCGCGATCTTGGGGACTGATGTTACTTGTCAGAAAAGTTTCCTTATAAGCTTCAATTGAAAATCTTCTATCGCCAGCCGGGCAAAGATGCCCGCGATCGTACCCGGAGTTTTTATAATTTCGCCAATCTGCCGATTCAGTTTTCACACTTTTATCTTCAATAAAATACGGCCGTTTATGTTCGTTTTTGGAAAGGTCATTTTTACTCAATGAATAAGCAACCCATTCAGCCTGTTCGTTTTCTTCTGAATAAGAAAGCGTGAATGAGTTGTGCTTTACAATTGCGCCTGTTGTTGAAGTTGGTAAAAAGGTATCATCAAACTCTGCTGAAATTCGCTGTGTTTTTGCCGAAGCGTTTTCAACATAATTAGCATCTTTTTCAAATAAATCATCTGCATAATAAAGAGCAACGGTTACAACGATAATCACTAAGGGGTAAATGTATTTTCGATTCATTTAGTTTCAATTAAGAATTGCGAACATCCATCGCGTCGCGCAGTGCATTTCCAATTAACATAAAAGCGGTAACCAAACTCATAATGGCCAATCCCGGAATGAGGGCAAGATAGGGTTTGCCAAGAATTATATAGGAATAATGGTCTTTTATAATTCCGCCCCAACTTGGCATTGGAGGTTGCGCTCCTATTCCTAGAAAACTTAAACCACTTTCTATCAATATTGCACCAGCAAAATTTGCTGCGGAAATGATAATTACGGGAGCCATACTATTTTGCAAAATATGTTTTACAATTATCCTGAAATCAGTATATCCCAAAGCGCGCGCGGCGGTAACGTATTGCGTTTGTTTTACGCCCATAACCTGGCCGCGAACCACACGCGCAACTTCAACCCACATCGTTAATCCAACGGCTATAAAAACTTGCCAAAATCCTTTCCCCAGCGCCAAAGTAATTGCAATTACCAAAAGCAAGGTAGGAATAGACCAGGTAATATTTATGAGCCACATAATTGCCGCATCCACTTTTCCACCGAAATACCCAGCTATCGCGCCCATTGTTATCCCGATTAACAAAGAAATAAAAACCGCAACAAAACCAATAGCCAAAGAAATACGGATACCGATTAGCATTCGGCTTAAAAGGTCGCGACCGTATTTGTCAGTTCCTAAAAGGAATGTCTTTTCTGAAATGTATTTAGAAGAGATTTCCTTTGCTGAATTAGCTTCCGGGAAAAATGAAAGTGCGTATTCCTTTTGAAGTCCATCGGCTCCATCTGCGGTAAACTCGATAATTTCAATTGCGTTTTCTTTCAAAGAAAATTTTGAGATTGGTATTTCAGTATCCGCATTCTTTTTTCCGAAGAAGAAAACAGAAAAAGGATTTTGGTCTTCCACAACCGCAGGAATCGTCAACATTTTTACCGAAAATCCTGGATTTTTGGAATGGATGGAAAGGTGCATTTGGTTTGCATTCTGCGAATTGTCTGGTGCCAAAGCATACGCAAAAAATGCAACCAAAACGCAAACTATCAAAAACCCAAAACTAAAAACGCCCCAAAAGTTTTTTTTGAACTTTTGGAGCGCTATTCTAGTTAATGAAGTGGATTTTTTCACACTCCAAATTTAATAAAAATTAGCTTGCTACTTTCAGAAACAACAAGGGCTTTTATCAAATATTAATTTTTAATATCAGCTACTTTTCCAGCTTTTATATTATTTAGTTTTAAATCTTCAAGTACATGTACAGCCTCTTCAACATACATATCCTTGCTTAGATTTTTGTGCCATCTCTTACGTTTTTCAGACAAGGTAGTATCCTGTTTCATCAAAGCGGTTTCATAAGGCAAAGATTCAAAAGTCAGTTTGTTATCGTATTTATCAATGGCATCAAACTTTTTGGTTTCTTCTTTTCTTTGCTCAATGTCAGCACTATAAGCCTCATAATTTAAGTTTACTTCTTTTTCATCCCGACGCGCTTTTATCCATTTTGCATCTTCATCAATCAACATCAACTGTTCATTTTTAGCCATACGCGCTTTGCTTTTTTTAATGGTTTCATTAAAGTCAATATACCCATCCCAAATATCATATTTCGCTGCATCAATTTTATCGTAAGGCAATGGATTGTCATAATCTCTTTCGCCTATATCGATATAACTATAACGATCTGGCATAACCACATCGCTCTTCACGCCTTCTAATTGAGTTGATCCACCGTTAACGCGATAGAATTTCTGAGAAGTAATTTTCAAAGCTCCCATATCGCCCAAATCATTTTTTCGAAGCCATTGGTTAAGATCGATTACATTTTGAACCGTTCCCTTTCCGTAGGTTTGTTTGCTTCCTAAAATAATAGCACGCTTGTAATCTTGCATTGCAGCGGCCAAAATCTCGGATGCGGAAGCTGAAAGCTCATTCACCAAAATTACCAATGGGCCATCCCAAACTATTTCGCTGTCCTTATCTTCAAGCACTTCTTTATTTCCGGTTGAAGCGACTTGAACTACTGGTCCTTTTTTGATAAATAAACCTGCAATATCAACTGCTGTGCGCAATGATCCCCCACCGTTATCGCGAAGATCCAAAACCAAGCCTTCCATTCCTTCATCTTTAAGACGAAGAATTTCTTTTTTAACATCAGTAGCAGCATTTCTTTCTTTATAGTTTTCCATATCGAAATAAAACTGCGGTAAGTTTATCAATCCAAACTTGCGGTCTTCTTTTTCAATTAAAGAGGATTTTGCATATGTTTCTTCCAATTCCACTACATCACGCGTCAAGACTTTATCTGAAATTGTGCCATCAACATTTTTGATTGTCAACGTTACTTTCGTTCCTTTTGGTCCTTTAATCAATTTCACTGCATCGTCAATACGCATACCAACAATACTTACAGCTTCCTTTTCGCCTTCTTGTTTCACTTTCATAATAACATCACCCACTTCCACTTTTTCACTTCGCCAAGCTGGGCCGCCGCTTATTATTTCAATAATTGTAACGTAATCGTTCTTTTTTTGAAGCCTCGCTCCTATTCCTTCCAGTTTACCTGACATGCGAAGATCAAAACGTTCTTTATCTGGTGGTGCGAAATAATTTGTATGCGGATCAAATTCTTCTACTATTGTATTTAAAAAGATTGCGAAATAATCGTTGCGCTGTAAATCCTTTGTGAAATCGAAATATTCGTCAAGTGAACTTTTACTGGTTTCACGGGCTTTCTTTTCCAATTCTGCCATTGATTTTTTCTCAAAAGGCTCAGTATCTTTCGCTGTAGTTGTTGTTTCAACTTCGGAAAAATCACCATCTTCATCAATATCCCTATTATTGTCGGTAGCAGTAATTCCATTTTCCCTGTTTTTTTGGTCTTCAACCAAATCATAATAGCCTGAAAGAGTTGTAAATTTTAATTGCTGCTTCCATCGCGCCTTTAATTCCTTATTGGAATTGGAATATGCAAGATTATCATAATCTACATTGATTGTTTCATTTTTTGAAAAATCAAAAGGCTCACTTAAAACTTCGGGATATATTTTTTTCACATCCTCCATTCGTTCGTTGAAGCGGCTGTAAACCAAATCAAAAAAAGAAAGATCCTTGTTTTTTATCTGATCATCAATTTCAGTTTTGTATTTGCTGAAATCAGCAATATCAGAAGCCAAAAAGTACCGTTTCAAAGGATCCAATGCTTTTATGAAATCTTCGTAAACCTCTGCGGAAAATTGGTCGTTTATATCTTTGGGATCGTAATGTCCTTTTTGTAGTACATAAGTAATAAGGTCGAGAAGGAGTTTGTCCTTATCTGGGTCGTCAAATTCTTTTGTGGTAAAACTGCAGGAAGCCACAGCTACAAAAACCGCAAGGAACAAAACTTTAAAATTCTTCTTCATTATCCGCATAATTGATATTTTATTTTTATGAATGCTCTAAATTATATAAAAAACTGTGCCACGAAAGTAATTGGGTACTAATTTTTTGTTAAACAGTCTTTTCAAATCTGCATTCTGAATTCAGAATTAATAAATGTATTTTTGCTACTTCAAAATTCAGAAAGAAATGTTGAAAAAAAGACCGCTTATACTAGTTACAAATGACGATGGCATCAACGCTCCCGGAATTCGCACTTTAATTGAAGTGATGAATACGCTTGGCGATGTTTGTGTTGTTGCTCCCGATTCGCCACAAAGCGGAATGGGACACGCCATTACAATTAACGATACTTTGTATTGCAATAGTATAAAAGTAACTAATGGCGACCCCCAAAAAGAATACAGTTGTAGCGGCACCCCTGTTGATTGCGTAAAATTAGCAGTGAATGAAATTTTGAAGCGCAAACCAGATCTTTGCGTAAGCGGAATAAATCACGGAAGCAACTCGTCAATTAATGTAATTTACAGCGGAACGATGAGCGCGGCTGTGGAAGCAGGAACATTGGGAATTCCGTCCATTGGCTTTTCCCTTTTGGATTATTCTTTGGAAGCAGATTTTGATCCAGCAAAATCTTTTGTAAAAACTATTGCAGAAGAAACACTTAAAAATGGGCTTCCAAAAGGAGTAGTACTTAACGTGAATATTCCCAAACTGAACGCTAAGGAAATAAAAGGAATAAAAGTTTGCAGACAAGCAAATGCGCATTGGGAAGAAAAATTTGATAAGCGCACCAATCCCTTGGGCAGGGATTATTACTGGCTTACGGGTGAATTTGTAAATGAAGATAAAGGAGAGGATACAGATGAGTGGGCATTGCATAACGGTTTTGTTTCGGTAGTCCCCGTTCAATTTGATTTAACGGCTCACCACGCAATAAAGGAACTGAACACTTGGGATTTTAAACATTCAGGAAAAGTAACATGAAACCGCATATAAAAGAAATACTGATTGGTATTGTTATTGGCTTGGCGGCTAATATGGCCGGCACCTATTTATATATATTCTTTTTTTCGAAACTTAGTCTGGAATCCACTCTCGAAGCCGCATTGGAAAATGATTTTTTGGGAAGTTTGATCGCTTTGGGAGCAATTTTGAATCTAATCGTATTTTTTATTCTTCTAAAAAAGAATCAATATTACAGAGCTGGAGGTGTTGTTTTGGCAACTGTAATTGCAGCATTGGCAATTCTCATTTCGAAATTTTTCTGAAAAAGAAAACCGGTTTTATTTATAACTCATTAACTTAGTATCCCGTTTAAGCGAAAAGCGAAAAGAGAAAAGCGAAAAGCGAAAAGCGAAAAGAGAAAAGAGAAAAGCGAAAAGCGAAAAGCGAAAAGAGAAAAGAGAAAAGAGAAAAGAGAAAAGAGAAAAGAGAAATAAGAAGAACGAAAAGAAAAAGCCAATCAACCATCAACTAACAACAATCAACTAAAAAATGAGACGCGCAGTTTTCCCTGGAACTTTTGACCCAATTACACTGGGGCACGTTGATATTGTAAAACGTGCGCTTCCTCTTTTTGATGAATTGATAATTGCCATTGGAGTGAATGCCGATAAAAAAACAATGTTTTCTTTGGAAGAAAGGATTCAATTCATTAAAAATTCATTTGGACGCGAATCGAAAATTAAGGTGAAAAGCTATTCAGGCTTGACGGCAAAATTCTGTATTGCTGAAAAAGCACAGTTTATAGTACGCGGACTTCGCAACACAACCGATTTGAATTATGAGCAGCCCATTGCGCAGACCAATTTAAAAATGGCAAAAATAGAAAGTGTTTTTTTAATATGCTCGCCCGAAGTTTCAAATATTTCTTCAACAATTGCGCGCGATGTGATGCGTAATGATGGCGATTATTCTGGGTTAGTGCCATCTTCAGTAAAAAAATAATAATTCAATTAAAATTATAATACAAAAAAACCCTTTCAGTTTCCTGAAAGGGTTTTCAAAAATTTCTTAAAAGAATTACAGCGCAGCTACGTGCTTAGCCATATTCGATTTCAAATTAGAAGCTTTATTCGAATGAATAATGTTTTTCTTCGCCAATTTGTCGATCATAGAAACAACACTTGGAAACATAGTTTGAGCCTCTTTCTTGTCAGTAAGCTCCTGAAATCTCTTCATGGCGTTACGGGCAGTTTTGTGCTGGTAACGGTTACGCAAGCGCTTTGCCTCGTTGCTTCTTATTCTCTTTAATGCTGACTTGTGATTTGCCATTGTATTTTTGTTAAATTCTAATTTTGTAGTCCGTAGGGGAATCGAACCCCTGTTACCAGGATGAAAACCTGGCGTCCTAACCCCTAGACGAACGGACCATTTTTTGTTTTAAATGCGGATGCAAAAATACAACTATTTTTGAATGGCGCAAATCCTATATTACTTTTTTCAAAAAAAATTAATATGCCCTTGCAAAAAGCACTTTTCTAGCCGAAGGTTTTCCAGTAACCATGCAGCTTCCGGCTTCATTATCTTCATCCAAAGGAATACAACGAATAGTTGCTTTAGTTTCATTTTTAATTTTTTCCTCAGTTTCAGAAGTTCCATCCCAATGTGCCAAAATAAAGCCTCCTTTACTATCCAATACCTTCTTAAATTCTTCATATGAAGCAACTTTCGTTGTATTTTCAGTTCTGTGCACAACTGCTTTTTTGTAAAGATTGTCCTGAATTTCGTCCATCAATGAAACTACTTTTTCAACAACATTTTCATTATTCACGAATTCTTTTTGAAGTGTATCACGTCTAGCCAATTCAACAGTTCCTTTTTCAACGTCTTTTGGACCGATCGCAATTCTTACAGGAACTCCCTTCAACTCATATTCATTAAACTTCCATCCTGGTTTTTGAGTATCTCTATTGTCATATTTCACTCGTATTCCTTTAGAGCGTAACTGCTTCATCAAATCTTTGGCCACCTTATCTACACCTGCAAACTCTTCCTCATTTCTATAAATTGGAACAATAACCACTTGATCCGGCGCCAAATTTGGCGGAAGAACCAAGCCATTATCATCACTGTGCGTCATAACCAAAGCACCCATCAATCTCGTGGAAACTCCCCAGGAAGTCGCCCAAACGTAATCTAAAACGCCTTCTTTCGAAGTGAATTTCACATCAAAAGCTTTTGCGAAATTCTGTCCCAAAAAGTGAGAAGTACCCGCTTGAAGCGCCTTTCCATCTTGCATTAACGCTTCAATACAATACGTTTCCAAAGCACCTGCAAAACGTTCGCTTGTGGTTTTTGTTCCTTTTATTACAGGAATTGCCATATAATTTTCCACAAAATCTGAATATACATTCATCATCTGTTCCGCCTCAGCTATGGCTTCATTCTTTGTAGCATGTGCAGTGTGACCTTCTTGCCATAAAAATTCTGCAGTGCGCAAAAATAATCGCGTACGCATTTCCCAACGCACCACATTTGCCCATTGATTTATCAAAAGCGGCAAATCGCGATAGGATTGTATCCATTTTCTGTAAGTGTCCCAAATTATAGTTTCTGATGTGGGACGAACAATTAATTCCTCTTCCAATTTTGCATCCGGGTCAACAATGATTCCACTTCCATCTTCGGCATTTTTCAACCTGTAATGGGTAACAACAGCACATTCCTTTGCAAAACCATCAACGTGACTAGCTTCTTTACTGAAGTATGATTTCGGAATAAATAATGGGAAATATGCATTTTGATGCCCAGTCTCCTTAAACATTCTATCCAATTCAGCTTGCATCCGCTCCCAAATTGCATACCCATAAGGCTTGATAACCATACAGCCCCGAACACCGGAATTTTCGGCAAGATCTGCCTTGACTACCAATTCATTATACCATTTGGAATAATCTTCCGCTCTCGTTGTTAAATTCTTTGCCATATCCTGGTTTTTGGCACAAATGTTGTGTCTTTGTTAAATATTAGTTATTGTCCGCAAAACTACTTATTTTTATAATGTTTAACAATAAAATTACCACAGATATGTTCACCCAAAATTTCAATATAAAACGTCTAATCCCCATAGCATTTTTGGGCACTTTTGCACTTATACTAACATCCTGTGGAACACATAATCAAGGTTATACTCAAAATGATGGAATTTATTCCTCAGGTAATAGTGCTAATGCTGAGGAAAAAGATTCTAACGAAAGATCCAACTACTACAAACAATATTTTGAATCAAAATCCAATGCCTATTCCGATCTTCCGGAAGAAGGAGCCATTTTTACTAATATTGATGCATATTCTACCACGGAAAGTTTAGATGAAAACGGAAATATAGTAATTGAAGAAAACTACAACGAGGAAGAAGGTTACGGTCCTTGGGGTAGCAATAGCGATGAAATTACTGTAAATATATACAATAATGGAGGTTTCGGTTACGGAAATGGATTTGGTTTCGGTTTGTGGCAATCAAATTATTGGGGTTATCCTTATTATGGCTATTACAATCCATATTGGGGATTTAACCACGGTTGGGGCTGGGGCTCTCCTTTTTATGGTTTCGGCTATGGTTATGGATATCCATATTATGGCTATGGTTATGGTTACGGTTACAACAACCATTATTATGGAAACCAATATTATAACGGAGTTTCATATAACAGAGGCAGAAGAAATACCGACTATAATAGAACCCAAAGTCGAGGAAGATCAAATAACGTCTCTACAAGAAATTCCTATAGTCGTTCTGAAATATCGCGTCGCGTGAATAGAAATAATGTGCGTGCAAATAGTAACACCCGTTACAATCAAAATACTACACGAAACACGCGATCTTCACAAAATAGCACCATAAGAAATACAAGATCAAACTCAACTCGCAACAATAGTTCTGTTCAACCCACAAGAAGCAATACTACAAGAAGTAGTAATTATTCTTCTCCATCAAGAAGCAGCAGTTCAGGCTCAATTAGAAGTTCAGGAAGCGGAGGACGTTCATCAAGTGGTGGCGGAAGAAGCGGCGGCGGCGGCGGTGGAAGAGGCGGTCGCGGTTAAAATATTTTTATAATTTCAATAATATGAAATGCCCGTTAAACATTTCAAACAAAAAAGAAATGATTAAAGGGCATTCCCTTTTTAATTAAATACCCCATTAAAATGAAAAAAATTTCATTCTTTATCATAGCGGTTTTTTCTATCGCAATTTTACAATCCCAAAACACAAATGACGGTTTAAGATATAGTACCGAACAAAATATTGGGACAGCTCGCTTTACTGCTTTGAGTGGTGCGATGGGCGCGCTCGGAGGTGATTTTTCAGCAACCGGAATAAATCCTGCTGGAGGAGCGGTTTTTTTGAAATCAAATTTAATGTTCTCAACTTCTTTGTTTGATATTGAAAACAATGCCAATTATTTCAATAATTCTGAAAAGAGTATTTCAGATGACGTAACCATAAATCAATTGGGCGGGGCTTTTGTTTTTAATAATTCAAATGAAGAATCTGCTTTTAAAAAATTTACAATTGGAGTAAACTATGATGTTTCAAGAAATTTTGACAACGAATTGTTTGTCGCCGGAACGGGAAATAATTCCATTGGTAATTTCTTTTTGGGACAGGCACAGGGAATTCCTTTAAGCCTTTTGGAGTTGCGATCTGGGGAGTCGATTTCAGATTTATACCAATATCTTGGGGAATTTGAGGGCACCGCAGCACAAAATGCATTTTTAGGATACCAAGCGTTTATGTTTGATCCTGTTGATCCAGAAAATCCTTCAAACACAGTCTATACATCAAATATTGCTGGAGGAAACTTTAACCAAGAATACATACAACTTTCGCAGGGTTACAACAGTAAATTTTCGATAAATCTCGCAACACAGGTTACGAATGATTTTTTCTTCGGAATAAATATAAATACACACACTATCGACTATCAGCAAAGTACATTTTTGTTGGAAAGCAACAATAATATAGGCTCCACAGTAAATAGAGTCGGGTTTCAAAATAATCTTAATGTAACTGGAGCAGGAGTTTCAGCACAAATTGGAGCAATCGCAAAAGTCGCAGATAATTTTCGTTTTGGCTTAAGTTTAGATACCCCAACTTGGTATCAAATTTCTGAAGAGACTACCCAATCTCTTGAAAGCAGACGTGTTGTTGAGGCCAAACCATAAATGAATTTATTAACCCAAGAGTAATAAATGTTTACGAAGATTATAACTTAAAAACTCCTGCAAAAGTTACGGCAAGCGCCGCATATATTTTTGGACTAAATGGATTGATAAGTTTTGATTATTCATATAAAGATTTTTCATCAATAGAATTTAGCCCCACTGACGAACCATTTTTCAACACACTAAACAATACAATTGAAAATACGCTGAAAGGTGTTTCAACGTATAAAGCTGGTGCAGAATATCGCATAAAGAATTTGAGTCTTCGCGGTGGTTTTCATTATGAAGAAAGTCCTTATGAAAATACTGAAACCATTGGAGATCTAGCTGGGTTTTCTGCGGGAGCAGGTTATAATTTTGGTCGCTTTACGGGCGATATTGCCTACTCAAGGTCAGAGCAAGATAGAAACCAACAATTATATTCCGTTGGTTTAACTGATGTTGCGAAAGTAAATACTATATACAGCAACTTCGTTGTGTCGCTTGGTTTCCAATTTTAAAGCTTTCAGTTTTAAGCACAAAAACTTAAAATAAAAACTTCCTATTTTTAATTCCAACTTGCTATTGCGTATCTTTGCACCCCTATAAATGGTTATTTTTAACATACAATGGATTTAGAAAAACAACTGAAAGAGATTGAAGCCATGGGCAATGACCACATTAGCGGTTCCACGGAAACGCCTATGCGAGCCGATGCATTCGAACTTAGTGATATTGAAAAAATTGCAAGCATAAAAAAAGACGTGCAAAATATGATGCATACTCTGGGCCTCGATTTAACGGACGATAGTTTAAAAGGAACTCCAACCCGAGTAGCGAAAATGTTTGTGCAGGAAATTTTTGGTGGCCTTCACCCAGACAGGAGACCAAAGGCATCCACTTTCGAAAATAAATACAAGTATCAGGAAATGCTGGTGGAAAAAAACATTACCCTCTACTCTACCTGCGAACACCATTTGCTCCCTATTGTTGGGAAAGCGCATATTGCATACATTTCAAACGGCTCAGTCGTTGGGCTTTCAAAAATGAATAGAATTGTTGATTACTACGCAAAACGTCCACAAGTTCAGGAACGGTTGACGATGCAGATTGTGAAAGAACTTCAACGGGTTTTGAATACGGAAGATGTTGCCTGTGTTATTGATGCAAAACACTTATGCGTAAATTCTCGAGGAATTCCGTGATATTGACAGCAGTACTGTAACAAGTGAATTTGGCGGTGCATTCAAAAATGCCGAAACACGCCGGGAATTTTTAGATTACATAAAGCTGGACACCGAGTTTTGACGGATGACGGATGACGGATGACGGATGACGGAAATTAAAAAAATAATGTTGAAAGTATGGAGGCTAAATTCAAGTTTGAAAAATTGCAGATTTGGCAAAAAGCAATGGATTTTGGAGAAGAAATCGACAAGCTTTCAGAAAAATTTCCAGAGAAAGAAAAATTTAATTTAAGTTCTCAAATTTGTCGAGCAGCCGATTCCATTGCCCTAAATATTTCTGAAGGTTCAATTCTCCAATCAAATCCAGAACAAAGGAAATTTTCGGGTTACGCAATAAGATCACTTGCAGAGGTAGTAACTTGTTTATATAAAGTAAAGAAGCGCAACTACATCTCTGAAATAGAATTTGAGAAAAATCACAAAGAAGCCTTTCATCTTATGAATATGATGATTGCATTTAGAAATAAAATAAAGTAAAACTAATAAACATTTTGGGCATCCGTCATCTGTCATCAATCATGAAAGACCTTCACATATACAATTCCCTTTCAAAAAATAAAGAAAAATTCACCCCAATTCACGAAGGTGCAGTGGGAATTTATGTTTGCGGCCAACCGTTTACAGCAATGTGCATTTGGGCAACTGCCGAACTTTTCTTTCTTTTGATTTGGTTTTTCGCTACCTGAAACATTTGGGTTACAAAGTTCGCTACGTGCGAAACATTACAGATGCGGGCCATTTGGAAAACGACGGCGAAAGCGGCGACGATCCAATACTTAAAAAAGCAAGATTGGAGCAATTGGAGCCAATGGAAGTGGTTCAAAAATATACTGTAGATTTTCATACAATTATGGCAAAATTCAACGCATTGCCGCCAAGTATTGAACCAACCGCAACTGGCCACATTATTGAGCAAATCAAAATCGTTGAAAAAATAATCAAGGAAGGTTTTGCGTATGAAAAAAATGGATCGGTTTATTTTGACGTTTTAAAATTCAACGAAAAAAATAACTACGGAAAACTAAGCGGCAGAAATCTCGAAGATATGATTGCCAATACTCGCGAACTTTCCGCACAGAGTGATAAGAAAAATCCTCAGGATTTTGCGCTTTGGAAAAAAGCCGAACCACAACACATTATGCGATGGCCTTCGCCTTGGAGCGATGGTTTTCCGGGTTGGCATTTGGAATGTACTGCAATGAGCACAAAATATTTGGGCAATAATTTTGATATTCACGGCGGTGGAATGGACTTGAAATTCCCGCACCACGAATGCGAAATTGCACAAGCCGAAGCCTGCAACCACACTACACCTGTAAATTATTGGATGCACGCCAATATGCTTACGCTGAACGGGAAAAAGATGTCGAAATCTACCGGGAATTACATTCTTCCAACTGAAATGTTTACCGGAGAAAATGATATTTTGAGCAAAGCATTTTCACCAACAGTTACAAAGTTTTTTATGTACCAAGCCCATTACCGAAGCATTCTCGATTTCAGCAGTGAAGCGCTTGAAGCTTCGGAAAAAGGTTTTAATAAACTGATGGATGCTTACCGGTTTTTGGATGAAATAAGTACTTCTGAAAAAAGTAGTATTGATATTGATTCGTGGCGAAATAATTGCTACGATGCAATGAATGACGATTTCAACAGCCCAATTCTTATTGCAAATCTTTTTGAAACTGTAAAATTTGTCAATTTGCTGAAAGAAGAAAAAGAAACAATTTCGGCAAATGATTTGGAAAAGCTTAAACAAACTTTGAACGACTTTCTTTTTGATGTTTTGGGATTGGAAGACAACGCTTCCGAAACTTCACAGAATGCCGAGAAACTTTCCGGCGCAGTGGAACTTCTTATTCAATTAAGAAACCAAGCCCGCGCCAATAAAGATTTCGCAACAAGCGATAAAATTCGTGACGAACTTGCCGCTAAAGGAATTCAATTGAACGACGGAAAAGACGGAACTACTTTTCAAGTTATGAATTAGAGTTATGAGTTATGAGTTAAAAAAAATCTTGATTTTTCCTTTTGTACTGTTAATTCGCTTTTACCAAAAATTCATTTCTCCTTTTACACCTGCAACATGTAGATATTCACCAACTTGTTCGCACTATTCAGTGGAAGCATTGCAAACCCACGGATTGTTAAAAGGCGGATGGTTGGCGGCAAAACGCATTGCAAGTTGCAATCCTTGGGGCGGCTCGGGCTACCATCCCGTTCCACCAAAAAAGGGAAATTCAGAATTGTGAATTCTAAATTCTTAATTAAAACAATATCTTTACGCTGCTTAATAAAAACTCTACTATGCACTATTTAAGTTTTACCTGGAATCCTTCGGAAGGAATTGATCTTGGCTTTTTTATGATTCGCTATTACAGCTTGATGTTTGTAGTGGCGTTCACTTTAGGTTGGATTTTGACCAAAAAGATTTTTGATCGCGAAGGGCTTCCTCAGGAAAAATTGGATAAACTTTTCATATATATGGTGGTTGCCGTTTTGTTGGGGGCACGTTTGGGACACGTTATTTTCTATCAACCTGAGCTTTTCGTGGACGATCCACTTTCGGTTTTCTTACCAATACAGACCGTTCCCGAATTTGAATTCACGGGTTTTCAAGGATTGGCAAGCCACGGAGCTGCAATCGCAATATTGATTGCCATGTATTATTACACAAAAAACGTTATTAAAAAACCCTTTTTATGGATTATGGACCGCATCGTAATTGCGGTAGCCGCAGGCGGAACATTCGTAAGAATCGGGAATTTTATGAATTCTGAAATCATTGGGAAACCTTCCGGCGATTTCCCTTTGGGCGTTCGTTTTGTTCACGAAGGAATTACAAAACAGGAAGCGGTGAATGCAACCGGAATACAAAACCCGACCAATGCTTATGATGCAATTGTTCACAATCCGCAATTTTTGGAATTGTTGAATTCAGTGCCTTTTCGCCATCCAGCCCAATTATATGAAGCCATTGGATATATTGTTACTTTTTTGGTTTGCTGGTATCTTTACTGGAAAACCGAACGCAGAAATCAGATTGGTTACATTTTCGGAGTGTTTTTAATTCTTCTTTTTATGGTTCGCTTTTTAGTTGAATTTGTAAAAGAAAGCCAAGGCGGATTTGAGTCTGCCCTAGGATTGCTTTCCACAGGACAATGGCTTAGTATTCCCTTTATTATTGCGGGTGTTTACATTATGTGGATGGCTTCAAAAAAGCCTATTACTGAATAAAAAATATAGCCACGAATTCATGAATATTTTAAATAATCATTCGTGAATTCGTGGCAAAAATTTTCAATAATGAAAAAAATACTTATTTCCGTTGCAATTGTAGGCTCACTTTTTTCGCTTTATAATTGTAAAGACAGCAAAAATTCAGAAAGCAAAAGCATCACCAAAGAAATTACTTTTACCAAAGAAGGTGAACTTACTTTAATGAAAGCTGAAAGCGATTCCGTAATTGCAACTTTGGATATTGAAATTGCAGATGATGATTACCAAACCGAAACAGGATTGATGTATCGTCATTCAATGCCAGAAAATCAAGCGATGCTTTTTGTTTTTGAAAACGAACAGCAACGTTCATTTTATATGAAGAATACCGAAATTCCTTTGGACATTATTTATATCAATTCGAAAAAGGAAATAGTAAGCATCCAAAAAAACGCCAAGCCTTTTGATGAAACTTCACTTCCTTCAGACGCGGTTTCGCAATATGTACTTGAAGTGAATGCTGGGCTTTCTGATAGCTGGAAACTTGAAAATGGTGATAGAATGGAATTTACGATTGTTGATTGACGATTTTAGATTTTTAAATAAAAGCATACTTATGTAAATAAACTAAAAACATTTAAGCTGCCCTCAATTATGAAAAATCTATTTATAATAATTATCGGAGTTTTATGTGTCAATTGTGCCCCTAAAATAACTGAATCAAAAAACGAAACTGAAAAAGAAGTTGTTGAGACTGTTGAAAGTGTTTTAAAAAATCTAAATAAACCAAAAAGGGGAATACTACAGATCATTGATAAATATCAAGAACTTTTATTAAAACAAAGTGGTGATAAGTGCGGCGAATGGGGTGGTGACACGGAGGAATTTCGGATTTATAAAACAAATTATAAAGGAAGAATTTTAGCGGATTATAAAAAAACAATAATAGATTGCGATGACCCTTATTTAGAAAAAATTAAACCAAAAATTTTTGAAGAAAAAGCATTTGAACTGACCGAAAAGCAATTAAAAATAATTGATGAGTGTATTAAGGAATTAATTCATCAAAAACTTTCAGTCGAACCAAGAATTTCACACAGCGGAATTACAAATATTGTAGTGTCCCGTGATTCGAGTTTAATAATTGTAGATTACACACAATTTCATTGGCCAAAATTTAAAGAACTGACTAAAATTTTAACACGAAAATAACTGTCGTCAACAAATTCATAATCTTTAAAGACATTAAGCACAAAAGACCTTTCCATTTTGGAAAGGTCTTTTTTATTATTTCCGAAGAAAGGGAAACTATGCTTCAAGCACAGCTTCGTCTTCCTCTTTTTTATCAATAAAGTCTTCAACGCGCTTGCGCTTTATCGTGTCATACATAATTGGTGTTGCAATAAACAATGACGAATACGTACCCACAACAATACCAACAATAATTGCAAACAGCAACCCGCGGATAGATTCTGCACCAAAGAAGAACATACACAACAACACGATAAGCGTGGTGAATGAAGTATTCAAAGTTCTTCCCAAAGTACTGCTTAATGCCACGTCAATAATTCGGTTCATTTTCCAACCTGGATGCTCCCCAAAATATTCACGAATACGGTCAAATACAATTACGGTATCGTTCAGCGAGTAACCAATAACGGTAAGAATTGCCGCGATAAACGCTTGGTCAATTTCCATACTGAAAGGCATAAACTTGTAAGTTAATGAGAACACACCCAATACTATGGTTACGTCGTGTGCCACAGCTGCTACTGCACCCAAACTAAATTGCCATCTTCTGAATCGCAATAAAATATAAAGGAAAACTACAACCAGCGATCCGAATACCGCCCAGAATGAATCTTTTTTGATATCATCCGCAATGGTAGGGCTTACTTTATAGTATTCCATTCTACCGATGGTTTTTCCTTCTTGGTCTCCAACAAATTGTTCGAAAGTCATATCGGCCGGCATATCTTTTTTCACAGTCTGGAAAAGCATTTGCTCTATTTCATCATCTACTTCGGTACCAGTTTCCTCAACCTTATACTTGGTAGTAATCTTTAATTGATTATCACCTCCGTAGGTTTTTGCTTCCGCACTTCCGAAAGTTGCAATCAAATTATTTTGAATTTCGTTTGAGTTTACATCTTTGTCAAAACGAACGGTATATGTTCTTCCTCCAACAAAATCGACTCCTTGATTAAGACCATTTGTAAACAATGACCCAAGGCTGATTAGAATGAAAATTCCAGAAACAATATATGCAGTTTTACGCTTTTTTAGGAATTCAACGCTTACGTTTCTGAAAAGGTTTTTGGTAATTGAAGTCGAACAAGGCAATGGTTTACCATTTTTTGTATAACGATCAATAAACAATCTTGTAATGAAAATTGCAGTAAACAATGATGTTGCAATACCAATTAATAAGGTAGTTGCAAAACCTTGGATAGGTCCGTGTTCCAAAAACCAAAAGAATTAAACCAGTAAGACCAGTTGTAATGTTTGCATCCAAAATAGACGACAATGCATTGTTGAAACCATCTTTTATAGCATCTTTCTGTGCCTTACCTTTTGCAAGTTCTTCTTTTATCCTTTCAAAAATAAGTACATTCGCATCAACTGACATACCTACTGTTAATACAATACCGGCAATACCAGGCAACGTAAGTACAGCGCCGAGACCAGCTAAAATTCCAAAGATGAAAAGAATGTTTACAAGCAAAGCAATATCAGCAAATGCACCAGCTTTTCCGTAGTAACCAATCATCCATAACAATACAATGAAAAGCGCAACAACAAATGATAGTACACCACTGTTGATTGCTTCTTGACCCAATGTTGGCCCAACTACTTCTCCTTGTATAATTTCTGCGGAAGCAGGTAATTTACCAGCACGCAATACATTCGCTAAATCCTGCCCTTGTGGCACTGTAAAGTTTCCAGAAATTTGGCTACGGCCTCCAGCAATTGGTCCCGAAGTTACACCTGGAGCAGAGTAAACAATATTATCAAGAACGATTGCAATTTGGCTTTGATCTTCATAGGCAGCACCCGTCATTTGCTCCCAAACTTTTGCACCTTGTCCGTTCATTTGCATGGAAACAACCACACGGCTTAAATTGTCAAATTCCTGTCTAGCATCTACAACTACACTTCCGCCAAGTGGAGGCGTGTTTTCACGATTTGATTTTAAAGCGTAAAGTGCAGTAACTTCTTCTCCATTTAATTGTGCGTTGGCTTCGGGAAGACCCCAAACCAATTTTGCATAGCGCAATTCATTTGGCAACAACGATTTTACCTGTGGATTGCGGAAATACCCATTAATTGTAGCAGTATCCTTTAATCTGAAAGTAGCAATTACCGGACTTCCTTGGCTACCCAAAGAAACCATTTTGGAAAGAATTGGATTGGCATCGTTGTTATTAACAAGCGTATCTTTTAAATCTTGTCCTCCTAAAAGTTTACTAACGTCATCTTCCTCAGTTTTAGTTGAATCAATTACAGTTTGAGTTGTATCAGTAGTTTTGGTTACTTCTTCTGTTGAAGTTTTTGCCATTGCCAATTCGCCTGCTTTGGTATCGGCAGCTTGAAGGAATGCCGCCATATCATCAAATTTATATACATCCCAAAATTCAAGTTGGGCGGTACTTTGAAGTAACTTTGTTACCCTAGCTACATCCTTTGCTCCTGGAAGCTCTACAAGAATTCTTGCAGATTTTCCCAAACGCTGAATGTTAGGTTGCGTAACTCCAAACTTATCGATACGCTTTCTTAAAACCTCAAAAGCAGAAGTGATAGATTCATCAATTTTCTGTTCAATCACAGGTTTTACCTGCTCGTTGGTCATGTTTAAATTAATAACATCCTCAAGATTTTTATTGAAGAAAATATCTTGGGAAGCAAGATTGTTTTCACCCGGAAGCGCTTCAAAAGCCTTGAAGAATGATTCAAGATAAGTATCTTGACTATCCATTTGAAGGGTTTTTGCATTTTCCAAAGCTTGGTTGAATGCAGGATCTTTAGTGTTGTTTGCAAGACCTTTCAATATGTCTTTTACAGAAACCTCAAGAATCACATTAATACCACCTTTAAGGTCCAGACCTTTGTTCAACTCTTTTTCTTTGGCGGTTTTATAATCAATCCCCAAAAACACTGAGCTATTGGCTACGGAATTAAGATATCTTGCTTCCGCATTATCTCTTTCATCTGGCTGTTCTGCAGAAAATTTGCTGTTTGCAAATTTCTTTGCACTGTCTTCTACCTTGTTTGCCACATAGGTAAAAGAGAGTTGATAAATACTTACCAATCCAAATAGGATGGCAAATACGGTAACTAGTCCTTTATTTTGCATGTTAATATTTTTTTGGTCAGATTTTTAAAAACGCGAAAATATATGATTTGCTGTTATATCTGACAATTATGTTGTTTAATAAAAATTGGGATTTGAAAACTCTATATTTAAAAAATAGAATTTTCTGAAGAAATGCTTTAAGACAGAGGCCCTGCGCGTACCTCAGGAATTTTATGGGAAGAATTATTTATTGAAAAAGGAACATAATAGTAATTTTTACCAACTTCTTTTTCAATTCTATTCTTTAAGCTAAAATCAATTTCAGAAGTACCCAAAGACACAATCTGGTTTAAATACTGATCCTTTAGCGACTTAATTTCAACAGGCAATCCGTGAAAGCCTAAGTCAGAACCGTAATCCTTATGAATTTTTACAACTTCTAATTTATAGGTACTGGAATTGTTATTGAAAGGGATTTTAGAAGAATTATTCTTTTCATTTAAAGCAGTTTCACCAAGTTGAAGCTTATTTTCTTTGTTGAATAAATCATCTACAACAGCAATATCAATCGTACTGTAATAGGTTACCTTAAAATTGCCATCAAGCATTTCAGACACTTGAATATCCGTAACACCAATAGCATTCAATTGATTGGTTATATCTGAAATAGCAAGTTTTGCCTCATCAGAGCTTATGGAATTGGCATTAAACTGAACAACAATTTCCTGATTTGGAACAGCAGATTGTTCCATGCTTATTCCAAAAAAAGCTAGGACAATCAATAAACCAAAAAAGCACACCTTTTTAATCACGCGCCAAATATAAATAAATTCAAGACGTATTTCCCCATCTGTGATGAATATATAATTATTTGTTAAAACCAAAGTTGAAAATTAAAAAGAAAATTGGGCATTAATCTGTTTTTTGCAACAACTTAGCTCTAAGCTAATAGCAACTTTTATCCGAATGTAATTTAAAAAATTTGTAAACTTTTTAATGTTGATAAATGTGTAAATTGCTAAAATACAATTAATTAACAATTATCTTTTGATAACTTCTGAAATTAAAAGAAGCAACAATATTTCAATTTAACTACATTTACATTCTCTTGAAAAAACTCACATTCATAAAATATATTTGAAACATGCAAGTTGAAAACCCACCAAAAAATAAAACAATTTACACCCAAGACGAATCTTTTAATGCTTCGTTGGAATATTTTAAAGGCGATGATCTTGCCGCCCGCGTTTGGGTAAATAAATATGCACTTAAAGATTCTGACGGCAATATTTATGAAAAAACGCCGGACGATATGCACCGCCGCATCGCTAGCGAAATTGCACGTATTGAACAAAAATACGCCAACCCAATGACCGAGGACGAAGTTTTTGACGCCATCAAAAATTTCAAATATATTGTGCCGCAAGGTAGCCCAATGGCGGGAATTGGCAATCCATATCAAATCGCTTCACTTTCAAATTGTTTCGTAATCGGTAACGACGGCGACTCCGATTCTTACGGCGGAATAATGAAAATTGACCAAGAGCAGGTTCAATTAATGAAACGACGCGGCGGAGTTGGGCACGACCTTTCCCACATCCGCCCGAAAGGTTCGCCTGTTAAAAATTCGGCTTTGACCTCAACGGGAATTGTTCCTTTTATGGAGCGTTACTCAAATTCAACTCGCGAAGTTGCACAGGATGGGCGTCGCGGTGCTTTGATGCTTTCGGTTTCAATAAATCACCCAGATTCTGAAGATTTCATTGATGCAAAAATGGAGCAGGGAAAAGTTACAGGCGCAAATGTTTCCGTGCGAATGGACGACAAGTTTATGCAGGCTGTAAAAGACGGAAAAAACTATACCCAGAAATATCCAATTTTCAGTGAAAACCCCAAATATTCCCAAGAAATTGAAGCCGGAAAACTTTGGAAAAAAATAGTTCACAACGCTTGGAAATCTGCCGAGCCGGGAATTCTTTTTTGGGATACAATTATCAACGAATCGGTACCGGATTGTTATGCAGATTTGGGTTACAAAACTGTTTCGACAAATCCGTGTGGCGAAATTCCGCTTTGTCCATACGATTCCTGCCGTTTGCTTGCAATGAATTTATTTTCTTATGTTGAAAATCCTTTCACCGATAAAGCTGAATTCAACTTCGAACTTTTCACAAAACATATCGGTATTGCCCAAAAAATAATGGATGACATAATCGATTTGGAACTTGAAAAAGTGGATGCCATTATCGCAAAAATAGATGCCGATCCACAAGCGGATGATATAAAAGCCGTTGAAAGAAATCTTTGGAAAAATATCCAAACAAAGGCTGAGGAAGGTAGAAGAACCGGAATAGGAATTACTGCAGAGGGTGATATGTTGGCGGCTTTGGGAATAAAATACGGCAGTAAAGAAGGAAACGATTTTTCAATTGAAGTTCATAAAAAGATGGCGATTGAAACATATCGCGCTTCGGTTTATGCTGCAAAAGAAAGAGGTCCTTTCAAAATTTTTGATGCTGAAAGAGAAAAAAACAATCCGTTTATTCTTCGTTTAAAAGAAGCCGATGAGAAACTGTATTACGATATGCTTGAATACGGCCGACGAAATATTGCGTTGCTTACAATTGCGCCAACGGGAACAACAAGTTTGATGACGCAAACTACTTCTGGTATCGAGCCAGTTTTTCTTCCAGTTTACAAAAGAAGAAGAAAAGTGAACCCAAACGACAAAAATGCACGTGTTGATTTCGTGGATGAATTGGGCGATAGCTGGGAAGAATATGTTGTTTTTCACCACCGTTTCAAGGAATGGATGAATGTAAATGGAATTGATACCGATAAAAATTACAGTCAGGAAGAATTAAACAAAATTGTAATGAAGTCGCCATATTACAAAGCAACTTCAAACGATGTGGATTGGCTGAGTAAAGTGCGCATGCAGGGCGGAGTACAAAAATGGGTAGATCATTCCATTTCGGTAACCATCAATTTGCCGAACGATGTTTCTGAAGAATTGGTTGGCAAGATTTATCTGGAAGCCTGGCAAGCCGGCTGTAAAGGCGTAACCGTTTATCGCGACGGATCACGTTCCGGGGTGTTAATTTCCAATGAAGAAAAGAAGGAAGAAGAAAACGATACATTGACTTCGTTCCCAACAAAACGTCCAGAATCATTGCAGGCAGATGTTGTTCGCTTTCAAAATAGCAAAGATAAATGGATTGCCTTTATCGGCTTAATTGACGGAAAACCCTATGAAATTTTTACAGGTTTTGCTGATGACGAAGATGGAATTTTGGTTCCGCGTTGGGTGAATGAAGGGGTAATTATTAAAAACCGAAATCAGGACGGCAGCTCGCGATACGATTTTCAATATAAGAATACTAGAGGATACAAAACCACTATTGAAGGGCTTTCGCATAAATTCAACCCAGAGTTTTGGAACTATGCAAAATTGATTTCCAGCACGCTTCGCCACGGAATGCCGATTGAAAAAGCGGTGGATTTAATAAACAGTCTGCAACTTGACAGCGAAAGCATCAACACTTGGAAAAACGGGGTTGCCCGTGCGCTGAAACGATACGTTGCCGACGGCACTGAAGCCAAAAAACAGAAATGTGAAAACTGTAACAGCACTTCGCTAATTTACCAAGAAGGGTGTTTGACTTGCAAGGATTGTGGATCTTCTAAGTGTGGATAAAAGATGTAAGACCGCTTCGCTTAAAGAGCAAAGAATAAAGACTAATGAAATAAAATTGAAAAAGCCAGCACATAGCTGGCTTTTCAATTCTATAAATATTTTACTTAAATTATAATTCAAGCAAATCGTTTACGCTACGAACGCCTTCCGCGCTTTCTTTCATATTTGCTTTTTCGGCATCGTTCAATTCAAGCTCAACGATTTTTTCGATACCGTTTCTGCCCAAAATAACTGGAGCACCGATGCAAATATCCTTCATTCCGTATTCGCCATCAAGCATTACTGAACAAGGAAACATTTTCTTTTGGTCGCAAGCAATTGCCTGTACCAAAGCAGAAACTGCCGCTCCCGGAGCGTACCAAGCTGAAGTTCCCAAAAGTTTGGTCAACGTTGCACCGCCAACTTTGGTATCTTCCATTACTTGATTCAATCTTTCTTCAGAAATAAACTTGCTTACAGGAACACTGTTTCTTGATGCCAAACGCGTCAATGGAACCATTCCGGTATCGCTGTGACCGCCAATTACCATTCCTTCAACATCGCTTATTGGAGCATCCAAAGCTTCCGCCAAACGGTATTTGAAACGTGCGCTATCCAAAGCTCCACCCATTCCGATGATTTTACTTTTATCCAACCCAGAAGTTTTATGAACCAAATACGCCATTGTATCCATAGGGTTACTCACTACGATTATAATAGTTTTCGGAGAATTTTTTACAAGGTTTGAAGTAACTTCCTTCACAATACCAGCGTTAATGCCAATCAATTCCTCACGCGTCATTCCCGGTTTACGTGGAATTCCGCTAGTAATTACGCAAATATCGCTACCTGCCGTTTTGGAATAATCGTTTGTTACGCCCGTTATTTTGGTATCAAAACCATTTAATGAGGCAGTTTGCATCAAATCCATCGCCTTACCTTCGGCAAAACCTTCTTTGATATCCAACAAAACTACTTCGCTTGCAAAATTCTTGATGGCAATGTACTCAGCACAACTTGCGCCAACTGCACCTGCTCCTACAACTGTTACTTTCATTTAATTATTTTTATTAATTATTATTTTATGTTTATTGAATTCTTCAATTCTGAAAAGTGATACAAAAATACTATTATCTCTTTTAAATGGCGAGAGATTAACGCATTAAATTCCGAAATGCAAACCGACTGATGCATTATTATATTCAGCAATATTGTAATCTGCGTGTATTCCAAAGAAACCCAGTTTTAAACTTGCGCCAAGAGTACCACGGACCCCCGAAACTTTGTTCTTAACACTGAACGGATTATTAAACTCACTGGTTGTTTCTAACAAAGGAATTCCCGCTCTTACTCGATATGTTCCTAAAACATCAAAATCTGAAGTTCCCGTCACATATCCAATTCCACCGTAAATATTAAAAATGGGAAGTTTGGTAGAGGCTTGAAGTTGAAAAATCCAAGAATTTTGTTTTAAATCAAATTGCTGATTCTCACCTTCAATAATATCATCGTCGGTAAAATCATAATTTGCATTTAAGTTGTTATAGGCTATCAATCCCGAAATAGCAACGGGAAATATTTTTTCCGCAGGAAGCCATTGTGTAAATTCGTGCTGAAGCCCAAGCCCAAATACACCCACCTTCACATCTTCTTGTTCGATCTTTGGAAAATAGCGAACTTTTAATTCTGTGGCTTTGAAAACACCTATTCTTCCTTGCAAAAATGCGGTAGGCAAAATATTGACATTTACAGATGCCAATCCTTGCGGTAGCAGAAACTCAACCTCCTCAGTGAGCGGTCGTTTTGGACTTGTGAAAAGACAACAATATCCGGGTTATTTTCACCAAAAGCCGTAGCAACTTCCTTTGAAGTACTTCCATCCCTAAATTTTAAATTGTTATAATCTGCAGTATTTAAGGTGAAAGTTCTGTGCTCATCCTTCACAAAAGTAGCGTTCCCCACAATGGAAATTTCAAATTTTAATGGCGATTTTACTTCGGCAGATTGAATCCAGCCGTTGGAGGTATTATAAATCATAGCTTCCGTGGCAGGGGTGATGTAGCCCTTTGCAAATCGTTGCGCATCCTGAACACCCGAAGCCAAAAGATCTTCCAAATTTTCCTGTGCAGCTATGGGAAGACCGAAAAGTAATCCGATAATTATACTTATTTTTTTCATGGGTAGCTTTATTTTAGAACAGTTTGAAATTAAAAAACCCTCAGCAATAGCCGAGGGTTTTTGTAGAAAATTTAACGATACTGATTATGCATCAATATTAGCATAAACCGCGTTTTTCTCAATAAATTCACGTCTTGGTGGAACTTCATCACCCATCAACATAGAGAAAATTCTATCTGCTTCGGTTCCATTGTCAATTGTAACTTGACGAAGTGTTCTAAAATCAGGATTTATTGTAGTATCCCAAAGTTGTTCGGCATTCATTTCACCCAAACCTTTGTAGCGCTGGATTGCTGCACTTCCTCCAAACTGTTCGTTTAGTGCATCGCGTTCTTTATCGCTCCAAGCATATTCTTTTTTGGCTCCTTTTTTAACCAAATAAAGCGGTGGCGTAGCAATGTAAACACAGCCTGCCTCAACCAATTCTTTCATATAACGGAAAAAGAAAGTCAAAATCAACGTTGCAATGTGGCTACCATCCACATCCGCATCACACATAATCACTACTTTATGATAGCGTAGTTTTTCAAGGTTTAGTGCTTTACTATCTTCTTCGGTACCAATGGTTACGCCCAAAGCGGTGTATATATTCCTGATTTCCTCGTTTTCAAAAACCTTGTGTTGCATGGCTTTTTCAACGTTAAGAATTTTTCCACGCAATGGAAGTATAGCTTGAAAATTACGATCGCGACCCTGTTTTGCAGTTCCACCTGCGGAATCTCCCTCTACAAGAAACACTTCACATTTTAAAGGATCTTGTTCAGAACAATCCGAAAGTTTCCCCGGCAAACCACCGCCGCTCATCACAGATTTACGCTGTACCATTTCACGAGCTTTGCGAGCTGCGTGGCGTGCTTGTGCAGCAAGAATTACTTTTTGCACTATAATTTTTGCATCATTTGGATGTTCTTCCAAATAATTTTCAAGCATTTCAGAAACCGCTTGACTTACAGCCGCGGTAACTTCACGGTTACCCAATTTTGTTTTTGTCTGCCCTTCAAATTGCGGTTCTGCGACTTTTACTGAAATAATAGCCGTTAAGCCTTCCCGGAAATCGTCTCCGGAAATTTCAAATTTTAATTTATCGAGCATTCCGGAAGCATCGGCATATTTTTTTAGAGTACGCGTCAATCCTGCACGGAAACCAGCAAGGTGTGTTCCTCCTTCGTGCGTATTGATATTGTTTACGTAGGAATGTAGATTTTCGCTAAATGAAGTATTATAAACCATCGCAACTTCAACAGGAATATCATTCTTTTCCCCTTCCATTGCAATAACGTCGGCAATAATCATTTCGCGGTTTCCATCCAAGAATCTGATAAACTCCTTTAAACCTTCTGTACTGTGGAATTTTTCCGTTGCAACTTCCCCATTTTCATCTTTTTCCCTTTTATCAGTGAAATAGATTGTAATTCCTTTATTCAAAAAGGACAGTTCACGCATACGGCTTGCAAGTGTGTCGTAGCTATATTCCAACGTTTGTTGAAAGATTTGAGGATCTGGTTTAAAGGTTACAATAGTTCCGCGATAATCTGTTTCACCAATTGATTTTACTGGGTACATAGCTTTACCACGCTCGTATTCCTGTTGCCAAACTTTGCCGTCACGATGAACGGTTGCCGTTAAATGCTCAGAAAGTGCATTCACTACAGAAACCCCCACCCCGTGAAGACCTCCGGAAACTTTATAGGAATCTTTATCAAACTTTCCACCCGCTCCAATTTTGGTCATTACAACCTGAAGCGCGGAAACGCCTTCTTTTTTATGAAGATCTACAGGAATTCCACGTCCGTTATCCTTTACAGTTACTGAATTGTCTTCGTTGATCCAAATTTCGATAGTGTCGCAATACCCACCCATAGCCTCATCGATGGAGTTGTCCACAACTTCATAAACCAAATGGTGCAAACCGCGGGAGCCCACATCACCAATGTACATAGATGGGCGCATGCGCACATGCTCCATTCCTTCCAATGCTTGAATCTGATCGGCGCCGTAACTACCTTTTTTTTGTTCTTCGCTCATATTAAATTTAGAAAGATTTTTAATTCTTTTCGCAACGAACAAATATAACCAAATCGCCAATAAAATAAAGGGTTTCCGTAATTCATAAGCGTTAAGTTATTAACAAATTAGTGTGAAAAAAAGCTTTTAAAACTCCTCAAAAAAATGATGGAAAATTTGGTGTAATAATTGCGCACTAATTTCGACTCAATTAACGTTTAAACTAAATAACAGCATAGATTTTGAAATGAAATTTAAACGTTCAAATCATTTTTCTGTCTTACGTAAATGTTTATTCTTTTAGATTTTAAAACTCCTTTATGAAAAATTTTATCTTAATTATATTTTTTACAACATCTTCTATTTTTGGCTTACAAACAATGGAGGCGCAGAATTTTCCAGAGATGGATTCCTCACCAATGGATTTAGTGATGGCGAGACCCGATAAAAAAAGTCAACCTTATGCCCGGGTTATATATAGTCGCCCCCAGAAAAAGGGTCGCGATATTTTTGGAGATGTTGTTCCTTACGGTAAAGTTTGGCGTACTGGCGCAAATGAAGCAACTGAGCTGGACATTTATACCGATCTAAAATTTGGAAATACAATTCTAAAACCAGGAACGTATACACTTTATACAATTCCTGATCAAGATAACTGGACTATTATTATAAACAGCGACACCAATGTTTGGGGCGCTTTTAGCTATAAAAAGGATAAAGATGTAGCTAGAATTACCGTGCCCTGCGAGCAGGCTGTAGCACCCATTGAATCACTCTCCATGATTTTTAAAACGGATAGCAAAGGAACGATTTTGATGATCGGTTGGGACGATCATTATGTGGAAATTCCTTTCAAAAAAGTTTAAGGATTTTTTCGAAAGGAATTTCAATTTCCAAATCACAAGCACCAAATTCCAAAGAATTTACAAACTCAAAAAATTGTGATTTGCGATTTGTTTCCTTTGGAATTTAATTTTTACGGTATATTCAAATATTTATGCGTCTGTAACGAAACCTTCCATTGCGGATTTTGCATTACATAATTAACAATTAAAGGAATCATCTTTTCACGTTTGCTCCATTCTGGCTGCAGATAGAGAATGCAATCTTTATTCACCTTGGCAGCTTGTTCTTCCGCAAAACGGAAATCGTCATTGTTAAAAACAATTACCTTTAACTCATTGGCTTCGTTATAAACTTCCACTGTAGGAAGTTTCATTTTTTTTGGGGAGAGACAAATCCAATCCCAACTGCCAGACAATTTGTAAGCGCCCGAAGTTTCAATATGTGTTTGCATCCCGCGTTCCTTTAGCATTTCTGTTAGCGGCCCATATCCCAAGTGAGTGGTTCCCCACCAGTAATTACAATGGTTTTTGAATGTTTTGCAGCATTTTCAACAATAGTTTCTATAGCTGTGGGCGGATGCAGTTCAGCATTCCAGCTTTCCTTTACATCGCACCAATGGCAACCAACATCACAACCACCAACACGTATAAAATATGCGGCAGTTCCTTTATGGAATCCTTCCCCTTGAATGGTATAAAACTCCTCCATCAAAGGTAACATCACTCCTTTATCTACTAAAATTTGTACTTCCTTTATCATCGGTGCAAAAGTACAATTATTGAAAGCTAAATCTCCAAATAACAAATACCAAATTCCAAAATTTGTGAGTTTGTGAGTTTAAAATTAAACTTTCATCTTTTAGCTTTTATCCTTTAACTTTGAATATTAATTGGAATTTGGTTTTTGGGATTTGGGATTTTTAATTCGTTACATTTGAACAAAAATTAGAAAGATGGCAGACAAGCAAGTTTTTTTTGATTACATAAACAACGGTTATACCACCAAAGGCGATTTTTTAAAACTCGGTGCAGCAATGCTTGATGGTGAAACGGTTACCAATGCTTTTGTGAAAATTCCGCTGAAAACTTTGAACCGCCACGGATTGATTGCTGGTGCAACTGGTACAGGGAAAACAAAAACACTTCAGATTATTGCCGAAAATCTTTCCGAGAAAGGCATCCCTGTCCTTTTAATGGATATAAAAGGTGACCTTAGCGGAATTGCCGAACCCGGAACCAACAATGCCAAAATTGAAGAACGTCACGCTGCAATTGGTTTTCCATATGAAGCGAAAAAATTTCCCTGTGAAATACTTTCCCTTTCAGACCAAGAAGGCGTTCGTCTTCGCGCTACTGTTAGTGAGTTTGGCCAGTCTTGCTTTCCCGAATTCTCGATTTAAGCGATGTGCAGGCGGGAATTGTTTCTGTAATATTTAAATATTGCGATGACAACAAAATGCCTTTGCTTGATTTAAAGGATTTCAAAAAAATATTACAATACACAACCGAAGAAGGAAAAGAAGAATTTGCCAGCGAGTACGGCAGAATTTCATCTTCTTCCACAGGTTCCATTTTGCGAAAAGTAGTTGAATTGGAACAACAGGGCGCAGATTTGTTTTTCGGGGAAAAATCGTTCGATACTGACGATTTACTTCGCATCGATGAAAACGGAATGGGTTACATCAACATTCTGCGCTTGACGGATATTCAGGATCGCCCAAAGCTTTTTTCGACTTTTATGTTGAGCCTTTTGGCAGAAATTTACGCGACCTTCCCAGAACAGGGCGATACCGGCAGACCCGAATTGGTTATATTTATTGATGAAGCGCATTTAATTTTTAACGAAGCTAGCAGCGCACTGCTCAACCAAATTGAAAGCATAGTAAAATTAATACGCTCCAAAGGTGTTGGGCTATATTTTGTAACCCAAGATCCCACCGATGTTCCGGATGCAGTTTTGAGCCAATTGGGTTTGAAGATTCAGCACGCACTTCGCGCATTTACCGCAAAAGACAGAAAAGCGATAAAGCTTACAGCAGAAAATTATCCGCTTTCAAATTATTATAAAACCGATGAAGTTTTGACAGCTTTGGGAATTGGCGAAGCCTTGGTAAGCGCACTAAATGAAAAGGGTATTCCAACGCCATTGGCACGCACCATGTTGCGAGCGCCAATGAGCCGGATGGATGTTTTAACGGATGGTGAATTGAAAGGTTTATTGAAAACTTCAAAATTAATCCCGAAATACAATGAAGTTACCGACCGTGAAAGTGCTTACGAAATGTTGACCCAAAAGATTGAAATAGCCAACAGGGAAGATGTAAAGGAAAAAGCGCAGAAAGAAAGGGAGGTAGTAAGAAAATCTTCATCGAGTAGCAATAGTACTTCAAAAACAATAATAAAAACCATTTCCAGCCCTACAGTAATCCGAAGCGTTCTGGGAATTTTGGGGAAATTTATAACGATGGTTGGAAAAAAATAATTTCAATTTCAACTGCGAAAATTTACAACTTTCAAATAATTCAATAATTAAAAAACACAAATGAAAAAGAGAGTATTTTTTGGTGCCGTGGTGGCATTATTATTCGTTCAATGCGGAAAGGACAGCGATCCGTTTTTAATAAAAAATGGATCAATAGGAAATTTGAACAGCGAAATAAAAATAAAACAAATAGATTCCATATTCGCAGAAGATTCAATTGTGAAAATAAACACCTCTCCAAATGCTTTGGAAACACAAGGAGATGTTGAGATTTATGAAAAAGGCGGCAAACAACTTTTATTGCTTTCACCCGACAATGAAACCGATCCGAGCTCAACGATAAAGAACATCCAAGTTTTTGACCCACGTTTCAAAACCGAAAAGGGATTAAATTCAGCTAGCACTTGGAAAGATGTAAAGGCAAATTACACGATTGATAATATTCAAACGACCATTAATGCTGTTGTAATATTTTTAAAGGAAACGGATGTGTATTTGACAATCGATAAAAAAAGCCTTCCCGAGGAACTTCGCTACAATATGGATTTAAATGTGGAAGCCAGCCAAATTCCTGATGACGCATCTTTCAAATATTTTATGATTGGCTGGGACCCTTCGGCTAAATAATTTTGCCTGCAAACATTTTGTTAACATTCATTATATAATGCATGCTTTCCTTTAATTTTAATCCAATTAACCATCCAAAATAATTGAGTTATGATTAAGATTTTAGGTTTCATTTTAACCATTGCTGGAGTCATTAGTTTGGTAATGGGTATTTTAAGTGTTTTCGGAAATATGGATGTTGTAATGAGCCCTTGGGCTCTTATTATTCTTGGAGTAATATTCTTCATCGCAGGAATAGATTTAGTGAAAAACCGAAAGGTACCGACCAAACGTATATATATATCTATAAACCCTTTGTTCCTCGAAGGGTTTTTATTTTAAAAGAACATTATGGCAAAACCAAGAATAAAAAACGAAGCACAGTACGAAGCATTACTGGAAAAAGGTTATAGCAAGGAAAAATCTGCCCGTATTGCCAACACTCCCAATTCGGGAAAGAAAGGCGGCAAAGCCAAGCCATATGAGGAATGGAAAAAAAACGAGCTTTATGCCCAAGCAAAAAATGTGGGTATTGAAGGCCGCTCAAAAATGAAGAAAGAAGAATTGATCCACGCTTTAAGAAACAACTAATGTATAACGAATAACTAATGAATAACTAATGAATAACGAATTAAGACCTTTTCACCTAGCCATTCCTGTTGATAATTTGGAACGCTGCAGAATATTTTACCGAGATATA
This sequence comes from uncultured Flavobacteriaceae bacterium, assembly GCA_963716065.1. Classification (GTDB taxonomy): domain Bacteria; phylum Bacteroidota; class Bacteroidia; order Flavobacteriales; family Flavobacteriaceae; genus Aequorivita. Next base: position 1,052,989 of record OY970287.1, read on the forward strand.
CTTGAACTTTCCGAATGCAGAAGCAGCGACCATTGGGTAGATTTTGATTTTTTTGGGCATCAGCTCGTTATTCATTTAAAAGAAACAAATTCCGAAGAAAAAACCTCAAACCCCGTGGACGGAAAAGATGTGCCAATACCGCATTTTGGAGTGGTTTTGGACATGAAAACGTTTAGGGAATTTTCTAAAAAACTGATTCAAAAAAATACTACCTTCATCATAGAACCGTACATCCGTTTTGAAGGACAAGTTGGCGAACAGCGCACCATGTTTTTTAAAGACCCCGCGGGAAATGCACTTGAATTTAAAGCCTTCAACGACTTAACACAATTATTCGCCAAATGATCAAACAAATACCTCCTCAAATAATTAGACAAGTTTTTGTCATTTTGCTCGTTTTACTGATGGGTAGTCTTATTTTTAAGGAAATGCTCCCTTACCTCACTGGTGTATTGGGCGCAATAACCATCTATGTTCTAATGCGAAAATGGATGGACAAATTGGTGACCAAAAAGAAATGGAACCCTTCCCTTGCCGCTACTTTGCTGATGTTACTTTCTTTTGTGGGGATATTACTTCCCGTTGCGGGAATTATTCTGATGCTAACCAACAAAATTGGACAGGCTGTTGAAAATTCCGAAGAGGTTACCTATGCCGTTAAAGATCAATTGGGGAATATTGAAGATAAATTGGGCTACGATTTAAGTTCACAAATTGATGCTTCTGCTATTAGCGAATGGCTTTCCTCTAATCTACAAAGTTTAGTTGGAGGCACCTTTAATGCATTTATCGCAATTGGTTTAATGTATTTTATGCTCTATTATATGTTCACAAATCGAGGTGAATTGAAAGAATCCCTGAAGGAATATATACCAATGGATCGTGATAATTTAGAGGAAGTAGGAAAGGAAATCCAAATGATGGTCCGCTCGAATGCCTTGGGAATTCCATTGGTTGCAGTAGCACAGGGAATTGTGGCACTCATTGGCTTTCTTATTTTTGGGATTGAAGATCCTTTCTTTTGGTTTGTAATTGTAACCGTGGGAAGTATGATTCCTTTTGTGGGGACGCTGCTCGGAATACTTCCTGTTTTTATACTAACGCTTTCTTCGGGCGACAATTTTCAAGCGTGGGGAATACTTATTTATGGCTTTGTGGTTGTGGGCTCAACCGATAATATAATTAGACTTTATGTGCTGAAGAAATTAGACAACGTGCATCCATTAATAACACTTATTGGAGTAATTGTTGGTGTTCCATTGTTCGGATTTATAGGGTTGATTTTTGGCCCGTTGCTAATAAGTTTATTTATGGTAATCGTAAAAATCTACAGAAAGGAATACGGCAAAGAAGATTCGGTAACTGAAGAAGAACGACTGTAAAAGTTTTAAAATGGATGTTTTCAAAAATTAAAAAAACAGCATTTCCTCCTATTGAAAAACCAATGATGGTTTGGGATGGCGAATGTGGTTTTTGCAAATATTGGATAACAAACTGGAAATCGAAAACAGAAGACCGCATCGATTTCAAAACATTTCAGGAAGTAGCCGATCGTTTTGAAGATATTCATTTGAAGGAATTCAAAAAAGCATCCCGGCTTATTGAACCAAATGGCTCCGTTTTCAGCGGCCCAGATTCTGCTTTCAGAAGTTTCACATATTTTGAAAAACAAAATTCCCGTTGGCATCGTTGGTATTCAAACTATAAATGGTTTGCCTCTTTAAGTGATACGATTTACAATTTTATAGCAAAACATCGCGGTTTTGCTTTCACCCTCACAAAAATTTTCTTCGGAAAAAACCCACAATCCTAAAAGCCCTATTGGTTATTAATATTGTTTTTTATCATTTCAATAATTTATTTGCTCGTGAAATATTTATAACAAAATTTTAAAACTATTGCTTTTCAATTTTTCTACCTTTAAAATAAAAACAAACATTATGTCATTAAAAGGAATATTTTCAAAAAAGAACTTTAATCCCGGAAACCGCGACTCTGGTGTTTCTCAAGAATATGTGGCAGATGAAGTTGCCAAAATAAATGGAGAAGACGTAGAGATTGTACTCGATAACGAAGATGCTATCAATAAAAAATTCAGTGGTGCAAACACGCTCTCAAAGTATGCAGAACTCGGCAAAATAATGGTTGGGATGCTTAAAGATGTGAAAAACGGAGTCTATCCTGAAGTTCCTTGGTACACAATTGCAACAGTAGTGCTCTCGCTCCTCTACGTTTTAAACCCCTTGGATATCGTTCCAGATTTTATCCCAGGATTGGGATATATTGATGATATGGCAGTTTTGTCTATTGGCGTTGGGTGGATTGAAAGTGACCTTCACCGTTATTTAGATTGGAAAATCAAAGAAGGGAGAGGAATTTAATTTCCGCTTCTCTGTTCCCTTGCCAAAAGTGTGTTTTTTAAAAGCATGGCAATTGTCATTGGGCCAACGCCACCAGGCACGGGAGTTATGAAGGATGCTTTTTTGCTCACATTATCAAAATCAACATCGCCTGTAATAACGTAGCCTTTGGGACTGCTGGGGTCTTCTACTCTTGTGATTCCAACATCAATAATTACAACATCGTCCTTTACCATTTCAGCCTTCAAAAAATTTGGGACACCTAAGGCCGAAATAATAATATCTGCCTGTGTGGTTATTTGTGCAATATTCTTTGTATTACTATGCGTAAGGGTTACTGTACTGTTTCCCGGCCAACCTCGTCGGCTCATCAAAATACTCATTGGGCGACCAACAATGTGGCTTCTTCCGATAACTACAGTATGTTTTCCCTTTGTATCAACATCATACCGTTGAAGCAATTCAAGAATTCCGAAAGGTGTTGCGGGAATAAACGTACTCATATCCAAAGCCATTTTTCCAAAGTTTTCCGGATGAAATCCATCCACATCTTTTGAAGGATCAACAGTAAGAAGCACTTTCTGGGTATCGATTTGTGGAGGCAAAGGAAGCTGAACAATGAAGCCATCAATATTGTCGTCTTCATTCAATTCCTTAATTTTTTTCAGCAGTTCAAGTTCACTTGTGGTATGCGGCATACGCACCAAAGTAGATTCAAAACCTACACGTTCGCAAGCTTTTACTTTACTCCCAACATAAGTTAAACTAGCGCCGTCATCACCTACAATTATTGCTGCAAGATGCGGCACTTTTTCACCGCGCGCTTTCATTTTATCGACTTCAGCAGTGATTTCGGTTTTTATGTCATTTGAAACTTTCTTTCCGTCTAAAATTGTCATTGGGTTCTGTGTTCTGGGTTTTTCGGTTTTGGGTTATTTGAATTTTGATCCTTTAAAATCTGATTTACTCAAATAAGAAATAAAAGATCCTAATTTTTTATTTTGTAGCAACGCTTTATTATTTATAAACTGAAATTGTTCTTGGTTTATATGTTTTCTATCTAAACAACGGAATAACTGAGACCGCAATTCAGCACAGGATGCTTTTGAAATACTTAAATACTGCCTTAACTCTTTGTTTCCATTCCTTTCAAATCCTTCAGCTATATTGTCCATAATAGAACCCGAAGATCTACTCATTTGATTTCTTAATTCAAAATCTTTTCCTAAAGAGGTCTCTTGAAATAAATCATAAACATCTTGACAAATAACTCTAGCAAGCTGCCATACTTCTAAATCCTCGAATGATTCAATCTTACTCATACTTCAAATTTATAAAACTCGAAAACCCAGAACTCAGAACAAAACTTTTAGCGCATCTTCCCCATAGCCTGCATCATTTGTCTGCCTCCGCCACCTTGCATCATCTTCATCATTTTGCTCATTTGATCAAATTGTTTCAAAAGTTGATTTACTTGCTGTACACTAGTTCCGCTTCCGGAGGCAATTCGTTTTTTACGGCTTCCATTAATAACTGCCGGTTCTGTTCTTTCTTTTGGAGTCATTGAATGAATAATTGCTTCAATTCCTTTGAAAGCATCGTCATCAATATCAACATCTTTCAGCGCTTTTCCGGCGCCGGGAATCATTCCCACCAAATCCTTCATGCTTCCCATTTTCTTAACCTGTTGAATTTGGGTAAGAAAATCATCAAAACCGAATTGATTCTTCGCTATTTTCTTTTGAAGTTTTCTCGCTTCCTCTTCGTCAAACTGTTCTTGCGCTCTTTCAACAAGCGAAACAACATCTCCCATACCCAAAATACGGTCGGCCATACGGGCTGGGTGGAACACATCAATAGCATCCATCTTTTCACCGGTACCGATGAATTTTATGGGTTTATTTACAACGCTTTTAATGGAAATAGCCGCACCACCACGGGTATCACCATCTAATTTTGTAAGGACAACGCCGTCAAAATTCAACTTATCGTTAAAGGCTTTTGCGGTATTTACCGCATCTTGCCCAGTCATTGAATCAACTACGAAAAGTGTTTCCTGCGGATTGATTGCTTTGTGAACGTTTGAAATTTCGGTCATCATCGCTTCATCAACGGCAAGACGACCTGCGGTATCCACAATCACAACATTAAAACCATTTTGCTTGGCATGTGCAATTGCATTTTGCGCTATTGAAACCGGATTTTTATTTTCAGGTTCGCTGTAAACCTCAACTCCTATTTGGTCACCAACAATGTGCAATTGATTTATTGCCGCCGGACGATAAATATCACAGGCAACCAAAAGTGGTTTTTTGGTTTTTTTTGTTTTTAAGTAATTAGCAAGTTTTCCAGAGAAGGTCGTTTTACCACTACCCTGCAGACCAGACATTAAAATTACCGTTGGCGTTCCGCTTAAATTAATGCCAGCGGTTTCGCCACCCATCAATGCAGTAAGTTCGTCTTTTACCAACTTTACCATCAATTGGCCTGGCTGAAGCGTAGTAAGTACGTTTTGACCCAAGGCTTTTTCTTTTACCGTATTGGTAAATTCCTTGGCGGTTTTAAAGTTAACATCGGCATCCAAAAGGGCGCGGCGCACTTCCTTTAAAGTTTCGGCTACGTTTACCTCGGTGATGCTGCCGTGACCTTTCAGTACGTGCAGCGCTTTATCCAGCTTATCGCTTAAATTATCGAACATAATTATGATTTCTTAATAAGGTTGCAAAGATAAAAAAAGTAAACAGTATGAAGTGACAGTATTCAGTGTTTCTTGTTTCTTGTTTCTTAATAAGAGCTAGATTCAATTAACAAGTGCAACAATTGGATTTAAATTTAGTTAAAAATACTTCGTTTGGAGTTTTATATCCCAATAGTTTTCTTGGCCTACTGTTTAACTTACTGATAATCATATTGATTGTTCTGTGTTCTATGGTATTAAAATCTGTTTTCTTTGGCAAGTATTGCCTGATTAGCTTGTTGCTGTACTCGTTAAGCCCTCTTTGCCAGGGCGAATAAGGGTCTGCAAAGAAAAAATCCGCATCCAGTTTTCGAGCTATTTTTTGGTGTTCTGTAAATTCCTTTCCATTATCTGAGGTTATGGTCCTTACCAGTTCTTTGAAAGGGGAAAGGAGGTTTATCATCTGCTTTTTGATGGATGCTGCTTTTGTACCATCGGTCTTGGCCATCAGTTCGAATTGGCTTTTGCGCTCGGTCAGGGTCACTATGGCCGATTTATGGTTTTGGCCAATGATGGTGTCGACCTCCCAATCCCCAAAACGCCCCTTTGCATCCACTATTTCGGGACGTTGGCCTATCATAACCCGGTTGGGTATCTGTCCCCTTTGGTGTTTTCTGCTCAATCGCTTTTTTCGCCACCTTCGGGCGGTGCGCAGATGCTTGTACAAAAGGCCTCCCTCTGCCTGGTCCTGGTAAATGTACTGATAGATACGCTCGGTACTGACCATAGGAATCCCTTCCAGATCGCACCTTCCCTTTATCTGCTCAGGGGACCACTGCTCTTGGGTAAGCTTTTTGTCTATATAGTACCGCATACCGTCATCAAAGACACGGTGCTTATAAGCTTCTTTCTTGCGTTCGTTGCTTGCCATAATGGCATAATTGGCATTGTAGCTCCGCTTTTTTCCATTTCGGTTCAGCTCTCTGCTTATGGTGCTTTTATCCACACCAAGCTCTTTGGCAATTCTTGTTTGGCTAAAACCTGCTTTCAGATAACTCTCAATTTGGTATCTTTGAGAGTCGATTAATTGGCTATAATTCATCGGCATCCAGTTTTTATAAAGATGGGAAAATTAATTTTCCCATCTTTTTCAACTGTTGCACTTATTGTTTGAACTTAGTAGAGTTTAAAGTGTTTCAATTCAAAATAAAATATTTGGAGGTTTCGTATCTTGCAAATTCGGAAAAAAACTAAGATGAAAAAAAGACTACTCTCCCCATTTCAAAAATTCGTAAACCTTCAAAGTTCCAGCGGTATACTTTTATTTGCTACTACAATAATTGCTTTAATTTGGGCAAATTCGGCATTTTCAGAGAGCTATCAATCATTTTGGAATTATGAACTAGGCTTCGTTTCAGATAGTTTTGAACTTAGAAAACCGTTGATCCTTTGGGTTAATGATGGATTGATGGCAATTTTCTTTTTTCTGATTGGCCTTGAAATAAAACGAGAGTTTCTGATTGGCGAACTCAATTCAACAAAAAAGCTAATGTTTCCACTCTTTGGAGCTATTGGCGGAATTGCACTTCCGGTTATTGTATTTATTGTTTTAAACCAAAATCCAGATACTCTGAAAGGCTGGGGAATTCCTATGGCTACAGACATTGCCTTTGCATTGGCAATAATAACCGCACTTGGAAATAGGGTGCCGCTGAGCCTAAAAATATTCCTTACTGCCTTTGCCATAGTAGATGATTTGGCTGCGGTTTTAGTAATTGCCATATTTTATAGCGGTAATTTAAATTTAATAATGATTGGCGCCGCTTTAGTGATTTTAGCAATTATTTATTTTTTAAGCAACAAGGGGTTTTATTCTGAATTTGTAACCCTAATTTGTGGATTTGTTATATGGCTTTTATTTTTGAAAGCTGGTCTCCACCCTACTCTTGCTGGAGTTTTAATGGCGTTCGCAGTTCCGGTAAGACAAAAAATAAGTACACATGAATTCACCGACCAACTGGAAAATATTGTAGGCAAAATAAAAGCAAGCACCATTCTGCAAAAACCATTACTCTCGGTAAAACAGCTTCATTTGATAGACGAATTGGAGGACTGGGCAGAAAAATATCAATCCCCACTTCAAAATTTGGAGCACAAACTTCACAATTGGGTAGCGTATTTAATAATCCCAATTTTTGCGCTTGCCAATGCAGGTGTAGCATTAAGCAGTAATGGCGGACTCGAAAACATGCTAATAATAAATATTGTGATTTGTTTGGTATTAGGAAAAAGCATCGGTATTTCAACAATTATCTTTTTAACTAAAAAACTCAAAATAATTACTGTGCCGAAAGACATTTCCAACAAACAAATCATAGGCGTTTCCTTCTTGGCTGGAATTGGTTTTACGATGGCTATATTCATCGCAAGTCTCGCCTTTACTTCCAACCCAGAATATATTGATTCGGCAAAGATTGGAATTTTAATAGGCTCTTTTATTTCGGCTATTATTGGATTTAGTATTCTTCGATTCAATACCGTGAAAGGAAGGTTTGACCATTCTAAAAAGTAAGAAACATATAGCTAACGCTTCAAAGGAATTTTAATAAATGTGATAACCCCGGTATTGTTTTTATTGTTTTCAACAGTAAATGAAACTTCGTTTGCGTAGAGCGTTTTCAGTCTGTCTTGGGTGTTTTTTAAACCAGTTCCATTTTGAAGTAATTGCTCAAAAGGCTTCGTTAAAAGCTCGCCGTCATTTTCAATTTCGATGAACAGATATTGGTTTTCTTTATAGATGTATTTTTTCAGCATTATTCTATACCCCCAGATTTTATTGAAATTCCTTTCGGTAGCTTTTGCTTACGCGGAAAAGCGAGCCGTCTTTCATTTTTACATCAATTTCACCGAAACTTGAATGGATTACTTTATCCAAAAATGTAGTATTTATAATTGTGGAGCGATGAATACGGAGCATTTGCTTATCATCAATTTCTTCCATTATATTTTGAAGCGAATTGCGAAGCACATGTTTTTTTGTCAAGTGTGCAAATCTCGATATAGCTGCCCGAAGCGAGAATATATTGAATTTCCGAATATGCTATAAAAGAAACCGTATTGCCTATTTTTACTGGCAGTTTGCTTTTTGAAGTCGTGCTGATTTTTTCAGATTTTTCTTCCTCAATATAGCGCAATAATTTATGGAATTTACTTTCCAAACTATTTTCAGTTTCAGTTTTAAATTGTTGTTTCGCTCTTGCTACGGCTTGCTCAAAACGTTCCTTTTTGAAAGGCTTCAACAAATAATCCAATTCAAAAGCATCAAAAGCTTTTACTGCGTACGTGTCAAAAGCGGTCACAAAAATTACCATTGGTTTTTTGTTGGTTTTCAGCTTTTGTAAAACGTCAAACCCACTCATATCCTTCATTTGGATGTCCCAAAAAAATAAGATCGGGTTGCAGTTCTTCAATACTTGAAATTGCTTCTTTTCCCGTTTTGCATTGGCCAAGCAAATGCAAATCTTCCATAGTTTCCACCAAAGCGAGCAATCGCTTTCTGGCTAAGGGTTCATCGTCAATTATCAGGCAACTTATTTTCATTGCAGTCAGAATAGTTATACCAATCATTTTGGCTTGGGTGATGCTTCGGAAGTTACAGAAATAGAAATATCGTGGCCATCGGGAGCGGTAGAAACTTTTACCGAGATCGACGGAAATAATAGTTATGTTGTGGTTGAAGGAAACGGGATTCAGTTGGGTACAACTTCAGAAATTAAAGTTGGATATGTAGTTTATCCAGTTCCTGCGGATGACTATTTAGTTATCAATTTTCCCGAAGTTGCATTAAATTCAAAAGTGGAAATTTTTGATCTAAATGCACGGAAAGTAACGGAAGAAACTAATAACAATGGTGCTTCAATCGAGATGGATATAAGCCACTTAAGTGCTGGAGAATATATTCTCAAAATAACTAATGCGGACAAAGTGAGTTCACAAAAAATAATTATTAAATAGAAATTTACTGTTTCTGAGTGTTGGTTAGTTAATGAACGTGTTGGATTTTCATTTTGAAAATTCAGCACGTTTTTGGTATCTTCACTTTACCTAAACCAAAACTGATGAAACTTTTACGCACAGATTCCACATATAAAAATTTTATTGAACTGGTAAAACTCTTGGACGAAGATATCACAATACGCGATGGCGACGACCATCCTTTTTACGATCAATTCAACAAGCTTGATTCCATAAAATATACAGTTGTGGCTTTTGACGAAAACAAACGTGCGGTGGGTTGTGGTGCGATTAAGGAATTTGAAACTGGAACGATGGAAGTGAAACGAATGTTTGTTCCGATGGACGAACGTGGAAAAGGGATTGCCAAGGTAATTTTAAGCGAACTTGAAACATGGGCATTGGAATTGGGAAACAGAAAATGTATTTTGGAAACAGGCATCAAGCAACCTGAAGCCATTTCCCTCTACAAAAAAAGTGGGTATAAATTTATGGACAACTATGGCCAATATGCTGATGTGGAAAACAGTGTTTGTTTTGAAAAGTTATTATCCAAACCCAAGTAAAAATTCTTAAAAAAAATTCTGAAAAATATAAATTGCATACATATTAATCGTAATATTGCAATATACAATTCAAATAAAAAAATGGGAATCACTAAATCAGAAATATTTACAGAACAGCAAAATCAGATCGCAACCTTTGCAAAAGCCTTCGGGCATCCCGCTAGAGTAGCAATTCTTCAGCATTTGTTTAAAATAAACACTTGTATTTGTGGCGATTTGGTGGAGGAAATTGGTTTGGCACAACCTACAATTAGTCAGCATTTAAAGGAATTGAAAAATCTTGGGCTGATAAAAGGAAGCATTGAAGGAACAAGTATTTGTTACTGTATTCACGATGAAAATTGGGCTGCAATGAAAGTCGTGATGAATAAGTTTTTAAACCAGGATTTAGAGAATAAAAATAATTGTTGTTAAATCATAAATACAGAAAAAATGAAACTATCAGAAATTAAAAATCATTTAAATAGTTTGGAGCAAATTAGTTTTATGCTTCCAAACGGAGAGTTGGTGCCCACACATTTTCACGTTACCGAAGTGGGGAAAATCACCAAACACTTTATTGATTGCGGCGGCACTGTTCGCAATGAAGAGATTGCAAATTTCCAGCTTTGGAATGCCGATGATTACAACCACCGCTTGCACCCAGAAAAACTTTTAAACATAATTGCTCTTTCGGAAAAAGTGCTGGGACTGGAAGATTTGGAAATAGAAGTGGAATACCAAATGGGAAATTCCAAATCACAAATCCCAAATTCCAATTTTGATACAATTGGGAAGTTCAGTTTGGAATTTGACGGCAAAAACTTTTTGCTCATTACAAAACAAACTGATTGTCTTGCAAAGGAAAACTGCGGCATTCCTGCTGAAAAACCGAAAAAACAGCTTGCGGCAATAAGTGATGAACCTTGTTGTTCGCCAGACGGCAACTGTTGCTAGTATGAATCTCATCAACATTTCAGCGGAAAACTATCCCGAAGTCGCCAGAATTTACGGTGAAGGTTTACAAACGGGAACTGCAACTTTTGAAACCACAATTCCCAATTGGGAAAAGTGGGACGCTGGGCATCTTTCTTTTGGAAGAATTTTGGCAGTTGATGAAAATAAATACTTAGGTTGGGCAGCCCTTTCACCTGTTTCAAGCCGTTGCGTTTATGGCGGTGTTGCCGAAGTAAGCGTTTATATTTCCGAAAACGCAAGAGGAAAAGGTGTGGGCGAATTTCTTCTGAAAAAACTAATTGAGATAAGCGAGGAAAATAATATCTGGACTTTGCAATCTGGCATCTTTCGTGAAAATACTGCCAGCCATAGATTACACTCCAAATGTGGTTTTCGGGAAATTGGTTACAAAGAAAAAGTTGGCCAATTAAATGGCATTTGGAAAGACAATGTGCTTTTGGAGCGACGCAGCAAAATAGTTGGAATATAAAATCATCATTCGTAAATGAAACTACATAAACCAATACAGAAATTTATAGAAAAATTAGAGACGGAAAGCCTTTCCGAAGATCGGAAATCAATTTTGCAACCACTTGTTGACTATATAAATTTAAAAGCAAAGGCAAATCAAACAATCAAACTGAATTTTATTTGCACCCATAATTCCCGGCGCAGTCATTTGGCCAGGTTTGGGCGCAAGCTCTGGCGGAATATTTTAACGTGCCAAACATTGAATGTTTTTCCGGAGGAACGGAAAACACTGCGGTTTACCCAATGGTTATTGAAACTTTGGAAAATGCCGGTTTCGAGATTTCAAAGGAAGGTGATAGCAAAAATCCCCTTTATAGCATAAACTTCGCCTCGGGAATACAACCCATTATAGCTTTTTCAAAAAAATATGATGACGATTTTAATCCGCAAACTGAATTTGCCGCAATAATGACGTGTTCACAAGCAGATGGCGGTTGCCCTTTTGTGGCTGGTTTTCGAAAAGCGAATTGCCATTATGTATGAAGATCCAAAAATTTCAGATGGAACACCTCAGCAAAAGGAAATTTATTTGGAGCGGAGCAAGCAGATTGCAACCGAAATGAAATACGTTTTTTCAAAAATAAATTCATAAAATGGCAGCAAGCAAGAAATTAGGCTTTTTAGACAGTTATCTTACCCTTTGGATTTTTATTGCAATGGCACTAGGTGTGGGCATTGGGTATTTTGTACCAAGTTTTCCGGAGATTTTAAACTCCTTTAATAGGGGCAGTACAAATATTCCTATTGCAATAGGATTGATTTTAATGATGTATCCGCCACTCGCTAAGGTTAATTATGCGCTACTGCCAAAGGTTTTTAAGGATGTAAAGGTGCTTTCCATTTCTTTAATTTTAAATTGGATTATTGGTCCGGTATTAATGTTTATTCTGGCAATAACATTTCTTCGGGATTACCCTGAATATATGGTAGGCCTTATTTTAATTGGTCTTGCCCGTTGCATTGCTATGGTTTTGGTTTGGAACGATTTGGCGGAAGGCAGCAGTGAATACGGAGCAGGTTTGGTAGCGCTCAACAGCATTTTTCAGGTTTTTGCCTATAGTTTTTACGCTTGGCTTTTTATTACCGTGCTCCCACCCTATTTTGGGTTTGAGGGCGCTATTGTTGATATTTCCATCGCTACCATAGCCGAAAGCGTGGCTATTTATTTAGGTGTTCCCTTTCTTATGGGAATTTTAAGCAGAGTAATTTTAGTGCCTTGGAAAGGGGAAGAATGGTACACCCAGAAATTTATTCCAACCATTTCGCCAATTACGTTAATCTCACTACTTTTTACCATTGTAATAATGTTTTCGCTGAAGGGGGAGATGATTGTAGAAATACCGATGGATGTACTTCTAATTGCAGCACCATTGTTGGTTTATTTCATACTAATGTTCGTAATAGGTTTTTTCTTTTCAAAATCAATGGGTACACCTTACGACAAAACGGCTTCAATTGCGTTTACAGCCGCTGGCAATAATTTTGAATTGGCAATAGCAGTTGCCATAGCTGTTTTTGGATTAAATTCCGGACAAGCTTTTACTGGTGTCATTGGTCCTTTGGTGGAAGTTCCAGCTTTAATTTTATTGGTTCGGGTTTCATTTTGGTTGCGAAAAAAATACTTCGGAAAAGAAACATTTTAAAAATGTGTGCTGAAATAAGTGAAATTTACGCCTTGCTAATAGTGCCGAAACACTAAAAATCTTTGGTTACTAAGCAACCTTAAAGCTAAATTTATTCTGAAGCAGATAACTGTAGGTAACGGTTACAAGTACAGTGAGCAATCGCGAAGGTGTTGGGTAAAATGCCAAAACATCAACCAAAATTTTCATACAAACATAGCTTAAGATTAACGCGCCCATTCCCACCAAAAAATACCTAAAAATCTGAACTTTCCAAGGCAAGTTTGAAGCTTCAAAAGTGATAAATTTCTGAAGTAAAAAACCTGTAGTAAAAGTAATGGGAAACACAAAAAACAGGGAAGCGATGTGCGGACTTAACACCACAAAATAAAGATCGATATTTTGCTTGTCGAAAATTAAGTGGTAAAAAATAAAATACAGGAAAATATCAAATACCAAATTGCTTCCGCCACAAACCGCATAGCGATACGTTTTTAGTGGAAGCCAACGCCGAAACAAAAAGTAGAAGGCGTCAATAAACTTGGTGATGGTCTTTTTCATGTTTTTTATTATGGGGGCAAATTTAGTGAAAATGCTTTAGGCTTTTGGCTGTAGGCTTTACAGTAAGAATTGTATTTTAAAAAGTATATTTGGGTTTCCATAACTTTCAGATATTTGTGGGATATATACGCAATACGGTTTTTAAAAGATTTGTATTTCTATGTTGTAACCAACTTGAAATGAGAAATCTTTATATAATAATAATTCTACTGACCCAATATTTTATGGGCTGTCAAATTACCAGGCATGTTGGACAAGAAATTATTATAAGAAAATCTTGTGACTTGAATAAAAAACATGGAAACACTTTAATTATTGAAGGAATTTATACGACTTGTATGGAATATAGCTCATTTCAGACTATCAAAAAAGACAAGTGTTTTAACGAATATCAAATGGAATTGGAGCTTTCAGGAAAATCTTTGAACAAGGACTTAATAAATGAGATTTATAAAATGTATGCCTGTAATGCTTCAAGACGATTAATTTTAAAAGGTATAATTGAAAAAAATAAATTTGGTTATGGACACCTAAACTCAAATAATTCACAAATTAATGTTTTGGAAATAATCGAGTATGACGACATTAAGTATTCAAAAATTAAATAAAAACTAGGCACAACAAAATCTGTAAGCAAGCAATATTTGTGAAATATGAAAAGCCCCAACCCTTTTAAAAATCCAAAAACTTCTCCCCAAAAGGCATACGCAACTCAATCGCACTCGGTTGAATATTTTCCAAAACAGGTTTTAGTAATACATTTTTAATTTTTGAAGTATGTCGTGAATAAAGCGTCATTTCAAATAAAGAAATTTTCAGAGCGACATACTTTGGCGTTACATGATTCTATTTTTGTTTTGAAAATTAGAATCAAAGAAAGTATGAAACCAAATAATTCAATACTAAACCAAACATCTGAAAGACCATTTAAACTTGCCGATACATCATTAAAGATGACCATTTCAGAAGTTTTTGCAGAACGAAATAATTCCTATTTGAACGAGTTTACGTTATTTATTGCCCATTTTAATTCAATACCAAACCTTATTCAAGAGGTTGAAATTGATTGTAGAAAAGCCAATAACTGGTTTGCCGAAAATTTTAAGGCAGAAATCAAAGATCTTTATTATAACAAAAGATATTTAAATAAAAATAAGAAAGTAGAACTTGACGATGTATTCTATTTCCTCTATGATGATTTAATTGTGGATTTTGACACAAACAATTCAGAAGTCCGGTTTTTGTACCGAAACACCAAATTGGCGAAAGTTGAAGAAATAATAAATGAAATCCACAGATTCAAAAAAAGAAAAAGAAAGGAAAAACCTGAAATATCATTGTTGGTAAACGGTCTGAATGGCATCAGGACAAAATCTTTAAATATTACAAAGCCAAAGTTGAGCATTGATGATAATTACAACAGCGACTTCAAGGAAATACATTCCATTATTTCAAAAAGGCTTTCGCGCAAAAACGATAAGGGATTGGTGCTTCTGCACGGTAAACTGGAAATCGGAAAAACTTCATACATCCGTTACCTAATCTGTTCCTTAAAAAAAGATGTGATTTTTTTGCCGCCCAGTATGGCAAGTGCGCTCACAAACCCAAACTTTATTTCAATCTTAATTGACAATCCAAATTCAATATTCGTGATTGAAGATGCCGAAAATATTGTTGTGGACAGGGAGCAGGATGGAAATTCCCCGGTTTCGGCTTTGCTGAATATTTCCGATGGGTTGCTTGCAGATTGTTTGAATGTTCAAATAATTTGTTCATTCAATACTGACATTTCCAAAATCGACAATGCCTTAATGCGAAAAGGACGGCTGATCGCTAAGTATGAGTTTAAGGAATTAGAAGTTGAGAAAGCGCAGCAGTTATCAAATAAACTTGGCTTCAATACAAAAGTTAACAATCCAATGAACCTGACTTCAATTTACAACCAAGACGAAAAGGATTTTCAACAACCCAAAATAAGAAACTCAATAGGATTTTAAAATAGGAATAATTACTAGTTGCCAAAAACTGCTTAGCTTAGGCAACAATAAAACATAAAAAATATGATTTCAGACGTAAGAGAAAAAGGAAGCCTCCTCGAGGTTTACGACGCAAACAGCAAAAGGATTTCCTATATGAGTTCCAGTAGCAAGGAACTTGTGGGAGTGGCAAGCAACTTCTTTGTTATTATTAAAGGTTCCTTGATTGAAGTATATGACGAAAAATGCAAGCGCATTTCATATATGAGCCAAGGGAATAAAATAGTAAAGGGTGCAGCAGGAAATACCTTTACGGTTAAAAACGGAAGTCTTCTCGAAATTTATGATGAAAAGTGCAAACGAATAAGCTACAAAAGTGCATAACACATTTACAGCCATCGATTTTGAAACCGCCCAGGGCAAGCGCTGGAGCATTTGCCAGGTGGGATTGGTTCGAGTTGAAAATCAAATTATAACAGAACAATTATCTATTTTGGTGCAGCCACCGAACAATTATTACTGGAATAACTTTATTGATATTCACGGAATTTGCCCCGAACAAACGGCGAATGCTCCAACGTTTAATAATGTATGGCAACAAATAGAACCATTCATAAAAAATCAGAATGTGGTTGCACACAACAGTTTTGCGTTTGATTTTCATTGCCTAAAACAGACTTTGGAATATTACAATTTATCAATTCCTGATTTTACGGTTCATTGCACCTATCGTCTTTATGGAGCTAATTTGGCTTCACTTTGTAATGAATATAGCATCAACCTGAAACATCACGATGCTTTGAGTGATGCGAGGGCTTGTGCGGAATTGTTTTTAGTACATTTACGAAATATAAATAAAGTTATAAAATGAGCCTTGGAGTAAAACTAGAGCCTATAGCCAACATACTTAATAAAGAATTTTTTATCCGTTCCTACCAAAGAGGTTATCGCTGGGATGACGATCAAGTAAATGACTTATTAAATGATTTTAAAGAATTCATAAATCAACCTAATAAATCAGAAGATGAGTTTTATTGCTTACAGCCAATTGTTGTAAAATGCTTATCGGAAAAAGAAAAAGAAAAATTGAATCGTTTTGTGTTTGGAGAAAAAACTATTTACGAAGTAGTTGATGGTCAGCAGCGCATTACAACTATTACTATACTATTACAGTATCTAAAAGAATCATTAAATGACGAAATACAACTTCAACATTTACCTTCAATTAGTTATGAAGTAAGAGAGAAAAGCAAAGAAATTCTATCAAATTTTTGTGAATATATAAGCTCACATGAAAAACAGATAGAATTAGAAAATAATATAGATTTCTACCATATGAAAGAAGTGTATAATACGATTTCTAAATGGTTCGAAAAAGAAGAACAGAAATATCGAATTCTATTTTTGAAATTGCTTACTTCCTACAAGATTAATAGCGTAAAGGTTATTTGGTATGAAGTAGAAGAGGCTGATAAAAGCATTGAGGTATTTAGAAGATTTAATGTTGGCAAAATACCCTTAACCAATGCAGAGTTAATTAAAGCTCTTTTTTTAAGGGATAATGAAAATGTCGATAAATCCGTAAAGTATAGTATTTCGAAAGAATGGCAACAAATAGAAAATCAATTACAATCAAAATTCTTGTGGGGGTTTTTAAAACCATCTAAAAAATATATATCAAGAATAGATTATGTTTTTGATTTAATCTTTTTGAAAGAAAGAAATAAATTAAATGAAAGCGAAAGAAAAAATTTTGATAGTTTCTATGGAACAGATAAACACCGTGTATTTAGATATTTCGAAAAAGAAATAACAAAGAATTTGGCAAGCCTAATTGCTGTGTGGGATCAAATAAATGAAGTATACGAAAAACTATTGCAATGGTATAACCATCCTGAACATTACCATTATATTGGTTATTTACAGAATAAAGAAGGACAAAAAGATAATATTGTTTTAAAAAATATTTCCCAAAATTTTAAAACTAAACAAGATTTAACAGAATCATTAATAAGAGCAATTGCAAACGATAGCAGCGTTTTTTTTAACGACAAAAAAATTGCGCTTAATTATGATTCTGACAAAAGACTTTTAAGAAACTTTTTCTTTTTGTTTAATGTCGAAACATATATCCAATTATCTAAATCAAGTAAAGGTGAAGAAATTTACAGATTGCCTTTCAGTTTGTATAATACTGTGGATTACGATATAGAGCATGTCGATTCCAAAACGGAAAAAGAGATTAGCTCTTTGAATAAAGAAGCAAAAATTGATTTTTTAAAAGATTTGGAAATTGATTTTGGCTTTGAACTAGGAAAACCCTTTGATAAAAATATTGCTCCTCTTTTTAGAGAATTAAATATAGAGAATAAATGGAATGAGAGTAATATTTATGCAGAAGAGTTAGACAAAATATTGGAATCAACTATCGAAATTATAAACAATTTCCTAGAAAAAGAAACAGACAAATTAGATGACATTAATAAGAACACTATTGGCAACCTGACTATCTTGAACGACAGTATTAACAGAAGCTATGGCAACTCTTATTTTAATACTAAACGTAGATTAATCATAACAAAAGATACAGAAGGGGTATATATTCCAATTGCAACAAAAAATGTCTTTTTGAAGTATTATTCCGGAAACACAAAAAAGCATACACGTTGGAGTAAAAGTGATACAGAAAATTATCAACTAGAATTAGAAAAATCTTTATCAAAATTCATAAAATAATGAAAGCATACAGTTTATTACAACTCCTCAATGAGCCTATAAATCATATTTTGGATAATGAAGAAGATTATTGTTTCACAATGACTTCTTCTTCAATAATTAATATTAATAATGAAGATAAGACTATTTCAAATATTACAATTCCAATAATTCAACGAGATTATGCTCAAGGAAGAGAAGAAAACAAAGAACTTCGCGAAGAATTTATAGGTAAATTATTTCAACATTTAGAAAAAAAAGAAAATCTTAAGCTTGATTTTATTTATGGCTCGTTAGATAGAGAAAACAAAAATTCATTCCTGCCTTTAGATGGTCAGCAACGGCTCACTACTTTATATCTACTACATTGGTATATTATAAAAGTAGAAACAAAAAATAATCTGGAAGAGTTTGAAAAATATGAGTCAGCTTTCTCAAAATTCTCTTACGAAACAAGGGATACCTCTAGACGATTTTTTAAAGAATTAGTTGATTTTGAATTCGAAGGAAATCCCAAAGAGGCTATAGAAAAATCTTATTGGTTCAATGACCATTTTTCTTTAGACCCAACTATTAGTGGTGCCTTAAACACTTTGGAAACAATTCATCTCATTTACGAAAAATCCGATAAAAAAGGAACTCTTTTAAATAGTTTGGCAGAAAACATCATCGTATTCTATGTTTTACCAATGGATCAATTTAAGCTAACTGATGATTTATACATAAAGCTAAATGCAAGAGGGAAAGTTTTATCATCCTTTGAAAATTTCAAAGCTGATTTAATCGGTTTCATTAAGAATGATTCCTTTTTTGAAGATATAAAGAAAATGGATAATGATATCGAGCTGAATCATTATGATATTATTGCCAATAAATTTGATAATACTTGGTCTGATTTATTTTGGAGTGAAGCAAAAAAACATTTGAAAGACAAAGAGAATAAAGACAAACGCTCTGTAGATGCCTATTTTTTCAGATTTCTTCATCGTTTGATAATCAATAATTATATTGTTGATTATGCTGATTCTGAAATTAACAAAAATGCTGTTTATAGAGAGTTACAAAAAAAGGAAAACGAACTTCATTATACAAATTTTGATTTGTATCGTAGCCAAAATCTTATTTCTTCTGAATTCATAGGAAATCTTGAATGTCTATTAGATTTTTACTCAAAATTCAATACAGATATTGAAAAATATATTAATCCTTTATGGGAAAAACCAGCCTTAAAATACAGCATATACAAAGAAGGTAATTATACTATGGATGACAGAATGGTTTTTGATGCCATCAATCAGTTTGTTTTAAATCCTACTGCTGATTTTAATTCCCAAAAGTTTAAGGAATGGATGAGAATTGTATGGAATTTAATTTCTGATCCTGACATCAGAAGCATTGAAGCCAATAAAGCTGTAATTACAGTAATCAGAAAAATAGCTAAATATTCCAATGATGTTTATAATAGTTTAGCAAAAGGCTCTTTAGATGACTACATCAATTCTTTGAACAACATTCATAAAGAGCAATTATTGGAAGAAAAAGAAAAAGCTATTTTAATACTGCAAAATAGAGAAGAGTGGGAAAATGTTATTCATCAAGTAGAAAGCCATAAATTGTATGAAGGCAATATTAGTTTTTTATTGACTGATATTGAAAATCCCCAACAACTAAACAAACGATTCGAGACTTCTTGTTTATTATTCAATGATAAAGGAGCAAAGGAGTTGATAGGCGATGAAAATCATTCGTTGATGAGATATGTAATTGCTCAATTTGAAGATTGGGAAGAATTACAAAAATTTAATTTTCTCAGTAATGAAATCAACTGGAAGACGCATTTACGAAGAAATGAAATGCTTAAAAAGTGTGTTTTAAAGCTAATTAAAATTGATAATGTTGAAGCAATAAGAAATGAAATACAACGAAGCATAAAGGAAGATTCTATACTTATTAATGCAAATGTGAAAGAACGAATTGCACACAAAAACCTCTATTTTAATAATAAATTTCATCAGTGGATGCAAACAGATGGAACTTATAAACTAAAATGGCGAGAGCATCATCTATATATTATCCGCCCTAATGCTTGGTATAGCAAAGTAATGATTGATGGATTCCGAAATGAATTAATCACTGCTATTATTTCTCGTTTCAAATTAAACAAAGAAAATAGAGAACTCAACAGCTCTGGCTTTTACAAGGGAGAAACAATAGATTTTTGGAAAGATATTGAGAACAATAAAAAAGTAACTTTTCATTTTGATATTTGCAATAAACTCCATATTGGACTATGGGGCGAATTGAACCCTAATATTCAGGAATTTTCTTTTAGCAAAGATGTGTGGAAACAAGTTTATACGTTTGATATTGATGAAATAACCTCTGAGAATGAGATCAGTGATTTTGTTTCTAAAATAGAACAATCACTAAAAGATGATTTAATGTGTTTGATTTTAGGATTGCTATCTTAATTTTTACAAAAATTAATTTTAACCTAAATGTCCAAACGAGGCTACATATCCCGCTACCTGCTAATCCTCAAAAAGCTAAAAGCAAAACCTTATGCAACCTATGAGGAATTGCAAACCTATATTGAAAATCAGTTTGACTATCTGCAAATGCAGGACGATACTTTGAACATCGGCTTTTCCAAGCGCACACTTCAAAGGGATATAAAGGAAATCAGAAACATTTTTGGGATCGATATTGAATATTCAAAACCAAACAAAGGCTACTACATAAGCCAAAGCGAAACCGAAAACATGAATTTCCAAAGGATGATGGAAGCATTTGATATGTTCAATTCGCTAAACCTTGCACAGGATTTAACTCCCTTTATCCATTTGGAAAAACGCAGACCACAAGGGACTGAAAATTTATATGGTTTGCTTCACGCAATTAAAAATCGGCTACAAATAAAATTTACCTATCAGAAGTTTTGGGAAGAGGAAATAAGTCAGCGTTTAGCAGAACCGTATGCGCTAAAGGAATTTAAAAATCGATGGTATATAATGGCCAAAGACAGCAAAGACAACAATGTGAAAAGTTTTGCCCTTGACCGTTTAACAAATCTTGAAATTACACCGCAAACATATCAGTATCCCGACAATTTCAACATTGAACAAAGGTATCGCTATTGCTTTGGGATTATTAGTCCAAATGACAAAGAACCGCAAGACATCATTCTATCCTTTGACCCATTCCAAGGCAAGTATATCAAAACCTTGCCGTTACACCACACCCAACAAGTTTTAGTGGACAATGACCAAGAAATGAAAATCAAACTAAAGCTTTGCTTGACACACGATTTATTAATGGAACTACTTTCCTATGGCGATAATATGAAAGTGATTGAACCCACAACTTTGGCTAAGCAAATAAAACAAGCACACGAAAAAGCGTATAGGCAATATTAAAAATCATTATAATTAAGCAACTCCAAAAACCCCTCCCCAAAAGGCCTACGCAACTCAAAAGCACTGGGCTCAATATTTTCCAAAACAGGTTTTAGCAATACATTTTAATTTTTGAAGTATGGCGAGCATAAAGCGTCATTGCGACCGGCACGGCGCCAACGGCGCTTTTTATTAGCTCGCTTGTACGGCCCAAATGCAATTGCGAAACTTTTAGCGCGATTGCCTCTTCCACATACTCATACAGCAAACGTTCGTAAATCGCATATTCGGTATTGTAGTTATAATCAATGCCTACATAATTCGCCTCCAACGCATGGGCATTTACAAAAGCGGTGCTGAAGGCAATTAATTCGTCATTTAAAAACACACCTTTGCAAATAAATAAATCGCCCAAAATTTTCTTTTAAAATTGCAAAAGAAGCCGGATAATTTTCGCCATAACGATACCCGGACTTGCTGAGCACATTGCTAAACAATTGTTGGATTTTCTGCTGATGTTGCCCAATTTCTTCCGAAGAAAGCGAACGAATGGAAAGGCTTGCCGATTTTTTAAATGCGCTATTTGCTTTGGTGCGATACTTCGCCTTCATACTTTGCAAATAATCGGCAAAGGTTTGCCACGAAGAATGAAGCTTCAAAACCATATTCACATCGGCTTGAAAAGCTCGGTATTTGTAGTCTTCCAAAACATCGCTTTGTGATAAACTCTGGCCAAAAATCCTTAAAAAGAAGCACGGAAAACAAATCTTCCCATCTCTTATTATTCTTAATTTCCTTTGCTGCGGAAGCCATCAAATCGATAGCCGTTCGTTTGGAAATTCGTTGGTTATGCGCAAAACCATTTTCTCCTGTGCCAAACATATTTCCACAAACCAAACCTTTTATGGAAAAGCTGTCGTCCTCATTTCGGCAATCCTGAAAAAGTTTGATAAATAGATTTTGCTGTGAAGTCTTTTTATAAGTAAAAGTGGCAATCTGAAACATTCCAGCCAACATAGGCTTTCCTTCGGAATTGTACACTAAAACATAAATGGGTTTTATTGTTCCTTTTAAGGTTTCTTCCAAAGCCGTGAGATACGGCAAGGAAAGATAAACGCTATATTTCGGTATAACCACATTCCAGTCCGATTGTGGAATTTCCTTTACTGATTCAAAAAAATGAATAGCTTCTTTGATTTTAGTGGGCATTTTTTAATAATCTTCGTAAAGATTGCGATTGTCTTATTTGTAGGATAAGCGAATCATTAGTTACACTTTCAATTTTAACCTATAGACTAATTTATTCTCAGTTCAACTTGTTTCAACTGCACTTCGACTGCACTTCGACTGCGCTCAGTGTGACACGCTCAGTATAACACGTTTATTCTGACACGATCGTAAAAAAAATTAAATTACCTTCTCCCTCTATTTCTATTGGGATTGTTATTATTGCTTTTAGCGTGCGTATTCACTTTCGTGCCGGCATTTCGCCCACGGCTGTGGCGCTGTGCTTTTTGCTGTTTCTTTTCTTCCTCGGCAGCTTTTACATCGGCCATTGTTTCGGTGGGTTTGAAATCCGGAAGGGTTTTAGCTTCAAGCCTTTCGCCTATCAATTTTTCAATGTCCCTTAAATACCCAACCTCATCAAGACTTACCAATGAAAGTGCTTCACCACTTGCTCCCGCCCTTCCGGTACGGCCAATTCTATGCACGTAATCTTCAGTGATATTTGGCAATTCAAAATTAATAACGTGCGGTAACAATGGAATATTGAGTCCGCGAGCGGCAATATCGGTCGCTACCAAAACACGCACTTTTCCAGCTTTAAAACCAGAAAGCGCTTTGGTTCGCGCACCTTGACTTTTATTTCCGTGGATTGCTGCTGATGTGATTTTAGCTTTTTCAAGCTTTTCACTTAAACGATTAGCACCGTGCTTGGTTCTTGTAAAAACTAAAACCTGTTGCCAGTTTCCTTCGGAAATAAGTTTTATAATAAGATCGGTTTTTAGGGCTTTGTCTACCCTATAAACTGTTTGGTCTATTTTTTCAACAGTAGTATTTTCAGGAGTTGCTTCCACCAAAACTGGATGGTGAAGAAAATCACCAGCAAGTTTTTTTATTTCCTTTGAAAAGGTTGCGGAGAAAAGCAAATTCTGTCTTTTTGATGGCAACAAAGCGAGTATCTTTTTAATATCGCGAAGAAAACCCATATCGAGCATTCTATCGGCTTCGTCCAAAACAAGTATTTCCACTTTTGAAAGTGTGAGCGCACGTTGATCCACCAAATCCAGCAATCGGCCGGGCGTGGCTACCAAAATATCCACCCCATTTCGCAATGCTTTAATTTGCGGATTTGCACCCACGCCACCAAAAATAACGGTGGAACGCAGCTCAGTAAATTCGCTATATTCACGGAATTCATCCTGCACTTGTGCGGCGAGTTCACGGGTTGGGGTAAGTATCAATGCGCGAACGGGACGTTGGCGCAAAGGCGGTTGGTTGTTTAATATTTGTAACATTGGCAAAGCAAAACCCGCTGTTTTCCCACTTCCGGTTTGGGCGGAGGCCAGTACATCTTTACGCTCTAAAATTAAGGGAATTGCTTTTTGTTGAATTGCCGATGGCGTTTCATATCCTTTTTTGCTGATAGCTTTCAGCAGGGCATTGGATAGCCCGAGGGATTTAAATGACATATTTTATTTAGATTGTTGGAGCGCTTCGCTTTTGGATTCTTTGATTTTTAGAATCTTAAATTATACGCTTTATATTTTTTAGACCGCTGCGCTTGGAGATACTTTATCGCGGCGCTTTTAGAATTCGGTCTTTTGAAAAACCATTAAAACTAAGAAGACGGTTTTAATAAGCGGCGAAGGTACGGCTAATTTTCTGCGTGGGAGATTTTAGTTTTCAGTGTTCAGTATTCAGTAGGCAGTAGGCAGAAATAAGTAGGTTAATTTTAGAGTATCTATTACAACAGACCCAAGCTTCAATACAAATTACAATATCCATAGAATGAATAGTATCAACAGTATCCATAGAATCTATAGCATCAATAGCATCTATCAACTTTTGCTCTATTTCCACAAAGATTAACTCAAATAAAAAAAGTACCTTTAACATCAACTAAACATCAATTAAATAAAAATGAATCCACTTTTACTGATTTCAGTATTAGCGTGCGTTTCACGGAGCAGTCTTCCCCAAACTCCTTCAGAAAAGAATACGTACCTATTTCAAAAATTCAAAACCGGAATATTATGAAAAAAATATTCCTCTTACTTTTCATTTCCTTCAACGCGCTTATTGCCCAAAACAGGGAGCTTGACAGCTTGAACCTTTTGGTTAAAAATGCTGGCACTGAAACCCAAAAATTGGAAGTGCTCAATGAAATCACATCCTTTTATTCTCTAAGGGATTTGGAAAAAGCCATTGTTTATGCAAGACGAGGTGTAAATCTGGCCGACCAAACCAAAGACAAAAACTGGCAGCCCAAGTTTTATGAAATGAAGGGAAGAATCCACGCAAATATGCTGCAATTGGATTCGGCTTCACTGTATTTTGCCAAAGCGGAAAAAGGTTACAAAGCAATTGACGATAAGAAAGGCCAGGCTACTACATACTTTAAAATTTCCTGGGTCCATAAAAAAAGAGGCCAACTGCAAGAAGCGATGGAAGCTGATTTAAAGGCGTTGAAATTGATGGAAGCCTTGGGCGATAAATTGGGAATTGCAAATGCAAATGGAAGGCTGTCAGGCGACGTTTTGCAGCAGGGCAGAAAAGAGGATGCGCTGCAGTATGCGTTAAAATCCATTGAAATAAGTAAGGAAAACGGCTTTGACGAAGAAATTATTTATGGATATACAGCAGCTGGCGATGCATATATCGCGATGGGCGACAACCAGCAATCCTTTAAGTATTTTGACTTGGCTCTCACTACAGCAAAATCGTTGGGATTGGACCCAATGACCCTTTCCGATTTTACGAACAATCGTGGAAATGCATACAAAAGATTGGGGCGCTATGAAGAAGCTTTAATAGATTACAAAGAAGCGCTGCGATTGGCAACGGAATCTAATTATCAAAACGCCATTCAAACAGTAGGCGGGAATTTGGGCGAAGTAAATCTTCTATTGGGCAATTATCAGGAAGCCCTGCCCTATCAACTTGAAACCGTGAAGAGGTTTGAGGAAACTGGCGACTTGCCAAACCTTCCAGAAAATTATATGCACGTAAGCACCATTTATGAAAAATTGGGTGACTATCCGTTGGCTTTGGAATATCAAAAGAAAGCGCGAATTATGGGTGATAGTATTGCCGCCGCGGAAAGCGACAGGAATATGAGCGAGTTATTGACCCAATATGAAACAGGCAAAAAGGAAGCAACCATCTTTTCCCAAACCCAAAAAATTGAGCAACAGCGCAAAACCCAAATACTCTACATTACTTTGGCTGCGCTTTTGGGAATTGTGGTTTTCGGAATGTTTTTTACTATGAAAAACATTCGCAAAAAACGAAAAGCACTTTCATTATTAAATATTGAATTGGACGTCAAAAACAAACAGAACGAATTGCTGTTGAAAGAAATTCACCACCGTGTAAAGAACAATCTCGAAATGGTGAAAAGCCTCATTGCCCTTCAATCTGCAAAACTGGAAGACGGCGCCAGCAAAGAAGCGATGCTCGCAAGCCAAAACCGCGTGCAGAGTATGGGCATCATTCACCAAAAACTGTATCAAGGTGAAAATTTGGGAGCGATTGAAATGAAGGATTATTTTATAAATCTTGGCGAAGGTGTTTTAGACACTTTCAATGCTGAGGAAAAAGTAAAGATAGAATGCGCGATGGACGATCTAAATTTGGATGTGGACACCGCAGTTCCGATAGGATTAATCGTAAACGAACTTTTAACAAATGCATTGAAATATGCTTTCCCCGAAGGCGTAAAAGGACAGATAAAAATCAGTCTTACGAAAGAAAACAACCATCTTTTACTAAAAGTTTCAGACAATGGCATTGGCAAAACCGAAGGTTCAAAACCCAAAGGAACTGGTTTTGGCACCCAATTAATTCAATTGCTCACCCAGCAATTAAACGGTACAATTTCTGAAGACTATAAAAATGGCACTGCGGTATTTTTCAACTTTAAAAATTTTAAAATAGCGTAATGAACAAAGCAGTCAAAATATTTATCGTGGAGGACGAAATGGTAATCGCCGCCAATATTTCATTGCAACTTAGCGAACTTGGATATGAAGTAACAGGAATTTTGCCCCGCGGCGAGGAAGCCCTTTCACATATAAAAATTGACAAGCCAGACATCATACTTTTGGATATTAGTCTGAAAGGCGAAATGGACGGTATTGAAACTGCACACGAAATACAAAAGCATTTCAAAATCCCCATTATCTATTTAACCGCAAATTCAGACGAAGCCCATTTTAACCGTGCCAAGGAAACCCATCCCTATGCATTTATTTCAAAACCCTTTAAAAAACTGGATCTGCAACGCGCTATTGAACTTACGGTTGATAGAATTACAATGGAAGCTCCTTCAGTAAATAACGGAAAAGGGAATGGCGAAGAATTGCACCCAACAAACGGAAATGCAACAGATTTTATACTGAACGACCGCATTTTTGTTCGCCATAATGAAAAGATGCTGAAAATAGACATTAAGGACATTTACTACATTGAAGCCGATCGCAACTACTGCCGCATCTTTTCGCACCTTGGGAATATCTTTTGGTAATGACGCTTAAAGACATTGACGAAAAACTTCCGCAAAACCATTTTCTCAGAATTCACCGTTCGTATATCATCAATCTTTCCCAAATAGACGAGGTAGCGGGAA
Source organism: uncultured Flavobacteriaceae bacterium (assembly GCA_963716065.1). GTDB lineage: Bacteria > Bacteroidota > Bacteroidia > Flavobacteriales > Flavobacteriaceae > Aequorivita. Next base: position 1,080,193 of record OY970287.1, read on the forward strand.
CGCACGTTGTTATTTCAAAAAAAGCAATCCCGATGAGCAAAGCCATGCGGTCGGAACTTCTTAAAAGACTTCAAACTATTTAGAATTCAAAATAATAAAGTAAAAATTCAACTTTCAACCTTGAGCTTTCAACTTTGAACTTTGAACTTATTCCCTTCGGCAAATAAAAGCTTTCCTTCGGACAGAATTTGACCTTCTTCGTCCTAAACCACTTTCATCTTTCTTTGATTGTCAGTTACTTAGATGCACTCCCCACGACATTTTTTCAATTAACTAACCAATTAAATCATTTAGAATTATGAAAAGAGTACTCTTTTTAGGACTTGCAATAGTCCTTTCTTTCACAGCTTGCCAACAACAGGAAAAGCGCTACACACAACAATCACCAGAAATTGACACTTACAAAAAAGTTATCGATGCATACTCAAAACAAGACTGGGAAGAAATGGCTACCCATTATGCAGATACCGCAAAAATCATGAATAACGTAATTGAAGCAAAGGGTCAAACACTTGCCGAGCTGGTTCAGAACGACAAAGATGACGCCGCGCTATTTTCAAGCTGGGAATATGTGGATGCGGAGTCTGAATATGAAATGGTTGTTACAGACAAGGGCCAAACTTGGGTAAACTTTTGGGGCTTGTGGAAAGGAACTTTGATAGCGAATAGTAAAACATACTCAATCCCATCACATATAACCGCTCAGTTTATTGATGGCAAAATTGTAAAGGAATTTGGCTATTGGGATCTTTCAAAAATTATGTTGGATATTCAAACCTTGGAGGCGAGTGAGAATATCGCTTCGGAAGAAGAAGAAATGGACGGAGGAACAACGGCTGACGGAGAAGGCGGACAATAATTCCCCAAGAAAAGACCTAACAGGCATTGAAGGTGAGGAAACAATTGTCCTGTTAGGCTTTTCAAAAGGGAGACCCTAATACATATGCTATATGAAAACAGTAGGAATAATAGGCGGTTCAGGTTTTATTGGAAGCTACATTACCAAGAAATTTCTGGAAGAAGGATACAGCGTTAAAGTATCTGTTACCGATATAAAAAAGAGCGAAAAATACCAACATCTTTTTAATCTTGAAAATTCGGATAACCTTAACATCAGCCCTTTAAAAGTTGAGGATTTAGATGTTTTAAAAGATTTTATCAGCGACTGCGAAATTGTAATCCACGGGGGCACACCGTTTCAATTAGATGTAAAGGATCCGCAAACAGATCTTTTGGATCCAACTGTTAAAGGAACTGAGAATTTTTTGGAAGCAATTAATCAGTCGCCAATTATTGAAAGTGTTGTATTTATAGCTTCCGTTGCCGCGTATAATACAAACTTTCCATTGCCTGCGGGAGACAAAAAACCACATGATACTTTTAGTGAAAAAGATACTCCTTTTATTAGTGAAGAAAGTCATCCATACGCACAGGCAAAATTTATCGCCAACCAAACTGTCGAAAAATTCATAAAAGATAATCCAAAACTTCAACTTGAAATCATTTCAGTTTCGCCTGTTGGCGTTATGGGGAAATCCTTATCAAATAGAGAAGATTTCAACCTCTACGGGACTTCAATTTCTTTTTAAAAACAAAATTGCGCCAAATCCATTTGTACAAATGCTCTATGATACAAATGCAGAAATGGCAATAGTAGATGTAGAGGATGTAGCGGAGGCAGTTTTTAAAGCTGCAACAACTTCAAAATTGCACGGAAAAAACTATTTACTGAGCAGCGAAAGCTATTCGGTTAGTGATTTAAGCCTGATGCTTAATCAACAAACTCCAAAAAATAAGGCAAGGGTTATCTATGAAAACAATCTGGCAGTGAAAGACTTGGGAGTGAAATTTAGGCCGGTTCAACAAACTTTAAATAATTATTCAAATTAATAAAAACAGAATATTAACCAAATAAATATAGAACTAATGAATTTTTCAAAGACAAATGACGAGCACCAAAAAATCAATATTTGGGCAGTGAGTAAAACAACAATCTTATCGGTAATGTTGCTAATAGCTTTCGTTGCCACCGCACAAAAAAAGAATGGAATTATTTATGACGAGCATCCAGCAATTGATGTTGTAGACTCGTTTACAAAAGCCGCCGTTGCGGGTGACAAGGCTAAAATGGGCAATTTTTTAACTGAAGATTTCAAGGCTTATTACGGAACTTCCACTAATCCGAATGATAAAGGAAGTGACAAAACAGCATTTCTAAACACCCAAATGATGTATCACGACCAATTGGATTACTATTCCGTAGAGCCTTTTCCCGGTTCCTACCCAGATGCTATTGAGTACAAAAGAGACAATCCAAACAATGAGGTTTGGGTTCAGACTTGGGAGCTGGTTAAAGGTGTACACAAAAACACTGGGGTGAAAATTGATGCTGCAGCCCACAGATTGTACACCCTTACCAAAGACAACAAAATTAAAAATGTCATTATCTATGACAACGAAGGAGTGATCGATGAGATAAGGGCGAGTTTCAGTGATAGAAAGAATGGAACTATTTATAACCATCATGAAAATATAAATACCGTTCGCAAAATGATTTACGCCATGGAAAAAAACGATTGGGATAAAGTTTATAGTTTTTACGATACCGATGTACGCTTTATCAACTCAAGTTCACCAACCATGGAAAGCATTTCCTTAACGGAACAAAAGGTAATAGACAAACAGATTTTGGAGAATTATGACATTGCCAGCATAGATATGGTGGGCTATCCAGATTATCTACATTACGAAATGGGCAATCAGCGATTAGTACAATCTTGGTGGAATATCAACCTAATCCGCAAAGCAGATAAAAAAACGATTACACTGCCCATTTTTTATACAATGAATTTTAATGAAGAAGGGAAAATAACAGCCGAAACAGCATATTACAACGCAAAAATATTGGATTAGCCAAACCATACTTTACCCATAAGCTCCCCATTTTATAAAACATAATAAATAAGTACTAACCAGTTTCCGCCATAGGTGGAAGCACAAATTAAAAATCATGAAAAAACTAATTTTTACAATGTTTTTATTGCCGCTCTTGGCAATATCACAAAACACGAGTGAATACTCTGTATTCGAAAATTCATTATTGACCCCTAACCCAGCACAAGTTACACAGTTTGAGGCAGGCTTGGCGGCACACAACAAAAAGTATCACGGAGAAGGGGCTTACGCAACACAAGTTTATTGGATTTCCAGTGGCCGAACGCTGGCAGTTACATATGGAGCATGCTCAACCACTTGGAGCGCAATGGACAGCAGACCCGCGCAGAAAGATGGGCATGATGCTGACTGGAACAAAAACGTTTTGCCATATATGATGCCAGAGGGTAATACTACCTATTGGAAAGGTAACGATGAATTATCGCGCTTTCCGAAAAATTTCACACAAAAAAATCTGTTGGTGGATTATTACGACGTGAAACGCGGCAAGATGAAAGATGCCATGGCGCTTGTTGAGAAAATAGGAAAAGTGTACACCCAAAAGTTACCGAATGAAACCTATGGAATCTACACCAATGAGTTTTCCAGCACTAAAGAAGGCAGGGATCTCGCAGTAGTTTCATTTTTTGATAAAATGGGATGGATCGGCGAAAACAATGGAATGGACACAAAGTTCGACGAAGTACATGGTACTGGAGGCTGGGAGAAATTCCTAAAAGACTGGTATGATGTTACAGAAAGTAGCGAAAGTGAATTGTGGATATTCCGCGCTGATTTAAGTGGAACTAGTGGTAAGGTAAATGTTACGCCACAAAATTAAATTTATAAAAGAAATGTACGGTGTGGCATTGCCGTGCCGTACATTTTTTTCATTTACAGAATTTATTTAAAAATAGGGTTATGAAAACTGACGAAACTATTTGGAGCAAGGAAGAACTGAAGACTTATATCCTAATCCTTTGTGCAAAAGCAGATAATGTAGAAGCTGGGGAAGAGATTGAGCTAATAAAGAAAAAGACTTCCGACGAAATTTTCGATAAGATGTACCGAGAATTTCAAAATGATGATGAAGATGCGAGTTTGGAAAAAATTGAGAACGTGCTGGAAGGGCACCATTATTCTGAACTGGAAATCTGTGAACTTAAAAATGAAATCCAAAAAATATTTGCCGCAGACCGCAAAATTCCAATGTCAGAAAGTAACCTGGGAAGGATTTTGGAAAATATTCTTTACTAAAGTTGAAATCGAAACCGAAAATCAAATCTGAAAAATTGTATTTCATGAAAACTCAAATTTTAATTTCCATTTTACTGCTACAGTTTGCTTCTATAATGGCCCAAAACGCCGATCCGCATGGAAGTGCCGAATCTGCAATTACAGGAATTCCTTCTGAAATAAAAAAAGAAATTATGTTCAATAGCGATGCCCTTGCCAAAGAATACGCCCAAGCTTGGTGCAGCCAAAAACCAGAATCCGTGGCTTTGTTTTATGCTGAAAATGGGTCATTAACAATAAACAATGGCACACCTGCTATAGGAAGAACCGCCATTACCAAAAGCGCAAAAGCATTTATGGATGCTTTTCCCGATGATATGATTGTCGCTTTTAACAAATTAGTAATAACCAAAGAAGGCACCGAGTTTCACTGGACGTTAACTGGAACCAACACAGGCCCCAACGGCACAGGCAAAAAAGTGAATATCAGTGGATTTGAACTGTGGCAACTGGATGAAAATGGTTTAATAAAAGAATCCAAAGGCACTTTTGATGCTGAAGAATACAGCAGGCAATTGAAATTTGGTGTGGAAAATTAAAATAAACGTTTAAACTAACTAAAAATGAAAACAACAAAATTTACAATACTAGCACTTGCTTTAATAGCGGTAATGTCATTCTCAAGCTGTAATGAAAAAGCCAAAACAGAAACAACTGTAGAAAAATCTGAACCTATTGAAACTACGGCTGTAGATGAAACTCCAGACTATTTTCTATTGCGTCCAGAAGTTGAAAAAGCCTATGGCTATTCACACGCAGTAAAAATTGGAAATTCTATTAAAGTTTCAGGTGCTGTAAGTATGGATGATGAAGGCAACCCAACTGCAATAGGCGATCTGGAACAGCAAATGAAAAATTGCTATGCAGATTTAGACAAAATCCTAAAACATTACGGCTGCACTTTTGACGATGTGGTTGTTGAAAATGTATTCACTACCAACATGCCCAAGTTTTTGGAAGTAGCGGCCTACAGAGCCGAAATCTACAAAAAGCAATTTCCAACGGGGTCTTGGGTGGGAGTAAAAGAATTGGTACTTCCAGAATTTATGATTGAAATTGAACTGGAAGTGCATAAATCAAAATAGATTTTTTTAAAAAAACATAAAATTAAATAATATGAAAACATTCAAAAAATATCTTTTTCTAATGGTGCTACTTGTTATAAATGTCAGTACGTTTTCTCAAGAAATTGACTCAAATCAGAACATTACTGTTATTAATGGGCTTTACAATTCATTTGCAACAGGCGATATTCCGGCAGTACTAGGCGCAATGGATCCAAAAATTGTATGGAACGAAGCCGAAAGCAATTCATTGGCAGATGGCAATCCTTATGTAGGGACCGAAGCAGTTTTAAATGGTGTGTTTGCAAGAGTCGGCGGGAATCACGAATATTTCAAACTGGAGGACATACAGTTGCATGGTATGGACAACAATCAAGTATTGGCAACGCTTCGCTATAATGGTAAAGTGAAGGCAACAGGTAAAACATATAATGCCCAAGCCGCCCATCTTTGGACATTAAAAGACGGAAAAATTGTTGCCTTTCAGCAATATGTGGATACTAAAAAATTAGCAGATGCGGAAACTAAATAACTGAAGATATCTATTATGGAAACAATGAAAAACAAAGTCGCGCTCATCACAGGAGCAAGTAGCGGAATAGGAAAAGCCACAGCAGAATTATTTGCGGCAAGAGGTGCACATGTTGTTGTAGCTGCACGCAGAAAAAAAGAATTAGATAGCCTAGTCGCTTCCATTGAAACCAAAGGTGGAAAGGCGTATGCCATAACAACAGATGTTTCTAAATCTAAAGATGTGGAAGACATGGTAGCACATACGATAAACACATTTGGTCGTATAGATTATGCAGTCAATAATGCTGGTATCGAAGGAACAATTGCACCTATTACCGAATTATCAGAAGATGATTGGGAAAACGTTATGAACATCAATCTAAAAGGCGTTTTCTTGTGTATGAAATATCAGGCCATAGCCATGATTAAAATTGGCCATTCTAGTGCAATTGTCAATGTAGGTTCGGTGAATTCATTTCTTGGTTTTCCTGCTGGTTCAGCCTATGTCACTTCAAAACATGGTCTCGTTGGGTTAACGACTAGCGTTTCAGCTGAATTAGCACCTCAAGGCATCAGAGTTAATTTGTTATGTCCAGGAATTACCGTTACACCCATGCATCACAGAATTAGAAATGTTTTTGGTGACGATTTATATGACAAAGGCATTATACCCAAAGTTCATCTTCAACGTGCTGGACTTCCTGAAGAAATGGCAAAAGCCATTCTTTTTCTATGTTCAGAAGAATCAAGCTACATAAGTGGTTCCACATTAACAGTAGATGGAGGACTCACATTAACGATGTAAATAAAAAAGCACATTATAAAATAAAACCAAACACTATGAAACTTTCAATTTACGCATTATTGCTTTTGGCTTTTACTAGTATTTCTTGTGATAGCCCAAAATCAAATACTGAAAAAATCACTAAAGAAAAATCAATTGAGCGACTTCCCTATTTAACCTATCAAAAAGAAAATCTTTTCCCTGGTGATGGCAGTTTACTGCGAGCAGAAGATGGGGTTGCTTTGGAGGATGGGCGTATCATTGTAGTTGACCAAGCCAACGGACTCCGATTAATAGAAAAAGACGGCTCCAATCGTCTATTTGGCAATTTTGCTGATGCTGGTTTTGTACATCTTCCGCCCGAGCAGATTGCATCGCCCAACGGTATGGTAATTGAACATGATGATACCCATATATTAATGTCTGATGTAGCAGATGGTAAAATTTACCGTATAAATGTTACTTCAGAAGAAGTGGAAATGATTTATGACCATCCGTATGGCGTTAATACAATTTACAGAGATAAAACCGGAGCATTGTGGTTCTCACAATCTACTGAGAGTACTAATTTGGGTGAACTGTTCCGCGATGTCAATTTGCCTGTCCCAAATGGCGCTGTTTATAGAATGGCAGATTTAAAAAGTACGCCAACTAAAATTATGGACAGTATTTATTTTGCAAACGGTATCACGATGGATAAAGATGAAAAACATCTTTTTGTTGCTGAAACTATGATGGATAGAGTTCATTCATTTGAAGTTAATGTTAGTAACGGTGAAGCCAAATATATGGGCGTAGCTGCTAATGTGGGTTCTCCCGATAATTTATTAATAGACGACGAAGGAAGATTACTCGTTGCTTCTCCGCTTTACAATCAGATAATTGCGGTAGATTTTAAAAATCATTCCCAGCATATAATTTTTGATGGTTCTACAAAAGAAAATTTAAAGCAAACGAACGAATGGAATCGAAGAAGCCATTTGGGCATGGAGCGGCTTGAATTACTTTCACCAGATTTATTTAGTCCGCTTCCAGGATTAATAACAGGCATGTTTTTTTCTACAGATAAAAAAACACTTTATGTAACCAATTTAGGAAATGATCTATTGAAATATGATTTGTAAATACCACAAAACTTCATGCTGGGATTTTTCAGCATCACTAAAAAATCCAACATCATCAACATTAGTCGCAGACAAAATTTTGGAAATAGCTTAAAGCGACACTTGGAAATTAAGACATCCTGTACGGGCAGATGCAGAACCGTTTTTAGAATGGCGAGCTTCCTTGACAAATGAATAATGGGTGGAATGGAATGCTGCAAGCGATGAAGATTGGTATAAATCTGTTGACCAAGTATTTTGGGTTCAATGCGAGATAGATTTTATAAAGAAATAAACACAAACAAATATGGGTAAGCCGAAAACCAATTAGAGTAGGCATTAATGTAAATACACGAACATGAAACAAACCGTTATAGGCCGACATAAAGTCGGAAATTTTGACACATGGCTAAAAGGCCATCAAGACCGAGTAAAGTTATTTACTCCTGCCGTATCCAGTTTCAGGACATTCCAAGATTCAGATGATCCTAATTCCATACTCATAATTTTTGAAGATGCTGATCTAGAAATGCTTGGTGCAATCATCAACGATCCAAAGACCAAGGCAAAGAAAGACGAACATACCGTATTGGAACCAGTTATATTGTCAATGCAGGTCTCTACGTAGCATGAAATCTTAACTTTCCAGTAGAAACCTTATAAAAAATAGAATACAGAAAGATGCTATTGGGAATTAAGACTTCCCGTTGGCCCATATTCAGGGTCATTTATTTAATTGCGAGCCTCTATGACCGATGAAAAATGGGTAGATTGGAATGCCGTTAATGATGATGAATGGTATGAAGCCGTGCAAAATACCTTTGGATTGGATGCTCGATAGTTAATTTTTCAGCGATATGAAGACACCAAAAAGATTGCAGATGCACAGAATAAATAGTGTACATCATTTAAAGTATTAAAATCATTACGGAGAAGCTGAAAACCGGTTAGAGTAGGCACAAACATTTAAACATCAGAAATCATGAAAAAAACAATAATTACTCGACACAAAGTAGGAGATTTTGACACTTGGCTTAAAGGTCATCAAGACAGACTTGATTTATTTGGCCAGTGCAATGTCAGGCCTTAAAACTTTCCAGGATGCTGATGACCCCAACTCGGTGGTTCTGGTCATTGAAGTTACCGATATGGAAAAGTTTGAAGCTATCCTAAAGGATCCTTCTACCGAGGCTCTTAAAAAAAAGCATACAGTAAAAGACCCAATTAAGGTGTCAATGCAAGTTGAAATTTAATTGAAATAACGCTGGCATTGCCAATATACATAAATAGCAACATTCCGATAAAACAGACAGTTTCCCCCATGTCTTTAAATAACAATGGACTTAAGCCCATCAATTTTTAAAAATCAAACTCATGGCAAAAGGAACAAATATTCGAAAAAAAAGGATTAGGTCGAAATCTGACAGACAACGCATTTACACGTTATCTTACTTTCTCTGCCCTCTATATTGCTCAAGGAATACCTGAAGGCATAACCTATTATGCCATCCCGGCTTGGCTGGCGATGAATGGCAAGTCTGCTTTGGAAATTGCAGCCTATGTTGGTGTAATTGGAATTCCATGGAGCTTTAAGATTTTAATTGCACCGTTGATGGATCGTTGGACTTTTTTGGCAATGGGCAGAAAAAGGCCATGGGTACTATTTGGGCAATTGGGTTTAATCATTAGTTTTTTGGGTATCGGACTAATTCCTGATCCTTTAAACAATGCATTTGGATTGATGGCTGCCGGATTTTTCATCAGCTTTTTTGGAGCATTTCAGGATGTTGCAACAGATGGAATGGCTGTAGATGTGATACCCGTAAACGAGCAGGCCAGAGCTAACGGTTTAATGTGGGGGACCAAAACAGTTGGCATTTCAGCATCTTTAATTATTGGCACTTGGCTCATAAATACCGTTGGTTTTTCAATCGCAATTTCCTCACTGTCCATTGCAGTGGCAGCAATCATGTTTTTTCCTATTTATTTTACGGAGCGGTCTGGCGAAAAATTGATGCCGTGGACTCCCGGCGCAGTTTCATCAGAATCAAAACAAACACAGTTGGAAAGCTTGATCCATATTTTTAAAAGTCTTTATAAGGTTGTTAGCCTAAAATCAAGTGTCGTTTTTGCGGTTGGTAGCTTTGTTATAGGTATTATGTTCGGAATTGTTGATACCCTTCTGCCCATATTTACCATTCAGGAATTGGGCTGGACAAACACCTCCTTTTCCAATGCGTTCTCCATTACAACCGTGATAGGAGGCTTTTTAGGAATGTTCATTGGCGGCTATATGGTGGATTATTTCGGTAAAATTAAGATGCTTTCAGTGTATTTAAGTTTACTAATTATTCTTATTGCAGTATTTGCTTTTATGACCGATTTATGGAGTAATAATATTGTTATTTATGCTTTTATCACATCCTATTACACACTCTATACTTTTTTATGTATAGCAGTGTTCGCATCTGCCATGCACTTGTGCTGGAAAACCGTTGCGGCAACTCAATTTACGCTTTATATGGCGCTATCAAATATGGGACGAGCGGCTGGAGCTGGCAATGCCTGGGTATTTTAAAAACCAACTATAGTTGGGAAACCGTCTTTCTAATTATAGCCATTATGCCCGTGATTATGGTAATTCTCATTCAGTTTATAAATTTTAACAAACACAGAGTCACAGTAGATAGTTTCGTTATTTTAGACCAAACCCTGGTGGCCCCACCTGTAATTAAAGATTAAAATATGACAAAATTCTTTCGAAACATACGCAAAAACCCAATTGCTGAAACACCCATTGTTTTAGCCGCTCCAAAAAGAAACTGGATTTCTTATTTGAAGGAGTTTTTTATGCTTTTTCTCGCCGTATTTTCTGGATTTCTGGCAGAAAATTATCGCGACTCGTTAAGCGAAAGACAGCGTGAAAAACAGTTCATTACATCCTACATAGAAGATGTAAAAGTAGATACCGCAGCAATCACTACAAATCTACAATTCCAAAAGGCAAAGAGAGTACAACTAGATTCCTTATTATACTTTTTACGTGAACAAAAAATAAAAGGAAATGAAAGCGAAATATATTACATAGCAAGATTATTGGTAAGAACCAAGCGGTTTCAAAGCACAGACAGGACCATTTCACAACTGAAAAGCTCGGGCTCCTTGCGATTGATAAAGAATGAAACTGCCGTTGACAGTATCATTGCTTATCAAAAACTGGTAGAGATCATACTTACGAATATAGAAGATGACCGCACGGAAAGAAGAGCAATGGATCCGTTGTTAGCTAAAATATTCAATCCTTTTGTATTTGATGACATGTTGGACAACACAAATAATATCAATAAACCAATTGGCAATCCTCCCTTAAGGTCTTACGACCCAGATTTGCATCAAGATTTAGCATACGGAATCAATCAAATAAAAGGAAGCAACATAATCCTAAAGACAAGGCTTGATCTCTTGCATCAAAAAGCGACTAACATTATCTTGGTTTTAAAAAAAGAATACAACGTAAAAGATTAAATTATGAAAGAAAATAGTATCCAATTGGTCAACTGCCAAGTAAGAAATAAATACAGATTTTAACAAAAACATCAATTATAAAACTCTTTAGCAACATCTGTCAAAACCTTTCCCTCATCATAAAAAATAATTGCTTCGGTAGCCATTTTTCCTTCTTTGTAGCTCCTCGAATTCAATTGTTAATTATTGATTATCTTTCTTTTGAATTGATTAGCCATAAAAATTTTATTAAAAACCAACCAATATGAAACAGTTTATTAAATGCTTACTTATTTTTGTAACCGCCCTTCAAATGGGTTATGCTCAAGTAAAAACCAACTTAGAGTTACTCGACATCTTCAACATGGAATACGTTTCCGATCCACAGATTTCCCCAGATGGAAATCAGGTTGTTTACGTTAGGAATTTTAAGGATGTAATGACCGATAGTAACCTCTCCAACCTTTGGATTGTTAATTATGACGGTTCCCGAAACCGTCCGTTAACTACAGGCAATCAGAATGACCATTCCCCAGTTTGGTCGCACGATGGTGAAAAAATTGTTTTCAAATCGAATAAGGAAGACGACAAAACAAAACTGTACCTAATGTGGATGGACACGAAGGAAATTGCGCCCTTAACAAATACTACCATGTCTCCGGGTAGTGTATCTTGGTCCAACGACGACAAGTTTTTGGCCTTTAATATGTTCGTGCCAGCCGAAAAGCAATCGCCTATAAAAATGCCTTCAAAACCTGAAGGCGCCAAATGGAACGCTCCGCCAATTTATATAGATAATATGAAATACCGAGGCGATGGGCAAGGTTATATTAAACCCGGCAATATGCAGCTTTTCACCCTTTCGGTTGACGGAGGTACGCCAAGACAACTAACCAATACAACATTCGACCACGGCGCACCGGTATGGTCTAAAACCAATACGCATCTTCTCTTTTCAGCCAACTTTCATAAGGACGAAGAATTTTTACCCGCTGACAGCGAGGTTTATGAGCTTGCCCTAAACAATGGCAATGTGAAGGCTTTAACCAAACGCAACGGTTCGGACAATCAACCCGCGGTTTCACCAGATGGCAGTATGATTGCATATACTGGTTTTGACGATGCCTTACAAGGATATCAGCTTAGTCGTTTGTATGTGATGAATGCCGACGGGCACCAACTCACGATTAATTTCGAAGGAATTTGATCGTGAAGTCGAAAACATCCATTGGGATAAAAAAGGAAATGGTCTATACTTTCAATACGACGACAGAGGTAATACTAAGTTGGCATATATGAACCTAAAGGGCGAAGTGACCATTATTGCCGAAAGTTTAGGCGGACTGTCGCTCGGCAGGCCTTATAATGCCGCAAGTTTTTCGGTTTCGAGCAACGATAAATTTGCCTACACCCTTGGAAGCACCAAACATTTAGCCGACTTGGCAGTTTCCGATTCCAAAAAAAGTCAACGCCTAACAGCTTTGAACGACGATTTATTTTCCTTCCGAAACTTAGGAAAAGTACAGGAAATGTGGTGGGAGTCCTCTTATGACAAACGCAAGATTCAGGGATGGTTGGTAACGCCCCCGAATTTTGACCCTTCAAAAAAATACCCCTTGATTTTAGAAATTCACGGCGGGCCTTTGCAAGCTATGGTTCGGTTTACGCTGCCGAAATCCAAGCTTTTGCGGCAGCTGGATATGCCGTTTTATACACCAATCCCAGAGGCAGTAGTGGTTATGGTGAAGAATTTGGAAACCTGATCCATCACGATTATCCCAACCACGATTACGAAGATTTAATGTCCGGCGTAGATGCAGCAATCGCTAAAGGGTTTATAGATACTAACAACCTCTTTGTTACAGGTGGTAGTGGTGGCGGAGTGCTCACTGCTTGGATTATTGGGAAGACCAACCGTTTTAAGGCAGCTGTGGTTGCCAAACCAGTAATAAACTGGTATAGCTTCGTGCTCTATGCAGATGGCCTTCCATTTTTCTCAAAATATTGGTTCCCCAACAAACCTTGGGAAGATCCCAGCAGTTATTTGGAGCGTTCACCAATTACTTATGTTGCGAATATAAAAACCCCAACCATGTTGCTCACTGGAGAGGAAGATTACCGCACACCAATTGCAGAGTCGGAGCAATTTTATGCAGCACTTAAGCTTGAGAATGTAGAAACGGCCATGGTGCGTATCCCAAATTCTTCCCACGGAATAGCCAATAAGCCCAGCAACCTGATTGCAAAGATTGCGAGTATCTTGACTTGGTTTGAAAAACACAAAAGCGAATGATAAAATTCTTTAGAAAAATACGTCAACGCCTGCTTAAAGAAAACAAAATATCTAAGTACTTACTCTATGCCATAGGCGAAATCATCCTCGTTGTTATCGGGATTTTGATTGCTTTGAGCATTAATAATTGGAATGAGTCCCGCAAAAAAACAGAGAATCTCAATTATATATACGCTACAATAATTGAAGATTTAAAAAGAGACAACAAGGAAGTAGATACAATTATCAGCGAATTTGTGATGAAAAAAATTACCATTGACAACATCCTAAACGGAACACAAGACCGTGAAAGTTATATTCAATGTCAAAAATGCCAAAATGTAATATTGGGTTATCCAGATTTGTCATTGCAAGTTAGAGGAAATAATTTGTTAAATAATTCTTTAAACACATCCAATACTTCTATTGACATAGTAAATAGTAAAATTTCCAACTTTTATACAAAGCATATCCTCGAACTCGAAACTGACCAAACTTTTTTAGGGGAAGAATTAGTGGACAATTATAAACATTGGAAAAATAACTACGATTGGTGGGCAGATTATATCAATGAAATACCCAACGAAGATTTTATTGAGTATTCGCTAAGTTCATCTGATTACAAGAATAGATTAGGCACTTTTAAAGTCGTTGCTTTTAGACTCTATCTTCCGAAATTGGAATTGTTCAAAAAAGAATCCCAAGAGTTGATTCTGGAGTTGGAAGAAAAAATAAATCAATAAAAAACGTACTACAATGCTTAAAATCATATAGCTAATGATAAAATTTTTTGGAAGATAATCCTTGGCAGAAATTTGCTGCGAGTTTTAAAGGCGAATGAAACGAACTAACATAAAATCAACCATTATGAAAAACACAATTTATTTTTTAATCATTTCTGCCGCAATATTATTCAGTTGCGAAGAAAAACAAGAAACTGAAAAAACAGAAGCCATAAGCAAATCCACCTATTTCGATTATTCAAACAGTGACGACCAAATTACGGGCGGTATTAAAATGATTCCAATCACAACAGCAAAAGGCACCTTCAACGTATGGACAAAACGTATGGGCAACAATCCAAAAATAAAAGTTTTATTGCTTCACGGCGGTCCCGGGGGCACACACGAGTTTTTTGAAAATTTTGACGGCTATCTCCCAAATGAAGAGATTGAATACATCTATTACGATCAGCTGGACAGTTATTACAGTGATAAACCTAACGACTCCACACTTTGGACTACGGAACATTTTGTGGAAGAAGTAGAGCAAGTTCGAAAAGCTTTAAATCTTGATAAAGACAATTTTTACCTGCTCGGCCAATCCTGGGGTGGAATTTTAGCGATGGAATATGCCCTGAAATATCAAGACAATTTAAAAGGTCTCATTATTTCAAATATGATGGCAAGCGCTTCGGAATATCAAAAATATGCCGATGAAGTTTTAGGCCGCAACTTCCGCCAGAGATTTACAAAGAAATTAAGGAAATGGAGGCTAAGGAAGATTTTGCAAACCCAAGATATACTGAGCTGGTTATGAACCATTATTACACAAAACACATTCTTCGCAAACCTGTGAATGAATGGCCAGAATTCATTAACCGCGCATTCTCACACCTCAACCCAAATATTTATATCTACATGCAAGGCCATAGTGAATTTGGTATGACGGGAAATGCAACATTAAAAAATTGGGATGTTTCTGAAAGACTAAAAGAAATTAAAACTCCAACATTAATGATTGGCGGCAAGTATGACACCATGGATCCAAAATATATGGAATGGATGAGCACCCAAGTGCAAAACGGAAGAAGTTTGACCGTTGACGCCGGACACGTTTCACAATACGACGACCCAACAAATTATTTTTCAGGATTGATAAAATTTATAAAAGATGTGAATGCTGGAGAATTCTAAATTTTAATAACAATTAACCAAAACCAACCAAAATGTATTTAAAACAATCACTAATCATCGCTATAACACTAAGTGTTTTAAGCCTTGTAGCTTGGGAGCTCTATTGGAGAAGCCAAGGAAAAATTCCTGATTTGGATGACGATAAAAACCTTTGGGCCGTGCAACGAGCCAAAGTTGAAGATGCATCAGAAAATGATGTTTTACTCTTGGGTTCTTCACGTGTACTATTTGACATTCAATTAAATGAATGGGAAAAAGAAACTGGTGTGCGCCCTATTCAATTAGCGTGTGCAGGCAGTTCGCCCCTTCCTGTATTTCACGATATTGTACAAAATACCAATTTTAAGGGAACCGTTCTTGTGGGTGTTACGCCGGGTCTCTTTTTTTCTACAACCTATCCAGAGGCTAGCTTGGAAACGCCCTCAATCCCGCGTAGATTATTTTGAAGATAGAACTTATGCACAACGTTTAAATCATTGGCTTTCACTACCGCTTCAGAAAAATTTAGCCTTTGTTTCAACCAGTGAAGAAGGATGGAGTGACGATATTGATTTAAAATCGTTGCTAAATTCCATTTCCTCTAAAAATAGATCGGGAAAACCGGAGTACCCACCGTTTAATAGTTTCGCTTATATAGATGAAGACCGAAACAATCCCATGAGCGAAAAAACGGCTACTGACACTGCGTTTGCCAACAGTATAAAAGCTGCCTGGAAATTTATTATAATGGGCAACCAAAATCCTCCTGAAAAAGAGGCAACTACAAACTTTTTTGTGGCTGATGCAAAAAAATTTCAAGAAAGGGGTGGAACTCTAATTTTGTTGAGATGTCCTTCCAGTGGTTGGCTAAAACAAGGTGAAGATAAATTTCTTCCGAGGGCAGAATTCTGGGATCCATTGGCAATAGCATCCGGAGCAAAAGCATATTATTATGAAGACTATGAAAAGCTAAAGCATTTGGAGTGTCCAGAATGGTCCCATTTATCGGCTCCCGATGCCAGATATTTTACTACCGAATTGGTGAAAATCATGAAAGCCGATGGCGTTTTGTCTAATTCTAAAACCAACTAATCATGCTATTCAATTCATTAAGTTTCGTGGTGTTTTTGGTTATTGTTTTGGTTTTGTATTACGCAAAACTTCTTAATTGGACCAATAGAAAAAGAATGTTGCTTTTGGCAAGTTATGTGTTTTATGGGCTTTGGAATCCGCCTTTAGTGCTGTTGCTTTGGATTTCCACAATGGTCGATTGGATTGCAGGTAAAAAATTGGCAATAGAAGAAAATAAACGCAAACGTAAAATGTGGTTGTTGCTGAGCATGGTCGTAAATCTTGGATTTTTGGCCTTTTTCAAATACAGGGATTTTATGTTGGACAATTTCACTACAGTAGTGAATAGTTACGGTTACGGCTATCAAGCGCAAGCAATGGACATTATTTTACCCATGGGAATTTCATTTTATACTTTTCAAACCATGTCATATACAATTGATATGTATTTGAAGCGAACCGAACGCGCGAGAACGTTTTTGGATTTTGCACTCTATGTTACATTTTTTCCACAATTGGTTGCTGGACCAATTGTAAGAGCGCAAGAGCTGATTTCACAATTTTATGAAGAAAAAAAAGCAACAGTCAATCAATTTATTTGGGGTCTGTTTTTGTTGACCGTTGGCTTGTTCCTAAAAGTGGTGTTGGCTGATACGCTATTATCTGATACAGCAGATGAAGTTTTTGGTTCAAAAAAAATCCTCAATGGCTTGGATGCCTGGACTGGAACACTAGCTTTTTCTGGACAGATATTTTTTGATTTTGCGGGCTACTCTACCTGTGCCATTGGTATTGCCTTAATGCTTGGTATTATTTTGCCCGACAATTTTAGGTATCCCTATGCGGCAATTGGATTTTCCGATTTATGGCGGCGTTGGCATATTACATTATCAACCTGGTTAAGAGATTATCTATACATTCCGCTGGGTGGCAACAAGCACGGAATTGTGAGGATGTACGCCGCACTTATGATTACAATGTTGTTGGGAGGTCTTTGGCATGGAGCAGCCTGGACTTTTGTGATTTGGGGTGCTTTGCACGGTATTTATTTAGTTGTGGAACGACTTTTAAAAAATAAAATCCATATCAAAATTAATACCTATAACGGCATTTTGTTGGCACTCCTCACCTACACGCTTGTTAATTTTACTTGGGTATTTTTTAGGGCTCGGGAATTTTCAGTCGCAAAAAACATGCTTACGTCAATGTTGTTTATAAATGGTGATGGGGGAAAAATTCTTTACTCTTTTGATATTATTAAAGTGTTTATTCTAATTTCAATTTTGTTTATCTGCCATTGGGTGATGCGAAATACCTCAATGAAAGAAGTTTCGCTAAAAACACCGTCCTGGGTTTTAGGTATTGTTTGGGCCGCCATGTTTTTTCTGATTGCCATATCACAAGGTAGTGGCGAACAGTTTATTTATTTTCAATTTTAAAAATAATAATATTTTGGTCGGACCTCTGCAGTTATTTTTTTACCGCGATGGCACATAGAGCAAATAGAAATAACTTTACTTTTAATCTAACCAAATGAAACAACAAGACGAAGGATTAATCAGGACCATTGGCGTATTTGGCCTTTCTGCCAATATTATCAACATTATTATTGGTTCAGGTATTTTTGTGTTGCCTGCAATTATCGCAGAAATTATGGGCGCCTCTAGCATTTTTGCATATCTATTCTGCGGAATTTTGATTGCGCTAATTACCCTTTGCTTTGCCGAAGCGGGTAGCAAGGTGACTAATACTGGCGGCCTTACACTTATATTGAAACCGCCTTTGGTGATTATGCAGGCTTTATTGCGGGCGTTTTTGCCGTAGTAAGCGCATTACTTTCAGATGCTGCCGTTTCCAATGCGCTTGTAAATGTTTTGGCTTCTGTCTATCCCTCCTTTGGAACTGGATGGATGCGCTTGTGTTTTATGTTCCTCATCTTTTTTGGATTGGCATTTATCAATGTTTTGGGTATAAAACAAGGAATAGGTCTTGTTAAATTAAATACTGTAATAAAACTTATACCCTTGCTTTTATTGGTGTTTTTTGGTTGGAAAGAAGTTTCAATTTCAAACTTGCACATTAAATCGTTACCAAGCCTAAAAGATTTGGGTCAAACTTCCTTGATTCTATTTTTTGCATTTGTGGGCGTAGAATCTGGATTGATTGTGGGTGGCGAGGTAACCAATCCAAAACGACCATCCCAAGGGCAATATTGATTAGCATTTCTACGGTAGTAGTTTTGTATGTTCTTATTCAAATGGTATCGCAAGGCGTTTTGGGAAGTGATCTGATCAATTTTAAGGCCGCTCCCCTAGCCGAAACTGCCAAAGCTGTTTTTGGCCCGTAGGTTTTATTGTTTTAATTGTGGGTGCTAGCATTTCTATGTTCGGTTTTTTAAGTGGTGAAATTTTAAACGTTCCAAGAGTAGTTTATGCACTTGCGCGTGATAAAGTTATTCCCATAAATGCGTTGACCAAAATCCATAAAAAATATGCCACACCTCACGTTGCCATAATCGCATACGCTTTTTGTGGATTCATCATTGCCGCCACTGCTTCTTTTGAACAATTGGTTGTGATTGCCACAAGTTCCATTCTCATCCTTTATTTTGGAGTGGCGCTATCCGTGATAAAACTTCGCCGCACGCATAAAGCGCAAGAAAAGGAATTTAAGATTCCAGGTGGATGGACCGTGCCTATTTTGTCCATGTGCATCATTCTGTATTTTCTGTCGAACCTTTCTAAAAATGAAATGATTGGAACGGTTGTTTTCATAGGAATTATAAGCTTGGTTTTTGGAATTATGAAGTTTTTGAAGAAGAAGAAGAAATTATGATAAAGTTCAATTTAAATGGAATAGTGAAAAATTATTACCTTTAAAAAATGACACAATTAATTTATTATGAGGCATCTATCAATTTTACTTTTATTATTCATTATAATTTCCTGCAAACAGAAAGAAACAGAAGTCAATTGTTTGGGTGTAGTTGATATTATTGTAAGTGGAAAGGAAAGTGTCCAGCCCCACTTTGAAAAAGGATTATTGCTATTGCATTCCTTTGAATATGAAGATGCCCGTGAAGCTTTTCAAAATGCAAAAACAGAAGATCCAGAAATGGCAATGGCGTATTGGGGAGAAGCCATGACATACAATCACAGTTTATGGCAGGAGCAGGATTATGAAGCTGCTACTATTGTTTTGGAACAATTAGAAGCAATTGACTCTGAGCATGAAATAACGGAACTTGAAGATGAATTAATTGAAGCGGTTGCTATATACTTTACCAACCAAAAACAGCAAAAAAAGAACGGGATATTGCCTATTCTGAGTTTATGGAAGGTTTGTATAATAAATACCCCGCCAATCAAGAAGTTGCAGCATTTTATGCCCTGTCATTACTGGGTGCTGTGCCTGAGGGAAGGGACGATATTCTTTACGGAAAAGGAGCAAAGATTGCAAAAGGTATTTTAAAGGAAAACCCAAACCATCCGGGTGCGTTGCATTATCTTATACATTCCTATGATGATCCCGAACATGCCACCCTTGCTTTAGACGCCGCTAACACATATTCAAAAGTAGCGCCCGATGCCAGTCATGCTTTACACATGCCTTCACACATATATGTAGCAATGGGGATGTGGGAGGAGGTTATTTCTTCAAATATTGATTCATACAAGGCAAGCCTTAACAGGATGGAGAAAAAAAATCTGGACAACGATGCCCGTGGATATCATGCCTTTCATTGGTTGGAATACGGCTATCTTCAAAAAGGACATCACGAAGAAGCAAAAAAAATGGTGCTTGACATGAAAAAATATGCTACCGAAAAACCATCCAAAAAGGCAAGGGTACATGTAGTCTTTTTAAAAGGAAGTTATTTAACCGAGACTGATGAATGGGAGAGTGAAATAGCCACTATTCATGTAGATATTACCGATTTGAATATTTCCGTTCGCTCCCAATATCAGTTTCTGGAAGGAATGAAAGCTTTCAAAGAAGGTAATATTTCAAAATTGGACAGTGTCCTCAATATTATGGATCAAGACCATAAAAGGGAATCCTTTGTTGTAAAAGAAGGAAGTTCCAAGCTTTGTTCTGCAGTTACGCGAGATGAAGCTACGGAAATGGATTTAAAAGAATCTGAAATCAGGCAAAATCAATTATTAGCGCTTCGGGCTGAATTAAATAAAGACCCAAAACTTGCAGAAGAACATTTTATCAAATCCATCGATATTGAAAAGAGCATTAGCTACAGCTATGGACCACCTTCTATCCAAAAACCCACTCACGAACTTTATGCAGATTGGTTGCTTAACCAAAATAGAAAAGAGGAAGCCGTAAAACAATATGAGTTGGCGCTGAAAAATGGTCCAAAAAGGTTAAGGATTTTGAAAGGAATAGAAAATTCAAAGCAAGTAATGTAAATTTACCGACTTCAAAAAACATCAAATTTAAATTTTCAATTTCTACTTCGTAGTCACAACGGCTTTTACCTATCTTTAATTTCTGAAAAAAACTTCGGAGAAACTATGAATATAGATCAAATTTTCAAAAACAATCAAGCTTGGGTAAACGAGAAATTGGGAGCGGACTCTGATTATTTCAAAAATCTTTCCGAAGGCCGAAAATCCCGAAGTACTCTACATAGGCTGCAGTGACAGCCGCGTTACTGCTGAGGAAATTATGGGGGCTAAACCCGGTGAAGCATTTATCTTGCGAAATATTGCCAATATGGTTTCCAATTTAGACCTCAGCGCAATGAGCGTGATTAATTATGCAGTGACCCATTTAAAAGTGAACCATATAATTGTTTGCGGCCATTACGGTTGTGGTGGTGTAAAAGCCGCAATGCAAAGTCAGGATTTGGGAATTTTAAATCCGTGGCTTCGAAGCATTCGCGATGTGTATAGACTTCACAGAAATGAACTCAATAAAATTGAGAACGAAGATGAAAAGTACAAAAGGTTAGTAGAGCTTAATGTCCAGGAACAATGCGTAAATGTGATTAAAACTGCTGATGTTCAAATTGCTTACAGAAGTAGAAATATTACTGTCCACGGTTGGGTACTTGACATGGAAAGTGGCAAATTGATCGATTTAAAAATTGATTTCGACCAAGTTCTGAAAGGAATAATGGAAATATATCACTTAGATTAAAACATATAAAATAAAAAATGCTGCTATCTCTTAGAGAAAGCAGCATTTTCACGATAAAGCACCCGTATTATAATTGGGGAAGAAGCACTTTATCAATAGCGTGAACAACACCGTTTGAGGCTTGAACGTCCACTACTATTATATTACTAACTCTTCCATTTGGATCGGTAAGTGTTGCATTTGAAGCATCAACCTCCAAGTCGGCTCCTAATGTTGACACAGTTCCATCTACCAAATCTTCTGATCGAACGTTTGCTCCAGCAATAACGTGAGTGTTTAAAGCTGCAGTAAGTGTTGGACCGTCAATATCATTTAAACCACTTGCACCCAATTCAACTAAAAGCGCTGCGAATGCATCGTTTGTTGGTGCAAAAACAGTAAAAGGTGCAGGAGAAGTTCCAGCTGATGTAGATAAAACGGTTACGAAATCAGGTTGGTCTGGACGTGTTAATGCTGAAACCAAAATAGAGAAAGTTGGATCTGCCACAGCAAATGTAACTACGGTTGGCAATGCAATTACTGTATTCACAGCGTGAATTACACCGTTATCAGCTTGTAAATCAGCTGTAGTTACCGTTGATATTCCATTTAACCTTACACCTGAAGAAGTATTTACATACATACTTAAGTTAGCTCCCGAAGTTGTTTCGGTTGCCAAAGTATTAATATAACCAGTTTGTAAATCTGATGCTTCAACTTTTCCTGATACAACGTGGTTCAACAATACATTTGTAAGTAAATCTGTTGGCACATCATCCAATGTTGCAAATCCATTTGCAGTCAAGAAAGCTGCAAAAGCATCATTATCAGGTGCAAAAACCGTAAAGTCTCCTTGTGTTTCAAGGGTTGCAGTAAGTCCTGCTTTATCCAAAGCAGCTTTTAAAGAAGTGTAATCATCATTGGAAGCTACAAAATCTGCAATAGTATTCGATTGCGGATCAGGATTTGAATCATCATCATCACTGCAAGAAGCAATTCCTAAAGTAATAAAAACAATCAGTGAGATTTTCAATAAATTTTTCATTTGTCAGAGTTTAATTTGTTTGGAGCAAAGCTATTTAAACAAAGTGTTGACAAAAAGCACTTTAACTTTTGTTTAAGTTTTTTGATTAAATATTAAACAATATTAAAATTTGTGATTTCGATACAAAAGTTATCTTTACGATTAAGTTTAACAAACCTCCAAATTACACTATGAAATACTTTTTTATAACTTCTTGCCTTTTGATATATTCCAACACAATTTTCTCCCAATCTGAAAAAGAAAAAGTAGAGAGTACGGTTACCAAAAACAAAATTGAAGGTCATATCTATTTTTTAGCCGACGATCTTTTAAAAGGAAGAGAAACCGGAACCCCTGAAAATAAAATTGCTGCCTCATATCTTGCTAACACTCTTAAAGGATATGGCGTGAAGCCAGTAAACGAAAGTGTTATAAAAGGCTCGAAAACAGAAAGTTTTTTTCAAGAAATAAAACTGAATAAAATAAGTCCGGTTAAACGGTTGGTTTTGGCAATAGATGGGAAAGAGATAAAGAGGAAAGTTGCCATAAAACCAAATAAAATGGAATTTTCTGGAGAAGCTGTTTATTTAGGTTACGGACTTGAAAGCGACTATAAAGGAAAAAATGTGAAGGAAAAAGTAGTAATTGTAAGATCGGGTTCGCCAAAAATAACCGATACTCGAGCCGCTTTCGGTTTGATCGATCAAAAAGAAGCTTTGGCAAAAGAATACGGGGCAATTGCTGTTGTTGAATTAGTTGATTCCGATGAAACAATCTGGAATTTTATTGATCATAATTTCAATGCAAGTCGTTTGGAACTTGACAATGGAGATAAAAAGGAAAACAACAAAAAAGCGCTGGCCTATCTTTGGGTTCAGGATGAAAATAATATTTACTCGAAAAGTCTTGAAGCTAAAGCGACCCAAAAAATAAAACTTATGATGACGGGTGAAGAAAAAACTACTATCATTACCCAAAATGTGATTGGAATGGTTGAAGGAACCGATCCAAACATTAAAGATGAGTTTATTATTTATTCAGCACACTATGATCACGTGGGCATTGGAAAACCTGATGAAACAGGTGATGAAATTTATAACGGCGCACGCGACAATGCCGTAGGAACTACTACTGTACTAAGTATTGCAGAAAATATTGCAAAGTATCCCACCAAGCGTTCTGCACTTTTCATATTGTTTACAGCTGAAGAAAAAGGATTGCTGGGAAGCGAATATTATGTGGAAAATCCATTACTCCCACTCAACAAAATGGTTTATTGTTTTAATAGTGATAATGGTGGCTATAACGACACTTCAGTAATTTCAATTATAGGCTTGCCTAGAACCACTGCATCAAATAATATATTGGAAGCTGCTACTTCATTCGGATTAGAAGCTATTGATGACGCAGCCCCGGAGCAGAATCTTTTTGACAGAAGTGATAATGTTATGTTTGCCCAAAAAGGAATTCCTGCACCAACTTTCTCGTTAGGTTATAGATCTTTTGATGGTGATGTAACCAAATATTATCACCAACCTGGCGATGAAGCGGACACCTTAGATTATGATTATTTATTGAAATTTTTTCAAAGTTACGTGATGGCTGGAAGATTGATTGCTAATGATGCCCAAACTCCTACTTGGACAAAAGGCGATAAATATGAAGCTGCCGGGAAAGATTTGTACGGTAATTAAATCTTCGTTATTTTCTACATAACAAAAAAGCCACCGTTCCCCGTGGCTTTTTTGTTATTTATTGAAATAATGGATTTAAATTTTCTCGAAAGTAAGGAAATCAGTTCCGCCATTTCCGCCACTTACATCGGTAAGTTCAATTTTGGAATTGCTCACAGAAATAATATCCCAATCATCAGAAAGTTCTTCAAAATCTGGGGGCGAGGCAAAGAAAATATTTAAATCCACATCGCTGGAACCGCCGTCATCATCGCTGGAATTACTATCGGTTACAGACCAAGTTCCAGTTATTGTTGTGCTGTCTTTAACTGCCACCAACGCACCATTGTCATTAAAAGTAAAAATATAACCAGTAAAATTGTCTGTTTCCACTTTATCTGAATCAAAACTAAGTTCAAACAATAAGTGCAACAGTTGAAAAAGATGGGAAAATTAATTTTCCCATCTTTATAAAAACTGGATGCCGATGAATTATAGCCAATTAATCGACTCTCAAAGATACCAAATTGAGAGTTATCTGAAAGCAGGTTTTAGCCAAACAAGAATTGCCAAAGAGCTTGGTGTGGATAAAAGCACCATAAGCAGAGAGCTGAACCGAAATGGAAAAAAGCGGAGCTACAATGCCAATTATGCCATTATGGCAAGCAACGAACGCAAGAAAGAAGCTTATAAGCACCGTGTCTTTGATGACGGTATGCGGTACTATATAGACAAAAAGCTTACCCAAGAGCAGTGGTCCCCTGAGCAGATAAAGGGAAGGTGCGATCTGGAAGGGATTCCTATGGTCAGTACCGAGCGTATCTATCAGTACATTTACCAGGACCAGGCAGAGGGAGGCCTTTTGTACAAGCATCTGCGCACCGCCCGAAGGTGGCGAAAAAAGCGATTGAGCAGAAAACACCAAAGGGGACAGATACCCAACCGGGTTATGATAGGCCAACGTCCCGAAATAGTGGATGCAAAGGGGCGTTTTGGGGATTGGGAGGTCGACACCATCATTGGCCAAAACCATAAATCGGCCATAGTGACCCTGACCGAGCGCAAAAGCCAATTCGAACTGATGGCCAAGACCGATGGTACAAAAGCAGCATCCATCAAAAAGCAGATGATAAACCTCCTTTCCCCTTTCAAAGAACTGGTAAGGACCATAACCTCAGATAATGGAAAGGAATTTACAGAACACCAAAAAATAGCTCGAAAACTGGATGCGGATTTTTTCTTTGCAGACCCTTATTCGCCCTGGCAAAGAGGGCTTAACGAGTACAGCAACAAGCTAATCAGGCAATACTTGCCAAAGAAAACAGATTTTAATACCATAGAACACAGAACAATCAATATGATTATCAGTAAGTTAAACAGTAGGCCAAGAAAACTATTGGGATATAAAACTCCAAACGAAGTATTTTTAACTAAATTTAAATCCAATTGTTGCACTTGTTAATTGAATCTAGCAAAGAAATAAGTTATTCTCCAGTTTCCATTTTCTGCCGTGTTTTCTATTTGCTGTGCATCTCCATTTGGCTGCTGGTTACTGGAATCGTCATCACTTTTACAAGAACCAAAAGAAAAAACTGATATAATTATCAAGGAAAGGGTTAAAATTTTATTTTTCATAGGTAGCGTTTTTAGGTGACTATTAGTTTCGTATCAAAACTAACGCAAAGATTATTAGTTTATTATAACAATCACATGCGCTCCGGAATTCAATACCTAAAAGCTTAAACGCACTTTTAATTACCTCAGCCACCGCGTTTGAAAGTTTCACCCGGAATGCTTTTTCAGTTTCATTATCGGTTGCCAAAATGGGGACGTTTTGATAAAAACTATTGAATTCCTTTACCAAATCATAGGTGTAATTTGCAATCAAAGCTGGGCTGTAATTTTCCGCAGCTAACTGTATAGTATCTGGATATTGCTGAATTATTTTTATGAGTTCTTTTTCCTTGGGATTTAATAAGATTGAACCGTTTTCAAAAGAGGTTTCGACTACGCTCAACCTTACATCGCTAGCTTTTCGCAAAATAGACTGAATTCGCGCATAGGTGTATTGAATAAATCGAACCCGTATTTCCTTGAAAATCTACACTTTCTTCAGGATTGAAAAGAATTCTCTTTTTAGGATCCACTTTCAAAATATAATATTTTAAAGCACCCAAACCAATCATTCTGTAAAGTGTTTCTTTTTCTTCTTTTGAAAAATCATCAATTTTCCCCAGTTCTTCAGAAATAGTTCGGGCAGTATCTGTCATTTGTGAAATTAAATCATCGGCGTCAACTACTGTCCCCTCTCGGCTTTTCATTTTTCCGGAAGGAAGATCAACCATTCCATAGCTTAAATGAAATAGGTTTTTCGCCCAACTATACCCAAGTTTTTTCAGAATCAAAAACAAAACCTTAAAGTGATAATCCTGTTCGTTACCCACTGTGTAAATCATTCCGCCAACATCGGGATGGTCTTTTACTCGTTGAATTGCAGTACCAATATCCTGCGTCATATAAACCGCAGTGCCATCGCTTCGCAAAACAAGTTTTTCATCCAGGCCGTCTTCAGTTAAATCGCACCAAACTGAACCGTCATCTTTCATAAAAAAAACGTCCTTTTTTATGCCCTCTTCAATAATATCTTTCCCCAATAAATAGGTATCGCTTTCGTAATAATAAAAGTCGAAATCAACACCAATAGATTTATAAGTTTCCTCAAAACCTTTGTAAACCCAGCCGTTCATTTTGTTCCAAAGGGCAACTGTTTCTTCATCGCCAGCTTCCCATTTACGCAACATTTCCTGAGCCTCATTTATGAGTGGGGCTTGTGCTTTTGCTTCTTCCTCTGTTTTTCCTTCTTCTATTAAAGTTGCGATTTGTTTCTTGTATTCTTTGTCAAATTTTACGTAATAATTCCCAACAAGTTTATCGCCTTTCAAATCAGTTGAATTTGGCGTTTCACCGTTTCCAAATTTTTCCCAAGCAAGCATACTTTTACAAATATGAATCCCACGATCATTAATAATTTGGGTTTTGTACACTTTCTTTCCTGCAGCCTTTTCAATTTCAGCAACGGAATAACCGAGTAAAACATTGCGAACGTGACCCAAATGCAAAGGTTTGTTTGTGTTTGGCGAAGCATATTCAACCATTATTGCTTCAGCCTTTTTATCTCCTTTCCCGAAAGACGAAAAATCTTGAACTGAATTGAAAAAGTTCAAATAATAGGAATCACTTAAAACGATATTTAAAAAGCCCTGAACTACATTGAATTTCTCGATTTCCGAAACATTTTCAACCAAATAATTACCGATTGCTTCACCAATCTGCACCGGATTTCCTTTCACAACGCGAAGCATTGGGAAAACTACTGCGGTAATATCGCCTTCAAAATCCTTGCGGGTTGGCTGCAATTCTACCGATTCGAGTTTAGCGCCATACAGTTTTTCAACTGCGGTTTTAATTTGGGTTTCCAGAGTTTGTTGAAATGTCATCAATTAATTTTTTAAAGTAAAACGAAGAACTCCTTTGCAAAAGCTTGGGAGTTTGTTGACAAAGATACACGTTTTTAAATTTGAAGTATTTTTGAATCGCTTATCTTTAAAGGAAAAAATGCTGCTTAACCTTTCCTATAACGAAAAAGAAATAACCCGAAAAATAGATGTCGAATTGGGCAAACCTTTCACCATAAAAGAGCGTTTCAAAATGCGCGGTATAGGTTCACCTAAATTAATACTTACCGAGACTAGCATACAAATTAGCAATTTGATGAATTTGGACAACAACCGAAACGTATGCAATATTGAAATGCGACCCAATGGTATAATCGTTGGTTTCCGAAGTAATTTAAATTCCTATGGGCTTATAATCCCGTATTATAAATTGGTTATTTATAAGGGGAATGCGGAGGAATATTCAATTTATATGGATACGTATTTCTTCAAATTTGAAGCGCAGGCAAAGGACAAATCCGTGCATAATTTTATCAAAAAAGTGATGGACGCAAAAAATGCTGTAGCTCCCGAACGTTTGGAAGATCTTTAACCAAGCATATTTGCAGTATTCTTTAATGTTATCATAACAGTTCAGTAATCTTCAAATCCCAAAACAAAACGTCCTTTGCCGCAAAAACTATGGACATTTTTTTATACGTATTTGCAGCACTTTTTTCAGTAATAAATCCTTTGGGAACAGTACCCGTATTTGTAGGATTAACAAGTGATGAAACCGTACAGGAGCGAAACAAAACTTCACTTTTAACCACAATAAATGTTATTGTGATTTTGATTATTTCCTTTTTCGCTGGGACGTATTTATTGAAATTTTTCGGAATAAGTTTGAATGCGCTTCGCATTGCTGGAGGAATGATAATCGTAACGTCCGGATTTGCCCTTTTAACTGGAACTTTTTCCAAACACAAAGGAATGAAGAACAAACGTGTTCAAAAAGATTTGGACAAACGTGAGAAATTTTCACTTACACCTTTGGCAATTCCAATGCTTGCTGGGCCCGGATCTATTTCATTATTAATAACCTTCAACCAGGAATATCAAAAATGGAACGATATGATTTTAGTAGTTTTAGCCGTCCTCGCAGTAGGTTTGGCAACGTTTCTAATTTTGAGGAGTTCCCATTATATAAGCAAATTGTTGGGAGCTTCCGGCATCAATGCAATTTCAAGAATTGTTGGGTTTATCGTAATTTCAATCGGTGTTGAATATATTAGCGCCGCAGTTATTTCGATATTGCAGACACTCAATAATTAACGACGATTTTTGAGGAGCGCCCCTGCAATTAAAGCCAGAACTCCAATTCCAATCATTCCTAAAGATTGGTTTGTTAAACCTTCCTTAGCATTTACTTCAAGCGGGCCAATATCCAGAACTTGCTGGGGAACAAAAGCATTGTAAAGTCCAAAAATAATTAAAACAACGCCAACAATTAGCAATACTATTTTTAGGATTTTCATAAACTTGGTTTTTGGTTGAAGTTTTAAAGATACCATTTACATAAATAAGCTAGCTCATAACTTAACGGCTTTTTAACTACTGTTTAATCTGTATGGATTATCTTTAAACAAAATTATAAAATTGAAAATTCTACTCACAGGTGCCAATGGTTATATCGGGATGCGTTTGCTTCCCCAACTTTTAGAAAACGGACATGAAATTATATGTGCCGTTCGCGATAAAAACAGGCTGCCGCTAGACCCAGAAACTACGAAAAAAGTAACCGTAGTTGAGGTTGATTTCGCGGAAGAAGTAAACACTGAAAACTTTCCAAAAGACATTGATGCCGCATATTATTTGATCCATTCAATGAGTGGCGCCTCCAGTAATTTTGACGAAATTGAAGCTAAATCCGCCGAAAATTTTAATAAATATATGGCAGAAACTTCAGTAAAACAGGTTATTTATTTAAGCGGAATTGTAAACGAGGAACAGCTTTCAAAACATCTTTCCTCCCGTAAAAAAGTGGAAGAAATTTTATATAAAGGAAGCTTCCACCTCACAGTACTACGCGCCGGAATTGTTGTGGGTAGCGGCAGTTCTTCCTTTGAAATAATTAGGGATCTGTGTGAAAAACTCCCTATAATGGTGGCTCCAAAATGGTTGAAAACCAAAATACAACCGATCGCCATTCGCGATGTAATTGCATTTCTTTCCGGTGTTTTGAATAATGAGAAATGTTACGATCAATCGTTTGATATTGGCGGCACCGACGTTTTGACTTACAAAGAAATGTTGATGAAATATTCCAAAATTCGCGGTTTGAAACTTTGGATAATTTCCGTTCCAGTTATGTCGCCTCGCCTATCTTCATATTGGCTTTATTTCGTTACCTCAACTTCCTATAAACTTGCCGTAAATCTTGTTGACAGTATGAAAATGGAAGTTGTTGCGAGGGATAATAAACTACAGGAAATTTTAAATATCAACCCTATTTCATATGAAGAGGCAATTAAAAATGCATTTATAAAAATTGAACAAAATCTTGTGATTTCCAGTTGGAAGGATTCATTGGTTGCAGGAAGAATTTCAAATTTGAAGGAATATATTCAAGTTCCAAAATACGGATGTTTGAAGGATACAAAAGTGTTGCAAATAGACGATCCCGAAAAAGTGTTGGACAATATTTGGACAATTGGAGGCAATCGTGGTTGGTATTACGGGAATTCACTTTGGAAAATACGCGGTTTTGTGGACAAGCTCGTTGGCGGAGTTGGCTTACAAGAGGAAGAACCCACCCAAAACAAATTTACACTGGAGATGTGCTGGACTTTTGGCGCGTTCTTTATGCCGATAGGGAAAGTAAGCGACTTTTGCTTTTCGCAGAAATGAAATTGCCGGGTGAAGCTTGGCTGGAATTCTGTATTAATGATAAGAATGAATTGATACAAACCGCCACTTTCCGCCCGAAAGGTTTATGGGGAAGATTGTATTGGTATTTAATGCTCCCCTTCCACTATTTCATTTTTGGTGGAATGATTCGGAATATTACGAAAAAGGAAGTTTTGGCGTAATGGATGATTGGCCGATTAGATGATTAGATGATTAGATGATTAGATGATTAGATGATTAGATGATTAGATGAAAATTAATTTATCTACGATATAAAAAACCCTTAACCTTAGTCTTTCAACATTCAACTACTAAGACTCCTTCGGAAGGAATATTTCTGCCATCATACAGCGCGCGCTTCCGCCGCCACAGGTTTCAACAGTTGTTAAGTCGCTACTGAGAATTTCACAGTGTTTTTCAATTAAACCAATCTGTTGTTTTGTCAAACTATTATGAGCAGATGCGCTCATCACTAAATATTTTTTGTCCTTGCCTTGAATTTGTAACATGTTCCCGGCGAAATTGTGCATTTGTTCTTCAGTAATTGTAATTATTTCTTTTCCATCCTTTTTTAAGTGCTGAAGCACATTTTTTCTTTCCGTGGAATCATCAATGGTATCAACACAAATAACACAAAATTCCTCTGCAATGCACATCATTACATTTGTGTGATAAATTGGTAAACGTTTGCCATTAACAGTTTGATATGCCGTAAAAATAACTGGGAGATATTCAAAATCCTCACAGAATTCAATCAATAATTCTTCATCAGCTCTTGCGGAAAGTGCACAATAAGCTTTATGATTTATACGGTCAAGCAATAGACTTCCGGTGCCTTCCAAAAATATTCCTTCGTCTTCAGCTGGTGTATAATCAATTACATTTTGGATAACAAAACCTTCACTTTCCAAACGAATTAAAACTTCCTCTCTTCTTTCGCGACGTCGGTTTTCGGCAAACATAGGGTAAAGTGCGATATCACCATTTTCGTGAAAACTAATCCAATTATTTGGGAAAATAGAATCTGGAGTATCCATTCGCAAATCGTCATTTTCTACAATCACATGTACGCCAACTGCACGAAGCTTTTGTACAAATGCATCAAATTCAGCCTGGGCTTTGGTATTTATTTCTGCATTTTTAAGCGCAAGGTCTTCCTGAAAATAATTGTTAACTGCCGTTTGTTCGTTCATACGAAACGCCACGGGACGAATCATTAAGATTGTGTCTGTAATTTGCTTTGCCAATTCTGAAGATTTTAGACTGCAAATTTAAGGGAATTTGTTATTGAAAACTCAAAGTTTTATGATGTGATTTTAAGCACTCATAAAATCTTCTTCATTTTTGGAATAATTTCCAAATTCAGAGAGCATTTTTTTATAAAATGTTTGTTGAAGATGCCCCGTTTCAAGACAGCCCGAAAGTGTTTCTTCTAAATTTGAATATGTAACTTTATCGGCTATAGCTTCATTTAAATCGAAAAGCCTAACAGGATTTGTGGTTAAGGGTTTTGAATTCCAAATAGCGATTACTTGTGTTTGATAGTCAATATTAACATCAACTGCATTAAAAAAGAATTTCAAAAAAACTTTATGAAAATGTCTAAATTCCTTTGTAGGTCGCTCTTCAAATTTACAAGTACAACCAATGAAGTTTCGCATTTCCCTAAGCACTATTTCTTCACGACTTTCCATAACAATAAGTTTAATTTATGCGAAAGATACGTAGAGTTTATGCTGATGGGATTCCTAAAATTACACTTTAGCGTCAGTTTAACTACAAACAATTCAGTACGTTAAAATATTAAGAAGAAAATTATTCTTTTTCTTGAAGTCCTTGGCTTTCCCAGTTAATGAAGCCACCTTCCATATCGTAGATTTCCTTGAAGCCCATTTCTTTTAAAATTATTGCAGCTCGGGCACTTCGTCCACCTCCCTTACAATATACATAAACAGGTTTTTCTTTATCAAGCTTGGCAGCTTTTTCCTTAAAATCATCATCAGTCACACAGACGTTTTGGGCTTTTTTTACGTGACCATCCACGAATTCCTCATTAGTTCGAACATCAACAAGCTGAACCTCATCGCTATTAAAAACAGCGTCGTAAACTTCTTGCGGAGTTATAATTGTGATTATTTCCGTTTTTAAATCGTTATTACATCCCATTAAAAAAAGGAAACAAATCATTCCAAAATAAAAAATTGATTTTTGCATACTATTCAACTTTTTCGCCTTCCCACTCAGAGAAGCCACCCAAAAGATTATACGAATTTTTAACTCCAACAGAATTTAGCAACATACACGCTTGAGCACTTCTACCGCCAGATCGGCAATAAACGTAATAGTTTTTTTTTGGATCCAATTCCTTTGCGTTTTGCAAAAATTCCGCTCCATTATAAATATCCATTAGCAAAGCTCCGGGAATATATCCTTCCTCAAATTCAGCTTCGGTACGAACGTCTAAAATAACAGCATTATCGTCAATTTTCAATTGTTCGCTCCACTGTTGTTGGTTTAAATCTGCCATTTTGTAAAATTTTATGTAAAAATAATAAATGCTTGGGGTTTAACGATAAAAAAACCGAAAACATATGTTTCCGGTTTTAAATTATCTTGTTTTTGAATATGTTTACTGCTTCACTGAACAACCAATCGCTTTGGTTTCCTTCACAGAAATTTCTTTGCCTTCCAACAATTCATTTACGGCATTCGCCAAAAATCTGTCTTTTACTTCGGAACCATTACGCACATTGTCATCAATCGCTCCAATATATTTTACGATGTTTTTATCATTTTCTTTTTGAAGTAAATAAACGTGGGGCGTTTTAGTAGCACCATATTTTGCATAAACACTTTGACTTTCATCGTATAAATACGGAAATGTAAATCCAGCTTCTTTGGCTTTTTGTTGCATTAATTCAAAAGTATCATCAGGTTGAACATCTGGATTATTTGGATTTATTGCAATTACGGGATATCCTTTTGGTTTAAATTCATTGTCCAAATCGACCATTCGCTGTTCACTTGCAACTGCGAAAGGACAGGTATTACAAGTGAAAATTACGATAAAACCTTTTGCTTCTTTATAATTTGAAAGTGAAACCATTTTTCCATTTACGTCTTTCAATTTAAAATCGGTGGCTTCATCGCCTATTGAATATCCTTTAACCAAAGGTGTTTTTGTTGGTGCTTCAGCGACTGAATCATTGATGGCAACTTCCCCTGTTTCCTGGGTAGTTTCATTTTTGCAACTATTAAAAATAGTTATTGCTATTGCTGCAAATGCTAAATAAGATAGTAATTTTCTTGTTTTCATAATTGTGAATTTAATTGGGGTTTACAATAACTTTCATATTAAAGAAAGCTGGGGATTTGTTATAAAAATGTCTTTAATTCTTTTTCAAGTTCCTCAAAGGTAAAGGATTGTTCGTAAAATTTTCGATCTTCATTTTTGTAAATTATAGTCGCCGGAATTGCGCCGCTCCAATCTTTTGAAACCTTTGGAATCCAACTATTGGCATCAGCATCGTCCAGTAACACTACTTCCGATTTTATATTATTCTTTATAATAAAAGGAATTACTTGACTTTCTATTTTTTCAGGAAAATCAAGGCTTACCAAAAGCACTTTTACTTTTTCAGTTGAATAATCTGATGCGATTTTTTCAAATGCTGGAAGTTCTTTTATACAAGGTTTGCACCAGGTTGCCCAAAAATTTATCACATAAATCGAATCATTTTTCTTTTGAAGAAAATTCTTTTCAAGTTCTTCAAAATTCAAGGAAATTACTTTTTGTATAACCAAATCACCATTGTTACTTTCAAGTGTTTGCTTCATCGCCACTTCAGAATTTGCTTCATTTTTTTTATCTGAGCAACTTTGAAGAAAAAATGCAAAAAAAATAATTGGGAGTAATTTCATTTGTTAAAAATATTGAATGTCAGTTAATTTCATTTACCAATTAACGTTTGATTAATAGTATTAACTATTCATAATTTGTTACACGGCCTTATTTTAAGCTAGATTCAATTAACAAGTGCAACAATTGGATTTAAATTTAGTTAAAAATACTTCGTTTGGAGTTTTATATCCCAATAGTTTTCTTGGCCTACTGTTTAACTTACTGATAATCATATTGATTGTTCTGTGTTCTATGGTATTAAAATCTGTTTTCTTTGGCAAGTATTGCCTGATTAGCTTGTTGCTGTACTCGTTAAGCCCTCTTTGCCAGGGCGAATAAGGGTCTGCAAAGAAAAAATCCGCATCCAGTTTTCGAGCTATTTTTTGGTGTTCTGTAAATTCCTTTCCATTATCTGAGGTTATGGTCCTTACCAGTTCTTTGAAAGGGGAAAGGAGGTTTATCATCTGCTTTTTGATGGATGCTGCTTTTGTACCATCGGTCTTGGCCATCAGTTCGAATTGGCTTTTGCGCTCGGTCAGGGTCACTATGGCCGATTTATGGTTTTGGCCAATGATGGTGTCGACCTCCCAATCCCCAAAACGCCCCTTTGCATCCACTATTTCGGGACGTTGGCCTATCATAACCCGGTTGGGTATCTGTCCCCTTTGGTGTTTTCTGCTCAATCGCTTTTTTCGCCACCTTCGGGCGGTGCGCAGATGCTTGTACAAAAGGCCTCCCTCTGCCTGGTCCTGGTAAATGTACTGATAGATACGCTCGGTACTGACCATAGGAATCCCTTCCAGATCGCACCTTCCCTTTATCTGCTCAGGGGACCACTGCTCTTGGGTAAGCTTTTTGTCTATATAGTACCGCATACCGTCATCAAAGACACGGTGCTTATAAGCTTCTTTCTTGCGTTCGTTGCTTGCCATAATGGCATAATTGGCATTGTAGCTCCGCTTTTTTCCATTTCGGTTCAGCTCTCTGCTTATGGTGCTTTTATCCACACCGAGCTCTTTGGCAATTCTTGTTTGGCTAAAACCTGCTTTCAGATAACTCTCAATTTGGTATCTTTGAGAGTCGATTAATTGGCTATAATTCATCGGCATCCAGTTTTTATAAAGATGGGAAAATTAATTTTCCCATCTTTTTCAACTGTTGCACTTATTGTTTGAACTTAGTTAATCTTAAAATTATCAGTAAAATTTATAGTTATTCAAAAAAAAATCTATATTCGCAATCTAATAAATGAACACAGTTACTCAAAATACTTGGTGGTGGAAAACCTTACGGAAAAAATCGTGAGCAGTACACCTGTAGTATAAAATATACGAAAAGGCTTGTCAATCACGACAAGCCTTTTTTTATTCACATATTTTTTGACGAAATGAAATACAATTTAAAAACATATTCAAAAAAATTATTGGCAGACACACTCACGCCGGTTTCGGTGTATTTGAGGTTGCGAGACAAATTTCCAAACAGTCTGTTATTGGAAAGTAGCGACTATCACGCCAACGACAATAGTTTCAGCTATATCTGTTTCAACCCAATAGCATCGATAAAAGTTCAAAACGAAACGATATTTCAGCAATTTCCCGATGGGGAAACTTCAACAATTGAAATTTCTAAAAACACAAATGTTCCAACAATTCTGGATGGGTTTGCTGCTTCGTTCATTCCGAGCGATAGCGAAGAAACCTCAAAGGACAAATTCATAAACAACGGCCTTTTCGGTTTTATGGCTTTTGATGCAGTGCGTTATTTTGAAGATATTCAGCTGTCAAAAAAGGAGGAAAACCTTGAAATGCCTGATTTGTTTTATGCCGTTTACCAAAACATTATCGCGATAAACCACTTTAATAACGAAGCGTATATTTTTGCGCACACTTTTGAATCTGAAAACAATATTCCGCAGATTGAGCAAATTTTAAAGTCGAAAAGTTTTGCTGAATATCCTTTTGAAAGAAATGGCGAACGAACAACGAATTTCAACGATGAAGATTTTAAAGCCTTGGTGCGGAAATGCAAAGAGCATTGCCAAAGAGGTGATGTGTTTCAAATTGTGCCAAGCAAGCGTTTTTCGCAGCAATTTACAGGCGATGATTTCAATGTTTACCGTGCTTTGCGGAGCGTAAACCCTTCGCCTTATTTATTTTATTTTGATTACGGAAATTTTAAAATCTTCGGAAGTTCTCCCGAAGCACAATTGATTGTAAAAGGAAGTCGGGCAGAAATCCACCCAATTGCGGGAACTTTTAAACGAACAGGAAATGACGAACAAGATGCAGAGCTCGCCAAAAAACTTTCCGAAGACAAAAAAGAAAACAGCGAACACGTAATGCTTGTTGACTTGGCTCGAAACGATTTAAGCAGACATGGCACAAATGTAAAGGTGGAAAACTATCGGGAAGTTCAATTTTTCTCGCACGTAATTCACTTGGTGAGCAAAGTTACTGCTACAAAAAATCCCAAAACGTCAACAATGCAGATTGTTGCGGACACATTTCCCGCAGGGACTTTGAGTGGCGCACCCAAACATAAAGCTTTGCAATTGTTGGAGAAATATGAAAATAGAAGTAGGGAATTTTACGGCGGCGCCATAGGTTTTATGGATTTTAGCGGAAATTTTAACCACGCAATTATCATTCGTTCCTTCGTGAGCAAAAACCATACGTTACACTATCAAGCCGGTGCGGGTGTGGTTTCAGAAAGCAATGAAGATAATGAATTACAGGAAGTTTATAACAAACTCGGCGCACTCACAAAAGCGCTGGAATTAGCTGAAAGTATAGCGCCCTAATCAGCCGCGGCGGAGAATTTAAACTCAATATATAATGAAAAACGAAAAAATAAATAAAAACCCGAAACATACTCCCTCCCCTTCGGGGAGGGTTGGGGTGGGGCTGAAAATATTAGTAATAGATAATTACGACAGTTTTGTGTACAATCTCGTTCACTATTTAGAGGAATTGGATTGCGAGGTAACCGTAAAACGAAACGATAAATTTTATTTGGAAGAAGTAGAAAATTACGATAAAATTCTGCTTTCTCCAGGTTCAGGAATTCCTGATGATGCGGGTTTGCTGAAAGATGTGATTCAAAAATATGCAACTTCAAAACCAATTTTTGGTGTGTGTTTGGGGCAACAAGCAATCGGTGAAGTTTTTGGTGGAAAGCTGGAAAATTTGAGCAAGGTTTTTCACGGCGTTACCACAAAAGCAATTATTACTTCCGAAAACGAACCACTATTCAAGGGAATTGAAAACGAGTTTGAAATAGGCCGTTATCACAGCTGGGTGGTTTCAAAAGAGAATTTTCCGGAGGTTTTGGAAATTACTTCGGTTGATGAAAATGGGCAAATTATGTCTATCCGTCACAAATTTTACGACGTTTGCGGAGTACAGTTTCACCCCGAAAGTGTGCTTACACCAATGGGAAAACAGATTATCAAAAACTGGATAGATAGTTAAAATGAAACAAATTTTAAACAGATTAATAAACCACGAACAACTCACTAAAAGTGAGGCACGAAATGTTTTGGTAAATATTTCTGAAGGGAAATATAACCAAAGTCAGATTGCCGCTTTTTTGACGGTTTACATGATGCGGAACGTGAGTTTGGAAGAACTGGAAGGATTTCGGGATGCTTTGTTGGACTTGTGTTTGGCGATTGATTTCAGCGAATACAACACTATCGATTTATGTGGAACGGGCGGCGATGGAAAAAATACGTTTAATATTTCAACATTGGCTTCATTTGTTACTGCCGGAGCTGGTATAAAAGTAACAAAACACGGCAATTATGGAGTTTCATCTGTAAGTGGAAGTAGCAATGTAATGGAAGCTTTGGGAATTAAATTTAGTAATGAAATAGATTTTTTAAAGCGAAGTTTGGACGAAGCGGGAATCTGTGTGTTGCATGCACCACTTTTCCACCCTGCTATGAAAAATGTGGCGCCAATCCGTAAGGAATTGGGAGTAAAAACATTTTTCAATATGCTTGGACCAATGGTAAATCCGGCATTTCCGAAGAATCAATTGGTTGGCGTTTTTGATTTGGAATTGGCTCGTATGTACGGTTACCTTTATCAAAAAAGCGAAAAAAATTATGCAGTATTGCACGGAATGGATGGCTATGATGAAATTTCATTGACAGGACCCGTGAAAGTAATTTCGAAAGGTTCAGAAAAGATTTTAAATGCGGAGGATTTCGGAGTTAAGCAAATTGCGGAATCTGAAATATTTGGCGGTGAAACGGTAAAAGATTCCGCAGCAATTTTTCAAAATATTTTAAAAGGAAAAGGAACAGAAGCCCAAAATAACGTGGTCTGCGCCAACGTAGGAATGGCGATTTCAGTAGTTGAAAATTGCACTATCAAAGATGGTTTTGAAAAAGCTAAAGAATCTTTATATTCTGGAAAAGCATTGAATTCATTAAAGAAATTACAACAATTATCAAAATAGAAAAATTTAATGTCAGTTCGAGCGCAG
The DNA here is from genome assembly GCA_963716065.1 of uncultured Flavobacteriaceae bacterium. Taxonomy (GTDB): domain Bacteria; phylum Bacteroidota; class Bacteroidia; order Flavobacteriales; family Flavobacteriaceae; genus Aequorivita. Next base: position 1,119,201 of record OY970287.1, read on the forward strand.
TCGAGAACTAAATAGAACTAAAAAGCTTGAGGTCTCGACTGCGCTCGACCGGACAAAAATTAAAAAAGAATGACAATTTTAGATAACATAACAGCCTATAAACTGAAAGAAGTTGCTGCAAAAAAAGAAGCAATCCCAACGCGTTTGCTGGAGAAATTTCCACTTTTCGCCAAAGAAACAAAATCATTGGCGGAAGCTTTGCGTATTTCAACAACAGGAATTATTGCAGAACACAAACGCCGTTCGCCCAGCAAATCGGTGATAAATGATAAGGTTTTATTGCCTGAGGTTGTATCTGGTTACAAAAATGCAGGCGCAAAAGGAATTTCTGTTTTAACGGACTCAAATTTTTTTGGTGGTTCGCTGGATGATCTTTTGGTGGCCGAAAAAACGGTTAAAATTCCAATTCTTCGGAAGGAATTTATCATCGATCCGTATCAAATTTATGAAGCAAAAGCATATGGCGCCGACGCTATTTTGTTGATAGCGGCTTGCCTTTCAGCGGAAGAACTAAAACAATTTTCTTTTTTGGCAAAGAGTTTAAAGTTGGACGTTTTGCTGGAAGTCCACAACCTCGAAGAACTTCAAAAATCGCTTTTACCGAATGTAGATATGATTGGGGTAAATAACCGAAACCTTAAAAATTTCAATGTAAATGTTAATGTCAGCAAAAAGCTTTCCGAGCAAATTCCATCTGATTTTGTAAAAATTTCCGAAAGTGGAATCAGTGATGTGGAAACAATAAAAGATTTGAGAAGCTACGGTTTTGAAGGGTTTTTAATTGGAGAAAATTTTATGAAAACTGAAAATCCGGGTGAAACTGCAAAACAATTTATAGAAAAACTGAGATGAAAAAAATTGAAAAAGCTCCCTCCCCTTCTCGGAGGGCTGGGGTGGGGCTGAAAATCTGCGGAATGAAACACAACATCGCTGAAGTTGCAAAGCTTCAGCCGGATTATTTGGGTTTTATTTTTTACGAAAAAAGTCCGCGGTTTTTTGATGGTGAGATTCCTTCGCTACCGCTCGGGATTAAGAAAGTTGGTGTTTTTGTGGATTCTTCATTGGAAGAAATTTTAAAAAAAATAAAACAATTCAAACTTGATGTAATTCAATTACACGGCGATGAAAGTGCAAATTTCTGCGTACAACTAAAAACAAAATGTCAGGCTGAGCTTGTCGAAGCCTCGTCAATTGAGATTTGGAAAGTTTTTTTAATAAAAGATGAATTCGATTTTGAAATTTTAAAACCTTATGAAAATGGGGTCGATAAATTCCTTTTCGACACAAAAGGAAAGGAAAAAGGCGGCAACGGCTTCACTTTCAATTGGGAAATTCTGAAAAAATATACTTCAAAAAAAACTTTCATTTTAAGCGGCGGCATTGGTTTGGAAGAAATGGATTCTCTAAAAGAATTATTAAAAACAAACCTTCCTATTCACGCAATTGATGTGAACAGCAAATTCGAAAGTGAACCTGGAATGAAAGACGTTTCGAAATTGGAAAAATTTATAGACGTTTTTGAACCACAAATAAAAAGAACCAAGACCCAAGAACCACGACTGAATACTGAATACTGAATACTGAATACTGAAAATATGAATTATAATGTAAACGAAAAAGGGTATTACGGTGAGTTTGGCGGAGCTTATATTCCCGAAATGCTATATCCAAATGTGGAGGAACTTCGGCAGAATTATTTAAAAATAATGGGGGAGGAATCTTTTCAAAAAGAGTTTCGCCAATTACTGAAAGATTATGTGGGACGGCCTACACCTCTTTATTTTGCGAAGCGATTTTCAGAAAAATACAATACAAAAATCTATTTAAAACGTGAAGATCTTTGCCATACTGGCGCTCACAAAGTAAACAATACCATCGGACAAATTTTGATGGCGCAACGTTTGGGCAAAACCCGTATTATTGCTGAAACTGGAGCCGGACAACACGGCGTTGCTACTGCCACAGTTTGCGCATTAATGGGTTTGGAATGCATTGTGTTTATGGGCGAAATTGATATAAAACGCCAAGCACCAAACGTTGCCCGAATGAAAATGTTGGGCGCAAAAGTAGTTCCCGCAACAAGCGGAAGCAAAACCTTGAAAGATGCTACAAACGAAGCGATTCGCGATTGGATCAATAATCCAGTTGATACGCATTATATAATAGGTAGCGTGGTTGGCCGCATCCGTATCCTGATATGGTTGCGCGATTTCAAAGTGTGGTTTCCGAAGAAATAAAAACGCAACTCAAAGATAAAGAAGGTCGCGAAAATCCTGATTTTGTGGTTGCTTGCGTGGGCGGCGGAAGCAATGCCGCCGGGGCTTACTATCATTATTTGGATAAACCGGAAGTAGGGATCATCGCCGTGGAAGCTGCCGGAAAAGGAGTTGATAGTGGCGAAAGCGCCGCAACTTCAGCTTTGGGAAAAGTGGGGATTATTCACGGAAGTAAGACATTGTTGATGCAAACGGCTGACGGGCAAATTACGGAGCCCTACTCTATTTCGGCCGGCTTGGATTATCCAGGCGTTGGCCCAATGCATGCCAATCTCTTTGCAAGCGGCCGTGGCGAATTTATTTCAATTACAGATGATGCCGCAATGCATGCAGGATTGGCGCTCAGTAAACTGGAAGGTATTATTCCTGCTATAGAAACCAGCCACGCATTGGCAATTTTTGAAACCCGAAAGTTTAAAAAAGACGAGGTTATTGTTGTAAATTTAAGCGGTCGTGGGGATAAGGATTTAGATACTTACATTAAATATTTCAACCTAGGTTGAACCATTTATCATTTCCGCGAAGGCGGAAATCTTTTTAAATCAAACGCAATTATGATTGAAGAAGATCTTTTTTACACTTACATACTTACTAACAAAAATCATTCTGTGCTTTATGTTGGATTTTCAAATAATTTGAAAAAACGATTAGAACAACATAAAAGTAAGAGTTAAAGGGTTTACATCCAAATATAATGTTGACAAACTAGTTTATTTTGAATCAACCCAATATGTAAATGATGCAATTAAAAGGGGAGAAACTAATAAAAAAGTGGAATAGGGAATGGAAGGAAAATTTAATCAATGATATGAATCCAGATTGGAATGACCTTTCTTGGATGTTATGAACTAACTATGATAAGATTTCCGCCTTCGCGGAAATGAAAAAAATAATTTTCTATGAATAGAATAAAAAACAAACTTTCAGAAAACAAAAAGTTATTATCAATATATTTTACCGCCGGCTACCCGAATTTAAACGACACCGCTGAAATTTTGCAGCAATTGGAGAAGAATGGGGTTGATATGGTTGAAATTGGTTTGCCCTTTAGCGATCCGTTGGCGGATGGACCCACCATTCAAAAGAGTTCGGAAAAAGCTTTGAAAAATGGAATGACTACTGAATTATTGTTTAAACAATTGAAAGACATTCGAAAAACGGTTTCAATTCCTCTGATAATTATGGGATATTTCAACCCAATGTTACAATTTGGAGTGAAAAATTTCTGTAAAAAATGTGCGGAAGTGGGTATTGACGGCCTAATTATACCGGATTTACCGTTGGCAGAATATGAGGAACAGTATGCTGAAATCTTCAAAAAATACGGTTTGCCGAATATCTTTTTGATCACGCCCCAAACTTCCGAAGAACGCATTCGGCAGATTGACTCTGCTTCCGAAGGGTTTATATATATGGTAAGTAGTGCAAGTGTTACGGGAAGTTCTTTAGGTTTTGGTGCAGAACAGACTGAATATTTTCAAAAGATTGCTTCGCTTTCGCTCGCAAATCCTCAAATTGTTGGTTTCGGAATAAACAATGCCGAAACTTTTCAGCAGGCAACAAAGCATTCAAAAGGTGCAATTATAGGTAGTGCTTTTATAAAAATGCTTTCGGAAAAAGGACTGGACGGAATTTCTTCATTCATCAAATCAATTAGATAGCTTTAACGATTATTTAGCATTGGTTTAGGGGAATTTGTGATTAAAGTTTTTTAGTTTGGAATTTCAACTTAATTTAAAAAATTCAATATCATGGAAAAGAAATTTAAAAGAAAAACAGAGCAAAAAAACCCTACAAATCCAACGGGAAATGTCAACCAAAAAACAAACGATTTTGATATTGACAAAAAAACGATAAAAAAGCAACAGACTAAAAAATAGATTTTTTTGCTTTAAAATAAAAAAGTATAAACATTTAAGTTAGATAATGCGGAAGATATTTAGAATCACAGTTTAGTTTCTAAATATCTTTCTTTTTTAAAGCGATTCCCAAAGAAACTTTTACGAATTGCTATCTTTGCAGTTCAATGTTTACCTATTTAAATGAACCAACCTGTTTCCGGATTTTCCAAAAAGACAAAAGCTGAAAAAATTGAATGGCTTGCAGAAAATTATCTACAAAACAATCCAAATTCCATTCAAATTTTAAAAAATTACTGGAACGAAGATGCATCATTGCAGCAACTTCACGACGATTTTATTGAAAATACGCTTTCCAATTATTACTTGCCTTTTGGTGTGGCACCCAACTTTTTAATCAACGGAAATCTATACGCATTGCCAATGGTTACTGAAGAAAGTTCGGTAGTTGCCGCCGCCAGCAATGCTGCAAAATTCTGGTTGGAAAGAGGCGGGTTTAAAGCTGAAGTGATTTCGACAGAAAAGAATGGGCAGATTTATTTTAATTTTTTCGGAAGTGAAAAGGACATTGAAACCTTTTTTGACGAAATAAAACCAAAACTTCGCGAAAGTATTCAGGCAATAGAAAAGAATATGAAAGGTCGTGGTGGCGGGCTTTTGGAACTTTCACTCGTTGACAAGTCGCATATTTTGGACGGTTATTTTTACATCCACGCCACTTTTGAAACACTGGATGCTATGGGCGCAAATTTCCTAAACAGTTGTTTGGAAAAAATGGCCCATACTTTTATGGAAGAAGCTCACAATTGTGAAGCATTTCAGAAAAAAGAAACCTTTCCCGAAGTAGTGATGAGCATACTTTCCAACTACGTGCCCGAATGTTTGGTGCGTGCCGAGGTAAGTTGCAAAGTGGAAGAACTTACCACAAAACATTACGAAGGAGAACAGTTTGCGGAAAAATTTGTGCGAGCAATTGAAATAGCAAAAACCAAATCTAGACGAGCGGTGACCCACAATAAAGGAATAATGAACGGTGTTGATGCTGTAGTTTTGGCAACGGGAAACGACTTCCGCGCGGTTGAAGCTGGCGTGCACGCTTATGCAGCCCGAAACAGTTATTACGGAAGTTTGACCCACGCAAAAATAGAGAATGAAATATTTACTTTTTGGATTGAATTGCCTTTGGCTGTTGGTACAGTTGGAGGTTTAACTTCTCTTCACCCATTGACAAAACTGGCTTTTGAAATTCTTCAAAAACCGAATGCAAAGGAATTGATGAAGATTTTGGCAGTAGCAGGACTTGCACAAAATTTTGCGGCGGTTCGCTCATTGGTGACAACTGGAATTCAGAAAGGACATATGAAAATGCACTTGATGAACATTTTAAACCAATTTAATGCTTCAAAAGAAGAAAAGGAAAAAGCGGTGGAGTATTATAAGGAAAATACTGTTACACATAATTCAGTCGTTTCTTTTTTAGAAGATTTGAGAAGTTGATGAGGCAACAGAAATTAAGGTATAATAATAAAACGGAAGAAGAATATTTTCACGGAAAATATTCTTATTTTAAACTTTTTTAATTTTAATGTTGATATGGCAAATTCTAGTTTTTTTATATTATTTGCAAGTCTTTCATTTTTAATGCAAGCCCAAAATACTACTCTTACAAAAACCCGATTAGTGACAGGCTTGTCCGTTCCCGAACTCATTCACTTGGGCGCCAATGTGGACTTAGGAAAATACAACCAAATAGGTGCCTCGGCAGGAGTGTTTGTTTTTTATAAGGTTTTTCCTACCGTAAATATGGAGCACCGGTTTTATTTCGGAAAGTTGAACAATGATTCAAAAAGAACCAACTGGTTCTTTAGGCAAGGTGGCACTTATAATATAATTGCGGGTGATGATATAGGTGGTGAATACCAAGGCGCCATAAGTTTAAGCGCGGGTGTGGATTTTAAATCCAAAAGCGGGAAGAATGGATGGACCATTGATTTGGGCGGGTTTATTGCATTTACTGATAAGAATAGAATAAATCAAAGCAGTAAAGTATGGCCGCTCTTTCGCATTCAATATTATACCTATTTTAAAAAGCGAAAAATTGATTGAAACCTTTCACAGCAACGGAAAGTTATTACTCACCGGCGAATATGTCGTACTCGATGGCGCAACTGCACTTGCAATTCCCACTAAATATGGGCAATCTTTGGAGATTGAAACTTCAGAAAATAAAGGAATTTTCTGGGAAAGTTTTGATGAAAATGGTTCAATCTGGTTTGAGGATTTTTTCAGTTTAGAGAATTTTGAAAGCAAAAATAAAGAAAGTGAAATATCAAAAACCGTATCAAAAATACTCCGCGAAGCTCAAAATCTTAATCCCGATTTTCTTTCAAAAAATGAAGGAATTCAAGTTAAAACAACACTGGATTTTCCACGAAACTGGGGTTTGGGCTCTTCTTCAACCTTAATAAATAACATTGCACAATGGGCAGAAGTAGATGGTTTCGCTTTGCTCGCCAATAGTTTTGGGGGAAGCGGTTATGATATCGCCACAGCGCAAAGCGATGCTCCTATTTTATATGAATTGAAGAATGGAAACCCCCAATTCAGAGAAATACATCTTCCTTGGGATTTTACAGATTCATTGTTTTTTGTGCATTTAAATAAAAAACAGGACAGCAAAGAAGGGATTGCGAGATATAGAAACTCTTCGGTTGATGAAAAAACCATTCAAACAATTTCAGAAATAAGCAATAAGCTTTTGATGTGTTATTCGCTTTCAAATTTTGAAAAATTAATGGATGTTCACGAACAAATTATTTCAGAAATAATACAGTTACCTACAATCAAAGAACGACTTTTTGCTGATTATTCCAACACAATAAAAAGCTTGGGCGCTTGGGGCGGCGATTTTGTTTTAGCTATTGGCATTGAAAAGGATATGGATTATTTCAGAGAGAAAGGATTTGAGACTATTATTCCTTTTACAGAAATGATTATGTAAAACGCTGAAAGCAAACCCATTTTAAAAACAAAAAACCCGAAACAATTGTTTCGGGTTTTTAAGTGGTGCCTCCAACCCCGAAGCCTCGGGGGAACTAGGGACTATATTTTTTCAGCAAATCAACTAAAATTTCTGGGTTGAAAATGATCTTTTCGATAAATAGCTTGCTTTTCATTCTCTTTATAAATTTTTCCAAAAATAAGGCTTCCCCTCTATTTTGGCATTCATATTTAATTGAAAGCTTCCAATCATCTGAGCACTTTGTAAAGTTCGTCTTAAAATAATGATTGTTATGTTGTGCCAATCGTATTTCGACATCAGGAGTCTCGCCTACGTAGTATTTGTGAAGACTATCAGAATATATAATATAAAGATATGCATACTTTAAAACAAAAAATCCCCAAGCATAATGCAAGGGGATTGTAAGTGGTGCCTCCAAGAATCGAACTAGGGACACATGGATTTTCAGTCCATTGCTCTACCAACTGAGCTAAGGCACCATTAATAAGTCGGCAAATATAAAGCTATTTTCTTTTTCTCAAAACATTAATTAAAAAAATAACCATAATAAATTCACTTGATTTAATACCACCTTAACAAAGAGTTGATTAGCCAAGTTGTATTTTTATCGCCTTATAAAAAAAAATGAACCTCGTAATTGATGTTGGGAATACATTGGTAAAGCTTGGAGTCTTTGACTCTGGAAAGCTTAATCTTAAAAAAACATGTATTAAAAAAGATTTTTTAACCACACTTTCTGAAATTTCCGAAACCTTTCCAAATATTAAAAATGCAATCATTTCCTCTGTCGCAAGTTTGACGGATCGTCAACTTTTAAAATTGCAACAGAAATATGATATTTTGTACTTAGACCATCAAACTAAAATTCCTTTTTCAAATAAATATGCAACGCCCCAAACCTTAGGTGTGGACCGAATTGCATTAATAAGCGCTGCAGCAAAACAGTACCCAAACCAAAATGTTTTGGTTATTGATGCTGGCACTTGTATTACTTATGATTTTTTGACATCAGAAAACGAATATTTGGGCGGTGGCATTTCTCCAGGTATTTCATTGCGCTACAAATCTTTACATACCTTTACCGACAAATTGCCGTTACTTGATGCAAGCAACCCCAAATTATTTATAGGAAACAGTACAATAACTTCAATACACTCTGGGGTTGTTAATGGGATTTTGCAAGAAATTGATGGCATTATTAATGAATACAGAAAAAATTACCACAATTTAACAGTTATTTTAACAGGTGGAGACACACATTTTTTGCGAGATAGCATAAAAAATGACATCTTTGCCAACTCAAATTTTTTACTGGAGGGTTTGAACCATATTTTAGAATATAACAAACATTGATGTTTAGACAAATAATAGTCGGTTTATTTATACTTGTTGCAGGTGTAGCAGTGGCTCAGGAAGGAACCACATCCCCATACTCATTTTATGGAATAGGAACATTAAAATTTCGCGGAACTGTTGAAAACAGATCTATGGGCGGACTTGGCGTTTTTTCAGATAGCATACACATCAACCTTCAAAATCCGGCCTCGTACTCAGGATTACGCTTAATAAACTTCACGGTAGGTGGCAGCCATAAAGCTACTACACAAAAGACTGAAACACAAAGTCAAACTAGTTCAACCACTACATTGGACTATTTAGCAATGGGAATCCCAATGGGTAAGTTTGGAATGGGTTTTGGCGTAATTCCATATTCATCAGTTGGTTATGATTTTTTATCCGCAGGAACCGAAAGTTCTACACAATATACAGGAACTGGTGGGCTCAATAAAGCATTTCTTTCTTTGGGATATCAAGTAACACCAGAATTAAGTGTTGGTGTAGATGCCAATTATAATTTCGGTAAAATTGAAAATACCGCAACTACCCAAAAGCTCGGGATTGAGCTAGGAACGCGAACGTTTAATCGCTCAGAAATTTCAGGTTTCAGTTTTAACTTGGGCGCAATGTACAAAAAGATGATTTCTGAAAAATTAGAGTTTTCAGGATCAGTAACATTTACTCCCGGCACTAATTTTACTTCTGAAAATTATAGAACTGCAGCAACTGTTTCAATATTGCCTATAGGTATTTTTACTGTTGACGAACGTGAAATAGCTGTTTCTAATACCGAATTCACCTTTCCCTCACAATTTACCGTTGGAGCTGGAATAGGTGAACCAAAACATTGGGCAATTGGTGGAGAATATATAAACCAAAAAACCAGTAATTTTACAAATAGATCTTTTACAATTGAAAATGTTGTTTATGAAAATGCTTCAAAATTTCGTTTAGGAGGATATTATATTCCAAACTATAATTCTTTCGGAAATTACTTTAAGCGAGTAGTTTATCGCGCTGGAGCAAGGTTTGAACAAACAGGCTTGAATGTAGATGGACAGGACATAAACGAGTTTGGCATATCTTTTGGATTAGGTTTACCCGTAGGCCGATTATTCTCTAATATGAATTTAGGGTTTGAAATTGGAAGACGCGGAACCACAGATTTTGGGCTAATACAGGAAAACTTTTTTAATACATTCTTAAGCTTCTCACTAAATGACCGTTGGTTCGAAAAAAGATTATACGATTAATACCAATAATTTACACACCATGAAAACAAAATTTGTTCTTTTATTTACAATTTTACTACTTTCTTTCTCTGGCAGGTCTATTGCCCAGGCACCAGATGACTGCACAATAACATTGTCTTATTTTACTGAGCCGGCAAAAATCAAGAATTATGATGCTGCGCTTCCTTATTATGAAAAACTAATAGCGGAATGCCCTAATCATAACCTTGCGATTTATCAATACGGTGTTAAAATGTTTGAATATTTTGTTGAGGAAAAAGGTGATAAAAGCAAATTGAACGACCTTATTAAGGCACATCAATTGCGTTTGCAAAACTTTCCAGAGCAAACAAAGGAAGGGGATGTTCTTTTAACCGTCGCTCAATTAAAATTCGACAACAATATTGGCACTAAAACAGAACAGTTTAATGCTTTTGACGAAGTTTTCAAAAAATTCCCTGAGGATTTCACCAGTGGAAAAAGTCTTTATACTTACTTCTCTCTTGCCGTAGATTTACAGAGCAGTGGAGAAAAAAGCCTGCAAGAAATTTTTGACATGTACGATGTAGTAATCAGTAAAATTGATACTGAGAAAAACAGTCTTGCATCAAAACTTACCCCTTTAATGGATAAGGAAGAAGCAGGCACTACACTTACTGATAAAGAACAAAGAGCGAAAGACGTTTACGAAAACAACCTTGGTGTTTACGGAACCGTTGAAGGAAGCGTAAATGGAAAATTAGGTCAGTTGGCTGATTGCCCTAACCTTATTCCTCTTTATGAAAAAGATTACGAAGAGAAAAAGAATGATATTGATTGGATAAAGTCAGCAAGTAATAGGCTGGATGCTAAAGACTGTGACAGCCCATTGTCAACAAAATTGGCTGCTCGTTTACACGAATTGGAACCAAGCTCAACTTCTGCCTATTTATTGGCTAAACAAGCGGAAGCTGAAGGTAAAGCATCAAAAGCTTTGGAATATTTCAACCAAGCTGCTGATTTGGAAACAGACACTACAAAAAAATATAGAATTTACTATGGTCTTGCCGAAAACTACCGTAAAAAAGGAAGCTACGGAACTGCAAGAACTTATTATAATAAGATGCTTGAAGTAAAACCATCTTCAGGTAATGCTTACTTGAAAATAGCCCAAATGATTGGCGACAGTTCAAACAGCTGTGGAACTACAGTTTTTGAAAAAAGAGCTGTAAACTGGCTTGCCGCTGATATGGCTGCTAAAGCTGCTCGTGTAGATGCTTCGATTGCTTCTTCAGCCAATGCAGCAGCAGCAGCATACAGAGCACGCGCTCCTCAGGCAAGCGATATTTTTTCTGAAGGAATGGCTGGCAAAACCATTAGCTTTAATTGCTGGGTTGGTGGAAGCGTAAGGGTTCCTAATTTATAAGAATGAACACACACATAAATATGCTTAAAAGCGTGATGGCACTGGTATTTGCCATCACGCTTTTTGCATGTGAAGGAAATTACCAAAATGTAAAAAGGCTAAGCCTGTCCGATGGTGCACCTATTGCGGAAGGAAAAGACATCAACTTTAAATACACAGATTCGGGGAAATTGATAACCAATCTTTTGGCCGATAAATTGCTTGATTATTCTAATTTAGAATTTCCCTATAAGGAATTCCCCGAAGGAATAGAGGTTCTTTTTTGGGACGAAAAAGGCAAAAAAAGTACCGTAACCTCAGATTATGCAATACAATTTGATGGCACTGGCTTAGTAGATTTGCGAAATAATGTAATTTTGGTAACTGCCGATAGTGTAGTTCTTAAAGCCAATCAACTTTATTGGGATCAAAAAAATAAATGGGTCTTTACAGACCAACCCTACCAAATAAAATTTAAAGATGGTTCCTATAATGATGGAGCAGTAGGATTTGACAGTAGTCAGGATTTTACTACCTTCCTCTCAAGAAAAAATCAAGGCGTTCAATTAGTAGATAAAAAGAAAACCACAAATGTTGAGTAAAGTATACCGTTTTTTTGAATATGCATATATAATTTTTGCAGCTTTCTTCGCATATGAAGCAGTGAATAAATGGAACACAGAAAGAAACCAAGCCTATTTATTTATATTCATTGCAGTAGTTGCCATTTTCATGTTTTTCTTCAAAAGAAATTTCAGAAAGAAAATGGAAGAACAGAATAAAAATTAGTTCAGAGTTATGAGTTATGAGTTCAGAAACGAGCTTCACCATAACTCATAACTCAAAACTCATAACTTAAAATTGGATTACAGCATCATAATAATCGTAACAATGCTAATTCTCTCCGCGTTCTTCTCGGGGATGGAGATTGCTTACGTTTCTTCAAACAAAATCCATATTGAAATTGAAAAAAAGCAAAACAATTTCTTGGCGGGTGTACTTAAAAAGATAACAAAAAGACCTTCAAAATTTATTGCAACCATGCTCGTGGGCAACAATATAGCTCTAGTAATTTATGGTTTTTTTATGGGAGATTTGTTGATGGAGTACATCCCACTTGCAGGTTTTAGCGGTCTTTTGGTTCAAACCATCATTTCTACCTTAATAATATTAATGACTGCGGAATTTCTTCCAAAAGTCTTCTTTCAAATCTACGCGAACAGCCTTGTAAAAATATTTGCCGTTCCAGCATACTTCTTTTATGTGCTTTTTTCGCTTATTTCAGACTTTATTATCTGGATTTCAGATTTGGTTTTAAAACTCATATTTAAGTCCGAAGGAGATACTGTGCAGTTAAGCTTCAGTAAATTGGAATTGGGAAATTACATTTCAGAGCAAATGGAAATTGCCGAAACAAAGCAAGAAATGGATTCTGAAATTCAAATTTTTCAAAATGCACTGGATTTTTCAGAAGTAAAATCACGCGAAGCCATGATTCCGCGTACGGAAGTTGTTGCAGTAGATATTGATACGACCCCGAAAGAATTAGCCAAAATATTTACTGAAACGGGACTTTCAAAAATTTTGGTTTACAAAGAAAATATAGACGATATTTTGGGCTATGTACATTCATTTGAGCTTTTCAAAAAGCCATCGAATATCAAAAAAATATTGATGCCCGTTGTTTTTGTTCCCGAAACTATGCTCGTGAAAGATGTATTGGGCATTCTCAGTAAAAAAAGAAAAAGCATCGCCGTAGTTATTGATGAATACGGTGGTACGAGCGGAATAATAACTGTTGAAGATATTATTGAAGAACTTTTTGGTGATATTGAGGACGAACACGACAGCATCGCGCTAATTGAAGAAGAATTGGGTGATGGCCATTATAAATTTTCTGCACGTTTGGAGGTTGATTATCTCAACGAAGCCTACAAATTGAATTTTAAGGAAAATGAAAATTACGAAACCCTTGGTGGACTCATCGTAAACCACACAGAGGAAATTCCCGAAAAAGGCGAAACTGTTGAAATTGAAGATTATGTATTTACAATTTTGGAAGTTTCCAGCACAAAAATTGAGCTGGTTGAAGTGAAAAACATTTCTGAAAATTAGATTTTCAATTATTCCTCATTTTTTTCAATTTACTTTTTTCTTATTGATAGGAAAATGGTATTTTCGCCACCTAAATAACCAAAAAAATAGATCCTATAAAACCTTGATTAACATTAAGTGATACTAGGAATTCACAACCAAAGCCTTCTATTTCGCAAAAGTGAATGTGAAGGAAGATAAATTTGAACATCAAATGGCAATTTTAAACAGTATTAGAAAAAGAGGGATATTTCTTATCCTAATTATTGCATTGGCGCTTTTCGCCTTTATTTTAAGTGATGTGTTGACCAAAGGAAGTACTGGCACAAAAGGTCAAGACACGATGGCAACCGTTAATGGCACCGACATTTCCAGACAAAGTTTTATGGAAGAAGTGGAAGCTACACAGCGAAACATGGCCAAACTCCAATTCTTCACAAGCAGTAAATATGGTTTGGGAAAGAGAGCTTCGCCGTGTAATTATGGAGGAGCAAATTGAAAAAGCTGGAATAACCGTTGAAAAAGCTCAAATAGATAACGCTCTTAAAACTTCTCTAGCCAACAACCCAACTTTCTTGAACGATGCTGGGCAAGTTGATGATGGTAAAATTCAAGAATACATTGCCAGTATTAAAGCTTCCTCTCCAGAAATGTATGCCCAATGGCTTAAGTTTGAAGAGGGCACTGCAAACGGTGTTTTACAAGCTACTTATTACAACATGATAAAAGGTGGTTTGCGTTCTACCGTAGCCGAAGGTGAGCAGGAATATCATTTTCAAAATGATAATGTAAACTTCAGCTATGTAATGGTTCCTTATACCAAAATTCCGGATGCTGAAATAACTGTTACGGATGATGAAATAAAAAAATACGTAGCTGCTCATCCAAATGATTATCAAGTTGAAGCGCAAGCAGATATCCAGTATGTAACTTTTTCAGAGTTGCCTTCAGAAACAGATATGGAAGATGCCAAAACTGGAATCGCGGCAATGCTTAACAACAAAGTAGAATTCAACCAAGACACTAAAACCAACGATACTATTGCTGGTTTTAGAAATACAAAAAACTATGAGGAATTTGTAAATTCAAATTCAGATGTTCCTTATTACGATCGTTGGATGTTCAAGAGTGATCTTCCTCCAACTGCTGCAGATACGCTTATAAACTTGAACCAAGGTGATATTTATGGCCCATTTAAAGTTGACAATGCACTTTATTTGACCAAAGTTTTAGAGACTAAAAGAATGCCGGATTTAGCAGAATCAAAACATATTTTAATTCGTTATGTTGGTACTATGCGTGCTCCTGAAACCGTTACTAAGACAAAGGAAGAAGCTCAAAAATTGGCCGATAGCATTTTAAGTGTGGTTAAAAAAGACAAAACGAAATTTGCTGATCTTGCCAATGAATTTTCTGATGATAGTTCAAAAGATAACGGTGGCGATCTTGGAAATTCAACTCCAGGAAGAATGGTTCCTGCTTTTGACAAGTTTATATTTGATAACCCAACAGGAACAATTGGCCTTGTTGAAACAGATTTCGGTTTCCATATTGTTGAAGTAGGAAAACAATCTGAACCAAAAAAATCAGTGAAACTGGCAACTGTTGTAAAAAACATTGAAGCTTCTGAAAAAACTGTAAACGATGTGTTTTCAAATGCTTCAAAATTTGAAGTAGCTGTAAATGATGGGGATTTTTCAGAAATTGCTAAAGCACAAAATCTTGAAGTAAAACCGGTTAATAAATTGGGGATAATGGATGCAAATATCCCAGGAATTGGAGATAACCGCACAATCGTAAATTGGGCTTTTAATGAAGATACCAATGTAGGCGATACTAAACGTTTCAATGTTACAGACGGTTATGTTATTGCTCAACTTACTCGTAAAAACGAAAAAGGTTTAATGGGAGTTGCTGAGGCTTCACCAATTGTAAAACCAATTTTATTAAACGAGAAAAAAGCGATAAAAATACGCGAATCAATCTCTGGAAATACTCTTGAGGAAATTGCTAAAAATCAAGGAATGTCCGTTCAAAATGCTATCGAAATCAGCATGGCTAGCCCACTTATTGGCACTAACAACGAACCAAAAGTGGTAGGTACTGCTTTCGGCACAAAACCAGGCCAATCCTCCCAATTAATTGATGGAAAAAGTGGAGTTTATAAAATAAAAACTACCGCTTTCAATCCAGCTCCAAAATTGGAATCATATGTAAACTACGCAAACCAAATGAGCTCAAAGGCAGCACCAACTGCCCAGAATGCCGTTTTCAATGCACTTAAAAAGAACGCAGAAATAGAAGATAATCGCGCTACTTTCTATTAATAAAAAATAAATATCATTTAAAAAGCCTTGTTGCAAATGCTGTAACAAGGCTTTTTCTTTAAAAACGCATCCCAATTAGTTTAGCAAAAAGAAAATAACCTTTATTTTTAAGGGATTTTTTATCTAAAGAAATATCATGGACAAAAACGAAATTATAAAAGCACTTGAAGAAAAATATACCAACCTTGGAGAAAATCCTGAGACGTATCTGAAGGGGCTTCTTCAAGCCAAACCCATAAATTATTGGGATTATATTCACGTAGATACTTTACTTTCACTACAGCAAACGCGAACCGATTTTAAGGATGAAGAGATCTTTGTAATGTATCATCAAGTGACGGAGCTTACACTTAAAATGATGATCCATGAAATAAAGCAGCTTTCTGAAGGAGAAAATCTTTCGGAGGAAATTTGGATTACAAAATTAGACCGATTAAAAAGATATACCAGAATGCTTATCACTTCTTTCGATATTATGAAAGACGGAATGAGTTATGAAGATTACAATATTTTCAGGTCCACACTAACTCCTGCCAGCGGATTTCAGAGTGCACAATTCAGGTTTTTGGAACTTTACAGCACCCGATTGGAAAATCTAATAAATGCCGAAGGAAGGGAACGATTGCCGGAAAATCCAACGTTTGAAGACTACGTCAAACATATTTATTGGAAAGACGCCGGATTGAACAGAAAAACCGGAAAAATGACTTTAACCTTGAGACTTTTCATTGAAAAGTATGAAGGTGATTTTAAAAATCTAGCCGAAAAAGTAAAAGGCAAAACCCTTGAAGAGCGTGTTGCCCAGATGCAAAACCCATCAAAAGCACTAAAAGAAAAACTACAGCAGTTTGACCATTTTTACAATGTTGCCTGGCCCTTGGTACATTTGGATACAGCAAACCATTATTTAAACAGTAAAGGCGAAAACAAAACAGCAACGGGTGGTTCCGAATGGAAAAAATACCTTCACCCAAAATACCAACAACGCAAGTTTTTCCCAAAACTTTGGACGGAAGAAGAAATAGAAAATTGGGGTGCTTAGTGAAGGTTTTAAAAGAAAAAATCATTGAGACTCAAATTATGAAGATGCTTCGAAAGCAATTCGAATTATTTTAAAATCCTTCAATAAAAACAATAATTTACTGTAGTTCAACCCTTTTGATTATTTTTAATGAACTAACCAATCATTAAATAATAAAATGAAATACACAGTTGCGCCGTTTCTTATAGCTTTTTCATTTACCGCAAAATCACAAATTTTGAATGCTGAATCTTTGCGAAAAGTAACTGATACCTCAGGATTTTCAGGATCGGCAAGTATCAATTTTTCAGTAAAACGTGATCTTAATGATTACTTTGCCGCTAGCTCCAACTTACATCTTCAGTATAAAATGGAAAAGCATTTAGTATTGTTGAAAAACGATATAGAATATCAAAAAATAGAGGGAAATAAGTTTGAAAATGCCGGCATCGCCCATCTTCGTTATAACTACAGCTTTCACCCGCGCATTGCTATGGAAGCATTCACACAGGGGCAATACAACAAAGTTTCAAAAATACAATTTAGAGGTTTAATCGGAGCCGAACCGCGATTTAAATTGACAACTTCTGAAAAATATAAACTCTATTTTGGCACCCAAATAATGTTTGAATATGAAGAATTGAGCGATAGTATAACACCTATTCAAAGGGATTTTAGAAGTACTTCCTATTTTTCCTTCAGTTTGTATCCCACAAAAACGTTGAGTATTATAAGTACAACCTATTACCAACCCAAAATTAGGGATTTAGGCGATTATCGTTTTTCAAATCAAACCTCTCTACTTATTGATGTTTTTAAAAACTTTGCCTTCAAGACTTCTTATAGCTTTATTTACGATAAAACTCCGGCTTCAGGAATTCCAAATTCACAATATAATTTGGAAAGTGGCTTTGTTTACTCTTTTGATTAAAAGTTTAAAAACTTTAGTAAGCAATTTCTTTTTTGTAGGACTACTTGCCTATATTTACCGTGATTGAAAACCGAACCGTTTTTAATTTCGTAACTATTAAATACAATCAATCATGGCCTCGAATAACTATTATGACCCCGCAGATCTTAGAAAATTTGGAAATATAACCGAATGGAGTAAAGAACTGGGCGATAAATTTTTTGACTATTACGGAAAAGTTTTTGAGGAAGGAGCGCTTACAGCACGAGAAAAAGCCTTGATTGCACTTGCTGTAGCACATACTGAACAATGCCCGTATTGCATTGATGCATACACAAAAGATACATTGCAGCGTGGTGTAACCAAGGAAGAAATGATGGAAGCTATTCACGTGGGAGCCGCAATAAAAAGTGGCGCAACTTTGGTCCATGGAGTAATGATGATGAATAAAGTTAATAAATTGGAGATGTGAGCAGAAACAAGGTTTTCTTTTTTCAAGAAAACCGTAGTTATCGCTCATCCCAACATTTTATGTCGGGATCTTTTCAATCGTTTTAAAATTGAATTCAGAAAAAATTTATGTTAAAAGAAAAAAACAAAAAACAACAATCCCTTCATAAACGCCAAAGCGACCTGGCTTTTGCAAACAAACAGCTTGAAAAACTTTCCAACGGCATATTTGCCAGTGGGGAGCTTCCAACTTTTTCGGACAAAATAAAAGAAACGGACCAATTTCCGCTTCGCCCGAAAAAATTGGAAATCCTGCAGATAAATGTTGGCTATATGTGCAACCAAGTTTGTGAACATTGCCACGTAGACGCAGGACCCGATAGAAAGGAAATAATGACGCGCGAAACAATGGAGCAATGTTTGGAGGTTATTAGAAACACTGGCGCACATACTTTAGATTTAACCGGAGGCGCACCTGAAATGAATCCAAATTTTCATTGGTTTGTTGATGAAGCAAGCAAAGCCGGAATCAAGGATTTCATCGTGCGAAGCAATCTTACCATTATTCGCGCAAACAAAAAATATTACGATTTGCCTGAGTTTTTTAAAAGTCACAATGTGCACGTCGTTAGCAGCATGCCACACTGGACGCGCGGAAAAACCGATAAACAAAGAGGGGAAGGTGTTTTTGACCTTTCCATAAAAGCATTGCAGGAATTGAACGCGGTTGGCTACGGAATGCCCGATAGCACTTTGCGGTTGGATTTGGTTTACAACCCGAGCGGTGCCTTTTTACCCGGCGATCAAACTAGCATGGAAAAGGAATTTAAGCACGCATTGTTGGAGGATTTTGGAATACGATTCCATAACCTTTTCGCAATAACGAACCTTCCAATTTCAAGATTTCTGGATTATTTGATTGCTTCTGAAAACTATGATGACTATATGTATTCATTGGTTGAAGCCTACAATTCCGCAGCCGTTAAAAATGTAATGTGCCGAAATACAATTTCAATAAGTTGGGATGGCTATTTATACGATTGCGATTTCAACCAAATGCTGGAATTGAAAGTTGCGAGCAAAATTCAACACATTTCTGAATACAACGAAGATATTTTAAACGATAGAAAGATAATTATTGCACAACACTGCTACGGTTGTACTGCCGGCGCGGGAAGCAGTTGCCAAGGTGCTGTTACCGAATCGTAATAGCGAATGACTGATTATTTTTTCACCTATTAATCTTATGAATCAACTAAAAATTTTCTTTTTTCTCTTCTTAATTTCAGCAAACAGCCATACCCAAAATGCTGTTGATGATTTGTTGAAGACCTACAACACCCGAAGTATACCCTATATTTCCGTGGAAGAATTGCGCATGCTTCAAGTGAATGAAACTGTTATAATTCTAGATGCTCGAGAAATTTCGGAATTTGAAGTAAGTCACATAAAAAACGCCATTAACGTTGGCTTCAACAAATTTTCTTCCGAAGAAAAACAACTTCAAAAATTAAACAAAAACACTCCAATTATTGTTTATTGCTCCGTTGGGATTCGCTCCGAAGAAATTGGAGAAAAATTAAAAAAAGCTGGATTTACCGATGTCAAAAATCTTTACGGTGGTATCTTTGAATGGAAAAATAAGGATTTTCCCGTGATTGATGCTGCTGGAAATGAAACTGAAAATGTGCATACTTTTTCAAAAATGTGGAGCAAATATTTAGAGGCTGGAAATCCTGTTTATTGAAATAAAACTGACCACTGACTACTGAATTCTGAATACTGAAAAATGGGCTTACTCTCCTCAAAAGATACTAGCGGCGATAATGAAATGGCTTCCGATTTTCACTTTCCCACATCAAAAAAAGCAATCATAATTTTTACACGAAACCCAGAATTGGGAAAGGTAAAAACCCGCTTGGCAAAATCAATCGGAGATGAAAATGCGCTGAATGTCTATAAATTCCTGCTTCAGCATACTGTGAAAATTACTGAAAAGCTCAACGTTGACAAATACATTTTTTATTCTGAAAGCATCCATCGTGATGATATTTGGAATCCAGATATTTTCAGAAAAAAAATGCAAAGCGGAAATGATTTGGGAGAACGAATGCAAAATGCTTTTTCAGAAATTCTGGGAATGGGTTACGAAAAAGTGCTGATTGTAGGTAGCGATATTTACGAACTTCAGCAAAGAGATATTGAAAAGGCATTTGAGGCATTGGAAAATAGCCAGTTTGTAATAGGTCCTGCAAAAGATGGAGGCTATTATTTATTGGGAATGAAACAAATGCGAGCTGAAATTTTTCAAAATAAAATTTGGGGAACAAGTACTGTTTTGGAAGAAACATTAAACGATTTAAAAGAAAAAGAATACACACTATTACCTGAAATGAGCGATGTTGATTATTACGAAGACATTAAAAATGTCGCCGTTTTTCAGCAATTTTTACCGCCTCATTTAGATAAAAACTTTTTATAATTATGGGAATGCTAAAATATATTGAAGAAGCCGTGGCTTTTCTTCAACAAAGAGGTTTTGAAAAACCTGAGGTGGGAATTATCTTGGAAACGTGGCCTCGGAAAAATAATAGAAAATGTAAAAATTGAAGCCGAAGTTAGCTACAATCACATTCCAAATTTCCCCACTGCAACGGTTGAATTCCACAAAGGAAAACTTATCTACGGCACTTTGGAAGGAAAAAAAGTGGTGGTGATGCAGGGAAGATTTCACGTTTATGAAGGGTATTCCTTGCGCGACGTTACTTTTCCTGTACGTGTTATGCATTTGTTGGGCATTAAAAAATTGTTGGTGAGCAATGCTTCAGGAGCTATAAATCTCAATTTCAAAAAAGGTGAAATTATGCTCATTGACGATCATATAAATTTACAGGGTGACTCTCCCCTAGCCTTCCGTGGCGTTGAAAAAATGGGCGAACGCTTTGTAGATATGAGCGCTCCCTATGATGCTGAAATGAACAAAAAAATTGAACAGATTGCTTCTGAAAAAAATATAAATCTTCACAAAGGGGTTTACGCCAGCGTTGTTGGCCCACAATTGGAAACCCGTGCCGAGTACAGATATTTGAAGATTATTGGCGCAGACGCTGTTGGAATGAGTACAGTTCCAGAAATTATCGTCGCCAATCATTTAAAACTTCCTGTTGCGGCAGTTTCGGTATTGACGGACGAATGTGATCCAGACAATTTAAAACCCGTGGATATTGAAGATATTATCGCTTCGGCAGGAAAAGCGGAACCCGATATGATTACGCTTTTTACGGAATTGATCCGGCAATTGTAAAATTATTTTTTAATTACGACTATAATATTATCGAATTAAAAATGTCACATTGAGCGCAGTCGAAATGCTTTGTTGTTCAAATCATAAAGGCTTCGACTTCAATTTATTCTGAGTGAAGTTGGAGAACTCAGCCTAACAATTAAATACTGAATTTGGAAAAATATCTCGAAATATTTAAAAACTCATATCAAGGTTACTTCAATTACTTATGGAGCGAATTCACCCGTTTCCATTGGGAAAATTATTTCTACGGATTAATCCTGGTTTCATTGATAGTTTGGAGTTTGGAGCTAATTTTCCCGTGGAGAAAAAATCAAAAGGTTTTCCGAAAGGATTTTTGGCTGGATACTTTCTATATGTTCTTCAATTTTTTTCTACTGAATTTAATCGTTCTTATTTTTCTTTCAAATGCAACTGCTGAATTGTTTAACGACCTTTTAAGCTTCGCGGGAGTTGAACTTTCAGATTTCCAATTGATTGATTTAAACGCCCTACCCTTTGGTTTCGGGCTATTGATTTTCTTTTTGGTTACCGACTTTGTACAGTGGAACACACACAGATTGTTACACCGGGTGCCCTTTCTTTGGAATTTCCACAAGCTACACCATTCGGTAAAGGAAATGGGTTTTGCAGCACATCTCCGTTATCATTGGATGGAACCTGTGGTTTATAAATCGTTACTCTATATTCCACTTGCAATTATCGGTGGTTTTGATGTTGAGGCCGTGGCGATAGTCCATTTTACGGCGCTTGCAATTGGCCACTTAAACCACGCCAATCTTGGCTGGGATTATGGAATTTTGAAATATGTTTTCAATAACCCCAAAATGCACATTTGGCATCACGCCAAAGTTTTGCCAAAACACGCACAATATGGCGTTAATTACGGAATCAGTTTGAGTGTTTGGGACTACCTTTTCAAAACAAATCACGTGCCGCACAACGGTCGTGACATTGAGCTGGGCTTTGATGGCGATGAAGATTTTCCAAAGAATTTTATGGGGCAGGAACTTTATCCAATTAAAACCAAATAACCAAACCTTTCGTAGATATTTAAAAACAAACAAAATGAAACCTCTATTCAACTTCATTACATTTATTCTTTTACTATTTACATTGCAAAGTTGCAATCTACTTTCCGCTGCCGGAATAAGTAGCCAAGGGCAACCCACAAAATCTGTCGAAAACAATTTAACTTCAACAACCGCCAATTCGGTGGTAAACGTTGATCATTCCCAATGGGATAAATTGCTAAAAAAGCACGTGAATTCACAAGGTCTTGTTGATTATAAAGCATTTAAAAACGATCGGGCAAAACTTGACGATTATTTAGAAATGCTTTCAGAACAAGACCCAAGTAACGATTGGAGCGTGCAGGAATTGCTAGCTTATTACATCAATCTTTATAACGCTGGTACCGTAAAATTGATTTTGGAAAACTACCCAACCAAAAGTATAAAAGATATTGACGGCGCTTGGACCAAAGGTTATGTTGCGGTTGGAAATAAAGAACTTTCCCTTGGAGGAATTGAAAACGGGATTCTTCGCAAAATGAACGAACCCAGAATTCACTTCGCCATAAATTGCGCTTCTATTTCCTGTCCGAAACTTTTAAATGAAGCCTTTACCGCTTCCAAAATTAATGAGCAATTAGATCGTGTTACTAAAGAATTTATTAATAGCGACAAGAACGACATTACTGCAAGCAGTCCTAAACTTTCTTCCATTTTTGATTGGTACCAAAAGGATTACCAAGTAAATGGGAAACAGGATGTTATTGCTTTTATCAATAAATATTCAAA
This sequence comes from uncultured Flavobacteriaceae bacterium, assembly GCA_963716065.1. GTDB lineage: Bacteria > Bacteroidota > Bacteroidia > Flavobacteriales > Flavobacteriaceae > Aequorivita. Next base: position 1,142,220 of record OY970287.1, read on the forward strand.
TACGAAAATCAATAAAACTGCAACTTTAGCTTATAAAGATTACAATTGGAACTTGAACGAGCAAAAATAATTTTTTGCGTATTTCACATCATTGCAAAGTAATATTGCCTCTAAGATTTATTTTATAAGTTTACCGAATGTTAAGTATTATTATTCCGGTTTTAAACGAAGCGCAAAACATTGTGCCTTTATTGGAGCATCTCAATGAAAATGTATCTGGACAAAATGTAGTTGAAATAATCGTGGTTGATGGCGGCAGTACTGACGGTACCGAAGAAATTGTAAGTAACTATTCAAAAAATAGCGAGTTTCAAATTTCACTGGTTTCCGCTGAAAAGGGACGTGCCAAACAGATGAATATTGGAGCGCAGCAAGCCATTGGTAAAATACTGTACTTCTTGCACGCAAATTCTTACCCGCCGAAAAATTTCGATAAATTCATAATTTCCGAAGTTGAAAAAGGAAACTCTGCGGGTTGTTTCCGAATGAAATTTGACAGCAACCATTGGTGGCTAAAACTTGCAGGATGGTTTACGCGTTTTAATTGGAGAGCTTCTCGTGGCGGCGATCAAAGCCAGTTTATTACAAAAACTCTTTTTAGGGAAATAGGCGGTTATGACGAAAGTTATGTGATTTATGAAGACAATATTTTAATAGGAAAACTTTACGATCGGAAAAAATTTGTTGTAATTCCACAGACACTTACAACTTCAGCCAGATTGTATAAGCAGAAAGGAGTTTGGAACCTCCAATATCACTTTTTGATAATTTATTTTAAAAGATGGAACGGTGCTGGTGCAAATGAACTTTACGATTATTACGTAAAAAACATAAAACTCTCCAAGCCTCAAAAAGTAAAAACCTTAGAAAAACCAGTCGAAGCTTTTTCAAATAAATAATTTTCAGTTTACTTCAGAATAATATTTTTTCACAACTGTTTCAGCAGGTTTGTTTTGTGTTGTGAATTGGTTATCGGTTTCACCACCCACATCTTGGTGGTCAATAAACCATTTCCACAGAAAACCGCCAGCAAACCAATTTTCATTCCATACGGCCTGATAGGTTCCTTCCAATAAATTTTGCTGCGCTTCAGAATTTACAGAGGTCATTTCCCTATCACTTTTCCAAGGTTCTTTCCCAGAGAAATCAACATTCCTAAAGCCATATTCCGTAAAAATAATTTTTTTGTTTTCCTTTTCTGAAACCGTTTTCAATTCTGTTTTCCATCGCTTCCATCCTTCTATTGTTTCAGCAATTGCTGGGGTTTTACTTTCCGAAATTGGAAAATATGCATCCACGCCAATATAATCCAAAGCATCCCAAAAAGGCACCCGTTTATATTCGTCCCAATTGGCCGCATACGTAAGTTTTCCCTTGTAAACATGCTTTATTTCAGCAATCAAATCAAACCAATACTCCGGCCGGTGCTCAATAAATTTTTCCAACTCAGTGCCAATACATAAAATTTCTACCTGTTCTTTTTCGGCAACTTTTGCAAAATCAATTATAAAGCTGGTATATGTTTTTTCCAGTTGAAGCCAATCTTCTTCCGAAGCCATTTTTAGTAAACCTGTATACTCGCCGTTCCAAACCCAAATTTGAGGTTTCATCATTATCTTAAAATTGTTTTTGTGAAGCATCTCAATATATTCGGCCGCCCCTTGTTTAGTCTCACCAAACCATTGCCTTTCCTGATTGTAAATTATTTCTGGATGCTCCAAGTTTTTAATAAAAGCAAAGGGCATTATTGCCGCATAGTTTGCATTAATTTCCTTTAAGGGCGTAATGTTATTTTGTGAAATGGAATCCCTGGAAGCAACAAAACTCACTCCATTTATTTTTGAAATTGTTGAATTTGAAATTGGCTTTCCATGTTTTTCAGCAGCTAATACTTCCGAAGAATCCCGCTTTTGCCCGCATCCCAAAAGCATTGAAAAAACAAAAACACAATATAGTGAACGAAGTGATAAAATCATTTTGAGAATAAATTATAGATGAATTTAATATTTTATTTTAGAATTTATAGAAACTTTAATGCCCATTTAAAACTCATAGCATTGTAATTGCGTAGATTTATAAACGACTGAAAGAAACCAAAACAAATATTCTTAAAATTATGGAGCACATCGTCATTATTGGCAACGGCATCGCGGGAATAACTGCAGCGCGACACATCCGAAAATTTTCAGACAAAAAGATAACCATAATTTCCGCAGAAGCAGACCATTTTTTTTCCCGAACCGCTTTAATGTACGTTTATATGGGCCATATGCGTTGGCGCGATATTGAACCCTACGAACATTGGTTTTGGGAAAAAAATAGATTGGAACTGAAAAAGGGATATGTTGAAAAAGTTGACACAGATACCAAAACACTTCATTTTAAAGAAGGAGAATTGATGAATTATGATAAACTTATTTTAGCCACAGGTTCTACAACAAGTTTTTATGATTGGGAAGGCCAAAATTTAAACGGCGTTCAGGGTTTGGTTACAAAACAGGATTTGGAAGATCTTGAAAAAAACGCTCCCAACAACAAAGATTGCCCAAGAGCGGTGATAGTTGGCGGCGGTTTAATTGGTGTTGAAATGGCTGAAATGCTCCGAACTAGAAAAATTGAAGTTACTATGCTGGTCCGCGAAGAAGCTTTTTGGGCGGGAGTTCTTCCAAAACCTGAAGCAGAAATGATTTCGCGCCACGTGATTTCAAATGGGGTGGATCTTCGGCACAATACATATCTCGAAAAAATATTGGACGATGGTAAAGGAAACGTTCGTGCTATTGTTACCAAAAATGGCGAAGAAATTCCATGTTCTGTTGTCGGCATAACTACAGGTGTAAAACCGAATATTTCCTTTTTGAAAAATTCAAAAATTGAAACGGACATAGGCATTTTGGTAAATAGAATGCTGGAAACAAATGTAAAAGATGTTTACGCCATTGGCGATTGTGCGCAACAGCACGAAGCAATTGGCAATCGCGCTCCCGTAGAAGCGGTGTGGTACACCGGAAGAATGATGGGCGAAGCCCTGGCACAAACCATTTGCGGAAAACCTTTTGAATACAACCCCGGAAATTGGTTTAACAGTGCCAAGTTTTTTGATATTGAATACCAAACGTATGGATGGGTTTTTTCAGAAAAAAAACAGAAAGAATACGAAACCCAATTCCATTGGAAATGTGCGAGCGATCTTCGTTGCATTACCATTTCATACAATACAAATTCAAATGAGTTTTTGGGAATAAACACTTTCGGAATACGAATGAAACACGAAGTTTTTGATAGATGGCTAAACGAGAAAAGAAGCGTGGATTATGTAATTGAAAACTTAAAACAGGCAAATTTCGACCCGGAATTGTTTAAAAACTATGAGAAGGAAATTCAAACGGCTTATGCCAATAAATCTGTAACACTATAATCTATGAGCACCGTTCAAAGAAATATGTCGCTCACTGGAGAGCCACCCAAGACAATCAATTCGCAACAAAAAATTGCTTCTGCAATTGGATTGATTGGGCTTTCATTGTTGTTTTTAGCGCTGTTCAATTTAAATTTTCCAAATAAAACACTTTGGCTCAGTGCCTCATTACTAATGATTGCCGTGGGAACTATTTGGTTTTCAACTGCGGCTTATTTAAGCAAACACGAAGGAATAAAAAATGATGGTGTTTATTTTAAATCGCTTTCCTCACGTGGGTTTTGGGCTTGGGCTTTTGGTATTATTCTCACTCTTTTTTATGTTGCACTCTATTGGTTTCCGCAGTATTTGGGATTGGTTCAAGATGGTGACAACAAAGGATTGGTTGCGCTTTTCGATCCTTTGAGCAAATTTCTGAATGGCGGTCCAGCAAGCCAATGGTTTCTTTACGGAACGCTTTATACTTTGGCGATTTTAATTTTTGGGTTCAAATTTATTTTAAAATATCGCCACAATAAATATGAAAAGCTCCGCACATTTTCTGTGATGTTCTTTCAGCTTGGTTTCGCTTTTTTAATTCCTGAATTGATGCAAAGGTTAAATAGCGATTCCTTTTCACTTCCTTATTACGACCTAAAAAATATATGGCCGCTCAATCATTACAACTTTGAACAGTACCGAGTCGATCAATTTATCTCTTCAGGAGATATTGGCTTGGGTCTCTTAATATTTGCAATCGCATCTATTTTCGTCATTACCCCAATTTTAACCTATAAATACGGCAAACGATGGTATTGCTCTTGGGTTTGCGGTTGCGGAGGTTTGGCAGAAACTGCAGGTGATCCTTTTCGGCATTTAAGTGACAAACGCCAAGTTGCATGGAAAGTGGAACGTTGGGTAATTCACAGTGTTTTGGTTTTTGTGGTTTTGATGACAACAGCTGTTGTGTACTCGTATTTAGGAGATGATAGTTCAAAATATTGGCTCACAAAAAATACATTGCTTATTGGCGTTGCTGTTCTTTTAACTATAATATTCGCCGGAGTTTGGATTTTTAAAAGGGAGGAATTAAAAAAAGATGCCAAAATTGGTTCAACAGCTTATTTTGTGATTATTATTTCCTTAATAGCGCTCCATTATTCTACAGGAAAAACCTTGTTTTTGTTTGACGCTGAAACGTTACGCCAATCATACGGATTTTTAATTGGAGCTGTTTTTAGCGGTGTAATTGGTCTAGGCTTCTACCCTATTTTCGGAAACCGTGTTTGGTGCCGTTTCGGTTGCCCGATGGCTGCAATTCTTGGTTTTCAGCAACGCTTATTTTCAAAATTTAGAATTACCACTAATGGCGGACAATGTATTTCCTGCGGAAACTGTTCAACCTATTGCGAAATGGGAATAGACGTTCGTGCTTATGCCCAAAAAGGTGAAAATATTGTGCGTTCCAGTTGTGTTGGTTGTGGAATATGTTCGGCAGTTTGCCCGCGCGGGGTTTTAAAACTAGAAAATGGCCCGCTTGAAAAACGAATTGATTTCAACGAAATACTACTTGGAAATGATGTGGATTTGATGAATTATGTAAATAAGTAATCAGTGGTCAGTGGTCAGTGGTCAGTGAAAAAATCTTTTCTTTTTCTTTTAAAAAAATTCATCCAAAGGGAACAAACCAACGCCAGGATAGTAAAAACCAAAGTCAATATTTCCACGAGTTGTGCATCGGGTCGCCAACCTGAAAACGTTTCCATCAAAAAACTTATATAGCTGTTCGGAAGATTGGTTTTGCCCAAGTGACGCAAAATATCGTAATGCCAATCGGTTAAAAAACAATAACCGAAACCGTTCCAAATGCCCAATACGAGCCACGAAAAAAGGGTAACCGCCAAAGTGAAAAGATGGAGCTTTCGTGTTCTTCTAAAAATCCAGCCCAAAAGATTAAATACAATAAGCACCGTATGAAAAACGATAAAGAACCAATTGCCGAGATGGAGCCAGAAATTTTCCAAGGTTATTTTTGATTTTTTTGAATTCGTAAATTGCTACAATTTAAAGTTTATTTTTCTGAAATTCGCAATTCATAAATCCCCTAGTTTTTAATGTCCAAAATTATTAATGTTATTATTCCCGCATTCAATGAAGAAGCTTCTATTGGGAAGGTGATTGCCGAAATTCCAAATATGGTTTCTGAAATAATTGTGGTGAATAATAATTCTACCGATGCTACGGCGGAAGTTGCAAAGAAAGCCGGTGCCACCGTACTTTTCGAACCCAATGCTGGCTATGGAAACGCTTGCTTAAAGGGATTGGAATATATTTCTGAAGAAAAAATAAAACCCGAAATTGTAGTTTTTCTCGATGGCGATTACAGCGATTCTCCTTCAGAATTAACAAAAATTGTGGCTCCAATACTTGGAGATAATATCGATTTTGTAGTAGGTGCCCGTGTAAAAAAGCTGCGCGAAGCGGGCTCGATGACCTTTCCGCAGCGCTTCGGCAATGGATTGGCTACCAAATTGATGAAGCTTTTTTTCAATTCAAGATTTACAGATTTAGGGCCTTTTCGTGCCATTAAATATGAAAAACTGCTCGCCTTAAATATGGAAGACAAAACCTACGGATGGACGGTGGAGATGCAGTTAAAAGTTTTAAAAAAGAAATTCACTTATATAGAAGTGCCAGTAAATTATAAGAACCGCATAGGTGTTTCAAAAGTTTCGGGCACCATAAAAGGTGCTATCTTTGCCGGTGCAAAAATCCTGACCTGGATTTTTAAATACAGTTTCAAAAAATGATTCTTGAATCCATAATCATTGCCATTTATTCCATTGCCCTGCTCCTCATCTTTATGTATGCCTTGGCGCAATTAAACCTATTATTCAATTATTTAGGCTCAAGAAAACATCATAAAAATTCTCCTGTTTTTGATTTTTCAAAAGGTGAAGAAATTCCTTTTGTAACCATCCAACTTCCGGTTTATAACGAATTATATGTTATGCAACGTTTGCTGGACAATATTGCCGAAATTGAGTATCCAAAAGATAAACTGGAAATACAAGTGCTGGACGACAGCACCGATGAGTCTTTTCAAGAAACAGCGCAGCATATCAAAGAACTGCAAAAAACCGGTTTGGATATTCAACATATTACCCGCGAAAACCGTGAGGGTTTTAAAGCTGGGGCACTAAAAGAAGGTTTGAAAATTGCCAAAGGCGAATATATTGCGATTTTTGATGCGGATTTTCTTCCGAAGAAAAACTGGTTGAAAAACACAATTCCCTATTTTAAAGATGAAGAAATTGGCGTCGTGCAAACCCGCTGGAGCCACTTAAACCGTGACTATTCCATACTTACGCGTGTACAGGCTTTTGCGCTCGATGCACATTTCACTTTGGAACAGGTGGGCAGAAACAGCAAAGGTCATTTTATAAATTTCAACGGAACTGCGGGCGTTTGGCGCAAAGAGTGTATCATTGATGCTGGTAATTGGGAAGGCGATACGCTAACCGAAGATTTGGACCTCAGCTATCGCGCCCAGCTTAAAAAGTGGAAATTCAAATATTTAGAAGCCGTGGAAACTCCCGCGGAACTTCCGGTGGTTATTAGTGCAGCGCGTTCGCAGCAATTTAGATGGAACAAAGGCGGAGCCGAGAATTTTCAGAAAATGGCTTGGCGCGTTTTCAAAAGCCGTGATATTTCGTTTAAAACCAAAATACACAGCTTTTTACATTTGCTAAATAGCACAATGTTTTTAAATATTTTGATCGTTGGTATTCTAAGTATTCCGATGCTTTACATCAAAAATGAATACGAACATTTGAAGATGTATTTCTATGTAATGAGCTTTTTTGTGGCGAGTACGATTATCTTTTTCATTTGCTATTGGTTTACATATAAAACAATATATGGCGGGGGCTTCAAACAATTTTTTAAATATATCGGCATGTTTTTTACCTTCTTTTCTGTGGCGATGGGGTTTTCATTGCACAATTCCATTGCGGTTTTGGAAGGGCACTTTGGAAAGAAAAGTGAGTTTGTTAGAACACCAAAATTCAACATCAGTAATTTAAAGCAAAGCTGGAAAGGAAATAAATACTTGACCAAAAACATTTCTGCAAATGTAATTATTGAAGGAATTTTGATGCTTTATTTTGCTTTTGGAATGTACAGCGCTTTCATAGTTGGCGACCAGGGTGGCGATTTCGGATTGTTTCCGTTTCATTTGATGCTATGTGTAGGGTTTGGATTTGTGTTTTTTAAATCACTCACTTCAAAAGCTTAAACCTTTTTTCTTTACATTTAAACTCAGTGAACGTCACCGCTATTCTCTGTATAACTCTGCGTTATAGCTATATCACAAAGTTTCGCAGAGATTCACAGAGTTTCGCAAAGAAATCGTAAATCGGCAATCAAAAATCTAAAATCAAAATGTATCCACCCCCACACCATCAATCGCACGAATTTGAAAAAATGATTTCCGTAATCATGCATTTTCCTTTAGGAATGCTCGTGTCAGCAAAAGATGGAAAACCATTTGTTACGCATATTCCAATTATTTATAATGAAACAAGCAAAAAACTGGTCGCGCACATAGACCGAAGCAATCCGCAAATGGAAACATTAATAGATAATGCTGAAGTTACTGTAGTTTTTAAAGGCCCCGATACATATATTTCCCCCAGCGTTTACACAACCCCACACCTTCCCACTTGGAATTACATCATAATTCATATTACCGGAAAAATTAAACTCATAAATGAACCGGAAGCGGTAAAACAAACAATGGTTGATATGACTCATTTTTTGGAAGGCAAAGCACAAAAGTTTGAACTGAAAAAAGACGATTCAAGGATGGAGCGTTTGATAGATTACATTCAAGCCTTTGAGATTGAAATCACCAATTGGGAAGGGAAATTCAAGCTATCGCAGGATAAAATTCCGCAGGATTTTGAGAATGCAAAACAGGAATTAATAGAAAAATCCCGAAAGGATATTTCGGGATTTATTGATGAAATCTATAAAATGACTTAAGACTTTTGGACATAAGACCGAAAAAGTCTTGAGTCTTTTATCTTTCAGCGAAGCGGTCTATCGTCTATTTCAAATAACCCTTTACCTCTTCCAAATCAAGTCCGCCATAATTCCCGCTACTCATTAATAGTAGGCAGGTATCGTCATAATCCTGCGAAAAAAGATAGGTTTTAAAATCTGCCGGATTGGTGAAAACTACCAAATCATGCCGTTCAAAAGCCTCCTCAATTTGTTCACCTTTTATGGCTTCAAGTTGCTTTATTAAAACCGCGTGCGGCGAATAAAAAACTACCGCACTATCCGCCGCATCCAACGTTCCCTTGTATTCCTTCAAAAATTCTGGATTTAGGCTGCTATAAGTGTGTAGTTCCAAACAGGCAATCAATTTTCTATTGGGGTATTGGCTTTTTACGGCTTCGGTTGTTGCCTTAACTTTGCTTGGCGAATGTGCATAATCTTTATAAGCAACCGCAGTTTTGGTTTCAGCTATCTTTTCCAAACGCTTGCTTGCGCCTTTGAAGGTTGCTATGGCTTCGTAAAAATCATCGGCGACAACGCCCATTAATTGGCAAATCCAACGTGCGCCTTCCAGATTGTTTAAATTGTGCTTTCCAAAAATCTCAACTGGCATTGGGCCTTCGGGGGTTTCCAAAAGTGTGGTTCCGTTTTCAACAGAATATTCGGGCGTTTGGTACGGATATTTTTTTATGTGATTTGTAGAATTTTCAACAACCCTTTTTACTTCGGCATCTTCTTCGTTGTAAATAATTGCGCCGCCGTTGGTAATTTCATTCAGAAATATTTCAAACTGTTCCACATAATTTTCATAGGTTGGAAAAACATTTATGTGATCCCAAGCAATGCCACTCAACAAAGCAATATTTGGTTTATAAAGGTGGAATTTTGGTCTTCGGTCTATTGGTGAGGAAAGGTATTCATCGCCTTCAATGACCATAAAATCGCTTTCCTCAGTAATCTTTACCATTGTATCAAAACCCTCCAATTGCGCGCCAACCATATAATCCACATCCTTTCCGTTATAATTCATAACGTGAAGAATCATAGACGTAATTGTTGTTTTGCCGTGCGAACCACCAATAACCACACGGGTTTTATTTTTGGATTGTTCGTATAGAAATTCTGGATAGCTATAAATTTTCAGACCCAGTTCTTTCGCTTTTAAAAGCTCGGGATTGTCTGCTTTAGCATGCATTCCGAGAATAACCGCATCAATTTCCGAAGTAAGTTTTTCTGGAAACCAACCTTCCATTTCGGGCAACAAACCTTTATTCTTCAACCGGGATTTCGAAGGCTCAAAAACCTCATCGTCACTTCCGGTTACGGTATCTCCTTTATGATGTAATGCCAATGCAAGATTGTGCATTGCGCTGCCGCCAATGGCTATGAAGTGGATTCTCATTTTTTAGTTGAAGAGGTTATGTGTTTAAAAGTTTAGCCCTTCGACTGCGCTCAGGGTGACATTTCGTTTTGTAAAGATACTTTTTCTAATTCTGAATTATGAATTCAGAATTCAGAATTACAACGCTAAAATTAGAGATTTTTCCTGAACTGCTTCTTTGAAATCGGTTCTGCCCATTAATGCTTTGTTTATCCACGTGAGTGCAATTTCCTTTTTACCCAGATTTTTGTAAATCTGCGCCAAACGAAAATACGCCCAATCTTTGGGCACACCATCTTTAATGGAATAGTTTGCCAAATATTCACTTAGGCATTCAATACCGTATTGTGGATCGAGATTGTACTGCGCAGAAATTTTCCCGATTTGGTAATTAAGTTGATTTCGTTTGTGGACTTTTAATGATTTTGAAGTTGTTTCCAAAGCTTCCTTTGGGCGATTATTTTTTTCGTAAAGATTGGAAAGCTTTTCATACGTAAGGGGAGAACCCCCAACCTCTATTGCCTTTTTATAATAGCGTTCAGCGTCATTAGGCCTGTTAGTATATTCAGCAATGTAGCCGTTGGCGAGATAGCCGTCAACTTTTGAAATGGCATCCAATTCTTTTGCATACTCTGTGGCTTTGCTTTCACTTCCGCCAATAATTCCCGGCAATTGAATGTAAAACTCAACCAATGCCCAACGCGCTTCAATGTGTTTTGGGTCTAGTTTTGCTGCCTGCTCCAATGCGTATTTTATATCGCCAATATATGCCAAAGCACGCATTTTACTTATAGACAATGCTTTTAGGCCCATTGCTCCACCGTATTTAAAATGATAGTTGGCATTGGTAGCTTCATCCTGAACTAAACCTTCATAATAGGAAATAGCAACGTCCCAATTTTTTGCATAAGCGGCTATATCACCCAAATATTCCCGGGTTTTTTTATCCTTGGGATTTTGCTTTAAATGATTTTCAAAAATGGGTTTCGCTTTACTGAATTTTTCCTGGTTGAAGTATTCTTCGGCCTGTTGATAGTTGGCTTGAGCAACTGCAAACAAAGGAAGGAAGTAAAGAAAAAAGAATAAATTTTTGTTCAATGTTTCAGGTTTGTAATTTGTGATTTGTGATTTGTGATTTGTGGTTTCAGGTTTCAGGTTTCAGGTTTCAGGTTTCAGGTTAAAAATATTAGTGAAAACTTTATACCGACTACTTTTTAGGAGGATATTTATTTAAAATTTTCTGGATTACAGAAACGTAATACGCTTCTTTCTGTTGTGGCGTGGCGCGTTCTTTCATTTCGCCTTCCGCAACTGCTTGCCAAATTAGATCGTCTTTTTCGACATCTATAAAATCCATGGTGAGTTGTTGGTTTACCACTCTTCCGCCAATTGGAATACCACCACTCACGCCAACGCCCATATTTCCGCCTCCGCCACCGATGCCAATACCGATGGTATTTCGTGAGTTTGAAACATTTTCGCGAGCAAAGAAATTGATAAAAATTTGTGGAGTTTCACTTTTTACAAACCCGCGTTGTTGCAGCAAACTATCAGTAATTTGCATTATACGGTTGTCGTCGAGTGCATTAAGACCCGAATCTATACTCGCAAAATAATTGTATGAATTGTATTTGGAATAATCCACCTCCTTGTCATAATCTACCGCAACGGTTGCGCCGCAAGAGGCAAGAAATATGGATACTATTAAAATTACTGTAAGCTTCATTACAATTTTTCTTTTTTCAAAAATACGTAAAAAAGATTCCTTTAGTTTTGGCTTTGTTATTCTTTAACAATTTAAATTAATTCAACATCGCCCAAAGCTTATCCTTCAACTCCGTAAGCCCTTGCTGTGCAACAGAAGAAATAAACATATACGGAATCCCTTTAAACTGTTTGTCTAAAATCTTTTTCATTTCGGCTTTCAGTTCGTCGTCCATCATATCGCTTTTACTGATGGCTACCAAACGTTCTTTATCCAAAAGCTGCGGATTGTAACGACGCAATTCGTCAACTAAAATATCGTATTGCTCCTTTATATCTGGGGCGTCTGCTGGAACTAAAAAAAGCAACGTAGAGTTTCGTTCAATATGGCGAAGAAAACGGTGCCCAATCCCTTTTCCTTCCGCGGCACCTTCAATAATCCCAGGAATATCAGCAACTACAAAGGTTTTAAAATCACGGTATTGTACAATCCCCAAATTTGGTTTTAGGGTTGTGAATTCATAATTGGCAATCTTCGGTTTTGCGGCTGTTATCACAGAAAGCAATGTTGATTTCCCAGCATTCGGGAAACCTACCAAACCTACATCGGCAAGTATTTTTAGTTCAAGAATAATATCAGCTTCCAAACCTTCTTCGCCTGGTTGGGAATAACGTGGTGTTTGGTTGGTTGCCGTTTTAAAATGCGCATTCCCTAAACCACCGCGACCGCCTTTGGCAACGATTTTTTCTTCCCCATCTTCGGTGAGTTCAAAAAGTATTTCCTCGGTTTCCTTATCGCGGATTACAGTTCCAAGCGGCACTTCAATATAAACATCGGCGCCATCAGCACCCGTACTTGTCTGTTTACTACCGTGTTCGCCATGTTCGGCCTTAAAATGTCTTTTAAATTTTAAGTGATAAAGCGTCCAAAGGTTTTTGTTTGCTTTTACAATAACGTGACCACCACGGCCACCATCACCACCGTCGGGTCCGCCTTTAGGAATATACTTTTCCCGCCTCATGTGCTTGCTTCCCTGCCCTCCTTTTCCGGAGGTAATATGAACCTTTACGTAATCTACAAAATTGCCTTCAGTCATATAAATGATAAATGTAAAATGATAAATGCAAAAGTAATAAGTTAAAGCCTATCTACTTTTTACACTTTTTGATTTTTCGGTTTTAGATTTTGCGGTTTTAACTTTTACAAATTATCAATCACATCACTCAATCGCTCGGTAATTTCCTCAATACTCCCCACACCATCAACTCCAAAATACTTATCCTGTTTTTGGTAGTAGCTTTTCAGAATAGCGGTTTCATCATAATACACTTTTATGCGATTGCGGATAATGCTTTCATCGGCATCGTCTGCCCTGCCACTTGTTTTTCCTCTATCCAAAAGACGCTCTACTAACACTTCATCATCAACTTCCAAAGCAACCATTGCATCAATTTGCGTATCCTTATCGTCCATTAAATGACCAAGTGCTTCTGCTTGTGCTTCCGTTCTTGGGAAACCGTCAAAAATAAAACCGTTGGCATCGGGGTTTTTATCCACCTCATTGCTCAACATATCAATAGTTAATTCATCCGGCACCAATTTTCCTTTTGCCATAAAGGATTTCGCAAGATTACCGAGTTCAGTTTCATTTTTAATGTTATATCTGAAAACGTCTCCGGTAGAGATGTGCACCAAATTGTATTTTTCTTTCAAAAATTCGGCCTGTGTGCCTTTTCCTGCACCGGGGGGGCCAAAGAGAATTATATTAGTCATGAATGTTATTTAATAATTGAAAAACGAAGATGCAAATTTACTAAAATTAAGCTGGAAATTGCCTTGTAACCAAGGCTGTTTCAAAATATTAAAAATTCAAAAATGTCATTACCGTTATTTGGTCGCTATTTGTAGTGGGCAAAAACTGATTCATATAACCAAGTTCCACTCGAAAGGATGAATTTAATTTCCACCCCAATGCACCATATAATCTGTTTCGGTCGAAGACTTGGTTTTCGGTATTCAGAAATATCTCGTTATACGCCGAAAGATAAAACGGTTTTTCATCATTTATAGCAATGTTTAGTGGAATTGCCAACGATAAAAAATATCTAAATCTCATTTTAAAATCTTCCTCAACAAAGCGTTGCTCAAATCGATAGCGATGCTGAAGCGATAGATATTTAAATTCCTGTTTGGTAATAAATTGTTGAAAAATGCGATGTTCATTTACACTTACCTTATCGCTGGTATCGCCCACATAATTCTCACTCAAGATATAACCATAGCCCAAAAGAATATTATTATTGTTTTCGGAAAGATTATAACCTATACCTGTTCGAAGTAGCAATTGCTCCAAATCGTCAATAGCATTGTAGGTTCTATATTGAACTTCGTGGTGCCAATTGAAAAGAGAATCAATTTGTTTGCTACCCGTGTAACCATACCAAGTTCCCAGTTCACTTTTTTGGCAAAATACCAAGGTTGGAAGTAATAGAATTAATACCAACCATCTCTTTTGAATGTGCAAATTATTAGTTTTAAAATTTAATGAAATGCAAAGCAGCACGGCCACATTTGCTCTAAGACACAAATATAATAATTTGATTTTTTTATGAAAAGTTAAACCATCGCAACATTGTTGCAATAAGAACCTTATTCATCCCTTTTTGATATAAATTATGAAGAAGTACAAACTTTCAACTTTTCCAGCAGCATTTTTTATTAAAAGCTTTTAGTATGACCCTCCAGCCATTCCTTTTTGCTTAAAGAATAAAAATTAAGAAGCACCCCGTCATGGGTAAACTCATATCGTTTTACCAATCCTACCTTTATCAAAATAGCATTTGATATAATATGATCCACCTCTGCCATGCCACAGATTTCATCGTAATTCAGTTTTGTAAATCCGTGATTTAATGAAGCGATAGCAGTTTCAGAAGCATAGCCTTTTCCCCAATATTGTTTTATGAAACGATATCCCAGATCGTAAAATTTCGATCTGCCACCCATTTCATCCGTGACTAACTTAAAGCCGCTCCAACCAATAAACTTGCCGCTTTCTTTTTCCACAACTGCCCATCTGCCAATTCCGTTTTTTACATATTGCTCTTTTATAGTATCAATATATTTTTGGGCTTCTTCCAAAGTAGAAATTGGTTTTTTTCCCAAATATTTATGCACCTCAGCATCGCTATCCATCGCGAACATACCTTGAACATCTTCATCCATCAAATCGCGCAGTATTAGCCGATCTGTTTCTATGTGTATTTTCATTTTTTTTATTGATTATTATTAATGATGACTTATTTGAATATATAGAAGTATATAACCAAATAAAAATACAAAACCCATTTGCAATAATATTATAATACAAAAAAAGGCGCACCTAGTAATAGGTTTGCCTTTTCAACTTTAAGTAGCCATAGCATTCTAAACTTAATTTTCCTTATCCAAATTTTTGGTCATATTAAAGCCCACAAATAAGGCAATACCGGCCATAAGAAAAATTGTTCCCGGGTAAGCAACTTCTTCTTCCACCCCCATATTATAGTGCAATAAGGAAGCGATGAAAATACCCACACCTATTCCCATTAATAAAAGTGCCAAGTTCAAAATAAGTATTTTCCAAATTGGTGCGGTGCGCATTTTCCCTTTTACAAAAATACTGGCATCAGCACCTTTTTCTATAAGCGCCATACGCTCTTTGTTTCGTGTTGAATAATGAAGGTAAAATATTCCGAAAAAAGCTGCGATTAAAAGCGGCATAATAATAAATTCTGCTCCCATGATTGTTCGTTTTTAAAATTGATTGATTGATTTTAATATGTTCATAGCTTATGACGACACCTTTTCATTTTAGGTTACAGCCAATCTCAATTATTTTTTTCAATCACTTGTAACCTAAGTTCATTAACCGTCGTCTTATAATCAAATGACCACCGACCAAGAAACGCTTATCGTCAATAAAATTATTGGGGGAGATACCCAGGCGTTTGCTGTATTGGTGGATCGTTATAAGGATTTGGTGTTTACCTTAGCAATACGAATGTTGAAGAATCGCGAGGAAGCCGAAGAGGTTTCCCAAGACACATTTATAAAGGTTTACAAATCTTTGCCGAAGTTTAAAGGTGATTCCAAATTGTCAACTTGGGTATATAAAGTAGCGTACAATACCTGTTTGGACCGCATAAAAAAGAACAACAGGCGCCAAAGCGAAATAACTATTGATTCCTTTACGGAAAATCAAATTAAAACTTTGGACAATGCGCTAAGTGCATTGGAAGAAAAGGAACAGCAGCAAACCATACAGGATTGTCTGCAACAATTATCAAGCAAGGACAGTTTTTTACTTACCTTGTTTTATTTTGAGGAACTGTCTTTGGAAGAGATTTCACAGATTGTGAATATGGAGCCAAACACCGTAAAAGTGAACATACACAGAGCCAGAAAAAGACTGGCAAGCATCCTAAAGCAAAGGATGGAACCGGAAACAATACAAAGCTATGAAAGAACAAGAAGCTAAAGAGTTAGAAAATTTGGTGGCCAAAGCGATGCAAAAATCCTCTTTGGAAAAACCTTCCTTCCAGTTTACCGATAACGTAATGGCAGCTGTTAATGCAGTGCAACAAACCTCAGTTATACATTACCGCCCATTAATCCCAAAATATATATGGGTTGTCATTGCCGCAGCTATTATTGGATTCACAGCTTATTTATGGTTTTTGATACAGCCCGCACCGTTGAATTTGCCAACGCTATCTTTTGATTTTATGGAAAACAATCTGCTTGCAAAAGAGCTCACGGCTTTTACGCCTTCAAAAATTACAAGCTATGCGGTTTTGCTTTTGGCGTTAATGCTTTGTGTACAGATTCCTATGCTTAAAAGGTATTTTGATAAGGAAAGGGTGGTTTAGTTTAAAATAATAACTACCTGATTTTTATATTATCACTTACCTTTTGATACACTTCGCCAGTAGATAATTCAACAATTACCTTCACTTTATAGTTTTCATTTAGTGTCGGCTTTCTATCTACCTTTAGCTTGATTCCAGGAAATGGAATATTTTCAGTTTGGTTTAATAAATAATCCTGTAAATATTCATCTTCAAGTGAAAAAGAATTTGCCAAAATCAAATCGTTGATGGTATCGTTTGCCCGATGGCTTTCATCAAAATCGTTAAGTGTGATTACAGTTATATTGGAAAGCTTTTCATTTTTAGAACCGCTATCGCCATTATAAGCACACGAACAAGCATAAGCATTTGGAATAAGTGAAAAATTAGGCCAATTTGAACGTGATTCACTTATATAATCCACCGTGTATGCAACATTCAAACCTGAATAATCGCTATAAAAAACAGCTTCATTTTCATCCATAATAGCAGCGGAGTTTTCACCAGTTTTCTTATAGTTATTCAGTTCCATTCCCTTAATATCGAAATACTTTCCGGTTATTGGCCCGCAATTGCAATCTCCACCATTTTCGGGGCTACACATCTGTAACGGAAGCCCAACAACTAAGGCAACAACCAAAATCCTTGTTCTAATACTTTTTAAAATAGTCAACATAATGAGTGTGTTTTATTTAAACAAACATTTCGTCTTTTCGTCTTTTCATCCTTTCATCCTTTCATCCTTTCGTCCTTTCGTCCTTTGGTCCTTTGGTCCTTTCATCTTTTCGTCCTTTAATTCCCATTTACCACAGGTTTTTCAACAAAAGGCTTAATCCCAAATTCCGGATAAATTTCACTTGGGAAATAAATTACCCCACCGCGGGAAACCATCGAAATGTTTTTTATCGCCTTTATATCTTTCGTTGGATCGCCAGGAATTAAAAAGAAATCGGCAAGCATTCCCGGTTCTATAGCACCTCGGTCTTTTTGCCCAAGATATTGCGCCATATCATAACTGCCCAATTTCAATAATTCTGCAGGCGTGTAGCCGATTTGTAAGTAAAGCTCCAATTCCCTATGCAGATTAAAGGCGCCGTGCATATCGGTTCCCGGCACGATTAATAGACCGCGCGCTTTCATCATTTTCAAGGTTTCCACAATTTTATCATACGCTCCGCGATATGCTTTATCCTCGGTATCATTTGCAATATTTGCCATTGCTCTTTTTGCGTCGCGCTGTTCGCTGGCCGGCATATTTTCTATATAATCCAAAGTCCCAGCTCGCGTTTCCCCATTTCGCGAAAGCAATAACAACTCGTGAATTGCCAAGGTCGGGTCCATCGCTACTTTATTTTTCACCATTAAATCCAATGTTTTTTGAACAGGCGCACTGTTTAAATCCAATTCGGGTAAACGCTGTAATGCCGTTAATCGCAATAGAGTTCGGGTGTCTTCACCCGGCTCCAAAACCCAACCCAACATAGTTTGATTAATGTGCGTCAATTCATCAAAACCAGCATTTATCATCTCGTTTGCAGTGGAAAAAGCTGGAACGTGGCCCATAACAACCATATTCAATGAATGTGCTTTTTTCACAATGGCGGGCGCCCAAGCCCCCGTCATGCTATTGTATAATTTTACACCGTAATACCCTTTATCCGCATACGTCTGTACAGCCGCAAGCGCTTCTGCTTCGCTCGCCACAAGAATGCCATTGTTAGCGCTAAACTCACTTTTGCCTTCTATAAAACCCATACGCGTAATGTTTGGTCCTGCCAAAATTCCAGATTTTATCTTTTGGATAAGACTATCCATTACCTCGTTATTGTTGCCCATATCGCGTATGGAAGTAACTCCAGCCAATACATTCAGAATGGCATCGTCTTCCCCCACATCGCCGTGCATATCATAAAAGCCCGCCACCAAGGTGCCACCAGCGCCGTCTATTTCAACTTCGTTTTGACCAGCTGCAGCATCTGCGGCATCAATGTTCAAAATCTTGTCGCCACTTACAACCACTGAAGATAATTCTGAAAGCGCCAACGTTTTTGGATCGAATATCTTTACGTTGCGAATACGAATATTTTTTTCGTAGTTGTGCGCAAGGCGCTTTTGCAAATCCTCAAAACGTTCTGCCGAATACTTTACAGCAAGCATCCGCATTGCTTTTTCCTCACTCTCATAACCTTCCCTTATTATAATAAACTTAGAATCAATAAAGGCGAAAAACTGGTTTTCGGCATCCAAAATAAAATAAGAGGGATTTATATCTACGCCAGACAACCCATAGGTTTTCAGCTTTAACGAATCAGCTTCTGTATTTGATGCTATACTTTCCAGCTCCGTTAGCTTCAATTCTCCAGCGGGAAGTGCAGCAACCAATTGATCTTTTGAATTCAACAAAACCCGCGCCGTCATAAACAGCGAATACGGACTGCCGGATTGGGTTACATAAAAGGAAGGATTGTCCACAGTTGCAGTACCTTCCCCGGAAGCATCTTTCCAACTTGCGGTTTTGCCGTCCAACTTAAAATGTTCGTCGATGGTATTGCCAAAAGTAGAACTCCCTGCAATGTCCCATTTCACTGGAAACCCATCTGCGTTTAGCACTATGGTTTCCTTAACGGTCCCTGCCGTTGTTTTTATAATCATAATCGATATTAACAGAATCGCCAGCACGGGTAATGTTTAAATGGCCTACTTTAACTCCGCCAGTAATCACGGAAAATGATTCTTTTTCGGGCAAATCTGCTTGTGTAGATATTTTCTCAGTTTTTTCTTTACAGCTTTGGTTTATTATAAGCAGCAAAGCAAAAAGGAGATAATAGGGTTTTAGTTTTTGGAGGGTTGGGGTTTTGATGAAAGATAACATTGGCTCTTTGGTTTGGTTAGTTATTTAATATAAAATATCTCAAATACAAAATCTAATTTTTCCCTCACAGGCATCTACATTTCCTAAATTACATGCAATAATGATGTATTCGCAAGCTTTCTCTCTGTTTTGATAGAATTTTTGATTAATTATAGCCATTTTTAGATACGCATCCGAATGATTTGGGTCTAAATTTACTGCCTCGAGAAAAAAAGCTAAAGCGCTTTGATATTCCTGTTGTTTTTCTTTTATCACTCCCAAAATGTAAAAAATATTTGCTTCGTCTGGCTCTAATATCGAAGCCTTCGCTAAATCTTCATATGCCAATTTTAATTGTCCTTCGATGAGGTAAGATAGACCCCTATTATAATACGCCTTTGTTCCAGTTGGATTAATGGCTATTGCTTCAGTAAATTTTTCAATTGATTTTTGATAGTTTTTGCTATTTGCTAAACTTAGACCTAACTCCACAATCTTAACATAGGAATCGGATTGAACTGCAAAATCTGGTGATCCATAATTTTCAAACCATTTTTCGCTAGGACAATCAATTACACATTTTCCATTTCTGTCAATTGAAAAAGTTGCTCCATTGAATAACACAGACGCTACTTTATTTTTAAATCCTTCTGCCTTCTCAAAAACATTTTTTATTACCAACTGATTATTCAGATTTGAATAACCATATCCTTTACCTTTAACATTTACTACAAATAAGCCCTCCCCGTAATCTCCAATAAAATCATATCCATATATTATTTGTTTTCCTTCGGTATTTAAAACTAAAGGTTCTGAAGCCATTCCATAAACCTTAAAAAATGTGTTTTGTACATCACTGCAGACATCAATGTAAAAATTTTTAGTATGAAATTGGTTTATCGGATTATTAGAATTACTCAGATCTATTATTCTTGGTCTAAATCCACGATCGAATATAGCAAAATTGTTTACAATTGTATCGAGCTTTTCATAATGCAGTTCTGTAACAAGTTTATCTTGGAGTAAACTATAAATTCCTAAATGAAAAAATTTCTCATCATCTCTTTTTGACTTATATACTGGTATATATTTTAAATCAATAATATCTGGGCCTATTTTTTCATATATATTTGGAATCACCTCTCTACCTACGTTATTATAAAGGCCAAACTTTTTATATTTAGTTGTTAGAAAGAATTCACTATTTATCCTTCTAAGATTATCAAAATTTATTGGAATTATAATTTCGTTATCTCTATTTATAACACCACTCTTTCCATTTTGATTAACAATCGCTAATCTTCCATCAAAAGGTTCAGCAAAATCATATTCAGCCTCTATTATTATAATATTTTTCGTATTAACATATCCATATTTTTTGGATTTAGAATTTTGATATACAGCCACCCCATCTTTATAATCAGACTGTCTATTTATTTTATTACATCCGAACAATATTATTAAAACTAAAATTAACCTTGCTTTCATAATAAATTTTATTATAACTAAATATTAATATCTTGTTTTTTCCCCCACATATAGATATAGATTAAAAACATGAGTTTTAAAAATCTGTCTTTATTTTAACCTAATAAAATTTCAGTTTTTTCAGTAATCAAAAGGTTATATTCCGCCAATCTGGTAAAAAGTTCGTTAATATTAAAAATGCTATTTAATTTTTCTTTTATAGAGTCTTGATCATCAAAAATTATATTTGAATTAATTTCATTCTTTTCTTTTACTTCCGCTAATACAGAATAAAATTTATACTGTGCATTAGTTAGTTCATCTTTATGAAATATCATATATCCAAAATATGCCGAAGTTAATTTTAGCAAGTCCTCCCCCAACATCATATATACAGGAATTACACAAACATCATTGAATGAATTATTTTCAAAACCAATTCTTTCCAAATGAATTTTAGTTATAGATATTTCTCTAAAATAACCATTTTCAACTCTTATACGTTGGTTATTCTTTAAGATTTCAAATATATTTATTGTGTCATCAAAACCAACTAGTTTAACAGGAGTCCAATTGTATATATCCTTTTTAATCTCATAAAAATTATTTATAGTTTTCATAGTTTTATTATTAGATTTTTTAAATATGGATTTTTGCAGTTATAGTTTGAAAAAAGGATTAAAAAACTTATATTCCACCAATGCAAATACTATATGTCGTTTCAGAAGTTTTTTAATTTAGAAATTTTTATTTTTTTTTAATAAAAAAACCCTAAAAATATATAAGCTAATAACAAAGCTACAAGGGCAACCTTAAATTTAGTTTTTGTTTCTCTGTCATCTTTTTCCAATTGGACATAGCCAACAATTAAAATCATCATTGCTAACGATACGGCAAGGACTATAAATTCAAAAACTGTAATAAACATATTTAATATGGAGGCCACTTTTATAATTGCTGATTAATAAACTGTTATTTATTTTAAACGTTCATCAAAATTTGAATTAATAGGATATTTTATTTGATGAACTATCCTTGCTTAAGTTATTATACTTCAAATAGGACTCATTGTGAATTAAGGCTTCAATGTAAAGCTGTTACGGTGTGCCATTTTAATCGGGGAGAATACCAAATATAAGTTTTAATTTTTAATAAGCAATAGGCTGTAAGCTGTAGGCTTTAAGCTATGGTTTTTAGTAAATTTGAATACCAATACCTTTACCCGTGCACAAAAAACAAACCCAAACCAAAAAAACAAAAACCCCTTCAGCCAAAAGCTAGCCATGGAACAGGTTTATGAAATGAACCTTTGGGGCGGCAACAAAGCTGATTTCTATTCAGGAGAGGGATCGCACCTTCCAGAAATAGTAACGCCATATTTAACCGCAGTGATAGCATTTCTAACTTCGTTTAAAAACCCGCTAACGGTATGCGATTTAGGTTGTGGCGATTTTAATGTAGGCAACCAATTGGTAACCCATACTGAGAAATATGTGGCCGTAGATATAGTGCCAAGCCTGATAGCCCGCAATAAAGAAAATTTTAAAGCTCCCAATTTAGAATTCCAATGTTTGGACATAGCACTGGACGATTTGCCATCTGCAGATTGTGCCATACTACGGCAGGTGCTCCAACATCTATGTAATGCGGAAATACAAAGCATCCTAAAAAAGTTGACCAACTATAAATATGTAATACTAACGGAGCACATCCCCGAAGGAGTTTTTATTCCGAATAAAGACATCATTTCCGGCCAAGGGAATAGATTGAAAAAACAAAGTGGCGTAAACATATTGGCTCCGCCCTTTAATTTTAAGGTGGAGGAAGAAAGGGAATTATCTTCTATTGTTTTAGATGATGGGAAAGGGGTTATTGTGACTTCTCTTTTTAAGCTGTAGGCCTTTGGCTGTTAGCTGTTGGCTTTTGGCAGAATTTAAAACAATCTAAAAATCCTTTGTCCTCTGTAGCTTCAGCGTAAGAGGAAACAATCCAAAAATCCAACAATCCAAAAATCCTATTTCACAAACCCATAAATAGCTTCTGTAATCTCGTGCACATTGCCGTGCTTTTGGTTGGTCAAAACCACGATGGTAATATCTTCTTGTTCAAAACGAGTTACTAAACATTCATAATTTCCGCTGGAACCGTGGTGCTCGTGTTTTGAAATATCCTCGTTTTCCCAAAGGCAAGCCCCAAGTGGCGACTGTATATTTTCGCCCGCAATCGCCGTTTCTGAAAGCAACTTTACAGATTCTTTACTGATAATTTTAAAATCTCCCAAGTTTTCAAACCATTGCGCCATATCGCTTGTTGTGGAACTGAACAAAGGCCCGTTAACTGTCATTTTAAATACGTCCTCCTTAAACTCGGTATCAAAAGGAATGGCCATTAAATTAGTGTCAGTATAAGGATATTCCTTTTTAACAACAGTATTATCCATTCCTGCAGATGCAAAAACATTCTTTTCCAAATACTCACTAAAAGATGTCTTCGTAATACGTTCCACTATTTTTATCAGTAAAATAGGATTGTTGTTGGAGTATAGATAATCTGTGCCGGGCGCAAATTCAAGCGTTTTGATGTTTTGGAGATCATTCATAATATCGGCATCGGTTATGGGGAGTCCTTTTCCGAAGTAAGCACCAAAGTTTATCTTGGGCAAACCACTGGAATATTGCAACAGGTTTTTAATGGAAACTTGTTGTGACCATTCGGGCAATTCAGGCAGGTATTTTGAGATTTTATCGTCAATTGAAAGTTGGTTGTTTTCCACCAATTGCATAATGGCAACCGCCGGAAACTCTTTATAAACCGACCCTACATTAAATCGATAGTCTTTGTTAAGCATCGTACTTTTTGAACCATCGGCATAGCCAAAAGATTTTTCATAAACTGTTTTGCCCTCTTTTAAAACCAGTACATTGCCGTTCAGGTTTCCATTTTGGTGGAGATTGGTAAGATAAGTGTCAATATCTGGATTGCTGTGGCATCCCAAAGAAGAAATAACCGCCCCAATGATTAGGGTTTTCATTATAAATAAAGTCATTTTTGATTGATTTTGATTGATGATTGATTACAAATAGGTGTCAACTGCAAGCTATTTGTTACGGATTTTTAGCAAAAATTAGTAGAAGCAATGAACAAGAGTCACTTTTCATAAAAATCCAACAATCTAAAAATCCAACAATCTAAAAATCAAACCCGAAGTACCCCCCGAAACGCCCTACCCGCATAATAAGATTGCGCGCCGTTATGATATACGAATACAGTATCAAACCTGTAGTCGCCAAAAATAGCGCCGCCAAGTTTTCTAATTCTATCAGGAGTTTTAAGCCAACTGGAGGTTTTAGCGTCAAATTTTCCAAGCTTTTGTAGGTCGCGGTATTCCTCTTCGGTTAAAAGTTCGATGCCCATTTCTTCCGCCATATCAATCGCGGTATGGTCGGGGCGATGTTCTTTTCTGGATTCCCAACCTGCACGGTCATAGCAAATACTTCTTCGGCCTTTTGGACTTTCCTCACTGCAATCGTAAAAAAGATATTCGCCCGTTTTTTTGTCTATGCCCACAACATCTGGCTCGCCGCCGGTTTCTTCCATAGCATCCAAAGACCAAAGCTTTTCCGGATTCGCATCCAACTTTGCCTTTACGTCATCCCAAGCAATCCCTTTATGACGTTGCATGTTTTTTTCAAAACGGGTTTTTAATATTTTTAATAATGCTTCACTTTGTTCAGAAGATAAAACCTTGTTTGCTTTTGCCATAAGTTATAATTTAAGAATAAAGATAAAAAAATAGAAGTTCGAAGTGACAAGTGGGAAGTGAGTAATTGATAATGAATAATGAATAATGAATAATGAATAATGAATAATGAATAATGAAATATTTTTTATAATCTCGTCCAATTCAACAACTAAACAATTAAACAACCCTCTTTAAAGCATAATCAACTTCCCAAGCCGCATTTCTCACGTCTCTTGAATTAACTATCTTTGCATTCAAATTAAGCTAAAAGCTAAAAGCTAAAAGCTAAAAGCGAAAAGCTAGAAGAAAAACCATCAACCGACAACTATCAACCATCAACTAAATATGAACTACTTCTCCACCCACTTCACCCTCGGAATTTTAGGCGGCGGACAGTTGGGCAAAATGATGCTTTACGAAACCCGTAAATGGGACATCCGCACCAGCGTACTAGATCCAAGCGCCGAAGCCCCATGCCGAATAGCAGCAGACAAGTTTGAACAAGGCGACCTAATGGATTTTGAAACCGTTTACAACTTCGGAAAGCAAGTGGACGTGCTCACTTTTGAAATTGAAGGCGTAAATATTGAAGCACTGGAAAAGTTGGAAAGCGAAGGCATAAAAGTGTATCCAAGCGCGGCAACGCTTAGAAATATTCAGGATAAAGGCATTCAAAAACAGTTTTATAAAAATCACCAAATACCTACTTCGCCTTTTAAAGTTTATAAAGACAAATACGACCTCAACGAAGCGATAGTGAGAAAGGAATTGCATTTTCCCTTTGTGTGGAAAAGCTGCACCGGCGGTTATGACGGGAAAGGTGTAAGTATTGTTCGCACCGCTGAGGATGTGATTCCGTTGACAGAAAGATCTTGCATTGCTGAGAAATTGATTCCATTTAAAAATGAACTTGCAGTAATAGTTGCCAGAAATCCTTCCGGAGAAGTAAAAACCTATCCTGTAGTAGAAATGGAATTCCACCCCGAAGCCAACCAAGTGGAATACGTAATCTGCCCAGCAAGAATTGATGAAAATGTGGCCCAAAAAGCACGTGAAATTGCTTCAAAAGTTTCCGAAGCATTTAAGCATGTAGGCCTTTAGCGGTTGAAATGTTCCAAACGGAAGATGACGAAATTCTGGTAAACGAAGTAGCGCCAAGACCTCACAACAGCGGCCATTACAGTATTGAGGCCAGTTACACGAATCAGTTTGAGCAACAAATAAGGGCCATTTTAGATTTGCCGTTGGGAAACACCGACAGCAAAGTTGGCGGAATTATGGTAAACTTAGTAGGCGCAGAAGGTCACACTGGTCCCGTGGTCTATAAAAATATAGAGAAAATATTGGCGATGGAAGGCGTAACGCCCCACATTTACGGCAAAAAAGAAACCCGCCCTTTTAGAAAAATGGGACACGTAACCATCGTAAATAAAGACCTCAACGAAGCGCGAAAGATCGCTGAGGAGGTTAAGAAGACTATTGAAGTTATTACTGAATAAGCACCAAATCTCAAATTCCAAATTCCAAAATTTTGGAATGATAAGCTTGGAATTTGGAATTTAAAAAATTTGGAATTTTATGAAAAAAGTAGCAATAATAATGGGAAGCACTAGCGACCTGCCAATAATGCAGGAAGCCGTAGATATTTTAAAAGGATTTGATATAGAAGTTGAGGTGGACATCGTTTCAGCCCACAGAACCCCCGACAAGCTTTTTGATTACGGAAAAAATGCACACACCCGTGGCATTTCAGTAATTATTGCTGGAGCAGGCGGGGCGGCGCACCTTCCGGGGATGATTGCTTCGCTTTCACCGTTGCCAGTTATTGGCGTTCCCGTAAAATCCAGCAATTCCATTGATGGTTGGGACAGTATTCTTTCCATCCTTCAAATGCCAGGCGGCGTTCCCGTTGCTACAGTTGCACTTAATGGAGCCAAAAACGCAGGTATTCTTGCCGCACAAATTATTGGTTCTTCTGATAAATGTGTATTGGACAAAATTATCGCTTATAAAGAAGGCTTGAAGATGACGGTAGAGGAAGGAGCTAAAAAAGTTCGGAGTGGTCATTAATTAGTGTTCAGTCTTCAGTGTTCAGTGTTCAATGTTCAATGTTCAATGTTCAATGTTCAATGTTCAATGTTCAATGTTCAATGTTCAATGTTCAATGTTCAATGTTCAATGTTCAATGTTCAATGTTCAATGTTCAATGTTCAATGTTCAATGTTCAATGTTCAATGTTCAATGTTCAATGTTCAATGTTCAATGTTCAATGTTCAATGTTCAATGTTCAATGTTCAAAAATATTAAATCATCTGATTCAAATATTTTTAATCTAAAATCTTATTTCTAAAATCTAAAATCTTTTAATGAATCCCCTATTACACCCCTACAATACAGCCCCTTTTTCCAAAATAGAAAACAAACATTTCCTGACAGCAATCAGCAAATTGATTGAGGAAACTAAGGCTGAAATTGATGCAATTACTTCAAATACCGAAAAGCCGACCTTCAAAAACACAGTTGAAGCTTTGGAAAATACTGGCGAACTTTTGGAACGCGCAACAAGCATTTTCTTCAATTTAAACAGTGCTGAAACGAATGACGAAATACAGAAACTGGCGCAGGAAATTTCACCAATGCTTACTGAATTCAGTAACGATATGCTGTTGAATGAAAATTTATTTGAAAGACTAAAAACGGTTTACAATCAAAAAGATTCATTAAACCTTTCCGAGGAACAGCAAATGTTGCTCGACAAAAAATACAAGGCTTTTTCAAGAAACGGCGCAAATCTTTCCCAGGAAAAGAAAACCGAATTGCGCAAAATCGATACCGATATGGCAAAGTTGAAACTTACTTTCGGTGAAAACGTTTTAGCGGAAACCAACAAATTTGAACTTCATATTACAGATGAAAAAGAACTTTCCGGGCTACCCGATGGCGTAATTGAAGCTGCTGCACAAACGGCAGAAGAAAAAGAAAAAGAGGGCTGGGTTTTTACTTTGGATTATCCGAGTTATGTTCCTTTTTTGACATATTCCGACAATCGCGAACTTCGCAAAAAAATGGCGATTGCCTTTGGCGCGAAAGGATTTAATAATGATGAATTGAACAACCAGCAAAATGTATTGCAGATTACAACCCTTCGCCATAAACGAGCGAATCTTTTAGGATATGAAAGTCACGCGCATTTTGTTTTGGAAGAACGTATGGCGGAAACTCCCGAAAAAGTGAAGTCATTTTTGAATGAATTACTCGATAAAGCAAAACCCGCTGCACAAAAGGAATTTGATGAATTGACCGCTTTTGCGAAAGAAATTGACGGTATCAATCATTTGGAAAAATGGGACGGTGCATATTATTCCGAAAAACTAAAACAGAAACTTTTCAATCTTGATGATGAAAAGCTTAAGCCATATTTTGAATTAAAAAATGTAATAAATGGCGTTTTCACCGTTGCCGAAAAACTATACGGACTTCATTTTGAAGAAGTTCAAAATATCGACAAATACCACGCTGATGTAAAAACTTATGAAGTAAAAGACGACGAAGGCGCATTGGTCGCAATATTTTACGCAGATTTTCATCCGCGAGCGGGAAAGCGAAATGGCGCTTGGATGACTTCCTATAAACCGCAGCAAATTAAGGAAGGAAAGAATGATAGGCCGCATATTTCCATCGTTTGTAATTTCACGAAACCTACTGCGAGCAAACCTTCGCTTTTAACTTTCAATGAAGTTACCACGCTTTTCCACGAGTTTGGTCACGCGCTTCACGGAATGCTTGCAAACACCCACTACCCTAGCCTTTCGGGAACAAGTGTTTACTGGGATTTTGTGGAATTGCCCAGTCAGATTTTAGAAAATTGGTGTTATGAAAAAGAAACTTTGGAGATCTTCGCCAAACATTATAAAACAGGGGAAGTAATCCCAATGGAATACGTTGAAAAAATCAAGGATTCTGCTACATTCTTGGAGGGAATGGCAACGATGCGCCAGCTAAGTTTTGGCTTGCTGGATATGTCTTGGCATGGACAAGATCCTTCGGGAATAAAAGACGTAAAAGCTTTTGAAGTTGCAGCTTTTAATGATACTCAATTATATCCCGATGTAAAGGAAAACTGTATGAGTACTTCGTTTTCGCATATTTTTCAAGGTGGATATTCGGCTGGTTACTATAGCTATAAATGGGCTGAAGTTTTGGATGCGGATGCTTTTGCCTTGTTTAAACAAGAAGGTATTTTCAATAAAAAGGTAGCGGATAGATTTAAAGGATTTGTGCTTTCGCAGGGCGGAACGATGGATCCGATGGAACTTTACATAAAATTCCGCGGACAGAAGCCAGATCCGGAAGCACTTTTGAAACGTGCGGGATTGTTGAAATAAAATTTAAGATTTACAGCAAACCCAATTCAAATCAGATATCTACAGTTTAACTTTTCAGTATTTATTATTTCAAACTAAATCATTAGCTTTTCCGTATATGTTATAAAAACTTCCCTATTTTTGAAATAGGCTTTTAAACTATTGCTGTGGAAATTCTAAATCCTGAAAATTGGGTCGACAAGTATGCCGATTATCTTTACAATTATACTATTGTAAGGGTAAACGACCACATTGTTGCGCAAGATCTTATTTCAGAAACGTTTTTGGCGGGATTGAAATCGAAAAAAAACTTTAAGGGAGAAGCTACCGAGCGTACGTGGCTAATTTCAATTTTAAAGCGAAAAATTATCGATTATTATCGCAAAATAAATTCCAACAAAGGAAAGGCTGAGGTACATATTTCGTATCGCGATGATCATTCTGAAGGTGATTGGCTGGAAGAAAACGCGGCCGATCTTTTTGACAAAACTGCGGAAGACGCCATGGAAAATGAGGAGCTTGGGCTTGCAATATTGCAATGTTTGGGGAAACTGAACGACAAACAAGCCGAGATTTTCAAGTTGAAAACCATTGAGGGTTACGACACTGACGCCATTTGTAAAGAATACAATATTACGCCGTCTAACCTTTGGGTAATAATCCACAGCGAAAAGCGATGGTAGAATGTTTGGAAAAAAATTGGTTTAATTAAAGAATATGAAGTTTTTTTTTAAATGTGATGAAGCTGTTCACGTATGTGACAAAAGCCAATACAATGAGGCTAGCTTCTTCGAAAAATTAAAATTGAAAATGCACATATTTATTTGTGCTTTATGCCGCGGTCATGCAAAACGCAATACTAAACTTACAGAAACCATAAAATCTGCAAATATTAAAACACTTCAGCCGGAAGAAAAGCAAGTTTTAAAAACGCGAATTCAGCAAGAAATAAAAAATGGGCAACAATCTTAGAGTTGTTCAATAAGCATAAAAAGCAATAACCACAAAATCGGCATTTCTTCCACCCAAAAAGAAGCAAAATACCTGCTTTGGTTTGTTTTTGAAATCATTATTACCAATCCCAATAGAACACAAAAAACTAACAAACTCACCAAATATGCCAGCTCAGAACTGTGTTTGAAAAATTCAAAAAACAAACAGAGCAGCAACAACCCTATACCCAGTAATTTAGTACTGCGAATGCCAATTTGTTGCGGCAATGTTTTAAGGTTTAGCGAATCATAAGGCACATCGCGAATTTCAAAAGGCAGGATAAGTGCTACAACCAATACTATTCGCTGTAAAAAGGTTAATAATACATCGCCAGAAATATGTGTTTCTGAAGCAATCATCGGCACAATAACTGTTACACCTGCCCATACAAAAGCAACCACAAATATTTTTATACCTGAAAAATTACGCAGGTTTTTATTTCGCACAATTGGCACAGCATAAAAAAATGTGGCTAAACCAAATGATGCTGTAATGATAAGCGTCTTTATGGACAGTTGAAAGGCTATAAAAACAAGTATTGCAAAACAAATTCCTGAAAATACCTGAATGGTTTTTAAAGAGTTCGTCAAACTGCGATGGTGCAATTTTGCAACTTTGGCGTATTTCACAAAATTATAACCCGTTAAGGCGCCAAGAAAAACAAACACCCAAAGGTCAACAGGAACCATTAAATCAAATTCAAAAACGGTAATTGCCAACAGGGCCACAACAGCCAAAGCAACATGAATACTACTGTTAATATAAAAGGCAAAAACAGCTTTCAGAACCTTCATAATATCAAAAATAACCAAAGTGTTTATAACCTTTTTATTTAGTTGAAAAATTATGTTTTTCAACGCTACAAAAAGCATAGTAATTCGGGTTAAAATTGTAATTTTGCCACCTAAATTTCAATCGCGATTTAATGAATACAGATTCTTTTGCTTTAAGGCATATCGGTTCACGGGAAAACGATCTTCCCGAAATGCTTAAAACCATTGGTGTAAGCTCTATTGACCAACTCATTTACGAAACAGTTCCAGACGATATTTTGCTGAAAAAAGCACTGGATTTGGACACAGCGATGAGCGAACAGGAATACCTTGAGCACATTACCGAACTTTCTACAAAAAATAAACTTTTCAAAACATATATTGGGCTTGGTTATAACCAGTCCATAACCCCGCCCGTTATCCAAAGAAATGTTTTGGAAAATCCGGGATGGTACACTGCTTACACGCCTTATCAAGCCGAAATTGCACAAGGGAGATTGGAAGCTTTGCTGAATTTCCAAACTATGGTTACTGATCTAACCGGAATGGAACTTGCAAACGCTTCGCTTTTAGATGAATCTACCGCTGCTGCTGAGGCAATGGCACTTCTTTATAACGTTCGCGAGAAAGGAAAAAAACAGAGCGATGCTTCCAAATTTTTTGTTTCAGAAGAAGTGCTTCCACAAACACTTTCAGTACTTGAAACACGTTCCATTCCCTTGGGAATCGAATTGGTAATTGGCAATCACGAAGATTTTGATTTTTCAGAAGGGTTTTTTGGGGCAATGCTTCAATATCCAGGAAGAACTGGGAAGGTTCACAACTACAAAGAATTCATTCAAAAAGCGAACGACGCACAAATAAAAGTTGGCGTTGCTGCTGATATTTTGAGTCTTGTAATGCTGGAATTTCCAGGCCATTTTGGAGTTGATGTTGTTGTGGGAACCACACAACGCTTCGGAATTCCTTTAGGTTACGGCGGGCCACACGCGGCTTTTTTCGCTACAAAAGATGAATACAAAAGAAGCATTCCTGGTCGTATTATTGGTGTTACCAAGGATACCTCTGGCAACCGCGCTTTACGTATGGCGCTTCAAACTAGAGAACAACACATAAAACGCGATAAGGCAACTTCAAATATTTGCACTGCCCAAGTTCTTTTGGCTGTTATGGCCGGAATGTATTCGGTTTTTCACGGACCGGAAGGTTTGAAATACATAGCGCGAAAAGTTCACAACGGCGCAGCAACTCTTTCAAACGCTTTGGAAAAATTAGGTTTCGAGCAAATAAACGCGACCTATTTTGACACCATCGCCATAAAAACAGATGCCACAAAAATCAAGTTTTTGGCGGAAGCGAAGGAAGTGAATTTCTACTATCCAAACGACGAAACTGTTTCTATTTCAATCAATGAAACTACGACTGTTAAGGATTTAAACAAAATACTTGCAATCTTTTCCGAAGCGATTAAAAAGGATTTTCAAAAAATTACTGAACTGGAAACTGGAAATAAAATTCCAAAAGAAGTTGCACGAAAAACTGTGTTTTTGCAACAGGAAGTTTTCAATAAATACCACAGCGAAACCGATTTGATGCGTTACATCAAAAAACTGGAGCGCAAAGATCTTTCATTAACGCACTCTATGATTTCTTTGGGTTCTTGTACAATGAAATTGAACGCAGCTGCGGAAATGCTTCCGTTGAGCGACCCTATGTGGGGTAATATGCACCCATTTGTACCCGTGGATCAAGCTGAAGGCTACCAAACAATTTTGAGAAAATTGGAGAAACAGCTTACTGAAATTACCGGTTTTGCAGGAACTTCACTTCAACCAAATAGTGGTGCACAGGGCGAATACGCTGGATTGATGGTTATTCGCGCGTATCACGAATCGCGTGGCGAGAGTCACAGAAAAATATGCTTGATTCCTTCTTCCGCACACGGGACAAATCCTGCAAGTGCTGTTATGGCTGGAATGCAAGTGGTTGTTACCAAATCTACTTTAGAAGGGAACATTGACATTGATGATCTTCGTGAAAAAGCAATTCAACACAAAGACAATCTTTCATGTTTGATGGTTACTTATCCATCTACACACGGAGTTTATGAATTTGCTATTCGCGAAATTACCAGTATAATTCACGAAAACGGCGGACAGGTTTATATGGACGGTGCAAACATGAACGCCCAAGTTGGATTGACCAATCCTGGAGCTATTGGCGCAGACGTTTGCCACTTGAACCTTCACAAAACTTTTGCCATTCCCCACGGTGGTGGTGGTCCCGGAGTTGGACCAATTTGTGTTGCTGAGCAATTGGTTCCATTTTTACCTTCAAATCCTGTAATAAAAACAGGTGGAGAAAAAGCTATTACAGCAATTTCAGCAGCGCCTTATGGCAGTTCGTTGGTTTGCTTAATCAGCTACGCCTACATTTGTATGCTTGGAGTAAATGGTTTGAAAAAAGCTACACAATTTGCAATCTTGAATGCAAACTATATAAAAGAAAGACTCAACGGCCATTACGAAGTGCTTTACGCAGGAGAACGCGGTCGCGCGGCTCACGAAATGATTGTAGATTGTCGCCCGTTTAAAGCAAAAGGAATTGAAGTTACCGATATCGCAAAACGATTGATGGACTACGGTTTCCACGCACCAACGGTTTCTTTTCCAATCGCTGGAACGCTGATGATTGAGCCAACTGAAAGCGAAAGCAAAATGGCTTTGGATCAATTTTGCGACGCAATGATTTCAATAAGAAAAGAAATTGAAGTAGCTGATAAAGATGACGCTAATAACGTTTTGAAAAATTCGCCACACACTTTGCAAATGCTTACTACTGATAACTGGGAGTTTCCATACACAAGACAGGAAGCGGCATTTCCATTGGAGTATATTTCAGATAACAAGTTTTGGCCATCGGTGAGAAGAGTTGATGACGCTTATGGCGATAGAAACCTGATTTGCACTTGTAATCCTATAGAAGAATATATGGAAGCTTAAAAAGTTGACAGCCGCAGTATTCAGTAAGTAGTTTTCACAAGAAAAAATATTACTGAATACTGTGACTGAAGACTGAACACTTTTTTTTCCGTATTTTTAATAAAACTTTTCAAAATATGAATGTAAAAATAACAGGCATAGGTAGTTATATTCCTAGTGAAATTGCTAAGAATGAACACTTCGGCGACCATCATTTTTACAATGAGGATGGAACTCGTTTTGGTCATGAAAACAATGTGATTATTGAAAAGTTCAAAGCAATTACCGGTATTAACGAGAGACGTTATATTCCGAAAACCCTTTCCACATCGGACATTGCTTCTTTTGCTGCTGAAAATGCACTTAAAAATTCTGGCATAAATAAAGAAGAACTCGATTACATTATTGTAGCCCATAATTATGGTGATGTTCGGCATGATTCAGTACAGAGTGATACTGTACCGAGTATTGCAACACGAGTAAAGCACAATCTTAAAATACAAAACCCAACTTGCGTTGGGTATGATGTTCTTTTTGGCTGCCCTGGCTGGATTGAAGGAATGATTCAGGCTTACGCTTTTATAAAAGCAGGTATTGCAAAAAAATGTTTGGTAATTGGCGCCGAAGCACTTTCGCGAGTAGTTGATCCACACGATCGCGACTCAATGATTTACAGCGATGGCGCGGGCGCTGCAATTGTTGAAGCCACAGATGAATACGGCGGTTTTATTTCACACTTCAGCGCTACTTATGCTTTTGAGGAAGCACATTTTATTTTCTTTGGCGAAAGCAACAACCTGGAACGCAAAGATGCGCGTCGCTACATTAAGATGTACGGTAGAAAGATTTATGAATTTGCACTCAACAATGTTCCCGACGCCATGAAAACTTGTTTGGACAAAAGTGGAATTGGTATTGATGAAGTGAAAAAAATCTTTATCCACCAAGCAAATGAAAAAATGGACGAGGCAATCGTTAACCGTTTTTATAAACTTTACGACAAAACCCCGCCCGAAAAAATAATGCCCATGAGCATCGATAAACTTGGTAATAGCAGCGTAGCAACAGTTCCAACGCTTTATGATTTGGTTTTAAACGGGGAACTGGAAGGACATTCCATCCAAAAAGGTGATGTTGTTATTTTTGCCAGTGTTGGGGCGGGAATGAATATTAACGCTATAGTTTATAGAGTGTAGCCCCCTAACCCCCGAAGGGGGACTTCTGTCTACAAATATTATCATCACTGTAAACTTCAGCGACTATAACTTTAAATCTTTTGGCACTTTAAAATGTACGAAAATAAATTTCCGAAGAAAAGATACAAACACACCCTAAGTTTTCTAAACGAAGTAATTTCCAAAGAAGAAAAAATACTTGATTTGGGCGTTTCAAATCCCTTTTCAGAAATACTCGTTAAAGAAGGTTTTAACGTTACAAATACAAAGGGTGAAGATCTCGATTTTGAAACAACCGTTGTAAAAACTGAAGCCTTTGACGTAGTCACAGCTCTGGAAATCTTTGAACATTTAGTTTCTCCCTTCAACGTTTTGAATGATATAAAAGCAAAAAAACTTATTGCTTCAATACCTTTGAGACTATGGTTTGCAACCGCTTACCGCGAAAAAGATATTCAGCGTAATTGCCACTTCCATGAATTTGAAGATTGGCAGTTTGATTGGTTGCTTGAAAAAGCTGGCTGGCGAATAATAAAGAGTGAAAAATTTACAAATCCAGTAAATATAATTGGAATCAGGCCAATACTGCGTCTATTTACAAATCGCTATTATTTAATTTACGCGGAAAGAACCTAAATAACAGACCACTGATTTTTTTAATGTGACATGAAAATACCACAATTTTTTTATATAACTATTTATAACTCAATCATCAACTATTTTTTGAGAAGTGGTAATAAGAAATTAAACCTTATAATTCCAACAAAAATTAAAATTCCACCTTCTGGGATTATTAAATTAGAAACCGACTCAGGGAATATTAAAATTGCCACAAACCAAACAAGCTACCTTACAAAACTGCTATTTTGGGACAGCTATAAAAAATTTGAGTACTCTGAAATATTTGAAGTGCTGTCAAAAAAAATAGACTCCTTTTTCGATATAGGCGCCAATATTGGCTACTACTCGCTTCTTGCTTCAAAAGCAAATCCATCCATAAAAGTATTTGCTTTCGAACCTGCAACTGGACCTAAATATTATTTGAATAAAAATATTTTATTAAATAATATGGAACAAAATATTGTTCCCGTTTACACTGCTTTGTCAAAAAATTCTAGTGAAATCGATTTTTATGAAGTGAAAAGTGAAAAATATACTTATTTGGATAAAAATCTGTCTGGAGAGCACAACACCGGTACAAAAACCAAAACTCGCAATTTCATAAAAACTGTTGTACAGTCAAAAAGGCTTTCAACTTTTATTGAAGAAAATAAAATTGAAGCAATCGATTTGATAAAAATTGATACTGAAGGAACAGAAGTGGAAATTTTAGAGTCTGGAAGGCATTATATTGAAACTTTTAGCCCCATAGTTATTTGCGAAACACTTTTTAATACAACCGAATCTGAACTTACAACTTTTTTTAGAAATCTAAATTATGATTTTTACAATCATACTTCATATGGTCTTGAAAAAGTTGAAACATTAGAAAGATATGTAGACAATGGAGTTAGAAATTGTTTCTTTGTACCCAAAAGCAAAAAACATTTAATTTCTGAGTTTATTTTCAAAAATTGAAATTCAATATAATCATACCTGCCCACAACGAAGAAGCACACCTTCAGAAAACGCTTCAATCTTTAGTGGAACAGACTCTTTTACCAAAGAAAATAATAATTGTTGATGATGCATCTACAGACGGCACCGCGAAAATTATTAAACAGTTTTCAAAAAAATATCCCTTTATTGAAAGCGAATTTCACGATTCCGAAGAACTTCACGAACCGGGAAGCAAAGTTATAAATGCTTTTTACAAAGGTTTTGAAAGGCTGGATAATGATTTCGACATTATTTGTAAATATGATGCAGATTTAATTTTTCCGAAGAATTATTTGGAGAAAATTAGTATTGCTTTTCAAAGCGATAATTACGTGGGAATGGCTGGCGGGTTTTGCTACATAGAAAAAGACGGGGAATGGATCTTGGAAAACCTCACAAATAAAGATCACATTCGCGGCGCGTTAAAAGCATATCGCAAAGAATGCTTTCAGAAAATTAGCGGCTTGAGAAATACTATGGGTTGGGATACGGTGGATGAACTTTTAGCCCAATACCACGGCTGGAAAATAAAAACTGATTCTTCCTTGCATGTAAAACACTTAAAGCCCACCGGAAAAGTTTATTCAAAAGCATCAAAATACAAACAGGGCGAGGCTTTTTACAGAATGCGCTATGGTTTTTGGCTCACGTTTATTGCTTCCGCAAAACTCGCTTTAAAGAAAAAAAATCTTCAGTTTTTTATAGATTGTATGAATGGATATAAAAAAGCTAAAAAAGAAAAAATCGATTTCATAGTTTCTGAAAATGAAGGAAAATTTATAAGAGATCTGCGTTGGAAAAATATAAAAAAGAAAATCGGAATTGCTTAATTCTAAATTTAAACTTTTAGCTTTTAGCTTTTAGCTTTTAGCTTTAAATCACAACATCTTCTTAACACAAAAAGCATGTAGATTCTTTATTTTTGCAACTCAAAATTTTTACAATGAAATTCAAGTTGATCCTCACCATTCTTTTGTCATTTTCATTACTGTCTTCTTCCTGTGTTTCAGTTCAAGTTAAGGACAATACGGTTTCCAATATTTCTTCAGAAATAAAAAAACCAAAAAACATCATCCTTTTAATTGGTGATGGAATGGGTTTGAGCCAAGTTTCCGCAGCTATTTATTATAAAAACGGCAAACCAAATTTTGAAAGATTCGGCACTATCGGGTTGAGCAAAACTTCATCAGCAAGCGATTTGGTTACAGATTCTGCCTCGGGCGCAACTGTTTTTTCAACAGGGGTGAAAACCTATAATGGAGCAATTGGCGTTGATAAAGACACAATCCCAGTCCCGACAATTGTTGAGCAACTTTCAAAAGTTGGCTATAGCACAGCCATTGTTTCAACTTCTTCCATTCAGCATGCAACTCCGGCTAGTTTCTATGCACACGTAAAGTCAAGAAGTCTATATGAGGACATTACAACATTTGCCCCCAATAGCGGTGTAAACTTTTTTGCGGGTGGTGGGTTAAAATTTTTCAACAAAAGAAAAGATAGAAAGGATTTATTGGTTGAAATGAAGGCCAAAGGATACGATGTAATTACCGATCAGCTCCCAAAAACCCCAAGCAAAAAGAACGAATTGATATTGCTTGCCGAAGATGGAATGCCAAAAATGAGCGAAGGTCGAGGTGATTTTCTACCGAATGCCACTAAATTGGCTTTGGAAAAACTTTCCAAAAACGAAAAAGGATTTTTCTTAATGGTTGAAGGCAGCCAAATTGATTGGGCGCGACAACAATGATGCTGATTATTTAATAGAGGAATTATTGGATTTTGACAAAACTTTGGGTGTAGCGTTAGATTTCGCAAAAGAGAATGGCGAAACGCTCATTATAGTTACGGCAGATCACGAAACTGGAGGCTATACCTTGTCTTCAGACGGAAGTGATTACAACAAGATAAAACCTACCTTTTCAACTTCTGCGCACTCTGCAACCATGGTTCCAGTTTTCGCTAAAGCGGGCTCTTCCCTTTTCAACGGAATTTATGAAAGCATCGAGGTTTATCATAAAATGACGGAGCTTTTAAAATAGTGAGTATTTGAGTTTGTAAACTACAGCTTTCTGAAAATGGGTAACTGCCAAACAGAATACTCAATACTCAATACTCAATACTCAATACTCAATACTCAATACTCAATACTCAATACTCAAATTCTTAACTTGCTTTTATAAAATTCAGTGATGTAATTTTAGTACTTTAGCCAAAGCTATAGTTTTATGAAGTATTTACAAGATATTGGTTCCTATTTTTTGATGATAACAAAGGTGTTTGGGAGTTTTACCAAAACATCAGTTTTAAAACACTTAATTTTTAAGGAAATAAACGATCTTATTATAGGATCCTTAGGTATAGTTGCGTTTATATCCTTTTTTGTGGGAGGTGTTGTTGCAATACAGACTGCATTAAATATGACCAATCCACTAATTCCAAAAAGTCTAATTGGTTTCGCCACAAGGCAATCAGTTATTTTAGAATTTGCACCCACTTTTATTTCCATAATTATGGCAGGAAAAGTTGGGTCGTTTATAACCTCCAGCATAGGTTCCATGAGGGTAACAGAACAAATTGATGCTTTGGAAGTAATGGGTATTAATTCCTTGAATTATTTGGTATTTCCCAAAATAATAGCGCTTTTGTTTTATCCATTTGTAATCGCAATAGCTATGTTTCTTGGTATTTTTGGGGGATATGTTGCGGGCGTTTATGGAGGTTTTTCAGCTTCCACTGATTTCGTAGCGGGATTACAGGATGGTTTTATACCCTATCAACTTTTTTATGCGTTTTTCAAAACATTTGTCTTCTCTTTTATATTGGCCACAGTTCCTTCCTGGCAAGGTTATTATATGAAAGGTGGGGCGCTTGAAGTAGGTAGGGCAAGCACAAACTCTTTTGTTTGGACAAGTGTACTTATAATTGCGGCAAACTATATAATAACCCAACTCCTTTTAAGCTAATGATAAAAGTAGAAGACGTACATAAAAGTTTTGGATGCGAGGAAATTCTGAAGGGAATCACTACCGAATTTGATAAAGGCAAAACAAATCTTATTATTGGGCAAAGTGGTAGCGGGAAAACAGTTTTGCTGAAATGTTTAATTGGGCTTTTTCGTCCCGAAGAGGGAAAAATATACTACGAAGACAAAGCCATTCAAAGTATGAATGACGAAGAACAACGCCAACTTCGTGAAGAAATCGGGATGTTATTTCAAGGCGGTGCATTGTTTGATTCCATGACCATTGAAGAAAATGTGATGTTCCCATTGCGCATGTTTACCAAACAGAAAAAATCTGATATGGTAGCTCGCGTTAATGAGGTTTTGCAACGTGTAAATCTTGAAAATTCAAATAAAAAATTTCCAGCTGAAATTTCTGGAGGAATGCAAAAAAGGGTTTCAATCGCAAGAGCAATTGTGAATAAACCAAAATTTCTTTTTTGTGATGAACCAAATTCTGGATTAGACCCTAAAACTGCAACTTTAATTGATACCCTTATTCAAGAAATAACCCACGAATATGACATTACAACTGTTGTGGTAACACACGATATGAACTCAGTAATGGAAATTGGTGAAAAAGTAGTTCTCCTTAAAGAAGGAAAATTAGTTTGGCAGGGAAACAATCAGGAAATTTTCAAAACCGACAACGAAGATGTTACCAGCTTTGTGTATTCTTCGGATCTTTTCAAGAAAATACGAGAGGTTCAATTAAAAGAAGGTTAAAAATTTTTCTCCCATATCTTTCTAATTATCAAATATTTTAAATTAATTTTAGAATCCAAATTTAAATATTATGATGAAGAAATTACTTTTTTGTTTTACACTACTTTTTAGCGCTACACTTTTAGCCCAGGTAACATTTACTAACCAAAGTAACCTAATCGGAAATTATCCGGATAATTCAGAGATTGCCGTTGATATGAACGGCGATTACCTTGACGATTATGTGAGGGTTTCAGGAAGTGGAGTTGGTATAGACTATCAGCAACCAGATGCCACTTTCAACTCTATTTTTATTCCAATGTCAATCCAAAATGTTCCAGACTGGAGTGTTGCCGCTGGCGATATTGATGGCAATGGTTTTAATGATTTAGTTCTTGGCAATGGTCAAAGGGTTTCATTTTTATTTGCAAATGAAGACGGAACAGCTTTTACCGAAGATGCAAAACCAGAATATATATTTTCACAGCGCTCTACACTTGCCGACATAAATAATGATGGTTTGCTTGATGCATTTGTTTGCCATGATGTGGATCTTAGTCATCCTTACAGAAATGCCGGTGGACAAAATATGATTCTCGACCAATCCTTAATTGTTACTTTGGACAGACCTGGAAATTATGCCGCAATCTGGGTAGATTATGATAACGATGGAGATAGCGATATGTATTTAACCAAATGTCGTGCTGGCTCACCACCCGGAGACCCAGAAAGAGACAATGCAATGTACACAAACAATGGTGATGGTACGTTTACAGAAAATGGTTTAGATATTGGAATGCGCGATAATGCACAATCTTGGGCCACAGTATTTGAAGATTTCGATAACGATGGCGATTT
Source organism: uncultured Flavobacteriaceae bacterium (assembly GCA_963716065.1). Lineage (GTDB taxonomy): Bacteria > Bacteroidota > Bacteroidia > Flavobacteriales > Flavobacteriaceae > Aequorivita. Next base: position 1,183,165 of record OY970287.1, read on the forward strand.
TGATGCATTTATTGTGAACCACGATTTTCAAAATAGATTGATGGAAAATGATGGCACGGGAATGTTTACCGATATTATTGCAGGTTCAGGTATAAACCCAACAGATTTGGGTGCTTGGGAAAATCAATCCGGTGACTTTAACAACGACGGTTTTGTAGATATTTTTTCAGAAATGTCAAAAGAGCTTTACCTTAACAATGGCGATATGACTTTTACGGGCCAAGATCTAAATTTCGACGAAGGTGGAATTGGTGATTTCAACAATGATGGTTTTTTGGATGTTGTTAACGACGGAAATCTTTACATCAATGATGGAAATGCAAACAACTGGGTAAAAGTTGGTTTAGAGGGTGTTGAAAGTAATAAAAATGGAATTGGTGCAAGAGTAAAAATCGTTGGCGATTGGGGAACGCAAATGCGTGAAGTACGTTCAGGCCAAGGTTTTAGCCACATGAATTCTCTTTTGGCGCATTTTGGGATTGGAACTAGTACCGAAATTGAAACCATAATAATTGAATGGCCATCAGGAACTGTTGACGTAATTGAAAACCCAAATATAAATGAAACCATTATCGTGATTGAAGGAAGCACAATACTAAGTGTGGATGATTTTGACAAAAACGATGTTAGCCTTTATCCAAATCCAACCTCAAATTTTCTTAATTTTTCAATGAAAGGATTGGAGAATGTACCAGTTCAAATAATCGATGTTACCGGAAAAATAGTTTTAAATGCGAAGATTTCAAGTGAAAGTGCTATTGATGTTTCTGCACTTAAAACTGGAACTTATTTCGCAATGTTGCAGGTTGAGAACAAAGCCACAACTTATAAATTCATTAAGAATTAATATTTTAGTAATTAATAAAAAACCCAGCAAATTGTTGGGTTTTTTTATTATGGATATTGTAAAACCTGGAGCGTATCAAATTTCAGTTTAAACTTCAGCCAAGCCTCTATTTTTTTTAATTCCGCCCTTCTTTGATTTGAAGAGACATTCTTCTTCCATCGAATATTTATAACCGGCAAAGTATCAGTTTTTTTAAAATTGGTCGTGATTTTATTTGAGAAACTAAAGGTTTCAACATTTTCATAATTAATTTTCAGCTCCTCGCTCAATTCTTTAAAAGGAACATTTTGAATTTTTAAACGTGCAATTTCGTTTTCCAGAAAACGTATCTGCCCATCTTTATCTTGAATCAATTTTTCATTTTTAACATATAAATCTTCAAGAATACCAGCTTTAATTTCGCCAGAAATCTTTTCTGCCATTTCCCCGGTTTGGTCAGAGCCTTGGTAAATTCGCAAATGGCTTTGTTCCAATTTTTCGGTTTTTTCAAGTCTCGCCAACCATTCGTTTATTTTATTATGCGGAACAGGGCGGCCAATTAAATACACATCAATATTTCGCGATTTGTAATCTTGGGTGAATTTTACAACCTCTGCGCCATCATAATTGATTACGTCCTTTACAAATTCCTTTGTTTTGGTTTCAAAAACCTGTTGGTCCAACAATTTTATAAAAAGCCAAACACTGGGCACCATTACAGCAATGGCAATTAATGAAGCGATTTGAGCCGTACGCTTTCTTCTTTTACTATTGGCGTAGCGCACCAAAGGAAAACGCAATATTTTTGAAACAATAAAGGTGGAAAGCGCTATGAAAACGGCATTTATCGAAAATAAATACATTGCCCCCAAAGCGTATTCACCGTTGCCGATGGCAAGTCCGTAACCAACGGTACATAAAGGCGGCATCAATGCTGTGGCAATTGCAACCCCAAAAATTACACTGGCAATAGTTCCACTTTTCGCTTTTGCGACGATCAATCCCAACCCTCCAAAAATAGCTATCAAAACATCCAAAATTGTTGGATATGTTCTCGCTATAAGCTCGGGGGTTTCTTCCGTTAAGGGAGAAATTGTGAAATACAGAAAAGCGGTGAGCACGCTCAAAATTACCATTACTCCAAGATTAATAAAGGAACGGCGCAAGGTTTCAATATCATTAATAGCTACTGAAAGTCCAATACCCACAATTGGACCCATCAAAGGCGAGATAAGCATCGCACCAATAACAACGGCGGTACTACTAACGTTTAATCCAATAGATGCTACGAAAATGGAGAAAATAAGAATCCACGCCGTGTGGCCTTTAAAAGGAATATCCTTTTTTACTGCTTCAATAGTCGCATCGCGATCAGAATCGCTTTGAATATCAAACAGCTCAACAAAAAACTTTTTGATGCCTGCCCAAGTGTTTATTCTAAGATTATCAAATTCTTCCTCGTTTGGTGTAATTTTTACATCATTTTTATTTTCAGAATTTTCCATCTATAAATATTTTTTTCCGAATTTATTCGAAATCTCTTTCAACAACTCCTTAATTTCCTGTTCCTTTTTCTTTGGAAACAGCAATAAAACATCCTCTTTATCAACAACTATATAATCATCTATTCCGTCCAAAACAACTAGTTTTTTGGTTGAAGTATAAATCATGTTATTTTTTGAATTCTTTAAAAACACATCAGCATTTACAGACGAATTTTCGTTTTCGTCCTTTTTATTTTTATCGTGAAGCGCTCCCCAAGTGCCCAAGTCATTCCAATCAAAAGTGGCTTTTTTCACAAATACATTCTTCGCTTTTTCCAGGATTCCATAGTCAATTGAAATGTTTTCGGCTTCGGAATAACGATCCTCTATAAATTTATTCTCTTCGGAAGTATTTAAAACTGCAATTCCTTTTGAAAATAGGGAGCTCATTTCCGGTAAATATTTTTCAAAAGAAGTAACAATACTTTTCACACTCCAAATAAATATTCCCGCATTCCATAGAAAATTTCCATCAGCTAAAAACTGTTTTGCAGTTTCATAATCTGGCTTTTCCCGAAATTGATTTACTTTCTTTATTTCAGAAGAATCGTTTTTGTCGCTTTCTATGTAACCATAACCCGTGTTTGGAAATGTAGGCTCTATCCCTAAAGTGAGCAAAATATCTTCCCGCTGAGCCGCGTCAAAACAGGCTTTAATATCTTTTGCAAAGGCATTTTCATCTTCAATCCAATGATCGCTTGGCGCAACCAGCATAAGCGCATTTGGATTTTCTTTCTTTATCTTTAAAGCGGAAAGCAGAATACAAGGTGCGGTATTTCGCATCGCAGGTTCCAAAACCACTTGTTTTTCTGAAATTTCCGGCAATTGCTTCAGCGTAATTTCCAGATATGTTTCATTGGTAAGAATGTAAATATTTTCTGAAGGAATAATTTTATTGAGTCGCAAAAAGGTTTTTTGCAACAGTGTTTTGCCACTTCCCAACATATCGTGAAATTGCTTTGGAAATTCTTGGGTACTCACAGGCCAAAATCGGGAACCAATCCCGCCAGCCATAATTACTGCATAATAATTTTTGTTCATTTTCTTAAAATGTTTAAAAGTTTATTTGTTTAATAGTTTAAATGCTAGGCAAAACATTTTTTCGTAAATGGCGAATTTCAAGATTTTTTCTTTTAAACTTTTAAACCCCTAAACATATAAACTAATCTCAACTCATTTTAAAAATTCCACTTCCGCATTTGGATTGAAAAGATACGTTCTTCCCGTAGCAACTTCCAAACATTCAAAACGCTTTACGCGTTGATTTCCGCGTTTAAAAATTTTCCCATTATACAATCTGAAATGAGCTCCAAAAGGTATTTCAAATATATAGTTTTTATCGTTCTCTGGGTCAAACTGCTTTAGCGCCAAAGCCAACGAGGCGTCCGTATCACTGGAAGCTTTTGGGTTTTTGAAATGTCTCGCCAACAAAGGCAATAATTGATTTGGAAAAACCTCGGGACGTAAAAATGGCAACATTAAAAGTTGAAAGGTTTTTTTCCATTCCAATCCGTGTGGTTTTATGTAGCGACCGTATTTTGTAAACGCTTCCAAATGAGCTATCTCATGGACTAAGGTGATTAAAAATCGATATTTATTCAACGACGCATTTACCGTAATTTTATGCTGTCCGTTAGGCATTTTTTGGTAATCGCCGTGACGGGTTACGCGCTCGTTTACTATTTTTAAATGAACGTTATGGGTTCTTATCAATTCAAAAGCAGAAACAACGGAAGCTTGAGGAATATATTTTTCTAAAATTTCCGTCATAAACTAAGGCGTAGTGCTTGAAACCTGTAATATTTTTCCGTTGTAGAATTTATTCCCGGTAAGGGAAAAATCCATTATATATCGAGCCATTTCGGTTGCCGAAAGTGGCGCTTTAAAATCTGGAAACGCTTCTTCCAACATTTCAGTCTGCACAGAGCCTAACGCAAGAACGTTGAATGATGGACCAGTTTCTTTGTATTCCTCGGCAAGCAATTCGGTTAAGGTTATAATCGCACCTTTACTGCTGCTATATGCACTGAGTCCAGGAAATTTAACGCTTCCTTGTATTCCGCCCATACTACTTATGTTTACTATATGTCCATCTCTTTTCATAAATGGAAGTACAGTTCTTATTAATGAAGCTACTCCAAAAACATTTACGTCATAACTTCTTTTAAATTCTTCGGAAGTGATTTCAGAAAAAGGTTTATTCACTAAAAATCCAGCGTTATTTATTACAATATCAATAGTATTCATAGTTGTGCGCAGATACTCCGAAAGTTTTACAATTTCAGATTCATTGGCAATATCAAATTCCAAGGCAGTAACATTTTTCAATTTTAAATCTGAAATAGGTTTTGAATTTCGCGAAAGCGCTAAAACTCTATGTCCAGCTTCAGAAAAAAGTTTTGCCATCTCAAAACCTACACCTCGGGAAGTTCCTGTAATTATTACGTTTTTCATCATTTAAAGATACACAAATCCCGATAGATTCACTAAAATGGAAGCTATCGGGATTATATTTAACAATTAGATTTTTTATACAAACATCGTCACAGGATTCTCAATATACTGTCGCAATGTTTGAAGGAATTTTGCGCCCGTTGCACCGTCAACAGTCCTGTGATCGCAAGCCAGAGTTACAATCATCGTATTGCCAACCGCAAGCTGACCGTTTTTAACAACTGGTTTTTGAACAATCGCACCAACTGATAAAATTGCTGAGTTTGGTTGATTTATAATAGAAGTAAATTCCTTTATTCCAAACATTCCAAGATTGGAAACCGTGAATGTACTGCCCTCCATTTCCTGTGGCGTTATTTTTTTGTTTCGCGCTTTTCCGGCAAGATCTTTAACCTGTCCGCCAATTTGCGAAAAAGTCATTTGATCGGCAAATTTCAAAACAGGAACCAGCAAACCTTCGTCAACCGCAACTGCAACACCAATGTGGATATGCTTTGCAATTCTTGTGGCTTCCGGAGTCCATTGGCTATTTACTTGTGGATGTTTTCTCAAAGCCATTGCACAAGCTTTTATAACCATATCGTTAAAGGAAATCTTCACATCGGGATTGGCATTTATTGCTTCGCGCGCAGCGATTGCGTGATCCATATCCAATTCAATAGTAAGAAAATATTCCGGTGCTGAAAACTTCGATTCGCCCAAACGTTTTGCAATGGTTTTGCGCATTTGGCTGTTTTTCACCTCTTCAAAACTTTCGGTTCCAACTGGAATGTAACCTTGAGCAGCAACAGGCTGATAGTTTTCAATGTCGTTTTTTACTATGCGCCCATTTTCACCACTCCCCTGTACTTGACGCAAATTGATGCCTTTCTCTTCAGCCAATTTTTTAGCTAAAGGAGAAACAAAAATTCGAGCATCGCCCGTGGATTTTGAAGTATCCGATTTTTTTTCTGAAGAAACTTCTTTTTTTGGTTCCTCTTTTTGAGAGTCATTTTCAGAAGTTTCCTTTTCTTCTTTTTTATCTTCTTTTGTAGATTTTTCTTCCAAGGAATTATTCTCCGAAGCTTTAGCGGAGGAGGACCCTTTTTTGAAGTTTTCACCTATCCCAGAAACATCAGTTCCTTTTGGACCAATAATGGCAAGCAACGCATCAACTGAAGCAGATTCACCTTCGCCAATACCTATTTTTAAAAGCGTTCCGGAATAGAATGATTCAAATTCCATAGTGGCTTTATCAGTTTCAATTTCAGCAAGAATATCGCCTTCCTCAACCTTATCTCCTTCTTTTTTAACCCAAGTTGCGACCGTTCCTTCAGTCATTGTATCACTTAGTCGTGGCATTGTGATTATTTCAACGCCTTCGGGCAGTTCAGCCTTTTCCGAGCTTTCTGATTCTTCACTTTCGTTTGAATCGTTTTTATTTTCTTTTTCATCGTCGGAAGATTTTTCCTCGGATGCCATTTGTTTTTTATCGGAAGATTTTTCTTCTTTTTTGGAATCTTCCTCTTTTGATTTATCAGAAGATTTTCCACCAATCAATTCTGAAATATCTTCATCCTTATTCCCGATAATCGCCAACAACGTATCTACTTTAGCAGTTTCACCTTCGTTTATGCCTATATGCAATAGCGTTCCTTCGTGAAAAGATTCGAACTCCATCGTGGCTTTATCGGTTTCAATTTCAGCAAGAATATCGCCTTCCTTTACAGCATCACCCACTTTTTTAAGCCAGGTTGCTACCGTTCCTTCTTCCATCGTGTCGCTCAAACGCGGCATGTTTATTACTTCTGCCATTTCTTATAATTTATCTGATAAAAAGGGATAGTCTTCCTGTGCATAAACTGTATCGAACATCACATTCTTCTCTGGATAAGGAGATTCATCGGCAAATTTTTCACATTCTTCAACTAAATCCTTTACTCTTTTGTCAATCTTTTTTATCTCCGCTTCCGTAGCCCATTTGTTTTCGTAAATCTGGTGAAGCACATAGGTAATTGGGTCTTCTTCCTGTTTTTGGGCAACTTCCTCTTTCGTTCTATAATGTTGCGCATCACTCATGGAATGCCCACGGTAACGATACGTTCGCAATTCCAAAAATGTTGTGTCCGTCGCCACGACGCGCACGTGAGATTGCTTCATCCATTTCTTTTGCAACTACTTCGGGTTTCATGGCATCAACTGGCTTACAAGGCATTTCATATCCCAAACCAAGTTTCCAAATATCGGTGTGGTTTGCAGTTCGCGCTACGGAAGTTCCCATCGCGTAACCATTATTTTCCACACAGAAAACTACTGGAAGTTTCCAAAGCATTGCAAGATTAAAAGTTTCGTGAAGCGCACCTTGACGCGTTGCACCATCACCCATATACGTTAACGTTACAGAATCCCTGTCAAAATATTTATCGGCAAAAGCCAAACCAGCTCCCAAAGGAATTTGTCCACCAACAATACCGTGACCTCCATAAAAACGGTGTTCTTTTGAAAAAATGTGCATTGAACCACCCAAACCTTGTGAAGTTCCGGTGCCCTTTCCGTAAAGTTCAGCCATTACTCTTTTGGGGTCAACGCCCATTCCTATTGGTTGTACGTGGTTTCTATAAGCAGTAATCATACGGTCTTTGGTAAGATCCATTACGTGAAGTGCTCCAGCTAAAACAGCCTCCTGACCATTGTAAAGGTGTAGAAACCCCCTTACTTTTTGATTGATATATACTTGCGCCAATTTATCTTCAAACTTGCGCCAAAAAAGCATGTTTTCATACCAATCTAGGTATGTTTTTTTGGTGATTTTCTTCATCTATCTGCGATATGATTTTCCTAAGGGAAAATTTATTAAACGGATAACAAAAATAGCATTTTATACCGTTAAATTACAAATTCCACCCCGAAGTTTCGGGCCAAATCTCAAATAAATTACAAATTACAATCACCAAATTCTAAATAAATTACAAAATCCAAAAAAACAAATCTCAAATTCAGGATTCGGGATTCGTGATTTTGGGATTTGAAATTTGTGATTTGGAGCTTCCGCGTTTTAGAGGTATTTTGCATCAAAACCTAGCGGAAGTAGATCTTTAACTGAAGCAACTTTAACTCCTGTTTTCGACATTGGGTCACCCAAACTGAAAAAGTTTAGCTAAACACCTTTGTTCTTCTGTGAGTAGTAGAGTGTGTTTTATATTATTTCCGTCTTCTGTGGATGCTTTTAATTCATAAATAGTTTTAGCAATGTTAATGGCTTTTTCAGGACTTAGGTTTGCTTTTTTGACTTTGAGTTGCCTTTCCAGTTCTTTATAGATTTTGTAAGCTATAAAATTGATTGTGATATGAGCTTCGATACGCCTTTGGAGTCTGTGATAAATGGGTCTTATCTTTAAATCGTGCTTGGATATTCTAAAGGCTTTTTCGATTTTCCACAAGTGATTGTAATTTGCCAATATTTCTTCTTTCGTGAGTGTGGTGTTAGTAAGATATCCTTTTAGGCCATCCCATCTGCTGTCAAGGTCAAACTTCTCTTTGTCAATACTCACTTTTATCCCGCCTTCCATTTTAAGGTATTTGTTGTAGCCTCTATTATTGATGTTCGATTTAGTCAGCTTACCAGAATTTAATTGTTTTTCCAAGCGAGACAATCCCCTTTCCCTATTGTGCCTGTCTTTTTTGGCTCTTTTTTCAGAATAGTTTATGATCAGTTTTAGTGTTCCGGTCTTGTTTATTATTTGGGTCTTGTCATTTTCAAGTTCCAGTGCCAGTATTTGATCTTTGATTACCTTGCTTTCGTTCTTGATTCGGGCACCCAAGATAAACTCATAACCTTTTGCCTGAAGCCCCGAGATGTTTTTTGCGGAGAGAAGTCCCGAATCTGCGACAATGACCAACCTATCAAGATTGTATTTTACCCTAAAAGCATCTATGACCGGCAACATCGTGTACCCTTCAAAAGTGTTCCCTTCAAAAATATCAAAAGCAAGAGGGTATCCATCTACGCTTACCAAAAGACCTAATAAAATTTGGGGATTTTGATGTTTTCCCTCTTTGGAAAACCCTCTTTTCCTTATTTCGTCTTCGTTGTCTATCTGAAAATAGAGAGTCGTTACATCATAGAAAACAACAGAGATTGAACCGTCCAAGACGGATAATGTGTGTTCATAGCTGATCCGCTGGATATCCTCCTTGTGTGTAGCGTAAAGGTCATCCAAAAATCTATAGATTTGATGGACGGGGATGTCAATATTCTTATACTTGTCCAAAAAATCGCTCGTCTGTAGCTTGCTTGTGGGCCAACATAGGCGGGCTATTGCCAAATGCCTGAGCAATATGCTGTCGATCTTGTTAAAGCCTATCTGATCGAATATCTTGCCCAGGAGCAATTCCGAACCGACCTCGTAATGGGAAGTGATACAATTAAAAGCGGAACTCAAAACGGAAGTTGGCGAACTGAAATCCAATAACTGCTGACCGCCAAAAGAATCCAGGTAGCTTTGCGCCTCGACCATAAGCTGCTCTATTTTTTGTTTGTCATTCGAGCTACCGATGGTCTTGACAAATTTAGACTTGCCGTTTTGCTTAGTGATTATCTGAATGCTGATAGCCCCACTTTTGTTCTTTTTCTGGCGGATAAATACTGGATAAAGGTAAAGAATCCCTCTGGGTCACCCAAAAAACCAAAATAAATCACACTATATGTTGATAGTCAAATCATTATGAAAATACGGGCTATTTTTTGTCGAAAACAGGAAACAAATCTCAAATTCAGGATTCGGGATTCGTGATTTTGGGATTTGAAATTTGTGATTTGGAGCTTCCGTTTTAGAGGTATTTTGCATCAAAACCTAGCGGAAGTAGATCTTTAACTGAAGCAACTTTAACTATTTTTCCGGTTTCACCCATAAAATAAATGGCGATTGGGCTTTTTTGTTTTTGCTCATATTCTACCATTGATTGTCGGCAGGCGCCGCACGAACCAATTGGTTCCGCAAGAACTTGGCTTGAGGAGCTAGCAGAAATAGCAATTGCCTTAATTTCTTCGTTCGGATAAAGCGCTCCCGTATGAAAAATTGCAACACGCTCAGCGCACAGGCCCGAAGGATAGGCCGCGTTTTCTTGATTGCTGCCTATTGTGATTTCATTGGAAGCAAGCCGTATTGCTGCTCCCACTTTAAAAAGAGAATAAGGCGCATAAGCATTTTCACGTGCTTGCTGCGCCTTATTAATTAATTCTTGAATGTCTGTTGGAAGTTCTGAAAAAGTTTCGAAAACTTCTACATGGATTTCAATTTTTTGATTTTTCAAACTACTAATATTCGTCGTAAGTATCGCCGAAGTTGAAGGTTAAACCAAAACGAAGTGTGCCATCCAATGGGCTGTTTGCCAATTTAGACGTAGAGAACAAATAAGAAATATCAATATTGATGGCAGTATACCGGAAACCTGCTCCAAAAGAAGCAAATTTTCTACTTCCTTTTTCTTCACTTTCATTAAAATATCCAGCTCTAAAAGCGAAAACATCTTGATACCAATATTCAGCTCCCAAAGACCAGGTGAATTCCTTTAATTCTTCGCTGAAGCCGTCTGGAGCATCACTGAAAGAAGAAAACATACCACTTACAAAGCTTTCGTTGTAATAATCATCTTCATTATTGATCAAACCATCATCGTTTGAATCGCTTGGGGTTGGCACCAAAAGTTTATTAACCTGAGCAGAAACCCCTACTTTGTTGTATTCATCAAGAATAAAATCGAAACCCCCACCAAGTGAAAGGTTTGTTGGCAGGTTACTTTCTGATCCTACTTCATCATACTTTAGTTTTGGACCAATGTTTGAAATATTAAAACCCATTCTCCAACGGCCATCAAAATCGTCATAAGGAATTTCCTCACTTTGGTAATATCCGGCAACGTCTACTGCAACTGAACTTGCTGCAGTTGCATCTTCTATTGCAGTTTGTAATTTTAGATCTGAACGAATATATCTACCTGCAACTGCCATAGCAAAACGCTCGCTAAGACGAAGAGAATAAGATACATCAAAAAGAAGTTCATTTGGCTTAACAATTAATGGTTCTTGCTCAGCTGTTTCGCGAAGCTCTATCTCCCCATTGCTGAAGTAACGGAAACTTGCTGCAACAGCACTAGTTTCATTTAATCTGTTATAATAAGTTAGGTTTCCTAAAAATATATCGTTAACCAATTTGCTTAAGTAAGGAGTGTATGTAACACCTACACCTTGTTTTGATAGAGAAAATGCATATTTTGCTGGGTTCCATTGTTGTGAAAAAGCATCAGCTGAAGTTACAACACCCATATCACCCATACCTGCTGCACGCGGATCAGCGGCTATAAGTACAAAAGGAACACCCGTAGTAATCACACGGTTCTCGATTCCTGTGTTATCTTCTTGAGCAATAGATTTAAAGGCCACCAAACCTAATAAAATTGGAATAAATAATTTCTTCATATTAAATAATTTTGGACAAATATAATTTTAATTTTTATAGGATAACGAGTTTCTCGAATTTTTCAACCCGTTGGTTTGTTAACGTAGATTTCACAGTTATCTTATACACATACACTCCTTTTCCGATGCGGTCGCCAAAATCGTCGCGGCCGTCCCAAACTATATCTCGGGACAAAAAGCCATCTGTATTAATAATTTGATTTTTGGTCCAAACCACTTTTCCGGTAACTGTAAAAACCTGAACCTGTACTTCCAAGGGCTCAAAAGGACGATTGTGGTTAAACCAAAATTCGGTATAATTCACAAAAGGGTTTGGATAATTTAGAACGCGAGTAATTTTAAGTTTATCATCACCTGCAACAATAAATTGTATTTCTGCCGTCGATGAGTTATTGTATACGTCCCACGCTTTCAATGTTAATGTGTGCAAACCATCTTCAAGATCGCGAAATTTAAAATTTGTTTTTCCTCTTGTGTAATCGTCCACATCTGCTTGGTAATATTCATTCAACACAAATGGATTAAATTCATCACCATCCAAAATTGCAACAATGTCGTGGCCAATACCGCTTGCGGTGTTTATTCCATTTGGATCTTCTAAATTTACAAGAAGGATTGGCGAATCGTTCGTTATTCCTCCTGAAACAAAACTTTCATCATTCATATAAAGTTTTATCAATGGCCCTACATTGTCTTCTGGTGCATTCTCATTGAGCCCTCCCACATTTAGATCAAGATTTACGCCCGCTTGATCTTCAAGTACGTTGTCTCTTTTTGAATAAAGACTTACCCTTCCTTTACCTACAGGTATTTGAATATCCCGAGGGACAACAAACTCAAATTCAAAAATCCCATTTGAAACTGAAGCCTGTCCATTGAAAAGACCTTCGCCCAAGGTTATGAAGTTCATCGTTATTAGCTCTCCATTTTCTCTTATACCATCATTTCCTAAGGTTTGTCGCATCACGTTTTTATCAAAAACTTTTGCCTCAAGCACCCCATTATAATCTGTCATTACCATACCTGCAGCATTTATAACTTCACCTTCAAGTTTTACTTTGCTCAATGCTTTAAGGGTATCTGTAGCCTGCGCTACGGGAACACCGTTCAGTTTGGTAAGACGGATACTCTTTTTAGGAAAGGCAAGATTTATTGCAGGATCTCCAATATAAAAAACTACGCGCCTCAAATTACTCGGTATATCCCTTTTAGCACGACGAAGACCTTCTGCTGGAGTGTTGGGGACATCCAAACCATAACCGAAAAGTTCATCTGCCAATAGCACATTAAAATCTTCACCCGTGGATACAAATATCGCACGCGTCGTGGTTACCAGTGAAATAGCGCCACTTTCTTTGTTTTGATAGGTAAGTTCACCTGCGGTAATTCGCAACGGATTATCAAATTTTGTAAACTCACAGGTAACGGTTATTACGCAAGGAAGATTGTTTTTGTTATTGAGCTCTTGGGCACCTTCTTTTGTAAAAATATACTCTTGAGCCAATCCATCTTCACCACCGTGCCCAAAATAATCCATAATTATGGCACCTGCATCAAAGGCATCTTTTATGGCTTCATTAACAGCTGGGTATCGGTCTCCACCTGCCGATGCTTCTTGTTGATAAGAATCAGAATGTATTTTCTTTACATTAATGAATGGCTTTTGTGCTGAAATTTCATCTCCCAGTATATCAATATTCTTTTGTAAAGTTTTATCTCCTAGCTTATCAATATCATCGGAAACAAGAACAAAGTTAGTACGCCAATTACCGTAAGAATCACTGGAAGTATAGTTAATAATCTTGTCGACCATTAAATTAGCCATTGAAACATTGTCCGCCAAAATTCTTCCCATCGCAATATCGAGTTTATCAATATCTCCTGTAATTTGCCCAATTGTTCCCTCGTTTTCATCCATATTTCCAAAGAAGTCATCAGACATAAAAGAAGTAACAATGCTTTCACCTGAAACAGTTTGGAATGTGGGGACTGTGTTGTTATTGTTGGGAAACCTATTTTTATAATCTAAGGATGTATCGCCCAAAATTCCGATATATTTAATTCGTTTTGATTCGGCTGAAGCATTATAATAAACATATCGCATAAAATTACGAATAGCACTAATGTCCTGTTTTCCAGAACTAAACTCTTCATAAATTTTATCTGTGGTCACAACTTTTACATTTAGCCCTTTTAGATTTTTATGATATGTTGCCAAACGCAATGCTGGTTGAATAAGGAAGGGTGCGGTAATAATTATATAATCTACATCTTTAAAATTGCCAGACTCATCATTAAATATGGTTCCTTTTAAGTTTTGATTCTGAACAACGGATTGTGCAATTTTTACAGGAATATAATAATTGTTCGGATTAATTGCGACATACTCGCGCACTTCGCCAAGGGTTTGTTTAAAACCAAAGGCTGAAGTGCTCCCTTCATTTTGTTTGGATGTAATAAATTGTGTGTCAGTAACATCCCAGACTTGGGAAAATTGAGAGGCATTACTTATTTGATATTCACCAACACCCGCCAAAGTACTGGCTTCGTTATAACGAAAAAACAACTGTCCATCAACTCCAGTGAGTTGGCGTACGGCCCATAAATTTATATAATCCAAATAAGCTACACTTGAAGGGTTACCAGCATTATTATATGCAAGATCAACTATTACAGTCGCGCTACTCGATGGAACTTCAGCAGTCATTTTTTTCAATTCTACAAGTCCATCAGTACCCATTCTATTAAAGAGTAATGGATCTATACTCGTGCTATTAACAGTTATCGCCATTGAAGTATTGCTTTCGGAACCTGCCGCTGCAACGATAGAGAGCTTTAGGGGTTTTGACGCGACTATATTTGGAAATTCGAACTCATAGCTTTGTTCACTTTCTATATCAAAACGATTTCCATACCATCTCCTTCCCAATTTTGTGGGGTTTTCCTCATCTACTTCGTGGAATTTATAATCGTCAAATTGATTAATTGTAAATTCAGCTGAACCCGTTGGCTCCACCATTGGTCGCACTCGCTTCCCAGGGCCACCATCAACTGTAACATAGTAATAAGATTCGTCACTATAAGGATTTAAATTAGAATCATTTTCTGCAACATAACCTTCAGTACTCGTACCGTAAAAGAGTATATAATCGCCTCCATCAAAGTTTCCGTCTTCCTCACCAACAACCTGAATTGCATTTTCGGGAAGGTCATAAAATTTGTTTTCTACATTCAATAAAGGCAAGGATTTTCCACCATTGCCGTAAATCTTCAAATTTCTAGGGTTTATACCATCGGTATTCATTCCCAAATTATTCAAAAAAGATTTGTCAATTTTGTAAACTCCTGTTTTTTCAACCTTAAACTTAAACCATTGCCCGCTTGTAAGCACAGAATTTGTTATTGCTGGCGGAACATTTTTATTTTGTGGGCCATATTGATACTTAATATCAAAAGAAATTACTTTTTGGTAGCCTCCATTTGTTTTTATTATAGGCGAAATTGTAAAAACTGTGTAGATTTCATTTCTCGACCGCGTGCTTGCGATGCTATAATTAATTTTATTGGGTAATAAATCGGTATCGATTTTTTGTAATTCAGCTGAAGATACTGAGCCATACCGAACATTAGAAACTGTTATAGAATTTTTATCGGCAAATCCCTCATCTTGCCATTGCGTTCTATACACAACAACCTCTTTATCCATCTGAAGTTTCAAAGATTCCTTGGCCGTTTCTTTTAACGACATTGAAGATTTGGAACCTTCAACATTATTTGCTGTTGCATTGGTTTTGCCCCAATATATTGTAACACTTTTTGACTGTGCCTTTCCCAAAAAAGGCATCACAATTAAAATAAAAAGAAGTATCGCTTTTCTCATTAGTACAAATAACGCTACAAATATACACTTAGTATAGAGCAATTTTTAAACATTTTCTATCAAGCAGTATTAGGATAATAATTTTAAAACTAATACGTTTGCATTCGTGATTGGTCGTAAAACCTTTCAAAAACCCACACCGCAATAATAATAAAATATTATTGTGTTTTTGTCGTTAATTACTATATTGCGAACCCAATTTTATCATATTCGAATTTATGATGTTAAGAAAAAACCTAGCATTAAAGCTATTTGTTACTGTAATAGCAACCACACTTTTTGTAAGTTGCAACAAAACTAGGGACTATAAAGATAGTTCCAGAGCCACTGGTTGGAAAATGAATTCCAAAGAAGGCGGCTTCCAATACAACCCCGAATTTAAAGAACAGGAAACTGGCCCAGGCCTTGTTTTTGTTGAAGGAGGAACTTTCACAATGGGAAGAGTTCAGGACGATCCAATGCACGATTGGAACAATGCTCCAAACCAACAGCACGTTCAGTCTTTCTATATGGACGAAACTGAAGTTACCAACCTAATGTATCTTGAATACTTAGATTGGCTGAAAAAAGTTTTTCCTCCATCTGATGAAAATTACAGAAGAATTTATGAAGGCGCAGTTCCAGATACTCTTGTTTGGAGAAATCGCCTAGGTTTTAACGAAGTAATGACAAACAACTATCTACGCCATCCCGCCTATGCAGAATACCCGGTTGTGGGCGTTAGCTGGATACAGGCTGTAGAATTCAGTAATTGGAGAACAGACCGCGTTAACGAAATGGTTTTGGAAACCGAAGGCATCACAGCTCGTAACGCACGTTATGATGTAGAACCCGGAGAAACATTCAGTACAGAAACCTATTTAAATGCACCTACATTAACCTATGGCGGTAACGATTCCATTACCCGTGGCGGTAAAAGATCCGAATCAATTGCAAAGAGAAGCAAGGACAGTACAAATTTATATGTGGGACGCGAAGATGGACTATTAATGCCATCCTACCGTCTACCAACCGAGGCAGAGTGGGAATATGCAGCACTTGGCCTAGTGGGTCTTCGTAATTATAATGTTTACCGCGGAAAGAAAAAATATCCATGGGAAGGACAATACACCCGTTCAGGAAAAAGAAGATCTCGAGGTGACCAATTGGCAAACTTCAAACAAGGTGATGGTGATTACGGAGGAATAGCAGGATGGAGTGATGACGGTGCAGATATAACTGCACAAGTAAAATCCTACGAGCCAAACGATTTCGGGCTTTATGATATGGCCGGAAACGTAGCCGAATGGGTTGCCGATGTTTACCGTCCAATTGTTGATGATGAATTTAATGACTTCAACTATTATCGTGGAAATGTTTATACCAAAAACGCGATTGGCGAAGACGGAAAAGTGAAAGTGGTAACTATGGATTCTATTGTTTATGATACTTTAAGCAATGGAAAAATAATTGCCCGTAACCTTCCAGGTGAAATTTTGCAAGTACCGGTTGACGAAAACGAAACATATTTACGAACCAACTTCTCTAATAGCGATAATCGTGATTACAGAGATGGAGACAAACGTTCCTCTCGTTATTATCAATCTTTTTCTGACGATGAAACAGAAAGCAATGATGGTACAGAGCGCATGTACAACTCACCAATACAAAAAGTATATGCAGATAGTACTGGATCCTTAGATCGTCAATACGATAAAACATCTGGTCGAACTACATTGGTTAATAATGAAGTTCGTGTTTATAAAGGAGGTTCGTGGAGAGATCGCGACTATTGGTTGGATCCTGCACAAAGACGTTATTTCCCTCAAGATATGGCAACTGATTACATAGGATTTAGATGTGCAATGAGTCGTGTTGGTTCAAAATCCAAAAAAGGAAAACGCCCAAGAAATTAAAAATAAAAAGCTAAAAAACAGCCCTCCCTTGCATTCAGCTTCGGAGGGTTTTTTAGTATATTTATTTTATGAATATACCATCCCTCCATCAACATTTTTTGAAGAGCAGCGGCATCAGTACCGATACTCGAAAAATATTTCAAAATTGCATTTTCTTTGCTTTGAAAGGCGAAAATTTTAACGGGAATCTTTTTGCTCAAGAAGCATTGGATAAAGGCGCTTGCAAGGTAATTGTTGACGAGGAAGCCTCCCATAAAAATAGCGGAGAAACTATTTTGGTTGGAAATGTATTATTAGCACTTCAGCAATTGGCAAAATTTCACAGGGAATTTCTTGGACTTCCAATAATATCACTAACCGGAAGCAATGGAAAAACAACCTCTAAAGAACTAATAAATGCAGTCCTTTCCCAAAAATTTAATACCGTTGCTACAAAGGGAAATTTAAACAATCACATTGGCGTTCCGCTGACCTTACTTGAAATGGATGCGCAAACGGAAATTGGAATTGTTGAAATGGGCGCAAACCACATAGGCGAAATTAAAATGTTGAGCGAAATAGCTGAACCTGATTATGGTTATATTACCAACTTCGGAAAAGCGCATTTGGAAGGTTTTGGCAGTATTGAAGGTGTAATTCAGGGCAAAACCGAACTCTATCGATTTCTAAAAAATCATAAAAAATCTGTGTTTGTAAATGCCAACGACCCCAAACAATTGGCAAATTCAGAAGGAATTAAAACTATTACTTTCGGTATACCTGAAAGTGACTTTAACGTGAAGTTAATTGATAGCTCTAATCATCTTTCCGTTGAATTTGACGGAATTCAAATTAAAAGCAACCTCGTAGGTGCATACAATTTTGCAAATATTGCCGCTGCAATTGCAATTGGAGCTTATTTCAAGGTTTCTTCTGAAGAAATAAAGCGAGGAATTGAAGGGTACATTCCGTCCAATAATCGTTCACAAATGATATTGAAAGGGAGCAACACCATTTTAATGGATGCTTACAATGCGAATCCTACAAGTATGCTAGCGGCTTTGGAAAATTTTAAACAGGCAAAAGGTGACAATAAAATTCTTTATTTGGGCGATATGTTTGAGCTTGGGAATGAAGCTGATGCCGAACATCAAAATATCGTTGATTTTTTAGTAAACAATCCTTTCGGAACAGTTTTTTTAGCAGGGAAAAATTTCTTGAAAACAAATAATAGCGCTTCCCATATTCATAAATTTGAAAGTTTTGAAGAATTAAAAAAAGAAATTGAAAATAATACTCCAACAAATGCAACAATCCTTATTAAAGCTTCACGAGGAATGGCATTGGAACGTATTTTGGAATTGATTTAAAATCAGTAGTGTCCGATAAACATTTTTAAAAGCGGGATTTCCCTGACGGATTTCCCGCTTTATTTATATCTTGGTTTTTACCACAAAACTAGATATATGAACAAAAGTAAAAATTTTAGCGGACAGCCAATCATCAAACAACTTTTAAAGCTGGTTCCACATTCCTTGATTAGTCGGACAGCCTACAGGCACAAGAGTGACAGGTACTACAAGAGATTTAAAACCTACGACCACTTGGTGACGATGCTCTATGCCACCCTGAGCGGAGTGAGCTCCTTGCGTGAGCTTTCCACCATATTGCTTGCCTGCGAGGGCAGGATAGGACATTTGAACCTTAAACATTTTCCAAAGCGCAGCACCCTGTCAGACGCCAACAAGAAACGCAGTGCGCAGGTCTTTGCCAATATCTATTATAGCCTGTTCGAGCAATATAGAAGTTTTTTATCGGACAGCAGTCCGTCGTCACTGCCCGTAAGGCACTTAAAGATTGTTGATTCCAGTACCATCAGTCTATTCAGCGATATTCTAAGAGGTGTTGGGCGCAATCCCATCAATGGAAGGAAGAAGGGCGGCATTAAAATGCACACAATGATCAGCGCCCTGGAAGATGTCCCCAGTCTTGTCCGCTTTACCAGTGCTGCAACGCACGACCACACGTTCCTGAAAGAGCTCAACTTGGAAAAAGGTTCTTTTGTCGTTTTTGACAAGGCCTACAATGATTATGGACAGTTTGCACAATGGATAGATGAGGACATCTATTTTGTGACAAGACAAAAGGAAAACGCACGCTACACAGGCATTGAAGAGTTTGACCTGTCCGATGCCACAAGCGATGCCGTATTAAAGGATGAGCGTATCATAGTACAGAAAAACAACAGGGGCGTTGAACTCAGAAGAGTTGCCTACTGGGATGCAGATACGAACAAGGTCTTTGAGTTTATCTCCAACAACTTTCTTATCGGTCCGGATAAAATAGCTGCAATATATAAACACAGATGGCAGATAGAGACAATGTTCAAAAGGCTTAAGCAAAACTTTCCATTGAAGTACTTTTTGGGGGACAATCAAAATGCCATCGAAATACAGATCTGGTGCGGGCTCATCATCCAGCTGCTAATGCTGGTGGTCCAGCGCAGGACCAAACGAAGATGGGCATATTCAAATATGGTGTCAATGGTCAGGTTCCATTTAATGACCTACATCGATCTGTTTAAATTCCTCGAAAATCCCAATAAAAAATGGCTCGAACTGACAACTAAACCTCCAGATGAACAATTGAGCCTATTTTGACACACCCCTTGCTATTGGGTTTCAAAGTATTTGCAACGTTTTTATTGGGCGCAAGCATTACTTTTGTCTAAATCCGTATTTTAGTCGGACAGTAATGATTTAAAATAAAAAAAATTCGATATTTATTTTATTTTTTTGATCGGCTTTTTCTTAATCATCCCTCCTTTAGCATCTTTTACCGAAGCCATAATTATAAAAGCATTCCTGTCAATCTTATCTATTTCAGTTTTAAGTTTACTCATTTCAAGCCGCGTAATAACGGTATATACAACATTGGTCGTTCGAAGCGTCTCCCCTCTTTTTGAAAACCCGTTTTCAGCTTTAAAAATAGTACAACCCCGACCCATATTTTCAACTATCGCCAAACGTATTTCTTCATTTTTTTCAGAAATTATAGTAATCCCCATAAACTCCTCTATACCATCAATTACAAAATCGACCGTTTTGGAAGCCGAAAAATATGTGAGTATTGCGTAAAGGGCAATTTCCGTTGAAAGAAAATATGCTGCACTTAAAAATATAATAACATTAAAAATGAGGATAACATTACCAACGGTAAGACTCGTTTTTCTACTTATAAAAATAGCGAGCACTTCAGTACCATCAATAATTGCGCCTCCGCGAATTGCTAAACCAATTCCCAAACCCAGAAATAATCCACCAAAAGCGGCGATCAATATTTTGTCGTCTGTAATTGCTGGAAACGGTAAAACGACGATAGCTACAGCCAAAAGAATTATACCGATGACACTTTTAATAGCAAATCTTTTGCCGATGGAAATATAGGCCAAAGCTAAAAATGGAAGGTTAAAACACACAATTAAAATCGAAAGAGAGATTCCAAAAAGCTCATTTACCATCAGTGAAATTCCCATAACCCCTCCATCAATAAAAGCGCTGGGCATTAAAAAACCTTTCAATCCAAAAGCCGCTGAAGTTATTCCCAAAAGTAAATACACAAAATCATAAAATTCGTGTGTTACCTCAACTTCAAGATTATTTACACTTTTATTATAACCGCCCCTAAAAGACCCCCTTGGTTTTCTTTTAAGGTAACGGATTAATAATCTTTTAAAAAAATGATTTAACGAGATGGTTTTTTTGTGAATTGTGAAGCTACATCAAAAAATAGAGTAATGGTGTTATATTTTTTAAAAAATAGAAAAAGGGATAAAATAAAAAAAACCGAAGCAAAAGCTTCGGTTTTTCATAACTGGTGGGCGATGAGGGCTTGTTCCAAATTAACTTCGGAAGGTTCGAACCCCCGACCCTCCCGAAGTTAATTCGGGATGCTCTGAAACAGCCAGATTATTAAATTTTATTTATAAGTTTTTCAATCATCTTCCGGCTCTTCCACTTTTTTATCAATAATTCACGATTGATAGCATCGGTTTTGGCAGTAAATCTTTCGGAATATTTAAGCTCCCAATCTTTTGCTTTGGAAGTAAAACCTTTGTGTTCCCACAAATGCTCTTTTAAGCGCATGGCAATATCTTCAGTAGAACCAATATAGTAGCGCTCGAGCTTGGTGGAATACAATATGTAAACAAAATAACCCATAACAAAAAAACCGAAGCCTTTGCTTCGGTTTTAAATTTGGTGGGCGATGAGGGGTTCGAACCCCCGACCCCCTCGGTGTAAACGAGGTGCTCTGAACCAGCTGAGCTAATCGCCCTCTTTAACAATTTTTAGACTGTTCCCCGAACCTCCCGAAGTTAATTCGGGATGCTCTGAACCAGCTGAGCTAATCGCCCTCATTGTTTAGAGGTTGCAAATATAAGTTAGTTTTTAATTCCCGCAAACATTTATTTAAAAAAAATTACAAAACCTCAGCTACAACGAAAGTGCTTCCGCCAACAAAAACCAAATCATCATTCGAAGCCGACTCAACGGCAGCTATATAGGCCCTTTCTACAGAAATATATTCCTCTCCAATTAAACCAAAACCTCTTGCTTTTGATAGTAATAAAGAAGCATCCAAACCACGCGGAATATTTGGCTTGCAAAAATAATAGCTTGCGTTTCTCGGAAATAATGGAAGTACCGAGTCCAAATCCTTATCGCTCACAACTCCTAAAACAATATGCAGCTTTTGGTATTTTTCAGTTGCAAGTTGTTCCATCACCAATTGCAATCCATCTTTATTATGACCGGTATCACAAATTGCTTTCGGATTTTCCCATAAAACTTGCCATCGTCCCATTAATCCTGTATTCTTAATGGTATTCGAAATTCCTTTTTTAATATTTTCTTCGGAAATGTTCCATCCATTTTCTCGTATAATATTCAAAGTCACCAAAACGGCTTTTATATTTTTTTGCTGATAAATTCCTTTTAAATCTGACGTATAATTAGAAGAATCAAAACTTTCAGCAAAAGTGATTTTGGAATTTCTTTCCGAAGCAATCTTTTCAAAAACAGGTTTTGTATCGGGAAGTGTTTCGCCAATAATAACCGGAATTTCTTTTTTTATAATCCCTCCTTTTTCTGCGGCTATTTTTTCCAAAGTGTCCCCCAAAAATTGGGTGTGGTCCAAACCAATATTTGTAATAACTGAAATTTCTGGCACTATAATATTGGTACTGTCCAGCCTTCCCCCCATTCCCACTTCAACAATGGCGATATCCACTTTTTCATTTCTGAAATAATCGAATGCCAAACCAACAGTCATTTCAAAAAAGGATAGTTGATTTTTTTCGAAATAGGGTTTGTGGTTTTCAACGAATTCCGAAACATATTGCTTCGGAATCATTTCGCCATTTATTTTTATACGTTCCCGAAAATCCTTTAAATGCGGCGATGTGTAAAGGCCTGTTTTGTAACCAGCTTCCTGAAAAACAGAAGCTAACATATGGCTCGTACTTCCCTTTCCGTTGGTTCCCGCAACGTGAATGCTTTTAAAACTTGTTTCTGGGTTTTGAAGATAGTTGGCAAGATTTATTGTTGCTGTTAAATCTGCCTTATAGGCTGACTGACCCACCCGCTGGTACATTGGTAGTTGTTCAAAAAGCCACGCTATGGTTTCGGAATAGTTGATAAAGAAAAGTTTTAGTCTTCAACAAAACTACTCAGAAAGACTGAATTTGTAGATAATTTTACCAATCTGTTTTGCAGGAGCTTTATCGTCTGCGTTAAACTTCGTAGCCAAAGCAGCACGCTTCGCAGGCTCGGTAAGACAACGGGAATTATTTGTGGTTCCACGTACTCCGGGAGTTGCGCTTATAACTTTTCCGTTTCTATCTACTTCAATGCTTACTACCACCGTTCCAGCTTCGTTGCATTCTTGTACAAATTTTTCCTTATTAAGCGCTTTTCTTCCGCCCAATAAATAATTGCCATCGCCATCAAGTCCCTTTCCAGTGCCATAATATGCATTTGCATTTGGGTCGCCATCGGGACTTCCTTTATCGCCTGGTTTGTTATCATTACCTTCACCACCTTTTGAAGTACCATCACTTTTGGGCCGTTCAGAATACTTGAAAGGGCATCAGTTGTTGATTTGTCCGGTTTTGGGTCAGGTTTTTTTACTTCCTTTTTGGGTTGTTCTTTTACAGGAGTTTCGGTTTGTTGCTTTTTAGGCTTTTCTTTTTTTATAACCGGAGCATCCTCATTATCCTGCGTAACTACTTCTTCCTTAATTTCAGATTTTGGCTGTGATGGAGGTACTGCCGCGGTTTTTTGTGGTGCGGATTGAATTTTTTCTGTAGGTTGAATTTTTCCACTTCCTGTTTCAGTAGTTCCAAAATTAATTGCTATCCCTTCTTCCAATGGCGGATCGAGATATTTCATTCCCACATAAAACAACAGAATAAGAATGATTACATGCACCACAACTGTAATGGTCATACTTTTTCTTTTATGTTCTGTGTTTAAAAAGTTCAAAGTCTAAAGTTAAAAGTTTGTGGTTTGTGGTTTGTGGTTTGTGATTTGTGATTTGTGGTTTGTGGTTTGTGGTTTGTGGTTTGTGGTTTGTGATTTGTGATTTGTGATTTGTGATTTGTGATTTAAAGTCTCAAAACTTCTGCAATATTAAGTTTGGAAAAACTGCTAACTGCTAATGAATACTACCCATTTAATTTGGTCTAACAGCAAGCACCACTTTGAATTTGTTCTTGTTTGCAATATCCATCACAAAAACAGCATCTTCAATTGGCACTCCTTCTTCAGCACGAAGTATAATTGTTGGTTCATCCTGCCCCGCAAGTATTTTTTGAAGTTCGGCTTCAATGCTGTATTCACTCACGCGTTCTTTATCTACATAATACGCGCCATCTTTTGTAATACTTACGGATGCCTTCTGCACATTTGAAGTTTTTCCATTTGCTTTTGGAAGTATTAAATCCAAAGCATCTGGAGTTATTGCAGGCGAAGTGAGCAGGAAAAACACCAATAACAGAAACACAATATCTGTCATTGAACTCATGCTAAATTCCGCACTTACTTTATTTCTTCCTCTTAAGTTCATTAAGCTGGCTCGTTTAGGATATCTAGGAAATCAACAGCTGTAGCTTCCATTTGGTGTACAACTTTATCGGTTTTCACAACCAAATGGTTGTAACCCATATAGGCAATAATACCCACAATCAATCCTGCAACGGTTGTAGTCATTGCTGTGTAAATACCTTCTGCGAGGCTCCCCATTTCGGCTTGACCGCTACTTGTTGCAAGTTGGTGAAATGCCAAAACCATCCCGATTACCGTTCCCAAGAAACCAATCATTGGCGCAGCTCCCGCAATTGTTGCCAAAACACTTACGTTTTTTTCAAGCTTGTAAACTTCAAGTCTACCGGCATTTTCGATGGCAGTATTAATGTCTTCCAAAGGGCTTCCAATTCTTGAAATTCCTTTTTCAGTTAAATGAGAAACTGGGGTGTTATTTTGTGCGCAAAGTACTTTTGCAGCTTGAATATTTCCTTTTGCAACGTGATCTCTAATTTGATGCATAAAGTTTGCGTCCATTTTAGAGGCAGCCTTAATTGCAAAAAGCCTTTCAAAATAAATATAAACAGCAACGAACAGCAATACAAAAAGAACTGCTATAATTATTTGTCCGGCTACACCGCCAGTCAATAAAAGATCCATGATGGAAAGGGTTTTTTCCTCGGCAATTGGTTCAATATCTTGAACTACCTCAGCACCCTCTTGAATAAAGGAGTTTAACATAAATAGGTTTTGTTTTAGTGAATAACGAAATTAGGTTTCAGAAATTGTTAGGTATGGTGAAATATAACCCTCTCAAACAAAAGGAATACTCCCGCCCCTGCAATAAAGCCTATGAAGGCAAGCCAAGTAATTTTTTTGAGATACCAAATAAAATCTATTCGCTCCATTCCCATAGCAGCAACACCCGCGGCAGAGCCAATGATTAACATACTTCCGCCCGTTCCTGCTGAATAGGCTATGAAGTGCCAAAGAACGGAATCAATGGGCATATCGTACATTCCAATGGAAGCCGCAACCAACGGTACATTGTCAATAATTGCAGATAAAATACCCAAAAGTATTATTACAACATCTTGGTTTGGAATGGCATTTTGCAAAACTTCAGCCAAATATCGCAACGTACCTACTTCCTCTCCATTTACAACGCCGAAAACCAAAGCCTCAAGCCCGGCAACGGCCATTAAAATTCCGAGGAAGAAAAGAATACTGGAAATTTCTATACGCGACAAAGCTTTGTGTGCTGAATATAAGTGTCTTCTTTCTTTGCTGAAATCCTCTTCTGGGTGAATGTATTCAGAAACCAACCAAACAATGCCTAGCGCCAGCATCATTCCCATATAAGGTGGAAGGTGTGTTAATGACTTAAATACGGGTACAGAAACAATCATTGCCAACCCCAAAAACAGCATAGTTTTGCTGCTTAAAAGTTTTTCCTCGACCTTGTCTTCGGTTACTTCAACTTCAATGTAACCCCTGAAAGCAGGCAAATAGCTTGCAATTAGAAATGGCAAAGCAAAACACACAATAGAAGGAAGTACCACAAATTCAATCAATCCACCGGCCGTTAGTTTTTTGGCAATCCAAAGCATTGTTGTTGTAACGTCACCAATCGGTGACCAAGCGCCACCAGCATTTGCGGCTATTATCACCATTGCAGCATACCAAATTCTATCTTCTCTTTTATGGATAAGTTTTCTTAAAAGAGTAATCAAAACGATAGTTGCAGTAAGGTTATCTATAATTGCGGAAAGGAAAAAGGCAAGTATTCCAATAATCCACAATAATTTTCGTTTGCTCTTTGTTTTAACAGCCCCCTTTAAAACTTCAAAACCACGGTGCAAATCAATTATTTCTACGATGGTCATCGCTCCAATAAGGAAAATCAATATTTCGGCAGTTTTCCCCAAATGGTGAAGCAACGTTCCTTCAAAACCTTCCATTGCAGCTTCGCCTCCGGACAAGTAATTAAAAGCTTGTTCCTCAGTATTAATAATATCAAACCAGCCACTCATAAAACCGATTGCCAACACAGCCCAAATAAGGGACGCCATTATTAGCGCAGGCACAGTTTTATCAAGTTTTAATGGGTGTTCCAAAGTGATGGAAAGATATCCAATAACGAAAATTAAAATAATGATTGATGCCATATTATTGTTGGTTATTATAAATTATAATAGTTGCTTCAAAGCAATTTCGAAAGCGGTTTTGCTAATGTTTGTTTTGGTACTGTTATTATCGAACGTATTTTGAATTGCATTTTTGATTGTGATGGAAGTATCGTTAAAAATTGCTTCATCAGTCATTTGCACTTTGCGTTCCATAAAATATGCAAAAACGCGAGCCATTCCACAGTTACTGATGAAATCTGGAATCAAGCTAACTCGCTCGTCCGTAAATTCCATAATAGAGCCGAAGAAAATTTCCTTATCGGCAAAAGGAACATTTGCACCACAACTTATCACTTCCAATCCGGTTGATATCATTTCTGAAATTTGTTCTTTTGTAACAAGTCTTGAAGCAGCACATGGAGCGAATATTTCAGTTTCGAGTTTCCAGATTTTATCGTTTATTTCTTCAAAAGAAATCATTTTTTCGGCAACCAAAGTGTTCCCGTTTTTAGAGAGAAAAAGTTGCTTTATTTCTTCAAAAGAAAAACCGTCCTTATTAATGATTCCTCCGTCGCGGTCAATGATTCCAACTACTTTGGCGCCCATTTGCGAAAGATAATACGCAGCCGCCGCACCAACGTTTCCGAAACCTTGCACTACCGCGCGCTTTCCTTCCACACTTCCGCCATAAATATCGTAATAATGACGCACCGCTTCCGCAACTCCATAACCGGTAATCATATCGGCTACCGTATATTTTCGGGAAACATCGGGTGAAAAATGTATATTTTCCAAAACTTTAATAACCCCTTGGCGCAATTGCCCAATTCGGTTGATTTTATCTGCTTCCGTAGGTGAAAAATGCCCATTAAAAACACCTTCCTGTGGATGCCAAACGCCGCTTTGTTCGGTAATTGGAATTACTTCGTGAATTTCATCAACATTCAAATCGCCACCAGTTCCGTAGTATGCTTTCAAAAGTGGGGAAACCGCTTTGTACCAACGCTCCAAAACACCTTTTTTACGTGGATCGGCAGGATCAAAATTGATCCCTGATTTTGCTCCGCCAATTGCTGCAGAAACGGTGAATTTCACTTCCATTGTTTTTGCAAGTGAAAGCACTTCGTTCATGTCAAGCCCTTTGCGCATTCGGGTTCCACCGCCGGCAGCACCACCTCGCAATGAGTTAATTACCGTCCAGCCTTCAGCATCTGTTTCGGGGTCATTCCAGTGAAAAACGATTTCGGGTTCTTTGTCTTCGTACTTTTTAAGTAATTCTTTCATTTAGGTAAGATTATTCAACTCCTACGCTAAAGCTTCGGAGAGCGTAGGCAAATATAAAAAACTTGAAAGGGGATTATGTTTATTTTAGGTAAAATTTATGGGAAGAGGTATACGAATAGAAAACTAAAGATATTTGCACTTTCTATGTTTTTGTAAAATGAAAGAGAAATGTTTCGTTTGGAACACCGAATTTTATTTGCTCTTCGTAATTAAAATAACTGTCCGATTTAACAGACTTTACCTTAAAACCAGCATCCAAAAAACGATTTGCAATATCGGTACCGTAATACCGCACGTGATCCCACTGCCCGAAATGTTTTTTTCGTTCTTGAGGAGAAACAATAGAATAATCTTCAAATGTCGGCGCATTATTTGTCAAAATCGGAACACTTACAATGGCAGTGCCTTCTATTTTTAGGATCTTGAATAAATTTGAAATCGCAGCCTTATCATCTATAATATGCTCCAATACGTGATTGCAAATAATAAAATCATATTGTTCCGGTGATAATGACGGATCCAATAAATCAAAATCCTTGGTCAAGGAAAAATAATCATATCCCGGCTCAAATTTATCAACCGGGATATAATGAATATTTTTTTTGTCCTTAAGATTTTTATAGAAGCAATATTCAGGCGAAATGTGTAATAATTTTATATCATTCGCTGAAAACAAATTGGTTTTTGTCTGCAAATAATGCCAAATAAACCGATGGCGTTCACGCGCACCCATTCCCAAAGAAAGCAATAGATTTCCATCTTTTATAAAAGTTCTGTAGCTCTTATTATTTACCGGGCAGAAATATTTTTTTTTGGTCTTTAGTCCCTTTATGGATTGAAATGTATTCAATAATACCCTTCTTGTTTTTCTAAAAAAGAACCTCAAATTTTTTGGGGTATATTTTTTTACTAAGAAAACCAATTTTTTATTCATAGCAGTAAATTGTCCAATATTACAAGTGCCAAATTAATTAAAAGGTTCTGAAAATTTCAAAAAAGTAATTTTAATTTTTAATAAACTTTTCTCTTTTTAATTAAAATCGGGTTATCAAAAAATTAAAAAAAATTACACTTTTCAAACACAATATTTTTAAATCACTTAAATCTTCAATTCGAAAATTTTTTGTAAAAATTAATATTCATTTCTGGAAATAATGTTCAATATATTGAATTTCTCAAAATTAATTTCTAATTGTACAGAATAGTAGGAATGATAATTAAATTTTATAGAATTATTATATGCCATAATAACCATAAACATCCGAAATGGTTATGGAATTGCACCCTGTGGAAATTACAGTTAAAAACTGAACCAATTAAAAAAAATGGCTGTCTTAATAAATTTAATAAGACAGCCACTTAGAAATTTTAAAATGATTTTATCCTTAATTTTTTAAAATTCTGGTTGTTTGAATAACCTCACTATTCTTAATAATTTTTAAGAAATATATACCAGTATTTAGGTTTGAAACGTTTAATTGATTCACAAATTCTTCAATTTCAGCATTTTCGCTTATAACTTTTACTCCGTATATATCATACATTTCGAAAGTAATCAAACCTTTTTGCTGTAATTCATATTCTGGAAAATCGGTAGTAATTATCAGTTTGTCGGCAACAGGGTTTGGATATATATTAATAGCTGGCTTGCCTAAACAACATTGCCCATTAATAAACGCGGAGCCACCAGATAAGAGAGTTTTAAATTTGGTACGTACGCAGGTTTGCATTGTAAGATTATTAGTAGCCGTTACTTCCACAGTGGATTTATCAACAAAGCCAAGATTACAAGGCATCGAAACTGTGGAGGGGCTGCCATATGCAATAATGGTACTCCCGCCGCTCATTTCATGTGTCCATTTATACTGTGTAATTGTCCAACCAGAATTTACAGTTATTTGCCCAGGTAGATCAGCTCTGTAAGTAACATCATCATCACAATTATTGTTGTAGTCCATAAAGTTATTAACGGTAATACCGCAATCAGGAGGAGTTTCAACATTTGCTGAATACCTCAGCACTAATTTCGGATGAAGCGCACTGTTAGAATTTGTACTAGAAGCAAAAAGCAACCCTCTATAAGGGTTTGGGTTTTTCATTCTTATTTGAAAACCGTGGCGAGCATTTCCGGAAACCATTTGATTAACAAGTGTTTTAACATCTATATTGATATAGTTTTGGTTATTTGTAGAAGGCCCTGGCACTGTAATTTGATTTGCACCTGTAATACTTGGTTTTGTATTCCACGTTACAGACGAAGGATTCCAGGTTTGAGTTATGCGACTAATTATAAACCCATTATCATTATCTGGATTTAAATAGTGAAAATCGAATGGCTCATAAGGATCTGTGGGATTAAAATAAAGAGACAATTTTGCATCACAAATATTGCTGTTTTGCATCAAATCTTGTGGAAAATCAAATCTTAAAAGAATATATTTGTCAGCGTCGGCGCCATCATCTGTCCAACTATAAGCCGTGTTGCTAACCGAATAATTAAAATTATTATTCGGTCTTGAATTTAACACCTGAGTATCATCAGTTACGCCAGAACCTTGTAAGGTTACTGTTTTGGTGCAATTGTCCCGGACATCTTACCCAAAAATAACTGCACTAAATAAAAACATGCAAATCAAAGTAAAATTTTTCATAATGATATATTTTTAGTTAATTGTTTAAAGATAATATATTTTTTTAAAATTCACATTTAAATTAATTTTGCGCTCTTCACCTCATAACTAATACAAAAAAACGCCTGATGGAAAAATCTCTAGGATAAAAGATGTTTTGAATTTAAATTTTACCATTGCTCTTTCTTCATTTGATAAGATTATAAATTTTATCTGTTTTATTAAAAACAGTTTTTATGGGAAGAAGATTTTCCCCGAAGAATGATCCTTTGAAGCCCCAGTTACACTCGCCAAACAGTTCACTTCATCACAAAGTTTCAAAACTCCCAAAAGCCCAAAAATTAGCGCTTCTTTGTATTCAACAATCTCTGAAATGGGAATTATTATTTCTGCCGTGGCATGACTTTTTAGTCTTTCAATTAAAAAAGAATTATAGGCCCCTCCGCCAGTTATTAAAATTGAAGATTTTTCTTTAAAATTATTCGCCAACTGAATGGTAATGTGCTCCGTAAAAGTTCGCAAAATGTCTTCGGAAGAAATTTCAAAATCATCCAAAAGCGGAAAGACATTTTCCTTTACCCATTCCAAGCCCAAAGATTTTGGTGGCTTTTCAGAATAAAAAGAGAGAGAATTTAATTTGCTTAATAATGTTTCATTCACTTTTCCCGAAGCCGCCAACTCTCCACCTTCGTCAAAATCCTTTCCAAGTTTTTCGGCATATTTGTTTAAAACAATATTCACTGGGCAAATATCAAAAGCAATCCGTTCGCCATTTTTTTCAAAGGAACAATTCGCAAAACCACCCAAATTCAAACAATAATCATATTCCGAAAAAAGCAATCGATCGCCAATTGGAACCAATGGCGCACCTTGTCCGCCAAGTTCTACATCCTGCATACGAAAATCACATACCACCGTTTGGCCAAGCGTTTTTGAAATGCGTGGCAAATTTCCAATCTGATAGGTCAAACCTTTTTCGGGACGATGAAAAACAGTGTGGCCGTGGCTGCAAACAGCATCGATTTCATTAATGTTGTGTTTTTTGATGAATTTTGAAATTTCTTCGGAAAGTTTTTCGGTGTATTTAAAATCGAGTCGTTCCAGTTTTTCTTTGGAAAAATTGATTGCCTCGCGAAGCTCGTCTTTCCAAAAGGAAGAGTACGGAACGGTTTCGGCGGCAAGAATTTCAAAATTCCATTTATTTTCAGAATAATTAAAAACTATTTCAGCCACATCAATTCCATCCAGTGAAGTGCCGCTCATTACGCCTATTATATGATAATTGGTTTTTTTCAAAGTTTTCAGAATGTTTGAAGTTTAAAGATACATTTGAAAAAAATGAAATCACAAAAAACAAATCCCAAATTCCAAATAAATCTCAAATTCTAAATTTTAAATAAATTTCAAATCCAAAATTACAAACAATCTTAACCCATTTAGGATTTGGAATTTGGTGCTTTTGATTTGCGATTTGTTTTTTTGGAATTTGGGATTTTCACATTTTTGGAATTTGCATTTTATAAGTACCTTTGAGCTTTCTTTAAAATAACCCTTTCTTATAAAAAATTATGGATTTCAATCTATCCGAAGAACAGTTAATGATCCGCGACGCCGCTCGCGATTTCGCACGTACCGAACTATTACCAGGTGTTATAGAACGGGATAATCATCAAAAATTCCCTACCGAACAAGTTAAGAAAATGGGTGAGCTCGGCTTCTTGGGCATGATGGTAGATCCAAAATACGGCGGCGGCGGTATGGATACAATGAGCTACGTTTTGGTGATGGAAGAATTGAGCAAGGTTGATGCTTCGTGTTCGGTGATTGTTTCGGTGAACAATTCTTTAGTTTGTTTTGGGCTTGAAAAATATGGCTCAGAAGATCAGAAACAGAAATATCTTACCAAACTTGCCACTGGTGAAAAACTTGGAGCATTTTGCTTGAGCGAGCCAGAAGCAGGCAGCGACGCTACTTCCCAAAAAACTACGGCAATTGAAGATGGCGATCATTATATTTTGAACGGCACCAAAAACTGGATTACAAACGGTGGAACTGCCGATTATTATTTGGTAATTGCACAAACACATAAAGAGAAAAAGCACAAAGGCATCAATGCTTTTATAGTTGAAAAAGGTTGGGCAGGTTTTGAAATCGGCCCAAAAGAAGATAAACTTGGAATCCGCGGAAGCGATACACATTCATTAATATTTAATGATGTAAAAGTTCCAAAGGAAAACAGAATTGGCGAAGACGGTTTTGGATTCCAGTTCGCAATGAAAACACTTTCGGGAGGACGCATCGGTATTGCAGCCCAAGCTTTGGGAATTGCAGCCGGAGCTTATGATTTGGCTAGAGAATATTCAAAAGTGCGCAAAGCTTTTGGCACTGAAATTTGCAACCATCAAGCAATCGCTTTCAAATTGGCAGATATGCATACTAGCATTGAGGCCGCCCGTCACTTAGTTATGAAAGCTGCTTGGGATAAAGACCAAGGCAACAATTATGATATGAGCGGCGCGATGGCGAAATTATACGCCAGCCAAGTAGCCATGGATGTTTCCGTGGAAGCGGTTCAAGTTCACGGCGGAAATGGTTACGTAAAGGAATATCACGTAGAACGTTTTATGCGTGATGCGAAAATCACACAGATTTATGAAGGAACTTCAGAAATTCAGAAGATTGTTATATCCAGAGGGCTTTTAAGAGATTGATGGACTTTAGACTTTAGACTTTAGACTTTAGACTTTAGACTTTAGACAAAAATAATCCTTCCAGCGTTTTGAACGTTGGGAGGGTTAATTATTTTAGGACATTTCCTTTTAAGAGAATATTTTGCTTCGCTTATAAGAAGAAATTCCAAACCAATCCAAACCGCAAAACATTATCGCGATATGGATAACCCGGGGCAGCGAAATAGTTATTCTTTCCGCCAAAGAGAGAAGTGAAATTTTCATAAACAAAGAAAATACGCGTCTGCCGTATTTTCGCATTGAAGAAAATATCAACCAACGGAAAACCACCTAATTCCTGATCGTTCTGAACGTAAAACTCGGCAAGAACCGGATCGTAAGCGTTCATATTATATTCTGTGAAATATTTAAAAGTTACGCCCGTCTGCATAAAAAGTGCACGTTTAAACCAATGATCCTCAAAATAAAGCGTATTTCGAGTAATGATTTGCGGTACATTAAAAACCGTTTCGCCACTTAAAACCTGTTGATACATCACCGTGTTTTCCAACCCAAAACGACCGTATTTAAATTCTTTTTGCGCTTTAATTTTTAAATAATCAACCCGCTCCAAGGCTTGCATCGGTGAAGGCGTGCTGTCATTTTCCTTTATTCCGAAGTAGGCATAATCATCAATCCCAGTATAACTTACCGAAGCATTTCCGAATTTCTTGGTATTGATTTCAAACTTTAATTCCTGTGTTTTTACATTGTTAAGCGCTGTTTTCCAATTGTAATTTTGGTAATCACTTTGATACAATAAAAAATTGAAATTTGGCGCAGCCGAATGAATTGTGATGGAAGCATTCGCATTATAATCTTCATTCAAATCGTAGGAAGCGGCACCTTGAATATAGTTTCCATCAAACTCACCCGAAACATTAATCGCACCTTTTCCTGAAAGTTTAAAACCTCGATATTCCTTTTCGTAAGCGGCTCCGGCTTCAATAATATTTCCTTTAATTCTATTTTCAATTCGGCCTTCATTCAAAATTAATGCTGTATCATAACCGTAGTTGAAATCGGTATAACCAGCCCAAGC
This sequence comes from uncultured Flavobacteriaceae bacterium, assembly GCA_963716065.1. Lineage (GTDB taxonomy): Bacteria > Bacteroidota > Bacteroidia > Flavobacteriales > Flavobacteriaceae > Aequorivita. The sequence continues at coordinate 1,217,096 of OY970287.1, forward strand.
TATAATTTTTCCTATAAGAGAATTGTCAAAATCAGCATATCCTTTTACGTTGAAATCCTCCAAATAAGTTCCCGTGAATAAATTTGATGCTTTATAGGAACGGGCCAAATTCCGAAAATGGTGCGTCTTGCCCATATTTAAAGGATTTTTCTTCAAAACTGATTGTATTTCCTAAAGTTAAAACCGAATAACCCAAACTGTCTCTTTGCGAAATAAGTTCATAGGTCTGGTCGCCATAAAACCGAAGCCCTTCCAGCTTATTATCGGCATTTTCAAATTTCACATCCAACCTTCCGCGATCATTAAATTCAGGGTCGTTATTTACAAAAAGTGCTAACGAAGTATCGGGCAAACCTCCATTTTCCTCATTCATAATATCCTGCGCCGCAACGTGCATCCGTATTTTATAACGCTGGCTTTTGGTGTGGTAATTTGATGTAAAAAGAAAATTTCCAGTACTTGTTAGAATATGTTGGTACTGCCCAAGCGAACGAACGCCTTTATACCCAATGGAAAAATTGAATTGTGGGGAAGTATTTATAGTGAAAAAAGCATCGAGTTGCTGACCCTGTTCGTAGGCGGTTTTAAAATACAACTCCGTTAAGGGCGTGGGCACGTTAAAATAATTTACATCCTCAATTTCCTTGTAATTGAAATGGTGCGATTGCGCGACAAAAAGCGGCATTAAATTCAATCTATCAAAAGAGTACGCCAAAGAATTGTAAGTTTGGCCAACATTTGCAAATTGGAGTAATTCAAAATTATCTTTTCTTAAATAATTGAATTTATATTTTTTCTGAATTGAAAGTGTCGTATCGACAAAGGTTGTATCGCGATTGTGCGAAATAATCTTGTAATAATCAATCGGTGGTTTTTCCTTTTTTTCGGGAGCAGTTTGCGAAAACACAGTTGCCGAAGCGAACAAAATAAAAAGTAGCAAAAGTGTTTTTTTCATGTGTTGTAAACTTTCAGCGCAAAGGTAAATTTTTAAACGGAAATACTTATTTTTAATTTTTTATCATTACTGTCCGACTAAAATACGGATTTAGACAAAAGTAATGCTTGCGCCCAATAAAAACGTTGCAAATACTTTGAAACCCAATAGCAAGGGGTGTGTCAAAATAGGCTCAATTGTTCATCTGGAGGTTTAGTTGTCAGTTCGAGCCATTTTTTATTGGGATTTTCGAGGAATTTAAACAGATCGATGTAGGTCATTAAATGGAACCTGACCATTGACACCATATTTGAATATGCCCATCTTCGTTTGGTCCTGCGCTGGACCACCAGCATTAGCAGCTGGATGATGAGCCCGCACCAGATCTGTATTTCGATGGCATTTTGATTGTCCCCCAAAAAGTACTTCAATGGAAAGTTTTGCTTAAGCCTTTTGAACATTGTCTCTATCTGCCATCTGTGTTTATATATTGCAGCTATTTTATCCGGACCGATAAGAAAGTTGTTGGAGATAAACTCAAAGACCTTGTTCGTATCTGCATCCCAGTAGGCAACTCTTCTGAGTTCAACGCCCCTGTTGTTTTTCTGTACTATGATACGCTCATCCTTTAATACGGCATCGCTTGTGGCATCGGACAGGTCAAACTCTTCAATGCCTGTGTAGCGTGCGTTTTCCTTTTGTCTTGTCACAAAATAGATGTCCTCATCTATCCATTGTGCAAACTGTCCATAATCATTGTAGGCCTTGTCAAAAACGACAAAAGAACCTTTTTCCAAGTTGAGCTCTTTCAGGAACGTGTGGTCGTGCGTTGCAGCACTGGTAAAGCGGACAAGACTGGGGACATCTTCCAGGGCGCTGATCATTGTGTGCATTTTAATGCCGCCCTTCTTCCTTCCATTGATGGGATTGCGCCCAACACCTCTTAGAATATCGCTGAATAGACTGATGGTACTGGAATCAACAATCTTTAAGTGCCTTACGGGCAGTGACGACGGACTGCTGTCCGATAAAAAACTTCTATATTGCTCGAACAGGCTATAATAGATATTGGCAAAGACCTGCGCACTGCGTTTCTTGTTGGCGTCTGACAGGGTGCTGCGCTTTGGAAAATGTTTAAGGTTCAAATGTCCTATCCTGCCCTCGCAGGCAAGCAATATGGTGGAAAGCTCACGCAAGGAGCTCACTCCGCTCAGGGTGGCATAGAGCATCGTCACCAAGTGGTCGTAGGTTTTAAATCTCTTGTAGTACCTGTCACTCTTGTGCCTGTAGGCTGTCCGACTAATCAAGGAATGTGGAACCAGCTTTAAAAGTTGTTTGATGATTGGCTGTCCGCTAAAATTTTTACTTTTGTTCATATATCTAGTTTTGTGGTAAAAACCAAGATATAAATAAAGCGGGAAATCCGTCAGGGAAATCCCGCTTTTAAAAATGTTTATCGGACACTACTGATTTTTTATGTTGAAACTTAAAATTAACCCCCATTTAATTGAATGCGGCACCGATGAAGCTGGTCGCGGCTGTTTGGCAGGACCGGTTACCGCGGCGGCGGTTATTCTTCCAAATGATTTTAAATATCCATTTTTAAACGACAGCAAGCAACTTTCAGAAAAAAAACGCTTTCAGCTGAAAGATATTATTGAACGGGAAGCTATCTGTTTTAAGGTTGTTCACGTTATGATGGACGAAATTGACAAAATAAACATTTTAAACGCATCTATTTTAGGCATGCATCGTGCCATTGAAGAACTTTCCTGCGCCCCTCAGTTTATTGCAATTGACGGCAACCGTTTCAAACCTTTCGGAAAAACGCCTTTTGAATGTGTGGTAAAAGGCGACGGAAAATTTCTGCACATTGCGGCAGCTTCCATTTTGGCAAAAACCTATCGCGACGAATATATGACCGCTCTACACGAACAATTTCCGCAATACAATTGGAAACAAAATAAAGGCTATCCAACAATGGCGCATCGCGAAGCAATCCGCAATCACGGAAGCACCGCTTTTCATCGGAAAAGTTTTAGGCTTTTGCCGGATATTTAGATGGTTAGATGGTTAGATGGTAGATGATTAGATGATTAGATGATTAGATGATTAGATGATTAGATGATTAGATGATTAGATGATTAGAAAAACTAAAAAATACAATTATAAATACCTCAATCTTTCCAATTGTCTAATAATCCAATTATCTAATAATCCAACAATCTAATTTTCCACTGTTGAAAACCCGTCAATAAACTCTTTCAACTTCACATAAAAGCATCACTATTCCTTGTTATTTTTGTGTTATGGGAAAATTTCAGGGGAAACTATTTGCATTTTTACTTTTCATTCCAATCGTTTTGGGAATTTTTGGAGCTTGTGACGACACGCCACCAAAAACGGGTACTTTGATGGATTTTGTTCCACAAAATACTTCAGTGGTTTTTAAGATTTCAAATTGGGAAACTTTGCAAGCCGATATAAAAAGTAATTCACTGCTTTCAAAATTTGAAAAAACTGCGCCCTATTTTTTCTTTTCTGATAAAACTTCCCTTTTAAAAAACCTGCATCCCAATTCGCAAATCCTTTTATGCATCAACCAAATTAACGACTCCCTTTCCGCATATACCTTTATTTCGAAACAGACGATAAATCTTTTTCAGCCAGATTCCATCAAAAACAAAACAATTGAAACGCTAAAATTTGACGATCAATCCTTCCAAAGAATCACGATTGAAAAGGAAATTGTGTATTCAGCGATAATTGACAGCGTGCTGGTTGTTTCATCCTCACAACAAATTTTACAGGATATTTTAAAAGGAAAAACGGAACGGAACGAAACCTTCAAAAAAGTCTTCAGTCTGCCGTCATCCAATGAATTTACTGCATTATTGCGCGGAAATAAAGTAGCGATAAACGATTCAACAAAAATTGATTTTACCTCTTGGAGCGCCCTTGACATTGCGATTACACCAGAATCTTTTATAGCAACGGGAATTACAATGGCAACGGACACCATCCCACAACTATTGAATGTTTTTGAAGATCAAATTCCGCAGCAGAACAACGTTTCCGAAATAGTTCCGATGAATGCTTTGGGCGCAGTTAGTTTTACGTTTAACGATGCTGAAAAATTCCAAAAAAACCTTCGCAATTTCCGTGGCGAAAAAGACGCATTTCAAACTACCGGAATCTTTGGTTCTGTAAGCGAAGTTGGTTCCATTCAACTAAATAACGAAACTGCAGTTTTCATAAAAAGCATCGATGCCTCTTTAACTGATGATGCTTTGGCGCGTTTTGTTACTGCAAAAAGCAGTTTCCGTGAAATTGAAATAAGTAGTTTCAGCGAGCCTGAATTGTTTCAAAAAACCTTTTCGCCATTTATAAATTCCTCAAAAGCAAATTATGCTTTTCAACTTGAAAACTTTTTTGTTTTTACCGAAAATGAATCGGCTGCAGAGCAGATAATCGGTGCATTTCAAAATAATTCGACTTTAAAAAATACTTCTTATTTTGAAAATACCGCCTCAAATTTAAGCTCCGCTTCTTCCCTATTGATTTTAAAAATGCAGGGCGAATTTTCAGAAACTATTTCAGGATTTTTTAATGAGAAAAGCCAAGCGGAAATGAAGGATATTTCTTTTGAAAAATTTCCACTCGCCGCGCTTCAGTTCAGTTTTGATAGAAATTTTGCACACGTAACTTTAAGCTGCAAAGAAATTGGCGGAACTAGAAAAAGTATTTCGGGAAGCATTTCTGAAAAATTCAATACCACACTGGAAGGTGCTGTTTTGGGTAATCCACAGTTATTTGGCAATGGCAGTGGCAGCAACGTAGCGGTGCAGGATGTTGGCAACAAGCTTTATTTTATTTCCGAAAGCGGAAAAATTCTTTGGAGTAAAAGATTGGGTGCTGCCATTTTGGGGAAAATTGAGAAGGTAGATATATTTGCGAACGGCAACAAACAAATGGCTTTTGCAACAAGTGATGCATTTTACATTGTGGACAGAAATGGAAATGACGTAAAAGGATTTCCGGTTAAATTTAAAGATGCAATTACACAACCCCTCTCTGTATTTGACTATGATAACAACCACAATTATCGGTTTGTGATTGTACAGGGGAAAGATGTTTTGATGTATGATAAAACAGGCAAAACGGTGAAAGGTTTTGGTTTTGCCAAAGCAAAAAGTAAAATTGTACAATCGCCAACCCATATTAGAATGGGCAATAAAGATTATATAACGATTGCCGAAGAAAATGGAAAGCTTAATATTTTGAGCAGGGTTGGGCAATCTAGGGTTTCTGTTTCAAAAAATTTCAATTTTTCAGAAGTGCCGATTGCCGAGGAAGACAATACGTTTGTTGTGATTACAAAGGAAAATACGAAAGAGCGTATTTCCGAAGATGGAAAGATTTCATCCCAAAAACTGGATGTTGGCGGCAATTATTGGTTCATGATGAATGGAAGTACAAAAGTGACACTTGATGGTAATTCATTAAGGGTAAATGGAAAACTGGCTGAGCTTCCCATAGGCGTTTACAGCAAGCCAGAAATTTTTAATCTCAATAGAAATAGCTACATAACAATTACCGAAACGCAGGAAAAAAAGGTTTATGTCTTTGACAAAAACGCCAGTCTTTTAAATGGTTTTCCCGTTTTTGGAACTTCAGCTGCCTCCTTGGATAATGGTGGAAAAGGTGCTATAAATCTTGTAACAAAAGGAGAAGCTGACAGCGTAATTTTGTATTCAAGTAATTAAAAAGTATACACTAGCTTATTAAAAGTTGAGAATTTAAGTATTTTAATTACCTTTAAATCAACAAACCAACTTTTTAAAAACACATGAGAGCGCTCCTCCTATTATTGCTCTTATTTTTTGCCGTTACCGCTATCGGGCAAAATGCGTCGCGTTATAAAAAACCCACGCAAAATGATTCTATTTTGCTATCTACTTTACGCAATAAAATCATCCAAAATATAAATGCAAATCCAGACAGTGCATTAGTTTACATCAAAAAATTTGAAAACTTAAGTATTAAAAGGAATTACAAAAGCAGTTTTGCTGATTCCCATTATTTGTTTGCGCAATATTTCAGAAGGATCCAAAAGCCAGATTCTGCGATATTTTATTTCAAAAAAACAATTTCAACATCAGAGAAAATTAATTATTTCCGCGGTTTGTCTATGGGCTATAATGGGCTTTGTAGAACATACTATTTGCTTGGCGAGATAGAAAACTCAATAGATGCCTGCAATAAAGGACTTAAGTTTATAAATAAGTTTGATGATGTTGGGAACGTGGTTTTGGCAGATACCCACAATGCATTGGCTATTCAACAAAAATTGATTTTACCTCTTGGAGCGCCCTGGACATTGCGATTACACCAGAATCTTTTATAGCAACGGGAATTACAATGGCAACGGACACCATCCCACAACTATTGAATGTTTTTGAAGATCAAATTCCGCAGCAAAACAATGTTTCCGAAATAGTTCCGATGAATGCTTTGGGCGCAGTTAGTTTTACGTTTAACGATGCTGAAAAATTCCAAAAAAACCTGCGTGATTTCCGTGGCGAAAAAGATGCATTTCAAACTACGGGAATTTTTGGTTCCGTGAGTGAAATTGGTTCCATTCAACTGAATAACGAAACTGCAGTTTTCATAAAAAGCATCGATGCATCTTTGACTGACGATGCTTTGGCGCGTTTTGTTACAGCCAAAAGCAGTTTCCGTGAAATTGAAATAAGCAGTTTTAGCGAGCCGGAATTGTTTCAAACAACCTTTTCGCCTTTTATAAATTCCGCAAAGGCAAATTATGCTTTCCAACTTGAGAACTTTTTTGTTTTTACTGAAAGTGAGTCAGCTGCAGAGCAGATAATTGGTGCGTTTCAAAATAATTCAACTTTAAAAAATACTTCTTATTTTGAAAATACCGCCTCAAATTTAAGCTCTGCTTCTTCCCTATTGATTTTAAAAATGCAGGGCGAATTTTCAGAAACTATTTCAGGATTTTTTAATGAGAAAAGCCAAGCGGAAATGAAGGATATTTCTTTTGAAAAATTTCCACTCGCCGCGCTTCAGTTCAGTTTTGATAGAAATTTTGCACACGTAACTTTAAGCTGCAAAGAAATTGGCGGAACTAGAAAAAGTATTTCGGGAAGCATTTCTGAAAAATTCAATACCACACTGGAAGGTGCTGTTTTGGGTAATCCACAGTTATTTGGCAATGGCAGTGGCAGTAACGTAGCGGTGCAGGATGTTGGCAACAAGCTTTATTTTATTTCCGAAAGCGGAAAAATTCTTTGGAGTAAAAGATTGGGTGCTGCCATTTTGGGGAAAATTGAGAAGGTAGATATATTTGCGAACGGCAACAAACAAATGGCTTTTGCAACAAGTGATGCATTTTACATTGTGGACAGAAATGGAAATGACGTAAAAGGATTTCCGGTTAAATTTAAAGATGCAATTACACAACCCCTCTCTGTATTTGACTATGATAACAACCACAATTATCGGTTTGTGATTGTACAGGGGAAAGATGTTTTGATGTATGATAAAACAGGCAAAACGGTGAAAGGTTTTGGTTTTGCCAAAGCAAAAAGTAAAATTGTACAATCGCCAACCCATATTAGAATGGGCAATAAAGATTATATAACGATTGCCGAAGAAAATGGAAAGCTTAATATTTTGAGCAGGGTTGGGCAATCTAGGGTTTCTGTTTCAAAAAATTTCAATTTTTCAGAAGTGCCGATTGCCGAGGAAGACAATACGTTTGTTGTGATTACAAAGGAAAATACGAAAGAGCGTATTTCCGAAGATGGAAAGATTTCATCCCAAAAACTGGATGTTGGCGGCAATTATTGGTTCATGATGAATGGAAGTACAAAAGTGACACTTGATGGTAATTCATTAAGGGTAAATGGAAAACTGGCTGAGCTTCCCATAGGCGTTTACAGCAAGCCAGAAATTTTTAATCTCAATAGAAATAGCTACATAACAATTACCGAAACGCAGGAAAAAAAGGTTTATGTCTTTGACAAAAACGCCAGTCTTTTAAATGGTTTTCCCGTTTTTGGAACTTCAGCTGCCTCCTTGGATAATGGTGGAAAAGGTGCTATAAATCTTGTAACAAAAGGAGAAGCTGACAGCGTAATTTTGTATTCAAGTAATTAAAAAGTATACACTAGCTTATTAAAAGTTGAGAATTTAAGTATTTTAATTACCTTTAAATCAACAAACCAACTTTTTAAAAACACATGAGAGCGCTCCTCCTATTATTGCTCTTATTTTTTGCCGTTACCGCTATCGGGCAAAATGCGTCGCGTTATAAAAAACCCACGCAAAATGATTCTATTTTGCTATCTACTTTACGCAATAAAATCATCCAAAATATAAATGCAAATCCAGACAGTGCATTAGTTTACATCAAAAAATTTGAAAACTTAAGTATTAAAAGGAATTACAAAAGCAGTTTTGCTGATTCCCATTATTTGTTTGCGCAATATTTCAGAAGGATCCAAAAGCCAGATTCTGCGATATTTTATTTCAAAAAAACAATTTCAACATCAGAGAAAATTAATTATTTCCGCGGTTTGTCTATGGGCTATAATGGGCTTTGTAGAACATACTATTTGCTTGGCGAGATAGAAAACTCAATAGATGCCTGCAATAAAGGACTTAAGTTTATAAATAAGTTTGATGATGTTGGGAACGTGGTTTTGGCAGATACCCACAATGCATTGGCTATTGCATATTCGCGCCAATACAAGATGGAAATGGCAATTGAAAATTTACTTATTGTTGATTCTATCAATAAAAAAGAAGCACTTCGAGAGGATATTATTGCTGCTGCCTATCAAAGTCTGGGGAATGTTTATTTGGAACTTAAAGACTACGATTCCGCAGAAGAATATTATTTGATGGCGAATAAAGAATTTGAAAAAATTCCGGGCGCGGGTACTTTTTACTTTAACACTACCAACGTTTTTTTGGGGCAGGTTTATTATCATAAAAAGCAATTGGAAAAAGCTGACAATCTACTTTCAAAAACAATTCTTTTTTTTGAAGGAATAAAGGATGAAAGGACGGTTGCTGAGATAAATAATTATTTAGGTCTTGTAAATCTTGAAACTGGAAATCTTGAAAAAGCCGACACCTATTTTCAGAATGCACTGAATTTTCAAAAAAGAAATGAGTACAATCTTGAAGCAGCACAATCTGCCGTTGAACTTGGGAAACTCAATATTAAAAAAGGAAAACCAAGTGAAGCTATTACTTTTTTACAAAATGCAATTACATACAATCGCGAAATAAAAAATGGAATTATAAACCTAAAAGCGCATTCCTTACTTGCGGAAGCCCACGCATTGCAGGGAAATTATAAAGAAGCCTTTAATAATTCACAAATAGCAACAAAAATAAATGACTCGATTTAACAAGCCCAAAGTGCTGAAAAAATAAAGGAAATTGAAGGCATTTATCAAACTGAAAGTCGAGATACCGAAATAGCATTGTTGACCACAAAAAATGAATTAACGGAACAACAAAAGGAAAATCAGCGCAATTTGCTTTGGGGGATTTTGGCACTTATTGTAATTGCTGGCGCATTTGTGTTTTTTCAATTTAGAAACAGACAAAAAACAACTAAAAAACTACAGGAACTCGACACGGCCAAATCTACTTTTTTTGCAAATATTTCACACGAATTCCGCACTCCGCTAACTTTAATAAATGGCCCGATTGAAGATCAATTGGTTTCAGAAAATATTTCACAAACTGAACGGAAAAACCTTAAATCGGCTTTGCGGAATACACAGCGTTTAAAAGATTTGGTGGATCAATTATTGGCATTGGCAAAGTTGGAAAGTAAAAATCTAAAACTCAATGTACAATCCGGCAACATGCCCGATTTCCTAAATTTACAAGCTGAAGCTTTCGCATTTAGCTGCAATGAGAAAAACATAAATTTTTCAATTGCTATAATTAAAGATGAAAAAGTGGATTGGTTTGATCAAGATATTGTTGAGAAAATCATTTATAATTTAATGGGCAATGCTGTAAAATATACTCCTGATAACGGATTTATTACATTAAGTGGGAAAAGAAAAAATACTGATTTTGAAATTTCTGTGGTCAATTCAGGAAATTATATAACTCCCGAGCAACAGAAAAAAATATTCGAGCGCTTTTATAAAACCAGCAGTAAAAATCCCGGAACCGGTATTGGGCTTTCGCTCACAAAAGATTTGACCGAAATTCATAAAGGAGAAATATCCTTAAAAAGTGAAGAAAACGGCAAAACGGAATTTACTATACTCCTGCCCGTGAACAAAGATGCTTTTCAGGAAAAGCAAATTTTTTCGGAAGAAATTCAAAAGGAAAATCTGGAAACAAATCCCGATTTAGAAATATTTGTTGAAAAAGAAATTGTGTTGCCCGAGGATGCTCCGGTGATTTTAGTAATAGACGACAACAACGATATTCGTGATTATGTGAGTTCCATTTTTGAGACTTGTTACACTGTATATACTGCAAACAATGGAAAAGAAGGTTTCGCAGTAGCTTTAGAGAATATTCCAGATATTGTTATTAGTGATGTAATGATGCCCGAAGAAGATGGTTTTACATTTACAAAACATTTAAAAGAACAACAACTAACCTCACATATTCCCGTAATTCTGCTTACAGCAAAATCACAAATTACTTCTAAGCTTGAAGGAATGGGGATAGGTGCAGATGCATATGTAACAAAACCTTTCAACAGCCAATTGCTAAAAGCAACTGTTCAAAATCTTATTGAAAATCGCAGAAAACTGCAGCAACGCTTTTCGCAGGAAGTGGTTTTAATGGCAAAGGATATCTCTGTTTCTTCTGTTGACGAGCAATTTCTAGAGCGGCTTCAAAAAGTTTTGGATGAAAATATTACCGATTCCGATTTTACAATAGAAAACTTTGGCAGTGAAATGAATGTAAGCAGAATGCAACTTCATAGAAAACTAAAAGCCTTAACGGGTCAGTCTGCTTCTGAATTTTTGCGCACACAGCGATTGAAACTTGCAGTTAAAATACTTCGCGAAAAGAAAATTCCCATTTCCGAAGTTGGTTATACCGTTGGTTTCAATGATCCTTCCTACTTTACAAAATGCTTCAAACATGAGTTTGGCAGCTCCCCTTCCGACTATTTTTCAAAATAAACTTTCTTTGATCACCTGCTAGCATTTGTAAACAAAGGGTTGTTACATACGTCATAGCATTGGTTACAATACTAATAGCACTTTGCTGAACATCGCTTTACTTTTACATTACTTTCCCCAATTATGAAAGCAAGAGAACAATATTCCGGCGACCTAGAAATTGTACCGGGAAAACAGATTTTTTTAAAAATAAATAATCTGGCAAATGGAATTTATATATTGAAAATAATGCTTAACAATAAAGTAATTAAAGAAGTAACCTTTAAAAAATAAAATCCTTTAAAACAATAATTATGAAAACCTCCTTAACAATTTTATTCGTTTGTATTTGCAGTTTTTGCAATGCACAATTTTTAGACAAACTTGGCGATAGAGCAGCCAATGCAGTAGAACGAACCGTAGAGCGTAGAGTGGAGCGCGAAGCAGAAAAAAGTACGGACAGGGCGCTAGATACTGTAGTAGGTGCTCCGAAAGGAAAAAATAAAAAAGATAAGAAGAAAAACAAAAAGTCTTCCGGCGGTAATATTATTGGCGGCGATCCAGTGGACAATAATCCAAAGTCATCCAGCACTACGCAAACTAAAGGAAGCCTTGAAGAAGAAGGCGAAAATCAAGTTGGATTTAAAAGGGGAAACCGAATTATTTTCAACGATAATTTTGAAAAAGATGCCATTGGCGACTTTCCTGCAAAATGGAACACAACCAAAGGCGGTGAAGTAAAAAAATTGAAAGGTTTTGATAACAAGTTTTTAAAAATAACAGCAGGAAGTATTACTAGTGTTGAATTGACAAAACCCTTACCCGAAAATTTTACGGTTGAGTTTGATCTTATTCTTCCATCTGAACATCCCTACCGCAGACCGGGAATTGGATTTGGTCCAAAACCGGAGGAAATAGATTATCTTATTATGAGCCCAAATTCAATATCCTTCGATATTATGTCTTCGGAATTGTACAACGGCCAATATGAAATTTCTTATGCAGCAAAAGAACTGGGAACTACTAAACAAAAAGTATCCTACAAGGCATCTTTGAACACGCCCATAAAAATGGCTTTTGAAGTAAATGGAAAACGTATCCGTCTGTTTATGGATGGAAAAAAGATGGTGGATCTTCCCACACAATTCAAGCCTGAGCATAGAAAATCATTATTCTTCACTTCAATAACAAGTGGTTGGACCGAAACCGCTGAGGCGTATTTCTATATTTCAAACATTGTTATTGCAGAAACGGCAGGTGATGAGCGAAGCCAAGTATTGAAAGATTTAATGGAAAACGGAAGTTTTTCAACAAATGCTATTCTTTTCAACTCAGGTTCAGCCACAATAAAAAGTGGTTCAGCTCCAATTTTGGCAGACATAGCTGAAGCATTGAAAAGCGCTCCCGACCTAAAATTAAATGTAGTGGGACACGGATGCTGACGGTGCCGAAGATGCAAACCTTAAACTTTCAAAAGATCGCGCCATTAGCGTTCGCACTTTCCTTGTTCAAAATCACGGAATTGACGGAAGCCGATTAAATACAGATGGCAAAGGTGAATCCAGCCCTGTTGCCGACAATAGTTCTGCTTCAGGAAAAGAACAAAATAGACGTGTGGAATTTATTAAATTATAAAACAATTAAAACAATAATTATGAAGAAATTTCTAATTACCGCAATTTTCCTTTTAGGAATTATGGCAAACACAATAGCCCAGACAGGCTGCAGTAAATACTATCCTTTTAATAAAGGAACGAAGGCAGAAATAACGGCCTATGATAAAAAAGGAAAAAAAGCTGCAATTATTGATTATACAATTCTAAAAACAGCACAGACTTCTGATGGGGAAGTTGCAACTATGAAATCTTCAGTGAAGGATGAAAAAGGAAAAATTATTGCAGACACGGAATATAACGCTACTTGTGACGGCAATAAAATTTCAATTGACTTTAAATCCATGGTTAGCCCCATGATGATAAACCAATTTAAGGATATGGACTATGACATAAGCGGTACAGACCTTGAAATACCCAACGATCTTTCTGTTGGCAGATCACTTCCAGATGCAAATATGCTTATGAATATAAGTATGAGCGGCATCAATATGAATATGGAATTGAAAATAACAAACAGAAAGGTAATAGGGAAAGAAAATGTAACCACCCCTGCGGGTACTTTTGATTGCTTTATTATAACGTCTGATATGACAACCAAAATGGGAGTATCACAAACGAGCAATTCGAAACAATGGATTTCTGAAGGCGTAGGAATGGTGAAACAAGAAGACTATCAAAACGGGAAAGTATCTTCAAGCAGCTTGCTTACAGCATTTTCAAAATAACAATAACCAAATTAAATTTTAAGAGCCGAAGCTTACTGCTTCGGTTTTTTCATTTATTTCCGATTCAAATAGTTGCAAAAAATGTTTCAGCAATTTCTCTTTCACTTCTTCCATAGAAATTTCTGCCTTTCCCAATTCAACATTCAAGGAAGTTACCGCTTTGCCTTTTATTCCGCAGGGAATCATATTGTCAAAATAACCCAAACTAGTATTCACGTTAAGTGCAAAACCATGCATCGTTACCCAACGGCTGGCTCGAACACCCATCGCGCAAATTTTTCTCGCAAATGGTGTACCTACATCCAACCATACTCCCGTTTCTCCTTTGCTTCTTTCAGCCTTTAGACCATATTCGGCAAGGGTAAGAATGATCATTTCTTCCAAAAGACGCAGATATTTATGAATATCAGTGAAAAAATTTTCTAAATCCAGTATTGGATAGCCCACAATTTGGCCAGGCCTCGTGATAGGTTATATCGCCGCCACGGTTTATTTTGTAGAATTTAGCATCAATTGAATTTAATTTTTCTTCAGAAATAAGCAGATTTTCAATATGCCCACTTTTTCCTAAAGTATAAACGTGCGGATGTTCAACAAAAAGAAAATAATTTGGAGTTTTAAGGTTCAGATTTTCTTTTTTGTTTTTACTTTTTATGTGAAGAATGTCCTGAAAAAGAGACTCTTGAAAATCCCAAGTTTCTTTGTAATCCTTTAAACCTAATTCTTTAATTTTTAAATCTTTATTCAATTTAAAGCCCTTTCATTATGCAAAGGCAAAGCTATCAATTAAATAGTTTTGCCGTTTAAAATTGAAAAAAATTATTTTTTTCGTTTAAATCTATAAGTTATGGTCTTAAAAATTCCCTAAATTCCACAAAATCTTTTATATTTACGGTTCTAAATATTCATATAAATTACACATAAAATGAAAAAAAGTACTTTTAAATCAATTGTGGTTTTATCCTTTTCGCTTTTTTGCTTTGGGATATACGCACAGAATTCCTCAAAGATGTGGACTCCGATTTCGGAAACTTCTACTTCTTTAAAAACAAAGGAAGCCAGAAATTCAGTTCCGACAGAATATAAACTTTTTAGTTTAAATTCCTCCGCGCTACAGTCGGTACTAAGCAAAGCTCCTTCAAGAGCTAATTTAAGAACATCAAATGCAATTATTGAACTTCCTGTTGCAAATGGTGAAATTCAAAAATTCAGAATTGTGGACGCATCAACTTTTGCTCCTGAATTGCAGCAAAAGCACCCAAACATACGCTCTTTTGCTGGCCAAGGAATTGATGACCCAACAGCTATTGCAAGGTTTAGCACTTCACCATATGGTGTTAACGTGATGATTACTTCTACAAACAATGCTACTTTCTACATTGACCCTTACACACAAGATAAGCAAGCTTACATAGCTTATTCAAGAAATGATTTGCCTCCTACCTTAGAGCCATTTGTTTGTCTTGTTGAAGAAGAAGTTGGCCCAAAAAACATTAACGAAGGAATTGAAAATGCAAACATAAATGCCGATGATGGGATGCTAAGAACTTTTAGATTGGCTTTGGCTTCTAACGCCGAGTATTCTTTTTTCCATTGGAATAGGGCTGGAGTTGATCCAGGCGCACCGGATGCTGAAAAGAAAGCTGCTGTTTTAATCGCAATGAATGTTGCTATGACAAGGATAAACGGTATTTTTGAAAGAGACGTTGCCCTAACTATGGAAATTATTCCAAACAATGAGGATATTATATTTTTAGATACCGCTACAGATGGGTTGAGCAATGATGCCTCTATGATCAATCAAATTCAGAACGTAATTGACAACGCAATAGGCTTTGCAAATTATGATATTGGACACGTATTCAGTACTGGCGGCGGCGGCGTAGCGCAATTACGTTCTCCTTGCTCTTCTGGAAAAGCAAGAGGTGTAACAGGTTCATTTCAGCCAATCAACGATCCTTTTTATATAGACTATGTAGCTCACGAAATGGGGCATCAATATGGTGGTAGCCATACCCAAAACAATAACTGCCAAAGATCAAGTGCTTCTTACGAGCCGGGTAGTGCATCAACCATTATGGGTTATGCAGGAATTTGCGCTCCAAACGTACAAAATAATAGTGATGATTATTTTCATGGTTTCAATATTCAGGAAATGTGGAATTTTATTAGTATTGGTTCTGGACAATGTGCTGTTCAAACCCCAACCAACAACTTGCCTCCAACTGCTGATGCTGGACCAGACGTAACAATACCAAAATCTACTCCATTTATTTTAAAAGGAGTAGCTTCAGATCCAGATGCAGGAGATATACTTTCACATTGCTGGGAGCAATTAAATGCGCAGCCAGCACCTATGCCACCGTTAAACACATCAGTTGTTGGCCCGGCTTTTAGATCAATCGATCCGTTACCAACTCCAGAAAGATATATGCCTGCAATTGCAACTGTTTTAGCTGGTAATACCCAAAGTACTTGGGAAGTAGTTCCAACGGTAGCAAGAATTATGAATTTTAGATATACTGTACGTGACAACGTTGCAGGTGGAGCTGCTACTGCAAGCGACAATATGGTTATTACTTTTGACGCTGTTTCTGGACCATTTGTAGTTACTTCTCAAGCAGTACCAACTACATGGAATATAGGATCTACTGAAACTGTTACTTGGGATGTAGCCGGAACTGACATAGCTCCAGTGAACAGTCCAAACGTGGATATTTGGTTGTCAACCGATGGAGGACAAACGTATCCAGTTGCTGTAGCTTTAGGTGTACCAAACAATGGAAGCGCTTTGGTTAATGTTCCAAACATCAATACCACTACTGGTAGGTTAATGGTAAAATCATCTAACAACATTTTCTATGATATTAACGATGCTGTTATTACAGTAGATGGTATTGTAGGTGTGGAAGAATTTGCTTTTGAAAACTTCTCTGTATATCCAAACCCATCAAACGGAACTTTCAACCTTACCTTTAAGCCAGATACAAATGGTTCAGTTGAAGTATCTCTTTATGATTTAAGAGGAAGAGCGATAAACAACTATACTTTTGATGATGTGTCTTCTTCAAGCACATTCAGCAAACAATTAGAACTTAACTATGTTGATAGCGGAATGTATTTCCTTGTTGTAAAAAATGGCAACAAAGTAACTACGAAAAAGATCGTTAAAAACTAAGTAAAGAATTTAGAATAAAAAAAGAGGCGTTCATAATTTGAGCGCCTCTTTTATTTTCTATAATTTTAGTAAATGAATCCGTGTTGGATTTATAAAAACTATATTGATTCTTTTTGCTTTATCTATCGGTTAAAGCTTGACCGTTTCCTTAATTTGCGAGATAACTTGCGTGGTTTTATCGGTTTTAAAAGTAAGGTCAAACATAATGGCTTGATTGGTTTTTTCTACCAAAAGTTTGCCCGAGGTTACAGGAAAATAACCCCCATCCCTACAGAAACAATGTCTTCCAAAAAGTAAATTTACATCTGCAAGACCAGCGTTTTCTTTACTTAAATTATTAGTTGTAGTTGGAATCTCGAAATGGATGGTTTCTGAATAATCCCCATCTGCCGTCCCTTCAGGTCCTTTTTTCATATATGTGTACGCAACCACAATATTGTTGCCATCAACAATTTCAGGATAGGTTGACCCAATACCATCTTCCTTTATTATCAAAGTTTTATTTTTATGCAACACTACACTGCAATTGCCAACCTCGGGGCAGCCTGAGGATTTATTTTCAACTTGTTCCATACTTGTATTTTCTGATGAAATGGTAGCGCCAGTATTGGTTTTGCAGGCATTAGCCATCAATAACGGAATTAAAAAGTAAAATGCTTTCATATACTTATTGTTTATTATTTATTGATAATTGTTTAATGTTATTATTTTTCCAATTCAACTTCCAAATCGAGCAAATCGGGGTTCTTGAAATATTCAATAAAAGACTTTTGTACAGTTACCGTTTTTCTATCTTCTGAAAAAGTGGCTTCTGAATTTGAAGTTTTCTTTATTTTCTTCGGAAATGTATATTTCAAAGTATAATTTGATCCGCCCATAAAAGCTTCCCCTTGCTTTAAACTGTCAACCTGTTGCTGATGCAATTTTTCATTCTTTGATAAATGCGTCTCGTTTAAAAATTCCTTTTTCAAAAGAATAATTAACCCCTATTAATTCCGACGAATTCTTCTTTTTTACCTTCTTCAGGATTGGAATCCATATTGGGCATAAAATTTCCCGCCTGTTCTAATCCGTTCAAAATATCGTTCGCCTCGCTAATGGATTTGAATTTTGTTGAAATGTCATAAACCATTTCCGAAGTTTCAGAATTCATATTTATATGAACATTGAAGTTTTCCAGTTTTTTGAGTTTTAGCTGTTCAGCGGTGGAAAGTTGTGAAATACTATCTTTCTTCTTCTCCAAAAATTGTTTTATTGAAATAATTGTATCCATTTTCACGGCTACAGAATCCATAACCGCTGCCCCACCAAAACTCATCATTTCATTCATATTTACCTCAATGGTCATTGTTCCGCTCCCGTCTTCATTCATCAACATTGTTTCAGTGAATTGACAACTTACCAGTGAAATTGCTAAAACAAAAATGCAAAGTAATTTGTGTACCATTATTTTATCTATTTGGATTGTTCAAAATAATTAAAGCGGCAATTACACCGGGAATCCAGCCACAAACGGTAAGTATAAAAACGATTATTACAGACCCACAACCTTTGCCAATTACGGCAAGCGGCGGAAAAATGATTGCTAACAGGACTCTCCAAATGCTCATATAAAAACAAAGCTACGATTAATATTTTTTATTTTAGCGTACAACATTTCTATCCAACTTCCATCATCCTATTTCTGACTTCCAATTTCCAACTTCAAATTTCCAACTTCAAACTTCCTTTACCTATCTTTGCAGACTTATTTTTATACACACTTATGCAACTATCTGAACTGGAAATTATCCGAAGAGAAAAACTAAACCAACTCCGCGAACGTGGAATAAACCCGTATCCTGCAGATTTATATCCTGTAAACAATACTTCAAAAAAGATAAAGGAAAATTTTGAGGAAGGAAAAAAGGTGGTAGTTGCAGGAAGATTAATGTCCCGTAGAATTCAAGGTTCAGCATCTTTTGCCGAACTTCAGGATGCCGATGGACGCATACAAGTATATTTTAATCGTGATGAAATTTGCACCGGCGAAGACAAAAGCTATTACAACGATGTATATAAAAAACTGCTGGATATTGGCGATTTCATTGGTATTGAAGGTGAGCTTTTCAAAACCCAAGTAGGCGAAAAAACTATTATGGTGAAAAATTTCACCTTGTTGAGCAAAGCTTTAAAACCATTGCCACAACCGCGCGTTGATGCCGATGGAAAAATACACGATGCATTTACCGATCCCGAACAACGCTATCGCCAACGCTATGCAGATTTGGTGGTGAATCCGCACGTAAAGGAAATTTTTGTAAAGCGTACAAAACTTTTTAATGCAATGCGTAATTTCTTTAATGAGCGTGGCTATTTTGAAGTGGAAACTCCCGTTTTGCAACCCATTCCTGGCGGTGCTGCGGCGAGACCTTTTATTACGCATCACAATTCATTGGACATTCCTTTATATATGCGAATTGCAAATGAGTTGTATTTGAAAAGATTGATCGTTGGTGGTTTTGACGGAGTTTATGAATTCTCTAAAAACTTCAGAAACGAAGGAATCGACCGCACCCACAACCCAGAGTTTACCGCAATGGAGATTTACGTTTCCTATAAAGATTACAATTGGATGATGGATTTCTGCGAGCAATTGTTGGAATTCTGTGCAATTCAAGTAAACGGCACTTCAAAATCTACGTTTGGGGAACACCAAATAGATTTCAAGGCGCCGTATCCACGAGTAACAATGGCGGAATCAATTCAACATTTCACAGGTTTTGACATTACTGGCAAGACGGAGGATGAAATACGCAAAGCTGCTTTGGATATGAAAATTCCTGTGGATGAAACTATGGGCAAAGGAAAATTGATAGATGAAATTTTTGGCGAAAAGTGCGAAGGCAATTATATTCAACCAACCTTCATTACAGATTATCCGAAAGAAATGAGCCCGCTCTGCAAAGAGCATCGGGAAAATCCAGAACTTACCGAACGTTTTGAGTTGATGGTTTGCGGAAAGGAAATTGCAAACGCATACAGCGAATTAAATGACCCAATTGACCAACGCGAACGTTTTGAAGCCCAATTAAAATTGGCCGACAGAGGCGATGACGAAGCAACTGCTTTTATAGATTATGATTTTCTTAGGGCTTTGGAATACGGAATGCCCCCAACCAGTGGTATGGGAATTGGTATGGACAGATTGATTATGTTTTTGACGAACAATCCTTCCATACAGGAAGTGCTTTTCTTCCCCCAAATGCGTCCCGAAAAGAAAAAAGTGGAAATGACAGAAGATGAAAAAGCTGTTTTTACAATTCTAAAAACCAATTCTACAATTGCTTTGGAAGAATTAAAACTTCAATCAGGCTTGAGCAATAAAAAATGGGACAAAGCAATTAAGGGTTTGACGGCTTCAAAGGTTGCGAAGGTTGAGAAAATTGATGATAATTTAATTGTTTCCGTTTTATAAAAAACTCAAAACATAATAAATTTAAAAATGAAAATTCAGAAATTTAAAAATCCAACAATCTAAAAATCTGTAATTCGAGAATAAACCCTCTACAACTTTTTTCCTTCCTCTTTTAGCACAAGGGGCCTGGCATCCCTGCCAAGAATTGTAAAGGGTCTATACTATTTTTGATTTTAGATTGACGATTAACGATTGCTGATTTATTTATATGCTAGATTCAATTAACAAGTGCAACAATTGGATTTAAATTTAGTTAAAAATACTTCGTTTGGAGTTTTATATCCCAATAGTTTTCTTGGCCTACTGTTTAACTTACTGATAATCATATTGATTGTTCTGTGTTCTATGGTATTAAAATCTGTTTTCTTTGGCAAGTATTGCCTGATTAGCTTGTTGCTGTACTCGTTAAGCCCTCTTTGCCAGGGCGAATAAGGGTCTGCAAAGAAAAAATCCGCATCCAGTTTTCGAGCTATTTTTTGGTGTTCTGTAAATTCCTTTCCATTATCTGAGGTTATGGTCCTTACCAGTTCTTTGAAAGGGGAAAGGAGGTTTATCATCTGCTTTTTGATGGATGCTGCTTTTGTACCATCGGTCTTGGCCATCAGTTCGAATTGGCTTTTGCGCTCGGTCAGGGTCACTATGGCCGATTTATGGTTTTGGCCAATGATGGTGTCGACCTCCCAATCCCCAAAACGCCCCTTTGCATCCACTATTTCGGGACGTTGGCCTATCATAACCCGGTTGGGTATCTGTCCCCTTTGGTGTTTTCTGCTCAATCGCTTTTTTCGCCACCTTCGGGCGGTGCGCAGATGCTTGTACAAAAGGCCTCCCTCTGCCTGGTCCTGGTAAATGTACTGATAGATACGCTCGGTACTGACCATAGGAATCCCTTCCAGATCGCACCTTCCCTTTATCTGCTCAGGGGACCACTGCTCTTGGGTAAGCTTTTTGTCTATATAGTACCGCATACCGTCATCAAAGACACGGTGCTTATAAGCTTCTTTCTTGCGTTCGTTGCTTGCCATAATGGCATAATTGGCATTGTAGCTCCGCTTTTTTCCATTTCGGTTCAGCTCTCTGCTTATGGTGCTTTTATCCACACCAAGCTCTTTGGCAATTCTTGTTTGGCTAAAACCTGCTTTCAGATAACTCTCAATTTGGTATCTTTGAGAGTCGATTAATTGGTTATAATTCATCGGCATCCAGTTTTTATAAAGATGGGAAAATTAATTTTCCCATCTTTTTCAACTGTTGCACTTATTGTTTGAACTTAGTTATTTATAAAATCTTCAATCCTTTCAATTATTCTCCAACTTTCCGTAAATATTCAATATCATTTTCTACAGTCAATAATAAAATACTTGTGGCGGTACAAAAAACTGGACTGGTAATACAGTGGTGACCATTCCAGCTACCGTCCTGGTTTTGGATTTTTAAAATGCGCCCACTCATATCGTCGTACCATTTTTTCCAATCGGCATCTTTATTTACAACCAAAGATTCCCCAGTTTGCAAAAAGCTTAAAAACTCCTCTCCCCCATTATTTCCAAATCCGTTTAGCACATCTTCCTGTTGTGCTGTGTTTTTTGCAGATTGATACACATTATAACTTGTAGAATATTCCACAGCTTCCGCTTCCGAATAACCTGCTTTTTTTAGATTTTCCACAGTTACGGGCGCATTTTCGGGTAGCTTACCTTCTTTCTTGGCTTTAGTGATTCGCTCTTCCGCTCTTCTTGCATCTTTTGCAGTTGCGCGAACGCTTCCACTCACAGCATACAGCATCACTCCCGCTCCGTCATCTGCTTTTACCTCGTTGGTATTTTCGTCATAATTACCTTTTTGATAATCTCGCGTTTTATCCAATACTTTTTTATCTACATTCGCGCCCATAGCCGAAGCTGATTCCAAAGCCGTACTTGCCAATCCGCTCTGTAAGACTCCAGCCCAACCCGCGCCTTGTTGCTTTCCTTCGGCATCGGTTGCAGCTTCAATTTTTGAAACACAGATATCCAAAGCTCTTTCAATCCGTTTCTTTTCTTCGGAATTTAATTTTTGGTGCAACATATTTGAAAAGAATTGTGCCGTTAGCACTGCATCAATATTTTGCCCAAGCTTTGATTGAATTTGCGTTCCGCGAACATCCGTTATATATGGGTTGTCTTTGGAAGTATTTTCAACAGTTTCCAATAAATAGCGAAGTAATTTTTGAAGATTTTCGGAATACTTGCCTTTATTAAGCGAGTTTCCGCTTCGTAAAAATGCCATTCCAACCATCGCGGTTGTTGCCGGATCAGCAGGTACTGCATGTGGGTCAATAATTTCCTGATGTGCGTGGCTTCCGGCACCGTATCCGCCATTTTTCAATTGTGCTCCCGTAAGCCACGAAAGTCCGTCATTTACAGATAACTTAAGGTTTTCATTGTTTTTGAAAACACTGTAATCATCAGAGGATTGCTCGCCCATAACCGTCATAAACACACATCCATCCTCGCGTGCCAAAACTCTTTTGGTTTCAGGGTATTGTTTTTTTGAGGCAATAATTCCCATAAAACCAAATAAAAGAAGAATGGGAAAGAACAATAAAAGTTTCGTTTTCATCTGTATAAATATTTGTTTGTTAATGGAAGATGGAATGCCCTAATTGTGCATCTTCCGTTTTATTTAATATTTTGGCAGGGCATTTCATAATGTTATAATTTTAATTCATTTCGAAACTATTAATTATAACATTGCTGAAAAACATACAATTAGGGAACGCGTCATTTCAATGAGGGACAATATCTTTTTGGTGATTTTTATTTTAACAACCAAAACCGCACACATTCATTCAATTTTTATATTTTTATCACCTTATTATTTACAAAATGAAAAAAATACTATTCCTTATCTTAATTGGTTTAATGGTTATAGCTTGTGGAAAAGATGACGGTTACGATCCTATTGACAATCAGAAGCCTTCTGCACCTATCAATCTAAGGTTGACAAATACAACTGAGTCAACAATATCGGTTAGTTGGGATGCATCTACTGATGATGTAGCAGTTAAAAAATATCAAGTATATCTTGATGGAGAAATAGTTGCTCAAAATATTACTGTAATTAATGCTGTTATTGAAGATTTGTGTTTTGGAACTCCCTATAATTTATATGTTACTGCTTTTGATGAAGCAAACAATGAATCCGATCCTAGCAATGAATTGAATGCGTCTATCGAAATTCTTCCAAACGAAGTATTTCCACAAAAACTTTCTGAACTAGGGGTTTTCACTTGTAATCTTTCAGATCTTACTCCTGCGGTCGGAGTGCAACTTTATGAAATAAACAGTACTCTTTTTAGTGATTATTCACATAAACAACGTCTTATTCGTCTTCCAAATGAACAAAGCATGGGTTACAATAATAATGATTTATTGCCCACTTTTCCGGATAATACATTGATTTCAAAAACCTTCTTTTACAATATTGACGAGCGCGATCCTTCACTCGGAAAAAAGATTATCGAAACCCGTATTTTGCTAAAAGTTAACGGAGTTTGGTTAGTTGGAGATTATATTTGGAATGCTTCCCAAACCGAAGCTACATACCGTGAAACTGGCAGTACAGAAGCTATCAGCTATATTGACCTAAACGGCGACACACAAAATGTGGACTACCAAATTCCTTCAAAACAGGATTGTTTTACGTGCCATAACAATAATGCAGAGACCTTTCCGATTGGACCAAAACTGCGAAATTTGAATTTTATTCCTTCTTATACATCACAAAATCAATTGGATTATCTAGCCTCCATTGGAATGTTGAAAGGTGTTACTTCAAGCAGCACGAGTGTTTTGCCGAATTGGGAAAATGAAAATTTATTATTGGATGATCGCGCCCGTGCTTATATGGATGTAAATTGCGCACATTGCCACCAACCTGGTGGAAGCGTACCTTCAGGATTCAATTTAGATTTCCGTTTTGAAACAGATTTCAACGATACTGGTATTTATGCAAACAGAGGCGAAATAACTGCTCGTTTCGGAAGCACATTGCCAACCTATAGAATGCCACAATTGGGAGAACTGTTGTACACAGTGAAGCATTGGAAATGCTGGAAGAATATATAGATTCTCTTTAATCGAAATTTTAAGGAAACAAAAATTGAAGCCGCTTTTTGCGGCTTTTTTTATTTCTGAATTAATTGTTCATTAAACCTTTTCCAGAAAAATACATCAAAGCTTTGTTGAACATTTAAAAAAACAGATAAAATGAAAAAAATAATGATAATTTTTATGGCAATAACAACTTTAGCCATAACAGCACAAAACAAAACTCCTGAACAAAAACAGGTTCGTAAAGAAGCAAAGGAAAATTACACCCCTGAACAAAGAGCTGAATTGCAAACAAAGAAAATGACTCTTACATTAGATTTAAACGAATCGCAACAGAAAAAAGTTAAACAGGTCTTTTTGGATAACGCAAAAAATAAACCGGCGCGTTCAGAAAATGCGAAGGAAATGACTGACCAACAAAAATTTGAAGCAAAAAATGCAATGCTCGACAGACGCATTGTGATGAAAAAGCAGATGAAAGAAATTCTTACCGAAGAACAAATTGTTAAGTGGGAAAAGAGCCAACACAATAAACGTGGGAATTCAAGAAACAAAGGGAATTTGGAAAAAAGTCGCAGAAAGTAAATAAATTTTAAATTCTAACTTTTGGCTCAATTATTGTTTTTGTTGTTTTGAAATAGCTACTTTAGTAGCTTTAAAAATAAAAATTAGAAGAAATGAAAAAAATAATAACAGTATTTGCATTCGCAGTAACCATGCTTTTGGGAGTTCAAACAACCTCAGCACAGTCTTTGTCGCAAGACAAAAGTAGACCTGAGGTAATTGCAAAAGCCGAAACTGCCCAACTTACTGAAAAATTAGGCCTAAATGGAGACCAAGGAAGAGCTGTATTTAGAGCACTTGTAGCTAAAGAGGTTGGATATCAAAAAAATGTAGACGGAAAAGATGTTAAAGATGCTTCGGTTGCTTCTGAAAAGAAAAAGCTTGATGAACAGTTAAAGGAAGCGATGAAGAAAACCTTAACAGCAGACCAGTATAACAACTGGGTGAAAACGAATAATTAGTGATTAATTATATTTAAATCAAGACCCTTTCCAAATTGGAAAGGGTTTTTTTATTGAAGTTGTTTTGCTACTTTTTTGCACGCCGCAATAGTAAAATCTAAATCGTCATAGCTTAAAGCGTCACAAATAAACCAAGTTTCAAAAGCACTTGGCGCAATATAAATTCCTTCATCCAACATTCCATGGAAGAATTTTTTAAAGTTTTCATTGTTAGCTTCTGCAGCTGAAGAAAAATCGGTTACGGGTTTCTCAGAAAAATGCACCGAAATCATTGATCCCAAACGATTGATTGTAAATTTTACATTTTCAGAATTAAGCGCTTCTTCAATTCCTTTGTGCAAATATTCCGTCTTTTTATTTATTGAATTAAAAATGTTTCTGTTTTCATTCAATTCTTTTAACATTGCCAAACCTGCGGCCATTGCCAATGGATTTCCGCTTAAAGTTCCGGCTTGATATACGGGTCCAATTGGAGCTAAGAAATTCATTATTTCTTCTCTGGCTGCAAATGCACCAACGGGCAAACCTCCGCCAATCACTTTTCCGAATGTTACAATGTCGGCTTTTATTCCAAATAATTCTTGTACACCTCCAGCCGCCAGCCTAAAACCAGTCATCACTTCATCAAAGATCAAAAGGATATTGTTGTCATCACACAGTTTTCGCAAACCTTCCAAAAAACCTTTCGCGGGTGGAATACATCCCATATTTCCAGCTACAGGTTCAAGAATTATACAAGCAATTTCATTTTTGTTTGCTGCAATTACTTCGGCTACGTTATTTAAATCATTATAGTTTGCCAATAGCGTATCCTTGGCTGTACCTTCAGTTACACCGGGACTATTTGGGGTTCCAAAAGTTACGGCGCCACTTCCGGCTTGAATTAAAAATGAATCGCTATGCCCGTGATAACAGCCAGCAAATTTTATAATTTTGTCCTTTCCCGTAAATCCACGCGCCAAGCGAACTGCACTCATACAAGCTTCGGTACCACTATTGACAAAACGTATTTTATCAATATTTGGAACCATTGAAATAGCAAGAGCGGCAATCTCAGTTTCAATTTCAGTAGGCATTCCAAAGGAAGTTCCTTTTTTTGCTTTTTCAATTACTGCATTTACCACAGGCTCGAAAGCATGTCCCTAAAATCATAAGCCCCAAGAATTTATGTAATCAATTAATTTGTTGCCATCAACATCATATAAATAAGCACCTTTTGCTTTTTCAACAAAAATTGGAGTGCCGCCAACAGCCTTAAAAGCACGAACGGGCGAGTTTACACCACCGGGAATAACTTTTTGTGCCTCGTTGAAGATAGCGCTACTTCTTTGGTAATTCATTGTAAATTATTGATTTTTAACAGGGTGGAGATATAGTGTTTGACCAATTGATATGTCGTTGTTTCTGAGTCCGTTATATTCTTTTAATGTTTCAACGGTAAGATTGAATCGTTTTGAAATATTGTAAAGGGTATCACCAGCTTGAACTGAATAGGTGCCAATTTTTGAATCATCAGGATTTTTATTGGTCACTTTTTTCCCCAATACATCATCGTCATATTTTTCAAGATTATATCTTTCAATAATACCAATAAGTTTTTCGGGATATTTTGGGTCGGTGGCATAGCCAGCTTTTCGTAAACCTTTTGCCCAACCTTTATAATCATCTTTCCGAAGTTTGAACAAATCCTGATATCTACTTCGCTGTGTTAAAAATAAAGAATGGTCTCGATATGAATATTTTGGGTCGGTATATTTTCGGAAGCATTCCCCACGTTCATCATCATCGTGATATACACTATCCCCTTCCCAACCCTTGTGGCATTTTATTCCAAAGTGATTATTTGCTTTTAAGGTTAGTTCCCCGGCACCGGCACCGCTTTCAAGAATACCTTGGGCTAAGGTAATGCTGGCTGGAATTCCGTATTGCAACATTTCTTCTTTGGCAATATCCCTATATTCATTTATATAATTGGCAACACGTTCGCTGTATGAAATATTAACTGGCACTACCACAATTTCAGGCTCTTCAGCTTTTGTATCTTTCTCTTTAATAGGTTGTTTGACGCGAACGACCTGTTCGGTTTTAGGTTTTTTTTTATGGGAAGTCGCAGTTTTTTTTGATTTGCAACTGCCAAAACAAATAATACATATAATAAGAAGGGTAGTTATTCTGCCAATCATTTTATTCAATTATAGGAAGGTTTTTCTTTGTTAACTTTTGGTTCATTCCGGCAATGCCCTGCAATCCTCCGGTATGAACCGCAAAAATACGGCTATTTTCTTTGAAATAGCCCTTTTTTAAAAGGTCGAAAATGCCGTACATCATTTTTCCGGTATAAACTGGATCCAATGGAATATTGGTCTTTTCTTTAAATTCGTTTATAAAACGAATTAAATCAATATCTATTTTGCCGTAGCCACCAAAACTATAAGAATCTATAATCTTAAAATTGGTTTTAGAAGTATATTTTGCAATTTCTGAAGATTGAAAGTTTCCTTTTAATGCTGAAAATCCTAAAACTTGTTGGTATTCTTTGGAAGCTTTTACCAATCCAGCAATTGTTCCGCCCGTTCCTACTGGAACACATATATAATCGAAATCATTTTTTGTCTCAGTTAAAATTTCCTCACATCCTTTTACGGCAAGTGCATTTGTGCCGCCTTCGGGCAAAAGATAGAATTCGCCAATTTTTTTTTTAAAATTATTGATAAATTCAGCTTTGTCTTTATTTCTATAATCTTCACGAGATATAAACTGAAAATGCATTCCGCATTCCTGCGCAAAAGAAAGTGTTGGGTTTTCTGAAATTTTACTTTCCAACTCTTCCCCACGAATAATTCCGATAGTGTTTAAACCTAATTCCTTACCAGCCGCAGCAACTGCAGCTATATGATTTGAAAAGGCTCCACCAAAGGTGAGTAAAGTATGGTATTTCTGCTGTTGGGCTTCTATAAGATTATACTTCAGTTTTCTTAGTTTATTACCGGAGACGAATGGATGTAATTTATCATCCCTTTTAAATGATAATAAAATATTATTTAAGCCGAATTTCGATATATCTATATTTTCTATCAAAGAATTGTAATTATTCAATATGTTTTATTTATAAGGCAAAGATAAGTATGGATTTTAGATTTTGGATTACATGGGTTAGATGTATCAACTCTTCCAAAGAGAGATTATGAGAACTTTTTTTTCCAAACAATACAAATTTTCTTAATAAAATGCTAATTTTTTGTAGGAAATAACTTGTAATTAAGAGTTTAATGGAAAATATAGAAAACTTTTTATCTATAAAATTTGCTTTTTATCGGATTTAAAGGTTAATATTGTGCTGTATTTTCAACATAACCCCAAATTATGAAAATAAAACTACTTATTATACTTCAAGCCATTACAGGCATCCATTTCTTGACACATAGTCTTTACAATAATATTTAGAATTTATTTTTATGACTCAATATCTAAAACGATATAATAACTTACTTAACATCGTTAACCAAAAACCTACATTTATGAAACAATTTTTACAATTATTTTTAATGCTTAGCGCCCCATTAATTTTTTCACAAACTCCTTGCGTTGGTGGAATGGCGAGTGGTTTTCCTTGTAACGGCCTTACACTGCAAGGAAAAATAAGTATTGCAAATTTAGGAGGGAAAGCCTATCCTGAACCAACCCAATGGAAGCTCAGGATTCATGGGGGTTAGCCGATCCACAGGACAATAAAGAATATGCAATTGTAACACTAAATGATGGTACCGCGTTTGTAGATATTTCAAACCCAAACAGTCCACGGTTTTTAGGAAAATTAAATTCAACCTTAACAACTCCAAATTCTTCAGCTACTAGTTGGTGGCATGATGTAAAGGTCTATAATAACTATGCCTATATAGTAAGTGAAGCCACGAACTTTGGAATGCAGATTTTTGATCTTACAAGGCTTAGGGGACTGTCTACAAGTACCACTAATACTACTGGGCCAAACCAAATGAGGATTTTTACAAGAGATGGATTATATACCGGCGTTAGTAAAACCCATAACTTAATTATTAATGAAGACACTGGTTATCTATATCTTTTAGGCTCCAACCGCAGCGGCAGCAATGGAGGTCCTATAATTTTAAATTTAAATAGCAATCCAACAAACCCGCCCTTAGTTAAAATTATTTCAACTTGGGGATATTGTCATGATGCTCAGGTTGTATTATATGATGGTCCAGACCCAGATTATCAAGGTCGTGAAATACTGGTTGGCGCTTTCGGCGGGAACAAAAAAATAAACATTATTGACGTTACCAATAAAAATAGCCCAACTCTTATTTCTTCTGTAACTTATGCAAATATGTACTATACCCATCAGGGCTGGTTTACTGAGGATAAAAAGTTTTTTATAGCTGGCGACGAAGTAGATGAAGAAAACATTGGAGGAGGCACCCGTACTTTTGCATTTAATTTAGAAGATTTGGATAATCCTTCCTTGCATTATACATACGAAGGTCCCACGGCAGCTATTGATCACAATGGTTACGTTGTAGGGAATCGTTTTTATTTAGCTAATTACAATGCTGGAATGAGAGTTTTAAAAGTGGATAATCTATATAACTCTACACCTTCAATGAATGAAATTGACTATTTTGATACACATCCAAGTACAGATGAAGCTTCTTTTTATGGTGCTTGGAATGTATATCCATTTTTTAAAAGTGGAAATATCATTATTAGCGACTTAGTTGAAGGGCTTATCATTGTTAAAGATCCATTTTTTGACAATATAGCCCCTGTTGCAAATTGCCAAAACTACACCGCAACCTTAGATAAAAATACAGGTAGTGTAACAATAACTGCCAGCAATATTGATAACGGCTCAACCGATAATTTCGGAATTACAAAAAGAACCCTTACTGGGCAAACAACTTTTACTTGTAAAGACGTTGGACAAACATTTCAGGTAACACTTAATCTTGAGGATGATTATGCGAATAAAGCATCCTGCACCGCTACAGTAACCGTTACTGCTGAAACAACAACCTACTTTGGTACCAATTGGAATAATGGCGCTCCTGGCCCTGGTTCAAAAGCGAAAATCAGTAGCGATTATAATACCGCCGCAAAAGGTAGCATTGACGCCTGTAGTTGTGAAGTAGATTCCAATAAAACACTTACTGTTGCAGCAGAAGATTACTTAAATATAACAAAAGATATAACCATAAATGGCAATCTTATAGTTGAACACCAAGGAAGCGTTGTACAATCAGAAGATGATGCAGAGGTTAGCAATAATGGGGTTATAAATGTAAACTATACAACGCCATATATGATACCGCGGGTATTTTTAGTACTTGGCAGTCCTATGACAACTGAAACCCGAAATGGGGTTTTTGCTAATTCTTATATGTTTCTAAATCACATTACAGAAAACTTTTTGCCAAACCCAGATGTGGCAGCACAGTTTCCATTAGCTGAAAATTTTGCTGATGACAATTACGATAACTGGTTGCTATATAACGGAACAATTAATCCAAGCGAAGGTTATATTGCCAGGCCACAATTAAATGGGAATGACGGCAACAAAACCTATGACATGACCTTTGAACAAGGCACCTTAAATACTGGAAGTATTGATTTTACAGTAAAATACAATGGAAACAGAAACAGCAGCCCCAATGTTTTTTCAAACCCATATCCATCTGCAATGAAAGCTGCAGATTTCATAACCGCCAACGCTATGGTTAATGAAGTTTATTTTTGGAATCCAAATACGTCTCCGAGTCCTTTATTGCCCGGTGCATATACAATGAATTTTAGCATGGAAGATATTTCTATGTTTAATCTTATGGGTGGTACACCAGCGCCTTCAGACCCAACACAAACCGAACCAAATGGTTATATTTCAACTGGGCAAGGCTTTGGAATTAAGGCAACCGCTGCTGGGATCGCCACTTTTTCAAATACAATGAGAGTCACGGGTTTCAACAATACGGCTACTCGCCCAGGTAGTGAAGGAAATAATCGTATTTGGGTTCAAGTTAAAACCGAACAGTATCAAATGCAGAATACTACCCTAATCGGTTTTTCTCCATTAACAACCCCAGACATAGACCTAGGTTATGACAGCCGAAGAATGGCTAACGTTCTTTCTGTATTTACACATTTGGAAGATGGAAGTGAAGAATTTGGCATCCAAAGTCGTGAAACTT
The DNA here is from genome assembly GCA_963716065.1 of uncultured Flavobacteriaceae bacterium. Taxonomy (GTDB): domain Bacteria; phylum Bacteroidota; class Bacteroidia; order Flavobacteriales; family Flavobacteriaceae; genus Aequorivita. Next base: position 1,248,509 of record OY970287.1, read on the forward strand.
TTGAAGATGGAATAAAAGTATTAATGGGCTTTTCAAGTTTGATAGACGAAAATGTTCGTTATACAATTTCAATAAAAGACATTGAAGGACCAGGCTTTGAAAATGCTACAGTTTTTCTTGTAGATAATGAATTGAATATCATTACAAACCTATCGAAAGACAACTACCTTTTTAATGCGGAAAAAGGAACATACAACAGTCGTTTCACTTTGCTTTTTAGAAGCAATGAAATTTTAGGAGATAATACCTCTGCGCTTGAAAAAGTTTCTGTTTTTCCTAACCCAACAAGCGGTATTTTAAATATAATTTCTCCAGAAGCAAAAATCACTTCTTTGGAAATTTTTGATATAAGCGGCAGAAGATTACAAAATGTAACCCTTTCCACAAGCACAAATAATGAAATAGATTTTAGCAATTTCCAAAGTGCTGTCTATTTTGTAAAGATTTATACTGATATGGGTTCAGTCACCAAACAGATCATAAAACAATAAATCCCCACAATCAATTAATTACTTAACCTGAAAAAGACCGCTATTAAGCGGTCTTTTTTTTTCATAATCTTTTCTACCCTTTCCGGGAATAGAGCAAATTTAAATTTAATTTGAAATATGTCTAAAACTGAAAATAGATAAACGGTTGAAAGTCTGCAGAAAAAGCTTGGTAACATAAAACTCCAACAACCATAGTAATTCCAATTTTTACAAGAATTGGACTTTTGGAATACAAGCCTTCAATATATGCTTTAGTACTTTCCGGAAGCCAATGGGTTATATAGCCTATCAGCATTACCCAAAACACCAGTTGGTAATGCACTAAAATATCCCAAGCATTACCCCAATCCATATTATTGGCTACTTGCAGATACCATTTCTCAATATGTTCCATACTTTCGCCCCTAAAATAAATACGGGTAAAGGTTACAAATGCAAAAGTGATAGCGATCTTCCAGGCATGTGCAAGCCAACCTGTTTTGTTTTCATAAGGGCTAATTTTCCTCCAAAACTTGTATACTACTATTCCCAGTCCATTTAGTCCTCCCCAAATCACAAACTTCCAAGACGCACCATGCCACAATCCTCCAATAAGCATTGTGAGCATTAGGTTTATATTGGTGTTTACGCTTCGTTTTACGGCTGTTGAAAAGAATGCAAGAATAAAAATCATTAAAACAATTGTAGCAATTATTGCAAAAACGTACCATTCCCTAAAAGCCAAAACAACACCGGCAAGCATAATTGCAAGAATTATATAGGAAGCAATACTTCCTTTCCGATTTCCTCCCAAGGGAATATATAAATAATCTCGCAACCAAGTAGAAAGGGAAATATGCCAACGTTTCCAATAATCTCCAGCATTTGTAGCTTTATACGGGGCATTAAAGTTTACTGGCAATTTAAAACCCATCAATAAAGCGAGGCCGATTGCAATATCGGTATAGCCAGAAAAATCACCATAAATTTGAAGCGAATACCCTATCATCGCCATTGCGTTCGCAAATCCTGAAAACATTTCGGGAGCGTCAAAAACGCGATCCAAAAAGTGCATCGCGATGAAATCAGCAAAGATCATTTTCTTTATTAACCCTTTTAAAATCAAAAAAGTACCTGCGTTAAAATCAGCTTTTGTTAGAACGGTAGGTTGGGAAATCTGAGGCACAAAACTTTCCGCACGCACGATGGGGCCTGCTACCAACTGCGGAAAGAAACTAACAAAAAAACCGAAGTCCATAATGGAATTCAATGGTTTTAATTTTTTTCTATAAATATCAACACTGTAACTTATGGTTTGAAATGTGTAAAACGAAATCCCGACCGGTAAAATAATTTTATCCAACGTAAAATAATTCTGCTGGCTAAAACTGTTGCCCCAATAGCCCAGCCAATTCATCACTTCATAATTGGTGTGAAATATTGCATTAAAAGAGTCGGTAAAGAAATAAGCATATTTGAAATAGCTCAAAACCGAAAGATTCACGATTACGCTTAAGCTTACCAAAAACAGGCGTTTGTTCTGCGAATTGCTTTTGAAAATTCCTTTTCCAATAAAATAATCCAAAAGTGTACTAAATATGAGAATGCCCACAAACAGCCCGCTGGTTTTGTAATAAAAGAAAAGGGAAATAAGAAAAAGATAACTATTCCGAAGTGGGATTTTTTTATAAAGCAGTGCAAAAATAAAATACACAACAGCAAAAAATATCCAGAAATTGGCTTGTGTAAAAATCAGCGGATAGTTCTCTGTAAACCTAAAGATATCGCCTAACCTACCCATTGCTATTCTACAATAGTTTTAAAATTGTTCAACAAAGTTTCAGCATCCCAATTCGTGGATTTTGCCCAAGCGTCAACTAAAGCCTTCAACAATAAATCTGCTTTTATGCTATAACCCAAATAGGTGAAATGTATTCGGTCGCGAGGCATCAACTTGTTTTTATACCACTTATTGGATGATCCCAAGCCGCCCATAATTTCATAAAGATTCCAGGTTGCCATTTGATATTTTTTTGCAAGCTCAAGAATTATTTCTGCTTGCACAGCAGTATTTTTGTTTGCATATTTTCTTTTGTAATAATCGTCATTTGGTACCGTAAGCAAAATTGCACATTGAGGATTTATGTGTTGAATCATTTGTATAAACGCTTCATAATTCGCCCTAAATTCCTCGGTCTTAAAATCTTTTACTGGCATATAGGCATCATTGGTACCAATTGAAATTATGAAAAGATCTGGTTTATAAAGACCCAATTGTTTTTCGAAATAAGTGCTTCTGTCAAAGGATCCAAAACTCGCTCCGTTTACGCCAATACTGGTATATTCAATCCCGGGATTGTCATTCATAAATTCCATTCCCATTAATAAAAATTCGGGACCTATGGTTGCGGTATCTTTAATTTGAATTGCCATTTCCAATTCCTTCACGTTTCGAGAAAATCGAAATTCACGATACATTTTTTCATAATTAATGGTATCGAAAGCAACTAGCGTGCTATCCAAAATGTTTAAATTATAATGGTCCTTCCAAGTATTGTAGAAAATCCGAAGCTTATGGAATGTATATGGTTTTTTGGTGTGGGTTTTATAATTGGCTTTAATCGAAATAGTATCGTCGCAATCCCGAAAAGCAGCCGTAACTCCTGCAAGTCCCCAAGCCACGCTATCTTTTAAAACCGAATTTCTATAACCTTCCCATTTTTCTTTGTTGGCCTCAATTTTATAATTTGAAGGGTTATTAGTGTGCGCCAGTTTGAAGGGAAAAACAAATCCGCGCTGACCCTGCGATACCGAATTCATATTCTGAAAATACGAGCGAAGTTTGTTTGAATAAATATCTGCCTGAATATGGGAGCCACCAATATGGAAAATGTGCAAATTTTCCTTTTTCCCTTCATAAATACTATCAAGCTGACTAAAAAAATTATTGAAATATGGTGAAGTTTCTGCGCCTAAAAGAACATTTGCCTGCGTATTTATTAGCTCTTCATATTTAGGCATTACACTGTCCAAAACATATTCCTGCGAATAGCTGCCAAGCCCGAAAAGCACTGTAATTATTAAAAGATAGTGCTTCATTTATTGCTTGTTAAATCCATGTTTAAGGAAGTGAAAAATAATTCTGAGATAATTTTGGTGCCAGAACCTGTAAAGTGTGTATAGTCGCTGCCTGCTAAGTTTTGATCTACCCAAAAAGGCATAGAGTTTTCGCCACCCATCGCTTTAAACATGCTCCAATATGCCACATTATTATTTAGGCAACTTTGTTTTAATTCGGCATCCAAATAAGGCAATAGCGCATAACTTTTCAATTCGCCATTAATGGTTGTAGCCATATCGCTTGGGCCTATAAAAATAAGGCTTGCCTCGGGCGCTTTGCGACGTACCCAATTTATTTGATTTTTAAGATAGCCTGCATAATTCTTAACTTCCAACGAATCTTTTAGATAGGGTACGCTATTTCCGCCAAATTGAAATACAATTACTTTGGGTTGCAATTGTTGGTACATGCTTCCGAAACTTTCGCTGTTTTGATTGGCAAAAACAGTCCCCGAACTTCCGCGCATTGCAACGTTGTCCAGCAATATTCCTCCACCCCCATCGAGAGTAAGCCCATAAAAATCAGGGCTTATTTTCCCTTCCAATTCTACTTGCAAATTTGCTGGCGTAGCCGGAAGATTTATTTTATAGCAATGATATTTTCCATCATTTACGAGCACATCATCTTTAAAAAGTGCACCGTCATTATAAACCTTAATACTTACTGGGCTTGTTGAATTTCCATAATGCAAACCAACGGAAGTGTAATTCTTTAATTTCGCATACTGCTTGCCGGATGGACTTATGTTTATTGTTGCTTTTGAAAGTTGAAGACTATCCAAAGCCAAACTATCAGAAACTTCATTATTTACAGGCGTAAATCGTGAAACCGAAAGATAAGCGCCATAATTTTTATTTGGAAACAATGGTTGGCTCGGGTCGAATGAAGCATAACGCAACCAATTTTCAGAAGGTGTAACTACTGCACTCACTTGATGATATACCTGTTTTATAGGAATAAAGCCTGGCCCGCTTCCGCCGTAAATTCCTTGTAATCTATTTCGAAGGTAGGCCGAAATACGATCGCCTTCCAACTGCGAATCGCCGTAATGGATAATCCTGCAATTGCCCGACTTTAATTGCGCTTCAAGCTTTCGAATAAATTCTCCCGAAGGACCGGGATAAGCAATGCGTTCAATTTTTGTACTGTCTATTTTTGTAAAATCTGGGATTTCGCCTTTTCCATCAGTCACAATAGTTTCAATATTATCTACAATTCCTTCAAAAGATTTTTTTTGCTCTTTAGAAATAGTTGCATCCTTAAAAAAAGTAGCAGTAGTAGGATATTTTATTACTGAATTGTAGACCGAAAACCCGTCCTGTTCATTCCCATCAGATAAGGAATTTGTTTGGCTCAAAAAGGTTAATCCCAATAAGGCCAACAGTGCTACAATAATGTAAAGACTTATTTTTAGGGGATGCATCACTTTTATGCCTTTATTTTTTCAGCGGTGTAAAACTAAGAAATAATTGATATTGATAAGAATACTTACCAATATGAGTTTTGAAAATTTTAAAAAGAAAATCCGAAAACTCCAGTTACACCAAACTTACGGGCGTCAGGATTGTCTAAATAATTTCCACGGAAGTTGAAGTCCAACCTAAAAACCCTGAAAATATTTCCAACACCAACACTCCATTCCCAATAAATATCTTCTGGAGCCTGATAAACAATATTGGATGCGTTTAGGTCTTTATTCTCCTGGGATATTTCACCATAAACTGCCCTAAATCCCACAACTTCACGTAAGTCCAGTTTTCTCAACAATGGGATTCGAGAAAAAATACGCCCGCCAAAATTATGCTGTAAGTGAAGTGATGCATAGGTATCGCTAACAAATTCATAAAAATCCAATTGAGGAAAAGTATTATAAAGGCTGAAGTAGGTCTGGTTTCCAGGAATTGGATTTAACAGGCTGAGGGGAACCGCGTCAAATGTTTTCCCAACTTCAACTGTGGATAACAAACGCCCAATCCCGCCAATATTCCAAGGTTGTGTGTAAAGAGCCTGTAATCTTTTATATTCAAAATTACCTCCCAATACATCTTTAAGCCCATAGGTATATCCTAAATAAATGGATGGAAAATCGCCAAAATTAATAACGGTTCGCTCAACGCCATAGCCCGAAGTTTTTCTGTTTGGGGTATAATAAAATCCTACCTCAATTTCAGGTTGTTTTATTACGCTTTTAATTTCGCCAGTAAAAATGCCATCTTCAATTACTTTATAATCAATACTGAAAGTTTCGGTTGCAGATTTCAAGGTACGATATGAGCCCGTAATTCGAACTACTAAATTCTTCAGCGGTTCAATATCAAAACCTATTGTGCTTAAATTTATACGAGAAAGCCTATCATTAGCTCCTACTGAAATCAATGAAGATGAAGCTAAACTTCTACCCAGAACATCATTGCTATTGGTTAAACTGGCGCCAGTTTGCTCGACATCCCGACGGTTTCCGCCAAAAACGGTAAGCCGCGATTTTCTATCTAAAAGCCATTTTGCGGAAATTCCATATTTAAACCTATCGTCGCCAAATCCATAAGCTCCAAATCCTTCCAACCGCCACGGATCGTTTTGGCTAAAATAGGTTCGCCCACCCAAACGCATTCGCAATCCTTCGGCTTCATTGTAGCCAAAAATGGAAAATACGGGACCAATATCAAAATTATTTACTTCGTAATATCCACTTGCCAAGGTGGCGCCAATATTATAGAGTGCTTTAAAACGAGGGACGTTTTTAAGGGTATCGAGCATTTTGTAAACACCCGTTTCATCCTTACTGAGTTTTTCCATTCGGTTTTTCTCCCAAAACTCATCCGGACGGTTGTAAATTTCAAATTGATAGGGGTCAACCTGTTCGCTGTAAAATTTCTTATCCTTTGGAATATCAAAAACATAATTGTCATAAAACGTAGTTCTTTTCCCATATACCCCGCGCGCCTCTTCTTTTTTCCGAAAACTGAAATCGCTTAAAAAATAATCCCGGGTAATAAGAAAGATTGAATCATTCAGCACATCAAATTCCTGCTCAATGTAAACATCACGTACCCAGTTTAAGTTTGCACTTTTTGAAGCTTGAAGATTAATTTCCTTAATTGCCCAAGTGGTATCGTTTACCCAAAAATCACCTTTAAATGTAAGCTCGTTTTTACGGCGCGGATAATACACAATATTATAACACCATTTATTGTCGCGATAGGCACTGTCCTGCAAAACGTAATTATAAACGTCTATACCCGTTTTGGAAAGAGGGCTGGTAAATGATTTATCAAAAAATTTAAGGTAATTATCATAAACGTCATATTCACTGTAAAGGTCTTTTACAAATGCGATTAGCGTTTGATTGTTATCAAAACCGGAGTTTTTGTTTCCTTGCAACACTTCCTTTTCCTCTTTAAACGAGTTATCGCCATACACTTTGGAAGCGGCTTCGTTTATAAAAATTGGCAGGTATGTATTTCCAGTAATATTTGAAGTATCAACTTGATCAAAAACAAATTCCATTCCCTTAAAAACCCTACTTTTCATAAGGTTGCTATCGATGGTATTTAAATCGAACTCAAGTTTTTCGTATTTGTCGTATTGGTATTGTTTGAATTTTTTCACCCCATTTTCACGACGATTTTCCCATATTTTCCGAAGAATATCAAGAGCGGGATTGTCCTTTTTTGAAGTTTTTCCTGTGTAAACTACAACCTCGTCGAGTGCAGAAGCAGACTCTTCCAATTCAATAACCATATTGTAAGTACTGCGGCCGTAAGATCAAATTCTTTAGTAGTAAAACCGATGAATGAAAAAACAACCGCCGAATAGGTCTTTGCACTTTCCAAATAAAAGCGTCCATTTTCATCAGAAATAGTTCCTTCCTGCGAATCCTTAAAAATTACATTGGCAAAAGAAACCGGTTCGCCTGTGTTATCTTTAATAGTTCCGCTTACTTTGGTTTGGGAAAACACTGAAGTGCCAATAGCAATAAAGAAAAAAAGAAAAAGGTACTTCATATTTTTGGGAGCTAATTTTTTTTAGCGGGCAAAATTAGTCTCTATAAAGTACTTTCTTTACAGCCTTAACAACATCTTCACTACTAGGTAACCATTCCGCCAACAATGCCGGGGAATAGGGAGCTGGAGTATCTGCTGTATTTATTTTAACGATTGGCGCATCCAAATAATCGAAAGCTTCGTTCTGCACCATGTATGTAATTTCGGTAGCGATGTTTCCAAAAGGCCACGCTTCTTCCAAAACTATAAGTCGATTTGTTTTTTTTACTGATTCTAAAATTGCTTTTTTATCCATCGGACGAAGGGTACGAAGGTCAATAATTTCGCATTCTAAGCCTTCTTTTGCCAATTCCTCGGCAGCTTTATATGCTTCCTTTATAATTTTTCCGAAGGAAACAATAGTAACATCTGTTCCTTTCCTTTTAATTTCGGCAACACCAAGTGGAATTAAATATTCCCCTTCCGGTACTTCGCCTTTGTCGCCGTACATCTGCTCACTTTCCATAAAAATCACAGGATCGTTATCGCGAATTGCGCTTTTCAACAATCCTTTTGCGTCGGCAGGATTACTTGGAACCACAACTTTTAAACCGGGACAGTTTGCATACCAGCTTTCAAAAGCTTGACTATGTGTTGCCGCGAGTTGCCCAGCAGAAGCCGTTGGCCCACGAAAAACAATAGGAATATTGAATTGGCCACCGCTCATTTGGCGCATTTTTGCAGCGTTGTTTATAATTTGATCAATGGCAACAAGCGAAAAGTTGAAAGTCATAAATTCAATGATTGGACGATTGCCGTTCATTGCAGAACCCACGCCAATCCCGGAAAAACCCATTTCGGAAATTGGTGTGTCAATCACGCGTTTTGCACCAAACTCATCCAACATTCCCTTACTGGCTTTGTAGGCGCCGTTGTACTCGGCAACCTCCTCACCCATTAAATATATTGTTTCGTCACGACGCATTTCTTCGCTCATCGCTTCACAAATGGCTTCTCTGAATTGTAATGTCTTCATCTGGATAAATTGAAATGTAAATAATTGAATTTTTTCAGGATAGCAAAAATACTATTATTTCAATCCGTTCACGTATTATTCTCCAACTTTTAACCAAATTTTATTATGCACGCATAATAAAAAAAAGAAATATATCCGTAACTTCGCATCCACACAATCCGAAGCTTTTAGCAAAGGGTTGCAGAATAAAAATCACAATTCAAGTCTAATTAAAAAAATCGCTCAAAAACTTGTATTGAGCGTAGTCGAAATATGAAAATATTAGTCTGTATAAGTCACGTACCGGACACTACCTCAAAAATTAATTTTACCGATGGCGATACAAAATTTGATACCAATGGTGTCCAATTTGTAATCAACCCAAACGACGAATTTGGCCTTACCCGCGCAATGTGGTTTAAGGAAAAACAAGGCGCAACGGTTCACGTAATTAATGTTGGCGGTGCCGAAACCGAGCCAACACTTCGGAAAGCATTGGCTATTGGCGCTGATGAAGCAATAAGAATAAATACTATTGCAACCGATGGTTTTTCGGTAGCAAAACAGCTTGCGAATGTTGCAAAGGAAGGTGGTTATGATTTGGTAATCGGCGGAAGGGAATCTATTGACTATAATGGCGGAATGGTTCCTGGAATGGTTGCAAAACTAACCGGAGCAAATTTCGTAAATACCTGCATCGGCCTTGAAATTGAAGGCGATAAAGCAACCGCAATTCGCGAAATAGACGGCGGAAAAGAAACTTTGAAAACATCACTTCCGTTGGTAATTGGCGGACAGAAAGGTTTGGTTGAAGAAAGTGATCTTCGCATCCCGAATATGCGTGGAATTATGCAAGCTCGCACAAAACCTCTTAATGTAAAAGAGCCAGCTGCTTCAAATGCTGAAACCAGCACAGTTTCATTTGAAAAACCAGCACCAAAAGGTGCCGTTAAATTGGTGAATAGCGTTGATGAATTAGTAAATCTTTTGCACAACGAAGCGAAAGTAATTTAACAAAAAGCACCAAATAACAAAACCCAAATTCCAGATCAATAACGTAATATTTTTAATTTGTAATTTGGTACTTGAGATTTGGAATTTTTGAAATAAAATTTGAAACATCCCAATCTTACTCATTAATCTCAAAATATTGTAAATATGATTTTAGTTTATACCGAATCAGAAGAAGGAAAAATCAAGAAAATCGCTTTGGAAGCCGTTGCGTATGCAAAGGGAATTGCTGACCAAATGGGAACTTCGGTAACCGCAGTTAGCATCAATAGTGGCGATACTTCAGAATTGGGAAAATACGGCGCTTCAAAAGTGCTTGAGGTTTCCAACGAAAAATTAAACAAATTCAACGCAGAAGCTTATGCAGATGTTTTGGCGCAAGCCGCAAAAAACGAAGATGCAAAAGTTGTTTTGGTAACTTCGAGCGCAAACAGTAAGTTTTTAGCTCCTGCACTTGCAGTAAATTTGGAGGCTGGATATGTTCCAAACGTGGTTGGTCTTCCTGAAAGTACTTCACCTTTTAAAGTGAAACACAATGTTTTTACGAACAAAGCTTTTGCCGTAACGGAAATTAAAACAGATAAAAAAATAATCGGACTTGGAAAAAATTCTTACGGATTGAAAGAGAATGATACCTCAGTATCAAAAGAAGCATTTTCACCGAATCTTGATGCGCACGATTTTGATATGGAAATTGTTTCCGTAGACAAAGCAACCGATAAAGTAACCATCGCCGATGCAGAAATAGTAGTTTCTGGAGGTCGCGGACTTAAAGGTCCAGAAAACTGGGGAATCCTTGAAGATCTTGCAAAAACTTTGGGTGCAGCAACCGCTTGCTCAAAACCTGTGAGCGATATGGGCTGGAGACCGCACAGCGAACACGTTGGGCAAACTGGAAAACCTGTTGCTTCAAACCTTTATATTGCAATTGGTATTTCTGGCGCTATTCAGCATTTGGCAGGAATCAATTCTTCAAAAGTAAAAGTGGTTATCAACAACGATCCCGAAGCCCCTTTCTTTAAGGCCGCAGACTACGGTATGGTTGGGGATGCTTTTGAAATAGTGCCAAAACTCACCGAAAAATTAAAAGAATTTAAGGCGCAGAACGCATAATTTTTTATTAATTTGCGCCCTGTAAAAAGGCTGTTTAAATATGGAAACATCCAAGTTTAAACAGCCTTTTTTAATTTTAATTTTTATTAGTTACTTTTATAATTAATTGTTTAACTGAACATTGCGCCTTTAATATTGACCCCTGAAGAATGAGTTTAGTAAAACTTACCATAAAAGGAATTTCCTATAGCCAAACCCAAAATGGCGCCTACGCCCTTATTTTGAATGAAGTTGATGGCGAACGAAAACTCCCTATAGTTATTGGCGCTTTTGAGGCACAATCTATTGCAATTGCTTTGGAAAAAGACATCACTCCACCACGTCCGCTTACTCACGATCTTTTTAAAAACTTTGCAGATCGGTTTGATATTGTTGTAAAACAAGTGATAATACACAAATTGGTTGACGGTGTTTTTTATTCCAGTATTATATGCGAACGCGACAAAATTGAAGAAATAATTGATGCCAGAACCAGTGACGCGATTGCATTGGCGCTCAGGTTTAAGGCCCCAATTTTCACCTACAAAAACATTTTGGACAAAGCAGGAATATTTTTAAAAACTCCAACCAAAAAAAATATTTCAAAGCAAGAAGAAGCCGTTATTGAGAATTTGCTTTTGGGCGAAGACAAAGAATCGGTAAAGCCTTCCGGGGAAGATTACAGTAAACTTAGCTTAGTTGAATTGAATAAAATGTTGGATGAAGCCGTGAATAATGAAAACTACGAAAAGGCTGCAAGTGTTAGAGATGAAATTTCCAAAAGGCAATGAATTTAGTGGTAAGTGTTCAGTACGCAGTAATCAGTTTTTAATATGAATAATGTCACCCTGAGCGCAGTAGAAGGGGATTGAATTTTGAACAATTTATGCAGAAATTTATATTTTTAGCCATTACTTTTTTTTTCTTCGGAACTGTTTTCGGACAAAGCATTGAAAAAACGTGGCAATTCCAAAATACAAAAGATGAAAATGGTCTTTCAGCAATAAAAACCAATCCCGAAACAAATTATCTAAAACTCGAAAACGGTCTATTTGAATATCAAATGGCTGAGGTTGACAGTCTAAAATCCAACGGTGATTATATTTTTCAGAATAATTTGTTGTTGCTTTTCTTCAACAATCCCAACGATAGCATTAGAAGGTTCCGAGTTACCCAGGTTACTGATAGCACGCTCGCACTTTCAGAAAATAATTTTCAACATCAACTTAAAGTCCCAAGCGATAAAACAATAACTGCACTTGAAAGTGATTCCAAATCTTCAGAAATAATACCCAGCCAAGGGTTTTCAATGCAGAGTTTATGGCGCGGAATTTTGGGGATGGTTTCACTAATAATTATTGCTTTTCTTTTCAGTTCAAACAAAAAAGCCATTAGTTGGAAAACAGTCGGTATTGGTTTGGCTTTTCAACTTTTGATTGCTATTGGCGTTTTAAAAGTAAATTTCATTAAAAATATATTCGAAATTTATTGGCCAACTTTTTATCAATGTTTTGGATTACACACGAGCCGGAAGTGAATTCCTTTTCGGCGGAATGCTGGATATAAATTCTTACGGTTTTATTTTCGCCTTTCAGGTTTTGCCGACCATTATCTTTTTCTCTGCTTTAACCTCGGTTCTTTTCTACTTTGGAATAATTCAAATTGTAGTAAAAGGAATGGGCTGGCTACTCACAAAGCTTTTAAACATTTCTGGAGCCGAAAGTTTAAGTGTTGCAGGAAATATCTTTTTAGGCCAAACTGAAGCGCCACTTCTCATAAAAGCCTATTTGGAAAAAATGAACAAAAGCGAAATACTTTTGGTAATGATTGGAGGGATGGCGACAGTTGCCGGTGCAGTTTTGGCAGCTTACATTGGGTTTTTGGGTGGCGACGATCCATCTTTACGATTAACTTTTGCAAAACACCTTTTGGCAGCTTCCGTTATGGCGGCACCAGGGGCAATTGTAATATCAAAAATATTATATCCACAAACGGAACCAATAAATACCGATGTAAAGGTTTCTTCGGAAAAAATTGGCTCCAACTTTCTGGATGCTATTGCAAACGGAACTACAGAAGGATTGCGGCTTGCGGTAAATGTGGGTGCTATGCTTTTGGTATTTGTGGCTTTTATAGCAATGCTAAACGGAATTTTAGGTTACATAGGCGGTGCTACTCCAATAAATGATTGGGTTGCCGCAAATTCAGCATATAAAAGCTTATCGCTCGAAGCTATTTTAGGAACAGTTTTCGCCCCGTTAATGTGGCTAATTGGTGTGGCAAAAGAAGATATGATGATGATGGGGCAATTATTGGGAATTAAACTTGCTGCAAGTGAATTTGTTGGTTACATACAATTGGCGGAACTTAAAAATGTTTCAAACGAACTACACCTGAATTACGAAAAGAGCATAATTATGGCAACTTATATGCTTTGCGGTTTTGCGAATTTCGCATCTATCGGAATTCAAATTGGAGGTATTGGCTCTTTAGCTCCGGCTAGCGAAAAACCCTTTCAAAATTTGGAATGAAAGCTTTAATTGGCGGAACGATTGCTTCCCTTATTTCGGCAACAATTGCGGGAATGATAATAGGGTAAAATGTAAAAGGGTAAAAGTTTTATGAGGAATTTTAGAAAGCTGGAAATTTGGATAGATGCTCGAAAACTTGTTTTAGAAGTTTATGAGTTAGCTTTCAAATTACCTTCTAATGAAAAATTTGGATTATATTCTCAAATAACCCGGTGTGTAATTTCAATTCCAGCAAATATCGCGAAAGGATCTGCAAAGGAATCGACAAAAGATTTTATTAGATTTCTCGAAATTAGTCTTGGTTCTTCTTATGAATTAGAAACACATTTATTACTTTGTCAAGATTTAAAATTTTTAGACAACGAAGAAGTGGATTTGTTGATAACAAAGGTTCAAATTTTGCAAAAAAGAATTTCCACTCTTATTAAATTTAACAAACAAAACCTTTGACTTTAATCATTTAACTTTTTTCCAAATGAAACAATACCACGACCTCTTAAAGCACGTTCTTGAAAACGGAACCGAAAAACATGACCGCACTGGCACTGGAACTAAAAGTGTTTTCGGTTACCAAATGCGTTTTGACCTCAGTGAAGGTTTCCCGATGATTACCACTAAAAAACTTCATTTAAAATCTATTGTTTATGAACTATTATGGTTTTTAAATGGCGATACAAATATTCAATATCTTCAAGAAAACGGAGTGCGGATTTGGAATGAATGGGCAGATGAAAAGGGTGATTTGGGACCGGTTTATGGCCATCAGTGGCGCAACTGGAATAATGAAGAAATCGATCAGATTTCAGAAATTGTAAATACTTTAAAAACAAATCCGGATAGCCGAAGGATGTTAGTGAGCGCTTGGAATCCGAGTGTAATGCCAGACACTTCAAAACCATTTTCTGAAAATGTGGCGAATGGAAAAGCTGCGCTTCCACCCTGCCATGCTTTTTTTCAATTTTATATTGCAGATGGTAAATTATCTTGCCAATTATACCAACGCAGTGCAGATATTTTCTTGGGCGTGCCTTTCAATATTGCTTCATACGCATTACTCACTATGATGATGGCGCAGGTTTGCGGTTACAAGGTTGGAGATTTTGTTCACACCTTTGGCGATGCCCATATTTACAGTAACCATTTTGAACAAGTTGAACTTCAGCTATCACGAGAACCGCGTCCGCTTCCAAAAATGTTGCTCAATCCAAATGTAAAAGATATATTTGGCTTCACTTTTGATGACTTTACGCTGGAAGATTACAATCCACACCCACACATTAAAGGTGCTGTTGCCATTTAAAATTTAAAACAAAATTATGAAATACGTACTATTCTTAGTTTGCATTCTTTTTTCAACTACAATATTTGCTCAGCAAGAGTGGGGAAATGTAAGTAAAAATCAGGTTACCCTAAAAGAAATTGCACCAATCTGGCCTGGTTGCGAAGCTGGCGATGCCGCAAAAAGAGACGCTTGTTTCAACCAAAAATTAGCTGCACATATTTCCAAAAACTTTAAATATCCTGCTGAAGCCTACAAGAAAAATGAGCAAGGAAAAGTAATTGTAGATTTTGTTATTAATGAAAAAGGGTTAGTTGAAGTAAATAGCGTTTCAGGCGGATCAAAAGAATTGCAGGATGAAGCCAAAAGAAATATTTTGGCAATCCCACCAATGTCAAAACCCGGAATGATGGGAGGAAAACCCCGCGCCATTAAAATGAGCGTGCCGTTTACTTTCAAAACTGGGAAATAATACTTCAAAACTAGTTTTATTTATCCAAAAAAACTAGTTTAACAACTGTTTAACGTAAACAGGATTGTCTTAAACAACTATAATAATTACATTTAAAGTGTCGTCAAAAAAATTGCGGCACTTTTTTTATGATTGCTACCGATACTTTGGTTTCGTTTTTTCTCGAAACCCGCCAACATACCGAAAACATTTGCAAACCTTTGGAAATTGAAGACTATGTTGTTCAGCCAATCGTTGATGTTTCCCCACCCAAATGGCATCTTGGCCACACCACTTGGTTTTTTGAGGAATTTATATTGAAGCCTCACAAATCTGGATACAAACTTTTCCACGAAGATTTCGCTTTTGTTTTCAATAGTTACTATGAAAATGTTGGAAAACGAGTTATCAGAAACGATCGCGGTAATCTTTCGCGCCCCGGCGTTGCAAAAGTTTATGATTATCGACATTACGTTACCAATGAGATGAGGGATTTTCTTTCGGAAGAAATTTCCAAAGAATTGGAAGAGCTTCTTTTAATAGGAATACACCACGAAAAACAACACCAAGAATTACTCACAACCGATATTAAATATATCCTCGGGAACAATCCGTTGCTTCCAAAATATAATGATTCCTTTTCAGAAAATCCTGTTCAAAATTTTCCCCAGGAATGGATTAAAATGGATGAAGGTATTTATGAAATAGGCCACAATAATTCTAAAGAATTCTGTTACGATAATGAATTAGGACGTCACAAAGTATTTCTTCACGACTATAAAATTTCAAACAAATTGGTTACAAATTCAGAATATCTTGAATTTATAAATGCTGATGGCTACAAAGATTTTAACTTATGGCATGCTGAAGGTTGGGATTGGGTGAAACAAAACAACATTTCGGTACCGATGTATTGGCACAATATTGATGGCCAATGGCACCAATATACAATGCAAGGCCTTCAACAAATAAATTTGGAAGCAGCCGTATCAAACATTTCCTATTTTGAGGCATTCGCTTTTGCCCAATGGAAAAAATGCAGATTACCGACAGAATTTGAATGGGAAGCTGCACAACAAAACTTTAATTGGGGCTCGCGTTGGGAATGGACTGAAAGCTCTTATTTACCCTACCCTAACTACACCAAAGCCCCTGGGGCAATCGGAGAATACAACGGGAAATTTATGGTAAACCAAAAAGTGCTTCGCGGCGGTTCTGTGGCAACGCCAAATAAGCATACGCGACCCACATACCGCAACTTTTTTCAAACCAACTTGCGCTGGCAATTCACAGGTTTAAGGTTGGCAAAATAATTACGACTATATTTTTATGACTACAAAAACCCAACCCCAAATAAATATGGCTTTCAAAAAAGAAGTTTTTGAAGGCCTTACTGCTTTTCCTAAATACCTTTCTTCAAAATACTTCTACGACAAGAAGGGCGACAAACTTTTTCAGGATATTATGGCAATGCCCAGCTATTATCTCACTGGCTGCGAATTCGAGATAATTTCAAATAACACGGAAATTATTGGTGAATTGTTCCGCGATCGCGAAAATGGAATGGACCTAATTGAACTTGGAGCTGGCGATGGGAAGAAAACGAAAGTACTTTTAAAATACATGGCCCAGAATAATTTTAATTTCGTCTATAAACCGATTGATATTTCTGAAAATGCGGTGGAACTGCTTTCCACCAATCTTGCCACAGAAATGCCAACCCTAAAAGTTGATGCTGAAGTAGGCGAATATTTTGAGGTTTTGGAAAGGCTGAAAGGTTATAACAAACGTAAAAAGGTGATTATGGTTTTGGGAAGTAATATCGGAAACCTGCCACACCCAAGAGCTATTGAATTTCTTTCAAAATTAAAGGATGCCATGTCAGATGAAGATTTACTTTTTATGGGTTTTGATCAGAAAAAAAATCCGCAAACTATATTGAATGCCTATAATGACGAAACGGGAATTACGGCTGCATTCAACAAAAATGTGTTAAACCGAATAAACCGTGAGCTCGGTGGAAATTTTGAAATTGAAAAATTCAAACATTGGGAAGTTTATGATCCCGAAACTGGCACCGCCAAAAGTTTTTTGTTAGCAACGGAAGCTATGGAAGTAACAATAGATGAGTTGGAATTGACATTAAATTTTGATCAATGGGAAACAATCCACACAGAAATTTCACAGAAATATGACGACAAAACAGTAACCTGGTTAGCTGAAAAATCAGGACTTGAAATCGAAACTTCCTTTACTGACGAAAATGAATATTATAAAAATTATGCTTTCAGAAAGGCTTGATGTTGGAAGATGGAAGACGGAAGACGGAAGATGGAAGGCGGAAGACGGAGGGGGGAAGACGGAAGACGGAAGACGGAAGGCGGAAGGCGGAGGGGGGAAGACGGAAGGCGGAAGACGGAAGACGGAAGGCGGAAGACGGAAGACGGAAGGGGGAAGACGGAAGGGGGAAGACGGAAGGGGGAAGACGGAAGGGGGAAGACGGAAGGCGGAAGACGGAAGATGGAAGGCGGAAGACGGAGGGGGGAAGACGGAAGGCGGAAGACGGAAGGCGGAAGGCGGAAGACGGAGGGGGAAGACGGAAGGCGGAAGGCGGAGGGGGGAAGACGGAAGGCGGAAGACGGAAGACGGAAGGCGGAAGACGGAAGGCGGAAGGGGGAAGACGGAAGGGGGAAGACGGAAGGGGGAAGACGGAAGGCGGAAGACGGAAGGGGGAAGACGGAAGACGGATATAAGTTTGAAATTAATTTTTCTAAACATTTAAACTTCTAAACAAATCCACTCCACAAGTTTGTCCAACTCCTCTTCGGTATTGTAATAGTGAAAACTAACGCGAATTCCACCGCCCCTTGGGGAACAAATTATATTATTTTTCTTTAATTTTTCAAATAAAACCGTATCACCTTTTAAGTTGAATATTGAAGAATGTTTTTCCCGAAGCAACGTATCATTTTTCAATAATCCCATTTCAGCAAAACGCTCTTTTGCTTTCGTAGAGAGCGATTCGATTTTTGCATAAAGATTATCTCTTCCCAATTTTTCTTGAAAGAACATAGCCTGCTGCAAACTACCATAATTTAAAGTGTCTTGATGCCCAGGCTCAAAATATTTCATAAAAGCGGTTTCCGTTGCTTTGCTTTCAAAGCGCTCCGCAGAATTAAAACCAATTGTTTTCGGAAAAATTCTATCTCTGGCAGCTTCCTTCACCATCATAAATCCGTTGCCATAACCTGCCGTTAGCCATTTGTAGGCACTTGCTCCCAAAACATCAATTACATTATCTGCGAAATTGAAATTTTCCGTTCCCAAATATTGCGTTCCATCTGCAATTAAAAGTAGGTTTGGATGATGGTTTTTCAATTGTTTCAGAAATTCAAACTCAATTTTAATCCCATTCAGCCATTGCACAATACTGAACATAAAAACATCTGGCTTGTGCGTTGTCACCGCTTGCTCGATATTCTGTTCCAAATTTTCATCAATTTCGGCATAGCAAACTTCGAAATCGCGCGTTTCAACCGGCCAGTTTATGGAAGGGTAATCGTTTTTAAGCAATAAAATTTCCTGCCCTTTTTTCAATCCTTCCAAGACGGTATTCATTCCAAATGAAAAATTGGGAATCAATGCCGTTTCATTTGCCGAAGCTCCAAAAAACCCAGAAACCGTTTCTCGAATTTCCTCAATATGTATTTTATGTTTGTCTCGAAAAACACTGGCATGGTTCATCAAATCAAGGTCATGTTGCCGCCGCCATTCAATAACGGGTTTTGGAATTACGCCATTTGAAGCGGTGTTCAAATAGGTACAGGATTCTAAAGCCGGAAAGTGTTTTCTTAAATCTTCCATAAGTGATGGCCCAAACGGCGAAAAATAGGTATTTTTACAAGACTGATTTCTTCAGTTTATTCTTCAACGAAAATAGCCAACTATGTTTTCAAATACTAAAAAACCCGAAAGAATTGACGCCGAACAGCGCGAACAATACGAATATGCCCGTAGCCGTATAAAACAGAAAAAGAACTTGATGCGGCATTTTATTTTGTTTTTGGTGGGGTCCGTATTGTTAATTATCATAAACCCAATTTTGGGCTACGGAAACGAAATTCTTTTTCAAGACTGGTTTATTTGGGCCATTTTAATATGGACATTTGTTTTTCTCGTGCACCTTTTCAATGTTTTTGTGATGAATAAATTTATGGGCAAAGAATGGGAAGATCGCCAAATGGAAAAGCTGAAAGCACGCCAGGCTGAACGAATGGCTGAGCTTCAGAAAAAAGTGGACACAGAATTGCAATTGCCCACAATGCCTTCCGAACAAATAAAAAAAAACCAACTGAACAACCCTTTACCCGACGACGTACAATGATTACAATGATTGCCGCAGCGGGCGAAAACAACGAATTGGGAAAGGATAACGATTTGCTTTGGCATTTGCCGGACGATTTTAAACGTTTCAAGCAACTTACAACAGGGCATCATATTATTATGGGCAGGAAGACATTTGAATCATTTCCTAAACCGCTTCCAAACCGTGTTCATATTGTAATTACAAGAAATAAAAACTATAAAAAGGATGGTGCTGTTGTAGTTCATACTATGGAAGAAGCACTGAAATTAGCTGAAAAAGACGAACAACCTTTTATAATTGGTGGGGGCGAAATATATAAAATGGGGCTTCCTGTTTCAGATAAAATTGAACTCACCCGCGTTCACGGAAAGTTTGACGATGCCGATACTTTCTTTCCAAATTTTTCTAAAGAAGAATGGCAACTTGCCACAAAAACAGAACACCCGAAAGATGAAAGGCACTCCTATTCTTTTACTTATGAAACTTGGGCTCGTAAATAAAAATTATATCTAATTTTCCTTATAAAAAATTCAAAAAAAATGAAAGCATATATATTCCCCGGACAGGGCGCCCAATTTACAGGAATGGGTAAAGATATTTACGATAATTCCGAAAAAGCAAAAGAGCTTTTCCATCAAGCAAATGAAATTTTGGGCTTCAATATTACCAAAATTATGTTTGAAGGTACTGCCGACGAACTGAAAGAAACCAAAGTTACCCAACCCGCTATTTTTCTCCACTCCACCATTTTGGCAGAAGTTATGGGTAGCAAATTCCAGCCCGATATGGTTGCAGGACATTCTTTGGGAGAAATTTCTGCCTTGGTGGCGAATAAAACGCTCGACTTTAGCGACGGATTGAAACTCGTTTACAAAAGAGCTTTAGCAATGCAACACGCTTGCGAAATAACACCATCAACAATGGCCGCCGTTTTGGGCTTGGAAGATAATTTAGTAGAAATTATTTGCGCAGATACTCCAGGAATTGTGGTTGCGGCAAACTACAATTGTCCTGGCCAATTGGTAATTTCCGGCGATGTTGATGCCGTTGGCAAAGCCTGCGAAAGTTTAAAAGAAGCAGGCGCTCGACGTGCATTAATTTTACCAGTGGGCGGTGCTTTCCACAGTCCATTAATGGAGCCCGCTCGTGAAGAATTGGCGGCCGCAATAGAAGCAACAAACTTTAAACAACCAGCTTGCCCCATTTATCAAAACGTTACAACTTTTGCGGTTATGGAGCCTGCAAAAATAAAGGAGAATTTAATCTTCCAACTTACCGCTCCTGTTAAATGGACGCAAAGTGTTCAAAATATGATAAAGGATGGCGCTACTAAATTTATTGAGGTTGGTCCTGGAAATGTTTTGCAGGGATTGGTTAAAAAGATTGATGCTTCCTCGGAAGCTGAAAAAGCTGAAATGTGAGTTTGTGAATTTGTGAGTCAGTGAATTTGTGAATTCAAAAAAAAACGCCGAAGAAATATAAATCCTTTTGTGTTTTTTTCGATTTAATCTATTTAGTGAAGTGATTTAAACTTTTTTTGAAAAAATAAAAAGGGTTGTGGATATTTGTGTTGCGAAACATAAATAATTAAATCACAACCCCATATGTACTCGGTACTCGACAAAGATACAATAGAAATGGAAATTGTCCCATACCTGCCACTGCCAAAAAGAGGTTTTCCCCCAACTGTTCCGTTGGTCGAGATCGTCAACGCAATTCTCTACAAGCTGAAAACAGGCGTGCAGTGGCATCAATTGCCCACAGAGGTGTTCTTCAAGGAAAAGACATTAAGCTGGGAATCGGTCTATTACCATTATAGAAAATGGTGCGTTACCGGAGTTTGGAAGACTTGCTGGATAGGTATCCTCGATAGGCACAGATCAGAACTGGACCTTTCAAGTGTTGACCTGGACGGTAGCCACACACCTGCGATAAGGGGCGGTGAAGAAGTAGCATACCAAGGGCGGAAAAAGCGCAAGACCACAAACGCCCTATATTTGAGCGATAGGCAGGGACTGCCAATAGCCATGTCAGAACCGCTGGCAGGCAACCATAACGACCTGTACAACATAGAGGTACAGTTCGAGGTGGTCACGGCAACACTCGAACAGGCCAATATTACTGTGGAAGGCCTGTTCCTCAACGCAGATGCCGGGTTTGATTCAAAAGACTTTAGAAACTCTTGTGAGAAAAAAGAGATCAATGCCAATGTGTGTTTCAACAAGCGCAATGGGAATACCGATAGGGACGAATATTTTGACCAAGAACTATATGACAAAAGATATGTCATTGAGCGGACGAACGCCTGGATGGACAGTTACCGATCTCTACTGAACAGGTTTGATACGACCATTGCAAGTTGGTTGGGCTTAAACTATCTATCATTTATGGTAATATTACTAAAGAAAATGAAAAATAAAAAGTTTAAATGACCTCAGTTTATCTAACTACCATTTGCTGACTTTTTTGACAATTTTATATAAAATATAAACGAAAACCAAAATTATAGAAAAAAAGAAAAGCCTGCCATAGCAACAATCCAAGACTAAAATCATTTACGAATTTTTCCATAGTACTTTTTTATTATTTTTCAAAATACAAAAAAAACACCGAATGAAAAATTTCATTCGGTGTTTTAGAATCATTTAAAATTCAATCTTAAATTTTAAACCTTGAATATTTTAAGCACTTATTCTACAATCAGCGCAGTCTTTTACTTCGCCGTAATAGGTTTCTCGGTATTTATGGATTGTTTTGAAAGGAACTTTTAAAAATGTTTTTTTAATGTAAATAACACTTGTAGTGAGCATTCCCATCTTTTCTGTAAATCGTTTTTCTGTTTTTGTTTGTCGTTTCACTGAAACTAACTTCATAACTTTTGTTTATCGGTTTAGGCAAAGAAACAAATGCTAAACGCCAATTCCAAACTACAAGCGTTAAACTCGGGTTAAACCTTGTTAATTCTTATAAATAACTCCATTTTTCATAACAAAACTCACATTTTCAAGCGTTTTGATATTCTTTGTGGGGTCTTCATTCACTGCAATTATATCTGCCATAAAGCCTGAATCAAGTTGCCCAATTTCATTTTCTGCCATTAAAAGTTTCGCAGCAACGGTGGTGGCTGATTGGATTGCTTCCATTGCAGGCATTCCGGCTTCAACCATATAGCCAAATTCCTTTGCATTTTCCCCGTGCGGAAAAACCCCTGCATCGGTTCCAAAAACGATTGGCACTCCTTTTTTATAAGCCCTTCCGAACATATTTTGAATTTTTGGACCAATTTCCAATGCTTTTGGAACAACCAAAGCTGGATAGTAATTTTCCACTTTAGCTTGATTGCTCACAAATTTTCCGGCTGTAATGGTTGGCACTAAATAGGCATCGTGTTTTTTCATCAATTCCATAGTTTCGTCGCTCATAAGTGTTCCATGCTCAATAGTTTTTACACCAGCACGAATGGCGCGTTGCATGCCTTCATCCCCGTGGGCGTGGGCAGCAACTTGCATATCATAATCCTTTGCGGTTACAACTATCGCTCTAATTTCTTCTTCAGTAAATTGTGGGTTTTTACTGCTCTTAGCTACACTTAAAACTCCGCCGGTTGCTGTAATTTTTATCCAATCGGCGCCATTTTTATAGCGTTGACGAACTGCTTTTGCGGCATCTTCCACTCCATTTACAACTCCATCCGCACTGCCTGGATCGCCCATCAGTTCCTTCTTTCTACCATTTGTAGGATCGGCATTGCCGCCAGTGGTTGCCAATGGCTTTTCAGCCGTATAAATTCTTGGACCATCTGTTTTTCCTGTATTGATTGCATTCCGAAGTGCAACATTTACACCACTTCCTCCCAAATCACGAACTGTTGTAAAGCCTGCCAATAGTGTTCGTTTTGCAATTTCCGCTGCATTGAATGCTATATCAGCTTCGTTTAAGGTGAACGGTTTTACATAGTTATTGGCCGGTTTCTCCTTCAATGTGCACGTGCATATCAGTCAAACCTGGAAGTACTGTTTTAGTTTTTAAATCGATTATTTTATCTCCAGAATTTTTCGGATTTACAAAACCATTTTCAATTGCTTTAATTTTATCTCCAGAAACCACAATCGTCTTTTCAGAAAGAATTTTTCCGTTTTTGGTGTCAACAATTTTACCGCAATGGAGATAAATGTCTTGGGCATTACTTCCTAAGAAAACAAAAAGAAATGCGAGAGTAAATATTTGTTTCATACTTATGATATTACATTTTTTTAGCAACTGACTACGAAATTCCGCGTATTTTCTTCTCCCATTTCCAAGCAGATTCCAAAGCATCTTCCATGGTTTTTTCAGTTTTCCAACCCAAAATATCATTTGCTTTTTTTGTATCGGCATATACTGCAATTACATCACCCGGACGACGATCAACAATTTTATAATTCAGTTTTTGGCCAGTAGTTTTTTCAAAGGAATTAACCACTTCCAAAACAGAGCTTCCCCTACCCGTTCCCAAATTGAAAACTTCAAATTGCGTTTCGTTTTCATCTGAAAGCAATCGTTGCAGCGCAATAACGTGTGCCTTTGCCAAATCGACCACATGAATATAATCGCGTACACAGCTACCGTCTGGCGTTGGATAGTCATCTCCAAAAACGGAAAGCTCCTTTCGCAAACCCACTGCGGTTTGGGTTATAAATGGAACAAGATTTTGAGGAACACCAACAGGAAATTCTCCAATTTCAGTGGTGTTATGTGCTCCAATAGGGTTAAAATAACGAAGCGCAATAGATTTCAAATTTGAAACCGAACACGTATCTTTTAAAATTTCCTCACTAATTTGTTTGGTATTCCCGTATGGGGAAGTTGCTTCCTTTACAGGAGCATTTTCGGTTATTGGCAACGAATTTGGTTCACCATAAACAGTGCAGGAAGAGCTGAAAATAAAATTTTTAATTCCGTACGCATTACATTCCTGAAGTAAATATATAAGTGTGCTCAGATTGTTTTCATAATAAAGCAACGGGTTTTCAACACTTTCACCCACCGCTTTACTTGCAGCGAAATGTATAATTCCTTCAATATCCTGATTTCTTTTGAAAAATTCAAAAACATCGGCTTTCAACCGTAAGTCCAAACGCTCAAAAACTGGTGGGTTTTTTGTGATATTGGTTATTCCTTCCAAAACATCAATCGAAGAATTGGAGAGATTATCAATGATGATAACTTGGTAACCTGAGTTTTGGAGTTCAACAACGGTATGGGAACCAATATAACCCAAACCGCCTGTAACGAGTATTTTCTTCATTATTTGGTAACGAAATTTATAATGGTTTCTGTAATATAGTTTATCTGCTCATCATCAATTTCTGTGTGCATCGGCAATGAAATCACTTCTTTTATCAACTGATTTGTAACCGTAAAATCTTCCTCTTTATAGCGTTCATCTTTGTAGGCTTTTTGAAAATGCAATGGTATTGGATAATAAACGCCGCACGGAATTCCCTTTTCACTTAAATAATTTACCAAAGCATCGCGATCAGAATTCACAATTTTTAAAGTGTATTGATGAAAAACGTGGCAATCGCAAACATCACAAATAGTTGAGCCATTATCACAAAATCCGGTTGGGGTAATAATATTTTCAATCCCAGCAAAAGCTTTAGTGTATTTTCTAGCGGCATTTCTACGCGCTGCATTGTATTTGTCCAAATGCGGAAGTTTAGCACGAAGCACAGCAGCTTGAATAGAATCCAATCTACTATTAACACCAACAACATCGTGATGGTAACGAACATACATACCGTGGTTTACAATTCCGCGAATTTTGTGAGCCAAATCATCATCATTGGTAAAAATAGCTCCGCCATCGCCATAACATCCCAAATTTTTCGAAGGAAAAAATGAAGTGGAAGCCACGTGACCAATAGTTCCTGCTTTTTTCTTTGAACCATCCCTCGAAGTATAATTAGCTCCAATTGCTTGTGCATTGTCCTCAATTACATAAAGATTATACTCTTTTGCAATTGCCATAATTTCGTCCATATTTGCGCAAAGGCCAAAAAGATGCACAGGTACAATTGCTTTTGTTTTTGGGGTAATCGCATTTTTAATCGCCTCAACATCTATGTTAAAATTGATAGGATCAACATCCACCAAAACTGGAGTGAGTTGTAAAAGTGCAATTACTTCCACGGTTGCGGCAAATGTGAAATCGGCAGTGATTACTTCATCGCCAGGTTTTAAGCCAAGGCCCATCATTGCAATTTGTAAAGCATCTGTTCCATTTGCACAAGGAATCACGTGTTTTACATTTAAATATTCCTCGAGTTCTTTTTGAAATTCGTGAACCTCGGGTCCATTGATAAAAGCTGTGGTTTCAATTACATTCATTATGGAACTGTCCACGCGTTCCTTTATATTTTCATACTGACCTTTAAGGTCAACCATTTGTATTTTTTTCATAACATGCTCACGAAGGCGGGTATCTTTTAAATTGACATCAATAATTTTGAATTTGGTAAAATTACGAAAATGATATTTGTTTGGGTTGAAGTTATTGAGTTATTGGGTTATTAAGTTATTGAGTGAGGTATTTGAAATTGGTACATGAAATTTGGTATTTTTGTCGGGTATGCACACAATCTACAATTTGTTGATTCATTTGGCTTCCTTTCATTTATGGATTGTTGCGCTTTTCAATAAAAAAATGAAACTTTTCATCAACGGCAGAAAAGACATTTTTAAAATTCTTCAGCATAAAATTTCTTCTTCAGATAAAACCATTTGGTTTCATTGCGCATCTTTGGGCGAATTTGAGCAGGGAGTTCCCATAATGGAAGAAATGAAAAAGATAAAACCCGACCATAAAATAGTAGTGAGTTTTTTTTCGCCTTCGGGATTTGAAATAAAGAAAAACACAAAACTTGCCGACGCGGTTGTTTATTTGCCAATGGATACACCAAGCAATGCGAAAAAATTCGTTGCCGCAATTCAACCATCAATTGTATTTTTTGTGAAGTATGAATTTTGGCCAAACTATCTTTTCGAGCTTCAAAAAAAGGATATCCCAACCTTTTTAATTTCCGGTGTTTTTCGGGAAAAGCAAATTTTCTTTAAAAGATACGGCGGTTTTATGCGAAAGGCTCTTTCAACTTTTAACCATTTTTTTGTACAGGATGGAAATTCCGAAGCGCTTTTGAAGAGTATCGATTTCAATAATGTAACAGTAAGTGGCGACACGCGTTTTGATCGTGTTTCGCATCAAATTGAAATGGATAATACTTTAAGATTTGCTGATGAATTTAAAGGAAACTCGCTTTGCATTGTCTGCGGAAGTACGTGGCCGAAGATGAAGCTTTGCTTTTGGATTATATAAATGCTGCACCCGAAAATGTGAAATTCATAATTGCACCCCATAAAATTGAAAGTGAAAAAATTGAAAACTTCATAAAGAAAATTAATAAAAAAACGTTCCTACACTCCCATAAAGACGAAGTAAATATTTCTGAATATGAAGTTCTAATTATAGACTGTATCGGGTTGTTGAGCAAACTTTACAGTTATGCAGACATTGCATATGTTGGCGGAGCAGCAGGAAAAACCGGGCTTCATAATATTTTGGAGCCAGCAACTTTTGGTGTACCGATAATTATTGGAAAGAATTTTTCAGAGTTTCCTGAGGCGATTCGACTTCAGGATTTAGCTGGGCTTTATGCCATTCAAAGTCCGCAAGAGTGCAGTCGTGTTATTGATAAATTCGTTATTGATGCTAATTTCCGAAGTAAAACAGGGATGATTTGTGGTCATTATGTTAATACAAATAGCGGGGCAACAAAAACAATAATAAATTGGATTTCGGATAAATATTAACGCTGAAATCAATATAATTCTGTAAAATTTTACTAGAATTAATATTTTTTTCACATATTTTAGTATTTAATTATTACTTCACCTTTTATAAAGAAGTAGATTTGTTTAACCTATAAAACAATCTAATTATGAAAAACATTTTTCTTATCCTCTCGATTGCGGCTTTAGCATTTACTTCATGCCGTGAACAAAAAACAGAAACAAAAGAAGTTATAAGGGAAGTTCGTGTTGAAACTACCGATGATACTCCCGAAAAAGAAGGCATTTTAGAAAGAACAGCCAAAAAAGTTGACGACGAAGTTAACAAAGAATTTAACCAAGAGATAGAAAAAATTGGTGACGATAATTAAAAATTAAATCTAACTTAAATCAACTATTATGAAAAAATTAATTTTGAGTCTTGCAATGGTTGTCGCTTTTAGCACAGCCTTTACATCTTGCCGCGATAACAAAAAAGCAGACGACGTTGAAGACGTTGTTGATGATGTTAATGACGCAATGGATGACGTTGAAGATGAAGTAAAAGATATGACAGATGATGATGCAACAGATCCAGTAGAAAATACCATTCAAGAAGGCGTGAATGAAATTCAGGAAAATACCGGAACTGGTGGAACTGATGACGTTTAAAATTAAATTATAATCTAACCACAAATTCAAAATTTATGAAAAAAGTAGCAATGATTTTTTTATGTGCAGCATTTGTTGCAACTGGCTTTAATTCTTGTCGCGAACAAAAGAAAGAAATGTCTGAATCAGAAGAAATGATCCAGGAAATGCAAGATGAAGGTGCAGAAATGAAGATGAAAACAGATGAAAATGGCGACACCAAAATAAAGATGGAAACCGATGAGAAAGAAGTAAAGATTAAAACAGACGCTGATGGAGATTCTAAAATTAAAGTTGACGCTAACAACTAATTTAATCCATTAAAAAAAACAAAAACCGACTTTAATCAGTCGGTTTTTTTATGTTTTATATCCTCAATTTGAGCTTTCAAGTCATCCATAGATTGCTGAAGTTGCCGTAACAAATTACTTTCGGAAGGCTCATCGATTCCAAAACTAAGTTTACTGTTTACCTGCCAAAGTTCTTGGATATCTTTCACTTTTACCTCAATGGGTAAATATTGATCATTAAGTGAAATTAGCCTTACATTTTGAGGATTATTAGTAACTTTTTGAAGTTTTTTTACAAATACTGAATCCCTTAAAACCACAATAAAAATTTTGCTGTCAGAAGCTTCATTAATACTCGGAACAGCACGACCCAATACCCATTCGTTGGGTTTTATATTTGGCAACATACTATCACCTTCCACTTGAAAACCACGGTACGAAGCATTTCTATATTCGGGCAAAGGAATATTAAAAGCCGGTAAAGTTTGATACCAACCAACATCATGAATATTGTTGGGATAGCCCGCTGCAGCTTTTTGGTTAACCAACAAAATACTATCTTCTCCAGCGGCATCTATAGTTATAACCTTTGGGCTTACATCGCCACGGGAAGAATCAATATTCTTTTCAAAGCTTTTCCCGAAAAGCCATAATGGATTTATATTGAACTGAGACATCAGTTCCATTACAATTTTACCGGTAATTTTAGTTTTTCCCCTTTCAATATCTGCGGTAGTAGCGCCAATATCTAGCAATTCAGCAAATGATTGTTGGGTATGATGTAGCTCTTCGCGAAGCTGTTTAAACCGTTGTGCTTCAGTTGATAGTTTTGTTTTCATACACAAATATAAAATAATTTGGAAAATATCCTAATAAAATTTGGAACATATCCTATTAATTTGGAATATTTCCTTATTTTTGGCAATATTCCAAATTGCTATGGATTTTGAAAGAATAAAAGAAAAACTCAGCATTCTCGCAGATGCTGCCAAATATGATGTATCCTGTTCTTCCAGCGGAAGCAATAGACAAAATAAAAATAAAGGTTTGGGCAATAGCAGCGGCATGGGTATTTGCCATAGTTATACTGAAGATGGAAGATGTGTTTCGCTCTTAAAAATACTTTTGACCAATCATTGCATTTTTGATTGCGCCTATTGCGTAACCCGAAAAAGTAACGATATAAAGAGAGCTGCTTTTCAAATTCAGGAAGTAGTTGATCTTACCATAAATTTTTACAGAAGAAATTATATAGAGGGGCTTTTCCTCAGTAGTGGTATTTTTAAAAATGCCGATTATACCATGGAGCGTTTAATTGCTGTTGCAAAAAAGTTGCGCGAAGAAGAAAATTTCAATGGGTACATTCATTTAAAATCAATTCCCGGAGCCAGTGATGAATTGATGCGCGAAGCGGGATTGTATGCTGATAGGCTTTCGGTAAACATTGAAATCCCCACAGAAAAAGGTTTGAAATTATTAGCTCCAGATAAAGATCGAAAGGATTTTATAAAACCGATGGAAAAGGTTAAAAATGAAATAATCCAATATAAAAATGAAAAGAAACTTTTAAAAAAAATTCCAATTTACGCGCCAGCAGGTCAAAGTACACAAATGATTGTTGGAGCAAGCGGCGAGACTGATGCTGAAATAATGTATACTTCGGCACATTTTTATAAAAATTTCAACCTTAAAAGAGTTTATTATTCAGGATATGTTCCCATAAGTTACGATCAACGCTTACCTTCAATTGGAACTGACGTTCCTGTGCTTCGCGAAAATAGATTGTATCAAACCGATTGGCTTATGCGTTTTTACGACTTCGATGTTCGGGAATTATTGAATAGGGATTTCCCGAATTTAGAGTCTGATATTGATCCCAAACTCAGCTGGGCACTTCGTAATTTAGATCAATTTCCAATTGATATAAATAAAGCAGAAAAAAGGATGTTGCTACGTGTTCCAGGTTTGGGAGTAAAAACCGTTCACAAAATAATTCAAGCAAGAAGATACAGAAAATTAAACTGGGAAAACCTTAAATCAATCGGAGGCGCGCTAAACAGATCAAAATATTTTATTACTTGCGATTCCAGAATCTTTGAAACAAAAGATAGAACTGCAGCACAGATAAAAGGACTTATTTTGAATAATTCAAACAGTAAATTCACTTCTACTTTGAGCGCTCAACTCAATCTCTTTGATTCGCATAATTTTAAGTCGGCCTAATGACAATATTAAAATATGACGGTACTTTTGAAGGTTTCCTTTCAGCAGTTTTTCATTTTTATAAACATAAAATGAGTGACGTTACTATTATAAAAACAGAATTTGCAACAACTACTTTTTTTGATTTAGAAGAAGAAATTAATACCGACCCAATAAAAGCAAAAAGAGTTTGGAAGGGTCTCTCAAAAAAATTATCGCCAGCTGGGAAACGTAGGTTATACAAATCATTTTTAAGCGAAATTCCAGATATAGAAAATATAATGCTGGCTCACATTAAACGCGTAATTTCTTCTGAAAAAAATATTGAGTCAGATTTTACCGATACTAATATTCTTGCAATAAATAAAACAGCTAAAAAAGTAGATCGTGAAAAGCATAGAATGGATGCTTTTGTAAGATTTCGATTAACTCAGGATGAAATTTATTTTGCGACAATTGAACCAGATTTTAATGTATTGCCACTAAATGCAGATCATTTCAAAAAGAGATATGCAGATCAAAAATGGATTATCTATGATTTAAAGCGGAAATACGGCCTATATTATAATCTGGAAAAAGTGGAAATTGTTACTTTGGAAATCTCATCTTCAGTAAATAAAAAATCCCAGGGCTTGCAATACTTTACACTGGAAGAAATGCAATTTCAGGAACTCTGGGGTAATTACTTTAAAAGCAGCAATATAGTCTCGCGAAAAAATATGCAATTGCACATAAAACACATTCCAAAAAGGTATTGGAAATATTTGTCAGAAAAAAATTGTTGAATCAAAATTTTAATTACTTTTGCGCACTATTAATCACTAATCTATTTCTACAATGAAAAAAATCTTTTTATCACTTGCCGCTCTTGCATTAGTTGCTTCTGTTTACTCTTGCAGAGAAACTACTGAAGTAAAAGTTGACGAAACTGCCGAAACTACAACTAATGATGTAGAAGAAGCTATGGACAACACAGGAGAAGCTATCGAAGAAGCTGCTGAAGACACTGGCGATGCTATCGAAAACGCTGCTGAAAATACTGAGGAAGCTGTAAAAGACGCTACTGACGGTCACTAAGCATTTTTTGCTAAAAAAATTAAAAGCCCTTTCAAATGAAAGGGCTTTTTTTTGTAATTATTTATCAAACCCCAAAAGTCTTTTTTTATGTTGAAATATTTAAAAGAAAAATTCAGGAAAACTTTTTTGAAGGAATTTTGCATCTATACAATCCTTTATTTGGTTGCGTGCACTATTGAATTTTATAAGTATTAATTTTGAAATTCTACGCTTTGAAAATTGGCGGCAAATTATTACATGTTATGCGCTATATATGGTACCCATTTTAATAATACTTAAAGGACATTCTTTTTTCAAACAATATTGCTATGTTCTTTTGGCAATAGGAATTTTAGAACTAGCCGGCTATACGTTTCAAACATCTTATGTTTATCCTAATAATATTTTAGTGCAAATTTTCACTCCCTAAAATCTAACCTTGGCGATGACCTTATTTTTCGCTATTTACTTCCCGTAGGGAAATATGCTAGTAAAATATATTTCTGAAAAGATATAGTACAAAAAAAGCTCCTTCAATTAAGAAGAAGCTTTTCAGTACCTCGAGGCGGGTCCCGATAGCTATCGGGATGAACCCGGACTATTCTTTTGAATTAACAAAAAAACCGTTTCGGGATATTTTTTTAAATTTTCGATATACTTTCTGCTTCTTCATTGATTTAATATGGTTTTCTATCTCTCTAGCTTGTCGATACTCTAAATTTCCAATATGAAAATATAATTCCCAATCTGATGCCTTTTTGGTATAGGGATTTGAAAATGTTTTATTTATGTGTTGTTGTATCCGGATATCCAAATCAATACAACTTCCCGTGTAATAAGAATTTATCGATTTTGAATATAAAATGTAGTCATAAAAATAAATCCCCAGTGTTAAAAACAAAGGGGATTTTGTACTCGATGCGGGACTACTATATACTTAATTCTTATAAACTCATATAAATTGATATTAACTGTAAACCTAATGATAACAAGGTATAAAGATAATTATTTCTTCAAATCAATTTATCAAAATTAAAATAAATACATATTTACCGTACAGATTTTGTACAGAGCCTTCTTTTTTTTGCTATTTTTGACGAAAATAAAGATTGTTTTTGAAGTGCATCTTTTACATTTTTTGCATTCGCCTGTAAAATCAATACTTTACAGAGTTTTAATGATGAAAAAAATGTAAAAGATGTAAAACAATCGACTAAAAACAAGCAAAATGGCATCAATTAACTACCTCTACCGCTCAACTAAAGAAAACGCTCCTTTAACTCTTAGATTACTATTTAGAGAGGATGGGAATGATAACGTATTAGGAGTAAATTCTAAATACACAATTTATTCAAGAGAGGAGTTAATAGAAAATCCAAAGCTAAGCGGAAAAGCATATTGGAACAAAATTCATAATCTAAAAAGATTGAAAGATATTGATTCGAGCAACAAGCAAAACGAGGTCAATAATGAATTAAAAAGAATTGAAAATTATGTATTGATAGCTTTTGAAAAAATCAATCCTATAAATGCAAATAAAGAATGGTTACAAAGTGTTATTGACGAATACCACAATCCCAATCTAAATAGTGAAATTCCAAATACTTTGATTGATTTTATTGATTACTTTCTAAAAATCAAAACGGATAAAACAAATGACGATTTTATAAAACACAGTACGGCATTAAAGTATAAGACCTTACGAAACAAAATAATCAAAAGACAAAAAGACTTTAGCAAATCTGATATTTTACTTTCAGATATAAACGATAATTTCCGAGAAAAATATTCAGCTATATTTTCAGATTATCACATAAATACAACCAATAAAGAATTATCTCAAATTAAGACTATTTGCAATTTCGCATTAAGTAAAAAGAAAGTCATAAATGATGAAGTTTGGCGCTGGAAATTAAAAACTGAGGAAACTTCATTTATATATCTTACATCCAATGAAATTAAAGCTATTGCAGAAAAGGAAGAATTAGCAGAATCTTTAGATAATGCAAGGGATTGGCTTTTGATTAGTTGCTACACAGGGCAAAGGGTTTCAGATTTTATGCGTTTCGATAAGTCTATGATTAGAACTGAAAAAAATAAAAGAGGAAAGAAAATATATTTGGTTGAGTTTACGCAACGCAAAACAGATACCACAATAGCAGTACCATTACATAAAAAAGTATTAGAGATTTTAGATAAACGAAATGGAGATTTTCCCAGACCAATTAGCAGTCAAAAATACAATGACTATATAAAAGAAGTATGCCAAGAAGCTAAGATTAACGAGAGAGTTAAAGGCAGCAAATTGAACTCTGAAACTATCCGAAAAGAAGATGGAATATACGAAAAATGGGAACTTGTAAGTAGCCATATAGGCAGACGTTCCTTTGCTTCAAACAATTTCGGGAAAATCCCTACACGCCTACTTATGAGCGCAACAGGACACAGTAAGGAAGATATGTTCCTAAAGTATATCGGTAAATCTCAAACCGAACAAGCTAAAGAATTGGCAGATTATTTTTAAAAATGAAATAGAGCGTTTTTAAGCGTTCTTTTTTGACATCAATATAAAAATCATCGGCAAGGAAATTAATAAAAGAGCAGCAGAATGAGTGCTGAATAACACAAAGAATTATGAAAACAGTCAGGGAAATTATCATAGCAAATGAAAAAATTTATCCACATACAGATAAAAGGATTCAAATCAACAGAAGCCGAATGAATGATTTGGAATTTAACGATTTTGCTAATGATTTGGAGGAAAGTTTTTATACCCAAATTAACGAAATGATTATTTGCTTGCAGTCTGATAAATTAATGATTCAGCAAGTGGACAAACTGAAAGAGCAACTAATTGGAATGAGTGAATATTTTTTTAATCAAATGCCGTTTAGAACAAATAACTGGGATTTGGCTCAAAGTATAGATTCCAAATTAATTGGAAAACAAGGAATATATATAAATCCAAAAGATTTTACGAAAGAAAAAGTTATTGGTATAGTTCAACGATTGACTACAGAAAATCACAATAAAGAAATTAATAAAATTGAACCCAAGAAGAAAAACATTGAAAACCAAACTTGGTTTAAAGTTGGTGTAGAATTAGCTAAAGGAGAAATTCATAGACTGAAAAAAGAGAATAAAAACTGGGATTTTGATGATGTTACAATCAAATTATTTCCCAATGAAAAACTTTCCACTTTTCGACCTTACGTTAGCGAATCCTGGGCAAATAATCCTGAAACTAAAAGCCGTCAAAAGAACATCTTCACACGCACCAAATCGGATGATGAAAAAGATGAAATTATAGCCTACTGTATTACTCAAAATTATAAGATTAAACACCCTATTTTCGTGGAACGTGAAAGACAGTATAGAGGGGAAAGTAATCTATTTTAAATCTTCACAATTTCTAAGTACAATGTTCGTACAATCCTCGTACTGTACACCTGAAAATTACATTTTCATTGACGTAAGTTTGTTCTGTTACAATAAAACAGACGACTATGGAAACCCAAAAAATCCTTCAAATTCAAGACGTTACCGCAGACCAATTAAGAGAATTGGTAAGCGGAGCAGTCAAAAGCGAATTATCTTCACTTCGGGCACAACTTACACAGCAAGAAGCAAAAGACAAATTATTATCTCCCGATGAAGTATGTGAACTATTGGGCATTTCTAAGGTAAGTCTTTGGTCTTGGACTAAAAGCGGAAAGCTAACAGCTTACGGCATTGGCGCAAAGCGTTACTACAAAGAAAGCGAGATTTTAAACCGCTCCTTAAAAGAGCAAAAGAAATAAGGCTATGAGTATTAGTGTGAATAATACAGACAGCCTTATAGTTGATTCTGAATGCAATAAAGATACAGAAAAGATTCTTTTACAGCTTTTGCAGAATGTGGAAACTGTGAATTTCAGAAAGATAGTTTTTGGCAAAAATGCGGAAAACGAAAAACTTAAATTAGCAAAGAAACATTATTTAGTTATCTGTATCGAGGAACTTTTGAAGCTTGCCAAAAAATACCATTGGCAACTATGCAAAAAGAATGATAATATTTACCTCTATAATAGTGAGTATTGGGTTTTGCTCGACAAAGAAGGGTTTCAGTCGTTTCTTGGAAACGTAGCTTTACAGATGGGCGTGGATAAATATGATTCAAAATTTCACAGCTTCAAGGAAGATTTGTACAAACAGTTTTTAGCCGAAGCCTATCTTCCTTCCCCCGAAGTAGAAAAAGATACTGTACTGATTAATCTTCTAAACGGAACGCTCGAAATAACACAAAAAGGAGCAAATCTAAGAGAATTTAGAAGCGAGGATTTTTTGACGTATCAACTTAGTTTTAAATATGATTCAAGAACAAAAGGAAGTCTGTGGCAGAAATTCTTAAATGAAGTACTACCAGACGAAAGCAAACAGAAAGTATTAGCTGAATTTTTCGGGTATATTTTCATAAATCCTAACGTTTTGAAGCTTGAAAAAGTTTTAATGCTTTATGGCGGGGGCAGTAATGGAAAATCGGTAGTTTTTGAAGTATTGAACGCTATGTTAGGCGAGGAAAATGTTTCAAATTATTCCCTCGAAAGTCTTACAAATCAAAACGGTTATTATCGTGCAATGATAGGCGATAAACTGGTTAATTATGCTTCCGAACTTAGCAGCAAATTAGATACAACTCTATTCAAGCAGCTTGCAAGTTGTGAGCCAATAGATGCAAGACTTCCTTACGGTAACCCGTTCAAGCTTAAAGACTATGCGAAAATGGTATTTAACGCTAACATATTACCCGACACCAACGAAGCTACACACGCATTTTTCAGACGTTTTTTAATTATCCATTTTGATAAAACTATTGAAGAATCTCAACAGGATAAGGAATTATCTAAGAAAATTATTGATGCCGAATTACCCGCGGTTTTAAATTGGGTTTTAGAGGGTCTTAATAGATTATTAGAACAAAAAAACTTTACCAAATCGGCTATAATTGATTCAGCATTGAAAGCCTATAAGATTCAAAGCGATACTGTACAAATGTTTGTAACAGAGTGTTGTTATATGGGTAGTCTTGAAAATTATGAATTAGTTAAAGATTTGTACAATTTATACCGCTCCTACTGCATAGAGGATGGATATTTTGCAGTCAACAAAAACGAGTTTAAAAAGCGATTGAGCAGCAGTGGTGTGGCGGTAAAAAGATTAAGCGTCGGTAATGTAGCATACCTTGAAAAGCATTGAAAATAAAAGAAAAATCAACAATTTAAAACCAAAAAAATATGAAAACAAAAGTGCAATTTTTGAAAAGCTATGACCTTAAAGAATTAGAAGATAAGGTTAACGATTTACTTGAAAAAGGGTGGAAGATTAACGGAAATTTGATTAGTCAAAATGATACTTTTTATATGGTATTAGAAAAGGAATCATAGAAAATACTTATAGTTAATTGATTAAATATAACAAATTTCTATAACAGTTATCAAATATGTGCCAAGTGTATAAAAAACGGAGTACGCAACACATTGCAAACTATGAAAATCCGCCTTACAGTAACTAAAGGGTTCAAAGTATATGTACACATAAGAAGCTAATCAATAACATTCACATCTGAAAGAAGAGTAAACAACGAAACAACGAACTTTTAACGCCATAGCAAAGAGATAAGGCAAAAGACATCAAAGAATAAAGAGTTAAATATATAACTCAATACAAAGCATTTAAAGAAGAAAAAATTATTAACATCTAATTATAATCACAATGGAAACAGACAGAAAACACAAAAGAGAATGGGGCGTTTACGACCAAGAAAAGAATCAATTCTATAATATGGATTGCACTTCAATTTTAGAAGACCAGCACTTTGAAGAAACACCTCAAAAAGGATGCACTTATGAAGAAGCGCAAAGGTTTATGGTGCATTGCGACAATAAGCCCTCCTGCAAAATTGTAAACATCAAGCAGCCTAAGTACTTATTGAATTTTGAACTTCAATTTTATCGCAAAGAACAAACAGCAAAAGAAGCTAAAGAAAATATGAGGTATATAAATAATATACAGCAGGTTCAAACTGAAAGCAATATTAAAAGCAAAAACAAACAGAACTTTTTTACGGCTTTGGGAAAATATATGGCAGAGGCGAAAAAACCTATGGATTCTGTTCAGGCAAAAGAACTGTTACAAAGGAAGCCAAAAATTGAGGATTACGGTTTGAGTTCAAATGATTTTAATGCCCAAGAAAAAAGGAACTTACAGAATTATCAAGTTTCAATATAGCTTTAACATACTAACTTTGTTCAGGTTAGTATTATTTGTGTTTTGGTGGGAAAGCGGTTATTAATTTAACCGCTTTTTTTATATATTACTCCATACCAGAGATTGCTTTTTCGAGTTCAGATATACGAAATTTAAGCTTTCCGTTATCTTCACGACTTTTCTCCAAATCATCCCTTAAATACCCCATTTCAACTATTAGTGTATCTATCTTATCACCAAGTCCTTTAATTTCATTTGCCAACGCCCGATTATCCATAAATTTTATTTTTTAGTTAATATTTTTATACCAGAAGTGCCATAATGGTGAACACAAACATAACAGAAATCAATATCATAAAAATTCTATTGTTCCATTTGCCAGAAATCACTCTATAAACAAGATAAATTATTGAGCCAAAAATTAGACTGGCAAACAATGTTCCCACAGTCCATAAGAAAATTCCAAAATTTTCATAACCATCCATCTGAGGCAGTCGGTATAAAGAATAAATCAAAATTGAGATTATCGCCATTATACCCCACCATAGGTAATAGTCTTTAGAAAATATAGGATGTACTTTCAAATTATTTTAATTGATTAAACATTACCGAATATAATACTAACATTTGAGTAATAGGAAATTTGTTAATATTTTAGAATAACTTTCAAAGCCTCTTTTACATCTTTTACATTTTTTTCATTGATTTAGCCCTATAACTAATTGATTTATTGGGAGATGTAAAAGATGTAAAAAATGCAAGCTAAAAACAATCTTTTATTTTGTCAAGAAAACAATAAACTGCCGCTCAATTATATTTGAGGACGAATAAACGGAAGATTTTAAGCTAATATGAAGCTACCATACAGCAGCCGTACAAATAAAAAAGCGCAACTATTGAAAATCAAATAGTTACGCTTTTAAAAAGTACTCGAGGCGGGACTTGAACCCGCACGACCAGATGGTCACAGGATTTTAAGTCCGGCGTGTCTACCAATTCCACCACTCGAGCAGTTGTTTAATACAACTCGGACTTAACAAAAAATGCCGAATTGCATCGGCATTTTAGGTTGAGCGAAAAACGGGATTCGAACCCGCGACCTCCACCTTGGCAAGGTGGCGCTCTACCAACTGAGCTATTTTCGCATTAAATTTAAAAGAACGGTCAGCGAACTCTATCCGCCTCGGGCGGATGGCGCTCTACCAACTGAGCTATTTTCGCATTAAATTTAAAAGAACGGTCAGCGAACTCTATCCGCCTCGGGCGGATGGCGCTCTACCAACTGAGCTATTTTCGCATTAAATTTAAAAGAACGGTCAGCGAACTCTATCCGCCTCGGGCGGATGGCGCTCTACCAACTGAGCTATTTTCGCATTAAATTTTAAAGAACGGTCAGCGAACTCTATCCGCCTCGGGCGGATGGCGCTCTACCAACTGAGCTATTTTCGCATTAAATTTAAAAGAACGGTCAGCGAACTCTATCCGCCTCGGGCGGATGGCGCTCTACCAACTGAGCTATTTTCGCATTATATTTTAAAGAACGGTCAGCGAACTCTATCCGCCTCGGGCGGATGGCGCTCTACCAACTGAGCTATTTTCGCATTAAATTTAAAAGAACGGTCAGCGAACTCTATCCGCCTCGGGCGGATGGCGCTCTACCAACTGAGCTATTTTCGCATTAAATTTAAAAGAACGGTCAGCGAACTCTATCCGCCTCGGGCGGATGGCGCTCTACCAACTGAGCTATTTTCGCATTAAATTTAAAAGAACGGTCAGCGAACTCTATCCGCCTCGGGCGGATGGCGCTCTACCAACTGAGCTATTTTCGCATTATATTTTAAAGAACGGTCAGCGAACTCTATTCGCCTAAGGCGGATGGCGCTTTACCATCCCGATAGCAATCGGGAGAGTATTTTCGCAGAATATTAAATGAACGTTACTTCCTATTGAAAGCGGGAGCAAATTTAAAAATTTTACTTCAAAAGCAAAGTCTTTTTTGATAAATTATTAATGAATTTTACTTTTTAAATTTTACTGATGTATTTCGCCGAAGCATTCGCCGAATCTCGTTTAGTTTCATCAACGCTTCAATAGGCGTAAGTGTATCAATATCAATGTCTAAAATTTCTTCGCGAAGTTCTTCCAACAGCGGATCATCGAGTTTAAAAAAGCTAAGTTGCATTTCTTCTTTTGAAACTGCTTTCATTTCTTCGGTCAATTCTTCGGAAGCATGGCTTTTTTCAAGCCTTTTCAAAATTTTATTTGCTCTTTGAAGCACGGCTTGCGGCATTCCCGCCATTTTTGCAACGTGAATTCCGAAACTGTGATGGCTACCACCGGGAACCAATTTCCGAAGAAAAAGCACATTATCTTTTAATTCCTTTACGGAAACATTATAGTTTTTTATACGCGGAAAAGTTTCCGTCATTTCATTCAATTCGTGATAATGGGTTGCGAAAAGCGTTTTTCCTTTTGAAGGATGTTCGTGCAAATATTCGCTGATTGCCCAAGCGATTGAAATCCCATCATACGTGCTGGTTCCGCGACCAATTTCATCCAAAAGAATCAAACTACGTTCTGAAAGATTATTCAAAATACTAGCAGTTTCATTCATTTCAACCATAAATGTTGATTCGCCCATTGAAATGTTATCACTCGCGCCAACACGTGTAAAAATCTTATCTACACAACCCATACGTACGGCTTTGGCAGGAACAAAACTGCCCATTTGAGCCAACAAAACAATCAAAGCCGTTTGCCGAAGAATAGCCGATTTACCACTCATATTGGGCCCGTAATCATAATCATTTGCTGATTTTCCCTATCGAGAAAAACATCGTTTGCAATATATGGCGCATCTGGCGGAAGTTGTTTTTCAATCACGGGATGACGACCTTCTTTTATATCCAAATCAAACGTTTCATCTAAAAGTGGACGTGTGTAATTTGCTTCTTTTGCCTGTGTTGCGAAAGAGCAAAGACAATCCATCTGTGCAATCAAAGCGGCATTTTGCTGAACGGAAGCAATAAATTGAAGCATCCAATCTACCAGTTTCGAAAAAATTTCCTGTTCCAAAGCCAGAATTTTTTCCTCGGCGCCAAGGATTTTTGTTTCGTATTCTTTCAGTTCTTCGGTGATGTATCTTTCAGCATTTACCAGCGTTTGCTTTCTGATCCATTCCTGCGGAACCTTGTCTTTATGGGTATTTCGAACTTCTATATAATATCCAAAGACATTATTAGAATCAATTTTAAGCGAAGAAATTCCTGTGCGTTGAGTTTCGCGCTCCAACATTTCATTTAAATATCCCTTTCCATTTGCTGAAATATTTCGCAATTCATCCAGCGTTTCAGAAAAACCTTCGGCTACCGAATTTCCTTTCAAGATATTCACCGGAGCTTCCTCAAAAAGCGTTTCTTTTATTTTATTCCGAAGCAGTTCGCAATCGTGCAACTGTTCGCCGATAATTTTTAGCGATTCATTTTTGGAATTTAAAGCCAAAGCTTTTATCGGAACAATCGCTTCCAAGGAATTTTTAAGTTGAATAACCTCGCGCGGATTCACTTTACCAGTCGCAACTTTTGAAATAAGTCGCTCCAAATCGCCAATGCGCTTTGTGTATTGCTGGGTTTTTTCTAAAGTTGCAGGATTGTCTAAAAGGAAACTCACAACTTCGTGACGACGATTTATCTTTTCAGCATTTTTCAGCGGAAGTGCCATCCAACGTTTCAAAAGCCTTCCTCCCATGGGCGAAATGGTTTTGTCAATTACATCCAAAAGCGTCACAGCATTTTGCTGATTGGAATGATACAATTCCAAATTACGAATGGTAAATCGATCCATCCAAACGTATTCGTCTTCAGCAATGCGCGACAAGCGTGAAATATGCTGGAGTTTTGTGTGGCGCGTTTCACTTAAATAATGAAGCGCAGCGCCGGCAGCAATAATGCCTTCTTCCAAATGATCGACGCCGAAACCTTTCAAATTTTTTGTGTCGAAATGTTTTGTGAGTGTTTCAAAGGAATAATCGCTC
Organism: uncultured Flavobacteriaceae bacterium; assembly: GCA_963716065.1. Lineage (GTDB taxonomy): Bacteria > Bacteroidota > Bacteroidia > Flavobacteriales > Flavobacteriaceae > Aequorivita. The sequence continues at coordinate 1,290,115 of OY970287.1, forward strand.
TGAAATATCCAATCTTCGAGATGAAAAACGTGATAATTATTGCCGAAGGTTTCAGAAAAAAGCTTTCGTTTTTGTTTTGAAAAAAGCACTTCCGAAGGATTGAAATTCTGAAGCAGTTTATCTATATATTCCGCAGAACCTTCCGAAACCAAATATTCACCCGTGGAAACATCCAAAAAGGAAACACCAAGAATTCTTTATGCCGAAATGAACAGCCGCCAAAAAATTGTTCGATTTCGATTTTAAAATATCATCGTTAAAGGCAACTCCCGGCGTAACCAATTCGGTGACACCACGTTTTACGATGGTTTTGGTCATTTTTGGATCTTCCAATTGATCGCAGATTGCAACACGGCAACCAGCCATAACTAGTTTTGGCAAATACGTATTTAAGGAATGGTGCGGAAAACCAGCAAGTTCTACATTGTCGCCGCCATTATTTCTGGCGGTAAGTGTGATGTTCAAAATTCCTGCAGCGCGAATGGCATCTTCCCCAAAAGTTTCGTAAAAATCGCCCACGCGGAACAGCAACAAAGCATCGGGATACTTAGCTTTAATGGTATTGTACTGCTTCATCAACGGGGTTTCCTTCGTCGCCATAATTCAAAAAATTCTTTAATTGATAAATGTAACCAAAATGCTGTTTTCTCTAAAATGAAGTGATTGTGAATTATCTTGTTTTATCAACAATTCCAATAAATATTTCAATGAGGTTCGCAGATAAATATTCGAATAACTAAAGATCATTTAACTTTTAACTTTTAACTTTTAACTTTGCACCCCTATGAAATACCGCAAATTAAAGAACAGCGAATTGGATCGCATCAATGCCGAAGAATATAAAGCTTCGGAAAAAACGCCGTTGATTATTGTTCTCGACAACATCAGAAGTTTGAATAATATTGGCTCTATTTTCCGTACTGCGGATGCTTTTTTGGTAAAAAAAATCTATCTCTGTGGAATAACTGCAAAACCTCCGCATAAAGACATTCAAAAAACTGCCCTTGGCGCTCAGGATAGCGTAGAGTGGGAATATGCTGAAAATATAATGGATGTGGTCTCTAAATTACAAAGCGAAGGGGTTTTTGTAGCTTCCATTGAGCAAGCGGAACTTGCTGTAAACCTCAACGATTTTTCGGTTCAAAAAGAAATGACTTACGCCGTGATTTTTGGAAATGAAGTGAAAGGTGTGCAACAGAAAGTAGTTACTGCCAGCGATGTCGTGATTGAAATTCCGCAATTTGGCACAAAACATTCTTTGAATATTTCAGTGAGTGTGGGCGTTGTTGTTTGGGATTTGTTTGTAAAGTTGAGAAGTGAGAAGTGAGAAGTGAGAAGTGAGAAATTAATGAAATTTTCATCTCTCTTTGTCCTTTTGTCTTTTATCTTTTTCAGAAAAATCGACTTGTCAATAGTTCAACATGAATAAGCACAATGCTGAAAACACCGATTACGATTGCGAACTTCAAAATATTGTGCAAAACCATATAATGGATCTTGTTTTTCGAATACCATAAAACCGCAAGAAACACAGCCAATCCGGCAATACTTGCGTAAAAATAGTAATCCATATATCCTATTTCTTCCTTAAATTTTGTGATGAGTAGAATGATTGGAACCAATGTCAATATGCTTAAAACAGTAAGCATTCTTTTTGAAGTTTTTTCTCCATAAACTACCGGAATTGTATTGTAACCGTGGGTTAAATCGCCTTTTAGATTTTCGAGATCTTTTACCAATTCGCGCATTGAAATCAGTAAAAACAGAAAAGTGGCGTGTACAAAAATAATAACGTCAAAATTTCTATAGTGGACAAAAATTGCAAAAAACGGAATTACCGCGAGAATTGCTGCAGTAACATTGCCAATGAATGGATATTTTTTGAGTTTGTGAGAATAAAACCAAAGGAAGAATATATATATAGAAAAGAATAAGACGGCTCGGAATGAAACATAGCTTGCAAAAATGACGGAAAGAAAGTTCAACACAAAATAGGCTGAAAGTTTTGTGCGCTGACTCACGAGCTTGTCGAGCATTGTTTTTCGGGGACGATTTATTAAATCTTTTTCGCTATCGTAAAAACTGTTGATGATATATCCACTCGCAATAGCGGAAGAAGAAGCAAGCACCAGCATCAACAAATTAACATCAAACAAGACATCGCGAACGCGCAAATCTGGAGCAAAAATGTATATGCTTGTAAGGTATTGGGCAATTACGATTATGAGAATATTGTAACCGCGAACCACAGAAAACAGGCTAAAAAACTTTAGTAGAAAGAGTTTTTGTTTGCGGGTCAGCATATATTTTAAAATTGAAGAAATCTGAAAGAAATCTCAGAGAAAGCCATCTTAAAAACTATAAACCACTTCCAGTTTATAATCTTTCAAAGCTTTGCGGGCTTTATCAATATCTTCGGTGAAACCAAGCATATAACCGCCGCCGCCGGAGCCACAAAGTTTTAAGTAATAAGCATTACTGTCAATTCCTTTCTTCCAAAGTTTATGGAATTGGGCAGGAATCATTGGTTTAAAATTATCGAGTACTACTTTGGAAAGTTGTTTTATATTTCCAAAAAGAGATTTCACATCGCCTTGCAGAAAATCCTCTACACAAGCGTCCGTGTGTTTGGTGAATTGATCCTTCAGCATATTCCGAAAACCTTCCTGTTTCATATTCTCCATAAAAATCTGAACCATTGGCGCGGTTTCACCAGTGCTTCCGCTATCCAATAAAAATACCGCACCTTTTCCATTTTCAGTTTGGGAAGGAATTCCCGCAGGTTCAATATTATCTTTTGAATTGATTAAAATAGGAAGACTTAAGTAGCTATTCAATGGATCTAAACCCGAAGATTTTCCGTGGAAGAAGGATTCCATTTCAGCAAAAATAGCTTTTAGTGTTAGCAATTTTTCGCGGGTAAAATTCTCTAAAACCGTAATTTTATTTTGCGCATATTTATCATAAACTGCAGCAACCAAAGCGCCACTGCTGCCCACGCCATAACCCTGTGGAATACTACTGTCAAAATACAATCCGTTTTCAACATCCTTTTTTAGGGCATCCATATTAAAAGAAACCAAGTCAGAATTTTCAGTCTGAAGATTTTCCAAAAAATCTACAAATCTTTTAAGACTAGCGTTTGATTTGTGGGTTGCTACTGGGTGATGCTCGTCAATTTTTAAAGCACCGTTGTAAAAATTATATGGAATGGAAAGTCCTTTTAAATCTTTGATAATTCCATATTCTCCGAAAAGTAGAATTTTTGAGTAAAAGAGGGGGCCGCGCATATTTTGCTTAATTGTAAATATAAAAGTACCGATTTTAAATTATAAAATTAATACTTGCGGCAAAGATACTCATTTTAACAATTGTAGCTTCAGAAAATTTTACTAAGAAATCTAGTAAATAAACGGCTAAGAAACTGAAGTGAAGTATCCTATAAAAGCTTGATGACATTTCATTCATTTTTCGATGTAACTAAAGAAAGTCAAAATCAATTTATTATGAAATCTGTAAAGACCTACCTACATCTTCTTTTAATTTCCACAGTATTAACTTCTTGTTTAAATGGCAATAGCGAACAACCAAACTTTTCTGAAGAGGGAAATTTTGAAGGGTTCATATAATAACAATGCGACCGGAGATTATCAAAACGGAAATAACGAAATAGCACAAAACAATAGTAGGAAATACTTCAACACAATGGATTCACGGAACGGATTGGTTATATCGCGCATTGCACTTCCTTCCGATTGGAAAAAGGAAACTGGCGGAGAGTATGCTTTTACGGCACGAATGGCATTAAAGTTCACAATGAACGCGGAGGGAGTTATATGTTTTCAAACGACCAGCAAACTAATCAAATGTATCAACAAAGCGGCATGCAGGTTCAATTTCCGAAAACTATTGATCAAGTGATAAAAGAGGGTTTTATGGAATATGCCAACAAAATAAATCGAAAATTGGTGGGTAAATATCCTTTGCCACAAATTGCTGCATGGGACAAGCAATTTGACGATCAACTTTACAAAAGCATGCCCTCGCAAAAAAGCTTCAATGTTATGGGTCTGGAATGGAGAGATCCCGATGGCACATCATTTTTGACCGTGCTGCATCACTTTGTATCTTATGACCAATATGGCGGTTATTGGGGAATAAATTATTCTATTCTTGAAACTTCTGAAAAAGATTTTGAGCAAGCAAAAAATATCTATTTGAATGGTTTGTTGAACCAACAGATAAATCCACAATGGCTGCAAGCTGTAAACCAACAGGACATGCAGTTAGCACAACAAAGCAATGCAGGGCATCCACAAAGAATGGCAGATATTAAAGCTTTTGGGGACAGAAACACGGCTAACCATAATTCACGAATGGCAGCAATGGATCAAAACATGAATACTTGGCGCGCAAACCAAGCCTCGGGCGATAGAAACCAAGAGCAATTTATTGATTATATAAATGGGAATACCAACGTGAGTAATCCAAATACAGGGCAAACTTATAAAGTTGAAGATGGAGCAAACCAATATTGGATGAATAATAACGGGGAATACATAAAGAGTGATAATTCGCTTTACGATCCAAATTTGGACCAAAACATTAATAAACAAACTTGGACGGAATATGAAGAAGAAAACTAAATAAGCATACCGGAAAATCACAATTTTCTGAACGAAACCCTTCAATTGAAAATAATTTGTATCTTTCTTAACATTATCCCCGGAGACAATTTATTTATTGAAGCTTTATAAAGTATGCTATCCAAAAACCGGAGACTACATTTTTTACTACTCTTTTTTTTCATTGTACCAATATTCGTAATCTTTTCACAGGAGAAAATATCTAACGTAAAAGATATACAAACCTTAATTGAGCAGGATTCACTTGCCAAGGCAAGAGCGGTTATTTTAAAAAATATTGCGTTTTATCGCACAGAAAAAATCTTCGATAGTCTTTACAACTACATTCAATTTGAAGGAAGTTTTAAGCTGAACACTGGCAATAAAAAAATTGCAGTAGCCAAAGCCGAAAAACTTCTTAACGAAATAAAAACAAAAGCTTCGCCACATTTTGTGGTGGAAGCAATTACAGAAATGGGCTGGATATATGATGATGCAGGCCAACACCAAAAAGCATACGATCTTTTGGAAACCGCAATTCCTTTTGCCGTTCGAAATAAAGAACCGCAAAATACAGACCTGGCGGGTATAGAATATCGCCGTGGATATTATGCCTCCAAAATGGGCGATTTTTATTTAGCGAATAAACATTACCAAAAAGCATTGCGCCTTTTAAAAAAAACCGGGAAAAAGGATTTTGTTTTTTATAACCAAGTTTACAATGCCCTCGGCGGAATGATGTGGCAGGAAGCAAAACTGGACAGTGCTAAATTCTATTTTCAGGAAGCCGTGAAAGTTTTGGAAAAAACGGACACAACGGATATTATGAACCGTTACTATCGCCCTTCACTTGTAAAAATGAACCTTGCAGTTTTATGGAATTCCCTCGGAAAAAATAACGAGGCCATTGCTATTTCAGAAGAATCCATTGCAGGGTTTCAGGAATATATAAATCGCTCCGCAGATGAAGCACGCACCTATAAAGCTAAAAGTCACCAATGTGTGGTTATTGATAATATGGCGACATTTTATAACACACTTGGCGAATATTCACGTTCACAAGAGTTAATTGAATATTCGTTTGAACAGAAAAAAAAGCTTTTTGAAGCGAACGATATTAATTTGATAATTTCAAATATAATACTTGCAGAAGCAAAAACTGCAAGCCGTGATTTTGAGGGGGCTGCTCAAAATGCAGATATAGCATTGGAACTTTTGAAAACAAGTCCGGGAGCGGATTTATATTGGGAAGCTGCCGCACTTTCAACTCGCGCAACTATTTATGAATACATGGACGATGTTGAAAATGCTGCCATTTTTTATGACAAAGCCGAATCAACGTATCGAAAATCCATGGGAACGAGTTATACCAAAGATTTTTTGGATAATATCTTGGAGTATTCCCTATTTGCGGCAAAAAATCAAAACAAAGAGAAAGCGCTTTCTTTGGCAAAAGAGACTTATAATTTTACCAAAATTGGAGATTTCAAAAATACATTACAGGAATTTTATCACACCATCAACTTAGCACAAGTACATTATCTTTTAAAAGATTATAGTGAAGCCGAAAAATATAGTGAAGAGGCGCTTCGATTTCAATGTTTTAAAGGAAGGCGAAAAAATAAGCGCTACAGATTCCATACTCAGTCAATACAGAAAACCACAAGCATTGCTTATAAATGCACAATCAAAGTATTATTCTGAAGAAAATAGAAATCCAGAATTATTAAAGAAATTGTTGCAACAAGTAGAAGAAGGGATTGACATTTTAAACCAAAGAAAAAAAGTGGTGAGCAACAATGAAGACGTTACATTGTTAATCACCGAGAACGAAGAACTTCTAAATTTCTCTGAAAAAATTAGACTCGAGCTTTTCCAGATAACCAAAGATGAAGTTTATCTAGACAGGTTAATCGCACTTCACGAATCCAGTATATACAGCAGGATTAGATCACGACTAAATCTTCGTGACAATGTAGCTTTTAAGCATATTCCCAAAAATGTTGTTTTAAGAGAAAATCTGTTGAAGGCGAAAATGGTTTCTTCACTTAACGATTCTGAAAATAGCAGTATTTCAACATTCTTTGAAGCGTCCCAAAATTGGGAACATTTCTTGGATTCTCTAAAGCAAAATTATCCGAAATATTACAAAATGCGATATGCTACTTTGGAAGAGCCCATGAACGATCTTCAGCAAAAGATTCCTAAAAACACAACGGTTGTCCGCTATATTTTCATTGAAGATGAACTATATGTTTTTGTGGTTTCGGCTTCCCTTAAAAAAATGGTAAGATTGGATTATTCAACCGTAAAAAATCATATTTCAAAACTAAATAATGATGATTTTTCAGCAGAAAAAATGCGCCCTTTGCTTTACGAACTTTATCGCGCTTTATGGTTTCCGCTGGAAAATTATGTGAAAACTGAAAAAATTGTAATTGTACCAGATCGTGAACTTTTCAACCTCAGTTTTGAAACACTTACCCCGAAACCCCTGAAAAATTTTCAGGAAATGGCTACAAATAGCCTATTGGCAAAGTATGATATTTCTTATAATTTCAGCTTATTGCTTTACAAAGACAAGCGAAAAGTGGTTGATTATTCTTCAGAATTTATTGCCTTTGCCCCAGGTTTCAATAAGAAGATGAAGGATGAATATAAACTCGCTATTAAAGATTCCGTGAAACTTGACAAAACTTATTTAACATTATTGCCACAACCCTTCAGTGAAGATTTGGTAAAACAATATGCCGAAACTTTTGATGGCGATTATTTTATAAATGAAAACGCAAGCAAGGATTTATTCATAAATCAGGCGAAGGAGCATAAAATAATCCATATTGGCACCCATGCTGAAAGCAACAATATTAGTCCAGAATTGAGCCGACTTATTTTTGCCAAAAAAACTGACGGTACCGAAAATTATGATGAAAACTCCCTCTATTCATATGAGATTTACAATATTGACCTTTCTTCTAATCTCGCAATTCTTACTGCTTGCGAAACCGGAAAACCCACCTATCAAGCTGGGGAGGGAATGATTTCCTTGGCTCACGCTTTTAACTATGCGGGCAGCGAAAGTATTTTGACTAGTCTTTGGGAAATAGATGAGGAATCCAGTGCTAAAATTGTTAAACTTTTTTACAACAATCTTGCGGAAGGAATGCCGAAAGACGAGGCACTGCGAAAAGCAAAGCTCAGCTATATTGCAACGGCAGAAGGCAGAACTGCCTCGCCACAATACTGGGCCGGATTGGTATTGATTGGTGACACTTCACCCATTGATTTCAATGATGGCGTGGCTTGGTGGTGGTATTTGTTGGCAGGAATTGTTGCACTCATTCTCGTTATTTTAATAATGAAAAACAGAAAAAGTGCTTCAACTTAATTTTGAAACTTTTCTGCGCCGAAACCAACCTCATCATTTATAAACTCTCCGTTTTTGCAGAATTGTGAAAGATCTTTTTTTATGAATTGCAATATTACTTCCTTTTCAATTTCCGGATAAAGCACGTGAACATTCGCGCCAGCATCGAGAGTAAAACAAATATTACTCCCCGTTTCTTTGCGGAATTTCCAGATACGGTTAATAATTTCCAAAGTGTTTGGTTTCATTAATATGAAATACGGCATCGAGGTCATCATCATTGCGTGCAGCGACAGTGCTTCATTTTCCACAATTTTGATAAATTCAGAAAGATCGCCATTTTTAAAAACAGGAATCAACTTTGACAGATTGTCCTTTGCCTGCCGAAACCGCTGTTCCGCGAAGGGATGGTCGAGCATTAAATCGTGGCCCACAGTGCTACTTACCTGCTTTTCACCTTTATCTACTAACAGAATCGTATCCTGAAAATTTTCAAAATTTTTATGAATTTCAAAAGGATATTTTGTGCCGAAGCAATTATTACTGCCCTCAATTTCCGGGTGTTCCCCCCAAACAATCAATGGCCCCTCCACACTTCTGCAAGCACTTCCTGAGCCTAAGCGTGCTAAAAAAGACGCTTTTTCATTTAAATATTCATCGGTGATACCTGGTTGCATTTGCTGTTCCATATCCATCAAGCAAAGCGCCAAAGCACTCATTCCGCTTGCGGAAGACGCTATACCACTACTGTGCGGAAAGCTGTTTGAGGTTTCAATTTTAAATTTATAATCTTTCAAAAAAGGCAAGTATACTTCAACTCTTTCAAAGAATTTCTGAATTTTCGGCTCAAAACTTTCTTCTCTTTTTCCATCGAGAAAAACTTCAAAATCAAAACCTTCTGACTTGTCCGCCGAAGTTTCAACGAAGGTGGAAGTTCTTTTTTCGAAATACAAAGTGGTTTTTGTATTGCAATTGGAAAGGGTAAAACTCACGGAAGCGTTCATTGGCTTTTGTTCGCCGAACTTTCCCCAATATTTTACCAAAGCTATATTGCTGGGCGATTGCCAAGAAACGGTTCCGGAAGATAATTGATGGGAATAGTTGCAAACAATAAAACGGTGCTCGGCCATAAAGTTGGTATAGTTACGCAAAAGTAAGATTCTTTTCAATTATAGTGATGACATAGCAACGTTGTTTCGATGTTAATTTAAATGCTAAAGAAGGATCAAACACTTTAAGGATTATAAAAAATTGATTTTTCAATAGCTTGTGAGGTTGACCTACCAGCCTAAATGCCCCTGAAATATGGGGCATTTTTTAATCCAAAACCAAATAATAAACACGTTCCTGTATTTATCTCTTCGCTTTTCCTTTTTCATTCTTTACATTTTGACGACCTTTTTTTCAATCGCCGTTATTTCTTTAAATATCCATAATAATCGAAATTTAATTGCTCAAAAATTTTAAGTTAAAAATTGTATATTTCCATAGATTTCTATGGAAAATACGCTAGCACAAGGAAAATTTAAACTATTGGATGCCTTCTTAAACAATGAAGAGATACCAATAAGAGAATTTTACATTACTGAATACCCGAAAACCAAATATTATATTCTAAAAAATGGTGGAACGATCGCAAATGCTGAAGATGTATTTCAAGAAGCCTATTTCGCCTGTTGGAAAAAATTGACTACGGGTAAGTTTTGTCCAAAAAACAGAATGGAAATTGAGGAATATCTCTTTACAATAGCTAAAAATAAATGGATCAATCAAACAAGAGCGCTAGCGAAGAGAAAAACAACATCGATAGATGAAAAATTGTATAAACTTGAAGCTGATGAAACAACCTTGAACTATGAGACTAGCGAAAACGAACAACAATTAAGCATAACGCTAAAGGCTTTTGAAAGCCTTGGCCAAGCATGCAAAGACCTACTCACACAATATTATTTTTATAAAATGTCGTTACGGTCTATTTCAGAATCACTTAATATTGAAGAGGCTTCTGCTAAAAACAAAAAATACAGGTGTATTCAAAAACTGAAGGAATTGGCGCTTAAAAAATAGGCAGCAACAGTTTTAAGTGAACAGAAAAAAATTAGAAATAAAAAGGATAAAAATATAGAAATGGATCCCCAAATGAACATAACAGCCGAAGAATGGGAACTAATTGAAACATATCTGGATTTAAAGGATAATTCAGAGAAGTCGATTTTATGGAAAGAAAAAATTGCTCAAATTCCAAATGCTGAAGGAAAATTGGAACATGTAAAAAATGTTTCGGAAGAAATTGAAGATAGTATCAAGAAATCAAAAATAAAGGAATTTCACAATCAGGTTTCCATTGCTGAAATCGATTCAAAAGGAAACGATTTGACAACTAAAAAATCGAAACCAAAAACTATTTGGTATTCCATTGCTGCGGTATTTGTAATTCTATTTGGTATTTTTTGGATGATGGATATCAGCAATACTTCAGAAAAAATATTTGCCCAAAATTTTAAACCAGACATCGGCCTGCCGCTAAAAATGGGTGCTAAAAATGAGTACAAATTTTACGAAGGAATGTTGGATTATAAGCAAGGTAATTATGAAGATGCAATTGAAAAATGGCAAGTTTTATTGAAAGATAATTCAGAAAATGATACGTTAAATTACTTTCTAGGAGTTGCCCATTTGGCGCAGGGAAATTCAGCGGAATCTTTGAAATATTTAGAAAACCAAGATCGCTTCCAAAAAGGAATCTTTAAGGAAGATGCGGCATATTATACGGCATTGGCAAAAATAAAAGAGGGGAAATTTAAAGATGCCAAAACTTTACTGGAAAAAAACCCTTCAGAAAAAAACATTTCATTGCTAAAGAGCTTACCGAAATAGAATGAAAATCATAGGTCGAAATATCGTTTTTTTGATACTTCTATTTGTTTCGACAATTTATGGTTATTCCCAAGACAAAGAACCTGTATCGGTTAAATATATACAGGAATTGGTCGCAGCCGATTCACTTGAAAAAGCAAGGGTTGAATTAAAAAACAATCTGGCTATGTACAGAGCTAACAAAAAATACGACAGTCTTGCCACCCATATGCAATTTGTAGGGAGTTTTAAATTAAACAAGGGCGACAAAAAACTTTCCTTAAAAAAAGCAGAAGCACTTACCGAAGAAATACGTAAAACAAATAACCCCCACGCCATAAAAATAGCTTTTACAGAGATGGTTTGGGTATATGATGATTTGGGCCAATCACAAAAAGGCTATGAATTATTGTTAGAGGCTATACCTTATGTAAAGCGTATTACCATACCAAAAAATACAGATTACGCGTCTATTCATTATAGCCTAGGCTATGCTATAACACGTATTGGAAAATATCCTCAGGCAAAAAAACATTATTTAGAGTCTTTAAGGTTATTGAAGAAAAGCAAAGCAGATGATTATGTTTTTTACAATAAAATATACAACTCATTGGGCGGACTGCTTTGGCAAGAGGCTAAGTTAGATAGTGCGCAATACTATTTTGGGGAAGCAGTAAAGATGTTGGAAAAAACAGATAAGGATGATATTATGAACCAATATTACCGCCCGGCATTGGTAAAATCAAATCTGGCAATTATCTACAATGCTCTGGGCAAAAATACGGAAGCAATTAAAATCTCTTACGAAGTAATAGATGCCTACCAAGAGTACATTAAGCGTTCTACAGACGAAAAAAGGATTGAACGGGTTAAAGGGGGTATTGCTACAACACTTGATAATCTTGCGTCTTTTTATAATACACGGGGAGAATATGAACGTACGGAAGCTATTATGCAATATGCTTACGAGCAAAAAAAGAAAATATATGAACCCAATGATATTAACATCATTATTTCTTTGATAGTAATATCGCAGGCAAAAGTTAACAGACGAGATTTTGAAGGGGCGGCAACGTATATAGATGAAGCACTGGAATTATTGAAAACCAGCTCAGGAGCTGACCTTTACTGGGATGCGGCGGCAAACACTACCCGTGCTTCTATTTATGAATTTATTGGAGATGTTGAGAATGCAAAAAAATATTATGAAATTTCAGAACAGCTTTATAAAAAAACAATCGATGATGCAGTAAATCGCGATGTATTGTCACACATCATTGATCGTTCCTTGTTCTATGCAAAAAACAATGAACCGGAAAAAACCATAAAATTGGCGAAGGAAACCTATAATTCTTTGCGTAAAGGTGATTTAAAATATTCCTTACAGGATTATTATCAAACCGTAAACCTGGCGAGGGTATATTTTTTACTGAAAAATTATGATGAGGCCAATACTTACAGTCAAGAAGCACTTGATTTTAATATTCTGAATAATGCCGAAAAAGAAACTGCTGCAGATTTAATTTTAACACAATACAAAAAACCGCAAGCTATTTTCATCAATACAGCTTCAAAATATTACAATTCTAAAATTAGAGATGAAAATTTTCTAAAAAAACTTTTAGAAAAGATAGAAGGTGGGATTTCAATTTTAGAACAGCGAAGAAAAGTTGTTACAACGCAAGAAGATGTTACTACACTTATTGCCGAAAATGAAGAGCTTTTTAATTTTGCAAAAAAAATAAGACTGGATCTTTATGAGTTGACAAAAGATGAAGCATATTTAGACCAAGTTATCTCCCTGCACGAATTTGCCATATATTCACGTATTAGATCACGTCTTAATCTTCGTGAAAATCTTGTTTTTAAAAATGTTCCAAAAGAAGTTTTGGAAACTGAAAGAACGTTAAAAATCAACATTTCAGCCACACTTGCAAACACCGAAGGAGGAATCTCAGAATATATTTCGGCTTCTGAAAAATGGGAAGTATTTATAAAATCATTACAAAAAGACTATCCGGATTATTATAAAATGCGTTACGAAACGCTCGAAGAACCCATAAAAGACCTACAAACCAAAATTCCTGAAAACGTAACCGTGGTGCGCTATCTTTTTATTAAAGAGAAACTATATGCTTTTGTGGTTTCATCTTCTGAAAAAAAGATGATTTTGTTGGAAAATACCAACATTGAAAAAAATTTAAATAAACTTTCGGAAGAAGATTTTTCAGTAGAAAAGAAAAGCCCATTACTTTTTGAATTGTACACAATTCTTTGGAAACCTTTGGAAAAAAACATACAAACCAAGAAAGTGATTATTGTCCCCGATAGAGAATTGTTCAACCTTAGTTTTGAAATGTTGACGCCAAAACCCCTAAAGGATTTTAAGGAATTTAGCACCAATAGTTTATTGGCGCGGTATGTCATTTCTTATAATTTCAGTTTATTGCTATATAAGGATAAGAGGAATATAATTAACTATCCCGATAACTATGTTGGGTTTGCCCCTGGTTTTAATAAAGAGATGAAACAGGAATATCAAATAGGGCTTAAGGATTCCATGAAACTTGATAAGCAATATTTAGCATTATTAGCACAACCCTTTAGTGAAAATTTGGTAAAACAATATTCACAAATCTTTGACGGCAATTATTTTATGAATCAAAATGCTAGCAAAACGGTATTTGTAAATAATGCCAAAGAACACAAGATAATCCACATTGGTACCCACGCAGAATCCAATAACGTTAGTCCTGAGTTGAGCCGATTAGTGTTTGCCAAAAGATTGGACGAGGAAACCGAATTTGACGAGAACTCCTTGCAACGGAATTCATTGGTCAGATGGACATTTAATAGGCAATGGGGTTATCACAAACAACGGTATTTTTAATTTTTCTTCAGGTGCCAATAGATATATTGAAGGAACCACAACATTGGCAAACCAAGGAACTATCAATTTTACCGTAGGATGCACTTTATGGGCATCAGATGCTTCAATTATTAATAATCTAGCCTCAGGTGTGATTGATTTCAAAGTTGATGCACATATTGAAAACTCTGGAAATCCACTTATAAATAATACAGGACTCATCAAAAAAACTGGAGGCACTGCTAGTATTATCAATCCAAACACCAACAACTCTGGGATTATTGATGCTCAATCTGGAATATTATATTTAGCAAACGGAAATACTTTCCACAACATGACTGATGGCAAAGTTATGGGCATTGCTACTGTAAATGTTCCCGCTGCTCCAAATTTCACAAACGACGGTATCTTCTCTCCAGGTGGATATCCAGGTGTCTTAACAGTCAATGGCGATTTTAAATCCTCACCAACTTCTGAGCTTCAAATAGAAATTTACGGCAACACCCAAGGAACAGAATATGATTTGATAGCCATACAAGGCAACGCAATCATGGACGGCAATATAGTAGTAGCAGTATATAACGAGATTAATATGAACGACGAATTTGTAATACTCACTGCAAACAACATAAGCAGTTGTAACTTACCAGCAACTGTTTCAGCTAATAATGACGGCACCAGATATACGTTCGATGTAATCTGCAATCCTGATAATGTGACACTGAAAGTAAACAATGTAATTCTAGGAGTTGAAGAAAATACATTGAGCAATATTTCAATGTATCCAAATCCTTCCAACGGTCAATTCACAATAAATCTTGGCAAGGAATATAATGATGTAACTGTAGAAATTTACAATATGCTCGGCCAGCAAATCTCTTCGGAAAAATATGCTTCGGCAAAAAAAATAGCGCAGAATATAAATGCTTCCGCAGGGATGTATTTTGTAAAAGTGAATATTGCTAAAGAAGGATCAAACACTTTAAGGATTATAAAACAATGATCGTTCAATAGCTTGTGAGGTTGAACACCAACCGGAATGCCCCTGAAACATGGGGCATTTTTTTATAAAAAACAAAATATTCCTCTTCGCTTTTCACTTTTCACTTTTCACTTTTCACTTTTCACTTTTCACTTTTCACTTTTCACTTTTCACTTTTCACTTTTCACTTTTCACTTTTCACTTTTCACTTTTCACTTTATGTAAAAGTGATGACATTTTTAATACAATTTCGATATCACAGTATAATCCTTAAAAACCAAATTATGAAAACTTCAATTACACTAATAGCTTTAGCGTTGGGTAGCTTAACAGCCTTTTCGCAAGATCCCGCCATTATTTGGCAGAATACAATCGGCGGAAGCGCTGGTGACTTTTCGATTGCTCTTGAACCCACTGCGGATGGTGGGTATATTATTGGTGGTTATTCCACTTCGAACATTTCAGGAGACAAGACCGAAAACAGCAACGGCGGTACAGACATCTGGATTGTAAAACTAGATGAAAGCGGAAATATTATGTGGCAGAATACAATAGGTGGAAGTGGCTACGATAGTCTTATTTCTATAAAACAAACCTCTGATGGTGGCTATATTTTAGGAGCTGGATTAGATTCCAATATTTCTGGTGATAAAACAGAAAATTCCCGTGGCGGTTTGGATTATTGGATATTAAAACTTGATGGTGACGGTGATATTATGTGGCAAAAAACATACGGTGGCGCGCAACCAGAGTTTGATGTTTATGTAGTTGAAACTGCTGATGGAGGTTATTTCGCAGGAGGATATTCCGATAGTGATGTTTCAGGCGATAAAACAGACCCAACAAATGGCCAGCGTGATTATTGGGCACTAAAATTAGATAGCACAGGCGCGATTGTTTGGCAAAACAGTATTGGTGGCGCCCTTGTGGATAGACCTGTAGCAAATGCTTTTCAAACAACTGATGGAGGTTTTATTATCGGAGGGTTTTCAACTTCTCCGGCTTCTGGAGATAAATCGGAAAATTCATTTGGAGGTGCTGATTATTGGGTTGTTAAACTAGATGCATCAGGCAATCTTGATTGGGAAAATACCATTGGTGGCGCAGATGAAGATCTATTAAGGGATATTACACAAACTGCAGATGGCGGTTATATTATTGCGGGTTATTCTAAATCAAACATTTCTGGTGACAAAACTGAAAACTCACAAGGAGATTTTGATTTATGGATTTTAAAGTTAAATGGCAATGGCGTCATCACATGGCAAAACACTATTGGAGGTAGCGGTATCGATTATCCTCGTGATATAGATCAACTTGCTGATGGCAGTTATATGATTGGTGCCTGGAGCAATTCAAATGCAAGTGGCGACAAGACTGAGAATAGCAATGGTGGTTATGATTACTGGCTAGTAAAACTTGGTGGCTCGGGCAATTTAATTTCACAGAATTCAATAGGGGGTTCAGCCGATGAAAGTGGAACATACATTATTGAAAATGCCGATGGTACTTTTACTATGTTCTGTTCTTCAGATAGCAATATTTCTGGAGATAAAAGCGAGAACAATGAAGGGCTGGATGATTATTGGGTTTTCAAAACTACTGAAGCAATTTTGGGTGTTGCCCAAAATACTTTTGGTCCAAAATTAACCGCATACCCAAATCCAAACAATGGTAAATTCAATATAAACTTAGGTGAGGTTTATTCCCAAGCCACTGTTACTATTACAAATATGCTTGGGCAAGTAGTTTCAAATTCCACCTTTAAAAATCAACAAACATTGGATGTTGAGATAAATGGTACTTCTGGAATTTATTTGGCAACCATACAAACCCTTGACGGAAAAAAAGCAACTTTAAAAATAAAAAAACAATAATTATTTTCATTTTTCAATTAACTAGCCAAAAGCCCCCTTAAAAAGGGGCTTTTTTTAATTAACGAAAATCATTATCCAAAAATTCTTATCTTTCACAAAAGTTCATTTAAACATTAAACTAACACTTAAAATATATTCACAATGAAAAATTCTAATCGCTCTTTTCGCTATCGTTCTTTTTGTTGCTACCGCACAAAGTCAATCCTTAACCCAAACAAACGTTACTGGAACTTGGCTTGTGGTAAATGTAGAAAATAGCAACAGTAACCCAAAAATTGCTGCAGCAATGAATAATGCTGTTATTAACTTATATGCCGACAATAGTTTTGAGGTAAAGGAAAGAAGTACAAATGCAGCGCCTTATACTTTTAAAACCACTACAAGCAAAGACGCGACGTGGAGCTTCAATGCAAGCAGCCAAACCATCAACACGACTCGAACAAAGATGACATTTAAAATTTCTAAAAGCGGCGATAAAACATTTTTTACTGATAAAGACAGCGGGTTGAAGTTTGAGGTTATGAAACCTATTTAAGGTTGAAGATAAAATATTCTTTCAATTTTAATGGAAAAAGCGAATGCGGAAATTTACCGCAAATGTGGTCTGCATATTTCTTACTTCGATGTTGAACATGAAAGCAAGGAATATGGCGCTTGCCAATTTCAAATAAACGGGCAGAAAGCTATAGGTAGAATCGCAAAAACAACTCCTAAAAAAGCCGGGCAGTTTGTTACTTTTTGGAAACGAAATAATAAAGGAATTACCGAACCATTTTCTGAAAAAGACAGCTTTCATTTTTACGTTATTAATGTAAATAATGAAAGCCGTATTGGTCAATTTGTTTTTCCAAAATCAGTTTTAATCGCTAAAGGAATAGTGAGCACTGAAAAGAAAGATGGCAAAAGAGGGTTTCGGGTTTACCCAATTTGGGATGCTCCCAAAAACAAACAAGCTAAAAAAACGCAGCAATGGCAACTTGATTTTTTTTATGAAATCAATAGTGAAACCGACTTAAAAAAAGTTGCCGAATTGTACATTTATATTAGTAACTGAAATCCTATTTTTCAGCAATACTTTTAACAGCAACCACCGCCATCATAATGGAAGGTTGATTCACTGAAATAAATATCGTCTCTACCCAAGTCTTTTAAGTTGGCTGCGGTTTTATCACAAATTGCCAAAGGTTGGTTTTGAAGTAAAACATGCCCTTTACCATCGTCAAACTGACGCTCGTCACCAAAATAAATAGCAGCTTTTCCTGTGAAAATACAAGGACCATCTTCTGGCATTGGATCTTTAATAGCCGCCACTTCGATGGATTCTATATAAATCAATTCGTCCGTGGGATATTTTTTAGGATCTAAAATTCGATATGGTTTACGAGCCCTAATTTCTATAGTTCCAAAACCCACATCAGTAAGCGCTTTCACATATTGCGCAATAGGCAAAGAACCGCTTAAACATAGTGCACGCAGACGATCATCATTTCGTAAAACCTCATTCATTTCCTGCTCGCAGGTTGGATCGCTCATTACCAAGCGGCCATGGGGTTTTAAAACACGGTACATTTCTTCTATTGCCTTTTTAAGATCTTCAGCTTTGAAGATATTGAACAAGCAGTTTTGCGCCGCAACATCGATGGAATTATCTTCAACAGGAAGATTTAAAGCATCGCCTTTATGAAGTTCAACAAATTCACTTTTAAACCAAGGATTCTCTTTTTCAGCAATTTCGAAATTTTTTCGAGAAGCTTCCAACATTTCCGGAACAACATCTACCCCTACTACACCGCTTTTTTGACGGGAAAAATAGGCGAACTGAAGCAATTCCATTCCACCGCCAACTCCAACATATAGTATTCTAGGGTTATTACTTAAGTCACGCGCATGAACCGTTGAGCCACAACCATAATTCATTTCCTGCATGATTCTTGGGATTTTTAAACCTGGAAGTTCCCAAACAGGATTTGTTGTACAGCATAAACCAACGTCTGGCGTTAAAGCTGCTTCTTTGTATAATTCTGCGGTAGCATTTAGATAACTCATGTTTTTATTTCTCTGTTATAATTGAATCTTACTTTTAATATTCTTTTTAAAATTATAATAAGCCAAGACTGTAATTGACCAAACTAATGAATCAAATTAAGTTTTGCATATATACGAATAATTGGCGGTTTAAGTTTTGCATTTATGATTTTCAAAACTGTCTCTTATTTCCTTTTCTTTTAACAACAATTTCTTTTGGGACGGTTCGGAAACACTTTTGTTTGCATCATTTCATAAACTTTGAAAAGCCGCTCTAGCTTGTTCCATTCTATACAATATAACGATTGTGAGCCTTCCTTTTTTCTGCAAATAATACCAACCTCCAATAATTCCTTTAGATGTTGTGAAACCGTAGATTGTGAAAGTGGCAATTCACCCACAATTTCCTTGCAGGTTCTGTCTTTATGTTTGGATAGAATATCAATGATTTGAATTCGTGCCGGATGTGAAAATATTTTTGACATTGCTGCCATTTCCAATATTTTGGAAGAAAACTCAAACTCTTTTGTCATAAAATTTAAAGGTAAACTAACTTAGTGATAACATAAATTTAAATTACAAAAAAATATATCTTCTTCGTAAATACTGATAATAATGGGAAAGCACGACAATTACTACTATTTCCTATCGTAAGTATACGATAATAAGCATCGTAATAAACCCGCTTCATAATTATTATTTAATGTTATTTGTCAAAAAAAATATATGAAACTTACATTCCTATTTTTTCGTAAATAATAGCAATATAATAGTTGAGTCATTTGAAGAGACAAATCTCTACAATGCCACTTTTTTGTGGTTTTTAAAAAAACACTATGAAAATTAAATTTATCCTATTATTTAGCTGTGCATTGTTATTGTTTTTTTCCTGCACCAAGAAAGAATCCATTCATTTTTCTGGAAGTACAACGGTATTGCCAGTAATATCGAACGCAGCAGATGCTTTCAAAAAAATACATCCAGATATTGCTATTATTGTAAATCCTGGCGGTTCCGGTGTCGGGATGAATCAATTGGGTGAGGAGAAAACAGAAGTCGGAATGATTTCACGCGATATTACAGAAGAGGAAAAAGCAAAATACCCAAACGCAAACTTCAACGTAATCGCAATAGGTAAAGATGCCGTAGTCGCCGTGGTTTCTTCTGAAATCTATAATGCCGGAATTACCGAACTCACCATTGCACAACTTGCTTCAATTTATAAAGGAGAAATAAGAAATTGGAAGGAATTGGGCGGTCCTGATAAAGAGATTCTTTGTGTTGATAAAGAAGCGGCACGCGGCACAAGACACGTTTTTATGGAAATAGTTCTCGGCGACAAAGAAGCTGAAGCCGCTGGCGCAGATTTGGTTTTGGGCTCCAACAATGAAGAGCAAACGGCAATAGTTCAAAGCGATGCTGCAATTGGGATGCTTTCAAACGCCTGGCTAAACAATGATGTAAAAGGTTTAAATATTAAAATGAGCGATAGCACTTCTATTGAACCAACAATCGCAAATATCATTAACGGAACATATCCCATTACCCGTAATCTTGAAATTGTAACTCGTGGCGAACCAACTGGAATGACCAAAGAATTTATTGATTATATATTGAGCGTGGAAGGTCAAAAATTTGTAGAAGAAGCAGGATATGTCAAGATTAACCGGTAAGATTGGTAAAACATATATATTAACCAGTACAATTATTAGTGCGCTGGTAATTGTACTGGTTTTTATAATATTGGCTACCAACAGTTGGAATGCGGTATCAAATGTAGGATTTGATTTATTCAGCCTTCGTTGGAATGCACCAACCGGTGAATTTGGAATTCTTTCAATGTGTTTCGGAACAATAGCGGTTACGCTAATCGCGATGGTTTTGGCAGTCCCGTTGGGAGTTTTGACCGCCATATTCACCAGTGAAATGCTTCCTTCAAATTTGCGGATTCCTGTTAAATCACTATTGGAATTACTTGCCGGAATTCCCTCAATAATTTATGGATTGATTGGCATCGCTTTTTTCGCTATTTGGTTACAGGATTTTTTTCAGCTTCAGTCTGGCAGGACTATTTTAACTGCTTGTTTTTTATTGGCGATAATGATTTTGCCAACGATTATAACTTTGGTAGATGATGCACTTCATAATATCCCAAAACAATATCACGAAGCTTCCATGGGTTTGGGACTTTATAAATTCGAAATAATAAAAAACACATTATTGCCAATCGCAAAAGCCGATATTTATGGCGCCGTTTTGTTGGCGTTCGGTCGTGCTTTGGGTGAAACAATGGCTGTAATGCTGGTTATTGGTAGTATTGATAAAATTCCGAAGCCATTTTTTGATGTGCTTTCCCCGGGACAGACAATTACTTCAAAATTAGGCCGTGAAATCGCAGAAACTTCTTTTGGCTCCATTCATTTTAGCGCAATGATTTTTATGGGTCTTTTGCTTTTCAGCTTAGTTTTTATAATCACACTTTTTGCACAAAGCGCTAACAAAAAACTCATTCGTTTATATGAATAGGAGGAAAATTGCAAACGGTATATTTAAGAATGCTTCCCGCTTGGCATTCCTGTTTTGTGGGCTCATTTTAGTTTTTCTTTTCGGAACCATTATTTGGAAAGGTTCAGCAGCTATTAGCATTGATTTTTTAACCCAACCAACTGAAAATTTTGGCGCCGGCGGCGGAATCGTTTACCAGATTATTGGAAGCCTTTTAATGATACTAACAACGGCAGCACTCTCGTTCCCGATCGCTTTGGGAACTGCAATTTACAGAAGCGAATATTTAAAAAATCGGAGAATGCAAAATATAGCCGATACTTTGATTTTCAGCATAAATGGAATTCCTTCTGTAATTTTCGGTATTTTCGGATTGATATTTTTCGTCAATATTTTAGGCACGGGCGTATCGTGGTTTGTAGGTTCTATTATTTTGGGAATGATGATTTTGCCAACCTTGGTACTTACAGCATACCAATCCATCAACAGTATTCCTTCAGTTTACAGGGAAAGTGCATTGGCGTTGGGAATGACGAAATGGAAGGTTATTACGACAGTTTTACTCCCAAAAGGTATCAACGGCGCAATAACTGGTTTGTTAATTGGTATTGCACGGGCGATTGGCGAAACCGCCCCAATTATGTTTATTGCCACGGCATTTTCGGGAGTGGAATTTCCTTCAACATTTTTGCAACCAGTTTCTGCGTTGCCAACACATATTTTATCCTTAGCACAACAAGCAACCAATCCCGCAGCTTTGCAAAATGCTTGGGGCACAAGTTTGGTTTTGGTTTTTTTAGTAATCCTGTTTAGCATTTCTGGGCTTTTAGTACGCATTTGGTTTAAAAAAAATAATATATGATAGAAGAAGTGATTTCAGATTTGAAAGAAATATCGGTTGAAGCAAAAAGTGAATTTCCCATTTTAGATATTTCAGATTTTAATGTTTCAATAAATAAAACCAGGATTTTGAAGAACATTAATCTACAAATTCCAAAAAATCAAATTACTTGTATTATTGGACCTTCCGGAGGTGGAAAATCTACTTTGATTCGCAGTATCAATCGTATAAACGATGATGTTGTTGGGTATGAACAACAGGGCGATATTCGTTTTCAGAATGATTCCATTTTTAAAAGAAATTTGGATGTAGCAGACCTTCGTAAACAGATTGGTATGGTTTTTCAAAAACCTTGCGTTTTTCCGAAATCAATATCAGAGAATGTGCTATTCGGAATTCAACATTCAATAAAATTATCCAAAATTGAAAAAGCTGAAATCGTAGAAAAACAATTAAAAGCTGCTGCACTTTGGAATGAAGTTTCACAACGTTTGGAACAAAAAGGCAGTTCGCTATCTATTGGTCAGCAACAGCGACTTTGCATCGCACGCACTCTCGCCATGGAACCGCAGGTTATTTTGCTGGATGAACCAACATCTTCATTAGATCCCGTTTCAACTCGCGCGATTGAAGAAATGATGCTTAAACTTAAAAAAACATACACCATCGTGTTTGTAACCCACAATATTCAACAGGCAAAACGCATTGCAGACCGCATAGTTTTTATGTGTGATGGCGAAATTATAGAGCAGGGAACGGCAAATGAGATCTTCACAAAATCCCAAAATCCTAAAACCCGCAGCTATCTTATTGACGAATATTGTGATTGTTAGAAAATCTATATTTTTAAAACTTGCAGCCACCATTCTGATTTTGAATAAATTCAAAAATAGATTGCATAAAAAAACGGTTGGGAATGAACCTAACCGTTTGTTTCTGGCACTTTAGCCGTTGTAGCGGGAACTGGACTCGAACCAGTGACCTTCGGGTTATGAGTTTTTGATACCACACTATCAATATAACCTAAAAATGCTATATATCAATGTTTTACCTGCTATTTAATATAATTTGATATCGATTAATATCAAACAAAACTAACAAATGTTGTACCTATGTTGTACCTAAAATGATTATCTTTATAATTCAAAAATAATTATTATGGCAACGGTAAGAGTAGTTTTAAGAAAAAAGAAAAATAAAGCTGGACAGTTTCCTATCTCCATTCGCATAACTAAAGACCGTAAAAGTTCTTATCTAAATACAGGTCAATATATAGATGAAAAATTTTGGGACGAGAAAAACCGCAATGTTAGGAAGTCGCACCCTAATTCAAAGATGCTGAATAATTTTATTATAACTAAGGTAGCAGAAGCTAACGATAAAGTTTTAAAATCTGAAATGAAAACTGAATACCAGACAGTTTCAGAAATTAAAAATAAAATTGTAGTTACTAAAGGGCTTGACTTTTTCGCCGTAGCAGAAATGCATCTTCAAAATCTAAAAAACAGAAACAAACACCATCAATACGATACTGAATTTCGCCGAATAAAAAAGTTCAAAGAATTTCTTGGTAAAGAATCACTTCCTTTCAATAAGCTGAATTTTACAATTCTAAAGAAATTTGAAACTCACTTACTTCATAGTAAAAACCTTTCGCCGAGGACAGTTGTGAATTATCTAATTCTTATCCGTACAGTCTTTAATATGGCTATTTCTGAATCCATAACTGATAGAGGTCTATATCCGTTTGGTAAGGGAAAGATGACCATTAGAATTCCCGAGGCTCAAAAAATAGGTTTTACGGCAGATGAAATACAAAAGTTAGAAAATGCAGAAGATTTAACTGACGCTCAACAGAAAGCCGTTCACATATGGCTTGTCAGTTTTTATTTTGCTGGAATACGCGTTGGCGACGTTTTAAAATTGAAGTGGTCAGATTTTAACGATGGTCGCCTACTCTATCGGATGAACAAAAACAGTAAACTCGTTTCACTTAAAATTCCTGATAAAGCTGTTGAAATATTTAAATATTATAAGGAACAATCAATAAATGGTGGGCTTGTATTTCCGCAGTTAAAAGGGGTAGATATTAATAATTCAGAGGAAATTTCAAAAAGAACTCAATCTATAACAAGAAATTTGAATAGAAAATTAAAGATTGCTGTAAAGCAATTAGGTATAAAAAAGAATATCAGTATGCACATTGCCCGGCATAGCTTCGGAAATATCTCTGGGGATAAAATACCTATTCAAATGTTACAAAAGTTATATCGCCATTCTTCGGTAACTACAACTATACGTTATCAAGCCAACTTTATCCATAAGGATGCTGATGATGCTTTAGATAGTGTTGTTAATTTTTAAAATTGTTAATTTATTCTACAGATAATTATCAATAAGTTTATAATATATCTCTAACTTCTAATTGATTAATACAGATAACTTCATTTGTCTAATTTTACTTTAGTGTATAGTCAGTTTATTTATTCTAAATTAAAACACCTACCTTTATGTAGTAAAAAATAGCAAAATATTATGATAGCTATATTAACTACAGGCGGTACAATTGAAGGTCTTGATTTTATTGACGGCAAAGGAAAAACGAATTCAAATATTTCAATTAAAGATTTTCTAACAGCTGCCAATGTTGATTTTGAATATACCATAGAAAGTGTATTTAAAAAAGACAGTAGAGCAATAAATGAGAGCGATAGAGAACAATTAGTCAGTAAGATTGTTGAATCTGATGCCTTAAAGATATTAATAACTCACGGCACTTTCACAATGGAAGATACGGCAAAATATATCGGAAAGAATAACTTGAACAAAATCATCGTTCTGGTTGGTTCTTTCATATTAGGTTCATCAGCTGACACAGATGCCCCTTTTAATTTAGGGTATGCAATAAGCTCATTGCAATTTCTAAAACCGGATGTTTATATTGCTATGAACGGACAAATTTTTCACTGGAAAAATGTTACCAAAAATTTAGAAACCAACAAATTTGAGCGCAATGAATAGGAATATAAATGTTTGGAACTTCAATACATTGGACGACGTTCTTCTATCTATTAGTAGATACGGCTATAGTATTGTTTACACTCTACTTTTCTGAAAAGAAACCGAGCAGTAACTTTAAGCGGTTTCTAATTCTTGGTTTATTATTTGTTGTCTATAATGCTACGGGCGGATTTCTTCCTACTGATAATTTCCCAGGACCATTTATACTTCAATACATCATAACATATAGCGTGGCAATCACATTGTGCGTTTACATTGTATATTATCTCTACAAGGAGTATGATATTGTCGTTCTTAAATTTAATTCTTCAATTCGGAATCTCGCCATATTTGCAACCGCTAGTTATATCACTCTATTTTTAGTCCCCTATCTTGTCACAGGGTCTTTGGACTCTGCCAGAATTCTCTTTACCATACCAATTTCAGTAGCTGCCATTATTTTTCTATTCATATTTTACAGACGAATTTCGAATCCAAGTAATCCGAATGCCTTTATTTTAAGGCGTAATAGATTATCTATCGTAAGTGTGGGAAGTATAGCATTGTTACCTATTTGTACAGTTATTGGAGATTACCAATGGTTGACCTTCACCGTGATGAACTTGGCTTTCTATGCCATAACCACCATTGAAGTTGATAGGTATTTATACTTTCTAGAAAATAATAACCGAATGTACGAAGTGTTCGCCCTCAAAAAAAAGCAAAAGGTTGAAGCGATCGAACGTAAGATTTTTTATGAAGATTTGACAAGAAGAAATTGAGGTTGCTCTTTCTATTTTAAGTGATTTAAGCTATAAAAATATCGCTAAAGAATTATTCATTGCAGAAAGCACCGTTTCAAAACACGCTTCAAATATCTTCAAAAAGACAAGCGTAAAAAATAGGCGTGAATTCTTAAAACGATTTCGTAAGAAAAGGAAATAATTCGTATTCAATCCAAAAACGTTGTAGTCTCAATACATCATAAAAATTCCGTAGAAAAATACGGTGCATTCCGTAATTAAATACGGAAAGTTTTCCTTTCATAATTCTTGTTTAAGATTATCTTACTAAAGTTCTACAAAATACACTAATAAGCCACAAATTTTATGAATTACCGTGGCTGTTACTGAAGTTTTCAGAACAATTAAAAAAGCAACTCAACCTTATCAATTAAATTAAATAACTATGGTCTCAAAATTAAATCTACCTACTTATGGATTCTCAAATACTATCGAAAATACTGCTTCAGGACCTTGATGAAATAAGAAATCAATATGATAATATTTTAGAAAGGGCTAACCGTTCGATAAGGGTTTGTCGTAATTTATTGACAACCTATAAAAAAGAAATTCTGGATAAAGAATTCCAAACTATCAAGGAAGAAATAAAATTCTTTAAAGAAACCAAACAAATTCCGCTTATAAACTTAATTTACTTTTCAGAAATCCATTCTTTTGAAGTTCAGTTTCCAAAAGGAAATAAGGAAAACCAATTAAAATTCATTAAGAAGAAAATCAATAAGATAAATAGATTTTTCCTTATCAATATAGATTTTGGACGTTACGTCAATTCTGGGGCTACCCATTTTGATAAAGAATACTACACACGAGATTACCTTGAAACATTTCACATTACAACCTCAAAATTCTATTTCCAAGATCCTGAATTTTGCACACCTCGGGATATGCTTCTTGGCAAGTACAAGGCTTATGATTTATTAGTAGTTTATTTGGATGAGAAAAAATTCCAAATCCGAAAAGGTTTAAATGACAAACCGAGAACCACTAAACCAATAGAAAAAATCCAATGGCCATTTTCAAATACGGATTACGTGGAACTACTTTATGCGCTATGTGCAAAAGGTTTAGGAAAGCAAGATAATCAAGGCATAATGCAAGTTTCTAAAAAACTGCAACAGATATTTGACTTCACACCAAAAGACATTTACAAAACCTTTCAAGAGATCAAAAACAGGAAAAATAGTAGAACACTCTTTCTAGACCAGCTTTCCACATCCTTACTTATAGAAATGGATAAAAGCGAAGAGTAATCCTCTTATACAATCTTTCATCTCATTTTTAAACCGTTAAAAAAAGACCGTACTAGGGTTGACCTACGGTAATTAAATCCTGTATCTGTTTTCCATAAAATTTAATATGGTTTGAGGTTTTAATTTTGCAAAAACCATCTCAAAACGAACCAAAACTTCCCAAATTTCAAAACGTTAAATTTTGACCGTAGTACGGTCGTACTGGGGAATAAAATCCAGTAAACCTACCCAATTTTGTAGAACGAAAGTCAAATCAGGTCAGGGGCTATCAAATTAGTTGACAGCGATACGATAGCCTCTTTCCATTAAAACCGTTCTATTATGCCAACAAGTATTATTACCACAGACGACCTTCGAGAATTCAAAATGGAATTACTCGATGACATTAAAAATCTTTTATCAAAACAATCGAAAGGGAAACTCAAGAGATATCTCAAATCTTCCGAGGTTATGGACTTGCTACAAATAAGTCCAGGAACTCTTCAAAATCTTCGAATAAATGGCACTTTACCCTACACAAAAGTGGGCGGTATCATTTATTACGATGCCGAGGAAATTCAAAATTTAATGACTGCAAATCGCGTAAATCACGATCTAAACTCTTAAATGATGAACTACATAAAGCTACTTAATGCGGCTTTTGAAAAGTTCTATTTCGATGACCGCCTAAACCCTACCCATATCAGCTTGTATATGGCACTGTTCCAAGAATGGAACAGTAGTCGCTTTGCAGACGAATTTTATGTAAACCGTAGAGATTTAATGCGCTGTTCCAAAATAGGCTCAAAATCCACTTATCATCGATGCGTTACAGATTTAGACTCGTGGCTTTATCTATGCTATTTCCCATCCAATAATCCTTACAAAGGCAGTAAAATCAAGATGTCCATTATCGGGACAAGTGATGAACCTGTTACGGGACAGTACAATCCCATATTAGAACAACTTGCGGAACAGTACCGTCCCAATGATGAACCAGTAGTGTACCAGCACCATCCCATTAATAGACAAGCTGTGGACTTGCACCGTCCCACCAGTGGACAAGCATTGGTATCTACTATAAACAATACCAAACAAGTAAACAATTTAAAACAACCAAAGGACTGGCAGGCCGTTATTGATTTTTTTATTAAAAAAGGTTTTAATGCTGATGAAGGAAAAAAATTCTTCGAGCATTATGAAACTCGGAACTGGCAAACGAGTGATGGAAAAGAAATTAGAGATTGGCGTGCCTTGGCCACGAATTGGATGGACAGAACAGAATTATATACCGAGGAAAACAAAACAAATAAAAAACAGCCGTCCCAAATCAAGGACAACTTGCGAACCACTAAAAACAAAGATTATGGACAACCCCTCTAAAATTACCGAAGGTGGCGTGGAATACTCGCTCGGAAAGTTTGATGGCAAGAGCGTTCTCTACGATTTTGATAAAATCCTGATTTACTTGGATGCAAAGGGAAAGTTGCTCTTTGGCAAACAATTTAGAATCTATGATGAAGATACGGTTATCATTCGCAAACTATGTCACTATTTCATCAAGGACAAAGAAAATTGCCTGAAAGATGATATCGACCCTGACAAGGGTATTCTTCTATCAGGGCCTGTGGGTTGTGGAAAGACCACTTTGATGAAACTACTGCGACATATCGTGCCAATGCAACGACCATATGAAATGATTCCCTGCCGCAATGTAGCGTTTAGTTTTAACCATCTTGGATTTAAGACAATCGAGGAATTTGGCAATACCAAATTCTATTGCTTTGATGATTTAGGTGTCGAACCTGCTGGAAGATTTTATGGCAAGGATTTGAACGTAATGGGCGAAGTGCTCTTGTCTCGTTACGAATTATATCTACAAACCAAAAAGAAAATTAAAACCCACGCCACCACTAATCTCAACGCTGAAGAATTGGAAGAACGCTACGGAAATCGTGTTCGTAGCAGAATGCGCGAACTGTTTAATTTGATTGCTTTTGATAAGACGGCTGGGGATAAAAGGAAGTGATGAATACTAAGAAAAATTGAAGCATTATGGTTTAACTTAAAAGCTAGGTTATTAAGTCCATCGCTTCATTTAATGCATTTCTCAAATGATTGTGTTTTAGCATATCGTCAAAAATATCAAGAGACCTTTTAATATGTTTCCTATTCTTATTTAAATCCATATTCAGTTTAGAGTAAATAGCTAAAATTAGTTGCACAGGTTCTTTATCATAATAACCTCTTCGCTGTACATCAGGAACTCGATTATAATTTAGGTTTGTAATTAGTTTTAAGCATTTTACAGGGTTACTTTTAACACAAGAAAGAAGTAATTGCAGGAAATATCTAGGTTGCGCAATACATAATTTGCTTTTAGAATATTTAAACAGAAAGGCATATGTTTCGTTGAAATTGTGAGGCTTAAATTTTCTTAGCACTATACTTGAATACATTGTAGCAAAATCTTCTCCACTTCTCCCTAAAAACTGATTTAATATACCAAAAGCTCTCTTTGCAGTTATCTCATTGGAATTAAAAAGATTAGCTTCAGCAATCCTTAAAGCACAAAGTTTAGCTTCATCACTTGACCTTATAAAATTGGTGTATAATCTTTTATCAGATATTTTATCATTTAGCCAACTCAATACAATAACATTACCATCTTTGTGCAAATCCTTATTTTTTATAATCATATTAAAATATGGAAGCATTTCAGAATGAAATTTTACATTATAATATTGAGATGTTCTGAAAGAATTTTTTAGAACTTCAGTATCACTTTCATTTATCAATTTCATAAAAATTTTAAAACTTCTTTCCAAATCGAAATTGTTTAGGTATCCTAGTTCTTGCATAACGGCAACTCTAACCGATATTTGCGGGTCGTTTATAGCTTTTTCGACAGTACCGAAAATTATTTCTTCAGATTGCTTATGCTCGTAACATTGTATCAACTTATAAATCGCAGCACCTCTAATTGTATTTAGACTATCAAATGAAGGGTCATTTTCATTCATTGGTTTACTTGGGTTTGGGTGATTCAATGCGTGATTGCTTAAAAATTCGACTAGTTCTGTGTCTACTAAATTATTCTTTATCAAATAATCTATGTTCCAAATAGCATACATCAAGTTATTTCGGTCTAAATCTAACTCAATAAATTTCTGATGTAAAAACTTCACTTTCTCAGGCTCATATTTTGCTTGAATTAACCCATCTATCCCTTTAGACAAATAGTCTAGAGAGACTTTTTCTCTTCAAATAGTTCTATAATAAATTCGTAATATTTATCTGGATTACCTCTCACAATATCCCCGAAAGCCCTGGAATGCTCTAGCTTGCCTCCCCTTGGCCCGTGTCCTTCTCGATAGTCATCATCAAATTTTGTCAAGCTATTTTTCCAATTCCTTAAATCCATTTTGGCATATGCTCTCTGAGAAAGGGGCGCTCCAACCGAATATGCACCAGAAGATGATGAAGTATGAAGTGCTTTATTCGCATCTATATCCCCAAATTTTCTATAATACTCCTGATAAGCTTTTTTCAATACAGGAATACACCAAATTTCCGTTTTAGGAAGTTGCTTGATAAATAGAAACTGCTTCTTGTCCTGACCAAAAAAGGATATGATTTCTTTTCCATCCGAGTCTTTATACCTACCATATTTAAAATCATACGGACTTTTAACTGACAATAAAATTTTTGAAATAGCCTTCTTTCTTTCGGTAGAAAAAAAAGAAAAAGAAAAGCCTATCATTTGGCGCAGATATAGTTGTGATTTATCATCATAACTATGAAATCCATTTTTATCATTAACGATGGAAATTAGTTCATATATTTCATCGACATACCTTGGTTTTTCTTCTTTTAATACCAAACTCACTAAACGTAAAAGAATTACGGAATTTGTATTTTTAAATTCGTTGAAAAAATCGATTATATATTCTTTATTACTTATTTGCGATTTTAAATGCTTAACAAAAAATTCCTCTAAAATAATATGAGCATCTTTCGAAGAACTAAAACCATCAATGAATTTTGTGCATTTATAGAAAGGACTATCAACCTCTTCAAAATTTGCGTTGTCCTTATTTTTATTAATTACACACCTGTATATATCTAGGGTAAATTTGAAAGTTTTTTCAGGGTTATTATCATACATCTTCTTCAATAACTCCTCTTGTTCGTGAGAAAATTCATTATGATGCCAAGAATCTCCAGAATTAAAAACATTCTTTAATATTGGTTTTACCAAACCAAAAACGTAATCATTATTATGTTGAAAAATTTTTGCTAAGAACTCATAATACCAAAAGTTATCTCTTCCTTTAGATCCTTCAGTAAACTTTATGTACTTTTCAAAGTATGGTAGGAGTCTTTCATCTTGCCAGTCATCAAGCCCCATTAAAACTCTCTCATTAAAGTTTTGTTTATCATTAAAATCTTCAAATTCATCCAAATAATCCATTATTAAGAGTGGAGTGAGATTGATGTTATTTCTTAAAAACCTCCAAATGAGATTCCTTTGGAAATCAACAGAGGTTTTTATATCATACTTTTCAATAAAATCGAATCGAAATACAGACTGTTTTTGGTAAACACTATGCAGCTTATTTGCCAAGGTCTCTTTGTTCCATAAAAACTTATCAAATACTTTTTGCCTTATCAAATATTCAGTCCATTCTTTAGATACAATAGAGTGAATAAATACATCTTCTAAGAGCCTATTCCTTAATATTTTTTTATGAAATATCTCTTTTTCTTGACTTGAAGGATTTGCGATAATACCAAGGTTACTTATTACTAGTGACTTTATATGAAAACGGTACTTGGAAGATTTAAGGATAAAATTTACACTTAAGATATATCGCTTATGGTCATACTCGCGTAGATACTCAAAAACCATTTTGATTACAGACCTAACCTCTAGGTTCTGTTCATTCTCGTTAAGGTATTTAAATATATCTTTTCCTTTCTCCACAAATTGTCTCGAAAAGCAATAATCATAAAAGGTTTGATGAAAAAATTGAATATTTAACTCATCTTTAATTATTAGTTGATTGCTTAATAAATATTGAACCTCGTGGTAATATTTATCAGAAAACTTACTACTAACAACTATCTGCTGACTCTCATACATTTCAACAGCAATATTATATAGTAATTCACTCAATTTTAAGCTAGAATTAGGAGTAATTAAACTTCCCCATAGAGCATCATATAAATCTTTTAATGATGACAGCGTATCAAGACTAATTTTATTTTTATTGGGAAGTTTGCAAAATACTTCCAACTGATTAGGGGTTTGTAATAATTTTAAGACTTTTTTTATCGAACAACTAACTCCAAATTTTTGAAGTGTACTTGTAACATCTTTTTCTGTTAGAAGAGATGTTTTTATATTAGTGTACTTATTTGATTTGTAAATACTTAATTCTGCATCATATTTTAGGTCAAAACTTCTCGATGAAATGATTATCCTAATATTCTTTTCATCAATTAATTCGTTGATTATCCTATTATATGTTTGAATGTACTCTCTATTTGACGATAATGTTTGAGACAGAGCATCTAACTGGTCAATTATTACTACTAGTTGGCGTTTATAAGTATTTAGTGCTCCTATAATTCTAGAAAACCTTATATCATCATCTAAGAATATTTTACCTTCAAGTTCTTTCGGTCTAGTAGCGTAATATTTATCAGCTTTAATTCCAAGAACAATGTGATTCTCCGCCACTAGCTGTTCATAGACGTCTTTAAGAATTACAGATTTTCCCATCCCCTTATCTCCTTCTAAAACCAGAAGGTTTTTTTGTCCATTTTTTAAATCAGCAGAAACCCAATCAACAATTTGCGAAGTTTCCTTTCTAGTAATATGACTTTCAGGTTTCTTTTCGAAAAAATTCTTTACTCCTGAGAGGAAATGAGAGGCTTTGGTAAAAGACCTTTGTAACTTATCAAAGTCTAGTGGGTTTATTGCATTTAAAAAGACTTCTTCTCCGCAGAATCTCTTACACCATTCAGAACCAAAAAAGTCATATACTATTTGTGGGTGAGTTTTAAGTATTCTATTTATTGTTGTAAAATCCCATTTTTCAACTCGTATTCCATTCTTGCTATGTGCTTTTTTCAGTTCCTCAAATCTTTTTTGTAAGTGTATATCATCAAAATTAGCAGACGTACAAATGAAAAATTTTTCAGATTTACTGTACCACTCACCATCTTGAAATTCAGAAAAAATATTATTCAAATCTGTAGAAGAAATAGACTTATACTTTTTACATTGAAATGAATGGTACTTCCCGTTATCTTTCAAAGCATATATATCTATACCATCTTGCTTTTGACCTTTTCTTCCAAAAATCTCACAATCAGACCTATCAAAGCGTTCAACAAACTCCACCATTCTCAGACAAA
This sequence comes from uncultured Flavobacteriaceae bacterium, assembly GCA_963716065.1. Classification (GTDB taxonomy): domain Bacteria; phylum Bacteroidota; class Bacteroidia; order Flavobacteriales; family Flavobacteriaceae; genus Aequorivita. The sequence continues at coordinate 1,323,520 of OY970287.1, forward strand.
GTTTTTCGAAATCTTCCCAAGGCATTTGCTCTAAGGGTAAGGAAATATCAATACTTACTATAGGTAGCCCATAATTAATAGACGGTTTAGATTTTAAATATTCAAGACTCATAGGAATAATCTATCTTTTCGATTGGCTTACTTTGTTTTTTTTTCTAATTACTTTATTCAACTCTTTGACAATTTCTTGTAGATTCTTCTCATCTTTTATTTCTTCATAAATTTTCTCCACGTGCCACATAGTTAAAAGTTTTATGAAGTCAATTTCTAAAGTTTTTGACAGCTTTTTTAGTTGCTCTTTCGTAGGTCTTCTATCATTATTTTCAATTTTACTAACAAGAGCAGTATCAACTTCTATATCAGATGCTACCTCTCTTAACAATAGACCTTTAGATTCACGTTTTGATTTTAATAATTGAGCTAATTTTTCCATTTGTCAAAAAATTTCTTGTCAAAATTTGTCTAATTCAAATATAAAAAAATTATTTCTTTTTCCCCGTTATCAAGAAAATAACCTCTTTATAAATAATAATTATCAACTCACTCAAACCCCTAACAACCTTCCAATATAATTCTCCCATAACTATCTATTTTTAATAATTGATTCTAGTACCACAACCGCAATACCATTTATTTTTTCTTCCTTGGCTAAATACTCGGCTTCATCATTTGACGATAAAAAGCCCAATTCTAAAAGCACACTAGGACAATGATCAATTGTTTCCCGTAGCACCTGAAAATTCGCAAACTTCACACCCCTACTTTCAAATCCCAATTCCTTATTAAGTGCAGCTTGTAATTGAAAAGCTAACCAAGTGGCATCCTTTGAATATTGTGAAGTAGCGTTTGCTGCATATACTTCCACTCCTCTAGCATTCGGATTATTGGAATGATTGCAATGCAACGATACAAACAAATCTGCTTTAAGAGCATTGGACAGCTTCGGCCTATCGGATAACGAAATCAAAGTGTCATTATACCTTGTTAAGTAAATATCTAATGGTTTAGCCAAATTGTTATTTAGCTTCAAAATCGCATTTGCGATTTCCAATACAACATCCTTTTCTTGGATGCCATTTATTCCGATAGCACCTGAATCTTTTCCACCGTGTCCAACATCAATTATTATTCGTTTTTGAGTTGCATTTTCCTGTCCAAAAATGATGCACATTTTTAAGAGTAAAATCACAAAACTGACGTTTTTGAGCATTTTTTTCATTTTCAAATTTTGGGTTATTAACAATTCAACTTCCAAAAATCATAGAATTTGATGCCAAATAATAACAACGGAAATCAAACACTATCAAATAATATTTTATTCACAATTATTTGATTATCAGTTATTTGTAAACAAATATATGTATTTTTCCAATAACAAAAACAACACAAATTTTTAAACTTTTCAGTTATGAAAAAATCAAATTATTTCGCAGTATTTGTTTCACTTATCTCAACATCTCTTTTTGCCCAAATTGGGGGTATTGAAGATTCTGTAAATGACGTAGGTGATACCATAAGAACAATCTTTCCAATTTTACTTGGTGTTATTTTTTTAGTTGGTTTCCTTTTTAATGCAGGACATTTCTTTGGCGAGAACGCAGATTTAAAAAAAGGTATTACCAGAGTTCTGGTATTCGTCTTAATTGCGGGTGCTGTCGTTGGGATATTTACATACTTAATTGGAATCGTAGTATAATGAAGCGGTTCGAGGTCTATAGAAATATTAGGAAAAAGGCAGTCATTTTTGGGCTGCCCATTTCCCTGTTTGCCCTAATGATGATGTCCATACTCGGATCCTTAATGATTATTATTTTTTCATTCAGTTTCGGGATAATCATAGGTGTCTTAATTTTTAATGCTGTGCTTTATATCGCCTTAACCAGAATCACAAACAATCCACAACTATTTCAGATGGCGAAAGCCTTCCCGAAAATCATCAGTAACAAAAGAAATTCAGGCTTCGATTATGAACAAGATTAACCTTTCGGCATATCAGCCCATTGCAGATATTCAGGATAATATCGTTTTTGCCAATAATGGCAATGTCGTTTTGTGCTATGAAGGTAGCTTACCAGAAATATATTCTTTGTCCGAAAAGGATTTTGAGGATATGCACGGTGCTTGGTTTCAGGCTTTGAAATCTTTACCTGTGGGAACTGTGGTTCACAAACAAGATATTTACCTCAAGAAATCCTATTCCTCTAAACAACTTCCGAATAAAACCTTTCTGGAAAAAGCAACCCACGAGCATTTTAAAGGACGTGGACATATCGAACACAAATGCTATTTGTTCTTTATACTGACTAAAAACAAGGCGCTTAATAATCCTAAATATGTCAATCCTTTCCGTAAAGTTTCAAAAGGAATTGTACAGGAACTGGATGATAACATTAAAAGTTTTGTCAACTCTGTGAGCGACTCTGTTTCCTTTATAAACAATAGCCGAAAAATGGCATTCCTTCCGCTTAAATCGGAAGATATTCAGAAACTTACAAGTGGCTATTTCAATGGCTTCAACGAAGGTTTTGACACAGATATATTATTAGATAAAAAAAGCGTCAATATTGGCGAAAACCATTTTGATGCCCTTGCCATCAATAGCGAACTGTGCTTTGGCGAAAGTGTACAGAGTAGCAAAACCAATGAGAAATTCACTTCAGACGATTTTGTGTTTCATCAAGGGTTTATTGATGGTTTAGGGCTTACGCTTAACGAAAACCACATTGTCAACCAAATCATTTATTTGGATGACAAACAAAAATGGCGCAAGCTGCTTGATAAGAAAATCGAGGAACTTAACAAAAGTTCCAACTTCGGCTCACAGAACAAAGTAGTACTTGGAAAGATTCAGCACATTCTTGACCAAATCAATGCAGATGATAATGCACGGATTATTCGTGGTCATCTAAATATTGTCTATTGGGCGAAGGAAGCCAAAGAACTTGATAAAATTACCTCAAAAATTAAGACCGAGTTTAAAGAATTGGATATCATCCCCTACTATCCAAGAGGCGAAGAACGCAAGAATTATATACTGAATAGTTACTGCTGTTTCTCTTCCAATTTCTCGAATAATGATTTGTATGTAACCGATTTGAAACACGCACTTTGCCTGTTCATCAACAATACCAACTATAAATCGGATGCTACCGGAATCATCTTTAATGACCGGGAACATAACATTCCAGTTTTAAAGGATGTTTGGGACGACCGTAAAAAGCGAATCAAAGCACGGAATTTTGCCATTTTCGCACCAACGGGCGAGGGCAAATCTTTTTTGGCCAATAACATTTTACGCCAATATTTTGAAAGTGGCGTTCGCTTGGTTATTATCGATTTGGGTGGCTCTTATACCAAATTCGCAAAGCTCTATCCTGAACAATATACCGTACTTCGTTATGAAAGCGGAAAAAATCTGGGCATCAACCCATTTTATATCAGCAATCAAAATGACCTGACACCTGAACGATTGGAAGACTTATCGGTATTCCTATTTGAGCTGTTCGCATCAGATTTAAAAGTGACCAAAGCACAATCGGTTTCCATCAAAAAAATATTGCGACATTATTACGATAGCACTTCAGAAAATCACTCTTTGGAAGGGTTTTACGGTTTTATAGAAAGGAATCAGAAAGACCTTCTGAACACATTAAAAATCCATCCCGACTACTTCAATGTTACAAGCTTTTTGCACGTAATGTCTGAATACGTCGGCGATGGTCTATATAGTTTTCTATTTAAAGTGAGCGAAGACCAGACCTATAAAATCGAAGACAAACGATTGATTGTTTTTGAACTGGATGAAGTCAAGGACAATAAGGAAATCCTGTCCGTAATGTTGAAGCTGATTAAGTCCGCTATCCAAAGAACAATTTGGAAGAATCGTGCTGAAAAAGGCATCATCCTATTCGATGAATTTGCAAAGCAACTAAAGTTTGAAAACGTATTGGAAAGCGTAGAATTTTACTATCAAGCGATACGTAAACAAAACGGTGCGATTGGGATTATTCTACAATCCATAAATCAACTACCGAACAACTCAATTTCTGCTAGCATACTGGAGAATACACAGGTTATTTACAGCCTGAACAATGAAAAAGGTTATGATGAACTGGTTAAAAGGCTCAACCTTTCAACCCACGACTTAAACCAATTAAAGTCTATTAAAAACAATCTTTCCAAGACCACGAAAATACACCGAAATGTTTATTAAAATCGGGAAGGAAAGCAACATTTTCCGCCTCGAAGTTCCGAAGGAAGTGTACGCAGCTTATTTGACCGATGGAAAGGAAAACGAAGAAATAATGAAGCTCTACGAAGAGCATCACGATATGAAAAAAGCAATAATTCAATTCACATCTAAAACATAATATTATGAAGACAAAAATTTTAGTACTCGCAACTGCACTTTTATTCAGCCTTAATATCAAGGCTCAGGGAATGCCCGTGTATGATAACACAAATTTTATCAGTCTGATAAAACAACTATTGGAATCTGGTAAGCAGACTTCCAATCTTATGAAAACTGTCAAGTTTCTAAAAACACAGAAAGAAAACCTCGAAAAGGTAAACGACGTGATCAAACAACTAAAGGCTGTTCAACAAATCAATCAAGATAACCAACGCTTGATTGACATTGTAAATGAAGATCTTAGAGATATTTTAAACTCTCCATTTATAAAACCAGATGAAATTACTCGCATTTCAGATTCTTTCAATTCAATCATCGACACTTCACTGGATAATCTTGACTTTATAGATCAGATCCTTTCAAGTGATTATATGAAAATGACTGATGCCGAAAGAGCTTCAATTTTAAAGGATAAAGAAGTTCAAACAAAGGAAATGGTGGCTGAAATTACCAAAAAGACAGAACGCTATCGGGATATTATTTCCTTTAGAAAAATGCAGGACAAGATAAATAACCGAGAAACAGCCTACTAGAATGACCGCCGCAATCTCATTGGGAATAGGTTTGGAATACGTTGATACGATTTACCAGACCATACAGAACAGCGACTTTTCACAATACACCATTGGTGGTATGAAAACGCTCGCAGTGCTATTCTTTCTGATCAATATTCTCAAAAAATATAATGAGGGTGCGGTGGATAAGGATGGATATACTTGGGGACTTAGCCCTGGCGATCTTATCAAAAATCTTATGATCGTAATCCTCGTTATTTTCTCAACGCAGGTATTGGGATTCTTTGATGGCATATTGGTAGCCATTGAATCTCAATATCGCAACACGGCTCCTGCGCTCCTCCCACTCCAAATGCAGGATATTCCATTGGAAGAAGATGTGGGCGCATTGGAAGCCGCCAAAAAAGCAATGGCATTATTATATGATGCACTGGTAACGCCTTTGTATGGCTTTAAAATTTTTGCTTTTATAGGAAGTCTAATTCTATGGATATTAGATCTGTTTATCTATCCCTTATTCTTGGCCGAACGATTTTTTCTTTTGGGAATTATGCGCACATTTTTTCCATTGGTCATTAGTCTTGCGGTTTTTGAAAAATTCCGAACCCTGGCCTACAATTTTTTTAAGCTCTATGCGGCGGTCTATATGTTGGTGCCGGCTTTCTTTTTGGTCAATGTTTTTGTCAATGCAATCTATACGGAAATCAACACTAATTTTTGGGTAAACCTTTTCGGGACAGATGTGGGAAGCAGCTTCTTCGCTCCAGTTGTGGAATTAGGTTCCATCGGATTTATTGTCTTTCTGAAGTTCAAACTTTATAGACGCGCCACTTCATTCACCTTAAGACTTTTTACCGCTTAAAGCAGATTTAAAATTATGAAAACACCTTATAAAAATATTTACACCGTCCTTAAAACGAACAGATTCATTGTAATCGCAGTGCTGGCCTTCTCTTTTCTTTCGAGTGGATTGGCCGTTTGGTCAGTTTTTAGCATAAACACTAAGGCATTAAACAATGCTTTCGCCATCAATACAGATGGATCTGTTATTCCCTTAAAATGGGTGGCACAAAAGGAAAACCTAAGAGTTGAAGCCTTGGCGCATCTTGAACTATTTCATTCCTATTTCTACAATATAGATGCAAGCAATTATGAAAAAAATTTGGAGAAAGCACTTTGGTTAGGAAACAGTTCTGTCGATAATCTATATCGACAAAAGAAAGCCGATGGTGTTTATAACAGATTGCTCCAATATTCACTGGTTCAGAAAGTGCTCAGTATTGAATCTCAACTGGACCTTCAGAGCAATCCCTATAAATTTCAAACCAAGACAGTTTTTGAAATTAATCGTGGAACCGTGGTGGATAGATATGAGTTGATTTCCACAGGAAATCTAATTGTTGTGGACCGAAACTTTCCCAAGAATACGCACGGACTTTTAATTACCAATTATTTTGAAAAATCCCTTAAAAAACTGACAAATGAAAATTGAAAAAAATAAAATAGTATTTGGTTCTGTCCTCGCGGTTGTGATAATATTCATTATCGCATACTCTGTATCTGTAATGTCGGGTGACGATAACGACTCAGAAAGCTTGACACAAACCGCTGTACCGGATCTGGATGAAAACCAGAAAGAATACAAAACAAAACTGGAAGCTATTGATGCGCTAAAAGAAGTTAGAGAAACCAATGCTCCAAGTATTTACGATGAAAAGAATCTCGATTCCCTGGGTTTTTACGATCCTGATTTTATGGATAAAGAAAAAGTTAGGATTGTAGATAGCATCTATAAACAAAACAAAATCAATTATACGGAAAGCAAATACGTAGTTCCCGAACGTTACCGAAGGAAACCAAAGGTTGAAGTAGAATTCTCTTCCCTCAAAAAAAGAAGAAACTATTGCTCTAAAGGAATTGGGGCTGGAACATCAATTATTTTTTGCTTCCGATCCAATGGCCAATCCTAAAATAGGCATAGCAAATACCGATACGGAAATATTTGTTGAAGTTGACGGTAACCAAGTGGTTAAAACCAATTATCGACTACGGATGCGTTTGCTAAAAGATGCACTTATAAATGGTGTAAAAGTTCCAAAAAATACACCAGTATTCGGCTTTATTAGCTTCAAACCAAACCGTGCTCTGATTGAAATTGAAAACATTAATCATCGTCCAGTAAAACTAAAAGCATTCGATCTTCAAGACGGAAGTGAAGGGATTTATGTAGAAAACAGTTTCCGAGCGGATGCTACACGAGAAGTCGTGGATGACATTGTTGGAGATATCAATATTTCAGGTGTGCCCCAAGTGAGTGGAATACAAAAGATCTTTCGAAAAAACCAAAGAACGGTCAAGGTTACCGTAACCAATAATTACAAACTCATTCTAAAACCAACATTATGAAAAATTCAATTTTATTGGGAAGTCTATTCCTTGCCAGCTTCTTTTTAGAGGCCCAAAACACATCATCACTTGATACAATCTTTGCCAACGACCAAAAGAACGTAGCGCTCTTTTTTCCAAATCCTATTCGACAAGGAATTACGGGTGCAGATAATTTTGTTTTCACTTATAACCGAGAAAAAGAACAATACTTTGGATTGCTCCAGGCCAAAGCAGGAAAAGCAAGTAATTTGCTTATAATCAATGCAAATGGCTCAATTTTTTCGTATATTGTAAGTTATAAGGAGCAACTGGAAAAGCTGAATTATTTTGTTCCACAGTCGGAAAGTATTGGCTTTGAACAACCAAAATTTACAGAGCGTTCCGATTCTACTAATGTTGCCAATCTGTTTACGGACAAAACATTTTATTACGAAAGGTTTTGCTCTTATCTGTTGACTAGAAAACAAAAAATTGGGAGTATCCAAAAACGTAAAAACGGTATAGTTCTCAGTTTAGAAAATATAGTTTTTGACAAGGAAGAACTTTATTTCGTAATTAAAATTGAAAATAAATCTTCATTAGATTACGATCTGAACTTCTTAGATATATCGACACAAACCAGAAAACAAGGAAAAAAGAAATCAATTCAGCGAATTTCACAGCTTCCTAATTTTAATTACGATGTTCCTACGAAGGTTGCCGAGAAACAAATCAAAAGAATGGTTTACATTCTACCGAAGTTTTCATTAAGCAATGACAAAATGGTCGTTTTGGAACTGAATGAAAAAAATGGAGAACGAAATATAAAATTGAAAGTGTCAAATAAATATATCAATAACCCAAATTGAAACTGATATGAAAAATCTAGCTTTAATAATCCTGCTTCTTATTGGTGCCGCCTGCTCCAAACAAAACCTATCCCCTACCGAAACTGCCAAAATTGTTGTGGAAAGTTTCTATAATAAGGACAATCAGAAATTGAAAGAATACACTACTGCTGAGAGCTATAAATCTTATTTATTTATACAAGACATGATAGCTACTGGAACTTATGGCAAATCCAATTTTAAGGTTTTGCAGGAGAAAGTGGATAGGAATATTGCTTGGGTTCAATTTACTACTTCCTATGAGGAGAAACCTGAGACTTTTAAGCTTATTAAGGAAAATGGGCAATGGAAGGTTGCGGAGAAGGGGTTGCGGGAAATTGTTCCATTTTAAGAATTATTTCTCTTAAGTATGTTAAGCTTTTGAACATATTTATTCAATTCAACATTTAATTCTAATTTCCTATTAAACTGCTTAGCGTTCTTGATTAGAGATTTAAGTCTCTCAATATTGGTTTCAAGTTCTTTTATTTCACTCTGATGCGAAATCATCTCGGCAATCGAATCAAATTTCTTATCCCCCCCCGTTATCTCAGAGCAGAAGTTATAATAAACAGAGTCGATATTCTTTTTTAACTCCAAGCCGAATAAGGCATCCTCTTGGTTGGACCAATCCGTCTCAAAAACCCAATCGATGACAGCATTGTTTTCATTTAAAGGATTCAGATGCTTTTTCGCCGTTCTAAATCGGACTTCACTTTCAAAAACAATTATAAAAACAATGTGATACGGAATGGCCTTATCAATAATATCCAACAAAGGACGAATACTGCTTTTTTCCTTTAATTGAATTTCGAATAACTGAATTTCTTTGACTTCTATTCCCGATAGATTAATCGTTTCTGACGAGATTTTATGTTTCCAAGTTATCTTGGAAATTAAATCCGTGAACATTCTCTTTTGGTTGGAATTAGAGTATTCATCGAATGCATTTTTAGGTACATTCCGATTAACAATAGTGCTTTGTGGTAAATTATAGCTATTCAACTACTTGATAATTAAAAATGACACCAAATTAAAATCTTCAATTCCCCTTAATTTTTCTTTAAGAGCAGTTGTCCCACCTACTCTAAATAGACTTTGTACATCCTTCTCTTTTTCGGTCTGAAGAATACTTCCAATACTTTGTTTTAATAAGTGTGAAAAGGAATCCATTTTCGAATACTCTTTAGTTTCTTTTGAAAGCTCGACACACAAATTTAGAATTGGTTCATTTTCACCTTTGCAAAGCATCCTCATTGCATCCAATATTTTCTTAGATTCCATATGACCCAAAAACAACTCTTCATTGCTCTTAACATATACAAGATAGTATGGATGCAACCTGTTCAATTTATTAATATTCACGCTCGTGTGAATATTTTTAAGAACAAAAATAACTCCCGGCGCAAAAGTTTGATTTGATTGCGCCACCGCGTGCACCCCTTCGGGAATATTTTTGAGCTCTCCGTAACTCTTTATAAAATTAGATAAGTCAATTCGAAAATCATTCAAACCTAAATCTGTAATGCTCACCCCATCGCGCAAATCCTCTAAGTCTATTACCTCCTCTTGAAGTCGTTGCAACTGAACCTTTCTATAGTCCAAGTCCTTTTCATCCAAATTCAGAATATTGTCATCACCAGTACTCGCCATATTGCTAATGAGCATCTTACTCTCTACTCGTTGCTTTAAATTAATATAAGAATCCAAAGTAACATCAGGCCAATAATTAACCATTGTGATACTGTCATTTTTGGAGCCTATCCTGTCAATACGACCAAAACGTTGTATGATCCTAACAGGGTTCCAGTGAATATCATAATTCACCAAATAATCACAATCTTGTAAGTTTTGACCTTCTGAAATACAGTCGGTTGCTATTAAAATATCTATAGATTCTTTTATGGAAGGGTATAATTGATCCTTATCTTTAGAAATGGGAGAAAAACAACTCAGTATCGTATTTAATTGCGTTGGTATTTTTTTAGTAGTACAAGACCTTTTTGATCCAGTGACCAAGGCCGTATTTAATCCATACGAATTCTTCAAATCTTTACCCAGCTCCCTGTATAGATAATTTGCGGTATCCGCAAAAGCAGTAAATACAATGACCTTTTTGTTTGTACCATTCAAAGGATTCTCTATTTTTCTCTCAATTAGTTTCTTAAGAGATTGCAGCTTTAAATCCTTTTCGCCCTTTAAATGAGAAACCGATTTGTGCAATTGTTCTAAAACAAATAAATCCTCACCTAAATCTTCACTCCATCTTTTGGCGTCAATATCTGATACGTGAACCTTTATTTTTTTACCAATCACATTCTCCTCATCTCCCCAATTGGCTTCCCAATCAAACTCCTCGCTTTCCATCTTTGCTTCAATGCCTGAGTAAGCCTCTTGCTCTCCATTCTTAATAGCCTTTAAAGCGGCCTCTATTTGCTTCATCACTCCTTCCAAAGTAATTCTAAAGGAGTCTATAGAGCTTTCTAATCTCTTTAAAAGGTTAATACGCATCAAGATCTGTAAACTTTTCTCCCGATCCATTTGGGTTAACCGCCCGCCTTTTACTGTTTTATCATAAAGATCCGCATAAAACTGGATCTTACTAGGCAAGATATAATTCAGTGGCGTATATATCGACAGATTTAATAATGTAAGCTTTTCGGCTATTTCTGTATAGGTTATGGAGCTATCTTGAGTTAAGGCACTTCTGATCGAGATAGGGATTTCACGCTTCGGAAATTTCCCTATTGCAGTCGTATCATAATAGGTGGTTATATGTTTTCTAGAACGTGCAATCGTAAGGGAATCCAATATTTCAAAAAAGTCAAAATCCAACATATCAAGCAATTTTTCAGTCGTTCGCTCTTCCGTAGCATATTTAGACCAAACATTAAACGCTTGTTGTGCCCTTCTAAAAACAATATCTATTCCCTTTTCCGTGTCTAATTTTTCATCAATCAGAGCCGCTTCCCCTTCATAAGCAAGGGCCAACTGATTCCTTAAATCATTAAACCTATTATTTACGGGCGTTGCAGACAACATCATCACTTTGGTCTCAATTCCTTCCTGTATTACCTTCCTAAGAAGCTTTTGATATCTATTTTCTTTACCAACGACTGTATTGTTATTTCTAAAGTTATGAGATTCATCAATAACGATTAGTCCATAATTACCCCAATTAACACTTTCTAAATTTCTGCCATTGCTCATTCCACTTTCACGCGATAAATCGGTATGGAAAAGAACATCATACCCAAAGCGATCTCCCGCAAGTATATTGTTTTTGTCATTATGTCGGAAGGTATTCCAGTTGGCTTCTAATTTTTTGGGGCATAAAACCAAAACATCCTTATTACGCATTTCGTAATATTTAATCACCCCCAATGCTGAAAATGTTTTCCCCAATCCAACACTATCAGCCAGAATACATCCCTTATATTTTTCAAGCTTGTTGATTGCTCCTATAACAGCATCCTTCTGGAAATTGTAAAGTTTATTCCAAATCACAGAATTCTTTAAAACCTATCTGATCATTGGGAAGGTTCTCCATAGAGATATCATCCAGAAAATCATTGAAAATATTATAAAGCGTAATGAAGTAAATAAATTCAGGACTATTCTCTTTAAAGGCATTTTCAAAATACTCTTGCACTTGGAAAGTCACATCTTTTAAATCCTCTTCGTTTTCCCATATTTGGTTGAAATATTGCAAATATGCATTACTCTGGGGAAATTCTGATTTCTGAATAAGGGTTGGAAATCCTTTTTTATGAGTAATTCCTAAATCGGAAGAAGTAAAACTACTGATTCCAGAATATGAAGCCCCATCCGATTCCCCGTTTTCAAGATAAATCATCCCGTTAATGGTATTAGTGCTATCTACATTCGACTTAAAAACAACTTTGTCCCTAACCCATTTAGAACATTCCCTTGCTATCGCTCTTTGATTCAATTCACTCTTTAATCGAAGCTCAAAATCACCGCCACATAAATCTGCCTCCTTATAAATATGAGGTATATAAAACTGGCGAGAATGTTTTTTGAACTTTTCTTCGATAAATGTTGGCGTGCTAAAAACGAACCGTAATTCATCAATCCGTCCTAGTTCCTTTTTTAATGCTTCATATGCATATATAGAGAAAGAACTGGCAGCGATACTAAGCTTACTGCCTTTTTTAATACTATCTCTTAAATCATCACCTAGACGGTCATTTACGTTATCTATTAATTTCATAACTATTTCCAATCATATTTTGTTTGACCGCATCCTCCGCATCTTATCTCTTTAGCAACTGTATCAAGATTTCTGAATGATACTGCTGGTTTTTTACAATTATCTTCTTGACAATAGAATATATGTTCCATTTCCTGAATATCCGCCCAAAAAGCTTTAAGATCACCAATTTTAGGATTAAATGGATTATCGTGAGAGAGTAAGTTTCCTAAAATCGAAGAATTAGCAACTCTTTCAATAGTCGGAAAGTGTGATTTCAAATCTTTGCTTTTTGAATTGATTCTCGACTTTAATTCATTAATCAACTCATCTGGCATTCGTTTCTCATTGATTTCGTTTGGTCTAAAACTTACCTTAACATCAAGGTTTATACAAATTTCTTTAAGAGATGATTCCAGATACTGTCTAATTGGATTACCCAATCCATCAACTTCAGATTCTGATAGTCTTTTCTCTATTTTAGATTTAATATCTCCTTGTGATTCTTCAAAATGAGTTCCTCTAGATTCCGTCCATCTAATTTCATTTACAATCCAGTTCTTTTTCTTAGCAAGAGGTTTCACAAAGTTTCTAAACCATTCTTCTTCGTGGGTAAGCAAAATGATCTGCTTTTCAGAAAATTTCTCAAATAACAATTCTGCGAATCGCTTTCTATGATTAGAGTCAAAACTTGAGATGACATCGTCTAATACAATAAATTCATTAATATCATTAAATGCGTCTACAGAAGCAAGGAAAAATGAAATTCCAAAACAGTTTAAATGCGACTCACTAAAATATTTTTGAGGAGGAGAAACCCATTCTCCATTATATTTATACTCTATTGTTATACCATCAAGTTCATCGTCTTCCCCCATAGTAACAATCTTGATTTCTTGAAAAGGTTCGTCAGGGTTCATATACTGATAATAATCATTGATCTTGGCAGAGAATGAATTAATGAAATTTTCTAACCCTTCTTTTTGAACTTTAACAAATTCATTATAGATTATTGAAAGTGAACCACTCTGTTTCTCTAATATTTTTCGCTCTTTTTCAAAAGATTTTATTTTGAGGAATGCATCCTTGGCAGCAGATATATTGGCATAAGTTTCTGTAATATTATCATTTTTTATAGTCTCTCTTACTTTTTTAATACGTACTGCTAAAGCATCTAAAAAAAGAAAATCAGCTACATTTAAATTTATACTATTGGAATCTTGAAGTTTTTTACCAGAAGAAGGTTTGATTAAACTTGCTGCTTCCATCAGTTTGAGCTTTGTTTTGATAGTTTCTATATCCTTTTTTAAAAACTCGTTTTCGGGCATTTTTAAAATTGCCTCGGATAAAATAAGATCAATCCTCCTTACTCTTTCAACACTTGTGTTTTTAACTGATTCTTGAGCATTTTGAAACACTCCTAATTTCTTAGCTGCCTCATCAATTTCTTTTAGCCGTTCAGCTATCTCTATTCTTAATTCCTTTTTATCTTTTGGTTGCAAGCACAATGGACAGCTCTCTTCTTTATGAAATTTTTGAATTACTTTATCCCCAGCTTTTAAAAGCTCTCCAATATAAATTTTCATTATACCTTCTACATCAGCAGCAATTTTTTGAAATTCACCATAATACTTATCGTAGTTGCTATTTAGCGTAACAATCTCTCCTTGAAGACCTACTATACTTGTTTGAATTTTTTCTAAAGATGCATTTTCTTTTACGAGTTTCTCGTTAGTTGCAGATTTTAGATGCTTTAAAAGCGTATCAATATCTTCAATACTAGCAATCTTTATCTTAGTTTTTAATGGAGCTATTCTTTTGTTTATTATTTCAAATAAATCCTTCTCCTGACTTACTGCCGCTCCAATTTTTTGAATAAGAGTGGTTTTTTCTCCATTAATTAGGCCTTCAAAATTTTGATTTTTTATTTCTGTCTTAATTGAATTAAAGGCTTTTCTTAAAACCTCTTTTTTCTTGGTGACTTCTGAAAATCCTATAATGTCTGATAGATATTTTAGTTTATCTCCTTTAGTGATATCAACAAAATTATTTAAGCTCTTATAACGTAGTAATAAGTTTTCTTCTTTGGACTTTATAATATAGTCACGTACTGCATCTGTTTTAACTGTAAAATCCTGTTCTAATGAACCCTTTTTATAAAACAAAGTTTTAGCGGTATTAAAGTCCGTTTTACCTTGAAATTTTAGTGAAACTTCTGATACAAAATCTTCATCAACAGAAGCATTTCTTAGAGCGTCCTTAAGGTCTATCTCAGTTCCTTTCAAATGATCAACTCTATTTGTGTAGAACCATTCAATAGCATCTGAAATACTGCTTTTTCCCATACCATTATCTCCGTATAAAACAATGGATTTGCCATTTAGCTCCAAGGACAATGATTTTTTAATGCCGCGTAATCCACTTATATCTATCTGCTTAAGCTTCATCGTTTTTCTTTTCTTGAATTCGTAATTGCTGTAATTCGTTCTTTATTCTTGCTTCGGTCAATGTACCTTCTTTATAAAGTTCAGCTATTTTTTGAGATATTGTTGAATCAACTCCTTTTATGGAATCAATTGTCTCAAAAAAACTATCTAGTATTTCTTGACCTGATTTTACATCGCTACTCATAAATATCTATTTAAAATACTCCCAGTTGATTTGGAAGTTTGTCTTTAATTCATTCTTTAAAATTTCATATCCCGTCTTATTATTGCAAATAGGATAAACGCCATACTTGTCAACAAAATCGAGTAGAAAGTAACTTTCAAGATCTTCAATTCTAAAATCCCAATTACTCCTTAACATTTCAAAATTTATATAGGTAAATAAAAGTGCTTCTTTTTTCCTGTAATTTGATAATCCTACATTTTTTGATTTTCCATCAAAATGCCCTATTAGTCTACTACCTATACTATTAGTTCGTTTCTCACTCATACCTATATACAAAAGCTTTGACGTATCAAAAGGATAATTTATATCTATAGATTGACTAAAAATAAAATATAATCCAGCTATTCCATTTAATGGCCTTATGTTTTCTGGGGTGAAGTTTTTTGGACTATCAAAATATATCGTTACACTATTATTCTCCATTGCTCACTTTAATTCAATAATCTCAAGCATTTTTTCATAGCTACTTACCTTACTAAATGTTACTTGCTTATCACTAATTTCTTCAAAATGCACCGTGGCACAATGAATTTTCAACTTCTCAATTTCCCGTAAATCATGGTCTGAATCTGAACCTTTTGTTTCTGCCACAAAATAAATTTCACGCACCTTTTCCTTATCAAATACTATAGCCCAGTCTGGACTGTAGTTGGCTACTGGTGTAGTAATATAAAAACTCTTAGGTAATTTTGCATATACAGAAACTTCAATACTATTTTCTAATGCTTTAGCAAATCGTGATTCCACTCCAGAATCTGTAGTTAGATAATCGTAGATATGCTTTTTTAAGGTTTCAGATTGTCGTGTACTATACTTATCATTTGTAAATACTGTTCTTGCATCATGACGCTCTTCAGTTTTGTGATAAACGATATTATTGATAATCATACTCGCCTTGACTTCATTGATCAACTTAGCACATTTAGCTATAAATTCCTCTGGGTTCTTTCTAATGAGTAAGAATTTTTCCTGCTTAATCGCTTTAAGTATCGCAACAATTGTTTTTCTAGTTAGATTAGTACCATTAACAATTTCACCTACAATATCATAAACGGTATCTGTATAAAGATTGGTCTTAATCTTGTTTAATTTTCTCGCAGTTTCTCTAAAAAGATTTCCCTCTTGCATATCTTCCATTGAACCATCTTCCAGCTCGCCACTTTTTACTTCATAAAGTCGATCAGAAATATTTAGGTCGGCATCAATTTTTATTGCACCATCTCTTATCAATTTTTCGGTATTAAAATTAACCTCATAAATAGTTTTAAGATTGATCTTATTCCATAGTTCTTGAAACTCTTTCTTTTTGAAGTTTTTATTGGTTCTAACCACAATAGTCTCTCTGTCGTTCTCAGGTTTTAAAACCTCACCCGAATAAACTGATTTTAGAAGTTGTATTATGCTTGTTCGAAAATCTTCCAATTCTTCCGGAAGCGATACTTTCCCTTCTTCAATAAGTTCTCTTCCTATTTTCGTGATTTTATCATCATCATCCAAAACATCATTTTTATACAGATGCTTATTTAACTTTTTAGCTTGAACGGGGTCAATCCTATGCTCATCACCTTTCTCATTCTTAACAATTTTGCCTATAAAATATTCAACTTCTGCCTTTTGCGGTCTGCTTTGCAATGTTGCAGCAATTTCAGATTGTAAACCTTTTGCAAAGTTTTCATAGCTTTCAGAGGCAATAACCGTTAATTTATTAATCTCGTGTACTTCTTCCGCAACGGTATCAAAGTCTTGGCGGATTCCATTTTTGTTTACGCTTAAGCGCATTCCACGCCCCACTTCTTGACGGCGACGTATGGTAGCGTCACTATGCTTTAAAGCACATATTTGAAACACATTAGGATTATCCCATCCTTCTTTTAAGGCAGAGTGCGAAAACAAAAAACGTGTAGGTTCTTCAAAACTGAGAAGTCGTTCTTTATCTTTCATAATAAGATCATAAGCCGAAATATCATCAGAATCTTCACTACCTCGTTTAACAGAAGGATCTATCAATTTTTCCTTTTTGTCAATGGAGAAATAACCGTCGTGTACATCTTCCGGATTATCACGATCTAAATATGCACCATAGGTGCCTGGCATATACCCTTTATGAACCTTGCCTGGGTCTGTATCTTTTAAATAATCGTTGTATTCTTGATTGAAAAGATCTAAGAATTCATTACGAGCTAAATTATATTCTTCTTCAAATATTTGTGCATACTCGCCCAACAACTGCTCTCCATCTTCTCCATACACACGATATTTATTTACAGAATCAATAAAGAAGAGAGACAAAACTTTAATCCCTTTCCCAAAAAGTTCTTTCTCTTTTTGTAAGTGAGAGAGTATCGTCTCCCGTATCTGTATTCTTCTAAAATCTTTTTCATTGATATCTCCTATGGCATCACCTGCATAAATATCCTCTCCATTAATAACCACTTTATTAAAATACCCATCTATGTCTTGAATTGTGCAGTTTTTATACTGCGGCATATTACCAGACCGCTCATAAAGATTTGCTCCTTTCTCCAGCTTTTTACGCACTCTTTTTACACCAGTGCCACTACGCATCTCATATTCTATAAGTGCTAACGGCGGTTTACTGTTGCTTAAAGAGATTTGCTCTACATATACATATCCTGTAGTGCCGGTAGAACCTTTGAGATTAATACCTTTTACCTGAATCTTCTTTACTAATTTTTTATTATAAGCGTCGAGCGCATCGAGACGATACACTTTATTATATTCAATCTTGTGTGTAGCAGAATAGCGGAGCGTAAAAAGCGGATTAAAATCCTGCATACTCTCTAACGTGCGAACCCCATCAACGGACTGAGGTTCATCTATTATAAGAATAGGATTGGTCTGAGCGATAATCTCGATAGGTTTTCTAGTGCCAAAATCATCTAGTTCTTGATAAATACGTCTTGCATCTTTACCACGTGCATTGAATGCCTGCGTATTAATAATCATCACACTGATACGATTATCTGAGGCAAAAGTTTCTATATCCTGTGGGCGACTGGAATTATAAATAAACGGTTTTATTTTATGTCCAAACTTTTCTTGAAAATGCTCTTGGGTTACTTCAAAGGATTTATAAACACCTTCACGTATGGCGATACTTGGTACAATAACAATAAATTTGCTCCAACCATATTTTGCGTTGAGCTCATACATTGAACGTATGTAGGTATAGGTTTTTCCTGTACCTGTCTCCATCTCAATGGTTAGGTTATAACCCAACTTTACATTTTTAGGACGCTCTATTGCTTCACTCTCCAGCAACTCATTGCGCTGTTGAACGGTGTTAATGTTTTTGAGTATTTGTGATGCTGTAATTTGAATAGTACTGTTACGATACCCTATTGCTTCATCTAATTCAGACTCTAATTGCAAAGTCATTTCTTTAGTACTTGCTTGCTTTGCCCTACGCAACAACTCCTTACTTTTTTCTAAGGTAAACGTATTTGTCTTTAAAGGCTGTCCCTCAAAACAATCTATCACTGCTTGTACTGCGTTTACCTGAAACTGTTGTTCTTTAAATTGTAACTTCATTCTGCTGTGATAAGATCTAAAATTCGTTTTCCTGTTTTTGTTATTTTGTAGCGCTGATTAGGATGGGTCATATTATCGGGAAATTCTATTTCTATCCATCCAAAATCAAATAAAGGGTCTAAATATTTCTTGCGATTAGTAGAATGATTTGTTAGTTGTATTTGGTCAAACAAATCACTTCTTTTTGTCCATTGTTCTAATCCATTTAGTATAGCTGCTACTTTTGTATGAACTTGTTCATCTAGAATTTTAAGAGCTCCGTCACTAGCTCCATCACGAACTCCGTCAATTGTTTCTTTAGAATCGTTTGAAACGCCATTATCATTAGCCTGAGCTCCGACAGTAGCTCCGTCATTAACTTGGTTACCAAAAGCAATAACATCTTCTAATGTATTAAAAACAGTAGCTTCAACTTGATTACCAACTACGTTGCTAACTTTATCACTAGCTTGGTCATTAACTCTAGCAGGTAATGTAACCAGAACATAACTTTCGTCATCGGATTCAAACGTAGGCGTTGGGCTACCGTTATCTTCCATTGCTCTATAAATGGAAGGAAATCCAGTTCCTCTACCTTCGGTTAGTCTTAGCTCTTTTAGAAAATCGCCTATGCGCCTGTTTCTATAATCTCTTGCTATAATGCGCTTTTTAGTTTCTAGCACTTCATTAGTTACAGGTGGTACAGGAGCAGGATAGCTTAATATTTCTATCTTATCTGGCCATACTTGTACTTCTATGGGACTGCCTATTTCATAACTTTTGTGATATACAGCATTAGATAATGCTTCTTCAACTGCGGTGTATGGATAATTATCAAAACGATCTGCTTCGGCTTTGTCTTTGTGCTTTATTACCTGTTCACTTATAATATTGGTTTTTATAAATGATAAGGTGTCTCGCAACTGCTCGTGCAACGGGCCTTTAAAAATATATTCCTTAAAAGATTTTCCAGTGAAATCCCTATGCCCAACAAGTTCTATCTGTGTTCTTGGGAAAAACGCTTCTGGCGTTTTAGAGAAAAAGAGCAAGCCTACATTTACCGGACGTATGTCTTCATCTGGACCTTTCGCTATAAGCATTGCGCGCGCAATCTCCGTAAGCGTCATCCGTGTGCTCTCGGCATAGAGTTCGCTCTTTATCTCTTGTAAATAAGCTTGTATGGTTCCGAGGTCTAAGTCATCTATGGTAGCTTGATTATTAACGCGATCGTCAAACGGAATACGCGCAGCAAGCTCCGTGAGTTGAACATCCAATACGCCTCTTGCAACAATACTGCGCGAACCTGAGCGCACATATCTGTGGCGTTGTGCTTTACCTCCCTGTGTGGATGGCGCTGTGTAAGGCCTGTTATCTCCTGCAGGACACCACAAAACTAAAATATGTTGCCCATCAAAAACATAAGGCTGCGATATTGGGAAATAATTAGGCTGTAATTGATGCGCCAGTTTTACAATTTCTCCTTGAATATGGTCTAACTGGTTTTGTGGCAAGCCCACTGGCGGTAATATGGGCTGTCCATTATTTTCTGCTATACCTACTACAATATAACCGCCGCCCCAATTATTAATATCATTGGCAAAGGCGCAAATAGTGTGTACTATTTCTTCTGGATTCCAGCCTTGTTTAAATTCTAGCCGTTCCCATTCTACGGTTTGACCGTGTATTAGGTCGCGTATGTTTATTGGTAGTGCCATTTTATAGTACTTTCATTTCGGTATCAGGACTCAATTGTTTAAGCAGCTGCTTTACATTTTCTTTTGCAGTATCATTTTTAAAACTACTGTCCTTAAACACAATACGCAACGGTACTTCTTTTGCCACTGCTTTTGCAAACGCTTCATCAATGTCTCTATCAAAACAGGCATAAAGTGAGTTGCCAGCTACCTTAAATACTTTTTTGCCTGCAACAGTTGCCTGCTCTATTGGTAACGATAATGGCAAGCCCCAATCCAGTAGTATTTGCGCCAACAAATCGTCTGCGGTGCGGTCTGGTTTTACATTATCCGCAAAGGCATCCAATTGGCCTTGGTCATACTCTTGGGGTTTATAATACACATCTTTCATATTACTGTCGTCTAAGCGATAGACTCTAAAACCGTAATCAATATCTGCGTTTGTTTCCTCTTTGATTTTCTTGGCAGCTCGGCGGATTCGCTCTTTGCCTATTTCACAAATGTTCTCAAAACCTTCTTTTCTTGCTTCACTATTTTCATCAGTAGTTTCCGGAAGTTGAACACCAATAAAGGTTAAGTCTCTCATTTTATTTGCAACCAATTCGAAAACTGCTTCAAACGTACCTCCAGACCCAGAGAAAAAATCGAGAACTATAGCTTTTTCTTCCGGTATGGTTCCTATCTCGATTGCTCTTTTCAATGTGCCGACAGGCTTAGGCCTTGAAAAAGTCTCTTTTGTAAAACCTAATTCAATAATTTGCTCACTACCTCTTTCGCTGTTTACATCTTTAAAAGTCCAAGAACTAGTAGCTTTTACAGGTGGTCTCCCATCTAAAAAGTCCATTTCAAAAATCCCCCATATTTTTCGGGAAGGCATAAATTTCGCGTAGATTTTATCTAAATTATTACTTGCTGTTTGAAAACCCCAACGCCATCGCCCATCAGAATCATCATCTTTTTTTGGAGTAATTTCTATTAAATTAGCATCTGACACTCTAGTTTTAGAAACTTGAAGTTCTTTTTGCGTTTCTTTATCAGTATAAAAATAATAGAACATATCTGGTCTATCAGATCTCTTATCAGCATCTCCTGTTTTCCTCAAATCGATCTCTCTATATTTATTTCCTGAGTGGTCGTGCTTATTATAACGTTTAGTGATTTTCTCACTTGGTTCAAAACCGTGAACAGAAGAAGTGCTTGAATTCCTACCATAAACTAGAAGATATTCGTGCGCTGTTGCAATAAATTTATCATCTGATCGTCCTTTAGGATTATTTATATTTGCTATTACTCCTAAAAGATTATGTTCCCCAAAAATTTCAGTTCCTATCTTTCTTAAATTATCAACTTCGTTATCATCAATCGAAATAAAAATCACCCCATCATCAGTCAATAAATTTCGCGCAAGCTTCAATCTTGGGTACATCATTGTCAACCAGTCGCTATGGTAACGCCCAGAACTTTCTGGGTTAACCACTAAACGTCTGCCATATTCATCGCGTTGGCCGCTTTCCTCTTCGTGCTCGGTTTTATCTTCGGTAAAATTATCTTTATAAACAAAATCCTTACCTGTGTTGTATGGAGGATCTATGTAAATCATCTTAATCTTACCCAAGTAGCTTTCTTGTAGAAGCTTTAAGACTTCTAAGTTATCTCCTTCTATGTATAGATTTTCCGTAGTATCAAAATCTACAGAGTCTTTACGTACTGGTCGCAATGTTTTTGTAGTGGGCAAGTTTGCAGTTACAATAGCCTCACGTTTTCCTGGCCATTCTAAGCGGTAGCGCTCTTTATTGCCTTCTATAATTTCGTGACTTAATTCTTGTTTCAATAAATCAAAGTCTATACTTTGGCGTAGCTCAGTAACCCCATTTTTTTCAATATGACTTTCCGTAAGACAGTTAGGAAATAGTTGGGCTAGTTTTTCAAAATTTTGGTTAACGAGATCTGGGCTCGTCATATCTAGTTGTTCACTCATAGTGGTTCGTTCTATTGGTTTTCAAACTGGTTAATTGCCAGTTGCAGTGCTTCTTTTTTATAACGTTGGTTTGCTGTGGTTTTTAAAATTTTATCGGCCAGCCATAGCGTAAGCAGTTCCTTTTTAGATTGTTTAAATATTTTGGCAAGTGTATCTATATCTTCTCTTCTAAAGGAGCGCTCGCCACGTTCCATCTTGCTTAACATTGCTTGATCCACATCTAGCGTTGCAGCAAGTTGCCGCAATAGTATATTATTAGCTTCTCTTAATTTTCTTATATGTTCGCCTATCATATCTGGGGAGTTAGCATTCTATAACTTGACAAATTTTGGACAATTTAAGGATTATGTTGGAGATTATTTCTATTTTGTGGTCTTTAATTTAGTTAAGAAAAAAATAGCTTCTGTTTACGGAAATCCTCAATAAAGTCAATTTTATTTTCGCCATTTTGCAGTTATTTTTCCTCAATTTAAAAAAGTAATATGGCGAGTTTGGACTATATGAGATTAAACAAGGTATTACGGGAATTTGGCATATCGTTAGATACCGCCGTGGAATACTTGAGTAGTATGGGTGTTGAGATAGATGCAAGGCCTACAACTAAGATAAATGCTGAAGTATACGAGCTTTTATTTAAGGAATTTTCTGGTTCGAAAGCTGTAATCATTACTGAAACTAAGCCTACCATAGCTTTTAAAGGTGAAACTATCAATCTTGATGACTTTAAAAGAAGTAAAATCGAGATGACCACAGGTTTTGATTTTGATGAACAAGATGACATAGATGAGACAGATCAAACTGAGTACAATAGAAATAAAAGGATCTGGCATAAATACATCACTGCGCAAGAAAAGATTATTGACTATAGGAGCTTGCCTGTGGCCATTAATCCAAATCTAAATTATTCACTCGAGGGCAACTCTCTAAAAATTGAGGTGGATCAAGATATTTTCAAAAAAATCTTTAAGGATGAAGTTGAGACTATTTTTAAAATAGATACTTATGATTTTGATAGCGACCATATACTACAAGACTTAGAAATAACAGAGCAAATTAATGTTGAAGACTTAAAAAATTTAAAGGAAAGTGCTTCGTCAAAGTATATAGAGTTCAATGAATATCCAATTATTGAAGGTGTTATCAAAGAGCGAAACAGCAAGTCAAAAGGTCTAGAAAAAATTATAGGAAGAATACCAAGAAACTATCTTTTCAATAAAGAAGGACTTATACTTCTTACCCAAGAAGAGAAAAGAAAAAATAGAGGTTTTAAAAAATGTTTCTTTTGAAAAAAATGCTGGAGCTGTTTATCCCTTATTTCCCAATATCAAATTTTTATTGAGTCTTATCTATAAAGACACTTCTATTCAGGAAACTGGCAATAGATTCACCATATTTAACGGAAAGATTCATAATAATGTGGAAGCCTATTTAGAGAAGGAAATTGGGTTAAAGCGCAAGCGGTTTCTTTTAATTTTTCAGTTTCCAAAAAATTCAGGACTTGAAAAAAAAATAAAAGATTTAGAAAAATTCAAAGGTATCGAATTACCAACACCAGAAAATGATTCCATTAGCTTTAGGATAGAGGTTAATAGTAGCAATTTAAATGATACTGAAATACGAAACTCTATTAGTTTAGAAGAACAGTTGTCACATTTTAAAAGAGAATACCGAAGGATAGATGAAATTATAAGAAAGTATTTCCCTAAAAAATCCTATCAAACGAATTGGAATGTAAAATATAGTTACGATGGGAAGCAACTCAGAAAGTTTTACTCAAAAAACAGTCATATTGAACTTAAGTTTTGGGATAGGATTTATCCTGATATACACGGTGACGAGTTTCAAATAAGTAGTGATAAAGCAACGCTTTCTTTTGATTTTGAAAGTTTTGAAGACTTAGAAAGTAAAAAGCAACGTTTAAGGGCTTACAATTATTTTTACCTTGAAGATTATGGAACGGATCACAAGTTTAAGTTCAACATAAAATTTGAAACAGGTCTTCACGATCTTCAAAATAAACTAAAGATTAATGCAGAATCCTTATCAACAAGATTAATGCTGAATGGTCAAGAGCTACGGTTTCATAAACATTATAAACCAGGCAACAAAGGATTTGTACGGGACTATCTAACAAATGTAATCCGTGAGTATATTGAAGACGAAAAATATGATGTTTACATCGATGATACGTTTAAAGAAAAGTATCTCTGCGTTGAAAATTTTGAATTAAAAGTAGAGCAAGAAGAAGAAAAACTTTCTAAATTGAAAAGAGAAAGTTTTTATTATGGCGATAAAAAGAATAAAAAGATACTAGGTAGATTACAAAAGGTAGATTATCCTAGCCTTGAATTCTTTGTGGAAGATGAGAACCTTGAAGATCTAAATAAATCTTTATTAAAACAGGAGATAAAAGCTGTCTTTCCAGATTTAAGAGGCGAGAGAGATAAAATTTTAAGACTTACAGAGACTGTAAATAAATTAGAATCTGAGGTTGCTCTTCCAAATAATAATAGCAGAAATTTTCTTTTTGACTCGTCAATGGCTACGCCTATTCACGATGTAGATTCTCTTTTGGATGGACAAGGAAACCAATGGAGACTTTTTGAGGAAGAAATGTTATCGCAACATTTAAATACATCACAAAAGCAAGCGATACTAAAAAGCCTACACGCTAAAGATTTAATGCTTATACAAGGTTCACCCGGAACTGGTAAATCCACTGCCATTGCAGAAATTATATGGCACCATATTCTAAAAAATCCCAAACAAAAAATACTTCTTACCTCTGAAACAAACCTTGCCGTGGATAACGCAATGGATAGAATTAAAACTGACTCAAATAATATTGTGAAACCTATACGGTTTGGAAACGAAGATAGACTTGCCTCAGAAGGATTATTTTATTCCTACGAAACTGTTGTGTCATTCGGTAGTGATTTAAGCTTTAAAGAAGCTAACATAGTGGAGCATTGGGTTGAAAACGTGGCTAAAAGAGTTGGTAATGATGAAAATATAAATCTAAATAACGCATTAAATGATTGGAGATCTTACCTTAATGGCAAAGACAAAGAAGTGAGATCTATTTTCACGCAGCAATATTTAGAAAATGTAAACTTGATTGGAGCAACTGGAAGCTCAATGGGTAAATTTAATTCTGAAGGCCGCTATACCTCATTTTT
This sequence comes from uncultured Flavobacteriaceae bacterium, assembly GCA_963716065.1. GTDB lineage: Bacteria > Bacteroidota > Bacteroidia > Flavobacteriales > Flavobacteriaceae > Aequorivita. Next base: position 1,348,968 of record OY970287.1, read on the forward strand.
CCATTCGTATTTAAAAATTTTTAATACCGGTGATTACTTTCCAAAGATTAACTACAATAAATGCAATGGCATTGATATTATTTTTGATACAATCATTATGGATGAGGCTAGTAAAGCCACGCCACCTGAACTAGCCTTACCAATCATATATGGAAAAAAAGCAATTATAGTTGGAGACCATAGACAATTGCCTCCAATGGTTGATGGAGAGGAGATAAAAGACACTTTGTACTCAATAGGCGAAAAAGAATTGGCAAGCACTCTTGAAAGAGATGAGTTTAAAAAATCTCAGTTCGAAAATTTATTTCAGAACCCAAATTTAGATTTAAGCTTGAAAGGTACTTTTAATACTCAGTATAGAATGCACCCAGCTATAAATGATGCTGTGTATCAGTTTTACATAGATGATGGCGGCTTACATTGTGGATTACCTCTTGACGAGAAAGATCACCAGAGTTTTTTAGAACCATCTTCTAGGTATCACGGTCTCAACTATAAAAATATTTTGACACCAGAAACACACACAATGTGGATTGATGTAGATGGACCTGAAATAAAAGAAGGTACTTCTAGATCTAACATTGGCGAAGTTGAGGCTATTGATTCCATATTATATTGTATCAAAAACAGCGACGGATTTTCAGAATATTCTAAATGGCTTTCTACACAACCTAAAGAGGAAAGTGAAATAGGCATTATTAGTTTTTATGGGAAGCAAATCAATCATTTGAATAAAATGATTGAAAAAAATCACAAAGACATATCTACTAGGCTAAGTACTGTCGATAAATTTCAGGGAATGGAGCGTAATATTATAATTATTTCAATGGTGAGAAGTGATAAGATAGCAGCTACTATTAATCAATCACCAGATTTCTCTCTTTATGAAAGTAAAGGCTATCCCGAGCAACAAAGCTTGGGTTTTGCAGAATCACCTAACAGGCTTAATGTTGGCCTTTCACGTGCAAGAAGATTACTAATTATCGTAGGAAATAAGGATCACTTTTGTAAAAAAGAAATCTACCAGAATGTTTTCAACACTATAAGTGATTCTGCAAACGGAAAAATAATTTCTTCTAATATTTTGAAAAAGACCATTACAACAGATGAGCAATAATATCCTATCCACTTTCAAAACAAATTGGGTAGTTAAATCTATTCCATTTGAAATCCAATACCGGAAGGCAAGTTCAACTACTGACATTGATAAAATACTCTGTACTATACTTAGAGAGAATTGTGGCAATATCTCGTATAATGAGTTTGCAAAGTTATTGGGCTTTAATATATCAACAATAGATGGTATAGTAAAATATGGTGACCCAGCTGAGAATAAAATTTTTGAGTTTTATTTAAAACGTCTTGAAGATTTCCATTTAATAGAATCACAAAATAATATTATTAAGATAACAAGTGCAGGTTTAGACTCATTAGAAACAGGTCTTAAATACAGATATTTCGCTGCGCGAATTATTGTATTAGAAAATATAACAGCTAATGACAGTGATGATAGGTTTTTTTCTTTTAAAGATGCATTTGGTTTGACTAAATCTTTGACAGCAGTAACTGAATTAAAATCAACCGTTGTTAGCGAACGCGACCTTTTATTGGAAAAGATAGATTTTCAACTTTTTCAAAGTGATAAATTTGAAGGAGAAGCTTTAAATTTTAAAATGCTAGAATCTAACGAAGCATTTAATGAGTTCGATATAAACACATTTTTAGTTGTAGATGAAAATCAGACGAAGTCGATACAGTTTGAACATTCTAATAATGAGTCTACTTCAATAGACAATCTGGTCAAACAAGACCAAAACTCCGATCTATACAAAGCACTTATAAGAAAGGGCGAATTTTATCATTTCTTAAGCCTTAACAAGTCAATAGATTCAGAAATCTTAATTTTGTATTTAGACCTGTGGGATTGGTCACAACTTGCCGAAAACCCAAATGTAAATTGGAGCGATAAGCAAGTTTTTGAAATCGTAAGTCAACACGTAGATAAAGGAATATGGAGAGTAATTAGCTCTAAAGTAGCTTTGGAAATTCTTGTTGAGCACCTAAAAAAATATCTCTATTTCTGGGATTGGTCAATATTATCAAATAGATTTAGTGAAGCTGTAATAAGAGCAAGCATTACAGAATATCCTTGGGATTTTGAGATTTTATCTGGAAAGGATTCAGACTTCGTTATCGATTTACTTCAAATTAAAGAATTGAATGATGAGAATTGGGATTGGTCATATTTATCTGTGGAACTACCAGAAAGTTTTATTAGAGAAAACATAAAACAATTTCCGTGGGACTATTTTACCATTACTCAGAATAGATTTAGCATTTTTAAGGATATCTTTAATAAAGCCTTTAAAGGCGGCTGCTATGATGCCCTAAAGTTTTTGTGGGATTGGAAATATATTTCATCGGAAATTAATCTAAACACAGTTTACAAGCATCTAGATATATTTGCACCATATATCAGTTGGGAAGTCATTCTAAAACGATTTTTCACTAATGAAGGTATCATAGAAACATTTTTAGCTGACAAATCTTTTCAAGAAAAGTTAAAAAATCTACTACCAAAAAACATTAGCGTTACTACCCAAGAATATTATTTCACAAAAGAATTAGTAAGTGCACTTGATAATTTAGAAATAGTAGATTGGGAAACGGAAGTTTATAAAAAAGGATTTGACACAAATGAATATTTAGGTTGGAATTACGCTTTTTTTGATGCATTTCAAGAAAAAATTAAAACCGAAGAAGGGTTTACTTTTGTAAGTTCAAAATTACAGGATGCAAATTCAATTTTCCGCTATCCTAATTTTAACTGGGATTGGGCGACTATCTCCTGTAACGATGCTATTACCAACAACACAAAATTCATATCCTATATTCTAAAAGTAGATACTGAAATATATCAAAAGCTTGATTGGAAGCGAATATTTATTAATCAGGAAGTTTCTTTTTGGAATGAGCACCTTGTTGAGATTAATCAAAAAATATCAAAGACTGACCATCCTGAATTTTTTACATTGATAACTGAGCACCAAAAATTTGATGATATACTCAATAAGTTAGAGTTTAATTGGGATTTCGATTATTTGTCCAAACATATACTAGTTGATGAAATAATTAGTTCCCTAGAATATGAGAAAATCAGAAATATGTGGAATTGGGAAATAATCACACCACGCATTGAGAAACCTACGTTATACAGTGAGATCGATAATCTAAAAAATTACGTAGACTGGCCGATTATCATTAACGAGCTTTTTGAAATTGAAACAGATTTAAGTTTAGAAACCAATTTAGAGCAAATAGCATTGAGCCTCGGAAATCTTACACAAGAGAAAAATGAAGCGGCTTGGATGGCTCTTACCAATCGATATCCAATAGAAACTCTATTCTCTTACATTGAAAAGACAAAAAATAAAGAGTTTTTTAATTGGAATTGGGAAGCAATATCTGCAAATAAACATTTGAAGGTTGATTTGGTTTCCATCAACAATTTAAAATCAAAGTTGAATTGGAATATATTTTCAGGAAATGAGGCCATTAATAAGATTTTTAATCCAGATGAAGAATGGTCACATTTTAAAGAGTACATACAATATGTAAGGAAGTATCTAGATTATTTCTTACATAATTGGGACTGGAAAATACTTTCAACTAACAACTCCCTCAATTGGAACCGCTCTATTATTTCTAATTATATCAAGCAAGATTGGGACTGGGTGTTTTTAAGTGAACACGGAAGATTTTTGAGAAAGTCAAGGAAAGATTCTGACGACTATTTAACGAGACTTTTGGCTCAATTCCCAAAAATAAATTTAGAGTTGGTTAGTTTTAGAACTGACATTGTTATTGACAACTCAACATTGATCAATACTCAAAAATTAAATTGGAATTGGAAAGTTTTATCTAGCAATCCCATTGTTGAAATTGATGCAAATACGCTTATTCAGTTACAAAGTAAGGCTTGGGACTGGCAAGAATTATCTAATAGAATAGACTTAAAAATCTCTAACGAATTGATTATTGAATTAAAGAGCAAGCTTTGGGATTGGTCAAAATTGTCATCATCCCCTGAGCTAAGATTTGATCAAGATTTTCTAACTAATTTAATCGATAAGCCTTGGGATTGGCATCAATTGTCAAGACATCATTCATTTATTCCGACTCAGGCATTATTACCAAAAATTAAAAGATTCGATTTAGATTGGGATAGTATTTCCAAGCACCCAGATTTTCCGATAAATAGGGAGACCCTTCTTAACTTTAATAAAAAGTTAAATTGGCATAGTATCACAAGGCATAACAATTTTGATATTAAAAATATCGACTTAATAGCTGAATTTAAAGAATACCTAGACTGGAAACACTTGAGTGAACACGATGATTTCTCTCTTAATCCTGTAATTTTGGAAAAGTTTGAAAATTATTTAGACTGGGATTTGTTATCATCAAATACAGGCATTCAATTTGAAGAAGATATAATCGACAAATTTGAGACTAACTGGAATTGGAATAAACTGAAATCTAACAATAAAGTGAAAGAATCTCTTGGAGATTTTATTCAAAAAAAGTTTGAAAAATCTCCTAAAATTAAATTTCTTTCAAAAATTGATCTACAGAGTTCTCATTACAAGAACTTTATTTATCATTTTACTCACATTGAGAATGCAATTGAGATTATAAGAAATAAGAAAATCCAAAGTAGAGATAAAGCTAATATATTAGGCGATGCAGCTGGAAATGTAGTTCACCTGCGTGGTGATGCCCATTCTTATGCTCGATTCTATTTTAGACCACATACACCAACTCAGTTTTACAATGAATTTTTAGGTACTAGGGCAAATTCTGGCTACACAACAAAAGACGGAAATTGGGTTTCTTGGTATGAAAAATCTAGAGGTCTTAGTTTCCCTAAATGTCCTGTACCCATATTTTTCAAATTTTCACTAAAGGAAGTGGTTTACGATAAGAAGTTGAAGAATTGTATTAGTAATGGAAATATGCAAACAAAATCCACACAATTTGGTTCAATAAAAGAAATGGCCAATAATTTTGATTTTCAAAACTTGTATTATTCACCAGAAGCTTATGCAACAAAAACTGATTATCGTATTTACAGAGAATCATCACAGCAAGAGTTTTTAGTGCAAAACGAATTAAATTTTGATGAATACAAAAATTTTGAAATTATTTGTGCAACTTATTTAGATAAAGCTCTGCTTGAAAAGATGCTAGGGAATGAATATCAAAAAATATTTTCAAAAATCAAAGTGGATTCAGGCTATTACAATTTTGACAATGCAAGAGTTGATGTCGATTTTAATGAAAATAATCTTACTGTAGATTCCGACTTTGTGGGTGATGGGTTTTTCTCCATTGAGACAAATTCAAATATTGATAAAACTTTAATCACTGATGGAGACGTCACGGCTGTAATGGATTCTGAAATTTTATTCAAATCACACATTTCACTTTCAAATTTTAATGAAGCGTTTAAAGTTCAATTCGTGGATGAATCTGGCAGAAAGTGGTTAATTTTCAAAAGTCAGCAAGAATTGGAGCCTAAGAATAAATTATCTGCTTCTTTTCTTACTGATTTTTTTGATGAGTGGCTAGAAAAACATTTCGAATATAAACCTTTGTACTCCAATAGGGTACGACATTATACCTTATACGAACACACAAAAATCGTATGTGGACAATTTGAAAAGTATTTTTCAAATGAATTTAACTTAATCGACAAAAAACTATTTCGACTCTTTTTAATTCTACACGACATAGGCAAACCTGAGGCTCATAAAAAGGGAAATAAAAGTTTACAGCATAAATACACCACTGAGATTATAAAGGAATATTCAAATAACAATTCCATATCTAAAAAAGACCTAAATGTTATGCTAGCCCTTTCACAAGGAGATCCTTTGGGTGATTACTTCCAAAATAAAATTTCTGTTGAGAATGTTTGTGAAGTACTAAATGGAATAGCCCTAGAATTCACAATTGATATCAAATTAATATTTAAATTATTTTTGGTGTATTATCAATGTGATACAGCTTCTTATACTCAAGATGCAGGCGCAAGAAAGTTTTTAGAACATCTGTTCGAATATGAAAATGAACAAAAAGTATTCGATAAAAAAGAAAAATTGATAAAATTCTCAAAGCATTATTTTGAGAAGTATCGAACGTTGAATAAATATATTCAAAATGAGTATTAAAGTAATAAATGGTAATATTTTCAATTCAAAGTGTCAGACTATTGTTAACACTGTAAATTGTGTTGGTGTAATGGGAAAAGGGATAGCTCTAGTTTATAAACTGAGATATCCGGATATGTATATTACGTATAAAAAATATTGTGAAAAAGGATTAATTAAACCTGGAATACTTTGGCTTTATAATAAAGAGATTAATGCTCCAGCAATATTAAATTTTCCCACCAAGAATCACTGGAAGTATCCAAGCAAAATTGAATGGCTAGCATTGGGTTTACTAAAATTCGTTGATACTTATAAAGAGAAAGGAATTACTTCAATAGCATTTCCTCTTCTTGGAACTCACAATGGTGGTCTTTCAAAAGATCTAGTATTAAATTTAATGAAAGAACACTTGGGCAGTTGTACAATCCCAATTGAGATATATGACTATGATCCAGGTGCAGAAGATGACCTTTTTGAGTTATTTAAAAAAAAATGGCTACTACTTGAAGAAAATGACATTAAAGTTGCAACTGGTATACAGCCTCAATACGCCCGAAAAATCACTAAAATTATAATTGGTGAAAATGTTAGTTCAATGATTAGCCTTGTCAATTACAAAGGAATTGGAAAAAAAACATTAGAGAAAGCATTCGGCTTTATTTTAAATCAAAACTCAAATGCGAATAAATGATATCACTATAGCTACATTGAAAATGGAGAGCCTTCCCTAAAAAAGAAGGATATACATTTTAGAAATTATTTTTCATTTATTTCACTTCAAAGAGTTTAATAATTCATTAAGTATATTTTTTCCTAAACTTAAGAATGTTTTTGCTTCTCCATTTTCAATTTGGCTTATATGTGCTGCTTTGTTTCTATAATCATCTGTTAATGTTTTCAGATTACTAATAAATTCAAAATTTAATAATCGCTCTCCAGAAACAGATATTATATGTTTACGGAATTCTTGCAGTAAATTGGAAGATTTAATTGTTTTTCCATTTTCATCTGCAACATAGCCGAGTATGAAAACCATTGTTCCTAAAGTAAATTTATCTGTTTTTTTACTTAATAATTTCGCAAAAACCTTTGTTCTATTATTCCCAAATTCGTTTTCTAAAACATAAGAATCCTTTTCTAAGATTCTTTCTAAAATTGAATAAAAAGAAACAAATACTTTATGCAATAATTCATTTTCTATGGCTCTAGAGAATTGTAAAATAAATGGTGAGAAATCAACCACATTATTAGACTCAAATTTGTCTTTTAAGAAAAAAGCAGATGCCAAAAACATTTTAGAATTGTCAATTAATAATTCGTAGTTCTCTATGCTATTTTCAACATTTGAATAATAAACTTGTAAATTACTTGATTTAGAATTCTCATCTAAAATTTTATAAATAGTCTCTATTCTATCGTCTCTTTCGATTGATGATTTTTTTATTTCATTGAACTGAACAGAAAGCTTTGAGAAATAGGATTCTACAGTATTTCGCAACTGGAATACAACGGTTGTTAACTCTTTTATTTCGGTTAGAGTATTATCTTTTGATTTTACATCAAATACTTTTTCAATTTTTTTTGCAATATCTTTTGCTGAGATACCGCCTTTTGCATCATCTCTTGTAATTATCAAAGAACCATTATCGCCACCACCTTCTTCGGTAGGAAGTATATTTTTGGATTTATACCAATTTAGTTTTTCATTCCATTTTTGAGCATAATTTGAATCATTTAACATTCCTAAATGTTCCCAATAGTAATCGATACCACTATCATCATCTACAATATAAAAATCAGGTCTTTTTATTTCTCCGTCAATCTCTAACTTATGTTCATATTCAGGTTCTAAACCATTTTTTAAAAGTAATTCATAAATAATAACTTCGGATTTGGAACGCAAAAATTTTCCATCAGATGCACAATGAATAAGATTCTTTTCAAATAAAATCTCATTGTACTTGGTAATGTTTGGTTTGTAAAATAGGTTGGTTATTCGTTTTAAATTCGCTGAATGAAAATCATTAGTATAGTTGAAGAGCATTTGAGAATTACCCTGATAAAGTAATATAACTTTATCTTCTTGCCTTGTCATTGCAGTATACAGTAGTTCTCGAGACAATAAAACACAAGGTTCAGGAATTGCTAATATTACAGTTTTAAACTGGCTACCTTGTGCTTTGTGAATTGTTAAAGCATAAGCCAATTCTAAAAAGCTTCCATTTTCCTCATCAAAATCTCGAGAAGTAAATTGATATTTATATCCAATTTGAGAGGAAAATTCGACTTCTAATTGATAAGGCTGTTTCCCTTTCCATTTAGTATTTTTCCAGTTTGTTCGCCCAACTGCAATTCCTATTTCTCCATTTGCTAAATAATTGATTCCATCTTTTGGAAAAGTTCCTTTGTCTCTTTTACCATTTTGAAGATTAATAACCTTGTCTCCATAAATAACGTTTTCTATTCCAAGTGGTTTGGGTGTCTTTTTTCCATTGTTAGCCCAATGTAAAGCATCTTTTTTAAATTTTTGATGAAGTCCTCTATTTAATTGATTTGTTCCAAAAACTTTAGATTTTATTGGACTAAGTAATTGCCAATTTTCTACATTCTTTACTGATTCTCTCCAATTAAAAAAACCTGCATCATTTGCTCCAATCGATTTGTTAAAAGATGCTTCGTCTGTAATTCCTAATTCATTTTCCAATACCTCAAACAACACATTTTCAAAATCGGATTCATTGTTCCAATTGAAGATTTTTATATTTTCACTTTTACCGTTAATTACTTTTTCAAAAATATCATCAGCATTATTTTCCTTAATATTCCCACCGAAAAGATTCGCGAAATCAGTATCAAATCGTGTCTCTTTTTCCACTTGTACCTGTCTAGCAGATGCAGTTAGTTCAATATATGACTCTCCAATTTTCGGAAATTGATTTTCTATGCCCTCTGGTTTAATATAGTTAATAATGTCAAAAAATGGTCTTCCAGCGCCAATTGGTGGAAGTTGTCTGTAATCTCCAACAAGAATAAGCCTTTCAACTCTTTTTAAATGTTGTAAAGTTGCAGCCAACATTTCTTCGGTTAACATAGAACATTCATCAATAATGACTGTTTTATATCCCATTTCTTTATCAGCATCATTTAAGTGGAAAGTTTGTGTTGAGCCTCTGAATCTTTTAGATTTGAATAAGAAACTTGCTATCGTTTTAGCAGTAACCCCGTGTTTTTTTGCTTTTTCCTCCATTCTAACACGAGCTTTACCTGTAGGTGCTAAAAAGAGAATGTTTCCTTGCTTAATTTTTGGAATAGATGCCAAAGCTGACAATAAAGTTGTTTTACCTGAACCAGCTTGACCAATTAAAACAGAAAAACGTGAATTAGCCATAACTTCTAAGGCTTTAATTTTTTCTTCTTTAGCTTTTCTATCGGCATCTGTGTTTTTAAATGATATTTCGTTTAGATATTGTTCCCAGTTTTCTTGAAAATTATGTTTATTAGCTTTTAACCTTTTTGAGATTACTGTATTAATTAATTCTGCCGTTTCATCAAATCGTGATAGTTGATATGCTTTTTTGTTATCTGCTGTGTAGTGTGTTATTATGGTTTTATCAAAAATTGAAGATGCTAAATTAAAGTAATCAGCATTTAAATTACATTCTGGTTCAATTGGTAAATTAGCAATATTTTTAATTATTTCTTCTTCTGGAAATAGAGTGTGTCCATTATTTGCTTGTTTTTCCAATTGCATTACTGTCAATGCTTTTATTCTTTCTTTGCTTAATTTAGAAAACTGTTTTGTTTGGCTTGGTTCAAGCTTTTTATTTCTATTTAGCATTAAGCCAGTATCTATTACTGAATAATTTATTGCCTCTGTTGAGTGTATAGAGATTTCATATAGTAAATATGGATTTTCAATTATCTCCTCATCAGATTTATATTGATATTTTTTTCTACGCTGTTCAATGTCAAAAATTATTTTTGCTTGAGATTCACTAAGGTTAAATCTACTTATCAATTGCAAAAGGGACAAACGGTTTGTTTGTTGACCTTTATAGTAATTCCATATTTCTATATTTTCTATAGATATACTATTTTTTAAATTGTCTGGCAACAGATTTAAATTAGATAAAACATTGTCTAAAAATGTCCAAGGACAATCTCCTTTTTTAATATTGTTAAAAATATGTTGTGCTAAAAAATGACCTCTTTCTATACCTAAACTTGTCAAGGCAACTCCAAAACCAGGATAATCGCCTCTTAGTTTTTTTACAATAGCTAATTTTTTACTTAACCATTCTAAAATGTTATCCCAATTACTTCCAATTTCTAACTCTTTTGCTAGCTCTATTTTTTTGACAGATTCTCGAAGTATATAAATTGCAAAATCGTGTGACACGTGTTCTGTTGCATATGAAAATTCAGACCTAAATTCATTAGGAATTATTACAGCAATACTCTTTGGGTCAAAATTCGGATGCTCTTTTTGGTACTCGATTGCTTGATGATATGGGAATAAAAAGCCTTCTTTAGAATTTGGTCTAATACTGTGATTAACCATATGTTCCCAAGGCATAGAGCTAAAACCAGTATCGTCTGATGTGTTAAAAGCCTTTTGTTCAATTATAGAAGTTATTTCGCCAAGACCTACTAGAACTCTATTGTTTTCTTCTACAAAAGGGACTTCTTTTGCGTAGAAAAAACTTAAAGATTCAATTGGATTGATATGCTCAAAAAAACAATTAAATACAGACTTTTGATTTAAGTAATCTTGTACCCAATTCGTAGTAAATCTTAATGATTCATCATTCGTCTTTCTATAAGGTTCTCGATTTGAGTCATAATCTAAATCATATTGTTCAGCGAATTCCTCCGCGTTTTTTGGCATTCCCCATCTAAATGGGATTGCAGTTGCACTATATTTTGGAAAAATTACTGGTGTTGGTTGGAGATGTTTGTAGTAGTCATTATATCCTTTAGCGTATGGATGTTTGAGATTTTTTATAAAATCAAAATCAGCCATAAACATTGCACTTTCAGAAATACAAGGTGGCAGTTTTGTTTCATCTTTAATATCGCAGATCCTTTTTCCAGCTAGTTCTTTTTCCAAATCGTCATTTCTGTTTTCAGCACAATTTTTTAAAGCTAAACAAGCATCATTGTTTTTTGCATTTTTACAAATTGTTCCATTCCAAGCATTGTCGTGCCAAGGAACTCTTATCGATAAATGTTTTTTTATGTATTTAGGATTGTAACTTATTTTCATTCTATTGTTCTTGATTTTTGGCAATTGAGCATGGGGAAAAGATAGTTATTTTGTTTATTTTAGTATTGGGTTTTAAGTAAAAAAATACGGCTCAGTTTATGCTGTTTATTTTTTATCACTTGATTTAATGATTTATTAGATTTTTCAGTATACTCGCCAACATCTATTATCTGAAATTAAAATAGTGTTATATTTTATTAAAAAGTGTCCTAACCTCATTGTAAACCCTCTCAAAATTTTTTGATAAATCAACCTGAGAAAACAGGTTAAATTGCTTTGGAAGCTCTCTTTTAATTTTTGCTAATTTAAATTGCACTTTCTTGTCTTTACCATCACCATACGTAATGAATTCGCCCTGCTTCAAACGGAAGAAAACGTCAGCCCTAATTTTTGGAATTTCTTTCTCTCCAGTCGTGATACGTGTGTCAAAATCCAGATTATGCCCACGGCTTATGCTTTTTGTGGGGTCTTTAACAATCTCGAAAAACCGCTCATAATATTTTGCAGTATCTGGATCGTTGACCTTTCCAAAAAATTGATAGGAAAGATTACTCAATATTGCCTTACTTGCCTTTTCGCCATACATCATATCGTTCTGTATCTTATCCTGCATCACATAAACCGTAGAAATATTATAGCTTCGAAGTGTCGCAGGAATACGGTGCATATTCAACAATCGTATCGTAGGCGCTTCTTCCATCAAGAGAAAAGATGGTTTAGAATTCCGAACGCTCATTTGCTTTGTAATCGTATGAATGATGGTCGCTATTACAGGCGAGTACGAAGTTTCAAATTTTGGATTGTTCACTATTGAAATCACACAGGGATTTTCTGGACTATTTATATTTAATGGAACTTCGTCCGCAGATAACGCCATAAAAATTCGCTGTGTACTAATTCGCTTTAGCGCATTGGCCAAGGTGCTTTTTACACCTGCTGTCTGTCGCTCTGAATCTTTACCACTAATAAAGGCATCTGCCATCGCTCTGGATGTCGTATTGGTTTCCAAAAACTGAATAAGGCTTTCTGTGTCCAGATATTGATAAATAGCAATCAGATGGGGTAGCGTGCAAAACTGTGGATAGGTCGTTTTCAGTTTCCAAATCAATCCACCAATCAATCCTTCCGCAGCATCGTTGAAGAATTTTGTTGTTCCAGTTGTTCCTGATTCCCTTTGTTCCAATAGGTTTTCAATTAATACCCTTGAAACCTCATTTACGCTTTCCTCGTTCTCTAAATACCGTGGTGCAATAGGATTTACTCGATGTATAATTCTATCAAAGGAAATGACCTTAAATGGGATAGCGCCATCCTTGAAAAGTGGATACGCCATTTCGGTCAATTCAAAATCTTTGTAGTCGTGAATGATGCCACAAAAACCTTCTTTCCGGAAGTGTTTTAAAAACCCATAGACAACGCTTTCGGTTTTCCCACTTCCGGCAGAACCAATGATTGATGCTCCTCGTTTGATGTTATCCAGTTTAAAGTTTCCTTTTGTAGTGGCAAAGTTGACCTGATATTTGGCATTTCCACTTTTAGGCTCGTCCGTTTTATGCAAGAATACATACATTCCTATATTAATTAATTTCAGAGGACAAACCAAATAAAGTGCTATTTGAAACAATGGTAGTTGTTCATTTAAATAATACACAGAAGCACTAATCAATAGAAAATTGACGACAAATGCATATCTGCTTATCCGGAATATTCCATAGAAAACACTACTGGCCAAACCAATAATAATAAGTACCGTAATGAGATTGTCCATTTGCATAATTTTAAATTAGATTCCGATGGAACTTGATTTTATGGCCACTTCCGCACCACGTCGTAGCCTATTAAAAATTTTCATCGCCAATTGTGCCTGTGTCACAGGAATACTCGGCATCATCGGGATGCCACTCTTACCCATTATTTTGAATGCCAATGCTTTTTCGTTGGTGGGCAGTTTCATTAGTGAAGCAAAATAAATTTTTGGATTCTTGATGAAATCCTTTCTTGCCTTATAAGTTTCAGCGAAGTTCCTTTTATAGTCAAAACTCTTGTCAAAAGTCTTTTCTGCTTTTGTGAAAAATCCATCTCTATCAAATCCTCGTTTTACCGTTTTACCATTTAATTCAACATCGGAAGCTTTGTATTTACTTCCTGGGGACAAGCTGAATTTATTGGAAGCATCCTTACGGCTCACAATAATATGGATATGACTTTGGTTTCCCGCTTTTGGCATTCCTTGTACAATTCGTTTTCCGTTCTGTTGGTGTGGTGCTTCTCTTTCGAGTTTCACAATTTCTTTTTCCAATTTTTTCACATTCCCTTCTGTTCGTCCATCTTGCACATTTCGGATTTCAGTTTTAAGCTGAAGTATATTTGTGGCATACGGTTGGTTTTCTTTTATCTGGTAGTCCGTTCCTTTGAAGGTTCTTTGGTGTTCAATTTTTGCATAGTATTTTATGTCATCGATTGTAATGGGTCGCCCATTGATTTCGCGATTAAATGAAGCCACATAATCCTTCATAATTTCACGGGTGTATTTTTGCAAATCCTCACTATGGTTCTGCAACCGTTTCAGTTCGTATTTAGATGGGCTTACGGTAATGGAATAAAACCGTGGTTCGTGCTTTTCGAGTTTTGCCGTATTGCCATCAATTTCCCTGACCACTTCCTCTGCTGAAATCTCGTCGCCATTTTGATTAAAAAAATGCTCCATATCCTGCTGTTCCAGTCCTTGGTTTTCCTTCTCCAGATAACCCACAAAATCAGCCGAACTTTTAGAATAATTGCCACCCATTTTTTGGGGTGTAATTGTTATATACATAGCTTAAAATTTTAGAGGTCGTTATTAAGATTTTGCTTTTCGCGAAAGCGTACTTCCTTTTTTTCTTCGGCATATTTCTTTTCCACTATCAAAGGTTTTTTGCTTGGCTGTTCTGTCTCAAATAGAGATTGAATCATTGCAACTGTAGGCTTGGTTTGGGTCTTTTCAACATCCCTCATTATAGCGATTACGGCATTGATTCTTTTTAATAGTTTGGCTTCGATGGTTCGCCCTGTCGGACCTAATTTTTCTTTTGGCGATATCTCGTTGTAGAAGAAAAAATCAAGTATAGCTTCCATCGTTTCGGTATGCGTCTTGAAGTGCTTTTTTGAAAATTCTTGAAAACGTTTGGCGGTTTTCCTTTTGAACCTGATAGTGATGAATGAATCCATTTTCTTTCGCTTTTTTGTGTGTTTGACGTAAATCCATCCCTATTTACAGGCTGTTTGGAGGCATTTGACGCAAATCGAAGAAACTTATATAATCCATTAATTTTCAAGTATTTGAAATTCAATGAATTATACACTAAAAGGAATATGTAACGTGGCTCTGCCCGTTACCCTCTTGCTATTCCTTTTCGTCACGCCAAAGCGTGACAAAAATTTCATACAATCTGGCTAAAAAGCCAATTGCCTTTTAGGAATTCGAAAATTCCTATATGTAAATTATAGATGGATACAGTTATCAGCGAAAGTTAAAAATGGGATAACTATATGAATTTATGTGTGCCGAATTTCAGCGAAATAAAGATACGCTTTTTTATCGACTTGAAATTAATTGCATACAAAAACACCTCCAAAAATTTAGAGGTGCTTGACTATAAAGTTTAGAAAATTAGATGTTGAATACAAACGTATAGGAATATAAATTTCGCAATGCTTCTTCCTCTATCATCGTTTCAAAACAGGTGTAATTTTCTCTTACGTATTTACGAATATCGTCGCCAAATTTTCGTTCCACATCCTTTTTGGAATCTTCCAAAAGACGGTTTTGAGCCTCCTCGTTCAAGTCTGTAAAATTGAGATAAACCATAGCTTTAAAATTTAGTATTCGCTTGGTAACATCAGCGTATTATTTACAAAAAATAAACGCAATTCATCAAGCGGAAAATTGGTTTCTCGATATCCGTGTTTTTCGAGAATATTATCGTTGCCATCGGTATAAATAATTTCAGCTTCATAACCTGTATAATCTTGTTTTTCTTTGGACAATCTTCTAAAGTCTATGGTTACAAATTCGCTTCTATTAATCAGACTTTTTGCAATTACGGATGTGTCCGTAATCAGCCAAAAACATTCTGCGACCTCGGACAAATATTTTAGTCCGTCCGTAAATCGGGTTCGTAATAATGGAATAGAATAGAACATTTCCGTACCGTGAAAATGTTGTAATCCTTCTTTAATTTCGTTAACTTGTACTTTCATTGTGAATATATTTAATGTGTGAATAATGAAAAAAAGAGGGCGCATCTTTAGACGTTTACGCCCTCTTTAATTTTTGAATCCTACTTTTCGTTTTTACTTCCAAGTAATAGGATTTCATTTGCTTCAACCTCTGTTACATAGCGTTCATTGCCATCATCGGTTGTATAGGTTCGGGTTTTAAGTTTCCCTGTAACACCTAGTTCTTTACCCTTGCTTACAAATTTTTCTATAATTTCAGCAGTCTTTCCCCAAGCAACTACAGTATGCCAATTGGTGTCCGTTTGTTTTTCGCCTTTGGCATCTTTGTAATATTCGTTTGTAGCCAATGAAAAACGTGCTACTTTTTTACCGCTTTCAAGGTTTGTAATGGTTGGCTCTTGTCCAACGTTTCCGATTAACTGTACGTGATTTTTTAAAGTACCCATATTAAAATATTTAAGAATTAATTAAAGTCTATCTGAACCATTCAGACAGTTTGCATTTATATTTTTTGAAGTGATTTACTTATTATATCTTGAGCGTTTTCCTTTTTTGTTTTTTTTGGTGCTGCTTCCTTTTTTATGTTTTTGTAAGATTTCATAAGTTTCATTTTAGATTTACTTCCCATAGCGCCCTCGCTGTTACCTTTTTTTGTTGCTGATACATTTTCAAGATTTTGAATTGATAAGGACTTATAAAAAGTGAAGCGCAGCGCAACGGTTTATGCAGTCTGTTCAACTTCAAAATGTTGGTATTTTGCTGGCAAAAAAAGGTTAAGACAGTGAGGGTGCGGAAGGATTTCTAAAGACTTTTGTGAAGTATAAAAACATAGGAAGTGGCACCAAATGATTAAATGGAATTCCGATTTGGCGGACTCCGTTCACGATTTCGGATTGGGAATGAAGCGTCCCGTTCCAGTCCCGATAGCTATCGGGACGGATCGGGTTAGCAGAATGGAAAGTAGAAATTGGGGATGGTGTCCAAGACCTTTACAGGGAAGCTCTTTTCCCGAAATGTAGCTTTTTGCGAAATGCAGGGGAATGTGCTTACCGGATTATGAAAATGGATTACTCTCGTTTAGTAGAGTGTTAAGCGGACTTGACTTTAAAGGTGTAGATTGGGAATGAAGTGTTTCCCGCTTTTTTTAAGGGATTAATGAAATGGAAATAGGAAACTTTGAGGTTGTGTCCAAGATTTTTAAAGTGAAGCTTATTTACCGAAATGAAGTTTTTCGCGTAATGTAGGGGAATATGCTGAATGGAATTTAATACTTAAGAATAACTAGTAAAACAAATCCAGTTTAAGTAGGTACTGGATGAACCTTTGATTTCGATTTACACCATAGCATAAACTTCATCGAATACTATCTTATCTAACTTTTCTTGCTGTGAAAAGGTTTTTTGCAAGGTATTGTGAAGCATCCAATTAAAAGCATTGTAACCATCCCACAACGTTGGTGTTTCGTACCAATCGTTTCCCTCTATAGCTATTAAGTCCAGTAGCTCTCTAGCCTTCTTTGATGGATTATCATTTTTGTCGCTAGATTCATATCGAAATAGTTTCGTTTTTTCAAGTATCTCTTTTACAAAAGCTCTCGTATCAATAAGTACTATTTCTTCCAATTCCTTGAATTTTCTATTAATCTCGTAGTATTCGTTATCCAAAAACTTTTCGAACAAACCGTTCAATTTCGGTAATACTAATTCGGTATTATTCTTCGTATGTTTTATTGAAAAGTCTATCTGTGCATTTGATACGTGAAGTCCGTTCGTACAAACTTCTCTGTAAAACCCAAAATGTCCCGAAGTCTTTTCCCTGCCATCATAGGAATTTTTAAAACGAAGCATCGGCAGTATTCTACCCGATTCATTTTTTAAGGTAAATTGGTTTTTATCCTCAATGATAAAGTCAGTTATAAAAGACCTGTCATCCCTATTGATTGCTCGTTTGCTGTATTTCAATTGGGCATCTACCAATAACTGTTCGGCTTTTTTAAAGAAGAGTTCATTCGGAATGTGTCCATAACTGTTGGACACTACATTGACGATTTTACCATTGGATATAATAGCATTTTCAAGTCCTTTTCGGGATTCCATTCCTGTAATACTTGCTAATGATGTCATTTCATTTGGAACGAAAATGTCATCTTGTTGTAACTTTTGTAAATACATAACTTTTGAATTTAGATTAAACAATATTTAAGCAGAACCCAAACGGAAGATAAAATCTTGGCTCAAAAGGAAACGGAATAAATAAGCTAGGAAGAAGTGATGGCTTTATGCCGTAGTCTTTTGATGGAAGTATTTTACGAGTTTAAATTGCGGTATTATTGTATAATAATCTCCCCACTCGAAGAAGTAGGGTTGTGATTACCTAAAATCTATTATTTGCATAGTGATATAATAGTATTTATGTGTAAATGATAAGATTTAACATCAATAAGAATGATGTGAGTAAAACAGCAGAATGTTGTACCTATGTTGTACCCAAGACATAAAAAAAGCCCTCACATTTCTGTGAAGGCTTGTTTTTACTAGTAGCGGGAACTGGACTCGAACCAGTGACCTTCGGGTTATGAGCCCGACGAGCTACCTACTGCTCTATCCCGCGATGTGGACGGCAAAGATACAAAGGTTTTTAAAGATTGCAAGAAATAAACTACTATTTTTCGAACAGCATCAATCAAATCAAATTTTGCATTAATTTCTTTTTCTATCTTTAAATTATGAATAAAAAATTCAGACTAATTTTTTACATCCTACTTTCATTGGGAGCTATTGCTATCATTGCTACAGTTTCAATAAATATTTTCTTGAAGAACAAATTGGAATCGTTCATTCAGGAACGTTTGCCCGAAAATATGGTTCGTGCCTACGATGATATTTCAGTACAAACTTTTAGTGGATCAATTATATTAAGCAATGCTTCACTAATCATCAAAAATAAAGAAGATGAAATAGAACATACATTTATAAATGTTGAAAAATTGAAAATTTCAAACATTAGTTATTGGGATTACTTATTTAATGATGAAATTCATGTGGAAACAATTTCGCTGGAAAATCCTATTATGGCCTATTATAAAGACAGGATGAAACCGAGTGGAGATACTATTAAAAACGGAATTTTTAGAATATACAAACCAATTTCAGTAGATAAAATAAAAATTCAAAATACAAAGTTTGCGATTTACGAAAACCAAACAGATTCCACCAAACTTTACACGAAAGGTCTTTCTATTGAAGTCGCGGGAATAAAGGTCGACAACAACACTATTTTTCGAAAAATTCCTTTTGAATATGAAAATTTTGAGGCGAAAACTGATTCTTTGTTTGTAAAAGTGAGCAATTATGAAAATCTTACAGCTGGCGATTTTTTAATAAAAAATCAAAACGCAGTTTTTACAGATTTAAAACTTAAAACAAAATATTCAAAAAGAGAGCTTTCAAGAATAATAAATAAGGAACGGGATCATTACAATTTAACACTGAAAACTCTTAAAATAGATGATTTTGATTTTGGTTTTCAGCAGGGTACTTTCTTTGCTAAAACCAAACACGTTTTATTAAACCAGCCTTCTTTGGAAATTTACCGAGATAAATTAGTGGCTGATGACCCAAAAGTAAAGCCGCTTTATAATAAAATGTTGCGTGAGCTGCCGTTTGAACTTACCGTAGATTCATTGAATATTGAAGGTGCAAAAATTATATATGAAGAACGAGTAAAGCCAGAGAATATGGGAGGTTCCATAAATTTTGAAAATCTGGATGCCGCAATTTCAAACGTAAGCAATACCTATAAAAACCCCACAAGAACAAATATAAAAGTGAAAGCTAATTTTATGGATAAAACCCCACTGACAGCCAATTGGAGTTTTGACGTTCAAAACAAGAACGACCATTTTACATTCAATGCCGAAGTTGGTGCATTAGTTGCAGAAAAAATGAACAGCTTCACTGAACCAAATCTAAAAGTTCGATTGGAAGGCAGAACCAATAAAACCTATTTTACTATTGATGGAAATAATGAAACATCAACAACAAATATGAAAATTAGTTATTCTGATTTTAAGGTTTCAGTTTTACAAAAAGATGGGGGAGGAAAAAACAGATTGCTCTCTGCTATTGCCAATATTTTTATTTCAAAAAACAGTGAAAAGAAAGATGAATACTATCGTGAAGGCTCTGCAGATGCAACCAGAAATAAAACCCAATCTGTATTCAATTTTATATGGATAAGCGTAAAAAATAGTTTGCTTAAAACTATGACAGGTTCTGGAAAAAAAGAATAGAAAAAACTTAATGGCTAATCCACTGGATTGCCTCCAATCTTTGGTGGGTTGAAAAAAATTGAATTTCAGCATTAAAAAAAAGCTTTTCCATATTGCTTACTACTTTAATCCATTTTCGATCTGTAACTACTGCCACTTTTTCAAATCGATTTCCTGTTTTCATTTTGAAAGGAAGGTTTTTCAGGATGGCCTTTGAAGAGATTTCTGCGTTTACCGTGTCTTGAAACCGCACCCGCCATTGTGATGCAAAGTTTAAAAGTGTTTTCGTTTTCCATAATCCCCACAATTATTGTTTAACTTATTTAGAAAGAGTAAGTTAAAACAAATAATTGAAAGAATTCATAGAATTCTCCCTGTTTTTAGGAAAGGGATTCCACAGTTTCCTGAAGGATTTCCCACTCGCCCATCAGTTTTTTTAACTGTTTCTTTTTTTCTTGGTATTTGTCAAAAAAATGAGGCTTGGCAATTGTTTGTTCATAATTGATAAGCAGTTCGGTATCTATATTTGCAATCTCTTTTTCCAAAGAAGAAATGGAAGATTCAACATTGCTCAATTTATTTTTCGTCGATTTCAGTTTTTTCTGAATTTCATATTCCTCGCCGGCGCTCCTCTTTTCCTTTACTTCGGAAACCACCGTTCGTTTTTCAGCTTCGCGAAGATTTTGAAGATTTCGCTGTTCCAAGAAATAATCAATATCGCCCAAATATTCCTTGATTTTATGGTCCTTGAATTCGTAAACTTTATTGGTTAGACTTTGCAGAAAATCACGGTCGTGGGAAACCAACAGCAAGGTTCCCTCAAAACTTTTCAACGCATCTTTCAATACGTTTTTAGATTTTATATCTAAGTGATTGGTAGGTTCATCCATCACCAAAACGTTGAAAGGCTGCAACAGCAATTTTGCCAATGCCAAACGGTTTCGCTCACCACCGCTCAAAACACGCACATATTTATCAACTTCATCCCCACGGAAAAGGAACGAACCCAAAATATCGCGCACTCTGCTTCGATTCTTTTCGTTTGCGGCATCAATCATTGTATCGAGAACGGTTTTAGTACCGTCCAAATAATCCGCTTGGTTTTGGGCGAAATAGCCTATTTGAACATTGTGACCCAAAGTAAGTTTTCCGCTGTATTCTATTTCCTTTACAATAATTTTCGCCAAGGTAGATTTACCCTGTCCGTTTTGGCCCACAAAAGCAATTTTACTTTCGCGTTCCACCAAAAGGTCAACATTTGTTAAAACATTTTTATCACCGTAACTTTTTGAAATATTTTCAGCTTCAATCACTACTTTTCCGGGAGTAACTGAAACCGGAAAACGCAGCGTCATCACACTATTATCATCTTCATCAACTTCAATGCGATCTATCTTATCCAGCTTTTTGATAAGCGATTGTGCCATTGTGGCTTTGCTCGCTTTTGCGCGGAATTTATCAATCAGTTTCTCGGTTTGCTCAATCTGCTTTTGTTGGTTTTTTTGCGAAGCCAATTGTTGCTCGCGCAATTCATTGCGAAGCACTAAATATTGCGTGTATGATTTGTTGAAATCGTAAATCTTTCCGAGGGAAATTTCTATAGTTCGGTTGGTTACGTTGTCCAAAAACATTTTATCGTGCGAAACGATTACCACGGCACCAACGTAGCTTTTTAAAAACTCTTCAAGCCAAAGGATTGATTCAATATCCAAGTGGTTTGTAGGCTCATCCAGCAAAAGAATATCATTGTTTTGAAGCAAGAGTTTCGCCAATTCAATACGCATACGCCACCCGCCGGAAAAGGTTTCAGTAAGCTTCGTAAAATCTTCACGCTGGAAACCCAAACCTTGCAAAATGCGTTCGGTTTCGCCTTGGTAATTATAACCGCCGTGTATTTCGTATTGATGCTGCACTTCATTCAAATCGACCATCAATTGATTATAGCCGTCACTTTCATAATCGGTGCGTTCAGCAAGCTGGGTATTTATTTCAGCTAGGTGTTTTTCAAGCCTTTTTATTTCTGTAAAAGCTTCATAGGATTCTTCCAAAACACTTCTTCCTTTTTCGAAATCAATATCCTGTTTTAAAAACCCGATTGAAAGTTCTTTATCGGTTGCTATTTGGCCAGTATCATATTCTTGCTCGCCCGCAATAATTTTCAGCAACGTAGATTTGCCCGCACCGTTTTTACCAACCAAACCAACGCGATCGCCAGGCTTTAGCTGAAAGGTTATTTTTTCGAACAAATAGTCGCCTTGAAAGGAAACAGAAAGATTATGAATATTGACCATTTTAAAAGTGTGAATTCAGAGTAATGTTTATTTAAAGTGATTTGTGAATCAATATATTCAATCCACAAAGTCTGAATTTTTTGCAAAGATGCTTAATTTTGAGGTGCAAAAAAAACGTAGTATGCAATTCCTTAAAAGCATAAAACTTTACAGCATTATTACGGGTACTTGTCCTGTGTGCCATAAAGGTGAAATGTATATGGAGAAAAATCCGTACAAAATTTCAAGAATTATGGAAATGCACGAAAATTGTAGTAACTGCGGCAAAAAATTCAAAATAGAACCTTCCTTTTTTTTCGGGGCTATGTACGTAAGTTATGGAGTGGGAGTTGCACTTGCCATTGCAACTTTTATTATTTCTTACCTTTTTCTGGGTTTTGACAAAAATTATTCTTTTCTGTCAATTATATTGGTGTTGGTTATTTTATTTCCGCTAATTATAAGAGTTTCAATAAATATATGGATTAATATATTTGTTGATTTTGATGAAGGAGCGGCTAAATAGAATTCAGTAAATTATTTCCAACTCACAGTTCTTTTAATGTCCATTTCTTTTGAAAGTGCAACATCATTTTCGAGATGATTGTAAAGCATTTCAGAAAGTAATGGCGCCATCAAAAATCCTCGCGAACCTAATCCGTTAAAAAATATTAGGTTTTTATTTTCTTCAAAATTTCCCAACAAAGGTCTGTGGTCTTTTGTTGTGGGGCGAATGCCGCTGGTTTGCGAAATAACTTCAAAAGGACAATTGATAAAACTTTTCACTTTTAAAAGAATTTCTTCTTTTGCTTCTTCCGTAACATTTGAACTGTAATCATCACGGCTATACGTTGCGCCAACTTTGTATTCATCGTTCCCCAAAGGAATAACGTACATTGAACCTTTTAGCAATGTATTCAATTTTAAAGCGGGAGCTTTGATAATTACATATTCGCCTTTGTTGCCTATGATGGCATTTTTTTGGAAAAAGGGATTATCGATAACCTTGGAACCTTCACAGAAAATGATCTTTCTTGCAGAAATGTTATTGTAAACAATACAATTTTCTTTTTGTTGAATTGCTACGTATTGAATATCCTCTGAAATCAAATTGCCTTCTGAAATTAAAAGTTTCTTGTATTCTTCCAATAATATTTCGGCATTAATTTGGGCAGTACCCAAAACCTCTCCAAAACCCAATGGAGCTTCAATTGATTTATTTTCATTTTTCAAAAATTCTGAAGAAAGAAAATTTTGGAGCTCCCTTTTATCGCTTGCGACAGCCCAATTGTTTTGTTCCTCGATGCTTTTGAAAATTCTTAAAATTGGAGTTTTTAAAAATATTTGCTTTTGCAGTTTTTCAGAAAGTTGTTCGTAAAAGTCAATTGCCGATGGGTAAAAAGCAGAAGCATTCCAAGCCGCAGTAAAGCGTTTAAGAACTGTAGGGTTGAAAACTCCGCCAGACTTTGCCGTAGAACCATCTTTCCCATTATCAATCACAATATAGCTTTTACCTTGCTTTTGGAGTTGTTCGCAAAAACAAATTCCTGCAATGCCCAGACCGACAATTATATAATCTTTTTCAATCATTTTGTTTCAAAATAAAAAACCCTTCAGTTTCCTAAATGGAACTTGAAGGGTTCTTCTTCAATTTATGGATTCATTAATTTATTAATAGTTCCACAAATCTATTTCAATATTACGTATTTGTTCTTTAATTCTCTCAGATTCCAACAATTGCATAAGCGCATTATCATTGATGTAATTTTTTACATCTCTATCGCCCTGTACGTTGTCTTCTTTATAAATAACTGCATTGAAACGTCTTGCATTCAACAAGTGGTCATAAGAAATTGGCTGGGAAGTGTTTTCACGATTAAACGCTTTCGCTTCGTGCAAAACTTCACGAGCACCAGGAAACCAAATCCAAAAAAGCTCAACTTTTGAATCAGGTCCATCATCTGGATACGCTTTGGAACGTGCTTCATTTGCAACTGGGCAAATTCCCAACATTCTGTATTTAAGCTCACCTTGGCGCTTGTCCAAATACCAATATCCTCTAATTTTCCATTGTTCAATATCCCCAGCATCTAATGAAAAACGACGTATATATTGAGGATCTACAGTGCCTTCAGCATTGTATTGCTCAATACCAAGGTCGGTAGTATCACTATAAACTAAAGAAGCTTCAATATCCTTCAAAGTACGTTTTTCAGTAAAGTATGAATTTGCATATACGCTTTCAATTTTTCCGTTTTTGATGTTTTTCACCAAAACGTCATAAAGTGAACGTCTGTCTGCACCAATGTTATTTGTGTCAATAGGGTAATACAAAGGGAAGTTTACTCTTTCATCAAGATCAATAATCTCCCACGTTGTTTTAGACCACAACACATCGCGCTCATCTGTATAACCGTATGGCAACGGCTCATCATTGTCATAGGCAATCTGTGCTTCGGTCTTTTTGCCTATCTCCTCAGGGGTTTTTGCGTTCAGAATGTTTAGCTGTGCATTTGCAGCAGTAACCGTTCCAAGGCCAAAAACAAATAAAACAACATTTTTAAAATTCATACTGATAGGGGTTTTTATACAAATATTAGTTTGTCAATTCAATAATTACCGGAGATGTTTTCTTAAGTACAACTGAACTTCCTGAAACTTTTGCATTAATATCAAAGATTTGAACAGCATCTCCACGCTGTGCTCTTCTTAATGCACCTTTAGCTGCTGAATCCAGTTTTGTTCCGCTTACTTTAACGGTTGGCTGACCAGAAACTTTAAAGCTAAAGCCAGTTACATTAATATTTACTTCAAAGTCAAAATCTGGTAATACTGCGGAAACAGATGAAATTTCAAGACCTCCACGTTCCATACGAACAATTCCGGTTTCACCACGAATGGCACCAACTGGTGGTGGAATATCTTTAATTCTGAATTCAGAAGCAGAGCTTACGCTCTGTCCGTCTGGCAATTTACCGCTTGCTGTAATCTTAACAGCTCTACCAGCACCTGGATTCATAACATATTTACTACCTGAAACTTTCGAAAGTCCAGCTCCAGAAGCGTTTACATTATTATCAGGAATACCAGGAATAGAAACCGTCATTGGGTTTGCAACTCCACGATAAACCACGTTCATTTTATCTGCAGCGATTACTGCTGAATTTGGTTTTGTGATTGTTGCGAAACCAGTTTCAACCTTAACTTCAGTTTCTTCACCGCCTTCACCGTAGTAAAGGAAACCTGTGATTTTATGATCCCCAGGGCTACCAGCACCGATTTTTAATTTCACTTTTCCGCCTTCAAATGTGTAGTCAGTTCCTTCAGTAAGTTTTCTTCCATCAACACTTAAATCAGCGCGTTTCGGTTTTGTACTTTCGTCAGTACGACCCAATACAATGGAGCCGTCAAAAGTTTCACCTGAATAGTAAGCAGATTTAGAAGCTTCCATTAATGTTGAATAATTACTAAAAGAAAGTGCTGCAGCTTGTTGTCCAGCTAACATTCTTTGTAATACTTCACTTTTAGTCGTCTTAACATCCGCTTGTATCTGCGTTAATTTTGTTAATGATGCTACTAATGGAAATCCTTCATAATTATAATTTAACCATTCTACTTTCTTTCCATCACGGTTTGTTACTTCCGCAGTAGAGAAATTAGCTTCAATCGCTTTTTTAATATCTTCAATACCCGCAACTTTAGTTAAAACTGTATCAGATAATACAGCCATCATCTCGGTTCGGTAGTTATTTATATTTTTTATAAACTCTTGTCCTCCTTCTTTGTATTTTCCTCCTGTGAAAAACAAATTGTTGAAATGATCTGGCTTGTCCATTACTTCATAATCTGTAGGATCTTCAATATTTTCAATAGAAGCAGATTTAAGAGAAGTTATGTAAGAATCCAAATTATCGGAAATTTCAGATATTTTTTTTGCTTTTTGCTCAAGAGCTGCGTATTGTGCTGGCTCGTCAGTAGCTTTTACAGCAAGACCGTCCATAAATGCTTGGTTACGTTGGCTTGTTGAAACGTTAGCGTCTGATATTTTTTCGTTTAATAATCCAAAAGCAGACAATACTTCTTTGGACATGTTTAATGCAAACATCGCGATGAAAACCAGATACATCAGGTTAATCATCTTCTGCCTTGGGGATAGTTTTCCTCCTGCCATTTTTATTCTTTTTTAAAGATTAATAATAAGGTGAAAACCTATCTTAGTTGTTTCTATTAGTCATTGCAGAAAGCATACCTCCATAAACACCGTTCAAAGAAGAAAGGTTGGTAGCCAAGTGCTGCATTTGTTGTTTTAATTGTTCAGCATTTTCAGCAGCTTGTTCGTTTGCTACTGTTTGACGGCTTGCTGTTTCAATTTGAACTTTGTACAAACTGTTCAATGAGTCCATCTGTGCTGCTGCAAGTGCCATTTCTTCACTATATTTTTTAGTAGAGCTCATAGCTTCAGCGGTTGGAGCCATGCTTTTTGTAGCTCCTTCAAATGAACGGATGCTGTAGTCAAGGCTATTCATTAATTCTGAATCAATACTAGCGTCTTTTAACATATCGTCTAATTTTTTAGACAAAATACCCTGTGCATCTTCTGGCTCTTTTACAGCTTTTCTATTAGATGTAGCACCTCCAGCCAATTCAGGGTAAACTAATGACCAATCCAAATCGTCATCTACAGGTTCAAAAGCAGAAATTGCAAAAATGATTGCCTCTGTAATAAGTCCCACTGCCAACAGAATATTACCGTCAAGAGGTCCTAATTCCCAGTGAAGAATTTTAAAAAGCGCACCAATAATTACAATGGATGCTCCAAGTCCGTACGCCATGTTAAATAGTTTTTTTGATGATCTTGATTGTGCCATAATGAGTTAAATTTTAATTGAGGATTTTAGTTTAAGGTTAATTTAGTTTAGTAAACAGGGGGATAATATTAGCGAGCATCGCCAAAATTTTGATTTAAAACAACGTCAGTTCCCATATAATCCTGCACAGTTCTGAAGCCAATATAGCTTCTAGCTGAATCTGCATATTCATAATCACGGGTACTTACTTGCAAGAAATACGCAACATCTTTCCAAGAACCTCCACGAACTACTTTACGCATATTGTCTTCGTCGTTAACATTAGGATTCATGGTTGAAGTATAGTCATAAGATGCAGGGTCATAAGATGACGCCACCCACTCGGAAACGTTTCCTGACATATTATAAAGGTTGAAATCGTTTGGCTCATAAGCATCGGCCTCAACTGTATAAAGAGCTTGATCAGCCGCATAATCACCGCGCAATGGCTTAAAGTTTGCCATAAAACAACCTCGGTCATTTTTAGCATAAGGTCCACCCCAAGGATAAGTAGCAGATTCTAAACCACCACGGGCAGCATATTCCCATTCAGCTTCACCTGGAAGACGGAACGAGTTTACGAAATTTTTCTTCTTGGATTTTTGATAGGAGTTTTTATACAAGGTTCTCCAAGCGCAGAAAGCTTTTGCTTGTTTCCAAGTAACGCCTACAACAGGATAATCGCCATAAGCCTGATGCCAGAAGTAATCATTATGCATTGGCTCATTGTAAGAATAGTTGAAATCTTTTATCCAAACAGTAGTATCTGGATAAATGTTAACTTCTTCTTTCTTTATGAAATCTTTTCTCATCTCTTCGTCTTGTCTCTTGCAGCCGCTTCAATATTCATATAAGTATATTGGAAATTCAATTTACTTACATCAATGGTACGCTGACCATTATATGCTTCCTCTACAGGAATGTACATTGTATCCATAACTTCTGAATAAAATTCGTCTGGATATTCAGCAGTATCCCAAATCAAATCTACTTTGTCGTTCAACTTTCGCCCAGCGTAGTAATCTTCACCCATTCCGAAATAATTGTCGTACATATATTGGTCATACGGCGTCATTTCAGTATTTTCTTGGTCCACAAAAGCAAACTCACCAATTCCGCCACTTCCAGGAGTAGAACCGTTTTCATCAGCCATAATTGCAAGTCGCAATCTTACAGTGGAATCTCGAACCCACTCAACAAATTGACGATATTCAGCATTGGTAACTTCCGTTTCGTCCATATAGAAAGAACGAACGGTAACGGTTTTTGTTGGAGCATCATTTACAGCAACAAAATCATCATCACTTTTACCCATGATAAAAGATCCACCTGGGATAAGAGTCATTCCGTAAGGTTTTTGTGGATACCATTTTTTACCTTTTGCCCCAACCAGTTCTCCGCGGTCTCCAGAGTTACAACTGAACAAAAAGGCAACAATCGCAGTTAATGCAATAAACTTCTTCATAGGTATTTAGGTTATATTTCGAGATTCAAGGGCGTAAACCTATCTATAAAATTTCTAAAAAACAATTTTTTTTTAAAAAACCCTTAAACTTCTCTTAAACTTAGTTTGATTTAGACTATACTTCATTTTTTTGGCGGGCTTTCAACCACCGGTCAGGAATTTCCTGATTACATGCACCCAAATAATCGCCATAAGTGCAAGGTAATAACGTTTGCCTTTTTAATTTATTATTAACATTTGAAATAAAAGGTAAAACAATCCACCATCTTTCTGTTTTATTGCTTTTCTTGAATTCCAATATATCATCTAATACTGGCACTTGGTAAGAAGTAAAGAGATTTTCATTTTCAAAATCGTCATCTTCAACCCTAAAATTAAATCCTTCAATAAAATACCATAGTATTTGTGCAATCAACATTGCACCACTTTTATTTTCAACAGCGTCACTTAATTCATAAACGCCGAAAGATTTTATTTTATTACTAATGCCCGCATATCTTGAAATTCCGCAAATTTCACGGCCATCAAAACCATTGGGGCTTTCATTGTTTTTATAACTCAATTCTGAGTTTTTTATTGCCGTAACGTCAAAGGTTACCATGTCGGCATCGCGCATTATTGGCTCCACAACAGTTATATCGGCTGAAATTTCACCCAATCGGTACGCATCAAAAAACAATTTGTCCATTAGTGCTATTTCTTGAGGAGCATTAAAAAACGATTGATAGCCTAAAACACTATAATTAAAAAGATTATAAGGTTTGTCAACCACCATTTTCCCTACATACGATTTATTTGAAATAGGCAATTCAGCATTCCCAAGGTCAAAACGGTTGTCTACATTTACAACATTAACCATTTTGCCCAATTCATCATAACCGCGATATTGTGCGTAAGCCAAATCCTGGCTCCCACCCAAAATAAGAGGCGTTATATTTTTTTGCAAAAGTGCTGCTATTACTTTCTTAGCTGCAAAGCGGGTATCTTCAGCAGACTCCCCTTTTTCAATATCGCCAAGGTCAATTATTTTGTAGTTCCAATTTCCGGGATATAATGAATAGAAAGCTTTTCTGTAAACATCAAAAGAAATTTCCCCACCAATAAAATTTACATCGGCTCAATTCTCTCTAATGCCTAGAATCGCAAATTTTACCTCTTTTAAATTTGGCAACTCTCCTATTTTGGAATGCAATTCAATCTGTTTCCCTAAAGTTCCGGGTGGAAGAATTTCCCGATGTGCCAATACTTTTTTTGAAACTGGGGACAAAAATTCTATCATTATTTTTTCTTGGCTGTAGTTTTCTTCTTAGTTGTAGTTTTCCTTTTGGCGGGGGCTTTTTTCTTCGGACTTTTCGTTTCCAATAAATCCTTTGCTTCTTCCAAAGTAATTTTATCTGCTTCAGTGCCCTTAGGCAATTCCACTTTTGTTTTGCCTTTTATTAAATTGAAACGGCCCCAACGCGCTTTTTCAATACGTATTTTCTTCTTCCGGCCATTCGTTGATTAACTTGTCAATTTCTTTTTGCTTTTTATCTTCAATCAGCTCTTTTACATCTTCTTTGGAAAGATTGTCGAAATCATATTTTTTGTTCACGTTAATGAACATATTATTCCATTTTATAAAAGGACCAAAACGCCCAACTCCCTTTTGAACAGGCAATTCTTCATACATATATATAGGAGCATCAGCTTTTTTCTTTTCCTCAATCAATTCCTTTGCAAAAGCCATATCAACATCAAGTGGATCCATTCCTTTTGGAAGTGAAATAAATGTAGTTCCAAAGCGAACATACGGACCAAAACGACCGTTATTAACCTCAACTTCTTCTTTTTCAAAAATCCCCAAAGTCTTCGGAAGTTTGAATAAATCCATCACCTCTTCAAAAGTAACCAAATGCAATTGCTGGTCTGGGCGAAGGCTTGCGAATTTTTTTTCTTCATCATCCGGCGCGCCAATTTGCGCCATAGGACCGTATTTTCCAAGACGAACCAAAACCGTTTTTCCGCTTTGCGGATCTTCCCCAAGAATACGCTCCCCACTTTCTCTGTCTGCATTTTCTTCTACGTGCTCAACTTGTGGATGAAATTTTCCGTAGAAATCCTTCATCATTTTGGTCCACTCCTCTTTTCCTTCGGCAATATCATCAAAATCCTGTTCCACTTTTGCAGTGAAATTGTAATCCATAATGTCTTGAAAATGTTCCACCAAAAAGTCATTTACAATCAATCCAATATCTGTAGGCACCAATTTTCCTTTATCGCTTCCAACAGTTTCGGTTAAGTTTTTGTTTTTTATATTTTCAGCTTGAAGTGTAAGCTGAATATATTTTCGCTCCACGCCTTCAACAGTTCCCTTTTCAACATAATTCCTACTTATAATCGTTGAAATGGTTGGCGCATAGGTTGAAGGTCGGCCAATGCCAAGTTCCTCCAATTGCTTCACCAAAGAAGCTTCCGTGTATCTGTACGGTGGACGCGTAAAACGCTCAGTTGCGGTGATGTAATTATTTTCGAGGGAATCGCCATTTTTCATATTTGGCAACATTCCCTCTTGCTCTCTTCTTCCTCAAAGTCGGTTCCTTCCAAATATACTTTTAGGAAACCGTCAAATTTTATCATTTCACCATTTGCGGTGAAATTTTCTGAAACTTTTTCCTTTGAAAGCACATCAATTTTAACATTGGTACGTTCCAAAGCGGCATCGCTCATTTGCGAAGCCAATGTTCTTTTCCAAATTAAATCATACAAACGAGCTTGATCGTGATCGCCGGTAATGTTGTGCAAAGACATATCAGTCGGGCGTATTGCCTCGTGCGCTTCCTGCGCGCCTTTACTTTTTCCTTTGTAATCGCGTGGCTTGCTGTATTCTTTTCCGTAAGAAGAAATGATTTCTTTCTGTGCTGCACTTTTAGCATCATTTGAAAGATTGACGCTGTCGGTACGCATATATGTTATAAAACCAGCTTCATACAAACGTTGTGCAATGGTCATCGTTTTTCCTACTGAAAAATACAATTTTCGTGCAGCTTCCTGTTGTAATGTTGAAGTGGTAAAAGGCGCTGCCGGGCTTTTGCTGGCTGGCTTTTTTGTTAAATCTGAAATTTTATAATTAGCCCCTAAATTCTTCCGAAGAAACTCGCGTGCTTCTTCTTCCGTATCAAAATTCTTTGGAAGCTTTGCCTTGAATTTGCTGCCATCGGCAGTTGTAAATTCTGCATCAATTCTGTAGGAACCAACTGCTGTAAATGCTTCAATTTCACGTTCGCGCTCAACAATCAATCGCACTGCAACAGATTGTACGCGTCCCGCTGAAAGTCCGCCTTTAACTTTTTTCCAAAGTACAGGCGAAAGTTCATACCCAACCAAACGGTCCAAAACACGTCGTGCTTGCTGCGCATTTACCAAATTATAATCTATTTGTCGCGGATTTTCGATCGCTTTTAAAATTGCAGTTTTGGTAATTTCGTGAAAAACAATACGTTTGGTTTTGTTTTTATCAAGCTTCAATTCTTCGGCTAAATGCCACGCAATGGCTTCCCCCTCTCGATCCTCATCACTCGCCAACCAAACCATATCGGCATTTTTGGAAAGGCTTTTCAATTCTGCGACCAACTTTTTCTTGTCGGTGCTTACTATATATTTAGGTGTAAAATCCCCATCCACATCTACGCCCAATTCCTTGGACGGAAGATCAGCAATATGACCAAAACTGGAAGAAACTTTAAAATCTTTTCCAAGAAATTTTTCAATGGTTTTTGCTTTTGCCGGGGACTCAACGATCACTAAATTCTTTGCCATATGCTATATTGTTATGATTGCAAAAGTATATGAATTTTTTAATACGAATGATTTAAGGTGGGAAATTTGAGATTTATGAAATTTTTTTTCGCCACGAATTCACAAATAATTGTATAGAAATTTTCGTGTATTCGTGGCGAAAATTCACATTTAGATTAAATAATTCTGCCACTTTGTCACCGTTACTTAAAATTGTATCTTTGCCGTTCGAATTCAAAAAATATAGATTTTGAATTTGTTTTTGGTGAAATATGGAAAAGATAATTGACGAAACAACTCAAGGAAATACGCTAACGCTGGAAGCACGCGTTGGCAATTCCCGAAAATTATATATTGAAAGCTACGGCTGCGCGATGAATTTTAGCGATAGCGAAATCGTGGCTTCCATTCTTGCAGACCAAGGTTACAACACTACAAATTTATTGGAAGAGGCAGATTTGGTTTTAGTAAACACCTGCTCCATTCGAGATAAAGCTGAGCAAACGGTTCGAAAACGTCTTGAAAAATACAACGCCGTTAAGCGAATAAATCCAAAAATGAAAGTCGGCGTTTTGGGCTGTATGGCAGAACGTTTAAAAGAAAAATTTCTTGAGGAAGAAAAAATCGTTGATTTGGTTGTTGGGCCAGACGCTTACAAAGACATCCCGAATTTGCTAAAAGAAGTTGCAGAAGGCCGCGACGCCGTGAATGTAATTCTTTCAAAAGAAGAAACCTATGGCGATATTTCACCCGTGCGTTTGGGCGGAAATGGAATTACGGCTTACGTAAGCATCACCCGTGGTTGCGATAATATGTGTACGTTTTGCGTTGTCCCTTTTACTCGCGGTCGCGAACGCAGCCGTGACCCGCAGAGTATTTTGCGCGAAGTGGATGATTTGGCGGAAAGAGGTTATAAAGAAATTACGCTGCTCGGCCAAAATGTTGACAGTTATTTATGGTACGGTGGCGGATTGAAAAAAGATTTCAAAAATGCTTCGGAAATGCAACAGGCAACGGCTACAGATTTTTCGCTATTGCTTGATATGGTTGCAACATCGCATCCAAAAATGCGCATCCGTTTTTCAACCAGCAATCCGCAGGATATGCACGAAGAAGTTTTGCATATCGTGGCGAAACACGATAATATTTGCAATCACATCCATCTTCCCGTTCAAAGTGGGAGTACGCGGATTTTAAAGGAAATGAACCGTCAGCACACTCGCGAGGAATATATGAAGTTGATTGATAGTATTTGGGAAATTATTCCCGGCTGTTCCATTTCGCAGGATATGATTATTGGTTTTCCAACGGAAACAGAAGAAGACCACAAAGAAACGATGAGCTTGATGGAATATGTGAAATACGGTTTCGGCTATATGTATAAATATTCCGAAAGGCCGGAACAATGGCCGCCCGAAAGCTTGAAGACGACGTGCCCGAGGAAACAAAAAGCCGCAGATTGACCGAAATTGTTGATCTTCAGCAAAAACACAGCGCATTTCGGACAGCGGAATATTTAGGAAAAATCGTTACAGTTTTAATTGAGAAAGAATCGAAAAAAAACAAAGACGAATGGAGCGGAAGAACGGAGCATAATAATGTTGCAGTTTTTCCGAAGAAAAATTACAAAGTAGGAGATTTCGTAAAAGTGAAAATTACAGATTGTACTACGGCTACGCTTATTGGGGAAGCTGTGGGACTTTCATAAAACCAATATATTATGAAAACAAAACTACTTCTTTTTGCAATAAGTCTATTTTTAGTGGCGTGTTCAAATGATGATAAAAGTACACAGCCCGAGGAGCAAAACAGTTTTAAAATCAAAAAATACACAAGTATATCTTTAGATTCAAACGGAAGTCCGAATGGAGAGATGGTAGAATATTTTTTTGATGAAAACGGCAAGAAAACAAAGGATCATATTATAAATTCGTTCTATGATTATTTTTGGAAATACACTTACAACAATTCGGGACAAGTAACAAGAAAAGCCCACGATCATCTAAATTACCCAATTGATTTTGTTGAAAATTATTATTATGGCGAAAACAGCAAACCCTGGATTGTTTTTAGAGACTGGGATAATGACGGAGCGGATATGGACTCCATAAGTTTCTCATACCAGTCTCAACAAATTAACGTGCAGTGGCACACTCCGGGACAAGATAGAACAGAATTCACCTATAATAATGCGGAGGTTTTAACCACAGTAAAACATATAGGGGACGTGGAACTGTAAGTGATGAAATTATTACTTACGATAGTTCTTCCAACATCATAAACCTCTATATTACTTCAAATCTTAGCTATGAAGTAAACCATGAATACGAATATGACGAAAACATAAATCCATTTTACGAGGAATTTCAAAACTTCCCATTCAACACCTATTATTATGGATATCTATCCTCGCATCCATTATTTATTTCACCGAGCAATGCCACCAAAATAACCCGAACAGGAACTAATTCTTCAGAAAATTTTATAATTGAAACTTCATATCAATACAATAGTTCCAATTATCCAATAAGCTCCAAAACTTTATTGAATGGTGTTTTGGTGAGTGAGTCAACATACGAATATTATTAAAAACTAAAATCATGAGATTCCCGCCTTCGTGGGAATAAATTTATGGAAAGCATACAAGCAACAAAACAACGTTTCGGAATAATAGGTAACGACCCAAAACTTAACCGTGCCGTGGAAAAAGCAATTCAAGTTGCGCCTACTGATATTTCGGTTTTGGTTACGGGCGAAAGTGGCGTGGGTAAAGAAAGTATCCCGAAAATAATCCATTCCCTTTCGCACAGAAAGCATGGAAAATACATAGCCGTAAACTGTGGTGCCATTCCCGAAGGAACAATTGACAGCGAACTTTTCGGCCACGAAAAAGGTTCGTTTACGGGCGCAACCGCAACACGAAGTGGTTATTTTGAAGTGGCCGATGGCGGAACAATTTTTCTCGATGAAGTTGGCGAATTGCCGCTGCCAACTCAAGTTCGATTACTTCGTGTTTTGGAAAATGGCGAATTTTTGAAAGTAGGTTCTTCAGCAGCACAAAAAACCGATGTGCGTATTGTTGCCGCAACAAACGTGAAAATGGTTGATGCCATTGAAAAAGGAAAATTCCGTGAAGATTTATATTACAGATTGAGCACCGTTGAAATAAATTTGCCGCCACTTCGCGACAGGCAGGAAGACATTCATTTGCTTTTCAGAAAATTTGCTGCAGATTTTGCGCAGAAATACAAAATGCCAACCATAAAGTTGGACGATCGGGCTACCGATTTATTGCTGAAATATCGCTGGAGCGGAAACATTCGTCAGTTGCGAAATGTTGCCGAACAGATTTCGGTTTTGGAACAGAATCGTGAAATTTCCTATGAAACCTTGAAACATTATTTGCCAGATATGGGCAGCAATCTTCCTGCAGTTGTAAATGCGAAGAAAGCCGAAAGTGATTTCAGCAGTGAACGGGAAATACTTTACAAAGTGCTTTTCGATATGAAACGCGATGTAAACGATCTAAAAAAACTTACTTTGGAATTGATGAAAACGGGGAACGCTGCGAAAGTAAAAGAAGAACAATCGTCGTTAATCAATAAAATTTATTCCGAAGAAAATAGCGCTGAAGAAGAATTGGCATCAATTATTGAAGATGAAAATAATGGCGAGGAAAGTGATGTTGAAGTTTTCAGCATTCCCGAACATAGCGCAGAATCCTTCGACTCTGCTCAGGACAGGCTCAGAAAGGACAAATACGAATACGCAGAAGAAATTCAGGAAGAGGAAAACCTTTCACTTCAGCAAAAAGAGTTGGAACTCATAAAAAAATCACTCGAAAAATATAACGGCAAACGAAAGGACGCTGCAGATGAGTTGGGAATTTCAGAAAGAACCCTTTACAGAAAGATCAAACAATACGATCTTTAGTTGAAAAATAAATACTTTGAATACAAAATTTTAAGAATGAACAAACTCATTTCATTTATACTTTTATTTATAACTGCGGGTATTTTCCAAGGTTGTGGCGCATATTCTTTTACCGGAGCCGATATTAATTACGCCACCACAAATACGGTACAGGTTAATTTTTTTCAAAATAACGCTCCACAAGTAGAGCCTGGAATTGGGCGTGATTTTACGCAAAAGTTGCAGGATTTGTTATTGAACCAAACCAGTTTGGATTTGGTAACCAACAGCGGCGATTTGGTTTACGAAGGTGAAATTACCCAGTTTTATACCTCGCCCATTACCGCAACTGCCAATAGTACTGCAGCACAAAATAGGTTAACAATCGCTGTAAACGTTCGATTTTTTAATACCAAAGATCCGCTAAAGGATTTTGAACAACCTTTTAGTTTTTATTTCGATTACACGGGAACGTCACTTTTAGTGGGGAGTCAATTGGACGCTGCTATTGATTTTATTTTTGAACGCTTGACACAGGATATTTTTAATAAATCACTCGCAAATTGGTAATATTTTGAACACGTCAAACTTCACATATTTGCTTGCGAATCCACAGAAGATAACTTCTACAGATCTTGTGGAATTAAATGCTTTAATCAGCAAATATCCTTATTTTCAAAGTGCGCGGGCATTGCAATTAAAGGGCTTGAAAAACAACGATAGCTTTCTTTATAATGACGCACTAAAATTGACTGCCGCCCATACGACGGATCGCGATATCCTTTTTGAATACATCACTTCGGAAAAATTTATACAGAATGAAATTTCACAAACCATTCTTCAGCACGACGCCACTGTTGATGAAATAAAAGTGGTTTCAGAAAATATTTCGGAACAGATAAGTCTTGAAATTGACAAGCAATTAAAAGCCGAAATACAAAAGGCTGAAAATATTTTAAGCCCTGAGCTTTTCCAAAAAAAGATTGAATCTGTAACCAATTTGGTTGAAAAGGAAGAAGAAAAATCGGAGGAAATTCTGCAACCGGACAAACCTTTGGAGTTCACAAAAAGTGATACGCATTCTTTTTCCGAATGGTTGAAACTGACAAAGGCAAAGCCCATTGAACGTTCGGAAGAAGTTTCCGAGAAAAATGACGAATCTCAGAAAGATGATAGAGATCGCAAGTTCGAAATGATAGATAAATTCATTCAAGACCGACCGAAAATAATTCCTGCGGAAATAGAAAAAAAAGCCGAAAAAGAAGAAAAAATCAATTCAGCAAAACCATACATACCGCCGTCTGATTCACTAATGACGGAGACTTTGGCTAAAGTCTATTTACAGCAAAAAAACTATAAAAAAGCAATTCAGGCATATAAAATTTTAATTTTGAAAAATCCCGAAAAAAGTGGTTTCTTTGCAGACCAAATTCGGGCAATAGAAAAATTGATTAATACAGAACAATCATGAGTACGTTTACAATATTCTTAGTTTTAATAATGATAGTGGCCTTTTTATTGGTCATAGTTATAATGGTACAAAACCCAAAAGGTGGTGGACTTTCATCGTCATTCGGCGGTGGGGGTGGCGCACAGATTGGTGGCGTGCAAAAAACAAGTGATTTTTTGGATAAAAGTACTTGGACGCTTGCAACCATTATGCTGGCGCTTATTTTATTTTCAAACGTATTTATAATGGGAAACAGAGCTGTGCAATCCAAAACTTTTGACGAAAGTGCTGTTCCCGCAGTTCCAACCACGGAAACTCCTGCACCTGCTGCGACTGATACTTCAAGCTAATATTTAGTTACAATATATTTTTAAAAATGCCAGCTTTAACGAGCTGGCATTTTT
This sequence comes from uncultured Flavobacteriaceae bacterium, assembly GCA_963716065.1. GTDB lineage: Bacteria > Bacteroidota > Bacteroidia > Flavobacteriales > Flavobacteriaceae > Aequorivita. The sequence continues at coordinate 1,387,062 of OY970287.1, forward strand.
TAGTTACATTTTTTCTCTTATAGATAGAATTTACTCCACGATTATTTGAAAAGTTTGGAGGTTAGGGTTTTGCTCACTATAAGTTATCCATAAGATGTAGCTACCTGCTGGTAAATTGGAAACATCAATGTGGTTTTGCTCCGCAATGGCGTTGATATTCCTCACCATAACACCATAACTGTTGAACAGTTTGATGTTCAACGTTTCGCCCGCCATAAGAAGATCGCCAGGGTCTGACCCTATCATAATCACGTGCAGGGTGGTATCTACTGGTACCGGATAAATTATAAAATAATCACTAGTGATAGTTCCGCTTCCACCACCACCACCACAATTTGTCTGGCATTCGGAATTCGTATCTTCAATTTGCTGCCAATCAGACCAACCACAATCGTTCCGCATGCGCACCTGGAACTGAACTGGGTCTTCACACAAGGGAGCAATAATGACATAAGGATCATTGTAGCCTGGAGGGTCTTGGGACCATACATAATTTGTGGATACTTTTTCCCACTCCATTTCTTGTACATTGTTGAAGGAAGGTGAAATATTCACTTTTATCCAAATTCATCGCAACTTCCTTGGGGAACAATAGGCATAGTGTGATTTATTTGCGTTATGTTCACGTCTTCAACAAAATCTACCTTGGGCGACGGATCCAGATATTTTTTTGCACTGGCTCATTCGGGCTTGCGAAAATAGCTTTTACGTACGCCCAACCATTGGTTGAAGAATGCACTGGTTGTACTATAATGCTACGGTTATAGTCAACTAAAGGAGTTGTTTTTATTAGGTTATTTGAGATCTCCCATTCTACAACTGGAAGGCTCTCGCAAAAGTCGAAACTATACGTAACCGTATCGGTACCACAAATAACAGTCGGACCACTCATATCTTCAGGGTCAAGACGGACTGTGGGCGGTTGGGGTGCCGGAGGCACTCCAGGTGTACCTAATTCTGCTAATAACCAAGCTACGCTTTCCTCAGTAAAAGAAGTATGCTGTTCATTGTTGTGTGGTCCAAAGTAACTGTCAAATGGAATTTCTCCTGTACAGACCAAATTCCTCTTAAAAGCTTGCGACCAATTAAAGTCCGGATTTTTAAAACCTAAGGAACTAGCTGTTGGGATAAAAGAATTTACATGCTCATTTTTATAAACAGTCATTGTGGCCGATCCGAAAAAATCTGAAATGTCTGATAAAATATTGTCAAACCAAGAACCTGACCAAAAACTTCCATTTGGAGGAAGTGGATCTGTACCATTGATGGGAGAAGCAACTTCATCGAAACCTGGGAACCAGCCACCAGGAACATTATCCATATTGCCTCTGGAATTTATATTGGTGGTATATTTTGAATCATCGTTAAAAGCTTTTTTAAATCTTGACACTTTACCATAACTATTATAATTAGCCATATTGTAAGCTTCCAAGCTTCCAATATGTAATGACCAGCAGGGAAAGGGAATGCAAATGTATTGGAATGCCCTTACATTTACACCCATATCATTATGGCCAATATAACTATCTTGTTGTTGTGTAAACGGATTGTAAAATTTTCTATTACCATTTAAAGAACCATTTACAATGGCTATTTTCCGTAAATTTTGAGGATACCCTTTACTTCCGTACAATCCATTATAAAACAGATTATTATAAAAACCAATAAAAGATGGTCTTCCTCTTGAAATTGTATAACCCTGAGAAAGCGAACGGGCGTTTAAATAGTCCTGTTTTAATTGAGAACCATTCCAACCATTAAACTGCTCAATTAATTGCTGTTTGGCGGCTGGAGACCCCAAATCCTTACTCACAAAATCCTGAGCCATGGTGTTTCCCGTTTCAGCAATCTGATTTACTAATGATTGCAAACCAATAGGAATATTCGCTCCCAAATGAGGGCTGTCCACACTTACCCAAAGACGAGTGTTATGTGGTATGTTTTCCTTTTCCATATAAGCCAATGCATAGCGCGATATTTGCCCGCCCATGCTCCAGCACGATTACCAATTGTTCCTGACTGTTGTTTTGTGCCAGTTCTGTATTTAGTTCTTGGTACAGTTTTACATGGGTAAGTGCGTTTCGTTCTATATAGTCTGCGCCACCATCAATTTGTTGCCCATTCCTATAGTAAGTTGGATGATTGACTATAATCACATCGTAATTATAACTAATTAATTCATCAATAATTTCAATTTTATTAGAGCCTATATAATAAACCATCATATCTTGAATAGAGCGATGTTCATCTGGGGGTTTCGGTGAATCACTATCTTGGATTTTCCGTTTGTCCCCAGGGTCGAAACCATCTATGATAACTACAGGTTTTAAAAGCTGCCCCTGTGGATTGCTATAAAATATTCTGTATTCTAAATGGCCATTTATCCCTTGAAAAGGAATGTTTGCATCTACAACTCCATTTTCAACAGGGAAATCTGAAGTAGGTTGGGGTTCTACCAACTTTACGTGCAGAACGGCCTGGGTATTTTGGCTTGTACCGTCACTAAAATTTGCCGTAAAAGTCAATATTTTATAGCCGGATTCTCCATATCGAACCTGTAGAGTTTCGTGAATAAATTGTCCATTGTCAAAAACAACATAATCCGTAGATGTATCAAAATTTGCACTTATCTTGACAATCTCTTTACCTGGATAAGATTCCATAAAGAAAAAATTATCAAAATGATATGTTATTTCATCCCCAACTAAATACTCCTTTAAAGGCGAGGCTATGAAGGCATGCTTTTTTATAAAAGCAGATTTACCATTGGGTATTTTTTCAAACTTTCCATCAGCAATCCGTAATGCTCCTTCTTCCTCTTTACCTTCAATATAAAATAATTGATCAAAAGTCGCATTGATAATGCCAATATCAACTTTATTTCTTATTGAATCATGGGTATAACGGCTACGTAAAGCAAGATGAGGCATAAGTTTTTCCCCATTGGAGGCTCTATTAAGTTCCTCCAGAGCCTGTTCAAAATATTTGGCATTAGACACGTTTTTGTTTTCATTGAACTCGCTAAGATTAGCCCATGGCACTGTTCTGTTGTATAAAATTCCGGTAGAGAATTCGGATTTGTCAATATTTACAAGCATACTATCCACCTTTGTCTGTGGTGTGGTTTGGGAATGTATACTGGAAAAAATAAGCATTATAACTGCGGTAAGTAAATGATATCTCATAACTTTGAAAGATTAATAGGTGAAACAATAATTATATCTGGTTTTATTTATTATGTATGTTAGGGTGCCATGGCAGTGGCACCCTTTTTATTAAGGAAATTTTGTTGTAGGCAATGTATATCCATTAATATCAAAACGCCCTTCGGTAATTTCTATATATTCATTAGGATCATCTCGATTTACGGCAGTACAACTGAATGTCCCGGATAGAATTCCATTGTCATAACGAGTAACATTGATTGACCCTGAGTTTTCCGTGGAACAGAAAAACTTATATTCATTTTCATTATAATCATAGATTCTACAGTGTATATTGTTTGTAATTGGGCTGTTAATCCCATCCATACAGTTACTCTCGTTCACGTTATACTGTCCAATACCAATTGAGTCCAAACCGACAATATGTATTATGATTTTTGCAGTACGTTGACTCACAAAATCGTGTACATCGATTTCATTATATTCAATATTATTGGAATTGCACGAGCAATGAGATTCATCCCATTATCAGGAGAGTTAAAAGTACCCGTTCCATCCCGCGGGGTTATTAATATGCCATTTGCATAACACCCAAAAGTATTTTCCCCTGTCTGGGTTATGGGTGGTAAGGTGGGTGTAAAACTGCCATCATCTTTTTTTGAGCAGCCTAAAAAAGTTACCACCGCAAAAAATATCAATACATTTTTTTTCATAATTCCTTAAATTAAATTCATCTTCTTACTACTTTTTTGGCACTAGCATGTCCGTTAGTGTCTTGTAGCATTACTACATATACACCTATAGGCAGCTTTTCAACACTTACTTCCACAATGGGATTCTTTTGAGCTATTGAAAGCACCTTTTGCCCCAATAAATTATAAACATCCAATTTTACGATTGGTGTTATGGCACTTATATATAGTTTATCTGCAATGGGTACTGGATATATTCTTACTTCATTGAAATCTGCATCTGCCATACTTAGGGTACAATCCTCCGTAAAATCTACCTGATGGCCTACTTGAGCAGTAATTTCATCTATCAGTGCGGTATTATTTATATCATCTATACAGATGGTCTCCAAACTCGGCAGGTTTTCAAAATTGCTCGGAAAAGGTCTCACCGAAAGACAAATTTTCATTATTGCCATTTTTAAGGTTTATATATGCCAATGCATCGTTATCATTACAGATTAAGGAGGTGACACCAATGTTATGGCTCAAATCAAGACTTTCCAATTGTGTTTTGGTACATTCCAAGATGAGCAAGGCATTGTTGTTGGCCAAGTCCAACTCTGAAATATCATTATTGCCCATTGATAGGAGCACAATATTGGGGTTGTTGCTTAAATCCAGACTCGTAAGCTGGTTAAACCTGCATTCAAATTGATACAACGCAGTATTCTGACTTACATCAATACTGGTGAGCAGATTATTATAACATTCAAAAATTTCCAGTTCAGGATTGTTGCTAATATCAATGGATGTCAAATTATTATCGGAGCATTCCAAAAAAGTTATATTGATAAATGCTTCAATGCCCGTTAGATCATTTATATTGTTGCCAACAACACTAATATCAATCGTAGCCTCTGCCTCACTAACCTGTATTTCCCCGTCGCCATTGGTATTAATATTACCGTCAGCGAGAAGCGCCGCTTTAAAATTGGGGTCGGGTATGTTGACTATCTGTGCCGTCAGCCACATTGTTCCTAAAAAGGAAAAGCATATTGTAAAAAGGATTGTGGAATAGAGGTTTTTCATCTTAATTAGTTTTTGTGCAATTCTATAAAGATTAATTCTTTGATTTTACGATGGATAGACTATCTTTTATCAATAAAATAAAAAGGTGTTATTATCTTTTAGTAAGGTAAACAATAAAGAATAATCATTTTTATTTTTAATCTGATAATCGCAATATTTCGTTTAAGTTAAAAAAAAAACGCCGAATTACCAAAATTTTAAAATCAAAAGTTAATTTTTCTTTAACTCAACTTCTAAAAGCTTATATTCGCTGTTAATATAAATTTACTTCCTAATGTTTTATTAGATTTTTTTATGCCAGCTTCTGCCAAGCTGGCATTTTTAATTTATAAACTGTCAGTTTAAGGGCAGTGGCACAATTTCTGCCAATTATCAAGCAGACATTAAAATTCAAGTTTAACAACTAAAAATAAAATTGAAATGGCATTAAAAATTCAACCACTTGCAGATCGCGTCTTGGTTCAGCCGCAAGAAGCAGAAACAAAAACAGCATCTGGCCTTTATATTCCAGATTCTGCAAAAGAAAAACCACAACAAGGTAAAGTAGTTGCCGTTGGCAAAGGTAAAGAAGATCACAAAATGACCGTAAAGGTTGGTGATACCGTTCTTTATGGAAAATATTCCGGCAGCGAATTAAAGTTGGATGGTAAGGATTACCTTATTATGCGCGAGGATGATATTCTAGCCATCATCTAATTTTTAAAAAAATAAATCCAAACAAAAATATAGTTTAATCAAAGCTTAGAGCATATCGCTTAAAGCTTAAAGCATTTAAAAAAATGGCAAAAGATATAAAATTTGATGTAGATGCACGCGACGCAATTAAACGCGGTGTTGATGCATTGGCAAACGCAGTAAAAGTAACATTGGGCCCAAAGGGTCGTAATGTAATTATTAGTAAATCTTTCGGCGCACCGCAAGTTACCAAAGATGGTGTTACCGTTGCAAAAGAAATTGAATTGCAAGACCCACTTGAAAATATGGGTGCGCAAATGGTAAAAGAAGTAGCCTCAAAAACCAACGATCTTGCTGGTGACGGAACAACAACTGCTACCGTTCTTGCACAAGCAATTGTGAAAGAAGGTCTTAAAAACGTTGCAGCGGGTGCAAATCCAATGGATTTGAAACGCGGAATAGATAAGGCGGTTCTTGCAATTGTTAAGAATTTGGAAAGCCAATCAACTAAAGTTGGTAATTCCTCTGAAATGATAAAGCAAGTTGCTTCTATTTCAGCAAACAATGATGATGTAATTGGCGATTTGATCGCGAAAGCATTCGGAAAAGTAGGAAAAGAAGGTGTTATCACTGTTGAAGAGGGCAAAAGGAACCGAAACTTACGTTGATGTTGTTGAAGGAATGCAGTTTGACCGCGGTTACCTTTCTCCTTATTTCGTAACTGATACAGAAAAAATGCAAACTGAATTGGAAAACCCAATGATTTTGCTTTACGATAAGAAAATTTCTTCAATGAAAGATTTGATGCCGATACTGGAGCCAGTTGCGCAACAAGGCAAATCTTTATTGATAATTGCTGAAGACGTTGATGGCGAAGCGTTGGCTACTTTGGTAGTAAACAAACTTCGCGGTTCATTGAAAATTGCTGCTGTAAAAGCGCCAGGTTTTGGCGATAGAAGAAAAGCAATGCTTGAAGACATCGCAGTTTTAACAGGAGGAACCGTTATTGCTGAAGAGCGCGGTTTCACTTTGGAAAATGCAACTATCGATATGTTGGGTTCTGCGGAAACAATTACAATTGATAAAGACAACACTACAATCGTAAATGGCGCTGGAAACAAGAGTGACATTAAAGGTCGTGTGAATCAAATAAAATCCCAAATAGAATCTACTACAAGTGATTACGACAAAGAAAAATTGCAGGAGCGTTTGGCTAAATTGGCTGGTGGTGTTGCTGTTCTTTATGTAGGCGCTGCTTCTGAAGTAGAAATGAAAGAGAAAAAAGACAGAGTGGACGATGCACTTCACGCAACCCGCGCGGCTGTTGAGGAAGGTATTGTTGCTGGTGGTGGTGTGGCTTTGGTTCGCGCTATTGAGGTTTTGAAAAAACTTACAACAGATACTTTAGACGAAGCTACAGGTATAAACATTGTTGCTAAAGCAATTGAATCACCTCTACGCACCATCGTTGAAAATGCTGGTGGCGAAGGTTCTGTAGTAATCAACAAAGTTTTGGAAGGCAAGAAAAACTTCGGTTATGACGCCAAGACTGAAAAGTATGTTGATATGCTAAAAGCAGGTATTATAGATCCTAAAAAAGTAACCCGTATTGCGCTTGAAAACGCTGCTTCGGTTTCTGGGATGATTCTTACTACCGAATGTGCTTTGGTTGACATAAAAGAAGAAAATGCCGGTGGCGGTATGCCAGGTGGCATGGGCGGTGGAATGCCCGGAATGATGTAAATTCCAAAAAGTGATTAATAGTTAAAAACCTCACAGGTCTTCAAGATTTGTGAGGTTTTTTATTTCTGAAACATTAAAAAGTAACCTCAACTTCCTTTAGGTCCCCGTCTCTTTCAATTGTTACTTTTGCAGTCTGTCCCTTTTCAAATTTCGAAAGACTTTTCATATAACTCATCATATCGGTTACTTCATGTTCCCCCATTTTCACTACGATGTCGCCTTTTTGAAGTCCGGCTTTTTGGGCGGGTTTGTCTTCACTTACGCCATCAATGCGCATCCCTTTCCCGCTGAAAAGATAATCGGGCACCACGCCCAGAGTAACCTTAAAATCTGGAACCACTTCACTTTCGTTTTTAGTTTTTCTAAAAGGAAGTTTAGGCTGGCTGTCCAAATCTTTTATGATGCTATAAATGTAATTTGAAACAAGTTCCATTCCTTGAAAATTCACCTTTTCGGTATCATCGGTTGGTTTGTGGTAATCTTCGTGCTGCCCAGTAAAAAAATGAAGCACAGGAATATCGGCCAAATAGAATGAGGTATGGTCGCTCGGACCAACGCCGCTTTCGTTTTCAGAAATTTTCAGTTCGTCAGCATTCGCATTTACGGCTTGCTTTAAAATAGGCGAAGTTCCCACGCCATAAACCGCCAAAGTTTTTTCAGCATTCAGCCTACCCACCATATCCATATTTATCATATAGGTTACTTTTTTGGTATCAATCGTAGGATTTTTTACAAAATAGTTAGAACCCAAAAGTCCCTCTTCCTCCCCGGAAAAAGCAATAAAAAGATAATTGTTATTCCTTGGAGAGTCTATCTTTTGAAGCGAATCCGCCAAATGAATTATCATCGCCACCCCACTTGCATTATCGTCGGCCCCATTGTGGATTGCATCGCCTTCGCGATACAACGAACCTTCGCCACCCATTCCTAAGTGGTCGTAATGTGCCCCAATTACAATAGTATTTTCAGCCTTATTGTCAAGATATGCGATCACATTTTCTGCGGTTTCTGTACTGTCGCCTTTTTCAGAAGTGAATTCAGCTTCTTGATGTGGGTTTTTACTCGCTTTAAAAGTAAATTTCTGAAAAAATCCATCGGTTCCCTTCGGTTTCAATCCCAATTCCGCAAAACGTTTCGCAATATATTGAGCGGCTTTCTTTTCTCCATCAGAACCTGTTTTCCTTCCATTTAAACTATCGTTAGCTAAAATGGAAACATCATCTTTCATACTTACCGATTTTTTCAAATTCGCTTCCTTGCAGGAAAAAACAAGCATTGCCAGAAATAGCACTAAAATTGTACGCATATCATTACTTTTGCACAAAAATACATTAAAATGAAAATAATTTACGCAGTCATTATTATATCTCTTTTCGGCAGTTGTAAAAATGAAGTCAAAAAAGTTGGAGAAGATTCCGATAAATTCAAAGACCCTTCGACTGCGCTCAGGGTGACAGCAGCAGTTCTCGACCCTGAAACAAAAGATACCTTAATTTATTCCGAAGAAAAACATTTCAAAAACATTCGTCAAGTAACTTTTGGCGGTGATAATGCAGAGGCTTATTGGAGTTTTGACGATAGCAAATTAATCTTCCAAAGCAATAATAAAAACTGGGGAGTAAATTGCGACCAAATGTTTTTGGTAAATGCTGATGAAACTCTTAAAGACAAACAACCTCCAATGATTAGCACCGGAAAAGGGAGGACGACTTGCAGTTATTTCTTGCCGGACGGAAAGCATATTGTGTACGGCAGCACGCATTTAAAAGACGAAAACTGTCCCGAAGTTCCACTAAAAAAGGATGGAAAATATGTTTGGCCAGTTTATGACAGTTTCGATATTTTCGTTGCCGATTTAGAAGGAAATGTTACAGCTCAACTCACCAACGAACCAGGTTACGATGCCGAAGCTACCGTTTCACCAAAAGGAGATAAAATAGTTTTCACCTCAATGCGAAGTGGTGATTTGGAGCTTTACACAATGGATCTCGACGGAAAAAATGTAAAACAAATAACTAATGAATTGGGTTATGATGGCGGCGCATTCTTTTCACCCGATGGTTCAAAATTAATTTTCCGTGCTTCGCGGCCAAAGACTGAAAAAAAAATTAAGGATTATAAAGATTTGCTGGATCAAGGTTTGGTGCAACCCACTGAAATGGAACTGTTTATTTGCAATGCTGACGGGAGTGAACTTCGCCAATTGACCCATTTGGGAAATGCCAATTGGGCACCATTCTTTCATCCGTCGGGAAAAAAGATTTTATTTTCTAGCAATTTTGAAGCTGAAAGAGGGTTTCCATTTAATCTTTATTTAATTGATATTGATGGCAAAAATCTGGAACGCGTAACCCACGGCGAAACTTTTGATGCCTTTCCTGTATTTTCCAACGATGGAAAAAAATTGGCATTTTCCAGTAATAGAAATAATGGCGGGGGTCGAGATACAAATCTTTTTATTGCAGAGTGGCAAGACTGATGGATTTACGATTTTAGATTAACGATTGCAGATTTTTGATTTAATGTTTAAAATAATTACGTTTTGAATTTCATTAAACTATATAAAATCCCGCTTTTAATTGCCGTTCTTTCCATCGCGTTTTATATTAGTTTTGCATACAATCTTGACCGAAGTGACTTTATAAAACTTCTTTCGCTTTACTCCGCGCTCTTTTTTATAATCTTTCTTTTTATTGAAAGGTATAAGCTTAACTTTTGGTTTTTGGCTTGTTTGGGAATTGTTTTCCGATTGGTTTTTATTTTTGCCGTCCCAAATCTTTCACAGGATTTTTATCGGTTTTTGTGGGATGGAAGATTGCTTCTTAATGGGATTAGCCCATATTTATTCACTCCAGATTTTGCGGCTGCATTAAATGTTACAGTTGAACAATCAGAAGAATTAATTGATGGAATGGGTTCGCTTAACGCAAGTCATTTTAGCAATTATCCCCCGATTAATCAGTTATTTTTTGCAATTGCCGCCTTGTTTGCTGGCAAAAGTATTTTAGACTCGGTGATTTTTTTACGGGTTTTGATTATTTTGGCAGATATTTGTATCCTTTACTTTGGAAAGAAGATTTTAGAGAAATTGAACCTTCCAATTAAAAACATATTTTGGTTTTTCTTGAATCCATTTATCATCATCGAACTTACCGGAAACCTTCATTTTGAAGGGGTGATGCTTTTCTTTTTTGTGTGGGTGCTGTATTTATTGTTTAAAGGAAAATGGTTTTGGGCAGCAGTTTTGATAGGCGTTTCAGTCTCGGTGAAGTTGATTCCACTTTTGTTTTTGCCTTTGTTTTTGAAGTATTTTATATCAAATGGCACTTCAACTTCGCTCAGCGAACAACTTAAAAACTGGCCTTCTTTGCTGAAATTTTACAGTATTATTGGGCTTACCGTTTTGGTTACTTTTTTACCGTTTCTTTCTTCGGAATTTATTCAGAATTTTTCTACCACCATTTCTCTTTGGTTTCAGAATTTTGAATTTAATGCCAGCGTTTATTATGTAATTCGCTGGATTGGTTTTCAAATTGTTGGTTGGAATATTATTGGTACTGTAGGGAAAATTCTTCCCGTTTTGGTGCTTCTTTTTGTATTGGTAATTTCTTTCTTCAGAAAAAATAAAAAACCTCAACAATTGTTGACTGCGATGCTTTTTGCAGTTTCATTCTACTTTTTACTTTCAACAACTGTACATCCGTGGTACATTGCAACACCTTTATTACTTTCAGTTTTTACGAAGTATAAGTTTCCAATTGTTTGGAGTTTTATGGTAATGCTTAGTTATTCAGCCTATGGAAAAGATGGGTTTGACGAAAAACTTTGGTTGGTAGCACTGGAATATTTGGTGGTGATTGGATTTGCATTATGGGAAATGTTTTTAAAAACAAAACCTATCAAAACAGTGAAAGTTTTATAGGTTATTATGATTTTGAAGAAAATTTATTTTTTCACCCTTTCCAACCTATAAAAATCCTTTCTCCTATCTTTTAAATTCCGTACTGCACCGAAAGTATGTAATTCGCGAAGCAAATCTACATCAACATCAGCCACCAAGATCATTTCCGTATTTGGGGTTGCTTCTGCCTTAATTCCATTGCTTGGAAAAGAAAAATCGCAAGGCGTAAAAACCGCACTTTGCGCATATTGTATATCCATATTATGCACTTTTGGTAAATTGCCCACACTTCCTGCAATTGCTACGTAACATTCATTTTCAATAGCTCTTGCCTGCGCACATAAACGTACACGCGAATAACCGTTTTGGGTATCTGTGAGAAAAGGAACAAAAAGAATGTCCATTCCCTCATCTGAAAGCAGTCTTGAAAGTTCAGGGAATTCCGAATTGTAACAGATCAAAACTCCTATTTTTCCACAATCAGTATCAAAGGTTTTTAGAGCATTTCCGTTTACCATTCCCCAAACTTTTGCTTCGTCTGGAGTTACGTGAATTTTTTCATAACGCTCCACACTTCCATCCCGGCGGCATAAATAGCCTACGTTGTATAATTTTCCGCGTACCATCTCTGGCATACTACCAGTAATAATATTGATATTATAGGAAATGGAAAGCTGCGCCATTTTTTCGGTAATTTCCTTGGTGTGCTTTGCCAATTCGCGGATGGCATCCGGCTCACTCATGTGGTTGTATTCTGCCATAAGCGGGGCATTGAAAAACTCTGGAAACATAGCAAAATCGCAACGGTAACCTGCAACACTGTCCACAAAATATTCCACCTGCTGCATCAAATCTTCCATCCCATTATAGCTCCGCATTTGCCATTGGATAAGACCAAGACGAACCACACTTTTAATAGCACTTGGCTTAGGTTTTTTATCTGGTTTCGTAAAATAAATATTATCCCATTCCATCAAAACCGCAAATTCCCCACTGGCTTTATCACCTTCCAAATAACCTTTCAAAACTCGCACAGGGTGAAAATCGTTTGAAATTTGAAAGTTTAAAACCGGATCGTCAATTTGTTTGCGCTTTACTTTTTCGATGTATTGTTTCGGGGAAATTTTATCGGCGTGTAGATGATAGTTCGGCATTCTTCCGCCGAAAATGATGCTTTTTAGATTTAAATTTTCACAAAGTTCTTTCCGGTAATCGTACAATCTTCTTCCCAAGCGTAAGCCACGAAAGTCTGGACGAATAAAAACATCAATTCCATAAAGCACGTCGCCTTCAGGGTCGTGAATGCTGAAAGATGGATCGTCGGTAATATCTTTGTAAGTGTGCTGATCTTCTATTTCATCAAAATCTACAATTATGGAAAGGGCGCAACCGGCTATTTCGCCATCGGCCATAATTACCACTTGGCCTTCGGGAAAAATATCTATCAAATTCCCAATCTCGTTTATCTTCCAATAGCTGTTCGGAAGCCCACCATAAGATTGAATTGTCGCTTCTTTCAACGCTTCATAATCCTTTAGCGTTAAAAATTTCAGTTCAATATTTTCAATCTTTTGGTTTTCCATTGCTATATTTTTAAATAATTCAAATTCCCTTCCCCCAACATTTTGTCGAGGGAAACGATTTATATTTTTTGGTACTGTATGTTAAGTGTAAAAATTATATTATTTTTTTACATACCCAAAAGGTAAGCAAAAATCAGGGGCGCAACGATGGTTGCATCGCTTTCAATGATGAATTTTGGCGTATCAATGTCCAGTTTCCCCCAAGTGATTTTTTCATTGGGAACGGCTCCGGAATAACTTCCAAAACTTGTAGTAGAATCACTGATCTGGCAGAAATAACTCCAAAATGGAGTGTCCGTTCTTTCCATATCCTGATACAACATTGGCACTACACAAATTGGAAAATCTCCGGCAATTCCTCCTCCTATTTGGAAGAAACCGATTCCTTTTTCTGAATTATCGGTGTACCAATCAGCAAGAAAAGTCATGTACTCGATACCGCTTTTCATTGTTGAGGCTTTCAATTCACCTTTCAAAACATAGCTTGCGAAGATATTACCCATCGTGCTGTCTTCCCACCCTGGACAAACTATTGGCAGATTTTTTTCTGCAGCGGCGTACATCCAAGAGTCTTTTAAATCAATTTCGTAATGTTCTTCCATCACACCGCTTAAAAGCAGTTTGTACATATATTCGTGCGGAAGGTAGCGTTCACCTTTGGCTTCCGCATCTTTCCATAATTTTACGATATGCTTTTGGATTCTTCTAAAAGCTTCTTCTTCGGGGATACAGGTATCGGTAACACGGTTCATTCCTTTTTCAAGTAAATCCCATTCATCCTGTGGAGTAAGATCGCGATAATTCGGAACACGTTTATAGTGACTGTGCGCCACAAGATTCATAATATCTTCCTCAAGGTTTGCACCAGTACAGGAAATAATATGCACTTTGTCTTGGCGGATCATTTCGGCAAAAATCTTTCCCAATTCTGCGGTACTCATAGCTCCGGCAAGGGAAACGAGCATTTTTGAGCCTTGCTCAAGCTGTGCTTCGTAGCCTTTTGCGGCATCCACAAGAGCGGCGGCGTTAAAGTGTAAATAATATTTTTCAATAAATTGTGAAATCGATCCTTTGCTAGTACTCATCTTCTTCGTTATTAAATTTTGAAACACCTTTTTTGGTTTCGTTAAAATTGCTTTCGTATTCGTCGCCTTCTTCCGTTCCTGCGAATTTATAGGTCAACATTTTATAATATAGTTTCGCCGCCACAAAGTCTGAAGCTCTTTCATTTTCATTTGGGCAAAGTTCCACAATATCAAAACCTACTACATTTCTTTCTTCAAAAACCTGCTTTAGGAACTCTAAAGTTTCATACCAAAAAAGTCCTCCTGGCTCAGGAGTTCCCGTTGATGGAAGGATTGAAGGATCGAAAGCATCAAGATCAAATGTAATAAACACATTTTCACCCAAAGCTTCAATTACTTTATCCATCCAGTATTCGTCTTTTGCCATATCGTGGGCGAAAAATACTTTTTCTTCATCCATTACACGGGTTTCGGCAATGTCCATACTTCTGATACCAACTTGCACCAAATTTGTTGTTTGACTTGCTTCGTAAACGGCGCAGGCATGGTTGCAAGTACTTCCGTGGAAATCCTTACGCAAATCTGCGTGGGCATCAATATGTAATACTGTTAAATCATCAAAACACTCATTGAATGCTCGGATTGTACCAATGGAAATACTGTGCTCGCCACCAAAAATGGTTACGAATTTATTTCGCTTAATGTAATCTTTCGTGGTTTTATGTACTTCTGAAACGACAGCTTCTGGAGAAGAGTTTTCAGTGATGGCATCCGCAAGGAAGACCCCCTGTTTATAAACCTCTGTTCGTGTTTCAATATCATACAATTCCATATTTTCCGAAGCGTCCAAAAACGCCTCCGGGCCTTTGTCGGCACCTTTTTGCCAAGTGCTGGTTCCGTCGTAAGGAACTGGAATTAATACGATTTTTGATGTTTCAATGGCCTGCATATTTTTGCGGGATTCCGAGCGTACGTCTTAGTGCTCATAACCTAAAATGTTTAGCAATTGCTCGCTTGTTTGTTGTTCTGAAAAAAGTTCGGTTTTTATAGTATCGTTTTCGTCTCTGTCAATTAAAATATGCTTTGGCGAAGGTATTAAGCAGTGTTGCAAACCACCAAACCCGCCAATGCTTTCTTGATACGCGCCCGTATTGAAAAAGCCAATATACAAAGGTTTCTCTTTACGGAATTTAGGCAAATAAATTGCCGCCATGTTTTGCTCGCTGTTGTAATAATCATCGCTATCGCAGGTCATACCACCTAATAATACTCTTTCATATTCATCATTCCAACGATTTACGGCAAGCATAATAAAGCGTTTGCTGATTGCCCAAGTATCGGGCAAAGTGGTTATAAATGAAGAGTTAATCATATTCCACTTTTCACGATCGTTCTGTTGTTTTTGGTACAGAATTTCATAAATAGCGCCACCGCTTTCGCCTACGGTGAAACTTCCGAATTCAGTAAAAATGTGCGGCACAGGTACTTCAGCTTCAGTACAGGTAATATTTATCTGATTTAAAATTTCATTGATCATATATTGATAATCATACTCAAAATGCAATGAATTTTTAATAGGAAAACCTCCGCCAATATTCAAACTATCCAAGGAAGGACATATTTTTTTAAGGCGAACATAAACCTTCAAACACTTTACCAATTCGTTCCAATAATATGCAGTGTCTCGAATTCCTGTATTAATGAAGAAGTGCAGCATTTTTAAATCTACACGTTCGTTGTTTTTTATTTGTTCTTCGTAAAAAGGGATTATGTTTTTGTAGCCAATTCCCAATCGTGAAGTATAGAATTCGAACTTTGGTTCTTCTTCCGAAGCAATACGAATCCCTACGTTGAAATGTCCTTCAATATTATCAGAAAGCAATTCAATTTCTTCATAATTATCAATAATCGGGATGCAGTTTTCGTGACCGTTATTAATAATTCTGGCAATATTAGTAATGTATTGATCGCGCTTGAAACCATTGCAAATTACATAGGTTTGATCGGTGATTTTTCCAGCTTCCTTTAAGCTTTCCACAATATCAATATCAAAAGCAGAAGAGGTTTCAATATGGATATCATTCTTTAAAGCTTCATTCAAAACGTGTCTGAAATGTGAACTTTTAGTACAATAGCAGTAGCTATAAGTGCCTTTATAATTATTTTTTTCAATGCCTTCCGCAAACCATTTTTTTGCCAAAATGATATTTTCTGAAATCTTTGGCAGATAGGTAAACTTCAACGGAGCGCCATATTTTTCAACAAGACCCATAAGGTCTACGCCGTGAAATTCAAGTCCGTTATCTCCCAAGCGAAACTCTTCCTGTGGAAAATAATATGTTTGGTTTATTAAATCTATGTATTTGGTGTTCATTCTTTTGTTTTCGTTGAATGGTGTAAATTAAAAATTCTTGTTGCTTATTTCCCATAAAAATGAGAGTATAACAAAAAATTAACTTGAAGATTAAATATGAATAGGCAAAATGTTTATGATGAAACCTTTGCCCGAAACCTGCTGCGGTACAGCTGTTGGAAGTAAAAATGTGTTGTTCATTTAGAATCTATGTTTTCGAATTTTTTCAAAAACCAACCATTTTAAATATAGTATTCTTTAAATATTTTCAATACAAATGTGCAAAAAAAATTCAATAATTTGTAAATCGTGAACAAATTTCATTTCCCACTAAATCATGCTGAACATGCTGAGTTCCTTTTCGGTAAGGGCTCTCCAACGTCCTCTTGGCAAATCTTTCTTTGTTAATGGCCAAGGGTTACGCAATCTACACGAACTACATCATATCCCAAATGTTCAAAAATGGTTCTGATAACACTGTTTCCGGTATGTTTTATCTTTAAACCGATTTCACTTTTTGGCGAATTATCTACATAGCTTATTTCATCTACTGATATTTCAACACCTTCAATTGTAATACCTTCCTTTATCTTTTTAAGGTGCTCTGCTTTTAAATTTTTATCTAATTCTATATGAAAAAGCCGTGCAATTCCCTTTTTTGAGAATTTCTGCACAAACTCATCATCATTTGTGAAAAGCAAAAGGCCAGTAGCATTCCTACCCAAACGCCCGAAAGGTTTTATTTTGGCGGTTGTTGCATTTGCAACCAAATCCATAACAGTCATTCCCTTTGCGTTGCTATCTGTAGTTGAGAATCCTTTTGGTTTGTTCAATAGAACGTAAGTATTTGGTTCAGGATTTAAGCGGCGGCCGTCAAAACGAACATCGTCAGTCAACTGAACTTTGTAACCCATTTCATTTACAATTTTTCCATTTACGGTTACAAGACCTGTTGCGATATATGTATCTGCCTCACGGCGTGAGCATATTCCACTGTTTCCTATATATTTATTTAAGCGAATTCCATCCTCAGGATTGCTTTTCTTAACTACCTGTACGGTGGGTTTTTCACGACGTCCAATTTCCTTTCCAAATTTATCAAACTTCAACTTTGGCTTCGTTGGATCTTGTTGCTTATCCTCCGTTTTCTTAAAGTTAGGTTTTTTTGAATCTGGATTTAGCGAAGCATTTTTGCGAGCAACGGTTTTCTTTCGTGCATTTTTTCCAGGCTTGTGTGGCCATCTTCCTTTATCATAATTGTCTTGTGTGCTCATTTAGTATTTTTTGCAAAGGTACATAAAGCAGAAATGCTTTCAACCATCAATTTTTCAAGGAAGTAAAATAATTCTATTGTGTAGATTTTGAGTTTTTATGAAATTATTTCTTTTAAAACCCTTAAGTAATCTTCTCTTTTTTCAAGAAAATCCAGTTCTGATATATCTATAATTTTTACATTTTCAGAATGTAGGTTTTTTATAAATTCCAAATACCCAGCATTCAATTTTTGAAGATAGGAAGCTTCAATGCTCTGTTCATATTTTCTGCCCCGTTTTTTAATGTTCTCCAAAAGACGATTGGTATTTTGATATAAATAAACATACAAATCAGGTTTTGGCAACTCTTTGTGCATCAAACCAAAAAGCCGTTTATAAAGTGAAAACTCAACTTCGGTTAAAGTTATTTGCGCAAAAATCAAGGATTTATTTACGTCATAATCTGCGATTACAGATTCCTTAAAAAGATCAAATTGCGTAATATCATCCACCAATTGCTGGTAGCGGTCTGCCAAAAAAGACATTTCCAAAGGGAAAGCATAACGTTCAGAATCTTCATAAAATTTCGGGAGAAATGGATTGTCCTTAAAACGTTCCAGAACTAATTTTGAATTGAAATCATTCGCAATTTTTGAAGCCAAACTTGTTTTTCCGGCGCCAATATTTCCCTCAATAGCAATGTAATTATATTTGGCAATATTGAAATCCTTCATCGGATTGCTGAGCCATTTTGATTGTTTTTGAAGTGCGCTATTATCTTCAGTTTCCGATAAAAGTTTGATGACATTTTTATTTGAAACTGGATGAATTAAGTGGGAATTTATTTCCGCAATTGGCTGTAAAACAAAATTGCGTTTCTCCATTTCGGGATGCGGAACGGTAAGCTTTTCAGAATTAAAAACTAAATCATCTATAAAAATAATGTCAATATCAATTGGTCGGGAAGCATATGTTTTTGAATCATTTCGCTTTCGGCCTATCGTTTTTTCAATCTCCAAAATAGTTTTCAAAACTTTGGAAGGTTTCATATCCGTTTGCACACAAACTGCACAATTTAAAAAAGGTTCGCCATCAAAACCCATTGCTGGGGTTTCATAAACCGAAGAGATTTTAATCATGCTCCCCACTTCCTCAAAAAGAGAATTTACAGCGTTTTGAAGATGCTCAAAACGGTTCCCCATATTACTTCCGAGGGAAAAATAGACGTTTTGAAATGGCTTAAGAGAATCCAATTTTAACATTTAACGACGAAATTAATGAAAAGAAAATGACTTCCGTATATCTTTGTATTCATTAAAATCTTTAATTGACACACCTTTCCCTCAAAGATCGAATCCTTGCACAGCGCATTTACCTCATTCTGGGAGCGTTGTTCATTTCTGCTTTGGTAGTTTCCAATTTAATTTTTCAGAAATTTTTTTACTGGGATTTCTTCGGAATTTACACTTTTGAAATCTCCGTCGGCATCCTTCCCTATCCCATCACCTTCTTGATTACTGATGTTATTAGCGAAATTTACGGTAGAAAAAAAGCAAACGATGTGGTAACCGCAGGGATTTTCGCTTCATTTTTTTCGCTGCTTATCGTTTTAGTTTCTGATGGAGTTCCCGCTACAAGTTGGAGCCCAATAGACGATGCATTGTTCACCACCGTTTTTGGTGCAACCGTGATTGCGGTTATAGCCTCAATGCTGGCGTATCTGTTTGCACAATATATTGATGTTGCCATATTTCATTTTTGGAAAAGAACGACCAAAGGGAGACATTTGTGGATTTCGGAATAATTTTTCAACCCTATTTTCACAATTGATAGATACGGCTACGGTATTGTTTTTGTTGTGTTTCTTCGGAAAAATTGAATGGATATTGTTTGGTCCGCTCTTGCTGAGTGGTTATCTTTTTAAAGCACTAATAGCACTTTGCGACACTCCATTATTATACGCTTTAATATTCTACTTCAGAAAACGTTTTAATTTAAAACAAGGCGAAGAAATAATTTTAATGCACGAATTTGAAACAGTAACTGAAAAAAATCATCTATAAATAGTATGAAAAAGTTTTTAAAAATAGCTGGAATCCTTTTGGGAATCATCATTATTTTGCTTACTGCAGCACCTTTTATTTTTAAAGGTTCCTTGGAAAAAATGTTGGTACATACAATAAATGAAAACCTGAACGCAACAGTTGCTTGGGAAGATCTGGATTTAAGTCTTTTCAGCAGTTTTCCCGATGCCTCACTTCAATTGGAAAATTTCAGCGTACTAAACAAAGCCCCATTTGCAGGAGATACGCTTGCCAGCGGAAAAAGTTTGAGGCTTGATATGGGCATTATGCAACTTTTCAAAACAAAGGACATAATAATTGACGCTGTAAAGTTGGACGAAACGTTTGTAAACATAAAAATAGATTCGCTCGGAAATGCCAATTATGACATTGCAATTAAAAAAGATGCGCCCGTAGTGGTTGATGACAGTGAAAAAGCTGGCGATGGTTTTAATTTTGAATTAAAAAAATATGAAATAACAAATTCGCGAATCAATTATTTGGACGAAGCAACAAACACATATTTAATGCTTACCGAAGTGCAGCACGAAGGCAACGGCGATCTTTCTCAGGAAATCAACAATCTCGATACAAAAACGGAAGCTTTCGCCACACTGAAAATTGACAGTTTGGAGTATTTGACCAAGAATCGTATTTCACTCGATGCGGTTTTCAAAATGGATTTAAAAAACCAGAAATACACATTCCTCGAAAACGAGGCAAAAATCAACGAACTTCCTTTGACTTTTGATGGTTTTGTAAAAGTAAATGAAACCAATAACGAAGTTGATTTGACTTTTAAAACACCTTCTTCCGATTTCAAAAATTTCTTGGCAGTAATTCCCGAAACTTATCTGAAACAAATTAGTGACGTACAAACCACTGGGAATTTTACCGTAAATGGAATGTTGAAGGGAATTATTGACAGCACCCACATCCCAATGATGGACATAAAAGTGGCGAGCGATAATGCGTCATTTAAATATCCCGATTTGCCAAAATCTGTTCAAAATATTACGATTGACGCTCAAGTAAAAAACGAAACTGGTCTTGTGGAGGACACCTTTTTAAATATTCCGAAACTTACTTTTACCATTGACGGCGAGCCATTCCGAATGAGCGGAAGCATTAAAAATATTACTGCAAATCCATTGGTAAATATGGAAATGCAAGGAACTTTAAATCTCGCAAATATTAAACAGGTTTTGCCCGTGGAAATGGAACAAAACCTTACCGGAATTTTTAAGGCAGACGTCGCCGCGAATTTCGATATGGAATCTGTTGACAAAGAGCGTTACGATAAAATTGACGCCCGCGGAACTGCAAGTTTGACGAATTTCAATTACGATGCAGGTTTCAAAAATGAATTGAAAGTTTCCAACGCCAGTTTAGCGCTTCAACCTGGAGTTTTTACTTTGAAAGAATTGAACGCAACAACTGGACAAACCGACATTAAAGCCTCCGGAAACATTCAAAACCTGATTCCGTTTTTGATGAGCAAACAGGATTTAAAAGGTCGTTTCGCCATTAAATCGAATACTTTTAATGTGAACGATTTTATGTCTTCCGAAGAAAAAGCCGTTGCGGAAAATTCTTCCGAAGAAGGAAAAACAGCACAGAAAACCTCAACTCCGGAAGCAGTGAAAATTCCGGATTTTCTGGATGCTATTTTAGATTTTAATGCCAATAAAGTTATTTATGACAATCTGCAATTAACGAACGCAAAAGGAACGGCCGCCATTGCAAATGAAACGATAACGATAAGCAATTTCACTTCAAATATTTTCGGCGGAAATATTGCGCTTTCCGGAAATGTTTCCACCAAAAATGAAACGCCAACTTTTGCAGTAGATCTCGATTTAAGCAAAATTGACATCGACCAATCTTTTGAAAGCCTTGAAATGTTTCAGTTTTTGGTGCCAATTGCAAAAGCTCTTCAAGGAAGTTTAAATACTAAATTCCAACTAAACGGACAGTTAACAAACGATCTTTCCCCAAAACTTTCAACGCTTGCAGGAACCGCTTTGGCGCAGATTATTACCGCAGAAGTTAATCCGCAGCAAACACCTTTGCTTTCCGCACTTGGAAGCAAAGTTTCATTTTTGAATTTGGATAAATTGAGTTTGCGCGATGTAAGCACAAATTTTACTTTCAACAATGGAAAAATTGAAGTGAAACCATTTCATTTTGATGTAAAGGGAATTGACGTTGCGGTCGGCGGAACACACGGTTTGGACAAATCAATCGACTATAATTTAACGCTGGATGTTCCTGCGAAATATTTGGGAAATGATGTTACGAAATTGCTTCAAAATTTAAGTCCGAAAGAAGCAGACGAAATGAGCGTTGCGCTACCAATTGGTTTAAAAGGCACGTTTACAAACCCACAAGTTTCTCTTAATACCGAAGTAGCGATAAATACTTTGACGCAAAAACTTTTGGCAAAACAAAAGGATAAATTGATTAATCAAGGAACTGAAATTTTAGGCGGAATTTTAGGTGGCGGAACCAAACAGGATTCCACAAAAACCACAACAAATACGGGAAATCAACAGCAAACCACACAAATTATAAAGGATGTTTTGGGTGGAATTTTGGGAGGAAAAAAGAAAACCGATACAACAAAAACGAAATCTGGGAATTAGGTTTTTAATTTACAGTAATAGAAACCACATAGCCTTCATTGCCGCGAATGTTGAAAACGGTGTCATCCTCAAAAATGAGATATTGCCCTTTTATTCCTTTTAAAATTCCTTCGTAAAATGGATTTTTTTCAAGGTTTAGGGTTTTTGGCTTTTGGGGATATTTTAAAACCGGGAATTGCAGATTGGTTTCAAGATTGTTTTCCAAAAAATATTCTACAGCTTCGGCTGGAATAAACTGTTTCAGATTATGTCGCCATTCCGATAAATTTTCATCCTTTACTTCGTTTTTAAGCATAGTCCGCCAATTGGTTTTATCGCTCACTTGGCCTTTTAAAGCTACCTCCGTAATTCCCGCCAAGTACCGATTTGGCACTTCCACAATTTCAATTGCTTCGTGTGCTCCTTGATCAATCCAACGAGTGGGAATTTGTGATTTTCGGGTAACGCCAACCTTTACGCTACTGCTGTTGGCAAGGTAAACAACGTGCGGTTGCAATTGCACTCTTTTTTCATATTCAAGATCGCGCTCCTCGATTCCCAAATGAGCTTTACTTTTTTCTGGACTTATCACCCAATCTGCCGCTTGCGGGATTTCATAAAAGCAATTATAGCAAAATCCCTGTCTATAAATTTTCTTTTGAAGGTTGCAATTCAAGCATTGATATCGAAGGAAATTTATTGCCACTTTTTTGTCGAGCAATTGGTTCATATTCAGAAAATCGCTTTCAAAAACTAGGTAATATTGAATTGGCGAACCGTTTTCAGTTTGCATTTTGGTAAGAACTCCTTCGTAATTCATTTATATAAAAATATTTAAGGCGAAAACTTTTCTGAAGAAATGCTGTGGAAACATCGCTTCAAAAAAGGGGAAATCGTAATTATAAAATAGTTATTTTTATAGCATAAAGATAGCGGAAAAATATGCCAATCCCCATTGTAAATTCCATTGCTTCTTGGTTTTTAAAGAAACGGTTTCACCAAATAGACCTTTTTCTGAAGTACCCTATTGAAGTTCAGGAAGAACTGCTTTTCAATTTGCTTCAAAAAGCAAAAAACACGGAGATTGGCAAAGAATATGATTTTTCTTCAATCAAAACCTACCGCGAATTTTCCGAAAGAATTCCAATAACAACTTATGAAGAAAACGAAGCACGGATTGAGCGTGCACGAAAAGGGGAAAGCAATATTTTTTGGCCCACGCCCATAAAATGGTTTGCAAAATCGAGCGGCACCACAAATGCAAAAAGCAAATTTATTCCCGTTACCAATGATTCTTTGGAAGACTGCCACTACGCAGCCAGCAAGGATTTGCTGTGTATGTACCTCAACAATAACCCCAACGCGCAATTATTTTTGGGGAAGAGTTTGCGGCTGGGCGGAAGCAAGCAATTATACCAAGAAAATGGAACTGTTTTCGGGGATCTTTCTGCGATTTTGATTGACAATATGCCTTTTTGGGCGGAATTCAGCAGTACGCCCAGCAACGAAATTTCTTTATTGGGTGATTGGGAAACAAAAATGCAGGCAATCGTTAATGAAACAATTAAAGAAAATGTAACGAGTCTTGCCGGTGTTCCTTCTTGGATGTTGGTATTGATGAATAATGTAATGGAAACCACAGGAAAAGGAAATCTTTTTGAAGTGTGGCCAAACTTGGAAGTGTATTTTCACGGCGGCGTAAACTTTGACCCGTATATTGATCAATACAACAAATTGTTGCCGAAAAGTGATTTCCGTTATTACGAAATCTACAATGCTTCGGAAGGGTTTTTTGCAATTCAGGATAGGAATGAAAACAAAGAATTGTTGCTGATGCTGGATTACGGGATCTTTTATGAATTTATCCCAATGGACAACTATGGCTCTTTGGAAGAAAAAGTAATTCCGCTGAGCGAAGTTGAGGAAGGAAAAAATTATGCAGTTGTTATTACAACCAATGCTGGGCTTTGGCGCTATAAAATTGGGGATACTGTTCGTTTTACTTCTATTGATCCGTACCGTATAAAAGTAACCGGACGTACAAAACACCACATTAATGTTTTCGGCGAGGAATTGATTATTGAAAATGCCGAAACCGCTTTGCGAAAAGTTTCACAACTTACCAATTCCGAAATTGTTGATTATACTGCTGCTCCCATTTTTATGAACGGAAAAGAAAAAGGTGCGCACGAATGGATTATCGAATTTAAATCTCCTCCCGAAGATTTGAATTCATTCACACAACTACTGGATTCGGCTTTAAAGGAATTGAACAGTGATTATGAAGCGAAGCGCTTCAACAATATAACTTTGAATGCTCCAAAAATCCACCATGGCCGAGAGCGGCTTTTTTATGATTGGCTAAAAGAAAATGATAAGCTTGGCGGCCAACATAAAGTACCTCGACTTTCTAACACACGCGATTATTTGGATGAACTTTTGCGTTTAAACAGTACTTTTTAACCTTTTGTTCAAAAATTATAACTGCTGAAACGTGTTGTAAATCGGGCGTTTCGAACACTTTATCGACTGCTTTTTTCAAATGCTGTATTTCAACGAGTATAGCGGTGAGTTCAACTAAAACTTTTGTGGGCGGCTTACTTCCGAACTACTTTTGGCCTATAAAATTTTTAGTATTTCAAAATGAAGCAGATTTTTTTCATAGTATGTTTTTTAGCTTTCACAGTTTTATTTTCTTCTTGTTCAACAACGCAAGCGGTAAATAAAAATGAAAATGAAGTAGCTGGTTACAATTTGAAAAGCCAAAAAGAGCAAATGCAAAATAAAATACTTCACAGTAAAAATAAATCAGTTGTTGCGTGTCCATAATTTATCATCTTTCTTCCTGAAAACCGAATTATGATCTAAAGCGTAACAAAACATGAAAAATCCAAGAATTTACAAATCAGTAGTTTTATTTTTTGTGTTAATTTCTATTTTCTCTTGTAATAAGGATGATGACAATGAATCGAACTTAGCGAACGATTTAATTGGAGAATGGCAAAGAAGCGACTTTACCGAGGAATTTGAATACAAATTAGTTTTTAACGCTGACAATACTGGTTTTAGAATTGAATCTGAAAAAGATTTAGAGGCAGGTACAGAAATTTCCAGTCTTATTCCATTTACTTGGAACGCAAATAATAATACATTAAATATAGATTTTGACGGGGAGTCTGTAACTACAAATTTTACAATAAACTCTAGCGGACATCTCCTTCTAAGTGATTTCACCGATTTTTATTTTATTAAAATCGAGTAATAAAATCATTATAAACATCCATAAAAAAACCCCGATTCTATCGGGGTTTTTGCTTTTATAATTGTTAAGTTTAAGAAACCGCTTTCAACTTTTTAAGGGTTGATTTGTTTAATTTTTCCTCAGCATATTCCTTAGTTACGTGTATTGTTTTATCATCGGTTCCTGGCATTTCATACATCGCATCGGTTAAAACCGCTTCGCAAAGCGAACGCAATCCTCTTGCTCCAAGTTTATAATCAATAGCCTGTTCTACGATAAAATCCAAAGCTTCCTCCGTAATTACGAAGTCTATTCCGTCCATTTCAAACAGTTTTTTATACTGTTTTATGATGGCATTTTTCGGTTCTGTGAGAATTGCTCTAAGCGTTTCTTTATCCAATGGATTCATATAAGTAAGAACTGGAAGACGACCAATTATCTCAGGAATCAATCCGAAATCCTTTAAATCCTTCGGAATAATGTAGCGAAGCATATTGTCCTTCTCCATTTGGTTTTCCTTTACCGAAGCTGTAAAACCAACTGCTTGCATATTCAGGCGTTTTGAAATATGACGCTCAATGCCATCAAATGCACCACCAGCGATAAAGAGAATATTTTCGGTATTTACTTCAATGAATTTTTGATCGGGATGTTTTCTTCCACCCTTTGGCGGAACGTTTACTGTTGTTCCTTCCAAAAGTTTCAACAATGCTTGCTGAACGCCTTCCCCGCTTACATCGCGGGTGATTGAAGGATTGTCACTTTTACGAGCTATTTTATCAATTTCATCAATAAAAACGATTCCGTTTTCGGCTTTTTCGAGGTTGTAATCTGCGGCTTGCAGCAAACGCGTTAAAATACTTTCAACATCTTCCCCCACGTAACCAGCTTCGGTTAAAACAGTAGCATCAACTATTGCCAAAGGAACGTTCAACATTCTCGCAATTGTTTTTGCAATCAAGGTTTTTCCAGTTCCGGTTTGCCCTACGATGATGATGTTACTTTTTTGAATTTCAATATCATCATCAGTTTTAGGCTGAAGCAATCTTTTGTAGTGATTGTAAACAGCAACGGACATTACTTTTTTGGTGAATTCCTGCCCAATTACATATTCATCCAAAAACGCTTTTATCAGTTTTGGTTTTTTTAGCATTAAATCTTTGGACAATTCTGTATTGTCTTTATGTAAAGCTTCCTCAACCACAATTCCATGTGCCTGCTCAATACAACGGTCGCAAATATGGGCGTCCAAACCTGCAATGAGCAAGTTTGTTTCAGCCTTTTTGCGTCCGCAAAAGGAACATTCTAAATCTTCTTTCGACATATTATCTTTTTTCAAAATCTACGTTTAGCTTCTGGTCAATATTTCATCAATCATTCCATATTCCAAAGCTCTATCGGCTTTCATCCAGTAATCGCGATCGCTGTCCTCATAAACTTTTTCATAGGTTTGTCCGGAATGTTTCGCTATAATTTTATAAAGTTCTTCCTTTAAAGTAATTATTTCACGTGCGGTAATTTCAATATCGCTCGCTTGGCCCTGTGCGCCGCCCAACGGTTGATGAATCATTACGCGAGAGTGCGTCAACCCACTGCGTTTTCCTTTTTCACCAGCGCACAAAAGTACCGCAGCCATGGAGGCCGCCATTCCTGTACAAATTGTTGCAACATCCGGTTTTATAAATTGCATGGTGTCATAAATTCCCAAACCTGCGTAAACGCTTCCGCCGGGCGAATTAATGTATATTTGAATATCGCGTGCTGCATCGGTACTTGCCAAAAACAGTAATTGCGCCTGCACAATATTTGCAACTTGATCGTTAATCCCGGTACCTAGAAAAATAATTCGGTCCATCATTAAACGCGAAAAAACGTCCATCGCTACTGCGTTCATTTGGCGTTCTTCAATAATATTTGGCGTCAAGTTCGTGGGATACATACTGCTTATGATTTGATCATAATACATATTGTTGATTCCTTGATCTTTTACCGCAAAGTTTCTGAATTCGTTACTGTAGTTCATAAATATTCTATTCCAATTTTTAAATACTGAGATTATAATATTCCTGCCTTCACAGGAATTAAAAAGGCGTTAAATTAAAATAATTCAACGCCTAAAGATAACTATTTCTTCGCTGAATTATGCGTAGGCTTCCTTAATGAATTTGTCGTAAGTAACCTCTTTGGTCTTTAATTTTGCGTTTTCCTTAAAGAATGTTAGCAGTTTATTTGAGTTCAATTGCTCGCTTAAACGTTGCACTTCTTCTTTATTTGAAAGAATACGTGCGGCGATTGATTCCAATTCCTCATCCGAAGGATTTGTTTGGCCAAACTGCGCCATTTGCGCTTTAATCATATTTTTTGAAAAGTCTTTCAACTCATCAAAAGTAACTTGCAGATTGTTTTCTGCACGAAGCTTTCCTTCAATCAATTGGTAGCGAAGTCCTTTTTCGCTTCTTTCGTATTCTGCTTTTGCATCCTCTTCTGAAAGTCTATTTTCACCACTCATTGCAATCCAACGTTGAAGAAATTCCTTTGGGAGTTCAAATTTTGTGTTTTCAATCAATGAATCCACAAAGTCGTTCAATAATTTTTGGTCGCTTTGTTGCGCAAATTGACCTTCGGCATCTTCTTTGATTTTTTCCTTTAATTCTTTTTCTGAAGTAACCTTCGCCTCGCCAAACAATTTGTCGTACAACTCTTGGTTTAGCTCCGCCATTTCACGCGTGTTCACTTCTTCAACTTTGAAGGAAACTTCAATATCCAAACCGTGAGCCTCGTCGTGAGCTACTCCTAAATATTTTTGATTGTCGTGATCATCGGCGAACATTCCTTTTGTATTTAAAGTAACTGTATCGCCAACTTTTGCGCCTATTAGGCTTTCAAGCTGTTTTTTTCCAGCAATTTCTTCAGTAGAAAGTGTTGTTTTCTTTTCTATTTCTTTTTCTGTTGAAGTGAAAATTCCGGTTATTTCATCTCCTTTTTCAACTTCATTTTTCGAAACCAATTTTCCGTATTGTTTACGGATAGTCTTCACTTGATTGTTCAGCATTTCCTCGTCAGCAACAATTTTATATTGAAGCACTTCATTACCTTTTACATCAACGTTGAATTCTGGCGAAAGGCCCAATTCAAATTCAAATGAGTAATCATCGGCATTCCAATCTATGCTTGATTCATTCTTCGGAAGTGGGTTTCCAAGAATATCAAGTTTTTCTTCATTAAGAAATTTATGAAGTGACTCTTGTAAAATCTTATTCACTTCTTCAACCAAAACTGGTTTTCCGTATTGCTTTTTCACCATACCCATGGGCACTTGCCCCTTACGGAAACCTGGGATATTTGCGTTTTTGCGATAATCAGCCAATACTTTTTCAACTTTGCTGGAATAATCGTCTTTTGAAATTTCCACTGTAATTACAGCGTTCAATTTATCAATATCTTTTTTTGTAATGTTCATCTTTTCTTCTGAATTTCGGGATGCAAAAATACAGATTTTTGCAGAACCCAACAAACATTTACAAACTGTTGTTAATAATAGACAAAAGACCGCTTCGCTGAAAGACGAAAGATAAAAGACCAAACTTTAAATAATGAATCTTATTATTTGAAATTTAGTACTGCTTTAATGGAAAAAATCTATTGTTTCTTGAAAATATTTTATTTGTCTTCCTTCAAAAGTGAAAAAAGAATGGACTGAAAAAGCGACAATAATAAACTGAAAAGAAGCGCCCACCAGATTGAACTTACGTCGAACCCAGCCACAAAATAATCTGCCATTAAAATAATAATAGCATTAATTATAAGAAGAAAAAGTCCGAAGGTTACAATGGTAATTGGCAGCGTTAAAAGCACCAAAATTGGCTTAACCAATAATCGCAAAAGGGCAATAACAATAGCAACGATAATTGCAGAGCCATAACCTTCCACAGCTACGCCGGGAAGAATTTTGGACAAAACAACAACTGCCAGAGCAGTAAGTAGAAGTTTTATAATTAGATTCATTTTTTTAAGGTTTAAGTTGAAATTAAAGATAAAAAAACCGCTCTCAAATGAGAACGGTTTTTTTATAAACTTAATTTTAAAAATTAATTATTTGTAGCCGTAACGGTATTGTAGTTCCCGATTTTTACCATTGGGATGGTAGCATCGTACGTATCGTTAATTGCTTGAATAATTAAATTTGCAGTAAATGCATAGCCTCTTGGCGTTGGGTGAACACCATCCAAAGAGAATGCACCACCGGTAACGAATTGGGAAGTAAGAACACCTCCGTCATAAACAACACCGCCATTTGCAACTGTTGCCAAAGCTGCTTTTGCATCAACAAATGCTAAGCCTTTGGAGCCCGCAAGTGCTTGAATAGTTGCATTGTATGCATTGCTTGCAACAGTAATGCGAGCTTGTTCTGAAACAGCCAAGACTAACTCGTCGCTTAAAGGGATAGAAACACCAATTACACCTTGTGGATTGTTTGGATTTGGCGTAGTCCCTAGTATAGAAGAAGCGGGCAATACAATTAAATCATCCGGTTTCACTTGACGCAATTGACCCAACAAACCTGCTAATGGAGCTGGAAGGCTGAACGGTGGACCTTGTAATATTTGAGTAATATCGGTAAGATCGTCATCAGTCATAATAGGGAAATTTTGTCCCGCAGAAAAGTTTATCATTCTCAATGCAGCCTCTTCAGGAGAAATAACACCCAATCCTGCCAATCCTGGCAATATTTGAGTATTGTATGCAGCAAACTGAGCATTTAACGCCCCAGCAGTAGGAGCATCCAATGGAATTGCATTAGCAGGAACTGTAGTAAAATAAGGAATTGATGTTACCTCAGGAATGTTCACTAAAACACCTTTTGAACCACCTGCAGTTAAAGCGTCAACTTGTGAGCTATAAGCCGAAGCAAATACGTTTGGATCTGTAATATCATTTGGACCATAACTGGTAGGGTCAAAATTATTTAACTGATCAATACCTGCACCACCTGAAGTAGCATAGCTTAAAATATCATTGTTTCCAATCCAAAGGCTAAAAAAGGTTGCCCCTTGTGCCGCGGCGTCACCAATCACCGTTGCGCTTTCGCTACTTGCGAAACGCGCAAAATATGGATTGGCAGCACCAGTGGGAACACCGGCAACATTTCCATAACCCGGAGCTACTAAATGAAAGCTTTTTGCTCCCGGAACACCCATATTATTGAATGGACCAGTCAATTTATTTGTAATATCAGTAGTTGGTGTTCCTGCCAAACGAACTGGGCCAGGGTTTCCATTTGAGCCAACCGCCAAAACAAATCTGTTTTCTGCAATTTGGGTTCCACCCAATAATAATCCTCCAAGATTATCATTCATTAAAGGCTGTGTAAAATCACCACCACCTACAAAAGCAAACTGCTGCGCCATAATATTTGGATAGCTATTGTTTTGCCCAGTAATGTAAAGTGCGCCATCTGCGTAACCAGCAGTCAACGAGTTTCCAACGGAAACATATTTTGAAACATCTACCGTTCCGCTGCTGTAAAAACCTTCATCTGTTACAGGATTCTCAAATTCGGGGTCGCAACTTACAAAGCCAACTGCTAAAACCGCGAATGTATATTTAAGTATATTTTTCATCTTTTTTTTTGAATTATAGTTTATAAGTAAGACCCAAACCTGGAACAAACGCATTTGTTTTATAAGTTCCTTTGAAAGGAACAGCTACACCATTTTCGAAGTAAAAGTTATAGGAAGCATCAACTTCCTTAAAGTGCGAGTAAAGGAACGAAGCATCAATTTGCAAATGCTCACCAAGGTTTACCGTTAATCCTGCTGTAAAATTATTACTATCGTTCCGCGGTGTTTCCGGAGCAAAATAACCCTTTTGCAATGGAGATTCATCAAAGTAGTAACCAGCTCTTAATGTAAACATTTGGGTAGCGTCATATTGCATACCGAAACGGTAGATTGAAGCATTCTTGTAGTTACGTGCATTTTTTGAATCTGGAATGTCCTCATTCTGGAAGTCTATATCCAAAGATTCGTAAACGTCCCAAAAAGTTCTGTTGAAATCGAAAGCAAATGTCCACTTTTCGCAGAAATCGTATGACATACCAACGGTCATTTCAGCAGGTAATGGCAAAGACGCTTTAATTTGGAGTATCTGCAAAAGGAGTTAAAGGAGAGTTTGGAATATTTTCAAATTCGGCAGTTCCATCATCGGCATCCAAAATAATTTCAGAACGATAGGTTGCACCTATGTGTAAATCTTCAGTTAGATTAACCATTGTACTTGCTACCCAGCCCCAGCTGCTTACGCCAGAAGCGTCGATGGTAACATTAGCACGGTTTCCATCAAGATCTGTAAGCGTACAATTCAAATTTCTGTTGAAATTTACGGAACCTGTAACGTATATTGGTCCACCACCGAAACTTATCTTATCGTTAACTTTCAAAGAAACGGTTGGCTGAATATAGATTGCCTGCAAATCTATATTATTAACCAAATGTGAACCTGCCCAATCGTCTTCATATTCTACAGAACTTCCGTAAGGTGTGTAAACACCAAGACCAAGAGCCAACCAATCTGTCGCTTTGTATGAAGTATATAAGTAAAGAGGGGTTCCTACTGGACTATCAGTTCGAGCGTTTGCGCCAGTTTCGGTATCTTGGTAAGCGATGTTTGAAAAAACACCGTAAACACCAGCCGATATATTAAATTTATCATCCAAATACACTAAAGCAGCCGGGTTGAAAAACACCGACTCACTACTGTTAACAACAGCAACACCAGTGTGGCCCATAGCCAGAGATTTATTTCCCTGCAAACTCACACGGTAGCCACCCGCATAAGTTACCGTAGATGCAAGTGCAAAAACGGCAATTAATAATACTTTCTTCATAATTAACAATTTCTTTAAAGTTATTTTTTTAGTACTTAAGGAATCTTTTTTTATTATGCACGCATAATAAACACGTTTACAATATTATAAAAAATCCATAACATTATCATAAAATTCGTCGGGATTTTCTGCGTGTAG
The DNA here is from genome assembly GCA_963716065.1 of uncultured Flavobacteriaceae bacterium. Classification (GTDB taxonomy): domain Bacteria; phylum Bacteroidota; class Bacteroidia; order Flavobacteriales; family Flavobacteriaceae; genus Aequorivita. The sequence continues at coordinate 1,419,474 of OY970287.1, forward strand.
CCAATGACCGGCTTTTGAAATTGTTTCGATTTTAGCTTTTGGAAAATGTTTTTTGACCAGGAGTTCATCCATCGGTTCTATATAACCGCTTTTTTCACCTCCCAAAAAAAGTGCATTGCCTTTAAAAAAAGTGTTTTCGGGAAGCGCAACGCCTACTGATTCTATTTTTTCTGAAAGAATTGGAAGATTTATGCGAAGCGCCAATTCAGTTTTATTTTTTCTGTAAAGATTTTTCAGAAGAAATAATCGCGTGCCTTCGTCTTTTATGTATTCTGAAAGAATATCATCCGCTTCTCCCGGGATTTTATTTTCGAAAAATCGAGCATTGAAAGTGCTTTCAAAATATCCTGATGATGCGGTGGATAGGCTTTTGGCCAATATCAGCAACTATCAATTTCGAAACCTTTTCGGGATAAGTCACCGCAAACTGCATTGCCACCTTTCCACCCATTGAATGGCCAAGTAAAATGATATTTTCTAGATTATGTTCCTCACAATATTTTTTTAAATCTTCCGCCATCACTTCATACGAAAATTCATCGCTATGGAAACTTCGACCGTGGTTGCGTTGATCTAAAAGATGCACTTCGTAACCGTCTTCAGTCCAGCGAGTGCCTAAAGTTTTCCAATTATCGCTCATTCCTAGAAAACCGTGGAGAATTACGAAAGGTTTGCCGGAGCCTGATATTTGGGAATGTAGAATCATTATTTTAATTTATTTAAATATTCCCCAATCACTTTTTCCAACCCATCATAAAGCGCTTCGCAAATAAGCGCATGACCAATACTCACTTCCAAAAGATTTGGAATATTTTCCTTAAAAAACTTAATGTTTTCAAGCGAAAGATCGTGCCCAGCATTGATTCCCAAACCTAGTTTATTTGCGAGAATCGCGCACTCTGTATAAGGTTTTACAGCCTCTTTGTTTCCCAAGGAAAATTGTTTGGCATATTCTTCGGTATAAAGTTCAATTCTGTCGGTTCCAGTTTCGGCTGCGCCTTCAATCATTTTCAAAGTTGGATCCACAAAAATTGAAGTGCGGATTCCGTTTCTTTTAAATTCAGAAATTATTTCCTTTAAATAATCCTTATGCTTTAAGGTATCCCAGCCAGCGTTGGAAGTGATCGCATCAACTGCATCGGGAACCAATGTTACTTGTGTAGGTTTTATTTCCAAAACCATCTTTGTAAAATCATCCATCGGGTTTCCCTCAATGTTGTATTCTGTGGAAACAATTGGTTTTAAATCGTATGCATCTTGGTACCGAATGTGTCGTTCATCGGGTCTGGGATGGATTGTGATTCCCTGTGCACCAAATTTTTCAATGTCTTTTGCAACCTGCAATAAGTTGGGCACATTGCCTCCACGTGCATTGCGCAACGTGGCTATTTTGTTTATGTTTACGCTTAGTTTTGTCATAAAAAAGTTCAATGTTTAAAGTTTAAAGCTCAAAGAATTCATCGAATCCATTCACCCCAAAATTCCCTGTTTTCGGGCTGTTCAACTTACCTTTAACAAATATATAAACCTTAGCTCGCTAACAGAACCTTTATTTTAAGTAATTTCGTTAAAAATAATATTGCAATGGAAACCCTAAATTATATTATTAACGATATTGAACCCTTTGACATTTCGGCGAAGATAAAAGATGTGCAAACTGTTTTTAATCAGCTAACTTATTCGCACGTTCCTGTTGAAAAAGATGGTCATTATATAGGTTGTGTTTCTGAAAATGATTCCTATTGTTTTGACAATAAAAAATCGCTTAATGATTTTCAATATGCTTTAGAGCCATTCCACGTTTTGGAAGATACCAACTGGCTTGATATTTTGGAAGCTTTTGCTTTAAACAACAGCAACATTATGCCAGTTTTGGGTGCTGAAAATAAGTATTTGGGATATTATGAATTGGGCGATATTATGAGCCTTTTCAACAATACTCCATTTTTGAATGAAACCGGTGGAATAATAGTTATTGAAAAGGGGATTCAGGATTATTCTTTCAGTGAGATTTGCCAGATTGTTGAATCAAATGGAACGCTAATTTTCGGTGTATTTATTTCCAAACTTGAAAGTGATACTGTTCAAGTTACTGTAAAAGTAGGGCATACCGCGATGAACAGTATTGTGCAAACTTTCAGGAGATATAATTACAACGTGATAAGCCACCACGAGGAAGATAAGTTTTTGGAAGACTTGAAGGAACGTTCTGAATATTTGGATAAATACCTTAATATATAGTAGTCGGTAGTCGGTAGTCGGTAGTCGGTAGTCAAAACAACAGCATCAATACCATCAATTTTAGTTAAATGAAAATAGGAATATACGGCCAGTTTTATCACGAGAATTCTGAGATTTATATACAGATGCTGCTCGATGCGCTTCAAAAAAAAGAAGCCGAAGTAGTTATTGAAGAAAACTTTTTGGGAATCATAAATCAAAATCAGGATATTACAAAGAACTTCTCGAATTTTTCAACTTTCAGCAAATTGGATTCAAGTTTTGATCTTTTCTTTAGTATTGGCGGGGATGGAACTATTTTAAAAGCGGTAACTTTTGTGGGGGATTTAGGTATCCCAATAGTTGGAATCAATACTGGGAGACTTGGCTTCTTGGCAACAATCCAAAAAGAGGAAATGACCGAAAGTTTAAATCAAATTCTTGATGGCGAGTACTCCATTTCGGAAAGAAGTTTACTTTCCGTTGAAACTTTTCCAAAGAGTGAAGAAATTCTCCCACTAAATTTCGCCCTGAACGAAGTAGCCGTAAACAGGCGAAATACAACTTCGATGATTAAAGTGGAAACTTTTGTGAACGAAAAATATCTTACTTCTTATTGGTCCGACGGACTTATAGTTGCAACCCCAACTGGTTCGACAGGTTATTCGTTGAGTTGTGGCGGCCCGGTAATTGACCCAAACACAAACAGTATTGTGCTTACTCCAATTGCGCCGCACAATCTTAATGCCCGACCTTTGGTTATTCCAAATTCCAGTAGCATTTCCTTAAAAGTTTCGGGAAGGGAAAATACTTTTTTAATGTCTATGGATTCACGTATTGCTACCTTGGCGAATGAAACCAACATTATTATAAAAAAAGCTCCTTTCAGTATAAAATTACTTCAACTTCACGATGACAGCTTTATAAAAACACTTCGCAAAAAACTTTTATGGGGAGAAGACAAGCGTAATTAGACAATAAAATCTTCTAATATTTGTTAATCAACAGAGACAAATGGGCATAGAATATCGTCAACCCAAGTTTATTGTTATATTTGCAAACTTTTAAAGAATATGAAGTATTTCGCGACTGTATTTTTAATACTCTCAACTGCTTTCTTGGCACATTCCCAAACCTATGAAATAGGCGGAATGATTGGTGGGGCCAACTATATAGGCGATGTTGGAAAGACCAATTATGTGAATCCTAATAGTTTGTTTGTAGGTGGTATTTTTAAATGGAACCGAAGCGCGCGACATTCTTTTAGAGGCTCCCTACTCTTTGGGAAAATAAAAGGAGATGATGCCGAAAGCTCGAATAGCCGCAGACAACAAAGAGGTTATTCATTTGAGAATAACATAAATGAGTTGTCCATAGGTATTGAATACACTTTTTGGGATTTTGACGTTCACAGTCAAAAAAACATTTCTTCTCCTTATTTATATACAGGACTTACAGGTTTTAGTTACAAAGCACTTTATAAAAGAGGTTCTGGGGAAATTGTAGGATATGATAACGTTGCTAGTATTGCCATTCCAATGGTCATAGGCTTTAAAGCAAATATGAGCCAAAATGCAATGGTAGGTTTTGAAATTGGAGCTCGCTACACTTTTACCGACGACCTGGATGGAAGTAATCCCGTAAAAGGGTTGGCTGATGAAGTGGGTTTAAAATTCGGGAATACAAACAGTGATGATTGGTATGTGTTTACTGGAATAACTGTTACTTTTGCCTTCGGAAGAAGACCTTGCTATTGCAACTTTTAAAGTAAGAATGGACAAAAAAAACCAAATAGACACCGCAAAACTACCGCAACATATTGCCATAATTATGGATGGCAATGGTAGGTGGGCAAAGCAAAAAGGTTTGTTTCGTTCTATGGGTCACGAAAATGGCACTAAAGCAGTTCGGGAAATAGTTGAGGGCAGTGCAGAAATTGGCATTCCTTTTTTAACCCTTTATGCTTTTTCAACCGAAAATTGGAACCGTCCAAAAATAGAAGTGCAACTTTTGATGAAATTATTAGTCTCTTCCCTTAAAAAAGAAATTAAAACACTATCAGATAACGACATAAAGCTTAATGCAATTGGGAATTTGGAAACCTTACCTAAAAAAGCACACAAAGAATTACTTGACGTTATCGAAAAAACGAAAGACAATAAAAGAATGACACTCACCCTTGCGCTAAGTTACGGTTCAAGAGAAGAAATTACAAAAACAATAAAAGAGATTAGTCTTAAAGTTAAAAATAACCTAATTTCGCCGCATGAAATTGATGAAACGGTAATAAATAATCATCTTTACACGCAAAATTTACCAGACGTAGATTTATTGATTCGCACTAGTGGAGAACAGCGTATCAGTAACTTTTTGCTTTGGCAAATAGCGTACGCCGAGCTGTATTTTACAGAAACGCTTTGGCCAGATTATACTAAAGACCATCTTTTTGAGGCAATATTAAATTATCAAAACAGAGAAAGAAGATTTGGAAAAACCAGTGAACAACTTAATCAATAGTTCCCTATTGCACACATACAGAAAATCTTATTGTACTTTACTATTTACAATACTTTCTTTTTTTACACTACATGCGCAACAAAAAGAACTTGACAGCGGTAAAAAATACACCATAAACGAAATCAAGGTTACTGGGGCACAAAACTTTAACGAGCAAACCGTTATCGCTTTTACAGGCCTAAAAAAGGGGACCGTATTTTTATTCCAGGTGAAAAATTAAGCCAGGTAACTAAAAAACTTTGGGAGCAAAGTCTCTTTAGCGACATCGCCTTTTATGTAACAAATATTGAGGGCGACAATGTTGATTTGGAACTTTACATTGTTGAATTACCAAAACTTAACGAAGTTACTATAACCGGTGACGGCGTGCGAAAATCGAAGAAGAAAGAAATCCTTAAGGATAACGATCTTAAAGCTGGTACAAAAATCACTAAAAATTTAATTACTACCACCAAAAATTACGTAGCTAATAAATATAAAAAGGATGGTTTTTATAACACTGACGTTATAATTAGCACAGTGCCAGTTAAAGATTCTACTGGCGCAGAGGTTTCCAAAAATATGACCATTGCTGTCGACAAGGGAAAACGCGTAAAAGTTAAAGAGATAAATTTCAACGGAAATGAACAATTTACAGATGGTAAATTGCGCCGTTCACTAAAAAAAACCAAACGAAAAAACTTTATTCGTTTATGGAAACGTTCAAAATACACCGAAGAAGGTTTTGAGGAAGACAGATTATCTCTTCTTAAAGAATACAAGGCATATGGATACCGTGATGCGCGTATTGTTAGCGATACGCTAAGGGTACTCGACAAAAAAAATGTAGCTGTTGATATTAATTTAGAAGAAGGCGACAAATATTATTTTGGTGATATAAAATTTATCGGAAACAGTGTTTTTACTGACAGTCAACTCCGTCAAATATTAGGAATAAAGGAAGGGGAAGTTTACAACGGTATTTTATTGCAAGAACGTATTCAAGATGATAGCGATCCCGAAGCCAATGATATTACCAACCTATACCAAAACAATGGATATCTTGCTGCACGTATAAATCCTGTGGAAGTAGCTGTTCGTAACGATACCATAGATTTTGAAATCAGAATCATGGAGCGTAATCTTTTCTACTTTGACCATGTTACCGTGATTGGAAACGATCGTACAAACGACCATGTAATTTATAGGGAATTAAGAACACGTCCTGGTCAAAAATACAGTAAGCGTGATGTGGTAAGAACAATTCGCGAATTGGGACAATTGGGCTATTTTGACCCTGAGCAGCTTTCCCCAAATTTCAAAACTGTTGATGAAAACAATGGACTTGTAGACTTAGAGTATTCAGTAGTGGAGAAAGGCTCAAGCCAGATTGAACTTCAAGGAGGTTATGGCGGGAGTGGATTTGTTGGAACTTTAGGACTTTCTTTCAACAACTTCTCACTTAGAAATATTTTCAACTTAAGCGCTTACAAGCCATTGCCAATGGGAGATGGACAAAAACTTTCACTTCGCGCACAAGCAAGTACTTTTTACCAAACTTATAGCCTTTCACTTACTGAACCATGGTTAGGAGGAAGAAAACCAGTACAATTATCAACCTCGTTCTCGCATACTATCCAGAATTTGTATGATCCTATAAAACGTAGGGCAGATAAAACAAGAAGCTTTACCATTACAGGTGGTTCTATTGGTTTGGCAAAAAAAGTGAAATGGCCTGATGATTATTTCGTGTGGTCTAATGCTATTAGTTTTCAACATTACAACCTGAACAATTATAACACTGGACTCTTTACTTTTGGGGATGGTTACTCAAATAACTTGGCATATACTATTGGTATAAGCCGAAACAATACGGCTACCAATCCAATATATCCTACCCAAGGTTCAGATTTTAGTTTAACAGCAAAACTTACGCTTCCATATTCCGCATTTAATGATGTGGATTATAAAGGATTAAGTGAAGAGCGCGATAGACTGGGAGAGGTTATAGCAACTGATGAAAATTTTGTTGATGCCAACCAAAGAATTTCTGAAATTGACCAAGAGCGTTTTAAATGGCTTGAATATTATAAAATAAAATTTCAAGGAACTTGGTACACAAAATTGATTGGCAAATCTGTTCTTCGCACAAATACGCAATTTGGTTTCTTAGGAGCATACAATCAAGATCGCGGGGTTCCACCTTTTGAAAGGTTTTTTGTTGGTGGGGACGGACTTGGAGCTTACAGTTTAGATGGTCGTGAAGTAATACAATTAAGAGGTTATCCAAATCAGGGTCTTACGCCCATAGACGGAAATACGATTTACAATAAATTTTCGTTAGAGGTTAGATACCCAGTAACACTAAAACAACTTGCATCTATCTATGTACTTGGTTTTGTGGAAGGTGGAGCATCTTATGATGGGTTCAGAAATTACAATCCTTTTGAACTAAAGCGTTCAGCTGGCGCAGGATTACGTATATTTATGCCCGCATTTGGACTTTTAGGTATCGATTTCGGATATGGATTTGACCCTGTTTTAGGCGGTACAGTGAAAAATGGATGGGAAACACACTTTATTATTGGACAACAATTTTAAAATTGGCACGATATTTTCTTAAACAACAACCAAATAATATGAAGACAAAAAAAATACTCCTTTTCACCCTTTGCCTTTTTTGCTTCACCTTTATGGCTCAAGCTCAGAGAGGCGTTCGCATAGGATATATTGATATGGAATATGTCCTGGAAAGTGTTCCGGAATACAAAGAAGCTTCCATACAACTGGAAGGAAAAGTTCAACGATGGAAACAGGACATAGATAAAAAGCAGAAGGAAATAGATCAAATGAAATTGAATCTAGCAAACGAAAGGGTTCTTTTAACGAAAGAATTGATAGACGAGCGCGAAGAGGAAATAAAAATAAAAGAAGATGAAATGCTTCAATATCAGCAGGATCGTTTTGGCCCCAATGGTGATTTAATGATCCAAAGAAGACAATTGGTGCAGCCTATTCAAGATCAAGTTTTCAATATTGTTCAAGAAGTTGCGGAAGCTAAAAAATATGATTTCATTTTCGACAAATCTGCAGACGTAGTTATGCTTTTCGCAGCAAAGAGAAACGATATTAGCGATGTGGTTTTAAAGAGCATTGAGCGTGCCGGAAGAAAGTTCAGGCAGCCAATAAAAAGGAAGAAAGAGAACAGCAAAGGATTGAGGAAAGCGAAGATCCACTTGATGGACCAATCACTGCCGAAGAAAAAGAAAGAGTAGAAGAAAAAGAAGAAGCGTCTGGAAGCAATTGAAGCCAAAAAAACCGAAAGGGAAGAAGATGATGGCGAATCGCCAAAAAGAACGCGATTCAATTCGCGCAGCAAAAAAACTGGAATTTGAAGAACGCAGACAGCGATTGATAGAAGAAAGAGAAAGCAGAAAAGATTCTATTATGAATGCGAGGCAAAATAGAAATAATCCACCAGAAAATGGTGGCGGTAAATAACCAAAACCAATAATAATTTTATTATTAAACATTAAAATAACACTTAAATTAAATACACTTAAAATGAAAAAAATGAAAACGTTATTAGTTGCAATTGCACTTTTCGTGGGAGCTACAAGTTTTGTTAATGCACAAAGCAAAATTGCACATATCAATGCACAAGAATTAATTGAAGCAATGCCAGAATACAAAGCAGCGCAAAGCCAATTGGAAAAAGTGCAGAATACATACGATACTGAAATTAAGGCAATGGCTAAAGAATGGGATACTAAAATGAAACAGTATGATAGTGAGGCTGGAACTAAAACAGATGTAGAAAACCAAAAAAGAGTTGAAGAAGTTCAGGGAATGCAAAAGAACATTGAAGCTTATAGACAACAGGCACTTCAGGATTTAGATAAAAAGAGAGGTGATATTTTTAAACCAATTCTTGAAAAAGCACAAGCAACAATCCAAAAAGTTGCAAAAGCCCAAGGTTTTCAATACGTATTGGATTCAACCGTAGGTAGCGGAGTAATTCTTGCAGATGGAAAAGATCTTATGGCTGATGTTAAAAAAGATTTAGGAATGTAATCCTATTTCAAACAAAACATTTAAAAACTGCCCGTTATTAACGGGCAGTTTTTTTTTATACTATTTTGAAGTTATTGGCTACTTTTACGTAATGACAAAAAATAATCCAATAGGTGTTTTCAATTCAGGCGTTGGGGGGTCTTCCATTTGGCAGGAAATTCACAAACTCCTTCCGTTTGAAAATATTATTTACTTAGCTGATAGCAAAAATGCACCTTACGGAAATAAATCTTCGGAAGAAATAGCAGAATTAAGTATCAAAAATGTTGAAAAACTACTTGAGCTTGGCTCCAAAATAATAGTTGTTGCCTGCAATACCGCAACCACAAATGCTATTGCCACACTTCGGAAAAATTATAGCATTCCTATAATTGGTATTGAACCCGCAATAAAACCAGCTGCTTTAAAAACTACTACAAAAAGTATCGGAATCTTGGCTACAAGAGGAACTTTGAGCAGTACTCTTTTCAGTAAAACGGCAGAAGAATTTAGAAAAAACATGAGTGTGGTGGAAATTATAGGCGAAGGACTCGTGCCTCTAATTGAAGCTGGAAATTTGGCTGGACCTGAAATGATTTCACTCCTGAAAAAACATACCAAACCAATGGTTGAAGCTAATATTGATTATTTGGTTTTAGGCTGCAGTCACTATCCGTACATAATTCCGCAGTTGAAAAAAATTCTACCCAAAAACGTGAAAATTATTGATTGGGGGAAGCGGTTGCACGGCAAACAAAAACGGTTTTACAAAGTTTGGATTTACTTCGCGAAGAATATACAAAACCAAAACTTCAATTTTTTACAAATGCTGAAACTGATACTTTAAAATTTCTGCTTAAAGAATATTCAGAAACGATTTCAGTAGAGAAAATGGACTTTTAATTATTCCTTAAACCAAGAAGAATACATCACATAATTATTGGCAATCCTTTCAATTTCACCTTTTGTGAGTTCAGGGCTAATATCTTTTATTTTTTTCGCAGGAATTCCAGCATAAATACTTCCGCTTTCAACCTTTGTATTTTTTGAAACTACAGCTCCGGCAGCAATAATAGTATTGCTTTCCACAACACAATCATCCATAACGATGCTCCCCATCCCGATCAAAACATTGTCCTGAATTGTACAGCCGTGGACAATTGCATTGTGACCAATGGAAACATTATTGCCAATAGTTGTGGGCGAAGTTTTATAAGTTGCGTGAATTATGGCCCCATCCTGCACATTCACTTTATTGCCCATTTTAATGAAATGCACATCGCCACGAATAACGGCATTGAACCAAACGCTGCATTCATTCCCCATAACTACATCGCCAACAATGGTAGCATTTTCAGCAATAAAACAATCTTCAGGGATTTGTGGGTGTTTTCCGTTTACTGGTTTTATGATCATATTCTTTGTTTCTGGTTTCTGGTTTCTGGTTTCTGGTTTGTGGTTTCTGGTTTTTGGTTTCAGGTTTTTGGTTTCAGGTTTCAGGTTTCAGGTTTCAGGTTTCAGGTTTCAGGTTTCAGGTTTCAGGTCGGTAAAGAAATCACTTTTACATTTTACATTTTACATTTTACATTTTACATTTTACATTTTACATTTTACTTTTTACATTTTACATTTTACATTTTACTTTTTACTTTTTACATTTTACTTTCAACTTTCAACTTTCAACTTTCAACCAAAATAAGCCAACAATTCCTTCTTCCGCGAAGGGCTGACCATTATTTCCTTTCCACTGGAAAGCACTACGCTCCCGCCCTTCCCTTTTTTGTATTCGGTGATTTCATTCACATTCACCAAATAAGATTTGTGAACGCGTGCAAATCCATTTTCAGCAAGCGAATCCTCAAAATATTTCAAGGTTTTGCTCACCAAACGCTTTCCAACTTTTAGATGAATCTGTGTGTAATTATCATCGGCTTGGCAATAGAGTATATTTTCCATTTGAAGCACTTCAAAACCATTTTGCAACGGAATTGTAATCTTTCCCGCAACTTGTGTTTGTAATGGCTTTAAAATCGAATTCTGTAACGAATTTTCCTTTGCTTTTATTTCCGAAACATAATCAACCGCCTCAATCAATTTATCGATGGAAATTGGTTTCAGCAAATAATAGGAAGCGTGTGCATTTAAAGCATCAATTGCATAATGATTGTATGCGGTTACAAATACGGTTTCAAACTGGCGATCGCCCACTTTATCGAGTAAATCGAACGCATTTCCGTAAGGCATTTCAACATCTAAAAAAACTAAATCCAAATCGTTATTTTTTATTAAAACCAACGCATCATCAACATTGGCAGCTTCGCCTTTCAAAACAATATTTGGGCAATATTTTCCCAAATAATTCCGCAGAATTTCCCTGCTTGTTTCTTCATCTTCAACTAGTATTGCGTTTAGTTTCATGATTTTTGGATTCTACTGATGCTGTTGATACTATGGATTTTGTTGTTTCTTGTAAATTTCTTAATTCTTAATTCTTTATTCTTTATTCTTGGTTCTTTATCCAATTAATGGTCATCCAACAACCAACAGCCAACTTCAATCTTTCTTTAAAATAAGTTCAACTCTGGTTCCTTCGTTGTTTTCAAAAACATTTTCCACTTTTACATCTACTTTGTCTTTGTACATTTCATTCAAAATTGCAATACGTTTTTGGGTATTTCCCATTCCTTTTGACTTTTGCTTCAGTTGGTTTTCTGTTTTGAATTCGGTTGATTTTGAACGCCCAATTCCGTCATCGATGATGGAAATTTTTATGGTTTCAGAATTGATTTGCAGAAAATTAATTTCCAACAACCCCATCTCTTCTTTGTACCGAAGTCCGTGCCAAACGGCATTTTCCACATACGGCTGAAGCAACATTGGCGGTATCACAAACTCATTCAATTTTATGTTTTCGTCAACCGTAATTTTATAATCAAATTTATCCTTAAATCTGAAATGTTCCAATTTCACATAAAGTTCCAACAATTCAATTTCCTTTTCCAAAGGAATAAAATCCTCTTCGCTATTTTCCAAAACGGAACGCATCAACAGTGAAAAATCAGTCAAATATTTATTGGCCGTCCGCTCATCATTCACCGCAATAAAGCTATTCACGGAATTCAATGCATTAAAAATAAAATGAGGATTCATCTGCGAACGCAGCGATTTCAAAGCCAAAACATTATTCGCAAACTTCTGCTGTTTCACTATTTTGTATTGTGTGTAAGCCGCAAAAAACAATAACAGCACGATTAAAATTAACGACCCGATAACCCATTTCTGGATTTGACTATTTCGTTCAATCAAATCTTGATTTTCAAAAGCGAGTTTGTAACGGCTTTCATTTAATTTTCGGTCGTTTTCGAGACTGGCAATTCTGTTTTGGGTAAGGGTAATTTCTTTGGTAAAACGTGCGGCTTGGCTTATCTCCTGTTCCTTTTTCACATAAAGTTCATCTACAACTTCCACATATCGCTGGTAACTTTCGGTTGCTTTGTCAAACTCCCCGATGTCTCGATAAATTTCCGAAAGCTTCCGAACCGCATCTTTCTGAACAATCAAATCTTCCTTTTTGTCGGCCTCGGCTATACTTTTTTCAAGATAGGGAATAGCTTGTTGGTATTTTTCCTGAGCAACAAAAGCATTTGCAATTTTATAGTTCTGTCGCTGCGAAGTCAATGCTTCATCCTCAACCGTAGCACCTTTTTCCATAGAATTCAGTTCTTCCAAAGTCTCTTCCCGAAGTTGGATTTCCTTTTCGTAATCACGGTTTTGATTGTAAAAATCGGCTACTTTATTCTTCTCGGAAACTGCACGCTGTTTGTTTTCTTTTTTGGCAAGTTTCAATGAATTGTCAAAATATTCCTTCGCTTCGCTAAGTGCGCCACTTTGTGCATAAGCCTCGCCAATCTTGGAATTTAAGTTTGTAATTTTCGGAGTTATTCTATTCTCTTTGGCACTATCCAACGCCTTTTGATAATTAAAAACACTTTTCACTCCATCGCCGATCGCTTTATAAGTATCGCCCAAACCTTCATAAACTTCCACTTTTTGATAGGCGGAAAGATTGCTTTTCAACAGATTTTGAAAGGATGAAATACTTTCCTGATAGTTTTTATTTTGAGCAAAAGCTTTTGCCAGTTTTATGGCAACATCTGTGTTGTTGCTATTTTGAAGGCTTTGTTTATAATTATCTACCGCCAAATCTGGCTGGCTCCAAAACAAATTAATGTCACCCAAAGTTTCAAAAGCCAAACTGTTTTCTTTTTTTGAAATGATTTTATTTCGGCTAGGCTCTAAGGCACGGGTAACGTATTGAATACTTTTTTGGGCATCCTTTTTCAGAAAGAATTTTGCAGAATCTAAATACATACTGAAACCCGCTTGACTACTCACTTGAGAACTTTTTGAGGCAACTATTGGAGCTGCCGCTTCTTTGGCTTTTTCAACCCGAATAGTTATAAAATCGTTCTCTTTAATCGTGTAATATACCGTAACAAAATCGTCACTTTTTATAACCAGTTCGTCCCCAATTTTTGCGGAAATAGAGAATCTCCCCGAAAAATTGGTGGTAGTATATTGACCCCCTAAAATCTCAACATTCACTTTTGGAATAGGCATGTTTGTTTCGCCATCAATTACTTCACCTTTCAAGTTAAAAGGATTGTTGCTTGTTTGGCGTTTGTTTTGCGCAAAACTTTCCGAAGAACAAAAAACGGCAATTGCCAAGAAAAGAAAAATCAGTTTTTTCATTATAGCTTTAAAACGGTAAACATACGCACTTTGCGGCAATGTTTAAAATTACTTATTTCTGAAATAGCCTGAGCAAAGGCTAAAAAATAATACTTCACTCATTCAAAATTGCTTTTTACTAATTCAAAGAAATAGCTTCCTCATACTTTGTTTTTTTAGGAAAAAGTTCGCCTTAGGTTTACCTCAAAATAAATAACATCATTATGAAAAAATCCCACGTAATTCTTTTAGCCCTTCTGCTCGCAATCACATATTCCTGCAAAGCTGATAACAAAAAAACCGACAACAACTTTTTGGCTGTTACTGAAACTCCAAAAAAGGAACACTATATAAAAGTGGCTCTTCTATTGGACACCAGCAATAGTATGGACGGATTGATAGATCAAGCAAAAGCACAACTTTGGGAAATTGTGAACGAATTGAGCTATGCAAAATGCCGAAGCGAAAGACCAAAATTGCAAATTGCACTTTATGAATACGGAAACGATAACTTGAGCTCCCGCGATAATTACATTCGAAAGATTTTAGGTTTTACTGAAGATTTGGATGATGTTTCAAAAGAACTTTTTTCTTTGACAACCAATGGCGGAAGCGAATATTGCGGTGCGGTAATTCAAGAATCTATAAACAAACTTGACTGGGGAAATGAAAATGACGATTTAAAAATGGTTTTTATTGCAGGAAATGAACCTTTTAATCAAGGCGGCATTAATTATAAAGACGTTGCAATGGCCGCAAAAGAAGATGGAATTGTAGTGAATACTATTTTCTGTGGAGATTACAGACACGGAGTTGATAGTTATTGGAAAGATGGCGCCCAGCTCACATATGGCGATTATATGGCGATCAATCAAAACCAGCAGACGGTTTATGTTCCATCTCCTTATGATGATGTAATAATTCAATTAAATATAAAACTTAACAACACTTATGTTCCATACGGAACGCGTGGAGAAATGAAAAAAGCGATGCAAAACGAGCAAGATTCAAACGCTGAAGAGTATAGCAAAGCCAACAGTGTTAGCAGAACTGTATCTAAAGGAAGCCATCTTTACACGAATAGTACTTGGGATTTGGTAGACGCTGAAAAGGAAGCTGATTTCAGTTATGACAAATTGAAAAAAGACGAATTGCCACAGGAACTAAAGGGGAAGTCTACTTCAGAAATAAAGAAATATCTGGAAACGAAGCGGAATGAAAGAGAATCAATTCAAAATGAAATTAAGGAATTTAACGAACAGCGCAGGAAATACATTTCAGAAAACAGTAAGCAAACAGAAAATGGTTTGGAAAATGCAATGGTGCAAGCCATAAAAAAGCAAGCTGAAAAAAAGAATTATAGCTGGGAATAATAAATAAAAACAACAAAAATGCCTGATACATTATTAGTATCAGGCATTTTTAATTTTATAAAACTCAAAAATATTAGTTGATCGCTGGACAGTTACAGTCGTACGGTTCTTGTCTTCCGCCCAAAAAGTCATATCCCAAAGTAATTTGGTGGAAGCCACCGCTTTGAAATTTCACATTCCCTGCTTGGTAAGAATAGGTGTAAGCGAACATAAAATTATTATAATTTATACCTAAAACTGGAGTATAATATTGAAGTTTTTGAGTTTTTACTTCTTGCCCGTTTAGAAACTCAGCCCCATCAAGACTTCTTCTATATGAAAGCCCGCCCCATAATTGTCCAAAATCCATTTTTCTATACGCCTTCATATTTATATCAATAGCCTTTTCACCTGTTCGCTCAGCCCATTGAAAAAGGAATGACGGCTCATAGCTCCAATCAGCTCCGTATTGACCAATTGCATAAGCTGCAGAAAGCAAGTACTTACGCTGATTGTTGGATTCATACTTTTCGGAATAAATATTTCTATTCTGAAAAATTATATTCTTAACAGTGAAGTGTCCTGAAAAATCCAAGAAATTATAGGAAAGACCAGCATCCACATTAAAATAGGAAGTACTTTGAATAATTCCAGCAATCACAGGATCAAAATCTGTTAAATCAAAATTAGTTTCATCTAATCGTGATTGTGTCAATCCTGCACTCAAACCAAATGAAAGTTGATTAAGATCTGCTTCACTTCTTGAAAACATAAGGTGGTGGGCATAGGTAATATACCCTCCAGTTTGCGAATGATATCCGTTCTTATCGTTATAAACAATAACCCCAACTCCAGATTGTTCACCCAAACGGGCGTTAAAATTGAGAGTTTGGAGATTTGGAGCTTCGTTTTGATCAAACCACTGCTGCCGTGCAGTCAAACGAAGTTGATTGTGCGTTGCAGCCCCAGCCATGGATGGATGTATTAAATATAGATTATCTGAAAAATAATCTGAATATATTGGTATTCCATCTTGCGAAAATCCATAAAGCGATGATAACAAAAGTAGGATAAGGGGAATTCGTTTTATGCTCATAATTTATGTTTATCGTTTTAAGGTAAAGTGGCCTTTAAATTCTTTTGATTTTTCATCTTCTGTATATTCTACTCGAAACCAGTAATCGCTTGATGGCAATGGGTTACCTCCGTAGGTACCGTCCCATCCTTCACTTAGCGGGCTCAATTGTTTAAGCAGTTTTCCGAAGCGGTCAAAAATATAAATTTTTGCTGTTGGATCACCTGCTGCAATGCCAATAATATTCCAAGTATCGTGATATCCATCCGCATTTGGCGTGAAATATAATGGATAATCTATAACGCCAACATCAAAGGTTACGCTACCACAACCAAATTTATCTCTAATTGTGATGGTATGATTTCCTGGGTCAACATTTTCAAAAATATTACTATCCTGGAAAGGACCGGCATCTAATTGATACTCGTAGGTTCCTTCACCTTCAGCTATAACTTCAATTACGTGGTTACCAGCGAATGCACCATTCAGCAAGTTAGCTTCATACGTAAATGGAGGCGATGAAACGATTACTGTAGTTGTTGCAACGCTTTCACATCCGGAAGCCAATTCAGTAATGGTTACTGTATAAACTCCACCTTCAAGGGCAATAATTGATGGGCCTGTTTCGCCAATAATAATAACCCCGTTAAGATCCCACTGGAATGTATATAGGTTTGGATCCAATCCTGTGTCAATAACAGGAGGGGATGGACTTCCCTCTTCCTCTGGAATTGGATTGCCGTTTTCATCTACACAAAGGCGATATTCATCATCTAGAATTACATCTGGCAATTGTTCTACTTTTAGAATCATATCAACCACAGCGTAACACTTAGGCTCTTCCATGTTTGAATCATTAGTAACACGAACGTATATACGCTGTGGATTTATAATGTTTACATATGGGAAAGTAATGGCCCCGTGCCAGCTTCGGCTTGCTCAATAGTCTCGTGGAAAGTTATTAGATATATTGATGGATCTTGACCCGCCAATATTTCTGCACGCAAATCTGAAACCTGTTGGTTTGTTACATCCTCAAGATTGAACTCTGCAAAGCCATCACTTGGTGGAAGGTTATCGCAAATAATGAATGGTTCTGCTGGTGCAACTGCAATGGCACCCGGCTGAACTATCAATTCAAAAGATTGTACCCCTCCTATGTAACATCCAGTTTCAGTATTCAATATTCCCGTGTAAATAGTTTGTGGGTTTGTTGAATTTTGAAAGGTTGTAGATCCTACAATTCTATTATTCTGGTTTTCCGCATCAATTGGGTTTAGATAAAAGGTTACATCAAAAGGTGGTTGAGGCTGTCCTGCCAAAATCTCATCAATTTTTGTATCCAAATTGAACAAACCTATTTCACTGCCATCTGATGAACAGAAAATGTATGGCGATACTATTGCCGTATCGTCTGGCAATGGGTTAACTATCAATTCCAATTCAACGATTTCAAAACACAATGTATTTGGATTGGTTGTACGCACATAAATAATCTGCGGATTGCTGATGTTTTGATATGCAGTAGTTTCTAAAGGTGGTATGGCATCAAATTCTGCCACCGCATCGTTATAGCTCTTATAATAACCAACTGTCCAGTTGTTTCCATTAAGAATTTGCGCCTCACGGATGGTAAGGTCAAAAATCTCTACCTCATCATATGGTCCTGGAGGAATTATTAAAGTAACATCACAAAGCTCAATTGCCTGAGGAGTTACTGGGGTTGGATTATTAAGCACTCGTACCGTAAGTGTTGTGAAGGAAATACAAGAACTGTTGCTGTCTTCTACACGAACATACAACACCTGCGGATTCGAGATATTAAAATATGCTGTTTCATCATCAATACGATTTGTATTGTTTATGGCATCATCTTCAGTCACGAAATAAGAAACACCTTGTGTAAGCACTCCATTTGTTATTTCACTATTCTTAACTGTAAGATTGATTGCCGTGAAACCATCATTTGGCTCTCCAAGATCATCACAAACTTCTAAAGGTGTAGGGTCTGTTATTGGCAAACCATTTGTAACAACAAGATTGAATTGACCTATTGCAAAACAATCAGTTAAATCATCATCCAAACGAACCCATATAGTTTGTGGATTGGTAGCGTTGGTATAATTTTCAGGTTCAACAATAAAAGCCGTTCCAGCAAGGGCGTCCGCTTCGGTTAGGTGATATGTAATTGTAACATCTGTTTGAGGTGGATTTCCTAATATTAAGACTTCCTGTACTGTAAGATCGAATACTGCAAAACCACTATCATCACAGGCAATTAAGTCTGGAAGATCTTGCGGAACTACCGGAGAAGGATTCACAATCAACTCTAAAGTTACAATTGCATAACAACCGGTACCTGATGGTGGGTTGCTATAAGCTGCACGAACAAATATGGTTTGGTTAAAGGCAACAATATTATCGTAAGGAGTTGCCAATGGGAAATTACCTGTATTGGCATCCAATAAATTCTCGTGATACGTAATAATCAAAGTAGGGTCGCCACCTTGAATTTCTATTGTTTTACTTTCCAAATCGAAAGAGCTAAAACCATCACTGTCAACGTCGCACGCAAACAATGCGGTTGGTTCTACTGGCTGAGGATTTGGATTTACGGTAATAAAGAAACTTTGGCTATCGCTACAGCTATTTTGGCCACTAACAGTGTAGAAAATTTCTTGTGGATTACCTTGACTCAGATCATTCGGGTATGCTTGAGGATTTGTAATTGGAATATTATTGTTGAAATCATCCAAGGAAGCATAATAAATAACTGTAAGTGTAGGGTCACCGCCTGTAATTACTGAATCGTTATCCTTAAGATTGAAAATAGAAATTCCATCGGTAGTGCTTCCACTTTCTTCATCATCACAAAATACAAAATCATTAGCCGTTCCCGAACCTGGGAATTCACCAACTACAATTTCAAAAGGTGTAATTCTTGCACAGCCTGTAATTAAACTTTCCAAACGAACCCAAATTGTTCTGCTTACGCTTTCAAAAGCATTTGCTGGATCAATAAAATTGATACCCGCTTCTGCAGCTCCTAAGCTTGTATAATATGTAATTGGTTCAAAATCTGTTTGGGTTTGACCGGCATAAACCGCTTCATCCTGAATTGTAAGATCAAAAATAGCCGTGCCATCGTTGTCATCATCACAAACAAGAATAGGGTCTTCAAATCTTGAGTCAGGAGAATCTGGAAGCGCAACCACTTCAAGATCTAATTCAACAATGGTAAAACATGGCAACAATTCAGGCGGCACATCGTTTGTTACCCTTGCAAAAACAGTATCGTTGAATGGGCTTCTGGTGTTTACATAAATCCCACCAGGTATTTGGGTAAGAGTAAATCCATCAATTGCTTCCTGCAAAGTTTCATAATAAGTGATGGAAACATTGTTTTCAATTCCCTGTATTTCAAGAGTTTTGGTATTAAGATCGAATTCCATTATTCCATCATCGTCATCGTCGCAAAGCACGTAAGGCGTTGGATCATTCGGTTCTGGATTTGGAAGTACTGTTAAGGTTACAAGAACATCATTGGAACAGCCAAAATTTGAAGATACTCTTCCCACAACCGTTTCTGGAGTACCTACATTTTGGTAATTCTCAGGATCCAAAATTGGAGCACCCAATGAGTCAAACCAAGATACTGTAAGACCAAGGCTACCTCCGATAATAATTGGGTCATTCTCGGTAAGATCAAAAGTAGAAATTCCATCGATTGGGGTACTACCCTGAAGCTCATCATCACAACTTGTCATAAATAATGGGCCATTATTAGCAGGAATTGGATCTACAATCAACTGTAATTCCACGATATCGTAACAACCTTCACTTCCATTCGGGTTTGGCGGCATGCTGCTATTTGCATTCCCAACCACCAAAATATAGATAGTTTGTGTAAATGGACTTGCATCATTTCGATGTTCGCCTGGAACAAGAATAGCTTGAGAAAAATCTGGAGCTGTCAATGCAAGCTCACCTGCAGTTTGAGCCTCTGCTAAATCTTCATAATAATATAGATCATACCCACTAGGATCCATTGTTCCCAATACTTCTGGCTCAACGAAAGTTAAATCAAAAGTTTCAACCCCGACTTCTGGATCGTCATCGCATTCACGTAAAGGTGCGGGCACAGTAGCTATTGGAGCGGCGTGAACTTCCAAAGCAAATGATAAAATTCTAGGACATTTGTTTAAAGTGGTTTCATCAACAATTCTTACCCACACCCCACCTGTTCCATATCCTGGAATACTTGGGTCAGTAATTGGAGTGTCTATATATTGTTGATCATTTTCATAAAGCGTGCTAACTAGTGGAATACTATTTTGAGCATTTAAAAGTGTAGCGTGATACGTTACAGTAAAGTTTATATTACCTCCTGTAATGAAATCAGTTTGACTGCTAAGTTCAAACAACGCAAAACCATCATTATCATCATCACAAGCAATCATTACCCCCGGCGAAAAAGCATCGGGAGTTGCTTCAACATTTATAAAGAAGTTATTTATTGCTCTACAACCATTCTCACTAAAGGCAGTAACATAAATAAGCTGTTGGAATGGTACTATGTTACGGTAAGATCCTGGATTTGGAATAGGAATGTTATTTACTTGGTCAATCGCAGAAGCATAATAGAATACATCCAGAAAAGGATTACCCATTTGAATTAAAGGAGTATTTACCGTAAGGTCGAAAGTTGCAAAACCATCCGTATCTGTACTAGTAGTGGTTAAGTCATCACATTCGGTTAAATCATCACCTACTCCTATTGTTGGGAATAATTCCAACTGAAGCTCGAATTCAGTTATACGAACGCAACCAGTAATTAAACTTTCTAAACGCACATATATAAGTTGTCCTGCACCTGCGCTTACATAATTTACTGGATCTAAAATTTCAGTTCCGGGAATACCGGCAGCTGCAACGATTGGATCTTCATAATATGTTATTGGAGCAAAATCTGAAGCTGTTTGATTTCCTATAACACCAGGGTTCTGCAATGTGAGATTAAAGGTTCCTAAGCCGTTACCATTTTCATCACAACCAATAAAGGGATCAGCAAAAGGAGCAATGGGTTTGTCTGGCAGTGCCAGCACATTTAATTGCAACTCAACAATAGTGAAACAAGCGCTCACGGCTGGAGGTACATTAAACTCAACACGTGCAAATACAATCTGCGGGTTGGAGATATTGGTATAAGGCATCGTAATTTCGGTGCCGGGAAGACCAGCTTCTGCATCATCGCGCAAAACGTAGTATCTTATATTTACATTTTGACCAGCGGCAATATCTGTATCGGCCAAGGTAAGATCCCAGCCGCTTACGATACCATCATCTTCATTGATACCATTGTCGCAAAGTTCCAATGGAATAGGATTAAAGTTTGGGCTTGGGTTTGCCAAAACAGATAGTGTAAGTTCAACCAAAGTATTACAGCCAAATTCAGAAGTAACCCTACCAATTACGGTTTGCGGAGTAGCCGTATTCTGAAAATTAACTGGATCAGGAATAGGAATGTCGAGACCTTCATTAGTATAATTTAAGAACCATGTAACGCTAAGGTTAGGGTCACCATTAGTTACATCATTATTTACACTTGTAAGGTCGAAAATAGCCAATCCGTCTATCACCTCATCATCACAAATTATTATTTCAAAAGGGCCTAAATCTGCTGGAAGCGGATCTACATATAATTCCAATCTTACAATATCGTAACAACCTTCGGCGCTATTAGGGTTTGGCGGAATGGTTCCTATTGTATTGCTAACAACTAAAATCCAGATTTCGTCAAAGTAAGGGCTGTTGGTATTTAAATAATTCGCTGGATTTGGTATTGCCTGTGAAATATCTATAGGGCCAGGTAACGCCGAATCTCCGGCTGCAATAGCCTGAGCTTCCACTTCAAAATAATAAAGATCGAAGCCTAAAGGATCTAATGTTCCAAGCACTTCTGGAGCAACATCTGTAAGTCTAAATTCAGCAATTCCATCTGCAGTTGCATCATCGCAAACACGCAATGGCTCTGGAGTTATTCCTACTGGTGAAAAACGCACTTCCAAAGCAAAGGGAACAATACTTACACAACTAGTTCCATTTGAAACCCGAGCCCAAACACCACCAGTTCCATAATTAGGATCTGCAGGGTCAGTAATTGGTATATCCAAATATTGTTGATCGTTTTCATAAAAATCAGGCAATTCAACAGTATTGCTTTCCGCAGTTACAAGTGTTTTGTGATAGGTTACTGTTAAAGTGGGATCGCCAAGTGTAATAACATCATCCTGTAACGGAAGTTCAAAGATTGCAAACCCATCATTATTATCGTCGCACACAATTAAATTTGGGGGCGTAGTATTTATTGTAGGAGCCGTGTCTAAATTGATAATTACGTTTTGTGTAGTATCAATACAAGGAGCACCATTTGGGTCTATGTCTCTATTTTCAAGCCTTATAAATATTTGCTGGCTCGGACCTACAACTGTGTGTGGAATTGCCAAGGCTCCAGTGCCAGCATCGGCATCTGCTTGACTTAGGTGGTATGTAATATTATAATCAGAGGAAGGTTGGCCATCTAAAATTGTAGGATTGAATTCAGCTTCAAGGTCTATAATTTCCTGCCCGTCGCCATTTGCATCACAATAATTTACAGTGGCAGTCACAATACCAGCAATGGCACGACTGAAATAAATTTCGAAACTAATTATATCATAACAAGTTCCACTTGCGCTATCCTCAATACGAGCCCAAATTGTTTCTGGGGAAGGAAGGTCTATAATTTTTACCCCTCCAAGAATTTCAGTTCCTGGAGCACCAATTTCTGCCAATGCCTCTGTTTCATAATAATCTATGCTATAATCTAGAGGGTTTTGGGCTCCTAATATAAAGGCATCTTGGTCAGTTAAATTAAAAGTACCATTTGTGGTTCCAAAATCACATTGATACATATCAGGCGCTGCATTGGCAACTGGCTGAGGCCTAAAAGTAATTGTTACTCGATTGCTTTCAACTCTACAAGTGCCATCGGCTGCCTCTACATAATAAATGCCATCGGTAGTAACCGTATAAGTTGAACCAGTGCCAATAACTGTGGTAGGATCACCAGCATCATACCATTCAAATGTAAATGGTGCTTCAAGTCCGGAATCCAAAATAACCGGAGTGCCAATACAGGCGGGCCCTGGAGTGATTATAAATAGTTGTTGGTTAAGGTCTACAGGAAATTCAAACTCATTATTGTCTTCATCCGTTTCGGACACGATACCTACTCCATTCCCATCATCATCCACTACAGCTATTAGATTAAAAACACTTGGAATTGCAATTGGAAGAGCCAACCTAACAGTTCCACTTTCCGATCCACCAATAGGAATTTCATTTAAAGTAACACTCTGCCCTAATAGGTTTGCAGGATTAATAACATCATAATAAAAAGCGATGGGTGTATTTGGATCGAGAACGTTGGTACTGTTTACATTATAAACAGTATACTCTACATCCATATTGTTATTTTCACAAAGCACACCCAGGTCATCAATCTCAATGGTAGCGTCTGGAAGTTCAGAGTTTACACTTGTGATAATATTATTAACAAATATAAGATCCAAAGTAGATCGCAAAGTAACATCAATATATGTTACCCCTGGCTGTATAATACCCGATGTTGCAAGGTCATAATAATCAAGATCCATTTGATAGTTTACCTGTGAACCAGTCCAAGTATTAGTACTATTAAAGTTATTACCTATTGGATTAATAGCATTAAAAGGCTCGTAAGTACCTATAGCTGTAGTTAGTTCTAAAGTTTCTACATAACCAGTATTAATAGCGGCATCACCTTCCCAAGCCAAAAAAGCTATTCTTGATAAATTCTGTGAGGAAACTTCAATCTGGTCTAATGTAATTGTTAAATCTGTATTGGTTGAAGACACTCTTTCCAAACCATCAAACATTTTGATTTGAGTAAGTAACCCACCTGGATTTTCATAAATAACATATACTGCCCAACCTCCATATAAGGTGCTTCCGCAATAATTGTTTAAAGTTGCTTGTGGAATATCTATTCCAGAAAAAGTATAGGTGCCACTTCCATTGGCAGCAATTAAATTAGTAACATCAGCACGGGCTGCAAAATAATTTAAACCAGCATTTGCACGGTTAAAAACTTCGTCCGCACTTACCGCTGTACCGTTAAGCACTACATTAAAATCGCCATCACCCACAGAGCCCCAATATAAAAAGGCAGCCACAACATTTTCGCCGATGCCCAGAAATAAATCTGCCTCGCTTTGCGGTAATAAGACACAAGCACTGCCACCGTTGTTTTCTTCTGTAGTCAATGTATTTCCAAATGCTTTAAAATCATAATAGCCATTCCATTGGTCAAAATAAGCTACATCATTTGGATTTTGTCCTGAGGCAAATAAAGGGAATGCAAATATTAGGAGAAGTATTAATTTTTTCATAAATCTGGGTATTACAGTGCCAAATATATTGAATACATTGTTTTTCTTTTTATATTTTTGCAAAAAAAACTTATAAATGACACATTTTAACATTGAAATTTCCGAAACCTCTAACCAAAATATTGTTAAATTTGTTGTTAATTCTTTCTTAACGCAGGCTATAAGCTACGAATTCAAAAATGTGGACGAAGCAAAGCCAAGTCCTTTGGCACAACAACTTTTTTACCTTCCTTTCGTAAAAACTGTCTATATCTCCCAAAACTTCATTGCTATTGAAAAATATAACATCGTGGAATGGGCAGATGTACAACAAGAAGTTGCAGACTCCATTTTGGAATATTTAAATTCTGGCAAACAAGTAATCGCAGAAACTGATGCCCCTAAAAAAGTACCAGTAAGTATTTATGCAGAAAGCACTCCCAACCCAACGGTGATGAAATTCGTAGCCAACAAACCTTTGGCGACTGGAACTTTTGAGTTTAAAAATATTGATGATGCGGTACACTCCCCATTGGCAAAAGCTCTATTCAACTTTCCATTTGTAAAAGAAGTTTTCATAAGTGCAAATTACGTTTCCGTGATGAAATACAATCTTGCCGAATGGCAGGAAATTTCTATGGAAATCAGGGAATTCATCCGAAAATTCATAGAGGATGGCAAGCCAGTTTTAAACGATGAAATTTTAAACGGGACAAATTCTTCCGAAATAAAATCTGCAGACAACACTATTTCCGAAGAACGTATTTATACAGATATTGAAAAAGAAATTATTTCAATTTTGGATGAATATGTAAAACCAGCAGTTGCTAGTGATGGAGGGCATATACTTTTTGATTCTTTCAATAAAGATTCCAAAACTGTAAAGGTTGTGCTTCAAGGAGCTTGTAGCGGTTGCCCATCTTCCACCATTACTTTGAAAAATGGAATTGAAACGATGCTGAAAGAAATGCTGCACGGTCAGGTAAACAGCGTAGTTGCGATAAATGGGTAATTAGTTTCCTTTTAACTTAGATTTCAGAATATTGGCTTATAATAATTGTAACTTAGGTTTTCAAATTTTTTTTAACCTAAACCAAGAAATTATGGCAGTATTAAAAGTTATTGAAGTGCTTTCAAATTCATCGGAAAGTTGGGAAGATGCAACGAGAAACGCAGTGAAAGAAGCGTCCAAAAGTGTAAAAAATATAAAATCAGTTTATGTGCGCGACCAAAGTTGTGTTGTTGACGGCGAAAACATTACACAGTTTAGAGTGAATGTAAAAATCACTTTTGAAGTGAAATAGATATTTTAATGAATGTGTCTAAATACGCTTTTGGAAATTCAAAGGCGTATTTTTGTTTTTCTGAAATCTCGCTATGCGCTTCATACTTACTATTTTGGCAATACATTTTTTATTAGGTTGTAATTCTTCAAAAAAAGAACCCTTGGAAACACATCCCTTTACAAATGATTTAATAAATGAATCCAGTCCTTATTTGCTGCAGCATGCGCACAATCCCGTAAACTGGAAACCTTGGAATAACGAAACCCTTCAGCAATCAAAAAAGGAGAAAAAATTGATGATAATAAGCATCGGTTATGCAGCGTGCCATTGGTGCCACGTGATGGAATACGAAAGTTTTGAAGATACAACGGTAGCTGCAGTAATGAATAAGGATTTTATCTCTGTAAAAGTTGATCGCGAGGAACGGCCAGATGTAGATCAAACCTATATAAATGCAGTACAGTTAATGACCGGCAGCGCAGGCTGGCCCTTAAATGTGGTAACGCTTCCGGATGGCACTCCGGTTTTGGGCGGAACCTATTTCAGAAAAAGTGATTGGATAAGTGCATTGGAACAGATTTCGGAAATTTATAAAAAAGAGCCGGAAAAACTGATTGCATATGCCGACCGATTGGAGGACGGAATCAAAAACATTGATTTAATCCATTTGAATGAAAATGCTATTGATTTCAAAAAATTTCCGACTGAAGAAATAATACAAAGTTGGTCGCATAAATTTGATGAAAAGTATGGCGGTTTCAAAGGTGCCCCAAAATTTATGATGCCAAATAATTATGAATATTTATTGCGGAATTCCTATGAAACAAACAATAAAAAATTAAAAAATCACGTAGCGTTAACGTTGGAAAAAATGGCTTATGGCGGACTTTACGATCAAATTGGTGGGGGATTTTCCCGTTACAGCACCGACGAAAAATGGCACATTCCCCATTTTGAAAAAATGCTTTATGACAATGCACAACTCGTAAGTTTATATAGCAAAGCCTATTTGGTCACAAAAAATCCACTTTACAAAGAAGTGGTCGAGGAAACTTTGGAGTTCGTTGCCCGTGATATGACAGATGAAACAGGAGGTTTTTATTCCTCATTGGACGCAGACAGCAAAGATGAAAATGGAAAGTTGGAAGAAGGCGCCTTTTATGTTTTTACTTTTAAAGAATTGCAAGAGCAACTGAAAGATGATTTTAAAATTTTTCAGGAATATTATAATGTGAATGCTTACGGGGCTGGGAGAACAATAATTATGTACTTATTCGGAACAAATCTGATTCTGAAATTGAAAAGGAATTTGGGATTACTTCCGAGGATTTTCAACAGAAAAAGAAAGATTGGAAAAAACAGCTCCTCGCCTATCGTAACAAAAGAGCAAAACCGCGTTTGGACGACAAAACGCTAACTTCTTGGAATGCCCTAATGCTGAAGGGATATGTTGACGCCTATAAAGCTTTCAACAAAAAAGAATATTTGGAAATCGCTTTAAAAAATGCAAAGTTCATTTCTGAAAAGCAGCTTAAAAATGATGGCGCATTGTTTCACAATTATAAAAATGGAAAAAGCAATATAAATGGTTTTTTGGAAGATTATGCTTTTACCATTGAAGCTTTTATCGAACTCTATCAAGTTACCCTCGATGAAAAATGGCTAAATCTTTCCAAAAGATTGGCAGATTATACACTGACTAATTTTTTTGATTCGGAGAAAAATATGTTTTATTTTACTTCCAAAGAAGATCCGGCCATTGTTACAAGAAATTTTGAATATAGGGATAATGTAATACCAGCTTCAAATTCAGTGATGGCAAAAAATCTTTTTGTGCTTTCAAAATATTTTGATGAAACCAGTTTTGAGGAAGTTTCACATCAAATGCTGAAGAATGTTTCACCAGAAATGGAAAAATATCCAAGCGGTTTTTCAAATTGGATGAATTTAATGTTGAATTTTCAGCAGGATTTTTTTGAAGTGATAGTTGTGGGAGAAATGGTTTCGGAAAAAATAAAAGAGCTAAACAAACATTATCTTCCAAACATAATTATTGCCGGAAGCAAGGGAGGAAACAATGGGATATTATTCAAGAATCGCCATTCCCCTGGGAAAACTTTAATTTATGTTTGCAAAAATAACACCTGCAAACTTCCGGTTGAAGAAACAAAAATTGTAATTGAATTATTAAATACTAAAGAATAAAGAATAGATTTTATGGAAAAATTTAAAGATTGGGATATTTATATTGAAGAATACGGAAAGAAATTAATTGATTTTCTACCAAATCTAATTGGTGCAGCTATAATGTTGCTAATAGGTTTTTGGGTTATCAAATTCATAAACAGATTTATAAAAAAGTTTTTCGATAAAAAGGAATACGATCCAGCTTTGGAGAATTTTATAGCAACTCTTATAAGCTGGGGGCTAAAAATTGTACTTTTTGTTTTGGTTATTACACAACTAGGTGTTAAATCAGCCTCCCTCGTAGCTATAATTGGAGCGGCCGGTTTAGCAATTGGACTTGCCTTGCAAGGATCACTTTCAAATTTTGCGGGAGGCATCCTTATTTTATTGTTAAAACCTTTTAAGGTTGGCGATTTCATAAGTGCACAAGGTGTTGACGGCACCGTGAAGGAAATTTCAATTTTCAATACTAAACTTACTACTTTTGGAAACCAACTAGCCATTTTGCCCAACGGAAAATTGAGCAATGAAAACATTATCAATTATACTGTTGAGGGAGTACGCAGGGAAAATATTACTTTTGGCATAAGTTATGATGACGATATACGGCTTGCAAAAGAAATATTATTGAATTTGGTAACCGAACAGGAAACTGTTTTGAAAATTGAAGACAAAATGCCTATGGTTGCAGTTGCCGAATTAGGGGATAGTTCAGTGAATTTGACTGTTCGTTATTGGTCGAATATCAATGATTTTTGGAATCTACGATGGTTGATTTTAGAAGAAGGAAAATCAAGATTGGAAGCCTCTGGAATTTCAATACCATTTCCGCAGCGAGACGTTCATCATTTTAATTTAGACACACTTAAGAAATAATTAATTAAGTTTGTAAAAAATATTGCATAATTAAACTAAAAAAACACACAATGAAAAAAATAATATTCACAGCGGCCTTTGCATTAATAGCGAGCACTGTATTTTCCCAATCAAGAAATAGTAGTTACAGTAGTGTTTATGACCGAACCATTGATTTAAATGAGAAATCTTTAGCATTTGGATTAACAGAAGCGCAGTTTGAAGCAATTAAAGATGAAGCTTACGCTAATCCTACATTTTTGCAGGGAAATATTTTTCAGGGAGATCAGCTCATTAAAAATGATGTTTTTATGCGTTACAACTCATATGCAGATGAAATTGAGATTCAGAAAAATCCGTATGATAAGTCATATAGCGCCCTCACAAAAAGTCCAGATATTTTCGTTAAAATAATTAAGGATCTTTACGTTTTTGTTCCCTATGAAGGTTCCAACGAGAAAGGTGGATACTTCAATGTTTTGAACGACGGTAAAGTTTATGACCTTTACAAAAAAACAAAATCTGTTTACAGAGAGCCGAAAAAAGCTAAATCTTCCTACCAGAGAGATACTCCTCCTTCATTTGTAAAAACAACAACTTATTATTTAGTTCAAAATGGCACTTTTTATGAAATGCCAAGTAGCACTTCTAAAGTCCTTAAAATGATGGACAAAAATAAGAAGGAAGTTAAGGAGTTTATAAACAAAAATAATCTTGACCTTGAGAAAGAAGGGGATTTAATAAAAGTAGTTTCTTACTTTGATTCACTTCAATAGTGTATTAAAAGTTTAAATATTTTAAACACCAAATAAAAAAGCGACATTTATAAATGTCGCTTTTTTTATTGCGTATTGAAGAATCAATGAAAAATTTAAATATTTATACGTTAACCCAAAATAAATTCCTTTAAGTAAAAGGGTTCAAAATAAGCGATATTTTCTATATCGCTTATTTTGTATTTATTCTCTACCAAATGAGCCATATCGGCCGATGATGGAAATTTTTCAGTGAGAAATACCGCATTTTCATGGGAACACAAAGCTTCAAATTTTGCAGCCCCATCACCTAAAAAAATTACTTTTCTTTCGTTTAAATAATTCTGAAAAGAATTTTCATTTAAAATTTCAGCTTGGGTTTCGCGAATTTGTTTTTTTTCAGAATCGAAAACCGCTGAATATACTTCCATCCGTCTGGCATCAAGCATTGGAACAATGTAGCAATCTTTGTTTTCAACTTGTTGCGCCAACACTTCCAAAGTAAAAGTAGAAATTAAGGGAACGTCCAAAGCAAAGCACAATCCCTTTGCAGCGGAAACTCCAATTCGCAAACCAGTATACGAACCCGGCCCTTTGCTTATTGCAATTGCATTCAACTGTTTTTTATCAATATTTGCATCCTTTAATACTTCATCAATAAAAACGTGCAGCTTTTCAGCGTGCGAAAACTTTTGGTTATTTTCCTCCCGAATTGCTTTAATTTTTCCGTCAGCAGCAAGGGCTACCGAACAATTGGTTGTGGAAGTTTCAAGACAGAGAATTGTTGCCATCGCTACTCCTTTTTATCGGTTTTAGGCACAGCCACTTCAACCTTATCTCCCTGTTTTAGGGATTTTGTAACCGTATTGTATGGGCCGATAATAACCGTTTCACCTTCTTTTAAACCTGAAATAATTTCAATATTTGAATCGTCCTGCACTCCTGTTTTTACAATGCGCAATTTGGCAACATCTCCTTCTTTCACATAAACCGCTTCAAACTTTTCAGAGGATGCTTTTGAAGTTTCAACTTCATACGGTTTTTTTGAATCTGTAGTATCCGATTTTATAACTATTGAACTAATTGGCACCCCAATTATCTTTTTCTTTTTATTGGTTATAATATCAACTGTAGCAGTCATTCCAGGGCGAAATGGAGAAAAATTCTCTGATTTTCCTTCAGTTAAATCCTTATATGATTCTGGCAAAATACGAACCTTTACTTTAAAATTTGTAACCTGATCTGCAGTCAAAGCGCTCTCCGCACTGTTTGAAATCTCTGTTACAATTCCTTTAAATTCACGCTTCAAATAGGCATCAACCTCAACATTGGTTGAATCACCAACACTTACTTTTACAATGTCGTTTTCATTTACATCTACTTCCACTTCCATATTTTGAAGATTCGCAACACGTAAAATTTCTGTTCCTGCCACTTGTGCGGTTCCCACAACTTTTTCTCCCACTTCCATGGAAAGCTTTGAAACTGTCCCGCTCATAGGTGCGTAAATAGCGGTTCTGGAAAGATTATCAACAGACTGCTTCACGTTTGCCGAGGCGCTCTGAACGTTAAAATATGCAGCTTGTGAGTTTGCCGCAGCCATATCGTAATCCGTTACAGATCTATCCCATTCAGCTTTGGAAATCACTCCTCTTTCAAAAAGTGCTTTGTTTCTTTCATAGGTTAGCTTTGCATTTTTTTCGCTGGCCTGAGCCTGTGAATATTGTGCGCGTACATTTTGCAATCCCGCTTGTGATTGACTAACAACTGCTTGGATTAAATCTGGATTTATCTTAACCAAAAGATCTCCCTTTTCCACTTTTTGTCCTTCTACAACCGGAAGTTCAATAATCTCTCCCGAAACTTCGGAAGAAAGCGCAACTTCAACTTCAGGCTGAATTTTTCCTGTAGCGGCGACAGTTTCAATAATGTCTATTAATTCAATCTGGGTAATTTCAACTTCTTCGAATTCGCTAGATTTTCCAAACCATCCTGCCTTTTTTCCAATAATTAGAAAAATGATAAGGACAACGACTATTACAACAACCCAAATGAGTGTTTTTTTCTTCATATTTAAAATTTTAGTTCAGAGGCTGGAATTCCAAAGTACAATTCCAACACCTTAATTTTGAAAATATAATCATATTTTGCGCGCAATGCCTCGCTTTGCGCATTTTCCAATCTAAATTTTGCTTGGCTAAAATCAAAAGAATTCAGCAAACCAACATCAAAACGGTCGGTTGAATATCCATAGGCTTGCTCTTGTGCATTTACTGCTACCAATGCAGCTTCGTATGCTTTTTTGGCGCCAATAACATCTGTGTAAGCTTGATAAACGTTTGACTCTAACTCAAGTTCCGTTTGTTCCTTTTGAAATTCGGCACGTTTCACATTTATATTATTACGCTGAACATTGGCTCTCGCAGAAAATCCATTTAAAATAGGGATATTTAATTGAAGTCCGTATGAAATTCCATCATTCAAATAAAGTTGTTCAAAAAATGGCGCTGGCGGACTGGTTAACAATCCAAAATTAGGCGCAACAACTACTTGCCCAGTATCCTCTACTTGACCAATAACCTGCGTTGGCTGGTTTGGATCTACACCTCCCTGCAAAATTCTATCAGCTCCAGATTCACGAGTGTTGTAATTTAAAAACCCCGATAATGTTGGGTAATAATTGCTTCTTGCAATTTGAATATCTTTTTCGGCCAAAGCAATATTAGCATCGGCTATTTTAATTTCTTGGCGCTGCTCCTTTGCCTTTGCAATGATTTGTTCGGGTGAATTACTTGTAATATCACTCAACGGAGCATCATACGAACTTTCTGCAATATCAAAATTTTCATAATCCTTTATAAGAAGTATCTGCGCCAGATTGATCAATGAAATTCGAATTGTGTTTTCTGCAAGTACAATTCTTTGCTCCTCATTTGCTGAAGTGGATTGTATTTCCAACAAATCACCTCGCGGAATAGAACCTGCATCCACCAATTGGTTTGAACGGTCAAGTTGTTCCAAAGTAATTACATGCTGTGCGTTGATAACATTCAAATTTTCTTTGTTGAAAAGAATTTCCAAATATGCATTTGCCACGAAAAGAGCGGTGTTATCTTTAATCTGTTCTAAATTATATTGTGCCGCAAGCCTTGAAAGTTTAGCGCGTTGTGCTTGACGCAAATTACTAAGACCATTAAAGATTCTAACTCCCACTGTTGCATTTGCTGAAAAGTTACGGGTGGTTTGATTTTGCAAAATACCTGTTGTAATATTTTGGGTCAATCCTGTGTTCCAAGAATTAGAACCAGATAGATTCAATGTGGGCAGGTAATTTCCAATTGCAGTTAATTTATCAATTTCCGCCAATTCAAGATCAAGCTGTGCTTGCTTTACGGCAATATTTTCTTCCAAAGCTTTTTCTATTGCTTCTTCCAAAGTCCACTTTTTGGATTGGGCATTCAAGGAAATGCTCAATATCAAAAAAAGGGAAGAGATTGCTATTTTATTCATAATTATTATTGTTGCTATGTATGTCTTTTATATCGCTATTGTGTTACAAAATCTGTAAAATTAAGAAATGTTAGCCACCTGCAGTTGGCATCGCAGGTTTCAATTGGTTCCAAACTTTTATACTATCATCTTTAGCAACGCCACTTTTAATTTCAACATCAATTCCATCGCTTACGCCTAATTCCACATCGCGTCTTTCAAATTTTTGTTCGCCAACCATAACCTCAACAAAAGGTTTCTGCGTTTTTGAATCGTATTGAACCAAGGCTTCCTTAATTGTAAGAACGTTTTCCGCTTTTGCCAAGATAATAGATGCATTGGCACTCAATCCTGCACGAATAAAAGTACTTGTGGTATCCAAATTTCTCATCGTTCCCTTTATTTCAAACTGGATTGCGCCATTTTCACTTATTCCTTTTGGAGCAATATAATCCAATTGGGCATCAAATATTTTATCCTGAATAGCTCCGACGGTAATTTCTAGCGGAAGACCTTCCTTAATTTTTCCCACTTCACTCTCGTCAACTTTTCCTTCAAAAATCATTTTATCAACATCCGCCAAAGTTGCAATGGTTGTTCCATCGTTAAAGTTATTTGCTTCAATAACTTGGTTTCCGGTTTTCACGGGAACGTCCAAAACCATCCCTGAAACAGTAGCGCGAATCTCGGTATTTGCCGAAGCGCCCATTCCGCTGGTTGTTCCTGTTTTTACGATATCGTAATTTTGGCTGGCAGCCCTAAGGCCTACTTCTTGCTGCTTTAGGCTTTGCTGCGCTTGATCATACGCCAATTGAGCATTGTCAAATTCATTGGCTGAAATAACACCTTTTTCAAAAAGAGCTTTCTGCCTATCGTACATACTCTTTTGATTTACAAAAGCCAAGCGTGCCGTTTCTACCTGAGTACGAACACTGGTTATATTGTTTTGTGCATTGTTTAGTGACGAAACATTCGGAACCACTTTTACCTTTGCAATCAAATCGCCAGCTTTTATTGTTTGCCCGGCTTCCACAAAAATTTCGTCAATAATTCCTGAAATATTCGGTTTGATTAATACCTCTTCCTTTGGAACAATACTGCCAGTGGCAACCGTTTTTTTAACAATAGAGCCCATTACAGGTTTTTCTGTTTCATATACAATTGGATCTTCAATGTTTTTGGAATACAGCCAAAACATTGAAACTGCAAACAAAACTGCAATTGTAACGAGGATGATTATGGTTTTTGATTTTTTCATTTTAAAAAATATTCGGTTTCGGTTAATTTTATTCTGTTCTTAATGCTTCAACTGGTTTCACTTTTATGGCGTTTTGTGCAGGAATCAAACCCGCTAGAAGGCCAGAGACAATTAAAATTGTTAAGGCTATAAACACAACGCCAATATTTACTGATGGATTTATAAACATCATTTCGCTGGTATCCATTCCGCTAAGTTGGTAGTTCACAAACCACAGCACCAATGTTGCCAAAATAATTCCCGCCATTCCTGAAACAATGGTCAAAAAAATGGATTCCAATAATATTTGCGCGCGAATGCTCCACGGGGTTGCGCCTAAAGCACGGCGGATTCCAATTTCTTTGGTACGTTCCTTTACAACAATCAACATAATGTTGCTGATTCCAATAATTCCAGATAACAACACGAGTATTCCAACGAAATAGGCTACAAAATTGAGTGCCGTAAAAAGGCCACTTATCTTGCTATATTGCTCATAAAGGTCAAAATTACCCACTGCGCGATCGTCATTGGGATTTATACTATGGCGTGTTTTTATAACATCAAAAACTTGGGATTTCAATTCTGTTATTGAGAAATTATCTTCGGCCGTAATCGCCATCCAACCCACAACATCACCCATATTAAAGGCCTGTGAAAAAGAAGTAAATGGAACATAAATTTCCTTTTGCATTTCTTCGGGATCACCGTTATTTCCTTTCTTTTTATAGGTGCCTATAACTAGAAAGTTCACTCCATTTATTTTAATATAGGAACCAATTACTTCTTCATTTGGCGAATAGAGCAAGCTTTGCACGCCGCTGCCTATAATGGCAACTTTTCTTTTTTCGTTTATATCGGAATAATTTATAAATCGTCCCGACGTAATATCCATTGGTTGTTGCTTAATAATTTCGGGATAATCGCCATACACATTGAAAGCGCCTGTTTGAAGACCTCTAACAACGTTATTGCTTCCGCGGAAACCTCCTAATTGATTTCTGGGCGAAACGTATCGAAGTCCGGGCACACTTTGTTTTATTGCCGCAACATCATCAGTTTTAAAGTTATATCTGCGCCCTTTTGGCAAGCCTTTATAGGGTTGTGAAGCAGTTTGCGACCACATAAACATAGAATTTGTAGCCATGCCGCTGAAGCCTTGTTTTATTCCATTTTCCAAACCATTGCCGGCGGCAAGCAAAATCACCAAAATAAAAATACCCCAAAGCACGCCAAAAGCAGTCAAAACCGTTCTAAACCAGTTACTGCTTAGCGCTTCAATAATTTCAGACCAACTGTCTCTGCTGAATAGTTTACTCATCGCGCAAAGCTTCTATGGGTTTAATATTTGCTGCCCGATATGCTGGGAAAAATCCTGCAACTGCGCCTGCAATAACAAGTATAGTAATTGTAGTGATTGCAACCGAAAAATCTACGGAAGGGTTTCTTATATAATCTGTTTCAATGAAGGGGCCAACAAGCTGTAATAAAAGCAGGCTCGATATAAGTCCAACAAATCCTGCGATTGCAGTAACGAAGATTGATTCGTGCAGAATCATTCCAATAATTGACCACGGTTGCGCACCAATAGCTTTCCGAATTCCTATTTCCTTGGTTCTTTCCTTAACTATTATTAGCATAATATTACTTACGCCCACAACTCCAGCAATGATGGTACAAATACCCACACCCCAAAAAAACAGGCTAATCATTTTGTTGAGATCATAAAACTTTTTTGCATTTTCCAAAGTATTGTTCACATTTACGGCCCTTTCGTCCAAGGGAGAAATGCTGTGTTTCGATTTTAAATCGGCTTGCAGTTGTGCCGAAAAGGCTTCAGATGCAGCTAAGGCATCTTCATAATTATCATTATCCGCAAGTGTAAAAGCTAACGATCTAAGTTTATCGCCAGCGTTGTAAACCCGCTGTGAAGTGGTTAAAGGAATAAAAATTCGGGTTTCTTCACGCTCACCCCCGGGATCGGAATAGATTCCTACAACCTTAAATTTTATTCCCGCTATATCGATATATTCCCCCAAGGAATTTTCATTTTTGAAAAGATCGAGATATACCTGATTTCCTATAACCGCAACTTTTTCAAAATTGTTTAAATCATTCTGGTTTATGTAACGTCCAGCCACCAAAGTTGCATTTTCAAGAAATTGATAATCGCTGCGAACGGCCTTCTATTCGGTAACTTCCATTCTCTTTTTTATAAGTGGTCAATTGTCCCCAAAGGCTGTATACTCCAGATTTAAGGTCAAGTTTTTCGGCATTTTTATTGACCGCCATTTCGTAGTCGCGATTGTCCATTTCAATAACGCGACCGGGGTTTAAGCCTTTATATTCCAACGATGTTACGCCTGTCCAAACGCTAATACGGTTTGTGGCATCTCTCTCAAATTCCTTTGCCACGCCATTTTGCATCCCGTTGCCGATGGCGAGAAGAATTACTAAAATAAATATTCCGGAAGCTACGGAAAGTCCTGTTAAAAATGTCCGCAATTTATTTTTGCGAATTGCTTCAAATATTTCCTGCCACCGTTCAATGTTAAACATAGATTTCTTTTTTGGCGCGAACTTGGGTCACTTTGGAATCATCGATTATCAAACCATCCTTAAGGTTTACAATCCGTTTTGTCATGTGGGCAATATCGTCTTCGTGGGTTACAATCAAGATTGTTTTTCCCTCATCGTTTATGCCTTGTATTAGTTCCATTACTTCATACGAAGTCTTTGAATCGAGTGCTCCCGTAGGTTCATCTGCAAGTAATACTTTTGGATCACTAGCCAAAGCGCGGGCAATGGCAACACGTTGTTTTTGGCCTCCGGAAAGTTCGCTCGGAAGGTGTGAAGCCCAATCGGCCAAGCCTACTTTTTCTAAATAATGCATAGCCTTTTCAGTACGAATATTTCTTTTTACACCCTGATAATAAAGAGGCATAGAAACATTTTCCAAAGCAGATTTATAATTTATAAGATTGAAAGACTGAAAGATAAATCCCAAAAACTTGTTTCGGTAGCGAGCGGCAACTTTTTCATTTAGGTTTTTAATAAGCGTTCCGTCCAAATTATATGTGCCTTGATCGGCTTCGTCTAGAATGCCCAAAATGTTTAATAAAGTAGATTTTCCCGAGCCTGAAGAACCCATTATAGAAACCATTTCACCTTCAGAAACCGAAAAATTAATACCTTTTAAAACATGTAGCGAGTTCTTGCCCATGTGATATGATTTGTGAAGGTCTTTGATTTCTATCATCGGAAAATTAGTTGGTTTACAAATTAAAAGGAATTACTCCTTTCAAAGTTAAAATTCTTGTTAAGTATTGAAAATATTATACTTTTCGGTTTTCAATATGACTTTAAAAACCATTGATTGTTACAGTATTTATTGAAAAATTAATTGTTTTGTTGGGAACGCGCCTTTTTTCTGCTTCTATATATTGCATAACCAACCCCAGCGATAAGTAAATATGGAAATATCATAAGGTAAACAATTCCATTATTGATGCCTTTTGCAGTTTCGCCTCCTTCCTCACTTTCCAAAACCGCGCGACACATTGCACATTGCGCTTCAGCGGGAAGGGCGGTTATTAATAAAAGGAGTATTATAAAAAAAACTTTTGATTTCATTTTTTAGGTTGCAAGTTTCAGGTTTCTTGATTCTTGGCTCTTGGTTCTTGATTTTTTGGTCTTTTCTTTAATAATATGGCGAAATCATTAAATAAACTATAACGCCAGTAACGGCAACATACAACCAAAGTGGATAAGTGATGCGTGCAATTTTCCGGTGTTTATAAAATTCGCCCGAAATGGCCCGAACATAGGTTATCAACACAAAAGGAATAACGATAATTGACAGTAAAATATGCGTTAAAAGGATGAAATAGTACACATATTTTATAAATCCTTCTCCGCCATAAGTGGTAGAATCGGAAGTCATATGGTAGGCAACGTACATAACCAAAAATAACACTGAAAAGCCAATTGCTGTTTTCATTAATAGTTCGTGTGTTTTTCTATTTCCTTTTCTAATTTGATAAACGGCAGAAACTAAAAGAATTGCGGTTATTCCATTTATGGTAGCATAAATTGGCGGAAGAAATCCCAACCGTTCCACCCCAGGAATTTTTACTGTGAATAATACAGCTACTGCTAAAGGAATGGCAATGGAAAGAATCCAAATCCAAATGTTATATTTTTTTGAAGTATCAACGGTATGTTCCATTATAAAAGCTTTTTAATATCTTCTTTTAGCATTTGTATGTTTTTATCATCCAAACCATCGTAATAAATTATCGGGTTGCCGTTTTCGTCTTTTCGGGAACGAATATTTCCCTCTTGATCGATGAGTGCAAAAAATCCGGAATGTTCAAAACCACCTTCTACTGCGGAATCTTCGCCGACATATAGATTGAAACCTTCATTAGCTAATTTAAATATTTTTTCCTTTTCACCCGTGAGTAAATGCCATTGAGGTTTTGTGATTCCTTTATTTTCGGCATATTCTTTTAAAATCTGCGGAGTGTCATATTCGGGATCAATGCTGAAAGAAGCTATCCCCACCTTTGGATTGCCCAAAAATTCATCCTGAATTTTCTTCATATTTTCGGTCATAATCGGGCAGATCGACGGGCAGGTTGTGAAGAAAAATTCAATTACATAAACCTTTCCTTCAAAGTCTTTATTGGTAATTGTTTCTTCATTTTGGTTAGTAAATGAATAACTAGGGACTTTAACCTTTTCTTCATTTCGCATAACAAATTCAAGATCGGGTGCAGAAAGATATTTGATAATTTTCGGAACCGCCCAAATCCCGAATATCAAAACGATAAACGAAATGCCGATGTATGAATAATTTTTTTTCATTTTTTAAATGATTCTATTGATTCTATAGATATTTTGGATACTATAGCCGTGAATGTTGATTCTTTATTCTTTGTTCTCTTTTCTTTATTCTTTTCTATATTTCCCGATCCGAGGTATTGTACTTTTTAAAAGCGCGTCTATATTCTGCCAAAAGTACTTTTACATCGTCGCTCATTTTGTTGTTTATTTCGGCAATAGTGCTGGAATCGAAACCATACATTACGCCTTCATCCTCGTCATCGTCCCTGCCCCTAAGAGCTCTTTCTTTATCAACTATAAAAACATAGGGTGTGGATAAATTTGCATCCAACTTAAGATTTGATTCCAACGAATCGAAAACTTGCTGAATATTTTCTTCGGAACCAAAAGCAAAAAACCAGCTATCCGTTGGCGCTATTTCTTTCAGTTTTGTTTCAATATTTCTGGCTTGTTCCTCGGTGCCGTTTGGTAAAAGAATAACAAACTGAAACTCATAAAACTCACGATTTTTAGTGTAAATTTTATGGGCGAGATTGTAGGCGTAAGCTCGGTGTGCTTCCAAATCGCTTCCGAAGAAACCCAAAACCGTAATATGATTTTTTAGTTGAACTGGTTTTCCGTCAAGGGATTTAAAATCGGTCAACTCACTAATTGAAGGGGTAAGCACGGGAAGGGTTGCAAAATTATTTTTACCGGAAGCAAAGAAAACATAAGCCGTGATTGGCAGTAAAAACAAGATTCCGAGGACGAGATATTTCTTCATTTTCGCAATTTTTTTTGCTCCAGCCAAAATACGGCTGGCAGGTCTGCAAAAATACAGGGTAAAACGGGCTTGGACAATGTTTTTGGTGTTAATTTTATTTTTTAGGGATGTCTTTAAAATCCTTAAAAAATTCTTCAGGAGTTATATTGAAATAATCGCACAATTTAATAAAAGCAGTAAAGGAAATGTCGCGCTTTCCCTGTTCAATTCTGCCAATATGGACATTGGTTTCGTGAAAGCATTGCAGTTGAGTAATGTTTTTTTGCAACCTCAACTCCTTTGTTCTTTCTACAAGCCAAAGTAATAATTCGGTATTATCTTCTTTTGAATCCAATGACACGAAGGTCAGTGGACGAAAAAGCCTACACAATTACCGTTCGGTAATTATTTTTTTCTATATTTAAGATATTATTAACCCAAATCTTTGAAATTATGAAAAACCTACTACTTTTTTGTACATTTATTTTAAATGTATTTTTTATGAGCGCACAACAGGTCAATTTAGAGTGTGTCGTTATTGAAAATGGAACTGATCCCAATGGGATATACAGTTATTCCACAGACCTTGCATCGCTGGAAAATTGCGAGCCCATTGTTCTTAACGTGAAATTTTGGGGCGTCAATTATCCCAATGGTGTTAACGATTTTCCAAACAGGCCAAATGATGCACTAAAGGCGATAGCTAATCTTAATATTCTCTACAATCAGTTTGGCATTTATTTTAAGTTTCGAGGCTATGACGCATTTAATAGCCCTGTTATATTGGGAGATCCTACCGGATATTATGTTTTGGAAACTACAACGCAATTTAGCGGCCTAGTCAATTGGGCAGCAGCCAATGGCTACAAAGATGCAAATGCATTAAATGTATACGCATATGGATGGTCTACAGGTTTTGGTGGTATTGCCTATAAGCCAGGTTTTGTAAGTGGAGTAAATTCAGGCCCAAATGGATTGGGCGGAAATACTCTACTGCACGAAATATCGCACAATCTTAATTTGGCACACACTAGATCGTTCAGTGAAAACACAACTCGTGACCCCAATAACCAATATTTTAATGCAACCACCGCGGGGGATGAAATAGTTGATACCAATGCAAACAGTGGGTTTTACCACAGTAGTTGCGGTTGCACACCTTATATAAATCCATTAGATTGTACTTATTTTGGTACAGAAACAGATAATTCACCTTTAAATGTACCTTATGACATATCCCATTTAGATGTTATAAACCTATTGGGTGATGCGTATGGAGAATGTTTAGAGCCTTACCTAACCCCAGGGCAAGGCATTCACGTTCGCGAGAAAATCGCAACGGGTTATTACAGTGTAGTTGAAACTGATCTGGCATCACTCTATGAGCCTTATTCTGGTGGTTATTATGGAGATGGTTCATCAGAACCTAGTCCTCCACTTTTTCAGCCTGGTTTTAATTATAAATTTTTTAAATGCAGTTGTGATTGTCCCCTCCCATCAGATTATAACGACACTTCTTTTTCATATTCCAATCAAATTGTATTATCTATCAGTAAATACGAAACAAATTATAACCTTATTGCCCATCCCAATCATTCTGCGATCTATATAGACATACCTATGTGTGAAGAACCACATGTAAGGAGATGCTATGACAACTCTAATTTAAAGCCTAAGAGTGGAAGCGTTACTAGGTTTAACGATGGAATTATAAATGCCAATGTTACTATTACCCCAAAAGATTCTGTCGGGATCAATAATCCTATTTTGATCAATGAATTAGATCCAGGTCTTTATAATATAAAAAAGCAATATTATGACGGAACGGTAGAAGAAAACGTTATTTACAAAGAAAATTAAACAGTAGCAATCACAATGGCCTTCAACTAATTTGGAGGCCATTTTTTTAATTAAGGCACTATGTTAAAATATATATTTTCAACCTGCTTTCTTTTTTTTGGAACAATTGGCTGGTGCCAATTCGGGCCACAAAAAATCGTCACCCAAACTGCAAATGGAACCCAAATAATAGCAACAGCAGATATTGATGGCGATGGAAATTTAGATTTAGTATCCGCAAATAAATTTGGTAATTCCATTACGTGGTATAAAAATTTGGATGGTCTTGGAACTTTTGGTTCAGAAAATTTGATTGCTTCTTTAAGCGAAACGACATTCGTTTCTGTTGCTGATATTGATGGAGATGGAGATATTGATTTGATAGCTGTTGCATCTTTTATTGATTTGGTAGTTTGGTATGAAAACCTGGATGGGCAAGGAAATTTCAGCACTCAAAAAATAATAAGTAATCAAGCGGATGGAGCATCTTCCGTGAGTATAGCAGATATAGATGGTGATGGCGACATGGATATAGTGTCAGCTTCAGATTTTTCTGGTTTAGCATGGTATGAAAACCTGGATGGGCAAGGAAATTTCAGCCCTACGATAATTATTGATAATACACTTAGCAATTCGCGATCTGTTGTTGCTGTGGATATGGATGGTGATGGGGATGGGGATATTCTAGGCAATTCTTCTGATACAGAAAGAATATTTTGGATAGAGAATATGGATGGATTGGGCAATTTTGGGGATAAACATATGATTAATGATAGTGGCTCATATTCCAATGTAATCTTTGCTGCCGATGTTGATAATGATGGAGATAGCGACGTTTTTTCAGCATCACCTGGTGACAATGAAGTAGCATGGTATCAAAACCTAGACGGTCTGGGCAATTTTGGCCCAAAAAATTCAATTACAAATACATTGGAAAGTAGTTGGACAGTGCATGCCGCTGATCTCGATAATGATGGCGATGTGGATGTATTATCTACTTTTACTGGAGTATTTGATGGAGAAATTGTGTGGTTTGAAAATTTGGATGGTACTGGAGATTTTGGTGAACAGCAAACCATAAGTATCGAGGTTCAATCGCCCCGTTCCGTAATAGCAGCAGATATTGATAATGATGGGGATATGGATGTGATTGCCTCTTCACAAAACGATGATAAAATAGCTTGGTATGAAAACTTTACAATTCTTGGTGTGGAGGAAACTTTACTAGTGAATCTTGCAATATTTCCGAACCCTGTAAAAGATATACTGAAAATTGAAGGCAAAGCGGGTTTATCAATTTTAACCGCAACGCTATATGACACTTTTGGAAGAATGCTGTTCACCAAAAAAGAAGATGTTTCTCAAATTAATTTCAGCACTTATTCAACAGGTATCTATTATCTAAAAATAGAAACATACACAGGTGAACAAGTTTTTAAAGTGGCTAAAGAATAGGACGGTTAACTTCGATAGAGGTCTCGACTTTAGTTTACCCTGAGCCTTGTCGAAGGGCTTGACGGGACAAAACTACTAAATAAAAAAAGCCCTCAAAAAAGAGGGCTTTTCAATACTTTTATAGTTCTTTAAAAGTTGAATTTTATAAACCCAACTTTATATACTTCATAAATATAGTCGCCTTCAATCAATAAAAGCACTACCAAATAAGAAATCAAAAATATAGTTGTCCAAATTACCGCTCTTCGCAATCCTGTAGTTTCATCGCGCATGTGCATGAAATCCCAAGTAATATAATAAGCTTTAAAAATGGTAAGCAGAATAAATATCCAGTTAAGAAGCTTCAATGCCAAAAAACGGTTATCTATCAAAAAGTCTGGGCGAATAATACCCAATGCAACTTCAATAATAGTAACGATGGAAAGGATATAAAACACTCCCCAAATCTTACTGATGTTGGATTTGAACTTTAATGTTCCCCTAAAGATTGCTAATTTATGTTCGTGTGCCATTTTTTAAATATTGAAAATCTAAACAAGATAAAAGAATGTAAATACAAATACCCATACCAAATCAACAAAGTGCCAGTATAGACCAACTTTCTCGACCATTTCGTAATGTCCGCGGCGCTCGTAAGTGCCTAAAATAACATTGAAAAATATAATACAGTTTATAAGAACTCCAGTTAAAACGTGGAAACCGTGGAAACCTGTAATGAAGAAAAAGAAGTTTGCAAACAGTGGATGCCCATATTCATTATGGCGAAGGTTTGCACCTTCAACAACCATTTGTCCGTCATTTACAACTTTTGCTATAGATTCTTCACGATTTAATATTATGTGTTGCCCATTTTCATCTTTATATTGAAGCCTTACCAAAAGGTTTTCGTTTGCCAAGAAACCAGCTTTCACTTGTTCGAAAGAAACACTTGGGAAATATTCTGACTCGCTTTTATACCAAACTCCATTTTCACGGGTTTGTTCTGCGCGCGCTCCAGTTGCTACTGCAGCAAAATCACGAAGCGCAACACGCTCTCCTTCTTTATCCAAAAACTGGACAATCTGCCCGCCTTTGGTTTCAATTGCCCCATAATCACCTTTAATGAAAGTAGCCCATTCCCAAGCTTGGGAGCCTACGAAAATGAAACCACCAATAATTGTTAGGAATAAATAGAAAATTACTTTTTTCTGTTGCATTTTATGTCCCGCATCTACGGCCAAAACCATAGTAACGGAAGAGAAAATCAAAATAAAAGTCATAAACGCCACA
Source organism: uncultured Flavobacteriaceae bacterium (assembly GCA_963716065.1). Taxonomy (GTDB): domain Bacteria; phylum Bacteroidota; class Bacteroidia; order Flavobacteriales; family Flavobacteriaceae; genus Aequorivita. The sequence continues at coordinate 1,463,813 of OY970287.1, forward strand.
TAGTACATTGGTGCATCTACTCCATGTAAAAATGGAAAGTGGGTAAAAACTTCATCGGCGATAGGCCAAGCATCTACAAATTTGAATCTTGAAAATCCGTAAGAGGCAAGAAATCCTGAGAACGTAAGGGCATCAGAAACGATGAAAAACCACATCATCATTTTGCCGTAACTTGCTTTCAGCGGATGGTTTCCACCACCCCAGGTTTTTCCTTCAGTACCTGTTTTAACAAGAGTAGCTTCCATAAAAAGAAATTGGTTTTAAATAAGGTTCAAAAATACGTTTAATTTTTATTTAACGAAATATAAAAATAAAAACAGGTAAATCCACACTACGTCCACAAAATGCCAAAATGTTGCAGCGAGTTCAATGCCAAGGGTTTTACCGTTTTTATATTTTAGTTTATATTGATTATAAATTACAAATAAAATACATATTAGCCCTGCAAAAACGTGGGCAACGTGCAATAGCACTACTAAATATATAAATGATGTTGTTATGGTGCTGGTTGGTCCCGTAAAATTATATCCGTTTTCAATTATTTCAGAAAAGCCAACAAATTGAAAAACCACAAACAGAGATCCCAACAAAAAAGTAGTAATCAATAGAAACAATCCAATACCATTTTTTTGTTTTCTGATGCTCGATAATGCAAAATGTATAGTTAAACTACTAGCTAATATCAACGCAAGACTGATGTAAAATGCTTGCGGAATTTCAAAGTTTGAAATCCAATCCGGTCTTTCTTTACTTACTACGTAAGCGCTTGTAAGTCCTGCGAAACTCATTGTAAGGCTTATTATACCGAACCAAAGCATGTTCTTCTTTGCCCTATTTATTTTTACCTCTTCACTGCCTTCGGTTAAATCCACTTTTTTATTCATTGTATATTGCTTTGAAACTTCCATACTTCAATTATCTTAAAAATTTATCTGCAACGTAAATTATTTGCAGCAGTGTTATATAACTCACGCTCGCCAGCATAAGCTGTTTTGCGGCTTTTGAGGTTTTTTCTTTGTAAAGTTTAAATGCATAATACAACAATCCTATCCCCAAAAGACCAATTAATACTCCTGAGATTGGAGTTAGATAAAGCTTTCCGGTGATTCCCAAAACAGGAATTAATGAAACTAGAACGGTCCAAATGGTATATAAAATAACTTGGATTGCCGTTCCTTTATCTCTTTTCCCATTGGGAAGCATGAAAAATCCGCCTTTTTTATAATCGTCAAAAAGAAACCAGCCAATGGCCCAAAAATGTGGAAACTGCCAAAAAAATTGAATCATAAATAAGGTTCCCGGTTCAATTCCAAAATTACCCGTGGCAGCTACCCAACCCAACATAAATGGAATGGCACCCGGAAATGCACCCACAAAAACCGAAAGCGGAGTTTTGGTTTTTAGCGGTGTATAAAGGCTCACATACATAAAAATGGAAATAGCCCCAAACATTGCAGTTATAGGATTTATTGAATAAAGAACTACAATTCCAATTATGGTGAGAATTACAGCCAGCACAGAAGCCGAACGAACGCTCATTTGTCCTGCTGGCAACGGCCTGTTTTTAGTGCGATCCATCAAGGCATCAAGATCGCGTTCAATGATTTGATTGTATACGTTTGATGCGCCAACCATACAATAACCGCCCACACACAATAGAAAAAGAACATAAAAATCAATGGATTCTGCACCCAGCAGATAACCAGCGACAGATGAGAACACAACGCTCACCGAAAGCCGAATCTTTGTGATCTCGGTAAAATTCCTAACAATGGATTGTGTAACTGACTGTATTTGTGTAGCGGACAAGCTATATTTTTTAAGGCTTGGCAAAGATACACTTCCTGTATTTTTTCCGCAATATAATAATGATAATCTTCTTCATTATTTCGGCATTTTTAGTATTTTGACACCGTTTTAAAAATCAAAAAAATATGTTCTCTAAACTTATATTAAATACAGTTTTTTTATTTTCAGTTTTAACGGCCTTTTCGCAAACCGATACGGGGGAAAGCATGCAAGTAAAACCTATTAAAGTCAGCAATAAAATTTATATGCTCCAAGCCAATGGAGGAAATATCGGGCTGATTTATGGCAATGATGGCATTTTTATGATAGACGACCAATACGCAGATGGTATTGAGCAAATTCAAAAGGAAATAAAAAAATTAAGTGATAAGCCTGTAAAATTTTTGGTAAACACCCATTTTCACGAAGACCACGTGGGTGGAAATATTGGAATGGCAAAAACAGGAACCATTATTTTTTCACAAGAAAATGTTCGCACACGTTTACAGGAAATGATGAAGACCGACAAAAGAAAAATACCTGAGACAGTACTTCCTGTAATCACATTTTCTGAAGACCTTACCTTTCATTATAACGATGAGAAAATTTATGTTTTTCACGTTGCAAATGCCCATACCGATGGGGATGCAATGGTATATTTTACTGATAGCAATGTGCTACATACAGGCGACGTTTTTTTCAACGGAAAATATCCGTATATCGATACTGAAAACGGAGGCAGTATAGCTGGCGTAATAGCTGGATTGGAAAAAACATTGCAGATAATTAATGAAGATACTAAGATTATCCCTGGGCACGGTAACGTCGGGGCATATCAAGATATGAGAAAAACAGCTATTATGCTTGCCAATGTTTACAAGAGAGTTGCTACCCAATATATCAATAAAAAAACTGAGAATGAAGTAGCAATGATGACAGATTTAACCAAAGAATATGACGATAAGAATTATGGCGATGGATTTATAACAACTGAAGCATTTTTAAGAATGCTTTACAAAGAAGCAGGAAAAGAGCGAGGTGACATTGAGAGCAATGCTGAAAAAAATCGTTTAGAGCGTGAAAAGACTGAAAAAATGTTGAAGCAATTGGAGGAAAAAGAAAATAAATCCTCCAAAAATTCTGGAAAAGGCGGCAAACAATAATTCGAATTATTCGTTTTTAAAAATCGTAATACCAGTTGAATAAATCTGTTCTAATTCCAAAGTTTATCCAGCTGGTTTGATTTTTAAAAACTGTTTCAGTATCGACCTTCGGGTCAAAATCCCTATAAATAAAACTTCCGTAAATTTTTAAGTTTGTCGCAGGATTTATAACATATCCTGCCTGTATTTCAGCATGGAAAAAGTCTGTAGTATTTCCTTGGGCAATTTCGTTGCCATCTGTAGAAATTCTGTCGTCTTCACTTCCATAGATATCGCTTCCGTAAAAACTTGAATCTTCCGGAGTATTGAATTCAAATCCTCTTTTTGCAACTATAAACTTTGCATCGCCATAGATTCTTCCTTTTTGGTAGCGTGCAATAGCAATGAATTCAGAAAAATTAGCTCCCAAAGTATGCGCCATTGATTGGTTGTTGTGACCATAATTCAACACAATTGTATTGTGGGAATATGTATATGGGCGAACCCTGTTGTACTCAGTCTGCAAATACAAATTTTTCAAGCCAAATGCGTCGTAATATTTAAATCCCAATTGATAACCTGTTTTGTTTTTATAACTTCCTTTTCCTCCGAAAACATCGCCTGAAGAAAACTCATCAATAATAAATTGGCCGTAAGCGTTTACGCGATCGCTCACCTTGTATTTTGAACTGATACCAATCAAAGCGTTTCCGCCACGGGAACCTGTAGAAAATTCAATAGCGCGGTAAAATATAATTGGGTTAAGATAATTTACATCAAAGCCGCGACCGTTGTCATTCTGCCAAATTACCGACTCAAAAAGACCAATATTCAATCGTTTGGTAACGTTATAGCTCAAGTAGTGGTTTGCCATATATTTTGTCCGGAAAGAACCATCTTCAGTAACTTCCGGACGTACATCGCGCAACGACATCCAAGTGTTTGTATATTTCAATTTCCAAAAAGTCGTGTTTATTTTGAAGAAGGGATAGGGGCTGGCATTGTCGCTTATTAATAAAGAACGATAGCCATCGCCCAAAAAGTTTTTTCCATGACCAAACTGAAGGTTGAAATATTTTGAAGGCGTGTACGAAATATGCCCTGTTGCAATGGGATAGTCATAGGAATCGTCTCTAAATCTCTTCGCAATTCCACGTCCTGGAATTATTGCAGGATTTCCACCGTCAGGCCGGATTGATTCCGCATACCTATTGAAATAATCTGCAAAACGGCCTTGACTTTCATAAATAACACCAAAGAAGCTTAACTGCTTGCCAACCCCCCCTTGCGTATAGACCAAACGTGTGTTATTGTAAGTGTCAATATCTGCGTCAAAATCTTTTCCTGCCTGTAAATCTACACCTGCATCGAGAGTTAACCAATAATCTTTTCCTTTAATGGTTACAAGATGTTCATTCCAAAATTTTCTACCAAACCAAGATTTTTTGTTTTTTAAAATTTCTTTGTTTGCAGCTTCAAAATCGTAATATTTGTTTACTTCAGAATAGATATAAGGTTTCTGCGCTGTGTGATTGTTGAGACCAACTCGGTTCAACGATGGATCAAAAAGACTGTAATTGTAGTGCGAAAGCGGAATATTTATATTGCTCCTGTATTCTTCATTATTGTAAGGAAGATTTTCAATGTCATCATATTCATTTATCAAAATTTCCCTTTCATTTTTATTCGAAATCTCTTGGGTTTGAACAATACTTTCGCCGGGAGCAACTAACGGAATTGCAATGGGAAGCGTGAATTGAACATAAGTAGGTGAGCCATTATAAGTAGCAGGTTTTACTTCCGGAAGGGATTCAAAAACTCTTTTAGCTTCTTCTTTTAATTCATCATAAATTCCATCAACATACAAAACCTTGAATTTTCCTTCTTTAGTAACTTCAAAAAGAACATTCACATTCCCTTTATAATTTTCAGAAAAAACTATTTCAGGTACTTTATAGTTTTCAAAAACGAATTGCTGCAGTGTGATTTTGAAACAATTTTCCAAAGCTTCAACTTCTGAATTTGCACATTCATCGAAAACGGGATATTTCTCGTATTGGGCAGAAGGAATTTGCGCTAAAGAAATGATTGAAAAACAAAAAACAAAAAAGGAGATAAACTGCTTCATCGGGGGTTTGATTGTTTATTGCCGAAAGATACAGTTTTTTTATAATGGCTATAATGAAAAAAAGCTCCCAATTTGAATGGGAGCTTTCACTTTTATTGCAATTATTTTATTGGATCTTAAAAATAATTGGAACCGTATAAAGTACGTTTACATTTTTATCCCCTTGTTTTCCAGGTCTCATTGTAGGCAAGTTTTTAATTACACGCTGCGCTTCCTTTTTTAAGTTTGCATTGTGTGAATTTGCAACAACATCAGTAACATATCCTTTTGAATCAATTTTGAAGTTCACATAAATTTTGTGGGTTTCATTTGAAGCCAAGTTTTCGAGTAATTCCTTTCTAAAATTCTTATTGATAAATGAATTTATTTTTGAAGACATGCATTCAATTTTTTCAGCATTGCTTCCCATCGCTTCGCAACCTGGGAAAACCGGAACAAATTCTACATTTGTAACAGTTCTTGTTGGCTCTACAGGATCAGCTTCAGAAACTACTGTTTTTATAGGGTTTTCAATTACTGGAACATCCACTGGAGCAATGGGAGTTTCTATATCAGGACTGTCGTTAGGTTTCACTACAAAATCATTGCTTTTCACCACTGGCTTAACAGCCACTCTTTTTTCAACTACCTTTTTTATAGGCTCTTCAATTTTTGGCTTGTCAATATCAATAACATAATCCATCATTGGAGGTTCTTCTATACCGTCAGAAGTTGGGGGATTGATTGCCACAGATCTCATTTCAAAATTAGTCTGCATTATGAAAAAAACTAAAAGCAAACTGGCTATAACACCAATCTGAAAAAACAAACGTGAGTTCCATTTAATGTTGGTTTGCTTTTTTTCGTTTCTTTTGTTTCGGGCATTTTGTTCAGTTGTTTTCATAATAAAGAGATTTAAAGGTTAATGCATAATTATGAATTACAACTGTTGTGCCAAAACGATAAAACCCCGTTATTGCTAAAACAATAACGGGGTTTTATTTTTTTTTGAAACTTTTATTGGATGTCGAACACTATAGGAAGTGAGTAAAGAACTCCAACTGGTTTTCCACGTTGTTTACCTGGGGTCATACCAGGAAGTGATTTTACAACTTCAACGGCTTCTTTTTCCAATCTTGGGTGTGGTGCACGGGCACGAACATCTACTACTCTTCCGCTTTTATCTATCTTAAATTGAACAGCAATACGCTGTCTTCCTTCCAAACCTAAATCTGATGCCAATTCAGTATTGAATTTTTTATTGATGAATTCACTGATTTTTGAAGACATACATTTCTTTTTTGCATCATTACCAGATTCTTTTTCGCAACCTGGGTAAATTGGCACATTTTCAATAACAGCGAAAGGAACGTCAGCGATTTCTTCTTCAACCACTTCTTCTTTAATTTCCTTTACTTCAACAATCTTTTCATCTTGTTTTGCTTCGGTAGATTTTATTATGGTTTCTTCCACTTCTTCTTCATCTTCCATAACTTCTATAACTTCAGGAGCTGGCGGTGGTGGAGGTGGCGGTGGCGGTGGTGTAAACTGATTTGTAATTGGAATTTCTTCTTCTAGCTCATCTCCAACATCTAATCTTCCGAAGTCATTATCAGACTTATCATAAGATTTCCATTCAATTGCCTGCCAAGCTAAAAAAAGCATTGCAACCATACCGAGTTGGAAAAAAAGCATACTTCTTCTACTTACGTCTGCTTTTGGATTTTTTTTGGGTTCCATAATAGTGGGTTTATCGTGTTGCTAAAATATAGAAATTATCATTGAATCTAAAACTTAATTGAAATTTTAAATATTAAAATGCTTTTTTATGCTTTTGAAAAAAAATATTCCAAGTATTGTACCAATTAAATTTGCAAAAAGATCAAAGATATCTGCACTGCGTGAATCAGTAAACAACCCTTGTAATATCTCAATTATTATGCCATAAAGCAGTGTGATAAAAACGAGGATAGCTGCCCATTTTACATTAAAGAGAAAATTATTTTTTACATAAAAATAAGCTAGCCATGCATTTATAAGAATGAAATAAACTATGATATGTACTATTTTATCTGCACCCGAAAAACTTACTTTGGGAATTTCTGTGGTGGGCAAAAAAAACAAAACAGATATAACAAAACTGTAAGATAGAGCAATAAGAAAAAGTCGCTTAACCGCCAATAAGTTCTTTATATGCGGCATCGTCTAAAAGTTCTGCAATTTCATCAGGGTTTGAAATTTTCATTTTTATCATCCAACCTTCGCCATAAGCATCCTTGTTTACTTTTTCAGGTTCAGATTCCAAGCTATCGTTGAACTCAATAATCTCCCCAGAAAGAGGCAGAAACAAGTCGGAAACAGTTTTCACAGCCTCAACTGTTCCAAACACGTCGTCCTTCCCCATGGTATCGCCTACAGTTTCTACTTCAACATAAACTATGTCTCCAAGTTCACCTTGTGCAAATTGTGTAATTCCAATGGTTGCGATATCTCCGTCAATCTTAACCCATTCGTGGTCTTTTGTATATTTTAAATTTGATGGTACGTTCATAATAAATAGTATAAAGAGTTCTTAGTTTCCAAAGTTGTAGCGAAGGGTAAATCCACTTCTAATCGTTGTTTGTGGGAATGCAGTTGAAATAGCATACTCAGAGAATGTATGGTCGTAATAGAATAATGCCGTAAGATTTTTACTTAATGCATAATCGATTGACAGCTGTGCCCCGTAAATAGTTTGTCCTGCTGTAGTCTGGCTATTTTCAATATCCAAATATCTAACAATTGTTATATTGTCCCTTCTTGATAAATCTACTTTAAAGTTCAAATCACTTGTAATTACAGATTTTTTCCCACCGAAATTAGTTGAAATCCTAAGATCCTTTACCCTATAGCCTAGCCCAATAATGTATTCGTTACCTTTTATTTCAGTAAGCAAATTGTTTGCAAAACTTAAAGAAAGTGCGCGATCCTTTCGCATTTCAGCAAGTATTTGAACCGAATTGGTCATTTCAAAATCCATACGGAGTAATGGTGAAAACTGCTCAGTCAAGTTTACATTAGTCAATAACGTTTTCACTTTAAAGTTCCCAGCTTGGTCTACAGCTTCAGGGTTATTCGGGTCATAATCCAAATTCGATTGGAATTGATTTACTGTGTAACCAGCTCTATAACCGTGGGTAAGTGAAAAACGTTTGAAATTTTTCTTAAACCAAGCAATGTTCATTAAACCGGTGTATTTAATATCCCAGTTTGGAAGTGGAATATCGCGAAGAATTCCAGTCTTCTCTTTTGAAGCATCGCTACCTTTATATGCAGCAAGGAACGAAGGCAACAATACATCTTGGCTATTTCTGCCAAAACCTACTGGGAAACCGAGAGTATCTCTAGGAATTGCAGCACCTTGATAATATTCTTCCGCAAGCCTATTTGCGATAGTTAAACGATTACTTCTAAATTCATTAAACGCTTCTGAAATATTTTCATCGCTAGTGCTAAACGCTGTTTTAATAAGAATCGTTGAAATATTGAAATTCCCAAAAGTATTCGGAGTCAATGATCTGTATAACCCATCTTCAACAATATAGTTTTCGGCATAATTTTCGGCGTATATTCTACTTCCGTTAACGTCAATTGTTAAATCATTTATTGGCTCCAAATTGGCTTGAATATCCATTTGGCGACTTTCCACTTCAGTGTATTGCTGGTTGAATTCTGGGTAAAGTGTTAACCATCCTTTGCGCGCAGCCAACTCCCTAATTTCTGCTTGACTACCAAAGACGAAGCCAGTGGTTGGTTTAAGAGTTCCAACAAAACCAACCGATGGCAAATATCCTGGCAAGAAAGTACCATTATTTTCTTGATAGTTGAACTGTATTTTTCTAAGCATTGTAGCAAAACCAATGGCAGTGTTTAATGCTTTATCGCCTGCATTCAGGCCTCCTCCAGCCCCGGCACCAGCAGTACCTTTGCCAAGAACGCTTGGAGAACCAGTTTTACCATTTGAAAGCTCATTATTTTTTTCTTCCAATTTGCCCTCTCTACTTTCTTTTCCTTCTCTACCAGCACCTTTTCCACCAGCTTCATTTTCACTAGCCTTACCGCCAGATCCAGCGCCAGTTTTTGCTCTACTTGTTTTAATTTTTGTAAGCCCAATGTAGCGGTAAAAACCATTCATATCAATACTTGAATTGATTTGGTGGGTACTCCCATTTTGAATTGAATTTCCTAAATTATAAACGTTTGTAGTCCCATCGCTTAATTGAATAGGAATTTCACTGAATAAATCGCTACTCGCCTGCCATTGATAATTTCCGGTATACGAATATGTTCCTCTTATAAATTTCAAAAACGGAAACTTGCTAAAAGGCAAATCATAATTTAGTTGCAATTCTTGGTAATGTTGATTTGGATCACCTACTTCAAAGAAACCATCCCAAACCCCAATTTCATTATTGACCAAACCACTATCATCTAAATAATTGTTTACAATCATATTATTTGAAGAGGTAAAATTGAAACGCAATGATTTGGTCAAATTGTGATTGATCGTATATTGCCAATCAAAAAGGAAGTTTCGTTGGTAAAGTGTTGGAAGCCCTATATTATCTTGAAGCAAATCAATTTCCCTAAATTTCTGTTCGTTGTATTGACGGGTAATATTGGAGCTTACTGCAATATTAGTTGGCAAATAATTAAAGTTGAGATCCTTTAAAAACTGCCAATACTTTCCTCTAAACAAGGAATCGTTCTTTTTGAATGGCTCCACCGGTTTCGCTGTAAAACTGTAATTATAGGTTGCTCCAGCCCGAACGTTTTGTTCCAAAGCATCTTCTACTTGAAAATCGTGGCGATCTATTTGATTGTATGAAAAAGATGCCGTTAAGTTTTCTACATCATAAACCTGAGGCTTGCCTTCGCCGTTTCTTTCTTTACGAACACCAATGAAGTTTACACTTTGGCGTTTTGTATAATCTACTGCCTGTTCTTTAATTCTATCTTTATCGGCTTCACTTTCCGTATTGTCAAGTCTTGAGTCCAGTTCAATATCCTGAAATTCTGGATCGTATTGCGGCGTGATTAATTTTTCAGAGCGACCATAGTTAAATGGCAACTGAATACCCCATTTCTTTGGCATCAATTGACCAAGATTTAAGTTTGTAACTACATCGTATTGCTGCAAATCTTCACGGCTTCGTTGGTTTGGCCTTTGTTCCATTGATCCAAAACCAATTGTGCTTCTTTTTCCGGTGGCGCTAACGGTAGCAAAATCGGCTATGTTTGCATCCATACTTACAACGGCTGCCCATCCTCCTTCGTTATTAAGTTCAGACATTCTAAGTTCGTTAAACCAAACTTCTCCGCACAACTCACTGGTTGTACTGTTTCTTAAACCGAGCATAATGGTACGCACGTTACCAAAACTTGGATTTCCTTTTATACCAATTCGCAATTCATTTTCACCATTGGTGCTTCCACCATCAAGTTCAGATTGGTTGAAAAAGGTTGTTTTTGTAGGGTCAATTCCTGTATTGCCTAAAACCCTTGTTTTAATTTGCTGAAGCAGTTCCAAAGGTAGATTCAACCTATTGGCGAGTGGCCAAATTTCCTCAGCACTTGTTGCGCCAAAATTGGTTGGATTTAAAGGAATCTGAACTTCATAATAGTTATTTGTAAGGTCATTCCCCAAGCGAATGAATGCCACTAAATCTCCATTCGTAAGCGGTGTTTCATTCTGCAAAGATTCCGCGTGAATAAACATTTCCAGGTTTTTGTACTGGCGCATATCCACATTAAAGTTTTTATAAACTGAGCGAGCATCGTTCTCCTCTAATCCACATACACGCAATACAAGTGACTGTTCGTTTTCGCGGATAATATTGTTGTTGTTGTTAAGTTCTTCACGAATAATTCCGGGAGGCAATCTATATGGAATAGGCTGACGGTTTTCGTTTTCTTCGATACTTACTGCTTCTACTTCAAAAATAGTATTGTCATTTGCCGGGTCTTCAAAAGTTACTTCATCCAAAGTTTGTAGAAATCTTCGGTAATCGCCTCGCACCAATTCCATAGTTCCAAAACGCAACACGGTATTTTGGGAGAATTGTGAAAGGAACATTCTCATAAAACGAATAGATCTATAGTCAGAAATTCCACCTTCAGCCTTATCTGGTTTACTAATTGGAACTTTAAATTGCACCCAACGCACAGGTATTACGTTATTATCTTGTGTAGTTATTTCAAGTTCTTTAACATCTGTAATAAACTCGCTATTTTCACGGCCCATTCCAGGAAAGATTGGAACATTATACTCAAAATAACTGTCAATCGTGTTCATGGTATTGTCGCGATTTATATCTTCCACGTCTGGCTGTGCGGTGCTACCTCTATTAATATTTGATACTTCAACTGGAGAGTTTCCTTGTGTTCCGTTATATTTTAAGTAACGGTCCAAAATGTTTCCTTCGCCTTGTAAAAAATATTGGTAATCATCATTTGCAGGGTCATCACCAAAGGCTCCTGGATATTTAGCTGCTTCTTCGGCATTGCTCAAACCATCCAAACCAATATCTTGATTTATTCGTTCTTGTCCAGCAGAATCAAAAGTGTAAACAAGTGATTGGTTTAAAGGTACTTTCCCCCAATTTGTTTCAAGAACATTTTGATCGTCCCCATCTTCTGGCAATCCATTTTCGTATTGTTTTCTTCCGTCCTTCAATACATCTTCTGAAATACTACCTAAGTTAAAATTGATTATTCCTCCAGGGTTTCCGTTATTTTCTTCATAAATAAATGGATCCATTACCCAAAACTGAATGTATTCCACATTCGATTGTTCAAAATCTGTTGTGGTGAGTTGCCTCATAATTCCGCCGAAATTATCGGTTGGTGTTGGAAGAGGAGCACCGTTGCTGGCAAGAGGGTTATAATTGTATTCCCCACGTGTGTCTGGATAATATGCCAAATCTAAAGTAAACAACGCCTGTGTTTGCCCTTGAATAATATCTTGGTTAGGGAAGATTTCATCTCTAAAAACGCGACGTGTAAATGGCGAAGAAATATCCTCATCGTTAATACCTTCAGGACGTTGGCTACTGTAGAAAATTGGATCTATGGTGTACCAATTTAATTTGGCACGTTTAAAATTATACCGAAGATCTTCATTTGGAAATTGATCCCCACCTCCAAAACCAATGGGGGTGCTGGACAAGAACCAACTTGTTGGAGAACTGATATCGTTTCCGGTTTGTGACGCCTCAAAATCGTCAACATAAACGGTGGTTTTTCCGTTCAAATCTGAAACTTTTGGAGCTCCAGGTTTTAGATAAGCAAATTCTCCACGCAGCGAAATGTTTGATTCCACATCGGTATCAATATTTGGGAGATGATTTACCAATCTTGTAAGGAATGGCACTTCAGTAGCGTAGTTTAAGTTTACTCCAAAAATCGTATTATTTATAGGTTCAACCCCATAAGAAGATTTTTGTGTTAACGGGCGCTCATTCAGATTCAAATACGTTGCACCAATCAAGAAATTATCACTGATTTTATGCTCCACATTCAACCCAGTAAAACGCTTACTTTGGCGACCGAAAAGTGAATTATTCTCAGTACTTACAGAGATTGGAATATTACTGTTCAACAAGGAAGGATCTAAGATTTGAACCCTTCCCAATTGATAGTTAACCGTATAATCCACACCTTCTACCAACGTTCTTCCACCGGCAGTAACTGTTACCGATCCTTGAGGAATATTGAAAGCACCAATTGGAATACCATCGGCACCTGTTGATTTATAACTTCCTTTTAATTGAAACTTATTTTTCTCACTTTCTTGTTGCTCAGCCTGCGTTTTCGTTCCCGTGTAAAGTGTGCGGAAAACATATTTATCTTGGTTGGCGTTATAGGAATCTGGAATATTGTAATTCGCAGGTACTGATGGATCATTCAATTCATCAAATAAATGCTTTCCAAACGGCTCAATTGTTGTAAAAATGATTCGGCCATTTTGGGCATCTACGGTAATTCCAGGAAGAAAATCAAAGAAACCATCCCCACCCTGTTGCGGGTCATTATTGAAGTTTAATCTATCAAGATCAAATACTTTTAAAAGAATCTGGTCTTTTACATCTGCTGGCAAATCAACAGCTGGATGAGCTGGACTTCCCGGTGCTTCTGTAATATAATTAAGTGGCGAAGCTTCCGTATAAACAATGTTCATTTTGAAATCTTCCTTCTCAAGCTGGTACGCCCCTATAGGATAAATGTTTTTCATCATCAGGTCCCAAATTGGTTCCTGAACATTGGTAATACTGCTTTTTAAAAGTTTCACTACAAGGTTTTGAGCCAATCCTGTTTCTCCATTTGGAGGATTTGTACCACCTCCACCGTTAGGTAACGTGCCCCCATTTGCTTCAACCCCATCGTTGGAAAATTCACCAACCTGAAATACATTTCCGTTTACGGTAATTTGATATGAAACTGCTAAAACCTCATCATTCGTCAAACGTTGATTTAATGATATATAACCCAATTGCGAATTAAGGGAATACTCTCCAGCATCCAATCTTCGTGCATTTTCCAGCGTTACATAATCTGTACCTTCACTTACTTGAACCCCAGAAAAACCTTGGAGAACTGTTGCCACATCACGAATTGCAGGATTAAGTACGCTTTGTGCTCCACCATTTATTCCAAATGGGTTAAAATCGTTATTTCCATTATCTGGATACGCGGTTCTTGGCATATTTACAAAGCCTCCGGGAGGTGTGCCCAATCCAATATTTGTTGGGTCAGACTCACCAATATCTTGTAACGCAACAATATTCCTAACGTTTTCGGTTCTGCTGGTTCGGTTCGTAATCCAAACCTCCATTCGGGTAATCTGTACGTTGCTATTTATGAATGGATAAAGCTGCAAAGCGCGGTCATAATTGTCCCTGAAATAATGTGCCAAAAAGAAGTGACGGTTATCGTCATAATCCAATGAAGTAAGCTCGAAGTTTGTAATTGTTGCACCACCTTCAGCAGAAACGGTTCGGGTTTCAGATTTTTGTTCAGAGAAAACTCCAGTTATTGTTGTTTTGCCAAATTGAAGTTGCGTTTTTACCCCGAAAAGACTTTGCGCCCCTTGAATTAAAGAACTGTTTAAAGGCATACTAACGTTACCTACTTCAATTTTCTGAATAATGTCGTCTTCCGTTGGGGTGTACTCCAATTTTATTTGATTCTGAAAATCGAAAGTACTTTCAGTATCATAATTAGCGGTAACCTGAAGTCTTGTGCCCACTTTTGCCAAAAGGCTTAAACTGATACGTTGATCGAAATCAAAAGAGAAATTGCTTCGGTTACGTGGCGAAAATTGTGGGTTGTCTTGTTTTGTATAAAGCAAACCTAAATCCATTTCTACCGAACCTTGCGGAATCACTTCAATTGAATTTCCACCAAAAATGGATTCAAAGAAATCTGAATTCACATAAAAAGTTGGCAAAAGATTTTTTTGTTGTTCTTCAGAGCCTTCTTTTCTACCATCGGCAGCATCAATTTTTTCTTTGAAGTAAGACTTCATTTGTTCCTCTTGAACCAGTTGTTGGTACTCCTGAGGCGTAAGAATAATTGGATACGTAATATTAAAACTACCCAAAGTTTGGGTATAAATGTACCTATCGGTTATGGGATCGTAAGTATAAAGATCTTGAATGCTAACAGGCGTTGGAAGATCCATCCTTCCCATTTCACTGCCAACTAAAGTTGAATCCTGTGCCAACGAAGCATTGCTGACGAGTATGAAACTTACTATTGCTAAAAGCTTGAAAAAGCTATTCTTGTAATCGTAATTTTTTGCCTTCAAATTTTACAAATTTTTTAAAGCTTGTTTAATAATCGTTTCAACCGAAGCCTGAGGGTTTTCACTAACAATTTTGTCACAGACCTTTTCTGCCAATTTTCTGTTAAAACCTAAGGTCTCCAAAGCAGATAACGCTTCATTTTTGTTCGTATTGCTCGATCCGGCAGAAATTGATGTTAAGCCGTAAACTTTTAATATTTTATCTTTTAAATCCAGTATAACTCTTTGTGCTGTTTTAGCTCCAATTCCTTTTACAGATTGAATTGTTGCTATATCGTTTTGCGAAATCGCATCCAGCACTTGGTCAGGTGCCAATGACGAAAGCATTGTTCTTGCAGTACTCGCGCCTACTCCAGAAACGCTGATGAGCAAGCGGAATATTTCCCGCTCGGCAACGCTAGAAAATCCGTAAAGTATATGGGCGTCTTCCCGAACCTGCAAATGTGTGTATAGTTTTACATTTTCACCTTGGGGAATTTCTGAAAATGTGTGCAACGAAATATTGATGAAATAACCAACGCCATTACAATCTATCACTACATCTGTTGGGTTTTTTTCAACCAGCCTGCCCTGTATGTGGGTTATCATATGTTAACAAAAACTTAAAGGGTCAAATATAGTATAATTATTTACAACCGTCATTGGGGTTTTTGTGAAAATATTTAGATGAAAAACTATGATTTTGTTCAGTTATAATAATTACCCCACTCTCCTTCTTCATGTCTTAACTACATTAAAAATTTAAGTATTTATAATTAAATAAATTTTCAGTTATTAATCTTGCAAAGGCCGATAAGCTCATCTGTTTCATAAATATCTAATATGGAATCTCTTTCAAAATCAAATTCAGCTCCCTTATAATTTATACCATCAACCTTATATGAAATCTTTGAAGTATCTGGAAATATTGATTTAAGGTTTAGAGTTAAATAATATCCTGTTTTTATTTTCTCACAGTTATTTTTATCTTCAATTTTTTCACTTACAACTTTGTAATAATTGATTGCCTTTTTTAAATAAACCAAATAGAAATTTCTCGTTGAATCAATTTTAACAACGTAATACTTATCAATATTTAAAGCATACTCTAAAGGAGATTGAATGTGAAAGAGATAATTTAGTGAATTTTTATTTTTATTATACCATTCTTTCCAATATTTTAAGTCTTCATCCTTAAATCCAAATGTCCCAAAATAATTATGGTTTCCATGTCCTTCATGCCCTGAAATTTCAGTCAAAATTTCTATTGATTTCATTCCGCTAAAATCATCATAAGCAATTCCGTTATCAACAATACTATCTAAAACTTTCAGAGATCTTGAATAAGCCTTATTTGCAGTTTCATAATATATTTCTTTCGAAATTGTATCTAAATCCTCTTCAATATAGTTTTCCAAATTGTGCTTATTATTATAATTACAATCTGCTATAAACAACAAAATAACTATTAGAAATTTCATGGTTTTAGGAATAATATGAGACACTATTTCTTTCCCTGTTCCCGCTTTTCTTTTTGTTGTGCGTCCACAACTGCAACTGCAGCCATATTTACCATTTCTTCAACGCTCGCACCCAATTGTAAAATATGTACAGGTTTTTTCATTCCCAACATAATTGGGCCAATGGATTCAACACCATTCAATTCTTTCAACAATTTATAATTGCTGTTTGCGGAATTGAGGTTCGGGAAAATAAGCGCATTCACTTTTTTGCCCGCCAATTTAGAAAATGGAAATTTTTTTTGAAGCATTTCTGGGTTCAATGCAAAATCGGTTTGTAATTCGCCATCCACTATCATATCTGGGTTGCTTTTGTGGAGCAAATCTACAGCCTCCCTCACTTTTGTTGCATGCGGATCTTTGGAAGAACCAAAATTGGCATAGCTAATCATTGCAATTACAGGTTGCAACCCGAACATTTTCATTGTATAATTGGTCATTTGCGCAATTTTCGCAAGGTCTTTCGCCGTTGGATCAATATTTATGGAGGTATCCGAGATAAAAATTGGGCCGCGTTTGGTCAACATCAAGTTGGTTGTTGCCACTTTTCCAACACCTTCAAAACGTCCGACGGTTTCAAAAACTGGAACTACAACGGTGGGATAGGAACGTGAATAGCCGGAGATCATACAATCAACATCGCCTTCATTGAGCATCATTCCCGCAAAATAATTTCGCTCTCGCACTAATTTTTCTGCGCTGTAAAGGGAGATTCCGCTTCTTCTTCGTTTCTCCCAAAGTTTTTGTGCATAATATTTCCGTTTTTCTTCTTGCTCATCACTTTTAGGATCAATAATTTCTACTTCATCATCGAAGTCTATTTGCTGCATCAATTCAAGAATTACCTCTTTTCTTCCCAATAAAACAGGAATTCCAATTCCCTCTTCGTGTACAATCTGAGCGGCTTTCAACACATCCAAATGATCCGCTTCCGCGAAAACAATCCGCTTGGGGTTAAGCTTAGCACGGTTTACAAGCAAACGAACAATCTTATTATCGCTGCCCATGCGCTCGTAAAGTTCATCTTGATATTTTTCCCAATCGGTAATTTCAGTAGTGGCAACGCCGCTTTCCATAGCAGCCTTTGCAACTGCTGGCGGAATGGTGGCAATCAGCCTTGGATCAAAAGGTTTTGGAATAATGTAATCTCTTCCAAAGTTCAATTTTGTTTCTCCGTAAGCAATGTTTACTTGTTCTGGCACGGGTTCTTTTGCAAGTTCTGCCAAAGCTTTCACGGCAGCCATTTTCATAGCTTCGTTTATTCTTGTGGCACGAACATCCAAAGCTCCGCGGAAAATAAACGGAAACCCAAGCACATTATTCACTTGATTAGGATGATCACTGCGGCCAGTTGCCATAATAATATCTTCACGTGTTCTTATTGCCAAATCATATTCAATTTCAGGGTCTGGATTTGCCATTGCAAAAACAATGGGATTCGCCGCCATGCTAAGCAACATATCTGGCGACACAATATCTTTAACCGAAAGACCCACAAAAACATCGGCATTTACCATGGCTTCCTCCAAAGTATCTATTTTTCTGTGGGAAGCAAATTCGCCTTTTTCTTCGGAAAGACTTTCACGGTCTTTTCTAATTACCCCTTTACTATCCAACATTAAAATATTATCAGAATTTGCACCGAAGGCTTTGTAAAGTCGCGTACAGGAAACTGCCGCCGCGCCGGCGCCGCTAATTACAATCCTAACATCCTGTATATTTTTACCTGCAATTTCCAAAGCATTTAACAACGCCGCCGCTGAAATGATTGCCGTTCCGTGCTGGTCGTCGTGCATTACGGGAATATTCAATTCTTCTTTAAGCCTTCTTTCTATTTCAAAAGCTTCGGGCGCCTTTATATCCTCAAGATTTATCCCTCCGAAAGTGGGCGCTATGTTTTTTACTGTTGCAACAAATTCATCAATATTTTCAGTGGCTATTTCAATGTCGAAAACATCAATATCTGCGAAGATTTTAAAGAGCAACCCTTTTCCTTCCATCACAGGTTTTGAAGCTTCGGGACCAATATTTCCCAAACCTAAAACTGCTGTTCCGTTTGAAATTACCGCAACAAGATTTCCTTTGTTTGTGTATTTATAAACGTTATCAACATCCTTTTCAATTTCCAAACACGGCTCTGCAACTCCTGGAGAATATGCCAAAGAAAGGTCCCGTTGCGTAGAATAACTTTTTGTGGGAACAACCTGAATTTTTCCAGGTTTTGGTTTTGCGTGGTATAATAATGCCTCTCTGCGTCTGCTTTGCTTGCTCATAATTTTTAAATATTGATACTGTGGATACTTTTGATTCTATGGATTCTATTGCCATTGCTGAATTCAACAAAAGAACTTACAAAGTTAGGAGGTTAGTTGAATTGGCGAAAATTTGAAGGTTAATCTTTCAAAAAGTTGATGTTCCTTTTAAGTCCGGAAAATTTGGTGCGTTTCACTGCGCTATTCTTAAATATTTTCTGAAAAACTTCTTCGGTAATTTCTTCCCAATCTCTTTTGGTCATCGAAAGCATTTCAGGATTTGGGTTGAAAAGCGGCTCGTTGTGCGGCTTGCTAAAACGGTTCCACGGGCAAACATCTTGGCAAATATCACATCCGAACATCCAATCGTCAAACTTTCCCTTTTCTGAAATAGGGATTTCATTTTTCAATTCAATTGTAAAGTATGAAATACATTTGCTTCCATCCACCACTTTATCGGCAACGATGGCGTTTGT
Source organism: uncultured Flavobacteriaceae bacterium (assembly GCA_963716065.1). Taxonomy (GTDB): domain Bacteria; phylum Bacteroidota; class Bacteroidia; order Flavobacteriales; family Flavobacteriaceae; genus Aequorivita. The sequence goes on from OY970287.1 coordinate 1,482,921, forward strand.
TGGGCAGGCATCGATGCAGGCCGTGCAACTTCCGCAGTGGTCGGTTACTGGATTATCGTATTCTAAATCTAAATCAACAATCAATTCAGCAATAAAATAGAACGAACCCAATTGTTTGGTGAGCAAATTGCTGTGCTTTCCAATCCAGCCCAAACCACTTTTAGCCGCCCAAGCTTTGTCCAAAACCGGCGCGGAATTTACAAAAGCACGGCCCTGAACGTCGCCAATTTCTTCTGAAATAAAGTCCATCAAATGTTTCAATTTGTCTTTTATGACGAAATGATAATCGGTGCCGTAAGCATATTTTGAAATTTTATAGCTTTCGGGATTTTGAATTTCTGAAGGGAAATAATTCAGCAATAACGAAATAACGCTTTTGGAATCGGGAACCAGTTTTGTTGGATCCAATCGTTTATCGAAATGATTTTCCATATAGCCCATTTCACCGTGTGCGTTGTTTTTCAGCCAGTTTTCCAATCTCGGTGCTTCTTCCTCCAAAAACTCGGCTTTGCTAATTCCGCAGGAAATGAAACCCAAGCGTTTGGCTTCGGTTTTAATCACTTGCGAATATTTCGATGGATTCTGAATCAAATTTTATTTTGTATGTCACGCTGAGCGCAGTCGAAGCGCTTAATTGTTAGACTTATTCTCAATATTTGGATTATACTTAAAATGTGTAGCATTTCTACATTCTGATAAAATTTTCAACATTTCTTCATCTCCGTCAATTAATGCTTGTTTTTTTGCTCTAGTCCAACCTTTAATCTTCTTTTCAAAATATATTGCCTGTAAAATATCATTAAATTCTTGGTGAAACTTCAATTCGAGAGGTCTTCTCTTATAAGTGTAACAGTTCTTATTCAAACCATTTTGATGTTGCTCAAATCTTGTTGAAAGGTCATTTGTTATTCCTGTATAAAATGAATTATCTGAACATTTTAGAATATATACAAAGTAACTGTAATACTTCATGATTTTCATTCACTTGGGCTTCGACTGCGCTCAGCCTGACATTCTTGATTTTCTTTTTGTAAGATTCCGACTTTAGTTTACCCTGAGCGCAGTCGAAGGGCTCAGCCTGACATTTGGATTTATATTTCCCGCTCCACAAACTCCAAAATAGCATTTTTTGGTTTAAGCGTAATGAGCGGTTTTATCTCGATGGGTGTTTTCTTTTCAGAAATTTTATACTTCAGCATAATTTCCGCAATGGCCAAAACCATTTCATACATCGCAAAATTATTGCCGATGCACATACGCGACCAGCACCAAAAGGAAAATAGTGTCCCGAAAATTGGTTTGCATTAGCCTCGGAAAAACGTTCTGGTTTAAACCTGTTAGGCTCATCCCAATATTTAGGGTCTGTGTGAATTTCCAACAATGAAAATAGCAAACTCGAATTTTTTGGAATTTTCATTCCATTAAATTCATCTTCCTCAATATTTACGCGATCAATAAAATATGCCGGCGGATAAAGACGAAGTGATTCTTCAATCACATTTTTTGTGAATGGACAATTTTTAATGAAGTCCATCAACGTTTCCGAATTCTCTTTTGCTTCAATTATTTCAGAAAAAAGCTTTTCTTGAATATCAGGATTTCGCACTAATAATTCGCAAGTAAAAGTTAGTGCGTTTGAAGTGGTTTCGTGGCCAGCAGTAAAAAGAATCAATATTTCATCAATCAATTGTTCCTCTTCCGTTGCGCTGCCATCTTCGTATCTCGCTTCCAATAGCATATCTAATAAATCATCTTCCCGCTTTCCAGAATTTCTTCTTTCATTGACGAGTCTTTTCAAAATTTTTCGCGCTTCATTCGTTTCTGAAATATGCTTTTTTATTTTTCCACTCAATTTAAACCACCATCCCAAATACGGTTGCCGCAATTCCTTCACCAACATTTGTTGCGCAGATTCTGTAATTTGCTGAAGTTTGTTGATTTCCTTTTGATCAACAGCGCTGCTGAAAAGCGATTTTACAACGGTTTGAAATGCGAGATCATTAAAGACTGGAAAAATATTAATTGGTTTTCCAGTTTCAATTTTTGCGAGTTCTGTTTTAATTGCATTTTGAATTGTTTCCAATAAATTAATCAATTGTTTTTTATGAAAAGCTGGCTGAATAAGTTTGCGTTGCTTTTGCCATAGTTCGCCTTCGGAAGTGAGCAATCCGAAACCAACATATTTTGAAAGGTCTTTTGTTTGGATTGGGGATTTGGTAAAGTTTTTTTGATTTTTCTGAAGTGCATATTGCGCAAAACTAGCATCGCGCGAAAAAACAACGGATTTGCCAAAACCCAATTTCAATCGAAAAGTATCGCCTTTTGTTTCAAAGTTTTTGTGGTGAAAGGGCAAAGGGTTTTTTAAGATTTGGGTAGAATGAACCAAAAATCGAAAAACAGAAACGGAAGGGATTATTTTATTTGACATTTCTATGTCCGGTCGAGCGCAGTCGAGACCTCAAGTTAATTTCAAATTACCCCTCGACTGCGCTCGGGGAGACATTTCATTTTAAAATAGTCCGCCTTGCGTCGGTCCTTTCAATTTTCCAAGATGTTTGTATGCAGCTTCGGTAACTTCGCGACCGCGTGGGGTTCGCATAATAAAACCTTGCTGTATCAAAAACGGCTCGTAAACCTCTTCGATTGTTTCTGGGCTTTCTGAAACCGCAGTTGCAATAGTTGTAATTCCAACCGGGCCGCCTTTGAATTTATCGATAATGGTTCGAAGAATTCTGTTGTCCATTTCGTCCAATCCGTGGGCATCCACGTGCAAGGCTTCCAAACCAAACCTTGCGATTTGGATATCGATTTTACCATTTCCCTTTATTTGTGCAAAATCACGGATTCTCCGTAAAAGGGCATTTGCAATTCTTGGAGTTCCCCTACTTCTTCCAGCAATCTCTATTGCAGCTTCCATCGAGATTGGGACATTTAATATTCCAGCGCTTCGCTGTACAATTGTTGTCAACAATTCTGTTGTATAATATTGTAATCTTGAAGAAATCCCGAATCGGGCACGCATAGGCGCAGTCAACAGACCCGAACGAGTGGTCGCGCCAATAAGCGTAAAAGGATTAAGATTTATTTGAACCGAACGTGCGTTTGGCCAAATTCAATCATAATATCAATTTTATAATCTTCCATTGCTGAATACAGATATTCTTCAACAACAGGGCTTAGTCGATGTATTTCATCAATAAATAAAACATCCCTTTCCTCAAGATTGGTAAGCAATCCGGCAAGATCACCGGGTTTGTCCAAAACTGGTCCGGAAGTTACACGAATATTTACGTTCAATTCATTGGCAAGAATATACGCCAAGGTTGTTTTCCCTAGACCTGGAGGGCCGTGGAAAAGCGTATGATCCAGTGCTTCACTACGCAAATTTGCAGCTTGAACAAATATTTGGAGATTTTCCAATGCTTGATCTTGCCCCGTGAAATCCTCAAAACTTAGCGGGCGCAATTTTTTCTCAATATCCAATTCTTGTGGCGAAAGGTTTTCTCCGGTGGGATCGAGGTGTTCGTTCATAAAACAAATATAGCAATCCTTTGGAAGCCACTTAAAAAAAGAAAGCCATACTTTTCAGTATGGCTTTCAAATAAACAGTAAATTCCTCACTTCCTACATATTATAACTTAATAGTGTAAAGATAATTCAAAGCATTCATATTTTTACTACGTAGTAGTACGCATTCTTCACGTACTAAATAAAAAAACCTTCCAATGGGAAGGTTTTAAACATTTATATATCAAATGATTAGTGATCCAATTTGTCTTCATTATCTTGAAGCGGGACGTTTTGCGGAATAAAATCCTGTCCTGGAATTACATAATCGCTTTCATCTTTGTTTAGTTTGCTATAATCATAAGGCCAACGATGTACATGTGGAATTGGACCATCCCAGTTACCGTGAACGTGTTTCATTTCAGCAGTCCATTCTAAAGTTGTAGCATTCCACGGGTTCTGAGCCACGCTTTCCAAAGAATATTGAGTGGAAGAAGTTATATAAAAATACAACCTGTACCGCAATTGTGAAAATTGCGAAAATGGTCATCACAACATTTATATTTGCCAAATCATCAAAATATGGGAATGCAGTATTTGTATAATATCTACGTGGTAAACCCGCCATCCCAACAAAATGCATAGGGAAGAAAATTCCATAAGCCCCAATAGAGGTTACCCAGAAATGCACGTATCCAAGATTTTTATTCATCATTCTGCCCTGAAACATTTTAGGGAACCAATGATAAACTCCAGCTAAAAGACCATACAATGCTGAAATACCCATTACCAAGTGGAAGTGAGCCACAACGAAATACGTATCATGGACGTTAATATCCAAGGCGCTATCCCCAAGAATAATTCCTGTTAATCCTCCGGTAATAAATGTTGAAACGAAAGCTATGGAAAATAGCATTGCGGTATTCATTTGCAAGTTTCCTTTCCAAAGCGTGGTAATCCAGTTAAAAGCTTTTACCGCAGAAGGGATTGCAATCAGTAATGTTGTAAACGTAAATACCGAGCCCAAAAATGGATTCATCCCGGAGATAAACATATGGTGACCCCAAACAATGGTTGAAAGGAATGCAATTGCAAGTATGGATGCAACCATCGCTCGATACCCAAATATAGGTTTTCGAGAGTTCGTTGCCATTACTTCAGAAACAATACCCATCGCTGGAAGAATTACAATATAAACCTCTGGGTGCCCAAGGAACCAGAATAAGTGTTCAAACAAAACGGGAGAACCTCCTTGATGGTGCAATACTTCCCCTGCAATATAAATATCAGAAAGGAAGAAAGAAGTTCCAAAACTTCTGTCCATTATCAACATAAGTGCTGCCGAAAATAATACTGGGAAAGAAACAACCCCAATAATTGCAGTTACAAAAAATGCCCAAATAGTTAAGGGAAGTCGTGTCATAGACATTCCTTTGGTTCGTAAATTTATAACTGTAACAATGTAGTTAAGAGATCCTAATAATGACGAAGCAATAAATATTGCGATTGATGTTAACCAAAGAGTCATCCCTGCGCCAGAACCCGGTATTGATTGAGGTAAAGCGCTTAATGGCGGATAGATCGTCCAACCTGCAGATGCCGGTCCAGCTTCTACAAACAAAGAGAATAACATTACAATGCTAGAAAGGAAAAACAACCAGTATGAAACCATGTTTAAAAACCCTGAGGCCATATCACGTGCCCCAATCTGCAAGGGGATAAGTAAGTTACTGAAAGTACCACTTAATCCCGCTGTCAATACAAAGAACACCATGATTGTTCCGTGAATGGTTACCAAAGCTAGATAGATGCTAGGATCCATAACTCCATCTGGCGCCCATTTTCCTAAAAAGATTTCAAAAATGGTAAATTTGTGGTCTGGCCAAGCTAATTGTAATCTGAACAATAAAGACATCAATATACCAATAACACCCATAAACAGACCTGTAATAAGGTATTGTTTAGAGATCATTTTGTGATCTTGGCTAAAGATATATTTTGTTATAAATGTTTCTTTATGATGATGCCCGTGATCGTCGTGGTGATCTTCTACTCCGTGGACCTGTGCGTGTGCTGACATATCTTTTTTAAGCTAAATTTTATTGATTTTCTGTACTAAGTTGTTCCCCGATTGATGGCTGTGTTGCCAACCAAGTTTTATAATCTTCTTCTGATTCCACTATTATTTTCATTTGCATGTTATAGTGGCTTACTCCACAAATTTTGTTGCAAAGAAGTACGTAGTCAAATACATATGATTCTAAAGCTTCTTCCCCGGCGGCAGTTAGCTCTTTACTCTTTTCTGTTCTAAGTGCATTAATTTTTGCAACTTTTTCAACTATTTTATCATTCTGCCTCATTTCTTCAGTAGTGATAATAGGTGTAAATGCAAATTGGGTAATCATTCCTGGAACACAATTCATCTGTGCTCTAAAATGTGGCATGTAGGCAGAGTGAAGAACGTCTTGTGAACGCATTTTGAACAAAACTTTTCTGCCAACCGGTAAATGAAGTTCGGTTACAACCTTGTCATCCTGTCCATTTGGATCTGCAGGATCAACACCCAATTGGTTAATACCTTCAATTAAACGTACATTTGCATTACCCAGTGTATTGTCATTACCGCTGTAGCGCGCTTTCCAATTAAACTGCTGTGCATAAAGCTCAACAACCAAAGGATCATCATCTTTATCTACATTCATAATATCTGTCCAAGTAAAAAGGCCATAAATAATAAGAACTGCAAGAACTATAACGGGTATAATTGTCCAAATAAACTCTAGCTTGTCATTATCTGCGTAAAAAGTTGCTCTGTTAGTTACTTTTCCTCTGTATATAAAAGCAAAATAATGAAGTAACCACTGGGTCAAAATTCCAACGAAGAAAATAACGATCATCGAGATCAACATTAAATTGTCAATTTCAATACCGTGTTCCGATCCAAATTCTGGCAAAAGAACATCTCCCCAGAGCCAAAATGTAAGAATGCTCAAAATATACATGAAGGCCAAAAAGCCCATCATTAAATAGCCGTTAATATTATTGTCCTTATCCGATGCTATTTCGGAATGGATTGATGGCTTTACTTTCGCCAATTGGAAAATCCTGTTCATTTGCCAAACAGAGATTCCAAAAAGAATGATTACTAATACAACTAAAAATGCGGTCATCTTACAATGTCTTCTTTAACTAAATGATTAAAAATGGTAGTTTTCACTCTCTTTAATGAATGGGTCATTTTTCGGTCTTAAGGAAACTTTTCCAAGTCCCGTTCCAACAATAAAAATGAATAATCCAAGAAAGAATAAAAATGCTGCTATTTCTGGAATTCCAAAACTCCAATTATGGCCTACTGTTGAAGGCATCACTAATAGGAAAATATCTATATAATGGCCTACTAAAATAAATACTGCTGCAATAACCACAAACCATGGAATTCTCTTGTAGTCGCTATTCATCAATACTAAGATAGGCATCACAAAATTAAGAATAAGCATTCCGAAAAACAACAATTTGTATTCCTGTATTCTAATAATGAAATAGGTTACTTCTTCAGGAATGTTTGCATACCAAATAAGCATAAACTGTCCGAACCATAAATAGGTCCAGAAAATACTAAACGCAAACATGAATTTTGCCAAATCGTGCAAGTGTTTATCACTTACAAAAGGAATCAATCCCAGGTGCTTTAAATGTATTGTTGTTAAAGCAATAACAGTAATTGCTGATACAAACATACTTGCAAAAATATACCAAGCAAATAGGGTGCTATACCAGTGTGGCGTCATAGACATAAACCAATCCCAAGACATAGTAGCTTCAGTAACAAAGAAGAATATTAGGAATAACACGGATGCCTTGAAGTTTTTTCTGTAAGGCCCATAATGATTGGTTTCTGCTTGAGCCAATGAGTTTCTTCTTGAAAAATAACGATACAAGTTCCATATTAAAAGATAGATAACTGCACGTATTACAAAAAATGGGAAATTCAAGTAGCCTTCTTTTACTTGAAGAATTTTATCTTCAGCTACCAATTCGTGATCTTGCCAAGGATAGAAATGGGTTCCTGCAAAAACAACAATCAAAAATACAATTACAGATCCCGGCAATAAATACGTCGTTATACCTTCAATAATTCTATATAAAACTGGAGACCATCCAGCTTGTGATACATATTGAATGGCATAAAAAACCAATGCACCTAATGCAAGCATCATAAAGAAAAATGCGGCGACAAACGTTGCTGACCAAGGTCTGGTTTGCAATTGGTGCAATACGTGTTCATCGTGAGAAGTACCGTGTTTTTCAGCATGCATTTCTTCTGATTTTTTCATTGCAGCCTCGGCATATCCCTCTTCACCACGGGCAGTATCAACAAAATTGGCAGTATATTCTTCACCGTGTTCCTCAGTAGTATGAGCTTCACCGTGCTGGCCTTCTCTATCAGCCATTATCTTTTTTGCATCCTCTATAGTTTTTGGGGCCGTTAGGAAACCATAGGTTATTCCCACAAGTCCAAGAACTATCAGAATGATAGAAAACAGTTTTAATTTATTAGGTAGCGTGTACATATCTTTAGCTATTCTCTTTAATTGCTTACTTTGATTCTACTTTGGCTGCGGTTGCTGCTTCTGTATTTTTAACTTCTAATACTTTGGTTGAATCAACTGCTGTTGAATCGCTTACTCTCTCTAAAGCACTTGGTTCTCCATTAAGTGCCGCTTTTAAATCCATTACATGCATCGCAATTTGCCAACGCTCTAATTCATTTACTTGGGAAGCGTATGAACCCATAGCATTTAAGCCATAAGTTTCTACGTGAAAAACACCTCCTGGCGTAATGTTACGCCCTGCATCAGCAAAACTTGGAATTCCTAAAAACTTTTCGCGTGTTGCCAAAATTCCCTTTCCATCACCTTTATCTCCGTGACAAACGGCGCAATACATCGTATATAATTGAGTTCCGGCTGCAAGATTTGATTCATTTATCTCGTATGGATTTTGAAGTTCCACTTTTGCAAGTTCTAGTCCTTCAGTAGTATTTTCATAATCGTAAGGAGTAAAACCACGTGGCACGGTATTCTCAGCTGGTAACATTGCTTCTTGTTGGTCCGGAAATATTCCATATTCCCCATATGTATCATAACCTACCGGCTCATACATATTTGGAAAATACTGATAGTTAGGCTTTTTTTCATTAAAACAAGAAACCATGCTTGCGGAAGCAACTATGGCAATTACTATGTTTAGTACTGTTTTCATATTAATGATCTTGCGCGTTTTCGATTAAACTAATTTCCGATGCTCCAGTATCATATAAAAACTTTGAAAGCTTTTCAATATCGTGGTTTTCGGTATCAATTTCCAGTAAAAAATGGTCATCTGTGGTACGGGGATCTGGGTTCTCGGCTTTTTTAAAAGGCCACAGTTTACTTCTCATATAAAACGTCATTACCATTAAATGCCCTGCAAAAAATACGGTAAGCTCGAACATAATGGGTATAAAGGCAGGCATATTTTGATAAAAAGTAAAGCTTGGTTTACCCCCAATGTTTTGCGGCCAATCTTGGATCATCATATAGTTCATCATCGAAGTGGCTACGGCGAAACCAACCAAACCATAAATAAAGGAGGTAATGGCAATTCGTGTTGGCGCTATCCCTACAGCATGGTTCAAGCCGTGCACAGGGAAGGGCGTAAACACTTCTGATATATGATAATTTGCAGCACGCGTCTGCTTAACGGCTTGCAATAGCAGATCGTCATCGGTATAAATTGCGTGTATCTTTTTTGAAGCCATAATTAGTTTTTGTTTTTTAACATTAGTGCCTGTCCAGCCCAATCTTCTCGCTTGGCTCTTCCTGGGAATTCACTAATTATCTCGTCCAACAAATCATATTCTCTATCAGTCATTCTGCTAACTTGATCAAAAGTGTAGATTTCCAATTGGTGAAGTTTCTGTTCCATAATAGGGCCAACACCACTAATTTTTTTAAGGTCATCTTGCTTTTGAATAGCAGGATCGAAAGTTCCAACACCACTCAAAAGATTATCTATTTTACCTCGGTGCAATTCAAAATCCACTTTATTGTTTTCCAAATCCGTTTTGGCTTGATCAAAATCAGTATCAAAATGTTTGTCTTCAACGTTTGCGGCAGGACCAGCATCAGCAGGATATGCCTCTACGTGGTGTGCGTGGCTATGATCGTCACCGTGTTGGGCACGCAATTTTTTAAAAGATTCTCCAGAGGATTTCAAAATTGTTTTCACCTCTGCCTGTGCAATTACAGGGAATGTACGTGCATACAAAAGGAAAAGAACAAAGAAGAAACCAATGGTTCCAATAAATGTTCCTATATCAACAAAGGTTGGCTGAAACATTGTCCAAGACGATGTTAAACGGTCTTTACTCAAATCAATCACGATAATGTCAAAACGCTCAAACCACATTCCTATATTTATGATAAGGGCAACAATAAATGTCCAAACAATGTTTCTTCTTAATTTTTTCACCCACAGTGTTAGGGGGACAATAAGATTACATATAATCAATGCCCAGAATGCCCACCAATATGGTCCCGTTGCAGCACCGAAAGAAAGATAGGTGTAATTTTCGTAAGGCACTCCAGAGTACCATCCAATGAAATATTCAGTAATGTATGCTACAGTTACAATTCCACCAGTTAACAAAATTACCTTGTTCATATATTCAATATGAAGTACAGTAATATAGGCTTCAAGATTAGATACTTTACGCATAATAATCAAAAGCGTTTGTACCATCGCAAATCCAGAGAAGATAGCCCCTGCCACAAAATACGGTGGGTAAATAGTACTATGCCATCCTGGAACTACCGAAGTAGCAAAGTCAAAGGATACAATAGTGTGTACCGAAAGCACCAAAGGAGTTGCCAAACCTGCCAAAACAAGTGAAACTTCCTCAAAACGTTGCCAGTCTTTTACGCGACCGCTCCATCCAAAACTAAGGATTCCGTATATTTTTTTCTGAAATGGGCTGCTAGTTCTATCACGGATCATGGCAAAATCAGGCAACAGTCCTGTCCACCAGAATACTAATGAAATTGATAAATAAGTTGAAATCGCGAATACGTCCCAAAGCAAAGGTGAGTTGAAGTTTACCCAAAGTGACCCGAATTGGTTTGGAATTGGAAGAACCCAATATGCCAACCAAGGACGCCCCATGTGAATAATTGGAAACAAACCTGCCTGAACAACAGCAAAAATGGTCATCGCTTCCGCAGAACGGTTTACTGCCATTCTCCATTTTTGACGGAAAAGCAACAATACTGCTGAAATAAGTGTTCCCGCATGACCAATACCTACCCACCATACAAAGTTTGTGATATCCCAAGCCCAACCTATGGTTTTGTTCAATCCCCAAACTCCAATTCCGGTTGAAATTGTGTAGATGATACAACCCAATCCCCATAGAAATGCTACAAGGGCAATGGTAAAAACAATCCACCAAGATTTATTGGCCTTTCCCAAAACCGGTGCCCCAACATCTACACTGATGTCATGATAGGACTTTTCTCCCAGAACTAAAGGCTCTCTTATAGGTGCTTCGTAGTGTGACGACATATTTAATTCTTAAATAATTGGTTCTTAACTAAAATTTTTATGATTCCGTTGTATTTCTTACCATTGTGTGATAGAAAACATTTGGTTTGGTACCTACATTTTCCAAAAGATAGAACATACGGTTGTCCTCCTTCATTTTCGCAATTTCAAATTCTTTATCATTTACATCTCCAAACACCAAAGCTCCGGTATCGCAAGCTCTTGAACAAGCAGTATGGAATTCGCCATCTTTAATTGCTCTTCCATCTCGCTTGGCATCAAGAATTGTTTTCTGCGTTAGTTGAATGCACATAGAACATTTTTCCATAACACCTCTAGAACGTACTACCACATCTGGGTTTAGCACCATTCTTCCAAGATCATTGTTCATGTTGAAATCAAACTCATCGTTTTCATTGTATAAAAACCAGTTGAAACGACGTACTTTATAGGGACAGTTGTTAGCGCAGTAACGAGTACCAACACAACGGTTGTAAATCATGTGGTTTTGACCCTGACGCCCGTGAGAAGTTGCCGCAACTGGACATACAGCTTCACAAGGCGCATGGTTACAGTGCTGACACATTACAGGCTGAAATGCAACCTGTGGGTTTTCGTATGCTGGCACTTCAACTACTTTATAAGTATCAAATGCCGGTAGGTTTTCAAGAGTTTCAATTTCTTCCTTAAAGCTTTCCCCTGCAGAATAATATCTATCAATACGCAACCAGTGCATATCGCGGAACTTTCTTACTTCTTCTTTACCAACTACTGGAACATTGTTTTCAGCATGACAAGCTATAACACAAGCTCCGCATCCTGTGCACGCGTTCAAGTCAATTGAAAGGTTGAAATGATGACCAATACTATAATCGAACGGACTCCAAATATCAGCCTTTTCATCACGGACCGAAATAGGACTGTGATCGTAATCTGTTATAGGAATAGAGTTCCAAACTGAGCTATTTTTAGTATTGAAAATCTCAAGGGTTGTTTCCTTAATAATATCCTCGCTACGGCCAGCCATTGTACTTTGAAGCTGAACGCAAGCAAATTCGTGCATTCCGCCTACTTTTTCAAGAGAAACTTTCTGTACGTTTGAAAAATTTTGATAAAGTGGATATGCATTAACACCCGTTTGCATTTCTTTTTGAATGCCTTTAGAGGTGTGCCCATAACCTAAAGCCAAACCAACAGAACCTTTAGCCTGCCCTGGCTGAATGATTACAGGAACTTTTTCAACTACTACATTGCCAACTTTTACGTTAACGTAACTTCCGTCCAATGCACCATTGGAAACATTCTCGTTTACAAGATCTAACGCTTCAGCATCTGCAGCCGAAACGGTAACATAGTTATCCCAAGCAGTTCTAGTTATTGGATCTGGTAGCTCCTGCAACCAAGGGTTATTGGCTTGTTGACCATCGCCCAAAGCTGTTGATGTATATAATGTAAGTTCGTAACCACCTTCCTGTGTAAGAGGCAAAAAAGCTCCATTTGATGTAGGCTCTTCCATAATGGCGGAACCTTCAGTTGATGGATTCATTTCTTCCGACATCATTTCAACATCGCTGCTAACGAAACCATCGTGAAGCGCTTGATTCCATGAACCGCCTGCCAATATTGAAGCAGTCCAATTTTCTTTTAAATAATCGTAATATTTCTGTGAATTTCCAGTCCATTGCAAAATACTGTCTTGAAATTGACGCGTATTAAACAACGGGCGGATGGTTGGCTGTATTAGGCTATAAGTACCTTTTTTTATTTGCGCATCGCCCCAAGACTCCAAATAATGTGGAGTAGCAGCAACCATTTTTGCCAATGACGCAGTTGCATCTTCCTTCATAGCAAACGCAAGGGTCATTTCTAGTTTTTTATATCCTTCGGTAAACTCTTTATTGTTCGGAAGTGAATAAACCGGGTCAACACCAACGGTAATCAAACCTTTAATACTTCCAGAAATAACTCCGTTAACAACATTCATCACTTCAGTATTACTACCTTGTCTTGTCATTAAAGGCTTTGTAGCATCCATCGCCTCACTATTGGCGTTGAAATTTAATGCCAAGGTTTGTGAAGCAACATCAGGTAAATCTGTTATCAACAGTGCTTTGCTTCCCGCTTTTTGAAGCTGAGCTTTTGCATTGCTAACCGCATCTGCAATATTTGCCGGTAAACCTGAAGCACTTCCGCCAGCCAACGCTTTAAGAATTTCCATCTGTTGTGATGGGGTTGCAGGAACACGCTTGTCAGCCTTTCCCCCTGATAGTGTCAAGTTTGCTTCAAACTGAATGTGGCGGGACATTTTTCCGTTTTTCGGAATACGTCCTTGTGCATATCCTTTGCTATAGCTTCCACCCTGCCAATCTCCTAAAAAGTCAGCGCCAACAGAAACAATTAATTCAGCTTTTGAAAAGTCGTAATCTGGCAAAGCACGGGTTCCGTATTTATTCTGAAAAGCATCCAATGCTCCGGAATATGAAACCGTATCATAAACAACGTGACGTATGTTTGGGTATTTTGCTGAAAATTCAGCAATTAATTTTGAAGTAGATGGACTTGCGAATGTTTGGGTAAGAAGCACAATGTCTTTCCCAGCCATTTCATTCATTTTTTGCGCAACGGCAATATCAAACTCTGGCCAAGTTACCTCAGCACCATCAACCATCGGGCCGGTTAATCTATTTTTATCGTATAATGAAAGAACCGAAGCGTGCACACGTGCATTTGCGCTTCCGCCGTTCACTGCTAAATCATTTCTTTCAATTTTAATTGGTCGGCCTTTCGCGTGTTTTCACCAAAATATTGGCAAAATCAAAACCATCAGCCATCGTTGATGCGTAATAATTCGCAATTCCAGGAACAATTTCAGGAGGCTGAACAACGTAAGGAATTGATTTAATAACAGGACCTTCACAAGCTGCCAATGTAGCCGCTGCAGTAGTGAAGCCCACGTATTTTAAGAAATCACGACGTGTGGTCGAAGAAGATTCCAACGCTTCTTTGTTACCAAGAAACTCGTCTGTAGGTATTTCAGTTACAAACTCGTTTTCTTGTAGCGTCTTAACAATTGCGCTGTTTTCGTTCAGCTCTTCAACACTTTTCCAGTATTTCTTGTTTGATGCCATATTAATTATTTACGATTTTTGATGTACGATTTTAGATTTCTATAATTTTTGATTTACTCTTTATTAAATCGTAAATCGTATATCGTAATTCTAAAATTTTTAAATTATTTATATCAATTCTTTTTTTTGAACAATTCTAATAATGGCATTTGCCACATTCCAATCCGCCCATTTCGGCGATTGTAAGTTTTTCAACTCCATACTTTTTAGAAAGCTCCTCGTGTATTTTGGCGTAATATTCATTGGTTTCCAAATTCACATTTGTCTCTCTGTGGCAGCTAATGCACCAACCCATTGTAAGTGGCGCAAACTGTTCAACAATTTCCATTTCCTGAATCTCTCCGTGGCAGGTTTGACAAGCAATACCTGCAACAGTAACGTGTTGTGAGTGGTTGAAATAAGTAAAATCTGGAAGGTTGTGAATTCTCACCCACTTAACCGGTTCAGTTTTACCTGTGTATTTTTGCTCAGCAACATCCCAACCTACAGCTTTGTATAGTTTGGCGATCTCACCGTCGTAAAATTCTTTTGAATATTCTTCAGTCGCAGTTTCTGGGGCAACTTCTGAAATATTTTTGTGGCAGTTCATACAAACATTCAAAGATGGAATTCCAGAATGTTTACTTTTTCTTGCAGAACTGTGGCAATAATTACAATCAATTTGGTTATCGCCAGCGTGAATTTTGTGTGAATAATGAATTGGCTGAACCGGTGCGTAACCTTTATCAACACCCACTTGCATCAAATATCCATAAGCGAAATATCCAGCAGAAAGAATTAAAAAGATAGAAAATACCAAAACCAAAAACTGATTCTGTACGAATGCTTTCCAAAGCGGAATAGTTTTTTCTTTTTCTTCATAAACAACTCCATTTGCCTCAGCAATTCTTTTCAAAGTATTTGTAACCAAGAAAAGCATGATTACCAAAAGCAAGAAAATAAGAGCCAATGCCCCAAGAACCAAAGAGTTTGAAACACCACCAACATTTGCTCCATCTCCATCTTCAGGAGCTGAACCAGCAGCCACGGCTGCAACAGCTTTGGGTTGATTTGTGTAAGCTAGAATATTATCGATATCGGTTTCAGAAAGCGCAGGAAAAGCGGTCATTACCGATTTATTGTTCTCTTCAAAAATTTTAACCGCCAAAGGATCACCAGAGGCAATTAAGGCTGAGCTGTTTTTAATCCATTTGTAAAGCCAATCTCTATCATATTTATCAGCAACACCCCGCAATGCAGGGCCAACAGCTTTCGCATCCATTTTGTGACAAGCAGCACAATTGGCCTTAAATAAAGCTTCCCCAGCAGCGGCATCACCAACACTAGCAGCAGCAGGATCTACCGGAACCTCAGCAGCTGTAGATGCAGAAGTTGCCTCAGCGGGAACATCCTGAGAATATATGGTAGTTGAAAAAGTTAGTAAAAACACTAACAAAAGAAGCGGCAATTTTGAGCGTAGATGTAGAAAATTCACCTTTTTCATACTAATGATTAAATTATGGTCGATAGTTTGGCACAGAATTAGTTACAGACAAATCAATTTTTTCGGCTCATTCTGCACCACAAATAAAGGCACAAAAGTACATTATAAAGTCGATTTTGAAAATGCAAACAAAGTGTTAACTATTAATTTATATTTGTTCTAAATAATATTTCCTTCCCTAACAAAGTTATTAAGTTTTACATTTGCAACAAAGATACAATCCTATGAGTTCAAAAACATTTTCCAAACTTTTTATTGTCAGTATTTTAATTGTATTTATTTCTGGCAAAAGTATTGCGCAAAGTGCGACACTAACTGTAAATCAAGATTTAAAAATCACAAAATTGCTTGAATTAAAAAAGGATTTGGAGAAGGAAAATAAGCTTTCTGATGGCTATACAATTCAGTTGTATTATGGCGAATTGGACAAAGCAAACCAAACTTTAAGAAAATACAAGGGAAGCCATACCAACTGGCCCGCTTCTATTGAATATGAAACGCCAAATTACAAAGTTTGGGCAGGCAATTTTTCTACAAGAATAGAAGCCGAAAGAGCGTTATTGGAAATTCAAGAAAGCTTTTCGGCTGCATTTATTTTAAAACCTGAACGCAGAAAATAAGGGTTTAACTCTTTAAACTTCTTTCGTTGGAAAAAGCAGACTTTTCCATTTTCTGTTTTTGCACATTATAGCCAACATCTATATTTTTTTCATTCGGCCCAAACCAGTTTTTTACCCTGTTATAATCCAAAAAGTAACTTACGCGCAGCGAAAGGCTATTAAGTTGCGGCTCATCAAAAAGATTTTTAAAATTGTTTGAAAAGTTTATTTGTGAATCGCTCACATAACTTTCCATAGCATTTCTATACAACAAAGTCAATTGGCTTCCTGGAGCAAACCACCACGAAAAGCGCAAATCAACGTTCCAGCTATTATAAAAAGCATCTCGGTCTTCGCTATAAAACAGATTGTCTAAAAGTTCGCCATCATTTTGCAATGTGAAAAATTGACTGTATTCCACTTCGGAATAATAATGACGAAAGGCCAAATTAAGCGCCATTTTATTATTGAATATATATTGCGATTCCAATGAATTGATGATTGTATTTCTGTCGCGTTTCCCAAAAATTATAGCATCGCTTTCAAAATCTACGAATCCCTCTTCTTTGTCGGAAAGAATTGCATTTGTAGCCAGAAACATTTTCAATTTATCTGAAACTCTGTATTGCGGCCTTAATTCAAGCCTTAGTTCCCCACGCCCGGCTTCGTTGTATTTATACCAATCAATGGTTGCGTCAACCGCGAGTTTCTTCCTATAATCGGTAGAAATCCATCCCCAAACATCATAATAATCTGGAATTTTGAAATAACGTCCTTCAACGCGCGGCTCATAAATATCATTCGTTCCAAAGGGCGTCATTTCAAATCCACCTCCAAAACCGAAAAATTTCTTTGTTGTAAAACTTGAATTAAAGTTGAAAAGAAACCTGTTGTAAAAATCAGTTTCCAATCTTCGGGTATAATTTAAATTGAAATTAAGATTTAAATTGTTTAAAAATCCTTTTGGCTGAAGATACCGATATCCATAATATCCAGAATAGTTTATAAAATTTGTTTCGTTTGAATATCCCAGGTCATTAATATCATAATCAATCGTCCTAAAATTTATTTGACCGGAAATGCGATGATTCCCATTTATTTTTGCCATTCCTATCTTACCTTCCATTCCAAATTTTGTGGAATCTTCCATTACAAAAGTTCCTTCCGCATTGGCGAAATAATTTAAAGTATTTTTTTTGTTGGTTAAATCCATATACAAACCTGTAGCATTGGCATCGCGAAAATCACCTTCGCGGATCACATTTGTATTTACAAAAGAAACCGAGGAATTATCACCAAAACGTTGGTCTAAAACCAAAATATTGTAGTTTGCCAGTGGCTCAACAAGCTCTTTTCTACCCTCATTTGTTTCAGTGTTTTTTATATCGGCATATGTCTTTTCAGTGATGGCGTTGAAAACTCCAATTCCTAAATTACCGTCCGTTCTTCCAGAAATTTTAAAAGCATTTATCAAATCTACAGCAATCGGAAAGTTTGCTATTTCTTCATTTTCCGAAAGCGTCACACCTCCGGAAGGAAAACCTCCAACCCGTCGTGAATAAAAAAGATCTCCTTTGGTGAAGAGTTCAGTTCCTTCAGTGAAAAAAGGTCGGTTTTCTTCATATTGCACCTCAAAAGCAGAAAGATTTAACACCTCTGCATCAAACTTTGACTGGCCAAAGTCTGGAATCAGAACCATATCTAATGTAAACGCATCGTTGATTCCATATTTCAAATCCATTCCGCCATTAAAAATGGTTTCCGTTTTACCATCATAATCATTCACATAGGCTGAAACGTAAGGTTGAAATGAAAGTCTTGTGGGAGATTTAATATTTTCAATGCCATAAATTTCCCCATCATAAATTGAAAACGCACCTTTTGTATTATCGATATGACTCCAACTGTATCTGGTTCTTGTTCGGCGCATTTCCCGTTCCATATTTAAGCCCCATTCCTGTACATTTTTATTTGGGAAACGCACTTCCGAATATGGGATAAAAATTTCAGCAACCCAACCATCATCATTTATTTGGGTTGCGCTGTACCATATTCCATTCCATGAACTACCCTCATTGCCGTTGGTCATTTTGGCGTCATATTGAACCCCTGCCGCAGTAACAATAAATTGCAAACTTTGTTGTCTGTCGTTGTAACCATTCAAAAGAATAAAGAAAAAATCATCATTTCCAATCGCATCTCGTTCTGTAAGTTCCTTTAAAATTTTATCTGGCTCGGGATCTTTCATTGTTGCGCCGAAATAGATTCCCAAATCGTCATAAACGACCTTCACATCGGTCTTTAAACTATCGGAAATTGGCTTTCCATTGTTTGGCATTCTTTCCACAAAATCAGTTGCGATTGGAGCATTTTGCCAAGCTGCGTCACTCAGAATACCATCAATTTTTGGGGCTTCGGTAATTCTTGGAATTGTTATTTTTTTCCTCGGAATGCTATCTTCGGTTTGGGAATATGCAGAAAAACCCAATATTATTAATAAAAGAAAGAAAGTGGTTTTTAAAGAAAAAATCATTTGGAAAGTTTTCTTAATAGACACTCAAAAAAAATTGATGTTACAGTTTTTCGGAAATTTAAATTGATGGGAATAAAAAACGACCCGAAAAATTGATTTCGGTCGTTCTATATTTTAAAATTATATTCTTATTACTTCAACTTTTTCTTAACTGCAACTTCTTGGAAAGATTTAATAATATCGTTCTCAAAAATGTCATTGTAGTTTTTAACTTGAATACCACAATCGTATCCTTTGGCAACTTCTTTCACATCGTCTTTGAAACGTTTCAATGATGCAAGTTCTCCTGTATAAACCACAACTCCTTCACGAATCAAACGTATTCCAGAGTTACGCAATATTTTTCCGCTGATAACCATACAACCTGCAATAGTTCCCACTTTCGAAATTTTGAAGGTTTCACGAATTTCAGCAGTACCTGTAATTTCTTCTTTCATTACCGGTGAAAGCATTCCTTCCATCGCATCTTTCACGTCGTTAATTGCGTCGTAAATGATGGAATAGGTACGGATGTCAATTTCTTCCTTATCTGCAATTTGACGCGCGTTGCCCATTGGACGAACGTTGAAACCAATAATAATTGCATCAGAAGCTGAAGCCAACAATACGTCGCTTTCAGTAATTGGACCCACTGCTTTGTGAATAATATTTACCTGAATTTCTTCTGTAGTAAGCTTTTGGAACGAATTTGTCAATGCCTCTACAGAACCATCCACATCACCTTTAAGGATAATGTTCAGTTCTTTAAAGTCGCCAAGTGCGATACGTCTTCCAATTTCATCAAGCGTAATGTGTCGCTGTGTTCTCACAGACTGCTCACGTTGAAGCTGTGTACGCTTTGTAGCAATAGTTTTTGCTTCACGTTCGTCTTCAAATACGTTGAATTTATCACCCGCTTGTGGCGCTCCATCCAAACCAAGTACAGATACTGGAGTTGATGGCCTGCTTCCTTCACGTTATTACCACGCTCATCCTGCATTGCCTTAACCTTTCCACTGTGCTGGCCAGCAAGAAGGTAATCCCCAACTTTTAGGGTTCCGCCTTGCACTAAAACAGTTGAAACATACCCACGGCCTTTGCCAAGGAATGCCTCTACAACAGTTCCATAAGCTTGACGATTTGGGTTTGCCGTAAGTTCAAGTAATTCTGCTTCAAGCAATACTTTTTCAAGTAATTCCTTTACACCATCACCAGTTTTTGCTGAAATGTCGTGTGATTGTATTTTTCCACCCCAATCTTCAACCAAAAGATTCATTTGGGCAAGTCCCTCTTTAATCTTTTCAGGATTTGCGTTGGGTTTATCTATTTTATTTATTGCGAAAACTATCGGAACACCAGCAGCTTGCGCGTGACTGATTGCTTCCTTGGTTTGTGGCATAATATCATCGTCCGCCGCAACTACAATAATTGCAAGGTCGGTAACTTGGGCACCACGGGCACGCATCGCAGTAAACGCTTCGTGACCAGGTGTATCAAGAAATGCTATTTTTTGACCGCCGTCAAGCTCCACACCATAAGCACCAATGTGCTGGGTGATTCCTCCGGATTCACCAGCAATCACATTCTCTTTACGGATATAATCCAAAAGTGAAGTTTTACCGTGGTCAACGTGACCCATTACGGTAACAATTGGCGCACGTGGCTCAAGATCTTCAGGAGCATCGATGTTTTGATCTATTGATTCTTCAATATCAGCAGTTACGAATTCTACTTCATAACCAAATTCTTCCGCAACAATACTTAAAGTTTCAGCATCGAGACGTTGGTTCATCGTTACCATCATTCCCAAACTCATACAAGCGGAAATAATTTTGGTTACTGGAACGTCCATCATCGTTGCCATTTCGCTTGCGGTAACAAACTCCGTAACTTTTATAAACTTATTATCTGCCTCTTGTTGTGCAAGTTCGTCAGATTTTTGACGGTGCGTGTCACGTTTTTCTCTACGGTATTTTGCACCTTTCCCTTTAGAAGATTTACCTTGAAGTTTTTCAAGGGTTTCGCGCACTTGCTTTTGTACTTCTTCTTCGCTTGGCTCTTCTTTTGGCGTATTGCTACGTCCCTTTCTTGCAGGCCCGCGATTATTATCCTTATTGAAATTGTTTCCGCCAGTAGTTGTAGATGGAGTTCCAGGTTTTGGAGCCTCTTTGCTTATACGGCGTCTTTTTCCTTTTTTATCTGCGCCAGCATTAGTCTTCGGATCTTTTTTCTTTTCAGGTTTTTTGAATTGGGTAAGATCAATTTTTTGACCTGTAAAGTTAGGGCCATCCAATTTGCGATATTGTGTTGTAACAGTATCAGATTCTTTTGGAGCTTCTTCTTTAACTTCTTCTTTTGCAACAGGGGTTTCAACTTTTGCAGGAATCTCGTCTTTCTTCTCCTCTTTTGGTTTTTCAGCAGCAACTGGTCTTTCAACCTTCTTCTTCTTTTTTCTCCTCTTTTGGTTGTTCAACTATTACTGGTTTATCAACTTTTTCTTCCTTCTTCTCTTCCTTTGGTTGTTCTGCTACAACTGGTTTTTCTTCAGCTTTTGGCTCTTCCTTCTTTGCTTTTCCAGCGTCGAGGTCAATTTTACCTACCTGCTTTGGACCGTCAAGTTTAACTTCAGCTTTTATAACTTTGGAAGCCTCTTCTTTTTTATGCTTTTCTTCCAGCTCGCGCTCGCGTTCCAATCGGAATTCTTCCTTTTCTTTACGCTTTTCTTCGCCAACTTCTTTGGAAGCTACTTTTTTACTCTTGTCGGTTTCAAACTCATTAAAAAGAACTTCGTATTCTTCGTTTGAAATTTTTGTAGTGGGACGCGCGTCAACATCGTGACCGTGATCCTTTAAAAATTCAACAGCACGATCCAACGAAATATTAAATTCGCGCAATACTTTGTTTAGCCTTATCGATTTTTCTTCAGCCATAAATGCTTTTTCCTGTTTTGTCTTTTTAAAAAATTTGTATAAAAGTAGTTAACTTTCAATTACTCCTCAAATTCTTCTTTTAATATATTAATTACTTCACGGATGGTTTCCTCCTCCAAATCGGTTCGTTTTACCAAATCGTTGATGTCGTGTTCTAAGATACTCTTCGCAGTATCCAAACCAATTTTATGGAATTCCTGGATAATCCAGCCTTCAATTTCATCGGAAAACTCGGTCAATTCCACATCTTCTTCCGCACCTTCGCGGAGTACATCTATTTCATATCCGGTCAGCTGTCCAGCCAAACGGATGTTGTGACCGCCACGGCCAATTGCCTTGCTCACTTCTTCTGGACGAAGAATAACCTCAGCACGTTTTTTAACTTCGTCAATTTTTACCGATGTAACTTTTGCAGGGCTCAAAGCTCTGGTTATATACAATGTAAGGTTGCTAGTATAATTGATTACGTCGATATTTTCATTTCCTAATTCACGAACAATTCCGTGGATTCTAGAACCTTTCATACCCACACAAGCTCCTACCGGATCAATACGATCATCGTAAGAATCTACAGCTACTTTAGCCTTTTCACCTGGAATACGAACTACCTTTTTAACAGTAATTAAACCGTCAAAAACTTCTGGAATTTCCTGCTCAAATAATTTTTCAAGAAAAACCGGATTTGCGCGGCTCATAATGATTGTCGGCTTGTTTCCTTTAAGATCAACGCTTTCAATAATTCCGCGAACGTTGTCTCCTTTTCTGAAAAAATCTGAAGGGATTTGTTTTTCCTTCGGAAGAATTATTTCGTTTCCTTCATCATCAAGCAAAATAACTGCGCGATGGCGAATGTGGTGTACTTCTGCGGTATAAATTTCTCCTTCAAGATCCTTAAACTGCTTATAAATAATAGTATTATCGTGCTCGTGTATTTTTGAAATAAGGTTTTGACGCAATGCCAAAATAGAACGACGACCAAGGTCAATCAATTTTACTTCTTCTGAAACGTCTTCGCCAATTTCAAAATCTGGCTCAATTTTTCGTGCGGCGGTCAATGAAATTTCCTCGTTCGGGTCTTCCACTTCACCGTCAGCAACAACTATTCGATTTCTCCATATTTCAAGATCGCCCTTGTCTGGGTTCACAATAATATCAAAGTTATCGTCGCTTCCGTATTTTTTCTTTAGTGCGTTTCTGAAAACGTCCTCAAGTATCGCCATTAGCGTTACTCTGTCTATTTGTTTATCGTCTTTAAATTCTGAAAAAGAATCGATCAGTGCTAAATTTTCCATATCAATCCAATTAAAATGTTATCATCACTTTTGCTTCTACAATATCCTTATAAGGCAATGTTGCCTCTTTTTGAACGGTAATTTTCCCTTTTCCAACTGGTTTTGGCTCACGCGCAGACCATGTTAAGGTACAATTTTCCTCGTTTGCGGAGATTAACTCTCCTTCAATATTTTCTTCGGTTTTGGTTCTCAACTTTAAGTTTCTACCAATATTTTTTTTGAACTGCCTCGGTAAAGTCAACGGTTCTGAAACACCAGCCGACATCACTTCCAACGAAAAATCATAATCTTCTCTATCCAAATTGTGTTCAATTGCACGGCTAATCGCCATACAATCCTCAACCGTAACGCCTGTATCGCCGTCCAGAATGACCCGTATTTGGTTGTCTTCAGAAATATTTAGGTCGATCAAAAACAGTGATTTGTTTTCTTTTAGTGCACTTTCCAGCAGTTGTGCTACTTTTTCACGCATCATTTTAAGCTATAAAAAGAGGGGACTTTAGTCCCCTCAGATAATTTCGTATCAAATTCGGTGCAAATATACTATATTTTTTAATATTATAAAAACCAAGTTTAAACGTTTTATTTTTGTACCTTAATGCTGCTAAAAAACATAAACAAACTTTTAATATGAAACGAATCCTCGTACCTACAGATTTCTCTGAACAAGCAGATAACGCACTTAAAGTTGCTATAAAACTTGCAAAAAAACACGATAGTGAAATATACATATTGCACTCTATGGAAATGCCCCTTCATCTTGCTTCTTCCGGAGATTCTGGCAGTCTTCCTGAAAGTTTATTTTTCATAAAACTTGCTGAAAAACGCTTCAATGACCTAAGAAAAAATGATTATTTAAACGGCATTAATATTAATGAAGCAATAGGCCACAACGAAATATATGAAGATATTGAAGAGGCTTGCAAGAAAAACGAGATTGATATAATTATTATGGGCTCTAGCGGAGCTAGCGGTTTCAAGGAAATGTTTGTGGGAAGTAATACAGAAAAAGTGGTGCGAACCTCTAAAACTCCAGTGTTAGTAATAAAAAACAATCATCCCGATTTTAAAATAAAAGATTTCGTTTTTGCCACCGATTTTTCAGAGGAAGGCCGAAGTGCGTTAAATAAAGCTCAAAAGTTTGCCAAAAAAGTGGATGCAAAAATGCACTTGCTGTTTGTAAACACACCCGCCGATTTTAAAACTTCAGACCACGCCCAAAAAATTATGGAAAATTTTGTTAGAGGAATGGGGGTTGAAAATTATACACTCAACATTTACAACGATACCTCGGTTGAAAAAGGAATTCTAAATTTTGCCAAGCGCATCAATGCCCAATTAATAGGAATGGGAACCCACGGAAGAAAAGGAATCTCCCACTTTTTTAATGGCAGTATAAGTGAAGACATGGTAAATCACGCAAATATGCCCGTAATAACTTTTAAAATTTAAATGAAATATTTGCTTCTGGCAACAGTGTGTTTTCTATTTCTCAATTGTAAGCAATTTACCAAAGTCAACAATACAGAAGAAATAGATTTAAATTCTAAAGAATCTTCCATTAAAATTGAAGAAGAAATAGAACTTCCCAAAGGTGCTTTGTCAGGTAATTTTTTGGGGAATAACGATTCCCTGTATGCGTATATCAAACAAATCAATCATTCCGCAGAAACAACTATTATTGATTTCGAAAATAAAAAATTGCCGGAAATTACCATTCCGGAAAGCATTGGCGCTGAACTTTATATTTTGAAACTCAAGAATTTTGACAACGACGTTTTGTTGGTAAATGCTAAATTGAAAGACACAAATTTTAATGAATATTACCTCTTTGTTTGGCAAGATTCTAATTGGAAACAACCTGTTAATCGCTTTGACATTCACAAAAGCAATATGACGGACACATTAATTCCAATTAGAAATAATCCCGATGACAGCACGCAACTACTGCGCTATTATTCAGTTTTTGATATGGATAGGGCAAGCAAAAAAAAATACAGTTGGAAACTTTTGGAGGAGAGCATTCCAATTGAAGATTAAATTATTTCCGCCTATCAATTAAATCCAAAGGCTTTCGGCTCAACTGTGGAAACCGAAGCGCTTCAATCTCATCCATAGTTGCAAATTCTATTTTTGGAGCAACGCGTAATTTGGCCCGGAAATGATCCTTTATTTCCAGCAATAATTCTTCCGAAATGTTTTCCGAAGCAATTTTAATAAGGATTTCATCCGTTCCCAATTCATTGTGGAAAATCTCAATAACATAGCTTTCAATTCCCGGGAAATCATTAAGAATATTATGCATCGCTGGCGGATACAGTGTTGTTCCTTTATACTTAATCATCTGCTTTTTCCTACCTACCACAGGCCCCAAACGCATGGTGTTTCTACCACATTTACACTGTTCATTATAAGCTTGAACCATATCGCCCGTTTTAAAACGCAACAGGGGCATAGCTTCAACGCCTAAAGTTGTAATTGTCAATTCACCCACCTCCCCTTGAGAAACCGGTAAATTATTTTCATCCAAAATTTCCGCAATAATAAGTTCTGGGTGATGATGGCCACCATTGTGCATTTTACAATCGTTGAATGCGGTGCTCATTTCTGTGGAAGCATAGGTTGAAAAGAGTTCAATATCCCAATCTTTTTTTATCTTTTTTGCCAGAATATTCAGTGAAAAATCCTGTTCGCGGATAGGTTCCCCGATGCAGATTGCAGCTTTCACACCCGTATTTTTCAAATCAATATTATGCTGTTGTGCGTATTCAATCAGTTTTAAAAGAAAGGAAGGAACAGTAATTAAATAGGTTGGTTTAAACTTTAAAATCGAATCCCACTGAAGCTCTGGAACGCCTGAGCCAACGCGAATAATACCCGAACCTAATTTTCGTGCGCCCAAGAAATACGCCAATCCCGCCATAAAACGACGATCCATCGTAGTCATCAATTGCAATGTATCTTCTTTTCCAACACCGCAACACGCAAAGGAAATTGCCTCGTTATAAGCCAACCGCTCCAAATCATTGTTGGTGAGCGCAAAGGTTACGGGATCGCCCAAAGTGCCTGAAGTTGTTACATAATCAATGATTTCAGTTTTTGAAACGCAAATGAAATCATCATTAAATTGCTGAAGATGATCTTTGGTAGTAACGGGAATTCTCTGAAGATCTTCCAAGGTCTTTATTTCTGAAACCTTAATGTTATTGGCTTTGAAAAACCTTTGATAAAAAGGAGATTTTTCACTTAAATATTGAAGCGTCTCTTTCAGCATTTCTTCCTGAAAATTTTTAATTTCTGCCGTTGAAGCTCTTTCTATTTCGGGAATCATTTTCCTAATTTCTTTAAATAACGTTCAATAATTTTCTTGTCGGGAACGGTTGTAATTTCTTTGGCTAAAGCAATTTCAAATGCTTTTTTTGCGGCAGCATCATACTTATTTTCAAAATAATACTTTCCAGCCAAATAATACGCTTTCCAATATTCGGGATTTTTTTGCTGCAATTCAAAAAGTTTTTCTGCGGAAATTGTTTCGCCACTTTCAATCGCAGCTTCCACTTCCCGTTCCAAAATTCTGTAATTTTCGTAATCTTTGTACTCTTTTGAATTTACAAATGGATCTTTGGGAATATTTCGTTTTGCGTTTGAAAGCGATGTTTTTGCGGGATTTCCTTCTCTATTTCTGAAAATGTCATCTAAATTATAAGAGACAAATTCCCCAAGCTGATACGGATTTGAAGAAATCCAAACCTCTTTACTTTTTGGTTTAAAAACAATGCCGTGATGCGCCAAAAGTTGGTTTAATGCCTTTTCATTTCCGAAGCCAATTTCCTTATTATCTAATCCCTTTTTATTTCGAAGAATGGCAACTGCACCTTCAACATCAATTTTTTCATCTTCTTGAATTAATTCTTCCATCCTTTTAAAACGGTACATTGAATGGCTTTCGGCAATCCATTCCAAATTGCGTTCGTCGTTTTTATAGGCTTCACTTTGGAAATGATTGCTACAAATCAATTCATCCGTATTTTCAACTTCATACACACCGAAATTATCAGGCGCAACTTCTATAATTGCTGCTTTTTTGTCTTTTGCACTTCCAACAAAAATGGCTTCGGAAACAAAAACTTCGCGCTTTTTTGCGATTGCAACGGCTTCTTCAATAGTTGAAGCGTATTGCAAAATTTCTCTAGTTACTATAGAAATTGGTGTTTTTGCGACCAAAGGAATCTCTGATTTTCCAGCATTTATTGTAACGGTTAAACCCTGATCATTCATCCCAGAAACCACACCCATCATTCCACCCCAAGTGACCGACATAAATTTATGCCCTTCGGAAGGGTTTACGAAAGCAATTATTTTTTCTTTAGCAAATTCATCACCCGCATAAAAATCAAAATTTCTTCCAATAAGCAATTCGCCATCCACAGTTTTATCGTCCCAAACGGCAAAAGAAGAACAGCCCACAAGCATCAAATCCTGTAGTGCGTGCGCCAATATCGTGCGCCCCGTGCAAATAAAGCAATCGCAAATACGGCTCGCCAATCTCACTGAAATTTGAAGATGAAAATTGTGAAAGTCCGTAAATTTCAGCTTTGTATTCCTCAGGAATATGCAAATACATTTTCCGATTGTACCACGCTAAAAACTTTCGCAATAGAAATTGCTGTGTTTTTGAAGGCACCAAATCTTCTACTTTTTTGAAGAAAATAGCTTCCTGTTTTTGCATTAAATCTTGGGTTAAACTTCCTGTGATTTTGCCAATTTGGAATGGGTTTCCTTCTATATAAAGTTCCCACTGTCCTTGTTTGTTTTTCAGAAAAAAATTATTGCCTGCAATAAAAGTAGAGTCGTTTACTTTTACTTTTTCAGGAATTATAGAATTATAGGCGCTAACGTCCGGCCGTTCGTGAAGGGATTTTGAAACACCGCATGAATTCAGGAAAAATATCAGAATTGTAAAAGCGGAAATCCGTTTCAAATATTTCATTTTTAAGCTTTTTTCAACTTCTCTACACGTTTATTTGTACTCGTAAAAGTTCGGCTTTCTTTGTAATCAATCCATTTTTGCCCCATCGTTTTTCGCATTAAATTTTCGAAATTTCGCATAAAGAGAACATTGTAAAACATATTGCCCAATCGGCCAAGCTGACGCGGAAAAGCGCGAAGTGTCATGGAAAATCCACCGTCCAAATATTTTATGTAATGCCAGTAACCGCTTGGCATATAAAGTGCATCGCCGTGTTTCATAGTAGCGTGAAGCGCCTTCAACGTATTTTAGCGCGGGATACTTTTCAAAATCTGGATTATCCAAATCTATGCTTTCCAAATTGTGTACGGCGAAAGGGATTTTGTATAAATATTTTGTTTGTTTTGGCGAAAAAAGGATCACGCTTTTAGTCCCTTGAAAATGAAAATGAACCAAATCTGCCAAATCCATATCGTAATGTGGCAAAACTTTGGAACCTTCGCCACCGAAGAAAAGCACGGGAAGCCTTTTGAAAAATTTCAACCCAATATCCGGATATTCAAAATCCTTTAAAAGTTCGGGTAATTTCACTTTTAGATCGTAAAAGAAAATTCGCAAATCCGTTGGCTGTGTTTTTATCAATTCAATATAATCTGCCATCTTCATTTTGGTGGCAGGTTCTGCGGAATTCTGTTTTCCTTTTGTAGGCTCGTTATTGTAAAGTGGCACAATTTGTTCACCAGCGTGTTGCTGAATATAATCCAAATTCCATTTTTGGAATGCAGCCCAATTTTCAGTCAGTCCTTGAATAAAAAGGGGCTTTTGTGGCTTATAATAATTTTCAAGGAAATCCTTTTTAGAAATATTCCGAACCCGTTCAATAGGCGTTGTTTTAATTTGTGCCATCTTCAAAAAGCATTAAGTGATTTCTTCTTTTTTTGTAGCTTCAAGTATTTTATTCAGCAAATATTCGCTGCCCAATATTTCCGAACAGGTTACCACCCCACTAATGGTAACGCCTAAAATGCCGTGCATATTTAAACTTTGCCCAGTAAAATATAAGTTTTTGATTTTAGTGCGTGGAGAAATAAATGATTTCAAAGGATTATCTGCATCCTTTACATAACCGTACATAGAGCCTTTGTTGCAACCAATATAATCGCGATAGGACAACGGTGTAGACGAATAAACCGCTTCAATACAATCACGAATACTTGGGAATTT
The DNA here is from genome assembly GCA_963716065.1 of uncultured Flavobacteriaceae bacterium. Lineage (GTDB taxonomy): Bacteria > Bacteroidota > Bacteroidia > Flavobacteriales > Flavobacteriaceae > Aequorivita. The sequence goes on from OY970287.1 coordinate 1,512,146, forward strand.
CTTCTCCAATTCTTTAATTATTATCTCAGATTTATAAGCTTTGAATTCTTCGTAAGTTTGACCTCTTTCATTCTTTTGCGCCGCAGTGTTGAAAGTGTCTGCCCACGGTTTCATTTCGTCAAAGTGCATAAAAGTCATAACGGTAATATTATCTCCGTATTCCTCTCTATCTTTTTTAATTCCCATAGAAAGCATATACCCTTCCGGCAGCTTTCTTGGGTATAATTGTGTAAATCCCAAATACTTTTATAATCTTTGAAATGATAATAATTATGATTCAAATATTTAAAAGTATTCGGTTTTAAAACCAAGTAAAGGCTGAAAGCGGCAACTGTACTTTCAATATTCTCAATACGATTGGTATATGATTTTCTGAAATTTTCAGGACCAATCATTTCAAGCGTCATTTTCGGGTCAACGTTTGAAATAAAAATATCGCCGTAAATAGTTTTCCCGGTTGCAGTCTTAACGGCGGTCACCGCTCCATTTTCAGTTTCAAATTTTACTACTTCTTCCCTTTTGATTGCTTTTCCTCCTTTTTCACGAAGTCGCGCAAGCAACGCTTTTGTAATTTGACTACCACCGTTTATGCAGCGATACGAGCTTTCAATATATGAATTCACGGAAAGTGCATGCAAATAAAACGGGGTGCGCTCGCCTTCTCCGGCATATAGCAAATTATTGCCGCCCATAACGGCTTTCAGCTTTTCGTTTTCAGTTATGGAAGCTATAAAATCCTTTGCCTTTAATTCAAAAAGTGAAGTGTTTTCATAATACGGCTTCCCAAGTTTTAAACCATAAAGTGGGAAAAAATTACAGATATCCTGCATTTTTTTGCAATAGGCATCAATTGCTTTTTCCTCTTCGGGAAATTCCTCTAATAATGTTTTTTTGAAATTTTCGTAACCTTGTGCGTGTCGGTATTCTTTCGGATCGTTGTCAAAAGTGATTCTGTCAAAACCATCCTCGTCCATTTTTTGGAGTTTTATATCGTCCAAAATATCCAAATACTTAAAATATCTGTACAGATTTTGCCCTTCGGAAAGTCCACCAATGTAGTGAACGCCAGTATCAAAAATGGTTTTGTCGCGCACAAAAGTTTGGAGGTTGCCACCAAACTGTTGGTTTTTTTCGAGTACGCACACGCTGTAACCTTCCCTGGCAAGAATAATCGCAGAAACTAGCCCACCAAGGCCGCTACCGATGATAACTACATCATATTTTTCACTCATTTTGCTAGGTTTCCCGATGGTTTAAAGATACTAATATTAGCATTCCCAAACACGTTTTGATACCCTAAGGTACTAATATTTTCGGTTTGCGAAGAAACACATTCTTTTAGTAAAACAATTGTTTTAATTGAAAGATTTGGCATTTCTGAAATGACTTGGGAAGCCATTTTTTCAGAAGAAATAATCAAGGTTTCAACGTTCGGAAGTATTGTTTCCGAAAGAGAATCCGTAAAATGAAGTTGGCCATATTTTTGGGTGATGTAGCTATTTTGAAGTATTGTTCTTGTCTCAGAATCTTCAATCAAACTGAAAATTTTTCTATCTGGTCCATCGAGCTCTAAAAGAAAATCGAGTTGTCCGGAATCTTCAGAAATATGAGCAATAGTTCCACTTTTGTTCAATTCACGGATTATTTTAAAATAGGTTTCTGCATTCTTATCCAAATCTTTTTTCATATTTCTATAAAGCGAATCGCCTTTATAGCGGTATTCTTCCAAAATAATCCGGTGAAAATATGTGGCCCTTCAATCTTTTCCCGAAGCTTCGCAAATTCACTTTTAAAATATGCGCCAATTTGCTTCGCTTGCTGTGTGTGGTTTTCGCCAAATTGATTGTCTTCAGCTTTTATACGCGGTAAAATTTTAATTGTAATACTTCCGTCTTTTATTATTGGGCTTCCTTTTGGGTTTACTTCACTGTTTCCGTGAATTAAAACGGGAAGAATATCTAAATTAAATTCATTCGCCAAATAAAACGCACCTTTATGAAAACGCTTTATTTTGTTGTTTTCGCTACGAGTTCCTTCTGGAAAGGCCATTAAGGAATAGCCTTGCTTTATCTTCAATTTTAGAGGTTCCAAACTGTTTTCAATTCCGCTCGATACTGGATAAAAATCGGCTCTTTGAACAGCTTTGCCGAAAACTGGCGAATTATAAACCCAGTCATTTACCAAAAAACAAATTTTTGGATGCAACATTCCCACCGACAAAATATCAAGAAAGGATGTGTGATTCGCAATAATAACGGCGGGTTTCGAGAAATCTTCACCACTTTCATTGATCACTTTTTTCTTTACAAACGGATTTGTGTAAAGCACCGATTTCATAAATTTTGCAATCACTTTATGAAACCAGCCCATTTTTATTTTTTTGCTGAATGGCAAAATTGGCATCAAAGTGCTGCTGTAAATTGATAGACAAATTCCACCCAAACCGAAGTAACCAAAGGACAAAACGGAATGCAAAAACATTCGAGGGGTGATTGGTCTTTTTTTTGAACTTCCAATGAAAAGTTTAAAAAGCAGAGGTTGCACCGTAAACGCAGTAAACATTGCTGAAAATATTCCAATTATCGAAACGATGGAAATTGAATACAGTGCCGGATGTTTCGCAAAAACCAAAACCCCAACTCCCAAAATTGTAGTTAAAACCGATAGCATTATCGAGGTTTTGTGCGTCGCCATTACTTTCTCGCCCGTTCGCAATTCCTTCAGCAAACCTTTGGTCATAAAAATGCTGTAATCGATTCCCAATCCGAAAATGAAAGTTGAAATAATAATGTTGAAAATATTGAATTGAATATGGAAAAGTCCCATAATTCCGAGGGTTAAAAACCAGGTCAAAAATATTGGAACTGCCGTAACGATAGTAAGTGAAAAACTTCGGAAGAAAAGAAATAGGATTAAAAGAACCGCAAGTAAACAATACCCAATCAAAGTATTGAAATCATTTTTAAGATTCCCCAAAAAGGTTTCGTTCATTTCCTGTCGGTCAATCACGATGGTGTTTGGAATCTCTTTAAAAACATTCTTTATCTCGGAAGCATTTTCGTCATTTAGTTTTATTAATGTTGTGATTGTGGTAAAATCCGCTTCAGCCGTGATGTAATCTTCCAAAAGCACAGACGGAATTTGCTGATAATCCTCTGGTTTCAGAGTTTCAAAATCGTCATTCAAAAAAGTGTAAAAACGATCAAAAGTTGTGGGTTTAAACCCTCTTTCCGCTCCACTTTCAATCAAATTATTTTTTGCACTGTCTTTTCGGGTTTCTGTCCAAAACTGATTCCATTGGGCGATTTTTTTTCGTTGGTCGCGTTGCGAATGCGCCAAAGCGCCAATGGAGCTAAAACTACTTATTTTCCCTTGGTCTTTCAGTAATTCCAATGTTCCGTGAACGGAATCATTCAGTTGCAGTGTGCCTTCAACTGATTTTCCGTAAGTGGCGAGATAAACTGGTTTGGAAGAAATATCGGTCAATTCGTCCAAATGCTGCATCGCTACCTTTATTTCCAAAGGTTCATAATTTAATTTTGAAATGTCTTTATTGAATTCCACTCGTTGATATGTGAAAATACTAACAACCAAAACCAGTCCCAATCCAATTAAAAGCCATTTATTTTTATGAAATGGATACTCGGCAACTTTGTCTAAAACATTAATTTGCTGCTTTCGCGAAAGTGGATTTTTGTAAACCAATGGAATAAAGAACAGCGCAAAAACCGAAGCTCCCAAAACGCTCACCGCTGCAAATATTCCCAAATCCTGCAAGGCTTGCGAATCTAAAAATAGCAAACATAAAAACGCCAAAGCAGTAGTTAAACTGCTCATTAAAATGGGTTCGGTTACATCTTTATAAAGGCTTTCCAGCGTTTCATTATTGCGAATGTGCGTTAAAATATGCAGCGAATAATCCAATGTTACACCCAACAAAACGGAGCCAATTCCCAAAGAAATTGCCGAAATTTCCTGCCGTAATAAATACAGCAAAGCCAACGCCAACAAGCCTCCAAAAAGGGTCGGGATAAATAGAATAATTGGAACGTAAAGTTTTCGGTAAAAGAAAGTGAAAACCAAAATCAATAATGTGAAAGCAATTCCAACAGTAAATTGAATGTCATTTTTTATTTGATTTGCATTAGCAACCGCAATAAGCGCCGCACCGAAATATTCACTGTTTACTTTTTCGCAATACTTTTTATTCAATGAATTTTGATAGGAATAAAGTTGTTCGGCAAATTTGGAGTTTTCAGCAGTTTCACTGCTTCCGAATTTTGGGGTGATGAAAAGCAGAATATTTTTTTCATCCTTGCTTACCAAAAACCCATCTTCCAATAAAAAATCGTCCGTTACTCCGAGTTGTCGCAATTTCTTTAACGCTATGAATGAAAAGCCCAACGGATCTTTCAGAATAATATCTTTTGAAACAATGCCCGATGGTGAAATTAAAGTTCGATAATTAGATTCGGTAATAGCTGAAATACTATCCTTTTGAAGTTTTGCTTCAATGGTTTCATAATCCTCTTTATCAAAAAAAAGGGGCATATTTTCATAGACAAAATCCATAGTTCGCAGTAAATCGTCATCTTCAATTTTTCCGCGGATATTTTTTATGTATTTATTGGAACCAAGTTGTAAACTGTCAATAAGTTCCGTCGCATATTGTGTGAGATCGTCCACATCCGCAGAATCGGTTTTGCGAATATTTACAATTATTTTATCTGTGAAATTAACGGTTTTCAGAACTTTTTGCATGTCCTGATTTTCGCTATTTATGGGAATTAATTTCGTTATATCTTCCTCAAAACGGATTTTGAAAACAAAAAATGAAAGTGCAAAAAGGAGTAACAACAAAGCAAATGCGCTCGCAATTTTATTTTTCAATAAAAATTGATACCCTTCTAAAAACAAATTACCCATTGTCGAGAATTTTTTTCCGTTCAAACAGTGTCAAGAAAACGTAGCTCACAATTCCACAAGTGATCGCGGCTATAATCGAAAGCACCAAACTACCAACAATATAGGATTTTAAATATTTCATAAGCTCCAAACTTGGATAAATTTCGCTCATGGAAAGCACAAAGTTTTCGCCCAAAAGCCAACTCCCCAGTTTTAAACTGAAATAAAGAATTAAAGGAATAAACGGCGGAAGACTCACATTTGAAAAGGCAAAGGCAATCATTTTATTCAAATTTAAAAGCAATGCCAAAAAAATCACGACTACGGTATGAAAACCCCAAATTGGGGAAAGCCCAATAAAAACGCCAAGTGCAATGGAAAGTGATTTCTTTTCAACAGAATTGTCACTGCCCAAAAGGTCTTCCATTATAAACCTTTTAAGTCCTTTTTTTTTTAATTTTCTGAAAAGATTTCGCGGTTTTATGTAGAAAAATGTGACGAGTACAAACCAAGTATTTAACATGCTAATACGCGTAAAATCCTTAAAAGGACGGAAATGGGAAACCCGATTTTCCATTTCGTAATGCACTTGAATCGGAATGTTTTTAACTTCAATATCGTTCCAAGCAGCTTTTACTATTGCTTCAATTTCAAACTCAAACTTGTTGGTGTAAAATTTCAAATTCTTCATCGCAAAAAGCGGGTACAATCGAAAGCCAGATTGTGTGTCCTGCAATTGAATTCCGGTTTCAACCCAAAACCAGAAATTGGAAAATTTGTTGCCGAAACTGCTTTTTTTTGGAACACCGAGTTGGGTCATATTGCGTGCACCAATCAGGAGAACATCTTTATTTGGCTCATCTTCCAATGCTTCAATAAATGAGGGAATATCTTCTGGAAAATGCTGCCCGTCGCTGTCAATAGTAATTGCGAAATGGTATCCCAGACTATCGGCGTGCCTAAGAGCTTGCCGCAGCGCATTGCCTTTTCCTTTATTTTTTGAAAGATGTACCTTCTGTATTTGCGGGAACTGCGCCAATATTTCCGAAGTAGAATTTGTGGAACCGTCGTTCACCACAATCACATTTTCGGTATAAACCAAAACACCTTCAATGACCTTCTGCAACGTTTTGTAATTATTGTAAGTAGGAATAATTACGCAACATTTCAGGGTTTTGAATTTTTCTGAAAGTAGATTTTGATTCATTTGGGATTATTTTCCAAAAGCCAATGTAAAAAGCACCTTGCTTTTGTTTTAAAAATACTGATCTAACTTGGGCAAAAATATGGTTTTAAAAAATAAGTTTCTAAATATTCTAAATCCTTTAAAAATAGAAATTTACTCGCTGTCAATACCAATATTTTTCTCTGCCAGCATTCTATTATATATTTTGAGAAGAGTCACGATTTCCTCTGCCTGTTCTTTTTCAGGCACTCTAATAACCAATTTAACTTTGTCCACATTTCCTTTTTTATCAAGAAAACCGACAAATACATTTATGAATGCTTCATTGGCGCGGTAAGAAATATCCTGAAAATCATAAGCCCTTGAAAAATATAAAATTGGGTTTGTAAAGGGTTCGTCACCTCTACTTCTCATTATCCATAAATTTAAATAATCCCCCTCAAAACTGGCTCTATAACGACGGATGTCGCTTTTAGCATCAAAAGCGTACGTGTTTATTTTTTCTAAAATAATAGATTTTACTTCTTCGATGGAAAGTGATGATGGCTGTGGGGCATCTCTGAAAACCTCGACTGCGCCATTTTGAAAATTGATTTCCTTAATTTCAGAACGGGGAAAGCTGTGTGTAGGCCCAGTGGGATTCAGAATACTTTTAAATCTTATATTTTCATTGTTCGCTTCAACAATTTTTGCCTCAACTTTTCTTCCGTCATTTAGGAATATAATGTCTTGGGCATATGAATTTGAAAGGAAACAGAAAAAAAATACTAAAAAAAATATTTCATAAATTAGGGCTATAATTTTTCTTTTTCAGTAGCATCAAAGCTTTTAGAATTTTTCACAAAAATCTTTGACAATTTCCTTTAATTCCTTGGAAGAAATTGAGGCATAATTCTTCAAAATAAACTTTTTATCCTCTTCAATATTTTTATGGTAACCCAAAAATTTCGGGGAATTTTCCTGAACACTTATTCGAATATAGCGGATTTCGATATTCGACGGTTCAGCTTTTACAGCACTTTCAATTAAGGAAACACCCGTTTTAAAAAAATCTTTTTTCTCACTTTTCTTTTTTGCAAATTTTGCCTTTACTGTTGAAACTGCTCCTTTATAAGCAACCAATGCAGACTTACTTGAGGAATTTACTTTTGCAAGTTCGGCGTCAAGTTTGGTAGTTGCATCAGCATTTTCAACTGCTTTTGGATATAGCGTACGGATTTCTTTCAAATCCTGGGCGTTCGAGATGAATGAAACAAAAAATATAAAAAATAGATATTTCATTAGTCTACAATTTTAAAAGTTGCACTCAATTTTAGAGCAACCGTTTCATCAAAAGATGTGGTATTTTTTACCTTCACTTCGCCATTTTCCTCAGTGATATCAATAACAAGTTGCAAATCCGGATTCTTATCAGGATTGATAATTGCCATAAATTTTATATTTAACGAAACGGACAAAAACAAATTTTTCGCTGTCGCTTCCTCAGTCAGTTCCTTTATAATTTGAATCATACAAACGCCTGGCATCACAGGGTTTCCAGGGAAATGCCCTTTAAAAATAGCATGGTCTTTGTTCAAATGAACCTTTGCCAGAATCCCTTCGGAAGTGTTTTCGGTTGTAGTAACTTTATATAATCCTTCAATAAGCATATTATTCTTTTTTGAATTTTTCCAAGTCAATTTTCAACTTGATATTGTTGTGTTTTATAGCAATCAAATCAGCAATTTTTCCGTCGGAAGAAGTAAAATCAATCGTTACTTTTTCCTTTGTTTTTGATGTGTTTACAATTTTTTCAAGCTGTTCTGATCCATTATCTAAAAAATAAAAATTGAATCTTTCACTATCCTGCGTTTTATAAATTCTCTTTTTATCCGATTCATAAACCGATAAAATGGTTGCTTCTTCATTCACCAACAATTTAAAATCATCTTTTAAAATATTGACGATGAGTTTTTTATCCAAATCTTCCACCACATAATGCTTCGTAAAAGTATCTTTTTCAAACTGAAAATCGAACAATTTGCTTCCGAATTCGGTCGTAAAAACAACACGGTAATTTTCCTGAAGCTTTTTTAAAATCAATATTCCACCGAAATTTTTTCCGTAAACTTCAATTTTGGCTTTGTAAACATAATCGATTTCCGCATTCGAAAAATATGGATTTCTTACTTCGGTTTTATTAAATGCGACTTGCCGTAAACCCTCTGTAGTCTTGAGAGAACACGAACTTAAAACGAGTATTGCCAAAAGACTAATTACTAAAAGCCGAATCATTAATTGTGCTGTTTAAAATGCGATTGCTGAAAATAATTCGTGTGAAATCTTGCGATGGCTCCACCATTTTCACTTCATAAACCTGCGCGTCATCTTTGTTGAAAAGCAATTCAAAAGAAGCAATATAACCCGCAATTTTCTTGTCTTTGGGAACAAAAACTGCTTTGTTATATTTTGATGATTTAAAAAAGGAAACCGTAAAATCTGCATCGCTGAACATATTTCCTTTTACGCTGCTTACAATTAGTTGATTCAGTTTTTTGAAAAGTTTACTGTTCCCAATATCTACTTTGCTCTTGGTTCCTCCGTCGTTTATTAGCAATTGTTCTTCCTTAAAAATAACACTGTATTGGTAGGGATTTGTGTATTCCCACTTCACCAAATTGGGTGATTTAAAAAGCATTTTCCCAGAAGTTTTCACGTCATCCGCCAAAAAATCGAGATGCTTGAATTGTACAAAATCGGTTTTAATACTTTTGGTAGTTTGCGCCGTGGCAATTACTTTCTCTTTGAAAGAGGCAATTTCCGAAGCATTCATCGCAGTTTCCTGAGCTAAAATAGTGCTGCCAATAGCAATAAAAAATAATAATAGAAAATAACTACGCATAAGCTTCAATTTCGAGTAAACGATTCACGGAAACCGACTGCAATTTGTGCGGTTGCAAAGTTAACAATAACTGTTCCAATACGGCAACGGTTTTCGCGCTGGTGTCGTGCAGTAAAATTATATCCCCTTTTCTTAAGTTGGAAGTGATGCGTTTCAGAATTTTTTTTTCGGAAAGATTTGTAGTGTCCAAGCTGCGTTTGCTCCAACCAATAGAGAAATGTTCTGTGTTTTTCAAAGCTTTTTTGATGTTTGGATTCGTTACGCCGAAAGGTGGGCGGAACATTGTGATTTCCTTTCCTGTGATTTCTTTTAAAATGGAATTTGTTTGATTCAATTCAGCAACGACTTTTTCCGAAGAAAAAAACCCGAAGTTTTTGGAATGTGAGTACGAATGATTGCCTATTGTGTGACCTTCTTCAATAATTTGGCGAACAATTTCCGGATATTTTTCTGCATTTTTTCCAATTAAAAAAAACGTGGCTTTCGCATTGTTTTCTTTCAGAAGTGATAAAACTTTTGGCGTAAAATCTGGATTTGGTCCATCGTCAAAAGTTATCGAAATATGATTTTCTGAGGTTTTGTAATTGTGATTTAAAGAATGCAAATGGTAGTTCAACTTAATTTGAAAAGAACCGATTGCGGTAATCAAAACCCAAATAAGAACAAACAAAACGTACAGCCACGCTGGAATATCACCGAAAAAACCCGCGAGCAGTAATCCAAAAAAAATTACTAAAAAAAGCGCGTTTATAGTGTAAAACCTCAGCATTTTTTCAGCAGAACAAGACTGTGATTTTCGCCCCGGTATTGATTATAACACAAAACCGTTTTAATTTCAGAAGTATTGATTTTGTTGATTTTCACAATCTCAGGAATAGTTTGGGTTTTCAGAATTTTGGAAGCCAGCCAAACCCCAAAAGCTGAAACCGTGTTGTTTTCGCCAACCAAATGTTTATAAAAAACCTGTTGGGTTTTGCTGAAAATTCCTTCGGAAAGTTGGTTGTAGTAAATATCAAAATCCACATCGCCATTGTTTCCTAAAACCACTAAATCGATGTCTGTAATTCTTAAATTATTTTCTCTCAAAAAATTTTCGATGGTTTCAGAAACCCTTTCTTTTTTAAGTGTGTTAAAAGTTTCAACGGCAACCAATTCCGCATAACAACTTTCCCTTTTTTCGTTTGAAACCACAAAGAAATTAGCTCCTTCGCTGAAAACCGCGCCTTCGGTTTTAGAATTTAAAACTGTTGAAAGCGTTACGGATTCTGGCTTTATATGATTTATGATTCGGTGGATTTTAATAGTATGCTCACCCAATTCCTCCACGCCTCCAACTAAAATATTTTCGGCTTCTTCATTTTCAAGCTGCATTTTTGCATCTAGCAAAGCAGATTCAAAGGAAATTGCGGAATGAACATAAGTAAAATTATACGCTTTGCATTTCATCCCCAAAGCAATCTGCCCAGCAACGGTATTGTGCGTGCTTTGAATAAAAGAAGTTGGCGTTAAATATTGTTCATTATTGTCAATTATGGCGCTCACAAATTTTTCCCAGTCAATCATACAGCCCATTCCCGTGCCCGTGATTATGGCATCAACGGTTTCAATTCCGGCTTCATCCATCGCAATTTTTGAAACAACCACACTCATTTTAATGCCTTTCGCCATTCTTCGAGCGGCGGCAGGTGGAATGAATTGTTTGTAATCTGGATCTTGGGCAAAAATCACTGTGTTATTATAATCAGTAATTTCATCCAAAAAAATAGTGTTAACAAAGGTTTTTTGAGGCGAAATGGAAGCAATGCTATTTATATAAACCTTCTTCATTACGCTTCTTTTGAAAATATTACCGTAGAACAATTCCCTCCAAAACCAAGTGAGTTTGAAAGTACCGTTTTCAATTCCTTTTGCTTCAATTCCGTTTGGGGAATCATTGAAAATTCTTGCATCGGAGTTTTAAAATTTAGGTTTGGGAAAATCACATTATGTTGCAATGCCAATACGGAATAAACAGCTTCAATCGCTCCAGCCGCGACCAAAGTGTGGCCGGTAAATGCTTTTGTTGAGCTAAATTCGGGCAAATCTTCCCCAAACACTCTAAGAATAGCTCTTCCTTCCGAAAGATCGTTATTGCCAGTTGCAGTTCCGTGCGCGTTGATATAATCTATTTCCGAAGGTTGTAAATCTGCAACTTTTAATGCTTTTTCCATCGCCAAAGTAGCGCCATCGCCATTGTCCGAAGATGCAGTTTGGTGAAATGCATCATTTGCATTTCCGTAGCCTTTTACGTATGCGAGTACTTTTTTGTTTTCGGCTTTTACAATTTCATCACTTTCCAAGACTAAAAATGCAGCGGCTTCGCCAAGATTCAATCCTTTTCGATTTTCGTCAAAAGGAGTGTTGAAAGTATCGCTTAAAATCATTAAAGATTTAAAACCGTTGATGGTAAATTTTGAAAGGCAATCTGCTCCGCCAACCAAAACTCTGGCCAATTTTCCAGATTTTATAAGTCGGGTGCCAAGCATAATCGCATTTGCTGCGGAAGAACAAGCGGTACTGATGGTTGTAACCAAACTTTCCTCGATCCCCAACTGTTCTGCTATTTTTTGAGTAGAATGGCCCGCGTGGTGGCTTTCAATGTATTTTCTGGGAGCTTCTTCGGTGAGGTATTTGTAATAATATTTTTCGGTCATATCCATTCCGCCCACGCTGGTGCTGGAAACTATGCCGGTTTTGTATTTTTTAATATCGGTAATTCCAGCATTTGCAAAAGCTTCCTTTGCAGCAATTACACCAAGCATTGCAGTACGGGAATAGTTATTTTCTGAAGGAAGATTTAGTTGGGAAATCAATTCATCATTGGTGAACTTTACTTCCCCGACCATAATTTCACTGCGTTGAATGGTCTCAATATTATCAACGCGGGTGATGCCTTTTTTCCCTTTAATGAGCGCCTCATAATTTTCCGACACATTGTTGCCAATGGCAGAAATAATACCCATTCCGGTTATGGCTACGCCTTTGCTCATTACCTATTGCTCATAAGTTAAATTCATTGAAGAAGACATATTTCCGTACTTTTCCCAAGCATTTTGGCTTCCCAATTTGTAATAATGTGTAGAGCCAAATGAAGGGATAATTATTGGAAGGTTTAATGTGTCTCCTTTTTCGGAATGTCCAATCCATTCTACCGAAACAATAATATCTTCTTTAACAATAATATTAAAGGGGGTTAAATCTACAATTACCCAATCTGTAAAATCTTTTCCTGCAGAAACGAAAATATTTTCGGTATTAAACTGTTTTGAAGGTTTGCCATTCTCAATAGCATAAATATTGATTCTGAAATTAACACTTTCAAAATTGTTGTCTTTTATAAAAAATTTGAATTCCGTTAAATGACTGGGAGTTTCATTACCTAATTTGAATTTTCTACCTACTTCCGAACCCAAATTTTGATTTTCTTGCTCAGGCATTGCGAATATTACTTGCTGGCTGGTATTGGTCTTTAGTTTTCCTTCCGAATAACTTTTTAATTTTTGAGAATTAATTACCACTTCATCCAACTTTTCAACATGCCTTCTAAGTTGAATGCTCAATTGTTTTTTTTCATTCAGCAAATTTTTCAAAAGAAAATCCTTGTTTTTATAGCCTAATGAAGAAATGCGCAAAGTATCTTCAGCATTGAAGTTTTCAAGAAGTAAAGTGAATTTTCCTTCTAAATTTGAAACTGTGACGTTGGGACTGTTCAACACCCCAATATTTGCATATTCAATTGGAATATTTAAACTGTCAGTTACGGTAGCATTAATTTCCAACTCTTGTGAAAGCACCATAGAGCTAAAAGTGAAACTGAAAAATAATATAAAATAATATTTCATGTCTTTATCTCCTTTGTTCGTTATTATTTCTTAAGAAATGACATCAACTGCACTTCGGCTGCGCTCAGTGTGACATGCTCAGCCTGACAACAAAATTACTTAGTGCGGTGTTCTTGAATATAATCTGCCATTACTTGCACCGATTCAAAAATCTTTCTTCCCTCTTTTGGATCGCTCAAACGGATGCCGTAATCTTTGTCCAGCATTACGATAAGTTCCAACGCATCGATGGAATCCAAACCGAGTCCGTCGCCAAAAAGGGCGTCATCGTCTGCAATATCTGCAACTGCAACATCTTCAAGGTTCAATTGCTCAATAATTTTTGCTTTCAGTTCTTCTTTTAATTCACTCATAATGTTTGGTATAATCTGGTTATTTCTTCAATAGTATGTTCAATTTCGCCTTCCTTTTCAATTAGATAGAGAAAAGCTTCGTAATTATTTTCATCAAAATCTACCCAACCACAAAGTACTTTATCAGCCTTTTCACTTCGCAATAAACTGTTGGCGTACAGTTGCAAGTGTTCCGCATTAAAGCGGTCAAAGATAAAAAAACTATTTTCAGAATAAAGCTTGTGTTTTATACTTATCTCGCCCAAACAGATATTTGGCAATGTGTAAACAAAAACCGCCGGACTTGGGAAATATTCAGCATCATTTTCAATGGCAGCTTGGTGTTTTCTATCTGTATCTAAACTTGAAGCTTTGTTTGAAAAAATGAGCGCAATATTGTTCTCCTCTTCGCTTAAATTTTCATTTTTCAGCAAAATATCAGCCACCAAAAATGCCAATTTACTTAAGTTATCCATTTTAAAAAACTTTGGATATTCTGTTTTTAAAGATTTATAGGCATTTTTTATAAAAATGTAAAAATCTTCGGTCCCGATAGCTATCGGGACATCACTAAAAATCGTCTGTCCATTCACAGAAACCGTTTGGTTTTTTATGTGGCAATAACTTTTTATGTGAAATTTTTCAATCAATTTTCCAGTGTAAAATTATTGCTTTTCTCAAAAAGTCCCCTTTGGGGATTTAGGGGCTTTTTTGCAAACCAACATATTGTGGTATTCCCCAAGTTTTATGTCTTCCTGAACTTTCAACCCTACTTTTCAATCAATTTTATAAATATACTCGCTGGATACATTTTGCTGTTTCCATTAGCCAAAACAGTAAAATATAGCGATGTTGCTTCCAAAATAAATTGCGTTGACTTAAAATTTTACCGATCGGTAAAAGTTTCAACGATAATCATTTCAGCATTTTCATCCATCGAATCGGCACAAGTACTCAATACTTTCAAAATTTCATCTTCAGAAAAGCAGTCCAAAAACTGGCACATCCAAATAGTATCAGCATCCTTTGGAATTTGTGGATTTTCAGAAAGCCAATTAATTGGGTGGCCCGTAATTCTATCTTTAAAACCTTTGTTTTCAGCATTTGCCAAAGCCATTTTCCATTGGCCCGGTAAATCGACTATTTTCACATTTACTTCTTCATTGAAATTGCAGCATTCTCCAATGTCAAGCATTTTTTTTTGGTTTTTTCTGAAAAATTTTTTCCAAAGCATCTTCAAAAATCCCGTCGGAATAATGGTGATCAAAATCAAACCAAGATTTTTGTTCGGCGGGCTTTAACTGTGAAAGACCTTCATAAATTGTTGACCACTTTCCCAATTCTTTGAGTTTCTCCAGCTTTCCATTTTTTATGGAATCTTCCAAATAAAACAAGCCCTTATAGCAAACATCGTGAGTGAAATTAAGGTTCACGCTGGCGGTTGTGTTATAGTTCAGAAAATAAACAACTTTGGTCAATCCAAATTTATTTTCACCATTTTTGCTCAAAATATTTGAGGTTTCCGCAATTTCCAAAAGCACGCCAACGCCATAAGAACTTAGTGAAAGTTTCTCTGAAATTTCTTCCAAAGTTGGACCGCCAGAATCCCGCTTATCAAATATATATTCAAGGATTCCCAATTTCCGAAGCGAAACCGAAGCTTGGAAAACAAAAGGCGCAAAAGCAATCCTGTGCGCTTCTTCCAGAGCTTCAACAGCACTCATTTTTTTGGTTATTGTTTGCATTTATGGTTGGTTAGTTGGTTGCCTTTTTGAAAATTACAGCGGTATTGCATCCTCCAAAACCTGATGCAGTTTTAAGGAAGATCTGTAAATCTTTCGATGTATTTGATTTGATGATATTTATATTTTTTGAAACGCCAAGTTCGTCAAATCCTTTGGAAATAAAAAGCGTATTTTTTTCCATTGAATGCATTCCCACAATGGTTTCCAATAAACCCGAAGCGCCCAACGTATGGCCAAAAAATCCTTTTAAACTATTCAGCGGGACTTTTTCCATTCCCAAACGGCTAAAAGCGATAGCTTCCATTTCATCATTAAAAGGAGTGGCGGTGCCGTGTGCGGAAATATAATCGACTTGATTCGCATTTATATTTGCTTCTTTCAAAGCATTTTTCACACTTCGGAAAAGTCCTTCGCCAGTGCGGGACGGACCAGAAATATGATTGGCATCATTACAGGTTGAATCTCCTAAAATCTCAACGGCTTCTTTCGGAATATTCTCTGCGGAAGAAGTAACCAAAACACTGGCTGCAACTTCCCCGAGATTTATCCCCACCCTATTTTTATCGTAAGGTTTGCAGGGTTCTGCCGATAAAGCTTGAAAAGAATTGAAACCCGAAAGGATGAATTTCGTCACCAAATCGCCACTGCATATAAAAACGTGATCGTATTTTCCTTCTAAAATAAAACGTTTTGCGGCTGAAATTGCCAAAACTCCAGAAACACAAGCATTTGAAAGCACAATAGCTTCATTTTTAAAACCGAAAAAGTTTTGGATTGTTTTTCCCAATTCACTTAAATAAGCACGACTTTCGGGAAATTTACTTTCTTTTTCAAGCACATCTATATTTCCTTTTGTGGTTGAAATTATAAGTCCAACCTTTTCATTTAAAGAAATATTTGAAGCATCGATTACATTTTTTAAAGAAAGTATTAGCATTTGTTCCAGCTTCGTAAGCTTTGAAGCATCACCAATTTTGTTGAATTCGTCTTCTATTTTTTCCGAAGAAATTAGGGAAGCGCAGAAAGGTTCGGGCAAAAGTGAAGTATCATCATATTTTTCAAGCCCAGAAATTCCTTTTGAAATATTTTCAATCACCGTTTCACTGTCAAAACCAAGACTGCTTAAAATATTATTATATGAAACGAAGGTTTTGGTCATTTTTTAGAGTCCCATTTTCTCTTTCCATTTTTTGAAAAACTCTGGCTTTGTAAGTGAAAGTTCGCCTTGATCATTCAAAAAAACCTGAATGGTTTCACCCAAACAGACCAGTCTTCCCTTAGGGTCAAAAATTCGATAATGAAAAATCATTTTTGCCGCTGGCGAAGGAATAAATGTTGCTTTAATGGTTGCAACATCACCATAGCGCAACGGAAGTTTATGTTCGCAGGAAGATTTTACAATGGGCGAAGTGTAGCCATTTGCCTTTTGTTCTAAATATGAGATTCCGTATTCTCGCCCAAAAGCCTCGCGACCATCCTCAAAATATTGAATATAATTACCATGCCAAACAATTCCGAGGGGATCAGTTTCGGTAAACCGCACTCGAATTTCAGAAGTAAAGCTAATTTCATTTTTGTTTTCAGACGGCATTTTTTCTTCTATTATAAATTATTGCAATTACGGTTGTTGTGAGGAAGAACAACAATAATAACGAAATTTCGGGAAGGATTTTAGCAAAACCCACATTTCTTAAAAACACATCGTAAAAAGCTTCCAAGCCCCAATTCATCGGGGAAACTTTTGAAACCAATTGCATAAATTTCGGCATAACAAAAACGGGAACCCAAACACCGCCCAGCGCCGCCAAAATAACCACCGATATTGCCCCAAATGGCGCCGCCTGTTCTTGGGTTTTGGACATCGTTCCTAAAAGCAATCCCAACCCAATTGCAGCCAAACCTGAAAAAAGTGCGACCACGTAAAGCATTAGTAATTTGCCCGAAACGTCAACTCCCGGCAATCCTATTGCTGGAAAAAGATAAACCCCGAAGGAATGCCTTTTACAATAATTTCCCCATTGTCGATTATCGCAACGTGGGTACAGAAAAATTCAGCTTCGTTTAAATGGTGTGAGGTGTAACCGATTGTTGTTCCTTGTTTGTTGAGCAATTTTAAATGGTCAATTATCACGTTTTTGGATTGAACGTCAACGCCAACGGTAGGTTCGTCCAAATAAAACTTTGGGTTGATGCAGAATTCCAGCAATTAAGTTTACGCGACGTTTCATTCCCCCGGAAAATGTCTCCGTTTTTTTATTGGCAAATTTTGAAAGACCCATAACTTCAAGATGATCGTTAATGGATTTTTTAAGGCTTTCACCTTTAATTCCATACATACTTCCGAAATAATTCAAATTCTCGTAAGCGGTTAGCGTAGGGTAAAGTGCATATTCCTGCGGAACAATGCCAATCAATTGTTTTAATTGGTTTTTGCCGTGCCTGCCGGCAGGCAGGTTCTCCTTAAAATTCAATCCGTTTATTGTGAAATTTCCCGAAGTAGGTTTCAGCAAAGAAGTTAACATTGAAATAAGCGTGGTTTTTCCAGCCCCGTTTGGACCGAGCACGCCGTAGACTTCCCCATCCTCAACTTTCAAATCAAGGTCTTTTACCGAAAAGAAATCGGCGCCTTTGTATTTTTTTGAAAGTTGGTTTATTTCTATCATAAGCCCCCTAAATTCCCCAAAGGGGGACTCTTATATCGATTTCTTTAATTTTCTAAAAACACCTTTTCCAAATCGGCAATATGATCCAATTGGTCAGCTACTTTATTTTAGCTGTCGGTTTGGCTCCCGAAACTTCGGGATCTGTTTTTATAAATTCGGGAAGCTACAAGTACAAAATCGCGCCATAAATCGCCAATCTCGGTCATTTCTCTTGAAAGTTCTATTAGCTTTTCATTTCCTAATAATTTACCTGATGCTTGTAAAAAAGCTGCGTAAATATATCGGAAACCTCCACCGCCAGTTCCTATTTCCTCTTGCATTCGCACCACTTGCCCCAAATAATGATTTGCGGTTTTAATGCCTTTTTGCTTTGGCCATTTGCGAATTAAACCAGCTATTTTATGAATTCCTTTTACGCCAACGAATGAAACAGGCGCAAGCATCGACCTGCAAGTATCTTTAATTCCTTGTGCGATTGCTTTTTCCAGTTCCAGTTTTTCGGGAAAGGCAATTGGATAATACATATGCCCTTTTGGAGCGAAGGCTCCTTTTGCAAAACGCACTTTTTCAAGTTCCTTTTCAGAAAGAGAAGTTACGTTTTCCATTACCGGATCGCTGATTAAATAACGATTGTCTTGTTTCCCATAAACCACCATATTGTGGGCGTTGAAATGAAAACGGTATTCATCTGGAAAATAAACCAAATTATAAACGCCAACTTGCAAGCCGACGGGATTGTTTTTCTCAAGGTTTTCATCCAAACGCGCTTTTGCATCTTTTGGATTGCTGAATTTCGCGTTTCATTTTTACGCCGGTACGTTTTGCGAACTTCTTAAAAATATGTCCTGGCAAGGCACGATACGTAATTACCGGGGCGTGATTCACTTTCAGCAAAGGTATATAACAAAATAATAAACCGCTGCCAATACCAAAAACCATAGGCTCGCTAACGCTGAAGCCGTTGTGTTTCATCAAATTTGAAACTACACCGTTTTCGCAATGGGCAGATTGGTGGTGGGTGAAGTTTATTATGGTTTCAGGTTTCAAGTTTCATGTTTTACTATTGATACTATTGGTTCTGGGAATACTTTGGATTCTATTGTTTCTGCTATTATTTTAAACTTTTTAAACTAATAAACTTATAAACTTATCGACCCATCGATTTAAGTTCTTTAACCGAAATCTCGAAAACCTCAGCGTATTTATTCAAAGTTTTGTTGCTTATTTTTTTAAAAACAGAAGGCTTGAAGTGTCGTTTTACTTTCCATTGCCAAAAACCAACATAGCTCGCCAATATGCCAACATCCATTTTGTGTAGTTCCATATAATATTCAATTGGGCTTGTTTCGCCCTTTATTACACGGCTTTTTGCTTCTTCAATACGTTCGTTAATTTCTTCAATTGCATTATTAAGTGCTACCGTTTTCGGTTCCCAACCTGTACTATTTTCAGTAGTGTATTCTCCGTTTTCATCAACGGCGTAACATAATTCCCGAAAATTTGCGGATTCCAGATTGCTTTTGTCCTGTGGCACTTCCTTTTTCTTCATAATCAGACTTCATGGATTAAAAAATTCATGATAGAAGATACAATTAATTTTTCTGCGACAAATGTTTGGATTTCAAGACTGCACATCGTCATTTCGCCCGTATCAAACCTTGAGAGAAGTTTTGCTTTTGTAACGATGGTTTCGCCAACTTTTGGAAGCTGAAAAATTTCTACTTTTTTTATGGCGCTTATATAACCAACAAGCTTGTTACCAATTCCTTCCAAATCGTCTTTTTCAAAAAAACTTTGTCCCACAACAGCTGAACCGGCTTGTGCGGCGTTTTCAATTAAACCAGTTTCAGAAAAATTTCCATCTTTCAAAAAAACACAATCTGCAGAAATGTAAAATTGGGTTGAAACAGAATTATCATCAATTTCAAGCACAGAAGTTACCATCAGCATCGGTTGGCGATGCGGAAGAAAGTTGGAAATGTCTAAACTTGAAACATCCATCGCTTTCATAATTCAGTTGGCCAATACGGTTTTCATTTCGCTGGAAGCAATTATTTTTCCATCACACTCGGTTTCTGCGGTTACCAACGTAACGCCCATAATATCGTGGAGAATAATTACGGTGGTTTTCAATTCCTTCCCAACGGACGGTAATTCAAAAATTTCTGCTTTTTTAATGGCACCAATATAACCAGTGGGAGCAACTTCATTTTTTAAAAAAAATAAATAGCCCGTATAAAGCGCTACGGTTTCGGCCATATGCTCAATCAATCCCGGAGCAGTGAATTTATTGTTTTGCGTAAAAATATTTTCTTCGGAAATAGTCAATCCCGAAACCACTTTCTTTTCTTCAAAATGAAGTAATTTGTCCACCATAACAAAGGGGAATTTCTGCGGAATTAATTTTCCAATGAAATCTTTATCCGTTATTTTTTCGGTGAAGTCATTCATTTATGCAAATGTCAAATAAGCATAAGAATAAGCGAAACGTGCACTTTCGGGAACTTGAAGAAAAATTCTGTCACCTTTTTTAAGTTTGCCGGAATGAACCAATTCTTCCAACATTAAATAGATAGAACCAGCGCCAACATTCCCAACATTTTGAAGGTTTAAAAACCATTTTTCCCAAGGCAAATGAAGACCTTGATTTTCAATTTCGTTGTAGAGATTTTCCTTAAAATAATAGGAAGAAATATGTGGTAAATAATAATCTATATCGTCTTCGGTAATGTTGTGCTTCTCCATTGCAAGCTTCATACTTGCAATACCTTTTTGAAGGATGTTTACGCCCAACAATTTCACATCCTGTTTCATTGCCAAAAGCGACATTTTACCCCAAACATCTGCTGGATATTCGCTCCAAGGTTTTAAGCTTGCATCTTCCAATTTATCGCCACCAGCGTAGATGCATGTGTCCAATTCAAAGGCATAACTGTAGCCTTCCATCCACTCAATTTTCAACGGTATTTTTATTTGGTTGTTTCGAAGAATGATTCTGCGAGCCTTTGAGGTTTTCCCATTAATGATACAAAGCTTTTTCTCCATTGCCTCATTCTCCACAGGCTCATTCGGCAAAAACTTCGCAATCCTTGTAATATATACGTTCTTCATTAATCTTGCTTTAATGCAACTGATGAATAATAAGCTTTTTCCCGCTGTATTTTACGATACCTTGGGAGATAAGTGAGCAAAAATACAATAAATACAATTGGGCTATAAGCCATATTGCAAATAAGAAATAATATTTGAAATAACCGAGCCGTTTCTTCTTTCTAAGGCTTCTGTTTGATTAAATGGTTGGCGAGTTTGTGAAAACAACGTTTCCGCGAATATCGGTTGCATTAAGGGATGGGTCTACTTTTACTGCGCCAATTGATAAAAGATTTGTCTGCAAGTTTGAATATTCATTTTGAAGCAAAGCCATCTTAATTGGAGCTCCAAAACGGAAAGCTACTTTCAATATCGTTATCCGAAACACTTGGCTTTGGGAAGATTCCGAGCATTTTGGTTTTCTTTCCGCCCATCAACCAATGTACTATTGTAATTACGCTTATATAGTTGAGATTTCGATCAACCAAAGCGATATTTCCAACCAATTTTGCATGGTTTGCAACCAATAATTTCTTTACTTTTTCCTGAGCCATTATCCACATATTTCTACTTGCGGAAATTGTTACAACTGGCGTATTTGCAAGTAAGGTTTTTGCTTCTTCAGATTTTAAAAATGAATTGATTGGGATGGAAGGCGTTAAATACCAAGTGGTAAATCCTAAAATTATTAAATCGTATTTTTTCTGAAGAATTTCGGTTGGAATTGCTTCCAGTGGAACAGGAATTTGCAGAAAAGTTTCTGTGAAAGCATCATAGAATTCTTCTTCTTTCCAGGGAAATGGAAATTTTTCCTTCGGAATAATTTCACAAAAAGTGATGTCTACTTTTTCATCTGAAAGTGTTGATGAAATATTCTTCAGAATATCGAAAAGCTGCCCTGATTGCGAATAATAGAATACTAAAATTTATTTCATGTTTTTTGATAAACCTACAAGGTCTAAAAAGCCCTTGCAGGAAATTATTCATCATCCGTTTCCCAAAAATCAAAATAATTAAACCATTGCAACGGATATTTTTTCAGCATCCATTCTACACTTTCGGTATATTTTTTAAGTAAACCCTGTGCGTCGCGTGTTTTCACCGCTGCTTGTTTTGCGTAAAGATGATAATGTTTGTTTGTCTCTTTCATTACATACACAAACAACACTGGAACATTCAACCTGCTTGCCACCAAAAATGGGCCTGCGGGGAAGTTTGCTTCCTTTCCCATCAAAGTTTCTGTCAATAATTTCTGGCCTTTCATATATCTATCGCCAGTAAAACAAACCAATTCGCCATTGGTGAGCGCATTGTTTATTTCGAAAATATGCGACAAATCGTCCTTTACCAAAATAAATTTTACATTGGAACGGACGGACACTTTTTCCATGTATTCCTTTATATTTTCATGTTCGAAATCGGCAGTAACGAGGCTTATTTGGGATTGTGTGTCAATTTCCTCGAAAAAAAATTCAGCAATCTCAAAATTGCCGACGTGGGCGCTGATCATAATTCCGCTTTGATTTTTATCTAAAAGATTGGTTATGTTTTCAACGCCGTCGCATTCGTACGTAAATTGACTTTTTAAGCCAGAGGAGATTGCGGCTTTATCTATAATTGTTTTGCCGAAAGTGTTATAACTTTTATAAATGCTGAATAGGCTTTTTGAAGTTGAATATTTAAGCCGTTTTCTAAAATAATAATAAATGGAGCGCGTGCTTTTTCCAGCGAAGAAAACGTAATAAAGGGCAACAAAATAAAGAAGTCCGTAAGCAGCTCGAACCCCTAATTTTCTTATAAAGAATATAAAAATTTTATACCCTAAAACGGTTCCTTTGCTTTTGCCTTCCCATTCACCTGCCATAAATTTTGTTGCAAATTTTAGGCGACTTTCTTTTCAATTAGATCGTAAAAATCTTGAAGTGTTATAACATTTATGAAATCCTCACCAGTCAATTTTACTCCAAAGTTAGCCTCAATGGCAACTACCAAATCCACAAAATCCAAGCTGTCCAATTCCAAAGTTTCCTTTAGATTAGCTCTTGGTTCAATGTCTTCAGTTTCTACCTCAAACTCATCTAACAAAAAGTAGTTTATCTTCTCAACTATAACTTCTTTATTCATTTTTAATGCTAGCACTTTTTAATAATTAATGCGGAATTGGTTCCCCCAAATCCGAAAGAATTCGACAAAAATACATCAATTTTTCTGTTTAACGTTTTGTTAACAAGGTTTAATTTTGATGCCGCCGCTTCGTCCGGCGTTTCAAGATTTATATTTGGCGCAATGAAGGAATGTTCCATCATCAACATGGAGTAAATTACTTCGCTCGCACCAGCCATCCAACATTCGTGACCTGTCATAGATTTTGTGGAACTTACGTAAGGACCTTTTTCTCCAAAAACCTCCGTAATTGCAAGCGCCTCGTTTGCATCGCCAACTGGGGTTGAAGTTGCATGGGCATTTACATAATCTACTTCATTTGCTTTTATGTTTGCTTGCTCCAGTGCCATCTTCATAGCTCGCGCTGGTCCGTCAACATTTGGGGTTGAAATATGATCTCCGTTTGAGGAAAAGCCATAGCCTATAATTTCACCCAAAATTGGTGCACCACGTTTAACGGCACTTTCATAACTTTCAATGACCAAAGTTGCAGCACCTCCACTTGGCACCAAACCATCCCGATCTTTATCAAAAGGACGGCAGGCTTTAGTTGGGTCGCCTTGTGTGGAGAACACGCCGAGACCGTCAAAACTGCCCATTGCGAGTTCATTAATTTCTTGCGCCCCACCAGAAATTATACATTCCTGCAACCCATTTTTTATAAGGAAATATGCCATCCCAATAGAATGGGAACCACTGGCGCAGGCCGCGCTTATTGTAAAATTAATACCGCGTAATTTGAAAATAGTTGATAGATTCATCGTAACTGATGAATTCATCGCCTTAAAAATAGCGCCCGAACCTACTAGAGTAGTGTCTTTCTTTTTGCGAATTTTATCGACAGATTCAATAACCGATTTTGCAGTACTGTCATTTCCATAAAGGATTCCAATTTCATTTTCGTCGAGGAATTGCTGATCAATTTTTGCATTTTTTAATGCTTCAATTGTGGCTACATAGGCATATGCCCCCTCTTCGCCTAAGCTTATACGCTCTCTTCGGGAAAGTAGTTCCTTTAAATTTGGCTCTTCCACCCAACCGGTTAAACAGGAACGATAACCGAAATCCTTTCGATTTTCGTCGCAAATAATTCCAGATTTTCCGTTGTATAAAGACTCCTTTACTTCCTGCAAGTTTTTACCGATGCAGGAATAGATGCCCATTCCGGTTATTACGACTCTTCTCACTTCTCCTTCATTTTAGGAATAAATTCCTCCATTAATATTGATTATTTCACCGGTAATATAGGAAGATTTTGACGAAGCCAAAAAGCTTACAATATGTGCAACTTCCTCTGCTTCCCCGAAACGGTTGGCGGGTATCATTTTTTTAAGTTCCTTTTCGTCGAGCTCTGCAGTCATATCACTTTTTATAAATCCGGGAGCTACAGCATTTACGGTTATGTTTCGTTTTGCAACTTCCTGTGCCAATGCTTTTGTAGCGCCAATAACCGCACCTTTTGCTGCGGAATAATTTACCTGTCCGGGCGTTCCTTTCAAACCTGAAACTGAAACCATATTGATAATCCTTCCATATTTATTAACCAATAATTTTTGAATCAAAGCACTGGTAACATTGTAAAAACCAGTTAAACTTGTGTTGATTACACTGTGCCAATCTTCCCCTTTCATCCACATAAACATACCGTCTTTGGTGATGCCGGCGTTGTTTATAATTACTTCAATGATAGCGTCTTTATTGGCTTCGTGCCATACGTCAAATGCCTTATTAACAGCTTCGGAATCGGTTACGTCAAATTGGATTATTTCACCTTTTCTGCCGAGAGCTTCAACATCTTTCAACGTTTGTTGCGCAACTTCTTTATTGCCATTGTAATTTATAAGTAGATTGTATTCCAAATCCTTCGCCAATTGAATGCAAACCGCACGGCCAATACCGCGGGAACCACCTGTTACTAATGCGTATTTCTGTTTTGTTTTTTTCTCTTCCATAAAATTTTTCTCGCAAAGCCGCAAAGACGCGAAGTTTTCTTTTGTCTTTATTCTTTGTTCTATTTCGAAGTATCAACAAATGCTTCAGCGTTTTGATGCCATTTGCCCAAAACTTGTCCTTTTTCATTTATAAAACCCCACTCTTTATTTTTCTTCACTGGTGCGAGTCCGTTTTGAAATCCTTTATCGGAACCGCTTTGCAAAAATCCAAACATTCCTATAGAAATATCATATTCCATCGGAATAACTAAATTTCCAGATTTATCTATAAAGCCCCAAAGTTTTTTGTCTTTTACAGGAGCCAAACCATTATCTGAAAAAATTTCAGCATCAGCGTAGCTATTATTCCCTAATTTTTCTCCCTTTTCATTAATATAACTACACATTTTTCCTTCGTTTACTGGAGCAAATCCAGCATTGAATGCACGTGCTTTATCATAAGTAGGCTGAATTACCCATTCCCCTTTTCCGTTTATAAAACCCATTTTTTTATTGCTACGGGCATATGTTAATGAAGAGTCATTTGTAAAATCCCAAATTTTATCAACACCACTTATTGGAGTAAATTTTCCATCAATCAAAACTCCAAAACTTTCTCCTTTTCTCGCCCAAATACCGTTTTTGCTATAATCGCCAACCTCGTTGTATTCAGCTGGTACAGCCACTTCTCCTTTTGTATTCAACAATCCCCAACTTTCACCATTTTGGAATTTTGCGTGGCCGTTGGTTGTTGTATGATTTTATTTCATTATATTTTGGTTCTAAGATAGTTTTCCCGTTGGTGTCAATCAGTCCAATTTTATCACCACTTCGTAGTATAGCCACTCCATTATCAAAATCGTAATATTTCTCGGATGCTGGTGTAGATAAAGTTTCACCTTTAGTGTTTATGTATTTCCATTGATCGTTTTCAAAGACCAAGGCGTAGCCGGAATTGAACGATTTTACTCTTTCATATTGTGGTTGGATAGCCCATTCGCCAGAAGTATTGATAAAACCCCACTTTTTATCTTTCATTGCTGGCGCAAGTTTGCCAGAAAAACTATCAGCTTTTTCAAATTGTGGTTGAATGGCATATTCGCCAGTTTTATTAATATAGCCGAACAAATCATTGTCGCGAACCAATGGCCAATTCCTGTGCGGAAATTGAAGTTATTCCTAATAATAGAATAAGCGCCGAAGAAAGAATTTTTTTCATAATTATATCAATTTAAGTTAGTTGCAGTTACCGTAACCAATATAAAATTTATTCGGGAGTTATTTTGTATAATCCATCAGAAATTCTTTCACCTTGTTCACGTAAGGATACATCACAACATCTTCTTTGAAAATAGGCACAATAGCACGGA
Organism: uncultured Flavobacteriaceae bacterium; assembly: GCA_963716065.1. Classification (GTDB taxonomy): domain Bacteria; phylum Bacteroidota; class Bacteroidia; order Flavobacteriales; family Flavobacteriaceae; genus Aequorivita. The sequence continues at coordinate 1,538,293 of OY970287.1, forward strand.
TTTCATCGTATAATTTTTTTGTTTCAGAAGAAATTTGACCCTGTACTTTAAGATATTCTATCCCTTGAACTATTGTAATAAGTTCAATTGCAACCACTTCAAAAGCATTTTCAATAACTTTTTTTGTGATCAATGCTGCGTTTGTACCCATGCTAACAATATCTTGATTGTCGTTATTGTTTGGGATACTGTGCACATACATTGGATTGCTGAGCATTTGACTTTCGGCCGTTGTTGATGTTGCAGTAAACTGTACGCCCTGCATACCAAAATTTAATCCCAATTTGCCCAAATTTACAAATGGCGGAAGAATATCGTTCAATTTTGAATTAAGCAAATAGTTTAATTGTCTCTCTGCGAGCATTGTCATTTTTGCAACTACGATTTTCAATTTGTCCATTTCCAAGGAAACATAATCGCCGTGAAAATTTCCGCCATGATACACGTGGCGCTTTTCAACATCTACAATTGGATTGTCGTTTGCTGAATTTACTTCTTCAATCAGTATTTTTTCAACATTATTCAGCGTGTCCAAAACAGGCCCTAAAATTTGCGGAACGCAGCGCAATGAATAATATTCCTGTACTTTTTCTACAAAAACCTCTTCTTCTTTTGAGCCGTTGTACAAATGGTGCTCGCGCTTGCGCGTTAAGCTACTATCTTTTAAATGGGCGCGCATCATTTCGGCAATTTTTCGTTGGCCTTCGTGTTTTTTGGTTTGGTTCAATTCAAAAGAAAGATGATCGTCATAGGCTTTTACAATTTCATTTATGGCGGAAGATGCCTTTATCATCCAATCCATAATTCTTCGTGTGTAGAGCACATTTACTACGCCAATTCCCGTCATTACCGACGTTCCGTTCATCAACGCCAAACCTTCGCGAAGCTCTACTTTTATTGGATGAAGGTTTTCAATTTTGAATACTTCTTTTGTATTTTTTCGTTCTCCTTTGTAAAAAACTTCGCCTTCGCCAATCAATACCAAAGCCAAATGGGCAAGTTGCACCAAATCGCCGCTGGCGCCAACGCCCCCGTGTTCATAAATAAGTGGGATTATATTTTTATTGAGCAATTCCCCCATCAATTTAATAACCGAAGGATGCACGCCACTATTCCCAAGGCTTAAAGTATTCAATCTTGCAAGCATTGCGGCGCGAACATATTGCGCCGGGATTGGGTTGCCAGTTTCGGAAGAATGGCTGCGAATAAGGTTGTACTGCAATTGGATGCGCTCGTCACCCTTTATTTTATACTGCGCCATCGGGCCGAAACCCGTATTGACACCGTAAATGATTTTATTTTCAGAAAATTCTTTAAGAAAATCAAAACTGTTTTGAACCCTTTCTAATATATCTTTGTGAAGATGGATAGAATCGTTTTTGAATATAATTTGATCAAAATCTGTTATTTCCAGTTTTCCTTGTAATGTTGGCATTTATAGTTGAATCAGTGGTTTAATTAAATTTTTATTGATAATAATTTGGTTACTTTAGGATGCAAATTTAGAATTTTCAACAATCTATATCTTAATAATATGAATGATATTGCTGTTGATGTGTTAATTATTGGTGCCGGCCCTTCAGGTTGTGTAGCTTCTGCATACTTAAAAAACAACGGAATAAGTTCCAAAGTGGTTGAAAAAAGCAAGTTTCCACGTTTTGTTATTGGCGAAAGTCTTTTGCCGCGTTGTATGGATCATTTTGAAGAAACGGGTCTTTTGGATTGTTTAATGGATCAAGAATTTGAAATAAAGGCAGGGGCTAGATTTTTAAAAAATGGCATTGTTTGTAATTTTGATTTTGCGAAAAAACACACGCCGGGTTGGGATTATACATGGCAGGTGCCGCGGGCCGATTTTGACAATACACTCGCCAAAGAGATTGTAAAAAAAGACGTTGATGTTTCCTTTGGACACGAAGTTACATCTGTAAGTTTTGATGAAAACGGCCATTCAACCACTACAATAAAGGACGAAGAAGGAAGCGAATATAAGATAAAAGCAAAATTTATTATTGATAGCAGTGGCTACGGAAGGGTTTTGCCACGTTTATTGGATTTGGATAAACCTTCAGCATTGGCGGTGCATTCTGCAATTTATACACATGTGGAAGAACCAAACCGTCCAAAAGGCGAGGAAGGAACTCTTATTACTTTTGATGTGGTAACTGATGATGTTTGGCTTTGGGTTATCCCTTTTTCAAACGGAAATACGAGCATTGGTTTTGTTGGAACCACGGAATTTATTGAATCCTACGAAGGTTTGCCTTCGGAAAAATTACGGGAAATGCTGAAAATTTCAGACTATTATTATGACAGGCTGAAAGATTTGGATTATCTATTTGAACCACATATCATTAAAAATTATTCCAAAGCAGTAAAACAACTTTACGGAAAAGGCTATGCCCTTACGGGGAATAGCGCGGAGTTTTTGGATCCAGTATTTTCTTCGGGGGTTACTTTTGCTACTGAATTGGGTATAAAAGCTGCAAAATTAATTACAAAAGAATTGCAAGGCGAAAGAGTTAATTGGGAAGAAGAATACACAAAATATATAATGAAAGGTGTAAATGTTTTTAGAACCTATGTAACGGAATGGTACACTGGGAATCTTCAGAAAATATTCTTCCACCGTCCCGAAAATCCAATTATTAAAGAACAGATTTGTGCCGTACTTGCTGGATATGTTTGGGATGAAACCAATCCTTTTGTAAAAAACCACGACCGCCTTGTAAAGACGGTCGCAAAGGTTATTGATATGGAAAATGAGATGGTAAAATAGTACGGTATTAAATTAATTATAAAATAGTTACAATTAAAAAGCCCAAACTTTTAGAAGTTTGGGCTTTTTATTAATTCGAAACACAAAAGCTTCCCGCTTTTGTATTTCGACCACCCACGCTCACGTAGGCCAACAATTTCAAATAATTTTTTCAAGAAATAAAAAATCCCAACCTTTTTCAAGATCGGGATTTAATATTTGTTGGCCCACTAGGGCTCGAACCTAGACTCTTCTGTACCAAAAACAGACGTGTTGCCAGTTACACCATTGGCCAATTCCAAAAAAATTGAGCTTTCGCCCACCAACACTAAAAATATTTTTCAGTATTAGAGGTGCAAATTTAATACAAACTTTGGCTTGTACAAATATTTTATTATAAAAATGCAGTTCATTTTTTTTCGATGTTTTTAATAGTTAAAAATATAGTGACATATTGCACGTTACCAAAATTAGATACTTGGGGCTATCTATATTATTAGTAAATTCGTGCCATCAAAATTTATATGCGCTTATGGGTTCTTTTAACTTTACAAAATGGAACAAAATCACAGGCTGGGTTGTCTTTGCCATTGCCCTAATTACCTACTGGCTAACCGTTGAGCCGACTGCAAGTTTTTGGGATGCCGGCGAATATATAACCACTGCAAGTAATCTTGAAGTTGGCCACCCGCCTGGAGCACCACTGTATCAATTACTCGGGGCTTTTTTCTCCATTTTTGCGCCAGACGCTTCGCAAATTGCATTAACCATCAATTTGATGTCCGTCTTTTCAAGTGCATTTACAGTGCTATTTCTTTTTTGGTCGTTATCCATTTTGCTAACCAATATTGTTTCGAAACATCAAGAAATTGAAAAAACAAATTCAATTGCAATCATTGGTAGTTCTGCTATTGGGGCGCTGGCTTTTGGATTTACAGATAGTTTTTGGTACAACGCTGTTGAAGCAGAAGTGTATGCTAGTGCTGCTTTTTTAATGTCAGTTTTGTTTTATTGCGCCTTGCGTTGGGAACGTGAAATGCTGCTGCCGAGAGGAAATCGCTGGGCAATATTAATTGCCTTCATCATCGGACTCTCATTTGGCGTTCACTTTATGGCGCTGCTTACCATCCCAGCAATTGGGTTTTTATATTTCTTCAAACATTACAAAACTGTTACAATTAAAAATTTCATTATTGCGAATATTGTTTCGGTGGCGATTTTGGTTTTCATCTTCATTTTTCTTTTACCAATGACGATGAAATTTTTTAGTGGCACTGAATTATTTTTCGTCAACAGTATGGGGCTTCCCTTTAACTCCGGGACTATTTTTGCCGCACTTTTATTTACCGTGCTTTTTGTTTTGGGACTTCGTTTCACAAGAAACAAAGGATATACGCAACTTAACACACTACTATTATGTGTGCTTTTTATATTTATAGGGTTTTCCAGTTGGCTGATGCTTCCTATTCGTGCCAATGCAGGAACGGTTATAAATGAAAACAATCCCAACAATGCTCGCGAACTTTTAGCATATTACAATCGCGAGCAATACCCCGAAACTCATTTATTTTATGGCCCTTTTTTACCGAAGCCTACGTTGGGCTTGACGAAGACAATCCATATAAAGATGAAAAACCAAAATACGAAAAAGACAAAGCCACGGGAAAATATATTATTGTAAACAATTATAAAAACGCTGGCCAAAATACCGAAGATTCACAAAAGGCTTTTATGCCTAGAATGTGGAGCACAGAGCATAATTCCAATTATATGGAATTCACTGGTGGACTTGATTTTTCGGTTAAAAGTGAATATTTAAGCGAGCCCCGACTTGTTGATGAAGTAAATAAATTTAAACAAGCATATAGCCAAAACTTAGTTGACACAGACGATTACGATAAGTTTCTGAAAAACTTTGGTCAGTATCTCGATATCCAAAAACCATCCTTTTTTCAGAATATGAAATTTATGTTGGAGTTCCAGTTCGGGTATATGTACTGGCGCTATTTTATGTGGAATTTCACAGGAAGACAGGACGATGTGCAAGGTCAATATACCGATTTGCACGGCAATTGGCTTAGCGGAATAAAATTTATAGATGAGCTTAGATTGGGTAACCAAGACGTTTTGTCCAGCGATATGGCCAACAATAAAGCGCGGAATACCTACTTTTTTCTTCCTTTGATTTTAGGAGTTATCGGCTTGGTATTTCACTTTAAAAACGATCAAAAAAGTTTTTGGGTTTTATTGGTATTCTTTCTATTTACGGGACTTGCCTTAAAAATATACCTCAACGAAAGACCATTTGAACCACGTGAGCGTGATTATGCGCTTGTTGGAAGTTTTTATGTCTTCGCCATTTGGATAGGCTATGGCGTATACGCCCTTTTTGATCTTGTAAAAAATTATTTGAAACCAAAAGTCGCACTTCCAATAGTTTTATCAATAGCAACTTTGGCGGGACCTGTACTTTTGGCAACGCAAAATTGGGACGATCACGATAGAAGCGGGCGTTATACAGCGCAGTCAATGGGAAAAATGTATTTAGATTCCTGCGATGAAAATGCAATATTATTTACCATTGGCGACAATGACACCTTCGCGCTTTGGTATGCCCAAAATATTGAAGGCTATCGTCAAGACGTGCGTATAATAAATACAAGTTTGTTTCAAACAGATTGGTATATCGACGATATGAAGAAGAAAGCTTTTACCAGCGATCCAATTCCTTCCCAATTAACGCATGATAAATACCGATATGGAACGCGTGATTTCTTGATTTACCAACAAACCACACAAGACACTATAGGCATTAAAACTTGGATGAATTTTGTAGCAAATGACAGCCCTGCTACACAAATGGAGCTTCCAAGTGGGCAACAGGTAAATACCTTCCCTTCAAAAATAATCCGCATTCCAGTTGATAAGGAAGCCGTGCTTCGAAGCGGAATTGTGGATCCAAAAGATGCCGACAAAATTGTTCCCTATATAGACATCAACCTAAAAGGCGACATTATTTACAAAAACCGAATGATGATGCTGGATATTATTGCCAATAACAATTGGGAACGTCCTATTTACTTTAGCGGCGGAAGTTTTGGAGATGACGATTATTTGTGGATGAAAGATTATCTGCAATTGGACGGCGTGGTTTATAAGTTAGTTCCAATAAAAACAGCTCTTGATAAAAGAAGTCCTTTTGATATGGGCCGAATTGACGCCGACAAAATGTACGATATTGTAATGTCTTGGGATTGGGGCAACAGCGGTAGTCCAGATATTTATCACGATACCGAAACAAGAAGAAACGGAATAACGTACCGCAGTAACCTTGCTCGTTTGGCTGAAGCTTTGATCAATGATGGTCAAAAAGGAAAGGCCGAAAGAATATTGGATCTTGCAATGGAGAAGATGCCCGTGGATTATTTTGAATACTACTCGTTATTGGAGCCTTATGTTTTAGGCTATTATGAGCTTGAAAACGATGAAAAAGCAAGAAAGGTTTACGAAGATGTTTCCAAAAAATATCAAGAAAACCTACTGTTTTACAACAGTCAGAAATTTGGAAAACAACGTGAAATTGCACAAGAAATTATTAGCGATATGGAACGCTACCGAAGCTTGGTGCAAATAGTTGTAATGTTTGATGAAGAAAATTACGGCCGCGCCGAAGCAAAAAAATTCAACGAATTTCTAAAACTTTTCCGTCATTTCTATTCTCCCGATGAAGCGATGGATTTGGATAAAGACATTCCGAAGGACTCAACCATTGAAATACCTTTAGATTCAAATCTTTTACAAACAATGGAAGATGAACCTATGAATAATATTGAAGAAGAAATTCCAGCAAATTAAAAAAGATTGAAATTCAATTTAGTAAAAATGCCCAGATTCATTCAGCGGTTATACCCTGAAAGAATCTGGGCGTTTTCGCGTTCAAGCAATTCTGTATTCCTAACTTTTGACGACGGCCCAATACCTGAAGTTACCCCGTGGGTTTTGGACGAACTTAAAAAATACAATGCCAAAGCCACTTTTTTCTGCATAGGCGAAAATGTTCAAAAGCACCCTGAAATTTTCAGAAGAATTCTATCCGAAGGCCATTCCGTAGGCAACCATACTTTTAATCATTTGAAGGGAACAAAAACTGAGACTTCGGAATATGTTGAGAATGTGGAAAAAGCTGAAAGACAGATGATGGAAGTCGGAAGACGGTTGCCGGAAGACGGTTGTCGGAAAATAGAGGATTCAACAATCGACAATCAACAATCGAAAATCGAAAATCGAAAATCTCTTTTCCGTCCGCCTTATGGAAAAATTACCTCCAAGCAAGCTAAAATTCTTCAGCAAAAAGGCTTTAAAATTGTTATGTGGGATGTTTTAAGCTATGATTTTGACGCAACAGTTTCCGAAGAAAAATGCCTGCAAAATGTTTTACAAAATATAAAACCTGGTAGTTTGGTTGTGTTTCATGATAGCTTAAAAGCAGAAAAAAACCTTCGGTATGTTTTGCCGAAGGTTTTGGAGTTTGTTGGGGAGAAAAAACTCTTGTGCAGAAAATTTTACGTTTAATTGATATTTAAGTTTAAAGAAAAAACTGTAATGGAAGTGGTTCCCGATCCCACTAGCCTCTGCCCCCAAATTTCAACATAATCATTCGGTGCCAATTCTACCGTTCCCGAAATGGAATTACTTGAAATATCAGAAGTGTTATTCACTCGCATTATAGTATTTGTTTCAACTAAAGAAGTACCCGTGGCACCATTCTTTTTTATAAAAAAAGCATAAAAATCGCCGGTTCCGCTATTTCCCCTAACTGAAAGTGCGGCGTCTATTTTAAAAGTTCGAGTTTTTTTTCCGAGATAAGTCAAGCGGTTATTTTGCGGGGATGACACCCTAAAAAGATTCACAGCAGTGGTTGTATTTATGGTAGTATTTCCCGATAGGTTGAATTCATTATTGTTGGCAACAGACTGTACAAAACCGGTAGTAATTGTTCCATTATAATAAAGATTTCCTGAAGCAACATCATCTGATTCCCTAGGAATTCCTGGGCAATTTACAGTCCAAGCATTCGTAAAATTGTAGCCCGGGTAAGAACCGATAGTATATTTTCTTATATAACCATTGGGAGCTGTTGTTGTACCAGAAAAAACAGTTCCTAATATAACTCCGTTTCCAACTGTTGGATTTGAATTAACGTCTATTGCAATATCGCTACCATTTACAGTACTAAATCCACTTACCTTTTCAATCAATCCAAATGCGCCGCTAAAAGTTTCAAAGGTACCGTTGTTTGTATCTAACCATGCTTGGTTATTCAGAAGTAAATTCCCAATATTACTATACGTAATTCCAGCGGTATTATTTATAAACTGAACAATATTTCCAAAATAAAGTCCAAATCCAGAAATAGTACCTACGCTTGTTGTCATACCATCAACAATTGTATTTTGGATCAGTAAGGAAGTATTTGTTGCGATCCCCGGACCAGTAATATTAAACGCTCTTGCTCCTTTAATAGTAAGGTTCCGAATACTGCCACCTGTACTTCCCTCAAAAACAGTACTACCTGGAAAAGAAAGAATATCTTCATTGGCATCTAACCCAGAAACATAAGCATTATTTAAATCTATTGGTGCAGTTAGAGTAATTGTTCCATTTATTTCATAAAATGTATTGGAAAGCAAGGTTATTTTCCCACCAGAAACTGCTGGCAAATCAGTCACGGATTTCACAAGCTTGTAATTGTTCCTTTGATCGGAACCTGAATTTATTTTAACCCAATTTCCAGGTGCCGGAAGGATTGTTGTATCATAATAATAATACGATTTTAGGGTTGTGTCGTATACTAAAAGACTATTTGCAGGGCTAGTAATAGCTAAACGTTGTACAGTAGTCATTCTTGGAGCCAAAAGTCCTTTAGTAGTAGAGGTGATATCAAGTACCGAAGAAGCATTTGGATTCGTATTTCCAATACCAACCTGCGCTTGGAATGTTATTGAAAAAAACAGAAATATTAGAAATGTCAATCTCGTGAAAACACAAGATTTAGTGTAGGAAAATTTCATAGCGTCAGGGAATTAAGTAAAATTTTTCTGACAATATTAAGTATTTGTGTCGAGATTATATAGCACTTTAACGATAAAAAAAACCTTATTTAACATTTTTGTAAGAATTAAAAAACATTAAATTTTACTAAATAATTTACATAGAGAGACTTAGACGCTTAATTGAAGTAAACATCTAATAAAATAATTAGAAATAGAAATTGATTTTTAAACCTAAACGTATTCGTTTACAAGACCAATAAGTGTATTGGCATCCTGTTCCCCGCTTTGGCGCCATTTCATTTCGCCATTTTTATAAATCATCAACGTTGGAAGACCTTTAACCCGGAGTGCTTCGGCAAGTTCTTTATTTTTATCAACGTCAATTTTTATAACGCGGGCTTTGTCGCCAAGAGCGGCAGCAACATCACGTAAAACTGGGTGCATACCTTTACAGGCTTCGTCCCATTCCGCATAAAAATCCAATAGAACTGGGATGCGGGTTTCAATTAATTCTCCAAACTTTGACATCTATTTATAGTGTTACTTGAACAATTGTATTACAAATATAACATTTCCCGAATATTATACGGTATTCTGTCTTTTTTTAAGTTTTATTACAGAAATTTCAGGCCAGATTCCAACTCTTCCCGGATAGCCTAAAAAACCAAATCCTCGGTTTACGTTTATATATCTTCCAAATTCCTCATAAATTCCAGCCCAATTTTTATAGCGATATTTTATTGGGCTCCATTTAATTATGCCTGGAATCTCAATTCCAAACTGCATTCCGTGCGTATGCCCACTGAGTGTAAGTTGAAAATTTCGTGGGTCTTTTTTCACTACAGATTGCCAATGTGAAGGATCGTGACTCATCAAAATTTTAAAATCATTGGCTGAAATTCCTTCGCAAGCTTTATCCAAATCGCCTGCTTGTTTGAATCCGTTTTCACCCCAGTTTTCAACTCCCACCAAAGCTATTCTTTCTCCATTTCTTTCAAAAATTTTATTTTCATTCATCAATAAATTCCAACCCATTCCTTTTTGAAGTGCTTTCAATTTATCAAGATTTTCAGCTTTTGCGGTTGCACTTTCCCAATTTATATAATCGCCGTAATCGTGATTTCCTAAAACAGAAAATACACCTTGGGGAGCTTTCAACGTTGAAAAAAGTTCTTTCCAATCGTTCATTTCATCGGCAATATTGTTTACCAAATCACCTGTAAAAACAATGATGTCACTTTGCTGCTCGTTTATAAGATTTATGGCATATTCCACCTTTTTGTGGTTATCAAAACTTCCGCTGTGCACATCGCTAATTTGCGTTAAAGTGAAGCCGTCAAATTCATCCGGCAAATCATCAAATTCCAAGGCATACTTTAGCACTTTGTAATTATACTTTCCTTGAACCATCCCATAAATAAGGGATGCGAAAGGAATTGCAGCAATTCCCAAAGCAATTGTGCTTACAAACTTTCTACGTGAAGCCATAAAATTTGCTTCATTACTTCCAGCAACTTTCATAAAAATACCTACAAAAAAACGCACAATGTCTTCTCCGAACATAAAAACAATTATGATCAATTTAGGTACAAATACAGCAAGAAAAATTCCGAAGAAATACATTTTTGGAGTCTGCATCATTTTGGAAGAACCGAAAAAAGAGAGTTCGTAAATCAATCCAGCCAGAACGGCGAGTGAAATGATAACATAAAAACCGTGTAGCCACGGACTTTTTGTAAGCGTTTTTACAGCCTGAAAGGCATAAATATCAACAAGAATGTAAAGGGTAATAAAAATGAACCAGCGCATAGAATAGTAAGAATTTTTAAAGGTAGCATCTTTCAAAAAACTGAAACGTTCATTCACTTTATTTTAACGGTTTTAGTATCTTTTCAGAATATTTTTCTGAAATGCGAAAACACTACTCCTTTCTTTTTCTTCTCATCTCTTGTTTCGGTTTTGCACAAGAAAAACTTATCGACTTTGTAAATCCTTTCATCGGCACCGGTGGCGATGGTCATACCTATCCCGGAGCAACCTTGCCTTTCGGGATGATGCAATTGAGCCCCGATACACGATTGGAAGGTTGGGATGGCTGCAGCGGCTATCATTATAGCGATGAATATATTTATGGATTTTCACACACTCACCTAAGCGGCACAGGCGTTAGCGATCATGGCGATATTCTTTTAATGCCAACTAATAAAATAAATTTCAACAATGGCGCTGATGGAAATTCTGGTTATCGCGCACATTTTTCACACGAAAATGAAACTGCTTCTCCTGGTTATTATAAAGTATTTCTGGACGAAACCAATATTGAAGTGGAACTAACGGTTTCAAAACGGAGCGGAATTCACCATTACACTTTTCCGGAAAATTCAAAACAAATTGTAATTCTCGACCTCGAACATCGAGACAAGGTGTTGAGTTCAGAAATAAATGTGATTTCAAAAACCGAGATTTCCGGACATCGCCATTCCGATGCTTGGGCAAAAGACCAGCGTCTATTTTTCAATATTGAATTTTCCCGCCCATATAAATCAATAACCTATTTCACCCCATCTGAAAATTCCCCCTTTGGGGGCAAGGGGGCTAAAGCTGCCTTTGAATTTCACGCTTCGGAAGGAAACGAACTCGAAATTAAAGTAGCAATTTCAGCAGTTGATGAAGCCGGAGCTAAGAAAAATCTGGAAGCCGAAATAGACGACAAATCTTTTCAGCAAATAAAAAATGAAGTGCAAACTGCCTGGGAAAATCAGTTAAAAAAAATCGAAATCAAAACCCAAAACGAAAACGAGAAAAAGATTTTTTATACTTCTCTTTATCACACGATGCTAGCGCCAAATCTCTATCAAGACGTTGACGGCCTTTACCGCGGAATGGATTTGGAAATCCATCAATCCAACCATTTTGAAAACTATACCGTTTTTTCACTTTGGGATACCTATCGCGCGGCGCATCCGCTTTATACAATCATTGAAAAAGAGCGAACCGCAAATTTTATAAATTCACTTTTGGCAAAATATGAAGATGGCGGAATCCTTCCCATTTGGCCGTTGGCGGGCAATTACACATGGTGTATGGTTGGTTATCACTCCGTTCCCGTAATTGCCGATGCGTATTTAAAAGGCATTCGCGGGTTTGATGCGGTAAAAGCCTTGGAAGCAATGAAACACAGTGCAATGCAAGATAAATTAGGATTAAAAAGTTATAAGGAATTCGGTTTTATTCCTGTGGAAGAAGAAAGTGAATTGGTTTCAAAAACTTTGGAATACGCCTACGACGATTGGACGATTGCACAAATGGCGAAGGCGATGGGAAAAACGGAAGATTACAAACATTTTACAGAAAGAGCGCAGAATTACAAAAACGTTTTCGACCCCGAAACCAAGTTTATGCGCGGTCGTTTTAGAAATACTTGGTTTGCGCCATTTGATCCATATGAAGTGAATTTTAACTACACCGAAGCAAATTCGTGGCAATACAGTTTTTACGCACCACAGGATATTTCGGGCTTAATAAGTTTAATGGGTGGAAAAGCGGAATTTGAAAAACAACTCGACAAACTTTTCACAGCAAAGAATGAAACTTCGGGTCGCGAACAAGCTGATATTACTGGCTTGATTGGTCAATACGCCCACGGAAACGAACCGAGCCACCATATGGCATATCTCTATAATTTTGTAAATAAACCTGCAAAAACACAGGAAAAAGTCAACCAGATTTTAAATGAATTGTACCAAAATGCGCCCGACGGGATTTCTGGCAACGAGGATTGCGGGCAGATGAGCGCGTGGTATGTTTTCAGTGCGATGGGTTTTTATCCCGTTACGCCTGCGAGCAATCAATATATTATTGGCACGCCTTTGTTCGAAAGGGCTACAATTAATTTGGAAAACAATAAGCGATTTGAAATTTCTGCTGAAAATCTTTCGGATAGCAATAAATATATAGCTTCAGCAACTTTGAATGGAAAATTGTTGAACCGAAGTTTTATCAATCATTCCGAAATTATTGACGGTGGAAAATTGGTTTTTAAAATGATCGATAAACCTTCAACCTGGGCCACAAAAGATGCTGAAATTCCAAAGACAGAAATCACTGAAAATTTAATTGTTCCTTCGCCATTTATTGCAAAAGGGGATGTGGCTTTTAAAAATGAAACTGAAATTTCCCTTGCAGTTGCTTCGGAAAAAACTGAAATTTTTTATTCTTTAAACGATTCAGAATTCAAAAAGTACAATCAATCTTTTTCTATTTCCGAAGAAACTTTACTAAAAACATATTCGCAAAAAGACAATTTAAAAAGCGGGATTCTATCAACAAATTTTTACAAAATTGATCCAAACCTCAGCATAAAGCTGGAAACTGAATATGCAAATCAATACAACGGCGGTGGCAATGAAGCGCTAATTGACGGCATTCAAGGCGCCATTGATTTTAGAACTGGAGCTTGGCAAGGCTATCAGGATAAAGATTTAAAAGCCTCTGTTAATTTGGGTTCAAAAATGGAAGTGAAAACCGTCTCGGTGAATTTTATGCATGGACCAACGCAGCTGGATTTTTTATCCCACGGAAGTTTCGTGCTCAGTTTCAGAAAATGGAAAAGATTTTACGGAACTGCCAACCCAAAAAATTCAAGCCGAAATTCCATCGGAAGACGCGGGAATTAAAACCGTTCAATTCGAAGTAAATAAAAAAATTCAATTCGTAAAAATCTCAGCAAAAAACTTCGGCGATCTTCCAAAAGGACATTTGGGTTTTGGAGGAAAAGCTTGGCTATTTGTGGATGAAATTGAGGTGAAATAAAAAAAGACTTAAGAACCAAATAACAAGACAACATAGCCTTCAACCTGAAACCTCCAACCTAAAACCATAAAACATGAAACGCAGAAAATTTATTCAAAATGCTTCGCTTTCCACTTTTGGAATTGCGGTGGGAAGTTCGGTTTTTGCTTCGGAAAAAAACATTCTTTCTTCCGAAGAAACTGAAATTGAAAATCCAACAGCGAATTTTCCATTGGTAATCGCCACTTGGAACGTAAAAGAAAGCACTGCCGAAGCTTGGCGGGTTTTGCAGGAAGGAAAATCTGCGCTCGACGCCATTGAAAAAGGTTGTATGGTTGAAGAAGCCAATGCCGAAGGACAATCCGTTGGAATTGGCGGATTGCCGGATCGCGATGGAAATGTAACATTGGACGCTTGTATTATGGATAGCAAAGGAAATTATGGCGCGGTGGTTTATCTTCAAAATATTATGCACCCCATTTCCGTCGCTCGAAAAGTAATGGAAGATACGCCACACGTGATTTTAGCGGGAAAAGGCGCGGAGCAATTTGCAATTTCCGAAGGTTTTGAAAAGACTAATTTATTAACCGAAGCCTCAAAAAAAGCTTGGTCAGCCTGGAAAAAAACTTCGCAATATAAACCCATCATAAACATTGAAAACCACGACACTATTGGAATGTTGGCAATTGACAAAAACGGTGATATTTCGGGTGGCTGTACCACAAGCGGTTTGGCTTACAAAATGGCTGGACGCGTTGGCGATTCGCCTATAATTGGTTCTGGACTTTTTATTGACAATGAAATTGGGGGCGCAACTGCAACCGGTTTGGGCGAGGAAGTTTTAAAAACTGTCGGTAGTTTTTTGATTGTTGAATTAATGCGACAAGGGAAAACGCCGCAACAAGCTTGTGAGGAAGCGATTGGCAGAATTATAAAAAAGAATCCGGATTTTAAGGATTTTCAAGTTGGTTATATTGCCGTTAATAAAAAAGGTGAAACTGGTTATTTTTCCATTCACGATGGATATTCGGTTACAAAATATCAAGATGGAAAAAATGAAAATATTCCATCCAATTTTTATAATAAACAATAGAAACAACAGTATTAATAGTATCCATAGAATCATTTAAAAATGACCGAAAAAAAATCCTACCGCTCCGCATTCATTACCGTTACCGTACTTTTTTTTCTATGGGGATTTATTACCGTTTTGGTGGACAGTTTGATTCCGCGTTTGAAAGACGTTTTTGAACTTACCTATTTTCAAGCAGGTTTGGTACAATTTGCTTTCTTTTTGGCTTATTTAATTATCTCTGTTCCGGCGGGAGCTTTACTTTCGCGGATTGGTTATAAAAAAGGAATTATCGTCGGTTTGATTACGATGGCAATTGGCTGTTTACTTTTTTATCCAGCAGCTTCCGAAAGGGAATTTTGGATATTTTTAGTTGCTTATTTTACGCTTGCGGGTGGAATTACAGTTTTGCAAGTTGCCGCAAATCCTTATGTTTCCGTATTGGGAAGCGAGGACGGGGCCTCAAGCCGCTTGAATCTTTCACAGGCTTTCAATTCACTGGGAACTGCTATTGCTCCTCTGATTGGCGCTTCATTTTTGTTGAGTGATATGATTATGTCTTCCGAAGAAATTTCGGTTTTGACCGATATTGATAGAAGTTCATATTACATTTCCGAAGCTTCCGCAGTGCAAACTCCTTTTCTTTTCATTGCAGCATTTATAGGATTTTTGGCGCTGTTATTTCTATTTATAAAACTTCCGAAGATTTTGGAAAAAAGCCCTGTGGGCGGTTATGGAAAATTGCTAAAAAACAAATTTGTGATGCTTGGGTCGCTCGGCATATTTTTATATGTGGGCGCTGAAGTCGCCATTGGCAGTTATTTGGTGAATTATTTTTTGAGTATGAATCTTTCTGGAATTATTTTGGAAAATCCAACTATGAAATACATTGCCGAAAGGCTACTAAATACCGATTTATCTTCCATTGACAGTAAAGCTATCGTTGGTGCATTCGTAGTTTTTTACTGGAGTGGCGCAATGGTAGGCAGATTTGTAGGCGCCTATTTAACCCGAATTATGAAACCCTCAAAAGTGCTTTCTGTTTTTGCATTATTGGCAGGGCTGATGTTGCTAGTTTCAATGCACACATACGGATTGATTTCTATGTGGTCTATTTTGGCGGTTGGGCTTTTCAACTCCATTATGTTCCCAACAATTTTTGCGTTGACCATTGATGGTTTGGGCGATTTAAAACCACAAGCTTCGGGATTGCTTTGTATGGCAATTGTTGGTGGCGCAGTAATCCCTCCCGCTTATGGGTTTTTGACAGATTTAATCGGGTTTAAGTTCGCCTTGTTTTTAATCATAGCTTGTTATGGCTATATTCTGCTTTTTGGATTTCTGAAAAGAAAAAACAAAGTAGAAGTTTATAATTCTTAGCGTGTTTTTGTTTGTGATAATAATAAATTGCCGTTCACTAAAAGAAACCGCTCATTCACTAAATATTTATTCAGATTGTTCTCTAAAGGTCTAAATTAGAGTAACATTACGTTTTAAGTTCTTGATTTTTTCTACTGAAAAATTCAAGCTTTTATAAATGTCCAAAATAATTAATGGCAATTGGGAATATTTCAATTGTTCTAATGAAGAAAGCCGCGGTGGGGTGCGGCTTTCTTTAAAAAGTTTTTTTGATAATACTGAATTAAGGATAAAGTAATAGCTAGCTATTAGTTTTGCTGTGAAATCAATCCTGATCAAATTGTTTTCATTTTTCAGTGTTAAAAGTAAAGTCGCTTTTGAGGAGGAGCGGCTTTTGCTTATTTAAAAAAATTATAGTCAATTTTAAATACTCATAAAATTTCTTAACTATACAAATAAGCTGACAAATACCACAATCCAACTGTAAGCATTATAAATCCACCAAATATTATTATTCTGTTTTTTAGAGATTTTTTATTCCCATTTTTGAAATCAATAATAGAGAGATAAATAAAACTTATCAATATTAATATGTATGTACATAACCAAATATAACCTAATATATTAGGAGTATAGACAGCCATTTTTAAAGATGCTGGGAAACATAGTATAATTAATGAAACTAACAAGATAACGTGATATATTCTAGCGAGATTAGAGTAAGAACTTTTCATACCTGTTAATTACATCCTAATTCACTTATTGACCTTTCACCTCTCAAAACTTCATCCACTTTTTCCCAATCTGGCCTGTTTTTTATTGGAGCTACGATTGAAGAGGTTCCTCCTCTTGTATTAACAAATTGGTTAAACTTTGTTTGAAAACTTTCCCACAAATCGTCTGAACCAAAAAAAGGATTTGGCTTACCATCGTATCTTAAAATAGCCGTTTTAGTTCTCTCAGTGGACATATTTCGGTATATATAAATTTATTTGTCTCTATTATTTCCTATAATATGAGGTCATTTAAACTTTTTATTTTTCATTTTCTTTAGTAATATTACCATAAATGATAGATAGTTGAAGCCCAACCAACTTGCAATGGTCGTATCAAACCTGTTCAGTAGAGATCGGTAACTGTCCATCCAGGCGTTCGTCCGCTCAATGACATATCTTTTGTCATATAGTTCTTGGTCAAAATATTCGTCCCTATCGGTATTCCCATTGCGCTTGTTGAAACACACATTGGCATTGATCTCTTTTTTCTCACAAGAGTTTCTAAAGTCTTTTGAATCAAACCCGGCATCTGCGTTGAGGAACAGGCCTTCCACAGTAATATTGGCCTGTTCGAGTGTTGCCGTGACCACCTCGAACTGTACCTCTATGTTGTACAGGTCGTTATGGTTGCCTGCCAGCGGTTCTGACATGGCTATTGGCAGTCCCTGCCTATCGCTCAAATATAGGGCGTTTGTGGTCTTGCGCTTTTTCCGCCCTTGGTATGCTACTTCTTCACCGCCCCTTATCGCAGGTGTGTGGCTACCGTCCAGGTCAACACTTGAAAGGTCCAGTTCTGATCTGTGCCTATCGAGGATACCTATCCAGCAAGTCTTCCAAACTCCGGTAACGCACCATTTTCTATAATGGTAATAGACCGATTCCCAGCTTAATGTCTTTTCCTTGAAGAACACCTCTGTGGGCAATTGATGCCACTGCACGCCTGTTTTCAGCTTGTAGAGAATTGCGTTGACGATCTCGACCAACGGAACAGTTGGGGGAAAACCTCTTTTTGGCAGTGGCAGGTATGGGACAATTTCCATTTCTATTGTATCTTTGTCGAGTACCGAGTACATATGGGGTTGTGATTTAGTTATTTATGTTTCGCAACACAAATATCCACAACCCTTTTTATTTTTTCAAAAAAAGTTTAAATCACTTCTATAAGTAAAACCAATATCCAACACATACAGCCAAAGCTGTGATAAAAATCAATGATCTTGTTTTCAGCTTTTTTTTCTTGTTTTTCTTCAAATCTAAAATTAATAACCAAAAAAATGTCAGGAAGGTTAAGGGAATAAGTACGATTAACCAGAACCATCCAAGAACATTTGGTGTGTAGATGCCCCAAGTTATTTTTGGGGGCAAAAAATACAAAATGACTGATAGCGCTAGTGATATATAAAATATTTTGTCAAGATTAAATTTCATCTCAAAAAAAATTTAATTACAACCTAATTCACTTATCGACCTTTCACCTCTCAAAATTTCATCCACTTTTTCCCAATCTGGTCTGTTTTTTATTGAAGCCACGATTGAAGATGTTCCTCCTCTTGTATTAACAAATTGGTTAAATTTTGTTTGAAAGCTTTCCCAAAGATCATCCGCTGGTGAAAATGCGTCTCCACCAAATCTTATATAAGAGGCATTTTCTATTAAATTAGAATCAAACCTATCAACCCCACGAACAAAAAAATTATAAGAACCATCACTGTTTTGTTCATACTCAAATTGTCTTGTTCCCGCTACTGGATGGTTTCCAGAATAAGGCGCATTCAATGTCATAAAATACCAATAATCATGTTGGTATTCTGTGAGTATCACAGTACCATCATCTCCTGGAATATCTATATATTGTAATGCTCCCAATGGATTATTGGAGTTCCATAAATCTGTTTCTTGCTGGCAGATAGCCTGAATTTCACAATAGGGGTCAAAAGTTGTATCATCAATGAAGTTATTAAGAGTTTTTCTAAAATAATCAAGAAATTCGTCAGGAGTAAAACGTGTCGTAGTCCTAGGTTTATAAGGAAGGACAGAAACTTTTATTGGAAAATAATCCATATTTACCATTGTGCCACCTGCCTCTTCCAAAGTTTGGATATAAAACTCATTCCACCAATTATCAGGCAAATTATCTATTTTATTCTGGACACTAACCGGTGCTGTGTGCTGTGCCAAAGTTTGCCAATTGACTATTTGAGTACAATCAATATCCAATAATAGATAAGGATTAGCCTCTATAGCATCTGTTAACTCTAATAACGATTTAATATTGACGTCGGCACAAACCTCAGAAAAATTAGTTGCAAAATAATTTGCTAATTCTTGAGCCTTTTCCTCATTATTTTCCATCCAGTTATTTATATAGTTTACATCATTAGGATTTTGCTCACAGGTAAAATTCGTAAGAAAATAGGCTAATTCGTCTTCACAATCTTCACTATCTGGATCTCCCTCATTAGTAAAACCATTACAAACATCTAATACCACTGTTTGGGTTTCACATCCACTACCGCCACCGCCTCCCCCAGAGCCGTTACCAGAACCATTGCCAGAGCCGCCACTCCCTCCGCCTCCGCCAGAGCCACCTGAGCACGGAGCGCTACCTATTGTTATTACCCAGCCACCTCCACAAGTAGTATTGCCATACTGTCCGGGGGCAGGATGTCCATTTGGACATTCCCAACTAGCAGTAGCAAACGGACACATCGGAATGCCTCTTCCTTCCTCTAAATGTATCCCATTACTTAAATCGTCAATTGTTATTTCTGTATTTTTGAACATATAGATATCCCCCTCAAATGATTGCGATTTATCAAAAAGCCACTTCAGTTCTGGATTATATTGTAAAATACTTGAAGTGACTTCTCCTGTATTGAGATTTTCTTCAAAAACTAAGTTATAAAAAGTATTTGCTTTCTCGTCAGGATTATTATTAATAATTTTCAGTGTATAGTAATTAATGCCATCTGCTTCAATAAGATGGATAGTGCTTGTATCTATATATGCATTAATAAGGCTATCGCCACCCCTTGCCTGCAATGCTGGAATGGCCATATTAAAATATTCTATATTTGAAGTGAACGCAGAACTTTTGCCAATGTTTCTGGATAATATCTTAAAGGATATAAAACCTTGCGGCTCTTCGTGGAGGTGAGTTTCTGTAGTATTATCAATGTCAAAAATTTCGTCTTTATTACAACTGACAACTGACAACTGACAAAACTAAAATAACCAAGCAAATAAAAGTTAATTTTTTTATGAAAAAATTAAAGGAAAGTAAATTTTTTGAGAACATGTTTTAAAATTTTATTTTTTCGCAATATAAAAATTATGAAACAGTTTAGCCTAATAATTTTAGGTAAAAATTAACTAAATTGTATACTTTACTTTCCTATCATTTATAAAACAGTTCTTTAGTCTTAATATTTTTTACCTGTTGTGCATTTTAAATAATGCTGATTTTAATATTGTTAATGTTTCTCTCAAAGATAAATTTGTTGATGTACTGAATAGTTGTCAAAGCTGTTATCTTAGCGATTATCCTGGTTTTGAACCCCTGAAACGTTTTTGCATAATTACGTCTGATCATAAACTGGTCACATAATTGAGAGAATAGTGTTTCTATCCTTTTTCTTTTTTTTCTGAATATATAAGGTTGTTTTTTATAATCTTTTTGGTTATTCCTCATTGGTGTGTTGAGAGTTATGTTGCAAGTTTCAAAAAGGTTAAGTTGTATTTTTGCAGATAAATAACCTCTATCCCCAATTAATGTACAGTCGCTTATCTGCATCTTGATATCTTTTAGATAATTGATGTCGTGCACAGAAGCAGGGCTTAGGTCAATACTTTGAAAAACTCCGTTCACAGAGCAAACCGCGTGTAACTTATACCCATAATAATTAGCACTCTGTGCGGCACAGTAACCCTTGTCGGGAAAAGAAAAATTGTCTTCTTTGCATATTTTGGAACGTGAACTGCGAGACAGTTTACAAACCTCTAAAGGCATACTGTCGACCACAAAATAATCTTCAAACTCATTAAAATGTGAAGCTAATTTTAAACGGATTTTATCAAGCTCATTGGCAAGCTTTCGTCTTCTTCTGTTGTAAACACTCCGTTCAATTTTTGTCCCGATGATTTTCGGAAGCTTTCTGAAAAGATCGTTTTCGCTATCTATACCCATAAACTCAGCTGTCAAACTCAAACTTATCAGTTCTAAGTCACTAAGCTTTGGTTCACGCCTTTGATAGGGTAAAAGTTGATCTTTTGATATTTTCCTCAAAACTTCCAATATTCTTTCGTAATTTGCATTTAAGTTGTTCATTATTAATGTTTTATATATAAAACAAGTTACTGATTATCAGTAAGATGAACAACTTTTTTCTTTTAAATCATAATGCACAACGGGTATTTTTTATATAATTTTAAAAGTCGCTTTTGAGGAGGAGCGGCTTTTCTTTTTTATCCTGCGAACACTTTTTCGCCTCTGTTTTCCTGTTCCTTAAATTGCATTACCAAATCCAAGGCATCCGGAATAACATCACTACAGCAAATAATTAGCGATCCTTTTTTGGCGTTGTTTACGGCATAGGTTATTGCTTCTTTTTCTGAAGGGATAATCGTGGTTTTCTTGTTTGGATCCTTCATTTTTATTCCGGCGTCGAGCATTTTTATCAATTCCTCTTCACTTTTTCCACGAAGGTTTTTATCCTGCCTAATTATTATTTCGTCAAACATTTCAGCGGCGATGCTTCCCAATTCATTGGTGTCTTCTTCCCTTCTATCACCTACCCCAGCAATAATTCCTATTTTTTCGGTTGCTTCAAATGAATCTGTGAATTTCTGAAGTGCTCGCATTCCTGCAGGATTATGTGCATAATCAAGCAAAATACTGAAGTTTTCAAATTGAAAAAGATTCAATCTCCCTGGAGTTTGCGAAGCTGAAGGAATAAAGGTTTCCAAAGCTATTTTCATATCCTCTATCCCAATTCCGCGAACGTTTGCTGCAATTACTGCCGGAAGAACATTTTGAATCATAAATTCTGCTTTACCTCCATAGGTAAGCGGAATATTTTCAGCTTTCATAACCCGCATTTTCCAAGTGCCTCGGCAAAGGGTAACGTAGCCATTTTCATAGATAGCCGTGATTCCACCAAGTTTTTGAAGTGCTTTGATACGTGGATTCTCCTCGTCCATTGAGAAAAGTGCCAAATTACAATTTATAGTTCTTCGCATTTCGTAAACCAAATCGTCATCGGCGTTCAAAATTGCATAGCCTTCTGGCAAAACGGTTTCGGGAATTACTCCTTTCACTTTAGCCAATTGTTCAATAGTATGAATTCCTTTCAACCCTAAATGGTCTGCGGCAACATTTGTAACTATTGCAACATCACATTTTTTGAAACCCAATCCGGCTCTCAGCAAGCCACCACGAGCACATTCCAAAACCGCGAAATTTACAGTTGGATCTTTTAACACAAACTCTGAACTGGCGGGGCCTGTGCAATCGCCTTTCATCAATAATCTATTTTGAATGTAAACTCCATCGCTCGTTGTGTAACCAACTCGGTATCCTTTCATTTTTGCCATGTGGGCAATCAATCGGGTAGTTGTGGTTTTACCATTTGTTCCAGTAACGGCTATTATAGGAATTCTGCCTGTATCGCCTTGCTGCGGAAATAATTTATCTACTACAGGCGCAGCAACATTACGAGGCAAACCTGATGTTGGCGCCAAGTGCATTCTGAAACCTGGCCCTGCATTTACTTCCAAAACTGCGCCGCCAGTTTCATTTAAAGGTTGGCTGATATCAGTTGTCATAATATCAATTCCACAAATATCAAGATCAATTATTTTTGAAATGCGTTCGCACATAGATACATTTGATGGATGCACAATATCGGTAACATCTTCGGCAGTACCACCAGTACTAAGGTTTGCGGTATCTTTCAAAATAACTCTTTCATCCTTTGCCGGTACTGAATCTTCAGTGTAGCCTTTTGCGGCAATGATGGTTTTGGTCAAATCATTTATGGTGATTTTTGTAAGCACATTTTCGTGCCCATAACCACGGCGTGGATCGCTGTTCACTTCATCAACCAATTCTTTTATGGTAGATTTTCCGTCACCGATAACATGGGCTGGGCTTCTTTTTGCGGCTGCAACCAATACATTATTTATAACCAGCAAACGGTAATCTTCACCCGTAATATATCTTTCAATAATTACTTTTGGGGACACATTTTTCGCTGCGTGAAAGGCTACCGTAGCATCTTCAAGATTTTTGATGTTTACCGTAATCCCACGACCGTGATTTCCGCCCACAGGTTTTACTACTAAAGGAAAACCAACATAACGGCAAGCCTCTTTCAAACTGCTTTCGCGGCCTATAATATCGCCACGCGGAACTTCTATTTCGGCTTGTTCCAAAAGATATTTTGTGTCTTCTTTATCGCAAGCTATTTCAACGCCGATGCTACTGGTTTCAGAAGTTACGGTTGCCTGTATTCTTTTTTGATTAGCCCCGTAACCCAATTGACAAAGGGAATATTTATTCAAACGAATCCATGGAATTCCTCGCGCTTCGGCTTCCTCAATAATGGAACCCGTGCTTCGGCCCTAAGCGTTCGTCTTCACGAATTTCACGCATTCGTTGTATATCTGCTTCCAGATCATAGCTATTGCCTGCAATAATTGCTTTGCAAATATCAACTGCGGCATTTGCAGCAAAACGCCCAACATTTTCTTCAATATAACTGAAAACTACATTGTAAACTCCTTTTTCGCCATAATCGCGGGTTCTTCCGAAGCCTGTATCCATATCTGCCAAAGTCTGGATTTCCAAAGCTATGTGTTCAATAATATGGCCCATCCAAGTTCCTTCTTCCACTCTCTGGAAAAAACCTCCTGGCTCGCCCACACTGCAACGATGACTGTACATGCTGGGAAACATCATTTTAAGACGGTCGCTGAAGCCCTCAATTTTATTGGAAGGAAGTTCTTCCATCTCCTCAAGGTCAAGGACCATTACAATTAATTTATGACGGCGAACGGACCAATAATTTGGTCCCCTCATGGCGTTGATTTCCCTAATTCGCATATGTTGACGGATTTGTTAGTTTAGTTCGAATTTGATAAATATATGATTATTTTTTATAACAATTAGCGTATTTTTGCCCGCAAATTAAATAAATTCATGAGCGTAAAAGGCACACTGATCCCCATAGGTGGTAATGAAGATAAGGGTATTGAACAAAGCGAAATATACACTTTGGAATACATTCAGTCAGGAATTCTTTCACGTGTGGTTCGAGAGAGCGGTGGTAAAGATGCAATGATTGTCGTAATTCCGACAGCATCAAGTATTCCGAATGAAGTGAGTGAAAATTATTTGCATGCCTTCAAAAAACTGGGCTGTGAAAATGTTCACATTATGGACATCCGCAATCGAGATGAAGCAGAAACCCCGCAATACCTCGATTTAATGAAAAAAGCAGATTGCGTAATGTTTTCTGGAGGAGATCAATCTAAGATCGTTCAATTTATCGGCGGAACGAAATTGCACAAAATCATTCAAAAACGATACGAGAAAGAAAACTTCGTAATTGCTGGAACCAGTGCTGGAGCTATGTGCATGAGCCAAGAAATGATTAGAGGCGGAGGAATTAAAGAGGCATTTACAAAAGGAGCCGTATTGATGGGCGAAGGAATGGGCTTTATTCCAAATTTGATAATCGATTTACACTTTATTCGTCGTGGACGTTTTGGAAGACTTGCCGAAGCTGTTGCCCGTTTTCCAAAATTGATAGGAATTGGCCTTGCAGAAGACACAGGATTAGTAATAAAAAACTGTAATATCGTTGAGGTAATTGGCTCAGGAATGGTTATTCTTTTTGACCCTAGAAAATTGAAGCACAACAATCAAGAATTGGTTGAAAACGGCACACCCATGTCCCTTAATAATTTAAAGACACATATTTTGGCAAACGGTGATCGTTTCGATATCAAGAAAAATAAACTTAAGATTTCGCCATATCATCTAAAGGTTGTTGAATCTCAAACTTTATAAATCCCAATTCCTTTTTCCCCCTCAGAAGTTTTATAGGCACGATACATGCCTTCGGTATTGAAAGGCATTGCGATATTTCCATTTGTATCAACGGCAATCAATCCGCCATCGCCGCCAATTTCCAAAACCCGTTTGTTTATTACTTCGGAAGCGGCTTCTGCTAAAGTCATTCCTTTATATTCCATCAAGCAGGAAACATCGTAGGCCACTACGCCACGTATAAAATATTCTCCGCTACCTGTACAACTAACAGCGCATGTTTTATTGTTGGCATACGTTCCGCAACCAACCATTGGGCTATCGCCCACTCGTCCCCAGCGTTTGTTGGTCATTCCTCCGGTTGAAGTGGCGGCGGCAATATTTCCATTTTTATCGCAGGCCACAGCGCCAACTGTACCAAACTTGCCTTCTTTTTTCATGGAATGGTCAAGTTGAAATTTGTCGCTGTCTTTTATATTTTGCCATTGCTGATAGCGGTGTTCGTCATAAAAATATTCCGGCGATTCTATTTTGTAACCCAAACTTTTCGCAAAACGCATTGCACCTTCGCCTGCCAAAAAAACGTGATCTGTTTTCTCCATAATATCTTTGGCTAGTGAAATTGGGTTCTTAATTCCAGTAATTAATGAAACCGCTCCCGCATCCAAAGTCTTTCCGTCCATAATCGCGGCATCCATTTCGTGCGTTCCATCGTTTGTAAAAACGCTTCCCTTTCCAGCATTAAAAAGTGGAGAATCCTCCAAATGGTTTACGGCAATTTCAACAGCTTCCATTGCGGTACCATTGTTTTCCAAAACGGCGTATCCTTTTTCAAGCGCTTCGTTTAAAGCTGCTTTATATTCTTCTTCTTTTTCGGGCGTCATCAATCCTTTTACAAGGGTTCCGGCACCGCCGTGGATTACCATGGAATATTTTTTCATCTGAAATAATTTAGGGAGGAAAAATACGAATTGCCTTTCACAATAGACTCTTTCATTTATAATTTTCTTTTTCACGGAAAAGCGTTCAATTGTGAAGTGTTCTTTTTATTTTTGAAGTCAAAGCAGTATCAGTTCGAGCGCAGTCGAGAACTACTGATGCATTCCAGCTTCATCAAAGACCCCTCGACTGCGCTCGGGGAGACATTTTTAGAATAAAACAAAAACTATGTCCACCCAAAAACGCCTTTTCCTTCTTGATGCATACGCCCTTATTTTTCGGGGTTATTTCGCATTTATAAAAAACCCGACCATCAATAGCAAAGGGCAAGATACCTCAGCTATTTTAGGTTTTATGAATTCCCTTTTCGATGTAATTCGAAGAGAACGCCCAGACCATTTGGCGGTTTGTTTTGATAAGGATGGAAGCACCGAACGCACTGAACTTTTCCCGGAATACAAAGCCAATCGCAATGAAACGCCAGACGTTATTCGCCAATCCATCCCGATTATTCAGGAAATTATAAAGGCAATGCACATTCCCTGCGTTGAACGTTCCGGTTTGGAAGCTGACGATATTATTGGAACGCTCGCACAACAAGCCGAAAAACAGGGCTACCAAGTTTTTATGGTTACGCCCGATAAGGATTTTGGGCAGTTGGTTTCCGAGAATATTTTTATGTACCGTCCCGCAAGAATGGGAAATGCCATAGAAATTTGGGGAATTCCTGAAATTCAGAAACGTTTCGGCGTTGAACGTCCCGAACAGGTTATTGACTATTTGGGAATGATGGGCGATGCAAGCGATAATATTCCCGGATTACCAGGAGTTGGCGAAAAAACAGCGATGAAATTTATTGCTGAATTCGGTTCCATGGAAAATCTTTTGGCGAATACGGATAAGTTAAAAGGTGCTATGAAAGCAAAAGTGGAAGCTAATGCCAAACTTGGTTTGCTTTCAAAAAAACTCGCTACCATTTGCACAACATGCGATGTTACTTTCAACGAAAAGGATTACGAACTCTCGATGCCAGACGGTGAAAAAGTGCAGCAGATTTTTGAGGAATTGGAATTTCGAAGATTGAAAGAGCAGTTTCTGAAATTGTTTTCGGAAGAAGGTGCTTCGGAAAAAGTTACTCAGATTTCAAATTCTGAAAGTGCAAAAAAATCAACTTCTTCTTCCGCGGAATCGGACAGTTTTCACTTTTCGGCGGCGATGAAAATACTGCTGAAGAAATAAAAAGCTACAATTCTCGAGCAACTATTGAAAACACCGAGCATTTTTACCAAACCGTGCAACCGGGAATGGGAACGAAATTGTTTCTTCAAAATTTAATGAAGCAAAAAAGTGTCTGTTTTGATACTGAAACCACAAGTTTAAATCCGCTGGAAGCTGAACTTGTCGGCATTGCTTTTTCTTGGGAAAAAGGGAAAGGTTTTTACATTCCTTTCACCGAAAACAAAGAAGAAGCACAACAGCTTTTGGAAGAATTACGTCCGTTTTTTGAAGATGAATCCATCCAAAAAATTGGTCAAAACTTGAAATATGACATTAAGGTTTTGGCGAAATACAACATTTCAGTGAAAGGAAAATTGTTTGATACGATGCTCGCTCATTATCTGATAAACCCAGATATGCGCCATAATATGGACGTTTTGAGCGAAACATATTTAAATTATACACCAGTTTCCATTACCGGATTGATTGGCAAGAAAGGGAAAAATCAACTAAACATGCGGGAAGTTTCTATTGAAAAACAAACCGAATATGCTGTTGAGGATGCAGATGTTACTTTTCAATTAAAGGAACATTTTGTAAATGAATTGGGCGAAGCGAATACGCAAAAACTTTTTGATGAAATTGAAGTGCCGCTACTCAGCGTTCTCGCAGATATGGAATTGGAAGGCATCAACCTCGACGAGGAATTTCTGAAAAAACTTTCGGTGGAATTGGATAAAGACATTCTTCAGCTTGAAAAAAATATTTACGAAGAAGCCGGCGAGACTTTCAATATTGCTTCGCCAAAGCAGTTGGGCGAAATTCTATTTGAAAAAATGAAATTAATTGACAAGCCGAAAAAAACCAAAACCGGCCAATATTCCACAGCAGAAGATGTGCTTTCCTATTTGGCAAAAGACCATAAAATAATCCGCGATGTTTTGGAATACCGCGGACTTTCAAAATTAAAAAGCACGTATGTTGATGCACTTCCGGGGCAAGTTGAAAAATCTACCGGTCGCGTTCATACTGATTATATGCAAACTGTGGCCGCAACAGGCCGACTGAGCAGCAATAATCCAAACCTTCAAAATATCCCAATACGCACGGAGCGCGGACGCGAAGTGCGAAAAGCATTTATTCCGAGAAACGAGGATTACGTTTTGATGGCTGCGGATTATTCACAAATTGAATTGCGCATTATTGCAGCGCTTAGCGAAGAAGATACAATGATTGAAGCCTTCAAAAAAGGGGAGGATATTCACGCTTCCACCGCCTCCAAAGTTTTCAATGTTCCTTTAAATGAAGTAACCCGCGAACAGCGAAGTAACGCAAAAACAGTGAACTTCGGAATTATTTACGGCGTTTCTGCTTTCGGATTAAGCAACCAAACCGATCTTTCCCGAGGCGAGGCAAAAGATTTGATTGAAACCTACTATAAAACCTATCCAAAACTTCGGAATTATATAAGCGAACAAATCCAGTTTGCGCGCGAAAATGGTTATGTAGAAACGGTTATGGGCCGAAGACGCTATTTAAAAGACATCAACGGAAGCAACCAAGTGGTTCGTGGCGCCGCAGAGCGAAATGCTGTAAATGCCCCAATTCAAGGAAGTGCAGCGGATATTATTAAAATAGCGATGATAAACATCCACAAAAAACTGGAAGACGAAAACTACCAAAGCAAAATGTTGCTTCAAGTGCATGACGAATTGGTTTTTGACACCTATAAACCCGAACTGGAAAAGCTAAAAACGATGGTAAAGCACGAAATGGAAAATGCCTTTAAGCTCGATGTTCCTTTAGATGTTGAAGTTGGTGTGGGTGTAAATTGGTTGGAAGCACATTAAGTTACTGGTAATAGTTTTAAATTAGAGTAAAAATAAATTGATAAATTGATAAATTGATAAAAATTATTTCTTACATTTATAATACTAATCCTTAACTATTTAATTATGAAAATATTTGTAATTTTATGTGCGTGTGCATTGTTATTTTCATGTTCAAATCAAGATGATTTTGTAAATAAAACAAATGCAAAAATGGTAGTTTCAGAAGCCAAATTAATTTTAAAGAATTTGGAAGATGATTTGAAAGTAACTCGACCAAACTTTAAGATTAAGTTTACATCGTCAGAGGTTTTAAAAATAAATAATGATTATTACCTTAGAGCCTATAGTGGTGATTATATTTCTACAACATTGTTAGTTTTAAGCAATAATGGCAATTTAGTATATGGCAAAATAAGCTGCACATCAAGTGCTTGTTCAAATACCGATGGATGCATACCATCTCCAGGCGGCAAAAGTTGTACTAGTTGCGTTGGACCATTTGGTGATTGCGTGAAGACAGTTACATCGGGCGAATTACCTCTAGATTAAATTTCAACAAATTAAAATTGCATAATTCCTAGAATATTATATTTATTCTAGGAATTTTTATTTAGAAGTGATTTAAACTTTTTTTGAAAAAATAAAAATGGTTGTGGATATTTGTGTTGCGAAACATAAATAACTAAATCACAACCCCATATGTACTCGGTACTCGACAAAGATACAATAGAAATGGAAATTGTCCCATACCTGCCACTGCCAAAAAGAGGTTTTCCCCCAACTGTTCCGTTGGTCGAGATCGTCAACGCAATTCTCTACAAGCTGAAAACAGGCGTGCAGTGGCATCAATTGCCCACAGAGGTGTTCTTCAAGGAAAAGACATTAAGCTGGGAATCGGTCTATTACCATTATAGAAAATGGTGCGTTACCGGAGTTTGGAAGACTTGCTGGATAGGTATCCTCGATAGGCACAGATCAGAACTGGACCTTTCAAGTGTTGACCTGGACGGTAGCCACACACCTGCGATAAGGGGCGGTGAAGAAGTAGCATACCAAGGGCGGAAAAAGCGCAAGACCACAAACGCCCTATATTTGAGCGATAGGCAGGGACTGCCAATAGCCATGTCAGAACCGCTGGCAGGCAACCATAACGACCTGTACAACATAGAGGTACAGTTCGAGGTGGTCACGGCAACACTCGAACAGGCCAATATTACTGTGGAAGGCCTGTTCCTCAACGCAGATGCCGGGTTTGATTCAAAAGACTTTAGAAACTCTTGTGAGAAAAAAGAGATCAATGCCAATGTGTGTTTCAACAAGCGCAATGGGAATACCGATAGGGACGAATATTTTGACCAAGAACTATATGACAAAAGATATGTCATTGAGCGGACGAACGCCTGGATGGACAGTTACCGATCTCTACTGAACAGGTTTGATACGACCATTGCAAGTTGGTTGGGCTTAAACTATCTATCATTTATGGTAATATTACTAAAGAAAATGAAAAATAAAAAGTTTAAATGACCTCTTAGAAAGATTTTGATTATTACTGGCGAAAATTGGTTGGAAGCGCATTAAAAAGTTCGCAGTCTTCAGTTCCAGTTAGCAGTAATTCAAAAGGGTATTTTGAAAAAAATACCCTTTTTCTTATTAAATAAATCTTTTAGCTTTTCTGAAAAACTATTTCTACAGTTCCAAAATCTCCATATTCAATATTTCCGCTAAGGGTGTTTTCATTTAAATCTACCGTTGACGTTGTAGTTTCGCCGCTGATATCGGTAATAGATAATTCGTCTCCGTTGAGCTCATAAGCACCGGAATCTGTAACGGCGCACGCAACCAACATCTGAACCTGCTTGCACAATTGTACTTATGCTTCGGTCAAATTCACTATTTTCCTGAAAAGTGACAGAACCCTCAAAACAGGGAAGTTCATCGAGTACATTTCTATTCGGCGTTCCATCTTGGTTTATGTCTACGGGAATTGCAAGATTTGCTTCAGTAAGAATCCAAGTTCCTACAATAGAATTTTCAGAAGAAGCATCATCATCTGAAGAACAGGAAGCGATAATTCCTACTGCAAAAATCATTATAATTAATCGTTTCATAGTTTTAGAATTTACTTATTAGGGGTTAAATATAAAGTTATTATAACTGAAATATTGATTTATTTAGTATTAGAAGTTTTTTCAAAAATAAAAAACTTGTATTTTTCGCCCACGAATTTTCTAGAAATTATTAAAGACATATGAAACATATAGTTACAATTCTTGCAATATTTTTATCATTATTTACAGTTAAAGCCCAAGACTCAAATATTCTTTGGCAGCGGACTATTGGGGGAAGTGGAGAAGATAAATTATGGTCAATGGTTTCCACAAATGATGGAGGCTTTATAATGGGAGGCGAATTTAATTCAAATATTTCTGGAGAAAAAACCGAAAATTCTAAAGGAGGAAAAGATTATTGGGTAATAAAACTAAATAATTTAGGAAATATAGAATGGCAAAAAACTATCGGAGGTAGCGGGGATGATATTCTTTGGAGCATTATTCAAACAATTGATGGAGGCTATATTTTAGGTGGTTATTCAGATTTAAATATTTCTGGAGATAAAACAGAAAATTCCCGTGGTGGTTTTGATTATTGGGTGTTAAAGTTAAATGAATTTGGATCAATTGATTGGCAAAAAACAATAGGTGGTGATGGAATTGATCGATTGAGAGCTATATATGAAACTGATACTGAAGATTTAATGATTGGTGGAGAATCAAGTTCAGGGATTTCTGGCGATAGAATTGAACCAATAACTGGCATTAATGATAATTGGGTAATTAAAATTAATTCTACAGGTTCAATAATCTGGCAAAAGGCATTTGGAATTAGTAATTACCAAACCTTAACAACACTTTCCGAAACTTCTGACGGAGGATCTATATTTAGTGGTAATGTACAAACTTCAAACATGAACAGCTTTTGGGTGGTAAAAATTACTTCATCCGGAAATCTTCAATGGGACAAAATTATTGGTGGAATCGGTGATGACATACATCCAAAAATAGCTCAAACTGGACTAGGCTATATTATTACAGGCGCATCGGAATCTAACATTTCTGGAGATAAAGCAGAAAATTCACAGGGCGGTTATGATTATTGGATTTTAAAATTAGATGAGACAGGAAATATTGAGTGGCAAAATACCATAGAGAGGTTCTGAAGGCGAACAACCAGATTCAGTAATTGAAACCTTAGATGGAAGTTATCTACTAAGTGGATATTCCTCTTCAAATATTTCGGGAGACAAAACAGAAGATTCGAACGGAAGTAGCGACTTTTGGATACTTAAAATTAATTCTTTAGGCATAATTGAATGGCAGAATACGATAGGAGGCTCAGGTGTTGATTCACGAGCAAAAACATTTCAAGATAATAATGGAAATTATATTGTTTACGGATATTCAAATTCAAGTATTTCAGGAGACAAAACTGAAAATTCAAGGGGAGGAAATGATTTTTGGATTTTGAAACATTCTGCTACATTAGGTCTAGAAGATAATCCATTCTCAAAAGAAATAACCCTCTATCCAACCCCAACAAAAAACACATTACAACTAAAAACCCAAAACAAAATCATAGACCAAATAAACATTTACACAATCACGGGCAGCAAAATTTTGCAATTGGATGTTGACACAATTTCCCCAACCGTGGATGTTTCAAGTTTGGCGTCGGGAGTTTATTATATACAGGTGTATTCCGGAAAAAATGTGGCTTTGAAAAAGTTTGTGAAGGAATAAACTTTGAAAACAAAATCGAAATCGAAAACGAAATTGAACAGATGTTTTTTAGTCTTGCGTCTTTCAGCGAAGCTGTCTTTAGTCTTTTAGCGCAGCGGTCTTTAGTCTTTTTTCAAAAGAAAATTTATTTCCCGCACCTTGCTTTTCAAATAAATAAGATTACATTTGCACCCCTCTTAGACGAAATTCGTTTTGTTATAAGATGAGGAAACAATGATTTTATTAACCTATTGACAAAAAACTAAATGGATACATTAAGTTACAAAACAGTATCTGCTAACAAGAATACCGTTGTAAAAGAATGGTTGCTAGTAGATGCGGACGGCCAGGCATTGGGTCGTCTTGCCAGCGAAGTTGCAATTTTGCTTCGCGGAAAGCACAAGCCAAGTTTCACCCCTCACGTAGATTGTGGTGATAACGTAATTATTATTAACGCTGGTAACATAAACCTTACCGGTAACAAATGGAACGATAAAACGTACATTCGCCACACAGGCTATCCTGGTGGGCAACGTAGTCTTACCGCTACTGAAATGTACAAGAAAGATCCTGCAAGGCTTATTGAAAAAGCTGTGAAAGGTATGCTTCCAAAAAACAAACTGGGCGCGGAAATCTTTAGAAACCTTAAGGTTTACACTGATGCAAACCACGGACAGGAAGCACAAAAACCACGAATTATTAACCTTAACAACAGCAAATAATGGAAACCATCCACAAAATAGGCAGAAGAAAAACAGCTGTTGCTCGTGTGTACCTTAAAGAAGGAAAAGGAAACATTACTATCAACAAGCGTGAATTGGCGAACTACTTTCCAACTGGAACACTTCAGTATAAAGTAAAGCAACCTTTAACACTTACAGATAACGAAACGACATTCGACATTACAGTAAACGTATTTGGCGGTGGAATTACTGGCCAGGCAGAAGCAATTCGCCTAGCTCTTTCCCGTGCTATGTGTACACTAAATGACGAAAACAGAGGAATCTTAAAACCAGAAGGTTTGCTTACAAGAGACCCAAGAATGGTAGAACGCAAGAAATTCGGACAGAAAAAAGCCCGTAAGAAATTCCAGTTCTCTAAACGTTAATATTACTCAACTTATATTGGGTATCTCATTCGGGATACCCAATTACAGTTGAAAAGTTCATATTCATTATTAATTAAAAAAGCTGTTAACCCGAAATATTCGGGCGTTAGTTTAGCATCTAAACCAAATCCGTTTTCGGAACAGGTTGCTATCCTTTCACAGAACGTAAACTAAAACAAAAATGGCAAAAAAAGTAGAAGTAAAAGACTTACTTGAAGCAGGTGTGCATTTCGGCCACCTAACCCGCAAATGGAACCCAAACATGGCACCGTATATCTATATGGAACGCAACGGGATCCACATTATCAACCTATACAAAACCGCTGCAAAAATTAGCGAGGCTAACGAAGCCCTTAAAAAAATTGCAGCCAGTGGACGCAAAATTCTTTTTGTAGCTACCAAAAAACAAGCGAAAGACATTGTTGCTGAAAAAGCAAAGAACGCTAACATGCCTTATATTACTGAAAGATGGCCAGGTGGTATGCTTACCAACTTTGTAACTATCCGTAAAGCTGTTAAGAAAATGTCTTCAATTGACAGAATGAAGCAAGACGGAACTTTCAACACCCTTTCAAAGAAAGAGCGTTTGGCAGTAGATCGTCTTCGTGCTAAATTGGAAAAAAACTTAGGTTCAATTTCTGATATGAGCCGTCTTCCAGCAGCACTTTTCGTTGTTGATACCACTCGTGAGCACATTGCAGTTGCTGAAGCGTTGAAATTGAATATTCCAATCTTCGCAATGGTTGATACTAACAGTGACCCACGCGTTATTGATTACGTAATTCCATCAAACGATGATGCTTCAAAATCAATTGAAAGCATTATGAATTTCGTTTCTGAAGCTATTGTTGAAGGTCTTTCTGAAAGAAAATCTGGAGGCGATGACGACAATGACGATGGAGAAGGAATGGCTAAAAAAGCAAAAGCTCCTAAAAAAGAGGTTAAAGAAGCAGCAGCTGAAGTTCCTTCAACAGATAAGGAAGATGTAGAAGCAATGGAAGAAGCAAAACAACCTGTTCGCCAAAAATCGAAAAAGGAAGTTTTGAACGAAGAAGAATAATAACGATATCTTAAAATTTAAAAGTCGTTTGGTTCTTTTCTTTACAGAAAATAAATTGAACGACTTTTTATAATATTAAACTTAAAAATTTATACAAATGGCAAACATAACAGCCGCAGAAGTAAATAAACTAAGGCAAACCACCGGAGCCGGAATGATGGACTGCAAAAACGCATTGGTTGAAGCTGGTGGAAATATGGAAGAAGCAATTTCAATCCTTAGAAAAAAAGGTCAAAAAATTGCTGAAAAGAGAGCAGACCGTGATTCAAGCGAGGGCGTTGCAACTGTAAAAGTGAATAGCGACAACACAAAAGGTGTGGCTATTTCATTGAATTGTGAAACTGACTTTGTTGCCAAAAACGACTCATACGTTGAAATGGCAAACAAAATGGCTGAGATCGCTTTAAACACTTCTTCAAAAGAAGAGTTTTTAGCTTCAGATTTTGGCGGGATGACAGTTCAAGAAAAATTGACTGAACAAACTGGTGTTATCGGTGAAAAAATCGAGATTGGTGGCTACGAAATTTTGGAAGCCCCATTCGTAGGTTCATACGTTCACGGTAACAAAATTGCTGCGTTAACTGGTCTTTCAAAGAAAGTTGATAACGCTGCTGAATTGGCAAAAGATGTTTCAATGCAAATTGCTTCTATGGGAGCTAGCACTCTTTCATATAAAGATTTTTCACCTGAATTCGTGGAATCTGAAACTGAATCAAGAATTGCTGTAATTGAAAAAGAAAACATCGAGTTGGGCCGTTTGGGCAAAACGCTTAAAAATGTACCAAAATATATTTCAAGAGCGCAATTGACTCCAGAAATTATGGCACAGGCTGAAGCTGATGCAAAAGCTGAATTGAAAGCTGAAGGCAAACCAGAACAAATCTGGGACAAAATCCTTCCAGGAAAAATTGAGCGTTTCATTAGTGACAACACAACTATGGATCACGAAAAAGCATTGCTTGACCAAAACTTTATTAAAGACGACAAAAAGAGCGTTAACGATTACGTGAAAACTTTCGGAGATGTTGAGGTTGTTAGTTTTAAAAGAGTTTCTTTAGCATAAGCTTTTTAAACATACATTTTACCGAAGAGAGACTGATTAATTTCAGTCTCTTTTTTTTCCTTCCATCGCATCAATAATTTTCTTTATTTTTGCGCTGTAAAAATCCGCTATGCACTACAAAAGAATTCTTTTAAAACTTTCCGGCGAAGCCTTGATGGGTGAGCAACAATATGGAATTGATCCAGCACGGCTTAAGGAATATGCCCAAGAAATAAAGGAGATTGCCGAAAAAGGTGTGGAAGTAGCCATCGTTATTGGCGGCGGAAATATTTTTAGAGGATTGTCGGGCGCAAGTAGCGGGATGGACCGCGTGCAGGGCGACCATATGGGAATGCTTGCAACGGTAATTAACGGACTTGCATTGCAAAGTGCTTTGGAAAATGAAGATGTTGCAACCCGTTTGCAAACAGCCATTAACATTAACGAAGTTGCAGAACCATTTATTCGCAGAAAAGCGATTCGTCATTTGGAAAAGGGACGCGTTGTTATTTTTGGCGGTGGAACGGGAAATCCTTATTTTACAACAGATTCGGCAGCAGTTTTGCGCGCCATTGAAATAGGCGCCGATGTTATTTTGAAAGGCACACGTGTTGATGGAATTTACACCAGCGACCCCGAAAAAGATGCACAGGCAACAAAATTCGATTTTATAAGTTTTGACGATGTTTTGCAAAAGGGGTTAAAAGTAATGGATACAACGGCATTCACCTTAAGCCAGGAAAATGAATTACCAATCATCGTTTTTGATATGAACACAAAAGGAAATCTGCTAAAAGTAGTTTCCGGGGAAAAAATTGGAACTAAAGTAAATTTGTAAAAGTCGCCACGAACTCACAATATTTTTATATATTTTATTCGTGAATTTGTGGCAAAAATAATTTAAGTTTAATCAAAAGTTATCCGCCTGCGCGGGCACTAAAGATGGAAGACGAAATAGATTTTATAATTGACGGAACAAAAGAGGCTATGGCAAATGCCTTAAAGCATCTTGAAAAAGAATTCGTAAATATTCGTGCCGGGAAAGCTTCACCAGCGATGGTTGGGAGCGTAATGGTTGATTATTACGGAAGCCAAACTCCACTGAGCCAAGTTGCAAATGTGAGTACGCCCGATGGTATGACTATCACCATTCAACCTTGGGAAAAAGGAATGATTCCAGAAATTGAAAAAGGAATCCACCAAGCAAACATAGGCTTTAACCCAATGAACAATGGCGAGAGCGTAATTATAAGCGTTCCCCCACTTACGGAAGAACGCAGAAAAGATTTGGCAAAACAAGCGAAAGCTGCTGCGGAAGATTCAAAAATCGGTATTCGTAACGACCGAAAAAATGCAAATAACGAATTGAAAAATCTTGAAATTTCAGAAGATTTGAAAAAGAATCTGGAAGACGATATTCAGGAAATGACCGATATGCACATCAAAAAAATTGATGAGCTTTTCACAAAAAAGGAAAAGGAAATAATGACGGTTTAATTCCGTTATCGTTAAACTAAATACAATAAAGCGGCAACTATGCCGCTTTATTTTTACTTTTAAAACTCAAAAATTTTCCTTCAATAATTTATGCGCAAATATTTAATACTGTTCTCGTTTTTCACAACTCTTGTAACATTTGCGCAACAACCCGCAATTGAGACCACAAAAAAAGACAGTGTTTCAACAATTGAAGAAAAAAAGGAACATCCACTTTCCTCTGGTTATTATCCCGTTGGTTTTTTTGACATTGATTTAAAAACATTAGTAAAATATAATAATTACGAAGGTTTCCGCTTGGGAATTGGCGGGCTAACAAACGACAAACTTTTTGAGAGGTATAAATTTGGCGGTTATGTTGCCTATGGTTTTAAGGACAAAGCCTTAAAATATAGTATTGGAGCAAATGCAAGAGTGAACAAAGAAAAGAAAGCTTGGGTCGGTCTCTATTACACCGATGATATTAAGGAAATTGGAACGTTCGATTATCTTACTGATGCCCGTGTATATTCAGTTTTTGAGCCTCGATTGGTAAATATTATCCAGTTTTACAAATACCGAAATTGGCATGCAAACATTACCAGCGAGCTTACTCCAAAAATCCTTTCGGAAGTACGTGTTACGCACAGCAATGTTGAAAACGTTGAAGACTATACTTTTTTTAACGACAATACATTTTACAATAAATACCAACTCGCCGAAGCTACTATTGCTTTTAGAATTAGCCCAAAAACCAATTTTTTTACCAATGAAGATGGCACAAAAGAATACTTTGACGGCTTTCCAAAAATAAGCGCCCAAGTTACGCAAGGCTTTAAAGATGTGGCGGGAAGTGATTTCAGCTACACAAAATTTGGGTTGAAGTTGGATTATTTTATTAAGCGAACCGATCTCTCATCGACCAACATTTTGCTGGAAGGCTCGCTTGCAACTGGCGATGTGCCACTGACGCATTTGTTCCACTCCTACCCGAACCAACCCACAAAGGATGAAGTTTTGCAGCGTTTTTCAGTGGCTGGGGTTCAAAGTTTTGAGACGATGTATTTCGGTGAATTCTTTTCAGATAAATTAACTACACTGCAAATTAAGCACAGTTTACGCCGATTTAAACTTACAGAAAAATGGAAGCCGGAACTGGTTTTAATTACGCGTCACGCCTTGGGAAATATGGACGATCAAACTAGGCATATTGGCATTCCTTTTAATACGCTCGACCAGCTTTATAACGAAACTGGTTTTGAGGTAAACAAAATCCTTTTTGGATTCGGGCTTAGTGCGGCTTACCGTTACGGATATTACAATCTACCCGATTTTGAGGATAATATTTCTTTTAAGTTTACTTTTTATTTGAAGGTTTAAGAGGTTTGTTTTCAGTTCTCAGTTGTCGGTTGTATTTTGAGTTATTAATTTTAATCCGTAGTTGTAAACACTGCTGAGAAAGTCTATTTTCATCACTAATTTGCGAATTTCATTTAATTTGGAGACATTGAATACTTGAACGAACTAATTCGACTTCCTAATGATCTTCTACCATGCGTTTTCCTGAACTATCAATTTGAAAAGTTTCTCCCATTAGACTGACCTCTGCGGAGTAACCCTTATAAGAATTGGCTTCATCGTAAATTGGCGGTATTATTTCTTTCCCTTTCAAGTCGACAAAACCGTATTTATTGTCGCGTTTTACTACTGCCAAACCATGAGAGAAGTCTTGAATTTCATCGTATATCACTGGAATAATAAGTTTTCCATAGCCATTTATTAAACCATTCTTTCCGCTTATTCCCACTTTTGCCAAACCATTTTCATATTTTTTTATATAATCATCCATGAATGGGCTTATCCAATCATATTCAAAAGAAGAAATAACTTTTCCTTCATGATTTATAAAACCAATTTTTCCATTTTTAGTGGCTGCAATTTTATCTGGAAAAATAGTTTCAAGAAATTCATATTCAATCGGTATTTCAACCTGTAAATTGGAGTCTAAAGTTCCCCACTTATTATTCTTTGATACAAGGAATGATTTTTTATATTCATTAAATTCTCCAACGGTTTCATATTGCAAAAGAGCGATTTCTTTTCCGGAGTAATCAAAAACATAATGTGCGGAATCTTTTAAACCAATAATAAACTTGTTGTGATATCTTCTTAGATTAGATTGATTTATAGCTTCGAAAATAGGTGGAATAATCTCTTCTCCATTTCTGTTAATGTATGCTACATTTCGCCAACCATTTACCCAAACTTTAGCAATACCGTTTTGGAAAGAATTGACATTATCATACTTAAAGGGGATAACCACTTTTCCTTTTGTGTCTACAAATCCATACTTGCGGTTTTGAGCTACTGCAGCGAGGCCCTCACTGAAATTATATACTTGATCTAACCATTGGTAAATGGCAGGCACCACTTCAAGTCCTTTCTTGTCTATTATTCCCACTTTAATATCTCCATTTTCATGGTTTTTATAAACAATAGCATAATCATTGTAAAATCTATCTATGCGGCCATATTCAGTATAAAAGAGTTCCATGCCGGTTTCGTCAATAACGCCATATTTTCCTTTTTTCTTAACAATGGCTCGACCACAGTAAAAACCATCAATGCTTTCAAAGTCATGAGGAAGTACTTGTTTGCCATTAAGGTCATACAGGCCATATAGTCTATTATAATCTTTTTCAACTGGCTTAGAAGCTATGCAAAACCCTTCCGGAATTACTTGGGTATATGTGAATTTGAATGGCAGGATTGTATCTCCACTGAAATTCCTCATTCCATATTGGTAATGTCCGTAAGTAATACGCTTTTGATAGGGTAACAATCCCGTCATTCCATAAACCATAGGCATCACCGGTTTACCAATGGTATCAAATACAATTACAGGTCCATAACCATATTCAAAGGCAATAATCCCACATTGTAATTGTGTTTTAGGAAAGTTGTAAACAGGTTCAATAATTTGTTTTCCTCTTTTACTGATTAGCCCAAATTTGCCATTTAGCATAACTATTGCGAAACCATTTTTAAATTCGTTAATCTTTTGATAGGTGTAGTTTAAGACCAATTTGCCAGATGTGGTATCTCTTAAACCCCAATAAATACCATTTGGATCTTGTTCGGGAATAACGGTAAGTGGAGACACTACACTACTATCATCAACATCCTTCTGCTTTGTTTGGGTTAATGATGTCCAATCGTCTTTGTTCTGTCCATTAATGCTGGATATATTATTACTTGTGAGGAAAAGTATTAGTAAAGCATAAAGAAAAACCAATCTACCAAAAAATATGTTCTGCATGTTAGTTTGAAGGAGCATCCGACAAAATTTATGGTTTAGTTAATGTTAATAGCGATATACTTGTTAGTTATTGTGTTCCCTAAGCTTGCTTATAATGCTTATAAACACTAGGCTAATTTTCTATAGCAATAAATCTACAAAAAATAAGTACAATACTTCGGTTTCACTACTAACCCACTTATAAAATACCCAAAAAATAAATTCCCCTAATAATCGCAAAACCTTACCTTTGCCAAGTCTATAAAAAATTGGTTTGAATAAACTTTTCAGTATTGGTTTTTGGGGCTGGGTGGCCCGTTTTATTTTACGAAACCGAACCGCTATTCTCGTTGTTATTGCAGTGATAACTGTATTGCTCGCAATGCAGTGGAAAAATATGCGCTTCACCTATACCGAAGCAAATCTGCTGCCGGATGACCATCCCATAAACTTGGAATACGATAAATTTCTTTCCCATTTTGGTGAAGAGGGCAACCTAATCGTGATGGGCGTAAAGGATTCTTCCATTTTTACGCCAGCAAAATTCAACGCTTGGAAACAACTCAATGAAGCCATCGGAAAATACAACGAAGTTGAGCTTACGCTTTCCGTGGGCAACCTAAAAGAGCTTTCAAAAAAAACTGATTCGTCGGGTTTTGAATTGGTGCCATTTATAAAAGATTCTGTTTTTACAAACGAGAATCTTGCAGTTTACAAAGACGCGCTTTTCAACAAACTACCATTTTATGATGGGCTTATTTACAGTCCGGACAAGCAGAGTATCCGCTCGGCTATTTACCTTAAAAAAGATATTGTAAACACTCCCGCACGCCGTGATTTTGTGGTGGATGACCTTATTCCGCTAATCGAAAAATTTGAGGAAGATACGAGCGTTACAGTGCATACTTCCGGGATGCCGTACATCCGAACACTCAATTCGCAGAGTATTATTGACGAAATTGGGCTTTTTATTGGAGGAGCACTTTTAGTCACCTCGCTTATATTTTTCTTCTTTTTCCGCTCATGGCGCGCCACATTTATTTCAATGTGTACCGTAATTGTTGGGGTAATGTGGGCTTTCGGATTTTTGGGATTGATGCATTACGAAATCACCGTGCTTACGGCATTAATCCCGCCATTGATAATTGTTATCGGGATTCCGAACTGTATTTTTCTCATCAACAAATACCAACAGGAAATAAAACTACACGGAAATCAAGCCAAATCCTTGCAACGTGTTATCACAAAAGTGGGGAATGCAACTTTGATGACAAACCTAACCACGGCTTCAGGTTTTGCTACTTTTATATTGGTAAAAAGCGAATTGTTGAGCGAATTCGGTATCGTTGCTTCCATAAATATTGTTGCCATCTTTTTGTTGTGTTTGCTCATCATTCCTATTTTTTACAGCTATATGTCGGTGCCGAAGGAAAAGCATTTGAAGCATTTGAACAAAACCTGGCTTAACAAATTTGTAGATTGGATGGAGCGAATGGTACGGGAACGCCGCATCACTATTTACATTGTCGCAATTTTGTTATTGTGTGGTAGCATAATTGGTATTTTTCAGATTAAAATTTCAGGAAGTTTGATTGAAGACATGCCGAAAAACACTGGTTTTTTTGATGACATCCGCTTTTTTGAAAAAGAATACGAAGGCATAATGCCTTTGGAAATAATGGTGGACACGAAAAAGCCAAAAGGCGTGATGAGCCTTGCCACCTTAAAACGTATTGACGAATTACAGGAACATATTAAGGAAATTCCAGAATTTGCAAAACCAATTTCAGTTGCTGAATTGGTTAAATATTCCAAACAAGCATATTATAACGGTAATCCCGAATACTATCAATTACCAAACAGCCAAGAGAAAAATTTTATACTCAGCTACGCCAAAAGTAGTACCACCGATACAAATTTGCTGAGCAGTTACGTAGATAGTACAGGGCAATTTGCAAGAATTACCACATTTATGAAAGACACCGATCCGGACAGATTTGTACGTATTGAGGAAGATCTTCATAACGAAATAAACAAAGTTTTTCCGCCAGAACGCTATAATGTTTTGGTTACTGGGAAAGCGCTGGTTTTTCAAAAAGGAACACGTTATTTGGTAAATAACTTAATACTATCGCTGTCGTTGGCAATTTTTTTGATTGCGCTTTTTATGGCGTGGATGTTCCGAAGTTTTAAAATGATTCTTATTTCGCTAATCCCAAACTTGCTGCCATTGATTATAACTGCAGGAGTTATGGGTTTTGTAGGCGTGCCCATAAAACCTTCCACTATTTTGGTTTTCAGCATCGCTTTTGGAATTTCGGTTGACGATACCATTCACTTTCTCGCAAAATATAGGCAGGAACTTATCGCCAATAATTGGAAAATCAAAAAGTCTGTTTTTGCTGCGGTGCGGGAAAGCGCCATTAGTATGTTTTACACATCCATCGTGCTTTTCTTTGGGTTTTCGGTATTTACCATTTCCAGTTTTGGGGGTACGGTTGCTTTGGGAGCATTGGTTTCAATAACACTTCTTTTCGCAATGTTGTCCAATCTACTTTTGCTGCCCACGCTGTTGTTATCTTTGGAAAAAAGTATTGCCAATAAAGAAACCATGAAAGAGCCGGCGATAGAAATTTTGCCGAATGAAGGAGAGGATATTTAGTAAGCAGTATTCAGTAACAGTTCTCAGTTATTCCTTCTAAAAATCTACATTTTGGGATTTGGAATTTTTCTTTTTTGGGAATTTTTTAAAGTATATTTGCTCCTCTTAAACAAAGACCATGCAAGACAAAACCATAGATGAATTGTTGAAAAGCGAACCAACGCACCGTGAAATTACCGTGCGCGGATGGGTGCGCTCTTTTAGAAGCAATAAATTCATTGCGCTGAACGACGGATCGACCATAAAGACACTGCAATGTGTGGTTGATTTTGAAAATTTTGATGAAGAAATCTTGAAGAAAGTTA
Organism: uncultured Flavobacteriaceae bacterium; assembly: GCA_963716065.1. Classification (GTDB taxonomy): domain Bacteria; phylum Bacteroidota; class Bacteroidia; order Flavobacteriales; family Flavobacteriaceae; genus Aequorivita. Next base: position 1,581,871 of record OY970287.1, read on the forward strand.
CCGTTGGCGCTGCCATTGAAGTAGTAGGTTTGCTTGTTGAAAGCCAAGGGCAAGGGCAAACTGTAGAGGTTCAGGTTTCAAAATTAACTGTTTTGGGTGAAGCAAATCCGGAAGATGTTAAGCTTACCATTCTTTCCCCAAAAAGACATTCTATGGAAACCTTACGCGAACAGGCGCATTTGCGAATAAGAACCAATACGTTTGGCGCCGTGATGCGCACACGTTCAAAACTGGCTTTTGCTGTGCACGAATATTTTCAGAAAAACGGTTTTAATTACATGCATTCACCAATAATCACCGGAAGCGATGCCGAAGGAGCTGGCGAAATGTTCCGCATTTCGGCTTTGGATGCTAAAAATCCGCCGTTGGATGAAAATGGCAATGTAAATTATAAAGAAGATTTCTTCGAAAAGGAAACCAACTTAACCGTTAGCGGACAGTTGGAAGCTGAAACTTACGCAATGGCACTTGGAAAAGTTTATACTTTTGGGCCAACCTTTCGTGCTGAAAACTCAAACACAAGTCGCCATTTGGCAGAATTTTGGATGATCGAGCCGGAAGTTGCTTTCAATGATTTGGCAGCAAACATGGATTTGGCAGAAGATTTTATAAAATATGTTGTAAAATACGCTTTGGAAAACTGCGCCGATGATCTTGAATTTCTTGAAAACCGACTGTTGGAAGAAGAAAAAAGCAAGCCACAGGACGAACGCAGCGAAATGAAACTTCGCGAAAAGTTGCTTTTCATTTTAGAAAATAATTTCAAAAGAGTAAGCTATACCGAAGCTATTGATATTCTGAAAAACTCAACTCCCAACAAAAAGAAAAAATTCAAATATATAATTGATGCTTGGGGTACCGATCTTCAAAGTGAGCACGAGCGCTTTTTGGTTGAAAAACATTTTAAATGTCCCGTAATTCTTTTCGATTATCCTGCAAATATCAAGTCGTTTTATATGCGTTTAAACGATGACGGCAAAACCGTTCGCGCAATGGACGTTCTTTTCCCAGGAATTGGGGAAATTGTAGGCGGTTCGCAACGTGAGGAGCGTTATGATGTTTTGTTGGAAAAAATGAAAGTAATGAATATTGATCCAGAGGAATTATATTGGTATTTGAGACCTTCGTAAATTCGGAACCGCTGTTCATAGTGGATTTGGATTAGGCTTTGAGCGTTTGGTTCAATTTACAACGGGAATGGGAAACATTCGCGATGTAATTCCTTACCCAAGAACTCCGGGTAACGCTGAATTTTAGAAATGCTGGATGTTGGATGACATAAGACAGAATGAATTGATGCGTACATTTTCGAGCATCAGTCATCCGTCTTCAAACATCGTTCATTCTTCACAACTTTATGATAAAACTGGCTACTTCATTATTTTAGTAGCTGGTTTTTTTTAACTTTATGAAGTAGTAAAACGAATCATGTTAAAACAAAATTTAAGCTTTAAACTTTCCCAAAAATTATCGCCTCAACAAATACAGTTGATGAAGATGATACAACTACCAACGCAAGCTTTTGAGCAACGCATTTCGCAGGAATTGGAAGAAAACCCAGCTTTGGAAGGCGGAAAGGAAGAAAGTGAAAATTATGAGGATGAATTTGAAAATGACAACTATGAAGATAGCTATGATGAAGGCAACGAAGTAATTGAAACCGACATAAATGTTGATGATTATTTGAGCGATGACGAAGTGCCAAGCTATAAGCTTTCAGCAAACAACTACAGCGCAGACGATGAAGAACGGCAAATGCCTTATGCTGCCGGAACTTCATTCAACCAACATTTGATGCAGCAATTGAGCACCTATCGTTTAGACGAAGAGGAAGAAGAAATAGCTGAGTTTTTAGTGGGCAGCGTTGATGAAAGTGGCTACATACGCCGTGAGTTACAGGAAATAGTTGACGATTTAGCGTTTACCCAAAATGTTTACACTACAGAGGATAAAGTTGAAAAAGTGCTGAAAATAGTACAGGAATTGGATCCCGCAGGTGTTGCCGCACGGGATCTTCAAGAATGTTTACTTCTTCAATTGGAACGAAAAGAAAGAAATCCAGCAGTTGCATTGGCAATTGAGATTATAGAAGATTCTTTTGACCATTTCAGTAAAAAACATTACAAAAAACTAATCCAAAAATTTGATATTACCGAAGACCAACTACGCGATGTAATTCACGAAATTGAAGGTCTAAACCCAAAACCGGGCGGAACATATTCCGGAAATACTAGAATGGTGGAGCACGTAGTTCCTGACTTTGCCATTAAGATTGTCGACGGCGAATTGGATTTAACACTGAACGGAAGAAATGCTCCCGAGCTTCATGTGAGCCACGATTATACAAATATGTTGAAGGGCTACAAAGAGTCCAAGGACAAATCGAAAGCCCAGAAAGACGCTGTAATGTTTATTAAACAGAAGCTGGATGCTGCAAAGTGGTTTATAGACGCAATAAAACAGCGACAGCAAACGCTTTTCATCACTATGAATGCGATAATGCATTATCAGGAAGAATTCTTTTTGAGCGGTGATGAACGAAAGCTCAGACCGATGATTCTGAAAGATATTGCAGATGAAATAAATATGGACGTTTCAACTGTTTCTCGAGTTGCAAATAGCAAATATGTTGATACGCCCTACGGCACAAAATTGATAAAGGAATTTTTCAGTGAATCGATGAAAAACGATCAAGGTGAGGATGTTTCCACGAAGGAAATCAAGAAAATTCTCGAAATAACCATTTCCGAAGAAAACAAAAGAAAACCTTTGACCGACGATAAATTGGCGAAAATTTTATTGGAAAAGGGCTACCCGATTGCCCGCCGTACTATTGCCAAATACAGGGAACAGTTGGATTTGCCCGTTGCACGGCTTAGAAAAGAAATATAATGAACCTATTTCTAAAAGCTGCCTCCTATATTTTCCATCCATTGTTGATGCCGCTTTTAGGCACAATTCTTTATTTCAGTGTTACCCCAAGATATATTGAGCCTGAATTGGTTCGCGCCAATCTTTTTGCAATTGCTATTATCACTGTATTTATTCCTATTGTCGTTTTCTTTCTTTTGAAGAATTTAGGAGTGGTAGAAACCATTTATCTGAAAGAAGTAAAAGAGCGTAAATTTCCATTGATGATTCAATGCATTCTTTTACTATTGATTATTAAAATGATTTTCGATCCGTACGAAGACCCCGAAATATATTATTTTTTTGTGGGTATTCTTTTTTCAGCTTTCAGTGCTTTGGTAATGGTATTTTTTAAATTGAAAGTGAGCCTGCACCAAATTGGGGTTGCAGGAATTTTAATGTTTTTGGTAGGATTGAGTGCGCACTTCAAAATAAATCTGCTTATTACTATAAGTTTTTTCCTTTTTGTAAATGGTTGGGTAGCTTCATCGCGTTTAAACAGTGATGCGCATACCTATCCAGAGCTTGGGGCAGGATTTTTATTGGGAGCATTACCGCAATTGATTCTATTTAATCTTTGGTTATAATATATAAAACATTAGCCCAATTTTCAGTGTTCTAAAGTCAACAGTTTCGCCATCAACGGTTACGGCATCTTTGAAGAATGGATTTATACTATAGGAAGCAAAGAAATTAAAGGTGTTATGCCCAAAACTCAATGTTGCGGACAATCGCAAAGGCTCAAATTCAGGGATTTTTGTTTGATTTACGTTATTTCCACTTTGCTTAAAAGTTGACTTATAATAATAGGCATATCCTACTCTCACTCCAGTATATATCCTCCAGAATTTATAGCTCGACGGTGTTGATGTTCGCCATCTAAATTCTATTGGGGCCTCGATAATAGCCATATTAAAACGGTTTCGATCGAAATTAACATCATCATTTAAAACCCTAAATATAGTTTCGTCATTTTCGTTTTCACCAATAAAGAGATTCTGGCCAAATTGATCGATAGCTAAACCAGCACCTATTGCGATTGCAATATTTCGTTGTTTATTGATGGGCATGTCCCTAACAAAACCCAGCTGAATTCCTCCTGAGAGACCTCTAATATTACCTCCCGCAGGAAGATTCAACTGTAAATTATACGTAACCCCTATATAAAATTGATCTTCCCTATAAAGTGAATCAACTGAAATAGGCTGAATTGTATCTTGGGCCAGACTCGTTAATGAAACCAGCCCGAAAAGTATGATAATGTAGGTCCTGAAAACTGTTTGCATAAGGATAAAGATAAATGTATTTTCAGAATATGGGAAACAAAAAACGCCTTGAAGAATCAAGGCGTTTTTCGAAATAAAGTAGCGTCGAAATGCCTAAAGGCCTACTTCATTTCCAGGAGTTGTGATGTAAATGATCTTTAACATGTTCAGATCTCTCAACTCCTGCTTAATATCAGTAACCATCCCAGTATTTGTTTTTTCATCAACCTTAAGTGCAACCATTACTTTATCCTGAAGTTCAGGAAGTAGTTTTTGGCGTGCCTCGGTTAAAGCAAATTTAATATTGGAAATATCAGTATACTTATCACCAATCTGTATTTTGGCCTCAGAACCAAATTTGTCCTGAAATCTTGCACTTGGCTTTCCTGCGTAAATATAAACCGAGCGGTCTTTTTTAAGTTTTTCAACTTGATCGCCTTTCGGTAATTTGTTCTGAACCAACAAATTGTCATCGCGCAATACAGTTACCACCATAAAAAAGAATAGTAACATAAATACAATATCCGGAAGGGATGCTGTTGAAATTGCTGGCAATTCGCCGCCTTTTTTCTTTGTGAATTTTGACATACTCTTATTGTTATTGGCCAGATTTTTTAGGTTCTGCTTCAGAGAGTTTTAGTGGGAAAAGTTTTTGGATGTTCTCAAGTTTTGGCTTAACAGTTTCCTCGTTTCCTTTAAAGCTTCCTTCGTCTATTGCATTACTTATTTCAGTAAACTTCCAGCCGTAAAGTCTTTCAGATTCCCTATCTCTTAAAAAATTGTAAGCTGCAACCAACTCATTTTGTACTGAAATATACATTTTATAGGAAGTAAGCCTGTCATTCTGAACTGAAATTACCGCCTTATCAGGATTATCTGAAGATTTTGGATTTCTTTTTCCTTTACAATAACTGCAATATTCAGGACTTCCTGAAGGAGCTCCACCATTATCTAAAAAAGCTATTGCAGCTTGACGAAGATCTTTCAATTCCATCAACTTTTCTTCAACCAATAATTGATCACTACGGTTAACCGTTACTATAAAAAGGTTTTTCTCCTTAATTTTTGGAGGGTCCGTTATCTCATCCTTTGGCGGCAACTGTCTCGCGATACCTTTATCTTTTTCAATGGTAGTTGTTACCAAGAAAAATATAAGAAGTAGGAAAGCGATGTCAGCCATCGACCCTGCATTAACTTCGGGTGTTGCTTTCTTGCCATTATTTTGTTACTTTTTTAATTCCGCTGAAAACCATTGCACCAACAGCTAAAACTGCCATTATATAGAATGCATACAATCCAGTTCCAACCCACTTTGAGCCACTAGCTGAAAGCATTTCGCCCTCTTGCATTGCCATTGGTTCTCCATCAGCCAAAACGTATGATATTACTACTATAAGTAGAAACGCTCCTACTGAAATTAATGTGTTTTTGATATTTCCTGCAGCTAACCCTTTCAATACGAAAAAGAGAACGAACAGAATTGTAAGTGCAAATATGATATAAGCTACGTATAAAAACCCATCCACACCAGCTCCGGTTGCAGCAACTTCCGTATCGCCTTTTGCGATGATCATTGCAAGAAAAATAATCCCTGCAACGCTAAGAAGCAATGCTACTATTTTTAAAATTTTATGTAATGCCATCTTGTGGTTTGTTTAGATTTTATTTTTTTGTTTGTAGTCGAACAACATATCGATCAAAGTGATAGAAGCATCTTCCATACTGTTAACGATACTATCAATTTTAGCGATAATATAATTATAGAAAATTTGAAGTATAATTGCAACGATCAAACCAAATACAGTTGTTAAAAGTGCTACTTTAATACCACCTGCAACAAGGGAAGGGTTCATATCACCAGCAGCTTGAATTTTATCAAATGCAATAATCATCCCGATTACTGTACCCATGAAACCAAGCATAGGAGCCAAAGCGATGAAAAGAGAAATCCAAGAAACGTTTTTCTCTAATTGTCCCATTTGTACACCACCGTAAGCAACAACTGCTTTTTCAGCAATATCAATGCCTTCGTGAGCACGATCAAGACCTTGGTAGTATATTGAGGCAACAGGACCTTTTGTATTTCTACAAACTTCCTTCGCAGCTTCAATTCCGCCACTGTTTAATGCATCTTCAACATCTTGAGCCAATTTTTGAGTATTGGTAGTTGAAAGATTAAGGTATATAATTCTTTCAATAGCAATTGCCAATCCAAGAATTAAACACAAAAGTACGATTCCCATAAATCCAGGACCTCCTTCTACAAAGCGTTCCTTCAATTCTTGGTGAAATCCTTTATCAGGTTCTGCAACTGTAGTTGTTTCATCTTGAATAAATGATACTGTAGCTGCTGTTACCAAAGCTTGTGAACTGGTTGGCATTGTTTGTGCTGTTGCAGCGTTTGCGTTTAACGTGCCTACAAAAACCATTGCGGCAAGCGCCATAATAGAAAATAATTTTTTCATTGCTATCGACTTAAAGTTTGTTTTTAGTTAAAGGTTTAAAGATATAAAATAATTTAGTTAATCTGCAAGAATATTAATCCACAGTAAAAATGAGCGTAATAATATTTTTAATAAATTCTTTGCAGAGAGGAAGGGATTCGAACCCTCGATACGCTTTTGGCGTATACACGCTTTCCAGGCGTGCGCCTTCGACCGCTCGGCCACCTCTCTATTAAAAAATTTTCATTTTTAAAATGGAGTGCCAAATATCACAAAAAAAATAACGCTATAAAATAAATTAACGGGTTAATTTATTGCATTTCTCCCCGCAAAGAGGTTTCAAATATGGTTTTGAAGCTGTTAGCTGAAATTTTTTGTCCTAATAAATACATCAATTTTGCCAAAGCGGCTTCAGTTGTGCAATCTTTTCCGCTAATTACACCCATTTTTTTCAGTTCAGTACTAGTTTCATATAGCCCCATATTTACACTTCCGCCAGAGCATTGGGTAACATTGATAACTGGAATTCCTTTTTTGATCACTTTTTTGAGTGATTTCAAAAACCATTCTGCATTGATAACATTACCACTTCCGTATGTTTCAAGCACCAAACCTTTTATGTCGGGATACTCAAAAAGATATTTTACAGTTGCTTCATCCATTCCCGGGAACATTTTTACCAAAAGAATATTACGCTCCAGTATCTTGTGGACTTTCAATTTTTTTCTTCTGTTTGGCCGGTAGAGCGCTTCGTTGTTTACAACCAAATGCACACCGCTTTGCACCAATTCGGGATAATTGAGGGATGCAAATGCTTCAAAATGCTCAGCATTTATTTTTGTAGTTCTGTTTGCCCTGTATAATTTGTATTCAAAATAAAGGCATACCTCAGCAATTTTTGAAACTCCTTTTTCTTGAAGCGATGCTATTTGGATTGATGTGATCAAATTTTCCTTTGCATCCGTTCGCAAGTCGCCAATGGGAAGTTGTGATCCCGTAAAAATTACTGGTTTGCTTAAATTTTCCAACATAAAGCTTAAAGCCGAAGCGGTATAACTCATAGTATCGCTACCATGAAGCACGACAAAACCATCCGCATTTTCATAATTATCTTCAATGATTGTTGCAATATCAACCCAATATTCAGGATTCATATTCGAACTATCTATTGGTTTTTTAAAAGCAGTAGTCGTAATATCACAATCCAAAAGTTTAAGTTCGGGAATGTGGTTCAGCAACTCATCAAAATTGAAATTACGCAGTGCCCCGGTTTCAAAATCCTTAATCATCCCAATGGTTCCACCGGTATATATAAGGAGTATGCTTGGTTTTTTTGTCATATTAATTCTACCTTAATTATATTCCAAAAACTTCTTTGGAATTTTCAGTCGTAATTGTTGCTATTTCATTTTCCGAAAAATCATATATTTCAGAAAGTCTTTTACAAACCAGAGCCAAATAACTGCTTTCATTACGTTTTCCGCGGAAAGGCGCCGGAGCAAGATAGGGCGAATCGGTCTCCAAAACGATGTGTTTCAGTGGAATTTGATTTAAAAAAACATCAATCTTTCCATTCTTAAAAGTAGCTACCCCGCCAATACCAAGCTTCATATTAAAAGAAATCGCTCTTTGTGCCTGTTCAAAAGTTCCCGTAAAACAGTGAAAAATTCCAAAGAGATCTTCACTTTTTTCAGTTTCCAAAACTTCAAAAATTTCATCAAAAGCGTCGCGGCAATGTATAACGATTGGCAATTTGTATTTCTTGGCCAATTGAATTTGCTGTTTGAAAGCAATTTTCTGAATTTCCAAAGTAGATTTATCCCAATAAAGATCGACGCCAATTTCGCCAACGGCATAAAAACTCCTTTTTTTGAATTGTTCTTCAACGTGAATCAATTCTTCCTCAAAATTCTCCTTTACCGAAGTTGGGTGAAGACCCATCATTAAGAATACATTTTCAGGATATTCTTTTTCTAAAGCATACATCGCTTCAGTATAACTGGAATCAATTGCGGGAATAAAAAAACGTTTTATCCCAACTTCAAAAGCGCGCTGCATCATCTGCGAACGGTCTTCTTTAAAAGCATCGCTATATAAATGGGTGTGTGTGTCAGTCAACATAATTGCAAAGCTACTTATTTTGTTTGCTATCTTTACATAAAAAAGTTGATGCAGCTACGCAAATTTCTTGAAGCCGATGGCTTTTACCGTGTTCCCCTAAAAAAGCTTGCCACCGGCCATTATCTGTTTTCAGCAAAAATAAATGGAGTTTCGGGTGATTTCATTTTGGACACCGGCGCTTCTACAAGTTGTGTTGGATTTACTGACAGTGCACATTTTAAGCTAATAAGTGAAGAAAGCATTATTAAAGCTGCGGGAGCCGGAGCTATAAATATGGAAACCATGCTCTCGCGAAAAAATGAATTCAACATAAAAAATTGGGGGATAAAAAATATGGACTTTGTATTGTTTGATCTGTCGCATGTAAACGAAGCTCTTTTGCAGGTAAAAGCGGGAGCAATTCACGGCATAATTGGCGCAGATTTTTTAAAGCAGCACAAAGCGGTTATTGATTATGGCAGAAATTGTTTCTACATAAAATAGAAAGATTTTGTAATAGTTATATTTCCAATAATTTAAGTACTTTTATATGCTCCCCGTCAAACAAACCAGAATTGAAAAAAACAATTTCCATTCTCTTCTTTATTGTCCTATATCCGATTTCTGGGAACAGTCAGGATATTTCACACTATGAAAATATTGTAAAAACCACCAAAAGCAAGAGTGAAAAAATGGTGGCTTTGGATAGTTTATTAAAAAGGACTTATTCAAAAAACAACGATGCCTTTATTAAGTACAGTCTACAATATATTGATATTGCTCTGGAGCGTGACAGCATAGAAGCAGCCGCAAAAAAAGCGATGAACCTGCAATATCCCCTTACCAATTATGCTAACGATCCGCTAAATTCAATTACCATAATAAACAGCGTTCTTGCTCGTAAATATAAAATAAAGGATAGTTTTTTACTTGGTGGCCTTTACTTTAAAAGAGGTAGTGCAAATGCTAAAGTTGATCTTAAGAGCGCCATTGGAGACTTCGATTTAGCGCTCGATAATTATTCGCCAAAAAATTCCTTGAATATAGCCGACACCTATTTATTTAGAGGCCAAGCATATTCACAAATGGGGAAATTTGGTTTGGCAGGCGAAGATTTTACAAAAGCCTACAACATTTTTGAACAAAATAAGGAATATGATTTTATGGTATATGCCCAACAGGGCATTATCAATATGTTTAGCATGAATGGTTTTTATGAAAAGGCCAAAGTGGAACGCGATACGCTAATTGAGACAATGAAATCTTTAAACCTCAATTCCCTTTTGTCGAATGAATATTACAATCAAGCGTTAGACTATAAAAAAATTGGCAATCGTGATTTAGAATATAAATCCTTGCTTTTGGCCGAAAAAAGTTTTGACAAAACCACTACAAATAAATCAACGTTTATTGGCATACACGCGCGACTTATTGAATATTATTGTGAAAACAACCAGCTAATAGAGGCAAAAAAGCATCTTGATCTTTTGGAAAATTTAGAATTTGACCATTCTGGAAACCTTGCTGCTGAATTAAATTATCTTGGCGGGAAAGCAAAATATCTCCAAACCAAAGGAAAATATGAAGAAGCTCTTTTGCTTGCCCAAAAAAAATTGGCGACTTCAAAAAAACTAGGAGTGGAAGATGAAATAATGGGCTCCTACTTATTCTTATCAGAAATATATTTTGATATAGGCGATTTTAAAAAGAGTGTTGAGAATAATAAAGCCTCCACAGCCATAAAAGATTCCATATATAACCGAAGTACGGCAAACGCTCTTGCCTACTACCAAACTCTTTACGAAACACAAAAAAAGGAAAAGGAATTGGTAGAGAAAACAGCAAACATCAGTCTTCTGGAAAAAGATAACGATAGCTTTAAAAAAGCCATGCTTTTTGGAGGTGTTGCAATTCTTTTAGGGTTTGGATTAATATTACTCTATCGAAACCAAAGACATTTAAAAAGCAATAAAATACTTCAGGAAAAATTCAGTCAAGAGCTATTAATATCACAGGAAGGGGAACGCCGAAGAATATCAAAAGATCTCCATGATGGGGTTGGCCAACAACTATTGGTTATCAAAAACAAGCTTATGGCAAGCGGCGATGAGGACACCAAGAAAATTGTGGACCATACTATTGAAGAAGTAAGAACAATATCAAGAGATTTGCACCCGTTCCAACTTCAGGAGCTTGGCATCACTAAAGCAATTGAATATACCATAAACCTAATAGACGAAAACACAACTCTTTTTATTTCTGCGGAAATTGACAATATTGACAATATTTTTTCAAAAGAAGACGAGGTAAATATCTATAGAATAATCCAAGAAAGCCTCAGCAATATTTTAAAACACGCCAATGCGGAAGCAGGAAAGGTTTCAGTAAAAAAATTCACAAATAACATTCTTATATCCATCCGCGATAATGGTGTTGGGTTTGACTTTGCAGAAAAATACCAAGATGTAAAATCGCTTGGACTAAAGACACTTTTGGAACGAACCAAATTTTTAAAAGGACAGATGAAAGTAACCTCTAAAAAAGATACTGGCACTGTGCTGGAATTTCAATTTCCACTATGATTAATAAAACTACATCATCCCCATCAATTATTATTGCCGACGATCATCCACTTCTTTTAAAAGGGCTCAGTGATTTTTTGATTGAAAAAGGCTTTAATCTTTTAGGAAGTGGAAAAGACGGAAGAGAAGCCTATAATTTGATAATACAAACTAATCCTGACATTGCAATTCTGGACATTCAAATGCCCTATATGTCGGGTATTGAGATTGCACAAAAATGCAAAGCTGCCGATATTGACACAAAAATCGTTTTGATAACGCTTCACAAAGAAAAAGACCTTTACCAAAAAGCTCAAGAACTAAACATTTTTGGATATATATTAAAAGAGTTTGCTTTGGAAGAAATTGAAACCTGTATCAAAACAGTTACGGAAGGCGTTCCTTTTTTTAGTGAAAAAATCAAGGAATTGATAGGCGTTGTTTTAGTAGAAGACACTGAACTTAACATGCTCACGCCTTCAGAAAAAAAGATTTTGAAGCTTATTGCCCAAGATAGAACAAACAAGGAAATCGCTTCACAATTGTTTATTTCTTACCGAACTGTAGAAAAACATAGAAGTAACATAATTACAAAACTAAACATTGAACCTAAAACAAATAGTTTGTTGATTTGGGCAAAAGAAAACCATGAAAAGCTATTGTAGAGCATCTTAATTTAGATTTCTAAAAAATTTACGTGGTAGTACGTATTTTATATTTCTATATAATGTTCGACATTTACAATATGAAAGAATCAGTTTATATAGAAGAAAAAGAGACCACTTATGAAAGTACGGTACACAGCCGTAAACCTATTGTTGTGGTTCTGATTGTTTCAGTTGTTTTGATTGTTTTACTCAATTTGATAAATACAATTATCTTTTACTAAGAAGATGTTTACTAACTAACCAAAAAAATCCGACCAATTGGTCGGATTTTTTGTTTCTACTAATGTTGAGCTTATAGTTCTAAAGCACGTTTCACATTATTATTCATCAATAGTTCCTCAGGGCTTTCCAAAGCTTCCTTTATAGCAACCAAGAATCCAACAGATTTCTTCCGTCTATAATTCTGTGGTCATAAGAAAGGGCAACATACATTACGGGAGCAACCACAATTCCGCCGTCGCGCACAATGGCACGGTCAACAATATTGTGCATTCCCAAAATTGCAGATTGGGGTGGATTGATAATTGGTGTTGAAAGCATGCTTCCGAAAACACCTCCATTTGAAATCGTGAATGTTCCACCAGTCATTTCATCAACGGTTATTTGTCCGTCACGAGCTCTAATTGCAAGTCTTTTCACTTCATCCTCTACCCCGCGGAAACTTAAATTTTCAGCATTTCTAATTACAGGAACCATCAATCCTTTTGGTCCGGAAACTGCAATTGAAATATCCTTAAAATCATAAGTAATCATATAATCGCCATCAATCATTGAGTTTACATCTGGATATAACTCCAAAGCACGAACTACTGCTAATGTAAAAAACGACATGAACCCGAGTCCAACTCCGTGTTTTTCTTTGAACTGTTCTTTGTATTGATTTCTCAACTCATAAATAGCCGTCATATCTACTTCGTTAAAAGTAGTAAGCATTGCAGTTTCGTTTTTAGCTGAAACCAAACGCTCTGCAACTTTTCTGCGAAGCATTGAAAGTTTTTTTCGCTCGCTGCCACGGCTACCATTTCCGGGAGTTCCCATAGAAGGAGTTGCATTTGCAGCATCATCTTTAGTTATGCGTCCATCACGGCCACTACCTTTCACGTCTTTTGAAGACATCCCCTTTTCATCCAGAATTTTCTTGGCGGCAGGGGAAGGTGAACCTGTAGCATATGTTTTTTTAACCTGCTCCTGATTTGGAGTGGAAGATTTTGAAGGAGTCTGTTTTTCAGCTTCCGTTTTTTTAGGCTCTTCCTTTTTTTCTTTGGTCTCCTTTGCTCTTGCTTTGTCTAAATCTGGCCCTGCGTTTTCTCCCCCACTTTCGTCACCTGCATTTTTATAGGTTTCCGTTTCATCATCGCTACCGCCGCCTGGTTTTTTGGCATCAGTATCAATAATACAAACAACATCACCAACTGCAACAACATCACCTTCCTCTGCTTTCAAGGTAATAATACCACTAGCTTCAGCTGGAAGTTCCAATGTTGCTTTGTCGCTATCAACTTCGGCGATTGCTTGATCTTTTTCCACATAATCGCCATCTTTTACAAGCCAAGATGCTATTTCAACTTCGGTGATGGATTCTCCCGGGGACGGGACTTTCATTTCTAATGCCATAATATTTTTATTTAGTATAAACCTTGGTTTATTGATCTTTAAATTTAGTTTGTTTCAGCGTTCTTTTAAAAAATAATTTCTAAAAAATCTACTCCATATTTTTATCAAAAACACTTTCAATTACTTTAGCGTGTCGCGCTTTTGATCGCACTGAACTTCCTGCGGCAGGTGCGGCATACATTTTTCTACTGCACACTCTAAAGTTTCTGGATTCTTCAAAATGCATTAAAATGTGTGAATACGCACCCATGTTTTTCGGTTCTTCCTGTGCCCAAACCACATCATCAGCATTTTTATATTTTTTGATGATTTTTTTCATATCCTCAGTTGGCAATGGAAACAATTGTTCTACGCGCACAAAAGCAATATCATCTCTTTTTAATTCCTCTTTCTTCTCAAGCAAATCATAATAAAATTTCCCAGTTACAAAAACCAAAGATTTCACTTTAGTCACTTTTGCATCTGCATCATCAATCACCATTTGGAAACTTCCTTTTGCCATTTCTTCTTTTGTAGAAAGAACTTTTGGATGGCGAAGCAAACTTTTTGGGGTGAAAACAATCAACGGTTTTCTATAATCTGTTTTTAATTGTCTTCTTAAAAGGTGAAACAAGTTAGCTGGCGTTGTAACATCAGCCACAAACATATTGTCGCTTGCACATAATTGAAGATAGCGTTCCATCCTTGCGGAAGAATGTTCCGCGCCCTGCCCTTCGTAACCGTGTGGCAATAACATAACCAAACCATTTTGAAGTTTCCATTTATCTTCCGCGGCAGAAATATATTGGTCAATCATAATCTGCGCTCCATTGCTGAAATCTCCAAACTGCGCCTCCCAAAGCACCAACGTCTTTGGACTTGCCATTGCATAACCATAGTCAAAACCAACTACCCCGTATTCAGAAAGCAATGAATTGTAGATATAGAAATCGCCCTGTTCGCCATTTAAATTGTTCAACAATACAACTTCTTCTTCACTATCCTCCACTTTTATTACTGCGTGACGATGCGAAAACGTTCCGCGTTCCACATCTTGCCCACTCATTCTAACGTCGTAACCTTCTTTCAAAAGGGTTCCGTAGGCAAGCAACTCGCCCATTGCCCAATCCAGTTTGTTATCCTTAAAATACATAGTATGTCTTGCTTCAACAAGCCTTGCTATTTTATTCAAGAATTTTTTATCCCTTGGCAATTTGGTAATTACCTCAGCAATTTCATCCAGTTTTTTTAGGTCGAATTTAGTATCGTCCGTTTCCATCATTTTGTCCTCTTCGGCATAATCATAGCCTTCCCACTCATCCTGCATAAACGGCGTGATGGTAGTTTTATCTTCTTTTCTGGAACTCTCCAAACTTTCCTCAAGTTTGTCTTTATATTCCTGTTCCAGTTTTTCAGTATATTCTTTTTCAATTATTCCCTGACCGAATAATTTTTCAGCATAAATATCTCTCGGATTTACATGTTTTGCAATTGCCTTATATAGCTTCGGCTGTGTGAAACGTGGCTCGTCACCTTCATTGTGGCCATATTTTCTATACCCAAGCAAATCGATGAAAACATCTCTTCCAAATTCCATTCTGAAATCGAGAGCAAAAAGCATCGCGTGCACTACTGCCTCAACATCATCAGCGTTTACGTGCAGTATTGGCGAAAGGGTAACTTTTCCAACATCAGTACAATAAATTGAAGAACGTGCATCCAAATAATTAGTGGTGAAGCCAATTTGATTATTCACCACAATATGAATGGTTCCCTGTGTTTTATAGCCGTCCAACTGTGCCATTTGCACAATTTCATAAACAATTCCCTGTCCTGCAATTGCGGCATCACCGTGAACAATTATCGGCAATACTTTGTTTGGATTCTCTTTGTGGTGATCATCCTGTTTTGCTCTCGCGATTCCTTCAACTATAGCACCAACGGTTTCCAAATGCGAAGGGTTTGGAGCTATATTTAAATTGATTTCTTTACCAGATTCGGTCTTTCTTTTTGAAGTCCAACCTAAGTGATATTTCACGTCGCCGTCAAAAATATCCTGCGCATAATCCTTTCCGTCAAATTCGCTGAAAATATCTTTTGCGCTTTTTCCGAAAATATTCGTCAACGTGCTTAAACGTCCACGGTGTGCCATTCCGAGTACAAATTCCTCAACGCCTTTTTCAGCAGCATTTTCAATTAGGGCGTCCAGTGCCGGAATAAGACTTTCGCCACCTTCCAGTGAAAAGCGCTTTTGCCCAACGTATTTTGTATGAAGAAAACTTTCAAAAGCTACGGCTTCGTTCAGTTTTTTAAGAATGTGTTTTTTATGTTCTCTTGAAAAGTTTGGTTGATTGTCGTTGACATTCAACTTTTTTTGAATCCAATGAATTTCATCCGGTTTGCGGATGTACATATATTCAATACCAATGGAATCGCAATAAATGCTTTCCAAATGTTTTATAATTTCTTCAAGGGTAGCTTCGCCAATTCCTATTATTTCACCAGCCCTAAATGTGGCTTTAAGATCGTGTTGTGAAAGCCCGAAATTTTCCAAAGCCAAGGTTGGGGTATATTTTCTTCGTTCTCTAACTGGATTTGTTTTGGTAAAAAGATGTCCGCGGGTTCTATAACCATCAATCAATTTGACAACTTGGAATTCCTTGACAACGTCTTCATAATTGCCGCTTTCAGCTAATTTTGGCACTTCAGTAGCTTCAGAAACACCAAAAAATTCCTGGGTACTTTTTTCAGAACCAAAATCAAATCCCTGGAAAAAAGCTCTCCAACTAGGTTCAACGCTGTCTGGGTATTGTAAATATTTTTCGTAAAGTTCCGCGATGTAAGCTGGGTGAACCGCGTTTAAAAAAGAAAATTTATCCATGTTAAATATACAAATGTGTCTTTTTGATAAAACGGTACAAAAATACAATAATTACATTAACTAGATAGTCGGTTTGTTCATATTTATACGGCTCATAATCTTAAAATATTCATAAATACATTACTAAGAAAATCCAGAATTTTCCGGAAAGTTTTTAAACATTTCGCTGCATCAAGCTGTTTCCAAACTGGCGCAAAAGTTCCTTTTTTTCTTCTGAAATATTTATTGTTTCCAAAAGTGAATAAGCGTGATTACTATACTTTTCTATTTCCTCGCGCGTTGCTTCCGCAGCGCCGGATGTTAAGAAAATCTCTTTTACGGTTGAAATTTTATCAGTCGGGTCTTTTGGACTGATACTGAATAGATGCTCTAATTCTTCCACCTCCACAGTTGAACCTTGCCCAACCGCCATCAAATAAAGAAAGGTTTTTTTATTCGATATAATATCGCCGCCTACCTGTTTACCAAAAGTTTTGGGATTGCCGAAAACATCCAAATAATCGTCCTGCAATTGAAAGGCGATGCCCAAATTTCTTCCAAATTGATAAATTTTATCTTTATCATTTTCAGAAGCTTCGGCTACAATGGTGCCCATTTTCAATGGCCGCACCCACCAAAACTGCAGTTTTGAAGTCTATCATTTTTATATATTCAACCAATGTCACGTCATCACGGGTTTCAAAATCCATGTCGTGTTGTTGGCCTTCGCAAACCTGTAAAGCTGTTTCGCTAAAAAGTTTTGCAAGTTCCTGAAACATTTTTGGCTCATACTTTTCAAAAAATTGGTACGCCAAAATTAACATCGCATCGCCAGAAAGTATTGCTGTGTTCACATCCCATCTTTCGTGTACTGTTTTTTTCCCTCTACGCAAAGGTGCATTATCCATAATATCATCGTGAATGAGCGAGAAATTGTGGAATAATTCCACCGCAAGTGCAGCGTGGATTGATTTTTTGAAATCTGTCTCAAAAAAATCGCAGACCATTAGCGTAAGCACAGGACGCAGTCTCTTGCCGCCCAACGAAAGGATATATTTTATAGGGTCGTAAAGTTGACGCGGTTCATTTTGGGCAACAGCATTCTCAAGATATTCCTGAAGTACTTGATTATATTTTTTCAAAAAATCCATTCAATAAAAATTTTTGGCTAAAGTAAGATAAGCAATGCAAAAGCGCACGATTTATAATCAAAATAAGAAGCATTGTTAACGCAACGTTAAATAATATAAACTTTGGAAACTTTTTTTGTTTTAATAGTTTCCTCAGCATATCTTTGCGCCCGATTATGAAAGAAAAAATAATTAAAAGAGCAACAGATCTTTTCTTAAAACTTGGTTTTAAAAGTGTTACCATGGATGATATTGCCAATGAAATGGCCATTTCAAAAAAAACCATTTACACCCATTTTAAGAATAAAACCGCTCTTGTAAAGGAGTGCACATATTGTTTGTTGCATTCCATAACTACTGGAATTGACGAAATATGTGCGCTAGATCAAAACCCGATTGAGGAACTTTATGAAATAAAAAGGTTTGTCACCACCAAATTGGACGATGAAAATTCCTCCCCACAATTCCAACTTCAAAAATATTATCCAGAAATAAGCGATGGGCTTAAAGAAACCCAGTTTGAAAAAATGATGGAATGCACCCGGAAAAACCTAAGGAAAGGAATTGAAATGGGACTTTACAGAAGCAATATGGATGTTGAACTAATTGCACGCTTCTATTTTTTGGGAATCTACGGTATTAAAGACCAAGATTTGTTTCCCATAGAAATGTTCCCGTCAAAATTTATAACCGAGGAATATTTAGAATATCACCTGCGCGGAATTGTAACGAAAGAAGGTTTTAAAACACTCAATAAATTCATTAATGACAACCAAACCAATGAATAAGTTTATTTTATTTTTATTTTTTTCTATTTTTTCCTCCATAGGTTTTTCACAGGAAAACAAAGTTTACAGTTTTACGCTGGAAGAAGCTATAATGTTTGCTTTGGACAGTAATTATACTTCCATAAACGCACGACGCGATATTGCTCAAGCCATTAAACAAAAGTGGGAAACAACTGCGCAAGGATTACCGCAGCTTGATGCCAATATTAGCTATAATAATAATTTGAAGCAACAAGTAACGCTGATCCCTGCCGAATTTAGTGGTGGTGCGCCAGGCACCTTTGTTCCCGTGGTTTTCGGGACAAAACAAAATGCCTCAGCAGTTGCAACTTTAAATCAGCTTATTTTTGATGGCAGTTATTTGGTTGGCTTACAAGCGGCAAAAGCCTTTTTGCGTTTTTCTGAAAACAGTACTGAAAAGACCAATCTTGAAGTTAGAAAAGGCGTAATAAACGCCTACGGAAGCGTTTTACTAGCTGAAGAATTAATCACAATTTTTGAGAAGAACAAAGCCAATTTAGAGAAAAACCTTTTCGAAACCAAAAAGATTTTTGAAAACGGTCTTACCGAAGAAGAAAGTGTAGAACAGCTAGAAATAACGCTTTTAGATATTGATACTCAATTGAGCAATGCACAGCGCAGTAGCGCAATTGCAAAACAGATGTTCAATTTGGCACTTGGTATTCCCGTTACATCCAATGTAACGCTTACCGAAAATCTTAAATCTTTGGCACAAGCAAACATTAGTTTGGCATTGTTGAACAATTCTCTAAATATTGAAGAAGAACATAGATTATAAAATTGCCGAAAACTTTAGAGAACAACGTTTTTTTGAAAATAAATTAGAAAAAAGCAAAGCTTTGCCAAGCCTCTCAGCATTTTTAAATTACGGAACTTCAGCTTTTAGAGATGATTTCAGTTTTTTCGGTAATGAAGAATGGTTTCAATCCTCTTTATTAGGAGTAAGCTTAAACATTCCTATTTTCAGCAGCGGACAAAGAACTGCTGCCACGCAACGTACCCAAATAACACTTGACCAAGCCACTACAGATTTGGAAAGAACGAGACAGCAAGTGCAACTAGACCTTACAATCGCGCAGAGCAATTACCAATTTGCCATTGATAATTATGAAAATTCAAAGAAAAATATTGCCTTGGCAGAGCGAATTGAAGTCAAAAACCAAACAAAATTTACTGAAGGTCTTTCAACTAGTTTCGATTTAAGACAAGCACAAACGCAACTATATACAACCCAACAGCAATATTTTCAGGCAATGCTTCAGGTTATCAACGAAAAAGCAAATCTTGAAACTGTTTTGAATATACCGCAACTTCGTATTTCTTCAGATGAAATTAAAGGAAAATATTAAAAAAGTTTAGATGTTTATTTGTTTAAATGTTTAATGGAATAAAAGAAATAATGAGAGAGTTTTCATTTGAAAAGTTGAGTGTTTGGCAGAAATCACGTCAGCTTTCAATTAAAATTTACAATTACACGAAAAGCTTTCCGACTGATGAGAAATATGGACTTTCTAGCCAAATGCGGCGTGCATCGCTCTCAATTTCTTCCAATATAGCAGAAGGCACAGGAAGACATTCTTATAAAGACAAAGCTAGATTTACTGAAATAGCTTACAGTTCTGCGTTGGAACTTTTAAACCAAGCTATTCTTGCAAATGATCTTAATTTATTATCTGATGAAAATTACCAAAACATACGAATAGATATTTCTGAAATAACCGCAATGTTGGATGGTTTGTACAAAACCCGAATCAACGCTCAATAATTTCAGACTTTTAAACTTATAAAAATTTAAACTTATAAACTCAACAATGAAAAAACTAATAACATCCATCCTACTAGCTCTAATAATTGTTAGCTGCGGAGATAAAGATCCTCGATCAGTTGATGCGGTAATTGAGTCCGGCGACCTTTCAGCAATGAAAGCAAAAAAAGAGCAAGTTTTAAAATCGTACGATAGCATTGCACAAGTTCTGGGGAAACTGGATTTAGCCATTGCCGAAAAAGATACGTTGAAAAAATATCCACTCGTAACAACTTTCACATTGAAAGACACTTTGTTTGAGCATTTTATTGACATTCAAGGAAATGTGGAGACAGACCAAAATCTATTGATTTATCCTGAATATCAGGGGGTGTTGACACGTGTTTTTGTGAAGGAAGGCGACAAAGTGAGCAAAGGACAAACCCTTGCAAGGATTGATGACGGCGGACTTTCAAACCAAGTGGCGCAAATGCAAACACAATACGAATTGGCTAAAACCACTTTTGAAAGACAGGAACGCCTTTGGAATCAAAAAATAGGTAGCGAAATTCAATATCTACAGGCAAAAGCGAATATGGAAGGTGCAAAAAGCTCGGTTGACCAAATGCGTGCGCAAGCTGGCAGAACTACTGTTCGCGCTCCTTTTAGCGGGCAAATTGATGAAGTCATTACTGATCAAGGCCAAGTAGTTGCCCAGGTCGTCAAGCTTTAATGCGTATTGTTTCTTTGGGCGATATGTATGTGAAAGCTTCAGTTCCGGAATCTTATTTGGGAACTATTGAAAAAGGAACTTCGGTGAAAATAACATTCCCCGCAATCAATAAACAAGTAGAAGGAAAAGTGAAAAATGTTGGAAATTACATAAACCCCAACAACAGAACTTTCGATATTGAAATTGACGTTCCCAATAAAGACAAGAGCATAAAGCCAAATTTGGTAGCTAAACTTGAAATAAACGACTACAGCAAAGACAAAGCGCAACTTATTCCAGCGAATTCAATTCAAGAAAATAGCCAAGGCGAAAAATTTGTTTTCGTGCTTACTGAAAAGCAGGGAGATGAGGCTAAGGCGGTGCGTACAAAAATAGAAACCGGAAAAAAATACGAAGGAATGGTCGAAGTGTTATTTGGGCTTAGTTCGGGCGTAACCCTTGTTGATGAAGGCGCGCTAACGTTAAACGACGGTTCTGCAGTAAAAATTAAAGAAAACACAAACAACACTCCCAATGGAACAAACTAAGAAAAAATATTTCGGCGTTTCAAATTGGGCCATCGAAAACCGAATGACGGTTTTCGTGCTCATTGCCATTGTACTTATTGGTGGGTTGATGAGTTATATTAACCTTCCGCGGGAATCGTTCCCAGAGGTTATTAAATCCAAAATTTACATAAGCTCCGTATTTCCGGGAAATGCTGCGGAAGATGTAGAAAAATTGGTGACAAAACCTCTCGAGGAAGAGATTAACGACATTTCTGGAGTAACTAAAATTACTTCGAACTCGCTTCAGGATTATTCACTAATCACCGTTGAGTTTGATGAAGATATAACCCCCGAAGCTGCAAAAGTAAAAGTAAAGGATAAGATTGATGCTGTAAAGGCGCAACAAGATTGGCCAACTATTGATGGCGGTTCTAAAGTTGAACCAAACGCATTCGATTTAAACCTTTCTGAAATTACACCCATTGCACAAATAAATTTAAAAGGGGATTATCCCAGCCAACAATTAAAAAAATATGCCGAGGATATACAGGACAAAATAGAAGATCTTCCCGAAATTAAGGAAGCAACCCTACTTGGCGTGCAGGATAAAGAGGTGGAAGTTGCGGTTGATGTTTATAAAATGACTGCAGCAAACGCTACGATGAATCAAATAATTGGAGCAATCCAAAATGAAAACGTAACCATTTCCGGAGGTAACGTAATTGAAAACGGACTTCGTAGAAACATACGCGTTATTGGCGAAATTGAAAAGCCCGAAGACCTTCAAAACGTAGTTGTAAAGGAAGATGGCGGCGTTGTTTTGCTTCGCGATATTGCCGACATAAATTTCAGGGAAAAAGACAAAACCACCTATGCCCGCGAATATGGGGAGCCAGTGGTCATGTTGAGTATCAAAAAGAAAAGTGGCGAAAATATGATTGTCGCCATGGAAGAAATCCACAAATTGATAGACGAAGCAAAAGGCACTTATCTTCCCGCAAACCTTGATATTTCAATTACTAGCGATAAATCTACCCGAACCGAGGCGCAAGTTGCTGAACTTGAAAACAGTATTATTTTCGGGGTATTGCTTGTTGTTGGAGTTTTGATGTTTTTCTTAGGTTTCAGAAACGCACTTTTTGTGGGTATCGCAATACCACTTTCCATTCTTTTAAATTTTATGTTATTGCCAATTATGGGCGATTTCTTGGGCATCAACATAACCTTGAACACAATGGTTCTCTTTGCAACCGTAATGGGATTGGGAATGCTCGTAGATAATGGAATCGTAGTAGTTGAGAACGTGTATCGTTTAATGGATGAAGGTGTGCCGAGATTGGAAGCAGCGAAACAAGGGGTTGGCGAAATAGCATGGCCAATTATTGCTTCAACAGCAACTACTTTGGCAGCATTTTTACCACTCGGTTTCTGGCCGGGAATTATGGGTAAATTCATGATTTTCTTTCCTTTAACGCTTTCAACGGTATTGTTTTCCTCGCTCTTTATAGCACTCGTAATGAACTCGATGCTAACTTCCGTATTTATGAAAACGGAGGAAAGCGAAATCAAACGGGTTGATTTAATAAAAATAAGTGTTGCCCTATTAATTTTTGGAATACTGCTTATTATTTCCGGGCTTACCGAAACACATATTATTTTCCAAATTCTAGGTGCAATGGTTACCGTTTTTGCTTTGATTTGGTGCTTTCGAGGTTGGAGAAATCGTGAGAAAACTTATTTGCTGAAAAGAGGTCTTGGCCTATTGGCGCTTGGAATTCTGTTTTTAATTTTAGGTTTTGTAGGCAGTCCAAAAACACTTACAGGTTTCGGAAACTTATTTGTAGCAGTGGCAATATTGCTTTGGTTTTTCAAATATGTGCTGACTCCCGCTTCACGAAAATTTCAGTATAAATATTTACCTGCTTTTGAAAGAAGATATCACAAATTTTTGGAGTTTGCATTAAAAGGAAGCAAGGCGTATCAATTTGTTTTTGGAACATTTGGGCTTCTGTTATTATCATTCATAGTATTCGGAATTGCAACCCCAAAAGTTCTTTTCTTCCCAGAAAATCAACCGAACCAAGCCATTGTTTACATTGAATATCCGGAAGGGACTGATATTGAAAAAACAAACCAAATGACCAAAACCATCGAGCAGCAAGTGTTTGATGTTTTGGGGAAATATCAATATGAAAAAGATGGAAAGCCATACAATTTTATGGCCGAATCCATTATTTCACAAGTTGGCGAGGGTGCTGGAAACCCGCAGACGGATGGCGCTTCCTCAAACGAAATGCCCAACAAAGCGAAAGTAACCGTACTCTTTAGGGAATTTAAATATCGTTTTACGGAAGATGGCGACAAAGTAAGCAGCGCCGATGTGTTGAGTGAAATGCGAAACGCAGTGCAGGGCTATCCGGGCGTGAGCGTGATTGTTGACAAAGATGCAAAAGGACCTCCCGCAGGTTACGCTATAAACCTCGAGTTGAAGGGTGAGGATTATGATGAAATGCTTAGTGAAGCAGAAAAAATAAAAGCATATATCAATGGTCTTTCCATCCCCGGTATTGAAGAATTAAAACTGGACGTAAACCAGAACAAACCAGAAATGGAAGTGTATGTGGATCGCAAGAAAGCAGGTGAACTGGGCGTAAGTACTGCGCAGGTAGGCCAAGCATTGCGAAGCGCCATCTACGGTTTCGATTCTTCAACATATAAAGAAGGAGATGACGATTTCGATATTTTTGTTCGCTTTGCGGATGAAAACCGTTATAACCAAAGCGCACTTTTCAACCAAAACATAACTTTCAGGGATAATAATGGAAATTTGAATACGATACCTATTTCCTCATTAGTAACTACAAAAAATATTGCAACGTTTAGTTCCATCAAAAGAAAAAATCTAGATCGTGTAATTACTATTTATTCCAATGTTTTAGAAGGTTTTAACGCAACAGAAATTGTCCAAAAAATTGAAGGCTCCATGAAAAACTATGAAATGCCGCAAGACATTTCGTATGATTTCACGGGTGAACAGGAAGAGCAGGCGAAAAACATGGCGTTTTTATCGATGGCATTAGTAATCGCGATGGCTTTAATTCTTTTGATTATTGTGGCACAATTCAATTCCATTTCAAAACCATTTATCATTTTTGTGGCCATTGTCCTGAGTTTCATTGGGGTGCTTTTTGGATTGGTTATTTTCCAAATGGATTTTGTGGTAATCATGACGATGATGGGTATAATTGCCCTAGCGGGTATTGTGGTAAACAACGCCATTGTACTTATAGATTACACCCAATTATTGATTGATAGAAGAAAAGAGGAATTGGGTCTTGCAGAAGATCAATTGCTTACTCGCGAAGATTACAGAGAATTGATAATTGCGGCTGGAAAAAACCGTTTACGCCCAGTAATGTTGACTGCCATCACAACAATTTTAGGTTTGGTGCCACTTGCAATTGGATTTAACCTCAACTTTTTTACACTTTTTACTGAATTTGATCCACAAATTTATATTGGTGGGGATAATACTATTTTCTGGGGACCATTGTCCTGGACCATCATTTTTGGACTTACTTTTGCCACTTTCTTAACGCTGGTAATTGTTCCCACCATGTTCTATTTATTGAACAGAGCAAAAATTAGGTTTGCAGATGAAAAACAGAAAAAGGCTCGGTTGAAGCAGATTTCAGAATAATAAAAAAACCCCTTTCCAGTTTTGGAAAGGGGTTTTCAATTTTAAATTAGTTTGATTATTGATTTTCAGTAAGTGGAATAGGGAATTGCTGAAAAGTGCCATCCCCCGCACGGTCAATCGGAAGCTCTCCAAGTCTATCATATCTCCTTACATCAATCCATCTATGGCCACCTTCTGCAAACAATGAGTATCTTCTTTGCATTAGCAACTCATTTGTTAGAGAAGCGGCGTCATTAGAGCCTGCGTATGGAACCAAACCAGCACTTGTTCTAATTATATTAAGTGCAGTAACCGCCTCGCCAGGATTCAATGTGATATTAGCCTCTGCATAAAGCAAGATCAATTCTTCATTTCGTAAAATTGGCACAGGATCCACATTGCTTTCATAAATAAAAACGTCATAATTACCTGTAAGGTTTGCTTGTGTTACTGATTCGTCTCGTAAAACTGCTTTATCAACCCGTGTGTCGCCTGCCTCAGCATCTGTTATATATGTTGGGTGCGCTATCCTGGCATTTGCACCTGTGGAATTAAGGGCAAAAAATAGTGGGTTTGGAATATCAGACCCTCCAAGAGCAAAATCAAGATATACACCATTATAAAGGTCACCTCCAAAATCCATAAATAAATCTTGAAGCAAGGATACAGCAGAAGCATTGTTTCCCCTATATATTTCTACCCTTGCAGCAAGCCCTCTGTTGAATTCTAAAAAATCTGAAGGTGTAGAAGCTATAGAAAAACCTTCTGGAATAGTAAAAGGAAATTCGTCTCCACCGTTGGATAAATCAGTTGAGGCATCTTGTAATAAATTAAAAATAAACGACAATGCTTCCTGATAGGGTACAAAAGGCCCCAGATTATCTGGATCACTAACATCTACCCGCATCCCATTTTCGTATTGTTGGTTTGATACCATAAGAAGTTCATGTGCTTTAATGGTATTTGCAAAACCACGGGCAGCTGCAATTTCTTGAGCGCTAAAATCTGCGGTTGTATTTGCCAAACCTTCCAATAATAAGTTTACGTCCTTCACCGTAGCATAGCGTGAAGCATAAGGGTTGGTGGTATAAAAGGTATTATTGTCCAATACACCCGTTAGCAAATCTCCGGTCCAGCGTGGGTCTGAACTTTGAAACCTCCAATACTCGCGGCCAGCAACAGCTTGTCCATCGGTTTGTTGGTCTATGAACACTCTCATATCAGCCAAAGCTCCAGCAATGGTTTCTTGCAGTTCACCCCTAGATAGATTTCCAGAAATAGACTCCGTAGTTGGGCCATTCAAATTTTTCCCATCTTCAACTTCGCAAGAGATAGACACTAATGCGGTGAGGGTAAGTATAAATAAATATTTGAAATTTTTCATGTTATTTTTTTTAGATTAAAATTCTACTGCCAAATGAAACAAATAGCGTTTTGATGATGGGAATGGGGTAACTTCCACACCCGTTGAAAGCCCATTAGAACCAAAGTTGGAAACTTCCGGATCGTAACTGTTATAATCAAATATATTAATTAAATTATTACCAGATACCCCGAGTTTTATTCCAGATACAAAGCCATTGAACGCTTGTTTAAGTGTGTTTTGTGATACACTGTAATAAAGGCCAATTTCACGTAATCTAAGATAGGAAGCATCTTCCACAAAAGGAGTTGCCACACCTGATAGAAATGAGTTTACTCGGAAGTCACCATTGTTTAATTCTCCAGATGGGTCTAAATTGGTATCATCATAATCTGCACTGGTTTGTCCAAAATCCGTAAGCAAATTGGTAAGGTTAATGTTATCACCTCCTTTTTTCCAATGCCATAAAAAAGAAAGGTTCCAATTTTTATATCTAAAGTTATTGTTGAATGTCATTTGAAAATCTGGCTCGGCATCGCCCAGTACTACAATTTCTCCATCCACATTATTACCTACTATTTGTGTAGCACTTTTACCCTCCTCTATTCTGAAGGTACCAAGTCCGGTTCCAAATCCACCCGTGTTGAATGGTTCAACATCCAATCTGGTTATTTCAAATTCATTTTTAAAGAAAATTACACCTGTGTCCCATCCAAAAGCATCGCTTCTAATTACTTCAGCATTTAAATTTAATTCAAACCCTTTGTTTTCCAATTCCCCTGCGTTTGCGAAACGTGAAGTAAATCCAGATGAAGGCTCGTTGTTTGCTAAAAGCACTAAGTCTTCAACCGTTTTAATATAATAGGTTCCAGAAAAACTTACACGCCCATTAAAGAAACCTAAATCGCTACCAAATTCAAGTTCTTTTTGTCTTTCAGGGCTAATTGATGGATCTCCCAATGTGCCAGGCACTACAATACCTACAGTTCCATCTATCTGTGAACTAATATAAGCTGTGAACAATGCACCGTTTGGAGCAAAATTTCCTGCTTCCCCATAGGCGCCTCTTAGCTTAAATTGGTTCCAAACAAATCCTTCTTTCCAAAATCCAAATTCATTGAAATTCACCGCTAACGATCCTTTTGGATAGTAAAACAACTCATTGGCATCACCATTATTTGAAGATTTATCTGCACGCAAACCTAAAGTAGCTATAAACATGTCCTTTACATTAATCTCTTCTTGTACAAAGAAACCAGCATCTTCTTGGTCTTGACGGAATTGATTTACGCTTATATTCCCCGCTTGGTCTAAATTGGTTTCTGAACCTATTAGATCACTTGCTATATTTCGAACTGTATTTACACTGAAAGTCTGCTTGGTTAAACCTGCCTGTGTGGTAAATCCTATTTCACTGTTCGTATCGAAATTATGGATTAAAAATGCCGAATAATTCAAATCTTTATTTTCTGTAGTCCCCAATGCGCTTATTCCATTCAAACCACCATTTGAAGGCTTTTGAAACTGAAGCTCTTTTGGAAAAATAGCTGTTGTCACTAACTCATAATAATCCACACCTCCACGTAATTGAAGTTTCAAACTGGAATTGTCAGTCTCATACAAGTCAAAGTCAAAGGTTCCTCCAACTATAAAACGGCTAATATTTTCCCTGTTTGTAATTAAGTCCCTTGTCTGCAATGGGTTTGATCCACCATAAGGGTTATCTGGGTAATTGCCATTTTCATCTGGAAACAATTGAGCCCACGGTGGAGTTGAAGTTAAAGCTACCCCTATAGTAGTTCCCGTATTATCATTGTTAAAAAAGCCACGATCTGCTTCGGAGTCAATATAGTTACTGCTTACAGCAATTTTTGCTCGGTCATTCCAGAAGTTGTGCTCTAGATTTAAGCGTATGGATTTTCTATCATAGCCTGTGTTTTTTACTATACCGTTTTCCTCATTATTCGAAAACCCGGCATAAAATGAGGTATTTTCTGAACCCCCAGAAATGCTTGCACTAGTATTTATTATAAGACCTTCTTCCCCATATATTTCATCTTCAAAATCCGTCAAAGTGCCATTTGCTTGTGCGGCCAAAAACAGAGCTCCTTGTCCAGGTCCAAATCCATTTTCAGCTATATCAAAAGTATAATTGCGTTGTCCTTTACGGTTGAGGATTTCATTAAAACCAACATCTTGAGAAAAGGTTACTTTTGTACTCCCTCTCTTCCCTTTTTTTGTGGTTATGATAACCACCCCAGCAGCAGCTCTTGAACCATAAATTGCAGCAGCAGAAGCTCCTTTTAATATCTCGATATTTTCTATATCATCAGGGTTAATATCCGCTATACGGTTTGATGGGTTATCTTGGCTAGATGGGTTCCCCCCAGAGGCCGCGCCTGAAACAAAGTTAATCCCGGCAGCAGCAACACTATTATTGTTTACATATATTCCATCTACAATATATAGAGGTTGCGAATTTCCATTAATAGAGGTTACCCCCCTTAATTTTACGGAAATACCTCCGCCTGGCGCACCTGAACTTTTGGTTACTAATGCCCCAGCAAATTTTCCAGCCAATGCCCCGTCAAGTGTTTGCGGGGGTGTTCTGCCCGAAAGTTCTTCTGCAGTTACCGTAGCAACAGCGTTTGCTGAATTTGACCGTTTTATGGATGTGGCCAGACCCGTTATTACAACCTCTTCCAATGCTTGGGCAGATTCTGCCAGAGCTATAGTTATAGGTGCAGTTGTGCCAACAGTTATTTCCTGCCTCTTCAAAACCAAGAGATGAAAATGTTAATGTGGCGGGTAAAGATGGTACCTGTATGGAAAAATTACCATCTACATCTGTAGTGGTTCCGTTTACAGTACCTTTCTGAATTACATTTGCAAAAGGAACGGTTACGCCTTTAGCATCCATTACTTTCCCAGTAAGGGTGCTCTGCGCAAACACTAAACAGGGAATAAGTAATAAAAATAACAGGAAGAACCTGTTCTTAGGGTTGTTTTGTTTCATAATATTATATTTTGCTTTAATTTACCCGAATTTACTAAACAATTGCATATCAACTAAATATTCCGTTTAAATTAAAAAACAACTTATTGACATTTTGTTAACTTTTAAGTTTTAAAAGGCTGAAGTTAAACTTCTTTCTTATTAAGTACAGCCATCCGAAGCGCTTCATTCTATTGACAGGCATTTTCTTGTCTGCGGGGTCAAATTTTTTATGATCTCCCGAACAGTTTTCGCATAGCCTCAACCACAAGATTTTGAAAACTTTCAAGCGTTTTAAATAATCTCTTCAAAATCACTTGCATTCATTTATTACTTATTAAATTTGCCCTCTCAATTTTTTTCAGAATAAAATGTACAGAACGCACAACAACGGCCAGCTTCGAGCGGCAGATATCAATAAAGAAGTGACCCTCGCGGGATGGGTGCAAAAAACCCGTAACAAAGGTTTTATGGTGTGGGTAGATCTTCGCGATCGCTACGGCATCACCCAACTTATTTTTGATGAGGAAAGAACTTCAAAAGAAGTTATTGAAAAAGCTACAAAACTTGGCCGCGAATTCGTAATCCAGGTAAAAGGAACCGTTATTGAGCGTGAATCCAAAAACCCAAATATGCCAACTGGCGATGTAGAAATTTTGGTTTCTGAATTAAATATTCTGAATGAATCCATTACCCCTCCTTTCACTATTGAAGACGAAACCGACGGCGGCGAAGATTTGCGAATGAAATATCGTTATCTCGATATCCGCAGAAAACCGGTTCGTGAAAATCTTATTTTCCGTTCAAAAGTAGCAATGGCGGTTCGCAATTATCTTTCAAAAGAAGGATTTATTGAGGTTGAAACGCCTTATTTAATTAAATCTACACCTGAAGGTGCGCGCGATTTCGTCGTTCCTTCAAGAATGAACGAAGGGCAGTTTTATGCACTTCCGCAGAGCCCACAAACCTTTAAGCAATTATTGATGGTTGGCGGAATGGATAAATATTTTCAAATCGTAAAATGCTTTCGCGATGAAGATTTGCGTGCAGACCGCCAGCCGGAATTCACACAAATTGATTGCGAAATGGCGTTTGTCGAACAGGAAGATATTTTGAATGCTTTTGAAGGGTTGACCAAACATCTTTTAAAAGAAATAAACGGGATTGAGATTGCAAAATTTCCAAGAATGACCTATGATGAAGCAATGGAAAAATATGGAAACGACAAACCGGACATCCGTTTTGGGATGGAATTTGGCGAATTGAATGCTGTTGCGCAACACAAAGATTTCGGTGTTTTCAATCAAGCCGAATTGGTTGTCGGGATAGCAGTTCCCGGTGGAAATAATTTTACCAGAAAAGAAATAGACAATTTAATTGATTGGCTAAAGCGTCCACAAATTGGTGCCATGGGAATGGTTTACGTTCGCTGTAACGAGGATGGAACTTTTAAATCTTCCGTAGATAAATTTTACACCGAAGAAGATTTGGCAAAATGGGCACAAGTAACCGGCTCCAACCCTGGCGATTTAATCTGCGTACTTTCAGGAGCAAAAAACAAAGCTAGAACTCAGTTGAGTGCTTTAAGAATGCATTTGGCAGAGCAATTAGGCTTAAGAAAGAATACTGAATTCGCCCCACTTTGGGTTGTGGATTTCCCACTTTTGGAATGGGATGAAGAAACCAATCGTTTCCACGCCATGCACCATCCCTTCACTTCCCCAAAACCGGGACAACTTGAACTTTTAGATACAAACCCCGGTGATGTAAAAGCAAATGCTTACGATTTGGTTTTAAATGGAAATGAAATAGGCGGTGGATCCATAAGAATTCACGATAAAAAAACACAGGCATTGATGTTTGATTATTTAGGTTTCACACCTGAAGAAGCAAAAGCACAATTCGGCTTTTTGATGGATGCCTTTCAATATGGCGCTCCTCCGCACGGCGGAATTGCTTTCGGTTTGGATAGATTGGTAGCCATTTTGGGCGGACAGGAAACCATTCGCGACTTCATTGCTTTCCCAAAAAACAATTCCGGTCGCGATGTGATGATAGACGCGCCAGCCACAATAGACCAAAAACAACTTGAAGAACTTAATTTAAAAGTTGAAATAAAATCCTAAGAAAAAAATCCTGCTCACGCGGGATTTTTTTATAGTTTTAAAAGTGCCAACACAAAAACGAACCTTACTAACCCGCTTCCTGATTTGGAGAATAAAATACATCTC
This sequence comes from uncultured Flavobacteriaceae bacterium, assembly GCA_963716065.1. Taxonomy (GTDB): domain Bacteria; phylum Bacteroidota; class Bacteroidia; order Flavobacteriales; family Flavobacteriaceae; genus Aequorivita. The sequence continues at coordinate 1,613,444 of OY970287.1, forward strand.
CCAAACCCAGTTTGTTTATTTAATTAGTATTGTGGTTGGATTTATGGCGGGGATTGGCGCTGTAATCATAAAAAACCTTACCCACTTTATCCAATCATTGCTTGAAGGAAAATTGGTTAAAGATTATCATTCCGCTTTTTATTTTATTTTTCCTATCATCGGTTTTACGCTTGTTTACATCTATATAAGATATGTACTTCGCAACAAGGTAAATCACGGTATTCCATCTACCCTTTTTGCAATTTCACAACGAAAAGGAATTATGAAACGCTTTCAAATGTTTGGCAGCCTAATTGCGGCACCAATAACTGTAGGTTTTGGTGGTTCGGTAGGTTTGGAAGGACCAACTGTGGCTACGGGAGCAGCTTTTAGCTCCAATCTTTCAAGAATGCTCCACTTAAATCAAGCTACACGAACCCTTCTTATAGGTTGCGCTGCCGCAGGTGCAATGGCATCTATATTTAAGGCACCCATTGCTGCAATTATTTTTGCAGTAGAAGTTTTCAGTTTAGATTTAACCTTGGTATCCTTAATTCCATTATTGTTTGCCTCTGTTTCCGCAATAATTACTTCTTATTTTTTCTTCGGAAATGACATACTTCTCCCTTTTTCCATTGAAGATGAATTTGTATTGGAGGATATTCCATTCTATATAATATTGGGTGTTGTTGCGGGCTTTGTCTCGATTTATTTCACACAAATGTATGAGCGCATACAGAAGATTTTTGATAAAATAAATGGAGCAGTAAAGCGGCTTATAACTGGTGGTTTGGCGATTGGGATTCTTGTTTATTTAATACCGCCGCTATACGGGGAGGGTTTTGATATTATTAACAACTTGGTAAAAGGAAATCCCGAAAAAGCATTGGAAAACAATTTTCTCGATTTAGACGTATCGAATGTTTGGGTAGTGATCACGCTTTTGGCGGGTTTGGTTTTTTTTAAAATAATAGCTAGCGCGCTAACGTTTGGTGCAGGTGGCGTGGGTGGAATTTTCGCTCCCGTACTTTTTATGGGAAGTATTATGGGCAACGTAGTAGCAAAAATATTAAACAATTGTGGATTGCTTTCCACACCCATTTCAGAAAGTAATTTCACGCTTGTGGGAATGACGGGTTTAATGGCGGGAGTTTTATATGCTCCGCTTACGGCTATTTTCTTAATCGCTGAAGTAACGGGCGGTTATGAGCTTTTTATTCCGCTCATGATTACAGCGGCAATCAGTTTTTCAATCACAAAACATTTTCTTCCCCATTCAGTATATGCAATGGAATTGGGCCGAAAGGGTGAGTTGATTACCCATAATAAAGATCACGCAGTATTAACCTTAATGGATATAAAAACCGTGATTGAGCAGGATTTTATAAACATTTATCCAGATATGACATTGGGTGAGATTGTACATAAAGCCATTGTAAAATCTAAGCGAAATATATTTCCGGTCTTAAACAAAAAAACGGAAGCCCTTGAGGGAATTATTTTATTGGACGATTTACGCCCTGTAATGTTTGACCAAAATTTATATAATGAAGTTAAAGCTAGTGAACTAATGCATAGTCCACCAGATATTATAAATTTGAATGTTGATAAAATGACCGATGTGATGAAGAAATTTCAGGATACCGGAGCTTGGAATCTTCCAGTAATAAACAACGGCAAATACTATGGTTTTGTTTCTAAGTCAAAATTGCTCACGGCATATAGAAGAAAACTAATTGATTTTTCAGGGAAATAATTTAGTAATGAGTAATGAGTAATGAGTAATGAGTAATGAGTAATGAGTAATGAGTAATGAGTAAAAATAAATTAAGATGAAATATTTTTTGACAATACTGTTAATTTCAATTCTCATAGCGTTGGGCATTGGGTTTTACTTAAAGCCAAACGACGTGGCTACTGGAAATTTAATTGTTGGTCTTTCGTTAATGGTTGGCTTTTTTATTTTGATGCCTCTTTTCATATATCACCGATGGAAAAATCGTAACGTGAAAGATTATATGCTTACAAAAGAAAACATCAAAAAAATGCAGGATTACCAAAAAGATAAAAAGATTTGATGAACAAGCATTTTAAAATTTTTTGATTTCCTTAACATTTGAAGTCATAATTATTATACATTTGTATACTTATTTATTAATTTATTTTATTTAAAATGGAAGGAACAGTAAAGTTTTTTAACGAATCTAAAGGTTTCGGTTTTATCACTAATGATGACACCGGCAAAGACATTTTTGTACACGTAACTGGCCTAAACGGCGAGGCTCTTAACGAAGGAGACAAAGTAGAATATGTTGAAGAAGAAGGAAGAAAAGGACGTGTTGCGGCTCAAGTTCGCGTTATTCACGACTAAAAGATATACCCTGCAGATTTAAAAAGCCTTTCAATATTGAAAGGCTTTACTTTTTAGTTTAAATTTCTTTTCTCGATAAAAAACCTTTTTAGCAGTTGCGATGCTTCTTCCGCCATTACTCCTCCAGTCATAATTGTTTTGGGGTGCAATTTTGTATTTAACGATATACAGCCACGTTGCTCGTCCCGCGCTCCATAAACTATTTTTGAAATTTGACTCCAAAATAAAGCCCCGGCGCACATTTGGCAGGGTTCAATTGTAACATACAGAGTGCAATCAATCAGGTATTTTCCGCCCAAATAATTAGCTGCAGCAGTAATGGCCTGCATTTCTGCGTGTGCGGTAACATCGTTCAACGTTTCGGTAAGATTGTGAGAACGGGCAATTATTTGATTGTTGATTACTATTACAGCTCCTATTGGTATTTCCCCTTTTTCATAAGCAATCTCTGCTTCCTGAAAGGCGCGCTGCATAAAATAATTGTCGTCGAATGGATTTATTATATTCAAGGTTTGCGGTTTGTGTGCTTCGACAGGCTCAGCATGACAGTTAGTGGTGCAAAACTACAAATTAACCTATTCACAAATTCACCCATTCACCGAAAAGTAATTTAACAATAACTGTATCTTTACGCTGTGTCAGAAAACATTTTAAATACAATACAATTCCCAAAAGATCTTCGGAAAATTCCTAAGGAAATTCTCCCGCAATTAGCGAACGAACTTCGTGAATTTATAATAAATATTGTGGCCACGAAAGAGGGTCATTTAGGCGCTAGCCTTGGCGTTGTGGAACTTACTATTGCGCTTCATTACATCTTTAACACACCCAGCGATATTTTGGTTTGGGATGTGCGCCATCAAGCTTACGTCCATAAAATCTTGACTGGTAGAAAAGATGTTTTTCATACAAATAGGCAGCTTGGAGGAATTAGTGGGTTTCCAAAACGAGTAGAGAGCGAATACGATACGTTTGGCGTTGGCCATAGTAGTACAGCAATTTCTGCCGCATTGGGAATGGCGATCGCTTCAAAATTAAATGGTGAAAACAGCAAACAACATATTGCAGTAATTGGTGATGCTTCAATCGCCAGTGGAATGGCGTTTGAGGCTTTGAACCATGCGGGAGTTACTGATACTAACCTTTTGATTATTTTAAATGACAATGCTATAGGAATTGACCCCAGCGTGGGTGCTTTGAAAAATTATTTCACGAAAGTGAAATTGGATAAGTCAAAAGAAGGCGACACTGTTTTTGAAGCTTTAAATCTTAATTATTCGGGACCCATTGACGGCCACAATATAAATCTTTTGATTTCAGAATTGGAGCGATTGAAAAATATTGAGGGCCCGAAATTACTTCATATAATTACAAAAAAAGGGAAAGGTTTACGGCAAGCCGAAGAAAATCAAGTGGTTTATCACGCCCCTGGAAAATTTAATGCATTAACGGGTGATCTTGTACCCAAAAGTCCCGAAGTACAACCCCCAAAATTTCAGGATGTATTTGGAAAAACTCTGGTTGAACTAGCATCAAATAATGAAAAAATAATTGGTATAACCCCCGCAATGCCTACAGGAAGTTCCTTAAAATTTATGATGGATACTTTTCCGGATAGAGCATTCGATGTGGGCATTGCCGAACAGCATGCCGTAACTTTTGCGGCTGGATTGGCAACACAAGGATTTGGGGTTTTCTGTAATATTTATTCTACATTTTTGCAACGAGCCTACGACCAAGTGATTTACGATGTTTGTTTACAAAAAATACCCGTGATTTTTTGTTTAGATAGGGCAGGAATTGTGGGTGAAGATGGTGCGACACATCACGGCATTTTTGATTTGGCATATTTAAATTGTATCCCAAACCTCATCATTTTTGCGCCGAGAAACGAAATAGAATTGCGGAATATAATGTTTACCGCGCAACTAGGGTTGGACTTACCAATTTTCATTCGTTATCCGAGAGGTAGAGGAACTATTTTGGATTGGCAAAAACCATTCAAAAAAATTGAAATCGGAAAAGCAGAAAGTTTAATAGAAGGTTCTGAAGTGGCTATTTTAACCATTGGAACTATGGCAAATAATGCTATTCAAGCTATAGAAATACTTCCAGTTTTAGAACAAAAAAAGGTTGGTATTATTGATATGCGTTTTCTAAAACCTTTGGATGAAAACTTGCTTCACACTATTTTTAAGAAATACAAAACGATTATTACTGTTGAAGATGGAACCGTAATTGGTGGTTTGGGAACTTCCATTGCTTCATTTGCTTCAAAAAATCTCTATAGAAACCAAATTGAAATTTTAGGCATTCCAGATGTCTTCCCCGAACACGGAACTACTTTTGAATTACAGGAAATATCAGGAATTTCTTCAGAAAAAATAAAACAAACTCTTCAAAAATTCTTATAAAAAAAAGAGGCTCATTTTGAGCCTCTCTAAGTTTTAAGATAATATCAAAATTAATTGATAATCAATTTTGTAGTTTGTGATCGTTCGCCACCTTCAATCTGCATCAAGTAAACACCTGAGGTAAGACCTGAAGCATCAATAGTTGCAGTTTGGTGAAGTTCAACTTTTTGGTTGAAAACTTTTCTTCCGTTCATATCAAAAATTGAAATTGTAGCTTCACCTACGTCAATTCTAGATTTTATATTAAGCGATCCATTTGATGGGTTTGGGAAAACAACAAAATTATTTTCGGTATTTCCGTTATCAGATAAGCCTAATATACAATCTTCAGGCACGTCAAAAGCTTCAGTACCGTCCGATCTGCTTCCAGAACTTCCTTGACTAGCGCTTAATCCAAGACCACGTCGTGCAAAAGCACGCCAGATAATACATCTATTTGCACCACCGTTTGCTATTTGATCAGCCTCTAAAATTGCATCGCGACCATCTACAAAACCAGGGCTACAAGGTTGTAATTTTAACCCATCTATAACTAGCTGTAACGCAATATTGTTTCCGCCTGTGCCATTATAAAGATCTGGATCAAAGCCGTACTCATCAATTAAATCCCAAGTTAGGTCCCACAACATAGTTGCCCAAACAGATCCTACTCCATGCGGTACAACTTGTGTTTTAATATTATTGTATGTAAAATCATTTACGGCAAAATCTGAACTATATGCTTTTTGTCTTAGTCCTAAACCTGCGATTCCTTGACCCAAAGCGTATGTTCCAATTCCTCGAGGGTCGTTTTCAGTGTCTCCTGCCTTTATTGTAAGTAAAAACCCGAAGTAATCACTCCAGCCTTCACCCATTTGTTCTTGATTTTGCAAACATCCAACCTGTAAAGGACCGCCTGTTAAACGATTAGAAATTCCATGACCATATTCATGTGCAATTATCACATTGTCCAAATCACCATCTCTTTGAAAGTTATCAGTCCCAGATCCATCATCTACCAAAGTAGCGTTGATTGTGTCACCATTTAATAGCGAAGTTATTAAAGCTTCTCCGTCTGATTGGTACACCATAACAGCTGGAATTGTAATTTGCGCACCATTTCCTGTCATTGCAATTGGGTCAAGTGGAACATCATTAACAACTATAACCGCTATTGCCCCTTCGTTTTGAGCGTTTAGAACTTTTACTCCAAAATTACAAGCGCCTCTTCTAAGCACAGCAATTTTTCCTATAATATTAGCACCATTTGTAATGGTGTCACATCCATCATAAGTGTTAGTAGAAGGACCTGAGTTGTCATCCTCAACCACAACAAGATCTGCTGTGATCGGAACATTAGTTAATGAAGGTGCAAATGAAGAGTCATACCCAAAATATTGACCCGCCAAAGGGCCATTATTTATGGTAAGTAATGTTGCCAAAACTGAGCCTGGAGCACTCCATAAAAACATTTGCATTCTTGGCTTACCTCCATCTGGGGGTGTTCCGAAATTTGCATTGTTCAAGCCACTACCATCTTGTGCATCTGCTAATACATAATCATTCTGTGCGCCAAGACCTGTGTAATTTCTTGATTGAAAATTTCCACTTTCTTCATCAAAACCATATATAAACATTATATCGTGCAACATATTATTCATATAGAATAAGTTGGTAATTGCTGCGTCTCTAAAAGATGCAGGCGCTTGAGGCAGGTTAAATGGAAAATCAAACTCTAATGTTGCACCCCCTTCAGCTGTGCCACCTGCTCCATTATTTCCGTCTGCATCTTCCATAGAAAGCACATTATTACCACGAGTATGGGTAAATTCTGCTCCAGCAACGCCATCGGTATCGTGCCATCCAAAAGGGGAAGCGTTAGGACTTGATGGATCAGTAAGTAATTGGTCATCACCATCATTTGGCCCTACTAGAGGCAATGGGAAAACACGATATGAAGCTCCGTCTAATATGTTTGCATTACTAATAGCAGTGGGGTTGCTATTTTTTTTATCTGAAAAAAGAACACTTTCCATACTTGAATGGGAATGTTCTCCATCACCAAAATTACAGCTTACAACCCAATCGCTTTGATTAAGAAGTTCTCCAGTAATTGCATCAATACGAACACTATAATAATGGGTAGAATCTAAAAGATAGATGCTTAAATCCCAGGATAATTTTAATGCACCGGTATTATCCATTTTTTGATATACAAGTTGTACTGGGATATTTTCTTGTGAAATATTTCCGTTCGAAAAAATATAGCTATTGTCTGAAACAGTTTCAATTAAATTTAAATTTGATGGATTATCCAACCCAAGCCAGTTTGCAGCTTTTGAGATTGCGTTTACCGCAGAAATTGAGGGAGTGGTGGTATTTGCCTTTGCAGCAGCATTTTCAGTAAATGAAAGTTTTGCACTATATACTGAACCATCTTTAATTATGAATGGAGATGTAGAGTTGTAAACTTTAATGCCTTGGTGGCGTTGTTCAACATATACATTGTGAGCTTGCAAGCTTTTTGAAAAACTCTGCGATGCAATAGTAATATCCGAAATATCTTGCTGATTAAGCGAGAACTCTGATCTGTTTTGTTGTAAATACGTTTTTACCAAATTGCTGTAATCCTGTGCGAAGGATACATTTACAGCAAGAATGATAATTAGGTAAAGAAATTTTTTCATAAGATAAATTAAGTTTTTAGGTGATAAAGATCAAAAGCAATTGATCCAAAAAATTTTGATATAAAATCTCCTAATAAATAGGATTGATAAAAATATCATAAAATTGACGATAATTACTAGTAAAACTCTGTTTTTAACATTAATAGGACGGAAATCTTTATCATTAATTTTCTACGCTATACAAAATCCTCACTTCTCTATAAAAAAAAGAGGCCCTAAGGCCTCTTTATAATTAATTATTAGAAACTATATTAATTTATAATCAGCTTAGTTGTTTGGGAATAAGTATCAGCATCAATCCTGATTAAATATATTCCTGTTTCTAAACCATTTGCAGTTAGATTGGTAATAGTACGAAGTTCCATTTTTTCACTCAGTACTTTTCTTCCATTAATATCAAAGATAGAAATGTTGGCATTCCCCATTTCCTGTCTAGCCTTAATATAAATCTCACCTTTCGAAGGATTTGGATATATAATAAAATTATCTTGGATACTTCCATTGTCATTAACTCCTAATTGACACTCTACGGGTACATTGAAAGCTTCCGTACCATCAGATCTGCTATTGGAACTTCCTTGACTCGCATTAACACCCAAGCCTCTTCTTGCAAATGCGCGCCAAATAATACATCTGTTTGCGCCACCATTTGCAAGCTCATCTGCTTCCAAAATTGCATCTCGACCGGTAACAAATCCTGGATTGCATGGCTGTAATTTCAATCCGTCTGTTACTAATTGTATAGCTATATTATTGCCGCCGGTACCATTATACAAGTCATCATCAAAACCATATTCATCAATTAGATCCCAAGTCATTTCCCATAACATTGCCGCCCATACAGACCCTACGCCATGCGGAACAACTTCTGTTTTTATATCGTCATAAGTGTGGGGGTTTATCCCAAAATCAGTACTGTACGGATATGTCCTGATACCGTTTGGATTGCCCGATGCGTAAGAAGCCAACCCTCTAATATCTCCTCCCTGGTCTCCAGGGTAGACGGTCATGATCAGAGGGAAGAAATCGCTCCAACCTTCACCCATCTGCTCTTCATTTTGTAAACAGCCAACATTTACTGGTCCACCGGTTAATCTGTTTGAAATTCCATGCGAATATTCGTGGATCACAATTTCTGTATCTAGACTTCCATCAACGCTGAAAGGAACATTGGTTCCGTTTATAGTTCCGTTAATAGAGCCGCCACCATCTAATAATGAAATGATTGGTTCGCCATCTACATTTGATAAAGAAAATGCCGGAATAGTAACCTGACAACCAACAACCCCTGCGCCCATAAGTGGTGGGTCACCAGCCACATTGTTTACTATAATAGCTGCAACAGCACCATTGTTTTGTGCTGCCAAAACCTTAAATCCGAATTCACATTCACCTCTTCTTATTACTGCAATTTTTCCGTTTAAGGCACCCCCATTTGTAATATTGTCACAACCATCATTTGGATCGGTAGAAACTCCAGCGTCGTCATCCTCAATAAGAACTAAATCTTCAATTAAATTTAAGGGAATTCCAGCGCCAAAACCTGCGGCAACTCCACTATACACACCGGCAAGTGGCCCACCATTTATTGTGAAAATATTTGCAACCGGTCCTGTTCCTCCGCCCCAAAGATACATTTGCATTCTAGGATTTTGACCATCTGGCGGTGTTCCAAAGCTTGCATTGTTTGTTCCTCCGCCATCTTGTGCTTCTGCATTTACAGAATCACTTCCTGCACCGCCATTTCCGTAATTATTTTCTTGAAAGTTCCCACTGGCTTCATCAAAACCATATTGATACATTACGTCGTGGATAATATTATTCAAATAAAATAAATTCACGGCTGAAGCATCTTTAAAGTCAGCTGGAGCCTGAGGAATATTAAAAGGGAAATCAAAATTTAAAGGCACTCCTCCATCTGGTGAATTTCCAGAATTAGTGTTACATAAATCCAAATATGAATATGCATTATTCCCTCTAGTTATAGTAAATTCTGCCCCTGAAGCACCGTTTGTATCATGCCATCCAAATGGAGATGCAGTGGCGTCCTCAGGACTAGTCACCACTGTGTCTGGTCCACCATCGGGACTTCTTAAAGGTAAAGCAAAAACTCTGTATTGTGATCCTCCTAAATTTTTAGCTACAGTCTCCACGTCATTTTCAAACAAAATACTTTCATTTTTTGTTGCTAAATGATTGTGGCTTGAAGAAAAGTCTGGAAGGTTACATTGTGACACCCAATCCATAGTTTCCAATAAATCTCCAGTCATTGCATCTATGCGCACGCTGTAATAATGACTAGCGTCAAGCAAGTAAATGCTTAAATCCCAAGCCAATCTTATAGAATTGGAATTTTCCATTTTTTGATAAACCAATTGCACAGGAATATTTTCCAATGAAATATTTCCATTAGTAAAAACATATGAATTATCTATTCCCTCACTAAGTAAATCTAAATTGGAAGGTGAATTCAAGCCAATTGCAGCGGCAGCTTTTAAAATCGCTGTGTTCGCTGTTAATGCCGGATTTGCAGTATTCACTTTTAATGCTATATTCTCGGCAAATGAAACTTTTGCACTCAAAACAGCTCCATCTTTTATCAAAAAAGGAGATGTAGAGTTAAATAATTTAATGCCTTGGTGACGCTGTTCAACATACACATTGTAAGCCTTCAAGCTATTTGAATAACTCTGTGATGCAACAGAAATGTCTGTTACATCCTGTGGTTGTAGCGAGTACAATGAGCGATTCTGCTGAAGATGTTCTTTTACCAAACCACTATAATCTTGCGCAAAGGAAAGATTGATGGTAAGTAAAACAATTAAGTAGAAAATTTTTTTCATAAATTAAGTTTTAGGATTTTGGAAAGTTTGAAATACTTTATTGAGCAAAGGCTATATAAAGTTTTTAAGGTTTCTAAAATTATCATAAAATTGTCTAACCACACTGAAAATCTAAACATTTAACATATTCACGATTATTTTTCAGCTTGTTACAAATTCCCTTTTATTTTTTTAAATATTTGAAGTGCGTTACCATCCGTCAATCGGGAAATGAAATTGCAACATTCCATCAAATTTTCATAAACGCTTTTCCCGCTTGTGAAATCATTCCCAACTATACGCAACAATAATTTGTCATAATGGCGCGCCGTCGCATTGCTTTGATTTTCAGAAGCTGTTGTAAAAGCATCAAGTAAAGTTGATAATATATTGTAACCGGCAATTTCCTTTTCGGTTACTTCTTTGCTTCGGTACACTTTTTCAACGCTTATTTTTATAATGTCGGCAATTTGGGCTTTATATTGACTTTTGTCCAATAATGCTTCGGAAAAATTTCCTTTTAAAATTTCTTCTTCATTATCTAGAAAAATAGTTGCTGCTTCGGCAATCAATGTATTAATAGCAAGTGCGCGTAAATAAGCCAATCTATCCTGCGATGTTTTTAAGCCAGAATAAACTTCTTTCTTCAACGTATTCCGCACTAAATTGATCAAATACTCAAGCGCGATTTCTTCTTCAATCAAACCGAGATTGATTCCGTCTTCAAAATCGATAATTGTGTAGCAAATATCGTCCGCCGCTTCCACAAGAAAGGTCAAAGGATGGCGCGCAAAACCATTATTACTTCTATTTAAAAGACCGAGTTCGGCAACAACTTCAGAAAAGAATTTTGTTTCACTTTGAAAAACACCGAATTTTTTATCGGCAACGTGGGTTGTAGGTTTCTTCGGAAGGGATTGTTTTGGGTATTTCATAAATGCTCCCAATGTTGCAAAAGTTAATCGCAATCCGCCTTCAACGCCGTTTTTTGATTCCGTCAAAATTTTAAAACCGTTTGCATTTCCTTCATAATCCACCAAATCCTGATATTCCTTTTCGGTAAGTTGCTCTTTAAAACGCTTGCCATTTCCATTTAAAAAATAATCGCCAATCGCCTTTTCACCACTGTGCCCAAACGGTGGATTGCCAATATCGTGCGCTAAAGCTGCCGCAGCAACGATGGCGCCAAAATCGTTGAATTGATACCCATGTGTATTTTGTAATTGTGGATGTTTTTTTAATATTTCTTTCCCAACAATTCTTCCCAAAGAGCGGCCAACTACCGAAACTTCCAAACTGTGCGTAAGTCTTGTGTGGACGAAAGATGTTTTTGAAAGCGGAATTACCTGCGTTTTGTCCTGCAAACTTCGAAAAGCCGAAGAAAAAATTACGCGATCATAATCCACTTCAAAACCTAATCGGGTTTCGTTTTCTTCAATTCGAAGTCTTTTGTTTTTATCTCCGTGCTTTCGTAACGAGAGCAACTGTTCCCATTGCATCATAATTGTAAAAAATTTTGAAGCAAGATACCATTTTCAAAAAGCTAAGCAATGACATTTTTTGAGTTGTTTCTTAACATTTAAGTAACCCTAAAATGACTTATTGATAACTTCATATTAACACACACATTACATAAGGAGACCATCTTTGCCCCAAGAAATTAATCTATAAAATTAGTATGAAACCAATGAAAAAATTCTTTTTATCAGTAATAGCATTAACTGCTCTTTCACTTTCTTTTAGCTGTAGCAGTGTCGATGATGGGCCAATTGTTGATCCAGATCCAGATCCAGTAAACACTAGACTTACAGGTCAAATAACAGAAGATATGATTTTGACAAATGATGTTGTGTGGGAGATACAAGGACGTGTAGTTGTAACTTCAGGAACTACCTTAACCATAAATGAAGGTACTATTATAAAAGCATTTGCAGGACAAGAAGCTAGTGCTTCTGTACTAATAATTGCAAGAGGTGGAAAAATTGAAGCAAACGGAACAGCTGCTAGGCCTATTATATTCACTTCAATTGCAGATAATATTGAAGTTGGCCAAACTGCAGGCACAAACCTTTCTCAAAACGATCGTGGTTTATGGGGTGGCGTTATTGTATTAGGAAAAGCTAAAGCTTCTTTAGCCGGTGATGCTCTTGAAAACCAAATTGAAGGTATTCCAGCAAGTGATACTAACGGTCTTTACGGAGGTAATGATGATGCAGATGATTCTGGTACATTAAATTACATTTCTATTCGTCACGGAGGTACTTCAATTGGTGATGGTAATGAGATTAACGGACTTACTTTAGGTGGTGTAGGAAATGGCACATCAATTTCTAACATCGAAGTTGTGGCAAATGTTGATGATGGTATTGAATGGTTTGGTGGTTCAGTTAATGTATCAAACGCAATAGTTTGGTCTTGCGGTGATGATGCTCTTGATATTGATGAAGCTTATTCAGGAACTATTACCAATTCAGTTGCAATTTTGGGAGATATTTCAGATCACGCTTTGGAAATTGACGGTCCAGCTGGATCTTTGGAAGGTATGTTTACACTTGATGGTCTTACTTTAATAGGTAACACTACAACTGAAAATGGTGAATATGCCGATTTGCGCGATAGAGCTATGGGCACAATAAAAAATGTTTACGCAGTGGGCTTCAAGGCAGATTCTGATGTTGAACTTGACAATAATGCCGTAGCACAAAACTTCATTAACGGAAAAATTGTATTCTCAAACTGGACAGTAAACCTACCTGCTGGTGTTGCTGAAGCGAAAGATATTTTTGCCGAAAAAACTGGAACTGGCGAAAACACAATTATCCTTAACCCAACATTTACAGAAAGAGCTGCAACTTGGGCAAACTCAGGAAATTCTGGAGGAGCAAACCTTTCAGACTTCTCTTGAGACCTTTGCAAAATCTAAAGGAGCTTTCTAAAAACTTGACTTTTCATTTAACTTGTTTTAAATCAATTAGCAATTTGCTCGTCTTCTTAAAAGGAGACGGGCAAATTTTATAAATATATATTTATGAAAAATATTTTCCCATTGCTTATCGCAATGTTTTTATTTCAAATTTCCTTTTCCCAAACAGGCGTTGTTTCGGGTACTATTAATGATGGTGAATATAATGACGTACTGTCTTTTGCCAATGTAATTGTAAAAGGCACCCAAATAGGAACCACCTCAGACTTTGACGGTAAATACAACCTAAAATTAGAAGCGGGCACCCACACACTTACCTTTTCATTTGTTGGATACCAAACCAAGGAAATTTCCGAAGTTATAATAGTAGCGGGCCAGACAACCAATATAGATGTTACCTTAAATGCATCTGCTGGTGAACTTGATGAAGTGGTTGTAACAACCACAGCCAGAAAAAACACCGAAGCCTCCGTATTGAGCCTTCAAAAAAATTCTGTAAGCCTAATGGATGGCTTATCTTTGGAAAGCATAAAGAAAACAGGCGCAAGCGATGTAGCATCGGCAGTACAAAACGTACCCGGTGTTTCTGTACAAGGCGGTAAATATGTTTACGTGAGAGGTCTTGGAGATAGGTATACAAAATCTATTTTGAATGGCATGGAAGTGCCGGGCTTGGATCCTGACCGCAACACCCTGCAATTAGATATATTCCCTTCACAAATATTAGAGAATGTTTTGGTTACCAAATCTGCAACAGCAGAATATCCTGCCGATTTTACGGGTGGTGTTATTAATATTGTTACGAAAGACATTCCAAGCAGAGCGGAATATAGCGTTTCCTTAGGCGCAGCTTACAATTCTGATTTCCACTTCAAGGATAATTACTTAACCGGAGATAAAAGCGGAACTGACTTTCTAGGTTTTGATGATGGTCTTAGGGATAATCCAATTCCGCAATCGCAAGAAATTCCGCTGCCACAACAAAATGGCGAGCTTGTTCGTGATCTTACACAACGTTTAAATCCAACTATGGCCGCGATGAGAGAACAAAGTTTTATGAATTACAACTTCGCGATAACAGCGGGAGATCAATTCGAAGTTGGCAATAATAGATTGGGCTTTTTGGCATCGGTTTCTTATAGAAATGAAACCAAATACTACGATGAATATATAAATGGGCAGATCTTTAGAAAAGATGAATCTGACAGATCAAATTTCGACCTTCTTGCGGATCGCACACAAAATGGAGAACTTGGTAATAATTCGGTATTAATTAGCGGATTGGCAGGACTTACCTTCAAAACAGAGAAATCTAAATATCAGTTTAATGTGCTTCACATTCAAAATGGAGAATCGGAAGCTGGAATTTTTAGATTGGACAACTTTATTATTAGCAGTAACACAATTAAAAAGGATAACCTAACCTATGTTCAAAGGTCCATAACCAATGGGCTTCTAAAAGGGGAGCATACATTTGGTAGCGATAACGATTGGAATTTGGAATGGAACTTATCCCCATCCCTCGCTAGTGTTGACGATAAAGATTTTCGCACCACTCCATTTAGGGTTACAACAAACCCAAATACAAATGAAGAAACCTATACCATTGAGCCAAGTGAATCTGGAGATGCTTCAAGATTTTTCCGTTCATTAGAAGAAATTGATCTTGCAGGCAAAATTGATATTGAAAAAGAACACAGTCTTTTTGGTTTTGATGCGAAAACAAAAATAGGTGGCGCGTATACCTACAAAAAGAGAGATTTTGATGTAATAAAGTATTCCTTGCCATTGCTTAATTTTTCTTCCGCTACTTTAGGAGGTGATCCAAACCAACTATTGGCTCCTGAAAATATTTTCAATCCGAATACAAATAGCGGATCCTATATACGCCAAGATTTAAATGATTCTGACTCTTACAGCTCCAATATTAACATTGCGGCCGCATATATTTCTGAAGAGTTTAAATTGGCTTCTTGGATGAATGCAGCTTTGGGTGTAAGGTATGAAAAGTTCGATTTAATTTATTCAGGAGAAAGACAAGACGGCGCTAGATTGGAAGATGCAAAGGTTTTGGAAAAATCAGATTTTTTCCCTTCGGCAAACCTTATTTTTGATTTGAATGAAGATGCAAATAAAAAGATACGAACTTCCTATTCCCGTACTACTGCCAGACCTTCATTTAAAGAAGCCTCCCTTGCTGAAATTTTTGACCCAATTAGCAGTACTACTTTTATTGGTAACATAAATTTACAGCCAACCTATATTAACAACTTCGATTTAAGATATGAGCAATATGGTGAAGCGGGCGACTTTTTTGCAGTGAGCGGTTTCTTTAAATCTTTCAAAGATCCAATTGAACTTTCTTTCATAAGAAGAGCATATGGCCAATACACTCCCTTAAACCTCGGGGATGCCACCGTTTTTGGAGGAGAGCTTGAAATAAGAAAAAATCTTGGTTTCATAAATGGTTTACAGAATATTGACTTCAACCTTAACTTTTCACTAATTGAATCACAACAAGAATTTAGTGAGGATGAACTTCAAGGTAGATTAGACAATCTTAGGACCGGTGAAACTTTGGATGATTATAGACCTTTTCAAGGCCAAAGCCCCTATCTTATAAATCTTGGATTGAATTACAAAGAAGAAATTTCTGGATGGCAAGGAGGAATATTTTACAATACCCAAGGTAAAACGTTGCAGATTGTAGGTGCTGGCGATGTGGCTGACGTTTATACTTTACCTTTTCACAACGTTAAATTGAATATCTCAAAAGCTTTTGGGAAAAATAAAAATTCTTCTATATCGCTGAAATTTGACAATCTTCTTGATGACGATATTGAAAGTATTTACCAATCTTTTGGTGGAGAAGATCAAATATATTCAAAATGGAATCCTGGTCAAGAAATTAGCTTGGGTTATACAGTTAAATTCTAAAAATCTTCAATTATATAAATCAAAAAACCCTGACTATAAAAGTCAGGGTTTTTTTATAAAATAGAATTAGATTTTAATTTGAAACAACTTGAGTGTTGTCAGATTTCCAGGTTACAACTTTTGAAATTCGTGCATCCACGTATGAAACTTCCTTAATGTCATCACCAGTAAAAAAGTACCATTTCCCAACTTTTTCTCCATTATTGTACTGCGCAACAGCATTTTTATTTCCATTTACATCATAACTTACCCATTCCCCAGTAAGCTTGTTTTCCTTTGTATAAAAACCTGTTTGGGCAACCACACCATTATCGTGATAGATTGTAGCTACAATTACATCTCCATCCAAGAAATACGTATTCGGTTTATTATCCTGTGCAAAAGTGATTGAAGTTATTAGTAAAACTGCTAAAAGTGAAAGTATATTTTTCATAAGTATATCGGTTTTAAATTTTTGGAATATTCAAATTTACAAAATTAACCTTCAAGAAACGATTTCGTAACGTTATGATAACATTAAACTTTTAATTAATTGATTTTTAAATGATTAAAAAATTTATTCTGTATAAAATTCATAACTTAATGATTTGATAAAGCTAAGTTTACATAAAAAAAACTTTCAAATATTTTCTTTGTAACTGCCTTGAAAAAGGCAATCTTTAAAATCGTTTAGTTTTTGTCGACTAGATTTTAAAACTGGGCTGTTCTTTATTGAACAGTCCTTTTTTTTATTCTGTTCGGTTTTGGTATTAATATAACTTAACATTTAGGAAACATTAGAGTGAGGACAAAATCAGTCCTTTGCAGCGACAAAAACTAAAACTGATTTTTAAATGCACCGTAAGATTTTTCTTGTAGGGTTTCTTTTTTTATTTATTTCCGCTCTTCACTCACAAATAAGCACTCCAAAGTTTGGAGATGGAATGCTTAATATTGTTGGGAAAGACAGTACTTGGAGCGTTCGTTTTGCGCCTCGCATTCAATTTAGGGCGCAATCTTTATGGAATTATGAAGACGACAATTTCGGAAAACCCGAACAAAGCTTTTTAATACGCCGTGCTCGATTGAAGTTTGACGGTTTTGCATATTCCCCCAAGCTTCGTTATAAAATTGAATTGGGGCTTTCAAATCAAGATATTTCAGGAGGCTCTGAGTTTACAAGCAATTCGCCACGCATTATTTATGATGCCGTTGTAATGTGGGAATTTTATAAGAATTTTGAATTGTGGGTGGGGCAGACTAAACTTCCTGGCAACAGGGAGCGAGTTATTTCTTCTGCAAATCTTCAACTAATAGATCGATCCATTCTCAACAGTAATTTCAATATTGATAGAGATTTAGGATTTCAATTACGCCATAACTTCAAAGTATCAGAAGATATACTAATTCGTGAAATATTCGCAGTTTCGCAAGGTGAAGGAAGAAATGTAACTACTGGAAACTTAGGCGGGCATCAATATACGAGTCGGGTAGAAATTTTACCTTTTGGCGAATTCATTAAAAAAGGAGATTATATAGGTGGTGATATATATCGGGAAAAAAGTCCTAAATTGTCAATTGGAGCTACTTATGATCTTAACGTTGATGCAGTGAAAACCCGAAGTAATATGGGCAATTATATGACAAACGATATTGGCTTTTATGAAACTAACATCAGCACTTTCTTCTTGGATGCTATGTTCAAATATAATGGATTTTCATTTATGGGCGAATACAGCTACCGTGATGCAGCCAGCCCAATTGCCAAAAACAGTGATGGTACAAACACGGGTCAGGAAGTTTATACAGGACAGGGAATAAATTTTCAAGGAGGTTATCTTTTTAAAAATAATTGGGAGATTGCTGCAAGATACAGCAGTATTATGCCAGATACAGAATTATCATCAAACGCAACGCAAAGCCAATATACCTTGGGTGGGTCAAAATATATTGTTGGCCATAAATTAAAAGTTCAAACAGATTTATCCTATTCAACCGTAGGAGGTGAAAGTAATTTTTTGGAGTATCGAATTGGTTTTGATCTTCATTTTTAACATAAATACAGTTAACAATTTGGTAACAATAAATCCTATTTTATATGGGAAATTTGCACCAATTTAATCAATAAGACAAATGGATAATATTTATTTATTAATGATTGTTGCGCTTGCCGGGCTTGCCATTGCAGATTTGGTAGTTGGGGTTAGTAATGATGCTGTGAATTTCTTGAATTCGGCTATTGGTTCCAAGGCTATATCATTCAGAACTATCTTGATAATTGCGAGTTTAGGAATTTTCATTGGTGCAATTTTTTCCAGTGGAATGATGGAAGTAGCACGAAAGGGAATCTTTGTTCCCGGAGAATTCTATTTTGACGAAATCATGATCATTTTCATGGCAGTAATGATTACTGATATTTTGTTGCTGGATTTTTTCAACACTATTGGTTTACCAACATCTACAACGGTTTCCATCGTTTTTGAACTTTTAGGTGCTGCTGTTATTATGGCATTAATAAAAATTGGACATTCTGATACTGAAACATTTTCAGCACTTTCAAAGTATATAAATACTGACAAAGCACTCGAAATTATCTCTGGTATCGTTATTTCTGTAGGGGTTGCTTTTTCGGTCGGGATGATTGTTCAATATATTTCAAGACTTATTTTTACATTTCACGCCGAGCAAAAAATGAAGTATTTCGGTGCGATTTTCGGAGGTTTTGCTTTGACCGCAATTTGCTATTTCATTTTTATGAAAGGACTAAAAGGCACTCCATTTTATGGCAGTTTTAAAGATGTTTTTGAAACAGATACTTGGTTGATAATTGGTGTAAGCTTCATTGTTTTGACAGTTTTCTCCCAGCTTTTTATGATGATTTTCAAAAAGAGCATACTTATCATCGTAATCGCCGTGGGTACTTTTAGCCTTGCTTTGGCTTTCGCAGGGAATGATTTGGTAAACTTTATCGGGGTGCCAATGGCCGCATATCACAGTTTTATAGCTTGGTCAGCCTCCGGAATACCTGCCACACAATTTAGTATGGGTAGTCTCGCTGAAGAAGTGCCTGCTGAACCTCTTTTGCTTTTTATATCTGGAGGTGTAATGGTACTTACATTGTGGTTTTCTAAAAAAGCAAGAACTGTTTCTGATACTGAAATCGATCTTGCGCGCCAAGGTGAAGGCCACGAAAAATTCAACCCAAATATGCTCTCAAGATTTTTGGTAAAATCAAGCACACAGCTATCAACCTATTTTGATTATATAATTCCGCAATCACTTCAACAGAAAATAGATAAGCGTTTTGAAAAACCAGTTTTAAATCTCTCAAAACACAAAACCTACGAACTGCCTGCTTTTGACATGATTCGTGCCTCTATAAATCTAGTTGTTGCCGGAGTTTTGATTGCTACCGCTACTTCAATGAAATTGCCACTTTCCACAACCTATGTAACCTTTATGGTAGCCATGGGAACTTCTTTGGCAGATAGAGCTTGGGGCCGGGAAAGTGCAGTTTACAGAGTTGCCGGAGTAATGAACGTAATTGGCGGATGGTTCTTTACGGCATTTGTAGCTTTTGCTGCCGCAGGAACATTAACGTATTTAATTTATATTGGAAGAGGCGCAATGATCGCTGTGCTCTTATTATTAGCAGTTCTATTGTTAGTTCGAAACTATTTATCGCATAAAACGAAAGCGAAAATTAAATTGAACAAAACAGGATTAAAGAAAACTGAAAGTAAAACTGTACAAGGCATTATTAAAGAAAGTGCTGATAACATTAGTAATGTGGTTTCGCGTTCCAACAAAATATATAGCGACATGCTTCGCGGTTTGGCTAAGCAGGATACCAAGAAATTGAAGAAGAGCAAAAAAGGTGTCAATAAATTGAATGACGAAGTTGAGGAATTGCGCGATAACATTTTCTATTTTATTAAGAATTTGGATGAAACCAGCGTTCGTGGAAGTAATTTCTACATAGTAATTTTAGGGTATTTAACTGATGTTGTACAATCCTTGGAATTTATTTCGAAAGCAAGTTACAAGCACGTGAACAACAACCACAAAGCACTTCGTTTTAACCAAATAAAAGATTTGCAGGAAATTGATCAGCATTTGGAATCGCTTTTCAATGAAATTGAAGACATTTTCCAGAAGAAGGAATTCCAACGAATTAAAAATGTGATCAATAGAAAAGAGGAAATTCTAACAAGTATTTCAAACAAGATTGAAAAACAGATAGCGCGAACAAGAACTGAAGAATCGAGCCCAAAAAACACAACGCTTTACTTCAGCCTTCTTTTGGAAACAAAAGATTTGGTTACCGCGCTAATGAGTTTGATGGAAGAATACCACACAGGGTATAAGAAAACCTAATGGCTGATGACTAATGGCTAATGGCTAATGGCTAATGGCTAATGGCTAATGGCTAATGGCTAATGGCTAAATTAAAAATCCCTTGACACTTAAAGCAAGGGATTTTTAATTTTTTATGCTTCCCTAAATTTAAAAATTAAAATTTATATTTGCCGCTCTCCCCTATTGATTTATTTCCTTTACGTAAAGCCGTAATTAGGAACCTATACATTGACATATATACTATTTATGAAAAACGCATTA
The DNA here is from genome assembly GCA_963716065.1 of uncultured Flavobacteriaceae bacterium. GTDB lineage: Bacteria > Bacteroidota > Bacteroidia > Flavobacteriales > Flavobacteriaceae > Aequorivita. Next base: position 1,634,155 of record OY970287.1, read on the forward strand.
CTACTTATTGTTTTAACTTTCACAACCTTTTCTTATTCCCAAATAGAAGAAAGAAAGGGCAAACTCTTTTTTAAGATTGGGTCTGAATATCGCCTTACGCCGTTGCCCTATGATTTTGGCAAAGTAGATCCACAGATACCCGCGAATATAGATGTCCAAAATTCAGGCGTAGCGTTTCACTATGGGTTTGATTATTTCATTACCAAAAACCTAAGTATTGGATTCAATAATTCTTTAAGGTACGATGTGCTAATCAGTAATGGAAATGAAGTAGACCTAGAAAATGGCTTTCAAAAAACAGATAAAACGTTGATTGTGGGAGGCCGATTTATATTTAGATTACCATGTTAAAGTGTTTAAAAATTCCGAACTTTTTGCACGTGTGGGACCCTCTTTGCTAAACGGCGGTACGGAATATATTCAGAAAACTACTTTTTATGACAACCAAGGTAACTCGATCAGTTATGGCTATTTTAATGAAAGTCTAGAGTTTTATGCAACTAATGTCGCAATTGGTTATAAAAAAGATAAAGTGGAATTACTTATAGGTATGTATTCCTCTTCAGTATCAAATTATTTTCTTGAAACAGAAAGTTTAAAAATTCCATATATAAACATTACCTATACCATTGGGAAAATGTGGAAATAAGAATTATCTTCTTACAATAAAAAAATCCCATGCCAATAAAAGCAAGGGATTTTTATTTATTTATAGAAAAAGAATTTTAAGAGCCGCACATCAAGCAATCATCGTCCGCGGCATTTTTAGATTGTGCCAGCATCTCTCGCAATTCCTGCGGAGTCATTGGTTTTGTTGAAACATCTTCAACTACAATTGCTTCAACTTCAGCACCAACTGTCTCTTTTTTCTCTTCCTTTTTAAGGGTGAATTTAATAGCGTCAACAGCACTTTTCGTTCTCAAATAATACATTCCGGTTTTAAGGCCGCTCTTCCAAGCGTAAAAATGCATCGAAGTCAATTTTGCCATATTCGCATTTTCCATAAATAGGTTCAGCGATTGGCTTTGATCAATGAAATAACCACGTTGGCGACTCATATCAATAATATCTTTCATAGAAAGTTCCCAAACGGTTTTGTACAATTCCTTCAAATCCTGCGGAATTATTTCAATATCCTGTACTGAGCCATTTGCGCGCATAATTTCTTCTTTCAAATCCTCGTTCCAAAGGCCAAGTTCTACCAAATCCTCCAAAAGGTGTTGGTTCACAACAATAAATTCCCCAGAAAGTACACGACGTGTATAAATGTTTGAAGTATACGGTTCAAAAGCTTCATTGTTTCCAAGAATCTGAGAAGTGGACGCGGTTGGCATCGGCGCTACTAAAAGTGAATTGCGCACGCCGTGTTTTTTCACATCTTTACGCAGTTTTTTCCAATCCCAACGGCCACTCAATTCCTCGTCTTTTATTCCCCATAAATTATGCTGAAAAAGTCCTTCGGAAATAGGCGAACCTTTATAGCTTTCATAAACGCCATCTTCTTTTGCTTCTTCCATAGAAGCCGTAAGGGCAGCAAAATAAAGGGTTTCAAAAATTTCCTGATTTAATTTTTTCGCTTCATCGCTCGTAAATGGCAAACGCAGCATGATAAAAGCATCGGCCAAACCTTGAATCCCTAAACCAACCGGACGGTGGCGGAAATTTGAATTTTGCGCTTCAATTACCGGATAGTAATTTCTGTCGATTACGCGGTTCAGGTTTTTGGTAACGCGCTTTGTTACTTTGAAAAGTTCTTTGTGGTCAAATTCGCCGCCTTTCACAAACATCGGCAACGCGATGGAAGCCAAGTTACAAACCGCAACTTCATCTGCAGAGGTGAATTCCATAATCTCCGTACACAAGTTCGAAGATTTTATAGTTCCCAAATTTTTCTGGTTGCTCTTTCGGTTCGCCGCATCTTTGTAAAGCATATATGGCGTTCCGGTTTCAATCTGCGATTCAAGGATTTTCTCCCAAAGTTCACGCGCCTTTACTGTTTTTCTGCCTTTATTTTCAGATTCGTATTTGTGGTAAAGTGCTTCAAATTCTTCGCTGTGGCATTCAAAAAGTCCTGGGCATTCGTTCGGGCACATCAACGTCCATTCAGCATCTGTTTGAACGCGTTCCATAAATAAATCTGGAATCCACATTGCGTAAAAAAGATCGCGGGCACGCATTTCCTCTTTTCCGTGATTCTTCTTCAAATCCAAAAAGTCGAAAATATCAGCATGCCAAGGCTCCACATAAATTGCAAATGAACCTTTGCGTTTTCCACCGCCTTGATCCACATAACGAGCTGTATCGTTGAAAACGCGAAGCATCGGCACAATTCCGTTTGAAGTTCCATTGGTCCCTCCAATATAGGAACCGGTTGCGCGAACATTGTGAATTGAAAGGCCAATTCCGCCTGCAGATTGCGAAATTTTTGCGGTTTGCTTTAATGTGTCATAAATTCCATCGATGCTATCGTCTTTCATTGCAAGCAAAAAGCAGGAAGACATCTGTGGTTTTGGAGTTCCACTGTTGAAAAGCGTTGGCGTTGCATGAGTGAAATATTTCTTCGACATCAACTCATACGTTTCTTTCACAGCAGCCAAATCATCCAAATGGATTCCCACAGAAACACGCATCAACATATGCTGTGGACGTTCCGCTATTTTTCCGTTCAACTTCAACAAATACGAGCGCTCCAAAGTTTTAAAGCCGAAATAATCGTATCCAAAATCACGGTTGTAGATGATAGTGGAATCCAATTCCTCGGCATTGTTTTTTATCACTTCAAAAACCTCATCGCTCAGTAATGGTGCTTTTTTCCCAGTGCGCGGATTTACATATTCGTAAAGATCCTGCATCACTTCAGAAAATGATTTTTTGGTGTTTTTATGAAGGTTTGAAACAGAGATTCGAGCTGCCAATCGTGCATAATCCGGATGCGAAGTGGTCATTGTTGCAGCAATCTCAGCCGCTAAATTATCCAATTCACTTGTAGTTACGCCATCGTAAAGCCCTTCAATAACGCGCATTGCCACTTTTACAGGATCTACCAATTCGTTTAAACCGTAACACAATTTTCGCACGCGAGCCGTGATTTTATCAAACATCATTGGCTCTTTGCGGCCGTCTCTTTTTACTACATTCATAGGGTTTTAAATTAGCCCCCTAACCCCCGAAGGGGAACTGGGAGAGTTGGTTACTAAAAATTTTTTATTTGATAGAGTGGCAAAAATCAATTCTTTGCCCTTTTTGCATAAACAGTGAATTCCCCCTTCGGGGGTTAGGGGGCTTCTTAAAAATCTGCGTCGAAACTGATTTTGTTCGAATCCTTGTCTTTATTGGTAACACCAGCTTTTTGGTATTCTCCAACTCTCTTTTCAAAGAAATTGGTTTTTCCTTGAAGTGAAATCATATCCATAAAATCGAAAGGATTTGTTACGTTGTATTCCTTTTCGCACTCCAATTCAACCAAAAGTCTATCGGTTACAAATTCAAGATATTGCGTCATCAATTTTGAATTCATCCCAATCAAACTTGCAGGAAGTGATTCGGTTATAAATTCGCGCTCAATATTTAAAGCGTCCACAATAATTTCGCGGATGCGCTCTTTGGAAACTTTATTTTTTAGGTGATGGTTGTGAAGATGCACGGCAAAATCACAGTGAACGCCTTCATCGCGGGAAATAAGTTCATTTGAAAAAGTAAGACCTGGCATCAAGCCGCGTTTTTTCAACCAAAAAATAGAGCAAAAAGCACCCGAAAAGAAAATTCCTTCAACTGCCGCAAAAGCTATCAAACGTTCGGCAAATGAATCGCTTTCAATCCATTTTAAAGCCCAATCTGCTTTCTTTTTAATTGCTGGAAAATTATCGATGGCGTTGAAAAGCTGGTCTTTTTCTTTGTCATCCTTTACATATGTATCAATCAACAACGAATAGGTTTCGCTGTGAATGTTTTCCATCATAATTTGGAAACCATAGAAGAATTTTGCCTCGCTGTACTGAACTTCATTTACGAAATTCTCTGCAAGATTTTCATTTACAATTCCATCGGAAGCCGCAAAAAATGCTAAAATGTGCTTTATAAAATAACGCTCGTCGTCGTTCAATTTCGTGGTCCAATCAGTAAGATCTTGGTGCAAATCAATTTCTTCGGCTGTCCAAAAACTCGCTTCGCTCTTTTTATACCAATCCCAAATATCGTGATGCTGGATCGGGAATATTACGAATCTGTTTTTGTTTTCCTGTAAAATTGGTTCAATTGCACTCATGTCGTCCTTTGTTTTTTAGGTTAATTTTTGCCACCACTCGGGACTAACAAATATGTAAAAATTAAAAGGAAATTGAAGTGTAAATTAGGTTAGGTTTTTAACAAAGTTTTCAACACGTGACTTTCAATTGTTTACAAATTTTTTTTAAATATAATTCGTAGTTAATTGTTTTTAAAAGGTTTATAATATTTTTAGTAGCCTGCCGAAGTAAAAAAGTTTACAAAAATTGAAAACTTATTCAAGAGTTTTTTTAACATTTAAAATCCTTAAGGAACTACTGGAACTGCTACTAGATATGAAGAAATAAAGCCACGAATTCACGAATTATTTTTTAAAATATTAGTGAATTCGTGGCGAAAAAATTACTTTATAAAATCAAATCCGCAATACGGAATCAAAACATCCGGGATTTTAATTCCATCTTCGGTTTGATAATTTTCCAGAATTCCTGCCAAAACTCTTGGCAGCGCCAACGCGCTTCCGTTCAACGTGTGGGCAAGTTTATTTTTTCCGTCGGTATCCTTAAAACGAAGTTTCAATCTATTCGCTTGAAAAGTTTCAAAATTCGACACGGAAGAAATTTCCAACCAACGATCCTGCGCTGTAGAAAATACTTCAAAATCATATGTTAACGCGGAAGTGAAACCCAAATCGCCACCGCATAGACGGAGAATTCTAAAAGGCAATTTCAACTCGCGAAGAATTCCTTTTACGTGATCTACCATTCCATCCAAAGCAGCATATGAATTATCGGGATGCTCGATGCGGACTATTTCAACTTTATCAAATTGGTGCAAACGGTTCAAGCCACGCACGTGCGCACCGTAACTTCCAGCTTCCCTCCGGAAACAAGGCGTGTAACCTGTACAGGTAATTGGCAAATCGGAATTATTCAGCAAATCGCCACGGAACATATTTGTTACTGGAACTTCAGCAGTTGGAATTAAATAAAGATCGTCAATGCCCACGTGATACATCTGCCCTTCTTTGTCCGGCAATTGTCCAGTTCCGTAACCAGAAGCTTCGTTCACCAAATGTGGTACTTGGTATTCGGTGTATCCTGCGGCGGTGTTTTTATCCAAAAAGTAAGCAATCATCGCACGCTGTAAACGGGCTCCTTTTCCTTTGTAAACAGGAAAACCTGCACCGGTAATTTTTACACCAAGTTCAAAATCGATTAAATCATATTTTTTGGCAAGTTCCCAATGTGGAAGTGCACCATCAATTAATTTTGGGATTTCGCCTTCCTTATAAACTTCCTCATTATCATTTTCATCAGTTCCGGCAGGCACCAAATCGTTGGGAATATTTGGAAGCGTGTAAAGCAATTGCTGCAATTTTTCGGCAGCATTCACCATTTGCTCGTTCAATTGCTTTGAAGATTCCTTCAATTCAACCGTTTTTTCCTTTAGCTCGTTTGCTTTTTGTGCTTCACCACTTTGAAAAAGTTTTCCGATTTCTTTGGAATAATTATTACTTTGTGCCAAAACCTCATCCAATTGCGCTTGCGAAGAGCGGCGTTCTTCATCAACGTTTAAAACTTCTTCCAAAACCGAAGCAGCGTCAATACCACGTTTGGCAAGGGCTTTTACATATTTTTCTTTGTTTTCGCGGATGTCGGTTACTTGTAGCATTTTCCTAAATTATTTTGAGAAGCCAAAGTTAGGGAAAATGAAATTTTTTAAAAGGAAAGTTTTGTTCTTTAATTTGAAATTACTCTCTCAAAAATTTCTTCAAAGTTTCAGGATTTATCCGATTGTTGAAAAATGTAATAATATAAATTTTTTGGGCAGAAAAATCTTCACAGTAATATAACGAAACGTTTTTGTGCAAAACGGCTTTTCGAACACCCAACTTTTCATTTATAAAAGGACAGGCTATTTGCTGTGTTTTTATTTTTTCGAGTAAGTTTTGCGTCAAATCACGAAAACTTCTCATTTCCTTTATAGTCCACTGAAATTGAAGGTTTTCGAAAATTTCTTGGTAAGTAATCAAGGCTAATTTTGACCAAACCACTTCCATTTTTACAGGCCATATTTTTCATTAATCTCCCGAATCACTTCTTCATTTGAAAAAAAATTACCTTGCTCAATATCTTTTAATCCTGCCTCAATAAAGAGTTTTTCGGTTTCCGAGACTTCATATTCCCAATCGGAATTTTCAGAAATTGATTTTTTGAAATCCAATAATTTCATGATTATGTCCTCATTATTCTGTTGGATTAGCCATTCCATTAATTTGTATTTTTCCAATTGAATATCCATAACTCACAGTATTAATCCTTCTAAAGATAACGAAATTTGTAGTTACTTCGTTTTTGGCTTTTTATTGTAGTCCTTGGGCGATGGCAAAATCCATTCGCTGTGTTGAAAGGGATGCCATTCTTCAGAAGCGATATCTATTTCTGAATTTGTAAATTGATGATATTTGCCATCGTTAACTCGCACCCGAGAATCCATATATACGGCTACATCTCTTCCCTTTTCGGCTTCAATCTTTTTTATTTTCTGGGCAAGTTGCCATATAATATCGGGTTTTGTAGCAACCGAACCTTGTTGTTTAGGGCCTAAAAGTTCACTATAATTATATCGCTTTTTTTCTCCATCGGGCTTGTCTTTTACCCAAACGGTTAAGCTTCCGCTCTTGGCACGTAGCATCATTCGCCAACTTAAACGGTGACCTTCTTCAGTCCACAGCACATCATCCTTAAAAAACCAGTGGCGCAACGGGAGACCGAGCTGAAACAAGAAATAGATTGAAAACACGCCAATAAGCAAACTTTTATGTTTGGGAACAATTACTTCATCACCGCTGTATAATTCTTTCTTCGGAAGAAATCGTTTTCGAAGTATTTCGGGAGAAAAGAAAAACAAGGCAAATGCAATCGACATATAAGGGAAAATCCCTATTTGAAAAACGATTGAATTGAAAAGATGAAAAAATACAGAAATAATAAATCCAACTAGCCGTGTGCGTTTCCAAAGCATTAAAGGAACTATAAGCAGATCAAAAAGAAGACCTGTATACGCAATGCACCAATGCACCCAATTTTGTTGCAAAATGCCGCCAATGAGCCAATAATCTATTCTCCCACGCATCAATAATGCTGGCATGGAAGCATCCAGCCAATCTGGATATAACTTTGCCACCGAAGCAAATGTGTAAACAATCCAAACCTGGAGTATCAAAATCAACAAAACCCAGCGTGGCATTGCAGGCGATTTTATTTCGGGATTTATTTTTGCATCCAATGAAAACCATCGATTGGCGGGAAGAAATGCCATTATCCAGCACAAAAGCATCATTAAATAATAGTGATTGTTGTAGCTGGATTTTTGCATCAAATAAACACAGGTCCACATAATTGCATAGGCAATCATGCTGAAACGATATTTGTAACCCAACATCACAAAAATGCCGAAAATGCCCATGACCACAAAGTAATAATACATTGTTGGGCCTTGAATGTGTTGCAAAAAATCGAACCCAATAAAGTTGAAAGTAAATGGAGTATCAACCAAAGTGCGCCGCACCCAACCCGTGAAAATTGCACCAAAAGCTTCGATAGCAATTAAAAGCCCAAAGGCTACCCTAAAAAGTACGAGCCCAATATTATCAACTTGTTTGAAAAGAAATTTATTCACGATTCTTTAAAAATTGTTTTGCGAAATTTTCGTCTTTAATAATTTCCTGCCGTAAAATTTCAATGGAACCAAAGGTTTCCTCGTCGCGGATGTGTTTTAAAAATTCGATTGTAATTTCCTTTCCGTAAAGATTATCTTTGAAATCTAGGAAATGAGTTTCGATTGTTTTTTCGGTTCCGCCAACTGTTGGGTTTGTGCCAATGCTTGTAATTCCGAATGTTTTTCTTCCATTAATTAAAGACTGAACTACATATACCCCATTTTTTGGAATGAGCTTGTAGTTTTCTTTCAGATTTAAATTTGCAGTTGGGTAATTAATGGTACGACCAATTTTTTTTCCTTGGATTACTTCGCCGGAAATCATAAAACTATAGCCCAAAAAATTATTTGCGGTTTCAACATCGCCAGCATCCAACGCCTTTCTGATTTTGGTTGAACTTATTGCCACATCGTCAATTTCCTTTACTGAAATTTCTTCAACTTCGAAATTATACGTTCTTCCAAATTCCTTTAAATCCTCAATATTTGCATTTCTGTTTCTTCCGAAACGGTGGTCGTAGCCTATGATTATTTTTTTCGCTTTTAAGCTATTTACCAAAATATCGCGCACATATTCCAAAGCCGTTAACCGTGAAAAAGCGTGCGTAAAGGGATGGATTACCAAATGGTCGAGCCCAGTTCTTTCAAGTAATTTGGAACGCTCCTCAATGGTATTTATAAGTTTTATATCTGAATTTTGTTGAAGCACCATCCGCGGATGTGGAAAAAAAGTAAGCGCCACCGAATTTAAATATTCCTTTTCCGCAGTTTCCGTCAAGCGTTTCAATATAGCTTTATGGCCAAATGCATGCCATCAAAAGTACCAATTGTAACGACGCTTTGACGTGTATTTTTATATTCGGAAGCTGATAAATATTTTTCCAAATTATTTTCCGTTAAAAGTATTCATAGTAATATTTATTCCCGCAAGCGCAAAGGATTCTATGATGTTACAGCTCAATTCAAACCTTTCGGGAAGTTGTTTTTCTTCGGCTGCTTCCCATTCGCCCAACACATAATCTACTTGTCTTCCCTTTGCAAACGCATCACTTATTCCAAATCGGAAACGGTTATAATTGGTTGTCTGCATTGTATTTTGTATATCTTTCAAACCATTGTGGCCACCATCACTGCCTTTGGTTTTTATACGGATTGTGCCAAAAGCCAAGTTTAAATCGTCTGTAATAACAAGCATATTTTCCAAAGGAATTTTCTCTTTATCGAGCCAGTAATTTACAGCCTTTCCGCTTAAATTCATATAGGTACTTGGCTTTAGGAAAATGAGGGTTCTACCTTTTACTTTATGTGAAGTGACGTCGCCCAGCTTTGCGGTTTCCCAAGTAAGTGAGTTTTTTTCAGCATAAAAATCAACAACCTTAAAACCTATGTTGTGGCGTGTGTTGGCATATTTTGGGCCAATATTTCCTAGCCCGACGATTAGAAATTTTTTCATGGGATCTTCTTCTGTAACTTTATGGCTTGCCTTTGTTGAAAATAAATTTCTGAAAAACGACATCTTTTTTTTATTCTTTGGTAAAAATAAAAAAAGCACCCCGAATTAACAGGATGCTTTTTTGGTTATCTTACTAAAAAGAAATTTATTCCTTTACTGCAGCAACATCATCAGTTTCTGTAGCTGTAACTTCCTCTCCTTCTGCACCTTCAGCTGTTTCAGCATCGTCATCCACTTCGTCCGCAACAGCAGTACGAGAGGTTCTAACTTGACAAATAACAGTGTTATCTGTGTGCATAATTTTATAATTATCAGTTTTTATAGCGGTAACATACATTTTGTTTCCGATACGCATTTCGGTAATGTCTGCCTCAATAAAATCTGGAAGATTTTCTGGCAAAGCTTTCACACGAAGTTTACGGCTCACAATACGCAACGTACCACCATTACGAACACCACGCGCATTTCCTTTTGTGCGCACAGGAATTTCCATAGTTACTTCTTTATCATCAAAAATTTGGTAAAAATCGATGTGAAGAATACGGTCAGTTACTGGGTGAAATTGTATATTCTGAAGGATGGCAGATACTTTTGTGCCTCCTAAATTCACTACAACCGTGTGTACGTCTGGAGTGTAAACCAAGTTTTTAAATGCAATTTCTTCTGCTGAAAAACTAATTGGCTCATCCCCTCCGTAAACTACGCAAGGAACCATTCCAGCATTACGTAGGGCTTTCGTTGCCTTTTTGCCCACGCTTTCTCTTTTTGATCCTTTAATTGTAATAGATTTCATTTTGTTTGAATTGTTTTATTAATTAAAAACTCCCTAAAAAGCTGTTTTTTAGGGAGTGCAAAGATAAATTTTATTTTGGATTATCAATTATAGGATTTTTGATTTTTTCCTTCTTCCGAAAGAAATTCCCTTTTTTATAAGAATTACATCAAAAACTTGCCGCTTATAGATTTGTTAGCATTTACGCTTAACATAACATCAGCAAAAAGTTTGGCGCAACTTATTACTCTAATTTTGCTGCTTGGTTTTGTTGGGATAGAATCAGAAACAATCAATTCCAACATCTGCGATTTTTCAATACGCTCGTAAGCATTTCCGGAAAGAAGCGGATGCGTACAAACCGCACGAACGCTCAGTGCTCCGCGCTCCATCATTAAATCGGCCGCAGTAGTAAGCGTTCCGGCCGTGTCAACCATGTCATCAACCAATACTACGTTTTTGCCCTTTACATCGCCAATCAATTCCATATATGAAATCACGTTGGCTTTTTCACGCTGTTTGTAACAGATTACCACATCGCTTTCCAAAAATTTTGAATAAGCGTATGCGCGTTTTGAACCTCCCATATCTGGGGAAGCGATGGTTAGATTTTCCAGATTCAAACTTCTCAAATAAGGAAGGAATATTGTGGAAGCAAAAAGATGGTCCACTGGTTTCTCAAAAAATCCCTGTATTTGATCAGCGTGCAAATCCATTGTAATTATTCGTGTTGCCCCAGCTGTTTCCAACATTTTTGCAACCAATTTTGCGGCAATCGGTACACGTGGTTTGTCTTTTCTGTCTTGGCGCGCCCAACCAAAATACGGCAAAACAGCAGTGATGTGTCTTGCCGAAGCGCGTTTTGCAGCGTCAATCATCAGCAAAAGTTCCATCAAATGGTCGCTATTTGGGAATGTTGAGCCTATTAAAAATACGCGACTTCCACGAACAGATTCCTCAAAAGAAGGTTGAAATTCGCCATCGCTGTAATGTGCGGTAATTACGTTTCCCAGAGGAATTCCATAAGCTTTTGCAATATCCTGCGCAAGCGCTTCACTTTGTTTACAGGCAAAAATCTTTGGTTCTGGAAGAGTGGTCGACATGATTTGTGGTTTTGGTTTATTTTAGTGTGCAAAGGTAAATATTTATCCGAAGCGTTTTTTTAAAAAATACCCACATAAAATTTTTAGTAAATTACAAATATTTGTTTATTTTTGCCTCCCGTTTGCTCGAGTGGCGGAATTGGTAGACGCGCTGGATTCAAAATCCTGTGTTTTAGGACGTGCGGGTTCGATTCCCGCCTCGAGTACGAAAGCCTTGACAAAAATGTTGAGGCTTTATTTTTTTATAAATTTCTGAACTACTTTTCCTTCTTCCGAATTAATTTCCAAAAAGTACATTCCTTTTGAAAGTGAAGAAACATTTATGGAATTTGAAGCGCCCTCAATTTGTAAAATCTTTTGGCCTGTCATTGAAAAGATTGCCATTGATTCAATTGTAAATTTTTCAGAAGTAACAAATAGTTGATCCGAAACAGGATTTGGGTAGATTTTAAAATTGTTCAGCGTATTTTTGGAAACAGATAAAGGTTGGTTTTGATAATCTAATTCAGAACCGGAAGAAATTGAAAACACCAAATGTCTATTGCCGGAATTATCGCTGTAAAAATAGTATTGATAAGATCCGGGCACTAAAAAATAACTGAAATAATCTACTTCAAAAATGTTGTGATCTTCAAAATCGCATAAGCTTAAAGTCGTGTCGAAATTACTGAGAACTAACTTATCCATATTGGAATTATAACTAAAGTTCCCTATATATGGATTACAGGCAGCCTCTCCCGAAAAATCCAACGTTTCTCCAATTATTAAAAATGGTGATATGGGTGGTTGAATATTTGAAATATAATTAGGTTCTTCTAAATCAATACTGTAAGATGTTAAATACCATATTCCAAATAGCTCAGGATTTTGTCCAAAACTTTTAAGGGCAGTGAAAACTAAAACAAGAAATAATAATTTTTTCACTACTGAATATTTAGAATTCATAATAAATATATGAAATCTTCGGCACAATGTCTATATTTGGGCAACCCTGAAAAAACCCATCCCCAATGTCTGATTTCTGGTTGTACTTTAACCTTGGGCTCCATCACGTATTGGATTGGAAAGCCTACGACCATATTTTATTTTTGATTGTACTTTGTGCTGCTTACACCTTTTCTTCTTGGCAAAGATTATTGGTTTTGGTTACCATGTTTACCATTGGCCACACACTTTCTTTGCTCATGGCAAGCTATAATGTGATAACCGTTTCTGGGAGGCTTATAGAATTTTTAATTCCCGTAACTATTTTAGTGACAGCTCTTCTTCAATCTTTTTACTGCCGGAAAAGAAAAGAGGATGGAAAAGATGGGGATTTTCTACATAGTTACCATTTTCTTCGGATTGATTCACGGATTGGGATTTGCATCATTTTTTACTGCACTCGACAGCGGAAATGGCATCCTTTCATTATTGGAATTCGCCCTTGGTATTGAAGCCGCACAAATAATTGTGGTAATTATAATTTTAATTATCGCTTTCATTTTCCAAACCATTTTCCGTTTTAACAAACGTGATTGGGTTTTGGTAGTTTCTTCATTAGTGATTGGAATGGTAATCCCAATGCTTATCAATAATTGGATTTTTTAGTCCCATAACCTTAAAGGAGAAAAATAAATTTGGACATTTTTTCTAAATATTTAAACTTTTAAACCTATCGACTCATCGACTAATCGGCTAATTGGCTCATCAATTCATTTGGCAAGAAGTTAACAACAATTTTTTTGGCAGTAGCGTAACTTCCCATTAATTTCGCTGACCTATTTAATAGTATGAAAGACAGTAAACAACGTAAGTATGATATTGCCTATTTGAGAATGGCAAAGGAATGGAGCAAACTCTCCCATTGCAAACGAAGACAGGTTGGCGCGCTTATTGTGAAAGACAAAATGATAATCAGTGATGGTTACAACGGAACGCCAACTGGTTTTGAAAATATTTGTGAAGACGATGAAGGATATACAAAATGGTACGTGCTCCACGCTGAAGCAAATGCAATATTGAAAGTTGCTTCAACAACGCAAGCCTGCAACGGCGCAACACTTTACATCACAATGTCACCCTGCAAAGAATGCAGCAAATTAATTCATCAAGCGGGAATAAAAAGAATGGTTTACTACAACGAATATAAAGACAACTCTGGCATAATCTTTTTGGAAAAGGCAGGAGTAAGCATACAACACATTTCAGATTTGGATTTACAATAATGGAACAACAACCTTCCACACCGAAAAATACTACCAAAAAAAGACTGCCGCTATTGCCTCTTTGGATTGGCTTTGCGATTGCAGCTGGTGTTTTTATTGGATCCAAACTCAATTTTAACGATACTACCGAAAAAATATTCGCCACAAATTCAAAGAAAGATAAGCTGAATAGACTTATAGATTATATAGATTACGAATATGTGGACAACGTGAACACCGACAGTATTGTTGATGTTACCGTAAACGGAATTCTTCAAAACCTCGACCCACATTCCGTGTATATTCCCAAAAGCGCATATGCCCATAATGCCGATGATATGCGCGGTGCTTTCACCGGAATTGGTGTGAGTTTTTATGTTTACAAAGACACTATTGCCGTAATCCGTTCCATTGAAGGTGGGCCAGCTGAACGTGCAGGAATAAAAGGTGGCGACAGAATTTTGTATGCGGACGGCAAAAGACTTTTTGGCGAATTGGTGCAACGCGACAGCATTTCAAATTATTTAAAAGGCGAAATAAACAGTAAAGTTGCCCTCGATATTTATCGCCCAAGTGAAAGGAAAACACTTGAAATAAAAGTTAGAAGAAAAGAGGTGCCACTTGTAAGTGTCGATGCTTCCTATAAATTGGATAATGATTTGGGTTATATTAAGATAAATCGCTTTTCTGAAACCACATTCAAAGAATTTGAAAACGCCCTCGAAAAACTGAAGGATCAGGGCATCAAAAAACTTGTTTTGGATCTTCGCAACAATCCCGGAGGTTATATTTCAACCGCAGAAAGGGTTATCGATGAATTTTTGGAAGACGACAAACTTGTACTGATAACAAAAAACAAAAGTGGCGATATAAACAAAACTTACGCAACCCGTCGCGGTGATTTTGAACACGGCAAATTGTATGTTTTAATTAATGAAAATTCCGCCTCAGCAAGTGAAATCGTTGCCGGTGCACTTCAAGATAATGACAAAGGAACTATAATTGGTCGTCGTTCATTCGGAAAAGGATTGGTGCAGCGCGAAATGTCGCTAGGAGATGGTAGTGCGGTTCGCTTAACGATTGCAAGATATTACACCCCAACCGGTCGTTCCATCCAGCGTCCTTACGGAAATGGAAACGATACATATTACAGCGATTACGAAAGCCGCTATCGCAATGGCGAATTAATCCATGCGGACAGCATTAAAGTTGCCGATTCCTTAAAATACAAAACCCCAAAAGGAAAAGTAGTTTACGGAGGCGGAGGGATTATTCCCGATGTTTTTGTGCCAAAAGATACAAGTGTTGAAAATGAAACGCTTCAATATGTATCGCGAAGCGGATTTATGAGTTATTTCATTTTTGAATATCTCGAAAAGAATCGAGCTCTTTTCAAAGGAATGAAATTTGACGATTTCAGAAAAAACTTTAAGGTAGAAGATAAACTTTCCAAGGAATTTATTGAATATGCGAAGTTTAACGAAGCGCAGATTGATCTTTCGAAATATACCGAAGAGCTAAAAAGAACCTTAAAAGCAAATATCGCCCAACAGCTTTTTGGCCCTAACGAATATGAAATTATTCTGAACGAAAATGATCCAATGCTTTTAAAAGTTTTGGAACTGGAAGCAGAAAATTATTTGGACAAAAAGTAGAAAACTATCTTTTTGCTTTGGCAGCTATTTTTTTTGAAATAAGCAGAATACCAAGCATCAAAATAGCGCACAATCCCGCCAATATACTTATTGCCGCAACCGAACTGTCACCTCCAAGTAAATTATCAAAATCCAATAGTGTTGCATTGTAAACAATCAATCCTAAGGATAAAACCATCAATATGTAGATAAATATTTTCATTGTATTAATTAAAAAGTTCTTGAATATTTGAGGTGAAAAGCTTCACTGCTATGGCGAGCAAAATTACACCAAATATTTTTTGAATTATTGCAATTCCACCTTTTCCAAGCCATTTTTGTAGTGTGTTTGAGGTTCTTAAAACTACAAATACAACAACTATATTCACAAGTATTGCAACTATAATATTGGCAATATCATATTCAGCGCGCAGCGACAGTAATGTTGTTAAACTCCACCCGCAACAATCGGAAACGCTATGGGAAAAACGGTGGCAGAAGTTGGCGCATTTTCACCATCCTTAAAAAGTGTGATATTAAGTATCATTTCCAGTGCAATAAAGAACAAAATAAACGAGCCCGCCACTGCAAATTCATTCACATTTATTCCTATAAGATTTAAAATTTCCTCACCGATAAAAAGGAAAACAATCATTACAATTGCCGCAATAATTGCCGCACGCCCGTTGCGTATATTTCCCAACTTTGAACGTAATGATATAATTATCGGAATACTTCCAATAATATCAATTACAGCAAAGAGCACCATAGTGGCGGTGGCTATTTCCTTAAAATTCAAGTTCACAACTATTCATTTAGGCCACAAAATTAAGCCTATTGTTTCATCTTCTGAAGTAAACCAGCAAATAGTTTTTCGTCTCTTTCGAATTCAAAATAAAATGATTTTGAATTATTTAAATTCAATTGTTCTTCAAATTGTTATTTCTGTTTTAGAATTTTATAGTTTTGCGGCATGTTCCAACTTGGCAAAACAATAGTTTCCGAAGATATTATCGAAAAAGATTTTGTGTGCAACCTCAACGCATGCAAAGGCGCCTGCTGTATTGAAGGCGAAGCGGGAGCACCAGTTACCCAAGAAGAAGTTGAAATTTTAAAGGAAATTTACCCAAAAGTGAAACCGTTTCTTCGCCCTGAGGGAATTGCTTCCATAGAAAAACAAGGCACACACATTAAAACCGATTTTGACGAATTGGAAACGCCGCTTGTTGACGGCAAAGAATGCGCTTACGTTACTTTTACCGATAAAGGCATTGCAAGTTGCGGGATTGAAGACGCATTTAATGCTGGCGCAGTAGACCCGATAGCTATCGGGTTCAGAAAACCAATTTCTTGTCATTTATATCCCGTTCGAATTCAGGAATACAGTGAATTTTCAGCGATAAATTATCATCGCTGGCCCATTTGTGACGACGCCTGTACTTTGGGAAAACAATTGCAAGTTCCTGTTTATAAATTCGTGAAAGTTGCACTCATCCGCAAATTCGGTGAAAACTGGTACGCAGAGCTTGAAAAGGTAGCTTCGGAGATGTAATTCTTCCTCCAAACTTTTTTCTTTTCAGTTATATTCTTTTGATATTGAATATATTAGTATTCAAAATCAACTCGATATTAACCAATTTAATTCTTCAATTATGAAAAAATATGTATTCGCATTATTTGTTTTTTCTGCATTAATAAGTTGCAAAGACAATCCCATAAGCAAAAAAATTAAAGAAGCTAAAGAAAATGTTTCAAACACCACAAATGCAGTTCAGGAAATGAATAATATGCAGGATGACATTTAAGAGCTGCAAGAAACCACACCGTTAACCAACGAAGAATTCAAAACTTGGCTGCCTGATGATATTAATGGTATGAAACGAATTAGCTATAAAGCCGGTCAAGCCGGAATGATGAATATTTCATCCGTTGAAGCTGCTTACGAAAATGAAGACAAATCTAAAAAATTCACCATCAATATTATTGACGGGGCGGGACAAACGGGCGCCGCAGCAACTATGGGGATGCGGATGTTAATGTCGCAGGATTTTGAAGAGGAAGATGAAAACGGCTCCCGAAAAACAGTTACAAAAAAGGGTAAAAAAGCGATTGAGGAATACCGCTCTGGTAATAACAACAGTAAAATCCAGCTTGTGCAAGGCAACCGTTTTTATATGGAAGCCAATGGGAAAAATATGGATATTGACGAAACTTGGGATGCCATAAGCGAACTCGATCTTGAGAATTTGAATTAAATAAATCTTATTTTAAAAATATTTTAAGCCGAAAACACCAGCATTTTCGGCTTTTTTTATGGGTGTTACATCTGTTATAGTGTTTGGTACAATATTCATATTCATCAACCAATTGTTGTGATAGATTTGTCTAAGATTTTAAATCACTCAATAGAAAACTCCTCGATTATAAAGTGAAAAAACAAGTATTAATTAAAAAACAAGTAATCATGAAAAATGTAATTACCTTTTTAATGTGCTCACTTTCTATCATAACAGGAATGGCACAAACAGATTTAACCGGGAATTCAATTGTAATTCCTGAAAGAACACCAGAGCTAAATGCATTGTATCAACAATCAAAAGATCTTGAACAAAGTGGAACAGCAGCCGAAATTAATGCAAACATTATTGCAATTAAAAATGCCTGGCAAGCCATTGACCCAAATGTGGCTGCTCTTTATAAGCCAATTGTTACAAACAAATTGCCGGAAACTGTTGAGAATCTTCCAATAAATGGAGTTTACATTCCTACGGAAACATTTGAGCGTGACGGTGCCGGTTATACTCCTGAAGATTGGGGCACAGACAAATTATTAATGGATGATTGGGTAGATGGCGGTGTAGATATGGATGTTACCCTTAATGGTGATATTTATATATCTTCATTTCAAAACGACATTGAGAACGAAGGTGCAACTTTTGATGAAATAATAATTTTTAGATCTACAGATGGCGGAAATAATTTTTCCGAGTGGCAGAGGGTTAATGTAACTGCGCCAATGCGCAAATTGCAAATAATATCTATGGACGGGGACGGAGATGATTATTTGTTAGCATACATTTTAACAGCAACAAACAATTTTCAGGTTTGGAGATGGAATATAGCTTCAGGTGATTTTGCCGCACAAGTTATTGCAGGTGATGTAACAGATTTCGGAGTTGATCGAAATTATCCAACAGCAACCGCATCACAACGTTGTTTTGCAACCTATCAAAAAACCACCGCCTGTACTGAAGTCCATTCGGCAAGAAGTACGTCTGGTAGCTATGGTTTTGATTGGCTTGATGAGGTAACCCTAGGAATTTGCGGCCAACAAATAGAGTTTAGTTACGGTCTCGATGGTGGTTGTTATGTAACATTTACTGGAGCAACTTCTGGAAATTTGTATGGATCAGCAAATCCAATTTTCAACGATCCCGCATCTTGGGAACCAAATGAAACTGTTGCGAACGGTGGTTCAATGGAAACATTAAACCCAACAATAAGAGCTACACGAAAAGATTTTTCCACAGACGAAGTTTTAATTATTGCATCTTCCCGTAATGCAGGTAGCTCAGATTCTTATATTGGGCAAGCCCATCTTAGGGAAAGTGGAGCTGCATATGCGCCTGTAGCATATATAAGTGCAGGTTCTGATGCCAATATTATGCATATAGATACTTGGATGCGAAAAGTAAATTCAGATGAAGTATTGGAAACTGCTTACGTTCGCGATGATATCGATAATTCTTCAAATGATTTAAACCGATCCTTTCAATATGACGGCAGTGTATTTGGTCCTTTTGAAGAAGTAAACGACTCCGGAATAGATGTTTTTGATGGCTTTGGTTCTGCAGTAGCTGAAACTAATGATGAACTTCCTTGCTTAGCTTTTGCTGGAACCAGCGGAGGTGGTGGCTTTGGTTACGGACTCTACTTTGATGCAAAAACCGTTTTAAGTGTAGAAGAAAATACTTTGGAAGGTTTCAAATTCTATCCAAACCCTACCAACGAAGTATTGAACCTTTCAGCAAAAAACACAATTGAAAAAGTTTCTGTTTATTCAATATTAGGACAAATAGTATTGGAATCTGCTCCAAATAAAAATGATGCTGTAGTAAATGTAGCAGCACTTAAACCAGGAATTTATATTTTGAAATTAGCCGTAGATGGCCAATCGGCCAGTTATAAATTCATTAAACAATAAGAGGAGATTGTTTAATGTTGAGAAGAAGGGCTTGCTTAATCGCGGCCCTTTTACTTTTTCAAATTTTCTACGGCCTTGTTTTTGATAATTATTTTCAGATTCCAAAAGCTATCTGGCATTTGTTTATATTTACGCCATGCGCAACTTTCTTTTCATTTTAATCATTTTCACAACTACTTCAAGTTTTTCTCAAAGCGATGCTTTGGCCAAAAATTATTTTGAGCAAGGGCAATTTGAAAAGTCCCTAAGCATTTATGAAAAACTGAGCAAAGAAAGCCCTTATAGATTGGATTTCTTTATGGGAATAGTGGAAAGCAACCAACAACTCGAAAAATTTGCGGAAGCCGAAAAACTTTTAAAAGAAAAAATAGCCGACGGCCGAAACTTCCCTCAACTTTATGTGGATCTGGGATACAATTTTTCGCTTCAAAATAAGCCAGAACTCGCCACTGAAAATTACAATAAAGCAATAGCGTTCATTGATGTAAATCCCAATTATTCCTATAATATTGGCAATTCTTTTGAAAAATACAGCTTGCTCGACGAAGCAGTTATTACCTATGAAAAGGGAATGGCATTGAGTGAAAAAATAGATTTCAACATGCAATTGGCGCAAATTTATGGCGAACAGGGAAAGCTCGAAAAAATGTTCGACAGCTACCTTGGGCTTGTTGAAAAAAATGTATCCTTTAAAGGTTCTGCACAACGTTATTTTAGCCTTTACACAACTGAAGATCCAAACAATGAAGCAAATCTTCTTCTTAAAAAAACCTTGTTACAGCGGTCCCAACAAAACCCCGACGTACTTTATAATGAACTCTTGAGCTGGTTATTCATCCAGCAAAAAGAATACAAAAAAGCGTTTGTCCAGGAAAAAGCAATTTACAAACGCATTGGTGAAGACATGGGCGGTATTACCGATTTGGCATATATTGCCATTGCCGATGAAGATTATGAAAGCGGAAGGGAAATAGTGAATTATATTATTGAGAATTCGTTTACGCCACAATCAAGATTGCAGGGCTATCAAATTTTGATGAAAATGGAAGTGAAAACCGCCGATCCAAAAAAATACGCTGAGGTAGAAAAACAGTTCGAAAAACTTTTTGAAGAATTCGGAAAAAGCCGCGAAACCTATTTACTTCAAATAGATCACAACCATTTTTTGGCTTTTCAGAATAACAAAAAAGAAATCGCAATTAATAACTTAAAGGTCTTGGCGAAGGAACAATTGACCCCATACCAAGAGGCGCGGGTAAAAATGGAACTTGCAGATATTTTGGTTTTCGATGAAAAATTCAACGAAGCTTTAATCTATTATTCCCAAATTCAGAAAAAAGTGCAAAGCGATGTGCTGGCGCAGGAAGCCCGTTTTAAAGTTGCGCGAACAAGCTATTTTAAAGGAGATTTTGAATGGGCGCAAGTGCAGCTCGACGTGCTTAAAAAATCAACCTCACAATTGATGGCGAATGATGCGATGCAGCTCAGTTTGTTGATTCGCGATAACTCTTTGGAAGATTTTACCCAAACTGCTTTAAAAAAATATGCTCGCGCAGATTTGTTAGCTTTTCAGGATAAAAATGCCGAATTTATCAATGCTTTGGAAGATATTTTAACAAACAACAAAGGCGAAAAAATTGAAGACGAAGCACTTCTAAAACAAGGCGAACTTTTTGAAAAAACTGGGGAATTTGAAAAAGCAGAGGCAAACTATCTCAAAATAATCGAATTTTATAAAGAAGATATTTTGGCCGATGATGCCCATTACCGCTTGGCGAGATTATACGAAACAAAACTCGACCAACCCGAAAAAGCGAAACAGGAATACGAACAGCTAATTTTTAATTATGCCGATAGCATTTATTTTGTGGAAGCACGGCAGAAGTATCGAACATTGAGGGGAGATGCGATAAACTAAAAAAGCACCAAATCTCAAACACCAAATTCCAAAAAAAACACAATATTAGTTTGAAAGTTTGAAAGTTTGAAAGTTTGGAATTTGGAATTTGGAATTTGGAATTTAAAAAAATATGTACATCTATAACGTAACCGTAAACATCGAAGAATCCATTCAGGAAAAATGGCTTCATTGGATGAAAACCGAACACATTCCAGCAATGCTTGCTACTGGAAAATTCAGCAAAGCGCTAATGACGCGCGTTGTAATTGAAGAGGAAATGGGCGGTATCACCTATTCCATTCAATACACTACCGATAGCAAGGAAACCCTTCAAAAATATTATGCTGAAAATGCACCGGAATTACGGGCGCAAAGCAAACCATTTGAAGGAAAATTTGTCGCCTTCCGAACCGAAATGGAAATTATTGGGGAAGCCCACAACGAACTTTTTAAAAAAAACTAGTTCACTCCCCATCCTTTGAAAAACCTTTACGTACTTTGCAATCAAACACTTTTGAAGGTTTTTAAATGAAAAAGGAAAAGCCAAATAAACCCATTAAAAATTTTGAGCCTGGAGCTGTGCGTGCCAAAAAACACCTCGGCCAGCATTTTCTAAAAGACGAAGTGATTGCCGAAAAAATTGGCGATACTTTAACTTTGGAAGGCTATAAAAATGTTCTCGAAATCGGCCCTTGGAATGGGCGTGCTTACCAAATATTTAATCGAAAAAAACGTGGAAGTAATTGCGATGGATTTGGATAAAGAATCAATCGAATATTTGGAAGAAAACTATCCGAATCCAAACCTTAAAATCATTGAAGCAGATTTTTTAAAGTACGATCTCTCATTGCTTTTCGGGGAGGAACAATTCGGTATTACAGGCAATTTCCCGTATAATATTTCTACCCAAATTGTTTTTAAAATGTTGGGATGGAAAGAGAAAATTCCAGAGTTCACGGGAATGTTTCAAAAGGAAGTTGCGCAGCGAATTTGCGAAAAGGAAGGGAGCAAAGCATACGGAATTCTTTCAGTGTTAGCTCAGGCTTTTTATGATGCCGAATATCTTTTTACTGTTCCGCCATCCGTTTTCGATCCGCCACCAAAAGTTGACAGTGGCGTGCTTCGCTTAAAGAGAAAAGAAAATTTTACGATTGCTTGTGACGAAAAAATGCTTTATAAAGTTGTGAAAACCGCATTTCAACAACGCAGAAAAACACTTCGAAATAGTTTAAAATCCTTCAATCTTTCCGATAAAATAAAAGAAGATGCTATCTTTGGCCAACGCCCGGAACAACTTTCCGTTTCACAATTTATAGCACTCACCCAAAAACTGGAAAACGATGCAATTTCAGCTGACTGATGATTTTATCGAGCAGATTGAACAGCTCATTGCCGATGACAATCGCAATGCGCTGACTGAGCTTTTGCATGAATTTCACTTTGCTGATGTTGCTGAATTGCTTCAAGAATTAGATACCGACGAAGCAACCTATCTTATAAAACTCCTCGATAGCGAGATTACCAGTGAAGCTTTGATGGAGATGGATGACGATTTTCGTGAGCGCATTCTCGACAATCTTTCCCCTTCAGAAATCGCCGACGAGCTGGATGAAATGGACACCGATGATGCCGCAGATATTATCGCGGAGCTCGATGATGATATTCAAAAACAAGTTATCGGTCATATCGAAGATGAGGATCACGCGGCCGATATTGTTGATCTTTTGCGATACGATGAAGACACAGCTGGTGGTTTGATGGCAAAAGAATTGGTTCGTGTAAAAGAAACGTGAACCGTTGCCGGATGCGTTCGCGAGATGCGAAGGCAAGCCGAAAATGTTACGCGCGTTCATTCCATTTATGTAACGGACAAACAGGGAAGATTGAAAGGCAGGCTTTCGTTGAAAGATTTATTGACCGCTTCGGAAAAAGCACATATTAGCGATATTTACATCCCAAAAGTAGATTATGTAAATGTGCATACCGAAGGCGAAGAAGTCGCCCGTATAATGCAAAAGTACGATTTGGAAGCAATTCCCGTGGTTGATGATGACGGCATTTTAGTTGGGCGAGTTACTATTGATGATATCGTGGATTTCATAAAGGATGAAGCCGAAAAAGATTACCAAATGGCGGCGGGTATTTCTCAAGATGTTGAGGCTGATGATAGCATTTGGCAATTAACGCGGGCTCGATTGCCGTGGTTGATCTTAGCGCTAATCGGCGGTTTTGTTAGTGTTTCCGTTTTAGGGACTTTTTCTGGAGCGATGGCAGAGCACGCCTCACTTTTCTTTTTTGTGCCACTTATTGCCGCAATGGCTGGAAATGTAGGGGTACAATCATCAGCAATTGTATTGCAGGCTCTCGCAAACGATAGCTTAAAAGGTTCACTTTGGAAAAGATTGGTAAAGGAATTTTTACTCAGCCTTTTAAACGGGCTTATTCTTTCAATAATTCTGATTGTAGGGGGCATGCTTTTGCTTGGGCTCGATTTTTTATTCGGTCTTACAATCGCAATTTCTTTAATAACAGTAATAATCACCGCCGCAATAATTGGAACTTTTATACCAATTATGCTTGAAAAAAGAGGGATTGACCCAGCAATGGCAACTGGACCATTTATTACAACTAGCAACGATATTTGTGGAATTTTAATCTACTTCACTATTGCCAAAATAATTCTCGGATTTTGAAACCTTTCATTTTTAAACAAAAATTTATCGTTCCGGCATCGGCTATTGATGGGCTTAATCATGTAAATAATGTCACGTATTTACAATGGTGTTTGGACGCCGCCGAATCACATTGGATTGCGAAAACAGATGCCAGCCTTCGCGAGCATTATGTGTGGGTGGTTTTGAACCATTCCATTTCCTATAAAAACCCTTCATTTTTAGGGGAAGAATTGGAAACGCAAACGTGGATCGATAATTACGAGGGTGTTAAATGTGAACGGCATTATAAAATAATTCGTCCGGCGGATGGAAAAACAATCGTTGAAGCTACCACGCTTTGGTGTTTTTTGGATGCAAAAAACTTTCGGCCTACAAAAATTACCGAAGAAATTGCCGCACTATTTTTAAAATAATTTCGCTAATTATATTTTTAATCTTTTTGGACTTAATCTTAAAATAATAAAAGAGATGTTTCTAATAAATAAACATAACAACAAAATAGAGAAAATATCAGAAAAAACTTTTTCAGAATTGGGTTTCCGAGAACGAGAAAATTTGCAAGAGTGGCTAGCAGATAATCCCTCAGCATTAGGGGAAGAGCTCCTAATAATACAAAAAGAATTTAATGGTTTTAGTGATACAAATGAAAGATTGGATTTACTCGCCTTAGACAAGCAGGGTAATTTAGTTATAATTGAAAATAAATTAGACGATAGTGGGAGAAATGTGACTTGGCAATGTTTAAAATACGCATCATATTGCTCTAGTTTAAAAAAATCTCAAATAATTAAAATATATCAAGAGTTCTTGAGCAAAACAAATCCAACTCTAAAGGCTGAAGATTTAATAAGTGATTTCTTGGAAGGATTGGAAATTGAAGAAATAGCTCTAAATTCTGGACTTACTCAAAGATTAATTCTAGTTTCTGGAAATTTCAGAAAAGAAGTAACTTCAACAGTAATCTGGTTAATTAATTACGGAATCCGTCTGCAGTGTTTTCAGGTAACACCTTATGAAATGGGTGAACAATTGTTTCTGAATATAGAACAAATTATTCCTATGAAAGAAGCTGAGGAATTTTCTATAAGTATGGCTGAAAAAACACAAGAAGATATTGCTTCCCAAGAAGAAATTAAGAACAGACATATTGTTAGAAAAAAGTTTTGGATTGAGGTCATAAATAGGATGAATACAAAATCCGATCTTTATCAAAATATTAGCCCAAGTAAATATAATTGGATTGGTGCTGGTTCAGGTGTTCGGGGAGTTGGATATAATTTTGCAGCAACAAAAAATTATTTTCGCGCAGAAATATATATTGACAGAGGTGAGAAAAACGAAAATGAATTTGTATTTGATTTTTTATTGAGCAAGAGAGATATTATTGAAGATACATTTAATGAAAAATTAACTTGGGAAAGGTTAGACGATAAAAGAGCTTGTAGAATAAAATTTGAGGATATAAATTTTAATATTTTTGAACCAAATACTTGGGAGCTTTCAATAGATAATATTACTTCCGCAATGGTTAAACTTGAAAAAGCAACAAGACCATACTTAAATGAAATTAATAGAAAAGTGAAAGAATTATAGTTAGTCTCTGAGGTTTTGTTAGGCAACATTTTGATTCATTAGGAATATTATTTTCAATACTTTTGCGGAATAAACCCGCACCGCTTTGAGCGTTTTCAAAAAACTTTTTAAACAGACTTTTATTTACGGATTCGCAACGGTGCTGCCGCGGGTTTTAACGGTAATTCTCGTTCCGCTTTATGTGAAGGTTTTGCTGCCCGAGGAATACGGAATTTACTCCACCGTAATGGCTTTTTTGATTTTGGGGAATGTTTTGCTGAGCTACGGAATGGAAACTGCTTTTTTCAGATTTGTGACGAAAGATGAATCACAACAGAAAATTGTACAGTCCACTACCCTAACTTCCATCACGGTTTCTACCCTTATTTTTCTGGGAATTACGCTTCTTTTCAATAATTACATTGCAGAAATTTCAGATTTCAAACCCGAATATGTAACCTACGGATTGCTGATTTTGGCTTTGGACGCTTTGGTGGTGTTACCTTTTGTATGGTTTCGCGCCAACGAAAAACCGATGCGTTATGCGGTTATCAAGATTTTCAACGTAGTAATAAATCTTGCATTCAACTTATTTTTCCTTTTAATGCTTCCAAAACTTGCTGAAAACAGTAGTTATTGGAATTCGCTTTGGCTTCCCGAAAACAAAGTTGCTTACGTTTTTATCGCGAATTTAATTGCGAGTGCGGTTACACTTTTGATTTTGCTTCCGCTTTATTTGAAAATTGGCTTCGGTTTCAGCAAAACTATTTGGAAACAAATGATGAAATATGCCGTCCCGGTGCTTATCGCCGGAATTGCTTTTAGTATAAATGAGGCTTTCGATAGAATTCTTCTGAAATATTTATTGCCCGAAAACATAGCCGAAACACAAGTTGGTCTATATTCTGCCTGCTACAAACTTGGAATGTTTATGACGCTTTTTGTAATGGCTTTCAGATTGGGGATTGAACCATTTTTCTTCAATCATTCCGGTCATGAAAACGCAAAAAATACTTATGCAACAATTACCAAATATTTTACGCTTTTTGGATGTTTGATTCTTTTGGGAGTAGTTGTTTATATTGACATTTTAAAACAAATTATAATTCCAAATAGTCAATATTGGGAAGCATTAAAAATTGTTCCGCTTATACTCTTGGCAAATCTTTTTTTGGGAATATATCACAACCTTTCCGTTTGGTATAAAGTTACGGACCGCACAAAATTTGGCGCATATATTTCAGTTTTTGCAGCTGTTGTAACCCTTGTTTTGAATTATGTATTAATCCCAATAATTGGCTATATGGGTTCTGCAATCGCAACACTCGCTGTGGATGGCAGTATGATGGTGCTTTCGTATCTTTACGGCCACAAGTATTATGACGTACCGTACGAAGTGAAAAAAATAAGCGGGTATTTGCTTTTGGCGATTGGTTTTTCAGCAATTTCCTTTTACGCGTTCAACGGAAATATTTGGATAGGAATTGCGTTGTTAATAGTGTTTGCAACAATTATGTTCTATTCTGAAAAGAAAGAATTTTTAAAAATCATTAAAATAATTTGAAATGTCACGCTGAGCGCAGTCGAAGCGCTTTCGAAGAAGACTTATAAAATTGAAATATGAACAAAAATGAAGAG
Organism: uncultured Flavobacteriaceae bacterium; assembly: GCA_963716065.1. Lineage (GTDB taxonomy): Bacteria > Bacteroidota > Bacteroidia > Flavobacteriales > Flavobacteriaceae > Aequorivita. Next base: position 1,661,239 of record OY970287.1, read on the forward strand.
ACACCCATTTTCGTAGGTGTGAAAATAATCAACAAATCCAATCATCCATTACCTAACTACGAAACAATAGCTTCTGCCGGAATGGATTTGCGAGCCTGCGTTGACGGCCCTTCAACATTAAAACCATTGCAAAGAGCTATCGTAAAAACTGGTCTTTTTATAGAATTACCAATCGGTTACGAAGCACAAGTGCGCCCACGAAGTGGTTTGGCAGCCAAAAAAGGAATCACGGTTTTAAATTCGCCAGGAACTATCGACGCCGATTATCGTGGGGAGATTGGAGTGATTTTGGTAAATCTTTCAAACGAAGATTTCACCATTGAGCACGGCGAACGTATTGCGCAATTGGTAATTGCAAAACACGAACGCGCAATTTGGGAAGAAGTTGAAGAATTGACTGATACATCTCGCGGTGCTGGAGGTTTTGGGAGTACTGGAGTGAAATAATTAGGAATATTTCCAACATATATTTTATTTATTGGAAATATTCCATAACTTCGTAAATTTCAAATTGTTAAACAAATTGTTTATTATCTTTTTCATATCCCCAAAATTGCGCACATTCATTTAATAGTTTTGTCATAATTGCCTAAAACCATAATGGAGACTAAAAAACTTATTTCAATTCTTGGCTTTCTTACAAAGGAAAACGCATCGGATATTTATTCAAAAAAATATTCTGACGGGACTATTTTGGAAGTTGATTTTGAGAAGAAAACATTCAATTTTGGGGGAAAAATAAAAATACAGGGAAAAGATTTGCAAAACATCACAAAACCAGAGGATTGGGTTGTTTTGGAATGTGTGGATCGCTTGTTGGAAAAAGGCTATAAAGCTGAAAACATTTCTTTAGAAAAGGTATATCCCGCTGGTCACGGGTTTTCCGGAAGATTGGATATTTGTTTAACTCGCGACGATGGTTCCGAATATTTATTGATTGAGTGCAAAACCTTCGGAAAGGAATTTGACAAGGAGCTCGCTAAAATTAAAAAAAACGGAGGACAACTTTTTACATATTTCAAATTCAGCAATAAAGCAGATGTAATACTTTTATATGCCTCAGAATTATCTGGAAATAAGATTGTTTATAGAAATGAAATTGTAAAAATAGAGGACGATTACAGAACGGGCGATGTAAAGGATTTTTACGAAAAATGGAATAAACTTACCAAAGACAATGGCGTTTTTGAAGAATGGGTAAATCCTTATAATTTTGAGAGCAAGGCATTGACTATAAAAGACCTTGAAGAAATACGCCAAGAGGACAGCAGTTTTATTTTTAATCGGTTCCTTGAAATTCTTCGCCACAATGTAGTTTCAGATAAAGGAAATGCCTTTAATAGAATTTTCACATTATTTCTCTGTAAAATTTATGACGAAAAAACCAACGAAGGCACTACTAACGAATTAGGCTTTCAATGGTTCGAATTTCCCTTTACGTATGATGGTATTTATTATCCAAAAGATGATCACAAGAGTTTTCAAATTCGCTTAACCGATTTGTATAAAAATGGAATGAAAGCATTTTTGGAAAAAAATGTAACCGATCTTTCAGATACTGAATTTAATTCTAAATTCCATTATTTAACCGAAGAACAACGAGCCCCTATTTTAGCTGAATTTAAAAAAATTAGACTCGAAAAAAACAATGAGTTTGCCATAAAGGATGTTTATGACGAACAGTCTTTTTACGACAATGCAGTCGTGGTTAAGGAAATTGTGGAACTGCTCCAAAAATTTAAGATACGATATACCAAGAAGCAACAATACCTTTCAGATTTTTTCGAATTGCTTTTAACCACAGGTTTAAAGCAAGAATCTGGGCAGTTTTTTACGCCCGTACCCATCGCACAATTTATTATTAAAAGTCTTCCTTTAAACACAGTTATAGAAGACAAATTGCAAAAAGGCATTAAAGATGAATACCTGCCCTACGTAATGGATTACGCAGCTGGCAGTGGTCACTTTTTGACCGAAACAATGCACGAAGTGCAACGAATTTTAGACACACAGGATTTTAAAGGTGTAAAAGCAGATGTAAATAGATTTATAGAGAAAGCAAAGACCTATCATTTTGATTGGGCTTATGATTATATCTATGGTATTGAAAAAGATTACCGTTTGGTAAAAGTAGGTAAAGTAGGCTGCTATTTGCACGGCGATGGTTTGGCAAACGTAATACATTCCGACGGATTGGCACGCTTTAGCCATCCAGATTACAAAGGAAAACTTGTAGCAACAGATAAAGATTTTCCAAAAGAAAACAAACAGTTCGATATTATTGTTTCCAACCCGCCTTATTCCGTTTCAGCATTTAGAAATAATGCATCAAAATACTACAATGCTGAAGAGTTTGAACTTTATGAAAAGTTGACAGATACCAGTAGCGAAATAGAATGTCTTTTTATTGAACGCACCAAACAACTATTAAAAGATGGCGGAGTTGCGGGCATTATTTTACCAAGCTCCATTTTAAGCAACTCAGGCATTTATGCCAAAGCTCGGGAGATTATTTTACAATATTTTGATATTGTAGGCATAACAGAGTTGGGAAGCAATACCTTTATGGCAACAGGCACCAATACTGTAACACTATTTTTAAGACGAAGAAACAATTACGATATTGAAAAAATTAAATCTTTTATAACCCGATTTTTTAACGATTACCTTGATAATACGGTACGGTTAAATGACCAAACCTCTGCAATTGAAAAACCAATAACAAAATATGTAAACCACGTTTGGGAAAACATTACGTTACAAGATTACATAACTGCGCTAAAAAAAGAGCCCAATAAAAACATAACAGAACACGAACTTTTTAAAGAATACAAAAAGAAATTAAAAGCTAAAAATGATACCGAATTTTGGAAGTTGTTTTTAGAGCGTGAAGCAGAAAAATTACTATATTTTATTATTGCTTATCCACAAAAAACGGTTTTGGTAAAAAGCGGAAGTAAAAATGCCGAAAAACGATTTTTGGGTTACGAGTTTAGTAACCGCCGCGGCAGCGAGGGAATACACCCCATACAGCGAGGCAAAAATATAGAGGATTGCACGCTGCTTTTTGATGCAGACGTTTTTGAAAACCCAGAAAAAGCAAGTACCTATATCTACAAAGCTTTTCAAGGCGACTTTGACTTTCCAATAGATAAAACCCTGCAAAAAAACATAACCCGACACAACCTTGTGGATATGTTTACTTTTGACCGTATTGATTTTGAAAATAACATTTCGCTTTCCGTTAAAAAAAAAGTGAAATACGAAGAGATTTGGGGAACTGAAGAATTAAAATCATTAGATGAAATTTCCGAAATTAAAAAAGGGAAATCTATTACTCAAGAAAAAACAGTTGAAGGTGAAATCCCTGTAATTGCTGGCGGTCAAGAACCTGCTTATTTTCATAATAAATCCAACAGGGAAGGCAACATTATCACAATTAGTGCTTCCGGAGCGTACGCAGGTTTTATAAATTATTTTGAAACACCCATTTTCGCTTCAGACTGTAATACTATTCAATCAAAAGCAGAGGATAAAATTTCAACAAAACTGATTTTTCTTTTCTTAAAATCAATTCAAGATAAAATATACGAATTACAAAGAGGACAGGCGCAACCGCACGTTTATGGAGAAGATTTAGCTCAAATAAAAATCCCTCTCCCACCCAAAGGGATCCAAGACAAAATAGTAAAGGAGATTGAAGTTTTGGAAGATATGGGAAGAGATGTTCAAACCGAGATTTCAAACTATAAAAATAAAATAACCAATATCATAACTTCTAGTCAGACTAAAGCTCAAATAAACAATAAACTTGAAAACTTAACCACTTTAATTACGAAGGGATCTTCACCCACCTGGCAAGGGATATCTTATGTACAAAAACCAGGAGTTTTATTTATTACAAGTGAAAATGTTAGGGAAGGATATATAGATTTGTCCAAAAGAAAATATTTAGATAACAAATTTAATGACATCCAAAAAAGATCCATACTTGAAAAAGGAGATGTTTTGATAAATATTGTTGGGGCTTCAATAGGAAGGGCAGGGATTTTTGATTTTGAAGAAATTGCTAATATCAATCAAGCTGTTGCTATAATCAGGTGCTTAAAAAACAAATTAAATCCATATTATTTAAATCATATTTTAAACACTGAAGAGTCAATTATAGAATACTCAAAAATGAAAAAAGAAGTCGCTAGAGCTAATTTAAGTCTTCAAAATATTTCTGATATAAAAATTTTCGTTCCACCACTTGCCGAGCAACAAAAAATAGTTTCCGAAATAGAAACCATAGAAACAAAAATAAAAAAGATGGAAGAAGAATTGCAAAACATTCCGAAGCTAAAAGAAGCGGTTTTAAAAAAGTATTTATAGTGTAATGAAATTTTCTCCAGAATTTAAAGAAGCGATAAGCCACCTGTCTTCCAAAGAAAAAGATAAGCTTATACTTAGGCTGTTAAAAAAAGACTATATTCTAGTCAATCGCCTGCATTTTGAGTTGGTAAATACCAATACAATAGATGAACAAAGAGAAAAAATAGAGAAACGCATCATAGAACGCTCAAAAAGTATTGGAGAAAGGTTCTATTCAATGGGTTATTTAAATATGGATGTCCGCTATTTAAGCGGTGAGATTACTGAACATGTAAAAATAACAAAAGATAAGTTTGGCGAGGCAAGCCTTAATATATTGCTTCTCTTAGAAGTTTTAAAAAATACCAAAAGCCATATCGAAACCGCAACTGCAGGAAAATCTAGAAAATTTTGCATTGCGGTAATTTCACGATGTTTTAAAATTTTATTGCTTTTAGATAAACTTGATCCAGATTATTTAATTGAATTTCAAGAAGATCTAAAAAAACTTGGTTTGTTAATTGGCAATATAGATGTGCTAATGAAAACAGCTATTCATCACGGGTTAGAAGTTAATTGGTTGATTAGCGCAACTATTCCTGAAGATATTGCGTCATATCATAAAGACCTTCGACAACGAGGGTATTTAAAATAGAATGATAAAGAAAAAAATATGAAGATTATAGTACCAATGGCCGGAAGAGGCTCACGTTTAAGGCCCCATACACTTACCGTCCCAAAACCTTTAATCCCAGTAGCCGGAAAACCCATCGTACACCGTTTGGTGGAAGACATCGTTGGTGTTCTAAATGAAGACATTGATGAAATTGCTTTCATTCTTGGCGATCCAGCTTTTTTTGGTGATGATGTTGTTGAAAGTTTAAAAGAGCTTGCTACAAATTTGGGCGCAAAACCCACAATTTACCGCCAATTGGACCCAAAGAACCGGCCACGCCATTATGTGCGCCAAGGATTCGCTTTCTGGACCGGCTGTTATTGCTTACGCAGATACATTGATTCGTGCGGATTTTGATTTGGACAAGGAAGCAGATGCGGTAATTTGGACCAAAAAAGTGAAAAATCCCGAAGCATACGGTGTAGTGAACCTCAACGAAAAAAACGAAATAATCGAATTGGTTGAAAAACCAAAAGAATATGTGAGCGACCAAGCCGTTATAGGTATTTACTATTTTAAAGATGTGGCCGAACTAAAAAATGAATTGCAATACGTCTTGGATAACAACATTATCAACGGTGGCGAATACCAAATTAACGACGGCATCAAACGGATGATGGCAGCTGGAAAAATTTTCAAAACCGGAACGGTGGACGAATGGATGGATTGCGGAAATAAAGAGGTAACGGTTGAAACCAATCGGAAAATGTTGGGTTTCCTTTCCGAAGCAAATAGACCTTTGATTTCTGAAAATATGAGCAATGAAAATTCAAAAATAATAGCGCCTTGCTTTATAGGTAAAAATGTAATTTTAAAAAACAGTACTGTTGGCCCATATGCCTCCATTGGCGAGGGCACGGTAATTGAGAACAGCACAGTAAAAAATAGCATTATCCAAACCAATTCAAAAATCAAGAACGCAAATTTGGACAACGCAATGATTGGCAATTATGCTACTTTTGATGGAAAATTTACCAATGTTAGTATTGGCGACTATTCGGAACTGAAATAATATCAAATGTCCCCCCGAGCGCAGTCGAGGGGTTTTATAAAATCGAATTAAAAAGGTCTCGACTGCGCTCGACCAGACATTAAATTTGAAAATAAATTTTTTATATACCTTTCTTATTTTATTCGGAATTCTTCTTCCGAAAAATCTTTGCGCCCAGGAAATAAAAAACGATTCCATTGAAGCGCAGTCCGATAATCTCGGTGATGTAACCGATGCTTTTCAGGAAAGCTTTTTTGAGGCACTGAAACAAAAAGGTGTTGAAAATTATGAGCTGGCACTATCAGCATTGAACAAAGCTGAAAGAGCCGCAAAAACTGAAGAAAAATCCGTTGTTTATTTTGAAATGGGTAAAAACCACACTTCCCTTAAACAATACGCCCAAGCCGAAGAAAATTTCAATAAGGTTTTAAAAAATGAAGGTGATAGGTTGGATGTTTTGGAGCAGTTTTATGAATTGTATTATCAGCAAAAGGAATATGAAAAATCAATTCCATTGGTGCAAAAACTGATTCCTTTTGACGACGATTACAAAGAAGATCTTGCCAATCTTTACACGCTAACAAAGCAATACGATAAGGCATTGACACAGTTGGATGAGTTGGATGACGTTTGGGGGGAAAGCGATATTCGTAATGCTTTACGTTCACAGATATACAGAATTACAGGAAATACTAGCGGAGCAATTGTAAATCTGGAAGAGAAAATAGACAGTAATCCTAAAAACGAAAAGGAATATTTAAACCTAATTTTTCTATACAGCGAACAGGGCAATACTGAAAAGGCCTTTGAAGCCGCCAAAAATTTGTTGAAAAACAATCCAAAATCAGAGTTGGTGCATTTGGCACTTTATAAATTTTATTTGGATGAAGGCAATTCCGCAGAATCAATAAAATCTATGAAAATTGTTTTTGCTTCGGATGAAGTTGATACGGAAACCAAATATAAAGTATTGGGAGATTTCATTCAATTTGTGAATGAAAATGAGCAATACGAAGCCGAATTGGCTGAAATCGTCAATGATTTTTCAATTGAAAACGGCAGGGTTTATGAAAAACTTGGGGACTATTACGCAACAAAAAACAGAAAAGAAGACGCGCTTGCTTCGTACGAAAAAGGAATTGTAATCGATCCCGACAATTATAACCTTTTAAAAAACACCTTGTTATTTCAAATTGATTTCAAAAAATATGAAGCTGCAGAAAAATTGAGTTCGGAAGGTTTGGAAATTTTCCCGGCGCAAGCGCTTTTATATTTGCTGAACGGAGTTGCCAACAACGGGCTTCAAAAAAGTGATGCCGCCATTGCAAGTTTGGAAACTGGATTGGATTTTATTTTGGAAGATCCAAAAATGGAGCGCGATTTTTACGAACAATTGATTGTTGCATACACAGCAAAAGGCGATACCAAAAAAGCAAAAATATATTCTGATAAAGTGGCAACTATAAAAATGCCCAATTAAAAAGTTATGAACTTCAAATCCCTTTATATTTTAATATTGATTGTGCTTACCTCTTGCGGTGTTGCAAAAAACATTTCAAACGTTGAAGATGCTTCCGCCAAACAAGTGATCTCATCCCACAAAGCTGCTGCTCCAGAATTTAAAACATTGGCTGGCCGCGTACAATTGGTTTATGAAACCGATGAAAAATTGCAAAGCATTACCGTAAGTCTGCGGATGGAAAAGGACAAAAATATTTGGATAAAAGCCTCGGTTTTAGGAATTACAATTGCAAAAGTTTTAATCACTCCAACAACGGTAAGCTATTACGAAACTATTGGAAATACTTATTTTGCGGGTGATTTTGCGTTATTGGGCGATTGGATTGGAACGCCAATTAATTTTCAGCAAGCACAGAATTTGCTTTTGGGCCAGTCTATTTTCACATTAAATCCTTCAGAATATTCGACAGAAGTTTTTCAGAATAAATTCAAAGTACAGCCAAAACAACAGGCGCAAAATTTTATACATTCGCTTCTTTTAAATCCAGAAAATTTCAAAATAGCTTCGGAAACACTTTCGCAACCCCAGGATGATCGATTGTTAAGTATTCGCTATGGTGATTATCAAAAAATGGAAGGGCAGTTTTTCCCTTCAACCATTATGATTGATACTTCGGAAAAAGGTTCAAAAACAAAGATTGAAATCAATTATAAAAAAATAGATTTGAATGTGGACGTAAGTTTCCCGTTTGATATTCCACAAGGTTACGAAGAAATCCAACTAAACTAAATGAAGCAATTCCGCAACTATCTTTTTTTATTCGTCTGTTTAATTACGTTTTCAAATGCTTTCGCCCAACCGGATAAGCAAAAAGAACTCGAAGAAAAACGGCAGGCAATTTTAGACGAAATTAAGCAGATAAACTCGCTTCTTTTCAAAACAAAAAAGGAAGAAAAATCTGTGCTTTCACAAGTTCAAGATTTGAACCAACGAATTTCAGCAAGTGAAAATTTGATTCGCGTAACCAATCAACAAGCCAATTTGCTTACAAGAAATATAAACGATAATATTAATAGAATAAGCAGTCTTCGCGAGGAACTGAAAGTAATGAAAGCGGATTATGCCGCAATGATCCAAAAATCATATAAAAGTAAAAGCCAGCAGAGCAGAGTTATGTTTTTGCTCTCTTCACAGAACTTTTTGCAAGCCTACAAGCGGGTTCAGTATATGAAACAGTATGCAAAATTTAGAAAAAAACAGGGCGAGGGCATCAAGGCCAAAACTGAGGAATTGCAAAAATTGAATGCTGATTTGATTGATCAAAAAAAGACAAAGCAAAAGCTTATTTCCGAAAACGAAATTGCGAAAAAAGCTTTGACCGAAGAACGATTAGACCAACAAGCATTAGTTGCTACATTGAAAAAAGACGAAAGTAAATTCACAACTCAAATTATGAACCAAACAAAAGGAAGCTGATGAAATTGACCGCAGGATAGATGCATTAATTCAAGCTGCAATTGAGGAAGCAAATAGAATAGCCAGAGAAAAAGCACTTGCTGAAGCCAAGGCAAAGGCGCTCGCAGACGCAAAAGCGAATAACAATACCACGAAAAATAATACCACTCCTATCCCTGCCAAAACTGAGGTAGTTAAACCAGCATCAAAAGAAGAGTTTACCCTAACCGCAGAAGACAAAGCTCTTGCCGCAAGTTTTACGAGCAATAAAGGCAAGTTGCCTTGGCCTGTTGAAAAAGGAATGGTTGTGAAAAGTTTTGGCACACATCAACATCCACAGTTTCCAAATGTGACTACAAATAGTAGTGGAGTGGAAATTGCAACGGCAGATGATGCCGCTGTGCGTGCAATTTTTGAAGGACAAGTTATGTCTATTCAAATTATTAAAGGCGCTAACAAAGTAGTTTTTATACAGCACGGGGATTATATTTCAGTTTACAGTAATATGGCTACCGTTTCGGTGAAAAAAGGAGATAAAGTTTCTACCAAACAAAATATTGGTACAGTGGCAAAAAGCCCAACGGAAGGAAAAACGGTTCTGAAGTTCTACATTTATCAAAACAAAACAAAAATAAATCCAGCCGATTGGATTTACAGAATGTAAAAAAAGGGAGCCAATTTGGCTCCCTTTTTTATTTAGTATAAAACTTGATTCTATTGTACTACTAGTTTCTTGGTAGTAGTATTTTCACCCGCTTTTATTGTTATAAAATATATTCCTGAAGCATAGTTTGAAACATTTATTGTTGCCTCTGAATTTGTGTTGAAAGCTCTCTCATCCAATACTTGCAACACTTGCCCAATATTATTTACAATTGTAACTGACACTTGTGCACTTTGGTGATTATCTATTTTTAAATATACCTCTTTTGATGCTGGGTTAGGATATAGATATATTTTAGATAGATTATTTTCTGAAACACTAAGAACATTACCCAAGTTGATATTGTCAATAAATGTACTGTTTCCATAACCTGCTATGTTTACAAAGCCAATCAAAACATTTTCTCCTAAATAATCCTGAAGATTAATTGTTTCCGTTCTCCAATCATTTTGAGAGGAAGGGGACCAATTTGATGCTACAAAATCAGAAATTGTGGAAAGTTCAGAACCAGTTTTTTCATAAATCGTTGTATATGTAACTCCACAATCAGTAGAAATAACAACTCTTAATCCATCTGAAAAAGATGAAGAATACTGAGTTTTAGCGACATCAAAGCTTAATCCTGCCTCACTTAAATTTGTTAGATCGAATATTTCAGTTTTCAACATATCCTCGGCACCCGCACCGTCGTAGTCAAAATTGTTCATATAAGCCGCAACGGTTGTATTTCCATCACTGCCAATAATTCCTGATCTTTCAACCCATGTTATTTCATTATCAGGATTTACGATTGACCATCCTTCTGGTGGAACACCATTTGTTTCAAAATTTTCTGAAAAATCAAGCGAAGTGGACTCCGTAGTTACATAAAATTGAAACTGGTCTTCATTATTACTCGTATTTTGATCTCCAGATAAAGCTACATTATAAGTTAATTGGAATGTTCCTTCGGTTGTAAAATCAAGTGTTTCAGAAAAATCATAAGTTGCCTGTTGACCTGAATTAAGAGTACCTGTAAAAGTTTCCGTTACCGTAGGATTACTATCAAGTTGATAGGAAACTTCAAAATTGCTTTGTGGGCTGGTTTCATGATTAGTAACTTTTACCGATACTGTTACTGGTCCTGGGTTGCAAACAAAATTGAAATTTGATTGGTTGCTGTTATCTTCAATAGCTAAATCATTAGCCAAGGAACAATTCAGTAATCCGCCAGAATAATTAATTGCAATCGTTCTTCTACTTCTCCAGCGCTCCGTATTATTTTTTGCTACTACGGCAGCCCATAATGGAGAATTAGGATTTGAAATTGGAACAGATATAGAATTGGTATTGGTGGTTCCTACAATTTCCATATATTTTTCCCCCAATAAATAAAAATCATAAGATTCTGCATCATTAACAGCATTCCACGTATAAGTTGCCTGAGTAGGACAAACTTGGGTGATTGTAATGTTTGTTGGTCTATTTGCAATGGAGAACGGCTCGTCACTTTGATCTTGTGCGCTACCATTTGTTATTCTTATTAGCGCCTTACCCGTAACGTTTGAAGGTACTGCCCAAGCATAATTAGAAGCCGTATTTGCTACAGTTGTAATAGGATTCCAAGAAGTTCCATCATTTGTTGAATACTCCAAAACAAAACTCCCTGTAGTATTTATTGCATCCCAGTGAATAGATTCAGTTTCACCAGGTACAAAACTTTCACCTGCATTTGGATAAGTAACCGTTAAGTTATCTGAAATAATCTCATAAACAATGAAATATTCTTGTGGTCCCACTGGAATGTTGAAACCATCAATATTAATAGTATAATCTCCTGCATCAGGATTATTGATAAGAACCTGCTCCATATTGTTCAAATGGTCTGGTCCATTCGTTGCAGGATTATTCAAAGTAACTGGATTTGGTGTTGGGTCAAGAATCCAAGGCAGATAGGTTGTACTTGAAGGATCAGTTACTACTAAATCCAAATCATTCACCAATGCAGGGTCAGCACCAGGGGAAGCAGGACTGTCGCTCCAATATACCATAAAACGCACTTGTTTTGTAGAAGCGGGCACATTAATGGTATGGTTATTTGAAACTCCTTGAGCTACTGTACTAGATAAATATCTTTCATCTTCAATAAGTTTTGCTGCGCGAAGAGAATTTACAATTCCCCACCCAAATTTATAATCAGGACCTATATTTCCAGCTTCATTTGCTGTGTTTAATAATGTAGCTTTAACTAATGCTGCTGGAGGTAATTCTCCATTGTTAGCTTCGGAATATGCTTGATATAACTGTGCTGAAATTCCCGAAATACCTGGAGCAGCTCCAGAGGTTCCTCCAAAAACTTGATAATTATTATTTTCATTCGTGGAATTTTGATTTTGTCCATTCGCAGCAATATCTGGCTTTATTCGACCATCGTGGGCAGGACCACGACTACTGGATGAAACCAAACTTCCATCAAAAAATACATTTGCAGTAGTAATAACATTTTTGCCCTGTTTGTGCCCACCTGTTATATTTCCCCATTGATTTCCAGCACCATAACCACAATTACTTCCGTTAGAATTTCCTGCTGAAAAAACATGCACAAGATTTGGTAAATTGGTCATTTGCTGATCTACAGTTCTTGCAATAGAAGTATAACCATCATTACAGCCATTACTATATGATGAATTAGTGATAAGCACAGTTCCATCATTTATATAGTTGACAGTTTCAGAATCCAAAAAGTTTGATTGATAATTTACTACATAAAGATTCGATCCTGCTGCCATACCGCGCATCATTGGATTAAGGTTTCCAGCCCCTGCCATAATACCCGAAACTCCATCACCGTGGGATTCGGCCAGTTCCACTTGCTTCAGAGTTATCAATTCTACCTTGAAAATCTATGTGCGGGCCAACAATACCATCATCGCGACAAAGTATTCCGATGCCAACTCCAGTGTAATTTCTTCCGGAAGGAGTTTGCGTATCCAAGTTGCTGGATCTGTGAAGATTTCTACCACGTGTATCATCAGGTATCGATGGGGCTACCACAAGATCGATCCATTTAACAAAAGAAAGGTTTGAAATTGTTTCCAAACAATTGTTGGGAATAGATAAATCAAGTGTATTGGCAGTCTTGTAATTTTCTATTACACCTATTTGTTGACGTCCCAATTCATTAATAACATAAGTGTCACTTACGTTTTTATGATACTGAAGTGTAACAAGAATATTTTCTCCATCTTTTGCCCAATATTCATATTCTCCATACTTTAAGTTTTTTGAAAGTTTTGCCCTTCCATCCACAGGAACAATACTTCTAACTCCGTTACTTTTTAAGAAACCGATAGATGTATTCTCAGGAAAATAAAAGAGATACGTTTTGTGAGGAATATATTCCAATAACTCTAAATTGTTCTGTTTAAACAAATCTTGAACTTGCTGGTTTGGCGTTTTATAAAATTGTACCCAGCCTACATAACCATTGTTTAACCGTGAGGATTTAGGCATCTGGTTCCATTGGAATGTTGTAATGTTTTCAGGCATTTCGTAGGTTTCACCCTGAAAAGTGATGTTGCTTGAATTTTGGGCATACGTTATTGAAAAAACTAACGTAAGCGCCAAAAAGAACAAGCTTTTAAATTTTGGGAAAGTAGATTTTAGCATGTTTGACTTTTTTAATTTGTTATGGAAAAATATGGCTATAAAATGCCACAGAGTCTCAAATATATTTATTTGATTCCATAATAAGTCATTTCCCATATAAAAAAATCAAATTTAACACATCACTTTTTTTTGGAAAGGAAAGAAAATCAAGCTTTTAAAAAGGCAAAAATTTAATTTATTGAAACAAGGCTTTAAGTTCTGTAGCGTCACTTGGCTTCATTTTTCCCGCAAGAACAAGGCTCAATTGTTTTCTTCGAAGGGCGGCATCAAAACGTTTTTTTTCAATTTCAGTTTCTGGAATGAGCTCGGGAACACGCACTGGATTGCCCATTTCATCAACAGCCACAAATGTATAGATTGCTTCATTTGATAGACTTCTTTCGCCGCTTTCCCTATCTTCAATAAATACGTCCATATAAACTTCCATAGAACTGGAAAATGCCCTCGAAACCTTTGCTTCAACTGTTACAACACTTCCCAATGGGATCATTTTATTGAAAGCAACATGGTTTACCGAAGCCGTTACAACAATTCTACGGCTATGGCGACGTGCAGCAATGCTGGCAGCACGATCCATTCTAGCCAATAGCTCACCTCCAAACATATTGCCAATCGGGTTTGTTTCGCTTGGCAATACCATATCGGTATAAATAGTCTTTGAGTCTTTAGGAGTTCTTGCTTGCATCTATAAATTTTTTGCAAAGATACCCAAGAAAAGAAAAAAGAGAAGAGAAAATAGTGGAAAGAAAATCCGTTCTTAAATTACTAATAAAGTGTTCTGAACCTATTATTTAATTTCCTGCACCAAAAGCCAAGCATCACCGTTTTGGCTATTTTTTATTTCGCGAAGTTGGCTCAGAGCTTCCAAACGATCCTCAAAACTCGCATAAAAAACTTGATGAAGCCCATAACGCGTAGCTTCCATTTTGAAAGGAGAAAATCCTTTTTCGCGCAATTGCTCAATCTTTCTATCAGCATTTTCTTCCTCGCGATAAGCACCCGCAACAATATGGTACATTCCCATTTGTTTTGGAAGTTGCAAATTGAGCACCGGCAATGGATTTTCAATTACAAAGGTAGCTTCCTGAATTTGGCTTTCTACCAAAGAATTTGCCTTTTGCCTTTCAGCATAATTGAATTTCTGAACTTGATTTTCATAAAGTTTCAAACTTCCAAATCCTATTGCTGAAATAGCAATTACTGCAATTGCGGCATATTTAAGATATGGTTTTGCTTCTTTTCTTTCAGGCGTAAAAATAATTGGAGCCTTTTCTTCCAGCGCTTCAACGGTTTCTTTATAAACCTCTCGGCTTATTTTTGCCGATACAAATGAAGAAAGACCAAAGGCAGAAGTACTGAAATTCTGCTGATGTAAAGGTTCAAATTGAAGTGATTTTTCTTCGTTCAATGAGAATTCACCAATATTTTTAAATGAAATAGATTTACCTTCTGAAAGCTCTTTTAAAATTTCAGCAGTAAAATTTCTGATTTTTTGCAACGCGGTTTCATAACTGCATTTTTCAACCGAAGCCACATAATTTGCAAACAACCCATCATTGGCCTGCAACTGTTTATTGAAGGAAACAATTTTGGATGGCGGATTGAATGTATTTGAAAATTCATCAATATGTGCAGATTTGTAACGCGTTAAAAAAGCGCCAAAACCAGGAATTATAACACATTCGTATCGATAAAGTAAGTCTGCTATGTAGGTTGTAAGTTGCATAAAAACAAATTTAGCCAATTTTGAAAGCAATCCAATTTTAGTTTTGGTAATTTATTAACAACTTAAAAAGTTGTATTTTTAATGTCCTCCCCGGTTTTAATTCTTAAAAACCATGCTTTCAAAAAACGAACTTCGCTATACGCTTGCTTTACAAAGAATTCCAAATTTGGGTGATATTTCAGCCAAAAAGTTATTGCGGAAAATGGGTTCCGCGGAAGCGATTTTTACAGAGAAAAAAAGCAATCTTGCAAAAATTGATGGTATAGGACTTTTGCGACTGAAAGAAATAAATCTGAAACAGCAATTAGAAGAAGCTGATGATGAGTTGGAATTCATTGAAAAAAATAACATTGGATTTAGCTATTTCAAAGACAAAACCTATCCCGAAAAGTTAAAACATTGTTTGGACGGGCCATTCTTTTATTCCACCGAGGAAATATTGATTTAGGAAACAAAAAAATAATCAGCATTGTCGGCACCCGAAAAATAACCACCTACGGAACCACTTTTTGCCAAAATTTAATTGAAGAGCTGGCGCCGCTAAATCCTGTGATAGTTTCAGGTTTGGCGTATGGCGTTGATATATGCGCACACAAGGCGGCCATTGAAAAAAATTTACAGAACATAGCATGTTTAGCGCATGGTTTAAACCAAATGTACCCCAAAGAACATAAAAGATACGCACAGAAAATTGAAGAAAACGGAGGGTTTATAAGTGAATTTTGGAGCAGCGATTCTTTTGATAGAAACAATTTTTTAAAACGAAACAGAATAATAGCAGGACTTTCCGAAGCAACCGTCGTTATAGAATCTGCCGAAAAAGGGGGAAGTTTGGTTACCGCAGATATTGCAAATTCATACAACCGCGAAGTTTTTGCCGTTCCAGGCAGAGCAACGGATAATCAAAGCCGTGGTTGCAACAATTTGATAAAACAACAAAAAGCACAATTACTTACAAGTGCTGCAGATATAATTTATATGCTTGGCTGGGAATTGAAAGACGACAAAAAACCGAGACAAACCCAACTATTTGTGGAATTGGACGAAGAAGAAAAGGTAATCTTCCGCTATTTAAAGGAAAAGGAAAAAGAACTTCTTGACACTATTGCTTTGGAATGCAATTTCCCTGCTTTTAAAACCGCAAGCATTTTAATGAATATGGAATTGAAAGGAGTTATTCGCCCGTTACCTGGGAAATTGTTTCAGCTGGTTTGAAATAAATGTCATTTCGATCGCAGTCGAGAACTTTTAGGTTATGAACAACAATTAAGGTCTCGACTGCGCTCGATAAATAGAATTTAATACCCAACTTTTTCACGCACTCTTTTCAAAACTCCGTCAGCTACTTTTCGTGCTTTTTCAGCACCGGTCCCTAAAGCTGCATCAATCTCGGGAAGGTTTTTCATAAAATAATTGTAGCGAGCTCTTTCTTCAGAAAATTTTGCAACTATCAATTCAAACAAAGCTTGTTTTGCGTGGCCATACCCATAATTTCCACCTTCATAATTTTTCCGCATCTGCGCAATTTCTTCTTTGGCACCCAATAATTTATACAAAGCAAAAACATTACAGGTATCGGGATTTTTTGGTTCTTCAAGCGGAGTGCTATCTGTTTCAATAGTCATTACCTGCTTCCGAAGTTGTTTATCATCCAAAAATATATTGATAATATTTCCTTTTGATTTGCTCATTTTTGCGCCATCAGTCCCTGGAATATACATCGTTTCTTCCTGCACTTTTCCATTTGGCAATACAAAAGTTTCCCCCATTTGCGTATGAAAACGTGAAGCAACATCGCGCGTAATTTCAATGTGTTGCATTTGGTCTTTCCCAACGGGAACTATTTCAGCATCATATAAAAGTATGTCTGCAGCCATCAACATGGGATAAGAAAAAAGACCTGCATTAACATCTTCCAATCGGTCAGCTTTGTCTTTAAAGGAATGCGCCAACGTCAATCGCTGAAATGGAAAAAAACAACTTAAATACCAAGAAAGTTCAGCGGTTTGTGGCACGTCGCTTTGGCGGTAAAAAACTACACGTTCAATATCCAAACCAAAAGCCAACCAAGTTGCTGCCACGCTATATGTATTTTCACGAAGCATTTCTGCATTTTTTATTTGCGTGAGCGAGTGCATATCTGCAATAAAAAGGAAGGAGTCGTTTTTGGGATCGTTTGCCATTTCTATTGCTGGAACGATTGCGCCCAAAATATTTCCGAGGTGTGGAGTGCCGGTACTTTGTATTCCTGTAAGTATTCTTGACATTGTTTTAAAATTTTCAGCAAAGGTACTTGTTTTGATTAATTGGCATCGTTCAAATTATTACTTTTGAATCTTGATGAAATTATTAACTTCAATTTTTGCAACTTTTTACCGCATTTGGTTCTATATAATTATAGCGCTAGCTACTATTTTACTTTTTCCTTTTCTATTAATCAGTATCTTGAAAAATTCCTGGTATCCCTTTTTCTTCAAGATTGCACGAACTTGGTCAATATTAGTAATTTATGGAATTGGATGTTATCCTATAATAAAAAGGGATGTACAATATGAAAAGGGCAAAAGCTATATGTTCGTGGCGAATCATACTTCTATGACTGATATAATGTTGATGTTTCACGCTACCAAGAACCCTTTTGTTTTTGTTGGAAAAAAGGAATTGGCGAAGATTCCACTATTTGGATATATCTATAAAAGAACCTGTATTTTGGTGACGCGGAAACACGAAAAGCCGCGTTGAAGCTTTTCGCAGAGCAGAAATACGTTTGAATGAAGGTTTAAGTGTTTGTATATTCCCCGAAGGCGGCGTGCCGGATGATCTTTCCGTTTTATTGGATGAATTTAAGGATGGCGCTTTTAGGCTTTCAATAGAACACCAAATACCTATTGCGCCCATGACTTTTCACGATAATAAAAAGCGCTTTCCGTATTCTTTATTTATTGGCAGCCCAGGAAGAATGAGGGCGAAAGTGCATAAGCTAATTACAACTGAAAATTTGACTTTGGAAAATAGAAAGGAATTGAAAAAGGAAACGCGGGATGTAATTTTAAATGAATTGCTACATCCAACTGTTTGAGTTAAAAACAAATCTCAAGAGATTCCCGCCGGAGTTTATCCTGAGCGTAGCCGAAGGAAAGAAATAAAAAAACCGTCCTATGGCGAAGAACGGTTTTTTTCTCAATCATTTTGTTTGAAGTATAAAATCAAACAAGTTCAACTAAAAACTAACCTAAAATTTAATACTAAATCCACTGTAAACTCCCAAGTAATAAGGCTTGAAGCTTACAGAAGAATCGGTATAGGGGTTGAGCTGGTATTTAAACATTGGCTCAATATTAAACGTAAATTTCTTGGACAGTTTATAGTCCAATCCCAGCCCTACGTTAGTTGAAAAGCTTACGCTGGAAAGATTGTTTGCATCTCCCAGCACAGTATTAAAGTTATCTGCTTTAACCGAAATTTCATTGCTTCCCAAAAACAAAGTGCTCACACCGCCAATTACATTTACGCCAAGTTTACTGTCCAAAACTGCGTATTTCAATTCTACCGGCACTTCGTAATAATTTATATTTTGAATAAGTCTCGCATCGCCTTGAGTAGATTTTGGCATAATTTCTCCAAAACCGTTGGACGGAGCGGCATTAGCCAAAGCGCCCTTGTCAAATACTGTAGTCACCACGTTTCTTCCTCCATAATCTACAGAGCCCAACGCCAAAGCAACTGGCCCTGTGCCTACTTCAATACCTGAAGTACTATAACTTAAATCAACATTATTTACACCCGTACGAACACTCCAACGATTGTTCAAAGCATAACTTACTTGCACACCGTAGCTCATATTAACATCACCTTTTTGTGGATTATCAGCAAAATTTGGATCAATTGATGAACCATTGCCAAGACTGCTGTAAAATACAGGAGCTACATTTGGAGCTACATTCCAGCGATGTTCCGGTTTTTCTTTTTTAGTTTTTTCAGTTACAATTGCTTCTTTATTATTCTCTGCAATTGCATCAAAGATTGATTTTTTATTTTTGGAATCTTCCGCTACTTCTTCCTCGGTCTTTATCAAGTTTTTATCTGAATTGTTCTTTTCCGAATTCTCGTTAACAGCAAAACCTTCTTTTTTAGTATCAAAAATATTTTTGTCTTCCTTTATAATATTTTCAGAATCATTATACTTTTTATCTGAATTAATTTTTTCCGAAGAATTTTTTGAAGTAACTATTCCTTCATTCAAATCATTTTTCTGAGAATTTTTCTCGATCAAATCCTGTTTTGATTTGTCTTTCGAATTTATATTGTTTTTACTGGAATTGCTTGAAGCGATTACTGTATTATTTGATTTTTTAGAAGAATTGGAAAGTTTCTTATTTGAAGATTTATTTTGATTTTTTGCGGAAGAATTTTCACCAGAAACATTTAAATCTTTGGTCGATTCGTTTTGAAGTGCATTTTCTTCGGAAGCAACTTTTGATTCATTTGAATCTACTTCATTATATATTTCAGAATTATCTTCTACTAATTCAGAATTATTTTCAATTATATTCTTTTCAGTTTTAATGATATTTTTATCAGTAATGGAAGGAGTTCCAAAATCTGAAGGACTGTAAATCCAATTGCCAACGGAAAACAAAACAGCAATCAACGCAGCAACGCCGCCAAGTTTTATCCAAAGTGGAATAACCTTGCGTTCTTTTTTCTCCTTTTTCAATTCCGCTTGAATATTTTCCCAAACGCGCGGCGAAGGAGTGGCTTCAAAATTTTTGAAGCCTTCGTTAAAAATGTTTTCTATGTTTCTCTTTTCTTTCATTTAAATTCCAACTTCTGGAATTTTTTTTTTAAAACCCCTAACCCTTCAGCAGGGGTTTTTCAATCTAAATATTCAATAATGCTTTAAGTGTTATTTGATGCATTATATTCTTCAATCTTTTTTTGCAAAATAGTTCTAGCCCTCGCCAGGTTTGATTTAGACGTTCCATCGCTGATTCCTAACATTTCTGCAATCTCTTTGTGCTGATAGCCATCCATCACATACATACTGAAAACCAATCTGTATCTATCCGGCAGTTCTTGAACAATCTTCAGAAGAAAATCCAACGGAATTTCTTCGGTTTCAATTTCTGTTTCTTCCTCATCTTCAATCTGCCCTTCGTCAACTATTTCAAAAGAACGCTGCTTTCTGTATTTTTGAAGTACTGTGTTTACAGTAATCCGCTTTATCCATCCTTCAAAAGAACCTTTGCCATTGTACTGCTCAATTTTTTTAAAAATTGTTATAAAAGCATCCTGCAAATTATCTTCTGCTTCCGCATAATTTGGAGAATATCGAAGACAAATGGCGAATAATATTCTATTGTATAAATTGTACAATTCGCCCTGCGCCTTAGCATCCTGCTTCTTACATTGTATTATGAGCTCGTCTAAAGTCAAATGCAGTACCGTGAATTATGATTTGTTATAATTACCTCTGCTATTTTAGAGGGCAACCGTAATAATCAAGGTTCCTACATTCTGTAGATACCGGTGCGTCAAAAGGGTTGCGTGGTTTGCTGAAAAATTATTGATTTAATGCCGCAATGGAATCTTTAATTTTCTTTTCAAGCTCATCCATTAATTCCGGATTGTCCAAAAGAAGTGCTTTAACAGCATCCCGACCTTGACCCAATTTGGTTTCGTCGTAACTAAACCACGAACCTGCTTTTTTTATGATTTCAAAATCAACGCCCAAATCGATTACCTCTCCCACTTTTGAGATTCCTTCGCCGTACATAATGTCAAATTCTGCTTGTTTGAAAGGTGGCGCAACTTTATTTTTTACCACTTTCACACGGGTTTTATTTCCTGTCGCGTTGCTATCGTTATCTTTTATTTGTGTGGAACGACGAATGTCCAAACGCACGGAAGCGTAAAATTTCAAAGCGTTTCCTCCAGTTGTAGTTTCTGGGTTTCCGAACATTACTCCAATTTTTTCACGCAATTGGTTGATGAAGATTACGGTACACTTTGTTTTGCTGATGGAACCCGTGAGTTTTCGAAGCGCTTGGCTCATCAATCGAGCGTGAAGCCCCATTTTACTGTCTCCCATTTCTCCCTCAATCTCGCTTTTTGGCGTCAAAGCTGCAACAGAGTCAATAACTACAATGTCAATTGCTCCACTTCGGATTAAATTATCAGCAATTTCCAAAGCTTGTTCACCGTTATCGGGTTGTGAAATGATTAGGTTTTCAATATCAACCCCGAGTTTTTCGGCATAGGTTCTGTCAAATGCATGTTCCGCATCAATGAATGCTGCAATTCCGCCCTTTTTTTGTGCCTCAGCCATGGCGTGAAGCGTCAAGGTTGTTTTACCCGAAGATTCCGAACCGTAGATTTCAATTACCCTTCCGCGTGGATAACCGCCCACGCCAAGAGCAACATCCAAGCCAAGGGAACCGGTTGGAATAACGTCCACATCTTCAACGGCGCTATCGCCCATTTTCATTACGGTTCCCTTGCCGTAGGTTTTATCTAATTTATCAAGAGTTAGCTTTAAGGCTTTTAGTTTTGCGTCTTTTTCAGTGCTCATTTTCAGTATGATTTATGATGGTAAATATAAGTTGCTAAGATACTATTTCTTTGTGCTTGGGGCAAAAGGAAAATGTGAAGAGGAGGGATTTTTGTTAACAAAAAAGACGTATTGAAGCACAACGGTTGGCAACAGGTTTTTGTCGGAAGATAATGACCACGAATTCACGAATGTTTTATTTGATATATTCGTGAATTCGTGGTCTATAAAATTAAAAAAATCCCCTTAGTCTTTCAAAAATTTCTTGGTTTCAATGCTTCCATTTTCACTTTCAATATTTAAAAAATAAATCCCGCTTTTTAGGTTTGAAACGTTTATGGATGTTTGGTTTTCAAACTCCAAATTTTGAGTGGCCAGCAACTTTCCTTCTATATTGAGGATTTTTATTGTTAGTTTTCCCGTAGTGTTTTTTGAAGTTAAGAAAAGTTTTTCTTTTGATGGGTTGGGATGGATTGCGAAGTGCGAACTATTAAAATTTTCAACAGATAATAATTCATTGCCATAAATAGCCTGGTCGCCGTTGGATGCAGTAATGGTCAATGTTTTGCTATTTCCAAAAGTTAAAATGGAATATATGAAAGGATCCGTTGAATTTAAAACAAAAAAATTGAAGTATTTTACATCAAACTGGTCGTTGTTGCCACCGGGCGGATTACATGTAATTAGGGTAACCCCTATGCTAAGTATTGTAAAAAAATCAGGATTACTGGGCTCAAATTCAATAGGCCGCTACCTGAATTGCAAACGCTGGTCGTGAATTCCATGGGGATTTCTGTAAAATTAAGCGGTACAAATGGTACTTCTGCATTTGCCGGAGGTGTGTTGATTTCACCGCTAAAAATAAGGTTTTGACAATACCAAGTTTGTTCAAAAAGTTGTGGATCTTGGGCAAAGCATAACATGCTGAAATTGAATATAATAATGTACAATATCGTTTTCATAATTTAAATTTTTAAGGGGTTATTGTTTTGCAAGGTTTTTGGAGTCAACGATCTCGCTATCGCACACTAGTGCCACGGAATACAGACCGGATGCATAGGCAGAAACGTTCAGATCTATGTTTGTCTCGTTGACATCGAGGATATAATTGTTGGAGATGCCCGTAACAAGGCTCACTACCATTAAATACGCCGAGCTTGCTTCATCTGCAATATAGTTTACGGTTACTTGGCTTGTTGCGGGATTTGGAACGAGGCTTTCCAGTTTATAGGGATTTACCGTAACTTCCACCTCATCATAATCCTTATAGCCATCGTTATCGGTTATTATCTCAAGCCTATATGTTTTGGTGACCTCTGGGGAAACGGTTAGATCTGTACCAGTATAAATTAAATTTCCGTCCGGGTCGTACCAATTATAGACCGCTGCTTCGTTTATCTGTGCCGCGGTAATGGTAACGCTCTCACTCCTGTCAATGGTTTCATCGCTCCCTGCATCGGCATCAAAAGCAGGCCTTGGGCGTTTATGTACTTGGTAGGTCTCACCTCCGATTACCTCATTGGTGGCTGCATCACGCAATATCGCGTGGTAGGTAAAATCCTTTTTGGTCGTCAACTGCGATGTAAGAAAATTAAACTTTACATACACCGTCCCGATCTCGTTGGGATTGAACAGGATGTTGTTCAAGGTCATATTATTTCCAGTGGCAATTCTTTTTTTGCTCGCCAGACCAGTTGATGCAAGGTTCTGTCCCTGCTTTCCGCCCCTTACCCAGGCATCATAAAGAACGTCATCCATCTCTACACTCACCTCGGCCTCGTCATAGATGGCCTGTCCTGGCTCATTGGTTTCTTTTACAAATTGAAGCTTGAATGCCTTTATGGTAGCATATGGGTTGCCTACCGCCACGACACCTCCAATTTGTGATTGCACATTTGGATAGATATCCACAACGGTTGTGTTTTTCCAGGCTATGTTGTTGTTCTTGGTTACGTTTTGTGTAATGGCACTTGTCTCGGTAAAGGTCATCGGGTCTTGCAAGGAAACAATTCTTGCCAGCAGGCAGAAATGCCATGGATTGCCCTGGTCTATATTAATATAATCCTGTGGATTCGGTACGTCCCATTCAAATTCGATGATCTTGCTCTGCCCTGGTTCTAATACCGGTATGTTCAGTGTTCCCACTTCATCCCCCATCAGGACGTCCTCTTGGGTTACGGGATCCTCAATGAACATCGTGCCGTTCCAGTTCTGTGGCCAATATAGGGTTGTGTTGGCCTTTGCCCAATAGAGTTTTAGGCCGTCGTTCCCCGAAGAGGTAACGCAACTGTTATTTGTGACCCTTACATATACATAATTGGGGTCGGTGGGGTGGTATTCCGGGTTTTGGTGCACATCTGTCAAACTTCCGTCGTCCTCGTTGCGAACCCATATATCCTCGCTGTTCCATACGATCTGTGTATCGGTATCTGGCTCTGAGAAATCGTCCAGATCGGAATTCTGCATGGCAAGATCCAGTCCTGGAATTGGGTTCAACATACATTTTGCGGTTAAAACCGCACGATAAGCATTTACCCTTCCTGTTCCAAGCTGTCCGATATAAGGGAAATTCGCGGGTATATGATAAATATCGTCTGCGGTGTTTTTTAGAATATCACGTACTTGATCTGGTGTAAGATTTGGGTTGACAGCAAGCATTAGAGCTGCTACACCAGCAACCATGGGCGAAGCAATGGATGTCCCGTAAGTTGCACCATAAGTGTTGTTATTATAAAGTACTGGAACCAAATATCCCGGAGCACAAATATCCACTTTATCATTATGGGTTTGGGTATTGTTTATTTCCCCAATAACTATTTGATGTACATCTTTCCAATTTCTTCTTCCTACTATTGGGTCGTTGGTACCTACAGGATAAATATGTCCCAAAGATGTCACCGAAATAACATCGTCATAAGAAGCAGGGTAAACATAAGCACTGTTTGTTGGCGAACCACAAGTGGCAGTATTGCCTGCGGCTGCAAACAAAACAACCCCACTATTCCAGATCTCAGAATATAATTCGGCCATTATGGGACTATAACTACATGATCCTACCCAACTCATATTGATTATTCTAACACCAGGCAGCTGTGAGATTAATAGTACCTCATTTCCAGACATACCTCTTTCGGAGGTAATCAACTTGGTATTATATCCAATACCTGCTATCCCGACGTTATTGTTTGTTTTAGCCGCAACTGTTCCTGCAACCAACGTACCATGGCTGGCATTTGAAGGATTGGCTTCAAAATGCTGAACAATTTGCCCATTTAGATCTTCATGGCTTATATCAAAATTATTATCTACCACACCAATCTATTATGTTTGGGTCTCCAGTAGTGATGTTCCACGCTTGGGGGCCTTTAATAATTTCCAATGCTGTATTGGGATCTCCATCAATAGTAAAATAATCATCCGGAAAATGCAAAGGCGCTCCCTCTTCAGTCAATTCAACATATTCAATTTCATTTCTGTTGAAAATACTGGAAAGATGAGTATTATCATCTAATGTTACTAGATAAACTCCTTGTAAATATGGAGTTGTTGATGTTGGAAAAGCTTTTGAAAAATAATAAACCGGAAGATTATTAAAAAACGTCTCGAGATTATTGTTCACTAAATTTAAAGTTAGTGTTTGGTCAGGATTAGTTGATTTGTGAAGAGGCTCCAAAGAATAGTCCGGTTTAGCAATAACATAATAATCCTGTCTATTCTGTCTATTCTGTGCCGAAAGAAAATTTGAAAATAAAGCCAGCATAATTAAAATCAATATACTTTGTGGGCGTGTGGGCGTGTGGGCGTGTGGGCGTGTGTTTTCATACTTTCGGCGATTAAAGTTAGTTGATTTCTTAAAGATATGCTAAAATTTTTAGCCATAAAACAGGATTTTCCCTGTTTTTTCATGGGGATTTACCCCTTTTTATGGACAGCCGTTTCCTACAAAATAAAAAGCCTTATTTTTGCGCTTATTAAAAAATCAATTCTTTTCACTCAAAAAAAGTATAGCATGCAACTGTACAATAAATTAAGTGCAAAAGAGAGGGAAACACTTTTGGAACGGCTGGCGAGGAACGGCTTACCCTTTCTTTTTATCAATACGCCAAGATTGGCAATCCACATCTTTTCAGAAATCATTTGTTTATCGCTTGGTACGAACAAGACGTATTGGGACGAATTTATGTTGCCCACGAAGGCATCAACGCCCAACTCTCTATTCCCGCGAAGCGTTTTAATGAATTTAAATCGTTTTTGGACGGGATTTATTTTCTGAAAGACGTTCGGTTGAATATCGCCATTGAACAGGATTTGAAATCGTTCCTAAAACTGAAAGTAAAAGTGCGCGATAAAATTGTTGCCGATGGTTTGAATGATGAAACTTTCGACGTTACAAATAAAGGAATTCATGTTGATGCATTAAAATTCAACGAACTTATTGAAGATCCAAACGTGGTTTTGGTCGATATGCGAAACCATTACGAAAGTGAAATTGGCCGTTTTAAAAATGCAATCACACCCGATGTTGACACATTTCGTGATTCTTTGGACATTATTGAAGAAGATTTAAAAGACCACAAAGAAGATAAAAAACTGGTAATGTATTGCACCGGCGGAATTCGTTGCGAAAAAGCCAGCGCTTACTATAAACACAAAGGTTTTAAAAATGTTTTTCAGTTGGAAGGTGGAATAATAGAATATGCCCGACAGGTTGAAAACCAAGGTTTGGAAAATAAATTCATCGGGAAAAATTTCGTTTTCGACCATCGCCGCGGCGAAAGGATTACGGATGATGTTATCTCACACTGCCACCAATGCGGTGATGCTTGCGACGAGCATACAAACTGCGCAAATGAAGCCTGCCACTTGCTTTTTATTCAATGTAAAAAGTGTGCCGAAAAAATGGAAAATTGCTGCAGTGAAGAATGTATTGAAATAATCCATTTGCCGGAAGAAGAACAAAAAAGACTGCGCCAAGGAATTCCGAATAGTAACAAAATTTTTAAAAAGGGGCGTTCGGAAAAGTTGAAGTTTAAGAAATAGTTGGTAGCTGGGAGATGGAAGCCAAAAAATTTTGTCTTCGATACATTTTGAACGCAGCTAATTTATTATTCATTTCAGGATTTTCCGTGCTTTCAAAACAGTCAGACACCGAACACAGAAAATCTAAAATCCTATTTCCGAAATCGTAAATTTAATTGGTATCTTTACTGATTAAATTTTTTGTTTAATTTTCGTCCCTCTTCATTTGGAAAAGGGCTTTATATATAAAAATATGAGCTGTACCAGCTGTGCCACCGGCGCCAACGGACAGCCAAAAGGATGCAAGAACAATGGTACTTGCGGAACTGATGGCTGCAACAAATTAACGGTGTTCGATTGGCTTTCAAATATGCAACTTCCCGCAAATATGGAACCCTTCAATGCGGTGGAAGTGCGCTTTAAGAACGGAAGAAAAGAATTCTTCCAAAACCAAGAAAATCTTACACTCAGCATTGGCGATTTAATCGCTACCGAAGCTGCTCCCGGCCACGATATTGGAATTGTAACGCTTACCGGCGAATTGGTTCGCGTGCAAATGAAAAAGAAAAAAGTTCCCGTAAATATTGAGGCTTTGCCTAAAATTTACCGCAAAGCTTCACAAAAAGATATTGATATCTGGCAGGGCGTTCGCGATAAAGAAGCCGACGTGCAAAAACGTTCGCGGGAAATTGCTATCCGTCTTGGGCTTCAAATGAAAATAAGCGATGTTGAATTTCAAGGGGATGCATCCAAAGTTATTTTTTATTATACCGCCGAAGATCGTGTGGATTTTCGTGAATTGATAAAAGAATTTGCCCGCACCTTCAATACACGTATTGAGATGAAACAAGTAGGTTTCCGCCAAGAAGCTGCGCGTTTGGGCGGCATTGGAAGTTGTGGCCGCGAACTCTGCTGTTCCACTTGGTTGACTGATTTCCGTTCGGTAAATACATCCGCAGCACGCTATCAGCAACTTTCTTTGAATCCACAAAAACTTGCCGGGCAGTGTGGAAAATTGAAGTGTTGTTTGAATTATGAATTGGATACCTATTTGGAAGCGTTGGATAGTTTTCCAAATACAGAAACAAAACTTCAAACCGAAAAAGGCAATGCCACTTGCCAAAAGATAGATATTTTCAAAGGTTTGCTTTGGTATGCCTATGAAAAGGAATTTATGAATTGGCACCAATTGACCGCAGAAAAGGCGAACGAAATTATTGAGCTAAATAAAAAAGGCAAAAAACCAATGGCGCTTGAAGAATTCATTATTGAGGCTCCAACAGTTGAAAAGGAACCATTCAGCAATGTAGTTGGGCAGGATAGTTTAACGCGTTTTGACCAACCAAAGCAAAACGGAAAAAAACGCCGCAACAAAAATCGCAACAAAAACAAAGTTGAAGCTACCGCAGGAAATGCTCCAAAGAATAATCCCAAGAACAATTCTTCAAAAAAACCAGATAATAGACACGGGAATCAAAACAGAAATCGCAAGCCAAAAAAGAATGAATAACATATTGGTCCTTTTTTTATTTTGTGTACTATTTGCTTCCTGCGATTTCAAAAACCGCTTTTAGCGAAACACGAGCGATGGATGGATTTTGGGGTCAAGACAAGACTGTGGAATTTAAAATACCTCAACTAGATTCACTTAAAAAATACAATCTGTTTTTAAACATCCGCAATAGCAACGAATACAAGTTCAACAATATCTTTTTGATAGTTTCCATGAATTTTCCGCACGGAAAAACCGTTACCGATACTTTGGAATACCGAATGGCAAATCCCGACGGTTCGTGGATGGGACAGGGAATTGGAAATGTAAAGGAGAACAAACTTTGGTATAAAGAAAATGTTTCCTTTTTTGAAGATGGAATTTATAGCATAACCATTGGCCAAGCAATGCGCAATAATGGCGCGGTTGAAGGCGTTACAAAACTCGAAGGTATTACAGATGTTGGCTTCAGCATTGAAGAAACCATCAAACAGTAAAAATATGGCAACAAAAAAAACAGTTCCTAAAAAGAGAACCCAAAATGATGCAGGCCATCATATTAAAACCTTTTGGAAGATTTTCGGAGGTTTTTTACTATTGGTTTTATTGTTTTTTCTTTTAGCTTCATGGGGATTTTTCGGAAGTCTTCCGGATGAAACAAGCCTTGAAAATCCTGAAAAAAACCTTGCAACTGAAATTGTTTCTTCCGATGGAAAAACAATTGGAAAATTCTACAAAGAAAATAGAACACCCGTTGCGTTTGACTCTTTACCCGACCATTTAGTGAATGCACTGATTGCAACTGAGGATGTTCGTTTTTATGATCATTCCGGGATTGACGCTAAAGGAACCGTGAGAGCGATTGCATTTTTGGGCTCAAAAGGTGGAGCAAGTACAATTAGCCAGCAGTTGGCGAAATTATTTTTTACAGAGCAAGTTTCAAGAAACAAATTACAACGTGGATTGCAGAAAATAAAAGAGTGGATTATCGCAACCCGTTTGGAGCGTCGCTATACAAAAGAAGAAATAATCACGATGTATTTTAATGAATACGATTTTGTGAACCAAGCCGTAGGTATAGAATCTGCAGCAAATATTTATTTTGACAAACCACCGTCACAATTAAGCACTGTGGAATCGGCAACCCTTGTTGGAATGTTCAAAAACGCTTCACTTTACAACCCAGTTCGCAATCCACAAGGCGTTACAAATAGAAGAAATGTGGTTCTCGCGCAAATGGAGAAGTACGATTATATTTCAGAAACCGTAAAAGATTCATTGCAAGCTCTTCCGCTAAATATAAAATTTACACCCCAAGGTCACGATGAAGGCAGCGCTACTTATTTCCGTGAATATGCCCGCCATTTTATGGAAGATTGGATAAAAGAACATCCAAAAGCAGACGGCAGTAAATACAATATTTATCAAGATGGTTTAAAAGTATATGTTACTATCGACAGTAAAATGCAGGAATATGCAGAAGATGCCGTAAAGAAACATATGGCTAAACTGCAAGTGGCTTTTGATGATCAAAACAAAAAGAATAAAACGGCTCCTTTCCGTAATATTTCTGAGAAAGAAACCGAGAGCATTTTAAATTCCGCTATGCGAAAAAGTGACAGATGGCGCGATATGAAACGACAAGGAATAGAAAAGGCCGAAATAATAAAAAGTTTCAAAAAGAAAATTCCAATGCGCGTTTTTTCTTGGAAAGGCGACATTGATACTATAATGACACCAATGGATTCCATTCGTTATCACAAATCATTTTTGCAAGCAGCAATGATGTCTATGACCCCTCAAACTGGAGAGGTTAAAGCTTGGGTGGGTGGAATTGATTATAAACATTACAAATATGACATGGTTAAAAAAGGGAAGCGCCAAATAGGCTCTACCTTTAAACCCTTTGTTTACGCTACCGCTATTGACCAAATGCATATGTCTCCTTGCGATACGTTGCCAAATACTATGTACACTATACCAGCTGGAAGACATAATACAATAAAATCATGGACACCTAAAAATGCTGGAGGTGGTTATGGCGGAATGGTAAGTTTAAAGTATGCACTTGCTAATTCAATCAACACTATCACGGCAAGATTAATTGACAGAGTGGGACCTGAGCCCGTTATAGATCTTGTAAAGAAAATGGGGGTTAACACTGAAAATATGCCCGCCGTTCCCTCAATTGCATTGGGAACACCAGATGTTTCGGTATATGAAATGGTTGGAGCATACAGCACTTTCGCTAACGAAGGGGTGTATGTTGAGCCTATTTTAATTCAAAGAATTGAAGACAAAAATGGAACGGTGCTTTACCAAAATGTTCCAAAAACAAAAGATGTTATCAGCAATGAAAGTGCGTATGTCACGGTAAGTTTAATGGAAGGCGTTACCCAATCTGGTTCGGGTAGCCGTTTACGCGGAACTGGACGCCAAGGGTCAGAAGTTTATAAAAAGGCAGTAACTGGATACCCTTATAATTTCACAAACCCAATTGCGGGTAAAACTGGGACAACCCAAAACAACAGTGATGGATGGTTTATGGGAATGGTACCAAATCTAGTTACAGGAGTTTGGGTTGGTGGTGATGACCGAGCGACACATTTTGGTTCAACGGCGTATGGGCAAGGTGCAACAATGGCATTGCCTATTTGGGGAATGTATATGAAAAGTTGTTATGCCGATGAAGATTTGGATGTTTCAACAGGAAGTTTTAAACGTCCAGACAACCTTTCCATTGAAACTGATTGCTCTAGATGGCGCCAAGGTGATCCTGATGTGGAGGAAATTCCCGATGAATTTGATTTTTAAATAAATATATTTCAAAAGAAATAGACCTCACAACTTTCCAAAGGTTGTGAGGTTTTTTTATAGATTGAAATTTTGTAATTTTCAAAAAAATTAAATAATGATAAAAAAGACTGTTGCAAACGTTCGCGAAGCTTGCGAGGGCATCGAAGATGGAATGACATTTATGCTGGGAGGATTTGGCCTTTGCGGTATTCCTGAAAATATTATTGAGGAATTGGTACGACGGGGCGTCAAAAATGTAACCTGTATTTCAAACAATGCCGGGGTTGATGATTTTGGACTGGGTTTATTGTTGAAAAAACATCAAATCAAGAAAATGATTTCTTCATATGTTGGTGAAAATGCAGAGTTTGAACGCCAAATGTTAAGTGGCGAAATGGAGGTTGAATTAATTCCGCAAGGAACTTTAGCGCAACGTTGTGAGGCCGCCAGAAGTGGAATTCCAGCATTTTTCACTCCCGCTGGTTTCGGAACTGAAGTTGCCGAAGGAAAAGAAACCCGTGAATTCCACGGAAAAATGCACGTGATGGAAAAAGCTTTTGAAGCAGATTTCTCATTCGTAAAAGCATGGAAAGGTGATGAAGCCGGAAATTTAATTTTCAAAGGAACAGCAAGAAATTTCAATCCTGCAATGTGCGGCGCTGGAAAAATTACGGTTGCCGAAGTTGAAGAGTTAGTTCCCGCGGGGGAATTGGATCCAAATCAAATCCATATTCCCGGAATCTTTATTCAAAAAATCTTCCAAGGAGAAAAATATGAAAAAAGAATTGAGCAACGAACTGTAAGAAAAAGAAACTAATGGCACTTTCAAAAGAACAAATAGCGCAACGTATTGCGAAAGAAGTAAAGGATGGTTATTATGTGAATTTAGGAATTGGGATCCCAACTTTGGTTGCCAATTTTGTTCGCGATGATATAAGTGTTGAATTTCAAAGTGAAAACGGAATTCTTGGAATGGGCCCTTTTCCTTTTGAAGGCGAAGAAGATTCAGATTTAATTAATGCAGGAAAACAGACAATAACTGCAATGCCCGGCGCATCGTTTTTCGATTCTGCAATGAGTTTTGCTATGATTCGTGGCCAACATGTAGATTTAACGATTTTGGGGGCAATGGAAGTTTCACAAAACGGAGATATTGCAAACTGGAAAATTCCCGGTAAAATGGTAAAGGGAATGGGGGGAGCGATGGACTTGGTAGCTTCCGCAGAAAATATAATTGTTGCCATGATGCACACCAATCGTGAAGGGGAATCTAAACTTTTAAAAGAATGCAGCCTTCCGTTGACAGGAGTAAAATGCGTAAAAAAAATTGTTACAGATATTGCTGTTCTTGAAATTATTGATGGAAAATTTCATCTTCTCGAGCGCGCACCAGGAATTTCAGTTGATGAAATTATAAAAGCTACGGAAGGAGATTTAGTTATAAATGGTGAAATTTTGGAGATGAAGTTTTAAAATTTTAAGCTTAAAAATTTTTAAAACCATGTAAATCATGGTTTTTTTGTGTTAAAAAATCATCTAAAAAAGCTAAAATGTTAAAATTTAGTGTATTTCATCGAATTTATATGCTTTTAAACGTTTTGTATTAAAATGTTTTCACATCTTAGCAGTCCCAAATCTTACCAACTTAACCTCATATGGAAAAAGTAATTAGATCAATTAAAAGCACCAAAGAATTGTTACTAAACGTGCTTTTCATTTTTAAGAAAGTGTTTTTATTGGTCTAGTCTTTTTTATGGTTGTTTATGCCCCAAATCTGTCATAAAAAAACAGATAAAAAACAAAGCCCGTTCTTCGTGAGGTTAGAACGGGTTTTTTTATTGCTCTTTTTTAAATTTTCTAAATCCCTTTCGGAATTGCCTCAATAAGCTTCTTTGTATATTCTGTTTGTGGATTCGCATAAATTTCATCTGCATCACCCAATTCCTCAATTTTGCCTTTATTCATAACCAAAAGCTGGTTCGACATGAATTTTACGACAGCCAAATCATGTGAAATGAAAATATAGGTAAACCCGAAATCGGTTTTAAGTTCATTCAACAAATTAAGTACTTGCGCCTGTACCGAAATATCCAAAGCTGAAACTGATTCATCACAAATTACCAATTTTGGCTCCATGGCAATCGTTCGGGCAATGCCCACACGTTGTCTTTGCCCGCCCGAAAGTTCGTGTGGATAACGATAAAAGTAACTTTCATCCAAACCTACTTTTTGAAGTAGCAAAAGAACTCTTTCTCTTCTCTCCTTTTTTGATTTTCCCAAGTTGTGAACTTCCATCGGCTCCATGAGGGCTTGACCAAGCATTAAACGAGGATTTAACGAAGAATACGGATCTTGAAAAATTATCTGAATTTCCTTTCTTAAATTTCGAATTTCATTTTTTGAAAGCTTTGTCAATTCCTTTCCTTTGTATTTTATGTTTCCCGAAGTTGCTTTTTCAAGTTGCAAAATTGTTCTACCAAGGGTAGATTTCCCACAACCGGATTCACCAACAAGTCCTAAAGTTTCTCCTTCGAACACCGAAAAACTAATATTGTCTACAGCTTTTATGGCTTTCTTTTTTCCGAATATCCCAACATTGCTAAAATACTCTTTCTCCAAATTATGTATTTCTAAAATTGGTTTTTGAGTGTAAATCCGTTTATGATTTTTTGCGCGCTCTACAGCTTTCACCTCCCTTGGCACAAAACTTTTATCTGCAATGGACGCAATAGTTGGCAGTTTTGCCAAACGAACATTTAATGAGGGTCGCGATTCCAATAGCGCCTTTGTATACTCAGCCTTAGGGTTTTTAAAAATTTCAGAAGTGCTTGCATTTTCAACAATATTCCCTTTATACATAACCACAACCCTATCGGCAATTTCAGAAACCAAACTTAAATCGTGCGAAATGAAAAGCATCGCCATCTTTGTTTCCTGCTGAAGCGTTTTCAAAAGTGAAATGATTTCCTTTTGAACGGTAACATCCAGTGCGGTTGTAGGTTCATCGGCGATAAGCAATTTGGGTTTACAGGCAATCGCCATTGCTATCATTACTCTTTGCATTTGCCCACCACTTATTTGGTGCGGATAACTGTTGAAAATTTCACTTGGCCTCGGCAACTTTACTTTTTCAAACAATGAAAGAGTTTCCTTTTTTGCTTCGGAAGCATTCATTTTTAAATGGAGCTGAAGTATTTCGGAAACTTGAAAACCGCATTTCAGTGATGGATTTAAAGCGCTCATAGGTTCCTGAAAAATCATCGCAATTTCACTACCTCGGATTTTTCTGAATTCTTTTTCGTCAATTTTCAGTAAATCCTTTTCTTCAAATAGAATATTACCGGATAACGCTGTTTGTTTTTTCGGTAATAAACCCATAATTGAAAGTGAGGTGACTGATTTCCCTGAACCTGATTCCCCTACAATCCCTAAAATTTCATTTTCAAAGATTTCAAAAGAAATACCATGCAACACTTGAGAGCTGTTACTCTTTTTCCCAAAGGATACAAAAAGATTTTTAACAAAGAGCAAAGGAGAATTTTTCATTACATCAAATATATGAGTAATCTGGCAGAAATATATTTAACAACCGTTTATCGAATAAAATTTGATAAAATCTATTATTGTTGTTCTTTTATATGTTTTTATAAAAAAACAAACCTATTTATTCACTAAACCCTATATTATTATGAAAAAAATTAACAAATTCGTTTACATTTTTTCATTTTCTATTTTTGGATTTTCGGCGGTAGTATCTGCCCAAAACAAAAATGATGAAAAAAGAAACGTTAAGCAACCACCAAGTCTAATGGTTTTTAATGAATCACAATCTTATTCCCTTCAAAATTCCTCTCAAATTTTTAAAGACGTACTCAATTTATCCCCAGAGACTTCTTTTACCCAATTAAAACAAGAAACTGATCAACTAGGTTTTACCCATCAACGAATGCAACAATATTATAAAGGCATTAAAGTTGAATTTGGTTCAGTAATATTACACAGTAAAGAGGGATCTGTAAAATCATTAAGTAGTGAGTTTTATCAAATAGACGAACTTACCGTAACCCCTTCGATAAGCAACACTCAAGCCTTTAACAAGGCAGTCTCTCATATTGGTGCGCAGAGTTATATGTGGGAATACCCTGAAACAGCAAAAGAAATGGACAATTACAAAAAGCCTGTTGGCGAACTTGTGATTTTGCCCGATTTTTCAAGTGCTCAAAATGTTAAAGAAATAAATAATTACCGACTGGCTTATAAGTTTGATATATATGCCACAAACCCAGTGAGTCGCGGTTATCTATATATAGACGCCAAAAATGGGCAAGCATTGTTTTATGATGCCATAATAAAACATGCAACCCACTTTGGTTTTGAAGGAACACTTATCGCTAATGTAGAAACTCAAGAAGAATACTGTGATAGAATAAATTCTGAAGAAGCTTCCTTTTTGGCTACTGGAAGTGCCGCAACACGTTACAGCGGTTCAAGAAATATTACTACACGTATTATTGGGTCTAGCTATGCACTACGTGATGATACTAGAGGAAATGGAGTAAATACTTATAACAGTGGAAGAACCAACTCATATCCTTCTTCTAACTTTACAGATGCTGATAATAACTGGAGTGCTGCAGAATTTAATAACGCAAACAAAGACAATGCTGCGTTAGATGCACATTGGGGAGCTGAGGCTACTTATGATTATTGGATTCAAAAACACAACAGAAATAGTTATAACGGTAGTGGCGCTGCAATAAACAGCTATGTTCATTATGACGATCAGCCAGGCGGACTTGGTTATGACAACGCATTTTGGAATGGAAGCGTTATGACTTACGGCGATGGAACATCAAATGGTAATGAAGGCAATGGTATTTTTGATGCTTTAACATCTCTTGATATTGTTGCTCACGAAATTGGCCATGCAATAACAACTTTTACCGCAAATCTTGCTTACCAAAGAGAATCTGGAAGGCCTCAAATGAAGGCTTTTCTGATATTTGGGGAGCAGCAGTTGAGCATTTTGCTAAAGGAAACGGTAGTGATACCAATCCTTCAGCAACTGTTTGGTTAATTGGTGATGAAATTGACCGCCGAAATGGCTCAGCTGCATTGCGTTCAATGAGCAATCCTCCTGCCCAAGGGCAACCTGATACTTATGGCGGTCAATATTGGCAAAATCCAAATTGCGGAACACCAACCCAAAACAACAATTATTGTGGTGTTCATACCAATTCTGGGGTTTTGAATCACTGGTTTTACAGAACCGTTGTTGGTGGTTCTGGGACTAACGATATTGGAAATTCCTTCAACGTTTCAGGAATAGGAATGACGAAAGCTTCAAGTATCGCTTATAGAACTTTGACCTTCTATCTATCAGCAAATTCAACATTTGCGAATGCTAGAACCGGAAGTATTCAAGCTGCAAAAGATTTATATGGCGCTGGTGGTGCTGAAGAACAAGCTGTAACGAATGCTTGGCATGCGGTTGGCGTAGGTAGTGCATATGACGGCGGCGGAAACCCCCCAGCCGAATGCGAAACTGGAGATATAAACTTGTCTATTACCTTTGACAATTACCCAGAAGAAACTGCTTGGACTCTTAAAAATGCTTCAGGAACAACAATTGATTCTGCAACTTATACTACAGCAAACCCAGACGGTTCAACTGTTACCAGAACTTTTTCAAATTTAGCTGCTGGAAATTATACCTTTACAATAACTGATGTTTATGGTGATGGTATGTGCTGTTCATATGGAAATGGTTCTTACACACTATCTAGTACTGCAGGGGTAATTTTTAGTGGAGGTAGCTTCGGAAGTTCTGAAACCACTGCCTTCTGTATTGAAGCAGGAACTGGTGGCGACACACAGGCTCCATCTGTTCCAACTAGCTTGGTTGCGTCAAATGTTACACAAACAACTGCCACGCTTTCTTGGAATGCTTCCACAGATAATGTGGGCGTTACAGGTTATGATATTTTCCAAGGAAATACAAATATTGGCACTGTTACAGGAACATCAGCTAACATTACAGGCTTGGTTGCTTCTACAGCATATTCCTTTAAAGTTCGCGCGAAAGATGCGGCAGGAAATACTTCTGCTTTCAGCAATATTGTGAATTTCACTACTCAGTCCACTTCTGTTATGTATTGTGCCTCCAAAGGAAACAATTCAACATATGAATGGATTGACCTAGTAAAATTGAATAGCATAAACAGAACTTCCGGAAACGACGGCGGTTATAAAGACAACACCAATTTGAGTACTAATGTGGCCTATGGCTCAAATAGTATTCAATATAGTGCTGGTTTTGCAAGTGGCAGCTATCGTGAATATTGGAAAGTATGGATTGATTATAACCGCAATGGAACTTTTGATTCAAACGAATTAGTTGTTAATAGAAATTCAACCAGCAGTGGAACGTTGACTTCATTATTTACAGTACCAACTTCAGCATTACCAGGCCTTACAAGAATGCGTGTTTCAATGAAATACAACGCTTCCCAAACTGCTTGCGAAACATTCGCTTACGGGGAAGTTGAAGACTATACCGTGAACATTGGCACAAATCCTATTCAAGGTATTGACGGCGGAAATAATTCATTAAGCAATGCTGAAATGACACTTTATCCAAACCCAGCAAAACAGACTTTGAATATTTCATTAATTGATGCCACAGGTAAGGATTATGTAATTTATAACTTGGTTGGTCAAGTTGTTGGCAAAGGTTCATTTATTGAAACCTTAGATGTATCAGCTTTACAAAGTGGTATGTATATGCTTGAAGTAAACACCGAAAGCAACAAATTAATCAAACGTTTTGTAAAAGAATAATTAGTTAATTTTCATAATTAAAAAAGCCCGTTTCCAATTGAAACGGGCTTTACTTTTTTAGAAAGTTTTTTGTTTTATAGCGGATCGCCAACTTTTATATCACATCTATGGCCAGGCTGCCCGTGAGCAGGATTCATTCCTGCACCTCCTGAAGTTGCAGCTGGAATCGTTTTTGTTTGATTCATATCTATTGTTTGAACTGAAGTATTTTCAGCATTACCAGATGTTCCGTTTAAAGGAGCCCCAACAGGAACTGCACAATCGTGCCCTGGTTGTCCATGCGCCGGGTTAAGCGCTAAATCACCACTAGCATTGGCTGCATTTATTCCCGGTGCTGCATTATCTAATGCTTGTTTTTTCTGCTCAAGAGTTGCTTCTTGGGTAGTCATTGTAGCATTCTCAGTTGTAGTTTCTTTATCCTTGCAGGAAATAAATAATGGAGCTGAAACCAAAGTTGCTATCACAAATGTTCTTGTATTAAATTTCAAAATTCTCATATGCATATCAATTAAATTAGAGCCGATAAAGCTACTAAAATTTTAATAAAAATCCACGCCAATAAAATTTCCATATAATTAGCTAAACTGAAAGAATTTCAGCATCATTCAAAATTTCTTCATTTCGAAGCCTTAAAAATATCTGTGCAACGGTTATAGTATCTTTTTCGCAGTAAATGATAATTCTATCGATATCCTTTTCTTCGTAAAAAACCTGTCGCACTTGGCTCCCGTCAATATCATCTTTTGGCGAAGGAATGCCCAAAACGTGCGCCATCAGTTTAAGGGAAGTAAAGGTTTTATAATCGCCGAACTTCCAAAGTT
The DNA here is from genome assembly GCA_963716065.1 of uncultured Flavobacteriaceae bacterium. Lineage (GTDB taxonomy): Bacteria > Bacteroidota > Bacteroidia > Flavobacteriales > Flavobacteriaceae > Aequorivita. The sequence goes on from OY970287.1 coordinate 1,699,732, forward strand.
CCAATGTATCTAAATGCGGAACTTCCCAAGGCTTTTTTCCGAAGATATCTAATTTAAAAGGAATGTCGATTCCATTAATAATCATTCTTCTGGCAATATAAGGGAAGTCGAATTCTTTACCATTGTGCGCACAAAGAAGGTGATTCGGTTTGTTGAAATGTGTTTCCAAAAGTGTTTTAAAATCCTTCAAAATCTTAACTTCATCACCGTGAAAACTGGTTACACGGAAATTCCGAACATCGCCTTTCAAAACAAAATAACCTACGGATATACAGACGATTTTTCCAAATTCTGCCCAAATACCTGCGCGTTCGTAAAATTCTTCGGCTGAAATATCTTCCTTTCGTTGGTATCGGCTTTTCAACTCCCAAAGCATTTTTGAAGTATCGTCCAATTCGTCAAAACTTTCGTGCTGCGGAACGGTTTCAATATCCAAAAATAGGATATGTTCCAAGTTAGTTCGCTTAATCATATTTTGAAAATTTCAATCGGGGAGAAGATTAAAGCTACGAAAAATTATTGATTTTGCTCAAGCATTTTATAAACCTCCTCAACAAAAACATAAAAATCAGAACTAAAAGGCAAATCCGTTTTAGTACCACGGTTATGCCCCAACCGAACAATAATCAAATCATCTTCGGGAATTACAATAACATACTGCCCCAAAATGCCGCGCATTGCAAATATTTTATTTCCCAAATAATCACTTAACCAAAATCCGTAACCATATTCCGGACTTTTGGCAAAACGAGGTGTGATTGATTTTGCCACGAAAGTAGAATCCAATAGTTGTTCTCCATTCCACTTTCCGAAATCTTTATACAGTTTTCCAAACCGCGCAAAATCGCGTGCGTTGCTACCCAAACAACAATATGCCTTTACCAATCTATTTTCTTCATCATCAATTTGCCAAATTGCTGGATTTTCAAAACCCATTGGTTGCCAAAAGCTTTCTTCCAGATAATCTGCCAACTGTTGCTTTATTGCTTTTTGGATCACCATCGCCAAAAGTTGGGTGTTTCCGCTTAAATATTTATAGCTTTTTCCAGGAGTTTCAAACACCTTCAATTTCAAAATGTTTTCATCTAAATCAGAATCGTAATATGCGCGGGCTGTCATCCCAAAAGGATTGGAATACGATTCGTCCCAATCCAGCCCAGAAGCCATGGAGGAAAGATCGCCAACCGTTAAACCCGTTCCTTCATATTGCGGATAAAAATCGCTTACGGGTTGGTCCAGATTTTTTATAAAACCATCGTCAATCGCTTTTCCCAATAATGCCGAAGTAATGCTTTTCGCCATGGAAAATGAGTTGGTTTGGGAGTTTTTTCCGAAGCCATCAAAATACTTTTCATACCAAATACTGTCATTCTTAATGACCAAAAAAGCAACCGTTCCCAACGTATCGTTTATTTCTGAAAGCGCTTTTGTTGCTTCAACACTATTGTAATCTGTATGAATTGGCCAAGGTTGTGGATTTGTACTCGCAGCAATTTCTTCAGTCTCAAAAAATTTAAAATCGTCAATATAGGCCGTTGTGTACCCGTGTATATAAACCACCCAAACACCTTTTAAAATGTAGCCGTAACCCGTAATGTAAAGCCCGATTACAAAAACAATCAGCAATATTAAAAGCCATTTAAAGAATTTTAGGATTCTTTTCATTTTAAAATAAAGATTTCTGTGGCGAAGGACTTTCGTGCTCCAACAACCACTTTTTACGGTGAAGTCCGCCGGCATAACCGGTGAGCGAACCATCGCTTCCAATTACCCGATGGCACGGAATTATAATGGAAATTGGGTTTTTACCATTAGCTGAAGCCGCCGCACGAATCACTTTTGGATCGCCCAATTGGTTAGCCATTTGTTGGTAGCTTGTAGTTTTTCCAAAAGGAATTTCTTCCAATTGTTTCCAAACACGCTTTTGAAAATCGGTTCCTTCTGGGGAAAGTTTAATGTTGAAGTTCTTTCTTTTTCCCTCAAAATATTCCTGAAGTTGATTGACTGAATCTTGAAGTTCATTTGGGATTTTTTCAGAAACAACCACATTTTCAGCATCTTTAAAAAGGACTGACGCCAATCCTTCAGCGTTTCCCTTTATTTCCAAAATACCAACTGGCGTTTCTATAAAAACTGTGTTCATTGTTCGTCCTCTTCTTCTTCTTTTGGCTCAATGTCTTGGTTTAATTGAATTCCCATTCGCTTTGCTCGTTTCTCCCAATTTTTTCTTGCCTGCAATTGCATGTCTTCAATACTGTCGCTCTCGTCCATAATTTCAAGACCCAAAAGGGTTTCAATGATATCTTCCATCGTTACAACACCAATAGTATTTCCGAAGTCATCAACTACGGAAGCAATGTGGACGCGTTGTTTTATAAATGTTTCGAAAAGCTCTGGAATTGGTTTCTCTGCTGAAATAACAAAAATTTCACGTTTTAAATCACTTAACAATTTATCGCCCCTGTCTTCCACTATTTCCTCCAAAATATCATCGCGAAGCACAAACCCAGTTATGTTGTGGCTTTTGCCTTTATAAACCGGAATCCTTGAAAACCTCAAACTTTTATGGCTTTGGTGAAAATTTTCCAAATTCATTGTTTCGTCCTCCAAGGTTACAACTGTAAAAGGCGTCATCACATCTTTTGCATGCACACTTTTAAAAACCAACAAGTTTTTAATTACAGTGGTTTCACTTTCCACAAAAACCCCCTCTTCCTCCGCAGCATCTGTAATTGCCATAAACTCTTCCCGGCTCATCGTACTCACATGGGCAGATTTCCCAACCATTCGAGTAATCAACATCAGCAACCATAAAATTCCGGTATATTTTAAAGGGAAAATAATAAGGTTCAAAAATGTAGCTGTAAACGGCCCAAGTTTTTTCCAGTAGGTTGCGCCAATTGTTTTAGGTATAATTTCTGAAGTTACCAAAATCAACATAGTCATAACTGCCGAAACAATACCAACGAGATTCATCCCCATAAAATCTACTTTATAAGGTAATTTTTCCGCCTCAACACCTACCAATATTGCACCTACGGTATGTGCAATCGTATTCAGGGTCAATATTGCTATTAGTGGTTTATCTATATCTTTTTTGTAATTAGTGAGGGTATTAGCATATTGCTTTCCCTCTTTAGTTTTCATTCGCAAGTATGTGGGAGTGAAGCTTAACAGCGCAGCCTCAAGGATGGAGCACAAAAAAGAGATAACAATGGAAAGAACTGCATAAAGAAGTAATAGTGTCATATTTAGGTTGAAATAATTTGCAATAAAAATAGATATTTATAATTTGTTTTTAAGTAAGGCTTTGTTAATTAGATAAAAAAACCGCCACTGTGGGCGGTTTTTTCCAAAGTTTATTATTACGAGGCTTTTGAGAGTTTAATAGATTGTTCCCAATGTTTAGCACTTTCCAAGGATAGTTTTGGATTGCCCGATATTTCATCATTATTATCTTCTATATAAAATGCAATTTCTCTTCGTAGCTTGCCTTCCAATAGCTCAGCCACCCAATCAATAGTATTATTGGTGTGGTTTAGTGTTTTAACCTTGCATTCATCTAATTTGCTCAAATCTATAATTTCAAAATTATTGGCCAAGCTTTCTTTTTTGCTAAAAACCAGTTTTTTGGAAGAAGAGTCGATGCCGATAACCAAACTGCCATTTACGTCAACTTGATTAGGATGTATATTGTGGCTTTTTGCCAAGATTAGAAATGATTTTTTTATTTTTTTTTCAGTAGCCGAAAGGCTTACTATAAAATATATGATGGGTGCAAAAATTATAAATACGATAATTAGACCCACAAAAATTGAAGTTAGTTCCATTGTATTGATGATTTAAAATTAATTTTTGAATAAATAAGTGTTCGAAAACCAATTCAAACACAACTAAAAAAATCATCAAAAAATCACCAAAAAAAATGGAATGGAAACAAATGCCGGAAGATCAGCTCCCGTTTGTCTTTTAAGGAATAAGAAGAATTATATAATGAAGAAAGATGGACTGAGGAAAAATCCTGAATGGAATAGAACATTCCAACAACCCCGAGTCCTAAATACTCATTTTGCGAAATTGTTCGCGAAGCTTCGCCAACGGAAAGCTCGTGAAAAAGGAAAGCTTTATGGTCGTTGATTTGAAGTTCGGAAACATTACTGTTTATAGCCTTATCAGAAAAGCCTTCAGCAGCAAAAGACATATTCCCGAAAACCAATAAGATAGCCAGGGAAAGTAATAAATTACCGAAATGTTTTTCAACAGTTTTCACGCAGCAAATGTATGCGAAAAATGGATTGCTAAATATAAATTTTTGCTAATTAATTAGCTTCGCCACATCTTTCGCAAAATAGCTTGCAATCATTGTAGCACCCGCTCTTTTTATGGCTGTAACCTGCTCCATCATTACGGAATCGTGGTTCAACCATCCTTTTTCTGCAGCGGCTTTTAGCATTGCATATTCACCGCTCACTTGGTATACTGCAACGGGTACTGTAACTGTATTTCTAATTTCCCGTACAATATCCAAATAGCAAAGTCCTGGTTTTACCATAACTATATCTGCGCCTTCCTCAATATCCATCAAGGTTTCTCTTATAGCTTCTTCGCGGTTTGCAAAATCCATTTGATAAGTTTTTTTATCCTTTGGAATATTCTTTGCATCAACGGGAGCAGAATCCAAAGCATCGCGAAATGGCCCATAAAATGAGGAAGCATATTTGGCGCTGTAGCTCATAATTGCGGTATCGCAAAACCCTTCGTCTTCAAGCAAAGTTCTAATTTCAAAAATTCGCCCGTCCATCATATCGCTTGGAGCAACAACATCAGCCCCAGCATTTGCGTGGCTTAATGCCATTTCTGCCAGAACCGCATTTGTATCGTCATTCAAAACTTTTCCTTCGGAAATTATTCCGTCGTGCCCGTAAATAGAAAAAGGATCCAAAGCCACATCGGTCATTACAATCATTTCCGGAACGGCATTTTTCACAGTTTTAATTGCCTGTTGCATCAACCCATTGGGGTTTAATGCTTCCTTTCCTGTGTTGTCTTTCAATTTATCATCGACCTTAACAAAAAGCAGAACAGACTTCAAACCAAGTTTCCAAAGCTCTTTTACTTCCTTTTGAAGCAAATCCAAACTCAATCTGTAATAATTCGGCATCGAAGCAATTTCCTCTTTTATGCCCTTTCCTTCCACCACAAATAGCGGAACAATGAAATCATTTGGAGATACAATGGTTTCTCTTACCAAACTTCGCATTGCTTCAGTAGTTCGTAATCTTCGGTTTCTTTGTAACATAGTTTAAAGTTTAAAGCTCAAAGCAAAAAGCTTTTATAGCTGTTGTTTTATCTTTTGTATCAATGCGTAAAGCATTTTCTTTATTTCTGAAATTTCTGATAGTAGTTTTTTAGATGATTCACTTTCAATAAAGTTAAGTTCTGTTGCGGCAGAAATTAATTACTCCAGTTCATGTGCAGAACCGGATGAAATGTATAAAAATCGAATTAACTCCTTTTGTGTTTCTCGTCCACAACCTTCAACAATATTTTTTGGAATTGATAGAGCAGATCTGTTTATTTGGGATACAAAATTGAACTGTTCACTTTTCGGAAATGATGCAGTAGTTTTATAAATATCAATCACCAAACGATGTGATTTTTGCCAAACAATATAATTTCTATAATCTACCATGCTTTTAGCTTTGAACTTTAAGCTTTTAACTTTTTACCCAATTTCTTGGATGTTTCAATACTTCTATTAATTTTTCCTCCTCACTTCCCGATTCCGGGTGATGGTCATATTTCCATTGTACAACCGGCGGCAAACTCATCAAAATACTTTCAATACGTCCGTTGGTTTTTAAACCGAAAAGCGTTCCTTTATCGTGAACCAAGTTAAATTCTACATAACGGCCACGGCGTATTTCCTGCCAATTTCTGTTTTTTTCAGAATACGAAATATCCTTTCTTCTTTCAACAATAGGGACATAACATTGTACAAAACTGTTGCCAACTTCAGTTACAAAATCGAACCAATTTTGCATCGTCATTTCATCTGTTTTCTTCAAATAATCAAAAAATAGGCCGCCAATTCCTCTCGCTTCTTCGCGATGCGCATTCCAAAAATATTCATCGCAACGTTTTTTATAGGTTTCATAAAATGAAGCGTTATGCTTATCGCAAGCGGTTTTGCAGATTTGATGAAAATGTTTTGCATCTTCCTCGAACAAATAATACGGCGTTAAATCCTGCCCACCTCCAAACCAACTATCCACAATATTTCCTTCGGAATCATACATTTCAAAATAGCGCCAATTTGCATGAACTGTTGGAACCATCGGATTTTTTGGGTGAAGCACCAAACTGAGTCCGCAAGCAAAAAAGTCTGCATCTTTTACGCCGAAATACTGCTGCATACTTTCGGGCAATTTCCCAAAAACTTCGCTGATGTTTACGCCGCCTTTTTCGAAAACTGCTCCATTTTCAATAACTCGTGTTCGCCCACCGCCGCCTTCTTCGCGCGTCCAATTATCTTCCTTGAATTTTGCCGAACCATCAGTTTCTTCCAATGCGGAAGTGATTTCGTTCTGTAAATTCTTTATGTATTTTACGAATTCTTCTTTCATAAATGAGTTTTCTGAAGTGTTCCAGATTTATTCAAAACCGCTAAAGTCTCCGTGCTCGCAGCAGTAACCGAAAGAGGCAAAACCAAAATAATTCCAATCACCGGTATCAATAAAACGAGCATAAAAACGATACCGTTGCCAATTGCCAATCCGCGATTCCGCTTCACGAATTGTATGCTTTCCGAATATTTAAAATGCCGTTCCAGTGTATAATCCATATTCCCGAAACCGGCGTAATAGCTTTGCACCAAAAATAAAAGTACGGAAGAAATAATACCGATTACTGGAATAAAACCAATCAATATAATTGGAATAGTAAGTAAAAGTTCCAGCACCAAATTCCGAATATTTATTCGGATGCCACGCCAAAGTTGTTCGGTATTTGAAGTTTTTCTGTGCGAATGATTTGTGCCGTAAAGATACTTTTCAATTTTTTCTGAAACAGGGCTCATAAACGGCGCGCTCAACGCCATAACAATATGCCGATAGAGAATAATTCCCAAAGCAATGATGATTAGTGCTCCAATAAAGTCACTGATTGCCCTAAAAGTTTCCGCGCCCCATTCCCAAAACCAGATTTTTGAAATGAAATTTCCCAGATTATCACCAAGTCCCCAAGCCGAAAAACCAATCAAAACAGCAGTAAAAAAGCTAATGGCCATTGGCACTGCAAAATACTTCCAAAGCCCAAGTTTGCTGATGAGCCCGAAAGTTCCTGCGTATGCTTTTATGCCCTTTAGAATGTTTTTCATTTGCCGTTCAAATGTCTGGTCGAGCGCAGTCGAGACCTAGTTTGAAGTTCTCGACTGCGCTCGAACGGACAAGATTATTCTATATAAATTAATTCAGTTTTAAAGTTTTCAACCTCTTCAACAGTTTCAATTTTAACCGCTATTGAAGCTTTTGTTTTCAAAAATGAAATGGTTTCTGCTTCAGTTTTATTTTTTAATTCTTCAAAAAAAACAATCCCCATTTGGTTGTTGTGCAAATCCATTGCGTGTTCCAAAGGTTCATTTGGAGAAAACTTTTCATGCCAATCTGTAAATTCTTTTGCCCAAGCAATTGCTTTTTCTTCGTTGTTTTTCCATTTTAAACATTTCTGAATTATCAAAATTACCCAAAGCGCATGCCGAAAAGCGTTCGCCGGATTGCCTAAATGATGCCTGCTTCCATATTCCCTCTGCGCAATATCCATACATTCTTTTGTGGCAAGAACCGTAGGGATAGCATACAACGGATTTCTCAAAAACATCCAAAACAACCCGAAAAGTTGTTTAAAATCAAGATTTTTAAAAATCTGCCAAAGCATCTATTCTGCTTTATATTCCTTTACGGCCTCAATAAAAGCGCCCGCATTTTCCAAGGGAATATTTGGCAAAATTCCGTGGCCCAAATTCACGATATATCGGTCTTTTCCGAATTCATCAATCATTTGTTTCACCATTTTTTTAATTTCGGAAGGCGGACTGAAAAGTCGCGTTGGGTCAAAATTTCCCTGCAACGTAATTTTTCCACCAGTTAAATAACGAGCGTTTTTAGGAGAACACGTCCAATCTACGCCCAAAGCCGAAGCGCCACTTTTCGCCATCGTGTCCAATGCAAACCAGCACCCTTTTCCGAAAGCGATTACGTGCGTTTCATCTTTCAATGCATCAATTATTTGCTGCATATATTGCCAGCTGAATTCCTGATAATCGGTTGGCGAAAGCATGCCGCCCCAACTATCAAAAACCTGAACTGCGTTTACCCCAGCTTTTACTTTTTCCTTTAAATATAAAATGGTGGTATCGGTTATTTTCTGAAGTAATTCGTGAGCAAGAATAGGATGCGTGAAACAGAATTCCTTAGCAATATCGAAATTTTTCGAGCCTTGTCCTTGCACGCAATAACATAAAATAGTCCACGGACTGCCAGCAAAACCAATCAACGGAATTTCGTCGTTTAGTTTTTCTTTCGTCATTTTTATGGCTTCCATTACGTAGCCAAGGGTTTCTTGAATATCTGGCACAATCACGCGTTCCAAATCTTTTGCAGTGCGAATTGGATCTGGCAACCACGGACCAATGCCGGGTTTCATTTCAACGTGGATGTTCATTGCCTGCGGAATTACCAAAATGTCGCTAAACAAAATCGCCGCGTCCATTCCATATCTGCGGATTGGCTGTACGGTAATTTCACTTGCAAGTTCAGGCGTTTGGCAACGCGTGAAAAAATCGTATTTCTGTTTTATTTCCTGAAATTCGGGTAAATATCTTCCGGCTTGGCGCATCATCCAAACGGGTGGTCTTTCCACAGTCTCGCCGCAAAGGGCTTTTAAAATTAGGTCGTTTTTAATCATATCGTCATTCCCGCCCTTCGACTATCGCTCAGGATAAACTTCAGCGGAATTTGTTTATTAGTTAACTAAATCTCTCTTAATATTTTTACTGCTTTTGCGATTACGCTTTCCACGGTTGTGGTGTTTGCAATCACTACATTTTCAGTATATTTATTTGCTTCAGAAGCGGTTGTTGTTCCAATGCAAAATGCAGTGCATTTGTCAATTTTATTTTTCTCGCAATAACTTCTCACGCCACTTGGACTGAAAAAAAGTATTGCATCAAATTGTCTTTCAAATTTCTTTGGATTCAATGTCGTTTTGTAAACCTCAATTTCTTTAAAAGCAATCTTATTTTCTTTTAATTTTGAAGGAATTTCTTCACTTCGAATGTTTCCGCAGAAAAAATGAAAGCATTTGTTCTTGTGATTTTTCACTAAATAATCTGCCAATTCGGAAGCGTATTCGGTCATTTTAATAACATTGAAACCTCTTTGTTCCAAAAGCGATTTCGTGTTTTCACCCACACAAAAACAGTTCATAACTCCTAACTCATAACTCATAACTGCATTTACTCCATTCTGGCTAGTAAAAATTGCATTTTCAATAATTGCAGGAACTTCGAAAGGAACAAAATCAATTTTAATGGCATCGTATTCCACCAACGAAACTCCAGCGTTTAATAGTAATGCACGTTGATTCTCCTTTAATCTTTTTGTGGAAAGGATGGCATTCATCCCATTTGGTTTTTGATGGAGGCCATCAGCTTCAGCACCGCCATTTTGCAACATATAAATAGCACAATCTTTTCCGGAGCCTTTGTAATTAGACATTACAACTGTTCTCTCAATTTCAAGTTTTGATTGTCCGTCCAACGAAAACAAGCAACCTTTAAAAAGAATTTCGTCACCAATAATTTCTGCCAAAGCTCCAATGGGCGCAGTGCACCCGCCTTCCAAAGTTCTCAAAAATTCACGTTCAATATGCGTACAGATTTCAGAGTTTTTATGATTCAATTTTGAAGTTGCTTCAATTGAAAAAGGATCTTTTTCCAAAGCCACAATAACCATTGCGCCTTGTGAGGGCGCTGGAAGCATCCAGTTTAAGGCCTCCCCAACCCCTCCAAAGGAGGGGCTATTTATATTCGCTTCGCTTACAAATCCTAATCTTTCCAATCCCGCTTTAGCGAAAATGGCGCCTTGCCAATTATTGTCTTTCAATTTTTGAAGTCGGGTATTCACGTTTCCACGCAAATCCACAACGGTATGATTCGGATATCTATGAAGCCATTGCGCCTGACGGCGTAAACTTCCTGTAGCAATTGTACAGGGTTTTTCTAAATCTATTGCTGTTTCTGTAACTAAAATATCTTCGGAAGAAGCCCGCTCCAAAACCGCGGTTTGCACAATTCCCTGTGGCAATTGCGTGGGCACATCTTTCATACTGTGAACGGCAATATCCACCGTTCCGGTTAGCATTGCAATATCTAAAGTTTTTGTGAAAATACCTGTAATGCCCATTTCGTAAAGTGGCATATCCAAAACTAAATCGCCCGTTGATTTTACAGGGACAAGTTCCGTGGCATACCCTAAACTTTCCAGTTGGTTTTTTACAGTATTGGCTTGCCAGAGTGCAAGTTCACTGTCGCGGGTGCCAATGCGGATTGTTTTTTTCAATATTGGGAAGTTTCAAGTTGAAAAACCCTTCGTATCAAATCGATACTTTCTGTAGAGCCTTCTTCACCTTTTAAATGGTTGGCGAAATGGGTTGTGATTTTTTGAATAATACGGTCGCTGATTATTTCAGCTTGATGCTCGTTAAAACCGTTTATTTTTTTCCGCTGAAAATCTATTTCTCCAGTTTTTATTTCAGCGAGTTTAACTTTCAGCGCCTTTATTGTCGGGGCAAATTTTCGGTTTTCAGCCCATTGGTTGAATTCGGTTTCAATTTCTGAAATCATTTCTTTTGCCATCGGAAGTTGTGCAGAACGCTGTGCCAATGTTTGGTCGGTCACTACAGAAAGATCATCCAAATGAACAAGCGTAACAAACTCGTTTTCCAAAACATCTTTCGAAACATTTTTCGGAATGGAAAGATCCAAAATTAAAAGTGGTCTTTTTAAATATAAAAGTTCTTTTGAAATGGTGGGCTGCTGGGCGCCAGTAGCGACAATCATCACATCGCTTTGGGCTATTTCGCTTTGAATATCGGCGTAATCTTTTACCACCAAATTGAATTTCCCTGCAACTTTTTCAGCTTTATCCTTTGTTCGATTGATAAGCGTGATATGTTTGTTTTTGGTGTGCTTAATTAAATTCTCACAGGTATTTCTGCCTATTTTTCCAGTTCCAAAAAGTAAAATATTTTTTTCGGAAACGTAGGGCACCCGCGCCATAATATATTGTACGGCAGCAAAACTAACCGAAGTAGCGCCCGATGAAATCTGGGTTTCATTCTTTATACGCTTGCTGGCCTGTATCACGGCATTGGCAAGCCGCTCCATAAATGGATTGATTATTCCAAGTTTTTTTGATTCCCGGAAAGCTTTTCGAAGTTGGCTAATAATTTCAAAATCGCCCAAAATCTGGCTATCCAATCCGGTTCCAACTTTAAACAAATGGGAAACGGCCTTTTTATTTTCGAATGTATACGCTACTTTTTCAAACTCTTCAATTGTGCCGTTGGTGTGTTCGCAAAGCAATTTTATAAGTTGAAATGGATTTTGCGCACAACCGTACAATTCAGTACGATTGCAGGTAGAAATTACGCTAAGCGAGGAAATACCTTCAGCTTTGGCTTGTTCCAAAATTCTGTTTTTGGCATTTTCATCAATGCTGAAATGACCGCGAATTTCGGCATCGGCTTTTTTGTAGTTGAGCCCGATAGCGTAAAAATTACCTTCGGAGTCGTTCTGAAAATATGATGGGGATTTTTTTTCCATATAAAAACAGGGCAAATGTAAGTGCATTGTTTTTTAAAAAGTAACGCCAGCGGTATCATTTATGTCGCTCTCTGTTAAAAATGGTCTAAATATGATATTTGTCATATTTTAATGCCCTAAATTCGCGCTTTCTAAACATATTAGTCACTATTTTATTTAGAACTATTCTAAATAAAATCATTTCAAAAGCGTTATGGATTTTCACAAAAATGTCGCTCAAAGTTTTTACGAAGAAACAACAATTGAACCTGGTTTTTTCATATTAAAATTCAACAACGAAACCGATGAAAACCAAACATTTAAGCGCGAAGTAAGTTCCAACTTTATCCAATTTCACTTTTGCATTAAAGGTTCGGCATCCTTTGTTTTCAATGAAGGAAATTATACCCTTCCGATTACTGAAGAAAATTCTTTGTTGCTTTACAATCCACAACGGGATTTACCAATAAACTTAGTACTCAACAAGCATTCTTGGTTGCTTTCGGTATTACTTCCCATCAATAAATTTCACAGCCTTTTTTCAACCGAAGCCAATTATATCACTTTTTTGAGCGAGGAAAATAAGGACAGAAAATATTATAAAGACGCCAATATTTCACCATCGATGGCGATTGTGCTCAACCAATTGATGAATTATAACCTGCATCCCACAATAAAACCTCTTTACTTTAAGGGAAAAGCTTATGAATTAATAAGTCTTTATTTTAATCGCCCCGCTGATGCAGATATTGAGCAATGTCCCTTTTTGGCCGATGAGGACAATGTTTCAAAAATTAAAAAAGCCAAACAAATCATGGTTTCAAGAATGGCGGAACCTCCTACTTTACAGGAATTGGCAGATGAAATCAGCTTGCCAATAAACCGTTTAAAGGAAGGTTTTAAGCAAATTTATGGCGATTCCGTTTTCAGTTTTTTATTCGATTATAAAATGGAAGTGGCGCGCCAGCTTTTGGCAACAGGTTCGCATAACGTAAATGAAGTCGGGCTAAAAGTTGGCTATAGTACATCCAGCCATTTTATCGCAGCATTTAAAAAGAAATTTGGCACCACCCCTAAAAAGTTTTTGATGGGATTGAATGTGTAGTTAATTTTCTCGATTTTTGATTTTGACTTTTAATTAGTAAAGTCTGAACATCAAATTATTATTCTATTTTATTTTAGATTTTTAAATATAAAAATGACCCGCGAAACCGAGATTGCAACAATAATTTTTAAAAATCTTTCCTTTACCCAAGAAGAGAGCAATCAATTATTGCGCAGTTTTGAAAAAATACATTTACCAAAACACAGTCTTTTATTGGAAGCAGGACAACACGTTTATCACCAATATTATGTGGCCGAAGGATGTCTACGCACATTCTACATAGCTCCAAATGGAAAAGAACACACGGTACAATTTGCGATAGAAGATTGGTGGATTAGCGACTATACTGCATTTTTTAATAGTACTAAAGCGTTAATGCATATTGAATGTATACAGGATGCAACACTCTACAAAATATCTAAACAAGACATGGAAAAACTCTACCAATCCATGCCTTTGCTGGAAACTTACTTCCGAAGGAAAATGGAACGAGCCTTTGCTTCATTCCAAAAAAGGATTATCGCAAACTTAGCGCAATCAGCTACGGAACGCTATCTAAACTTCATCCAAACCTATCCAAACATTGAACAAAATGTTAAAAATTACCATATAGCTTCATACTTGGGAATTACAACCCAGAGCCTGAGCCGCATTCGTAAGGAATTGGTGCATGATTAGTTTATTACCATAGGTCAACTTTTTTGTCGCGCATCCCCTCTAACTTTGTATTCATTAAAAATTGTGTAGCCATATTAAAGGCTATACTAATTTCAGCACTTCAAAAATTAATGTGAAACAAAAAATCATATTTAATTTGGTCATAATTGTTGCTATTATTATTTCCAATTAAAAAAAGTAAGGACAAAAACCAAATAATGAAATACTGAAAATTCAAAAAGAAAAAACTATGAAAAAGGTATTATTTGTATTGACAAGCCATTCCGATTTAGGAAATACGGGCGAAAAAACAGGATTTTGGATAGAAGAATTTGCAGCTCCCTATTATTTACTAAAAGATAAAGGTGTTGAAATTACTATCGCATCCCCAAAAGGTGGGCAACCACCAATAGATCCAAAAAGTGAAGCCCCAGATGCACAAACCCCGGCTACTGTTCGCTATAACAAAGATGAAGAGACGCAACAAATTCTTTCAAATACCGTAAAATTATCTACAGTCGATCAAGCAAGCTTTGACGCAGTTTTCTACCCAGGAGGTCACGGACCTTTATGGGATTTAGCGGAAGATAAAAATTCCATTGCCCTTATTGAATCCTTTTATAACAACAACAAGCCAGTTGCAGCAGTGTGCCACGCTCCAGCAGTATTTAAGAACACTAAAGCTACCGATGGCTCACCCTTTGTAAAGGGAAAAAAGGTTACTGGTTTCACCAATAGCGAAGAGGAAGCCGTACAACTTACCGATGTTGTTCCATTTTTAGTAGAAGATATGCTTAAAGAAAATGGTGGTGAGTATTCTAAAGTTGCTGATTGGGGCGTATATGCCATTGAAGACGGACTTTTAATTACCGGGCAAAATCCAGCCTCTTCTGAATTGGTTGCAGAAAAACTTTTGAATAAACTGAACAACTATTAAAAATCAATAAGACAATGAATTTAGTAGAAGATTTAAAGTGGCGTTACGCTACTAAAAAAATGAATGGGAAAACCATTCCACAGGAAAAACTAGACTACATATTGGAAGCAGCGCGATTAGCTCCTTCTTCCTCAGGGCTTCAGCCTTATAAAATATTTGTCATTACAGACAAAGAGTTATTACAAAAAATAAAACCCGTGGCTTGGGATCAAAGTCAAATTATTGACGCATCCCATGTACTTGTTTTTGCAGCTTGGGACGGCTATACTTTAGACAGAATTGAATCGGTTTTCAACTATACCTTGAACGAAAGAGGATTGCCGCCCGATACGATGGATGCTTACAAAGAAAAGCTTTGGGGTATGTATGAGCCACTAAGCGATGATTGGCATGAAAATCATGCAGCAAAACAAGCTTACATCTCTTTCGCAATGGCTATCGCCGCCGCTGCCGAGCAAAAAGTAGACGCTACCCCAATGGAAGGATTTACACCAGAAGCTGTTGACGAATTATTGGGATTGAAAGAAAAAAAATTAAAAAGCGCTTTAATATTAACATTGGGCTATCGCGATGAAGCGGAAGACTGGTTGGTTGATATGAAAAAAGTGCGTACCCCAAAAGAAGATTTTATTACGGAATTAAATTAGAGTTAGATTAATGGTTAGTTTAAGTTGAATACGATTGAATTTTTGATAATATAATTTTTGGTTAACAGATTTATTAGATTGTTCCTTCGTGAAACCCCCGCTTTTCCTTTAAAAAGAAAAGATTGGGGGTTTTGTATTTTATTGAAAACAATTGATTTCAAAATCTAAATTTTAGCAATACCCATATAGCTTTAAATACAACTTCTCTCTTTGAAGGTTCAACATTAAAAGACTAATTTTGTTTCATTAAAATTTTGCCCATATGAAAGGAGTTCTCCTCGTAAATCTCGGCTCGCCGGACAGTACCAAACCTAAAGATGTTAA
Organism: uncultured Flavobacteriaceae bacterium; assembly: GCA_963716065.1. GTDB lineage: Bacteria > Bacteroidota > Bacteroidia > Flavobacteriales > Flavobacteriaceae > Aequorivita. Next base: position 1,715,265 of record OY970287.1, read on the forward strand.
AAAATACCTCGATGAATTTTTGATGGACCCTCGCGTTATCGACGTTCCATTTTGGTTTCGCGCATTTTTGGTTCGCGGTATTATCTTGAATACACGTCCTAAAAAATCTGCCGAAGCCTATCAAAAAATATGGTGGAAAGAAGGTTCGCCTTTAATCGTAATTTCAGAAAGACTTCAGAAAAAAATACAGGAAAAAACAACCGCTCCCATTGCTTTGGCGATGCGTTACGGAAGTATGACTTTGAAAAAAGGCTTGCAGGAATTGGTTGATAAGGGTGTGGACGATATTTTGGTGATTCCACTGTATCCACAATTCGCAATGGCAACTACTGAAACCATCGATGTGAAAACCGAGGAACTTAAAAACGAGTTTTTTCCGCATTTACAAATCACTTCGCTTCCCGCTTTTTATAAAAAGCCGGAATACATTGAAGTGCTTTCAAAAAGTATTTCAGAGAAACTTGAAAATTTAGATTATGAACATCTATTGTTCAGTTATCACGGGGTTCCGGAAAGACACATTCGCAAAAGTGATATCACTAAAAGCCATTGTAAAATAAATGGGGAATGTTGTGTAACTCCTTCCCCAGCTCATCAATTTTGTTACCGCCATCAATGTTTGAAAACAACTGCTATGGTTGCCGAAAAATTGAATTTGGAGCCGGGATCATATTCAACTTCCTTTCAATCAAGATTAGGTTTTGATCCGTGGCTGCAGCCATATACCGACCGAACCATTGAACGAATGGGCTTAAACGGAATTAAAAAAATGGCGATTGTTACTCCAGCTTTTGTAAGCGATTGCTTGGAAACATTGGAAGAAATAGCGATGGAAGGCGAAGAAATTTTTCACGAAGCCGGTGGAAAGGAATTCACCGTAATCCCATGTTTGAACGATCGCGATGATTGGGCTGAGGTTGTAACGGGTTGGATAGATGCTTGGAGAATTATTGATAAAAAAACTGCAATCGCTTAATTATTCTTTATTTTCTATTACAATTATTTATTTGTTATTGATGAATCAGAAATAGAAATGCGTAGCTTTTTAAGAATAGAAAATAACAATAGAGAATAATTGTAATGAATAATAAATCAGCCGCACTCGGCACGAATTCCATTGGAAGTTTATTGATTAAGCAAGCCGTTCCGGCATCCATTGGTATTTTAGTGATGTCGCTGAATATTCTCGTAGACACCATTTTTGTGGGCAATTGGATTGGCTCCATCGCCATTGCTGCCATTAATGTGGTTTTGCCGGTTTCGTTTTTTATTGCCGCACTTGGTATGGCAATTGGAATTGGGGGTTCTTCAATTATTTCGCGCGCTTTGGGTGCAAACAACAAAGCCCGCGCACTAAAAACATTTGGAAATCAAATAACCGTAACGCTATTGGTAACCATAGCTATGGTCGTTTTTGGTTTGATTTTTATTGACGAAATCATTCCCGCATTTGGCGGAAAAGGCGATATTTTTGACCCAGCAAAAATTTATTATAGAATTGTGCTTTATGGAGTACCACTGTTGGCGCTGTGTATGATGGGCAACAATGTAATTCGTGCCGAAGGAAAGCCAAAGTTTGCAATGGTCGCGATGATTATTCCTTCGGTTGGAAACTTGATTTTAGATTACATTTTTATCAATTTGATGGATATGGGAATGGCGGGCGCAGCTTGGGCAACAACTATTTCTTATGGCTTGTGTTTTCTATATGTGCTTTATTTCTTCATTAGCGGAAAATCGGAACTTAAAATAAATTTCTCCCATTTTGGATTGGATTTGCCAATTCTGAAAGAAATGTCGGCTCTTGGCGGAGTTACGCTTGCGCGTCAAGCTGCGGTAAGTGTAACCTATCTTTTGATGAATAATATTCTCTTCAATATTGGTGGCAAATCTTCCGTGGCAGCATACGGTATTATTGGGCGAATGCTGATGTTTGCTCTTTTCCCGGTTTTGGGCGTTACACAGGGGTTTCTTCCTATTGCTGGCTATAATTATGGGGCACATCAGTTTTCACGTGTTCGCGAAAGCGTCAATAAAGCTATATTATATGCAGGCGGTTTAGGACTTTTGATTTTTATAGTAATTATGGTTTTTCCCGAAGCCATTGTCTCGGTCTTTACGGATGATGCTGATATTCTTTCAAAAACACCACATTATATGCGATGGGTTTTTGCGGCAACCCCGATTATTGCAATTCAATTGATTGGTTCTGCATATTTTCAAGCAATTGGGAAAGCGACGCCAGCATTACTGCTAACTTTAACGAGACAAGGATTTTTCTTTATTCCCCTTATTTTTATTCTTCCGTATTATTTTGGCGAATTGGGAGTTTGGATTTCCTTTCCGGCGGCCGATATACTTTCAACAATCGTTACCGGTTATTTTTTGAATCGGGAAATTCGAAAAACCCTGAAATAGTCTCAACTTTCTAATTATTTATTGGTTATTTCATTCTTCATTTTCAGCTAAATTTTCCATTTAATGTAAATTCATATATTTGGCACCTTGTAAAAACCTTAAAAAAATAATATGAAAAAACAATTGATGAAATTTAGTGTAATTGCATTTCTAGCTTTAATGGTTGTGTGATGTAGTAAAAATGATGATTCCAATGACAATAATGGCGCAGGAGATGGAGAATTGGTTGCAAATATTGATGGCAACGAATTTAAAACTTCAACTCAAGTAGGCGCTACTCTTTATGCGGGAACATTTAACATTACAGCAGTAAAGGCTTCAACTGGTGAAACTATTGTAATAACTGTTTCAAATGCTGAAGAAGGAACTTTTGATTTGGATCCAAATGCAAATGCACAAAGTGGAGCTGTTTATATGATAAATGGTCAAAACGCATACGGTTCTGTAGGTGAAGGCGGAAGTGGCCGAAATAAAAATTACTGAACTGGATTCCGCAAGCGGAACATTCAGTTTTACAGCTACTCGCCAAACTGTTGATGGTAATGGTGAAATTGTAACAGAAACTGTTGAAATTACTAATGGTGCCTTCAACAATGTTGATCTTGCAACTACTATAGCTGGTGGCAACAGTACACTTGTAGCAAAAGTAGATGGAGATGACCTTAATGCTGATAGTGTAACTGCTTTGGAAATTAGCTTTGGAGGAAATACTACTATCGCAATAACAGCCAACAACAATACAACTAAACAAAATGTATCGTTGAGTTTTCCTGCCGATGTAACTCCTGGAACCTATAATTTTTCAGGTGCTTTTTCAGACTACGTTGGTCAATATAACCCAAGTTTAGGAGGTGGAACCAACAATTATGTTTCTGAAACAGGAACTTTGACTATAACTGCTATTGACCTAAATGCTGGGACTGTAGATGGTACATTCAGTTTTACCGCAAAACGTTTGGATCCAAACGACCCGGACGTTACTTATGAAATTACTGCCGGAAGTTTTTCTGCGGAAATTCAATAAGCATCATCTCATTTTGATTTTAAAAAGCAATGGAAAATTCCATTGCTTTTTTTTTGAATATTTTTAAATCTCCAAAAGGAAAGGTTTGAAAGAAATTTATCAAAAATTGATTTATTGGGTATATTTACAACGAAGTTTTGCATAAAACCAAACTGTAAATGGAACAGTATTACCCCTACATAAAATCCCTTCACCTCATCTTTATTATCACTTGGTTTGCCGGGCTTTTTTATATTGTGCGTTTGTTTGTGTACCAAATTGAAGCTTCCCAAAAGCCCTCACCCGAGAAGGAAATTTTGGGCAAACAGCTTAAAATAATGGCTTCCCGCCTTTGGAATATCATAACTTGGCCATCCATGATTTTAGTGCTATTCTTCGGAATTTGGCTTCTTTTAATGCGGACGTTTTTCATTGCGGATGCTTGGATGCAAGTAAAATTGGCTTTCGTAGTTCTTTTGATTTTTTATCATTTTAAATGCCATCAAATTTTCAAACAGCTTCAAAATGATGTAGTAAAACATACTTCCAATTATATGCGTTTGTTTAACGAAGCACCGACGATTATTCTATTTTCAGTAGTGTTTTTAGTGATTCTGAAAGATGGCGTAAACTGGATTTATGGCACAGTTGGCATAATAGTATTCGCAATTCTGTTAATGATGGGTTATAAAATCTACAAACGAATTCGGGAAAAATAACCTTAATGATTGTGATTTGATCCCTCGACTGCGCTCGGGATGACATTTTTTGAGATTTGGAATTTCCTTTCTTTGGAATTTTCCGTTTACGGTTTAATTATTGCTATCTTTCTTTCTCAAAAAAATGTAAATGTATTTTTACAAAAAATCGCTTCGCACACGCATCTTTCTTTCAATGCTTCTTTTGGTTATGGGCGCTTCCGTGCTAATTGGTATTGTTACCGTTATCCAGTATAGAGGAGAAGCACAGGAATATCATCGAGACAGGCTTTTACGAAAAGAAGCAGCTATTCGCGAGAACATAAACTACATTTTAAAAACTACTACCTATCCAGTTGAAACTTCGCAGATTCCGTTAATTTTTAAAGATAAAATCTACGAAATTAAAGACATTCATAGCCTCGAAATTTTTCTATATGACCTTGACGGAAATCTTTTAAAATCCTCAAAACCGTCGTTTTTTAAGGATACAATTTCTCCAAAAATGCCAAAATACGAATTGGATGCCATTGAAAATTCCCCTACAAAAAACTACATAAAAGAATTTCAGGAAGGTGGTCAAAAATATCAATCTTCCTATACATATATTACGGATAGCTACTTCAAACCCTTGGCAATACTGAATTTGCCGTATATTGAAGATGACGGTTTTATCACAAAACAACTAACAGGTTATCTGTATAGACTTGGCCTCGCCTATTTTTTCATGCTTTTGGCGGCAATTGCAATAACCTATTTCCTTTCAAAATATATTACGCGCTCTTTAAAGGAAATAAGCGACAAACTTTCCGAAACCCGTTTTGATACGCGAAACAAAAAAATTCATTTAAGCGATACACCCCAAGAAATCGCCATACTTGTAAATTCCTATAACGGAATGATTGACGAGTTGGAAAATAGCGCCGCCCAGCTAGCAGCCAGCGAACGCGAAACTGCATGGCGCGAAATGGCAAAGCAGGTTGCCCACGAAATTAAAAACCCGTTGACACCAATGCGTTTAACGGTACAAAGTTTTCATAGAAAATTCGATTGTACCGACCCCGATGTGGATCAAAAAGTAACGGAATATACCAACACCCTCTTGCAGCAAATTGATACGTTGAGTTCCATTTCATCTGCCTTTTCAACCTATGCGAAAATGCCAGCGCAGCAAGATGAAACTTTGAATGTTGTAAAAATTAGCAAGTTGGCGCTTGACATTTTTAATGAAGATTATATCTATTTCTTTTCGGAAGAAGATGAAATTCGTGCACGTTTTGATAGAACACAATTGATTCGAGTGGTTACAAATTTGGTAAAAAACAGCATTCAATCCATCGAACAGAAAAATCCCGAAGAACCGCGTATTGAAGTACTTGTTAAATCTGAAGGAAATCTCGTAAATATTATGGTTACCGACAACGGAATTGGCGTTCCCGAAGAAAACAGGATTTCTATTTTTGAGCCTCATTTCACTACTAAAACCAGCGGCATGGGTCTTGGTTTGGGGATGGTTAAAAATATTGTTGAAACCTACAACGGAACAATAGTGCTTGATTCTTCTGAAGAAAAAACCACTTTTAAAGTAAGCTTTCCTGCAATGCTCTAAGCTTTTTAGTAGCTTTGTGAAACGACCACAAATACACGAATATTATTTATTTTTATTCGTGTATTCGTGGCAAAAAGTCACACATCAAATTATTCTTAATATGAAATTCCAAAACATACTTTCCGAAACCGAAAACGGTATAACTACAATCACCATCAACCGTCCTTCAAAATTGAACGCCCTAAATCGTGAAACCATTCAAGAATTGCACGATGCTTTTGAAGCAGCTGAAGATTCATCAAAAACAAAAGTGGTAATCTTAACTGGAAGCGGCGAAAAAGCTTTTGTTGCTGGTGCCGACATTAGTGAATTTGCAGATTTCTCAGTAGAAGAAGGCGGCAGATTGGCAGCAAAAGGACATGAATTATTGTTCGATTTTGTGGCAAATTTTTCAAAACCGGTTATTGCGGCGGTAAATGGTTTTGCTCTTGGCGGCGGACTTGAATTGGCGATGGCGGCACATTTCCGTATTGCTTCTGATAATGCAAAAATGGGGCTTCCCGAAGTTTCATTGGGCGTAATTCCCGGTTACGGGGGCACGCAACGTTTACCACAATTGGTGGGAAAAGGACGTGCCATGGAAATGATAATGACCGCTGGAATGATTGATGCAAACCAAGCGCTTCAGTACGGTTTGGTAAACCACGTAACAACTCCCGACGACCTTCTTGATTTCACCGAAAAAATTGCTGGAAAAATAATGAGAAATTCTTCCGTTGCCATTGCTTCTGCAATTCGGGCAATCAATGCAAACTATGAAGACGGTGAAAATGGTTTTAAAGTTGAGATAGAAGAATTCGGAAACTGTTTTGGCACTGAGGATTTTACGGAAGGAACGCAGGCATTTCTTGAGAAGAGAAAGGCTGATTTTCCTGGTAAATAAAATTTTTCTTAATATTTAATTTGCTTTTGTATTTTACAATCCGTAAAAACCTTAACAAATTAAATGATGAAAATAATCTTTACCTTTCTTTTTTTAGCGTGTTCTTTTATAACACATTCCCAAGACATCTCCATAAAAACCATTCAAAGTGAAGTTTTTAAGGACGATAAAAAACACACCGATCTTTTGTATTCCGAAGCCGATGGACAAGGTGGTTTTATTACCATACGGGTGTTTTGAAATGGTTTTTGTGGGCAGAAAAAAATCGAAAAAACAATTTTTAAAAATTGATATTCAACAATATTGAATTTAGAAAAAGTCGTAAACAGGAAATGAAATTTGAAATCAATTATATGAAAAAAACCATTTTATTTTTTTTCCTGTTTACTGCTTTTATAGCGAAGGCACAGCAGGATACATTAAAAGTCGCCGTGAGCGAGATTTTTAATGATGAAAAATATAAGACTTCATTGTTGTTTGCCAAAGAAGATGCCAACGGCGATATTTTTTCCGTTCGGAATTACTACTCCAGTATTTCAAACCCAAAAGGATACTATATAGAACATTTCAACAAAGACCTAAAATTGCTGAAAAGAACCATTGTTGAAGTGGATCGCAACGAAATAAAAGGACTCTTTTTAACCGAAGATTCGGTGATTTTATTACAATTTCAATACAATTACAAAGCGAAAGAATATGCCTTTGCTACATTAACTTCTTCAAAAGTTGATTTCAATTTTAGCGAAAAGCAAATTTATTCAATAAATAGAAATCGGCTTGACAAGTACGATCATTTCGGTATTCGCAGCGAACCAGAGTTTAATTAGCATCGGCAAAATCATTTGGGAGATTTCGTTGAATCTGAAAATGGAAATTTCATTACTCTCAATCTGTTTACGAAAAGCAATGAAGGCAGTGCCCTACTCGTAATTACATTCAATAAAAGTTTTGAAAAAATCTATGAATACGAATTTGAAAATGTGATTTCCTTAAACGAAAGCGAAACTAAAAATTTACCGTTGGAATATCAAAATATGGTTTTGGACAACAATGGTACTGTATATTTTTTAGGAAGGGTTTTCAACACCAATACTAAGAATTTGGAAAAAAGTGATGCGCCAAATTATTATTTTGTTCTTTTCAAAGCGGATGCAGCTTCAAAAATCCAAAAGGTTATTCCCATTGAAAGCAACAATATTATTCGTTCTTTACAATTAGCTACAAAAGGAGACAAATTAGCAGCTGTGGGTCTTTATACAGACACAGTAGGTTCAAGTTTTTCTTTTACTTCGGGCAATAGGTATGATGGAGCCGTACTTTTTAATTTGGATCAAACATCATTAAATAAATTGAAAGAATCTTTTCAGCCTTTTTCAGAAGAATTCATGATTGAGAAATACGGAAAAGTGAAGGAAAAAATAAAATCGTTTCTTTCATACCGCAGTGTTTTCATGTTGAATAATGGCGATCTTATAATAAATGTGGAAGAATTTGAAATGTACATTTCAGACGATAACGTAAACGCAAGACGCGTGTATAAAGACATAATGGGTTTTCGAATTAGCAACGATGGTAATTTAACTTGGGCAAAAAACATAAATAAAAAACAAGACGCTTGGTCGTTAGATAATATTCCATTTCTTTCGTATGCTTCGACGATAAAAAACAATATTTCTTATTACTTTGTGAATGCGGCTTCGGATTTAAAACTTCTAAAAAACAATCAAATTGAATTAAGAGAAGGGCCGCGTCTGTATGCTTTAAAAACATATGAAACCGGTGCATTTAGATATGATAAGATTTTATATCCAAAAATTTTCAATGCACAACTCGGGGTGCGTTTTGGAATTCTACTTAACGAGACCGATATCCTATTTGAAGCTGAAAGTAATGACAAACCAATGATGGTGAAATTATATTTCTAACTTACTAAGTTCAAACAATAAGTGCAACAGTTGAAAAAGATGGGAAAATTAATTTTCCCATCTTTATAAAAACTGGATGCCGATGAATTATAACCAATTAATCGACTCTCAAAGATACCAAATTGAGAGTTATCTGAAAGCAGGTTTTAGCCAAACAAGAATTGCCAAAGAGCTTGGTGTGGATAAAAGCACCATAAGCAGAGAGCTGAACCGAAATGGAAAAAAGCGGAGCTACAATGCCAATTATGCCATTATGGCAAGCAACGAACGCAAGAAAGAAGCTTATAAGCACCGTGTCTTTGATGACGGTATGCGGTACTATATAGACAAAAAGCTTACCCAAGAGCAGTGGTTCCCTGAGCAGATAAAGGGAAGGTGCGATCTGGAAGGGATTCCTATGGTCAGTACCGAGCGTATCTATCAGTACATTTACCAGGACCAGGCAGAGGGAGGCCTTTTGTACAAGCATCTGCGCACCGCCCGAAGGTGGCGAAAAAAGCGATTGAGCAGAAAACACCAAAGGGGACAGATACCCAACCGGGTTATGATAGGCCAACGTCCCGAAATAGTGGATGCAAAGGGGCGTTTTGGGGATTGGGAGGTCGACACCATCATTGGCCAAAACCATAAATCGGCCATAGTGACCCTGACCGAGCGCAAAAGCCAATTCGAACTGATGGCCAAGACCGATGGTACAAAAGCAGCATCCATCAAAAAGCAGATGATAAACCTCCTTTCCCCTTTCAAAGAACTGGTAAGGACCATAACCTCAGATAATGGAAAGGAATTTACAGAACACCAAAAAATAGCTCGAAAACTGGATGCGGATTTTTTCTTTGCAGACCCTTATTCGCCCTGGCAAAGAGGGCTTAACGAGTACAGCAACAAGCTAATCAGGCAATACTTGCCAAAGAAAACAGATTTTAATACCATAGAACACAGAACAATCAATATGATTATCAGTAAGTTAAACAGTAGGCCAAGAAAACTATTGGGATATAAAACTCCAAACGAAGTATTTTTAACTAAATTTAAATCCAATTGTTGCACTTGTTAATTGAATCTAGCCTTTATAATGTTTTTACTAAAGTTTGAAAAGCAATCCCTAAAATTCTTAACTTTATAGATTCTTTTCTGAAACTTGATTCTAAAAATTATGAAAAATTACTTCTTATTAATTGTTGTTGTCTTATTGAACTTTTCTTCAATAGCGCAAGAAAAGGCTGAACCTTGGTTTAAAGACGGCGAAGCCCAAATTGTTCCAGCTTTTGAAAATCAACAAGATTGGATACGGACAGATCTTTGGGTTGAGACTACATTTGACACAGACGGAGACGGCAAACCAGACCGCATGCACGTTGATGTTACAAGACCCAAACAAACCGAGGAAGGATTAAAGCTTCCTGTAGTTTACGAATCAAGTCCCTATTTTGCAGGCGTTGCTCCGGAAGTTGAAGGTGCTTTTTATGATGTAAAACACGAATTGGGCGCAGTGGGAAAGGAAATTGTTCATCCATCTGTAAAAAGACTTGGGGAACGTCCCATAATTTCAAATTCAAAAATTAAAACTTGGGTTCCTCGTGGTTATATTGTTGTACATTCTTCCTCGCCGGGCACTGGTCTTTCGCAAGGTTCACCAACCGTGGGCGGCGATAACGAATCCTTGGCGCCAAAAGCGGTAATCGATTGGCTAAACGGTCGCGCAAAAGGCTACACAACTCCTGATGGAACCGAGGAAGTAAAAGCATACTGGACCACCGGAAAAGTAGGGATGACCGGAGGTTCGTATAATGGAACAATTCCCTTGGCTGCTGCAACCACTGGTGTTGAAGGGCTCGAGGTAATAATTCCAATTGCGCCAAATACTTCCTATTATCATTATTATAGAAGCAACGGTTTGGTACGTTCGCCGGGCGGATATTTAGGTGAAGATGTTGATGTGCTTTATGATTTTATAAATAGCGGTGACGAATCAAAACGCGCACACAACAATGCAACCTATCGCGATAATGAAATTAAAAATGGAATAGACCGCATAACTGGCGATTATAATGAATTTTGGGCTGGTCGCGATTATTTAAACGATATGAAACCAATGAAAGCCGCACTACTAATGGCGCACGGTTTTAATGATTGGAACGTAATGCCGGAACACAGTTATAGAATTTACAAAGCTGCCGAGGAAATGGGCTTGCCTACAAAAATCTATTATCATCAAGAGGGTCACGGCGGAAATCCTCCACTATCAATGATGAATCGTTGGTTTACGCGATACCTTTTCGGAATAGAAAATGGCGTTGAAAAAGGTTCAAAAGCCTGGATTGTTCGTGAAAACGATAAAAATGATAATCCTACTGCATACGCAAATTATCCAAATCCCGATGCGCAAAATGTTACGCTTCATTTCAATGCAACATCTAAAAATGAAGGAACGTTAACTGTTGAAAAAAGCAAGAAACAAGGCAACCAAACTTTGATAGACGATTATAATTTTTCTGCTGAAAAACTCGCGCAACTTCCAATTTCCAAAAATCGATTGTTGTTCGTTACTCCTATTTTAAAGGAAGATTTACACCTTTCGGGGCTTTCAAAATTGAACATTAAATTGGCGAGTAGTAAGCCTGCAGCAAACCTTTCGGTTTATATGATTTCCTTGCCTTGGAATACAGATAAAAATGCAAAAATAACAGACAATATTATCACCCGAGGTTGGGCAGATCCACAGAATTATAAATCCATTTCTGAAAGCGAACCTTTGAAACCGGGCAAGTTTTATGAAATGAGCTTCACGTTGCAGCCAGACGATCAAGTGATTCCGGCAGGACAACAAATTGGGTTGATGATTTTTTCAAGCGATAGTGAATTCACGCTTCACCCTAATCCGGGAACAGAACTTACTGTTGATTTGGATGAAACAACTATTGAAATACCAGTTGTTGGTGGGAAAAAGAAATTTGAAAAGGCAATAAATCAAAATAAATAAAACACAGAATTGTCGAAAATAATCTAATAGGATAACTTCATAGGAATTGGGTTCAAATTTACCACAACTTAGGAGATTGATCTCCTTAAATATTATAATTATAAAAAAGATTATAGCTGTGTTCAACTCATAAGTGCAACAAACTTATTATTTAGAGTTTCAATAGGGCTAAGGTAGTTGAATTTTCTAATGGGTCTGTTATTGATTGCTAGTTCTACTTGTTTGATTCTTTTTTCGGTGATGTCCCTCAAGTCTGTTTTCTTTGGAAAGAACCTCCTTATGACCCCAATCCTGTTCTCCACTGTCCCTTTTTCCTGTGATGTGTAAGGTGTCGTAAAATATGTCTTTACTTTAAATGTACTTGCAATTTCCTGATGTCCAGAAAACTCTTTTCCATTATCAAAGGTAATTGTCTTTATATAGCTGGAGCTGAACCTGCCCAGCCTCTGCTTGATTTTATCGGTGACCTCTTCTGCGCTTTTGCCGTTTAGTTTTTCCATCATTGTTATCAAGGTCGTTCTGTCGGTGAGCACCAAGAGCGCCGCTTTGTGGTCTTTCCCCATCATCAGGTCGGCTTCGAGTTCCCCAATGCGTTTTCTCTGTTCGACGACTTCTGGACGTTTGCTGATGTGTACCCGATTCGGTATCGCCCCTCTGGTATCCTTTATATTTCCACGTTTCTGTCTCCGCTTGCCATGTTTCAGTTCTTTATAGAGCAATTTAAAAGGTCTGTTCTCGACAGTATTGGTGTGCTTCGATTCCCATATCCATTTATAGATTGTTTCGTGGCTGACCATCGGGACGCCCAACTGTTTCCATTTCTCGGAGATAAGCTCTGGGCTCCATTTGTCCAGTTCCATTTTATCCGCTATCTTTTTTTTCAGCTCAGGTGTCAACAGCACATTTTTGAACTTCTGCTTATGTCGGTTCCTTGTCTTTCGCTCCGCATTTGTGGCCACATAGCTTCCAGAGGTCCTGCCCCGAAGGGCTATCGACCTTTTCAGCTCTCTGCTGATTGTACTGCGGTGGACACCTATCTGGTCAGCTATAGCTGTTTGTGTGCATCCAACTTGTAGGAGTGCTTCTATTTGGTATCTTTGTTGGGTGGTCAATTGTTTATAATTTTTCATGCAAGACAAATTTAGGTTTTTGACCCTAAACACTTGGGAGCAATCCCAAGTGTTTTAAATTTATCTGTTGCACTTATTACTTGAACTTACAATATTTGAAATTCCATTTATACTATATTTACACACAAGTAATTATTTAATTATGTCTAATAAAGATATTTATATAAAAGTTAACATTAGTGTCCGATAAAAGTTAAAACTACTTGATTTCAATTTTTATCCATCTGGTTATCAGTGTTTTATTTTATAGTTTCTATGTTTTTTCAAAAACAGGCTACCAATTAAATGATAGTTGTTCACTTTCAGCTTTATCAATAATCCAGTCTTTTTCTGGGTTTTCTAAAAATTTCATCAAATTGATGTAATTGAAAAGATGAATTTTACAGAAACTTACCAAGTTTGAAAATGCCCAATTGCGTTTTAGTTTCTTTTTTATCACAGCTAACAAAAGATTGACTATCAAGACACAATATATCTGAATTTTAATGGCATTTTCATTGTCTCCCAAGAAATATTTTAATGGAAAATTCTGTTTCAGTTGTTTGAACGGTAACTCTATTTGCCATCTTATTTTGTACAAAGCAGCAATCAAATCAGCGCGCAAGTCAAACAAATTCGTTAAAAACTCAAATTCCCGTTTGTTTTCTCGGTCATAAAATGTCACTTTTCGTAACCTTAATTTTGATATTTCTTTCCCTTTTTTCACATCAACTTCAATGATTTCATCTTCTAAAGCTCCGTTGTGGATGCGTTCTCCAACATCCAGTCTTTCAATACGTCGATACGAGGCGTTGTCTTTTATTCGAGTTACAAACCCTGTTTTTTGAGCCGTAAAATGTTCAAAAGCCTTATAATCGTTATATCCTTTGTCAAAAACATAAATGGTGTTTTCATCACATTTTAATTTTTCTAGAAAATTATGGTCGTGCGTTTTGGCTTCGCTGAACCAAACCAAACTCGGCACCGTTTCATCTGCACTGACAACGGTGTGTACTTTAATTCCTCCTTTTCTTTTTCCACTTTTCGGATTTCTACCAACGCATCCCATAATGTCCTTAAATAGGCTGATTGTTGAACTATCAAAAATTTTCACCTGCTTTTCCATAACATCCTTAATTCGGCTGTCCGATAAAAAACCGCCATATTGCTTTAATAATTGATGATAAATATTTTCAAGAACCAAAACATCTCTTTTCTTATTAGCATCAGATAAAGTGCTTCTTTTGGGAATATGATTTAACTGAAAACTACTCGTTTTTCCTGACAGACCAAGCATTGCCCCTGATATTTCCCGAAGTGATGTACACTTTGAAAATGAACAAAAAAGCATACTTATCAAATGGTCTTTTGTCGTGAACCGCTTTGCGTAGCGGTCAGAACCACATTTTATGACCTCTTTCCGTATCAAAGAATCGTCTATTAATGAAATCAGCTGTCCGAAAACAGATTTACTGGAAAAATAATTACTTTTACCCATCGTATTTTGTGTATCGAAATACAAATTTACGATTCATTTAAAGAAGCCATCTTTTTGGCTTCTTTTTTTATCGGACAACAATGAATTTATTTGAAATAACGGAAGATGGAATGCCCCAATTTAAATCCTTAATTGATTTATGATTTGTGAGCGAGCATTTCATAAGTGATGGTTAAAGCAATTAAAATTAAGCCAATTTGATTGGGCAACAATGCAAAAAAATGCAGTTTATACTTAAACTATAAAATATGTGGAAATTTTTAACGTGCTCAAATATTTGTTCAAAAGCAGCTTCTAAAATGTAATATCATTCTTTATAAATTTTAATAATCAATTCCCCTTTAAAATTCATCGTTGCCCGATACATTCCCGCAGTGTTGAATTCCATGGCTACATTTCCATCTTTATCAATTGCTACGATACCGCCATCACCACCCAATGCCGGTACTTTTTTTTGAATTACTTCTGAAGCGGCTTCCTGCAATGTCATTCCTTTATATTCCATCAACGCAGAAATATCATAAGCCGCAACAGAGCGAATGAAATATTCGCCCCAACCTGTTGAAGAAACGGCACAGGTTGCATTATTCGCATACGTTCCCGCGCCAATAATTGGCGCATCCCCAATTCGGTTCCAGCGTTTGTTGGTCATCCCGCCAGTTGAGGTTCCGGCGGCAAGATTTCCGTGTTTATCCAACGCAGCGCAACCTACCGTTCCAAATTTTGAATTTTTAATAAATGGATCTTCAAAGGAAACCTTCTTGTTGTCATTACTCTTTTCTTTCTCCAAAACCTTTAGTAAAGACTCATATCTGTTTTTTGTATAGAAATATGAAGTGTCCATCATTTTATAGCCCAATGTTTGTGCAAATTCTTCGGCACCCGCACCATAAAGCATTACGTGTTCACTTTTTTGCATTACATCTTTGGCTAAATTTATCGGATTTTTAATGTGCTTTACGCCAGCAATAGCACCCGCGTTCAATGTTTTTCCATCCATAATGGAAGCATCGAGTTCATTTGAACCTTCATTTGTAAAAACCGCTCCTTTTCCAGCATTAAACAGTGGAGAATCTTCCATAATATTTATGGTATGGGTAACCGCATCCATAGAATTGCCGCCACTTTTCAAAATTTCGTAGCCTGCGGAAATGGCTTCTTTCAATTTTTCTTTATACGCAGTTTCAAGTGAATCGCTCATATTCTCTTTAAGAATAGTCCCTGCTCCTCCGTGAATAACAATTCCGAAGTTTTCTTCCGATTTAAGCGAATTTTCTCTAAAATTTACATCTTCTGAAGCAGGTTTTTCTTCGTTTTTACATCCCAAAAACAAAGAAAAAAGAAAAAAATATGTTAAAGTTTTAATCATTTCAGCTTTTTTAATTTTATACTAATATACGTGAAAATAATAATGTTTATGGTAGTTGAGCTTAATTTTGTGTATCTTAAAAAAATCAAATTATATCATTATATCCGATAAAGTGTAATATTTTTTCGACTAAAAGCATTTTCGTTTAATAATTTTTATATATTTGGAATAACATCATGCCCCAAATTTGATGTTCCCCAATTATGCACCTACTAAAAAGCAACCTACTTGCAATCGCACTGCTATGCCTAGTAATTACCTCTTGCTCAAAAGAGGATTCAGTTGAAGTTGAAGCCGCTAAATATGATATTGATTTAGCGCTGGCTCAGAAAAATGATACTCAAGTGTCTTCTGAAATTTTAAATTTGGTAAACGATCACCGTGCGTCTTTAGGACTTATTCTACTTAAAATAGATAGTCAATACGCTTCTGCCTTTGCTGTTGATCATACTGAATACATGATTGAAAAAGAGCAAATAAATCACGACAATTTTGGATATCGTTCCGAAGGAATTAAATACCACGACAATGCCGAAACTGTTGGCGAAAACGTAGCTTATGGCTACCAAACTGCCGAAGCCGTTGTAAACGCTTGGTTAAATAGCCCTGGCCATAGAGCCATTATTGAAGGTAACTTCACCCACACTGGTTTTGGTATAATGAAGTCTGAAAAAGGCCGCAGCTATTACACCCAACTCTTTTATAGAAAGTAACCTCACTTCACTTTTCTATTAGATCATTTTGCCGTATTTTTACGATGTACACATCCTAAAAATACGGCAATGGCTATTAAAAAACCTTTCAATTTAAATAAGTGGGTAGAAGAAAATCGTGATCTTCTAAAACCGCCGGTTGGCAATAAAAATCTTTATGTTGAATTTGACGATTATATTGTAATGATCGTTGCCGGCCCCAACGCCCGAAAGGATTATCATTATAACGAAACCGAAGAGCTTTTTTACCAATTGGAAGGAACTATTCAAGTTGCAATCCAAGAAAATGGTGAGAAAAAAGTGATGGAACTTGGCCCGGGCGATATGTATTTGCATCCCGGAAAAGTGCCGCATTCCCCCGGCAGAAGTGCCGGCTCAATAGGATTGGTTATTGAAAGAAAACGCGTTGATCTTGATGGAAAGGATGGCCTGCTTTGGTTTTGTGACAATTGCAACAATAAATTGTATGAAGTTTACTTCCCTTTAAGCGATATTGAAACCGATTTTCTAAAACATTTCAAGCATTTTTACGGAAGCAAAGAACTGCGAACTTGCAATAAATGCGGAACAGTAATGGAAGCCGATTCTCGTTTCACACAAGATTAATAGCATATTCTCCAAACAGATACCGTTTCATTTTCCATTCTTCAGCGCATTGTGTACCTTTGCGCTTTATAAATTTTCGAATAAAAAATCATAAATATATGCAAGCAACAACCACTAGCTTCGGAATCGAAGAAGCATTGGAACAATTAGGAATTAAGGATGTAAACTACGGAACTTCTACTGGAAACAAATGGTTTCCGGGGGGCGAGGAAATTGCTTCGTACTCTCCTGTAAATGGCGAATTAATTGGAAAGGTTACCGCAACTACAAAAGAAGAATATGAGCAATTAATTACTTCAGCCCAAAAAGCATTTTTAACTTTTAGAGCTATGCCAGCACCACAACGTGGAGAAATTGTGCGTCAATTTGGCAATAAACTTCGCGAGATGAAAAAACCATTGGGGAAACTGGTTTCCTATGAAATGGGAAAATCATTGCAAGAAGGTTACGGCGAAGTTCAAGAAATGATTGACATCTGTGATTTCGCAGTTGGCTTGTCCCGTCAGTTAAACGGTCAAACAATACCGTCTGAGCGTCCTGGACATGTAATGCGCGAGCAATGGCACTCTATTGGGATTGTTGGAATTATTTCAGCATTTAACTTTCCAGTTGCAGTTTGGGCATGGAATACAGCATTGGCTTGGGTTTGTGGAGATGTGTGTGTTTGGAAAGCAAGTGAAAAAGCACCTTTGTGCTCTGTAGCTTGTCAAAATATAATTGCAGGGGTTTTAAAAGAAAATAACCTTCCAGAAGGAATTTCTTCCATCATTAACGGTGATTATAAAGTGGGCGAAATGATGACGACAGATGCAAGAATTCCTTTAATTTCTGCAACAGGTTCTACAAGAATGGGACGTATTGTTGGCGCAAAGGTAGCAGAGCGTTTTGGAAAATCTTTATTGGAATTAGGTGGAAACAATGCCATCATTATTACCCCAACAGCAGACCTAAAAGTAGTTGTTCCAGGAGCGGTATTTGGTGCCGTTGGAACTTGTGGACAACGTTGTACATCAACAAGAAGATTGATTATTCACGAAAGTGTTTATGATAAGGTAAGAGATGCCATTGTAGGAGCTTACAAGCAAATTGTTATTGGAAATCCACTTGATGAAAAAAATCACGTTGGCCCGTTAATCGATAAAGATGCTGTTGATACGTATTTAAAAGCAATCGAAAAAGCAAAAGCGGAAGGCGGAAAAGTACTCGTTGAAGGTGGCGTTTTGAAAGGCGAAGGATACGAAAGTGGTTGCTACGTAAAACCAGCAATTATTGAAGCTGAAAACAGTTTTAAAA
Source organism: uncultured Flavobacteriaceae bacterium (assembly GCA_963716065.1). GTDB lineage: Bacteria > Bacteroidota > Bacteroidia > Flavobacteriales > Flavobacteriaceae > Aequorivita. The sequence goes on from OY970287.1 coordinate 1,733,372, forward strand.
TTGTACAACATGAAACATTTGCCCCAATTTTGTACTTATTGAAATACAGCGGCGACGTAGAAAATGCAATCGATTTGCAAAACGGTGTTGCGCAGGGTTTATCTTCTGCAATAATGACCAATGAATTAAAAGAGGCTGAAAAATTCTTATCATTTGCAGGATCTGATTGCGGTATTGCGAATGTAAATATTGGTACTTCAGGGGCAGAAATTGGTGGTGCTTTTGGTGGTGAAAAAGAAACAGGTGGCGGACGCGAGTCTGGGTCTGATGCTTGGAAAGTATATATGAGAAGACAGACCAATACTATTAATTACAGTGATGAATTGCCATTAGCGCAAGGAATTAAGTTTGATTTGTAAAGCCCCCTAACCCCCTAAGGGGGAAAAGCCCCTCCCGGCCTTCCCAAAGGGAAGGAGTTATAATCAAAAAAACCTCAAAAGTCTCTGAGACTTTTGAGGTTTTTTTCTTTTCACCAGAGTTCCCCCTTCGGGGGTCAGGGGGCTTACACAATCCCATTAGGCTCAACCCATTTAAAACGGTTAACGTCCTGTGGAATTTTTATCCTTTCTGCTATGCGAAGCATTCGCGATGGTAATTTTAGAAGATAATCCCGTGCTTTTTCAGCCTCGTCCGTTAATCCACTAATTTTTGAAACTTCCCAATGGGCATTCAATTTTTCAAGAATGTCAATATAATCGTACGTTGTATAAACCCCCAAACGCTGCGCTGCGTTACTGAAATCATCAAAGGCAGAAGCCATTTTTCCTCCACTCTGACGTAAATTCTGGGCTGGCATAATGATTTTTTTCTGCATCATATCTTGAAACGCAATCATCATTTCACTGGCATCGTATTCAAAAATAGTTTTTACAAATTCGCGATAGGCTAAATGGTGGCGCATTTCATCGCCCGCAATAATGTTGCACATTTTTGCAAGCATTTTATTGCCATTTTTCTTCGCTATTTTTCCCACGCGATTGTGTGAAACATTGGTAGCCAATTCCTGAAAACTGGTGTAAATAAAATTTCTGTAGGGATCGCGACCGGTTCCAACCTCGAAACCATCATTGATTAAATGTTGGGTAGTTTTTTCAACTTCTTTCATATTCACCCTTCCGGATAAATAGAGATATTTATTTAAGGTATCTCCGTGGCGGTTTTCCTCTCCGGTCCAATGGCGAATCCATTTGCTCCATCCATTTCTACCATGTTGATCCACGCCTTCCATATCCATCAGCCAACTTTCATAGGTTGGTAACGCTTCCTCAGTAACCATATCGCCCACCAAGACAATCCAAAAATCGTAACCCAATTCTTTCGCCTCTTCGCGAAGTTGGGTTACTTCCTCTAAATAATTTTCTTTTTGAAAATTTGGCAAGAGATCTGTTGGTTGCCAAATTTCCTCAACGGGAATTAGGTATTTGTCAATATAACTGTCGATTTCCTTTTCAACAGTTTGCATTACTTCCAACCGAATATTTTTAAGCGCCATTATTGTATTTTAGAGAGATAGCACAAATATAGCATGTGCTGTCCTTTTTTTATAATAAAGAAGTCTTAATTCCGCCCTTTTTCGTCGGGATAGAGTTTATAAACAGATTCACTTTGCCAAATTTCTTTGGAATCAACATCGAGCATTGAAATTTTTCCTTTGAAAGCTGCGCCCGTATCAACATTCCAAACGTTTGCAAAATTTGCCGGTTTATCAAAACCTACGCGGGTTACCGGTGTATGGCCAATATAAATTTCCTTGAAAAGTTTCAGCCGTTTGGGATATTTATCGCTTTCTTCAGAAATTGAAGTATCCATTGCGCAGACCATTTCCCAAAGGGTTCGATCCCAATAAACCAGATTTGGATAATATTCTTGCTGCGGACCGTTTTGATTTGTAAAGCCTGCGTGTAAAAAAAGTCGATTTTCATAATCTATATGATAATTGATTAAACTTTCAAAAAACCGAAGATGTTTTTTCTTGTCTGTTTCGGAAACTTTTGAATAGCTTTTTACGCTACTTTCTCCTCCCTGGCTGAGCCAAACGGGATTGCTGTCTCCAAACTTCAAATATTTGTAAAGCAATTCATCGTGATTTCCCCGAAGAAAAATACAATCGTTTTTTTCAGAAAAATCAATTAAATAGGAAACCACTTCGGCAAATTCACTCCAGCCGTCCACATAATCGCCTACAAAAATATATATTGTTTTCTTCGGAAGATTTACTTTTTCAAGCAATTGCTTCAAAGCTTTAAAACCTCCGTGAATATCGCCAATTACAACTGTTTGCATTAATTTGAAAATAAATAAATTACACCAATCACACAAAGTATTGCAAGCACTAAAAAGAATATTTTCCAAAAAGAGTACGGTCTTTGTCCCGAAATAACTCCACTTTGACCATTTACAAAAAAATTATATCGCTTCCCATTATATTGATAGCTGCTTATGTAAACCGGAAGCAGAATGTGTTTAAACTTCTCTTCGGACAACTTCATGTTTATTGAAGAAACTTGTTGCGTATCGCCACCAATATCCCTTCGCGCCCAACTATCTGCAATACTTTCGGCAACTTTGTTGCTTTCATTGTGGCCTTCCAAAAGTGGAATGGTATATTTCTCCGTAACAAATCCAGACAAATAGCCGCTGTCAAAAGGTTTCAATAATTTTAAATTCCAACGTGCAATACTCTGCGGAATAATTCCTGTTTTTTGATTGGAAGCTTTAATTAAAGTGTCATCCACAAATCCTGAAACGCTACCCGCAGCAGGATACCATCGTGTTTTTCTTTCTTGAACTGTCCTTCTATTTGAACCGCTTCCAACGGTTTTGGTTTCGTAGTAATATTCTCCCCGCTGCCCTGTATAATCCGCTTCCAGCTGAGCGTCAAAAGTCCAATACGGAGAATAAAGACCTCTTGTTTTCTGTGGATCTATAGCTGCTTTTTTCAGATTGTTTGGCGCAAACCAAAGTCCATCAACCCATTTTTTAAAAATCTGAAATGCCTTTTTTTGGTCTATTTGAAAAGGCAAAACGGCACCCGGAAGAATCCATTCTTCTTTATAAGCGTCTTCAATTATCAATGGCGAACCACAATAAATACAGGAAAGTGATTTATAATTTTCTTCAATATGCTGGTTTGCGCCACAATTTTTACAGTGAAGCATAGTAATCTCTTCACTGTGTTTTTGGGAACCCATTTTTTCCAAATAGGGTTTCAATTCCAATTCTTCAAATTTGCTCTCAGTTTGGGCAATTGTTTCTTTGTGGCCACAATAATCACATTTCAGCTCGGTTGTGCCGGGGGAATAGTTAAGTTCTGCGCCACAATTGACGCAGGACTTTTTTAGCTCGGATTTTTTAGGTGAAATTTCTTCCATTTAAAAAGTATACCTGTTAGGTTTTGAGAAACCTGACAGTTTTCTTATTTGAGATTGCTTCGTGCCTCGCAATTATTGTTGCGGAAGCGGCGGCGGCGTATTCCCACCCAAAAACGATTTCAATTCATCCAATTGTTGGAGCGCTGTCCATTCTGCCAATCCAGCTTTCCAAACTAAAGTGTCCTTATTCACAGTTCTATTTGCGAACAAACCTTGTAATTGTTCAAAGCTCACCGGACCCATTTGCTGTCCGTTTGCCGCATAAAAATATTGAACCGCGGCTGGCATTGGGGGCGGCATCGTTCCGCCTTGTTGCTGTTGTTGCTGAAGTTGTTGTTGTCCCATTTGTGGATTCATCATTCCGCCCATTTGTTGTGCGAGCACAAAACCCATTCCCATTCCCATTCCTGCGCCAGCAGTTCCGCCTTCATTTAAAGCAGCAGCTTCGATAGCTTTTGCAGTTTTGAATTTTGTGAGTTTGTCCAAATCCAATTTGTCAATCCGGCTGTATTCGAAGATTTCCTTTTTAAGATCTTCGGGCATGGAAACGTTTTCAATGAAGAATTTTTCCAAAGAAATTCCCACACTATTAAATTCCGGCTGCATTACATCTTTACATGTCTCGGAAAGTTCTGTGGTGTTTGCAGCGTATAATTCAATCGGTAATTTTGCTTCACCAACAGTATCAGTAAATCGCGTAGCTATAAGACTTTTTAAATGTTCGTTGATTTCGAAATTGGTAAAATTATTGTCCGTTCCAACAATATCAACTATAAATTTTCCGGCGTCATTAATTCTGTAAGCATAGCTTCCAAAAGCACGAATTTCAACCAAACCAAAACGATCGTCGCTCAAGGTTATCGGGTTTTTTGTTCCCCACTTTTCATCCGTAAAAAGGTGCGTATTTACAAAATAAACCTCAGCTTTAAATGGGCTGTTGAAACCGTATTTCCAGCCTTTTAAAGTGGTTAAAATTGGAAGGTTTTGGGTATTTAAAGTGTATGTTCCGGGTTTAAAAACGTCTGCCAATTGCCCTTCATTTATAAACACCGCAGTCTGCCCTTCTCGAACTATGAGTTTTGCGTTGTTTTTTATTTCATTTTGGTAGCGTTCAAAACGATGACAAATAGTGTCTGGAGTGTAATCCAGCCATTCAATTATGTCAATGAATTCATTGCTTAATTTTTCTTTTATTGTGTCGAAAATGCCCATAGTTTCAGCGTTTTATTTATGAAGTTTAAAGATATAAAAATTGATTGAAATCAAAGTTAATTGTAGTTTACCTTCCTCAAAATACGCAGCGATTCCTTTAAAAGTTGATAGGCCACAGTATCATAATCCCTCAAAAATTCCTTTGCTTCCTGCAATTTTTCCTTCGCTTCATCAAAATCGTTTAAATAGCAAATAAGATATGTTGAGGGAAGATTTCGCAAATCCTTTTCTTCGGAAGCATTCAGTGGAATCTTCTTTTTTAGTTTTTCCAAAACTGCATTGTTGGAATTATAAATATGGAAAAGGGTTTTTTTGTTGAATTTTGGCGCTTCAAAAATAAGTTTTGAATCCATATTATAGGAGCCGTTTTCTTTAAAATGAATCGTCACTTCTTCCAAAGGATAATATTTAAATTGCTCGTTCAATCCCAAATGAACATATTCCACAGTTTTAAAATAATCATCGGTAAGCTCAATACTAACCTCATCCAAAGCCGAATAAAAAAGACGAACCTGCTCATTGATTAATTCAATGTCAACACGCGAATAATACAAGTTTTTCCGAACCCTTTTTGGGTTTCCCGCCCAGCAAACCACAAACTGTTCTTTGAAAACTTTGTAATGACTTTCCAAATCTTTGTGGCGGTTGTTGGTAAAATCCATCACTCCGTCAAGCGTTAATTCAATGTTGTTTTTGGCTACATTTTCTATTGATTTCACTATTTCGGAATTCACATCTTTTATCTCGATATCAAAATCTTTTGGCATCGAAATACTCCCGTCCCGAAGAAAAATAGAACCACCCCAATACTTCCAAATGTTTTTCCGCAACGAAGTTATTTTTCCATTGGGACGAATTGTTACCAAACCAACAACTTTATCTGAAGGCAAATTTGGGAAAGCTACATTTTCATAAATAATCAACGGAGCATTTGTTAGATACGCATTTACAAGATTTTGAATTTTGCTATCGTCAAAAAAATCGACACCCGTAATCTCATTGGTTTCGTCCTCGACGCCAATAACTATAAAGGAATTATTCGCTGGATTGCTATTGCTGAGCGCGCAAATGTGTTTCAGAAATTTCGCCTTTCCCTCTTTTGTGCCAAGATCAATTTTTCGCTTTTTATCATAAAAACTGCTCTCGTCGTTATGCGCGAGTAGGTTTTTGATTAAAAGACGTTTGTTGATCATAGTTTTAATTGCAGGTTGCGGGTTGCAGGTTGCAGGTTGCAGGTTGCAGGTTGCAGGTTGCAGGTTGCAGGTTGCAGGTTAAATATTATTTTTTCTAATCATATTTTGAGCCTTTCCTTTCTGAATTTTTCAGATATATCATAAATGATTTTATTTTTTTGCTGTTTAGAATCGCTTTTTCAGAAATTCTTTTAAATGTTTCTTCATCTATGTGATTTCTGTCAAAGCAGCGATATAATTGTGAGCGCGTTTCGCCGCAGGAAGCTTTAGCAATACTCAAAAAGTTAATAAACTCTCGATTCCCGTCTCTTTCAAATCCTTCAGAAATATTATCCATTATTGAGCCAGAAGCTCCATTTATTTGTTCCCGAAGTTTGTAGTCTTTTTGCAACGAGGTATTTTGTATTATACACCACACATCTTTACATATTTCCCTAGCTAACTGCCAAATTTCTAAATCTTCAAATCTCTCAATAGTAGCCATAACATTAATTTATTAAGAAAAACCTGCAACCTGCAACTTTTAACCTGTAACTTTATTTACTATCGTGCTACTCGCCTGGTCCAAACACATAACCGTCAAATCTGCAATATTAACGTGTGGCGGAAGAGTTACAGAAAACCAAATAATATCTGCAATATCCTCGGCTTTCAAAGGCGTAAAACCTTGATATACTTTTTCGGCTCTTTCTGAATCTCCTTTAAAACGCACTTCGCTGAATTCAGTTTCTACCATTCCTGGATTTATCGCACCCACTTTTATTCCCTTTCCGTTTAAGTCTATTCTCATTCCTTGATTTATGGCATCTACAGCGTGTTTGCTTGCACAGTAAACATTGCCTTTTGGATACACTTCATTTCCGGCAGTGCTTCCGATGTTTATAATTTGGCCACTTTTCCGTTCAATCATTCCTGTAAGAATAGCTTTGGAAACATACAGCAAACCTTTCACATTAATATCTAGCATCGCATCCCAATCGTTTGTATTTCCCTCATCGATCGTATCCATCCCGTGGGCGTTTCCAGCATTATTTATCAAAATATCTATTTCTGAAAAATGCTTCGGAAGTGATTCAACTGCAGAAAAAACTTCTTCTTTATTCCGAATATCAAAGTTTAAAGTGTGAACTTCGGTCAACGTTGAAAGTTCCTCAGAAAGCATTTTCAATCGATCTTCCCTTCTTCCGCAGAGAACTAATTTCACTCCGTTTTTAGCGAAAAGTTTCGCTGTTGCCATTCCAATTCCGGAGGTTGCTCCTGTTATAAAAGCTATTTTTTTTTGCATACTATAATTTTTACTAAAAGTACTATTTCTGAAATATTTGAAACCCCCATTTTTGTCAATATTAAAAAACTTAACAAATGCCTACAGATGAAAGAAAACTTTAAGTTTCAACTTATTTTATTTTAACCAATCGTTAACATGCTTTTAATCAATAAATTTTCAATTTGCACCGTCTTTTAAAAAAGTATTCTACATTGAATCTAAATACAGTATGGAAAATACAAATTCGACTTTTGACATTGGGGCATTAAACGAAAAAATTGAAAGGGAAAGTGCCTTTGTGGACGTTCTTTCAATGGAAATGAACAAAGTAATTATAGGCCAAAAACATATGGTGGAGCGGCTTATGATAGGTCTTTCTGGACCAGGGCCACATTCTTTTGGAAGGTGTTCCCGGGCTTGCAAAAACACTCGCCATTAATACGCTTGCAAAAGCGGTTCACGGAACTTTTAGCCGAATACAGTTTACCCCAGATTTGCTTCCCGCCGATGTTGTGGGAACGCTGATTTATAATATGAAGGTGAACGATTTCAGTATAAAAAAAGTGCCAATATTTGCCAACTTTGTGCTTGCTGATGAAATTAACCGTGCTCCCGCAAAAGTGCAATCCGCACTTTTGGAGGCGATGCAGGAAAAACAGGTTACCATTGGCGACACTACTTTTTCGCTCGACAGACCTTTTTTGGTAATGGCCACCCAAAACCCAATTGAACAGGAAGGAACATATCCGTTGCCCGAAGCACAAATGGACCGTTTTATGCTGAAAACGGTAATAAAATATCCACAAGTTGCAGAGGAACAACTCATCATTCGCCAAAATCTTAAAGGAGAATACGACCAAATAAATCATGTTGCGACCATTGAACAGATAAAACGAGCGCAAGCCGCCGTTCGCGAAGTTTATATGGATGAAAAAATTGAGAAATACATACTCGATATCGTTTTTGCCACAAGAGCTCCCCAGAATTTCGGTCTTTCAGATTTAAAACCACTCATCAATTTTGGTGCTTCCCCACGTGGAAGTATAAACCTCGCCATTGCAGCGAAATGTTACGCTTTCATTCGTCGTCGCGGTTATGTGATTCCTGAAGACGTTCGCGCCGTTGTGCACGATGTGCTTCGCCATAGAGTGGGTATCACTTACGAAGCGGAAGCCGAAAACATTACTTCCGAAGATATCATCAACAAGATTGTAAACGTAATTGAAGTCCCATAGGATTTACGATTTTAGAATGCCGATTTACGATTTCGTTTCAGACTAAAAATCGTAAATCTAAAATCGTATATCGTAAATAAGCAAAATGGATACTAAAGAACTTCTTAAAAAAGTACGGAAAATCGAGATCAAAACGCGACGCTTGAGCGATCACGTGTTTGGTGGCGAGTATCACAGTACGTTTAAGGGTCGCGGGATGACGTTCAGCGAAGTGCGCCAATACCAGTTTGGTGACGATGTTCGGAATATTGATTGGAATGTTACGGCACGCTACAACGAACCTTTCGTAAAAGTTTTTGAGGAAGAGCGCGAGCTTACTTTGATGTTGGTGGTAGATGTTAGCGGTTCCGAATTTTTTGGAACCCAGGAACAATTCAAAAATGAAATTATTACTGAAGTTGCGGCAACGCTTGCCTTTTCCGCGATGCAGAATAATGACAAAACGGGATTGATTCTTTTTTCAGATGAAATTGAACTTTACATTCCGCCGAAAAAAGGGAAATCGCACGTGCTTCGCATAATTCGTGAATTGATAGAATTCACACCAAAAAGCAATAATACTAGTTTATCCAATGCCTTGAAATTTTTGAGCAACGTAATGAAAAAGAAGGCCATCGTTTTTGTGCTTTCAGATTTTATTGCCGACAATTACAGGGATACTTTGAAGATTGCGGCCAGAAAGCACGATGTTACTGGAATTCGAATTTACGATAAGGCCGATGAAAACATTCCAAATTTGGGAATGGTAGAAATGCAGGATCAAGAAACTGCCGAATTGCTTTTAGTAAACACAGGCTCAAAAAGTGTGCGTAATCAATATTATAGTTTCCACCGTGAACGCGTGGATTATTTTATGGAAGCCTTTACCAAAAGTGGCGCAGGTGCTTTGAGCTGCAGGGTCGACGAAAGTTATGTGAAAAAATTATTGGGTTATTTTAAGAGACGTTAAAATATATTTTAGACTTTAGATGTTAGATTTTAGATTAAATAGTGATCGAAAAACAGGAAATTCAAAATTTCTCGGAAACCGCTATTTTCTCTTTTCTTTATTCTTTTCTCTTTTTTCTTTTGTCTCGTTTTCACAAGTAACTTCCTCCATTGATTCTACAAAAATTAAAATTGGTGAAGAAATTCTTTACACAATCAATGTAGCTGCAGATTCTACAGATGTAGTGGTTTTTCCCGAAGAGGCAAACTTTTGCGCCTTTGGAAATGATTGAATCTTACAAAACCGATACAACATTTGAAGGGACCAAATATCGCCTCATCAAAAAATACGGCTTAACGCAGTTTGACAGCGGAAAATACACAATTCCGCCGCAGCGTATTTTCATAAACAATAAACCATTTTTGACCGATTCCATAAAGGTTGAGGTGAATGATGTTGCGGTTGACACGACAAAACAAAAAATGTTCGACATAAAAGCTGCGGTGGAAGTTAAAAGTCCGCCGTTTGATTGGTTGCTGCTTTTATATTGGATCATTCCAATTTTGTTGATTGCCGGAATTGCCTTTTATCTTTTCCGAAGAAAGAAAAGAAAAGACGCTGCCGAAAAGCAATTGCCACCTTACGAAGAAGCAATTGTTGCGCTAAAAACACTAGACAATACCCAGCTTTTAAGAGAAAATAAAAGCAAGGAATATTACACTACGCTTACAGAAATCGTAAAAAGATATTTGGATCGCGAGGTTGACGAATTTGCATTGGAAAGTACAAGTGATGAATTGATTACCCGTTTGATGATGCACAAAGATGCGGGAAGTTTTGATTTTGATTTGGAAACGATCCGCAAACTGGATTTGATTTTTAAACGTGCCGATTTGGTGAAATTCGCAAAAATGAATCAACAATCCGGACAAGCGGAAGTTGACCGAAAAACCATCGAGGAAATTATAAACGAAACCCACGAAGCCGTTCCCGAACCAACCGAGGAAGAACTTTTGGAAAATCAGGAGTATCTTGAAAAACTTCAAAAAAGACGTGAACGCAGAAAATGGATTTTGGGAATTTCGGGAGTATTTGCAGCAGTTATTCTAGCCGGAATCGTTTACGGAGTTGCTACTGGTTTTGATAATTTGAAGGATAAAGTATTAGGAAATGATCTCCGAGAACTATCCGAAGGTCGTTGGATAAAAAGTGAATATGGGTTTCCGGCTGTAATTTTGGAAACGCCCGAAGTGCTCGTTAGAGCTGAATCAGCCGTAACAAACGCCAATAAAAGTGCCGTGAGCGCAAAGGATTTTTTCACTTATGGCGAAATGAATTCTCCACTTTATATTTTGGTTTCAACCACGCAGTTCAGCCAAAAACAGGACATTGCATTGGAGACAGCTTTGGATGCTGTTTTGGACGACCTTGAACAAAGTGGCGCAAAAAATATGATTGTAAAACGTGACGATTTCGAAACCGATAAAGGCATAAAAGGATTAAAGGCTTATGGTGAATTCAACGTACAGGTTTCAGATGATAGGGTGTTGAAAGAAAAAAGCACCTATGAATTGTTGCTTTTCGCGCAGGAAAACGGTTTGCAGGAAGTTCTGATAGTATATCAAAACGATGGCAAATACGCCAAAGAAATATTAGAACGAATTGAGGCTTCCATAGAGCTTGAAATTTCAGAGAAAAATGGGCAGTAATTTCGAATTTGTAAATCCGCAGTTTTTCTGGTTGTTCCTGCTACTTCCTGTGCTCGTGCTATGGTATTTATGGAAACGGAAACAGCAAACAGCTTCCCTTAAAATTTCAAGTATTAGCGGTTTCAAATCTGGAAAAAACTGGTTGGCGCGATTGAAACCTTTGCTTTTCGCACTTCGCCTTTTGGCACTTTCAGCCTTGATTGTTGCAATGGCGCGTCCACGAACTGTTGATGAATCGACAAAAACAAAAACCACAAGCGGGATTGATATTGTGATGGCAATTGACGTTTCTGCAAGTATGCTTGCTCGTGATTTGAAGCCAAATCGTTTGGAAGCATTGAAAACGGTAGCTGCAAGATTTATTGATGATCGCGCAAATGACCGAATTGGTTTGGTGGAATATGCAGGTGAAAGTTACACGCGAACTCCGTTAACGAGCGATAAAACCATAGTGCTTTCATCCTTAAAAAATATAACATACAACACAACCATTGAAGGTGGAACCGCAATTGGCTCTGGGTTGGCAACGGCTGTAAACCGTTTAAAGGAAAGCGTTGCAAAAAGTAAAGTGATTATTTTGTTGACGGATGGTGTGAACAATACCGGTTTTATCGATCCAAAAATTGCGAGCGAACTTGCAGTGGAATTTGGAATAAAAGTGTACACAATTGGTTTGGGAAGCAACGGAATGGCAATGTCGCCAATCGGGATTCGTCCCGACGGCGGTTTTCAATATGGAAATGTGCAAGTAGAAATTGACGAAGCTTTGCTGAAAGAAATTGCGGCAAAAACCGCTGGGCAATATTTCCGTGCAACAACGAATACAAAGCTGGAAGAAATTTACGCCGAAATAAACAAGCTAGAGAAAACAGATATCGAAGAATTCAAATACACAAATTATAACGAAATGTTTCGTCCGTGGGCCATTTTTGCATTGATTTTAATTGCATTTGAGTTTTTGTTGAGGGTTACGGTTTTCCGGGGATTTCTGTAAGCGCGCGATTCATTGCGCGCCTACAATCAACAATTGAACAGAAAATTTTGGAACAGGAAAATGATTATATAAAGCGTGAGATTCAAAAGTTGACATTAATTTTGATGAAATTGATTGACAAAACAGTTTCAGCAGATATCAATACTTTTAAAGGAGCAGTCTTTGAAACGAATGAAAAATTAAATGAATATTTCGGTTTATCGCTGAATGAAATTTCGACATTAGAAAATTCAAAATTTATTGAAATAGCTGAACGTTTACACGAGGTTCATATTGAAAAATTCATAGAATTATTATATAAAACTATTCAAAAATCAGAAGAATTTGATGCTGAATTTGATTTTGAAATTAAAGCATTGTCAAACAAACTATTGCTAATAATTGTTTTGGCAAATGAAAAATCAAAATCATTTTCGATTGAAAGAATGAACATAAAAAAGCAGACTGAAATAATTTTAAAAAATAAATAACCATTTACTTGATAATTAATAACCCTTTTTAAAGTGTATCAATTAGAACAACCCATATATTTCTACATTATCTTCTCCATTCCGGTGATAGTCGTGGTTTTTCTATTGCTATTGGTTTGGAAAAAATCGGTTCAAAAACGTTTTGTTGACAAGGAATTATTGAAAAAATTGAGCCCGAACCGTTCACTGTTTAAATCTATTTTAAAAGTTTTGGTGCTTTGTTTGGCGATTGCCTGTTTAAGTTTTGCACTTGTAAACCCAAAAATTGGCACTAAACTCGAAACCGTGAAACGCGAAGGTGTTGATATTGTTTTTGCTTTGGACGTTTCAAAAAGTATGTTGGCAGAAGACATTGCGCCCAACCGTTTGGAAAAGTCAAAACAACTAATTACCCAAATAATAAACAGCCTTGCGGGCGACAGAATTGGGATAATTGGTTATGCAGGCAGTGCTTTTCCGCAGGTTCCAATTACAACGGATTTTTCTTCGACTAAATTATTTTTAAGCGGAATGAATACCGATATGGTTTCATCGCAGGGAACAGCCATTAACCAAGCAATTGAAATGGCAACAACTTTTTTTGATGACGAAGAAGCAGACAAATCGTGTGCTTTTTATCATTTCAGACGGAGAAGATCACGGTGGGAATAGTGCACAAATTGCTGAAGAAGCCCGCGAAAAGGGAATTCGAATTTTCACTATTGGGGTGGGAAGTGTTGAAGGTTGGATTCCTATTAAGGAAAATGGAATTTTGCAATATTACAAACGCGACCAAAATAATGAGCAAGTCATTACCCGATTAGGTGAAGAAACTCTTAAAGAGATTGCGAAAACCGCTAATGGTGAGTATCTTGACGGCTCAAATACAAAAACTGTTGTGGATCGAGTGAAAGTAATTTTGGGCGGAATGAATAAAAAGGAATTTGAAGCAAAACAATTTACCGATTTTAAAGACCAATTTCAGTGGTTTCTGGCTGGGGCATTGTTTTTGCTGGTTTTGGATGTGTTCCTCTTGGAACGAAAAACAGCTTGGCTGAAAAAGTTGAATTTGTTTAATGAAAAGGAAAAAGAATAAAATGAAGTTTTTAGCTAAAACATTTTTTCAGAAGAAAGAAATACGAAATATTTCGTTGCTACTTTTTGCGTCCCTATTTTCGATAAATTCGTTCTCACAGCAATTAGTAAAAGATCAAAAAAAGGAACTGAAAGCTGCACAAAATTTTTTGAGTGAAGCACAACAATCACTTCAAAAAGAAGAATTTCCTTCCGCAGAGGCTGATTACAGAAAAGCCATTTCCCTAAATCCAAAAAGTGATATTGCAAAGTATAATTTAGGAACCGCATACTACGGAAAAGAAAAAAATGCCGAGGCGATGCTTCGCTTTAAACAAGCTGCAACAACAGCAACCGAGAAATCTGAAAAGCACAAAGCATTTCATAATTTGGGGAATACGTATATGAACAAAAAAAAATATACCGAAGCGGTTGAAGCCTACAAAAATGCACTTCGCAACAACCCAAATGATGACGAAACCCGCTATAATCTAGCGTTGGCAAAAGATATGTTGGAGAAAAATCCGCCGCCACCAGAGGATAAAGACGATAAGAACAAGGACAATAAAGATCAGGATAAAAAGAACCAACAAGAAAAGCAGGATAAGAAAGACAAAGGTGACAATGGTGATGAAAAGGATGAAAAAGATAAAGACGACGAAAAAGAAGATAAAAAAGAAGGCGATAAAGACGAGGGAAATCCTGATAAACAAAAAGAAGAAGATGGTGATAAACCTCAACAACAACAGCCAAAACCAGGACAATTATCGCCACAGCAGGTAAAAAGTTTGCTGGAAGCAATGAATAACGAAGAAAAAAAGACACAGGAAAAGATAAATGCCGAAAAACAAAAAGGCGCAAAAGTGAAAACGGATAAAGATTGGTAGATTATGAAGATGAAAATTTATTTATTTCTTTTAGGATTTGTTCTGTGCGGCATCGCCGCCACAGCGCAGGTCCAGTTTGATGCGAAAGTGAGCAAAAAATCGCTGGGAATAAATGAGCGATTGCGTATAGATTTTGAAATGAACCAAGACGGCGACAACTTTAGGCCTCCAAGTTTTGAGAATTTTAAAGTGGTGGGCGGCCCAAACCAAGCTGTCAGTAATTCTTGGATTAATGGAAAGCGCAGTTTTTCAAAAACCTATTCCTATTTCTTGGCACCGCAAAGTAGAGGCCGGACCACTATTGGCCAAGCCACAATTGAGATTAATGGGGAAACCTATAAAACCCTTCCCGTTGAAATTGATGTTACCGCCGCCGTTGCAGTGCCCAAAGATGGCAATAATGCGGATTATGTTGCTAGCGAAAATGTACACTTGGTTGCAGAGGTTTCAAATGCAAACCCGTATTTGAACGAAGCAATTACAGTTACATATAAACTTTACGTTTCACACGATGTAAGCATTACAAACCAATGGCGAGAGATTGACACTCCAAAATATGCAGACTTTTGGAGCCAGAATATTGACAACCAAAATAATTTCAAGGTTTCCGAAGGAAAATATAACGGCGAAAATTACCGCTTTGTGGTTTTAAGAACTACCGTTCTCTATCCTCAAAAAACCGGTAAGCTTGATATTGAACCACTCACACTTGATGTTCCTATTGACGTTCAAGGCAATCGTCGCGATATTTTTGGTCGAAGATTGATGGAGCGCGTGAATAGAACCATTTCTGCAGGAAACCGGACGATTAATGTAAAACCACTACCATTAGAAGGAAAACCTGATGGCTTTAACGGCGCAGTGGGCGATTTTTCTTTTGAAGTAACAACGGATAAGACTACGCTTAACGCTAATGAATCATTAAGCTTGGATGTGAAAATTGCTGGAAAGGGAAATCTTAAATTGTTTACCGCACCAACTATCAAATTGCCAAGCACTTTGGAAGTTTACGAACCCGAGCACGGCGAAAGCGTAAGTACAACAGTTGCCGGAATGCAAGGTTCCATAACAGATTCCTATACCGTGGTTCCGCAATTTAAAGGAACGTATCCCGTAAATCCAATCACTTTTTCGTTTTTTGATCCGAAGACTGAAAAATATAGAACCATTACTTCAAAAGAATTTGCCATAGAAGTGGAAAATGGACCAATAAGTTCAAATGCTACTGCTAATTCTACTGATTCAAAAAAACAAGTTGTTCTTTCAAAAGACAATTTCAAGTACATAAAATTAGCCGCGAATTTGAAACCGGTTGCACAGGAAGAATTTTTTCAATCTGCTTTATTTTGGTCACTTTTGGGTGGGCCATTTTTATTAATCCCGCTATTTATTCTCGCTGGAAAAAAACGCAAAGCGCGTTTGGATGATGTGGAAGGAAACAAATTGCGTCGTGCAAACAAGCTCGCGAAAAAGTATCTTTCGGAAGCAAAAAGGAATCTTTCAAACCCAGTTGCCTTTTACGAATCTTTGGAAAGAGCACTTCACAATTATTTGAAGGCGAAGCTGAATATTGAAACTTCAGAAATGGAAAAGAGCCATATCTCAAAAATGTTGTTGGAAAGAAATGTGGAAGCACCCGTAGTTGATAATTTCATTGATTTGCTGAAAAGCTGCGAATACGCACGTTACGCCTCAACCTCGACTGCTTCAGTGCAACAGGATTACAACAAATCGGCAGAGGTTATTTCAACTATTGATAAACAAATACAGTAAATTGAAGAAGATGAAAAAGCTGCTGTACATTTTAACACTACTCGTTTCTTTCTCCAGTTTTGGGGAAAATGAAAATCTTTTCGATCAAGGAAAAGAACTTTACAAAAATGGGAAATACCAACAAGCAATTACGGCTTGGATGAAGATTTTGGACAAAGGCGAACATTCTGCCGAGCTGTATTTCAATTTGGGAAATGCACAATATAAACTGAATCAAATTGGACCGAGTGTGTATTATTACGAAAAAGCGCTTCAACTTTCTCCCAATGATTCGGATATAAAAAACAATCTGGCTTTCGCCGAAAATGCTCGCATTGATTCCATTGAGCCTTTGCCAAAAACGCTCTTTGCAAAATGGTATAATAGTATTTCCGGTATTTTTACCTTTAATGGGTGGGCGATTTTAGCAGTGGCCTTTTCAGTATTCTTTGTGGCGCTATTTCTTTTTTATTATTTCGCTTTTTCAGAAAGAAGAAAAAGATTGCTATTTGTAAGCTCCATGTTCGTGGGCATTTTTTTAATTGCTTCTTTAACGATGGCATTTTTCACTTATGGCGATTACACAAAAAACCAACCAGCAATTATTTTTGCGAGTGAAATTGAAGTAAAAACCGAACCTACCATGGGTAGTAATGTTGCTTTCACGCTTCACGAGGGAACAAAGGTTCAGATTTCCGCACAGGATGGAAATTGGTGCAGAATTACTTTGGAAGACGGAAAAGACGGCTGGATACCCGCTACAGAACTAAAACAGCTTTAGAATTAGTATTTACTTAACATGAAATTTAGCGAATTCTTTTATTTTTGCTACTTCTAAAAAAAGAGCCTTGAGATTAACGAGTATATTTCTTTTAATAGTTTTTACAAGTTTTCTTGTAACGCCTGCTGTTATAAGTATTTGTGGTCACCAAGCCGATATTTCTTCTTATTTCTCAATGAATGAAGAAGAAAATTCTTTAAAATTGCCAAAACTTATGTCTGAGTATCATGCAAATGATTCCAAATCAAGTATAGCAACGATTCAATTCCTTAAAAAAAAACAGAATTCCTATCAATCCTATCTAAATAACTACAAGATGGTTTTTCTGGACGTTGTTTCCCCTCCTCCTAAATTGTCGTAATTTTCTTTTTAGCATTTGTGATTCCTTCAACTTAGGAAAAATGCTTTTTTGATTAATTTCTGAGAGAATTCTCGGGAATATCACAAAAATTAAATTAACGATTTCAAGTTGCAGAATTTCTGCAACTCAAAAACATTTGCATAAATATATATATGTTCAAATATTTAAACAAGGATTTACCCGCGAGTCTGGTAGTTTTTTTTGTAGCCCTACCTTTATGTTTGGGAATTGCGCTTGCCAGTGGCGCACCATTATTTTCAGGATTAATCGCTGGTATTGTCGGCGGTATTGTTGTTGGAGGCTTAAGTGGTTCCAAAGTTGGCGTTAGTGGTCCCGCTGCTGGATTGGCCGCAATTGTTTTAACTGCTATTGGCAGTTTGGGCGGCTATGAAAATTTTCTTGTGGCCGTTGTTTTAGGAGGTGTAATCCAATTGCTTTTTGGAGTTTTAAAAGCCGGAATTATTGGTTACTACTTTCCTTCTTCCGTTATTAAAGGAATGCTTACCGGTATTGGTATTATAATTATCCTAAAACAAATCCCCAACTTTTTTGGTTATGATGAAAATTCAGCTTGGGATCTTGAGTTTTTTGAAATAGATGGCGGAAATACATTTTCTGAAATATTTGCGATAATAGGAAATGTAACTCCGGGAGCAGCTTTGGTAGGTTTTATAAGTTTAGCGCTCCTAATATTTTGGGATAAGGTTTTAAGTAAAAAAGCCAAGATATTTAAAATTGTACCTGGTCCATTTGTAGTGGTGGCTTTAGGAATTATTTTTCATTTACTATTCTTGGGAAATGAATATCTTGCCATTACTGGAAAGCATTTGGTGGAAGTACCGGTTCCTGAAAATATTTCTACATTTTTAGGGCAATTTAGTTTTCCAAATTTTTCCGCAATTACCAATATGGAAGTTTGGGTTGTCGCCTTTACAATTGCATTGGTTGCAAGTTTGGAAACACTTTTGTGTGTTGAGGCTTCCGATAAACTTGATCCAGATAAAAATGTAACCCCAACCAATAGGGAGCTTTTGGCGCAAGGAACAGGAAATGTGATTTCTGGTTTAATTGGTGGATTACCAATTACCCAAGTTATCGTTAGAAGTTCAGCAAACGTGCAGTCTGGAGGAAAAACCAAGTTGTCAACGATTCTTCACGGATTTTTAATATTAATCTCTGTGATTCTCATTCCACGTTTTCTTAACATGATTCCATTGTCAGTTTTGGCAGCAATTTTATTGATTGTTGGTTTCAAATTGGCTAAGCCGTCGTTGTTCAAAACAATGTATAATTTGGGCTGGAAACAGTGGATTCCGTTTATAGTAACCGTACTTGGAATCGTATTCACCGATTTGCTTGTTGGAATTGGTTTGGGCCTTGGTGTTGGTATTGTGGTTATTGTAATTAAAAGCTACCAAAACTCACACTTTCTTCATATGGAAGATAAAAGTATTGGGAAGCACAAAATTAAAATGACCCTTGCTGAAGAAGTAACTTTTATTAATAAGGGTGCTATTTTGAATGAATTGAATAGCCTTCCAAGGGACACTTATTTAGAATTGGATGTTACCAAAACAAGGTTTTTGGATTACGACATTATGGAAATATTGGATGATTTCGCCTTCAAGGCTAAAGAACGGAATATTGATATTAAATTAATTTCTGAACGAGGGATTTTTGAAAACCCAGAAAGTTTTATAGAATTTTTCACATTAAGACCAAAAACCGCATAAATATAAAATCATGATAAAAAATAATTATAAAATACTGGTGCTGTCTGACTTGAAAAGCAGTTCAAAAAGCACAATAAATAGCGCTGTAAGTTTGGCAAAAATGATTGGCGGAACTGTTGATTTGTTTCACGTAAAAACACCTTCAGAGGTAGTTTTAAGGGAAAATCAGCTGTCGGCAATTCGAAGCATTAATGAACAGCATCATAAAATTCGCAATAAAATAAATGAGTTGATTACACCCATAACCGAAGAAAACGAAATACCCATTAACTATAAATTCGAAATTGGGAATGTAAAAAATGAAATTGGGAAATACATAAAAGAAACACAACCAGATATAATTGTACTTGGAAAAAGAAAACCAAAACAATTAAATTTTATTGGTGATAGCATTACGTAATTTATGCTCACCAACCATGGAGGTGTTGTTTTTATTGCTGCTGAAAAAAATGCTTTGCAGCCGAACAAAAAAGTTGCCATCGGCATGTTAAACGATTTTGAACAGTCTTTCAATATAGACTTTGCAGATGATTTAATGGCGCATACCGATACTCCAATGAAGTCGTTTAAAATTCTTCAAAAGAATGATACAGCAGCAAATACTCCTGTTTCAGCAAACAAAATTGTAGAATATATTTTTGAACAGGGAGATAATGCGATGAAAAATCTATCCAAATACCTTTTAATAAACAACATCCATTTGTTGTACATAAATAGGAAAAACGGTACAGACCTAATTGAATCAAATATTAAACAAACAATGGACAGCCTTAACGTATCAATTTTGGTAGGTAAGGAATAAAAAATTATTAATCTTATAAAAACATATTATGAAAGCACATACTAGAGAAACACAATCAACAATGACACCTCAAAAGTCATTACAATATTTAAAAGAAGGAAACGAAAGGTTTCAAAATAATTTAAAAGCGAATAGAAATTTATTGGAGCAGGTTAACGATACAAGTGATGGGCAATTCCCATTTGCAACAATCTTAAGCTGTATAGATTTAAGGGTTTCGGCTGAGTTGGTTTTTGATCAAGGCCTGGGTGATATTTTCAGTGTAAGAATTGCTGGAAATTTTATTAATGAAGATATTTTGGGAAGCATGGAATTTGCCTCCAAATTAGCGGGAACCAAATTAATCGTGGTTTTAGGCCATACCAGTTGTGGTGCTATAAAAGGAGCTTGCGATGATGCAAAAATGGGGAACCTTACAGGAATGCTAGCAAAAATTAAACCTGCCGTTGAGGCTGTTGCAATTCCAAAAGAAGAAAACCTACGGAACTCTAAAAATTTAGAATTCGTAGATGCTGTGTCGGAAAAAAATGTAACTATTGCTATTGATAAAATTAGAGAGCTCAGCCCTATTTTAAAGGAAATGGAAGATAATAACGAAATAGATATTGTTGGTGCAATGTATGATATCAATACAGGTGCTGTTACTTTTTTTGAATAAAAGGAAAAGCATGTGATGGAATTAAAATCATAAAAACTAACTTCGGTAGCGTGAGCATCCTGTTGACGCCATCGGGTTTATATAAAACTAGAACCTAAAAACTTAATATTTATGAACAAAAGTATATTTTCAAATTTCAGAGGAAATTTATTTGGTGGTATAACCGCCGGAATTGTTGCGCTCCCGCTAGCATTGGCTTTTGGGGTGCAATCGGGACTAGCGCCGATGCAGGATTGTACGGAGCCATTTTTATTGGGTTTTTTGCTTCCCTTTTTGGAGGAACGAATACACAAATTTCTGGCCCAACAGCGCCAATGACAGCCGTTTCTATGGTTGTTATTGCAGGTATAATTGCAGTACACAACGGCAGTGTAGAAGAAGCATTACCGTATATTTTACTGGTTTTTTTATTAGCCGGACTTATGCAGATTTTATTAGGAATTACCGGTATAGGGAAATATATAAAATACATGCCCTATCCAGTAGTTTCAGGTTTTATGACCGCAATTGGTGTAATAATACTTGTAACACAACTACTTCCAGTTTTAGGATATTATACCCAAGACGATACCGCCTTTATTAATGAATTTAAACCCCAGGCAGAAGAAGTTTTATTGGATAAAATCCTAAAAGAAGAAGCAGGGGAAGGAATTTTGGTGCTCGAGGATTTTAAGGAAACTGTTAGTAGAGCCAGTACAATTACCGAAGCAGATATCTCAAAGGAAGCAACTATATTAGCTAAGTCTGAAACATCAGGGGTTTATGGTGCAATTAAGGCGCTCCCAAGAGCAATTTTAAATATAGATTGGCTGGAATTAATACTTGCTTCGTTAACAATTTTCATAATTTACGGTTTCAAAAAAATTACTACAAAAATCCCCAGTGCCTTGGTGGCTTTAATAGTGGTTTCAGGAGGAGCGTATTTTATGAATTTAAATTACCGCCCAATTGATCAAATTCCGGGAGGATTTCCAATACCAAACTTGAATATGTTCACCCAGTTTGAATTAGGTCAAATTACACCCCATATCTTTACTGCATTGACCTTAGCATTTTTGGGAGCAATTGATTCATTACTGACCTCCGTAGTTGCAGACAACCTAACAAAAACGAAACACAATCCCAACAAGGAACTCTTTGGCCAGGGAATAGGTAACAGCATTGCAGCGGTTTTTGGTGGAATACCTGGTGCGGGAGCAACTATACGAACTGTTGTAAACATTAATTCAGGTGGAACAACAAGACTTTCTGGGATGATAGCCGCAGTTTTATTATTAATTATTTTACTCGCTTTAGGTCCCGTAGCCTCACAAATTCCAGCAGCCGTTTTAGCGGGAATATTGATAACCGTTGGGATTGGTGTAATGGATTACAAAGGCTTAAAAGCAATTCCGAAAATGCAGAAGGCTGAAATAACCGTTATGGTGGTGGTACTCCTGCTTTCCGTTTTTTGGAATTTAGTGTATGCCGTTGGAATTGGATTGATACTGGCTTCTATAATTTTTATGAAGAAAATAGGAGATCTTACCGCAAATCATTCAAAGGTTGTGCGTTTAAAAAATGCAGATGAAATGGCTATCGAGTGGAAAGATGAAATGAATTTCCCTGAGAGGCTTAAGGAAGAAGTTTTCATTAAGCGTTTGGAAGGCCCGTTATTCTTTGGATATACTTCCGATTTTCAACAGTTGGCATTGGAAATTCCGGAAACCGCAACGCACGTAATTATAAGAATGGGAAAATCGCCATATATTGACCAATCTGGATTGTATGCAATGGAAGAAGTGTTGTTGGAAATTTCTAAAAAAGGTATAATTCCTATGTTTGAAGATCTTCAGGCTCAACCACGGGTAATGATGGAAAAGATTGATATTATTCCAGATTTGGTGCCGAAAGAACGCATATTCAAAAACTTCAACGAAGCCTTGGTTTATGCAAAGGAAAACGTAAAAGACAGAATATAAATTCCTATCAATTTTCAGAATTAAGCTCCGATTCCTCGGGGCTTTTTTCGTCTAAAATTTCTTCATCATTCTCGTTATATTCTTCCACTTCCTTTAGTATAGCGGGAAGAATTGCTGGCGCAATCATCGCAACTGGGCCATATAAAACCGAATCCTTTTGCTGTTCTTCAGTAAGTATTCTATAATTTTCCGAAGCGTTTACAAACATAAAAATCACACTGATTAAAAACGCAAATTTCAGCACGTTAAAAACTCCACCAAACAGTTTATTGAAAATCCCCAACATCGCAAAATCGGCTACTTTGGTTAAAAGCCTTCCCAAAATACTAAACAAAACCATAATCAATAGAAAGGTTATAAAAAATGCGCCAACATTAGTCATATCCGCACTCCAATCAAACCAGCGAATTAAGTACTTCCCCACATAACCCGAAAAATACATAGCACAATAAACGCCAACCACAATTCCTATTAAAGAAGCGAGCGAGCGAAGCAAACCTTTGCTGAAGCCAACAAAAAAGGCGATGATTATAATGATGCCTATTATTATGTCGATGGTGTTCATATTTCAAAATTTTTCATAAATATACCAATTTAAAAGTTTCAGGTTCCAGGTTTCAGGTTTCAAGTTTCAAGTTGCAAGTTCAGAATTCTAACTTGTTTTTGGGATTTGGGATTTTCCCTTTTGGAATTTGGGATTTGATATTTGGAATTTTAAAAATGTATCTTTGCAAACTAATTAATTTTGAAAAATGGCGCGCGACGAACAATTAAAAGAACGATGGGAAGCAGTAGTAAAAATGCTGGGCGACCGTTTTGCCGATGGACAAGTTTTGGATTTGGATGCCATCATTTATTTAATAGGAATTCAGGAGTTGTGGCCAAGTGCACCGAAAGTTTAAAAAAGACGAAAAATTAAACCTGATGCACATTGCTATCTGCCGTGTTTTGGAACCTTACGGATATTATTCGTTTGATTACGTTGACGAAGAAGGCTGGCCGCATTACCACGTTTTGGAACAATTGCCACCGCTAAAAGCTGGCGAACAAAGCGTTTTGATGAAAGAAGCTATTGTGCAGTATTTTTTGGAACGGGAGGTGATTGTCTAATTGAAAGTTTATATAATCCCGTTTAAAAAGTATTGGACCTAATTTAGACACTTATGAAAATAATCAAAGAATGGGTTAATTTGATTTTCATCACATTCGGAATTACTTTATTGTTTTGCTATATGTTTTCAATTTTGGCAAACGGATTTGATTTCAGTAACTTCTTTGCTAAATTTTTTGTTTTCATATTTATATTCATAATAATAACAGGAATTGTCAGACTAACGCTTTGGGATAAGGAATTTAGGAATGGAAATCTAATTTCTATGTTTCTATTTGGAATGTTTTGGGTTTTATTCGCGGCTAATATGTTTTTTGGAGAGGCAATTTATAAAACAAATAAAGAATACGTTGGTCTCTCAGTAAGGGAAACTAATAACGAAGATTATGTAATTGCAACTGATTATGGAGAACGTGGAGAGGTATATGAATATAAAGATTACTATTATTTAGACCCCACAATTAAAGATTATGTAATTAATAAAAATTCACCTTATTATGGTGAAATTAAAAAAACGCTCCGAAAAAACAACGAACATGTTGGAGAGAAAAAATATATATATTGGGAATCAGCAGTAGTTGATGGATTTTCTTCAAAAAATTCATCTAATTCATTTGAAATGGGCTTTTACTATTTTTTAGAATTATGTCATAAAATTATTCCAACACTATTTTTCGTCCTAATTTTAAATTTTATATTTCAAATTTTCTTCAGATTTAAATATTCTCTTTTAGATGCAATTTATCACAGAAATGAAAATTTAGAAAAAATTGAAGAAGATGAAGAGATGGAAAAATTTTGGGCTGATATAAGACGAATAAATAAAATTTACCAAAAAGATAGATAATTAAATCAATTTTTCAAAAATACGAGAATTATCCACAATAATCATTCGTGAATTCGTGGCAAAAAAAGAATTAAAATGATAGAAACAATAAAAAAACACATAACCGAAGTACAAGCCTTTTCTTCAACCAATAAAGAAGAAATTGAAAACTTCCGTATAAAATATTTAGGCAAAAAAGGACTGCTAAATGACTTTTTTGCCGAATTCAAAAACGTGCCTAACGACCAGAAAAAGGAGTTTGGGCAGGTTATAAATTCGCTTAAGAAAAGTGCTGAGGATAAAGTAAACAAACTAAAAGAATCTTTAGGCAGTAAAGAGGAAACTAAAGGCGTTTACGGCGATCTTTCCCGTCCGGGTGAAATGATTTCGTTGGGTTCGCGTCATCCTATTTCCATCGTAAAAAACAAGATTATCGACATCTTTTTGCGCATCGGTTTCAATGTTTCCGAAGGTCCCGAAATGGAAGACGATTGGCATAACTTTACTTCCCTAAACTTACCGGAATATCACCCAGCACGCGATATGCAGGACACGTTTTTCATCCAAACCAACCCAGATGTTTTGTTGCGCACGCACACTTCTTCGGTACAGGTTCGCTATATGGAAAACAACAAACCGCCAATACGAACAATTTCACCAGGACGCGTTTATAGAAATGAAGCCATTTCAGCCCGCTCACATTGCTTCTTCCACCAAGTGGAAGGTTTGTATGTGGACAAAGGTGTAAGCTTCGCAGATTTAAAACAGACGCTGCAATATTTCACTACCGAAATGTTCGGCAAATCCAAAATACGTTTGCGCCCCTCCTATTTCCCGTTTACGGAGCCAAGTGCTGAAGTAGATGTGTATTGGGGTTTGGAAACCGAAACAGATTACAGGATGACCAAAGGAACAGGTTGGCTGGAAATTATGGGTTGCGGCATGGTGGATCCTAATGTCTTAAAAAATTGTGGTATCGATCCAGAGGTTTACTCCGGCTTTGCTTTTGGTATGGGTATAGATAGAATTACTATGCTTTTGCACCAAATTCCAGATATTAGAATGTTTAGCGAGAATGATGTTCGCTTTTTGGAGCAGTTTAAAAGTGAACTCTAAAAAGACTTAAGACCGCTTCGCTTTAAGACATAAGATTAAAGACAAAATGCTATGAAAAAATATCTTGTTATTGCTCTTTTGGTAATTGCTGCAATTGTTGTTATTTACTTAACCTTTGTTATCGCCTACATTAAAATAATGATTGGCGCCATTTTGCTGGGAATATCGGCAATCGCACTACTGGTTGTGTGGTTTATGTGGAAAAATAGAGATTGATTATGCGAAAGGATATTGAAATCCCCAAAGTTGAAAACGTACATATTGTTGCAATAAATGAATGGGATAAAGACTTTACCGGCCAGCAATGGAATGTTCTATTTAATAAACAATCGCGAGGATGAAATTTCAACAGTTTTGGTACTTTCCCGCGGAAAAAGTGAAGACACAAAAACCTCAACTCTGCGTCACGGTTTGGGTAATTTAAAACCAAAATCTGCCGCAAAAGTTGAACTTATTACTACAGAAGTTTTAGGATTTACGAACGAATATTTGCTCACTTTTTTTGCTGAAAATAAACTCTTTGAACGCAAATTCATTTTTGAACCTAACAGTGTTTCAGAAGAAAATGTGGTTGAAATTCCCGTTTTGGAAAGCGAAGGGATTTTGGCGAAATAATTTATACTGAAAAATCCATATAATAAGTTTCTTCATCAATTTTATAAAAGATTACATCAGTCCTCCCGTATCTTTCTAAATCAGCTTTCCAAATAGGTTTTTGCGAAGCAACTCCAATTCTATTACGAAAATATTCTCCAAATAATGCATTATTTAATGGAGTCTGAAGTTGTTGCCCCGCATCATCCTTTGAAAGTTCTAACACAAATTAAAGATTTATTATCATCGGTTCTTACTAAAAATTGATTTGGCTTACTAGGGAAAAAATCTGTTTTGTATACATTTGGAGGTAATTGTATATATGCTTCATTCTTATTTGCTCTTTCTGGCCTTTGACCCCAATTTAACCCTGCTTGATTTTGAACCTCATATCCCAATTGTTTGCTAAGAAGGGAAATACGACAATGTGATAAACTTTCTAATTTATCATTAAACTCATATTCAGGCATTTCGGAATCTTCAAAATGATGGTTAGCCCAATAGTTTTTATCACTCCAAATTCTAATATTTTCTTCCAATTCTGGATGTTCAATATCAATAGAATCCTTTTCGATACTATCAAAATAACTCTGAAGCTCATTTGAATTGGAACTTTGCATTAATTCTCTTTGACTCTTAGAAAAAGCTATCCGAGAATAATTTGCTGAACCAATAAAAGCTTTATGGAAATTTGAAGATTTATTCCACAGAAACATTTTGGTATGGACAGGTGCATTTTGAAATATATATTGGCAAGAAAAATTATTCTTGAATTTATCACTTTGTTTTATACTCAAAAATCCAGAATGATTTCCCATTGCTATGCCATCTTTTAGGGTCATTCCAACAACAAGTTTGATTTTTATATTTTCGCTCAATTTAGTTATTTGCTCTAAATGTCTCGATGCCATTGACGCCGTTGCATATCCAGAAATAATATTAAGTTCATTTGCTCCTTCCATAACTGGTTTTATGAGCACTTCCTCAAATAAGTTTTGTGATATCATACTAAGCTGGCTCTTCAAATAAACGATGCGTTCCAAATTCTGCATTAATGTTATATTCCTCCAATTGTTCTTCACAAATTAATGATGTAAATGAAGTTGGTATTGAAGGATAATCAATTCTTGCAAAAGAGTTTAAAATAGAATTGAAAATTACTTTTACCCCATTTACCGGAACCGCCATTCCAATTTGTTTTCGCACACTCTCTTTTGAACCCATGAATTCGAAGTTGTCAGGGAATGTCTGTAGTCGTGCTCTTTCCCTATTTGTAAGTGCGCGATTTTCCTCCCAATGATAAACGTGAGTTCCTCCACCACCACTTCCAGTAACTGTATATGATGGTTTGTTTGGATTCAATCTTTTATATATTTGACTAATTTTTGCCCCTTTAACATTAAGTTGTAAATGCTTTGGAATATCAGCGGTAAAGGCATTTTCGCCTGGCTTAATATATGATAAGCGATCTATTTCAGTGTGTGACTGCTTGGTATACTCATGATTTAGTGCTTTCTCATGAATTGGTGGATTTTCAATAGCATTTTTTGAGGTATTGTCAACATCTTCAAATAATTTTGGCGATGGCACTTTGTAAATTACATTCAGGTCTTTTCTTATCCCTATAATAATTATTCGATGCCTTGCTTGTGGAACACCATATTCTTCAAATTTGTATAGATGGGGATATATTGAATAACCCTGCGCATGAAATTCGTTCAATATTTTACCAAAGGCTTGTCCATCATTTGAATTTCTAAGACCCCCAACATTTTCAGCGAGAAACCATTTGGGTTTAAATTTTTTTACGGCTTTTACACAATAACCATAGAGCGGCCGTATAATCCGTCCATACCTTTTTGTTCTCCAACAACACTAAAATCATTACACGGAAATCCAAAACTAAGAGCATCAACATTAGATATTTTAGCCAATTTTTCAAAATCCAATTTTCTAATATCTTCACATAAAACAGAATTATCATTTTCCGAAATATTTTTTCTGTAGGTATCACAGGTATCTTTGTCATAATCAGTAGCCCAAGCATGTTGAATTCTAAAAGAACTATCATCAATCATACTTTTAGTAGCCGCCAATCCCAGACCCCCAGGACCACAAAATAATTCTCCCAGCCTAAAAACATTAGTATCCATAAGATATTTGGTTTAGTGTTAAAGGTATTACTATTGAATTAAAACAAAAATTGCATTCATTTATTTTTTGCACAAAATTTTTTTTTCAATAGTTAATAACTCTAAATTTCAACGTTTAAAATATATATTTCTTATGCTACACATAATAATCGATTCCTTTTCCTATTCTGAAAAAATCATTCTAGAGGATATTCATTTCACACTAAAACCCGGCGAACATCTCAGCATTCTTGGCGAAAGCGGCTGCGGAAAATCTACGCTATTGCATCTTGTTTACGGCTTGCTTCATTTGGAAAATGGCGCTATTTTTAACAACGACAAAAAGCTGCTCGGCCCGACTAAAACCCTAATTCCTGGAGAACCTTTTATGAAACTTGTGGCGCAGGAATTCAACATTATGCCTTTTACAACTGTTGCTGAAAACTTAGGTTCGCACCTTTCGCGATTGGATGAAGAAAAAGATGAAAAGCGAATTGACGAACTTTTGGAAGTTGTGGAAATGGAAGGTTTTAAAAATACGTTAGTAAAAAATTTGAGCGGCGGACAAAAACAGCGTGTGGCTTTAGCGAAAGCTTTGGCAAACGAACCGGAAATCCTTTTGCTAGACGAGCCTTTTAGCAATATTGATGTTTTCAGAAAAAATAAATTACAGCGAAAAATCTTTAGTTATCTGAAAGAAAAAAACATCAGTTGCATAACCGCAACCCACGACAGTGAAGAGGCTTTGGCATTTTCAGATACTATTTTAATGTTGAAAGATGGAACTGTAGAAATGGTTGGAAAACCAGAATCCATTTATAAAAATGTTTCAACGGAATATCAAGCAGGATTTTTTGGGGAAGCAAATCTGCTTTCAAAAAACCTCTTTTCTTCCGAAAATTCTTCAGAAAAAATAATTATTTCTCCGCATCAATTAGAAATTTCCGAAGAAGAAACAAAACTAAAAGTGACCATAAGAAAGTCCTATTTCAAGGGAAGTTTTTATTTAATTGAAGCAAATTTTGAAGGAAAAACTGTGTTCTTCAACAACAGTTTTCCGCTGAAAAATGGGCAAGACTTTTATTTAAAAATTTCAGAAAAAGGTTAAACCACAACAATCATTTTCCCTTTATTCTTTCCGTCAAACAAATCAATAAACGCTTGGGGAATATTATCGAAACCTTCCACAACAGTTTCCAAATAAGTAATTTTATCCGCTTCCATCCATTCCGCCAAACGCTTTTGCGCAGGTCCGAAATCTTTCACAAAATCGCGCACTATAAAGCCTTGCATTAAAATGCTATTTTTTATAAGTAAAGGTTCAACTCTTGGTCGGTTTGGGTTTTGGTCTCATTGTAAAGTGAAATAGCACCACAATTAATTACGCGTCCATATTTATTCATATTTGCGAGTGCAGCGTCCAAAATTTCTCCACCAACGTTGTCAAAATAAACATCAACGCCATCCGGGCAGGCTTCTGAAATTGCCATTTTCATATCCTTTGTAGTTTTATAATTGATTCCCGCATCAAACCCAAATTTCTCTTGAATTCGGTCAATTTTTTCATCGCTTCCGGCAATTCCAACAACTCGGCAACCTTTAATTTTTCCTATTTGGCCTACAATACTTCCCACGGCTCCAGCAGCTCCTGAAACTAATAACGTTTCACCCTTTTCAAGTTTTCCAATCTTTTTCAAACCTAAATAAGCAGTCATTCCCGTTAGTCCCAAAATACCCAAATATGCTTTCATTGGAGCTTTTTTACTGTCAACTTTATTGAGCCCGTTTCCGTTTGAAGTTTGAAATTTTTTCCATGGAAGCATTCCATTTACGAAATCGCCTTTCTGAAAATTTTTATTATTGGATTCAACAACTTCAGCAATAATGCCAGATTCCAAGGGTTCTCCTATTTTGAAAGGTTCAATATATGATTTTTCATCACGCATACGCCCACGTAAATAGGGATCTACGGAAACGAATTTTGTTTTTAAAAGAATTTCGTTTTCTTTTGGTTGTGGCTTTTCTTCATCAAAAACAAATTCGAAATCATTTAACGAAGGTTTGCCATTGGGTCGGTTTTGAAGTAAGATTGCTTTATTCATCTGAAAATTTTGGAAATATAAATTTAAAGTTTTAAGCGCACGTCTTTTGAACATTTAATAAAAGAATAACATCTTTCTTTCCTAAAAAGTAACGTATTATAAAATCTTGCGCAATACCTTTGCATTTATTCCAAAAAGAAGTGACTACTCCAAAAAATTTACTAAAATCAAGCATTTTCGATCTCGGGGACTACTTTAAAAGCACCGATTTTTCGAAAGCTATTCTCTTGGGAATTGCCCTCACGTTACCAATTATTGCAGGTGTAAAACTCAACATTCTTGAAGTGGGAATAACTATAACGGTTGGCGCATTATTGGCCTCACCGAGCGATGTTAGCGGAAGTATTCAGCACAAAATTAAAGGGATTTTACTTGCTTGCTTATTGGCCATGATAGTGAGTTTAATTGGCGGGTATCTTCATTTTTCGCTTTGGTTGCTGTTCCCCATTTTGGGTATTTTGATGTTTGGTATTTCTTACCTTTCCATCTATGGATTTCGGGCATCTTTAATAAGTTTTTCAGGACTTTTTGCATTGGTTTTAAGTTTTTCAAATGTTTCCAATGATTTGCAACCTTTTGAAAGAGCTCTATTGATAGGAATTGGTGGACTTTGGTATGCATTGCTCGCAATAGTTTGGCACTACATTTATCCAAAAGGACAGACTGAATATTATCTTTCAAAAACCTTAAAACTCACTGCCGATTATTTGCAAACGCGTGGCGAACTTGTGTCTGAAAAGGAAGATCGAACCGAGCTTCTCAAAAAATTATTGAACACACAAACCGAACTTACAGCAACTCACGAAACACTTCGCGACATTTTGATTGCAAGTAGAACGGGTTCGGGAAAATCAAATTATGAAGGCAAGCGATTGCTGATTTTTGTGCAATTGGTTGATATGCTTGAGTTGGCAATGGCGAACCCAGTAAATTATTCCCGAACCGATGAGTTTTTTAAAAAGAAACCAGAGCAATTGGCAGATTTTCAGAATTTGCTTTTTGCAATGAGTGACCGATTGAACTTGGTTTCAGCATATCTATCGAACCCAAAAAAACTTCGAAAAAGCCCAAAAATTGATGATTTACTTCAAAGAATAAAAGCTGACTTTTCAGATTATAAATCAACTGCGCACGAAAGTTTTGATGAAAATTTGCTGTTGCTTCGTAATCTTTATAAATATCAAAAAGAGCAGATAAAAAAATTAGAAAAAATAGAATGGTTGCTGGTAAATCCTGCAAACCGTGAAATTTCTTTATTGAAAAATGATGATTTGCGCAAATTTCTCACAAAACAGAATTATGATTTAAATGTTTTGTTTGAAAATTTCAATCTCCGCTCGCCTATTTTCAAACATTCGCTGCGGCTTGCCGTAATGACGATGATTGGTTATGGCGTGGGGATGCTTTTTTCGCTTCAAAATCCGTATTGGATCTTGCTTACGCTTATCGTAATAATGCTGCCGACGTTCGGCCTTACGAAAACGCGTTCCAAAGAACGGACTATTGGTACTCTAATTGGCGGCGCCTTGGCGGTAGGAATAGTTTTAATTACCAAAAACACAACTGTTTACGGTATTTTGGCAATAGCGACTTTAGTTATTGCTTTTTCAATGGTACAGCGCAACTATAAAGCTGCGGCTACTTTTATTACGTTGAGTGTGGTTTTTATTTATGCACTTTTGCGGCCTGACATTTTTAATGTAATTCAATATCGCGTTGTTGATACTTTGATTGGTGCAGGTTTGGCGACCTTGGGAAATTTGCTGCTTTGGCCCGCTTGGGAAATTCAAGGGATTCAAAATACATTGCTGGAAACCATTAAAGCGAATCGGATTTATTTACAGGAAATTATCGATTTTTATAATCGAAAAGGAAAAGTTTCGCCGGAATATAAGGTGTCCCGTAAAAAAGCCTTTTTGGCAATGTCTGATCTCAGTGCAGCTTTTCAACGGATGACGCAAGAGCCAAAATCCAAACAGAAAAATTTGGATAAGGTGTATGAAATTACGGTGCTAAACCACACTTTTTTATCGTCTTTGGCTTCCTTTAGCACTTATATTTTGAACAACCCAACTACGCCAGCCTCAAAAAACTTTAAAAAAGTTTCCTCGAAAATTGCACAAAATCTGTTGGAAGCAGAACGCATTTTGAAAAAGGAAATATCTTCCGAAGAAAATAGTAAAAATTTGGAATCAGAAAATATTTTTGAAACCACTTACGGGCAGAAAATAATTTTTACGGAAGAGGAGAAAAACAAAGCATTTTCAGACGATTTTCATCAAAAACTGGAAGAGACTTATCTAGTTCGCGAACAGTTGAAGTGGTTGCTATCAATGAGTGAAAAGATGCCAAAGCTTTTAAAGGAAACACAGTTTTAATTTTCTCAATTACTTTATACCGGTAATTTTATAAATATTCCCGTTCAAGTTAAATTCATCCCCTTTCATCTTCCCGGAAATAAGCAACCCAACGGGCGAATTTAAGGCAACACACAAATAATCTGTTTTCCCAATGGAAACTGTACCAATGGATAAACTGATAAAATAAGTAAATCGATCAGTATAAACCAAACTGCCCAAACGCGCATAATCAGAAGTGGCTTTCACATCAATCTTTTTAAGTAGTTGAACGCTTTTCTCTATTTCGTTTAGTTGCTTGCCTGTATTCTCCCGATCTATTTGTAGCATCGCCCGTCCCGTTTCGTGCTTGTCGCCACTACTGCTTTTTGATTCTTCAAGCAATGATTCTTCAATATCAGCTATAGTTTGCTTTATTCTGGAATAGCGGTTTTCAACTTGTTTTTGGCAGTGTTGCAACAATTCAGTTTTTAAATATACCGTACTCATTTTTTCTTCTTTTTTTCTTCTTTAGGTTCCTTTTTTTCAAGTTTAAAAGGTCCGTGATAGCGCATTTGCCGCATAGTCCATTGTATTCTACGCGACACATAGGGGCCCGTGGATTCGCTTTGTAACGTTGCGGACTTGGTAAAATAGATGCAATTGCTGCTGCATCTTCTCTGCGAAGGTTTTTTGCTGATCTTTTAAACCAATACTGCGAAGCGGCTTCGGCGCCAAAAACGCCATTGCCCATTTCAATACTATTTAAATACACTTCCATAATGCGCTCTTTGCTCCAAAGCGCTTCAATAAGCACTGTAAAGTAAGCTTCCAATCCTTTTCTAAACCAAGTGCGACCAGGCCACAGAAATGCATTCTTTGCAGTTTGTTGGGAAATGGTACTTCCGCCTCGAATTTTTTTTCCTTTTTTATTATTTTCCAATGCTCTTTCAATGGCTGCTCTACTAAACCCGTTGTGGCTTAAAAAATTCTGATCCTCAGCACAAATTACCGCCAATTGTAAATAAGGGGAAATTTCCTCAATCGGAACCCAATCGTGACGTGTTTGATATTTTTCATCGCCCTCAATGGAACGAATTGCCATCAACGGTGTGTAAGAAACCGGGACAAATTTGTAGATAAGTACCCACAAAACCGTGAGCCCGATAAACCAAAGGAAAAACTTTAAAATGAACTTTAATATTTTTTTAATCATATAAATAATGCTAATTGTTTACCGATTGAACTACCTATGGCAACACCCATTCCGCCTAACCTTACGCCGCAAAAAACGTTTTCTGAAACAGCTTTTATAATTGGTTTTTTCTGTTTTCCCATTCCCATAATCCCGCTCCAGCGGTGTTCTATTTCAACAGATTGTTTGGGTAAAATTACGGTTTTAAGCAATTCCTCCAACTTGTTTTGAACCAATTCCGTCAATTCCATTTCAGTGGTTTCTTCGGTTTTGAAATCGAGGTTTCGGCCACCGCCAAAAAGGATTCTGTTCTCAATATTCCTGAAATAATAATAGCCTTTATCTAAATGAAATGTTCCTTTTATTTGAAGGTTTTCAATTGGTTTTGTAACCAAAACCTGTGCTCTGGCTGGTTTTACATCTTCATCCAAAAATTGCTTCGCGAAACCGTTTGTGGCGATAAAAACCTTTTTTACAATTATGTCGCACTGAGCTTGTTGAAGTGCAGTAGATGAATTTATTTGAAGTGAAACGGAATCTCCATTATCAGACATATTGGTAATTTCAGAAGAATTCAAAATCAAAATATTTTCCTCAGAAGCTTTTTTTGTGAGGCCCAGCATCATTTTGCCGGTGTCAATCTGCCCTTCGAAGGCGCTGTAAATAAGTTTCGGTTGAATATTCTTAAATCCGAAATGATTCTTCTTTTCTGAAAATACTTCTGCATTAAAAACTGGCTTCAGCAACTCATTTACATATTCAATTTGTGATTTACAGTTTTCAAAAAGCTCTGAATCCTGCTGTGTAAAAAGCTCATACCCGCCATATTCTTGGTAATCTAATTGTTTGTCACCGAGCGTTTTTCGCAAAAATTTTAATCCTTCTACTCTATTTTTTACAAGTTGAATTACTTCTTCTTCAGAATGCGTTTTTAAATCTTCCAATATTTCTGAAATACTTCCGAAGCATGCAAATCCTGCATTTTTGGTACTCGCTCCGTTGGGAAGCACGCCACGTTCAAAAACCACAATTTTACTTTTTGGATGTTTTCGGCGCAGTTCTAAAGCACAACTTAAACCAACAATTCCGCTTCCAATGACGGCGAAATCAATGTTGGAAAGCCAGGTTTTATATTCCCAATAACTGAGGTTCATATTAAAGAATTTTAATGAAAAAAGCACCAAAACCAAAGGTAAGTCTTTTGGAATTTGGTGCTTTTAGTTTGCTATTTAAAAAAAGAACTATTCCTCTTCAGGTTCGTTCATTTTAAATGTATTCATAAAAGCTGTGGTGTAATTTCCAGCCACATAATCCGGTTCATCCATCAATTGACGGTGGAATGGAATGGTGGTTTTTATACCTTCAATTACAAACTCGTCCAAAGCACGCTTCATTTTGTTTATTGCTTCGTCGCGAGTTTGAGCGGTAGTAATAAGCTTCGCAATCATTGAATCGTAATTGGGAACAATTGTGTAGCCCGCATAAACATGAGTATCCAAACGAACGCCGTGACCTCCAGGAGCATGCAAAACCGTGATTTTTCCTGGTGATGGACGGAAATCGTTATAAGGATCTTCCGCATTAATTCGGCATTCTATTGAGTGTAATTGCGGAGTATAGTTTTTACCAGAAAGTGGAACGCCAGCGGCTACTAAAATCTGTTCGCGTATTAGATCGTAATCAATAACTTGTTCCGTGATTGGATGCTCAACCTGAATACGGGTATTCATTTCCATAAAATAGAAATTTCGGTGTTTATCGACCAAAAATTCTATTGTTCCAGCGCCTTCATATTTTATGAATTCTGCAGCTTTTACGGCAGCAAGCCCCATATCGGTACGAAGTTTTTTCGTCATAAATGGACTTGGAGTTTCCTCAGTAAGTTTCTGGTGACGACGTTGGATGGAACAATCGCGCTCACTTAAATGGCAAGCACGGCCAGTATTATCCCCAACAATTTGGATTTCGATATGGCGTGGCTCTTCAATAAGCTTTTCCATATACATATCATCATTTCCAAAAGCTGCTTTACTTTCTTGTCTGGCAGATTCCCACGCAGCTTCTAAATTTTCTTCTTTATAAACTGCTCGCATTCCTTTACCGCCGCCACCAGCACTTGCTTTCAGCATAACTGGATAGCCTGTTTCAGCGGCAACTTTTTTACAGGTTTTAAAGTCTGGAATAACTCCCTCGCTTCCGGGAACACAGGGAACTCCAGCTTGTTTCATTGTGGCTTTAGCCGAAGCTTTGTCACCCATGCGATCAATCATTTCTGGCGAAGCACCGATAAATTTTATACCGTGTTCCTGACAGATTTTTGAAAATTTAGCATTTTCGGAAAGAAATCCATAACCAGGGTGAATTGCGTCCGCATTTGTTATTTCTGCAGCAGCAATAATATTGGACATTTTGAGGTAGCTTAAATTACTGGGTGGCGGTCCAATACACACAGCTTCATCTGCAAAACGTACGTGTAGGCTTTCTGCGTCGGCGGTGGAGTAAACGGCTACGGTTTTTATACCCATCTCGCGGCAGGTGCGAATAATTCGCAGTGCAATCTCGCCCCTATTTGCAATCAATATCTTTTTAAACATAACTTTTACTTAAATAACAAATTCCCAAAAAAAAAACAAATTCCAAAAATTTGGGATTTGGGATTTGGGATTTGGAGTTTATAATTATGACGGATCTACTAAAAACAACGGTTGGTCAAATTCTACAGGAGAA
Organism: uncultured Flavobacteriaceae bacterium; assembly: GCA_963716065.1. Classification (GTDB taxonomy): domain Bacteria; phylum Bacteroidota; class Bacteroidia; order Flavobacteriales; family Flavobacteriaceae; genus Aequorivita. The sequence continues at coordinate 1,769,878 of OY970287.1, forward strand.
GAATCCTCCACCAAAACTTTTACAATTTTTCCTGAAATTTCACTTTCAATTTCGTTGAAAAGTTTCATCGCTTCAATTACACAAAGAACATCGCCTGTGCTGATAGTGCTTCCCACTTCAACAAAAACAGGTTTATCAGGAGCAGATTTTCTATAGAAAGTTCCAATAATTGGTGACTTTATAGTGATAAATTTAGAATCTGCGGCTTCTGAAGTAACTTCAGCAGAAGGCGCAGCTTGTTGTGGCGCGGCTGTAGCTTGAGGTTGCATTTGCATTTGTGGCTGTGCCATGGAAGGCATTTGCTGAATGTAGGTGGTTTCACCTCTCTCGCTTTCAGATCCAGTTTTAATGGTGATCTTTATGTCGTCGGTTTCAAGTTTTACTTCGCTGGCACCGCTTTTTGCCACAAACTTGATTAAGTTTTGAATGTCCTTTAAATCCATATTAGAAAATTTAGTCTTTTGGGTTGGTTAAAATTATTTTGAATCATAGGCCCATTTCAAATAAACGGCGCCCCAAGTGAAGCCTCCACCGAAGGAAGCAAAAATCAAATTATCTCCTTTTTTAAGTTGTTTTTCATAATCGGCCAAACACAATGGTAAAGTTGCAGAAGTTGTGTTGCCATATTTGTGTATGTTCATCATTACTTTTTCTTCGGGAAGTTTCATTCGTGAAGCGGCGGCATCAATAATGCGCTTGTTTGCTTGATGCGGCACAAGCCAGTTTACATCATCGCCAGTCATGTTATTTTGCTTCATAACTTTTTCGCAAACATCTGCCATGTTTGAAACTGCAAATTTAAAAACTGTTTTTCCTTCCTGAAAAACGTAATGTTGTTTATTGGTAACTGTTTCAATAGATGATGGAAGTAATGATCCACCCGCATCAATTTTTAAGAAGGGTCTTCCCACTCCATCTGTTCGCAAATATTCATCCTTTACTCCTAAACCTTCTGTATTCGGCTCAAATAAAACAGCACCAGCGCCATCACCAAATATGATGCAAGTGGTTCTATCAGTATAATCAATTATTGATGACATTTTATCTGCGCCAATTAAAAGTACTTTTTTGTATTTACCGGATTCAATATAGCGTGCTGCGGTTGACATTCCGAAGAGAAAACTGGAACATGCTGCAACCAAATCATAAGAAAATGCATTTGTTGCGCCAATTTGTGTAGCAACATAAACTCCTGTTGCAGCAACTTGCATATCTGGAGTGGCTGTTGCCATAATCACCAAATCGATTTCAGCAGGATCTGTATTGCTTTTTTGAAGAAGGTCATTTGCTGCTTGAATAGCAAGATAGGAAGTGCCTTTGTCCTTATCCTTTAATATTCTCCTTTCCTTAATTCCGGTTCTGCTGGTGATCCATTCGTCATTGGTATCGACCATTGTTTCCAGAATTTCGTTGGAGAGGACGTAATCTGGCACGTAACTCCCTACAGCGGTAATAGCTGCCGTGATAGTATTCATAAAGCTGAATTAAAATTCACAAAAAAGACCAAAAATCTTTTAAAAAGAGTGAAAAATACTAAATTTTACTTGAAATTCGGCATTAATTAAGTTGTTTTTGACTTTTTGCAAAGTTAAAAAACAAAAAAACCCTCACCTGATGGAGAGAGTTTTATACTAAAAAATATATTATTATGCTTCTACTTGCTCAGTTGCATCAATAACAACCTGACCACGGTAGTACATTTTTCCTTCGTGCCAATGAGCTCTATGGAAAAGATGCGGCTCTCCAGTTGTTGGGTCTATTGCAATTGTAGGGGCAGTAGCTTTGTAATGCGTTCTTCTCTTATCTCTTCTTGTTTTCGAGATTTTTCTCTTAGGATGTGCCATCGCTATTTATTATTTATCCGTTAATAGTTTTTTTAATGAATCCCATTGGGGATCTGTTTTATCGTCTTCTGGCGTTTCTTCTTCATCTATCGCTTTTGGACTTAATTCTTTAAGTTTATCGAGTATGTCACTTTTTAATGTTCCGTCTTTTATCCCGGGATGAATTTTTCGTGAAGGCATAGCCAATACAATAGATTCATATATATATTGCTGAATATTCACTTCATAAGCTCCGTGAGATAAAATGAGTAAATCTTCGTTTTCATCATTATATTCCTCACCGAATTTTACTAAAAACTTATATACCCCTGAAATCTCTTGATTAAAGGGTTCATTTGTAGTATCACATGCAACGTTTACTATCCCGTTAAAGGTTAAAGTAAACTCTAGCAATGTGCTCATTTTTTCCAGCAGTACATCGAGATTAATGGCAGCGTCATTAAATTCGTCATACTCAAAATGCTCAAAGAACGCTTTTTTTAATTCAAAGTTAAACTGGTGTTTTCCTAATTTCAGCCCTACGAAAGGGATAGTAAACTCTTTCAAATCCTTCATTTTTCACACCTATTTAAGACCTTTACCTTACGGATAAGGCGGGTGCAAAGATAAAAAAATATTTTAATAGCAATTAGTTTTTCTATTTCTTTTTTGAGAAGGCTTTTTTGCGTGTAGCTTGAAGTGGATTTTCAGAAATTTTCTTGTATTCCTCGCGGGTTTTAAATATGGAAATAGCGCTGAAAACCGCTTCGCGAAATGATTTAAAATTTGCTTCATTTTTTCCTGCCAAATCAAAAGCAGTACCGTGATCTGGCGAAGTGCGAATGCGGTTGAGGCCCGCAGTAAAATTTACGCCTTTACCAAACGCAAGAGTTTTGAAGGGTATCAACCCCTGATCATGATAAGAAGCGATAATAGCATCAAAATTTTTGTGATTGCCAGAGCCGAAAAAGCTATCTGCTGCGTATGGTCCTAAAACTATTTTTCCGTTTTTTCGAATATTGTCCAAAGCTGGACGCAAAATGGTATCGTCCTCATCACCAATAACTCCATTGTCTCCATTATGTGGATTAATTCCCAAAACTGCAATTTTTGGTCTTTCAATACCAAAATCTTCAATGAGTGTGTGATAAATGGTGTTTATTTTTTTATCTATTCGTTCTCTTGTGATGTTTTTTACCACATCTTTTATGGCTACATGGTCTGTTAACAAACCCACGCGAAAATTTTCGGAAATCAGCAGCATCAAACTTTCGCCTTCTAATTCCTGTGCCAAAAAATCAGTATGTCCGGGAAAATTGAAACTTTCAGATTGAACATTCGATTTGTTTATAGGAGCAGTAACTAAAGCGTCTATTTTATTTTCTTTTAATGATGCAACCGCTGCTTTTAAAGATTTTATTGCATATTCTCCACCCGTTTGATTTTCTTCACCAAAATTAACATCTACGTGTTCTTTCCAAACATTTAAAACATTTATCTTTTTCGAAACAACATCTTCAATTTTATCAATTCCGTGGAAGTTAATATCCGTTTCAAAATGTTTTTTGAAAAAAGACATAAGTTTTACCGAGGCAAAAATAACAGGAGTACAAAATTCTAGCATTCGAACATCTTCAAATGTTTTAAGAATTATTTCGCTTCCAATACCATTAATGTCACCTATTGAAATACCAACAATTATATTATCCTCTCTGCCCATTATGTTTCGCTTTTTTAATTCTTATTTTTGCAATACAAATGTAACTAAATACTGCGATGTTTACAGGAATTATTGAAACCCTTGGAGAAATAATACAACTTGAAAAAGAGAGAGAAAATCTTCACTTTGAAATTAAAAGTGACTTATCAGGCGAACTTAAAATTGATCAAAGTGTTTCCCACAATGGTGTTTGTTTGACTGTCGTAAGAATAAATAATGATTCTTATGTAGTAACTGCCATAAAAGAAACATTGAAGAAAACAAATCTCAAATCTTTACAGAAGGGTTCTTTAGTAAATTTAGAAAGGGCTATGAAATTGGGAGAAAGGTTAGATGGACATATTGTTCAAGGTCATGTTGATGTAACCGCAATCTGTATAAATATTGAAGAAACAAGCGGAAGTTGGATTTTTACTTTTGAGCACAAAGGTGCTGATTATAGCACAGTTGAAAAGGGTTCAATAACAGTTAATGGAGTTAGCTTGACTGTTGTAGATTCAAAAAAAGAAAGGTTTAGTGTAGCTATTATCCCTTACACTTTTGAAAATACAAATTTTAATAGAATTAAAGTAGGTGAAGCAGTAAACTTAGAATTTGATATTATAGGAAAGTATATTAAAAGCCTTATGAAGCCTTATTTGTAATTGAATTTCTTCTATAAATAATATATACTCCAAGTAGAATTCCCGAGGCAAGCAAAACCCATATATTATCGTCTATTGGGAATCCGGGTGGACGCTGCTGATCAGGTGGGGGTGAACCATCAGTGCCAGCAACCTTTTGGACAATAAGCAGAACATTATAAATAAGTGATGTCATGGTTAAGTATTAACGACTTGGGGATCGTATTTGTTTGCCTAAAGTAATAATTTTTTTTAATCCTCAAATAAAAAATAGATTATCAAGTAATTAATAACTCATTTTTAACCTCAAAATTGCTTTAAACATGTCAATTTTACCTCAGCTCGTTAATTAGCCATTTAAAAAAAGTGGTCCCACATGGGCTCGAACCATGGACCCTCTGATTATGAGTCAGATGCTCTAACCAGCTGAGCTATGGGACCTTTAATATTCAAAATTTCAAGTACTCTCTCCAGTTCAATTTTTATGTTTGGGATAAATTATAGGATTGCAAATGTAAAACACTTTGCAAATACAGCAAAACTATTTTTAGTTATTCTCTAATTCTTGGCAAAGCTCCACCAACACTCCGTTTGCAGATTTTGGGTGTAAAAAGGCAACTAGCTTATTATCAGCACCTTTTTTAGGAACTTCATTCAACAATATAAATCCTTCTTTTTTAAGGCGCTCCATCTCAAATTTTATATCATTTACCGCAAAAGCGATATGGTGAATCCCTTCTCCGCGTTTTTCAATAAATTTTGCAATAGGACTATCCTTGTTCGTGGCTTCCAAAAGTTCAATTTTGCTTTCCCCACAACGAAAAAATGAAGTTTTCACACCTTCACTTTCAACTTTTTCACTTTTGTATGGGGAAACTCCAAGTAAAGCTTCGTAGATTTTATTTGCTTCTTTAATGTTGCGAACCGCAATTCCTATATGTTCAATTTTTTCCATGTACGCTTATTGAAGCTTCAAAAATACAAACTTAATTCCATTGAATTTCAATTTGCTTGAGTCTGCATTAACACTCCGTACGGTTTATTGTCCTATTTTTGCATTATGATAGAAAGTAATAGACAAAAGAAAATAGCGGGCGTTCTGCAAAACGATCTTGCAAACGTAATTCAAAATATGCTTCGCGAAGCCGGACAAACGGGCATTATTATTTCAGTGAGCAAAGTGAGCGTAACCACGGATCTTTCAATAGCAAAAGTATTTACAAGCATTTTTCCTGCAGATAAGGCGGAAAATATGGTAAAAGAACTAAATGCGTTGAAATCACAAATAAAACATCAAATTGCGCAGCTTACAAAACATCAGCTTCGTAAAATGCCGGATCTTTCCTTTTACAATGACGATTCTTTGGAATACATTGAAAAAATTGACAAAGCCGTAAAAGGCGAAGAAAACCCATTGAAAGACCCAGAATTACTTCCGAAAAGAAAAAAATCATAAATTGAATTTTTCGCTCTACATCGCCAAGCGCTATTTGTTTTCAAAAAGCAGCAACAATGCAATTAACATAATTACCGCAATTGCTGCGATTGGTGTAATAGTTGGCGCGATGTCTTTATTTATAGTTCTTTCGGGGTTTTCGGGATTAAAAGATTTTAGCCTCCAATACACTAATGTTTTTGACAGCGATCTCAAAATTTTTCCTAAAAGTGGGAAGACAATAGTTTTTTCCGAAGTTCAAAAAACACAATTGAAGAAAATTGAAGGGATTGAAACCGTTTCAAAAATAATTGAAGAGCGCGTTTTTCTTCATTATAAAGGAAAAAACCATGTTGCCTACATAAAAGGTGTGGATTCACTTTACGGAAAAGTGACCCAATTGGACAGTATAATGTATTATGGCGATTGGTTTGTACCGCACCAAAACGAGGTTGTTGTTGGGCTATCAACAATTGCAAAATTATCTTTAGGCGTGCGCGATTATGGCGAACTACTTGAAATTTACGTTCCAAAATCTGGAACTGGGCAAATTAATATTTTGGATCCTTCTGACGCTTTTACCAAAGAAAATGTTGTTGTTTCTGGCGTATACCAAGTGAATGAAGATTTGGATGCTAAATATGTTTTTACAGATATTGAATTTGCGCGTAATTTGCTTTCAATGGATAGCACAAAAATTTCTTCCATTGAAATGAAACTCTTGCCGGACATTTCTGAAGAAAAAGTAAGAAGCGAAATTGAAAAGATATTTTCTGAAAAAATCCTACTAAAAAACCGAATCCAGCAAAACGACGCCCTCTACAAAATGCTGAATACCGAAAATATCGCGGTTTATTTAATCTTCACTTTGGTTTTGATTATTGCACTTTTCAACGTTATCGGTTCTATAATTATGATGGTTTTAGACAAACGGAAAAACATAAAAACGCTCTACAATCTGGGTGCTTCAATGCCTGAAATACGTCGAATCTTTTTTTTACAAGGAACATTAATGACTTTAATTGGAGGTCTATTGGGAATTTTCCTGGGGATTCTCGCAGTATTGGCACAACTTAAATTTGAATTTGTAGCAATAACCAGCACCTTACCCTATCCCGTAAAATTGGAACTTATAAATATTGTGATTGTTTTTATAACGATAAGCGTTTTGGGAATTCTCGCCTCAAAAATTGCTTCGAGTAGGGTTCGCGAGAAGCTAATCTCCTCTTAACGAATGACATTACCTATATAGAATGTAAAGAATGCTTATTTAGTTGTTTTAGTGAGTAGATTAGATTTATATCAAATTAATCTCTACTTTTATATTATTATAACTCCCCAGAGATTTTATTAATCTTTAAATTTCTAAGTTATGAGAAAGAATTTTACCCCCCCCCCCCCCTTCGCTCGTTTTTGAGAAAATGGCTTTTTACCTTTCTATTGATAACAACCAATTTTTTGTTTGCTCAAAAAAGTGTTACCGTCACTCCTAAAAGCGTGGTGTTTAATTTAAATGATGCAGCGATTGTTAATGCCAATAAAGAGTCTTTGCCGGCATTAAATCTTACAACGATAACCGCTGAAGATATTATAGATGAGCAAAATGGATTACCCCCAAGATTTGGTGTTCCCGTTGACGTAAATTATAATTTGACAAATTCCGGTATTTGGACAATATTACCTAATAACGACAGAATTTGGCGTTTAAAAATCACTTGTCTAGAAGCTGTATCTATAAATTTGCTTTATGATGAGTTTTGGTTACCAGAAGGTGCAAAACTTCATCTTTACACTCAAGACAAAGCCCAAATGTTGGGTGCGTTTACCTCAGAAAATAATAGAGGCACAAACAATAATCCTAGCAAATTTACTACGGGTTTATTGTTTGACGAAAACATAATATTAGAACTTTATGAGCCAAAAAATGTTGAAAATTTATCTGTACTCTCAATTGATAAGGTGGTTCAGGGATACATAGAGTTGAGTCAATTGGCAAGTGCAAATGGTTATGGTGATTATGGCGCTGTCAGGTAAATGTAAACTGCATTGAAGGGCAAAATTGGCAAGATGAGAAAAAAGGCGTGGCCATGATTTTGGTCAATGGTTCTAGGGTTTGTACAGGCTCTCTTGTAAATAATACCGAAGCTGATTTCAAGCCATATTTTTTAACAGCCAATCATTGTATAGGAAGTTTGGACGCAAATGGCAATACTGATGCTTCGCATTATTCATTTTATTGGAATTACGAAAGTAACAGTTGCAACAATTCGTTTAATTATATGCCCAATGCTACGACTGGGGCAACTCTTAAAGCTAATAACCCCTATTCTGATTTTGCACTTTTCGAGCTCACTGAATCCCCACTAAATAGTAATATTGAAGTGTACTTTAATGGTTGGGATAGAACTATAACCCCTGGTCAAACTGGTGCTGGTATACATCATCCAAGAGGCGATTTTAAAAAAATTTCTACACATTATATGGTTCCAACCCAAGGGCAGAATCCAAACCCTAATGTTAGTTGGAGAGTAAATTATATTGCAACTCAAAATGGACATTCAGTTACCGAAGGAGGTTCATCTGGATCCGCATTATTTACAAACAATAAAAGAATAATTGGGCAATTATGGGGAGGGAGTAATATAAATTGTAACGATCCAGCAAGTGACTTTTCAGATTATGGAAAGTTTTATATTTCTTGGGATGGCAATAGTCCCCAACGTAGATTAAAAGACTGGCTAGACCCTAATAACCTTAACCCACAATTTCTTGATGGAATAGATATTAATGACCTTATTGATATAATTTCACAAGAAAAATTAGTTTGCGCAAATAGCGGCACAATATTTACCATTCAAAACGCTTCGCCTCCATATAGTTGGACAGCTTCTTCTAACCTTACCATAAATCCTCCAACGAACGGAAGTTCCGTTACCGTGCAGGCAAATAATGCTAATATAAGAGCCCCTGGATTTGTTCAAGTAACACATAGCACAGGTACTGAAACTATAAATGTTTGGGTAGGAAAACCATTAGTTAATGTTCTATTGACACCAGATATAAGTCTTCCAGAAAAATTTGTATATGTTGATTTAATTAATAGTAATCATTCTCCCATGAATCAAGAAGTTTCAAGTGCTAATTGGCAGAAAACGGGAGGCAATGGTTTTCTCGACGTTTTTGGACCCTTTGATGCTATGGGCCACGGAAGTCCTGTTAATCCTTGGACTGTAAATGTAACAGTACAACTTACAAATACTTGCGGCACTACCACTAATCAGTTCGTTATTGAGCCGCCAGCACCCCCTTTAGATAGTGTTGTTCCTATTCCAAACTCAACAGATGAAGAATTTTCATTGGATTTTTCTAACTTACCAGTGGACACTTACTATATTGTTGTTTATGACCAATTCTCAAATATACATTATACAGGAGAGAGTATGAATGCCGAAAAAACTATTGAAACTCTTAATATTCCCGAAGGGCTATATATTTTACAGATGTACGATTCACAAGGAAATATGAGCACTAAAAATCTTATAGTAGATCACTAAAACAAATATTATGAAAAAAGCAATTTTATATTTAATGATTTTTACTTCAATACTGGGCTGTAGCTCTGATAAAAGTAATTCACAAAATGATAATTTAGTTGGAAATTGGAAACTTTCCGTCTTTGTAAATGAATCGAATGGAACAATTTTGACAGCGGATGATTTCGAAAACTCCAATGAAATAACAATTGATTTCAAAGAGGATTTAAAATATGTTGGTTATACTGTTCTCAACGATTTTTTCGGCGGATATACCCTAAAAGAGAATGACGATCTATTAATTTTAGAAGACATTTTGGGTACAGAAGTCAACGAAACAGATTGGGGCAATTTGTTTTTCAATACCCTAAATCTTAATTATAACCAATCAACCAACAATTGGGACAATAAGTACGAGCTTCAAGGTGCCGTGCTAAAACTGTATTATTCAGAAAATGAATATATGAGGTTTGAAAAAATGTAATGTTATAACCATTATAGTTCAAAAACCTTCTTCTCCCCAAGAAGGTTTTTTTTATTAACAAGAATTTAAGCAAACTCATAATCGCCAAAAACCTGCAAAACCTCATCAAAGGCTTCAAAAACTGAAGCAGAATCATCACTAGTTACCATTTTCATTCGGTATTCCTTAAAGTTTGGAATTCCCTTGAAATAGTTGGTGTAATGACGACGGGTTTCAAAAACGCCTAACGTTTCGCCCTTCCAATCAATAGCCATTTGTAAATGGCGTTTTGCAGCATCAACACGTTCAGCCATACTTGGCGGCGCTAAATGTTCGCCAGTTTTAAAATAATGCTTCACTTCCTTAAAAAACCACGGATAACCAATACTGGCACGACCAATCATTGCGCCATCCAAACCATACTTGTCTCGCATCTCCATAGCTTTTTCAGGGTTGTCCACATCGCCGTTTCCAAAAATGGGAATGTGCATTCGCGGATTGTTCTTTACTTCAGCAATAGGCTTCCAGTCAGCATCACCTTTATACATCTGCGCACGCGTACGACCGTGAATGGATAGCGCTTGGCAGCCCACATCCTGCAAACGCTCCGCGACCTCAACAATTTTTATAGAATTGTGGTCCCAGCCCAAACGGGTTTTTACGGTAATGGGCAGTTTGGTGTGTTTTACCATTGCTTCGGTAAGGCTCACCATTAATTCAATATCTTTTAAAATTGCTGCGCCGGCGCCTTTGCATACCACCTTTTTTACTGGACAACCAAAGTTGATGTCAATAATATCAGGTCCACTGGCTTCAACTATCTCAACACTTTGAAGCATCGAATCCAACACAGCACCAAAAATCTGGATGCCAACGGGACGTTCTTTTTCATAAATATCGAGCTTCATCACACTTTTCGCTGCATCGCGAATTAGTCCTTCGGAAGAAATAAATTCAGTATAAACCACATCTGCACCCTGTTCTTTGCAAAGTGCGCGAAATGGTGGATCGCTCACGTCTTCCATCGGGGCAAGAAGCAAGGGAAAATCTGGTAATTGTATGTTTCCTATTTTTGGCAATTCTATTTATTTTGAAATGCAAAAGTAGTAAATATCAGTAAAACAAAGATGTGGTGAGATTTTATGCGAAATAAACTAAGTTCAAACAATAAGTGCAACAGTTGAAAAAGATGGGAAAATTAATTTTCCCATCTTTATAAAAACTGGATGCCGATGAATTATAACCAATTAATCGACTCTCAAAGATACCAAATTGAGAGTTATCTGAAAGCAGGTTTTAGCCAAACAAGAATTGCCAAAGAGCTTGGTGTGGATAAAAGCACCATAAGCAGAGAGCTGAACCGAAATGGAAAAAAGCGGAGCTACAATGCCAATTATGCCATTATGGCAAGCAACGAACGCAAGAAAGAAGCTTATAAGCACCGTGTCTTTGATGACGGTATGCGGTACTATATAGACAAAAAGCTTACCCAAGAGCAGTGGTCCCCTGAGCAGATAAAGGGAAGGTGCGATCTGGAAGGGATTCCTATGGTCAGTACCGAGCGTATCTATCAGTACATTTACCAGGACCAGGCAGAGGGAGGCCTTTTGTACAAGCATCTGCGCACCGCCCGAAGGTGGCGAAAAAAGCGATTGAGCAGAAAACACCAAAGGGGACAGATACCCAACCGGGTTATGATAGGCCAACGTCCCGAAATAGTGGATGCAAAGGGGCGTTTTGGGGATTGGGAGGTCGACACCATCATTGGCCAAAACCATAAATCGGCCATAGTGACCCTGACCGAGCGCAAAAGCCAATTCGAACTGATGGCCAAGACCGATGGTACAAAAGCAGCATCCATCAAAAAGCAGATGATAAACCTCCTTTCCCCTTTCAAAGAACTGGTAAGGACCATAACCTCAGATAATGGAAAGGAATTTACAGAACACCAAAAAATAGCTCGAAAACTGGATGCGGATTTTTTCTTTGCAGACCCTTATTCGCCCTGGCAAAGAGGGCTTAACGAGTACAGCAACAAGCTAATCAGGCAATACTTGCCAAAGAAAACAGATTTTAATACCATAGAACACAGAACAATCAATATGATTATCAGTAAGTTAAACAGTAGGCCAAGAAAACTATTGGGATATAAAACTCCAAACGAAGTATTTTTAACTAAATTTAAATCCAATTGTTGCACTTGTTAATTGAATCTAGCTAATAGAAATTATTCTCCTTGAAGCCTGTCGCCCTCGTCTGTTTGTATTTGTTTGTTGTTATCGCGAAGACGGGCATTTCCGAAGTTATATTTGAAACCTACTCGCAATAATCTATATTCCTGATTTGCAGTATAAAAATTGTCTTGATTATAATAACGTGTAACTAAAGACATGTCTTTGAGCGTATTAAAAATGTCATCCACACCAACTGTTAAGCTTGCGCTTTTATTCCAAAACTCTTTTCTGAAAGAAGCATTTACAAAAAACTGATTTTTAAAATTTCGATTTCCAAAAACGAAATTTGAAATATATTGTCCTGTTAAATCTGCACTAAAGGAACGATCTTTTGAAAGTTTAAAATTGTTATTCGTCATTAAATATTGACCAAAAGTATCATTTGTATATCTGTCTTGTGTGCTTTGCAGCGCATAAAACTCGTTCGCCAAATAAAATGTTGAGGTAGAAAGTTGCGCCCACCACCATGGTGTTATTGAATTATAGTAAAGTATGTCAAAAGCGTACTGATAGGATCTTATCAAGTTGGAGTCAACGTTTCCCAAAGTTATATTGTTATTATTTTGAAAAGTAAGAACGTCTAAACTGTTTTCGGTGTTTTGGTAATAAAGCTCAAAAAACAATTTGTTTTTATGGTCAAATGTCAATGTAATTTTATCATCAATGGCTGGAACCAAATTTGGATTTCCGCCTGTAGAATTTCGTTCCGTTATAAAATACCTGAAAGGATTTAAACTTTCATAGCGTGGGCGCTCAATGCTTCTGCTATAACTTAATCCAATACCATTGTTGTCATTTATAGAATAACGAAATGATGCTGAAGGGAAAAAATCAAAATATTTTTGGGTGTTTACATTTCCCAGAGATCTTGAAATAGCGTCAATATGTGTGTACTCTCCGCGAAGACCGAGCGTTAAGTTCCATTTTTCCCAATCCTTTTGATAGTTTATATATTCCGCGAAAATGTTTTCTTTATAATTGAAATCATCTGATAGCATACTATTGAAAACATTTGTGCCATTTTGGGTATTGAAAAAATCCAACAAGCTTTCGGTATCTATATTGCTGTATTTTAGGCCCGAATCAAAAGTGCCACCCCAAAGTGCTGTTGAAATATCTGTTTGCGCAGTAAAAATATTGCTCTTCTGCGCTGAATTTGTAAAGAAACTATTGTTTCTAGAAAAATCCCCATTAGCCAAGAAATAATCGGACGAAAGACTTTGATCCTGAATGTTGTCGTAATAAATATAATTGGCAGAAGCTATGAGCGAAGAACCTTCATCATCCAATTTTCTGTTATAATCCAATGAAAATGTCAAATTGTTCTTTTCGAAATTTACATAACTAAGCGTAGTAATTGTTGAATCTATTTGTCGCTGCGGATTGTAAATTAAAGTTTCACCATTATTGTGGTAGTTAACATCTGGAGAAATTGAAATATTTGAACTTAGGCTTAATGTGTTTTTAGCATCAAGTGTAAAATCTAAGACAACGTTTCCATTGTGGTTATCAATATTTGTAGTGCGATTAAAATCGGTTTCCATAATCGATTTTGTAGAAACCTCATCAGGCTGGAAATACCGAATATAATTTTCATCTTCTTTATATTCTTTTCGGTTTCCATAAGTATAACTGGCATAGAGATTCAACCAATTATTTTTATAAAAATGTGAAGTTCCCAATCTATATTTAGGATAAATTGCCTGTTCATAGGTCGCATTTACAGAGCCTTTATAACCGATTGAGATAGATTTTGAAGTAATAATATTTAGTACCGTACCAGCTTCAGCGTCATATTTTGAGGAGGGATTTGTAATAACTTCAATGGATTTTATATTGGAAGCATCGGTATTTTCCAAAAGCGCAGCTACTTCGGAAGAAGATAGGTAAACTCTTTTTTCGTTTATATAGACTATGGGGGTAGAAAATTTCACTTGAATATTTTCCCCAATAACCACGACCCCTGGGGTTTTTTTCAAAAGATCCATTGTACTGCCTGTGGAAAGTGAAGTATTTTCAACGTTAAAAACAAGTTTTCCAGCAGTCTTTTTGATGGTTGGAAGTTTTCCGGTCACAACTGTTTCTTCCAACATTTCCGGGTTTTCCTTTAAAACAATATTTCCAATATTTTTGTTTGAAGAAATTTGAAAGGTTTCTATATAATCTGCAAAACCTATATAGCTGAATTTAAATTGATAGGTGCCAGAGTTCAATCCTTTTAAGTTGAAAGTTCCGTCGTCATCCGTAGTTGTACCTTTTAAAACAGCTTCAGATTCAGAAGTGTATATCAAAACATTTACAAAAGATAAGGCTGAGTCTGCTCCATCAACAACTTTCCCAGAAACAACAAATTCCTGTGATAGCAGCATTCCGCTTTGAAAGCAGAAGATGAGAATTACAATTCTTGCAAACATAAGTAGATATCTGGGGCGGTACCCATTACATTGATTTTTTCTGGGGAGAAAACTAATAAAGTTAGCTTAATTAAAGCTTTCCTTTACAAATATGTTGAAAATATATTAAACGAAAACAATCTTTAAACAATAATTTCATTAGAACAAATCATAAATTTTATAATCACTCTTTTAATCTATATTTGCAACTTATAGCACGAGAAGGAATTTTTTATGAAGAACATCCGCAATTTTTGCATTATTGCCCATATTGACCACGGAAAAAGCACCTTGGCCGATCGTCTTTTGGAGGCCACCGGCACCGTTACCGATCGCGAAAAACAAGACCAATTGCTGGACAATATGGATTTGGAACGTGAGCGCGGCATCACCATTAAAAGCCACGCAATACAAATGGATTACGTTTATAAAGGCGAAAAATATATACTGAACTTGATTGACACGCCCGGCCACGTGGATTTTTCATATGAAGTTTCCCGGTCCATCGCCGCTTGCGAGGGAGCGTTGCTAATTGTTGATGCTGCACAGAGCATTCAGGCGCAGACCATTTCAAACCTATATTTGGCCTTGGAAAATGATCTGGAGATAATTCCAGTTTTAAATAAAGTAGATCTTCCTTCTGCAAATGTGGAGGAAGTGACTGATGATATTGTTGACCTTTTAGGCTGTAAGGCGGAAGAAGTTATTCCTGCCAGTGCAAAAACTGGATTGGGAATAGATGAAATATTAAGCGCAATTATTGAAAGAGTTCCCCCGCCAAAAGGCAATCCGGATGAATCCTTGCAAGCACTTATTTTTGATTCAGTTTACAATCCCTTCCGTGGGGTTGAAACCTATTTTAGAGTCTTAAATGGCGAAATAAAAAAAGGGCAGCATATAAAATTTATGGCTACCGGAAGAAGTTATTACGCAGATGAGGTAGGAACCTTGAAATTGAAACAACAGCCAAAAGACGTTGTTAAGACTGGCGATGTTGGTTACTTAATCACAGGAATAAAAGAAGCAAAAGAAGTAAAAGTTGGCGATACGATTACTGATTCGAAAAGCCCGACCGTCAATATGATCGAAGGTTTTGAGGATGTAAAACCAATGGTTTTTGCAGGAATATATCCCGTTGATACTGAAGATTACGAAGAGTTGCGAAATTCGATGGAAAAATTACAGCTAAATGACGCTTCTTTGGTTTTTGTTCCTGAAAGCTCTATGGCACTTGGCTTTGGTTTCCGTTGCGGATTTTTGGGAATGTTACATTTGGAGATCATTCAGGAAAGATTGGAAAGGGAGTTTGATATGACGGTGATTACAACCGTTCCAAACGTTTCTTATCACGCTTTTTCCAATAAGGAACCAGATGTTCCAATTATGGTAAACAACCCTTCTGATTTGCCAGATCCTTCAAAAATCAATCGCGTTGAAGAACCTTACATTAAGGCAACAATAATTACAAAATCAGACTTCGTCGGTTCGGTGATGTCGCTTTGTATTGAAAAACGTGGGGAAATTACGAATCAAACATACTTAACAACAGAAAGAGTAGAACTTACTTTTGATATGCCTTTGGCAGAAATCGTTTTCGATTTTTATGACAGGCTAAAAACTGTTTCAAAAGGGTATGCTTCTTTTGATTACTCTCCCATTGGAATGCGCATGTCGCATCTTGTAAAAGTAGATGTATTGCTTAATGGAAATATTGTAGATGCTCTTTCTGCATTGCTTCACCGCGACAATGCATATGATATTGGGAAGAAAATCTGCGAAAAACTACGGCAGCTTATTCCACGGCAACAGTTCGATATTCCGATCCAAGCGGCAATTGGCGCAAAAATTATTGCTCGTGAAACCGTGAAAGCACTCAGAAAAGATGTTACCGCAAAATGTTACGGTGGTGATATTTCGCGTAAGCGAAAACTTTTGGAAAAACAGAAAAAAGGGAAGAAACGTATGCGCCAAGTAGGTAATGTGGAAATTCCGCAGGAAGCTTTTATGGCCGTTCTGAAACTAAACGATTAAAAAATTTAATTTCCGCAGCTAGCTCCAGCTTCTTCAAGCCCTTGAATGTAGATGTTATAATCTGTCTTCGTATTTTGTCCATTTACAGAAGCATTGCCATTGCTTTCCTGACAAACTTGAAAATCTGTTGTTTCCGGTGATGAACATGTAGTACAAGTCCTGCCATCATCCTCCTTACAGGAAAAAATAGAAGCACAGCAAATTAATGCTGCAAAGAATGTTATTTTTTTCATTGAAATGGTTTTATAAAAAACGTCTCGATTGCAAGTTTATTTTTTTGCTTTTATCTCATTTTCGTTTCGTGTTGCGTTTACAACATCTTCAAAATCCATAGGTTTTCCTAGATAAACCAAACTGCTGCCCGCTTCAACCTCTATATCGGCAGGTGCATTTATAAGATCTAAAAATCCGTTGGGATGTTTTAAAAACAGTGGAATGGCATTTTCATTTTCGCCAATAATATTCAACACACTCAAAAATTGATTGTGATTTCCTACGGGAATTTCCTGAATGGAAGGAAAATCCTGCGCTACTTCAGTGAAACGGGAATAATCGTGTGTATATGAAAACAATTCTTTAGCTGAAAGATTTTGTCGTTCCCGCATTTCTTCCGAAGTCATTAGGCGAAAGGTTCCGTTTTCCCCGAAGTATTTCCCAAAACGATTTATTGCCTGTTTATTAATTTCATCGCTTCCCGTCATCGCTAACAGATAGCCTACGTCATTCAATTCAATATTGTCCGTTAGTTCATCTGCATAAATATTTGCGGTAAAAGCTTCCAATCCCAGCTCTTTTGCCCTGTTAATATTTAATTGATTTGAATCTACCAAGACTACGTGACGGTTATTTTTATGAAGATATGTGGCAATTAATCGAGACGACTTTGATGCCCCAACCATAATAATACCTTCAGCTTTTTTTAAGAAGACACCCAGCCAACTAGCCATTATGCGCGCCGTAGTAGCATTTAAAAGTACTGTTGCAAGCACTACTGCAAAAACTAGAGGAGTAATATATTCAGCCCCCACAACTCCATTTGAAACCAACTTTGTTCCAAATAAGGAAGAAATACCCGCTGCAACAATACCTCTTGGCCCAACCCAGCTTATAAATAATTTTTCATTAGTATTGAGCGAGGAGCCAATGGTACTCGCAAATACCGTCAACGGCCTCAGGACAAAGATTACAACAGCCAATAAAATTGCAGTTTTTTTATTATAGACTAACAACAAGTCTTCCACACTTATATTTGCAGCGAGGAGAATAAAAAGAATGGAAACCAACAAAACGCTGAGCGATTCCTTAAAATAAAATAGTTCTTTCAAACTTGGCAAATCGCTGTTGCCAAGGTACATTCCCATAACTACAACTGCTAACAGTCCTGATTCGTGCGCAAAAAGTTCACTTAAAACAAAAATCGCCATTACCATTGAAAGGGAAACAACGTTCGATAAATAATGTGGAACTAATTTCTTTTTAATAGAAATATACAGAGCATAACCTCCCGAAATTCCGAAGGCCATACCAATTAAAACAATTTTTCCAAAATCCAAAAGTGCTTGTTTTGTATAACCTGAGTCTCCTTCAACGCTTATAAATTCATAAACAATCATCGCCGCCAAGGCACCAATTGGATCTATAAGAATACCTTCCCAACGAAGTACGGCTGCTACATCCTTTTTTAAAGGTATGTTTCTAAGAATGGGCGTTATTACAGTTGGGCCGGTAACAATTATTAATGCAGAAAAAAGAAAAGAGATACGCCAGTCAAGTCCAAAAATGTAATGTGCAGCAACACCTGCCCCAATAAAGGTTATTAAAGCGCCAAGGCTAATAAGCTTTCCTATTACGGAACCAACTTTTGTAATTTCGGCACGCTTCAACGTAAGTCCTCCTTCAAAGAGAATAATTCCCACAGCAAGCGAAACAAAATAGAAAAGATTTTGGTCCGGGAAAAGACCATTGGTGCCGTTCCAAATAGGTTGAATCCATTGTTCTCCATTTGCAGAGAAAAAAGTGGACAGCGGGCCGACCAAAAGACCAATCAAAATTAACGGAAGAATAGCTGGTATTTTAAATTTCCATGCAACCCATTGGGCCAATATTCCTAAAATTATAATTCCTGCTAGTTCTACCATTTGGTTAGGTTTTCGGCTAAATTAAACATATTTGCTTCCCTACAAACATTAACAATTTGTTAAAAATAGCATAATTAATTTAGTCTGCGCCATCCATACTGTAACGCTTTTATTAATTTGCGACTCATTTCTTTCTAAGTATGAAGTTATTCCCTATTGAAGCTGGCAATTTTAAACTTGATGGCGGCGCTATGTTTGGCGTTGTCCCGAAAACTTTATGGTCCAAAACCAATCCAGCAGATGAAAATAATATGATTGACATTGCCGCCCGTTGCCTTCTTATTGAAAATGGCAATCGGCTTACTTTGATTGATACCGGAATGGGCAACAAGCAAAGCGAAAAATTCTTTGGATATTATTACCAGTGGGGCGATTTTACTTTGGACAATTCTTTAAAAAAACACGGTTTCCATCGCGATGATATAACTGATGTTTTTATGACACATCTCCATTTTGACCATTGCGGCGGAAGTGTGCAATGGAACAAAGACAAAACTGGTTACGAACCTGCTTTTAAAAATGCGGCTTTTTGGAGCAACGAAGACCATTGGCAATGGGCAACAGAGCCAAACAGAAGAGAACAAGCCTCGTTTTTGAAAGAAAATATTTTGCCGATGCAAGAAAGCGGGCAGCTTAAATTTGTATCGCAATCAAACTCAGATTTTGCGGAAGCCAAGGAACTTGATTTCGGGATTCTTTTTGTGGATGGGCATACCGATAAGCAAATGCTTCCGCATATAAATTACAAAGGAAAAACATTGGTTTTTATGGCAGATTTGCTACCAACAGCGGGACATTTACCACTTCCATTTGTGATGGGTTATGATACGCGGCCTTTGCTGACGCTTCCCGAAAAGGAAAAATTTCTGAATAAGGCTGCCGAAAACAATTTCTATCTTTTCTTGGAACACGACGCACACAATCATATAATTACTGTTCAAAATACCGATAAAGGTATTCGACTAAAAGAAACTTTTTCACTCAACGAATTTTTTAATTAACACATTTTATTCAAATGAAAATTTTTAAGATCACTCTATTTGCAGTTGCATTTTCAACTGTTTTGGCAAGCTGCGGAAGCGGAGCTGCAATTGTTGCCACTCCCATTCAGAATATAGATTCAAACCCAATAAAAACCACGCCACTTGATGATGCTCAACTAAAGAATTGGCCAGCAATGGACTTGGTAAAAGATACTGTTCCGGGGATGAGTGTTGATAAAGCTTACGCAGAAATTATCAAAAACCGTAAAGGCGAAACCGTAATTGTTGGGGTTATTGATAGCGGGGTTGATATTGACCACGAAGATCTTAAAAATGTAATTTGGACCAATCCTGGTGAAATTGCCGGAAATGGAATAGACGACGACAGCAATGGTTTTGTGGATGACATTCACGGCTGGAATTTTCTTGGAGATATAGTGGGTGAAAACATGGAATATGTTCGCATCATTAGAAAGCTAAAACCAAAATATGAGGGAAAAAGCGAATCTTCAATCAGCGCTGCTGACAGAAAGGAATATGCTCTGTACCAAAAAGCACAAGCAGAATACGAAAAGGAATTGGCAGATATCAATTCAAACAAAATGCGTTACGAGCAAATTCTTTCCCAGTTAAAGCCTACACATACTGCAATGGCTAAAAAACTTAGAAAAGAGGATTATACCAAAGAAGATCTTGCGGCTATAAAAAATGCTTCCCCAGAAGAGCAGCAACAAATAGCAATGCTGAACCAAATGCTGAATTTTTCTGATTCAGTGCTGGAAGTTGTTAAAGAGCTTGAAGGAGGTACAAAATATTTTAACGGCAGACTTGAGAATAATTTTAATATGACAAAAGATTTCCGTGGTGTTTTAGGCGATAATCCTGAAGATATTACAGACAATATTTACGGAAACAACAAAGTTTTTGGGCCAGACCCAAAAAGAGAGAATGTAAAGCACGGAACTCACGTTGCTGGTATTATTGCTGCACAAAGAAATAACAAAATAGGAATGGACGGCGTTGCCAATAACGTGCAAATTATGGCTGTTCGCGCTGTGCCAGATGGTGATGAATACGATAAAGACATTGCATTGGCAATCCGTTATGCGGTGGACAACGGTGCAAAAATTTTAAACACTAGCTTCGGAAAATACTATTCTCCACATGCAGATTGGGTTTATGATGCCATTAAATATGCGGCATCAAAAGATGTTTTAATTGTGAATGCTGCTGGAAATGACGGATTGGATTTGGACACTGTAAACGTTTATCCAAATGATCAATTCGACAACGGTTCTGAATTGGCTGATTCATTTTTAACTGTTGGAGCACTTAACTTCGATTATGGTGGTGATTTAGTCGCAAACTTTTCAAACTACGGAAAAACGAACGTTGATGTCTTTGCCCCAGGGGTTCAAATTTGGTCAACAACCCCTTTAAGCACCTATGAATTTTTACAGGGAACCTCTATGGCAGCTCCGGAAGTTGCTGGTGTTGCGACAATGATTCGTTCGTATTATCCAAAACTTTCTGCAAAACAAGTAAAACAAATTATTATGGATAGCGGACTTACAACTAATACACAAGTTGTTTTGGCCGGTGAATCTTCAAATACAGATTCTTTCGAAAATATATCAAAATCGGGGAAAATGGTAAATTTGTATAACGCCCTGATTATGGCTGATACAATGTCAAAATAATGAAGTATATTTTAAACGTATTCTTTTTAACGGCAGTATTTTTTTCGGCTTTTGCACAAAACAACCACAGTTATTGGCAGCAAGAAGTTGACTATAAAATGAATATTGAAATGGACGTGAAATCCTTTCAATACAAAGGAGCCCAGGAATTGAAATACACAAACAATTCCCCCGACACTTTAAACAAGGTTTTCTATCATCTTTATTTCAATGCCTTCCAACCGGGAAGCGAAATGGACGTTCGTTCAAGAACTGTTGCTGATCCAGACAGTCGCGTGGGCGATCGTATTTCCAAACTTTCCCCTTCGGAAATTGGATATATTAAACCAACGTTATTCACACAAGATGGCGCAACCCTTAAATATAATATTGAAGGGACCGTGATGGAAGTAATGCTGAACAAACCTATTTTGCCCGGTCAAAGTACCGTTTTCAATATGAATTGGGATGCACAAGTACCGTTGCAAATACGTCGCTCTGGTAGAAACAATGCCGATGGTGTTGCATTAACAATGACCCAATGGTACCCAAAACTTGCCGAATACGATTTTGAAGGATGGCACGCCGATCCATATATTGGTCGCGAGTTTCATGGCGTTTGGGGCAATTTTGATGTCACTATAACTATTGATGAAAATTATACGATTGGCGGAACGGGTTATCTTCAAAATCCGGCTGAAGTAGGCCATGGCTACACCGAGCCCGGGCAAAAATGGATGAAGCCCGTAAAAGGAAAATACACTTGGCACTTTTTAGCGCCCGATGTGCACGATTTTGCTTGGGCGGCAGATGCCAATTATGTGCACGATACCTATCCTGGGCCTAACGGGGTTACCCTTCATTTCTTTTATAAAAACGATCCTGAAATTGCAGAAAACTGGAAAAACCTTCAGCCAAAAACTGCTGCCCTAATGCAGTTTTTTAATGAGCAAATAGGGGAATATCCATATGAACAATACTCAGTAATTCAAGGTGGGGACGGCGGAATGGAATACGCAATGTGTACTATGATTACTGGCGAACGCGAATTTGGAAGTCTTGTTGGCGTAACGGCACACGAGCTTGCGCATACTTGGTTTCAGTTTGTTTTGGCTACTAACGAAAGCAAACACGAGTGGATGGATGAAGGTTTTACCTCTTATATTTCAAATGAAGCAATGAATCTTGTGATGGATGAGAAAAAAGCAAATCCACATTTAGGTTCTTATCGCAGTTATATTTCATTGGCGCTTAGTGGCAACGAACAGCCCCAAACTACGCACGCCGATCGTTATGCAACCAACCGCTCCTATGGAATAAGCTCGTATAGCAAAGGCTCTGTTTTTCTATCGCAATTGGGTTATGTTATCGGGCCAGAAAATCTTTCCAAAACATTGAAAAGATATTATGCTGATTTTAAATTTAAGCACCCAACGCCCAATGATTTCATTCGCACTGCGGAAAAAGTTTCCGGTTTTGAATTGGATTGGTATTTGACCGATTGGACGCAAACCACAAACACCATCGATTACGCAATTAAAGGGGTTGAAACTGATGGAAATAAAACTTCCATAACTTTAGAAAGAATTGGTTTGATGCCAATGCCTATAGATCTTTACGTAACTTATGAAGATGGTTCTCAAGAGCTTTTTTACATTCCTCTGCGAATGATGTGGGGCGAAAAACCCAACCCTTTTACCGAGCTGAAAAGAACTGTTTTGGAAGACTGGGCATGGTCATATCCAAACTATGTTTTTGAAATCAACAATGGGAAAAAAGTGAAAAATATGATGATCGACGCCACACAACGGTTGGCCGACATCAATCTTGAAAACAATACGTACGGAATAAAATAATCTTTACATTCCTTTGTAAACAGGCCTCGCAGAAACTAATTTCTGTGGGGTCTTTTTTTATACAAAAGAGAAAATTCCAATGAAGATAACTATAAAAAAAATTATCAAAATATAAAGAATTACTTCTTTTCGATTTTTAAAATGATCCAAAGCAGGCATTGTTTCAGTAGAAATACTCAATCTTAAATCTTTGTTTATGGAATCAACTTTTGGGGAATCTTTATCCTTAAAATAATATCTGATTTCTTCTCCAATTGGATTTTCTTCCTTAATAAAATCAATTTTAGCTTCATTTAATGCCGCATCAAAAACTATTGATTCTCTTAATTGAACATAAAGTTTGTAATGAGGGTCTTTGTTTAAATCCATCCTAAAATCATTAAAGTAAAAATAACCTTTATTCATTACTTTTACTCGATGGATTTTCGTTTCCCAAAAAAAGAAAAACTAAAAAGCTCCAAAACAATAGAAAATTTGTTTTTGGAGGGAAAAACCCTTTCCAAATTTCCCATTAAAATTTTCTTTCTTCCGAAAGAAAACCTTGAAGCTAATATGGCGGCGTTTGCCGTTCCAAAACGCAATTTTAAATCGGCAGTTGATAGAAATCGCGTAAAACGCCAACTTCGCGAAGCATATAGGCTTAACAAACAAATGCTTGACGAAATTCACGGCAAGAAATTTGTGATGCTCTTTCTTTATTTAGGCAAAGCAAAACCGCAGTACGCCGACCTTGAAAAAGCAATGGTAAAGCTGCTGAAAAAGTTAGCGGATGAAATGAGCCACGACATCAGCTGATCTTTTAATAAAATGTTTAAATGACGAATTCCATCATCCTTTAAAAAACAAATATTACTACAGATGAAAACAATTAGCACTTTAATTTTATCGTTTGTTTTGGGGTGTTCCAACGGTGGGAGCAACAAAAATTATGAAACAGATTCATCGATGTCAGGGATGTATGTAGCTGAAGAATCTATAGTTTCGAACGACATTTCAGCTGAAAAAACTCCTATTGCGGATGAACAAAAAATCATAAAAACTGCTCGTTTGGCTTTTGAAACAAAAGATGTTGAAGAAACCCACAAAAAAATACTTCAACTTGCTTCACAATTAAAAGGTTTGGTACAAAGCGACAATAGCGGAAAAGACTACAACCGAATTTATAAAAATTTAACCGTTCGGATTCCCACTGAAAATTTCCAACAATTTATAAACGGCATTTCTGAAGGCGTAGATTATTTTGACCATCGCGATATTTCAAGGCAGGATGTTTCCGAAGAATTTATTGATTTGGAAGCACGTTTAAAAGCAAAACGAATTTTGGAAGAGCGCTACCTCGAATTGCTAAAAAAAGCAAATAAAGTGGAGGAAATGCTTCAAATAGAACGCGAACTTTCCAACATTCGTGAGGAAATAGAAGCGAAACAAGGTCGTTTGCAATTTCTTCAAAATCAAGTTTCCATGAGTACGGTAACCGTTGAATTTTATAAAACTACGGCCGAAACAGGAATCACCCAATCCTACGGACAAAAAATGAAAAATGCCTTTCAAGGTGGTTGGAACGGGATTTCAGTATTCTTTTTGGGTATTTTATACCTTTGGCCTTTATTCTTTATTTCTATAATTATATTTATTGTTCTTCGTATATTTCTGAAGAGAAGAAAACTGAAAAATTCCAAAAACTAAAATTCCAAATTCCAAAGATTTGGTGTTTTCTATTAAATTAAAATTTCACAAAATGAAAAAGAGAATTCTAATTCCCATTATAGCCGTCGGTATATTTTTTACTACCGTAAGTTTCAAAAGTGATTTCTTCGAAATTGCGAAACAGATTGAAATATTCACAACACTTTTCAAGGAATTGAATATGAATTATGTGGACGAAGTAACGCCAGCAACCCTTATGGATAAAGCCATAAAAGGAATGTTGGAAGATCTTGATCCGTACACGGTTTATTGGAACGAGCAGCAAGTGGAAGATGCAAAAATCAACAATTCTGGTATTTACACGGGTATCGGGGCAACGGCACAAAGCAAAAAAGACAAAATTATAATCGTTGAGCCGTACAAAGGATATCCCGCAGATAAAGCGGGGTTGAAGGCTGGCGATGAAATTATAAAAATTGGAAACGTAACCATCGCCGATTTGGAAGACGATGCGGGAGAGTTGTTAAAAGGCGCGCCCGGATCAAAAGTGGAAATAACCTATAAAAGACAGGGGAAAACCGAAACAGCAACCATTACGCGTGACGCCGTTGACCTAAAAGCGGTTCCATTTTATAAATTGATGGAAGACAATATTGGGTACATTGTTCTTTCACAATTTAACGGAAGAACGACACTTGAAACCAAAGCTGCTTTAATAGATTTAAAAACGCAGGGCGCCACAAAAATAATTTTGGATTTGCGTGGAAATCCCGGCGGATTGCTGAATGAAGCCATAAATGTTGTAAATCTTTTTGTGAATAAAGGCGAAGTAATCACCACCACAAAATCAATAATTGAAAAATACAATCAAACCTATAAAACCAAATACGATCCTGTTGACACTGAAATTCCGTTGGTGGTTTTGGTAAATGGAAGAAGCGCCTCGGCAAGTGAAATTGTTTCCGGCGGCTTGCAGGATTTGGATCGCGCGGTGATTGTTGGTGCGCGTAGTTTTGGAAAAGGATTAGTTCAACGTCCAAAAAAATTGACATACGGAACGCAACTTAAAGTTACCATTTCGCGCTATTACACTCCAAGTGGCCGTAGTATTCAAGCGTTGGATTATTGGCATCGTGATGAAAATGGCGACCCTATCCGTAAAGATGCAAAGGAATACAACGAATTTAAAACCAAAGGCGGAAGAAAGGTTTACGATGGCGGAGGAATTTTACCCGATGTTGAGTTGGAATCGGCGGTTTTCAGCCCAATTACAACGGCTTTATTGAAAGACAACGCCATTTTTGATTACGCCACAAAATATTATTACAGCCACCAAATGGCGGATTGGAAAAACTTCAAATTCGGGGAAGCAGATTTTCAGGATTTTCTGAAATTTTTGAAGGAAAACAATTTTGAATACGAAACCGAAACCGAAAAGAAATTCGCCGAAGGTCTGCGAACTGCGGAAGATGATGATTTAAATAAAGATATTTCTGCAGGTTATGCGCAATTGATGAAAGCGATTGACACAGCAAAAGACAAGGCCATTGTTGACAAAAAAGTAGAAATAGAATCGTTGTTGACCGATGAAATTTTGAAGCGTTATTTTTATCGCGAAGGATTGTATAATTATCAAATTGAGCACAATCCAGAGATTTTAGAGGCGGTTGCGGTTTTGAATGATGCTGGGCGGTATGCTAAGATTTTGAAGTAATAAATAAATGAATAAATTTATTCTGCTTATTGGACTTTGTATTTATTTAAATACTTTTTCACAAGAAATTCCAGATTATACAGATATTAAATCTGAATTAATTAATCCAGAAAACTCTTTAAACGTTGCGTTTGATATCTTTAAATCAGACTTTTATATAGTCATAGAAAATGATATGAAGCTGCCAAGATATTATGGTGTTGCGCCTTGTGTGGAATTAAAATCCAATTTTGAAACAAATAAAAATATTCAGGAAATTTTACTTAAGAATGACTTGCTAAAAATTATTTATGTTCTTAAGGAAGAGCAGCTAGTAAGAATAGATTCAAAAGAAAAAATTAAATACCCTTTGTATTGGATTAATATAGAATACAATACCGAGAAAAATTCGAGATTAATTATTTTACCTGTTTTTGAAAAAAACATTTCCGAAAAAATTCTTGATGACTTTAATAAGCTTTTTCCAAATCAAAACTGTTTTTCAATTTTACAAAGTAAATTATAAAACATGCAATCCTTCCTAACCTTCTTCGAAACAATGCCCGTTTGGATGAAAACAAAAAAATTTCTTGTAAAAAAGTAAATAATTATTTACTTTTGAAAAGACCTTTACTATATGAAATGTTCACAGTTATATAGAATTCTTACCAAAGACGGCTGGTATCCAGTTTCACAAAAGGGTTCGCATGTAAAGATGAAACACGATTTAAAAAAGATTATAATTATTTTCCCAAACCACGGAAGTCAAGAGGTGGGTAAAGGTTTGGAAAATAAAATTTTAAAAAACGCAGGAATTACAAAATAACATGATGGCAAACAATAAGAAAATAACTATGATTGTAGAGAAAACCAACACTGGGTTTTCTGCCTATTCTGAAAATGATTCCATTTTCACTACGGGCAAAACCATTCCCGATCTTTTGAACAATGCTTTTGAGGCTACGGAATTATATTTCGAGGATGAAAATATTAAATTTAGCCATAGCTATATTAAATTGGAAATTGATTTTCAACAATTTTTTAAATACTATAAAGTTTTAAACGCAAAATTTTTAGCTGAAAAAATAGGGATGAACCCAACATTGCTTTCACAATATGTTCAAGGCCACAAAAAACCATCCCAAAAACAAGCCGATAAAATTTTAGCGGGAATCCAGCAAATTGGGCAAGAGCTTTCAGCAATCAATTTATTGCAGAACGCTTAAATTTAAGAATAATGCAATCCTTCCTAACCTTCTTCGAAACAATGCCCGTTTGGATGAAAGCAGGTTGGGTGTTTTTTGTCCTTACCATTTTCTGGATTTTTGAAGGATATTACAAACTCGTTTTTTCAAAATACAACAAATGGCAACACGCAAAAACCAACTTAATTTTGCTGGCTTTTGTGATGTTGATAAACGTAGTTTTCGGAATTGCAACTGTTGGAATATTTCTGTGGTTAAATGATTCAAACTTTGGATTACTTCAACTTATTGATGGGCCAATTTGGTTGGAATTGCTATTTTCAATTTTGGTTTTAGATTTGATTGCGCAGTATTTTGTACACTTTCTACTTCACAAAATACAATGGATGTGGCGGTTGCACACCGTGCACCATTCCGATAAAAATGTGGATGTAACAACTGGAACACGCCACCATCCTTTCGACTTTATAATTCGGGAAGCTTTTGCTTTGATTGCAGTTGTAAATATGGGAATGCCAATTGCTTTTTATCTTTTTTTCAGAATTTTGAGTGTACTTTTCACCTATTTTACCCACGCCAATATTTCTCTTCCGAAGCAATTGGACAAAGCGATTAGTTTCATTTTTGTAACTCCAAATATGCACAAGTTCCACCATCATTTTCAAATGCCTTGGACGGACACTAATTTAGGGAATATGTTTTCAATTTGGGACCGATTGTTTGGTACGTTTGTTTATGCAGATACCTCGAAAATCAAATACGGTTTGGATATTACCGACCACCTAAATGATAAAAATATTTTGGAGCAACTAACTTTACCTTTCAATAAAACAGTTCGTTATAAAAAGAAACTCAATCCTTAACAAAATCTTAACCGACTGTTTATCAATGCTTTTGTATATTAGCAATTATGATACAATCACAAAGAGACGAAAATAAGGAGATTCTAAAAGAATCTGTGGCCTATTTAGAGAACAGGGGTTTTGAACACATCCAAGCTGATGTGGAAGGTTATGAAATTCCAAAATCGTATCACAAAAAAGATAGCGATGTAGTAATTACTCCAGACATAGTAGCAGATCGCGCTGGTATAAAACACTATTTTGAAATCAGTTTAAAATCTGAAAGACCACGCCTTTTAAAATCAAAATGGCAGTTTTTGGACACATTAACGCGTATGCGAAACCAACGTTTCAAAATCATCACACGGCGTGGGCATTACAAGTTTACTGATGAAATGTTGAAAGATCTTAATTTAGAGAAAAACCTAATTAAGCTCTAATCATTGCGATGTGCGGAATACCATCTTCCAAATAACGATCGCCAACGGTTTTAAATCCGTGGCTTTCGTAGAAAATAACTAAATATGTTTGAGCCGATATCTTTATTTTATCGGCTTTATATTTTGTTTTAATGGCTTTTATGGACGCTTTGGTAATTTCGTGGCCGTAACCAAGTTTTCTGTAGTTTTCGCGCACCAAAACCCTTCCTATGGAAGCCTCATCAAAATAATCTCCCCTTTCAAAACAACGTGCATACGCAACGAGTTTTCCTTCTTCAATTCCCAAAATATGCAAGGCACGTTCATCTTTTCCATCAACATCTTGATAAACACAATCCTGTTCAACAACAAAAACCTCACTTCGCAATTGTAAAATTTCATACAATTGGTTTGTAGTCAATTCTTCAAAGGTTTTAATTTCAATTTCCATAGTTTCTTCTTAAAAATCAATCCTGCACAATGATATCCTTTGGATCATCCTTTTGATGTTCGGGCTGAATGGTTACATGGTTTATTCCAAAATCGTGATATAGAATTTCTTCAACCTTTATAAGTACGGCATCAAATTCTGAAAGGGTTACATCTTTGTAAAAATCCAAATGGGCTTCCAAATGTATCTCTTGTTCATTAAGTTGCCAAATGTGCATGTGATGCACATTTTTGATTTCGGGTAATTTGCAAATGGCTTCGCTGATTATTTCCAAACTTAAATCATCGGGCGTAAAAAGCATCAAAACTTTATAAGAGCTCTTCAACAAGCTATAACCCATAATAATTAAATACAATGTTATAAGCAGCGTCAATAAACTATCCACCCAAAACCATTCGAAATATTTCATCAACAAACCACCAATCAAAACCGCTACGGAAGCAGCCATATCAGTAAACAAGTGTAAATATGCCGAGCGCATATTCATATTGCTTTTTGAATCTTTAAAAAGCAATAATACACTGAAGCCATTGACAAAAATTCCCAATATAGCCAGCCAAATTACCAAACCACTCTCAATGGGTTGCGGATTCATAAACCGCAAAATCGCTTCGTAAATAAGATAGATTGCAACTACGATTAAGGTGGCAGAGTTTACAAATGCCGCAATTATTTCGGCACGTTTATAACCGAAGGTCTTTTCAACAGAAGCATCCTTTTTTGAATATCTATCGGCAACATAACTTACAATCAAGGAAAGTACATCGCTAAAATTGTGAAGCGCATCGGAAAGCAGCGACAAACTACCAGAAATCAATCCACCAATTGTTTGGGCAACAGTAATAACAATGTTCAAAAGGATAGAAAGCAAGAGCTTTCTTCCTTTCAAATCAGGTTGTGAATGGGAGTGGGAATGTGCGTGATTATGCGCCATTTTAAAGTTTTATGAACACGCTATTTTTTCAACGCGGATTTGGTGACGGCCACCTTCGAATTCTGTTTTAAGGAACGTTTTTACCATTTCAACAGCTTGGGGCATACTTGTGAATCGCGCCGGGATGCTCAAAATATTTGCGTCATTGTGTTGGCGGGCAAGCTCGGTAATCTCTTTGGTTCAGCAAAGTGCGGAACGTACTTTTTGGTGTTTGTTGGCGGTCATATTTGCGCCGTTTCCGCTACCGCATATTATAATTCCAAAATCCACTTTTCCATTTTCAACATCATCAGCAACTGGATGTATAAAATCTGGATAATCAACACTTGCTTCAGAGTCAATTCCGTGGTTAATAACCGTATGTCCTTCTTTTTCAAGATAAGCAACGATATCAAATTTATAGTCAGTGCCTGCGTGGTCGTTGCCGATGGAGATTTTCATAATTTCGAATTTTCTTCAAAGATAAAACATCAACTATTTATTTAAGTAGAAATAGAATTTTAATTATCCCAACATTCGCATTCAATACCTATTGATTTTCAATTGATAACGATTTCTTAACGAGCGCTTCACTATTTGGTTAACAACATTGTTGATATTTGTTTGCGGAATTACGACAATTAAAATTGCGAGTGTAAAGATTATTTACAATAGGTTTTATAATTTCAAAACTCCAAAAATTTAATCCATTTTTTGCTTGTTATTTGTGAGCACAATTTCTTCTTTTCCAAACAAAAAATTTCTAAAAACTTGTCAGTTATAAGTTGTGAAAATAGGTTGTTCACAGCTGTTCATTACTTATGCTATTTCATTATTTCAAAGGCTTTTAAATCTTAAATATATGTTAATAACCTATTATTAAAAGGCAACAAATTGATTTCAAAACAAAACTCCAAAAAGTTATACTACATATTAACAAACTATAATAAACACCATTTTTTATTTTAAAAATTTCAAAAAAAGAAATGATGTATAATTATATGTTGATAAGAATAAAAATGGAAAATAGATGAATGAAGCAAGAGCGAAGATTTCAAACAATTTTTAAATTGGAGGGATGATCCAGATTTTTGATAATTTCTTCCGCTTCTTCAATGTCTTCAATATGAACTTTAAGTTGAATTCCGCCAAAAGCGTTAGAGTAAAAAGGAAACACACCAATCATAGTTTCATTTTGAAAAAAATAGCGAATTTCCTCTTGATCAAACAAAAGTTGAAGCACTGCATATTCTGCGGGATATTGATAGATTGCTATGGTTTTAAAATGCTTCATTATAGATTTTTACAGCCGTTTGGAACCTTCTCTAAGGTACTAAATCTTTCCTAATGAAACCGTGTCATTCTTTTAGAAGTAGTACTTTTACGATAATTAAAAATAACTATGCCAAAAAACAAACGAAAAAAGAAAAACAATAAAATTGAAAATTTTTCCCAAACTATACTTAACATTCTTCGGAAAGAACATTCACAACCATTCAACTACAAACAAATTGCCGCAAAACTGCAATTGGATGATCCCAGCAGCCGAAATCAAATAGTAAAAAAGCTGAAGGATTTACAGGGAAAGGGAATCATTCAAGAAATTGAGCGCGGCAAATATATACTTACACCTTCACAAAATTACTACACCGGAAAAGTAGATATAGCAGGCCGTGGTCAAGGCTATATTATTGTTGAAGATTTAGAGGATGATATTTATGTGAGCAGCAAAAATTTAAATAAAGCTTTGAATGGCGATATTGTTGAAGTTTACGTTTTTAAACGAAAAAAGGGAGGCAAGACCGAAGGGGAAGTAACTAAAATTTTAGAAAGAAAAAGAACTGAATTCGTTGGAACCATACAAGTGCAGGAAAATTTTGCTTTTGTGGATGTTACCGATTATAAAATGTACACAGATATTTTTGTTCCGAAGAATAAAATCAACGGAGCTAAAAACGGTGAAAAGGTTTTAGTAGCCATGGAAGATTGGCCAGAAAAAGCTGAATCTCCTTTTGGAAGTGTTATAAAAGTGCTTGGAATGCCAGGCGAACATAATACCGAAATCCACTCCATCCTTGCACAATATGGACTTCCCTATGAATTTCCAGTGGAAGTTGAAGATTATGCCAATAAAATTGATACTTCAATAAAAGAAGAAGAAATTAAAAAGCGTCGCGATATGCGCGATGTTCTCACTTTTACCATAGATCCAAAAGATGCGAAGGATTTTGATGATGCGCTTTCTTTTGAAAAAATGGAAAATGGAAATTATGAAATAGGAATTCATATTGCTGATGTTTCCCATTATTTAACTCCCGGAAATGAGTTGGATGATGAAGCTTATGAGCGTGCAACTTCGGTTTATTTAGTAGATAGAGTAGTGCCGATGCTTCCTGAAATTCTTTCAAACAATGCATGTTCACTTCGCCCGAATGAGGAAAAATATACCTTTTCCGCAGTCTTTGAAATGAATCAAAAAGCAGAAGTTGTTAAACAATGGTTTGGCAGAACTGTAACTTACAGTGACGCACGTTTTGCTTATGAAGAAGCGCAACATGTTATTGAAAATCCAACGGAAGAAATACATATAATTCCTGCAAACATTTCAATCACAGATAAGGAATACACTGTAAAACCAGAAATAGCCGCAGCGATTTTAGAAATGGATAGATTGGCAAAAATTTTAAGAACTAAACGTATGCGTGCCGGAGCTATTTCGTTTGATAAAGTGGAAGTAAAATTCATACTCGATGAAAAAAGCAATCCCGAAGGTGTTTATTTTAAAGAGAGCAAAGATGCCAACAAACTGATTGAGGAATTTATGCTTTTGGCAAACAGAAGCGTGGCTGAATTTATAGGAAAACAGGAACCAAAAAAGACTTTTGTTTATAGAGTTCACGACGAACCGGATGATGAAAAAGTCGCTGCTTTGGAAAATATAATCAACCGTTTTGGCTATAAATTAAACACGAAAGATCGTCGCACCACCGCAACTTCAATGAACCAACTTTTACAAGATGTTCACGGAAAAAAAGAACAAAATTTAATCGATACGCTTGCCATCCGCAGTATGAGCAAAGCGATGTACACAACCCATAACATTGGTCATTACGGTTTGGCTTTCGATTATTATACGCATTTCACTTCGCCAATCCGTCGTTATCCCGATGTGATGGTTCACCGACTTCTTCAACATTATTTGGACAACGGAAAATCTGCAAAAGAAGAAGAATACGAAGAAAAATGCGGACACAGTAGCGACATGGAAAATCTTGCCACAAACGCTGAGCGCGATAGCATAAAATATATGCAGGTGAAATATATGAAAGATCACCAAGACGAAGAGTTTTTGGGTGTAATTTCTGGCGTTACCGAATGGGGAATTTATGTTGAAATCATGCAGAATAAATGCGAAGGAATGATTCGTTTGCAGGATATGCAGGATGATCGCTATGAATTTGACAGAGAGGAATATGCCGTAGTTGGCCAGCGCACTAAAAAGGTTTATCAACTTGGTGATGAGGTTTATGTAAAAGTGAAAAATGCAGATTTAGTGAAGAAACACCTCGATTTTACAATGCTGGGGCACGAGAAAGATTATAAAAACTAAAAGCTTTACTGTTATTGGGCAAAAGTAATTTGTATTTTTACCTTACTATGTTTGACGGTTTACTCTACGCAGCATTTTACGGATTTCTATTGGCATTCGCCGTTGGCCTGTTTTTTTCACATTGATTGAGACAGCCATTACGAAAGGAATAAAAGCTGCAATTTTTTTTGATCTCGGGGCGATGTTTGCCGATGTTATTTTCATAGTTATAGCCTTTTTCAGCACAAGCAGAATTCTTGAAAAAGTAAAGCATGATCCAGGTTTGCTAATCTTTGGAGGTGCTATTTTAATTGCCTATGGAATCATTTCTTACATCCGCACCAACAAATCAATATTCAAAATAGTTAGGGAACATTATGCCGTAAAGGTGAAGAAAAACCTCGGCGGATTATTTCTGAAAGGGTTTTTACTGAATTTTGTAAACTTTGGAGTTTTGGTGGGCTGGATAGGAACGTTGATAATGGCAAACGCGCTTACAAATTCTGATAATGGAGTTGTGCTTTTTCTCTCAACCGTACTTGGAACATTTTTTCTTACCGATCTTTTAAAAATCTTTTTAGCAAAGAAGTTAAAAAACAAAATGACCCTACAATTCATTTTTAAAACAAAAAAATGGGTAAGTATTTTAATAGTGGGATTTGGAGTTTTGTTACTTATTCAAGGTTTTTTCCCTAAAGGAATGGAAGCTGGATTGGAAAAAATTCCTGGGCAACAGCATCCTTTGGAAAAACCAATTCCTCCGGTTGAGGAGCCTCTATAAAAAATTAATTTTTGTAGTTATAGTTTTTACCACCATCCTGCAGTTCAATTTTTATAATACTATCCATTGGAATTTCACGGTCAAATACCTGAATTAATTTGGATCGACTACCTTTTAAAGTATCATTTTCCAAAATAACGGTATCAAAATAGAAGTGATATTTCTTTCCGTTTAAGTGAGTTACACGCATTTCTATGGATGGAGAATTATCTAAATACGTTCTTTTTCCGTCTTTATCGGTAACAATAATTCTTTTGATATTATTTGAATTATATTTTATATCAGAATAAAAAATTGGGTTATTAACTTTAACTTTTTTCATATTTTCTGAAGTCTCTCCAATCATTTGCTCTCGAAAACTTTCTACGGGAATTGTATAGGTAGTGCACGAAGCCATCACTACACAGAATAAAAGCAATCCAAATATTTTAAGCATTCTGAAAAATTTTAGCTGTCAATAAAAAACCTCCAACTTTATGTTGAAGGTTTTGGAGGTATCGAGCGGATTCGAACCGCTGTAGCAGCTTTTGCAGAGCTGAGCCTAGCCACTCGGCCACGATACCTTATTAAGGTTGCAAATGTAAAAAAATTAAACTTAAAATTCCTACTTAAAAAGTAATTTACCTTTTCGCCTTTATTGTAACGCTAACTTCCGCCACATCACCACCAATTGGCGGATTTCTTTTAGCAACGGTAACTTTTACTTCATTCACCATTTCAATTTTTTCTAAAATAGAATCTATAATACGTTTCGCTACGTGTTCCAAAAGTTTCAGCGTACCGCCATTTCATCAGTAATTATTTTCTGCAGCATAACGTAATCTACAGTATCTGCAAGTTCATCAGTATTTGAAGCGTTTTGTAAATCAGCCTTAACCGAAAGATTCACTAAATAATCAGAACCTATTTGTCCTTCCTCAATTAAACAGCCGTGAAAGGCGTAAATCTTTATATTTTTTAAACGAATAGTGCCCATAGAAATTCTTTTCACAAAGATAAACTAGAATGTCCGGTTGAGCGTAGTTGAAACCTACTTTTGCCTCACATCTTTTTCAGTTAATTAATTACCTTTGTACCGCTAAAAAAAACAAGAAAATGTCAAACGAAGCCGCGCCGCTAAATTTTATTGAACATATAATTGAGGAAGATCTTGCCAATGGCTATACAAAAGAGCAATTGTGTTTCCGTTTTCCGCCAGAGCCAAATGGATATTTACATATTGGTCATGCCTCTTCAATTTGTTTAAATTTTGGTTTGGGTGAACGTTACAATGCGCCGGTAAATCTTCGTTTTGACGATACAAACCCTGCAAAGGAAGAGCAGGAATTTGTGGATGCAATTAAAAAAGATATTTCTTGGTTGGGTTATGAATGGGCTACGGAATGTTATGCTTCTGATTATTTTCAGCAGTTATATGATTGGGCTGTTGAATTTGTAAAAAATGGAAAAGCATACGTAGATTCCCAAACTTCCGAAGCAATTGCGGAACAAAAAGGAACTCCAAATACCCCAGGAAAACCAAGTCCTTTCAGAAATCGTTCTGTTGAAGAAAATTTGGATTTGCTGGAAAAAATGAAAAATGGCGAAACCAAAGAAGGCGAACACGTTTTGAGAGCAAAAATAAATATGGAATCGCCAAATATGTTGATGCGCGATCCGGTTATGTACCGAACCATCAACAAACATCATCATAGAACTGGAACGGATTGGAAAATTTTCCCAATGTACGATTGGGCCCACGGTGAAAGTGATTACATAGAGCAAGTGTCGCATTCCTTTTGCACGCTTGAATTTCTGCCGCACAGAGAGCTTTACGATTGGTTTTTGGACCAAGATATACAGATTCCAATAAATTGCGCCCAAAACAACGTGAATTTGCCCGTAGAAATTTAAGTCACACGGTTGTTAGTAAACGTAAACTTGCACAATTGGTAAGTAGCGGCGTTGTTACAGGATGGGACGATCCACGAATGCCTACTATTTCCGGTTTACGCCGAAGAGGTTATACCCCAGAATCCATTAAAAATTTTGCTGATAGTA
Organism: uncultured Flavobacteriaceae bacterium; assembly: GCA_963716065.1. GTDB lineage: Bacteria > Bacteroidota > Bacteroidia > Flavobacteriales > Flavobacteriaceae > Aequorivita. The sequence continues at coordinate 1,806,369 of OY970287.1, forward strand.
TTGGCGTTGGAAAACGTGAAAACTTGATTGATGTTTCGCATTTGGAATTCAATGTTCGTGAAGATTTGAATAAAAAGGCGCCACGAATAATGGTGGTTTTGGATCCTGTGAAACTGATAATCGACAATTATCCGGAAGGAAAAACTGAAATGCTTGAAGCTGAAAACAATCAGGAGGATGAGAGCGCAGGAAATCGTGAAGTTCCTTTTTCAAAAGAACTTTATATTGAAAGAGAAGATTTTCTTGAGTCTGCAAATAATAAATTCTTCCGTTTAACGCTTGGGAAAGAAGTGCGTTTGAAGAATGCATATATAATTAAAGGCGAAAGCGTTGTAAAAGATGCTGAGGGAAATATTACCGAGATTCATTGCACATATGACGCAGACAGCAAAAGCGGAAGTGGTTCTGAAGCTTCACTCCGAAAAGTAAAAGGAACGCTACATTGGGTTTCCGCAAACACGCTTTACCTGTTGAAGTTCGTTTGTATGATCGTTTATTCACGGAAGCTTCACCCGATACCAATAAAGAAAAAGATTTTATGGAATTTGTAAATCCGAATTCTTTGGAAGTAATTACCGGATATGCTGAGCCAAGTGTAAAAAATTCAAAAGCTGAGGACAAGTTTCAGTTTCAGCGTTTGGGATATTTTGTTGTCGATAGAGATTCTACTTCTGAAAAAATCGTTTTTAATAGAACGGTTGCGTTGCGCGATTCGTGGGCTAAAGTTGCCGAGTAATTAACATTTTCACTATAGAATTTTACTTATTTTAAGAAAAATTGGCTCTAATTCCATCTTTTTAAGACAAAATTATAGAATGGAAATTAACTATTAACCGGTTGTTAACATCAATCCGGATTGTCGTTCCCTATCTTTGGTTATATTAACAAATAAATCAAAATAACAATGGCATCAAATACAGGTCAAACTCTTATCGCATTAATTACTGGCGCAGCTATAGGCGTTGGAATAGGAATTCTTTACGCTCCTGATAAAGGTTCAAAAACAAGGGAAAAACTCAGCAAAGAAGCTAAAAACGCACAAAAGAAGCTTAATAAGCAAATTAAGGAAACAACTTCAAATTTAAGTTCAAGGGCGCAGGTAGCGAAGTTGAATTTTGAGCAAAAATTGAACGAAACTCTTTCTTCTGCAAGTTATAAAGCCGATGATATTTTATTGGCTATGGAAGATAAGTTAGAAGCTTTACGCAGACAAAACGCAAAACTTCAAATAGATTCTACAGTAAATAAAACTAAAGCAACAGTAAAAAAAGCTACGGTATAATATGGCATTTCGCGCAATTACAGATAGTATAAACCATACAGGCGATAAAATTCAAGATTATTTGGAAAGTACGGCGGAGTATTATAAACTCCGCCTTTTTAAATCTGCAATGCAATTTTCCACTTCCTTGGTGAATATGCTTGTTATCGGTTTTATTTCTTTTCTCTTTTTGATTTTTATTTCCATAGGTGGGGCACTATATTTAAGTTCTGTTATCGGAAACCCTTTTTCAGGATTTTTGATTGTCGCGGGTATTTATTTACTGTCTTTAATATTGGTTCTAATTTTTGGAAAAGACTTTATTGAGAAGAAAATGCTGCTAAAATTTTCAGATTTGCTGATTGAAGATGATGATTTTAAAGCTGAAAAAATTGCTAAAGAAAATTTGGTTCAAGAAAGAAAATGGAAGAAGCAGCCATAATGGATTCTTTAAATGAAAAACCTATTGTATAGATACTATGAGTAAAAATTACGATACTTTCAAAGAAATTGATTTAGAGCTCAAAAGATTGAGATTGCAATCCCAGATTGACAAAGAAGAGCTTAAATTAAGCGTACATAAGGTTAAGGAAAGTTTTGCGCCAAGCAATATTTTTGGTGGGGCAATTACAGGAATAATATCCAGCGGGCTTTTATTTAAAATTTTGACTCCTGTGGCTATTTTTGCAGTTGGAAAACTTACCGAGAAAAAACAACAAAAAGAAAAGCAGAAAAAAAGATTGTGGCCTTTTAGCTAAAATCTATTTACCTAATATTAAAAATGCCCGGGATATTTTTCGGGCATTTTTTTCTTAATAATTTAAGTCATCCCCTTCCTCGGCGCGGGGTGGGGTTTCTCTTTTAGGTTTCTTTTTATGAATGATTCCCTTCTCAAGATTTTTCTTTTTCATTTCTTCACCAATCTGGTTGCTCGCCACGAAAGAAGCAATCATATTATTCAACATCTCGCTACCTGCTTGCGGCGAGTTTGGCAGAAGAATAAGATTTGTGTTTGTAGCCTCACCAATTGATTGTAAAGTATCGTAATGCTGGGTAACAACAATTAGCGCTGATGCCTCTTGCGAATTGATACCCACATTGTTTAAAACATCCACACTTTCTTCCAGTCCGCGGGCAATTTCACGACGCTGGTCTGCAATTCCTTGACCTTGCAAACGCTTGCTTTCTGCTTCGGCACGCGCTTTTGCAACTATTTTTATTCTTTCAGCTTCCGCTTCAAACTCAGCCGCAACTTTTTCGCGCTCAGCCGCGTTAATTCGGTTCATCGCCGCTTTTACCTGTATATCGGGATCAATATCGGTCACCAATGTTTTTATAATATCGTAACCGTACGTGCTCATCGCTTCGTTCAATTCAGCTTTTACGGCAATTGCAACATCGTCTTTTCTTTCAAAAACATCATCCAATTTCATTTTTGGCACTTCTGCTCGAACAACGTCAAAAACATAGGATGTTATCTGATCGTGTGGGTTTTCCAATTTATAAAATGCATCATAAACTTTCTGTTCCAAAACCTGAAACTGAACCGAAATCTTAAGACGTACAAAAACGTCATCCTTCGTTTTCGTTTCAACAATAACATCTAATTGCTGTATTTTTAAATTGATTCTTCCGGCAATTTTGTCAATAATTGGAATTTTAATCTGCAATCCCGAATGGCGAATACTTAAAAATTTTCCAAAACGTTCTACTATTGCCGCAGTTTGTTGTTTCACAGTAAAAAAACCAGAAAGCAGAATAAAAAACCCAATTATAAAGAGCGGCACCAAAATAACAATCCCATTCATAATTTTTAAAAATTAATATTTATATGTTGTGGAAGATACAAAATTAAAACTATTTTCACGCCCCTAAATTATATCCCTAACTATGAGCTTACAAAGATTATTCTTCACTACATTTTTTCTTTTCCTGTATCAGCAAAGCTTTGCCCAACGTAATTATAATGACTATAATTTTTTGGGAATTCAAGGCGGAATAACACTTTTTGATATTCAAACTGATGATTTGGTAACAGAACAAGGAACAGGTTTTATTGCTGGATTTACAACTCGTGGCGCTTTCAGAAATGATTTCGATTTAATTTATGGAATAAGTTTTCAAAGTTCTTCGGTTGGTGTTGAAGGAAGTAATCTTTTAGAAACCCAAAATATTGGCTATACCATTCAAGGGGCACAAATCAATTTTTTGGGAAGCTATAATATAGTTCCGAAACATTTGAGTATTGAATTCGGCCCAATTTTCGACATAAATGGAAAAATGAAATTGGATAGGGACGAATATGAAGATTATATTTTAACAGGATACAATACCCTAACCGCGAAAGATATACAGGAAATTTCTCGATTCAATGTTCGTTTAGCTGGCGGGCTTACCGTGGGATTGGAACATTTTCGCGTAAGTGCGCAATACCAATACGGCGTTACCAATATATTAGGTAAACTCAACGATAGAGGTTTAGAAAACGAAGATTTTAAGGGAAACAGTTCCACCATTGTTGTGATGGGAGTGATTTACTTTTAACCTATAAAATCGATAGCTTTTTCAATACGGGAAACGCTTTCTTCTTTTCCTAAAATTGAAAGAATATCAAAAACATCCGGGCCTTTCATTTCGCCAACCAATGCCAAACGCAATGGCATCATCACTTTTCCGAAGCCAATATTTTCTGAAGTAATCCAACCTTTTATTTTTTCGGAAAGGTTTTCTGCTGAAAAATCATTGGAATCCTTCAAATGTGAAACTACTTTTTGAAGCAATTCGGGCGTATCAGATTTAAAGGCTTTTTCCGCAGCTTTTTCATCGTAGGTTTTGGGCACTTCAAAAAAGAAACTTCCCTGCTCCCAAAGATCGCTTACGAACGTTGCACGTTCTTTTAAAAGTGATACAATCTTTGTCAGGTTGAGCGCAGTCAAAACCTCTTTTTCTTTAAGCAATTCTGAAAATTTTCCAGCAAGTTTTTCATCATCAACTTTTTGGATATATTGATGCTGAAACCACTTTGTTTTTTCGGGATCAAACTTTGCTCCGGCTTTGTGTACGCGCTCCAATTCAAATGCAGAAACCAATTCGTCCAAACTGAAAATTTCCTGTTCCGTTCCAGGATTCCAACCTAAAAATGCGAGCATATTTAACACAGCTTCCGGCAAATATCCATCTTCGCGATAGCCTGAAAATAGCTCGCCTTCAGCGGTTTTCCACTCCAAAGGAAATACCGGAAAACCCATTTTATCGCCATCGCGCTTGCTTAGTTTTCCGTTGCCAGTTGGTTTTAAAATCAACGGCAAGTGCGCAAATTGTGGCGCATTCCAATCAAAAGCACGGTACAGCAAAATATGTAGCGCCAAAGACGGTAACCATTCCTCACCGCGGATAACGTGTGTAATTTTCATTAAATGATCGTCCACAATATTTGCCAAATGATAGGTTGGCATCCCATCGCTTTTGAACAAAACTTTATCGTCAAGAATGTTTGTTTCCACCTGCATTTCGCCGCGAATAATATCATTTAAATGAAGCGTTTCATCTTCGGGCGTTTTAAAACGAATTACGTATTCTTCGCCATTTGCAATTTTCTGTTGTGTTTCTTCGGAAGAAAAAACCAACGAATTTTTCAATTTCAATCGGTTGTGCCAATTATAGATGAAGGTTTTTCCTTTTTCTTCATGGTCTTTCCTATGTGCGTCAAGTTCTTCGGCTGAGTCAAAAGCATAATATGCATTTCCGGATTCAATTAGCGCATCGGCGTATTGCCTGTGTAGATTTTTCCGTTCGCTTTGGCGGTACGGGCCGCATTCTTTTTCTTTCCCCGGGCCTTCGTCAAAAGGAATATTCAACCAATTCAACGCCTCAATAATATATGCTTCGGCGCCTTCCACATAACGGTTTTGGTCAGTATCTTCAATTCGCAAAAGAAAATCGCCACCGTGTTTTTTCGCGAATAAATAATTGAACAAAGCGGTGCGAACACCACCAATATGAAGCGGCCCTGTTGGGCTAGGAGCAAAACGCACCCGAACTTTTTGAGACATAATCTGCATTCTTTTTATGAATGGGCAAAGGTACAATTAAGCAGCCGCATTTTAAAGTTATTCGCAATCACTGTTTTTCCTTTTTTTGGAGCAATATTTGCGGCGTGGGAAGATTGAAATAATATTGTATTTTAGAAGTTTTGAACAAAGGAAAACTAGACAATGAGCACCTTTAACATCATCCAGCAAAAACTGGAAGAATTTATTAAGAAATACTACACCAATGACCTTATAAAAGGAGCAATTCTTTTTTTCGCCATTGGCCTGCTGTATTTGTTGATAACGCTGCTTGTTGAGTATTTCCTTTGGCTAAATCCGATGGGAAGACAAATCCTTTTTTGGGCTTTTATTATTGTTGAGCTGGCATTATTTGTTCGATTTATCGCCTTTCCGCTTGCGAAACTTTTCAAACTTCAAAAGGGAATCAATTACGAAGAAGCTTCAAAAATTATCGGCAATCATTTTCCGCAGGTAAGCGATAAATTGCTCAACGTAATTCAGCTAAACCAAAACCAACGCGAGAGCGAATTGCTTGCTGCAAGTATCGATCAAAAAGCTACGGAATTGCAGCCAGTTCCTTTTAAAAGCGCGGTAAATTTTAAGAAGAATGCTAAATATCTAAAATATGCCGCCATTCCGGTTTTGATTTTTGTGCTGTTCAGTACTTTGGGCGGGATGGATATTTTTTCGAGCAGTTATAAGCGTGTTGTGCAGTATGACACTGCTTTTGAACCGCCGGCGCCTTTCTCTTTTATAATAATGAATGATGATTTGAATGCCGTTGAAAACAAACCTTTCAATTTAAAAGTTCGAACCGAGGGAACCGCAATTCCTGAAAATGCAAGTATTAATTACAACGGCGAAACGTATTATTTGCAGCAAACCGCCCCGGGTTTTTTGAATATACTTTTCAGCAACCTGTGGAATTTATTGATTTCAGTTTACAGGCTAATAAAGTTACGTCCCGAGAATATATATTGGATGTTGTAAAAACCCCATCATTACTCAATTTTGAAATGCTTTTGGATTATCCTTCCTATACAGGGAAAAATGATGAAACATTGAAAAGTGGAGGAAACGCTACTATTCCCGAAGGAACTCGCGTTAAATGGCATGTTCTGACAAAGAATACAAACTCTGTTACATTAAAAACGGCTGACACTAGTTTCTCATTTTCTGCGAAGGGCGAAAACTTCAATTTTGAAAAAGGCATTTATAATAAATTCGATTACGCAATTACTACCTCCAACGAAAAATTGAAGGATTATGAAAACCTTGCTTTTACGCTAAATGTTGTAAAAGATCAATTTCCCGAAATTAATGTACAGTCAAAACAAGATAGTACAGATAGTCAACGGGTTTTGTTTTTAGGGCAGATATCGGACGATTATGGGCTTACAAAACTTCGAGTGGTCTATTTTCCCGAAGGTGATGAGAAGCAAGTTAAAACACAAGCTTTGCCGCTTAACAAAACCAATTTTGATCAATTCACTTATACTTTTCCAGGCAATTTTTCTTTGGATGAAGGTGTTTCGTACGAATACTATTTTGAGGTTTTTGATAACGATGCAATCCACAATTATAAATCTTCAAAATCGGGAATTTATTCTTTCAGAAAACTAACGAAAGATGAATTGGAGAATGAGCAACTTCAAAATCAGAAAGACGCAATAAATGGGTTGGACAAGTCTTTGGAAGAATTAAAAGACCGGAAACAAACTTTGGAAGAACTTTCGAGAACGCAAAAAGAAAAGAAAGAGCTTAATTATAACGACAAAAAGAAATTGGATAATTTCATTCAACGCCAACAACAGCAAGAGGAAATGATGAAGAATTTTTCAAAGGAACTGAAAGAAGAGCTTGAAAAATTTCAACCTGAAAATACTGAAAAAGACCCATTCAAAGAACAGCTTGAAAAGAGATTGGATGAAAATGAAGAACGATTGAAGGAAAATGAGAAATTGCTTGATGAACTTGAGAAACTTCAGGATAAAATTGAAAAGGAAGAACTGACAGATAAGCTTGAGAAACTTTCAAAGCAGAATAAAAACCAAGAGAAAAATCTTGAGCAATTATTAGAGCTTACAAAAAGATATTATGTAGAAAAGAAGGCTGAAAAACTAGCAGAAGAACTTTTTGAATTGGGAGAGGAGCAGGAAAAACTTGCTGACCAACCTGAGGACGAAAATACAAAAGAAGCTCAGGAAGAATTGAATGAAAAGTTTGAGGAATACAAAAAGGAAATGGATGAGCTTCAAAAGGAAAATGACGATTTAAAAAAGCCTTTTGACATACCTGAAGATAAAGCTACTGAAAAGCAAATTGATCAAGAGCAAGAAAAAGCAACGGACAATCTTGAAAAACAGGAAAAAAAGAAAGCGGGAGAAAGCCAAAAGAAAAGCTGGGCAGAAAATGAAACAAATGAGCAAAAGCATGCAAATGCAAATGCAGTCTGGAGAAATGGATTCTATTGAAGAGGATGTAAAAATGCTGCGTCAAATTGTGGATAATCTCGTTGTATTTTCATTCGAACAGGAAGATTTAATGGAAACTTTCAAAACAATTGAATATGGTAATCCGATTTTTGGAAAAAAGTTGAATATTCAAAATGATTTAAAAACCAATTTTGAACATATTGATGACAGCATATTTGCGTTGTCTCTTCGCCAACCTATGATTGGTACGCAAATAAATACTTCGCTTACTGAAATTCAGTATAATATCGACAAATCATTAGAGCGTTTGGCACAAAACGAATCTAGACAAGGAATTGGAAATCAGCAATATACAATAACAGGTTCCAATGATTTAGCTGTTTTGTTAAGTGATATATTAAGCAATATGCAAATGCAGATGTCCATGTCAATGGGCTCTGGCTCTGGAAAAGGTAAGCCTAGTCCCGGCTCTGGGGGTGGTGGATTTCAGCTTCCGGATATTATTCAAAAGCAGGAAGGTTTAGGTGAAAAAATGAAGGAAGGTATGCAAAAAGGAAAAAAAGGAAAAGGAAAGGGTGAAGGAGAAGGTGAGGGCGAAGGAAAAGGAAAAGGTGAAGGAAAAGGCAGTGGAAACGGAAATGGATCGGATGGCGAAAATGGTAGGAATGGTGATAAAGGGAATGACGGAAAGGGAGACAAAGATAGTGAAGGAAATAACGAAGACCTAAATGGAGAAATTTTTGAAATTTACAAACAGCAACAGCAATTAAGGCAGCAACTTCAGGATAGGCTTAGCAAAGAAGGATTAAAAGGTAATGGAGGAAACTTGCTAAAGAAAATGGAAGGGATTGAGCAACAATTGTTGGATAAAGGATTTAACCAAAATACACTTCAACAAATGATGAATTTAAAATATGAGTTGTTGAAACTTGATAAAGCTGATTTGGAGCAGGGACAAGAAGAAAAAAGGGAATCCCAAACCAACAGAAGAGATTTTCAAAATAACACACGGCTTTCTCCCGAAGAGATAAAAAAATACTTCAACACTACTGAAATTTTGAATCGTGAGGCACTACCTTTACGCCAAGATTTCAAGAACAAAGTTCAGGAATATTTTAAGAAAAATAATGATTGATTTCAATTTTGAAACAGATTTTGAATTAAACAACCAATCCAAATTAAAACTTTGGATTGAAGATGTAATTCTATCTGAAGGGTATGAATTAGGGGAAATAGTTTATGTTTTTTGCGATGACGAATTTTTGCTAAAACTGAATATCGAATTCCTAAATCACGATACTTTGACTGACATTATAAGCTTTGACTATAAAGTTGGAAAACAAATTAACGGAGAGATTTATATTTCTGTAGAACGTGTTGCCGAAAATGCGAAGGATTTCAAATCAACTTTTGAGGGTGAACTGCATCGTGTGATAATTCACGGTATTCTTCATTTTTGTGGGTACAAGGACAAATCTGATTCCGATGAAATTAAAATGCGAAAGAAAGAAGATGAATGTATAGCAATGCTTTAATTCAAATAACGCTTCTCTTCAATTTATAACAAAATCCTATTAATTAGATATTTATTGTATTTTTGCACACTTTTTAAAACAATATGTTCCACGTGGAACAATTAAGATAAAATATGTTTCCAAACGAATATGATGTAATTGTAGTTGGTGCTGGACACGCTGGTTCTGAAGCCGCTGCTGCTGCTGCGAATATGGGTTCCAAAACATTGCTTGTTACAATGAATTTGCAAACTATTGCTCAAATGAGCTGTAATCCCGCTATGGGTGGAATTGCAAAGGGTCAAATCGTTCGGGAAATTGATGCTATTGGAGGATATAGCGGAATTGTTTCGGATAATACAGCTATTCAATTTAAAATGCTCAACAAATCAAAAGGCCCCGCAATGTGGAGTCCAAGAGTACAAAGCGATCGTATGCGCTTTGCAGAAATGTGGAGATTAAAACTTGAGCAGACTCCAAATCTAGATTTTTACCAAGAAATGATTTCTGGGATAATTGTTGAAAATGGAAGCATTAGAGGGGTGAAAACTTCTCTTGGTTTGGAAATTAGAGGGAAAAGCGTAGTTCTTACAAATGGAACTTTTTTGAACGGATTGATCCATATTGGGGAGAAACAATTTGGAGGTGGAAGAGCGGGTGAAAAAGCTTCTACGGGAATTACAAAGGATCTTGTAAATTTAGGATTTGAGGCTGGAAGAATGAAAACAGGAACGCCTCCAAGAGTTGACGGACGTTCGTTGGATTTTTCAAAAATGATCGAACAACCTGGCGATGAAATCCCTGAAAAATTTTCTTATTCTGACGAAACAAAACCATTAAAACATCAAAGGTCTTGTCATATGAGCTATACAAGCTTGGAAGTTCATAATATTTTGAGAGAGGGTTTTGACCGATCTCCGATGTTCAATGGGTCAATACAAAGTCTCGGACCAAGATATTGCCCGTCAATTGAAGATAAAATCAATCGATTTGCGGATAAAGACAGGCATCAGCTTTTTGTAGAGCCAGAAGGTTGGGATACTGTAGAATATTATATCAATGGCTTTTCTACTTCTTTGCCTGAAGACATTCAGTTTAAATCTTTACGACAAGTTGCTGGGTTTGAGAATGTAAAATTTTTCCGCCCAGGATATGCTATTGAATACGATTATTTCCCTCCAACGCAATTAAAACACACATTGGAAACAAAATTAGTTTCTGGTTTATATTTTGCTGGACAAATAAATGGAACTACAGGTTATGAAGAGGCTGCTTCGCAGGGGTTAATGGCCGGAATAAACGCACATCTAAAAGTTCGCGAAGCAGGGCCATTTATATTACAAAGAAACGATGCTTATATCGGTGTTTTAATCGACGATCTTATTACAAAAGGAACAGAGGAACCTTATAGAATGTTTACCTCGCGAGCTGAGTACAGAACCTTATTGCGGCAAGATAATGCTGATTTCCGCTTGACTCCAAAATCTTTTGAAATTGGTTTGGCAGGTGCAGAGAGGATGAGGAAAATGGAGATGAAGAAACAAAAATCTGAAGCTTTCGTTCAATTTTTCAAAGAAACAAGTGCCACTACTGAGGAAATAAACCCAATTTTTGAATCAAGGGACTCTGCTTTAGTTGAACAAAGTGATAAAATGTTTAAATTCTTTTCGCGTCCTGAAGTTACGATGGAAGATATGCAAAGAATAAATTCGGTTAAAGATTTTATTGAGCAAAATGAATTAGATTCCGAAATGATCCAACAAGCCGAAATCCAAGTGAAATACTCCGGCTACATTGAAAAAGAAAAAAGCAATGCTGATAAATTAAATAGGTTGGAAGGGCTAAAAATTCCAGCAAGTTTTGATTATTCAAAATTGAAATCACTTTCATACGAAGCTATAGAAAAACTAACAAAAATTAAACCAGCAACCATATCACAAGCATCCCGAATAAGTGGAGTTTCTCCAAATGACGTCTCTGTTCTCTTAGTGTATATGGGGCGTTAACGGGTTTGTTTCACGTGGAACACTTCTGCTTTCCAAGTTTCGATAATCGATTAAATAAAATTTCTTTTTGAATAATTCTGAAAAATATATAACTACAAAAGATTTTCTAGTTTCTAAAGAATCTTTTGATTTGGTTTATGATTTTAATTTGGAGCTTTTGAAAACAGTTCCTCAACCTAAAGCGGAAGAACTTTCAAAATATTATGAAAGCCAGGATTACATTTCACATACGGATCAGAAAAAGGATTTATTTTCAAAAACATATCAATTAGTTAAAAAATGGTCACTTCAGAAAAAAAACAAATTGATTTTTATTCAAAATAAGGGAATTGGTTCTTTGCTCGATGTTGGTGCCGGAACTGGAGATTTTTTAAAAGCTGCAAAAGAAAAAGGATGGAATGTTTATGGAATGGAGCCAAATATAAATGCAGCAAATTTAGCTTCGGAAAAAGGAATTTCCTTAAAACCCTCGTTAATTGATTTTGAAGGACAACAATTTGATGTTGTTACACTTTGGCATGTTTTGGAACATATTACAAATTTGGAAGAAACAGTTTTGCAGCTTTCAAATTTGGTGAAACCAAATGGAACATTAATAATAGCGGTTCCAAATTTTGAAAGTTTTGACGCAAAATATTATAAAGAATTTTGGGCAGCTTATGATGTGCCGAGACATCTTTGGCATTTTTCAAAAGAATCAATAAAAAAATTATTTTCTGAAAGATTTAATCTTGTTAAAACTGAACCGATGATTTTTGATTCTTTTTATGTGAGCCTACTTTCTGAGAAATATAAAAGTGGAAAGAAATTTTCCATAAATGCGTTTTGGATTGGCTTGAAATCAAATTTAAAAGCAAATGGAACAAAAGAATACTCTTCGCACATTTATTGCTTCAAAAAAGTGAAATAAGCATTTATATTCGTTTTAAGAGATTTTAGACAAATAATGGATGCCTAGCATTCAAAAAGTGAAATCGGACTTTTAAAAAATCTGAATAAAGCCAAATTTTATAGTAAAAATCTATATTAAATCTATTTATATAAATTCTGACTATACTAGTTCGGGTTTATGGATTAACCTTGTTAATTTAATGGAAAGGTCAGTAAATATAATTTTTGCATTTCCATTTCGCTCAATATGGTAAGATGCATCTTCCAAAGCTGAATTAATTTCAAAAATATTATTTTGATGTACAAAAGGCGCAAACTTTTGTAGTGAAAAGGATTTGTCATTCGCTTCAAAAAATAAAAGCGTATCTGCATTATAATTTTTCAAAAGTGCCTGTCTAAAAATTTCTATACAATAAAACAAAAATTTCTTTTGTGTTTCGCGGCCTTGACTTGCGAGCTCGTCACTCCAATCCAATAAATTATTTATAGCACCTTTATTTCCTTTCGCTTTAAACGCAGATCGAACCCAACTTATAAACCATTTTTCAAAAATTTCATCCTCCCCACTTTCTTCAAGCAATTGCATTGCTTTATTAAAATCACCGCGCGACCTTCGCGCGGTTTGAGTCGCCAATGTATCCTTAATGTGAAAATTAGCAATTAAATTTTCTGCAATATCCGCTTGAGATAGCAATGGAAATGTAAGTGTTTGGCAACGGGAGCGGATTGTGGTGATAATCTGTTCTTCGCGTTCTGTCAATAAAATAAGCACAGTTTTATCGGATGGTTCTTCAACCAATTTCAATATTTTATTTGCGCATTCGCCGTTCATATTATCGGCCATCCAAATAATCATTATTTTATAACCGCCTTCAAACGCTTTCAGCGAAAGTTTTTTTGAAATATTTTCAGCTTCAAATTTGCTGATATTTCCTTGTTTTTTTTCAATTCCGATGCTTTTAAGCCATTCAAAAAGAGAGGCGTATGGATTTTTTAGAACAAAATTTCGCCAACTTTCGGCATAATTATCTGAAACTGCATTTTTTTTAATATCGTCGCTTGTATTAACGGGATAAACAAAATGAAGATCGGGATGAATCAGTTTTGAAACTTTGTTTTTACAGGAAATATATTCTGCACTTCCCTTTTCGTATTGATCGCAAAGTAATGCTGATGCGTAAGCAATTGCCGTGGGTAACAAACCACTACCGTTAACTCCTGAAAATAGCTGCGCATGCGGAATTCGGCCATTTTCAATTGTTTTTAAAAGATGTGATTTTATATGCCTTTGGCCAATTACTTCAGAGAAATCCATTCGCAAATCTAACAAAATTTACAGTTCTTTTGTTGAGATAATTTCTTTGAAATTTCTGAATAATCTATTCAATGAATGCTAGATTCAATTAACAAGTGCAACAATTGGATTTAAATTTAGTTAAAAATACTTCGTTTGGAGTTTTATATCCCAATAGTTTTCTTGGCCTACTGTTTAACTTACTGATAATCATATTGATTGTTCTGTGTTCTATGGTATTAAAATCTGTTTTCTTTGGCAAGTATTGCCTGATTAGCTTGTTGCTGTACTCGTTAAGCCCTCTTTGCCAGGGCGAATAAGGGTCTGCAAAGAAAAAATCCGCATCCAGTTTTCGAGCTATTTTTTGGTGTTCTGTAAATTCCTTTCCATTATCTGAGGTTATGGTCCTTACCAGTTCTTTGAAAGGGGAAAGGAGGTTTATCATCTGCTTTTTGATGGATGCTGCTTTTGTACCATCGGTCTTGGCCATCAGTTCGAATTGGCTTTTGCGCTCGGTCAGGGTCACTATGGCCGATTTATGGTTTTGGCCAATGATGGTGTCGACCTCCCAATCCCCAAAACGCCCCTTTGCATCCACTATTTCGGGACGTTGGCCTATCATAACCCGGTTGGGTATCTGTCCCCTTTGGTGTTTTCTGCTCAATCGCTTTTTTCGCCACCTTCGGGCGGTGCGCAGATGCTTGTACAAAGGCCTCCCTCTGCCTGGTCCTGGTAAATGTACTGATAGATACGCTCGGTACTGACCATAGGAATCCCTTCCAGATCGCACCTTCCCTTTATCTGCTCAGGGGACCACTGCTCTTGGGTAAGCTTTTTGTCTATATAGTACCGCATACCGTCATCAAAGACACGGTGCTTATAAGCTTCTTTCTTGCGTTCGTTGCTTGCCATAATGGCATAATTGGCATTGTAGCTCCGCTTTTTTCCATTTCGGTTCAGCTCTCTGCTTATGGTGCTTTTATCCACACCAAGCTCTTTGGCAATTCTTGTTTGGCTAAAACCTGCTTTCAGATAACTCTCAATTTGGTATCTTTGAGAGTCGATTAATTGGTTATAATTCATCGGCATCCAGTTTTTATAAAGATGGGAAAATTAATTTTCCCATCTTTTTCAACTGTTGCACTTATTGTTTGAACTTAGTAATCCTTTTCGGCAATATTGAAAACCCGAATAAAAATTAAAAATGTTATATTTGCACGATAAAATTTCTAATATGACGACTGTAAACGATATAGATTTCAAAGGGAAAAAAGCATTGATTCGGGTGGATTTTAATGTGCCACTGGATGAGAATTTTAATGTAACTGATGATACACGCATACGCGCAGCGAAACCCACAATTTTAAAAATTTTGGAAGATGGCGGAAGCTGTATTTTGATGTCTCATCTTGGAAGACCTAAAAACAAAGAAACGGAGTTTTCGTTGCAGCATATTGTGAAATCGTTATCAAACAGTATTGGTATTCAAGTAAAATTTGTGGACGATTGTATTGGCCCAAAGGTTAATGATGCAGTTGACAATCTAAAATCTGGTGAAATTCTTTTACTTGAAAACTTGCGTTATTACAAGGAAGAAGAAAATGGAGATCGTGATTTTGCCGAAAAACTATCCAAATTGGGAGATATTTACGTTAACGACGCTTTCGGAACGGCACACCGCGCCCACGCTTCAACAGCTATTATTGCAGAATTTTTTCCTGAGAATAAATGTTTTGGCTTGTTACTAGCTTCCGAAGTTGAGAATTTGAAAAGAGTTCTGGAAACAAGTGAAAAACCCGTAACAGCTATAATTGGTGGCGCAAAGGTTTCTTCAAAAATTACAATTATTGAAAATATTCTGGATAAAATTGATCGCCTAATTATTGGTGGTGCAATGGCATTTACTTTTGTAAAAGCACAAGGCGGAAAAATAGGGAGTTCTTTGGTTGAAGATGACAAGCAAGATCTTGCACTTGAAATTTTAGATAAAGCAAAAAAGAAAAATGTTTTAATTCATTTACCTGTTGATGCTATTATTGCTGATAGTTTTTCAGAAGGAGCAAAGACAAAAACAGAACTTGTAAATAATATTCCGGATGGCTGGATGGGGCTTGATGTTGGACCAAAAACGAATGAGCTTTTCGCTAAAGTGATTGCTGATTCAAAAACCATTTTATGGAACGGACCTGTTGGGGTTTTTGAAATGGATAAATTTTCAGAAGGAACTAAAAAATTGGGTAAAAATATAGCGAAAGCTACACAGAATGGCGCCTTTTCATTAGTAGGTGGCGGCGACTCTGTTGCTGCGGTTCAGAAATTTGACCTTTCTGATAAGGTGAGTTACGTTTCAACAGGCGGTGGAGCGATGCTGGAAATGCTGGAAGGAAAAACACTTCCGGGAATTAAAGCACTATTGTAGAAACGTTAAATATCAGAATATTAAGCAGATGCGCAAAAAATTTGCTTAATATTGCGAAATTGTTATTTTTGACAAAATTTTTTTAATTAGAAATCGTTACTTTTTAATAATTCGAAGTGCTTTTTCATTAAACATAATATTAATCAGGCGAAAAATTTGCCATAATCCCCAAAGCAACTAAATAGCTGATGAAAATAAACAAAATCCTTCCGTTAATACTGTTGATGGTCTTCAGTATGGGTTTTGCCCAACAGGGTAAAAAGCAAAATAAAAAGCTACACACCAAAAAAGTACAAGTAGTTGATTCCATAAAAGTTACAAAGATTGCTGAAGAACTGCCTTTAACAACCATAGCAAAAGGATTGAAAGATACTCTTGTATATGACCTAAAGGATATGGCGTTTGCCCGCAAAAAAGATAGTCTTTGGTTAAAAGAACTCTACAAGTCTGATCTTTTTGAAGATGTTTACAATAGTATTACAAACCAAGATTATTCAGCCGTAGATTATGACGAATTATCTACCGAGGTTTTAAAACAACGCCTAAAAGAACTTGATGCCCGCACTCCTTTCAAAGTGGAATATAATGCAGCGTTAGAAAGCGTAATTAAGCAATACCTGAAAAACCGAAGAGGTTCACTCGAAAGATTGATGGGATTAAGTGAATATTATTTCCCAATGTTTGAGCAGGAACTAGATAAACACAACCTTCCTTTAGAATTAAAATATTTAGCAATAGTTAAATCTGCATTAAATCCACGTGCCCAATCAAGAGTTGGAGCAACAGGCCTTTGGCAGTTTATGTACCCAACCGGCAAAATGTTTGGATTGGACGTAAGCTCATATGTTGACGAACGCTCAGACCCTATTATGGCCACTGAGGCTGCCTGTAAATATTTAAAAAGCTTAAACATTAGTTTTAATGACTGGGATTTGGCACTTGCAGCTTACAATTCTGGTTCAGGAAATGTTTCAAAAGCAATTCGCCGCTCTGGTGGAAAAACAAATTATTGGAATCTTCGCGATTATCTTCCACGTGAAACTGCTGGTTACGTTCCCGCCTTTTTGGCTACAATGTATATTTTTGAATATGCAAAAGAACACGGTTTTAAAAAGCAAGGTCCAAGAATTCCTTATGTAGCTACAGATACAATTAAAGTAAAACAGCAGATAACCTTCGATCAGATTGCAAAATTAACTAATGTTGACAAAGAAGAAGCTTGAGTTTTTGAATCCATCCTATAAACTTGGAATTATCCCAGTAGTAAAGGGTGAAGACTATATGTTACGCCTTCCGCTTACATCCGTTGGAACTTTTGTGAATAACGAAGAAGCAATCTATGCATTTGCAGAAGAAAAACAAGAAGAGAAGGAAGAACCGCTTCCAGAGTTGTTTGAACAAGCTGATAAAGTTCGTTATCGTGTAAAATCAGGAGATTATTTGGGTAGAATTGCAGAACGATATGGGGTGAGCCTAAGCCAAATAAAGAATTGGAACGGTATGCGAAGCAATACTGTAAAAGTTGGCCAAAACCTTATTATTTATCCAAAAAAGAGTGCGCAAGACATTGCGAGCAATACACCTGCACCTAAAAGCCAGAGTAATTCTTCTTCCGAGAAAACATATACCGTGCGCAATGGAGATTCATTATGGAGCATTTCGCAAAAATTTCCTGGAGTTTCAGTACAGAATATCCAAAAATGGAACGATATTAGTGGTGACAAACTGAAACCTGGAACTAAACTAAAAATCTATAAAGGATAGTTCCCAAAAACATCCTTTTAATGAAATCATTTTACATTGCATTTTTTTCGCTCTTCATTGCATTTACTTCATGCAATGAAGGCGGAACAAAAGACAAATCGCTACTTCCCAATTCCGTAGGGAATATTAATGCCCTTCAAATTATCACATCGAATGATCTTTGGAATGGTGCCGTGGGTGAAGCCATAAGAAATAATTTTGCTGCCCCCACTGATGGCCTTCCACAAGATGAGCCCTTATTTTCAATGAATCAAATGCCGCCGAGGCATTTACAGGTTTTGCGCGTAGCAATAGGCTTTTTCTGTATGTTGTGTTAAGTGAGGAAGATAAAGTGAGTATTGCGACTGACGAATACGCAAAACCACAGTCAGGGGCCATTATCAAGGCTACTTCCGAAGAAAAACTTGTTGAGCTTATCAACAAGAATTCAGCTAAAATTATTGAAGCACTTCACAATTCTGAAATTAAGGAAAGACAACTTAGAACGTCTATTTCATTGATGAAAATAGATTCCCTTAAAAAGGTGATGGGAGTAAGTATGCAAATTCCAAGCGCGTATAGAATTGCAAAAGCAACGGATAGTTTTTTCTGGCTTCGGAAAGACTTGAAAGACGGAACCACAAATATTCTTGTTTACACGGCTCCACTAAATATGATTCAAAATGACAGCACAGCCGTAAGCGATATTATAAAAATTAGGGATTCAATTGGTAGCAGACTTTTACCAGTAGAGGATGACGATAAATTTATTACAGAAGATGCGTATGCGCCCTACCTTTTCAAAACTACAATTGATGGGAAATTTGCTTATGAAACTAAGGGAACTTGGGAGGTAAAGGATGCTCTAATGGGCGGCCCATTTATAAATTATGCAATAAAAGACGAAAAAAACAACCGCTATTTAATTTTGGAAGGTTTTACTTACGCTCCAGCTGTATCAAAAAGAGATTTACAGTTTGAACTGGAATCTATTTTGAATAGTGCAAAAATCGAATAGTTGTAAAAATAGATTTATAAAAAAAGCCTTTCAGATTTAATTCTGTAAGGCTTTTTCTATTTAAACGAAATTTATTTAGTATCGTCTATCTTATTTTCTGAAGGAGGTGTTTTAGCATCATCTTTTGAAGCGTCTTTAAACTCCTTTAGACCACTACCCAAACCGCGCATCATTTCGGGTATTTTCTTTCCGCCAAATAGTAAAAGTACTACTACTACAATCAGTACAATTTGTGGCCAACCAATAACCATAGGTATAAACAGTGCACTCATGATTTTATAAATTTAATTACACAAAGGTAACAAGAAATGTTTAGATAGAACGTTTTGACCTTAACTTTAGCTTATGTGGCTATAGTTTATTTTATATTTGTAAAAAGCTATTGCAGCCCTATGACAAACAAAGAAAAAGGGACAAAACGTTTCAAAAGGAAGTTATTGCATAAATACCGAATGGTTATTCTTAATGAAGAAACCTTCGAGGAACGTTTTTCATTTAAGCTAAACCGATTGAATGTATTTGTATTCAGCACTCTTTTTGCGTTGTTTCTTATTTTAGCCACCACTTTTATCATTGCTTTTACACCACTTCGGGAATACATACCGGGGTATTCTTCCACTACTCTTAAAAAGAAGGCCACGCAACTTGCATACAAAACCGACTCGCTACAGAAGATTCTCGACGTAAATGACCAATACCTCTCTTCAATCAAAAAAGTACTAACAGGCGACGTTAAAACGGTAAATTTCAATAAAGATTCAATCATTGAAGTTGCAAAAACTGATCCTTCTGTTTTGATAAGAACTTCAAGAAAAGATTCACTACTTCGGCAGGCAGTGGCGAAAGAAGATAAATACAACCCATTAGTTGCTGCGCAAGAACAACAATACGCTCTGTTTGCGCCCGTAAAAGGAAATATTTCAGAGCCTTACGATTCAAAATCAAAACATTACGCTGTTGATGTGGTGACAGTAAAAGATTCACCTGTAAAGGCAGTAGCCGATGGAACGGTTATTTTTGCTGAATGGACGGTACAAACAGGATATGTGATTATTTTGAAACACAACAATAACCTCATTTCAGTTTATAAACACAACGCAATGCTCACCAAAGAACAGGGCGAAGTCGTTAAAGCAGGCGAAGTTATAGCAACTGTTGGAAACACGGGCGAATTGACCACAGGGCCTCATTTACATTTTGAACTTTGGCGAGACGGGTTTCCTATAAATCCTACAAGTTTCATAGATTTTGATTAATAGCCTATGTCTTTAAAATCCATCGGAGCCAAAATATTTGCCAAAATTGTTGTCAATAAAATTCAGAAGTGGGCAACAAATCCTGAAGCAACACAACAAAAAGTATTTCAAAAATTGATTTCGGACGCAAAGGAAACCGCTTTTGGAAAAGATCACAATTTCCAAAATATAAATTCTTTTCAAGATTTTGCAATACATGTTCCAATAAGGGATTACGAAGAATTGAAACCGTATGTTGATCGCATGGTTTCGGGAGAAGAAAATGTGCTTTGGCTAGCAAAGCCACTCTATTTCGCAAAAACCTCGGGCACAACATCTGGGGCTAAATATATTCCACTCACAAAAGAATCAATGCCATATCATATTCAGGCCGCTCGCAATGCTATTTTGTGTTACATAAATGAAACGGGAAAAGCTGATTTTGTGGATGGAAAAATGATTTTTCTACAGGGAAGCCCTGAAATGCAAGAAAAAAATGGCATTAAAACGGGAAGACTTTCCGGAATTGTTGCGCATTACGTTCCTGCATACCTTCAAAAAAACAGATTGCCGAGTTGGGAAACGAATTGTATTGAAGACTGGGAAACGAAGGTTGACGCAGTAGTTGAGGAAACCAAAAACGAAAATATGACCGTCATTAGCGGGATTCCGTCATGGGTGCAAATGTATTTTGAAAAACTGCAGAAAAGTACAGATAAAAAAGTGGGCGATCTTTTCAAAAATTTTAACCTCTTTATTTATGGTGGTGTAAATTTTGAACCCTATCGCGCCAAATTTGAAAATTTAATAGGAAGAAAAGTTGACAGTATTGAGTTGTTTCCAGCCAGTGAAGGGTTTTTTGCCTTTCAGGACAGCCAAAAGGAAAAGGGGATGTTGTTGCTTTTGAATTCAGGAATTTTCTATGAATTTGTTGAAGCCACTTCTTTTTTTGATGAAAATCCAAAACGATTGACAATCGGCGAAGTGGAAATAGGCATTAATTATGTGATGATTATTTCAACAAACGCGGGACTTTGGGCCTATAATTTGGGTGATACAGTGCAGTTTACTTCAACAAAACCATATCGCATTATTGTTTCGGGAAGAATAAAACATTTCATTTCAGCATTCGGGGAACATGTTATTGGAAAAGAAGTTGAAGAAGCAATGCATAAAGCCATTTCCGAATTCAATTTTTCAATTACTGAATTTACCGTTGCTCCACAAATAACGCCTTCCGAAGAAAATTTGCCGTATCACGAATGGTTGGTTGAGTTTGATAATTCTCCAGAAAACCTTCAAAAAGTTGCTCAGTTTCTCGACTCAGAAATGCAAAAACAAAATTCCTATTACCTTGATTTGATTGAAGGGAAAGTACTTCAGCCGTTAAAAATTAGGGTGCTCAAAAGGGATAGTTTTAACGATTACATGAAATCTGAAGGAAAACTCGGTGGTCAAAATAAGGTGCCGCGTCTTTCAAATGACCGTAAAATTGCGGATGCACTTTTGAAAATCCAAGCTCAAAATTAGTGTTACCTTTGCACCCAATGAGCAAATTAAGATCACATACCCGCACCCGCGCACAGGAAAGCACACAGGCCATCGAGCGTTTATACATTACAATGCGCCATCTTTTTAATCGCGGATTTTATAAACCAATGGGAATTTCAGGCGAAACCCTTCGGGAATCCTTGCTTATTCTTCGCCCAGAAATTTATGGTTCCATTACGGAAGATAAAATTGAATTGCAGGGCTTGCTTTATGTGATGGATCGTTTGCCGTACGGCATTGAGGAATGTAAATTTATTAATCTCACTAGTGACGAAGGTTATAAAAATTCTCATTTCGAACCTATAATTCCACTGAAACGCCGCAGAAATTGTTATCGGATAGATTCGGAACAAATGAATATTGAAATCACCCGCGGCCGTTCAGAGATTTATGATATTCTTACGCATTTGACCTTTCTTTTCATCGAGTCGCACAAAATTATGAAGCAGGTGCTTATCAATGAAAATGGTGAAGTAATCCGCGATTGGAAAAAGTTGGAGCAAGCTGTTTTGAAAAAGGGAAAGCTTACCCAAGAAGAAAAAGAAATAACACTTACGCACACCGCGAATTTCCTGGGAAGAACCTTTGACGAAGTAAAAAGCGTTCATCCATATTTTGCCAGCGAAAAGAATGAAAATCGTTTCTTCAATATAATTTACTTCTTGGGGAAATTGGCAATTGAAGAAATGACAACTGATGAAAAACGGACCATTTCTTTCAGTCCAGTTTTACGCGAAAGCTTAGGCCATCACATTCACGGCGAACAGTGGGCTTACAGTATAAAAGAAGTGTTGCAGAACAATAAATTACTAGAAAGACCCATTCATATTATAAGCGCCAATATGCACAGCGTAATGAACAGTCTTTATGCGCCAAAAGCGCTGGCTTCTGAATTTTCAAAAATGAAATCGATGGAGATATTTGAATCTCTTAGTATTTCAACTAATTTTAAACTTCGCGAAAAGGTAACAAAGATAGCACTTTCCGAAGGAATGATTTTTATTGAAGATCAAAGCGGAACCAACATAGATGTTCAGATAATTGATACTTCCAAAATAAAGAACAGTCCTTTTGCGGAGGGATTGAATAATTTTGAACATTCAAAAAAGCCTGTTATTGTTGTGATGGATTACGCCTTTGGCGAACAGGCTTATGAAACGATGGACGAATTACTGAAACCATTCGTTGATGAACATAAAGAGAGGCATTTTTTAAATGTTGTTTCTATTTCAATTATGGGAAAAGCAGGAATTTTGGAAGGCGGAAAAGGCGATATTATGATTCCGTCAGCCCACGTTTTTGAGGGCACGGCAGATAATTATCCTTTTAAAAATAAATTGGATAAATCCATGTTTAAGGATGATGATGTAAAAGTTTGCACAGGAACGATGATTTCGGTTTTGGGAACATCACTTCAAAACCGCGATGTTCTTAAATTTTTCCACAACTCAACTTGGAATGTGATTGGTTTGGAAATGGAAGGCGCGCACTATCAAAAAGCAATTCAGGCAGCTTCAAAAATAAGAAGAAGTATTAGTCCAAAAGTTAAGGTTCGCTATGCGTATTATGCTTCAGATAACCCATTGGAAACAGGAAGCACTTTAGCATCGGGTGGATTGGGCACCACAGGTGTAAAACCGACCTATTTAATCACCGAAAAAATGTTAAAACAGATTTTAGACAATTCTAAAAATTAATTTTGAAAAAAGATAAAGTACTGATTACGGGAGGTGCAGGATTTATAGGTTCCAATTATGTGGAATATTCCCTGCAAAATTCAGATGATGAAATATTTGTGCTGGATAAGCTAACCTATGCCGGAAATCTCGATAATTTGAGTGCATTTTCAGATAAAATAACTTTTATAAAAGGAGATATTTGTGATGTTTCATTTGTTCAAAATTTATTCGAAAAACATCAATTTCAAAAAGTAGTGCATTTTGCTGCGGAAAGCCATGTGGACAATTCCATTTCCGGTCCTTCGGAATTTATTCAAACAAACATTGTTGGCACGTTTAATTTACTTCAAAGTGCTTATAAAATTTGGATGAACGGTCCAAATGATTTTAAAATCGAATTCAAAAACGCACGTTTTCTGCACATTTCAACCGATGAGGTTTACGGCACTCTAGGAGAAACTGGTCTTTTTACTGAAGAAACCTCGTATGCTCCAAATAGCCCTTACAGCGCTTCAAAAGCATCCTCAGATTTTATTGTGCGCAGTTATTTTCACACCTACGGGCTACCAGTTGTAACCACCAATTGTTCCAACAATTACGGCCAAATCAGCACAAGGAAAAATTGATTCCAACAATAATTCGAAAAGCTATTTCAGGAGAACCAATTCCTATTTACGGCGATGGAAAAAATATTCGCGATTGGCTTTATGTAATGGATCATTGCAGTGGAATTTATTTGGCTTTGGAAAATGGGAAATTGGGGGAAACCTATAATATTGGTGGCAGAAATGAGCGCGAAAACCTTTATATTGCGAACGTTATCTGTGAATTGCTGGATGAAATGGCGCCGAAAGAAACCTCATATAAAAAACAAATTTCTTTTGTAAAAGACCGACCAGGACACGATTTCAGATATGCTATTGATGCCTCAAAAATTGAAAATGAACTGGGTTGGAAAGCCAAAGAAAACTTTGAAAGCGGAATTCAAAAAACAATTCGGTGGTATTTGAATAATAAAAATAGATTATGAAAGGAATAATTTTAGCAGGAGGTTCGGGCACTCGTTTGCATCCAATTACATTGGCCGTGAGCAAACAATTGATGCCAGTTTATGACAAACCGATGATTTATTATCCACTGTCAACACTCATGTATGCTGGAATTACTGAGATATTGATTATATCGACACCACAGGATCTTCCCCTTTTCAAACAACTTTTGGGCGATGGCAAAAAGCTGGGCTGCAATTTTCAATATGCCGAACAACCCAATCCAAACGGTCTTGCCGAAGCTTTTATAATTGGAAAGGAATTTATTGGAAAAGATAAAGTTGCATTAATACTCGGCGATAATATTTTTTACGGTTCCGGGTTGAAGGAATTGTTACAATCAAACAACAATCCGGATGGCGGTATTATTTACGCCTATCACGTTTTAGACCCCGAAAGATATGGGGTTGTTGAATTTGATACTGATGGTAAAGCGCTTTCCATTGAAGAAAAACCAAAAAACCCACAATCAAATTATGCTGTTCCCGGAATCTACTTTTACGACAATAGCGTAGTGGAAATAGCGGCAAACATAAAGCCCAGCGCTCGTGGCGAACTGGAAATAACCGATGTAAATAATGTGTATTTAAAACAAGGAAATCTCAACGTTAGCATTCTTGATAAAGGAACTGCTTGGTTAGATACCGGAACCTTTGCCTCCCTAATGCAAGCCGCCCAATTTGTTGAGGTTATTGAAGAAAGACAGGGATTAAAAATTGGATCTATTGAAGAGGCTGCTTATGAGATGGGCTACATTTCAAAAGAACAATTAAAAGCTTTAGCAGAACCTTTGTTGAAAAGCGGCTACGGAAAACATTTACTTCAATTGGATTGATTTGGAATTAAAACATACACCATTAAAAGATTGCTTTTTACTGAAACCAAGCGTTTTCAAGGATGAACGCGGGCTTTTTTATGAAACATTTAATCAAAAAGTTTTTCAAAAAGTTACTGGACTAAACACTGATTTCGTTCAAGACAACCAATCTGTTTCTTCCTACGGGGTTTTGCGGGGATTACATTTCCAGAATGGTGAAATGGCGCAGGCTAAGCTCGTGCGAGTGATTAAAGGAAAAGTTTTGGATATTGTGGTAGATCTTCGGAAGGATTCTGAAACTTTTGGAAAATCATTTTCAGTTGAATTGGATGCCGTTGAAAATCTACAATTATTCGTCCCACGTGGTTTTGCCCATGGGTTTATAACGCTATCCGATGATTCAATTTTTTCATATAAATGCGACAATTTTTATGATAAAGCTTCCGAAAGCGGCATCATTTATAGTGACGCAACCTTAGCATTGGATTGGCATCTTCCAAAGGAAGATTTTATAATTTCAGAAAAAGATTTACAACTTCCCACTTTCCAGGAAGCAATTTCATGAAAAAAATATTGGTAACAGGCGCAAAAGGACAATTGGGAAGATGCATAAAAGATGCTTCCGCCGAATTTCCTGAGCTTGATTTTGTATTTGTTTCGAAAGAAGAGTTGGATATTGATAATGCAGATTTAATCAAAGATTTAATCAGTCAAAACAATTTTGGCTTTTGTATAAATACCGCCGCATACACCAACGTTGAAAAAGCAGAAAGCGAAATTGATAAAGCTTTCGCAATAAATGCCGAAGCTGTGAAAAATATTGCTGAAGCATGTAATAAAAGTGAAGTTACATTACTTCAAATTTCCACAGATTATGTTTTTGACGGCGAAAAGAAATTACCTTATTTGGAAACGGATATTACAAATCCGATAAATGTTTACGGTGCTTCAAAGCTAAAAGGAGAAGAATATATTCAGGAATTATGTGATAAGTATTTTATTTTTCGAACCTCTTGGCTCTATTCGCAATACGGGCATAATTTTCTAAAAACCATTTTGAAATACGCTGAGGAGGGGAAACCGCTTACTATTACAACTGAACAAACGGGAACCCCAACAAATGCTAATGATTTGGCAAATGCGCTATTAACTGTAATTGCACAAGATTCAAGAGATTATGGCGTTTATAACTTCAGTAACGGCGGGGAAACAACTTGGTTTGGTTTTGCGGAAGAGATACTTTTGCAATCCGGAAAATTAAAAGAGGCAAAACTTGCAAAAACCAACCATTACCGTACTTTTGCCGCACGGCCGGAATATAGCGTTTTAGATAATAAAAAGGCGCAGAATAGGTTGAAATTAAAGCAAATAGATTGGCAAGAAAGCTTGCAAAATGTATTAAAAAATACAGTCATTAATTTATAAAATAGTTTTTATGGCACAGCAGAATTCATCGGAAGAAGTTGATTTGGGATATTTATTAAAAAAATCAAACGATATTTTTAAGGGTTTTGCAAGAGCTATTCTTAAAATAATTGATTTTTTTAAAAAACATTTTATTATACTGATTGTAATTATCTTAATCGGTTTTGGGTTCGGATTATATAAAGATTATAACGAAGTAAAATCTTACAACAATGAATTGATTGTGATTCCAAATTTCGGAAGTGTTGATTATTTATATGATAAGGTGGAGGCATTAAATTCAAAAATCGCTTCAAAGGATACTATATATCTCAAGCAAATATTAGGCGCAAATTACTCCAAACTTAATCTTATAGAAATTGAGCCTATTGTTGACCTTTATAATTTCATTTCTGAAATCTCGTCAAAATATAGATATTTTGAAAATTATTTCACAAAATCAGGATTTTTCAGAATATGTGGAAAACTTGGCCACAAGCAAATATTACAAATATCATAGAATGCAAATTTCTATTAAGGGAAAAAATAATTCTGAAAAAATAATTGTGGACCTTTTTAAATATTTTAATGAAAATGAACATTTTCAGGAATATCAAGAAATCTATAAAAAGGTAAAAGATATTGAAGTACAGGAACATTTTGTGATGATGGCTCAATTGGACTCATTAATAAAGGCGAATTATTCTGTTCAGAAAGAGGGTACAACTGTTTCAGTAAGCAATAATGCCGACCAATATAATTTGGTTGAAAAAAAGAGACAACTAATAGATAATCTACAGCGATTACAAATTCAGCAAAATGATTATTCTACGCCTATAAAAAAAGTAAGTGTTATTAATAATCTTGAACCTGAAAAATTTTTAAATATTTCCAAAAAAATCTTGTATCCGATATATTTCGTCTTTTTGTTTTGTATGGTATTTTTAATACTTTACATTTTTAAAAGTTTAAGAGTATATGCTAATTCGAATTAAAATTTTGAAATAAATTATTTCAAATAAAATTGATGATAAAAAAAAACCTTATAGTATTCGGCACAAGACCCGAAGCCATAAAAATGGCTCCCTTGGTGCAAAAGTTTTTAAAGAACAAAAATTTTGAAACCAAAGTCTGTGTAACCGCACAACATCGTGAAATGCTTGATCAGGTTTTAGATTTCTTCGAAATCGTTCCAGATTTTGATTTAGATTTAATGCGTCCCAATCAAAATTTATATTCCCTGACTGCAACAATTATAGAAAACATGAAAGCTGTCTTGGATGAAGTAAAACCGGACTATGTTTATGTTCATGGTGATACAACAACATCAATGGCTGTTGGTATTGCGGCATTTTACAGTGGCGCAGAAATTTGTCACGTGGAAGCAGGATTAAGAACCTTTAATCGGAAATATCCTTTCCCAGAGGAATTCAATAGACAACTTACTGGAAAAATTGCAGATTTTCATTTTTCACCAACAGAACTTTCAAAAAAAAACCTTTTAATTGAAAATACCAAAGAGGAAAATATCCTTGTAACTGGAAACACCGTTATTGATGCACTTCTCTATGGAATTGAAAAAGTAAATGCTGAAAGCTTTAAGGATGAAGAAATTGAGAATTTAAAATCCAACTTAGATTTTCAGAAAAGAATTATTCTTGTAACAGGCCATAGAAGAGAAAATCACGGGGAGGGACTAATAAACATTTGTAGCGCCTTAAAAAACATAGCAGAAAAAAATACGGACGTTGAAATAATATATCCAGTCCATTTAAATCCGAATGTAGTAGGACCTGTAAACAAACTTCTTGGGGGTATTAAAAACATCCATTTAGTATCGCCATTGGCTTATCCCGCTTTTATTTGGTTAATGGAAAAATCATATCTTATTATTACGGATAGTGGAGGAATTCAAGAAGAAGCACCAAGTTTGGGAAAACCTGTTTTGGTTACAAGAACTACTACTGAGAGACCAGAGGCGGTTGAAGAGGGCACTGTAATTTTAGTTGGTACAGATACCAATAGAATTATTGAAGAAACCGAAAAGCTATTAAAAAATATCGAATATTACAAGAGTATGAGTATGTTGCACAATCCGTATGGAGACGGAAAAGCAACTATAAGAATCGTAAATTTTATTGAAGGACTTTAAAATGGAAAACAAACCTACAGTGGTAATGATGGGTCTAGGCTATATTGGCTTACCCACTGCAGCACTAATAGCGAGTAAAGGACTAAATGTTACAGGTGTTGATATTTCCCAACACGTAATAAACACCATTAATGAAGGAAAGATACACATTGTTGAACCAGATCTTGATGGGTTAGTTCACCACGTGGTTAAACAAGGTTATCTAAAGGCCTCAACAAGGCCCATCACTGCCGATGTTTATTTAATAGCGGTACCAACGCCTTTTAAAGGAAATCATGTTCCAGATCTTTCCTATGTAGAAAGTGCTGTTAAAAATATAATTCCAACTCTTCAAAAAGAAGCTTTGGTTATTTTGGAATCTACTAGTCCAGTTGGCACGACACATAATATTCAAGATATAATTTTTAATGAAAGACCTGATTTAAAAGGAGAGATTTTCATTGCATATTGCCCAGAGCGTGTATTGCCTGGTAACGTAATTTATGAATTGGAACACAACGATCGTGCAATAGGCGGAATTGATAAAGAATCAACAGAAAAAGCTGTTTGGTTTTACAAACATTTTGTAAAGGGTGAGCTTCATAAAACGAATTCACAAACGGCGGAAATGTGCAAATTGGTAGAAAATTCGTCAAGAGATGTTCAAATAGCCTTTGCAAATGAACTATCCATGATTTGCGACAAGGCAAATATTAATGTTTGGGAATTGATACGACTAGCAAACAAACATCCTCGTGTAAATATTCTCCAGCCAGGAACAGGAGTGGGCGGCCATTGTATTGCAGTAGATCCTTGGTTTATAGTTTCTGAATTTCCGGAGGAATCAAAAATTATTAGAAACGCCCGTGAAATCAACAATTATAAAACCGAATGGGCTATAGAAAAAGTGAAAAATGCCGCGCTTCAATTTAAAATAGACAACGGGAGAGATGCGGTTATTGCCTGTATGGGACTTGCCTTTAAACCGAATATTGATGATTTGCGCGAATCTCCTGCCTCTTCACGTTGCAAAACAATTGGATGCGGACAAATTTAAAATTTTGTTTGTAGAGCCCAATTTAAAATCTAACGACAAGTTTCATTTGACCTCACCTACTGAAGCTAAGGAACAATGCGATATAATGGTTTTTTTGGTAGCCCATAAAGAGTTTATTGATTTTGAGATATCTTCAAACATTATTATTTTAGATTTTTGTGGGGTAAAACAGGTTTCGAAAAAATAAGAAATGAAAATATTGGTAACATGCCATGGTTTTTTAACCCCTTCAATGACTTTTATTTACAATCAAATAAAAGCATTACAAAGCCAGGGTCATATTGTAGAAATTGTTGCTTGTGAAAGAAGAAATGAGCATCTTTTTCCGATGGAAAACGTTCATATTTACAAAGAAAAAAAGGATTATAATTATATAATTTCTGCCTTTAAAAGAAAACTTGATATTGAATTTACCTATTTCAGCAATAGCTTTTCCAAAAAATTTCAAAAGCATATAGCCACTTTCAAGCCAGACATAATTCACTGTCATTTCGGAACTCACTTTTTTCGGCTTGGAGATTATTTTGAAACTAATCCAATTCCAACAGTAATAACTTTTCATGGGTACGATGCCTCTGCGGCATTAACCAATAAAACATACTGTAGTACCTTAAAAAAAGTTTTTCAAAACCCATTAATAACAGGTACAGCAGTATCAGAAGCAATTAAAAGTAATATTGTAAATATTGGAATACCTTCAGAAAAAGTATTAGTTGACTATCTGGGTGTTGATATAGATTTCTTCCAAAGGAAAACTCCAAGAAAATCAAGCCCTAAGACTACGACAACTTTTTTGCAGATTGCAAATTTTGTTGAAAAGAAAGGACACCAATACACTATAAAAGCGTTTAAGGAACACCTCGATTCCACACACAGTACAGATATTTTGGTTTTTGGGGGCGCCGAATCTTTATAATGAAATGAGAAAACTTTCAGAAGATTTAAACTTACAGCAAAATGTTAAGTTTGTAGGTTTGGTAGATAGATTTCAAGTGAAGGAATTAATGGAGGAAGCAAATTTCTTTGTACATCACAGCGTTACTGCTGCTGATGGCGACACAGAAGGCCTACCCACAGTTTTGATGGAAGCGATGGCTATGGAATTGCCGTGTATAAGCACTTTTCACGCAGGGATTCCAGAAATTATTAACCATGTGCAAAATGGATTATTGGTTGAAGAGCGTAACATAGAAAATATGGCGAAAGCATTTTCAACAATTAAGAATCTTGATTGTGAGCCACGATCTGTTGTGGAAAATAAATTCAATTTGAATAAAAACACTCAGAGAATTACTGAAATTTTTGAAAGCTTAATTAAGCGCGATGCAAAATCGGAATAATCTGGTAAAAGGAGTAAAATGGACATCAGTGGGTACTATTGGTGTCGCTGTTTGCTCCCTTTTAAGACTTTCCATCCTAACTCGATTTTTGGACAGGGAAGACTTTGGGTTGATGGCGCTCGTTCTTTTCGTTTTGGGGGTTATAAGCTTATTTATGGACATGGGCTTGACATCAGCCATTTTCCATCGTCAGGAAATTTCAAAAAAAGAATATTCAAGTCTTTACTGGATTAATTTGGCTTTTGGGATTTTGATTTTTGCTATAATCGTGCTTTTATCACCACTGATCGCCAATTTCTACGATAGTCCAATCCTAGGCAGTTTGATAATTATAATGTCCACATCCGTAATTTTCGCTGGTTTGGGAAATCAATTTCGCACTGTTGAGCAAAAAAAATTGAACTTCAAGATTATCGCTTTAGTTGAATTGATAAGCGCAATCTTATCGCTTATAGTTGCCATTTTGATGGCTATTGAAGGCTTTGGAATATATTCCTTGGTAATTTCGGCACTTGTGCAATACGCTTTGCCAAATATCTTTTTCTTTTTACGAGGATGGATTATTGACCCAATCTTGTTTCATTTTAATTTAAAGGAATCTTTACTTTTTTTAAAAATCGGTGTTTTTGAAGTGGGCAGCCAGTTTGTCAATTACTTTAATAGGGATATGGATATTATTATTATTGGGAAAGTCTTCAGTCCCGAAATATTGGGCGGTTATAGTTTGGCGAAGCAGTTGGTTTATAAACCGGCACAGATTATAAACCCCATTATAACTAAAGTTTCCAACCCGTTGTTGGCAAAATTTCAGCACGATCTTTCTACGTTAAAGAAAAATTATTTGAAACTAATCAACATTGTTTCTTCCGTTAATTTTCTTGTGTATTTGTTGGTTTTCCTGTTTGCTCCAATAATCGTTAACATACTCTATGGCAGTGAATATGGAAACATCGTTATTTTAGTTCGAATACTTTCTGTCTATATGTATATACGAAGCATCGGAAACCCAATAGGCAGCCTTGTAATTGCCACTGGAAGAACTGACATTTCATTTGTTTGGAATATTTTTTCGTTATTTGTAATGCCAGCTTTTATTTTTATAGGCACCCAATTTTCAGCCGAAGCAGTTGCTTATGCCATGGTTGCTGGTATTGTAGCGCTATTTATTCCCAATTGGTGGCTGTTGGTAAAAAGGATGACAGGAGCTTCTCTATTGGAATTTTCCAGAGCAGTGGTTCCAAGCTTATATATTACGGAAATTAGAGAAGTTCTTGGCAAAAAAAAAGGACGTTAGAATTTTCGAATTTTAATGATACTCAATTGATTATTTGCATGTTTAAACATTGTGAAAAATAAAAGAAGATGAGATTATTAGTGATTTTTCCGTGTTATAATGAAGAAGAAGTTTTAACAAACACCATAAACAAATTCTTTATTTATTTTGAAAACTTAATTGAATCTACTATTATTTCAGATGATAGCGGTATCTGTTTTGTGGATGACGGTAGTAGTGATGGAACATGGAATATAATAACTTCTTTCTCACAAGAATATATTAATGCCATTAAATTCAGCAATAATTTTGGGCATCAAAATGCATTGCTGGCCGGACTAGAAAATTTTAAAGACGAATATGACGCCTATATAACTCTTGATGTAGACTTACAGGATGATTTTAAGGTAATCGGCGAGATGATCGCAAAATACAACGAAGGGTTTGACATTGTTTATGGGGTAAGAAATGATAGAACAGTAGACAGTTTTCTGAAAAGTAGTACCGCGAAAGTATTTTATAAATTAATGGACAAAATGGGCGTAAAAACCATTAACAACCATGCCGATTTTCGATTAATAAATAATCAAGCATTAGTGTCCTTACTTAAATTTCCAGAATCACATCTTTTTTTAAGAGCTATTTTTCCGGTAATAGGCCTAAAACATACAATAGTTAATTACAAAAGATTACACCGCGAAGAAGGCCAATCAAAATATCCATTAAGAAAAATGCTATCCTTTGCGTGGGATGGCATTACATCATTTTCGGCTACACCTTTAAGAATTGTTTTATTGGTCGGCTTATTTTCCATTCTATTATCTTTTATTCTACTGTTGTGGGCAGCCATTCAATTAGTTGCAGGGAATGTAATTCCTGGCTGGTTTTCTATGATTGCAGTTATAATATTTTTTGGCGGAATACAGACTTTTGCTATTGGAATAATTGGAGAATACGTGGGTAAAATATACATTCAGACCAAAAATAGACCTCGGTATATTATTGATAAAATTTTAAAAAAATAAATTGACCCCGAAAAGGTTAATACTAAATCTAGTATTTTTTTACTCAATGCAGCGCCAACGCAAAAAATCTTAAAAGTAATTTTGCATTATTAGTAATACCAGTTTTTATTTTTATTGGCACTCAATTTTCAGGAATTGCAGTTGATTATGAAATGGCTGCTATTTGCGAAAAGGATGGGGCGTATATATTCAAGTTTTTGAAAGCTGACGTATCTAAAATTCACATAAACGAAATTTATCATATTTCTTCTAAATAATTTTTTATTCTACTGCTTCATATTCCAGTACTATAGTATCATTTTGTTGAGGAATTGTTATTTTACTTGGATAATTATATTGATTATATTCATACTGAAACGTGGTAAAAACTTCTCCGTTAAATTTATATTCTAGGGCGTTGTTTTTATTTACGAAGTCATAAAATTGTGGAATTTGGTTCAACCACCTAACCATATTGGGAAAATAAATTAAACCCCCCAAATCCCTAGCGTCATGACCATAAAAATATGGCAAAAAACCACTTCTATAGGTATGCCAATTATTTGCATTGTCAAAAGTTATCTCTAGCACATTACTCCCATTGGCTATTTTTGTTAAGTTTCCATTTATATATTCAAAATATACTCTATCTATATGGGAAGTTTCAAGATTTGTGCGAGTAAATTTTAGCACTTTTCCTTCATTGTCCATTTCAAGGTCGACGGTATAATTAGATATATGGGGCCCTCCGTAAAGGTTTTCTGAGATTATTGTATAGTTATAATTTAATGGTGAGTTAAATTGAAACTCATAATCAGCTGTAGCGTCTTCCGCAGTTTCGTGAATGGTAAGTCCGGATAAGGTTGTTCCCGAATATTCATAAGTAAGCTGAGCTGAAGGATTTGCCGTAGCATCGCGATAACGGGAATATTCAGTTAAAATATCATTATTTTGATTGTATGTAAAATCGATATTTGTATATCCATAAGGGCTTGGGTCTCCTCTATAAACTAATAAATCAAGCTCGTCATACTCCAAAATAAAATTATAGTTGACATGGTCGTAACTAATAAGTCGCAAAAGTGAAGGTTGAAGAGTTGTAAATTCTTTAGATGAGGTGGAAGTTCCATATTCATTTTTAGCCTCCACTTTCATAATATAATTGGTAGCATAGTTTAAATCTTCTAGGTTATATGAAGTTTCGGTTAAATTTTCTACTACAAGTGATTCATTCAAATAAACAGAATATGTTATCGAAGTTGGCTCATCTGTTGCAGGTACTGTCCAATTTACAATTGCGGAAGAGAAAGTTATCTCGCTGATTGTAATTTCAAATGCGTCTGGAATGTTATTGTTACTGGAGTCATCTTTATTACAACCTAGAACAATTAACAAAGCAAGCGAAAATAGTAGACTGAATTTTTTTCCTTTCTTCATAATAGTTTTGTTATAAATTACGCCTTTATAAACTTTTTGGTGATAGCTCTACCTTCAATAATAACCTTTGCGAAATATAAACCTTTGGGCAAATCAGCCACGTTTATATTTGAATTTGATGTTTGTTTTATAAAACTACCTGTTATGGAATAAATACTGACTGAATCAATAGGGGCTTGACAATCAATATATAGAATATCGTTTATAGGATTTGGATATATTGTTAAATTTTGAGCAACCAGATTATCTTCAACGCCAATCAATTCACACTCTGTTTGTCCTTCTATTTCCACAAAAATGATAGTTGGATCTATATTTGTCCAGTTTGTAGTGCTATAGGAACAATCATCAACATAAATATATGGAAGGTTTGAGATGGTCTAGTTAGGCTGGACAGATTTTAGACAAACTTAAGTTTTTTTTAGGTCCATGAGCAAAATAGATTTAAACATTATTTCTTTTTTGTATTTATACTTTAGGCTGCCATCTGATATACTGAGGCCGGGGGATTATTGTCCAGAGAGGAATGATCCCTTCTGTTGTTGTAATAGGAAATGAATTGTTTGCATGCCCTGTGCAATTCCATTCCGTTTTCGGGCCTTTCCAAATAGAGCTTGTCATATTTGATCGTGCGCCAAAACCGTTCTATATAAACATTGTCGAGAGCCCTGCCCTTGCCGTCCATCGATATCTTGACAGTTTCCAGACCTTTGACAAAGGCAATGTAACAATCGGACGTGAACTGGGTGCCTTGGTCAGAATTGATGATTTCCGGCTTTCCCTGCGTCCGCACGGCCTCCCTTACGACCCCTGTTACCCATTCCGCTTCCATCGAGTTGGAAATGCTCCAGCCGACAATGTAACGGCTGTGCACATCAATAATGGCGGTGAGGTACATAAATCCCCTTGGCATGGGAATATAGGTGATATCTATACTCCATACCTGGTTGGGACGCTCTATTGCAAGGTTTCTGAGCAAATACGGATATTTGTACTTTGTGGGATCGGATATGGTGGTGCGCGGACGGCAGTATACTGTCTTTATCCGCATTACGTTCATCAGTGTGCGCACGTGGCAGCGCCCTACCTTGAACCCCGCTTTGACAAGTTCGTTGCGCATCCGCCGTGTTCCGCGCGTTGGATCCTCCAAGTGCAGTTCGTCGAGCAAGGCCATCATCCGAAGGTCTTTTTCTCGATATGCTCTTGCCGGGGCATAATAAAGAGTGCTGCGCGAGAGCCCCAACAGATGGCATTGATGTACTATTGAGGCTGCTTCTGCTGTGCGCTCGATCATTTGCCGTCGATTTTCCGTTGGGATCATAGCAGCTTTTTTTTTAACCAGTCCCGGTCCATTTTCAGCTCACCGATCTCCCGGTACAGCTCGTCCTGGGTCTTGCGCATCCCCTGGAGCTCCTCCAGATGGGCCTTGTCCTTATCAAAAACAATAGCAGCATTCAAGAGGAATTCTTTTTTCCATTGCGTTATCTGGTTGGGATGTAATTGGTACTTTTGAGCAAGTTCGCTCGTTGTTTCGTGTTCTTTGATGGCCTCAAGGGCAACCTTGGCCTTGAAAGCGGAGTTAAAGGTGCGACGTTGTTTTTTCATAGTTCAGAAAATTAAAGATTAATAATTTCCTGTCCAAAAAAACTAAACCACTATAATCTGACTCGGCCCAATCTTGTAGTACAATTACATTCGGTTTTATAAAATACAGCTTGCGTTTAACTGTTATGGAATCATACATAGTATGCTCTGCTGAAATTATTTCAACACTATCTTCTTTCCAATACCCTGTCAATTTTGAATATTGACCTTTTTTTCCGTTTGTATAATTAGTATCATTTATTGCGATGGTATTATGACCGAAAACGGATGTTAAGAATGGTCTGTATTTATCTTCATATCCATAATAACCCTGATCTGTCAAAATATCTGTTCCTAAAGTTTGGAATATAAATGAAAGGTCGTCGTGATGTTTATGCACACGAGAATAATAATTTGCAAAAAGAGCTACATAACTATTGTCATTTTCTTGAGTTCTTAAAGTTGCAATGTTATTGTCAAAATTGACCATAGAAGTCAGTTTTTGGCCTGCCAAAACATCTAGCACTCGTTGATCATTTCCAAAATCATCTGCTAACTTTTTGTTCAAAACCTCTATCTGGCTATCGCCCCATAATGGGAAGCTTAAATCTGGTTTTACCAATTGTAATAGCACATCATTTTTTCGCAATATTTTTAATTGAAAAGCAGGGTTCATATCCGCTTTTTCTACTAATTCAAGAATTGATTTGTCGAGATTATGATTAAATATATGATAAGTAATGGAGTGCTCACGAGCTAGCCCTGTGGGATCTATAACTTTATCTATGTTTTCCAAAGTACGAGCTACAGTTGGATAATATATTTTCTTGTAAAATGCAGGATCAGCTTTTGTAATTTTTGCCAAATAAAGAAGACTGCGATCCATCATTAGTGAATGATTGTGGGCCCTATAGTTTTTGGATTTCATCATAAAAGTTACATTCAATGAAATATGATTGAACACTTTCTGTACAAATTTTGGGTCTGGGTCATCATTTTGCAATTCACTTGCTACAGTTTGCAACATATGTAACGTTCTGAAAGCTATTGCGTGATCATACCAAGTATATTCTGAAGTTTTTTCTTCCAGAGATGGGTGTTTTTCAATATAATTTAAAATGTATTTTTTTGCTTTTTGATGATATTCCTCATTTCCAAAATCGTGATATGCGTGGTTAAGAATGGATACAAAGAAGAGAGCTTCGTAATAATTTTGCCAAGTTTTGTTTTCCTCAGGATTTTCAGCCCAAGTAATTTTATCAAAAGGAAGATAGTAGGGTTTAAAAGAATGAAGAACCACAATGGAGTCTTTTAATATAAGATCTGCATATTGTTTATTTTTTATGGAATCATAAGGAACTGTTCTCGGGATTTCCTCAAAATGTAAATCTTTTGAAATATCGTATAAACTCATCGAAAAGGATGTGCTGTCGGGAGTCATCTCAATAGCAGTATCCTTTAGAATTTCGATTTTATTACTATCACATGAAGTATATAATATTACTGAAGTTACCAATATGTAATAGATGTTTTTCATAATATTTTTTGATGTCAAATTTAAAGGCAATTGTTTAATTAAAGTAAAAGATTGATAAATATCGTTAATATTAAATTTAGAGTAAATTTGCCCACAGCATTTTGTTAAAAATATTTACTCTTTTGTGAAAATAGTTTATCAAATTTTATTAATATTTCTTTACTTATTTATAAGCACAGTTCAATATAGCGGCTTGTCATTAGTTATTTTGGTTTTGTTGGTAGGTAGTGTGTGGATAATAGAAAATAAAGGAAAATTGCGCATTCCTTCCTATCTATATTTGGCTTTTTTCATCTATTTATTCTTTTTAATGATCGGTCTTTTGTACAATCACAAAAGTCCTACAATAGATATCAAATTTCAGATATATGGCTTTCTTTTCTATTTGTTTTTATTAAATGTAAAGAAGTTTAATTTTCTAAGATTTCTATTCATTCTTAATTTTGCAGTTTTCGTTGTATATTTTTTACTTTATCTCAAATTGTTGCCAAATCTATGGGATTATACAGTTTTCGGCTATCGAGGTAGAGTTTACGGCTGCAATTATTCCAATTATTTTAATAAGTTTTTATTATCTTTTAAAAAGGAAACCATTGGATTCAGCCTTAGGATTATCTTTTCTTATCGCCATGCCTTATCTTATTCTTACTACCAATTTGATGAACATGGTTATTGCGGCAGTATTATTATTCTTAATCATTGCCAATTTTAGAAAAATATTTCAACCTGCTTATATCATTATTAGTATTTTAATTATTGGCTCAACTATCGCTTTTTTTAATTCAGATTTTGCACCACCTCTGATAAAAGAGAAACTACCATATGTTATTAAACCTTGGGAATATGCCAGTCTAAAAATACGCATTGAAGATTTTGGGAAAGCTGTAAGATCTGAAGATTTTAATACGGCGCAAAAGATTTTTGGTAAGGGATTTGGAGCCAGCACAACAATCTACCGCGAAAACGAAGAAGTACAAGCCTTCAGCGGTTTTTTCACATTCCAAGAAATTGACAACGGCTTCTACTATCTGTATCACCGTGGTGGTTATTTGTTATTATTTTTCTTCTTTATACTCCACTTGTTTTTATATTTAAAATTACCAACTATAAGAGCAAAACTTGGGTTTGTATTTTTAATATTATTTACTAATTTATTATCGATTCATTATTTCAATAATTTTTTCTATTTATTAATTCCGTTTTTGATACTTGAAACTATGTATTCAAAAGATATAGAGGTTAAGAAAAATATACCTTATGAAGAATAGTTTTTATATAGTTCCAAATCTTAATAAAGTTTCAGGAAGGCCAAATACAAGAATCAATTTATTTAAAAGTATTTTTGAAGCAAATGGTAGTCATGTATTTTATAAAGCAAATAAACTTAGGACTATCCATAAAAAATCCATTATAGCTTACATTGAATCTGCCACCAACCGTATCGGTCTCATTGACATTCCAAGCCTCTTTTTCTTAAGGCTGCGTTCAAAAAAAACAATCGTTTTTATCCGTGATATTTATATTGAATTATTTCCTGAGGAATACAACACTTTTAGAAGCAAGATCACTTATTTTTTTAATAAACTGAGCAACTTCTATTTAACCTTGATTTCCACTTCTATGGTTTTTCCTACTAAAGAAATGGGAGAAGTTTTTTTTCAAAAGAATAAATTTTTTCCCAAGCGTCCTTTTACAGACTTACCGCCGGGAACACATGACATTACAAAAAACAGAACGCTGCCAGATTTTTCAAAAAAACTAGGCATACTTTATCTAGGAAGTTTGGGCTATACAAATTCTGGCTATAAAAACTTTATTGACTTTGCGCAAGAATATAAAGATTTATACAACTTCTATATCCTTTCTGGAGATAAAGATTTGAAAGAAAAAGTAACAGCAGGCCATATAAAATTGGATAAAGTGCCAAGAAAAGATATTCCGAAATTTATATCAGAAAACAATATTGCATACGCTTTCCACACCCGCCCGAGAAATATGTATGACGATCTTACGTTTCCTATTAAAGTCTTTGATTTTTTAAGTTTTCAGCTTCCATTTTTTACTGAAATTCATATTCCTTTGGAACATTTGTTAGGCAACGATTATCCACTTTTTGCATCTTTTGAAAACAAAGACGAAATTGACCATAGAATAAAGACAATTAAATCTCAGGAATATCAAGAATTATTGAATCTACTCAAAGAAATAGCCCTTAATAACACATATGA
This sequence comes from uncultured Flavobacteriaceae bacterium, assembly GCA_963716065.1. Lineage (GTDB taxonomy): Bacteria > Bacteroidota > Bacteroidia > Flavobacteriales > Flavobacteriaceae > Aequorivita. The sequence continues at coordinate 1,846,328 of OY970287.1, forward strand.
TAAAAGGTATCAAAAGCTATTGGAACAATAAACCGCCCTTAAGGCTATTTTTTGAAATTAGCACCTATCTATTTGTAGCTACCTTGCCTTTATGGGATAAATTAAATACGTTAGTGCTGTGGCTTTTTGTGGCTTCTTCTATTTTCTTATTAAAACCTAGGGAACGACTCCAAAATATTAGACAGCACAAAATAGCTTTCTTCGGATTAGCTGCACTTTTTTTATTATTTATCATTGGATGGTTTTTTTCAACAGATACTAAAGATGCTCTACGCGATATAGAAAGAACGTTAACCCTGCTTTTGATACCCCTAATACTTTTATCGCATAAAAAGGAAGATTTTAACCTTAAAAAAATTTATGTTTTTTTTGGAATCGGACTCTTTACTGCAATGGTTATTTGTTGGGCAGTTATTATTGAATCCATTTTAACTAACGCAACACCTTGGGTTCAAGCACAATATTTTTTTAAATGGGTTTATAATGGTTGGAATGCAGTGGCGCCTTTTGAAGGTCATCCTAGCTACTTTGCCGTAATGTTGGTGATTTTTATAGTCGGTCTTATACGGTTGCCAGAATTTATCAATTTCAGGAAAAACAAACCAAAGTTTCTTTTATTATTGGCTCCCTACTTTCTTTTTTTGATTGAAACCAGCAGCAGGATTGGTGTAATCTGCCTCGTTGTTATAATTATAATTACTATTTTCAAAAAATTTGAAATTAAGAGAATATTTTATGTGGTTGGTTTATTGGTGGCTTTGTCTTTGCTTTCTATAAAATTTGATTTTTTAGGCTCTAAGATGGCCACAATTATTGATACAAAAGGAAACATAACTCTGGATAGGTATGATAGATGGGGCGCAATTTTTTCAGATTTCAACGATCGCGGAAACTGGATTTTCGGAGTAGGCACGGGTGATTCGCAGTCACTTTATAACATAGCCTATAGCAAAAAGGGATTTATGCTTGCTTTGAAAAATCATTATAATGCACACAACCAATATTTAGAATTTCTTGTTTCCAATGGCCTTTTGGGTCTTTTAGTTTATTTGTTGGTAATAATTATATTTTTGAGAAAAACAAAACTAAGAGGGGAAGCATTGAGCTTTTTTTTAATAATAATTTTGTTTTCGGGTTCAGAAACCATTTTTGGTATAAGCAAGGGAGTATTTATATTTTCATTTTTCTATGCTTTCTTTATTCTGTGGTATTCAAAGCAAACATTAAATGAACATTAAAAAACAACGATTATTTCTAATATCGAATATGTATCCGTCCGCAGAAAATGTGCGTTATGGTATTTTCGTGAAAAATTTTGAACGAGCTGTTGAAGATTTTTTTCATGTTGAAAAAGTGGTGCTTACCAAAAAGTATTCTTTACTTTCAAAAGCGTTTGGATATTTAAAATTATATTTCCAAATAGGGCAACTCTATTATAAATGCGGAAAGAACGATTTAGTCTATATACATTTCCCTTTACACGTTGCACCGGCACTTTTGCCTTTTTGGCATCTAAAGAGAAAAGTGGTTTTGAATTTTCACGGAAGTGATCTAATTTTCAATTCTAATTTTAAAAAAGCCCTTTCCTTTTTTCTAATTCCCGGATTAAAAAAATCACATATCGTTTTGCCTTCAAACTATTACAAAGAAAAGATAATGGCAAAATTTAAAGTTTCCCCTTCCAAATTGTTCGTCTATCCTTCGGGAGGTATTAATGGCGACGTATTTTTTCCGAACCGAAAAACTGAGAATTCCAATTTTGTGATAGGTTTTGTATCAAACTTCATCGAAGGAAAAGGATGGCGCATTTTTTTTGACGCCATTAATAAAATAAAAGAAGAGAAAAGTATTAACAATCTTGAAATACTCATGGTAGGTGATGGTCCTGATAAGGATGAAATATTGAATTTTCTTAATATAATGAAGATTAAATATGAAATGATTTCCAATATTTCACAAAAAGAACTTGCTGAAATTTATAATAAAATGGATGTTTTTGTTTTTCCCACGTATCGGGAGGAAGAAAGTCTAGGGCTAGTTGGTCTTGAGGCAATGTCTTGCGGAGTTCCAGTAATTGCAAGTAAAGTAGGTGGACCAATGGGATATATTGAAGATAATAATAATGGATTTCTTTTTAAGAAAAAGGATGTTCAAATGTTAGCTAAAAAAATCCTTACTTTCAATACTTTGTCTCAAGAGCAGAAAGATGAAATGAAAAATAATGCAATCAAGACAGCACAAAGGTATAATTCGGTAGCTGTAAATAAAAAGCTTGTGGCATTTTTGAATAAATTGTAAATACTATATTTGCTCGCTAAAAATAAATTGTGAGTATTCGCCAAAGAATAAATATTCTAAACACTACCATTGACAATCTTTCTATGCAAGAAACCCTTGCATTAATAGAAAAAAAAATTGTTAATGGCGAACAAATACATCACGTAGCTGTTAACGCTGGGAAAATTGTATCCATTCAAAATGATATTCAGCTCCATGAAAGTGTAAACCATAGCGATCTTATAAGTCCTGACGGTCAAGCAGTAATTTGGGCTTCTCGTTTTCTAGGAAAACCCCTTAAAGAACGTGTTGCAGGAATAGATTTAATGTCCAATCTTGTTGAAATGGCACATAGAAACCATAATAAAATATTTCTCTTCGGAGCAAAAGAAGAAGTGGTTAAAAACGTAGTCGAAAAATACTCTGAAATTTACAGTCCCGATATTATTGCAGGTTATCGCAATGGTTATTTTAGCCCTTCCGAAGAGGAAGAAATTGCTCAACAAATAGCAGTCAGCGGAACCCAAATGCTTTTTGTAGCTATCACTTCCCCAATTAAGGAAAACTTTTTGTACAAATACCGTGAGATTTTGAAAAACGTCAACCTAATTATGGGCGTAGGCGGCAGTTTTGACGTAGTTGCCGGGAAAACAAAACGTGCCCCGGGCTGGATGCAAAAATCAGGACTTGAATGGTTCTATCGTTTCGCCCAAGAGCCACGACGGATGTGGAAAAGATATTTGGTTGGAAATTCAAAATTTATTCTTTTGGTCTTGAAAGAACGATTTTCTAAATAGAGAAGAAGAAATCAATATTTAATTTGTGGTAGAGTTTCAATAGTATGCAAAAACTCTTCGAAATAGCTTTTTGTCTCCACTCTCATTCTAATATCTCAATACTAACATCTATTTTCTCACGAGAGTTTTTTATCTTCCCCTAATATTTTAAGAACCGTACATTTATTATGAGGATACTGCTCTCCGCTATATACCCTTATGCTTTTTTGCTGCTTTACCTCATCATTCCATTCGATGATTACTTTAGAGCGCCCCCAAATATACTTTTGGGAATTTTGGTAGTTGCATTTCCATTTATTGTGAAAAAAGAGGATTTTAAAAAGTTGAAATCGCTTCCCGTCGCAATACTTTTAGTTCTGTTTGCATACCTGTGTCTCAATTCATTGTTATCTGGCCGCTGGATGGAAGATTATAAAATAATAAACAAAGTAATGATTGCCGTGGGCCTTGCCATTCTTTACATTCCAGTGGCCGACGTTAAAAAAATTGACAGCGCTATAATCTTTTCGGCCTTGGCTGCCATCACTTTTTCAGTATATAATTTTATCCTAATTACGGATGCTACAGGAAGTTTTGCTTTGGGCGAATCACCACAAGTTGTTGAATCATTGTTGATTGATAGACTCTACTTGGGCCTATTAAGCACGTTCAGTATTTTAATTTCTTTCCAGGCGATTTCAAAAAAAATACCATCCCAACAACAATTATTATTTGGCAAACATATTGGTAAATGCCCTCTTTATAATTTTGATAGCTTCAAAAATTGCGGTTATTTCATTATTTGTTTTGTTGTTGATGCGGCAATTTTATGGCAAACGGAAAATTTGGAAAGCCATAATCGCTGCAGGAGCGGTAGCCGCTGTTGTAGTCTTATTTTTTCTTTTGAAAAATGAAAATAGTTTTCAAACAAGTGAAAATCAAACTAAAAAAAATCCACCGGCTTTTATTGAAAATTCATTAACATATGAATTGCGTGCTGTGGTATGGCATTGCGCAAATAACATCATAAAGAATGAAGGATTTTATTTAAATGGAGTTGGTTTTGACGCTTCAAAAGAAAAACTCGTATCCTGCTATGAAACTCAAATCTCAGATACCAATAAAAAAGAGCGTTTTATTTTAGAAAGATATAATACTCACAATCAATTTTTGGACTTTTACCTTAGTGCGGGTATTATAGCATTATTGCTGTTTTTGGTTTTTATTGCAGCAAGCTTTTTTTCACTTAGAAAACAATTTTTCCCTACGGCGATGCTCGCAATTTTAGTAATGTATTGCCTTGTAGAGAATTTATTTAATAGACAAATTGGGGCATATTATGTTGGTTTCATATTGATTGTGCTACTTACGAGTGTTAGAACCGTTGAAAACAACAACACAAAAAATATATAAAAAGGATTGCAAATTGTATTTTTGCCACCGTTAAATTAAATTAAACCCGTTTGCACGGGCAAGTGTATGAAAATTTCAGTAATAGGAACTGGCTATGTAGGCCTTGTAACAGGAACTTGTTTGGCGGAAACAGGAAATGAAGTTGTTTGCGTTGACATTGACAAAGCGAAAGTAGAAAAGATGCGCAATGGTGAGGTGCCAATCTATGAGCCACATTTAGATGTACTTTTTGAAAGAAATATTAAGGCAAATCGCTTAAAATTTACAACTTCCTTAGAAGAAGGATTAAATCATGGAGACATTATATTTCTTGCATTGCCAACTCCCGAAGATGAAGATGGCTCGGCAGATCTCTCCTATGTTTTGAACGTTTCCGAAGAAATTGGAAAGAAAATAAAAGAATACAAAGTAATAGTCGATAAAAGTACGGTACCAGTTGGTACTGCTGAGAAAGTTTATAATATAATTTCGAAAAATGCTTCCTGTGAATTTGATGTGGTTTCCAACCCAGAATTCTTACGCGAAGGTTTTGCAGTTGACGATTTTTTAAAACCAGAAAGAATTGTTGTTGGATCTAGCAGTGATAGAGCTACAGCATTAATGCAAAAGCTTTACAGCCCATTTGTGAGATCTGGAAACCCAATCATTATTATGGATGAAAAATCGGCCGAGCTTACCAAATATGCAGCAAATTCATTCTTAGCAACTAAGATTACATTTATGAATGAAATCGCAAATTATTGCGAAAAAGTAGGAGCAGATGTAGATATGGTGCGAGCTGGAATGGGTACCGATAGCCGTATTGGAAAACGTTTTCTTTTTCCAGGAATTGGTTATGGAGGATCTTGTTTCCCAAAAGATGTGAAGGCACTTCAAAAAGCCGGAAAAGACAAAGGATATGATTTCAAAATATTGAATTCTGTTATCGAAATTAATTCGGTTCAAAAAACAATTTTGCTTCCAAAAATTGAGAAGTATTTTAATAACGATTTAAGCGGAAAAACCATCGCCATTTGGGGATTGGCTTTTAAACCCGAAACCGACGACATTCGCGAAGCCCCATCCATTGATATGATGGAAGGGTTATTAAAAAAAGGTGCAATAATACAGGTATTTGACCCAGAAGCGATGCCAAATATTGAAAAACTTTTTGGCAATAAATTAAATTATTCTAAATCAATGTATGCTGCACTTGAAGGGGCAGATGCGTTATTGATATGTACCGAATGGAGTATTTTTAGAACTCCGGACTACAACAAATTGAGACAATTGTTGAAAAACCCCGTTATTTTTGATGGAAGAAATCTATACAACACTAATGATATGGAAACAGAAGGATTTACCTATGTTTCTGTGGGAAGAAAGTCGGTGAATTTATGAGGAAACGTGTCCTAATTACAGGTGCGGCGGATTTTTGGGTTCGCATCTCTGTGATAAATTTATTGCAGAAAACTTCCATGTAATTGGGATGGATAACCTAATTACGGGAGATTTGAAAAATATTGAGCACCTTTTTAAATTGGAAAATTTTGAGTTTTACCATCATGATGTAACAAAGTTTGTACACGTTCCGGAAAGAGTGGATTATATTCTTCATTTTGCTTCACCCGCTAGTCCTATAGATTATCTTAAAATTCCAATCCAAACATTGAAAGTTGGTTCATTGGGAACACACAACTTGCTTGGTTTGGCTCGGGAGAAAAATGCACGTATTCTTATTGCTTCTACCTCCGAAGTTTATGGTGATCCATTGGTTCATCCACAAACTGAGGAATATTTTGGAAATGTAAACACCATCGGCCCTCGCGGAGTTTATGACGAGGCAAAACGCTTTCAGGAATCCATCACAATGGCGTATCATAGATTTCACGGTTTGGAAACCCGGATTGCCCGAATATTCAATACTTATGGACCAAGAATGCGATTAAACGATGGTCGTGTAATACCAGCGTTCATTGGTCAAGCATTGCGTGGTGAGGATTTAACGGTTTTTGGAGATGGAATGCAAACCCGTTCTTTTTGTTATGTTGATGATGAGGTGGAAGGATTATACCGATTATTGCTAAGCGATTATGCACTTCCGGTAAACATTGGAAATCCAGAGGAAATAACCATTCTCGATTTTGCAAAGGAAATAATTAAACTAACTGGAACTAATCAGAAAATTGTTTTTAAACCTTTGCCACAGGATGATCCTATGCAACGTGAACCAGATATTTCTAAAGCAAAAGAAATATTGGGCTGGAAACCACAAGTTTCAAGAGAAGAAGGGATGAAAAAGACATTTGAATATTTTAAAAATCTCTCAAAAGAAGAGCTGTTTAAAAGCGAACACAAAGATTTTTCAAAACACAACAAGTAGTTAGATGTTTAAAAGCGGAAGATATTCTGGATTTTTAAGACCGATTTCTTATGGAATAGATATTTTCTTTATCTATTTCTTTGCTTTTGAGTTTTTTCTAGAGCCTTTTCCATATTTCAATTATTTTACTTTTGTAACAATTGCTTGGTTTTTACTCGCGTTACGTACAGGATTTTATGAAATTTATCGCTTCACGCACCTTACAAAAATTATTTCACTTGTAGGAAAACAAGGTGTCGTTTTCGTTTTGATTGTTTTTTCTTTTTTCGGTTTTTACAATGAATTAACTACTTCAGCTTCTGAAATTTTTAAGTATATATTTTCGGTTCTTTTTGGTATAACTATCGTAAAGCTTGGCATATTCTACCTTCTCAAAAAATATCGACAGTATCTTGGCGGAAATGTTAGGAAGGTAGTGATAATAGGGTTAAACCAAAAAACCGAACAACTTCGGAAATTTTTTGTCACTAATCCTGTTTACGGTTATAAACTTTACAAAACCTTTGATCTAAAAGGAACCAGACAAAGTTTCCATAGAGGAATGTATGGATTACATTTTAAAGGAGGAAATAGATGAGGTTTATTCTTCCGTTGCTGAAATTGGGAACAAAGATTTAATTAAACTTATGGACTTTGTTGATAACAATCTAAAGATTTTAAAATTCCTTCCAGACAATAAAGAAATTTATACCAAAAAGCTCGATTTTACGTATTATGGAGTATTGCCCATACTATCTATGCGTAAAATACCAATGGACGAGCCATTTAATAAATTTCTAAAAAGAAGTTTTGATATTGTGCTTTCACTTTTGATCATTGTTGGAATATTATCTTGGCTCACGCCAATACTTGGATTATTAATAAAACTCGAATCCAAAGGCCCCGTATTCTTTAAACAGAAAAGGAATGGATTAGATTACCAAGAATTTTATTGTTATAAATTCAGAAGTATGATACCTAACCCCATGGCGCATCTTCACCAAATAAGCAAAGGTGATGAACGCGTAACAAGGGTAGGAAGAGTAATCAGAAAGACAAGTATTGATGAACTTCCTCAGTTTATTAATGTTTTAAAGGGAGATATGTCAGTAGTTGGTCCACGACCTCATATGGTAAGCCATACTCATATGTATGCTGAAAGAATCGACAAGTTTATGGTACGGCATTTTATTAAACCTGGTATTTCTGGACTGGCGCAAGTAAGTGGATTTAGAGGTGAGGTAGAAGATGACAATCATATTATCAACAGAGTTAAATATGACATTTTTTATCTCGAAAACTGGAGTTTATTTCTCGATATCAAAATTGTTTTCCAAACAGTGTATAATGCTCTGCGCGGTGAAGATAAGGCATATTAAAGCACTTCTATTGAAATTATAAATTCGTCAAATTGCTTTTTGAAGTCAAAAGCTGAAATTGAATTTTTCTGTACAACTTCCTTAGGAAAACGTTTTAATTCCTCTGTAGAAATCGAATTCAGATAATTTTGCAATGCCTCAAAATTATTTACTGGCACAGTCCACCCCAATTCTTCATTTTCCACAATAGTGCCGCCTTCTCCCCCAGCAAAATATAGAACGGGCAATCCCAAACGAGTATATTCAAATATTTTCGAGGGAACAGATCCGTATATTCTTTTTACCAAAGGAATAAATGCAACATCATATTCTTGAAGTTTTTTATGAAGCTCATCCCTATCCAATTCACCGTGAAAGAAGACATTTTCTTTATTTAAACCTTTTATTTTTTCGGCTTCTGGCCTGCTCCATATATATGAAAACTTACATTTTCAGGAAAACAAATTCTTTGGCAAATCCCAAAAATGCCTTGCGCCATTCCTAATAGACCCGCATATACTATTTTTATTTCCTCTGTAGAATTGGACTCTCTAATCTTGGGAATTGAAAAATTCGGAATGTTTCGGTACAAAAACAAAGGTATCTCTTTTTCAAAATTTGAAATATGATGAAGTATTTCTTCTGATTGGCCCACTATTAAATCTGAGTTTCTATAACAGAAACGCTCCATTTTCAATAGAAGCGAATAGTAGAGACCCTTTTCCAAAATCCCCATTTCCAATCCAGGCCAATGGCCAAAGATCAGAAACATTCAATATTATTTTTTTTGAAAACAATCGTCCCAAACAAACTGCTGTAAAACCAACAACAATGGGGGGATATTGAATAAAAATCCTTTTCGGGGTTTTGTTAAAAAGAAAAAATAAAATCAAGCTAAAAGAGAAAGAAACCATGGAAAGCAAACGCACCAATTTGTTTGTGGAATTGCTCGGCAAACCCACAATCTATGTGTTTTTCCAAAGGATGTGTTTTCGGTGGCTGAAACTTTTCCTTTAAAACCATTGAAGAGTTTTCCACGGGGATAATTGGGTAATGGGCAAACCACTTTTACTGTAAATCCGCTCTGCCCAAGGCCTTCTGACAGACTGAACATGCGGTTTGGTGCGGCACCTTTTTCGGGAGGAAAGTAGTTGGTTATGAGTAGAATTTCTTTTTGCACTTATCCAAAAATTAATTGTCAACTAACGAAACAAACTGCTTCAATTTCCCGCTTGAGGTTCTGTCTAACTGCTCTTTTCGAGTATAATGAAATGTGAGACCTGTTTCCAAAAACTGTTCAAGTATTTCATTTATAGCCATTATTTTTTCAGATTGTAAAGGTTCATCGCTTACATAATTAATTTCAAAAGTATCTTTTTTTGTCTGAATTACTTTAAACTCCTTGATGTTACCGCTCTCCTCCATTATTTTTTTGGTAATAACATAAAAAGTCATTCCCGCAGATTTTTTTCCACTGGGAAGTATTGCAAAATCATTCGTTCGTCCCGTCAGTTTTTTAAGAATAGGTTTTTTGAAAGTGCTTTTTTCACTCAGAGCGCCATAATCGCCAATTTCATATCTTATAAATGGATGTGCTTTGTTGTGAAATGAAGTTATCACAATTCTACCTTCTTGCCCTAACGGAAGTGGCTGGTCGTTTTCATCGAGAATTTCTACAAAAAGAGTTTTGGAATCCACTTCCCATTCGCCTTTTGGATTTGTAAAAGCAATCACACCAGCTTCAGAACATCCATATTCATTAACAACAGGAATGCCCAATTGATTTTCGAGCAAAACTTTGTCTTCCTCAAAAAGCATTTCCGAAGTAACTATGCACACTTTTAAAGAGGGGCATTCATCTTTCAAAACAATATTCTTTTCCTTCAAATATTTCGCAAAAAGAACGATGCTGCTCGTGTAACCGTTTATGTAATCAAACGGCTTTTTTTTATAAACTTCAAGCATCTCTTTCAAAGCCTTTTCTGAAAGATCATTTATTGAAAAGCGGTGGCGATTGGACAAAAAATCCTTCAATCGAACTTTTTTATTTTCAATGGAATCCAATGGAATTCCATAGTAACGAGCTTGTAAAGAACTATTAAAATCGATTCCATACCACCCAAAACGCTCCATATTGTAAGCCCAAGTTATGGCGTGGCTGTATTTATCCTTTGCAAAACGAATTGGGTTGCCGCTAGAGCCTGAGGTTTTATTGATATAAACATTTTTCTCTGAAAAATCTTTTGAAAGCCGTTCTTTCAATGGAATTTGAAAATCCTGTTTCTTCAATATGGGAAGGGCTTCCCAATTAGAAAAACCATCTTTTACTTTGGTGCGATAAAAAGCATTGTTTTCTAAATGGTAGTTTACGATTTCAGCCTTTTTTCTATTTAAAAAATCGGCGTAATCGTCCTCTTCGATTTTGGAAATTTGAAGCAATTCTTCCTTTGCCCTTTTAATAGGGAAGCGTTTCAGAAGAAGTGAATAATCGAATATTTTCAAAAAATCCTTGATTTATTTTTTCAACAAGCGCGAATTCAATAAACAATAAAACGGAAATTCGCATTAAATAAATTAGCGGTTCAAGGTACAAACAATTATTTTTGACACCGAAATAAATTCTTTCTACTATGAATATTCTCATCCTTGGTTCCGGCGGTCGCGAACATACATTTGCCTATAAAATTTCACAGAGCAATCGCTGCGGAAAACTATTCGTAGCGCCCGGAAATGCTGGCACAGCTTCTCTTGCCACAAACATTGAACTAACGGTAACCGATTTTGAAGCGGTGAAGAAATGTGTTTTGGATAACAACATTGAAATGGTAATTGTAGGACCAGAAGATCCGTTGGTTGCTGGAATTGCAGATTATTTTTCCGAAACTTCTGAATTAAAAAATGTAATGCTAATTGGCCCATCTAAACGCGGCGCATTATTGGAAGGCAGCAAGCAGCGTGCAAAAGAGTTTATGATGCACCACAATATTCCAACGGCGGCTTATGAAGCTTTTACTGCAAAATCCTTGGATGCCGGAAAAGCGTTTTTGGAAAAATTGAATCCTCCGTATGTATTGAAAGCAGACGGTTTGGCTGCTGGAAAAGGTGTTTTGATTTTGAATAATTTAGAAGAAGCCAAACAGGAACTTGAAAACATGCTCGCCCACAGCAAATTTGGTGAAGCTAGCTCCAAAGTGGTAATTGAGGAATTTTTGGATGGAATTGAGTTAAGTGTTTTTGTGCTTACCGATGGTAAAAACTATAAAATTCTTCCAACAGCAAAAGATTACAAGCGTATTGGCGAAGGTGATAGGGGTTTAAATACGGGCGGAATGGGGGCTATTTCCCCGGTTCCCTTTGCTGATGAAATTTTGATGAAAAAAATTGAAGACCGAATCGTTAAACCAACAGTGAATGGCCTTTCCGAAGAAAATATTGATTACAAAGGTTTTGTTTTTATTGGGTTGATCAATGTGAATAATGAGCCATACGTGATTGAATACAATGTGCGAATGGGCGATCCCGAAACGGAAGTTGTGTTGCCACGGATAAAAACCGATTTGGTTGATTTATTTGAAGCCACCTTTAATCAAACATTAAACAATATCAATATTGAAATTGATGAACGGGCTGCAACAACTGTAATGCTAGTTTCTGGCGGATATCCAGAGGATTATGAAAAGGGAAAGGAAATTTTAGGTTTGGAAAACGTTACAGATTTAATAGTTTTTCACGCTGGAACAAAAGCTGAAAATGGAAAAATAGTGAGCAATGGCGGTCGTGTTTTGGCAGTAACTTCTTTGGATAACGATTTCAGAATAGCGCTAAAAAAATCCTATCAAAATATAGAAAAACTATCTTTTAACAGGATGCAGTATCGTAAGGATATTGGTTTCGACCTTTAAAAAAATCAGGGCTTTTCTTCGAAAGTATAAGTGCTTTCAGTGTTTTCGTTGAAATCCCTCAACTTAATAAGCCAATAAACAAAGGCTACAGCACCAATTAGCACTAAAATCCAAGAAACAAAATTTGCAATCCACCAACTGTCCAATTCCAAACTTCTTAACGCGTCGTAAGGAATAAAAAGAACATTTTCAAAAATGGAAGCGAATCCTTCCCAAAAACCTTTCCAAGTCATATCTTTAATCTTTAGACCGCAAAAATATAAAATTACCCCTTATGCTTACAAGCTTTTTCGGAAAATCTAACCCCATAAATTATTTAATCCTCGGTGTTTTTATTTTAGCTGGGTATTTGTTGGAAATATTTTCTGGAAACAATGCCTCAAATTCCATTTCTATATTTTTTGTTTACGGGGTTATTGGCATTTTGATAGTTGTAAGTATGTTGTTATTGGATTTTATAATCCGAAAAAATCAACTTACCAAAAATAACACTTTTGCAATATTATTCTTTAGTTGCTTTTTGGTGATGCTGCCGGTTATTTTTCTTCAACAAAACATTCTTTTGGCAAATCTGTTTGTTTTGCTTTCGCTACGGAGAATTATGAGCCTGCGAAGTGATAAAAATTCCTCAAAGAAAATTCTCGATGCCAGCATTTGGATTAGTGCGGCATCGCTTTTTCATTTTTGGAGTCTTTTGTTTTTTATTCCCCTTTGGATTGCAATAATCCAAAAACCGAATGCCACTTACAAGCAAATGCTTATTCCTTTTATAGGTTTTTTGGCGATTTTGATTATAAATACCGCATTTCAATTGCTCTTATACGATTCCTTTTCGTGGTTTTGGAACTGGCAAGAACCAATAAGTTTTGACTTTTCGGTTTATAATGCAGCGTCTATTTTAGTTCCCGTTACTATCATTTTGGCATTCTACGTTTGGACCGGAGTTTATAGAATCCTCAAAATTTCCACAGTACAGCTAAAAGAAAGACCTAACTACATTTTGTTGTTCTATGTAAGTATAACAAGTTTGTTTGTGGCGGTGACAACGCCTGAAAAAACTGGTGCTGAATTACTTTTTATCCTTGCGCCAATCGCCATAATTGCTGCAAATTATATTGAAAACTTTGAAACTGAACGTTACGTTGAAAGAGATGCAGCTGAATTTTGGTTCAAGGAAATTATGCTTTGGCTCGTTGTTATTCTACCTTTTGTTTTTTTGTTTTTATGAGCGCGCTGGAACTCGAAAATATTGAAAAGGAATTAAAAAAAAGGCATTCGTTTCCCTATAAATGGTTTCGAAAGCAGAACGATATTTGGGATCGATATACACAGTTTATTTATCAAATTTCCAATTGGGAAGCGCTTGTTCGCAAGATTAATATTGTAGCAGAGTCGCAGGAAGTTGACAAACAACAGCTTTTTCAATATGCCATAAACCGTTGGTACAATTTCTGGAGTGCGAAGGCCGTGGAACAAATATTTTCTGAAATAGATGGTGTCGAAATTGTGGCCGAAACAAAAGATTCTGAAAAGGATTTTTATCTCTTCGGAATTCCTTTTGACCATAAAACTTCGGTCTTTCCGAAGCAATTTGGAAAAACCTTTGAATACGCCCAAAGCCATAAAGCAGAATTGATTGGATGGCTTTACAAAAACCAAAGCACACAAAAACGGCATCATTTCAAAAATCGCCTATTTATTGTGGTTTATGAAAAAAATGGGGAACATTGGAAGCTAAAAGGAGAAATTGAAAATCTCAAAAAAGCGATTAAAAAATATGTAGCATCGTTTAAGAAAGAGCAATTACACTCTTTTACTTTTGCTGAAGGCGAAAAAACGTTGAGCGATATAATCTGGTTTTCTCGATGAATTATATAGGCTCCAAAAATAAATTATCAAACTTCATTTTTGAAACCGTAACCAATACTTGCGGAAAAGATCTTTCAAATAAGACATTTTGCGATCTTTTTGCCGGAACGGGAATCGTTTGCCGAACATTTAAAACTTCACTAAAGCAAGTAATAGCAAATGATGTTGAGTTTTATAGTTTCGTTTTAAACCGAAATTACATCGGTAATCACCTTGCTTTTGAATACGAAGGTTTTTTAAATGAATTGAATCTACTGAAAGGAAAAAAAGGTTTCATTTTTCAGAATTATTCCGAAGGTGTAAAAGCTGGCAGAAATTATTTCACTTCAGAAAACGGACAGAAAATAGATTCCGTCCGACTTCAAATTGAAGATTGGAAAAAAGTTTCAAAAATCACAGAAAACCAATATTACTTTTTGCTTGCTTCTTTGCTTGAAAGTGCCGATAAAGTTGCGAATACAGCTTCGGTTTACGGGGCATATTTAAAACATATAAAAGCTTCCGCAGCAAAAAAAATGATGATTAAACCTGCCGTTTTTCAGCAAACAGAAAACGCGCATAAAGTTTTTCAGCAGGACAGCAACGAGCTTATAAAAAAAATTGAAGGCGATATTCTTTATTTGGATCCGCCATATAACGCCCGCCAATACGGCGCCAACTATCATTTGCTGAATACTATCGCAAAATATGATACCTTTGTGCCCAAGGGAAAAACTGGACTGCGCGAATACTATAAAAGCGATTGGTGTAGAACCGGAGAAGTGTTAAAAAGTTTTGAGGAATTGATTGAAAATGCACAATTCCCATACATTTTTCTAAGTTATAACAACGAAGGGTTGATGACCCAAAAGGAAGTGCAAAAGGTGATGGAACGCTTTGGAAAATACAGTTTAGAAACAAAAAAATACCAACGTTTCAAGGCAGACAAAACCGAAAATAGAAACCACAAAGCTTCAGAAACTTTTGAATATTTACACATATTAGAAAAACGATAATTAGTAACGAAATGTCACGCTGAGCTTGCCGAAGCGCCTTTCATAAAAATAATAAATATGTTTTCAGACAAAGCCAACAAAATTTTCGCAGAGGTTATAAATAAATACCACGAGGTAAATACCGTAGATCAAGATTTCAGCAATCCGTATGATAAAGACAACGAATTAATCGAGCATCTTTTATATCGTAAATGTTGGATAGATACCGTGCAGTGGCACTATGAAGATATTATCCGCGACCCAAATATTGACCCAGTTGCAGCTTTAAAATTGAAACGTCAAATTGATGCTTCAAACCAGGATAGGACTGATATGGTTGAATATATTGACAGCTATTTCCTGGAAAAATTTAAGGATTTAAAAGCGAACGAAAATGCCACAATAAACACTGAAAGTCCAGCTTGGGGAATTGACCGTCTTTCAATTTTGGCGCTGAAAGTTTTTCATATGAACGAAGAAGCAACACGTACCGATGCTTCTCAACAACATTTAGCGGCTTGCAAAACAAAGCTGAATGTTCTTTTGGAACAACGTGTGGATTTGAGTACCGCCATCAACCAATTATTGGATGATATTGCCAGCGGAAGAAAGTATATGAAAGTCTATAAACAGATGAAAATGTATAATGACGATGAGTTAAATCCTGTGCTTCGCGGAAAAAAAGCCCCCTAACCCCCAAAGGGGGAATCTTACGATGCACAAAATTAATCACATATTAGTAATCCGCCTTTCCGCAATGGGCGATGTGGCTATGACCGTGCCTGTGCTTCGGGTTTTTGCGCAAACCTATCCCGATGTGAAAATCACTGTACTTTCCCGTCCATTTTTTAAACCCTTATTTGAAGGAATTCCCAATTTGGATTTTTTGGAAGCCGATGTAAAAGGAAGTCACAAGCGCTTCGGAATTATTAAACTTGCAAATGAAGCCAAGGATTTAGGGATTGATGCTGTTGCAGATCTTCACAACGTAATACGTTCCAAAATCATTTCGAAATATCTGAAATTTCAAGGGTTGAAAACTGCGGCTATCGATAAAGGTAGATCGGAAAAGAAAACTTTGATTTCAGCAAAAGGCAAAAATATTTCACAATTGAAAACTACGCATCAGCGCTACGCAGATGTATTTGAAAAGCTTGGCTTTCCAATTGATTTTAGCACGCACATTGCGCCTCCAAAGAAAAGATTATCCCCAAAACTCAACGGACTTTTGGGAGTTGAAAACAAAAAACTTATAGGCATTGCGCCTTTTGCAGCCCACAATAGTAAAATGTATCCATTAACGTTAATGGCTGAGGTTTTACGAGAATTGGACAGGAGTGATAAATATAGAATTTTTCTTTTCGGTGGCGGAAAAAAGGAAATCGCGCAACTTAAAAAACTCGAAAATCCATTCGCAAACGTGATCAACGTTGCAGGAAAATTAACTTTCGAAGAAAAGCTTGCCCTGATTTCAAATTTAGATTTAATGCTTTCTATGGATAGTGGCAATGGCCATCTGGCGGCAATGTTTGACGTGCCGGTGGTTTCAATTTGGGGCGTAACGCATCCATATGCTGGTTTTGTGCCTTTCAATCAACCGGAAAACAATCAATTGGTTGCCGATCGCAGGCAATTTCCTTTAATTCCAACTTCTATTTATGGGAATAAATTCCCTGTTGGCTATGAAGAGGCAATGAAAACTATTGCTCCTGAAACAGTTGTTTCAAAGATAAAAGACATTCTAAATAGTTAGCGCTTTGAAAATAAGAATTTTAACTAATTCACTTTTGAGAAGCTTTGTTATATAAATTTATTAACTTGCAAGAAAGCAATGAAATATGCCAACGCTGTTTATAGTTTTTGGATTAAGATTCTTTTTTTATTCAAATGAACATCTTCCAATTCATATTCACGTTAGAAATGCTGATGGTGAAGCCAGATTCGAGGTTGAGGAAATAAAGTTAATTGATAACAAGGCAAAAATAGGGATGTGAAGTTGGCGGAAGCGATAATAGAAGAAAACAGAGAAATTATTTTAGAGAAATGGAATGAACACTTTAGACCATAACATAGAACTTAAGAAACTTTGGTTTACCGATTCGGAAATCTATATTGAAACAATAGATGGCCAGATGTTCAGCCATAAATTATCTTGGTTTCCAAAACTACTAAATGCTAATGAAGAACAAAGGGAGAATTATGAACTTTCTCCTTTTGGAATCCATTTGGCCAAGACTTGATGAAGATTTAAGTTTTAATGGTTTTGTTGATTTTAAAAAATAATAAAAAACACAACCCTCCCTTTTTTTATTAAACATCATCATAATCCACAACAACATTCGGCGTTGTGGGGTGCGCTTGGCAGGTAAGTATCAATCCATCCGCAATTTCAGATTCGGTAAGAATTTGATTTTTGCGCATTTCGGCTTTTCCTTCCTTTAATCGTGCAATACAAGTGCTGCAAATTCCACCTTGGCAGGAATATGGAGGATCGAGACCTGCATCCAATGCTGCTTCCAAAATGCTTTTGGTTTGTGGCATTTCAAAAGTTTCCTCGTCATCGTCAAGAATTATTCTAATGTTGGTATTTCCGTCGTGCTTTTCAACCAAGAGCCCTTTTTCAGCAGTTGAAAATAATTCGTGATGGACTTGTTTTGAATTGATACCGTTATGTTTTAAAGTGGCCGATACTTCGTCAATCATTTCTTCGGGACCACATAAATAAAAGGCTTCGTAAGTAGTTTCGGCATATTTATTTTTCAGAAAAAAGTTGACGATGGAACGGTCAATTCTTCCAAAACGCGCATTTTCCTCTTCTTTTCTGCTAAAGACAAATTCTGCAAAAAAACGTTTCGGAAACTGTTTTTGAAGTTCAATAATTTCATTGTAAAACATCGTTTCTGCGATGGATTGATTTCCGAAAACCAATAAGAAAGTGCTTTGGGGCATTTCTTCCAAAGTAGATTTTATCAATGAAAGAACAGGTGTTATTCCGCTTCCAGCTGCGAAAGCTGCATAATTTTTTAAATTGGGTTCTAAAATAAATTTTCCCGTAGGCGGCATAACATTTAGCACGTCACCCGACTTTAATTCAGTATTTGCATAAACTGAAAATGCGCCTTTATCTACTTTTTTTACGGCAACTTTTAAAATCCCGCTTTTTGGCGAAGAGCAAATGGAATACGCACGGCGCAACTCTTTGGAGCCATTTTGATATTTTATGGTAATATATTGTCCGGCCTTAAAAGCGAATTTGCTTTTTAAATTTTCAGGAACGTCAAAACTGATGGAAACTGAATTTGGGGTTTCTTTTTTTACTTCGGAAACGGTAAGCGCATAAAACTCGCTCATAATCTTTAAATTTTTTGTGCAAAAGTACAAAGGAAATCAAGGAAATAAACCTTTGCTGACATTTTATATGGGGCAATTTTTCAGCATTTGAATTAGCAGATATTAAAAAGAAGTGTATTTTTACCGCTCTTTAGCGATTCTACATACTAAAAAAGAACCTTTTAAGTTAGGATATTATATAAACTGAAATCATTTTGAAGGGCACATATAAAATTACTCTATTAATTCTCGCTGTTGTTTTATTGGCAGCTTGTTCACGTAAAAAAAATACCTTTTTAAACCGTAATATTCACGCGGTTTCTACGGAATACAATACACTTTACAATGGCGACTTGGCTTTTACAAATGGTAGGGAGCAACTTGCCGCCGGTTATCGCGACAATTTTTGGGAAATACTTCCCGTAGAGCGCATTGATATTGTAGAGGAAGAAACTAAGGCTCCAGGCGCATCTAAAAATGCCGATTTTAACCGAGCTGAAGAAAAGGCCGCGAAGGCAATTCAAAAACATTCCATGTACATTAATGGCAGGGAATACAATCCGCAAATTGACGAAGCATATATGTTACTTGGAAAGGCGCGTTATTATGACGGCCGATTTATTCCAGCTTTGGATGCTTTCAACTTTATTTTGGACCGTTATCCAAACAGCAACAACATCAATATTGCAAAAGTTTGGAAAGCAAAGACAAACATCCGTTTGCAAAATGAGGATTATGCAATTGAAAACCTCAAGAAAATGTTTGAGCAGGCAGAATTGAATGAAGAAGAAATTGCCGATGGTGCAGCAATGATGACACAGGCTTACATAAATCTTGATTCTTTGCCACTGGCGCTTGAGTACATTAAAATAGCTGCTGAAAACGTAAAAGATAAAGAATTAAAAGGGCGATATACCTTCATAAAAGGCCAGCTTTACAACCGTCTCGATTTAAGGGATAGTGCAAACATTGCTTTTGATGAGGTAATTGAAATGAACCGAAAAACTTCAAGAACATATATGATTAATGCTTATTTGGAAAAAGGGAAAAATTTCGATTATGCGGGTGGAGATCGCACAGCCTTTTTGGAATTGTTGCAAGACCTTGAAAAAAACCGCGAAAACCGTCCGTTTTTGGATAAAATCTACAACCAGTTCGGGGATTATTACCGCAACACTGACAGCGTAGAAACTGCTGTAAAATATTACAACAAATCAATCAAAGCATTTAAACAGGACAAAATTCTTCAGGCTGTAAACTATACTACGCTTGCGGAAATTAATTTTGAGAATGCTGAATATAAAAATGCGGGAGCGTATTATGACAGTACGCTGACTTTTCTTGAAGAAAAGAGCCGTCAGTGGAGACGCGTTACTAAAAAGAGAGAAAATCTTGACGATGTAATTAAATATGAAGACATCGCCACGACCAATGACAGTATCTTGAAAATTGCTGGAATGAGCGAAGCAGAACAGCTGGCATATTTCACGGATTATACTTCAAAACTGAAAGCGCAAGCCGTAAAAGATTCTTTGGAGGCAATAAAAACTGAACAGAAAATTGCCAATAACGAATTTTTCGAAAAAGGAAAAACTAATTCTGGGCCAAACAAAGGCAGCACGTTCTATTTTTATAATACATCAACGGTTGCATACGGAAAAGGAGAGTTTAGAAAAATTTGGGGCGAAAGAAAATTGGAAGACAATTGGAGACTTTCCAGCAAACAATCTTCTTTGGAAACAATTGATGAAGTAGCAGTAGAAAAAACACCCATTGCAGAAAACGAACTATACAAACCACAAACCTATATTTCTAGAATTCCTACCGACCAAAAAGTAATTGACAGTTTGGCAAAGGATAGAAATTTTGCATATTACCAATTAGGGTTGATTTATCAAGAAAAATTTAAGGAATATGAACTTGCTGCCAATAGGCTTGAAAAATTATTGACTTACAGTCCAGAAGAGAGATTGTATCGTTCCTGCAAAATATAATCTTGTGAAGATTTATGAGATTTTGGAAAACCCTTCCGTTGCAGATAAATACAGAAATGATGTATTGACGAACCACGCTGATACTCGTTATGCTGAAATTCTTCGCAATCCAAATTCACAATTGCCAACGGACGAATCCAGCCCAGAATTTAAATACAAACAATTGTATAAAGAATTTGAAGCCGCCAGATATGCTGAGGTTATTCAAAAAAGTGATGAATATATGATGGTGTATAATGGCAATGATATAATTCCAAAATTTGAATTATTAAAAGCTACGGCCATTGGTCGCCAGCAAGGTTTTGAAGCTTATAAAAAAGCACTGAACTTTGTTTCTTTAAACTATCCAAATAGTGACGAAGGTAAACAAGCCCAAGAAATTTATAATAATGTTCTCCCAGCACTTGCCATTAAAGATTTCGCTCCAGAAGCAGATACCGAAACCTATAAATTAGTTTATAAGTTTACCAATGAAGAAACGGAAGCAGTACAAAAGCTAAAAACGCAACTGGATAAAGCCATTACGGATTATCGTTATACTAACATGACGGCTTCAATTGATTATTATAATCCACAAACACAATTGGTAATTGTTCACGGATTTAAAACCAAACTCGGCGCTCGTGGCTTTGGGGATGTTCTTAAAGAGAATAAAGAATTCAAAATAAAGCATCCATTTTTCGAAATTTCAACACCTAATTATAAAATCATCCAAATCCATAAAAATCTTGATGAATATCTTCAATTACCTGAAGCCCCAGTAGAAGAGACCAAATAACAGAATAGTAACCTTAAAACCAACTGCTATGTTTGACAAAAAAGACAAAACCATTGTTGCCGAACCGGGAACTGCCCAAAACAGAATTAATGAAGGCACAAAATTAAAAGGTGATGTTTCATCAACGGGATTTTTTAGGATTGACGGCATCATTGAAGGCAATGTAAAAACTCCTTCAAAAGTTGTTTTAGGAAAATCTGGATATATAAAAGGAACTCTTACGTGTGAAAATGCCGATATTGAAGGAAAGTTTGAAGGTATTCTTCACGTTTCTGGAACACTTTCTTTACGCTCCACAGCAGTTATTGAAGGTGATGTTGTTGTAGGTAAATTAGCCGTTGAAACTGGCGCAACGCTTAACGCTTCCTGTGTTATGCAAGATGGAAAACCTAAAAATACTGCAATACCAAACCAGTCAATTACTGAAAATTCAAAAGCACACCCTTTTGACCGTCAACAACGCATTAAAAAAACGATTGTTGAGACTGATCTTGACGATTAATTTTTCCCATTATGGCCAACAAAGGCGACAATAGTATAAAAAGATGGGCCATATTATCTGGCATCGGCATCCAAATGGGCGTTATTATTTATCTTTTTGTAAAACTTGGCCAATGGCTAGACGGCAAATATTCTGAAGGCGGAAAAACGTTTCTTATAATCTGTACGCTTGTTGGTGTTGGAGCCTCTTTGTTTTTGGTTATAAAACAAACCAACAAACTGAATTCCTAAATTTTTTGGATGGAAAAAACTACTTTCAAATTTTTGATGGTTCTTTTATTGGTAGTAATTATTGTGTTTGCGGCACATCTATTTATCCTGAAAAATATGGAAATGCCAATTTTTGCTGATAGAATTTTGCTTTCATATATACTCAATTATTCATTGGCAGCAAGCATTTTAATCTTCATACAATCAAAATTTAACAAACAATCATCCCACACAGGATTTATATTTCTTGCTGGCAGTGGCCTTAAATTCTTGATTTTCTTCCTTGTATTCTATCCTTATTATAGGGAAGACGGAACGATGTCAACTTCGGAATTTGCTGCGTTTTTTGTGCCTTATGCTACCTGTTTAATTTTAGAAGTTGCATTTCTTTCAAAACAGCTTAATAATCAGGATTTTTGATGATTTTCTTGTCCCGAAGACTTGCCTGCCGGCAGGCTGGAAAAAACACAAAAAATAGTTTTTTCTTTCTCAGAAAGAAATGTATTTTTGCACCGATTTTAAGGACACCGTTATTTGTTCAAAGATGCAAAGAAAAACATTGGTTAGAATACTTTCAGTTTTATTGTTTATCACTTCTTTTTCAGCTGTGGCACAAGATGAGCACGTAGAGGAGGCTAAAGAAATCCTTCCGGGCACTAAAACCAAGAAAGAAGAGATAAAGGAATTTATAAACCATCACTTGCTGGATTCGCACGATTTCAACTTGTTTGGATCTACTGACGAAGTAACTGGAAAAACACATCATTACGGTTTTCCGTTGCCAGTAATTATTTGGGATGGCGGGCTTCACACATTCATGTCTTCTGAATTTCACCACGGTGAAAGTGTTGTTGAGTCAAACGGAAACTACTACAAGCTTTATCACAGCAAAATATATAAAACTGATGCTGAAGGCACCATCAATTATGATGAAGAGCATCACCCAACAAACGTTCGTCCTTTAGATTTCTCAATAACCAAAAGTGTTTTAATGATGCTTGTTGTTGGTCTTTTACTGATATGGATATTCGGCGGGCTTGCAAAAAGCTATGCAAAAAACGGAAGTCTACCAAAAGGTATTGGTCGTTTTTTCGAGCCTGTAGTGCTGTACGTTCGTGATGATATTGCTATTGCAAACATTGGCGAGAAAAAATACAAAAAATACATGCCGTTTCTTTTAACCGTATTTTTCTTTATATGGTTTTTAAATATGTTCGGTCTTATTCCGCTTGGCGTAAATGTTACAGGGAACATTGCTGTTACTACTGCTTTGGCAATCATTGTTTTCTTGATTACTACTTTCACGGGAACCAAAGATTATTGGAAGCATATTTTTGATCCATTGGGTGACGGAATGCCTTGGATTGGTAAAATTTTCATTTATATCATTCTAGTTCCTATCGAAATTTTAGGATTGTTCATTAAGCCTTTCGCACTGCTTATACGTTTGTACGCAAACATGACAGCGGGTCACGTTGTAATGATGAGCTTGATAGGGTTGATATTTATTTTCAAAAGTTGGGTTGGCGAACCGTTGTCTTTCGGACTTGCATTTGCAATCATGCTTATTGAATTATTGGTAGCATTGCTACAAGCATATATTTTCACAATGTTGGCCGCTCTTTATTTCGGGTTTGCAAGCGAAACGCATGAGCATCACGAAGCACACGAAGGCGAAATACAACATTTATAAAAACGAGTGTTTAATTTTTAATAAATATATATTATGGAAATTCCAACTATTGTAGGTGCAGGTTTAGCAGTAATCGGTGCCGGTATCGGTATCGGTATGATCGGTGGGAAAGCTATGGAAGCTATCGCACGTCAGCCAGAAGCTTACGGAAAAATTCAAACAGCAATGCTTATTGCAGCGGCGCTTATTGAAGGTATTGGTTTCGCAGCGATTTTCGCTGGGTAGTCAAAAAAACTAACAAATGGCTGTGACGGTTGGTTACAGCTGTTTGTTACATTTAAAATTGAGCATCAAGTTAAATTAAATATATATCCGCCATGGCGGGCATTGATATGGAAAAATTAATTAACGACTTTTCATTCGGACTTTTCTTCTGGCAAATAATCATATTTGTGTTGCTTCTTTTGTTGCTTCGCAAATTTGCTTGGGGACCAATCTTGGGTGCGGTTAACGATCGTGAAGAAGGAATTAAAAATGCATTGGATTCTGCTGAAAAAGCAAAACTTGAAATGCAAAACCTTCAAGCTGATAACGAAAAATTATTGCAGGAAGCTCGTGCTGAACGTGAATTAATGATGAAGGAAGCGCGCGAGATTAAGGCAAAAATGATTGCTGACGCTAAAGAGGATGCTAAAACGGAGGCCGACAAAATGGTCGCACACGCACAAGCAGCTATTGAAAGCGAAAAGAAATCAGCTATTGCAGAATTGAAACAACAAGTAGCAAGCCTTTCTTTGGAAATTGCAGAGAAAGTAGTAAAACACGAACTTTCTGATAAAGACAAGCAATTGAAACTTGTTGAAGAAATGTTGGGCGAAGCCAAACTAAACTAATTAATCAATGAGCAGAGCAGCGATACGATACGCGAGAGCAATTTTGCATAAAGCAAATGAAAACAACACTGAAGCTGTTTTATTTGGCGATATGCAATCTGTTTATAATACTATTGAAGGTAGCCGCGACTTGCAATCTGTACTTCAAAGTCCTGTTATCAAAACTTCCGATAAAAAAGAAGCGTTGCTGAAAATTTTCAGCGGACAGTCAGAAATCACGCATTCGCTTATCAATATTTTGGTGGCTAACAAACGTACCGCATTGTTGGGCAATGTAGCAAAAAGCTATATTGATCTTTACAATGACGAACAAGGTGTAAGAGTAGCAACCGTAACTACGGCTGTACCACTTTCTTCAGAATTGGAAGGAAAGGTAATGGACAAAGTAAAAGAATTAACGGGAAGCGGAAAAGTAACCTTGACAAATGAAATTGACCCAGCAATTATTGGAGGATTTATCCTTCGTGTTGGCGATATTCAATACAATGCGAGCATCGCAAACCAATTGGGTAATTTAAAAAGAGAATTTAGTAAATCAATATAGTCCTTCGCGTAAAGCTTCGGACTACAAATATTAAGTCAAGTTATAGTATGATGTAACGTTTTGGAAAAATCTAAAATCTAACGTCTAAAATCTAAAATCAAAATGGCAGAAGTAAAACCAGCTGAAGTATCAGCAATATTAAAGCAACAACTTACAGGCTTTGAAGCAACTGCTTCCCTGGATGAAGTAGGAACTGTTTTAACCGTGGGTGACGGTATTGTTCGTGCATACGGACTTTCAAACGCTCAATACGGTGAATTGGTAGCTTTCGATAGTGGTCTTGAAGGTATTGTATTGAACCTTGAGGAAGATAACGTAGGTATTGTACTTTTAGGTCCTTCAAAAGGCGTAAAGGAAGGTTCAACTGTAAAGCGTACACAGCGTATTGCTTCACTTCAAGTAGGTGAAGGCATTGTTGGTCGTGTTGTTAACACATTGGGTCAGCCTATCGACGGTAAAGGACCAATCACTGGCCAAACGTATGAAATGCCTTTGGAGCGTAAAGCACCCGGAGTTATTTATCGTCAGCCAGTAACTGAGCCACTTCAAACTGGTATTAAGTCTATTGATGCAATGATTCCTGTAGGCCATGGCCAGCGTGAACTTGTTATTGGTGACCGTCAAACTGGTAAATCTACCGTTTGTATCGATACCATTTTGAACCAAAAAGAATTTTACGATGCAGGTGAGCCTGTATATTGTATATATGTAGCGATTGGGCAAAAAGCTTCAACCGTTGCAAACATTGCACAAGTATTGGAAGAAAAAGGCGCTTTGGCCTACACAACAATCGTAGCTGCAAACGCTTCTGATCCTGCGCCAATGCAGGTGTACGCTCCGTTCGCAGGTGCAGCAATTGGTGAGTACTTCCGTGATACTGGTCGTCCAGCATTAATCGTTTTTGATGATCTTTCAAAACAAGCGGTTGCATATCGTGAAATTTCACTTTTGCTTCGTCGTCCACCGGGACGTGAGGCTTATCCTGGTGACGTTTTCTACCTTCACTCCCGTTTATTGGAGCGTGCGGCAAAAATTATTGCCGATGATGATATTGCAAAGGAAATGAACAACGTACCGGATTCTTTAAAAGGATTGGTAAAAGGTGGCGGGTCATTAACTGCACTTCCTATTATTGAAACACAGGCGGGTGACGTTTCGGCGTATATCCCAACAAACGTAATTTCGATTACCGATGGACAGATTTTCTTGGATGGAGATTTGTTCAACGCGGGTGTTCGTCCAGCTATTAACGTAGGTATTTCGGTATCGCGTGTGGGTGGTAATGCTCAAATTAAGTCGATGAAAAAAGTAGCAGGTACTTTGAAATTGGATCAAGCAGCTTTCCGTGAATTGGAAGCATTCGCAAAATTCGGTTCAGATTTGGATGCTGCAACCTTAAACGTAATTGAAAAAGGAAGACGTAACGTAGAAATCCTAAAACAAGCGCAAAACGATCCTTATACTGTTGAAGATCAAATTGCGGTTATTTATGCCGGTTCAAAAAACTTGATGCGTAACGTTCCTGTAGATAAGATTAAAGAATTTGAAAGAGATTACCTTGAAATGTTGAACGTAAAGCACAGAGATACGCTTAATGATTTGAAAGCAGGTAAACTTACAGACGAAGCAATTGATGTATTGACTTCAGTTGCAAGCGATCTTTCAGCGAAATATAAAAAATAATTTAGAATTCGGAATTCAGAATTATGAATTACGTACCTCGGAACAATGCAATTGTTGACAAGTCTTTTTATTTTGCTTGTAAAATAGTTCTTTATTCAGAGGAATTAAAATCGAAACGTTATTACGAAATAGCGAATCAATTATTGAAATCTGGGACCAGTATTGGTGCCAATGTGCGAGAATCTCAAAGAGGAGTAAGTACAAAAGATTTTAAAAATAAGTTAGGAATAGCCTTAAAAGAAGCAGACGAAACCTCTTATTGGCTAGACATAATTGAAGAAACAAAAATTTATGAAGTTCCAATCGGGCTTCGGAATGATTGTGAAGAGTTGATGAAACTCTTAGTTGTAATAATTAAAAATTCATAATTAAGTTTAGTCATAATTCTGAATTCAGAATTCATAATTGAAAAAATGGCCAATTTAAAAGAAATTAGAAACAGAATATCATCGGTCGGTTCAACGATGCAGATTACCAGTGCCATGAAAATGGTTTCTGCCGCAAAGTTGAAAAAGGCCCAGGATGCCATTACAGCAATGCGTCCCTATTCTGAAAAACTTACTGAGCTTTTGCAAAACTTAAGCGCCACACTTGATGCCGATACTGGAAGCAAGTATTCAGATCAGCGCGAGGCAAATAAAATTTTGGTGGTTGCCATTACCAGTAACCGTGGTTTGGCGGGTGCTTTCAACAGTAATATTATAAAAGAAGCTCGCAATTTGGCAGAAGATAAATTCGCCGGAAAGCAAGTGGATTTTATGACACTTGGAAAAAAAGGGAACGATATTCTGAAGAAAACCGGAAATATTCTAGAAAATAACAATGCTATTTTTGACGATCTTACTTTCGACAATACTTCAGAAATTGCTGAAAAATTAATGCATCTTTTTTCCGAAGGTAAGTATGACAAAATTATTATTGTTTACAACAATTTCAAAAATGCCGCTACTCAAATTGTGATGACCGAGCAGCTTTTGCCAATTTTGCCTCCAAAACCAATTGAAGGTCAAGAAGCAAAAACTACTGAAACATTTTACATTTTTGAACCTTCAAAAGAAGAAATTGTTGAGGCGTTGATCCCAAAAAGCTTGAAAACACAGTTGTTTAAAGCACTTCGCGATAGCGTTGCAAGTGAGCACGGCGCACGTATGACGGCGATGCACAAAGCAACCGACAACGCAACCGAACTTCGTAATTCATTAAAACTTCAATACAACAAAGCACGTCAAGCTGCAATTACCAACGAAATCCTCGAGATTGTTGGTGGTGCTGAAGCCTTGGCAGGATAGTCGCGAAGAACCAAGCGATCTTTTAATTATATTATTTAAAAAGCCTTTCGATTTTCGGAAGGCTTTTTTGTTGGGTAAAATTTGTAATTTTAAGGAATGATTAAAAACCTTAAAATATTAATTGTACTGTTAACTGTGCCGTTACTCTTATTGAGCTTTTCAAATTGCGGCGGAACACAAAATACAGATTCAAAAATTTCCTTTATTCAAAATCCACCTTTTAAAATTTCCGAGGCATATTACCAAAATTGGATTGCCGGAGTAAAAGAGGGTGGTTCGGGAACCAATGTTCACATTGTTTTTAGTGAAATGGAAACCGATGTCGTTATTCAAAATATCTATTTCAGAAATCAAATTCTTGAAGCCAAAGGAAACGTAAACGAACCAAACCAATTTGTTGGCTATCTTAAAAATGATGCGCAGCGCGACGTAATTATGGATTCCGATCCAATGAAAGAAGCCCAAAATAATCCCATAAAAAAATTCCCATTTCAACTTGAAAATAATGAATCGGTCGTGGAATATTGGTTTGACGGGAAAAAGAATTATTACAAAGTTTCAAATCTAGCTGAAAAGGAAATGATTCCATATCCACAGACAAATCCAAATTCGCACGAATAATATGAAAACCATAAATATCAACGAAAAATTTTCAACCTTCAAAAATCATTGGCATCCGCACCAAATAGCGGTAGTGGACAATATGCAAGTGCTTTTGGCAAAGTTAAAGGACGAATTTGTTTGGCACATACACGAAGACGAGGATGAGTTGTTCTTCGTTCAAAAAGGAACTTTGGAAATGCATTTTCGTAATAAGATTGAAATCGTTGCCGAAGGAGAAATAATTGTTGTTCCGAAAGGCGTTGAGCATTGCCCAAAAACACAAAACGGGGAAGAAGTGCAAGTGCTTCTGTTTGAAAAACTATCTACAAAACACACGGGCAATGTAACTTCGGAAAAAACTGTTTCCGAATATCCAAAAATTTAAAAGATGAAAATTCTTCACCTTGATAACAATCATCCATTATTGTTGAAAATGCTGAATGAAGCAGGATTTTCAAACGAAGAAAATTATAAATCCTCAAAATCTGAAATCGAGGAAATCATTCAAGATTATGAGGGAATCGTTATAAGAAGTCGGTTCAATATCGATAAACAATTTCTCGATGCCGCCAAAAACCTGAAATTCATTGCTCGGGTTGGTGCAGGTTTGGAAAGTATTGATGAAGAGTATGCTGAAAAACGTGGAATAAAACTAATCGCCGCGCCGGAAGGCAATAGAAACGCTGTGGGCGAACATGCGTTGGGAATGCTTCTTTCTTTATTGAACAACTTAAATAGAGCCGATAGGGAGGTTAAAAACGGTCTTTGGAACCGTGAACCAAATCGAGGAATAGAAGTGGACGGAAAAACGGTTGGAATTATTGGTTATGGCAATATGGGAAAAGCGTTTGCAAAAAAATTGAAAGGTTTTGACTGTGAGGTTATTTGTTTCGACATTAAAGAAAATGTGGCCGATGAAAACGCAAAACAGGTTACTTTAAAGGAACTTCAAATGAAAGCGGAGATTTTAAGTCTTCACACGCCCTGGACGTCACTTACTGATAAAATGGTGAATGAAGCATTTATAAATGGCTTTGAAAAACCATTTTGGCTCATAAATACTGCACGTGGCAAAAGTGTTGTTACGGTCGATTTAGTTTCAGCCTTAAAATCCGGAAAGATTTTGGGAGCAGGCTTGGATGTTTTGGAATTTGAAAAACTGTCTTTTGAAACGCTTTATGATTCCGATACTATGCCTAATTCATTAAAGGAACTTTTCGAGATGGATAATGTAATTTTAAGTCCGCATATCGCTGGATGGACCGTTGAAAGCAAAGAAAAATTGGCAACAGTTATTGCCGAAAAAATAATTCAAAATTTTAAAAATCAATAATATGAAAAACCGGGTAACGGGCATAGGTGGAATATTTTTTAAAACGAAAGACCCAGATAAAACTAAGGATTGGTACAAAAATCATTTGGGTTTAAACACCGATAATTACGGCTGCACCTTTTGGTGGCTAAACGAGAAAGGTGAAAAATGCTCTACACAATGGAGCCCTTTTAAGGCTGATACCAACTATTTTTCGCCAAGCGAAAAGGATTTTATGTTCAATTACAGAGTTGAAAATCTTGAAGAATTATTAAAGGTTTTAAAGGATGAAGGTGTAATAATTGTAGGCGAAATGGAGACTTATGATTATGGAAAGTTCGGGTGGATTTTAGACCCCGAAGGAAACAAAATAGAACTTTGGGAACCTGTGGATAGCGCTTTTCTATAATTTTTTATACATTTATTACCCATTAAAAATCAACTAATTAAAACTATGGAACAACAACAAAACTCAGGGTATGATAGCACCCAACAAAACTCAAGAAATACTACTAATGAAAACTGGAATCAAACTCCACCCAACTACCCGCAGGAAAACAAAAAAGTTTTAGCTGGCATTTTAGGAATTGTATTGGGCGGTTTCGGCATCCATAAATTCATTTTGGGGTATACACAGGAAGGCATAATTCAAATTGTAATCACAGTTGTTACTTGTGGAATAGGTAGCATAATTGGGCTTATTGAAGGAATAATCTATCTTACAAAAAGCGACGAAGAATTCTACCAAACCTACCAAGTAGGGAAAAAAGGATGGTTCTAAAAGCAAGAAGCCTTTGAAATTTTCAAAGGCTTTTTTATTACATTAAAGTATTATAAGATGAGCAAATACGGAGCAATACCCAATTTAATTTACAGTGATGCCAATGGCGCGGTTTCCTTTTTAAAAACTGCTTTCGGTTTTGAAGAGCACGGCGTTTACAAAGATGATAACGGCAAAATTTTTCACGCACAACTTGCATTGGGAAATGCTTTAGTAATGATAAATCCCTTTAATCCTAAAACTGCTTTTGGTAAAATGATGAATATTCCCAAAACCTAAATGGTTACAATACACAAACGCCTTATTTTATTATTGACAACGTAGATGAACATTACGAAATCGCGAAAGCAAATGGAGCCGAAATAGTAATGGACATTAAAGACGAGGATTACGGTGGCCGAGGTTACGGCTGCAAAGATCCCGAGGGAAATATTTGGAGTTTCGGAAGCTACAATCCATATTCAGAAAAATAATTACTCTTTTTTAAGAACTGCAACTATCTGCGGCACATCTTTCTTTTCAAAAAAGTAAATAGTTTTTACTAAATATTTCAACAACCAACTTTTTTGGGTTATCAATTTTTCGGCTAAAAAGCCAATTGCAGTGTCGCGATTTTGAAGGCATTCCATTTTTTTATTTGAAAAATGATACTCATTTGCGAAAAGCCAAGCGCCGTCACGGGCTATATTTATACTGAAACTAACCAGCTTATCTTCGCGACCTTTTCCAAATTTATCCAACAACCCAAACAAAGGCGAAACCGAGATTATTTTACCTTCCACATTCGCGATCATCGAAGCCAATATTTCGTTTATTTTATTGAAATCGTTTTCAAAATCCATCAATTCGCCATCATCGCCCACGGTTTCCGCAACGGCAATTCCAAGATCTAAATTTATATGCGCGTTAATTCCCAAAAGCAGATGTTGCATAATCAGCAATCTTCCGGTTTTTGCTGCTTCAAACGCATTTTTCCAACTTTTTGTAAAAGGTTTATTCAAGCCTGAATTTTCATAAGCATCAATATATCTATTGGCGAAAAGAACATCCAGTTTTTCCATTCGCTGGTTGTTTTCGAATTCATTATTTAGGATTCCCTCTTTTATGCGAACGGTAACTTTTCTGTAAAGTATGGGAAAATAAGCCATGCAGGAATTGTTGGCACATTCTTTTTCTATGATTTCGTCTAATCTGGCAATAACTTTATCTATAGTTTTGGCGGGCATATTTAAATAGTTAGCAATTACGAAATTATGCATTTTCAAAATACGATTAATTTGATGACAATTTTATATTTTTTCGATGTTAATATGAGTATAAATTCAAAAAATCTTTAAAATTATGACAACAATAGAAACCATAGTTCAGGAAATTTTTAATTCGGAAAAGAAAATTGATCATAATTTCCTAAAGGAAAAGCATCTATCGGCTGAAACAATTACAAATATTGAAATTTTGAAAACTATTGTTTTGCAACAACAGATGTTTCAAGCGCAGCAGGTACAAATAACAGAAACATCAGCTAGCGATACATTTACATTAATTCATGAATTGAAAGAATCTCTCAAAAATTCATTGAAAAATGGAAAGCTTGTTCAAAATCTTATTACCTGTATGTTTTCACTAACATTTATTCTTGGTTTTGTTTTGATCGCATTTGCCATATATTTTGGTGCAGCAGGAGATAAGTTTTTGGCAACAGCATTTGGAACATTCGGAATGGCCAGTATTATAACACTATTAGTAAAGGACCCACCTCTTAAAATGCAGGACAGTAGATCTAATTATGCGCAACTTACGCTTGGAATAATAGCCTGGCTAAATGATTTAGTCGACAAAGGGGCTATGGCAAATCAAAATTAACGGATCAATGCACTAATTCAAGATGATCCAAACATTGAGAGAGAAATTAAAAGGGAAGCGAACAAAGAATGTATAGAGCTTTATCTTTCTCTTTCGAATGCACAGATTGGCAATACAGTAAAATTATTACAAATCATTGATGATGTTGCAGAACCGACAAAGAAAATTCAAATTAAAAAGACTACAGAAACAGCGAGTGAAATACAATCTGCAAAAACATAAAACTATTCCTCGCCATTTTTCTCAGAATATTTTTTCTCCAACTCCGCCTGAAATTCCTCCATTACTGGTTTTACGGTACTTTCGGGTAAATCTGCAATACGAATGTACATCAATCCATCCACCGCATTATTGAAAAGCGGATCTACATTAAATGCTACCACCTTTGCGTTTTGCTTGATATATTTTTTAATGAGCACCGGCAAACGAAGACTTCCCGGTTCTACCTCATCAATTATTTTATCGAATTTATTTAAGTCTGCTTCGCTTTCATCAAAAATGAAATCCTTGTCGGCATCCTTCAATTTTACTTTGTATTCCTTCTTCGGATTGATGTATTGCGCCACATACGGATCGTAATAATTCGATTTCATAAACTCAATCATTAAACTTTTTGAGAATTCTGAAAACTTATTACTGATGCTAACGCCACCAATCAAATAACGGTGTTCGGGATAACGAAGGGTTGTGTGCACAATTCCTTTCCAAAGTAAAAACAGAGGCATTGGGCGCAATTGATATTCCTTAATAATGAAGGCCCGACCCATTTCGATGGATTTACTCATCATTTCATACAATTCTGGCTCAAAACGAAAAAGATCCTGCAAGTAAAAACCATCTATTCCGAAACGGGGAAAAATCTCCGAACCAAGTCCCATTCTATAAGCACCCGCCATTTTTTGGGCATCATTGTCCCAAAGAAACATATGGTGATAATAGCTATCAAACTTGTCTAAATCCGTACTATTATTGGTTCCTTCGCCTACTTCACGAAACGTAATCTCTCGCAAACGACCAATTTCTTGAAGAATGTATGGAACTGAACCTGCCTCAGCCAAAAACACTTCGTAGTTTTTACTTATCAGCAAACGCTTGTCGTTTTGGCGAAGTTTTTCAATCTCGGCCTCCATCGCTTTTAGCGGAATTGGACCTGCAATTTTCTTTGGCGGCTTCGGAAATTTCAGTGTTTTTGGAATATTGTCGAGCAGTTTTTTCTTCTGAAAAGCATTGGAAAGCATATAGGTTTTCTTGCGAAGAAATTCAGTAAAAACAGGTAACGAATCGTGTTCTTTTTGGTCTTCAACCGAAATTGGGTTTCCAATCCGAACTTTTATTAATCGCTCTTTTTGTGTCAGCAATTCAGAAGGTAACTTTGCAGTGCGCAATGTATCGCTCATCTTCGCCAAACGGTAAAATAACTTGCTGTTTTTTGCGTGAAAATATATCGGGACAATAGGAACTTCAGCCTTTTTCACCAATTTCATAGCAGCTTCTTCCCACGGTCTGTCAACCAATAATTTGTCGTCTCGATATGTTGAAACTTCGCCTGCCGGGAAAATTCCTAACGGGTGCCCTTCCTGTAAATGTTTTAAAGCCGATTTGAAACCCATTATGCTCGATTTCACATCTTTCCTATCCTCAAACGGATTTACAGGCATTACATACGGTTTCAGCGGCTCGATGCGGTGAAGTAAAAAATTTGCCACAATTTTGAAATCTGGGCGGTGTTCCAGCAATAATTTCAGAAGAAGTATTCCATCAATTCCCCCCAACGGATGATTTGAAATTGTTATAAAAGCACCTGTTTTTGGTATTCTGCGAAGATCTTCCTCGGGAATTTCAAATTTTATTTCAAACTCTTCAATTAAGGCATTTATAAATTCAAGATCCTTTAAATGTTTGTTTCTATCGTAAATTTTATTGAGAGTGGTAATGTTTAAAACCTTCATTAAACTCCAGCCCATAAAAGTGCCAAAAAACCCGAATTTATCAACGTTTATTGCTTTTGCAACTTCCTTAGCATTTACGAGTCCCATGAAATTTTTTTGGTTGGATTGTTTTGAACAAATATAACTAAAGCAAACGATACTATTCCTTAATTACAAGCTGTACCGTTTCTTTACTTTCCTGTTTTAAAAGCACGTTTTTGTTTTCTGCAAGTGCTTTTACTTCAGCGGTGTTAAAATGGCGAATGGTGTAAAGCGTAACGTTTTCGTTCCATTTTACGCTGAATTTTTCTCGAAGCTTTGCCAGTAAGGGTTCTAAATTGTTGAATTTGTCGTTGACGCACACAGAAAAACTGATGGCAGAATTTTGAATCAATTCAACTTTCATCTTGTATTTGTGAAGCCATTTAAAAACATCACCAATATTATCTTCCATCATAAAAGAAAAGTCCAATGATGAAAGTGAAATCAAAACTTGGTCTTTTTTGAGAATGAAGCACGAAGTCATTGGGTTCAACAAAGCTCCTTTCCCTACACAAGTTCCGGGCGCAGTTGGGTTTAAAAATGATTTTACGTAAAGCGGAATTTCCTTGCGCTGCAAAGGCTGTAGCGTTTTTGGGTGAATTACTGAAGCGCCATAAAAGGCAAGCTCGATCGCCTCGCGATAACTTATGTGGTTCAGCAACATAGTTTTTATAAAATAGCGTGGATCGGCATTCAAAACCCCGGGAACATCTTTCCATATGGTTACACTTTCAGCATTCAAGCAATAGGCAAAAATCGCCGCGGTGTAATCACTACCCTCACGACCAAGCGTTGTTGTAAAATTATTGGTGGTTTCCGAACCTAAAAATCCTTGCGTAATTGTGATGCCGCTTGTGTTCACTTTTTTCTGAATTTTTTCCTGGGTTGCATCCCAATCAACATTTGCATCGCGATAATTTGCGTCGGTTTTGATGCATTTGCGAACGTCAAGCAATTCATTTTTAAGTCCAATTTCTGAAAGATATGCCGAAACGATTGCGCTGGAAACCATTTCACCAAAACTCACCACTTGATCGTAAACAAAGGAGTGGTTTTTTGATTTATTGACATCTAAAAAAGAAGCCATTTTCCCAAATAATTTAGACACTTCTTCATAAACGGAATGGTTTGGGTTTTCGAAAAGACCTTTTAAAATCTCGAGGTGATATTGTTTAAATTCAGAAACAACTTCTTTGCATTTCGCATTATGCTCACCCAAATATGCCGAAATAACATTTTCCAGCAAATTGGTGGTTTTACCCATTGCTGAAACCACAATTATCAGGTTTTTCTCGTTTGTAATTTTTAATACTTCCGAAACATTTTTTACGCCGTCAGCATCTTTTATTGAAGCTCCTCCGAATTTGAAAACTTTCATAATAATATTATATTCTTTGTAGTTTTTATAAATTTCACTCCCTCCCTTTGGGAGAGTTGGGGTGGGCTTATGAGTTGATATAATTTTTTAAACTTTTTTCATCCATATGCACCACGCGCCAGTCCTTCACAATGTTCGCGCCGCTGCGTTCGTAAAAACGAATTGCGCCTTTATTCCAGTCCAAAACATCCCAAGCCACGCGTTTCAAACCGCGATCGAAAGCAAACTGCATCACTTTTTTATAAAGCGCTTCGCCAATTCCATTGCCTCTTTTGGCTTCTTTCACGATCAAATCTTCGAGGTGAAGTGTTCTTCCTTTCCAGGTTGAAAATCGAAAATACACTAAAGCTGCACCTACAATTTCATCATCCATTTCCGCCACAAAACAATTAAAAAGAGGATTTTCAGTAAAACCTTCGCGCTCCAAATCGGCTACGGTTACTTCAACCGCTTCGGGTTCTTTTTCAAAAATGGCAAGTTCTTTTATAAGTTCCAAAACTTGTGGCATGTCATTTTTAATAGCTTCTCTTACTTTCATTAGTAGATTTTTAAATACCTGTAAGGTTTGAAAAACCTTACAGGAAATTTCGATTTCAGTTTCGATTTCGATTTCAGTTTCTTTACGCAAATATCGGCTCAATTTCTTAAAAATCCCGATATTTGCGTGAAATTCAGGAATCCCTAAAATATAATGGCAAAATTAAATCAGTCCCTCGGCGAGTTTATAATTGAAAACCAAAGTGAATTCAAATACTCTTCGGGAGAACTTTCGCGGCTTATCAATTCCATCCGTTTGGCGGCAAAAGTGGTTAACCACAAAGTGAATAAAGCTGGTTTGATAGATATTTTAGGTGCTGCGGGCGATATGAACGTTCAAGGCGAAGACCAACAAAAACTGGATGTTTTTGCAAATGAAGTTTTTATAAATACGCTTACAAATCGCGAAATTGTATGTGGAATTGCTAGCGAGGAAGAAGATGAATTTATAACTATAAAAGGGCGAAACGAAAAAAACGACAATAAATATGTAGTATTGATTGACCCTTTAGATGGTTCTTCAAACATTGATGTAAACGTTTCGGTTGGAACTATTTTTTCAATTTACAGAAGGATTACACCTTCCGGAATTCCCGTAACTATTGATGATTTTCTTCAACCAGGAGTCAATCAAGTTGCCGCTGGTTATATTGTTTATGGTACTTCAACAATGATTGTTTACACAACGGGCCACGGTGTAAATGGTTTTACGTTGAACCCAGCAATTGGAACCTACTACCTTTCGCACCCAAATATGCATTTTCCAGAAAATGGATATATATATTCGGTAAACGAAGGAAATTACGTCCACTTCCCACAAGGCATAAAAGATTATATAAAATACTGCCAGAAAGAGGAAGAGGATCGTCCGTATACTTCGCGATACATAGGTTCGCTCGTATCTGATTTTCACAGAAATATGATAAAAGGAGGGATTTATATTTATCCAAATACTTCAAAAGATCCGAACGGAAAACTGCGTCTTTTATACGAATGCAACCCGATGGCAATGATCGCCGAACAGGCCGGAGGAAAGGCAAGCAATGGTTTTGAACGCATTTTGGAAATTCAGCCAACGTCACTTCATCAACGAGTTCCTTTAATTTGCGGAAGCAAAAAGATGGTTGAAAAAGCTGAAGAATTTATGGCAAAGGCCCCTAACCCCCGGAGGGGGAACTTTTATTCGAACCCCAATAAAAAAAGCTCCAATCGGAGCTTTTTGTTTTTCAAAATCGTGAAAATTCCCCCTTCGGGGGTTAGGGGGCTTTCTACTTTCTATTAAGCAAATAACGGTAATCCTCAAGACTTAAGCCACCGCTGTAAATTGCGATGGATCTTTTTATTAAATCCTGTGCAATCTCTGCAGAATATCCAAGGCCGATAGCATATCTCTCAATCAAAAAACGCTCGTGGTCATCAATTTCGTGGTCAACAAATATCATTTGAAAAAGATCGTGGATTCGCTCCAAACGTCTTTCGGAATCGTTGGGTGGATTGATTGGATATTTCCCCGGATTTTTCAAAATCTCGATATATTCTGATTCCTCAATATCAAGTTTTCTCGCAAAACGCTTCAACATTTTCTCCTCTTCAGCATTAATTGCGCCGTCAACTGAAGCAATATTCGCAATTGATGCAAAGTGCCCTACATTTCGGGAATGCTCCCCACTTTCAAATAAATCTGTAAATGACATAATTTGGTTTTATGGTACAAATATAAAACGAATTGCCAGCAAAGCGAAGCAATCTGCTCAAGTTTTTCACCTTTTCTTTTGAAATCGTTTCACCTAAACTTTTCTTAATTATAAATGTTGAAAAGGACGCTTTCAGTATTTTTAAACTGCTACTGAAAAGAAATAAATGAATCAACCATTACTCGTCTTTAACGACAAGGGAATTTACTGCGAAAAAGCCGATGTTTACATTGATGCCTGGCGGCCCGTTGACAAATGTATAATTACCCACGGCCACGCCGACCATAGCCGTTGGGGTCATAAACAATACATTACGCATACTAACAATGTTCCAATAATCAAACATCGATTGGGTGAAATTTCAGTAACCGGGAAGGGTTGGAACGAAACTTTTACAATTAATGGCGTCAAATTTTCATTGCATCCGGCTGGGCATATTATGGCCTCGTCGCAGGTTCGTGTGGAATACAAAGGTGAAGTTTGGGTTTTTACAGGCGATTTTAAAACAGAAGATGATGGCCTCGCAGAAATTTACGAACCCGTAAAATGCCACACGTTTATTACGGAATGTACATTTGGTTTACCCGCTTTTAAATGGGAACCGCAAGCGGAAGTTTTTAAAGATATAAATGAATGGTGGGCAACCAACAAAAGTGAGGGCAGAACTTCGATTTTGATCGGCTATAGTTTGGGAAAAGCCCAGCGTTTACTGAAGCATTTGGACACATCCATTGGCAAAATTTACACACACGGCGCTGTTGAAAATATGACCGCAGTGGTTCGGGAAAATTATACATTGCCCGAAACTACGTTGATAATTCGCGATACTTCCAAAGAAGAAATAAAAGGAAACATAATTGTAGCGCCACCCAGCGCTCACGGCAGCACTTGGATTAGAAGGTTTGTGCCTTACGTAACCGCTTCCGCCAGCGGTTGGATGACGTTTCGAGGAGCACGAAGAAGAAGAGCGATTGACCGTGGATTTGTATTAAGCGATCACGCAGATTGGGAAGGTTTGCTTTCTGCAATTGATGCTACGGGTTGTGAAAAAGTAATCGCAACGCACGGTTATACTGATATTTTTGCGAAATATCTACGAGAAGAATTGGGCTATGATGCCCGAACGGAAAAAACCCAATATGAAGAAGAAGGTGCAGAAATTGGAAAGAAAATTGAAAACGAAGATTAAGCCGTGAAAAATTTCGCCCAACTCATAAAAAAGCTTGATAGCACCAACAAAACCAATGAAAAGGTTGCGGCGCTAACGGAGTATTTTCAAAATGCAAATGATGAAGATAAGCTTTGGACGATTGCAATTCTATCACATCGACGACCAAAACGCCCTGTCAACACAACACTTTTACGACTTTGGGCTACTGAAATTAGCGGAATTCCCCTTTGGCTTTTTGAGGAAAGCTATCATATTGTTGGTGATTTGGCGGAAACGATTGCGTTGATTTTACCAACACGCGAGCAAAGCGAAGCGACCTCTAAATCGCTATCACAATTCATCCTTGAAATCATTGAACTGCGAACGCTCCCTGAAGAACAAAAAAAGAAATACCTGCACGACAATTGGCTGGCGCTAAATTATTTTGAACGATTCGTTTTCAATAAAATATTAACGGGAAGTTTTAGGATTGGAGTGAGTCAAAAATTGATGACGCGTGCACTTTCTAAAGCCACGGGAATTGATGAAGATATTCTCGCCTATAAATTAATGGGCGATTGGACGCCGGAAAAAACTACTTACAAGAAATTAATTCTAGAGACAAACGAAGAAGATTATCTCAGCAAACCCTATCCGTTTTATTTGGCTTATGCGGTTGAGGATAATTTTCAAGAGGATTTGGCCCAATTTCAGATTGGAGTTTTGAGCATAAATGGGATGGAATCCGCAGCCAAGTAATTATTAGGAACGATGAGGTTTTTGTGTGGTCGCGCGGTGAGGAATTGGTGACCGATAAATATCCCGAGTTTCAAGAATTTTTGAAAGCTGTTCCAAACGGAACTGGTATTGATGGTGAAATTCTACCTTTTGGCGAAGGGGAAATTCAAAATTTCAATACCCTTCAAACGCGCATCGGGCGGAAGAATATTTCAAAAGCACTTTTGAAGAAAACGCCTGTAATTTTAAATGCGTATGATTTGTTGGAATGGAATGGCGAGGATATTCGCCAAAAACCTTTTTCAGTAAGAAGAAAGATTTTGGATGAAATGATTCAAAAAATCAATTCCGAAGAAATAGGAATCTATTTAAGCGAAACAATGAGTTTTGAAACTTGGGAAGAAGCCACCGCCGAACGCGACCTTTCTCGAGAAAAACGAAGTGAAGGATTGATGCTGAAGCGAAAAGATTCCCCCTATTTAGTGGGAAGAAAAAAGGGCGATTGGTGGAAATGGAAAATCGATCCATTCACAATCGACGCGGTTTTAACCTACGCAATGCGAGGTCACGGAAGGCGTGCGAATCTTTACACTGACTATACTTTTGCACTTTGGGATGAGGGCGAATTGGTAACGTTCGCAAAAGCGTATTCCGGTTTGACGGATGCAGAATTTAGACAGGTTGATGCTTGGATAAAACGAAATACTTTAGAACGTTTTGGCCAGTTCGCAGTGTTACGCCACATCACATTTTTGAAATCGCCTTTGAAGGAATTGCGGAAAGCAGTCGGCATAAAAGTGGAATTGCAACCCGATTTCCAAGGATTTTACGATGGCGGAAAGATAAGCCGATTGCCGAGGCGAACACGTTATCAGATCTTAAAGCACTCATTCCGAAGTAATTTCGATAGGAATTGCTGAAGGAATTTGCCCAATGAAATGCTAGAATTTCAAATTCAACACCTAACTTTACTAAGCAAAGTGAAAGGGATTAAGAGAATGGCCGGGTATTGTCGACTAACAGATTGCTTCGCTTTGCTCGCAATGTTGCTGAAGGAATTTGCCCAATTAGATTCGGGAATTTGGATTAATTTTTGAAATTAAATAATTTAAGAAGCTACAGATTGCTTCGCTTTGCTCGCAATGCCTGGATACACTTACATAACAACAAACAAAAATAAAACTGTACTTTATGTGGGTGCAACCGATGATATTATGAGACGCATAGCTGAACATAAAACGAAGATTTACAAAAATGCTTTTACCGCAAAATACAATTGTGATATGTTGGTATATTTTGAAGAATTTGAAAATGTCAATGATGCTTTTTTAAGAGAAAAGCAATTGAAATCAGGCAACAGAAAAAGGAAAGAATTTTTAATTAACGAAATGAATCCTAGTTGGAATGATTTATCTATTAATTGGAATATCTAAAAATGAACTTGAAAAAAAAAATAAAGACTCAATCCGGTTGAATGGCATTTTCGACTTAGAGATTGCTTTGCTTTGCTCGCAATGAAACAAACCGAACTCCTTTCAATCGCCGAAGACTGGTTCCAATCAAAAAATTGGAAACCGTTCCCATTTCAAAAAAATACTTGGAAAGCATTTCTCGATGGAATGCACGGACTTCTAAATGCACCCACGGGAAGTGGTAAAACCTATGCACTTTGGGTGCCGATTGTACTTCAATATTTAAAGCAAAATCCTGATTATAAAACGAAACACACCAAAGGCTTAAAAGCAATTTGGATAACGCCGTTGCGCGCGCTTTCCGTAGAAATTGAACAATCGGCGCAACGTTTTGCAGATGATTTAGGAACAGGACTAACTGTGGGAATTCGCACTGGCGACACTCCACAAAGTGAACGCGCAAAACAAAAACGACAAATGCCCGATTTGCTCATTACCACCCCCGAAAGTTTAATGCTATTATTGGCTTCAAAAGGCTATGCAAAAACGTTCGAAACGTTGACCGCTGTTGTGGTTGATGAATGGCACGAATTGTTGGGAAGCAAGCGCGGTGTGCAAATCGAACTTGCGCTTTCACGCTTAAAGACTGTTTCACCAAAACTTCGAATTTGGGGAATTTCAGCCACAATTGGCAACTTAGAAGATGCCCAAAATGTGCTGTTGGGTATGGATGAAAATCTTCAGAAAAATTCTGTTTTAATAAAGGCAAACCTGAATAAACAAATAATTGTAAAATCCATCATTCCTGAAAAAATGGAAACCTTTCCTTGGCGCGGACACATTGGACTTCACGTTTTGGACCAGATAATCCCAATTATCAATGCTAGTAAAACCACTTTGATATTCACAAATACTAGAAGTCAGTGTGAGATTTGGTTTCAAAAAATATTGGAAAAATATCCCGAGTTTGCGGGAGAAATCGCGATGCACCACGGAAGTATCAACAAAGAAACGCGACTTTGGGTGGAGCAAGCCATTCGCAATGAAAGTTTAAAAGCGGTCGTTGCAACTTCAAGTCTTGATTTGGGTGTGGATTTTGCGCCCGTGGAAACCATTATCCAGATTGGTAGGCCAAAGGAATCGCAAAATTTCTGCAACGTGCCGGACGAAGCAACCATAGACCGGGTGAACCTTCCGTTATTTACTTTTTACCAACCCACGCAATGGAATTGATTGAAGCTTCCGCACTCAAAAAAGCTGTAAAAGGTGATGTGATGGAAGATAGAATTCCGTATTTGTTGAGTTTTGATGTGTTAATTCAGTATTTGGTTACATTGGCAGTTAGCGATGGATTTCTTCCGAAGGAAATTTTCCCCGAAATAAAAAACACTTTTTGTTTTCAGGGAATTATAGAAGATCAATGGCGCTGGTGTTTAAATTTTATAACCATTGGCAGCCAAAGTCTGCAAGCTTACGATGAATATAAACGCGTTATGATTGATGAAGACGGAGTGTTTAAAGTCGAAAGCAAACAAACGGCAATGATGCATCGGTTATCAATCGGAACCATTGTGAGCGATGCGATGGTCCAAGTTAAATATGTAACGGGTGGTTTTATTGGTACGATTGAGGAATTTTTTGTTGGAAAAATGAAGCCAGGCGATGTATTTGTTTTTGCAGGAAGAACGCTGGAATTGGTTCGCGTTCGCAATATGCAAGCGCAAGTTAGAAAAAGTTCAAAGCGAACCCGAAATATAGTCAGTTTTATGGGCGGCAGAATGGCGCTGTCTTCGCAAATGTCTGAGATTCTTCGGAATGAATTGCAGAGTGAAGCAGAACATAAACGCAACACACCCGAATTAAAAGCGCTCAGCAATATTTTTGACCGTCAGGAATTGGAAAGTATCGTTCCGGGAAATAATGAATTTTTAATTGAAACTTTCAAAACCCGCGAAGGATATCACAACGTTTTTTATCCATTTGAAGGCCGGTTTGTGCATATGGCAATGGGCGGTTTGCTGGCATATCGCATCAGTTTGTTGCTTCCCATAACTTTTTCGTTGGCGTATAATGATTATGGTTTTGAACTGTTGAGCGATCAATATTTGGACATTCAAAACGTGATTGACAATAATCTTTTTACAACGGAATATCTTTTTGAAGACCTTCAAAAAAGTTTGAATAGCACCGAATTGGCGCGACGAAAATTCCGCGATATCGCCGTGATTAGCGGAATGGTTTTTACTGGTTACCCGAGCAAGCAAATTAAAACCAAACATTTGCAAAGCAATAGCCAATTACTTTTTGATGTTTTTAGAGATTACGAACCTGACAATCTTTTGTATTTGCAAGCCTTCCGTGAAACATTTGAGCACGAAATGGAAGAAGGCAGATTGCGAATGGCTTTGGAACGGATCGCGAGCCAAGAAATAGTTTGGAAACCCTGCAAAAAGGCAACGCCTTTTAGTTTTCCGATAATTACCGACAGACTTCGGGAAAAACTTTCTTCGGAAAAGTTAGCCGATAGAATTAAACGGATGACTTTGCTTTTGATGAAATGATTATTTATTAGTTCACACACCCAGAAAATCACGGAAATTTTCAGTGTTTATAATTTCAACCTTTGAATTATAAGTTTCTTGGAATTTCTTTGGAATTTTAACCCTGGCATTTTCATTAAATTTAAATTCAAACCCCTTTATTACTCCCGCATTCACCTCAACATAATCAATTTCCT
This sequence comes from uncultured Flavobacteriaceae bacterium, assembly GCA_963716065.1. Classification (GTDB taxonomy): domain Bacteria; phylum Bacteroidota; class Bacteroidia; order Flavobacteriales; family Flavobacteriaceae; genus Aequorivita. The sequence goes on from OY970287.1 coordinate 1,890,268, forward strand.
GCTGTTTTGTGGTTCGCCAAAAATACATTCGCGCGTCACTTTTTGAATATGATAACGCTTTAAGTCTTTCGGAAATTATGAAATTTTCCCACAAAGAGCCTTTATCGGCGCGGGTTTCAAGCAGATTGAAATTGCCAATTACCGCGTTCCGAACGCCACAATCATAAAAGTATATTTTTTGATTGGTTTTTATTTCATTGCGAAGATTTTTGCTAAAACTTGGCAGTTTGAATAATACATATGCTTTACAAAGCATATCAATATAGTTTGATACCGTGTTTTTATCAATCCTTACAAGTTGCGATAATTCATTATAACTCACCTCATTCCCAATTTGAAAGGCCAGAGCTTGTAATAATTTGTCCAAAACCTCTGCTTTTCTAATACCACTTAAAGCAAGCACATCTTTATATAAATAGCTGCTCACAAGTTCTTTAAGCACTTCTTTTTCAGAGCCGATTGAATTGAGAACATCTGGATACATACCAAAAATTAATCGAAGATTGAGCTGTTGTCTTGCTTCTAAATAGCCTACGGTTTTTTCAATTTCTTCCCAAGAAATAGGGAAAAGTTCATATTCCCATTTTCTGCCAGTAAGAGGCTCATTGATTTGATTGTTAAGGTCAAAAGACGAAGAACCACTTAGCAATAATTGTACATCCTTAAATTGATCTGTAATAATTTTTGAAGTAAGACCGATATTTTCAATTCGTTGTGCTTCATCGATAAAAATATATTTTTTTTGGCCAATTATGTTTTCAAGTTCTTTTGTATTCGGCGATTTTAATAATTGCCGCACCGTTGGGTCATCACCGTTCAAAAAGAGGAAATCTCTATCTTTTAATATAATTTGAAATAAGGTTGTTTTTCCAACTTGTCTCGATCCAATTAGCACAATGGCTTTTCCGCCACCTAATTTTTTTTGAATGTCATCCAGAATTTTACGCTCAAAAGTCATAATCGGTGATTGTATTCACCAAATATACTGCTTTTCAGTGAATACAATCACTGAAAATCCATTTTATGTAAATTTATAAAACATTATCAATAATTTCCTGAACCACTTCCGGATTCAATAATGTGCTAGTATCACCTAAATTATCAATTTCCTTTGAAGCAATTTTGCGAAGGATTCTTCGCATTATTTTGCCCGAACGTGTTTTTGGCAATCCGCTTGTAAACTGAATTTTATCCAATTTTGCAATTGCCCCAATTCGGTCAGCAATCATTTGGTTTATCTCTTTTACAAGGTTTTCGTGAAGTCTTGTTTCGCCAACTTCTTTCAAAGTTACATAACCGTACAATGCATTTCCTTTAACATCATGCGGAAATCCAACAACGGCGCTTTCGGCTACTGCTGGATGTTCATTGATGGCATCTTCAATTGGCGCAGTTCCCAAATTGTGTCCGGAAACTATTATTACATCGTCAACACGACCCGTAATTCTATAAAAACCAGTGCTGTCGCGAAGTGCGCCGTCACCAGTAAAATAACTATTTTCAAAAGCCGAAAAATAGGTTTCCCGATAGCGTTCGTGATTTCCCCAAATGGTTCGTGCCATCGCCGGCCACGGAAATTTTATGCAAAGTCTTCCGCTCACTAAGTTTCCTTTCAATTCTTTTCCTTCATCATCCATTAATGCAGGTTGTATTCCCGGTAAAGGCAAAGTTGCGAATGTTGGAATGGCAGGTGTTGAATATGGAATTGGCGAAATCATAATTCCACCCGTTTCGGTTTGCCACCACGTATCTACAATGGGGCAATTGTGGTTGCCAATATTATCATTATACCAATGCCAAGCCTCTTCGTTAATAGGCTCTCCAACGGTACCCAAAATTTTAAGCGAAGAAAGATCGTGTTTTCCAACAAAATCTATTTTCTCTTTTGCCAAAGCACGAATGGCGGTTGGTGCGGTATAAAACTGCGTTACTTTATGCTTTTCTACTGCTTCCCAAAATCGCCCAAAATCTGGATAACTAGGCACACCTTCAAATAACACGGTAGTTGCTCCGTTGGCCAATGGGCCATAAACAATGTAACTGTGGCCGGTAATCCAACCAATATCGGCCGTACACCAATAAATATCATCTTCGCGGTACTGGAAAACATTTTTGAAAGTATATGCCGTGTAAACCATATAACCTGCCGTTGTATGCACCATCCCTTTCGGTTTTCCCGTAGATCCGGAAGTATAAAGAATAAAAAGCGGATCTTCGGCATCCATAATTTCTGCGGGGCAATCTGCGAAAGCTTTGTCCAACAAAGGTTGAAGCCACAAATCGCGATTTTCCAGCATATTTATTTCAGTATTTGTTCTTTTTATAACCAAAACCGAACTAACACCACCGCAAGATTCAAGGGCTTCGTCCACAATTCCTTTTAAATCTATGGTTTTATTTCCGCGAAAAGAGCCATCGCTGGTAATAACAATTTTGCAGTCGGAATCATTAATTCGCGTGGAAAGCGCGGTTGATGAAAATCCTGCAAAAACCACGGAATGTATTGCACCAATGCGAGCACAGGCCAAAATTGAAACTGCCAATTCAGGAATCATTGGCAAGTAAATGCAAACGCGATCTCCTTTTTTTAATCCTTGTTGTTTCAGCACATTTGCGAATTTGCAAACACGCTCGTGCAATTTATTATACGAAATATGCTGCGCTTTTTCCGAAGGATCGTTGGGTTCAAAAATGATTGCGGTTTTTTCGCCACGCGCAAAAAGATGGCGGTCTATGCAATTTTCGGTTATGTTCAATTTTGCTCCCTGATACCATTTTACTTCAGGTTTGCTGAGGTCGTATTCCAAAACCTTATCCCAAGTTTTTCGCCAAAGGAAATTTTCTTCGGCGATTTCAGCCCAAAAATTTTCAGGATTTTGAACTGATTTTCTATATACCTGAAAATATTCCTCTAAACTTTTGATATGGTAATTGCTCATAATTAGGTTATGGTATCTGTGAAAAATGAGGGTTTAAATTACAAAGAATTTTTTTCGGAACTGTTCCTAAAACGTACTTTTATACCGTGAATATAGAAATAGAAATAAAACAAAATCAATTTTCACTTCATCCAAGTGGCGCCATTTTTTGGGAAGAAAAAAAAATGCTTTTAATAGCCGACGTCCATTTAGGAAAGGTGGCACATTTCAGAAAGCACGGTTCGGCGATTCCTGCGCATGTGGCTTATGAAAATCTTGAAAAAATTACTGAAGTAAGCAATCAGTTTGAGCCTGAAATTGTTTGTTTTCTCGGCGATCTTTTCCACAGCAAATTGAATGAGGAATGGCATGATTTCGCAAAATGGGTGGAATATACAAAGGCTCAAGTGATTCTTATTTCAGGCAACCACGACATTATTCCAACTTATTTATATGAAGATTTGGGCGTAAAGGTGTTTGATGAATTGTTGCTTGACGGTTTTCTTTTAACGCATCATCCTTCGGAAGTTAAAGGGACTTTCAACTTTTCGGGACACATACATCCAGGAATTAGAATGAAAGGTGTTGGCAGGCAATTTCTGAAATTACCCTGTTTTTATAAAACCGAGAACCAACTTATTCTGCCTGCTTTTGGTAACTTTACAGGAAAGTACATTTTAACGCCTTCAGAAATGGATGAGGTTTTTGCTATTGTTGAAGACGAAGTGATTAAAATTTAATTTAATATTGCAAATATAAAATTAACTACATGAAGCCAATATTCGACACTACAATACATACAATTTTAAATGAAAGACTAAATAATTTGGAAAATCATTTTAATTCTGACGTAGTATTTTATTATGCACCTATTTCTTCGGGATTAGTAAAACCATTCAGAGATATAATTGAAAACCTTAAAGAGGACGAAACGGATCACAATACTTTAACAATAATGTTAAATACTCCCGGAGGATCTGTAGAAGTTGTTGAACAATTAGTAAATATTGTAAGACATCATTATAAAGAAGTGAACTTTATAGTTCCTGATGCAGCTTATTCTGCAGGGACTATTTTCTGTATGTCTGGTGATAATATTTATATGGACTACAGTTCATCATTGGGGCCAATCGACCCCCAAGTTGAAGTTCAAGCTCCAAATGGTCACAATCAATGGGTGCCAGCATTGGGATATTTGGATAAAGTGGAAGAATTAATCAAGAAATCTGCAGATGGTAAAATCACTAATGCGGAATTGATGCTATTACAAAAACAAGATTTAGCGATGTTAAGAAGATATGAACAAGCCAAAGAATTAACAATAGCTTTACTAAAAAATTGGTTAGTAAATTATAAATTTAAAAATTGGAATACACATGGAACAAACCCTGCCTTAATTGGACAAAAAGTAACAAAAAAACAGAAACAAGATAGAGCTGAAGAAATTGCACGACAACTTAATGATAATAGTCTTTGGCATTCACACGGTAGATCAATTAATATTGATACTTTAAAAAAACTACTTAAATTAAGAATAGAGGACTATTCAAAAGATTCTCATAAAAACTCAACTTATAAGAGATTACAATGATTTGGTTACAGAATATATAAGAAAGAATCAAATTGAAGCATTCATTCATTCAAGAAATTTTATCTAATTTTGCAATATGAAAACAATTGATAAAAAAGTGTCAGAAATTTTGATTAAAGAGAAAACTAAATTAAAAGAAAACAATAATATTTTTCTCTTAATAGAGGAATTACGTTCTTTACCAATTGACTTTGACAATCAATATCAATTTGTTCAAAAAGACACCATTGGAAGAACTATAACCTTTAATGTTTCTGTTCCCAAATAATTTCTAGACATTTCAATTTTTTTCATGATTTTTAACTCGCCATTTTTCTGAGTTTTATGAAAAAAACCCTACAAATAGCCAACATTATTGCCTTCGTGGCAACAGTTTTTGTAAACTATCTTTCCAATACAGGAGCGATAAATAATACGACGATCGGTGATATTTCCGATGCTTCCAGAAATCTTTTCACCCCAGCCGGATATGCCTTTTCCATTTGGGGGATTATTTATTTAATGCTTTTGGGGTTTGTAATTTACCAAACTAGAAGTCTTTTCACAAAAGTGCGGGATGATGAATTTATTTTGAAAACTGGTTGGTGGTTTGTGATTTCCTGCGTCGCCAATATGATGTGGATTACATTTTGGCTTTATGGTTTTATGGAATTTTCAGTATTGGCGATTTTCGTTTTGCTGTTTTCACTTTTAAAAATAGTTATGCAAAATAGAATGGAACTTTGGGATGCACCAATTTCAGTAATCGCTTTCCTATGGTGGCCATTCGTTTTTTACAGCGGTTGGGTAACGGTTGCGAGTATTGCAAACGTCGCGTCATATTTAACGAGTATTAATTGGAATGCTTGGGGTTTTAGTGAAGTTTCTTGGACCGTAACAATGATTATTATTGCGGGAATAATAAATCTTGCTGTTACTTGGAAACGAAATATGCGCGAATTCGCATTAGTTGGAGTTTGGGCTTTGGCCGCTATTGCAGTGGCTAATTGGGAAATAAGCCAAACGGTTTCATATGCTGCAATCGCAGTAGCAGCAATACTTTTTGTTAGCAGCGGCTATCACGCTTTCAAAAATCGAGAAACCAGTCCTGTGAATAAATGCAAGGAATATTTAAATAGGCAAAAGGCGTAAGACCGCTTGCTCCTACGCTGAAGCTATGGCGGCATGCGGACGCTGAAAGATTTAAGACAAAAAATCAGAATTAAATTTTAAACCAATGCTTAAAAACCAAAAACATCTTTTTTGCCTTGCTGAAAATAGAATTTATATTAACGGAGCCTATATGACACCGCAACTTAAATCTGTAGAAAAAGTAGGTATTGAAAATCTTCAGCGAAAATCTAACCCGTACCTCATTTCTGAAACTGATTTCTTTTCAGAAAAAGTGATTTTAAAAAAGCGATTTGCTGAACTTATTGAGGCCTCAGATTATGAAACAATTGCTATAATCCCTTCAGTTTCGTATGGAATTGCAATTGCTATGAACAATATCCCTTTCAAAAAAGGCGACGAGATTATTATTCTACAAGAGCAATTTCCGAGCAATTATTATGCTTGGAAACAATTGGAGAAGGAGAAAGGTGCCGTGCTAAGAATTATTAATGCCCCGGAAATTGGAAAGAACAGAGGAAAGAAATGGAATGAAAAAATTTTAGAAGCAATTTCTTCAAAGACAAAATGTGTCGCAATACCACACATTCATTGGGCAGATGGTACAAAATTCAATCTTCAGGAAATTAGGAAACGAACGAATTCTGTAAATGCATATTTAATAATTGACGGCACTCAAAGCGTCGGTGCTTTGCCCTTTTCAATATCTGAAATTATGCCAGATGCATTAATTTGTGGAGGCTATAAATGGCTTATGGTGGCTATGGATTGGGTGTTGCATATTTTGGCGAACGTTTTCATAACGGGAAACCCTTAGAAAACAATTGGATAAACCATATAGGAAGTGAGAATTTTTCAAATCTTGTAACCTACAATGAAAATTTTAAGCCCAAAGCCAATAGGTTTGATGTTGGCGAATCCAGTAATTTTATATTAACGCCAATGCTTTCTGAAGCTATACGGCAACTATTAATTTGGACACCGCAGGCAATTCAGGAATATTGTAGAAGTATTACTGAAAATGCCGTAAATGTTTTACAAAATAAGGGGTTTTACATTGAAGATATAGAATATAGAGCAGCACATTTATTTGGAATTTATCTTCCAATGGAGAAAAACATTCAGGAATTAAAAAAAATTATTTCTGAAAAAAACATTTATATTGGATATAGAGGTGAAGCAATTAGGGTTTCCCCAAATGTTTATAACACAAAGGCAGAACTTGAAAAACTGATTGCTTGTTTTAATTAAACCATCCCTTTAATATCATTCCCCCAAGTTGGGTATGCAAAAATCATTGCTTTTAAATTTTCTGTGGTGAGTTTTCCGCACATAGCGAGCACAAATAAATTGATCATTTCGCCAGCTTCACTTGCAATTATATGCGCTCCTAAAATAAGATTCCGCTCTTTCTCTACAATAGTTTTATAGGCATAAACCTCTTCGTTAGTGCGTTTCGCATTAAACCATTTGGGCACACTTTTATATTCCACCACAAAATCATAGCCTTTTTTCTTGGCATCTTCTTCGGTCAAACCAATGGTAGCAATTTGTGGAATTGAAAAAACTACCGAAGGCACGGGTGGAAAATCCATTTTTATATTATGTCCTTTTCTAATATTTAGCGAAACAATTCGCGCTTCCTGTGATGAAACGGGGGTCAGCGGCAACGACCCGCTCGCTGAAACATCGCCGCAGGCATACACATTTTTATTAGTTGTATTCTGCAAAAATTCATTCACGGAAATTCCGCCTTTTTCAAATGCAACATTTCCTTTTTCCAAATCCAATTCATCGATTGAAGGAACGCGGCCGGCAGTATTAAAAATCATTCGCGCATCAACAGTTTCAGTTTTATTGTTTTTCTGGAATGAAACGCGATAATTTTTCTGAAGTTTTTCCACTTCGGAAACTTTTGCGTTGAAGATAAATTCAATTCCAATTTTTTCCGAAGCTTCAGTTAGGTGATTTACAATATCCGCTTCAAATGGGGCGAGTGGTCTGTCTCCAAATTCAATGACCGTTACTTTTGCACCGCAACGAGCAGCAATGTGCGCACATTCCATCCCAATGTATCCGGCACCAACAAAAACAATACTTTCGGGCAATTCATCCAATTCCAAAAAGTCGTCACTTATCTTTAAATGTTCCCTTCCCGGAATTTTTAATTCCATTGGTTTTTGTCCGGTTGCAATTACTATTTTTTTGGCTTTTACGGTTTTTCCTTCTACGGAAAGTGTATTTTCATCCAAAAATTTTGAGGATTGGTGATACATTTCAATTCCAGCTTCTTTCAAATTCCTTTCAGTTGCGGCGGGCACGGTATCGGTAAAAGTCGATTTAAATTTTTGCAAATCTTTCCAGCTTATTTTTGGAACTGAAACAATTCCTTTTCCTTTCAAATTCTCTGAAAGCTGCATCGCTTCAGTGATTCCCACCAAAACTTTTTTAGGATCACATCCTCTATTTGGGCAGGTTCCTCCAAATTCACGGTTGTCTGCAATTGCCACTTTCATTCCTTCCGCAGCGCAGTCATATGCCACGGTTTTTCCGGCTGTACCGTTTCCTATTACAAAAACATCGTACTCTTTTATTGCCATAAACCGAAAGTAGAGAAATGCCCACCGGATTTGTGTTATCGAAATGATAAAGTTGGGGGTTTCTTTCCTGCAAGGTATTGCCGTAGGCTTCCTTGTAGGTTTTTCCGTATACCTACAAGATCTTGGAGACCTTGCAGGATAGAGATTTTGATTTATCTTTGCCGCTCAATGAGCAAAAAACTCGTTACTTCACTTTATTCACAGTCTTCGCAAACACGAAAACTGGGGGAAACTATTTCCCAATCCCAACCAAATATAGCAGTTTCAGGTCTTATTGGGTCTTCGGTTTCACTGGTTTTGGCTGAGGTTTTTACCCCCAAATCACTCGGGGCGGAATTACCTTTTCTTTTAATTTTGAATGACAAAGAAGAAGCTGCCTATCATTTAAACGATTTGGAAAATCTGTTGGGCGACCAAAATGTGCTTTTCTATCCTGGAAGTTATCGTCGTCCGTACCAAATTGAGGAAACCGACAATGCGAACGTTTTGTTGCGAAGTGAAGTTTTAAACCGAATAAATTCCCGAAAAAAACCAGCTTTTATTGTTACCTATCCCGAAGCGCTTTTTGAAAAAGTGGTGACGCGAAAAGAGTTGGAAAGAAATACATTGAAAATTGGCGTTAACGACCAACTTTCAATAGATTTTGTAAATGAGGTTTTGTTTGAATATAATTTTAAAAGAACTGATTTTGTTACTGAACCGGGTGAGTTTTCTGTTCGCGGTGGAATTTTGGATGTGTTCAGTTTCAGCAATGACAAACCGTACAGAATTGAATTTTTTTGCGATGATGTTGACAGCATCCGAACCTTTGATGTGGAAACCCAGCTTTCTTTGGAACAGGTAAAAAAAGTCTCCATTATTCCGAATGTTGATGCTTCGGCTGCGCTCAGCATGAAAATGAGTTTCTTGGAATACATAAATTCCAAAACGGTGGTTTTTCTGAAAAATGAAGAACTTTTTAGCAGTGCAATCGATACGCTTTTCAAAAAAGCAACTCAAGCTTTTGACGCAATCAATTCAGAAATAAAACGCGCAAAACCTTCGGAATTGTTCTGTACTTCGGAGTTACTGAAAGGGCAATTGAATGATTTTACCAAAGTTCAATTAAAAAACAGTTCGATTTCTTCCGAGGCTTCGGGATTGGATTCGATTTCGTTTTCCACCAGACCGCAACCTTCGTTCAACAAACAATTCAATTTACTGATTGAAAATTTGAATGAAAATACAAAGAAGGGTTACAAAAACTACATTTTCTGCAGTAGTGAACAGCAGGCTAAACGTTTCCACGATATTTTTGAGGATGCCGAGCAACACGTAGAACAGTTTGAAACTGTTGTGTTTCCGTTGTTTCAAGGTTTTATTGACGACGATTTAAAACTTGTTTGTTACACAGATCATCAAATTTTTGAGCGGTACCATAAATTTCAACTTAAAAACGGTTACGCCAAAAAGCAAGCGATTACTTTAAAGGAAATAACAAACTTAGAAGTAGGCGATTATGTAACGCATATTGACCACGGAATTGGGAAATTTGGCGGTTTACAGAAAATTGATGTAGAAGGAAAAATGCAGGAAGCTATCAAACTTTTTTATGGCGACCGCGATATTTTATACCTCAGTATTCATTCGCTTCATAAAATTTCAAAATTCAACGGTAAAGACGGAAAGGAACCCAAAATCTACAAATTGGGCAGCGATGCTTGGAAAAAACTGAAGCAAAAGACCAAGACTCGCGTAAAGGAAATTGCTTTCAATTTAATTGAACTGTACGCCAAACGCCGAACGTTAAAAGGTTTCGCCTTCGATCCGGACAGTTATTTGCAGGCCGAATTGGAATCTTCCTTTATTTACGAAGACACGCCGGACCAAAGCACGGCGACCGAAGACGTAAAAAAAGATATGGAAAACGAACGCCCAATGGACCGTTTGGTTTGTGGCGACGTAGGTTTCGGAAAAACGGAAGTCGCCATTCGTGCGGCTTTTAAAGCTGTGGACAATGGCAAGCAAGTTGCGGTTTTGGTGCCGACAACTATTTTGGCTTTTCAGCATTTTAAAACATTTTCGGAACGACTTTCAGAAATGCCTGTAAAAGTTGATTATTTGAATCGTTTTAGAACTGCGAAAGAACGTAAGATTGTTCTTGAAGGCTTGAAGGATGGAAGATTGGATATTGTTATTGGGACGCATCAATTGGTGAACAAAACGGTTGAATTTAAAGATTTGGGTCTTTTGATAATTGATGAAGAACAAAAATTTGGTGTTGCCGTAAAAGATAAGTTGAAAACCATAAAAGAAAATGTGGATACGCTAACGCTAACGGCAACGCCCATTCCGCGTACGTTGCAGTTTAGTTTAATGGCTGCGCGCGATCTGTCGGTAATTACTACGCCGCCACCAAACCGTTATCCTGTGGAAACGCACGTTATCCGTTTTGGGGAAGAAAGTATTCGCGATGCTGTTCGCTATGAAATTTCGCGCGGCGGTCAGGTTTTCTTCGTTCACAACCGAATTGAAAATATAAAAGAAGTCGCCGGAATGATTCAGCGTTTGTTGCCGGATGCAAAAATTGGAATTGGTCACGGCCAAATGGACGGGAAAAAACTGGAAGATTTGATGCTTCGGTTTATGAACAACGAATTTGATGTTTTGGTTTCAACTACCATCATTGAAAGCGGATTGGATGTGCCGAATGCGAATACAATTTTTATTAATAATGCCAATAATTTTGGCCTTTCAGATTTACACCAAATGCGCGGTCGCGTGGCCGAAGCAATAAAAAAGCGTTCTGTTATTTTATCACTCCGGAATATTCTGCAATGACGGATGAAGCCCGAAAACGAATTACCGCTTTGGAACAATTTAGTGAATTGGGAAGCGGGATAAACATCGCGATGAAGGATTTGGAAATCCGTGGTGCCGGCGACTTATTGGGTGGCGAACAAAGCGGATTTATAAATGAAATTGGGTTTGAGACCTATCAGAAAATTCTTGCTGAAGCCATTGAAGAATTGAAAGATAAAGAGTTTAAAAATCTCTATGAAGACACTTCGGCTCCGCTCAGTGACCGTAAATTTGTAAAGGATTTAACTCTTGACACTGATTTTGAATTGCTTTTTCCGGACGATTACGTTAACAACATTACCGAAAGACTCAATCTATACACAAAATTGAACGAGCTGAAAAACGAAGCCGAGCTTCAAAAGTTTGAAAAAGAATTGCTGGATCGTTTCGGGGAAATGCCAAAACAAGCTGAAGATTTATTGAATAGCGTTCGCATAAAATGGATTGCAATTTCAATGGGCTTGGAACGTGTGATTATGAAACAGAAAAAGCTGGTTGGCTATTTTGTTTCAGATCAACAGAGTTCGTTTTATCAAAGTACAGCCTTCACAAAAGTGCTTCAATACGTGCAAAGCCATCCACAAAAAGTGACGATGAAGGAAAAACAAACCCGTAACGGATTGCGATTGTTGTTGACGTTTGAAGGAATTTCTTCCGTTGAAAAAGCGCTTCGGGCTTTGGAGCCGTTTTCTGAATAAGTCTATTTCCTGTAAGGTATTGCCGCAGGCTACCTTAAATAAAATTCATTGAGCCTCTAATAGCTAGTTTATAATCAATTATTTAGCGCTGTAATATTTTTTCTAAACAAAAAAAATATTATCTTTATTTGGATATAACTCAAAAATCATTTTATTATAAAACTTTTATTCTATCTTTAATCTTCATGCTGTCAACATTTGCCATGTTCAGCAGTACTTTCGATGTATAGCACGATCATGATTCTTGGCCCTTGTTTAATAATTACCGAATATTGGGTCAATGGAGAATATCAAGGGTCAAATTGGAATCACAGCAGTGATCTTTTCAATTGCTCTGGAACTGTAATTAATGTAATTTCAATTTATTATTAATGGTTAAGTTTAATATTGCGTGTCTAATATTAAAAACCACTGTTTTTTTTACGCTGATTTTTGGGTTTTCTGCAATAAGTCAAAATAAAAAAAACAGTGGTCTTTCTGGTTCTATTATTTACACTTTTGAAAAAAACCTTGGGAAACTTGCATACGAAGAATGGGAATTATATTTTGATAATGATAAAAGTCTTTATCTAAAGAACGGCAAAACAAAATTTGACGATCAAAGTTTTTCTGGAATGAGCCAAGAGGGTTCTGTGAACCAAAGTAATATAACTACTATAAATCTAGATTTGGATATTAATTTTCATTATTTATTTGATAAAAAAAAGGATTCTATTTTTTCCCAACAAGTAGTATTTAAAACCCCTTATTATGTAAAAAAAAAAGTTAATATTGATTGGGAATTGAGCGATGAAAAAAAAATGATTGGAAATTTTAAATGCCAAAAAGCGATTGGGGAGTTTAGGGGTAGAACTTATATAGTTTGGTTTACAAATGAGATACCTTTACCTTATGGACCTTGGAAACTTAATGGTTTGCCAGGGCTTATTATTGAAGCTGAGGATCAAGAAAAACAATTGTCTTTTAAGGCTACTTCAATAAAGATTAATAGTAACAACAATCATGATATTGACCTAATATTGAAAAATATAAAGAAAAAAGGGATAGAAACACCACTAAGGATTTACGTGAAAGAAAAGGAAAACGAGCTACAAAAAATAGATGCGTACATCAATTCAAAACTTGATAGAAATTTTAAAGATTCTAATATTCAAAAAGCCGACAAAAAATATAGTATGGAGAAAACATACGAATGGGAAGAATAAGAAAATAGAACTACACTATAGACTATTCCCATTTTTCTTTCTCTTTACAACGCTATTAGCCGCTCAAGTTACTATTAAAGGTTATGTAACTGATTCCTTAAATAACGGTATTGAGGGGATAAGCATAATTCTTCAAACAAAGGATAGCGTTATTTTAAAATATACCTATACTAACCACAAAGGCTTTTATCAAATCACATATTCCGATAATAAAGGCAAATACATATTGTCTTCTCGTTCATTGAGTTATGTTGATTCAGATTCAGAAATAACCATTGTAGAAACAAAAAAGTTATATCAAAAAAATTTTTCTCTCAATTGGGCAAAAAATCAAATTGAAGAAGTTATAATTCGAAACGAAAAAGGTCCGATTACTATAAAAAATGATACAATCTCGATAAGGGTGAAAGATTATTTGAGAGGAAATGAAGAGGTAGCTGAAGATATTCTCAAAAATTTGCCTGGCATAGATGTTTCTGAAAACGGTTCCATAAGAGCACAAGGTAAAAACATAGTGAAGGTTTTAGTCGATGGTGATGACCTTTTTGAAAAAGGGTATAAAATTTTGACCAAAAACTTGGACTCGGACCTAATCTACAGTATTGAAATTCTCCAAAATTTTTCAAACAACCCTTTACTCAAGGGCGTGGAAGAAACAGATCTTGTTGCACTAAATATTGTTTTAAAAGAAAACAGAAAATCAACACTTTTTGGAAAAGTTGATATTGGACTTGGAAACAAAAAGTTTACAGAAAATAAACTCAATCTTATTTCATTCAAAAACAAAACTAAATTTTATTTTTTTGGAAACATAAATAATACCGGAGAAAACCCCACTAGAGATATTATCGAATTACTAGAGCCAGAACGATTTAGCGAAACAGACATTGTAAATAATTTTGGAGAATCAAAACACACATCAAAGTTGATAAATCTTGATTATACAGCGCCATTAATTGAAAGAAACCTCTATGATTTTAACAATTCAAAATTTGCGTCATTAAATATGATAACAAATCCAAACAAGAAATTGAAGATTAAAGGGTTGGCAACTATTTTGGGAAATGAAAGTGATTTCTTTAGAAATTCCATTCAAAATTACGAATTCAATGAAGTTAGTTTTACCAATTTTGAAAACGATCAGCTAAGAAAAAATGAATTGAACTATTTAATGAGATGGGAAGTTAACTACACTATTAGCAATATCTCTTCGCTTCATTATATAAATAAACTTAACACAATTGATGAAAGTATAAATAATAAAATTGCTTTTAATAATATGAAACTTAATCAATCTTTATCTAATAGTGTCTTTAATTATAATCACAAATTAACATATACCAATAAAATTGATGAGAACGAGGTATTTATGCTAAATGCAATATCTACCCAAGAAAAAATACCGCAGAATTATACGACCGACTCAGTTTTATTAAACGAACTTTTGAATGAAATTGAGCCATCTAAAATTCAAAGATTAAATCAAAATATAAAAAATGAATATAATTTTTTTGGAGCAGAAATCAGATACATAAAAAACAACTTGAACAATAATATTGAGATTAAATCAGGATATTCCTATCAGGAAGAGTTATTGCGCACAAATGCTTTTTATACATTATCGGGAGACTCTATAGTTGAAGGGCCAAGTGATTACCAAAATAACCTAACATTACGTTATCAAGATTTATTTTCAAAGAGGTCATTTAAACTTTTTATTTTTCATTTTCTTTAGTAATATTACCATAAATGATAGATAGTTTAAGCCCAACCAACTTGCAATGGTCGTATCAAACCTGTTCAGTAGAGATCGGTAACTGTCCATCCAGGCGTTCGTCCGCTCAATGACATATCTTTTGTCATATAGTTCTTGGTCAAAATATTCGTCCCTATCGGTATTCCCATTGCGCTTGTTGAAACACACATTGGCATTGATCTCTTTTTTCTCACAAGAGTTTCTAAAGTCTTTTGAATCAAACCCGGCATCTGCGTTGAGGAACAGGCCTTCCACAGTAATATTGGCCTGTTCGAGTGTTGCCGTGACCACCTCGAACTGTACCTCTATGTTGTACAGGTCGTTATGGTTGCCTGCCAGCGGTTCTGACATGGCTATTGGCAGTCCCTGCCTATCGCTCAAATATAGGGCGTTTGTGGTCTTGCGCTTTTTCCGCCCTTGGTATGCTACTTCTTCACCGCCCCTTATCGCAGGTGTGTGGCTACCGTCCAGGTCAACACTTGAAAGGTCCAGTTCTGATCTGTGCCTATCGAGGATACCTATCCAGCAAGTCTTCCAAACTCCGGTAACGCACCATTTTCTATAATGGTAATAGACCAATTCCCAGCTTAATGTCTTTTCCTTGAAGAACACCTCTGTGGGCAATTGATGCCACTGCACGCCTGTTTTCAGCTTGTAGAGAATTGCGTTGACGATCTCGACCAACGGAACAGTTGGGGGAAAACCTCTTTTTGGCAGTGGCAGGTATGGGACAATTTCCATTTCTATTGTATCTTTGTCGAGTACCGAGTACATATGGGGTTGTGATTTAGTTATTTATGTTTCGCAACACAAATATCCACAACCATTTTTATTTTTTCAAAAAAAGTTTAAATCACTTCAAAAATAAAATACAGCCATAAATTGGGAAGTTTTAAATTAAAATTTTTTTTAGAGGCCCACAAAATGTATTCCAAAAGCAATAATCCGAATTTATCAGGAGAGGGAATACCTGTGTATTTAGTTCCAAGATTTGCATTGGAAAATCAGTTCGACGCAAAGAACAAACTCGTCTTGTTATATGAATATAATATCGACAGCAAAAAATTGGATGACCTTTATGATGGTTTTATAATAGATAGCTACAAAACTTCTTCTCGTGGAACAAACAGCTTTTCACTTTTTAAAACCAATCGGGTCTTATTAAACTACACACATGGAAACTGGACCAATTCATTTTTAGCAAACGCGAATATTATCTATGACTACAAAAATAATTTTATTGCCAATGATTCTAAAATAGAACCCAATTTTTCCCAAACTAAAAATATTATATTAAATAATGCCAGCATTTTGGCTGGTTTTCTTTCAACAGACATCTTTTTTGATATCATAAAAACAAACGTAAAACTAAAAGGCTCCATTTTAAATGAGAATACAAAAAATATTTTAAATGGTATACCACAAAACATAGAATACTCATCAATTGGTTTTGGAGCTCAAATGAGAAGTGCATTTAAAGGTGATTTCGGTTATCATATTGGAACCCAATGGTACATCAATAACGTGAAAGCTACTGAAAGTAGAAAAAATAGGTTTAATACAAGTTTTATAGATATAAATTATAATTTTTCCGAAAAAATAAATCTTTCATTATCTAACGATGTCTATTTTTTTAAGAATCAGGAAACAACGGGAGGCTCACTGATCTACTCAAATTTAGAAACACGGTACACTTTAAAAAAAAACAAGATTACTTTTAAATTTGAAGCGAGAAATTTATTTAATAGCAAAACATTTTCGAATACCCTAATTAATAATCAAAGTGAAGTGATAAATAACTATGAAATACTCCCAAGGTATTTCATGTTGAAATGTATGTATAGATTTTAATGTGTCCATTATTCGTTTTAAATGCGAATGCTTTCACGCAAGTTTTAAGTAAAGAGCAGTTATAATTACAAAGCCATCCACAAAAAGTGACAATGAAAGAAAAACAAACCCGCAACGGCTTGCGATTGTTGTTAACTTTTGAAGGGATTTCTTCCGTTGAAAAAGCACTTCGGGCTTTGGAGCCTTTTTCGGAATAACGAATCATTTCATTTCGTATATTTGGTTTATGTCCACAACAAATAATTTTACTGTTGAACAACTTGCAGAGGCTTTTCAGGAATTGAGTATTTCTGAAAGAGCAAAACTTGCTTCACTTCTTCCAGAAAATTGGTTTAAAAATTCAAATGATTTGACTGAAATTCAGAAACAAGCATTGGATTTTGCTTCAAAAAAAGAAAATGATGGAAGAGCGGTTTTTCACACTTGGGAAGAAGTTGAAAATTATGTGAAACATCGATCTTAATGGGTATCTATCGTATTTCGATAGAAGAAGATGCTAAGTTCGACATCGCCGAAGGATACGATTGGTATTCAAAAATTTCAGAAAAAATCAGTGCTTCATTTCTTTCTGAAATAAAGAAAACATTGGATTATTTGGTGGAAAATCCTTTTCTTTTCCAATTGGTTTATAATGATTTCAGGCAAGTTCCTGTCAAAATTTTCCCCTTCGTTATTCTATATAAAATTGATGTGGACCACGTAAAAATATATCGAATATTTCCAACAAATATGAATCCTCAAAGTAAATTTACAATTCTTCGAAAATAAATAAATTCCTTTAAAATCAACGAATGTCGGGCAAATGTCGGGTTAAATTCATTTGAATAATAGTGCACTATATTTACTGCAATCGTACTATTGCTTCATAAAATCTTAAACAATGAAACAACCAGAACTTGGCCGAAAAATTTTAGAACTTCGAAAGCAAAAAGGCTTTACACAAGAGGAACTTGTGGACCAGTGCAATATAAATGTTCGAACTATTCAACGTATAGAAGCGGGCGAAGTTACCCCGCGCAGCTTTACATTGAAAACCATTTTGAACGTCCTGGGTGAAGATTTGGAAAACCTCCAGGATTCCGAAAAATTAGATTTTGAAAATTTCAATTTAAAAGATGTAGGCTTTTCTATTTTCTATATAAAACTTGCCTGGATTTGCGGTATAATTTATTTTCTGTCAGGTTTTGTTGAATTTGCTGTTGACTATGCCCGATTTTACGAAGATGAATTGATAATCCCCAAAGCTGCATACATCAGTATGAAATTTATCGTGATGCTAGCGTACATCTATTTTTTGTGGGGCTTTGTTTTGAGCGGAAAAATTTTCAATAATTATTTGCTTAAAATTGGCGCATTTTTTTTGATTGGAACAACCATTTTATTTTATGGATATGATATGGCTTCGTTATATTTTGAGCCATTTTACACAGAATACGTCTTAATAACGCAATCTATTTTTTGTGGAATAGGAAGCTTTATTTTCGGTTTTGCGATGTTAAGATTGGCAAATCCAATGGGCATAGTCGCGAAGATTGCGGGTGGATTGGAAATTGCTTGTGGCGTATTTTTTATCTTAGTATTTATGGCTTGGTTAGGACTTATATTCTTAATTCCTACTGTGTTTTTACAGATAATATTGCTTTTCAAAATTGAAGAATTTATAAAAAAAGAAACTGTTTAAAAATGATAAAACGCATTTTCAAAATGCTCTAATTTTTCCATCTTTTCATTTTTTAATACTGCAATAATATCAAAGCGAACTTCCGCATTTAGTTCATTTGATACAATATATTCATTGGCAGCTTTCACCAAAAGTTTGATTTTGTTTTTAGTAACAAAATCCTGTGGATCACCAAAAAAGGAACTGTTGCGGGTTTTTACCTCGACCATCACAATTGTACTTTCCTCTTTTTGGGCAATAATGTCAATCTCGGCTTTGTCGAAATAAAAATTACGGCGCAGGATTTTATAGCCACTGCGAAGCAAATATTGCGCTGCTATTTCTTCACCAATTTTTCCGAGTTCGTTGTGTGACGCCATTTTTAAAAGTGGAAAAGCTTACGGCTTAAAGCTTAAAGCAATTTTGTTTTCCGTTATTTTCAATTCAACTTCCCTTCCCATAATCCACGCTCGATTATCTTTAATATGTCCAGCGGGGAAATTTGTAATTACGGGATAATTGTATTCTTTCACCAAATCAATAATAGTTTCCTCAGCGGTTTTTCCGAAGTACACTTTGTTGTCTTTCATCTCTGTCATTCCACCAATTACCAATGCTTTCAAGTTTTTTAGATAACCACTTCGCTTTAAATTCATCATCACTCGGTCAACGTGATACAGCATTTCGTCAAGATCTTCAATGAAAAGAATTTTCCCGTCGGTGTTCATTTCCGAACTACTTCCGCAAAGCGAATAGAGCACCGAAAGATTTCCGCCAATCAATTCTCCCTTCAATATTCCGGTCGGAGTGAAGGGATCTGACCGATCAAATTCAATATTATAATCTTCTCCAAGCAACACCTTCCGAATGGATTCTGCCGTTTCCAGAGTTTTATTTTGAATTTCCAAACACATTTGCGCATGCAAAGTTTCAACTCCAAAATTGTGGATGTGCGAATGCAAAACCGTAACATCGCTGTAACCAACAATCCATTTCGGATTTTTTTTGAATGCCGAAAAGTCCAATTTATCAATTATCCGAACAGTTCCGTAACCGCCGCGAGCACACCAAATTGCTTTTATATTTGGGTCGTCCAGCATTGTTTGGAAATCTGCAGCACGTAAATCATCGCTTCCGGCAAATTGGTTTTCTTCAGCGCCGATGGTCTTACCTAATACATATTTCAGCCCCCATTTTTCCAAAAATTGTAGCGCGGGTTGCAATTCTTCTTCGGAAATTTTCCGCGCTGTGGAAACGATGGCGACTGTGTCACCTTTTTTCAAATATTCCGGAGTGATCAAAGTTGGGTTGATTTTGAAGGTTCAAAAATTATTTTTTCTACATAAAGCTCCAATTTTGCCGCTTTCGCTTCCTCAAAAGTATGGGGCGTGTCGCCCATAAATTGATTGCCTATATCTTTGTCTGTTTTTAAATAAACCCTGATTTTTTTCCCGTGTAATTGGCCATTATTGAATTTCACCGAACCGCCAAAATCCCAACCAAATCCATAAAAATCTACAGGTTTTCTATTTGCTGAATTCAGTTCATCTATTGTCATTCCGAGTTTCACCCCAGTTTCAGAATAAAATTTATTTACCTTTCCCTCAACCGTAACACGAAAAACTTTTGTGGAATCCTTTGGTTGAAAATCTATTCTCACTTCATTTTTGCTATTTGCATTCAACCAAACAACTTTCACATTATCCATTCCTTCATTAATTGATGCGACTTCTGTTTTAATTTCCGAATCGGGAAATTCTGAGGATAGCGTTCCATTATTTGCGATTTCGGCAATTTTTTCAATCGTTAAAATTTCTTCTTTTAATGGTTTTTCAGAAGTAGTATTCTCAACGTTTTCGTTTACTGACGCTGGCTCAGTTGTCTTTTTCATTCCTTCATTGCAACCTAAAAAAAGTAAAACTGCGGAGAAAAATAGAATCGAAATACCCTTCATAAAATTAATTTTATTTAAAGATATAAATCTTCACCGTTTACCGGAATACGTTTTATCAATTTCTTTCTGAAAACAGTACCTTTGCGCTTTAAAATTTGAATATGAATTCACCCAAAAAATATACAATTACTGCTGCTTTACCTTATACAAACGGCCCCGTTCACATTGGCCATTTGGCGGGTGTTTATGTGCCGGCTGATATTTATGCGCGTTTCCAACGGCTTCAAAATAAAGATGTAGCTTTCATCTGCGGAAGCGATGAACACGGTGTAGCCATTACGTTGAAGGCGAAAAAGGAAGGAATTACGCCTCAGGAAGTAGTCGATAAATATCACACAATCATCAAAAAAAGTTTTGCTGATTTCGGGATTTCTTTTAATAATTATTCGCGCACTTCGGCTGAAATCCATCATAAAACCGCATCAGAATTTTTCAAAAAAATGTACGATGCCGGTCAATTTATTGAAGAAATTACCGAGCAATTGTTTGACGAGGAAGCCAATCAATTTTTAGCAGATCGTTTTGTAGTTGGAACTTGCCCAAAATGTGGTTTTGAGGAAAGCTACGGCGATCAATGCGAAAACTGCGGAACCAGTCACAATGCTACCGATTTGATTAATCCGCGAAGCGTAATTTCTGGAAATAAACCAGTTTTAAAAGAAACAAAACATTGGTTTTTGCCTTTGGATCGCTACGAAGATTTTTTAAGGGAATGGATTCTCGTTGACCACAAAAAAGATTGGAAAACCAATGTTCTTGGCCAATGTAAAAGCTGGATTGACGATGGCTTGCGTCCGCGTGCAGTGACCCGCGATTTGGATTGGGGAATTCCCGTACCCGTAAAAGGTGCGGACGGAAAAGTGCTGTACGTTTGGTTTGATGCGCCCATCGGTTATATTTCCTCAACGAAGGAATGGGCGGAAAAGGAAGGCAAAAATTGGGAAGATTATTGGAAAGACGAAAACACTAAACTCCTTCATTTTATTGGGAAAGACAACATTGTTTTCCACTGCATCATTTTTCCGGCTATGCTGAAAGCAGAAGGAAGTTACATTCTTCCAAACAACGTTCCCGCAAATGAATTTTTAAATCTCGAAGGAAATAAAATTTCGACCAGTAAAAATTGGGCGGTTTGGTTGCACGAATATTTGGAGGATTTTCCAAATCAGCAGGATGTTTTGCGGTATGCATTGACTGCAAATGCCCCGGAAACGAAAGATAACGATTTTACTTGGGCCGATTTTCAAGCCCGAAATAATAATGAATTGGTTGCCATTTTCGGAAATTTCATAAACCGAGTGATGGTTTTGACGGATAAATATTACGAAGGAATTGTTCCCGAACCATCTACTTTTAATGAAATTGATGAAAAAACGTTGGCTGAATTGAAAGCTTATCCATCAGTAATTGCAAGTTCGTTGGAGCGCTACCGTTTCCGCAAAGCGCAGGCAGAATTGATGAACGTTGCCAGACTCGGAAACAAATATTTGGCAGACGAAGAGCCATGGAAAACAATCAAAACAGATGAAGAGAGAACCAAAACTGTAATGTTTGTTGCGTTGCAGATTGCATCAGCTTTGGCAATTTTAAGTGAACCGTTCTTACCATTTACTTCTGAAAAATTAAAAAATATGCTCAATGTCCGGTCGAGCGCAGTCGAGACCTTGCTGAGTTGGAACGACGTTTCTTCAAAATCAGAATTACTAAAACATGGACATAAAGTAAACAACGCTGAATTGCTTTTCAGCAAAATTGAGGATGAACAGATTGAACACCAATTGAATAAATTGAAACAAACTAAAATGGATAATACGGAAAATAATAGAGAGACGGCTTCGGCTGAAATAGCATCGCAGAAAGAAATAATTCAATACGACGATTTCGCAAAACTCGATATGCGTGTGGGAACTATACTTGAAGCCGAAAAAATGCCAAAAGCAGATAAGCTTTTAGTGTTAAAAATTGATACAGGAATTGACGTTCGTACCATAGTTTCGGGCATCGCCGAAAGTTTTAAACCTGAAGAAATTATCGGTAAAAAAGTGACCGTTTTGGCAAATCTTGCTCCGCGAGCGCTTCGTGGCGTGGAAAGCCAAGGGATGATTTTAATGACCGAAAATGCGGATGGCAAACTTGTTTTTGTAAATCCGGATACTGATGGGGTTGAAAATGGGGCGACGATTAGTTAAATAATACCTATATTACTTGAGAATTCAGACAAAAAAACTAAATTTGATAAATTGTAAATCTTAATGAATTACCCTGAATTAGGAAGTACACCTATTAAAGAAACTATTTTTTCATTATCATATAATGAAATTGTTAATTCAGAATGTTTTGAGAAATTCATAAAATTAGAATATGTCAAAAGTAAATTTGAAGATATAAATCCAACTGTGGATCAAAAATTGAAGTTTGATAATAGTGGAAATATTGAAATCTCACCTGGTCCAAATGGGGTTGCTTTAAAAAATGAGAATGAAATTATTCAAATTAGGACTGGATCATTTTCACTCCATCATCTTAATGGCTATAAAAATTTTAAAGAATTATTAGAATCTTTTTTAAAATTTTGGAATGAATTCGATAAAGTAACTAAAGATGACTTAACTATCACGGATTACTCTGTGCGCTATGTTAATTTGATAGAGGCTGATGAAGAGAATGAACAATCTAGAATTATTCAGATTTATCCTAAATATTCTAGTGATAGAGAAATTAAAAATTTTCAAAACTCAGTTCAATACTCATATAAAGACTCCCCTGATTATATGTTGAATGTAGTCTCAACAAAATTAAATAATAAATCAATAATTTTAGATATTACTGCTAAAGGCAGTATTGAAGATATCTTAAAAAACCAGAATGATCTTTCATCTCTTTTTATGCCCTTAAGGGATTTAAAAAATAGAGCATTTATAGACTCTATTTCTGCAAGAACATTATTAAAATACATGAAATAATAAACAATCATGGAAACTACATTAAATAGAATTCAGAACAATTTACACCTTAGACAATCTAAGGTTTACGGCTACCTTTATGATATAAATCGTCAAGAGCAAATACATACATTTAATGATATTAGTATAAATGATATTGAAGATTGGTTTAATAGTATATTGATAAAATATGACTTTCTTAATGTGAATCAGATTATAAATCTTCAATCTTTCTTTGTATGTTTAAAACGAATTTTAAACACGATTGATCCTGAAAAATTAAGAATAGAAAACTCACTAATAGAAAGAACTGATTTGGTACTTTGGAGAGAATCTAATTTAGGAATATCAAAATTGATTTTTGATGAATTTGGTCAAATTGTTTATATATTCAGCGGTAATGATGGTAAAAAAATTAAAGGAATTTTTGATAATAAAGTGGACATGGAAAAACTCCTTTATCGTTTCATATCTTAATTTTAAAAGTTCTTTTGATTTGTCATTTAGATTATATTCCCAAAAGACTTCATACAAATAAGAAACCTACTAATCCAATATTCGAAGTAGGTGAAAATTTATATTATAGATGTAAGGAAAACGAATGTTTAAAACCTTACGATAAAATATCTCTTTACGACATATCACATAATAGAAATTTTGGATCACCCGAAGACTATCCAAAAGAAGATGTATTTTATAATATTTTAGAAGACGACCCTCAGCAAGTTTATCCCAATCTGTCATTTACTATCTTGACTCTTAAGAATATTGAAAATGAACAAACCTTTAAAAAAGAGGTTATAAGTTTAGATGACACTGATTTAAAAGCTTTAATTTGGCTCAAGCATGACCCATTGCCGTGTATGTATACGCATTCAGTTTTTGAAGTTTCAGTAAATAAAATAATTGTGAATAAAGAGAATTATGGAGATTTGCTAAATGAGGTCATTTAAACTTTTTATTTTTCATTTTCTTTAGTAATATTACCATAAATGATAGATAGTTTAAGCCCAACCAACTTGCAATGGTCGTATCAAACCTGTTCAGTAGAGATCGGTAACTGTCCATCCAGGCGTTCGTCCGCTCAATGACATATCTTTTGTCATATAGTTCTTGGTCAAAATATTCGTCCCTATCGGTATTCCCATTGCGCTTGTTGAAACACACATTGGCATTGATCTCTTTTTTCTCACAAGAGTTTCTAAAGTCTTTTGAATCAAACCCGGCATCTGCGTTGAGGAACAGGCCTTCCACAGTAATATTGGCCTGTTCGAGTGTTGCCGTGACCACCTCGAACTGTACCTCTATGTTGTACAGGTCGTTATGGTTGCCTGCCAGCGGTTCTGACATGGCTATTGGCAGTCCCTGCCTATCGCTCAAATATAGGGCGTTTGTGGTCTTGCGCTTTTTCCGCCCTTGGTATGCTACTTCTTCACCGCCCCTTATCGCAGGTGTGTGGCTACCGTCCAGGTCAACACTTGAAAGGTCCAGTTCTGATCTGTGCCTATCGAGGATACCTATCCAGCAAGTCTTCCAAACTCCGGTAACGCACCATTTTCTATAATGGTAATAGACCGATTCCCAGCTTAATGTCTTTTCCTTGAAGAACACCTCTGTGGGCAATTGATGCCACTGCACGCCTGTTTTCAGCTTGTAGAGAATTGCGTTGACGATCTCGACCAACGGAACAGTTGGGGGAAAACCTCTTTTTGGCAGTGGCAGGTATGGGACAATTTCCATTTCTATTGTATCTTTGTCGAGTACCGAGTACATATGGGGTTGTGATTTAGTTATTTATGTTTCGCAACACAAATATCCACAACCCTATTTATTTTTTCAAAAAAAGTTTAAATCACTTCAATAAGAAAAGCAAAAAATTCAAAAACTTACGAAGTGATATTCGTTTAATACTTTCTTCAATAATTAAGACTGGAAATATTGATTCTACAGAAAATATCCAAGTAATCACTGAGCCATAGTTTTTTTAATATAAAATTGATTTGCTTAAAATCCTCCAATTCATAACCACCCAAACCCAACTTCCCCAAAAAAGCGTTCAAAATACTGTAAAGCTTTTAAACGAGGATTGCACCATTCCATTCATTTCACGCTATCGGAAGGAATTGACAGGAAATTTGGACGAGGTTCAAATAGGCGATATCGTAAAATTCAAAGAGCAGTTTGAAGCGTTGGAAAAACGTAAAGTTGCTGTTCTTAAATCTTTGGAAGAACAGGAAGTTTTGACTGCCGAACTTCGGAAGAAAATTGACGATACCACAGATTTAATCGCTTTGGAAGATTTGTATTTGCCGTACAAAAAGAAACGAAAAACCAAAGCCGATACCGCACGAGAAAATGGATTGGAGCCGTTGGCGAAAATTATAATGGCGCAATCCCGAAGTCTCGGGACTTCGGATATTTCTTCGATAGCTTTTAAATATGTGAAAGGCGAAGTAAATAATGAAGAGGAAGCTTTGGAAGGCGCGCGCCACATTATTGCTGAATGGATCAACGAACGTACCGATATTCGGAATATGATCCGAAACCAATTGGAACGTTTTGCAATCATTTCAACGAAAGTTGTGAAAAAATTTGAAGAAGACGAAAAAGCACAAAAATTCCGTGATTATTTTGATTGGAATGAAGCTTTAAATAAAATTCCGTCGCACAGATTGTTGGCAATACTTCGTGCAACTTCGGAAGGATTTATTCGAAATAAGATTGAAATCGATGATGAAAAAGCGTTGTTTAAAATTGAAGAGAGAATTATAAAATCGAATGATTCCGCTTCAAAACAAATAAAACTGGCGATTGAGGATAGCTACAAACGCCTTTTGTTTCCTGCACTTTCCAATGAAATTTTAAGTGCCGCAAAAGAGAAAGCAGATGAAACAGCAATCAATGTTTTTGCAAAAAATTTGAAACAACTTTTGCTGGGTTCGCCGTTGGGGGAAAAGAAAGTTTTGGCAATCGATCCAGGTTTTAGATCGGGTTGTAAAATAGTTTGCCTCGATGCGCAAGGCAATTTGCACCACAATGAAACGATATTTCCGCACGCGCCAAAAAACGATGTAAAAGGCGCAATGAAAAAGATTATTTCACTCGCCGATGCCCATAAAATTGAGGCAATCGCAATTGGAAACGGAACGGCTTCCCGTGAAATGGAACAGTTTATAAAACGAATTCAATTTAAAAATGCGATGCAGATTTTCGTTGTGAGCGAAGCTGGCGCCTCAATTTATTCTGCTTCAAAAATTGCACGCAATGAATTTCCAAATTACGATGTTACGGTTCGTGGAGCGGTTTCCATCGGCCGTCGTTTGCAGGATCCGTTGGCAGAATTGGTAAAAATCGACGCCAAATCCATCGGCGTTGGTCAATATCAACACGATGTGGATCAATCTAAACTGCAACGTTCACTCGATACTTCTGTGGAATTGTGCGTGAATTCCGTTGGCGTAAATATAAATACGGCAAGCGTTCCGCTGTTGAGTTATGTTTCGGGAATCGGCCTAAAATTGGCTGAAAATGTTGTGAATTACCGCGAGGGAAATGGTGCATTTTCTTCAAGAGAAGGAATAAAAAATGTGCCGCGTTTGGGCGGAAAAGCTTTTGAACAAGCAGCTGGATTTCTCAGAATTAAAAACGGTGAAAATCCATTGGACGATTCTTCGGTGCATCCGGAAAGTTATGCGGTTGTTTCAAAAATGGCGAAGGATGAAAAAGTGAAAGTTTCGGAATTGATTGGAAACAAGGTGCTTCTTCAGAAAATAAATCCAGAAAAATACATTTCAGAAAAAATTGGACTTCCAACATTGCAGGATATTTTGAAGGAATTGGAAAAACCCGGATTGGATATTCGCGAAGCAGCAAAAGTGTTCACTTTCAACCAAAATATTAAAACTATAAACGATTTGCAGGAAGGGCAATTGCTTCCCGGAATTGTCAATAACATCACAAATTTCGGATGTTTTGTGGATATCGGAATTAAGGAAAGTGGCTTGATTCACGTTTCAAATATTTCCGATAGTTTTGTAAAAGATGTGAATGAACACGTGCATTTACAGCAACAGATTGTTGTAAAGGTTTTGGATGTAGATGTTTCTCGAAAGCGAATTCAATTAAAACTTCATACATTAAATGCTTAAAATAGCATACCACCCCATCTATAAATACCAATTACCGCCAGGGCATCGGTTTCCAATGGAAAAATATGAATTGTTGCCACAGCAACTTTTGCACGAGGGAACTTGCAAAGCCGAAAACTTTTTTGAGCCAGAAATGCTGTCTGAAAAAAATATTTTAGCCGTTCATACAAAGGAATATTTTGAAAGTTTGCTGAAATCTTACTTTGGACAAAAGTGCGGCACGAAAAATTGGTTTTCCGCTTTCTGAAACGCTCGTAAAAAGAGGCAGGCACATTTCCCAAGGAACAATTGATTGCTGTGAATTCGCTTTACAGTACGGAATTGCAATGAATATTGCAGGCGGCACGCACCATGCATATGCCGACCGCGGGGAAGCATTTTGTTTACTGAACGACCAAGCTATTGCTGCGCGGTATCTTTTGAATAAATATGGAATTAAAGGTGGGCAGATTGCTTCGCAAGCTCGCAATGCAATTATCAAGAAAATTCTGATTGTAGATTTAGACGTTCATCAAGGAAACGGAACCGCGAAAATTTTTGAAAATGAAGAAAAGGTTTTTACGTTTTCGATGCACGCCGCGGGAAATTATCCCTTTAAAAAAGAAAAAAGCGATTTGGATATCGCCGTGCCCGATGGTAGTGACGATGTAGTTTATCTTCAACTATTAAAAGAAACATTGCCAAAATTAATTGAAGAACAAAAGCCAGATTTCATCTTTTATTTAAGTGGTGTAGATATTCTGGAAAGTGATAAATTGGGAAGACTCAATTGCACAGTTGAAGGTTGCAAAGAGCGCGATCGTTTTGTTTTACAAATATGCAAAGATTTACAAATTCCTGTGCAAGTAAGTATGGGCGGCGGTTATTCCCCAGATATAAAAAAGATTATTGAAGCGCACGCAAATACCTTTTGGTTGGCGCAGGAAATATTCTTTTGAATTATGGGAAAGAAAAAGAAAGATAATTCTGAAAAAAAGAAGTTTTTCAAAACCGAATGTTGCGAAAAGTATCTCAAAAAGGGAGAGCACAAACGATGCAAACGCTGTCCGTGTTTTGATCTTTCAGAAAATCAACGTTTGCAACGACTTCAAAATTTGCAAATAGAAGTCAATTCCGAAGATTAAAAAATTACAAATACAATCCGAGTTTTATCTTCCAATACGGAATTTTCTCCTCGAAATATTCGAAATAAGGCTTCAGTGCTTCTGGGTTTTCTAGTGTTTTTTCAGCGTTTTTTATTTGCTGAATTTCTTCGGAAGTAATGAATTGAAAAAAGTCGAAATCAGTTCCTATTTGGTGCATTTTTATGAAATCGCCGTAAACAAAATCTTCAGAAAGTCCACGTTTTTCAGCAATTTGTGAAGGAGAAAAATTTTCTTCTTTAAACATTTTATAGCTTCGTTCGTGTGTTGGCAGATTATTTTCCAAAGTATCAAAATGCCGATTGATTACTTTTAGAAAATCATCAGCATATTTTTCAAGTTTTGCTTCCCCAACTCCTGAAACCTCAGCGAATTCTTCACGAGTTCTCGGTTTTTTAAATTCCATATCTTCCAAAGTAGCATCACTGAAAACCACAAATGCCGGTTTGTTTATTTCCTGGGCCAGTTTTAGGCGCAACTCCCGAAGTTTATCAAAAAGCTCGGCACGTTTTCGTGGAGTTTTTTCTAAAGCAATTTGTTCCTTTTCCTGAATTATGTTTGCCAAGCGTACTTTTTTGCCTTCAAACAAAACTTTTTTAGCTGAAGGAGAAAGCAACAATCGTCCATTTTCGTGAAAATGTATTTCAAGTATTCCCTGGTTTAAAAGTTGAATAACGTATTGTTGCAAATCGCGCCAAGAAATATCTTTTGCAGCGCCAAAAGTTTTAAGATGTTGATAGCCATTATCAAAAACCTGTGCATTTTGCGAACCGCGAAGCACATCTAAAACCATCCCCAATGCTTCCTGTTCGTTTAAACGCGCTACAGCCGAACAAACTTTTTGGGCAATGAGCGTTCCGTCAAAATATTTTGGTGGCGTTTTGCAGATGTCGCAATTGCCGCAATCTTCAGTTATGTGTTCGCCAAAATAACCGAGCAATGCTTTTCTTCTGCAACTCAACGCTTCTGCATATTGTTGCATTCTTTCCAATTTTGCCAGTTGATACTCTTCATTGTCAGCACCTTCGGTAAACTTTCGTAGCATAATTACGTCCGCAAAACTGTAAAATAAAATAGTGTGCGCGGCAAAACCATCGCGACCGCTTCTACCAATTTCCTGATAATAACCATCAATATTCTTGGGCATATTATAATGGATTACCCAGCGAACGTTGCTTTTATCGATTCCCATTCCAAAGGCAATCGTGGCTACAATTATAGGTGTAATGTCATTCAAAAAATTATCTTGAACCGAATTTCTTTCTTCCGGAGTAAGTCCTGCGTGGTATGCTTCAGCTTTATATCCTTTCGCTTTTAAAGTTGAAGCCAATTTCTCCGTACTTTTTCTACTTAAACAATAAATAATTCCGCATTGTTGCCCGCGTTTTGCAAGAAAATTTAAAATCTGCTTATTCCGGTTTTGCCCAGGGCGCACATCTAAATATAGATTTGGCCTATCAAAAGAAGCTATAAATATTTCAGCATTTGGGATTGAAAGTTGGTTGGCAATATCAACGCGCGTTGCTCGATCGGCCGTTGCGGTTAGCGCGATTAGTGGGATATTTGGAAATTGCTTTTTTAAGTTTCCCAATTGAGTATATGCCGGGCGAAAATCGTGGCCCCAAGTTGAAATGCAATGTGCTTCGTCAATCGCGAAAAGGCTAATTTTAATTAAATCTAAAATAAAACTCAATTGCGGGAGACTTTCGGGAGCAACATAAAGTAATTTCAAATCGCCGTTTTGTAGATTTTTTAAAACGAGTTGCTGTTCCTCAAAAGGTTGCGAACTGTTATAGAATGATGCTGATATTCCATTCGCTTTTAAAGCATCCACTTGGTCTTTCATTAAAGCAATTAATGGTGAAATTACAATGGCTGTGCCTTCTAATGCCAAGGCAGGAAGTTGAAAACACAATGATTTTCCACCGCCAGTTGGCATAATGGAAATGGTGTCTTTTTTGGCTAGAATTGTATTAATGATTTCTTCCTGATTTGGAAGAAATGTTTCGTAACCGAAATGAGTTTTGAGTAAATCGAGAATAGTGTGCTGAGCAGTTGTTTCCATTTCCGTAAAAATAAAGATTTCAAATTTAAAAAGCCCCCCGATTTAAATCGGGGGGCTTGATTGGCCAGTCATTTATTTACTCCCCAGCATGACTAGCTCGTTACATACTACCTCGGTTATATATCGCTTAACCCCTTCTTTGTCATCATATGACCTTGAAGTTAGTTTTCCTTCTATTGCAACTTCTTTTCCTTTAGTTACATAATTTTCAATAATTTCGGCAGTTTTCCCCCAGGCTATAACATTGTGCCATTGGGTGTCGGTAACCTTTTCACCTTTTTGGTTTTTGTAGGTTTCATTTGTTGCGATGGTGAACTTTGCAAGTTTCTTTCCGCCGTCAAGATTTGTGATTTCAGGATCCTTTCCTAAGTTTCCAATCAACTGTACTTTGTTTCTAAGTGTGCTCATGATTTCTAAATTTTATCGTTAAACAATTGATACTATCGAACTTCTTTTTATTCGACAGGACAAACTTACATTGGCTTCCAAATTTTAGTTGGTTGTTACTTATTTACTTTCGTTTATAGTTGTTTGTAACCGTTTGAAAACTTTTATAGTATTAAAAATCAAATTATTATAAAATGAAATGATTTCTCAGTTCTAGATAAATATTTTGTAATTTCAATTTTTGAAGAATGGATTATTTTAGATCTCTACAAATTTTGGCTTATGAATAGCAACAGATTGGAAGCTTTCAGCGATGGCGTTTTAGCCATTATTATTACAATTATGGTACTTGAATTGAAGGTGCCCCATGAGACAAGTTTTGAAGCGCTGATTCCAATACTTCCAGTATTTTTAAGCTACATTTTAAGCTTTATTTACATAGGAATTTATTGGAACAACCATCACCATATGATGCACGTTGTGACTAAAGTAAATGGCGGAATTTTATGGGCAAACCTTCACTTGTTATTTTGGCTGTCATTAATACCATTTGCAACAGGTTGGATAGGTGAAAATAACTTTGCAGAATTGCCGATGGCACTTTATGGAGGGGTTCTTTTGATGGCAGCCATTGCTTATTTTATATTGCAAAACAGAATTTTGGCCGTACAAGGAAAAGAATCCCTTTTGGCAAAAGCATTGGGCAAAGATTTAAAAGGCAAAGCTTCACCAATAATTTATATAATAGCAATCATTTCTTCATTTTATAGTCCTTGGATTGCTGGGGCGCTTTACGTTTTGGTAGCTTTTATTTGGTTGATTCCCGATAAAAGAATTGAAATCATTTTTAGGGAAAAAGGATAATTACCAAGATTGTCCTTTTAATTCCATCGCAGCGCGCAGAACATCCCTTTGGCTTATCTGTCCTGCAAGTTTTCCATTTTCAATTATGGGAAACCTTCGGTGTTTTGATTCCAAAAATTTGTTGGCAGCGTCGAGTACGTTCATCTCGCCATCAATGGTATCAACGTTTTTAATCATATGCTGTTCCACTTTCATATCTTCCATCGGGTGGTTGTGGTAACGGCAATCGCTAAGTTGTTTCATGCAATCCCCTTCAGAAATAATTCCAACCAATTCATTTTTTTCGTTCACGACGGGACCACCGGAGATTCTTTTCTTCAAAAGAATTTCCATCACTTCCAGCACAGACTGTTCGGGCTTGAACGTGGTAAGGTTGCGCGTCATATAGTCGGATACCTTTATTTTTTCCGAAGAACCTTTTTGGGGCTTTGCCCTTCTGCCTATAAAACTTTTAATTCCCATAATATCAAATTTTTGCGAACTTCTAAGATACTCATTTTTATCATATAGCCGAAACGGGACTTTAAATTAGAGAAAATCCTTGCGATTAAAATTGTATTTTTAACTCACCAAATTTCCCGACCATGAAAAAATTCGGCGCAGTCCTTTCGCTTTTATTGATTGTTGCATTGGTTTTCTATAGTTTTTATAGTTTAACGCCTCATTACAATGAAAATGAAACCGTTGCCGAAACCGAATTTTCTGTAAAAAAAGCATTGCTTCCACTGAAGGAAATCTCAAAAGCACCCCATTATTTAGGCTCTGAAGGCCATGAAAACGTTCGTAATTATTTGCTTTCAGAATTGGAGAAACTAGGTTTAGAAACCCAGACACAGGAAGGTTTTGTTTTAAGCCCAGAATCAAAAACGCTTACCAAACCCAAAAACATTATGGGTCGAATAAAAGGCTCGAGCAATGGGAAAGCGTTGTTGCTGCTTTCACATTACGACAGTGCGCTTGTTCCTTCATACGGGGCGAGTGATGCGGGAAGTGGCGTGGTTACGATTTTGGAAAGTGTGCGTGCTTATTTAGCTTCTGCAGAAAAACCTAAAAACGATATCATCATTCTTTTTTCCGACAGTGAAGAAATCGGGCTTGATGGGGCGAAGCTTTTCGTAAACGAACACCCGTGGGCAAAAAATGTGGGCTTGGTTCTAAATTTTGAAGCGCGCGGCAGCAGCGGGCCAAGCAATATGATTTTGGAAACCAACGGCGGAAATGCAAATTTGGTAAAGGAATTCATAAACGCAAATCCAGATTTTCCCGTTGCTTCTTCGCTAATGTACAGCGTTTATAAAATGTTGCCGAATGATACCAATTCTACCGTTTTTAGGGAAGACGGAGATATTGATAGTTTTTTCTTTGCCTTTATTGATAGCCATTTCAACACTCATACGGCCAACGACACTTTTGAAAATTTAAGTCGAAATAGCCTCGCCCATCAGGGAAGTTATTTGCTTCCGCTAATCCAATATTTTGCAAATGCCAATCTTTCAAAATTAAAGGCGGAAACGGATGATGTGTATGTGAATTTTCCACTTTTGAAAATGATAAGCTATCCATTTTCGTGGATTTTGCCAATGCTCATTTTGGCAACGCTCTTATTTTTGCTCCTAATTTTTTACGGACTTTACAGAAGAAAACTTAACGGAAAAGCAATGGCTTTGGGCTTTGTGCCTTTTTTGCTTTCACTGATTATTTGTGTAATTATTGGCTTTTTTGGTTGGAAATTAATTTTGATGCTGTACCCACAGTATTTAGAAATTCAACAAGGGTTTACGTATAACGGACATTGGTACATTGCGTTTTTCGTGTTTCTTTCTCTGGCAATCACGTTTGCTATGTATCAAAAATTAGGTAAAAAATTCAGCGAACCTTCATTTTTTGTCGCTCCGCTCTTGTTTTGGTTATTGATCAATATAGCGGTTTTTATTATTTTAAAAGGAGCTGCATATTTTATAATCCCAGTATTTTTTGGACTTCTAGCCTTTTTTGTAATGCTTCGGCAAGAACGGCCAAATCTTTTATTAATGGCACTTTTGGCGGCTCCTGCAATCTTCTTTTTTGCACCGCTAATTCAATTCTTCCCGGTTGGATTGGGTTTGAAAATGCTTGTAATAAGCTGCGTTTTTACTGTTTTGCTTTTTACGATGCTATTGCCGGTTTTTGGGTATTATAAAATGAAAGGGGTACTTTCTATTTTGTGTTTGCTTTTTGCAGTGTTCTTTTTTATAAAAGCACACGCAAATAGTGATTTTTCCGAAGAAAGAAAAAAACCGAATAGTCTTATTTATTACAAAGATGCTGACGCAAACAAAACCTATTGGCTTACCTACGACAAAGAAATTGATGAATGGACGCAGCAATATTTAGGCGAAAATCCCCAAGATGCTTCTCAAATTTTAGACGAAGCTTCCTATAGCAAATATGGAATAAATTTTAGTTATGCAGCCGATGCTCCCGAGAAAAACATTCCAGATTATGAGATTATTCTGGAAGAAGATACTTTAATTGAAAACCTTCGAAATGTTAAGTTTACAATTGTTCCGAACCGAAAAGTGAATAAGATTGATGTGTACAGCGAACAATTTATTTCGTTTAATTCTTTGGAATTTAATGGGCAAAAAGCTCCACTTTACAATAGAAAATCGAAAGATTACCGAGGCACAAAAAATTCTGCACTTATAAATTATTACGTTTCCAATAGCGATTCCTTAAAAGTAAATTTTTCCGTAGAAAGAAATACAAAGGTTTCTTTTAAAGTGATGGAATATTCGTTTGATTTGATGACAAATCCTAACTTTGAAATTGCAAAACGTCCTGAATATACAATGCCGAAACCTTTTATTGTTACCGATGCCATTGTTGCGAAACGAACATTTTCAATTGATTCCTTAAAAATAAAAGTTGCCGACACGCTAACAAATGAATATCAAATAATTAATGAATAAAACAGTTTCAATCGCAGGATTAGGTTGGCTTGGGCAACCGTTGGCTTACAGATTATCTACTTTAGGCTATACCGTAAAAGGTTCGGTTACAAGTATTGAAAAAGCAACTTTGCTTCAAAAAAATGGTTTTGAAACCTACCCACTGGAAATTTCAGAAAATGGGATTGATGGCGAAATAAATGCTTTATTAAAAAATTCTGAAGTTTTAATGATTATGATTCCGCCCGGACTTCGGAAAAACACAGGAGCGGACTATGTGCTGAAAATGGCTCATTTGCTGGAAGCCATAAAGGAGTCTGCTGTTTCAAAAATTGTTTTAGTGAGCAGTACGTCGGTTTATGATGATTCACAGGGAAATGTTACCGAAAAAGATGAGCCAAGACCACAAACGATTGCAGGAAAACAATTGCGTCAGGTTGAAGAATTATTTATAAATTCCGAAGGATTGCAGGCTACAATTGTGCGTTTTGGAGGATTGATTGGCGGAAGCAGAAATCCCGCAAAATATTTGGCAGGCCGAAAAGATTTAAACGATTGCAATGCGCCAGTAAACCTAGTTCATCGTGATGATTGCATTTCTATTTTGGTTGAAATTTTAAAACAGGATGCCTTCGGAAAAGTCTTTAATGCTGTAAATCCAAGCCACCCTAAAAAATCCGACTACTATATTCAAAAGACAAAAGAGCTCGGTTTGGAACCGCCCACTTTTGCGGAAGGAAATGCTGATGAAATTTTTAAGCAAGTAGATTCGGAAAATTTGAAAGCTATTTTAAATTATTCCTTTAAAACTACAATATAAAAAAAGGAGCTTTTTACAGCTCCTTTTTCAATTCAATACATTTCGTTTGCGCTCAATGTGACATTAGCAAACTACCAAATACGCACTCTTTCTTCAGGAGCAAGGTACATTGGGTCGCCTTCTTTAATATCAAAAGCTTCGTAAAAAGCATCAACATTCAGCAATGGTTGTGTAGCACGAACCATTCCTGGAGAGTGTGGATCTGTTTTTACTTGGTTGCGTAAAGCCTCATCACGAGACTTGGTGCGCCAAACAGTTGCCCAGCTCATAAAGAAACGTTGCTCTGGCGTGAAACCGTCAATATTATCTGGACGTCCGTTTTCTTTGTAAAAACGCTGTAAACCATCATAAGCGCCGAGAACGCCACCAAGGTCGCCAATATTTTCACCTAAAGTGAATTTACCATTTATAAAAACACTATCCAGTACTTCTATATTACTGTATTGTTCAGCCAGTTTATCTCCTCTTTCGGTGAAGTTTTCAAGGTCTTTTTCTGTCCACCAGTTTACTAGATTTCCGTTGGCGTCAAAACGTGAACCGCTGTCATCAAAAGCGTGCGAAATTTCATGGCCTATTACTGCGCCAATTCCACCGTAGTTTACGGCTTCATCTGCTTTGTAATCGTAAAAAGGAGGTTGAAGAATTGCTGCGGGGAATACGATTTCATTATTAAATGGATTAAAATAGGCATTCACAGTTTGTGGGCTCATTCCCCATTCGGTACGATCTACTGGTTCGTCAATCTTGTCAAGATTATCTTTTAATCCCCAAGTTTGCACAGCAACCATATTGTCATAATAGGTATTGCCTGGCTTCACTTGCATTGCTGAATAATCTTTCCATTTATCAGGATATCCAACCTTTACGGTGAACTTGTCTAACTTTTCATTTGCTTTTATTTTGGTGCTGTCGCTCATCCAAGTTAAAGCATTTATGCGGTCTTTGTAAGCTGCAATAATATTGGTAATCATTGCTTCTGCCTTTTGCTTAGCTTCTGGCGGGAACATTTCATCCACATATAATTTACCCAAAGCCTCACCCACACTTCCGTTAACGGTTGCAAGTGCACGTTCGTTTGCAGGTTTTTGTGCTTTGGTTCCATTTAGGATTGTAGAGTAAAAATCGAAATTTGCTTTTTCTATTTCGGTAGTCAACATTCCTGCTGAGTTGTTTAAAGTTGACCAACGCATGACACTTCTCCACGTTTCAAAGTTTGGATTTGCAAACATTTGATTTAATGTTTCCATATATATTGGTTGCATCACGATTACCGTATCCATTTTTTTGGAAACGCCCATACCTTTGAAAGCTTCTTCCCACTTAACCTGAGGCAACATATTTTGAAGTTCGGCAATACTTTTTGGATTGTTGAAGTTTCTAAAATCACGACTTGCAACTTTATCTAATCTTGGCGTAGCAAGTTTTGTTTCAAATGCTAAAATAGTTTCAGCTTGTTTACGAGCAGATTCTTCGCTGTCGCCCAAAAATTGCAACATTTTTGTAATGTGATCTACATATTGCTGACGGATTTTTACAGATGCAGGATCGGTATTTGTATAAAAATCACGGTCTGGAAGCCCTAAGCCCCCTGGCGTAATGTATGCTGAATTAATAGAACTGTTGCTTGGGTTTGAAAAAGCAGCAAGACCTAAAAAAGGTTGTGAAACTGCGATAGCATCTTCACTCATAATTTTTTGGAAATCTGCCATATTATTCATGGCAGCAATTTTTTCGAGTGCGGGTTTAAGCGGTTCAATTCCTGCTTTATTCCTTGTAATCGTATCTAGCTCAGATTCATAAATCATTAATGCTTTGGCTTGGTCTGTTTCTGGAGCATATTTTCCGCTTTTTTTAGCGCGCGCCAAAAGATCTAGCATATCGGCATCGGTCTTTTTTCTTAAAATGGTAAAGCCTGCCCAACTGGTTTGGTCGTCTGGAATCTCGTTGTTTTTCATCCAGTTTCCGTTTACGTAATTGTAAAAATCAACTTTCGGACTTACGGTCGTGTCCATATTTGTCAAGATTATTCCGTGTGGTTCAGTATCTGCCTTTGTCATATCGGATGTTTCTTTACAAGCGGTTGCAGCTACAGCAATAACTGCAAAAGCCACAACAGGTTTTAAAAATGTACTTCTTCATTATTAGGGATTTATTTAAATTTTGAAATTAATGTGAAAGGAATAAGTTGACCGTCGTCTGGTTTTGTTACACTTTTTTCTTCTTTTTATCCTGAAGTTCCAAATTGAGGATAGAATCATTAAAGCGCTGCTGTTTTTTCAGCTCACTTTGTTCATCTTCCTTTCTTTGGGAATCAATATTGTCTTTTTGGAATTTTTCATTCAGTTGAATGATTAAATTGTTTACGGCAATATTCATTTCATCCACAGTATTTTGAACTTTAAGCGAATCGATTGCGTCCTGGTGCGAAGATTGGAAAAGCAGTTCGGAACGGGTTTTAATCACTAGTAGCCTACTGTTTATGGATTTTGTATTAAGCGTGTCTGGAATATTTTTGAATAGCGAATCGGAATACTCTTTCATTCGTTCTGAACTGATCCTTAGAGCTTCAAAATTACTGCCATTTATATTTTTTGCTTGCGAAAGGAAATCTTCCAAAACCCCCCAGCGTGTAGCTTGTTCTTTTGCTGGAACGGAAAGCTCTGGAAAAGCAAAATTTTTATCGCCAAAAATAATGGAAGCGTCATTCTCGGGTTTTTGATTTTGGTTTTCTTCGGAAGAATTTCCGCAGGAAAAAATAAACCCGACTATAATAAAAAGTGAAAAAATAAACTTCATAAAAAATTAAAGAGGCACAAAGATACTGGTTATTAAACAAATGTCACCTATTTTTTTTGGCTCCAAAAGAGGCGAGAATATGTATATTTACACCTCCCTTTTAGAAAAGAATAATATATGAAAAAGCGAATGTTGATCATTGGCGCCTGTGGCGCAAATAGGAACCGAATTAACGGTTTTTCTACGCGAAAAATTTGGAAAAAACAAAGTGATAGCCAGTGACATCCGCGAAGGTGACAAAGCACTTATGAAAAGTGGTCCGTTTGAAATTCTGGATGCCATGGATTATGATGCCGTTGAGGAAATTGTGATTCGCCACGAAATAACCGATGTTTATTTAATGGCGGCGATGCTTTCAGCAACTGCTGAAAAATTCCCCATGAAAGGTTGGAATTTGAATATGGATTCCCTTTTTCATGTTTTGAATTTGGCAAAAGAGAAGAAGATTGAAAAAATATTTTGGCCTTCAAGTATTGCTGTTTTTGGACCGACTACACCAAAACAGGATACTCCACAACGCACTATTATGGAGCCAAGCACGGTTTATGGTATAAGCAAACAGACTGGCGAACGTTGGTGCGAATATTATTTTAATCGTTATGGCGTGGACGTTCGCAGCGTTCGTTATCCAGGATTAATTAGTTATAAAACGCTTCCGGGCGGTGGAACAACGGATTATGCGGTAGATATTTATCACAAAGCTTTAAAACACAAAAAATATGTTTGTTTTTTAAATTCAGAAACAACATTGCCGATGATGTTTATGGACGATGCTATAAATGCAACAGTAAATATTATGGAGGCAAAACCGGAAAACATCAAAATTAGAAGTTCATATAATCTTGCGGCAATGAGCTTTAATCCTGAAGAAATTACTGAAAGTATTAAAAAACACATCCCTGAGTTTAATATAAGCTACGAGCCAGATTTTAGGCAAGCAATTGCTGATAGCTGGCCACAAAGTATAAAAGATAGTGAAGCTAAAAATGATTGGGGATGGGAGAGCAAAATTTCGCTGGATGAGATGACCGCTATTATGCTTGAAAACTTAAAAGATAAATATTGAAATAACCATTATTCGTCAAATTCAACCTCAACAATACTAGCGGTTCCGCCTTTTCCTTCATTCGAAATATAAAGAATGCCCTCGGGCGAAAAGGTTAAACCTTCCGGTTGCGGAAATGATTCAGGGTGAAGTTTGTGGATTTTTAATGGTTTGCCCATTTTATCCATAATAAGCAATTGTGGATTTTTCCCTTCCAAAATATAATAATTTCTGTTTGTTGGATTTATAGCAATATCTGATGGGAAAAAATTGGAAATGCTTTCTACGTCATCATCAACTTTTTTCGGTTTAAAAATTGGGTTTTCTGTGGGGATTTTGACTATTGGAAGTGAACCAATACTTTTAAATTCAACATCAAAAGCATAGATTCCTTTATAAGTTTTGCTATTGGGGTCGTTATTTTTTACGGTAAACAGAATTTGGTTATTTATGGAATCGGCTACTAAAGATTCCAAATTGTTTTTCCCGGAAAATGAGGTTTTATATTCCTTAGTTTGAAAACTATCACTTAAATAATTGCTTATTTCAAAAAGCAAACCATTGCTTTCCATTACATAAAGAGTACTATCCAAAGCAGCAACTGCCTCGAAATCTCCAGGTTTTGAAAAATTTATTTTTTTCTCTATCAACTCTGAAGATAAATTGTAGATGTAAACAATACCGTCTTCATCTTGAACACAGGCAATTTTATTTTCTGAAATCCACGTAATGCCTGAGATTTCATTGAGTTCAACGGGCATATCCCATTTTCTAATTATGGTATAGGTTTCTTCTTCAAGCCGAGGATTTAGGGCAGGATTTTCAAAGGCGTACCACATAACTCCCACCAATGCCAATACACCAAAAATTATCCAAAATGCTATTTTGTTCTCGTTCATGAGTTATTATGATAATGACGGTTAATTTAAGATGAAAATAAGTTTGACATCCTTAAAATTATTATAAATATGTGAAAAAAAATACAACAAAATTAAAACTTGCAAAGAAAGAGGTTTGTGATAAATTGATATCATGAACCCTGAAGCCTCGAGGGAACTTGGATATGAAAATGTAGCCTCACCAAGAATCGAACTTGGATCTAAAGTTTAGGAAACTTCTATTCTATCCGTTGAACTATGAGGCCTAAAAACAAAAAAAGCCCAACGAATAGTTGGGCTTTTGCTCCTCCTCTTGGGCTCGAACCAAGGACCCTCTGATTAACAGTCAGATGCTCTAACCAACTGAGCTAAGGAGGAATTTTGCGTTAGCGGTTGCAAATATACCCATTTTTTAATTCCATCAAAATAAAACTTTATGAATTTTACTGTTTTTATTCGAGGGGGCTCACAAATACAATAAATATTGAATTAAAGAGAATTAAGTTTATTTAAAAGCGCTGAACTTTTTGGAGAGTCACTGTTTTCAAGTGTTGTCCTTGCTTCTTCAATCCTATTTTCTTTTAGAAATGATAAAGCTAAATAATACTGAATGTCATCATAAAAAACACTTTCTGTCTTTTTCTCAGCTAGTTGAAGATCTTTTTTTGCCTGTCGGGCATTTCCATTTGCCAAATTTGCAACACCCAAAAAATAAACAAGAGTGTCGTTTTCAGGACTGGCAGCATATAATGGTTCCCATCGCAAGATTGCATATCCGTATTCTTTGCGTTTATAGCTTACCATTCCATAATAAAATTCATAATCAGAGGAAGTCCCCATGGTGGTTGGCAATCCGGGATCTGGTTTAAAATATGCTGCAAATAATTCATCTGACGAATCTCCAGTTTTAAAAATTGCCCACGTACTTATTCCAATCAATAACAAAAAGGATGCTGCCAAAGCAAACCAGCCCGGGTATTCCATTTTTTTTCTGGTTCTATTAAAATTTCACTGTGAAAATCTTCCAACGAATTTTTCAATCCAATTTCCTCAACACCTTTCATTAATGCCATTTGCTTTTCAACAGAAGAACGAAAATCTGGGTAGAGATTCATGCGTTCGTTGAATTCGGCAAGAGCTTCATTTTCTAGCTTTCCCAAAAGGTAAGAGTCAATTAATTCTTGTGTTTCTTGATTGTTGTATATTTCTTTATCTGGTTCCATTAGGGGTGATTTGGGCCATTTTTTTTAATTGTTCTTGACAACGGTACTTTGCGTTACGGGCAGAAGCTTCGTCCATTTCCATAATTTCGGATATTTCCCTGAAAGATTTTCTCTCAAAATAGAACAGCTTTAACATTGTTTGGCAGCGTTCACCAAGATTGCTAATGGAGTCCATAATTACTTTTATTCTTCTGTTTTGCAATTCGTTTTCCTCTATATCGGGTTCGTTATATTCAATTTCCCTATTTATCAGGGTTGTGTTTTTATAGCGGGCAGAACGAACGTGGTTCCAGCCATTTATATTTTGCAATCTGAAAAAGATATCCATTAATTGCAGTTTCACTTTCCGAAGAAAATTTATCGTCTTTTATATTTCGCCACATCGCCAAAAAAGCTTCTTGATACAAGTCTTTTGCTTGCTGTTCATCACCATTGTTTTTTTCAACAAAACGTTTCACTTTTACAAAATTGGTTTTGTAAAGTTCTTTGAGTGTATAAGTATCATTTTGTTTAATGAGTGTTACTACACTACTACTCGAAATCCTGAATATTTTTATTGCTGATTTTCTGCATTCTGGTTAAAACTATACAGAAAGATACAATTTATCTGCAATCGTTTTAAAATTTTTGAACAACTTAAGGCGAAAGGACTACTTTTTTCGTTTAAATGAAACTATCCGCGTTTCCTATTATTGTCCAAAAAATTGAGAATTCAGATTTCGGCATTTTTAGTATATCGTAATGTGGATGGAAATGTCATCACTTGTTTCAAAAAAAAATACTTCAGAGTTAATCCTGAAGTATTTTTTTAGTTATTGATAATCAGTTTTTTATTCGAATAACGAGCGGTATATGTCGTTTCCGTTGGCGAAAAGTACCAAAGCAATCAAAATAAAGAAACCTACCATTTGGGCATATTCCATAAATTTATCGTTTGGTTTTCTACCGGTCACCATTTCATAAAGCAGAAACATTACGTGACCACCGTCTAAAGCTGGAATGGGCAGAATATTCATGAACGCCAAAATAATTGATATTAATGCCGTAGTTGCCCAAAAGCTTTGCCAATCCCAAACATCGGGGAAAAGATTACCGATGGCTCCAAAACCGCCCACTTGGGTTGCTCCTTTTGAAGTGAAAACATATTTAAACTGCTTCACATAATCTTTCAAGGTATTAAATCCAAAACTGAATTCGCCCACAACACTTTCACCCAAAGAATATTTAATTTCAGTATTTCCTATTTGCGAACGTAATTCTTTGCCAAGGGAATTTATGCCCAATAGCCCTTCTTCATTTGGACTAACAGTTAATGTATCTTGTTTGTTCTCTCTCGCATATACAATTGTATTCTCACCTTTTTTATTAGTTAGGTTTTGAAATTCATCATAAAACTGAACTGTTTGTCCGTTTACAGCTATAATTCTGTCATTTTTTTGAAGACCTACATTTTCAGCAGGATGGTCTGGAAGAACGG
This sequence comes from uncultured Flavobacteriaceae bacterium, assembly GCA_963716065.1. GTDB lineage: Bacteria > Bacteroidota > Bacteroidia > Flavobacteriales > Flavobacteriaceae > Aequorivita. The sequence continues at coordinate 1,933,169 of OY970287.1, forward strand.
TATCTATAATTGCGAGACGGCGAGGGACGAATGGAAAATGCGTATCATTCTGAAACATTTTTGTTCCAGCATCCTCGGGAACTGAAATAGTTTCAATTGTTCCGTCACTGTGTTTTACTTCAACTTTTGAAACATCGCGCAGAAAAATGTATCTGTTGATGTCCATCACATCTTCCAATGGTTCTCCGTTTACGTTTAAAACGTAATCCCCGTCGCGAAAGCCGTATTCCTTAAATTGTTCAGTTACTGAAAAACCCTGTGGAATATCATCATTGGTAGTTACATTTTGACCGTAGAAATAAAGTATTCCCATATAAATCACAAATCCAACAATGATGTTTACAGTAACCCCACCAAGCATGATAATTAGACGTTGCCAAGTTGGTTTGCTTCTAAACTCCCATGGCTGCGGCGGTCTGGGCCATTTGCTCTTTGTCCATGCTCTCGTCTATCATTCCGGAGATTTTCACATAACCCCCCAAAGGCAACCAACCAATTCCGTAAACGGTTTCGCCAATTTTCTTTTTGAAAAGCGAAAATTTCACATCAAAGAAAAGATAGAATTTTTCAACCCTAGTTTTAAAAATTTTTGCGGGAATAAAATGCCCCAATTCGTGAAGCACAATTAATAGGGATAAGCTTAAAAGAAGCTGGATCGCCTTAACAACAAATGGAGTCATATGGATTATATTTTTAAGTAGACTCAATTTTAAATCGATTTTACTAAAATCGAGCCTGACTGTTTTGATTGCTAATATGTCGTTTAAGACAAAAAACGCACAAAAGTAAACTTTTACAACGTGCAAAAAAAATAAGCCGAAAGTATATCGCCAAAATCCCAATTTTTAAGAATTCTGAATTCAGATTCTAACATTTAGAGGTTACTTTTGCGTAAAATTATTTCAATGCTCAATTTCTTCAAAAAATACAAATTCTTCGCCATTGTATTACTTGTTTTATCGGTTATAATTATTAGTGTAATTTATCAAATAATGAAACCGAAGCCGATGCTAAAGATTTTTCAACCGGCTGATATTTCAACTGAACTTGTAGATACAACACTTCAATACGTAAAAAAATACCACACCATTGCCAATTTTAGCTTGACCAACCAAAATGGAAAAATTATAACCCAAGAAGATTATAAAGACAAAATATATGTAGCCGATTTTTTCTTTACAACCTGCCAAACCATTTGCCCGATAATGACGGGGAATATGTTCAAAATTCAAGAAGAGTTAAAGAACGATCCTGAAATTATGTTGCTTTCGCACACTGTTACTCCTGAGATTGATACAGTTGCGCAGTTAAAAAAATATGCTTTGGAAAAAGGTGTAAATGAAGCAAAATGGAACTTGGTTACGGGAGATAAAAAAGAAATTTACAACCTTGCCCGAAAATCATATCTCGCTGCGAAGGATGTTCCTTTTCAGGAATACGATCTTATTCACACTGAAAATTTCGTTTTGATCGACAAGAAGAAACGCATTCGTGGTTTTTATGACGGAACGGATTCTAAATCCATTGAAAAATTGTTGCTTGACATTGAAATTCTGAAGCAGGAAGATTGAATTTAAATTTTGAAATGCTTTAAAAATTCGTCAAACAATATTTGAAAAAAATAATTCCGAATTCCGAATTCTTCATTCTAAATTAAAAGACCTATTTTTGCCTTGTTTAAAATCAATCTAAATAAATTTCATTGAATACCATTGCTTCATTAAAAAAAGGACAAATTGGAGTTATCAAGGAATTTTCTATTGATGTGGTTCCATTGAAGCTTTTGGAAATGGGCTGCCTTCCGGGCAATGAAGTCTTTTTGGTGCAAACTGCCCCATTCAACGATCCTTTATATTTAAATATTAATGGAAGCCACCTCGCCATTAGAAGGGAAACAGCCCTAAAAATTGAAATTGAATTGATTTAAAAGTAATGGCAAAACACATAAATGTTGCACTTATTGGAAACCCAAACACCGGAAAAACCTCGGTTTTTAATCGGTTGACGGGATTGAATCAAAAAGTGGGCAATTACCCCGGCATTACTGTTGAAAAAAAGCAGGGAATATTTAAAATTGGGCGCGGAAGTAAAGCGAATATCCTCGATTTGCCCGGCACATATAGTTTAAACGCCTCTTCGCTTGATGAAAATGTTGTAATAGAATTGCTTCTCAATAAAAACGACAAAGATTTCCCAGATGTTGCTATTGTTGTTGCCGATGTGGAAAACCTAAAGCGCAATCTGCTTCTTTTCACACAAATAAAGGATTTGGGAATCCCAACAATTCTTGCCATCAATATGTCCGATAGAATGAAGCGCAAAGCAATTTCTTTGGACGTTGATCTATTGGAAGAAAAACTGCAGACCAAAATTGCACTTATAAGTTCCCGCAAAAACCTTGGATTCGATTTTTTAAGGGAATTGATTGAAAATTACAACCAACTTTCCACAAAGCCAAGTTTAAACGCTTCCAGCATTTCCCCAGAATATTTTGACAGATTGCGAAAAGCTTTTCCAAATCAGGATCTTTATAAACTGTGGTTGGTAATTACACAGGACGTGAATTTTGGAAAATTAAACCGAAATGAGTTGAAGGGTGTTGCATCATTTCAAACGGAATCTGTTGGTAATTTGAAACGGCTTCAGCAAAAAGAAACCATTATTCGGTATCAATTTATCAACGAAACCTTAAAGCAAACACTTCATATTGACGCGGCAAATGCCAAAGATTTAAGAAGTCGCTTGGATAGGGTTTTAACCCATAAAGTTTGGGGTTACGTAATTTTCTTTGGAATTCTTCTTTTGATATTTCAGGCAATTTTTGATTGGAGCTCGTACCCAATGGATTTTATCGATAGCAGTTTTGCGTCATTAAGCGAATGGACAAAAGCAACGATGCCGGCAGGAGATTTTACAAATTTAATTGCGGAAGGAATCATTCCGGGATTGGGTGGAATCGTGATTTTCATTCCTCAGATTGCATTTCTATTCTTGTTTATTTCAATATTGGAAGAAACCGGTTATATGAGCCGAGTAGTTTTTTTGATGGATCGCATTATGCGTCGTTTTGGTTTGAGCGGAAAAAGCGTTGTGCCGCTTGTAGCAGGAACTGCCTGTGCAATTCCTGCAATTATGGCGCACCCGAAATATTGAAAACTGGAAGGAACGTTTAATAACGATTTTAGTTACACCTTTTACCAACATGCTCGGCGCGTTTACCGGTCTATTTAATCATAATTGCATTGGTGATTCCAGATGATCGTGTTTTGGGAATCTTCAGTTTACAAGGGCTCACGCTAATGTTTATGTATATTTTGGGATTTGGTGCGGCAATTTTTTCAGCCTATTTGTTGGATAAAATTTTGAAAATTCGCTCCAAAAGTTTCTTTGTAATTGAAATGCCCAATTATAAACTACCACTTCCGAAGAATGTATTGATAACTGTTGTTGAAAAAACAAAGGCGTTCGTTTTGGGAGCGGGAAAAATTATTCTTGCAATTTCGATTATTCTTTGGGTTTTGGCTTCATATGGCGGGAGATTTTAATAATGCCGACACAATTGTTCGCGAGCAATTTGCATCCCAAAGTCTTTCCGAAGAAGAATTGGAAATGCACATCAATTCCTATAAACTTGAAAATTCATATATAGGAATAATTCGCCGCGCTATTGAACCTGCGGTGCGACCTTTGGGGTATGATTGGAAAATTGGCATCGCGATTGTAAGTTCTTTTGCGGCAAGGGAAGTATTTGTGGGAACGCTCGCAACTATTTATAGCGTTGGTAGTGAAGAGGAAGAAACCATAAAAAACCGAATGGCGGCTGAGGTAAATCCTGTTTTGGGAACGCCGCTTTTCAACTTTGCAAGTGGTGTATCGTTATTGCTTTTTTATGCTTTCGCAATGCAATGTATGAGCACGCTGGCAATTGTGAAAAGAGAAACAAATAGCTGGAAATGGCCTATGTGGCAATTAGTGGTTATGAGCGCAATTGCGTATGTGGTTGCACTTGCGGCCTATCAATTTTTAAAGTAAAATGATTAAATTTACAGCATGCAAACAATATTGGTTTTAATAACATTTTTGATTGCAGCAGGCTTTTTGATTAAAAAGTTTGTTTGGAATCCTATTTTTGAAGGACGTCAAAATTCATCGGGCACTCTCGATGGCGATAAAACAAAATGTGGCAAAAAGGACTGCGGCTGCCACTAAATCATTTCAACAACCTTTTAATTTCGTTTTCAAGGCTATGGACAAAAACATACTTTTCGGTTACCAATTGCCCTTGATATTTCAATCTTCCGTTTTTTACAATAAAAAGTCGAGGATATCCAGGAAAATTTAGTTTCTTTCTAACAATTAAATCGTCTTCCTTCGAAAAAGCCGTCTGGTAATCATACCCAAGTTTATTTACCAATTGTAAAGTTTTGGGAAAAGTATCTCTTCTAATTGGAATATGAACAGAATAGAAATCTATATCTGGATTCATTAGTGTCCGATAAAAGTTAAAACTACTTGATTTCAATTTTTATCCATCTTGTTATCAGTGTTTTATTTTATAGTTTCTATGTTTTTTCAAAAACAGGCTACCAATTAAATGATAGTTGTTCACTTTCAGCTTTATCAATAATCCAGTCTTTTTCTGGGTTTTCTAAAAATTTCATCAAATTGATGTAATTGAAAAGATGAATTTTACAGAAACTTACCAAGTTTGAAAATGCCCAATTGCGTTTTAGTTTCTTTTTTATCACAGCTAACAAAAGATTGACTATCAAGACACAATATATCTGAATTTTAATGGCATTTTCATTGTCTCCCAAGAAATATTTTAATGGAAAATTCTGTTTCAGTTGTTTGAACGGTAACTCTATTTGCCATCTTATTTTGTACAAAGCAGCAATCAAATCAGCGCGCAAGTCAAACAAATTCGTTAAAAACTCAAATTCCCGTTTGTTTTCTCGGTCATAAAATGTCACTTTTCGTAACCTTAATTTTGATATTTCTTTCCCTTTTTTCACATCAACTTCAATGATTTCATCTTCTAAAGCTCCGTTGTGGATGCGTTCTCCAACATCCAGTCTTTCAATACGTCGATACGAGGCGTTGTCTTTTATTCGAGTTACAAACCCTGTTTTTTGAGCCGTAAAATGTTCAAAAGCCTTATAATCGTTATATCCTTTGTCAAAAACATAAATGGTGTTTTCATCACATTTTAATTTTTCTAGAAAATTATGGTCGTGCGTTTTGGCTTCGCTGAACCAAACCAAACTCGGCACCGTTTCATCTGCACTGACAACGGTGTGTACTTTAATTCCTCCTTTTCTTTTTCCACTTTTCGGATTTCTACCAACGCATCCCATAATGTCCTTAAATAGGCTGATTGTTGAACTATCAAAAATTTTCACCTGCTTTTCCATAACATCCTTAATTCGGCTGTCCGATAAAAAACCGCCATATTGCTTTAATAATTGATGATAAATATTTTCAAGAACCAAAACATCTCTTTTCTTATTAGCATCAGATAAAGTGCTTCTTTTGGGAATATGATTTAACTGAAAACTACTCGTTTTTCCTGACAGACCAAGCATTGCCCCTGATATTTCCCGAAGTGATGTACACTTTGAAAATGAACAAAAAAGCATACTTATCAAATGGTCTTTTGTCGTGAACCGCTTTGCGTAGCGGTCAGAACCACATTTTATGACCTCTTTCCGTATCAAAGAATCGTCTATTAATGAAATCAGCTGTCCGAAAACAGATTTACTGGAAAAATAATTACTTTTACCCATCGTATTTTGTGTATCGAAATACAAATTTACGAATTCATTTAAAGAAGCCATCTTTTTGGCTTCTTTTTTTATCGGACAACAATGAAAAGTTAATAGAAATAATATTGATATTGGTTTTACCGTCAAATATCATGAAGAAGGAGGTATGATCTCTGCGTACTTACCTGGTTTTGACATTTATTATTCTGCTCCGTCAGAAAATGAATTGGACAATCGTTCCAAAGCAATGTTAAGAACCTTTTTTGATTTTTGGATTGATCAAAATAGTTGGAAAGATTTGTTTCTCAAATTACACAAATTAGGTTTTAGAGCTCCCTTACATAATTTTGCAATGAAAAACTTAATTAATGAGAGACCTCACGATACTAAATTTTCTGCTGCGAATATTATTCTACCTAATGATTTTTTTAAAAGCCAAAAGCCTCTAAAAGAAATTGAAAGAAAAGCTCAATTGGCTTTCTAATAAATAGGTATGGATAAACTTTTTGACACTCATCTATTTATCTAAATAATACTTAGTGAAGGTGCACAAGAATTATATTCTTGTAAAAATCACGAAATTCAAAATAAATATTTTATGGGTTCAAATGGGAAAAGAGTTCTTATTTGTTGTGAAGATGAAAATTTGACTTATTCTACAGTAGCTGGATATTTAACTCAATTAGGAATGTCCGATTTAATAGAACGCCTTTTAATATAATAATCCGGATATATTCCAAATTAATTTGGAATATATCCGTTTATTGCTAACTTTGAAGAAACCCAATCTTCAAAGTTTTTTTATGTCTGAAAACTTCATAAAAGGCCGTGGCGCCCAGAAAAATGTACACAACCGTTTCTTCGAAAACAGTCACGAAGTGCTGGACGATTTTTTGAATTTCTGTGAAGCTGAAGGCGAGGAAGCGGACAAAAACAAAACAAACTACATTGAAGTTTTCCCAAAAACATTTGTAAACAAGGTTGACAGTCCCGATGTTGGGATGGGCTTTTCCGCAAATCCGTATCAGGGTTGCGAGCACGGTTGTGTGTATTGTTACGCCCGCAATAGCCACGAATATTGGGGTTACGGTGCGGGATTGGATTTTGAACGGAATATTCTTTTCAAAAAAAACGCACCGCAACTTTTGGAAGAAAAATAACATCGAAAAACTGGCAGGGAAACACCATTGTTTTTTCGGGAAATACAGATTGCTACCAACCGTTGGAACGTAAACTCGAAATCACCCGGAAATGCCTGGAAGTAATGCTAAAATGGAAGCACCCAACCGGCATTATTACCAAAAATTCGCTGATACTTCGCGATCTCGATATTTTGAAGGAAATGGCAAAGCTGAATATTATTTCAACAAACATATCAATTACCTCCCTTTCCGAAGATACGCGCAGATTGCTTGAACCACGAACGGCAAGCATCAAGCAAAGACTGAAAACCGTAGAAACGCTTTCAGAAAATGGTATTCCCGTTCGCGTAATGATGGCGCCAATTATTCCTTCATTGAACAGCCACGAGATTCTTCCTTTGGTAAAAAGAGTAGCAGAACTTGGCGCGAAAGATGTTGGTTACACAATCGTTCGTTTGAATGGTCAAGTGGCTCAAATTTTCAAGGATTGGGCGCATAAAACAATTTCCGATAAAGCCGAACGTATTTTAAACCAAATTGCCGAATGCCACGGCGGAAACCTCAACGACAGCAATTGGGGCAGGCGAATAAAAGGAGAAGGAACTATTGCGGAGCAAATAAAAAATACGATGGCTATTGCCAAAAAAAAGTATTTGAAAGATAGAATGCATAAGCCTTTGGAGGTTTCGCATTTCCTACAACTTAAAAATCCGCAAATGCGTTTGTTTTAAACTTAAAACTTTTAAACCATTATGACATTCAATTCACCAATTTATTTTTTTAAACGCTATTCATCGTTTCATCTTTTCACCCACAACGGTATAGGAAATCTGGTCGTGAAAGAATTTTCTGGTTTTTTTAAATGTGAGAATTTGTATGATAAAAGGAATTATCAAAACATAAGAATAGGCAACAATAAAACGGAGTATATTTCGCCAAAAGGCTTTAAAGAAAGAAACTCTATGTCCTTGTCTATCGGTTATCTCCAGTTTCATAATCTGTTTGCCAAAAGTGCCCCGATATTTTGAAGACTCAAAAATAGCGCAAATAATGAAATAGAAAACAAAACTAAATATCATTACAAAAATCACCTCACTATCCGAGAATTCTTCGGAGTCCGTAACAATTACCGAAACAATCGAATATAATATAACAGCTATTAATATTGAAGGAATTGCAGTGATTATATTATCGAGAATAAAGGCTACGGCACGTTTCCAAAGAACATCTTTATAGTAACTTTTTCGCCAATCTACATCCATGGATACATTGTTTATATTCTTGGGTTTCGCTTTAAGCGTTCCTTTTTCAATTTTTTTTGGCTCTATTTTTTCTTGTGTTTTTTCAACAATGGGTGCTTCATTATCGGTTATTGGCTCCACAGTAGCATTTACGGGTTGCGTTTGGTCTATATGTGCATCTGCCAAGAGTTCAGAAAATTTTTCGTCAGCCATCTCAGCTTCAGTAGCATTTTCGTAGCTGAAATCTTTAATAGACTCATAGATATCAGTTACTACTGCCGTTAAGGCATCGTCTTCACTGTTCCAAAATTGTTTGTTATTTAATGGCTGGATATTTTTTGGCAAGAGTGGCAAATTTACGAACGGAGTAGATTTCCACATACAATTACGCACCAAAATAGGAAGCATTACGGTTTCGTTCCTGTTGTACCTTTCTATAACTTTTTGGGTACGCTGATATGTTTCATCATTGTTAATAAAATCAGAGCTTATAAAAGCTAAAACAATATCTGCTTGATATAATTTCTCTTTGTATTCCTTTACATCTTGCCCTGGCGGAATTTCAAAATCGCTTTCAATTTCTATGTGTCTTTTTGAATTTCTTATTATGGGGCCAAGATATTTTTTTACTGCAATACATTGCTGTTCATCTTCTGGTGCCGCTAAAAAATAAATATTTATTGCGTCTGTGGGTACTTGTGATTGGTTGGTTGCCATTTTAAAAAGATTTATTGGTTAGTTAAATAAGCAAGCTTTACAGCGTATTATTTTGCCAAAATGTGATCCACTAGCCTTTCAATACCTTCTGCTACTTCAGTAAAAGCGGCATCGCGATCTGGATAGTCTAAAATAGGGCGTGCATTACGGGGCAGAGCTTGCAATTTTGCATAAGGCAATGAAGTCCATTTGCAGTTTCTAAGAATAATGGGCACAACGTAAGCAGTACCTTCTTCATGACGCCTCATAGCTTCAGCTAGTTCTTTGTCCCAAATAAAATCTGAAGCATTAAAATCAACACTTATAAGAAGTAAAATTACATCAGCCTTTTGCAATTCGTCCATGATGGATCTATTCCATTCCTGTCCTGCAATAAGTGCCCTATCATTCCAAGCGTCAATTTTTCCAGAACGTTTTAGTACCTTGAGGTATTTATCCATTTCGGTTTTAATATCTTCGTCTTCGTGAGCATAAGATGTAAAGATTTTAACTGTTGTTTGTAAAGAATCTGCCATAATATCTAAGATTAATTTTTAATTAGCTTCCTAAAAAAATTGGAGCCTTAAAGTTGTAACGTGAGGATATTACGTTTTTAAAACAAGTTATTCAAGTACTAAAATAAGGATTTAATTACAATTTGTGCTAAAAAAAAATTTAAGTCATTCCACAGGAAGGATTGTAGCTAAAGTTAAAAAAATACCTTTTTAGATTATTCAAAAAAAAATTGAAAATGAGAGGACTGTTTTTACTTTTCGTCCATCCATTCAATGAAGAACTGTTTGAGAAATTTTTCCATAAACAAATGTCTTTCTTCAGCAATCTTCCTTCCTGTTTCGGTATTCATCCTATCTTTTAACAATAACAATTTTTCGTAGAAATGATTGATTGTTGGCGCGTTTGAAACTTTGTATTCCGAAGGTGCCATACTTAAATTTGGCTCAATTTCTGGATCGTACAATTTTCGGTTTTTAAAACCACCATAGTTGAAAGTTCTTGCAATCCCAATTGCCCCGATTGCATCCAGCCTATCTGCATCCTGCACAACATCCAATTCCTTTGAATGAAATTCCTGTGTTTTATTTCCGCCTTTGAATGAAATATTTTCGATGATTTTAAGAACGTGCTCGATTATTTCAGGAGCCAGTCCGCCGTGGCCGAAAATTTTTTCTGAAGAAAGAAATTCTTTTGCTTTTTTCGGCCAACAGTTTCATCGCCATTGTGAAATTTTAAATCGGCAATATCGTGAAGCAAAGCGCCAAGCGCGACAACAATTTTATCTACATTTTCGCTTTCAGAAATGAGCAACGCGTTTTTATAAACCCGCTCAATATGAAACCAATCGTGGCCACCTTCCGCGTTTTGCAATTCATCTTTTACAAAATCTATGGTTTTTTGAATAATTTCTTCCGCAGAAAATGAAGCCATTACTTGTAAACTTTTGAAGTTATGGTCTTTTCCACTTTGTCAATCAGCATTTCCACATCGTACCCATCAATTTTGATTGCGGGATGCGCTGTCATTTCTAAACGCACACCCACCTGCATCGGGAACATTCCCCAACGCTGTAATTTCCACGAATTGTTAATGGTTACAGGTATTACATATCCATCTGGAATTTTTTTGAAAAGCGTTTGCAACCCGCTTCTGCGGAAAGGTTTTGGAAAGCCTGTTTTGCTTCGTGTTCCTTCGGGAAAAATAACGCCACTTCTTTTGACCTTTTGAAGATATTTTGAAAATTTCACCAATTCAACAATTGCTTGCCGTGGATTATTTCTATCAATCAAAATGGAACCTCCGTGGTTAAGATTGTATGAGATTGAAGGAATTCCTTTACCCAATTCTACTTTCGAAATAAACTTGGGATGGTATTTCCGCAGATACCAAGTGATAGTTGCAATTTCCCACATACTTTGGTGGTTTGAAACGATAACGATGGGAACGTTATTCGGAATGCTTGTATTAATATTTATATGAAATGTGGTTCCCAAAACATTTAAGCACCGCAACAAAGTCCAATTAAGATAATCCACACTTTTTTTGTGGGCTTCGTACCCAAACCAATTAAAACAAATCCATTGTATGGGTTGAAAAACAACAATTGTAATACCAAAAAGCAGGTAAAACAATACCGAAAAAGGATAGCTTATAATTTTTAATAGTGCTGTCATTCTATTCAAAAGTAAGAAAACCGCCCTTAAAAAGACGGTTTTTTTATTTAGGTATTTTCAGTTCTAAATTTTGAAAACTTCAATTTTTAGATTTGTCCCGAAACTTCGGGATCGATTTCGATTTATTCTTTAACGTATTTCGGTCTATATAAATGTAGTTGTAAATACAAACGCAAATAATCAAAAACCAAAATGCTCAATAAAACCAGTTATTGACCTCTTTCCCTAATAAATGTGAAATTTTGGGGTCATCATAAACATTATAAGCAAATGCCAAAAACGCTAAAATGCCTATTACAATCGTTAATGGTTTATTCAGCTGTATCACTAGCTATATTAGCATTTAGCAATATTCGTTGTAAGCGCCTTTTAAATTTTCGGCAATCATTTGTGCAGGGCGACCCTCAATGTGGTGACGCTCCAACATGTGCACCAATTCGCCATTTTTGAACAACGCCATTGAAGGTGAACTCGGTGGAAATGGAACCATGCTTGAGCGAGCGGCATCTACAGCTTCGCGGTCAACACCAGCAAAAACAGTTACCAAATGATCTGGTTTTTTATCGTTTGAAAGTGACATTGCTGCGCCTGGGCGTGCATTTGCAGCCGCACAGCCACAAACGGAGTTTACAACCACCAAGGTTGTTCCTTCCTGTTTCAACGCTTCTGCAACATCGTTTGCTGTATATAATTCCGCAAAACCTACTCTTGTAAGGTCTTCGCGCATTGGTTTTACTAATTCTGCTGGGTACATAATGTATTTATTTAAAGTGTATTAAAATTTGAGTACAAAGGTACAAAATTTGAAAAGGAAAATTTTTCAAATAAATCCCAAATTACAAGCTCCAAATTCCAAAATCTCAAACTTCAAATCGGAAATTAATTTTTAGGAAATTGAAATTTAATTGTCATTTGACGCTTCTTTTTTATTTGGAATTTGAGATTTGAGATTTGGTGCTTTAAATAGTACCTTTGTCGGCTCTTGAAAAGAAAAATTACATTTTATGATTAGATGGTTATTGGCCGTTCTTGGATATGCACTCTACCGTTTTCCCGGTGCTATTGTTGGGTTTTTAATAGGAAGCCTTATTGATAATTTTAGCGCAAAGGGCAAAATTTTTCAAACTTCATTTGGCACTTCGCAGCAAGCTGTAACTCCTGCAGATTTTGAGTTGAACTTGCTTTCATTGGCGTCTTTGGTCATAAAAGCAGACGGGCAGATAAGCCAGACCGAACTGGATTACGTGCGCCAATATTTTGTGCAGGCCTACGGACGCGAGCGCGCCAACGCTACTTTCAAGGTTTTTAATGAAGTAGTAAAAAACCGTGAAATCAACGCCCAGAATATTTGTACCCTTTTTCGCCAAAAAACCCGTTACGAAAGCCGTTTACAGATTCTCCATTTTCTTTTTAGCATTGCGAATGCGGACGGAAGCGTTTCAACTGCGGAAGTAAACGAAATAAACAGAATCGCAGGATTTCTGGGTATTTACGGCCGTGATTTTGAAAGCATAAAAGCGATGTTTTTCAAAAACCCGGACAGCGCTTACAAGATTTTGGAAATTGAACGGTTCGCTACGGTTTCAGAAATAAAAACCGCATACCGAACCATGGTAAAAAAATACCATCCGGATAAACTGCAACATATGGACGAGGCCTACCAAAAAGGCGGCGAGGAAAAGTTCAAAAAAGTGCAGGAGTCTTATGAGCAGCTTCAAAAGGAGCGCGGGTTTTAATCAGAATTCTAAAATATTGTTAAATTTGTAATGAATATAAAAAAAAAAAACAATCTTGCAATTGTTCGAACATAACTGCTAGATTCAATTAACAAGTGCAACAATTGGATTTAAATTTAGTTAAAAATACTTCGTTTGGAGTTTTATATCCCAATAGTTTTCTTGGCCTACTGTTTAACTTACTGATAATCATATTGATTGTTCTGTGTTCTATGGTATTAAAATCTGTTTTCTTTGGCAAGTATTGCCTGATTAGCTTGTTGCTGTACTCGTTAAGCCCTCTTTGCCAGGGCGAATAAGGGTCTGCAAAGAAAAAATCCGCATCCAGTTTTCGAGCTATTTTTTGGTGTTCTGTAAATTCCTTTCCATTATCTGAGGTTATGGTCATTACCAGTTCTTTGAAAGGGGAAAGGAGGTTTATCATCTGCTTTTTGATGGATGCTGCTTTTGTACCATCGGTCTTGGCCATCAGTTCGAATTGGCTTTTGCGCTCGGTCAGGGTCACTATGGCCGATTTATGGTTTTGGCCAATGATGGTGTCGACCTCCCAATCCCCAAAACGCCCCTTTGCATCCACTATTTCGGGACGTTGGCCTATCATAACCCGGTTGGGTATCTGTCCCCTTTGGTGTTTTCTGCTCAATCGCTTTTTTCGCCACCTTCGGGCGGTGCGCAGATGCTTGTACAAAAGGCCTCCCTCTGCCTGGTCCTGGTAAATGTACTGATAGATACGCTCGGTACTGACCATAGGAATCCCTTCCAGATCGCACCTTCCCTTTATCTGCTCAGGGGACCACTGCTCTTGGGTAAGCTTTTTGTCTATATAGTACCGCATACCGTCATCAAAGACACGGTGCTTATAAGCTTCTTTCTTGCGTTCGTTGCTTGCCATAATGGCATAATTGGCATTGTAGCTCCGCTTTTTTCCATTTCGGTTCAGCTCTCTGCTTATGGTGCTTTTATCCACACCAAGCTCTTTGGCAATTCTTGTTTGGCTAAAACCTGCTTTCAGATAACTCTCAATTTGGTATCTTTGAGAGTCGATTAATTGGTTATAATTCATCGGCATCCAGTTTTTATAAAGATGGGAAAATTAATTTTCCCATCTTTTTCAACTGTTGCACTTATTGTTTGAACTTAGTACTGATTAATAAATCTTAAAATTAAACATTATGAAAAAATTATTTTTTACATTATCAATTTGCTTGTTTTCACTTGGTGCATTTGCATCTAATGGAAACTTACTAAATGAAGTTGAATTATTGCCGACAAAGGGGATTACATCAATAGAAAATGTAGTAATGAAGAGCAAGTGTACGACTACAGTAACTATAACAATTGATCACGGACCAAATTTTCCACCTGAGATTATTACTATTGTTATTGTCGGTCCGTGCGATTAGATTTTTCTTAAAATCTTATTAAAACGTGCCATTTCATATTGTTAATGGCTAATAGTAAAGAAAATTCAATGGCACGTTTTAAATTTAATTCTATAACCTTATATATATGAAACTTTTTTTTATACTTTTTTTTACCCCCTTCATGCTTTTTTCCCAAACTGGAAAAATTACTTATAAAAACGTATTGAATTTTGGAGGTTCAAATAATAAGCAGTCAAAAATTGATTTACTTTTTACACAAAACAAATCTTTATTTACAAATCAATTTAATGAGCACAATTCATTTAAATTAAAAAATAAAGAAATAAAAAATGAGGGTGATAATACAGAAGTGAAAATTTACATGGGTATTGAGAATGATACTGTAGGGAATTTATACCTTAACGATTTAACAACAGGAAAGTTTACTTGTCGTGAAGCAGTATTTGAAGATTTTAAGATGAAATTTTATAAATATGAAGATAATCTTGATGGTAAAATAAAATGGGATTTAAAGGGTGAGTTTAAGACTATCTCGAATTATAAATGCCAAAAGGCTGTTGGTAAATTTAGAGGTAGAATTTATGAAGCTTGGTTTACAAGTGAAATACCCCTATCATTCGGCCCTTGGAAATTTTTTGGACTGCCGGGGTTGATTCTAGAGGTGTATGATTTAAAATACGAAATTTATTATACTGCGGAAAAAATAGAAATACCTTTTGAAAGGGCGAATGAATTTGTTAGTTCTTCAATAATGGATGAAGAACTGAGCCATAAAGAATTTGTGAACAGAACACAGCAAGTCTCTGACAAAATTTCAAAGGCCTTACTATCACGCCTTCCCGAAGGCTCTGAGATATCATCTGTGGAACGAAAAGGAAATAAAATAGAACTTGAGTACGAGTGGGAAAAAGAATAAAAAATTGTTTCATATTATTAATAAATTGCCTGATACTTTCGTTATCGGGCAATTTTGCTTATTCCCAAAGCGTCATTTCTGGAACAGTAAAAGATACACTCCAGAAACCAATACCTTATGTAAATGTTTTTTTAAAAGCCCCAAA
The DNA here is from genome assembly GCA_963716065.1 of uncultured Flavobacteriaceae bacterium. Classification (GTDB taxonomy): domain Bacteria; phylum Bacteroidota; class Bacteroidia; order Flavobacteriales; family Flavobacteriaceae; genus Aequorivita. The sequence continues at coordinate 1,948,384 of OY970287.1, forward strand.
CCAAGATGGGATATTGGCTTTTACCACTACAGCCGAAAACGGAAGTTATAAACTTTCCACGGACAAAGTTGGCAATTTTGAACTTAGCTTTAGCTCTATTTCATTTAAAAAGAGAATTGAATCCGTTTTCTTAGAGAAAAACAAAAATTACAATCTTGATGTATTTTTAAAAGAAGAAACCTTTACGCTGGATGAAGTAATCATAAATACCGATAGGGCAATAACAGTAAAAGAGGACACCATTATTTTTAAAGCAGATGCATTTAAAAGAGGAAATGAAGAAACTGTGGAAGACCTCTTAAAAAATATTCCGGGTATAGAAGTAGAAAGTGATGGTAAAATTAAAATAGGAGGCAAAGAGGTAGAAAAAGTAATGATTGAGGGTGACGATCTTTTTGCAAAAGGGTATAAAATGCTTACCAAAAATCTTGACGCATCTGTAATCAATAAAGTTGAGGTTTACGACCATTATTCCAACAATCGTTTACTTAAAGGTATTGAAAACAGTGAGCGTGTAGCCCTAAACCTTACTTTGAAGGATAATGTGAAAAACAGAATATTTGGAGTACTGAAACCCGGTTATGGGCTTGCATCTGAAAATAGGTATGATGCCAGTGCAAATGTTATTTCGTTTCGGGAAACGAACAAATTTTATGGTTTTGCAAATTTTAATAATGTAGGGATAGAGACTACCGCTGCCCTTTCAGAAATGACAAATTCGGGTTCGGAAACTAATTTTGAAAGTACGGAAAATGAACAAGGCGCAATTTCATTCATAAAACTTATCAATTACAAACCCGATGTTGGCGATGAGCGCACCAATTTTAATAATGCCGAAATGGCTTCTCTCAATAATATTTACTCTTTTAACCCAAGGTTAAAGTTAAAAACCATTGGTTTTTTAAATTGGGATGAGAATGATTTCTTTAGAAATTCACTGAATACTTATTTTTTACCTACAGGCAATTTTACAACAACGGAAGATTACAACTTATATGGTAAAACCTTCTCGGGTTTTGCCAACGCGCAATTAACATACGATATTTCAAAAACCGAAATATTCGAGTATTCCGGAAAGTTTAACGCAAGCAAAACCGAAACCAACACTTCGCTTTTGTTCAACAATGTCTTTTCAAACGAAGTTTTGGAGGAAACCCCTTTTACAACCAATCAAACATTTAAATATACCAATAGGCTTAAACCAAACCTAGCATTATTAATTAATGGCTATTACATTCATTCCAATAATCCACAAAATTATGGCAATAGCCGGTTTTTATTTCAAGATCTATTTGAAAGTAAAAATGAAGTTAGGGGTGTACTGCAAGATAGTAGACCCAGAATCAATTCAGCGGGTATTGATGCATCGCTTTTCTCAAAAAGTAAGAATGACGATTTATGGCAAGCAAAAGTTGGTACAAACTATATTAACAATAACTATTCTTCAGATTTTGAACTTCTTGATGTTGAAGAAAAACCAGCGGGATTCCAGAACAATTCAATATACAATCAATTCAATATCTTTTTTGAACCTTCTTACATTTTAAAGTTAGGTTCCTTGGCATTTACCGGAAACATAAATTTCACACATAACACTACAACTTTAGATACAGAAGATATAGGTTTAAAGAAATCGCCTCTCTTTATAAATCCAAAAATAACAGCAGACTGGGAATTGAACAATAACAATCGAATTACTTCATTTTTTAAATACGAAAATAAAATGCCGTCCTTATCAAATGTTCAGGATGGTTTTGTTCTTGCACAATACAATACATTTTCAAAAGGATTGCAAAATATTGACCCATTAGATACCAGTACCTTATTTATAAATTATACGCAGGGTAATATTTTAAGCACATTTTACGCAAACACCTCATTAATTTATGTGAAAAACCAAGATTATCTTGGGTTTAAATCTGAATTTACGCCTAATTACACTTTAAATGAATTAATCCGTCTGAAGGATAGGGAGTTTATAAATATTCAGACAGATCTAAATGTCTTTTTAAAATTCCTGGCTTCAAATGCAAAAATAAAATTAGGATATAATAAGCAGAATTTTGAAAATATCGTAAATGGCAATCTTCGCCAAGTAGATGCTTCAACCTATAATTATGGCGGCGAATTAAGGTCTGCCTTTACTGGACCGTTCAATTTTCATATTGGTACGGAATGGTTCAACAGCGTTTATGAAACTACAATAAAACAGAAAAACACAAGAAACCGAAGTTTTTTGGATCTTGTTTATCAGCCAGTGGAGAATCTAAATTTTACTTTAAACGCGTCCCGCTATTATTTTTCAGATTTGGATAAAAATAATGATACGTATTACTTTATGGATTTTGAAGGAAAATATCAAATCATAAAAAATAGACTTTCCTTATCTTTAGTTGGAAAAAATCTGTTCAATATTAGAACTTTTAGAAACGTCAATATTGACGATACCGGCATTTTTAAAACCGAATATCAACTTTTGCCAAGATTCTTTCTATTAAAGGCGAACATTCGTTTATAAGATTTATAAATACTATCCTCATAAACTGCAGCGTATCGGACCAGTAAAACCAAAAAGGCGGCGAGGAAAAGTTCAAAAAAGCGCAGGAGGCTTACGAGCAACTTCAGAAAGAACGCAGGTTTTAGCTTCATTTAAAATTCTTAATATTCTGTTTATTTTATAAATTTTTAAAAGGAAACTCCTCATATTAATCAAATTTTTAGATTTGGCTAAAAATAAAAAATAGGTAAACAGAAAAATATTTTTACCTTTGCGCTTATGTTTACTTTAGCCGAAGAAAATTATCTAAAAGCCATTTTCCATTTAGAGCATAGTCTGCAAGGGGAAATCAGCACCAACGCCATTGCCGAACAAATGGAAACGAAACCGTCTTCGGTGACCGATATGGTACAAAAACTTGCAGAGAAAAAACTCTTGACCTATAAGCGTTACAAGGGCGTGCGATTGACTGCCGAAGGAAAAAAAGTGGCCATAAACGTAATCCGAAAACATCGCTTGTGGGAAGTATTTTTAGTGGAAAAACTTAAATTTCATTGGGATGAAGTCCACGAAATTGCTGAGCAATTGGAGCACGTTCATTCCGAAGAACTTATAACCCGACTCGACCAGTTTTTGGGCAGCCCAGAATTTGACCCACATGGCGATCCAATTCCTGATAAACACGGTATTTTAAAACGTACAGAGAAAAAATTGCTCTCAGAATTGGAAAAAAATCAACACGGGGTTTGCGTGGGTGTTAAAGAATTGAGTCCAGAATTTCTTCAATATTTAGATAAAAAGAAAATCAGTATAGGAACAAAAATAACCGTTCTTGGCAAGGAATTTTTTGATGGCTCCATGATAATTCAGGTAGGAAACGACCAGTCTTTCATTTCAAAAACCGTGGCTGAAAATCTATTTGCACAAACGCTTTAATTGGTTAATCAGTTGTGCAATCATTACTTAAGCCGTTTTTTGATTTAATCTTTTTTTCAACTTAAAATAAAATGAAAATTATTAAAATAAATAAAATTATAATTCTAAGTCTAGTAAGTCTATTTTTTGGCTGTAAAAACGCACCGGATGATAATGGAAAAATTAAAGTTGTTACCACTACAACTATGATTACAGACTTAGTTTCAGAAATTGGCGGTGACCACATTTCATTACAAGGCCTTATGGGCGCCGGTGTAGATCCGCACCTTTACAAAGCAAGTGAGGGCGACGTTTCAAAACTTTTTGAAGCAGATATCATTTTTTACGGCGGACTACATTTAGAAGGAAAACTTGTTGATATTTTTGAGAAAATGGAGGATACAAAAAACACTATTTCTTTGGGTGATAGGTTGCCAAAAGATGAATTGATATCTTCAGAATATTTCGCTTCAAACTATGATCCGCATGTTTGGTTCAACATTCAATTCTTCAAACGATTTGCGCAGATAGTTACTTATGAACTTTCAAAAGCAGACCCAAAAAATGCAGAAAACTATGCAGCAAACAATAAAATTTATCAAGAAAAATTAGATGCTTTGGAAATCGAAATCAAAGCTGTTATAGCCACCTTGCCGGAAGAAAAACGTATTTTGGTTACAGCCCACGATGCTTTTAATTATTTCGGAAAATCCTATGGATTCAATGTTGTGGGATTACAGGGTATTTCAACTGCAACTGAAGCGGGCGTGAAAGACGTTCAAAATGTATCGGAATTTATAATAAAGAATAACATTGAAGCCATTTTCATAGAAAGCTCTGTACCTCGAAGAACTATTGAAGCTCTTCAAGCAGCAGTCATTTCAAAAGATCATAAGGTTGAGATTGGCGGCTCTCTTTACAGTGATGCGCTCGGCAACCCCGAACTGAAGAAGGAACCTATATCGGAATGTTTAAATATAATGTGAATACCATTATAAATGCCCTTAAATAGCGCTCTTAGAAATAGCAAATGGAAAATCAAAAATTAGCAGTTCAAATAGATGATCTAACCGTTGCTTATAATTACAAACCTGTATTATGGGACATTGATTTATCTGTGCCTGAAGGTGTGTTGATGGCAATAGTTGGGCCCAATGGCGCAGGTAAATCTACGCTTATAAAAACAGTTTTGGGAATAATAAAACCCATTGCAGGCAGCGTTTCCATTTATGGAAAACCATATAATAAACAGCGAAAACTAGTAGCATACGTTCCGCAGAAGGGAAGTGTTGATTGGGATTTCCCCACAACTGCGCTCGATGTGGTTATGATGGGTACCTATGGAAATTTAGGTTGGATAAAACGCCCCGGACAAAAGGAAAAGAAGATTGCTCTGGAATCTATGGAAAAGGTAGGAATGCTCTCTTTCAAAAACCGACAAATAAGCCAACTAAGCGGAGGCCAACAACAAAGGGTGTTTTTGGCAAGAGCATTGGCGCAGGATGCGTCCATTTATTTTATGGATGAACCTTTTCAAGGTATTGATGCCACCACAGAGATTGCTATTATCAATATTTTAAAGGAATTAAGAAAAGCAGGTAAAACGGTTGTAGTTGTTCATCACGATTTACAAACTGTTCCAGAATATTTTGATTGGGTAACATTTTTAAATGTGAAAAAAATAGCAACCGGTCCTGTAAAAGATATTTTTAATGACGATAATTTGACCAAAACCTACGGCATAAATTATAAGGTTGCGGTTAACAAATAGATGGTAGTCTTTAGTCGATAGTCGGTAAAGGAGTTATTATAAATTTGAAGAAACCATGGAAAATCCAACATTTAAATTTGAAGAATTAACAGTTTATCAGAAGTCTCTAGATTTTGTTGATGATACATATTCTATAACTAAGAAATTTCCAAAAGATGAGTTGTTTGCTTTTACATCACAATACAAAAGAGCTTCAGTGTCTATTCCTTTGAATATTGCAGAAGGTGCTGGTGATAGCGATGCGCAGTTTAACAGATACTTGCAAATGGCTTGGAATTCCTCTAAAGAATGTGTGGTATGTTCAACTATCGCTAAAAGGCAAGGATTTATTACAGAAGAAGATGATAAAGACGCTCGCTTAAAACTAGTTGAATTAGCAAAAATGACCGTTTCACTTCAAAAATATCTTAAGAAACCAAAATCATAGAACTACAGTCTAACGACTAACGACTAACAACTAATAACTAATAACTATGTCAATAACTGAATATTTCAACTTACTTTATACAGACTACACCCTGCGCACCATTACATTGGGAACTGCGGTTTTGGGTGCAATTTGTGGTATGTTGGGAAGTTTTGCAGTTCTTCGGAAACAAAGTTTGTTGGGTGACGCCATTTCTCACGCAGCATTGCCGGGAATTGCATTGGCTTTTTTAATAACTGGCGCCAAGGATTCGGGAATTTTGATGTTGGGAGCTTTGGTTAGTGGTTTGATTGGAACTTTTTGGATTAGGGGAATTACTTCAAAAACACATTTAAAAAGCGATACAGCATTGGGGTTAATACTCTCTATATTTTTCGGTTTTGGAATGTTGCTCCTCACTTTCATTCAAAAACAACCGAATGCCAACCAAGCTGGATTAGACAAATATCTCTTCGGACAAGCGGCAACCCTTGTTGAAAGTGATGTATTATTAATGATAATTGTAACTGGCATTTCATTGGTTGTAATGCTGCTCTTTTGGAAAGAATTTAAAATTCTTCTTTTTGATGCAGATTTCACAAAAACAATTGGTTTTAATACCAAATTCATTGATGTCCTAATAACTTTTTTGATTGTTTTGGCAATCGTTCTAGGGCTTCAAACTGTTGGCGTTGTTTTAATGAGCGCAATTTTGCTGGCACCTGCCGCAGCTGCAAGACAATGGACCAATAATCTTGGCACCATGGTTTTATTAGCGGCATTTATCGGGGCCTTTTCTGGAGTTTTCGGAACTACAATCAGTGCAAGCCAAGACAATCTTTCTACCGGGCCAGTAATTGTGTTGGTAGCTGGCGTTTTCGTTCTCTTTTCTTTTATATTTTCTCCGGGAAGAGGGCTTCTTTTTCGGGAAATACGGTTTCGTAAAAACCGAACAGATTTAGAGCAAATGAAAACACTTCAGCTAATGTATGATATTGCAAAAAATCACGAGGATTATTCACACCCGCACGCAATCCGTATTTTAAACGATTTTCACGGATACACAAAAGGTTCGGTTAAAAAGCTGGAAAATGAAGGCTGGATAACTTTGAGCGGACAACAGTGGGCAATGACTCCAAAAGGTTATAAACAAGCACAGCAAATGTATAATAATCAACCCGCCAATGAATAGCCCGCAGATAGAAATACAGATTATTGCGGCTATCGTTGCAATGGCTTGCGCCATACCCGGGGTGTTTTTGGTACTAAGAAAAATGGCTTTAATAAGCGATGCCATAAGCCATGCAATTCTCCCGGGAATTGTCATCGGGTTTTTTGTGACACAGGATTTAAATTCTCCACTGCTTATTCTTTTAGCGGCTTTGGCAGGAGTTATCACAGTGGTTTTGGTTGAGTTTATCCAAAAAACAGGATTGGTAAAAGAAGACACCGCTATTGGATTGGTTTTCCCCGTTTTGTTTAGTATAGGAGTTTTACTTATTGCTAAAAATGCAAACGATATTCATTTAGACGTCGATGCCGTTTTGCTCGGCGAACTTGCCTTTGCTCCTTTTGATAGATTAATGGTTTCCGGAGCCGATTGGGGACCAAAATCAATGTGGGTGATGGGAACAATTTTGCTGATTACACTCAGTTTATTACTTCTTTTTTTCAAGGAATTGAAGGTTAGCACTTTTGACGCCGGGCTTTCATCGGTGTTGGGCATTTCGCCAGTAATTATGCATTATGGGCTTATGTCAATTTCTTCAATAACGGTTGTTGGTGCTTTCGATGCGGTGGGAGCAATTTTAGTTGTTGCGTTAATGATAGCGCCAGCTGCAACTGCCTATTTGCTTACGGAAGATCTCAAAAAAATGATAATGCTTTCATTATTATTTGGTGTTTTCTCAGCCATTTCAGGATATTGGGTAGCACATGTATTGGATGCCTCTATTTCAGGTTCCATAGCAACAACTTTGGGAGTTATTTTTTTAATTGTCTATTTGTTCGCGCCCAAAAAAGGACTTATATCTGTTCTTTACAGGCACAAACAGCAGCGAATTGAAGTTTCATTAATCACTTTTCTTTTGCATTTAAACAGACATGAAGAGGAAAGTGAACGACACATAAACCATTTACAGGAGCATATAAATTGGCAAGCGGTGCGTGCTAAAACTGTATTAAATCTAGCCGAAAAAAACAATCTCGTAGAAATAAAAAACAATATCGTTTTTCTAACAGCGAAAGGCTCTGCATTTACCGAAAAATCCTTGGAGTATATTATAAATAATAGGGATGAAAAAATTGAACCAATGAAAGAAGACTTCTTTTTGTTTAGGGGTTAATCGAAAATATTGACTGAAAATTTCAAAAAAGATGTGCGATGCTTTAATACAATTTTTTGGAACTAATTTTTAATGTATCTTTAAAATTGAAAAAATAAAAAAATGAATCATCTTATTCTCCTTTCACTTTTAATAATCGCCAGCTGTTCCTCTGGACAGAAAAAAGCGATTGAAACCAATACTTTACCAGCAGAAATTAGTATAGGTCAAACAACTACTATTGAAAACACAAAAATTGTTTTTAACGCAGTAATTGAAGATTCCCGCTGCCCAACGAACGTAAATTGTATTTGGGCAGGACGTGCCAAAGTTTTGGTGACAGTTACTGAAAAAGGAAAAGAAGCCGTACAAAAGGAAGTTATTTTAGGAGAAACCAAACCAGGAGAAAATGCCGATAAAACAATCTTCCAAAGCAACGGCCAAACATTTATGGTTTCTGAATTAAAACCTTATCCAAAGGACAGCAATAATGAAGTTAAAGAATATATACTGGTAATAAATAAGAAAGGTAATTCAGAAAATTAGCTGCGTCATTTTATACACATTTTACTTATTAAATATCATTGTTGTCCGATAAAAAAAGAAGCCAAAAAGATGGCTTCTTTAAATAAATCGTAAATTTGTATTTCGATACACAAAATACGATGGGTAAAAGTAATTATTTTTCCAGTAAATCTGTTTTCGGACAGCTGATTTCATTAATAGACGATTCTTTGATACGGAAAGAGGTCATAAAATGTGGTTCTGACCGCTACGCAAAGCGGTTCACGACAAAAGACCATTTGATAAGTATGCTTTTTTGTTCATTTTCAAAGTGTACATCACTTCGGGAAATATCAGGAGCAATGCTTGGTCTGTCAGGAAAAACGAGTAGTTTTCAGTTAAATCATATTCCCAAAAGAAGCACTTTATCTGATGCTAATAAGAAAAGAGATGTTTTGGTTCTTGAAAATATTTATCATCAATTATTAAAGCAATATGGCGGTTTTTTATCGGACAGCCGAATTAAGGATGTTATGGAAAAGCAGGTGAAAATTTTTGATAGTTCAACAATCAGCCTATTTAAGGACATTTTGGGATGCGTTGGTAGAAATCCGAAAAGTGGAAAAAGAAAAGGAGGAATTAAAGTACACACCGTTGTCAGTGCAGATGAAACGGTGCCGAGTTTGGTTTGGTTCAGCGAAGCCAAAACGCACGACCATAATTTTCTAGAAAAATTAAAATGTGATGAAAACACCATTTATGTTTTTGACAAAGGATATAACGATTATAAGGCTTTTGAACATTTTACGGCTCAAAAAACAGGGTTTGTAACTCGAATAAAAGACAACGCCTCGTATCGACGTATTGAAAGACTGGATGTTGGAGAACGCATCCACAACGGAGCTTTAGAAGATGAAATCATTGAAGTTGATGTGAAAAAAGGGAAAGAAATATCAAAATTAAGGTTACGAAAAGTGACATTTTATGACCGAGAAAACAAACGGGAATTTGAGTTTTTAACGAATTTGTTTGACTTGCGCGCTGATTTGATTGCTGCTTTGTACAAAATAAGATGGCAAATAGAGTTACCGTTCAAACAACTGAAACAGAATTTTCCATTAAAATATTTCTTGGGAGACAATGAAAATGCCATTAAAATTCAGATATATTGTGTCTTGATAGTCAATCTTTTGTTAGCTGTGATAAAAAAGAAACTAAAACGCAATTGGGCATTTTCAAACTTGGTAAGTTTCTGTAAAATTCATCTTTTCAATTACATCAATTTGATGAAATTTTTAGAAAACCCAGAAAAAGACTGGATTATTGATAAAGCTGAAAGTGAACAACTATCATTTAATTGGTAGCCTGTTTTTGAAAAAACATAGAAACTATAAAATAAAACACTGATAACAAGATGGATAAAAATTGAAATCAAGTAGTTTTAACTTTTATCGGACACTAATGAAATAAATTATAATAATGAAAAATCTTTTAAAGTTCTTTCCTGTTATTTTTTTACTTTTTGTTTTCTCCTGTAAAGACAAAGACAAACATTCCGAAACCGACAATCTGTTCAAATTCAAGGAATACATTTCCTATAATACCTTCGGAAATTTATCCATCACAACAGATATTCGCGTTGAACTTACAAAACCGTTGGAGCAATTTGAGCTAACACAGGAACTTTCTGCCAATGAATATTTAAAAATTTCACCTGCTACAAAAGGAAAATTAGTCGTTGAAAATGGCAAAACCCTAATTTTTCAACCTTCCGAAAATTTAAAACCCGACACAGAATATACTGTTACTGTAAAGCTGGATAAGTTTTACGAAGACATTGCAAAGGAATTCAAAACATACACCTTCAGTTTACACACAATTACGCCTAATTTCAAAGTAGATATTGGCAACCTTCAAAGCTACAGCAAGCAATGGCAGTATCTTGAAGCATCCATCGAAGCTTCGGATATCATTTCTTTGGAAAAAGCCAAACTACTAGTTTCAGCTTCACAGAATGGAAAAAAGTTGAAATTGAAATGGCCTTCGGAAGCAACTGATGCGCGCTTTTACAATTTTACGATTGACAGCATTTCCCGAAAAATGGTCGATTCCGAAATCCTTATTAAATGGGACGGAAAACCAATCGACGCTGAAAATAAAGGCGAAAACACATTTGCAATTCCCGGACAAAATAATTTTACCATTGTTGACATCAGCAGCACGCTGGCACCCGCGGCACTTTTAAGTATCAACTTTTCCGATCCGTTGCTGGAAAATCAGGATTTTGCTGGATTGGTAGCCATTGAAAACACAACCGATTTGCGATACGAAGTAAACGGAAATGTATTAAATGTATATCCGCCAAACCGCGTTGTGGGCAATGTAAAAGTCACCGTTTTCACGGGAATAAAAAATACCGAAGGTTTTGGTTTAAGGAAAGAATTTTCAGAATTGGTTTCTTTTGAACAGCTAAAACCCGCCGTCAGAATGATTTCAAAAGGCGTAATTCTTCCAAATTCTGCTTCCACACCAGTTTATTTTGAAGCGGTAAATCTATCAAAAGTAGATGTTCGCGTCATTAAAATTTATGAAAGCAACGTACTGCAGTTTCTTCAAAGTTATAATCTGGACAACACAAATACGTACGATATTAAACGCGTAGGACGAAGAATTGCCAAAAAAACCATCGAGCTTAAAAATGAGGACTTGGGAAATAATGGCAGTTGGAAATCGTACGCCATTAATCTTTCCGAATATTTTAAAGCAGATCCTGGCGCCATTTATCAATTGGAATTCAGCTTCAAAAAAGACTATATAACGTATGATTGTACTGAAACCGCTTCTGAAGTAATAGAAGAAACCGATGAAGAAGGCGATGAATATTATGACGATTATTATGAAGAAGATGCCTATTACGCCAATGATTCCTCCGAAGATGAAGAAATCCGCGAAGAGCGCTATTGGGACAATGAAATTTACCGCTGGCGAAATTACACTTATAATTGGGAACAGCAGGACAACCCATGCCATCCCGCATTCTATAACGAAGAGCGTGTGGTTACGGCAAATATTTTGGGATCGGATTTGGGCTTGATTGTAAAAAAAGGCAACAACCGCTCCTATCATTTTTTCGCTACAAACCTAATTTCCGCAAAACCTGAAGGTGGCGTTAAAGTGAAACTTTTCAACTATCAGCAGCAACTCATTGAAACCGTAACCACGGAAGGCGATGGGATGACGCTTTATGATGATACTAAAAATGCCGCTTTCGCGGTGGCACAAAAAGGAAACAATTTCGCCTACGTAAAATTGGAAAACGGAAATGCGCTTTCAATGAGTAATTTCGACATTTCGGGTAAAGAACTTCAAAAGGGATTAAAAGGTTACACATATACAGAACGCGGCGTTTACCGTCCCGGCGACAGTATTCATCTAACTTTTGTGTTGAACGACAACGCAAATCCGCTTCCAAAAAATCATCCTGTTACACTTTCCGTAACCGATGCGCGCGGAAAATTAGTGCAGCGAAGCGTAATAAATACAAACAATTCTGCAAGAGTAGTTCCCCCTTCGGGGGCTAGGGGGCTGGAGGGATTTTATTATTTTCCAATCGCCACGGACGCTTCCGCTCCAACGGGAAATTGGAATGCAACAATAACCGTTGGTGGTGCACAATTTTCACATACCTTAAAAGTAGCGACCATTAAACCAAATCGTTTAAAAATTAAGCTCGATTTTGAAGATGAAATCCTCGACGTAACTAAACCCGTAAAAGGAATAGCGAGTGCGTTATGGCTTCACGGTTCGCCTGGGCGTAGTTTAAAGATTGATATGACGGCAACACTTCGCGCGAGTAATTCTGCTTTTCCGAAGTTTCCAAAATATAATTTCATAGATCCAATCCGATCTTTTTCCGAAGTGGAAATTCCTGTTTTAGACACGCAACTCTCTTCGGAAGGAGTCACTGCTTTCAGTCAAAATTTAGAAGTTGGAAAAAATGCGCCCGGAATGTTGAAAGCTACATTTATGACGAAAGTATACGAAGGCGGTGGCGATTTCTCAATGGATATTTTTTCGAAGGATTTGGCGCCATTTTCACATTTTGTCGGGTTGAAATCGCCCGAAGCAGGGCGTTACGGGTCTTATTTTACAGATGAAAACACAATGTTTGACGTAGTTTCCGTAGATGCCCAAGGCAAAGCTGCAGCCAATCGTGAGCTGGAAGTAAAAATTTTCCAAATTGAATGGCGCTGGTGGTGGAACCGTGGCTCGGACAATCTTTCAACCTATGAAAATTCGACCGTACATCGCCCGGTGAAAGATTTCATAATAAAAACCGATGGCAGCGGAAAAGTAAAATTCACCGTAAATATTCCTAATGAAGAGGGTGGAAGATATTTAATTCGCGTAATCGACAAACAAAGCGGTCACGCAACCGGACGAATCACTTATTTCTACAGAAATTGGTGGCAGCGCCCAAGCGACGGCGATGCGGAAAGCGCACGAATGTTACTTTTTTCAGCAAATAAGGAAAAATACAATGTAGGTGAGGAAGCATTTATAACCTTCCCTTCCGGAAGTGATGGCCACGCGCTGATTAGTGTTGAAAATGGAACCGAAGTTTTGGCAACGCATTGGATTGAAACCAAAAAAGGTGAAACCAAAGCGGCGATAAAAATCACAAAGGAAATGGCGCCAAATATTTATGTGAATATTTCATTGCTTCAGCCACACAGCCAAACAAAAAACGATTTACCTATACGGCTTTATGGCGTAATACCGCTTTTGGTGGAAGATCCTTCAACGGTGCTTCATCCAAAAATCTCGATGCCCGAAGTTTTAAAACCTGAAAAACAATTCACGGTAAAAGTTTCCGAAGAAAAAGGGAAACCAATGACATATATCATTGCGGTTGTGGACGAAGGTTTGCTGGATTTAACACGTTTTGCAACGCCAGATATTCACGAAGCTTTTTACAGCCGCGAAGCACTGGGTGTAAAAACTTTTGATATGTTCGATTACGTGATTGGCGCGTATTCGGGTAGTGTCGATAATATTTACGCCATCGGTGGTGGCGATGCCGCTGCGGGTGCAAAAAACAGAAAAGCGGATAGATTTAAACCCGTTGTGAAATATCTGGGGCCATTTGAGCTCGCCGCCGGAAAAACCGCATCCCATACTATTATGATGCCAAATTATATCGGTTCGGTGCGGACGATGGTAATTGCGGGCGATAAAACCAAAAGCGCTTATGGAAATGTTGATAAAACTACGCCCGTCCGCACACCTTTGATGTTGTTGGCTTCGCTTCCGCGGAAATTATCTCCGGGCGAAACAGTTACGCTTCCCGTTACCGTTTTTGCGATGGAAAATAAAGTGAAAACAGCTACGATTACTGTAAAAACTGGCGATGCGCTGAAACCGAAAAACGGTGCTTCCAAGACTGTTTCTTTCAGCGGACCAGGCGAGCAGATTGTGAATTTTGAATTCGATGTTTTACCAACTCAGAAATTTCAAACTATTGAGGTAACTGCTTCCGGCAACGGAGAAAAAGCAAGCTATAAAGTGGAAATTGACGTGGAAAACCCGAACCCGATTTCGCAGAAATCTACAAATTACACTGTGGACGGAAATGCTTCACAAACTATTAATTTTGAAACTTTTGGTGTTCCAGGAAGCAATGCCGCAATGCTAGAATTTTCAACCTTGCCGCCAATGGATTTCGGAAAACGAATGGAATATTTGATCCATTATCCGTACGGATGCATTGAGCAGACTACATCTTCGGCGTTTCCGCAGTTGTATTTGGCAGATGTTTTTGATGTTACTTTCGACAAAAAGAAATCAATTGAGAAAAATGTAAAAGCCGCAATTGAGCGTTTGGGAAGATTCCAAATCGCAAACGGCGGACTTGCATATTGGCCCGGTGAACGCGAAGCCGATGAATGGGCAACCAATTATGCAGGCCATTTTATGCTCGAAGCGAAGCAAAAAGGATATTCTTTACCAATTAGTTTTATGAGCAATTGGTTGCTGTATCAGCAAAACACGGCGCGCCAATGGCGAAATAGTTATGCGCACTACAATTCAAGTTTGACGCAGGCTTACAGGCTTTATACTTTGGCTTTGGCAGGAAAACCGGAGCTTGCAGCGATGAATCGTCTTCGAGAAAGCAAGGATTTAAGCAATGATGCAAAATGGCGATTGGCAGCGGCCTACGCTTTGGCTGGAAAGAAAGAAGTTGCACAACAAATTTCGCAAACTGCAAACATCAATTTCGTTTCTGAGAAATATGATTATTATACCTACGGCTCGCCTTTCAGAAATAGGGCGATGGCTTTGGAAACATTGGTTCTTTTGGGTGATTCAAAACAGCGAGATTTGGCAATTTCCGTGGCGAAAGATTTGTCTTCCGGAAATTGGTATAGCACCCAGGAAACTTCGTACGCATTGATGGCAATGGCAAAAATGGTTTCCAAAAATGGCGGAAAGGCGATGGAACTTACTTTTACAAATGGCGGGAAATCGGTTGCCGTAAAAACCGATCGAGCGATTTCGCAACGCGATCTTTCTTTTGTGATGGGAAGTAATTCGGTTTCAGTTAACAACAAAAAAGGAAATGTGGTTTATGTGACACTTTCGCAACGCGGAAAATTACCTTTGGGAAATGAGCTTGCCGAAAAGCGCAATCTTTCCATAAAATCTGAATATTTGGGAGGCGATGGAAAACCTATAGACATTACAAAATTGCGACAGGGAACCGAAATTATTGCAAAAGTTGCCATTACCAACACTTCCAACGATTGGATAAATAATGTGGCATTGGCAAAAATCTTCCCAAGCGGTTGGGAAATTGTAAATACAAGTTTTTCTGAATTGGGCGGAGGTGCAACTGGAAATGCCCGTTATACCGATATTCGCGATGATCGAGTGAATTTCTTCTTCGATTTAAAGGCTGGAGAAACCAAAACATTTTCAGTAAAATTAAATGCTTCTTATTTGGGAACTTATTACTTGCCGGGAACGCAGGTTGAGGCGATGTATGATAATTCGTATTATGTGAGGAATAAAGGGATGTGGGTAACGATTAAGCAGTAAAATCATTATATTTACTTTATAAAAAAATTGAAATGAACATTGCTGAAAGAAAAATAAAATTGGTAGAAAAAATTCTTCGTCTCGTGAACGATGAAAACGTTTCTCGTTTTGAAGAAATTTTAGAAAATGAATCTTTAAAAGAGTCAACTATAGTTGCAAAATCAGTAAATGGGCGGGAAATTTCCTTGCAAGAATATCGAGAGAAAAATGAGCGTGCCGTAGTTGAATATTCAGGAGGAAAATTTAAAACTTCTGAGCAATTAAAAGATAAATTCAAATCAGCCAAAAATATTAATGGATGATAAAGTTAAAGGTATCCATTGGTCTTCCGAAGCCGAACGGGATTTGGATGATATTTTTGAATTCTATTGTGAAAACTCCCCAAATACTGCTTCCAGAAATATAGTAAACATAATTTCAGAAACTGAAAAAATGGTCTTTACCAAACAATGGCAAGTGGATGAGTTTGACCCAAATTGCAGAAGAGTTGTTGTGAAAGATAAATTTAGAGTCGTTTATAAAATTATAAATGACTTCATTTTAATAACAGCCGTTTATCCCACAAAGAAAAATCCTGAAAACTTCAGAAAAGAATAAAGCAATAAAAAAGAAACTTCTTTCCTTTGGGAAGGTCGGGATGGGCCTTTTATTTTTGCTTTGGCTTTTCTGTCTTCCATCTCCATTATTCAACGTTCCAACCGCAACAGTTGCGGAAAGTAGGACTGGCGAAATGCTCGGCGCGCGTATTGCGGATGACGGTCAATGGCGATTTCCAAAAATGGATTCGGTACCGGAGCGCTTTGAAAAATGCATACTTTATTTTGAGGATGCCCATTTTTATTGGCATCCCGGCTTTAATCCAGTTTCCATTTCAAAAGCGCTTTGGAACAATCTTACCAGCGATTCCCGCCGTGGCGGAAGTACGATTACGCAGCAAGTAATCCGACTTTCCCGACAAAATAAAGGAAGGACTTATTTCGAAAAACTGATTGAAATTTTTCAAGCCACGCGTTTGGAAGCGGGTTATAAGAAGAAATCAATTCTGAATTTATACGCTTCTTACGCACCTTTCGGCGGAAATGTGGTTGGGCTGGAAACCGCTTCGTGGCGGTATTTCGGAATCCCCGCAAGTGAATTGAGCTGGGGGCAATCGGCGGCTTTGGCGGTACTTCCGAATGCACCGGCGCTGATTTTCCCTGGGAAAAATGAAGAAATTCTGAAACAAAAACGAGATGCTTTATTGCTAAAACTTTTTCAAAATGAAGTTATTGATGAAACAACGTATCAATTGGCTTTGGATGAAATTCTTTCCGGAAAACCTTTACAATTGCCAGAATTCGCTCCACATTTAACAGAAAAAATAAGAAAGGAACATCCGGGAAAGCGGATTGAAACCACGATAGATTTTTCGCTTCAGCAAAAGGTAAACAACATTGTGAAAGAGCAAAATTATATGTTGGCGCAAAACCAAATCCACAATCTCGCCATTTTGGTTTTGGATGTAAATACAAGAGAAGTTTTGGCGTATGTTGGCAATTCTCCCACGACGCGCGAGCACAGTAATTTTGTTGATATTATTGAAAAACCACGAAGCACTGGTAGTATTTTGAAACCGTTTCTTTTTACTTCAATGTTGGAAGCTGGGGAAATTCTTCCGAATACTTTGGTTGCCGATATTCCAACTTCGGTTAATGGTTACACACCAGAAAATTTCGACAAAAAATTCAATGGTGCAGTTCCTGCGAGTGTTGCGCTTTCGCGTTCGCTGAATATTCCCGCGGTGCGAATGTTGCGCGATTTTGGACTTCAGCGATTCTACAATATCCTTGGAAAAACAAATCAAAAAGCGATTGATAAACCTGCTGATTATTATGGTCTCTCATTGATTCTGGGCGGCGCGGAAAGCAGTTTGTGGGATATTACGAAAGCTTATGCGGGAATGGCTTCCACCTTAAATTTCTTCAATAATTCCTCAAGCGAATACCGAAAAAATGAATTTGTGGAACCTGTTTATTTAAAAAACCACGAAGAAATCGACTTCGGAAAAACGCAGCGAAAACCTTCCATTTGGAATGCGGGAGCAATTTACGAAGCCTTTGAAGCGATGGAAAAAGTAAATCGACCAAGCGGGGAGGAAAACTGGGAATTTTTCACAAGCAGTCAACCATTGGCCTGGAAAACTGGAACTAGTTACGGGTTTAAGGATGCTTGGGCAGTTGGGGTTACTCCTAAATATGCAATAGGCGTTTGGGTGGGAAATGCAGATGGAGAGGGCCGTCCGGGATTGACGGGAATTCAGGCAGCGGCTCCGGTTTTGTTCGATGTTTTGAATGTTTTGCCCCAAAGTGGCTGGTTCAAAATTCCATATGATGAATTGGTGGAAGGTGAAATCTGTACCAAAAGCGGTCATCTCGCCGGACTTTTTTGTGACGAAACAAAGAAAGAATGGATCCCCAAAAACGGTGCGAGAACGGAAGCTTGTCCGTATCATCAAACTGTATTTTTAAATACTTCAGAAAATTTTCGCGTGAACTCTTCCTGTTATCCGCTTTCGGAAATGATCCAGAAAAACTGGTTCGCGCTGCCGCCAGTTATGGAATATTATTACGCTTCGCTTCATCCTGAATATAAAATTTTACCGCCTTTCGCGCCTGATTGTTTGCAGGAAGGTGAAAAATTGATGGCATTTATTTATCCGAAGAAAAATGAGGCTGTTTTGCTTCCAAAGAATTTTGACGAAAATGTGAATGAGGTCATTTTTAAACTCGCACACCGTTCGCCGGAAACTACTGTTTTTTGGTACTTGGATTCAAAGTATATTGGTAAAACCGAAACTTTTCACGAGTTGGCTGTTTCGCCAAAACCGGGAAGTTATCTTTTGACTGCCACCGACGAACAAGGAAATCAAGTAAGTGAAAAAGTTGAAATTAAATCGTTATAATTATAAAATTATTTTTAAAAATTGAATACAATAAATGCGTTTATAATTTCGAAATAACTTTGTCTCTGTCTTCAAAATTTAAAAAATATGATACTAGAAATCTGCGCAAACAGTTTTGAAAGCGCTCAAGCGGCGCAAGTTGCAGGAGCAAACAGAATAGAACTTTGCACCGAACTTTCGGTGGGCGGACTCACTCCAAGTCACGGTTTGATCGAGAAAGTTATTTCAGAATTGAATATTTCAACCCACGTTTTAATCCGTCCGCGGAGTGGGAATTTTATCTATTCCGAAGAAGAATTTGATGTAATGTTGCGCGATATTTCATTCTGCAAAAAATTGGGATGCGCTGGTATTGTAAGCGGATTTTTAACTTCTGACAATAAAATCGATTCAGATAAAACAAAGCAATTGATCGAAGCTTCCGAAGGAATAGAATTTACGTTTCACCGCGCTTTTGATTGGGTTGAAAACCCGAATGAAGAACTTCAAAAATTGATTGATTTAAAAGTGAACAGATTGCTTTCTTCGGGTCAAAAACCAACTGCAATTGAAGGAATTTCGCTTTTAAAAGAGCTTCAAAATCTTTCAAATGGACAAATAGAAATAATGCCCGGCGGCGGAATAAATTTGGAAAATGTTCTGAAATTTAAAGAAGCTGGTTTTAAAAGTATCCACTTTTCAGCAACAACGAAAAAGCAAGTGCTGATGCAGAAACCAAAAGTTTCAATGCACAGCGATGTTTTTTTTGAAGAGGGAATTGTAGCTATTTCTAGCAAAGAAACAATTCAAAAAATAAAAGCTCTTTTAACGTAACTGGAAACCTTTCGCCGCCCACCATGGGTGGATTTCAATCGCCAATCTTCCCGATTGCACCATTGGGTCCATATTTGCTAAGCTGTCCGCCATTTTTTGAGTGGGAACGTTGTAAATTGTGATGCCACGAATTTCGCCGTCATCGCCAAACGGCCCTGAAATATCTGCAAATCCTTCTTCGTACATTCTTCCCAAATGTGCTAAATGCAACGCTTGCAGACTGTCTGCTTCTTCTTTTGATTGGGATCGATTTGTTCCAGTTTTTAAAAAGGCAATAAAATATTGCTGCATCAAAATGGTGTCGCCGGTTTTTTCATCCACATAATCAAAAGTCTCAAAACCTTTTTCGACCAACTCCTTTTTTTGCTGCGCCATTGAAATTACTATTTCCTCTGGGCAAGGCTCAGTAATGTATTCTTTTTCAATTTTTGTTTCGCAACCAATAAATGCAATTCCTAAAATTGCAAAAAACAGTTTAGTCTTCATTTGTCCAATTTTTAAAAGGGTTTTTACTCAAATTTGAATTGTAGTATTTCACATCGCCGGTAACTTCTTTTCCAAGCCAATCCGGCTTTGAAAATGGCTCATTTTCTGACGTGAGTTCAATTTCGGCAATTATTAAACCATAGTTTTCAACAGTAAATTCATCTACTTCAAAAGTATGGTTGTCACTTGAAATTTCATAGCGGGTTTTTTCAATAATTCCGGGTTCGCATAAATGTAATAGGTCCTCGGCCTCGGCAAGCGAAATTTGCTTTTCCCACTCAAAACGGGAGAGCCCGGATTTGTTTGATTTTCCTTTAATGGTTAAAAATCCATCATTCCCTTGAATTCTAACTCGCACGGTTCTTTCGGGATTGGTATTTAAAAATCCTTGAACGATACGCATTCTTTTGTGGGCTTCGTTTTTAAAAGCTTCGGAAGTGACTAAGAATTTACGTTCTATTTCCTGCATTTTCTGCTATTTGTTTAATTTCGTTGGAAGTGATTTGTTGTTTTGAAAATCCATCTTTAGCTAAAACCAACATCGCTTCGGCAATAGTTACTGCTTTAATCATTTTGTATTTCTTCGGAATTAAAAACCCGAAAGTTCCCATAAAAAATGTTGCGACTTTTTCGCCAAAACGTTTTTCATTTCTCTCACCAGCAATCAATGATGGTTGTAAAATGTATGTGTTTTTTATATTTTGTTTAAGTACGTCGCGTTGCATTTCGCCTTTAATTTTGTTGTAAAAAATGCTGCTATTTGCATCTGCACCCATGGCAGAAATTACAATATAAGTTTCAATATTATTTTGTTTTGCAAGTTTTGCGGCAGTAACAAGAATTCCGTAATCAATCTTTTTATAAGTTTCCTTATCGGGAGTGTTCGCTTTTGTAGTGCCAATGCAACAAAAAACCACATCTGCTTGAAATGCTTCGGAATAGTCTTCCAATTGAAACATATCTATTAAATGTTCCTCAATTTTGGGAGAATTTTTTTTGGCGGAACTTCGCGAAAACAGTTTTATTTTTTCAAATGAAGGATCTTTCAACAGTTTTTTCAATAAAATACTTCCCGTTAAGCCTGTTGCGCCTAAAATGATTGCTGTTTTTTTCATCAGTTAAAGGTATTAAATTTACAAGATGCAAGAGCCGCTTCCCGTTCGTAAAATAATTCACGTTGATATGGACGCATTTTATGCATCCGTAGAGCAGTTGGACAATCCCGAGTTACGCGGAAAAGCCATTGCCGTTGGCGGAAGTTCGGCTCGTGGCGTTGTGAGTGCCGCAAGTTATGAAGCGCGAAAATTTGGTGTTCGGAGTGCGATGAGCGGAGCAATTGCAAGAAAACTTTGCCCCGAGCTTATTTTTGTAAAAACCAATTTTGACCGTTATAAAGAAGTTTCAAAACAGATTTGGAAAATCTTTTTTGAATATACTGATTTGGTGGAGCCACTTTCGTTGGATGAAGCCTATTTGGACGTTACCGTAAACAAAAAAGGGAATCCCAGCGCGACAATGATTGCTGAAGAAATCCGAAAAAAGATAAAGGAGAAGACAGGTTTGAACGCTTCCGCTGGAATTTCGATGAATAAATTTGTGGCAAAAATCGCCAGCGATATCAACAAACCCAACGGACAGAAAACAATTGCGCCAGAAGAAGTGGAGCCGTTTTTGGAAAATCTGGATGTAAAGAAATTTTATGGCGTTGGAAAAGTTACAAAAGAGAAAATGTACCGTTTGGGAATTTTCACAGGGAAGGATTTGAAGGGAAAAACCATTGAATTTTTAGAGGAAAACTTTGGAAAGAGCGGTGGGTTTTACTTCAACGTGGTTCGTGGAATTCACAACAGTAAAGTGAAACCCACACGAACGCAGAAATCTTTGGCTGCTGAACATACTTTTTCAGAAAATATTTCCTCGGAAATTTTTATGCTTGAAAGGCTCGAGGAAATTGCGGAAGAAGTTGAAAGACGTTTGCACAAAAGTAAAATTGCCGGAAAAACCGTAACGCTGAAAATAAAATACCGCGATTTCACTTTGCAAACGCGCAGCAAAACATTGCCACTTTTTATTGCTTCAAAAGAATTGATTTTGGAAGCGGTCAAGGAATTGTTATTTCAGGAAAAAATGAAGGAGTCCGTCCGCTTGTTGGGAATTTCAATTTCGAATTTGAATAACGAAAAGCCAAAGAAAAAAGAGATTTCTAAAGAATCGATTGACGTACAACTAAAAATTGAATTTTAAAGCCCATCCCCAGCCCTTCCCAAAGGGAAGGGAGTAAAAATTTTAAATATGATAGAAAGCTACTTATCTTTAACCAATTTAAAACGCCATATTATGAAGACAGTAGCATTTTCAATCCTTGCGCTTGCAGGTTTTACATTTCTTTTTTCCTGTAAAAATGACTCAAAAACTACCGAAGAAAATCAGATTATAGTTGCTGATACAATTCCAAAGCAAACTACACCAAATGCTTTGTATGTTACTGCTGTTAGTGGATTAACGTTGCGAAAATTCCCAAATTTGCAGAGTGAAAAACTTACCGTAATGCCTTTGGGAACGAAAGTGAAAATTGTTAATGCTGAAAGAAAAACCACAATGAATGTAGGGGGAATTGATGGTGCGATGGATGAGGTGGAATTCAACAGCCAAAAGGGTTTCGCCTTTAATGGTTTTATGTCGAAATTTTTTCCTCCAACGCCAAATACTTCCTCAAAAACATACGCCGAAGAATTGAAAAAAGAGTTTCCAAACGTAACCCATTCAGAGGTGAAAGGAGGTACAGCGAGCAGACCAACTTTAACCGAAACACTTGTTTTACCTACCGATAAATGGCACGAAGCATTTTTTACGGCGCAACAACTTTTTAATGTTCCAAAGGAATTTGCATTTCCAAACCCAAAGGGTTCCAACAGTGAAACCCAACAAAACGGCAACAAAAAGAAAACTGATTTTCTAAGTGAATTGCATATTTCCCGAAACAGTAATGAACTTCAGAAAATAGTTTATAACTACAAAACTGAAGGTTTCGGCTATACGGTTTCCATTACCAAAGAAAGCGCTGGAATGAAACTGGAAAAAGTTGAGGTGGCGGATTAATTATTTCACCTGCGTAACCCGCAACGTGTTCACCATTCCTTTATCCACAATGGGCATTGCTGCGAGGTTGATTAAATAATCTCCTTTGTGCACATAGCCCTTTTCAAAAGCAATTCTGTTCACGTCATCCACAGTTTCGTCTGTGCTCACGTATTTATCGTAATAAAAGGCTTTTACTCCCCACAATAAATTCAATCGAGCAAGAATGCGCTTATTACTTGTAAATGCTAGAATAAATGCTGAGGGACGCCATGCCGAAATCTGGAAAGCGGTGTAACCACTATTAGTCAGAGTACAAATTGCTTGCGCCTCAATTTCATTGGCCATATGTGCCGCGTGATAGCAAATGGATTTCGTAACGTAACGGTTTGTTTTAATTTGTGGCGGTTCCTGTGGTACACGAATCAATTCAGAATTTTCTACACTTTTTAGAATTTTCGTCATTGTTTTTATAACGGCAACTGGATAATTTCCCACGGAAGTTTCCCCGGAAAGCATCACCGCATCGGCACCGTCCATTACAGAATTTGCCACATCGTTCACTTCCGCACGGGTTGGCGTTAGTGAAGTAATCATCGTTTCCATCATTTGGGTGGCGATAATTACTGGAATGCGGGCACGTTTTGCGGTGAGCACCAATTCTTTTTGGATTAATGGAACTTGTTCCGCAGGAACTTCTACGCCCAGATCGCCACGGGCAACCATTAAACCATCGCAATAAGCAATAATTCTGTCTATATTTTCAACCGCTTCGGGCTTTTCAATTTTTGCGATAATGGGAATTTTATATTCAGAATGTGCTTCAATCAGTGCTTGCAATTCCTTTAAATCCTCTGCGTGGCGCACAAAAGAGAGCGCAAGCCAGTCTACTTTTTGCTCGATTGCAAAAATGGCGTCTGCTTTATCTTTAGCAGTCAACGCCGGGAGTGAAATATTGGTATTTGGAAGATTTACGCCCTTTTTGGAACGAAGCGGTCCGCCTTGTACAACCATTACTTTTACCTCGTCTTTTTTATTTGTTGCTAATACTTCAAAAATGAGTTTGCCATCATCCAAAAGAACGCGTTCGCCGGTATTTACATCTTTTGGGAAGTTGGCATAATTCATATAAACCTTTTTCTTAGTGCCTTCAAATTCCTCGCCAGTAAAGAATGAAAGCTCATCGCCCGGTTGTACAATAACTTCCTCCTTCATTACGCCAACGCGTAATTTTGGACCTTGCAAATCGCCCAAAATGGCGACGTGAATATCAAGTTCTTCAGAAAGACTTCTGATTGTTTTAATGGTTTTTTTTACTGTTGCATAATCTGCGTGGGAAAAATTCACTCTAAACACATCTACCCCTTCCAAAATCATATGTTTAAGGACTTCTTTGCTGGAAGTTGCGGGGCCAAGTGTGGCAACTATTTTTGTTCTTTTTTGGTTTGACATTTAATCGAAAATTAAATTATTCCTTGATTTTATATTATCAATTTCAAGCGTATATGCTGAAATGACTTGTTTTATTTCATTAATCTGTGAAAGCATTCTGCGAAGCGGAACTGTTTCAAAATCTGAATATATTTTCAGAATATAATCCACTTTTTTGTATTCCGGAAGCAGATAATGTACCGTTGATTTTTCAGAAACCATTTCAGAAAACAAGCCGCCAGAGCTTTGTAAACTCGCTTCAACCGAGCGGCATTTATTCGCCACTAAATAAAAGTGCGTGTATTTATGAACATCTTCAAAATCATATAGCGGAAATGTAATCAATAAACCTTCAGTCGAAAAATCGAGATCGGCTTTTTTTCGTTTCAACTTCATATTGAGCTGTAGGTTCAGCAAATATGCCAATTTATAGGCTTCTTCACTACAATGGATTGCTATGAGTGTAAATTGCTCTTCAAAATCCTCGTCAAAAAGTAATTTGTGATGGGCCATATAATTTTGGGATGCTGTATGTTTTGAATTATTTTTAAAAAGTCGCCATTAATCTTAAAACAAAAATAAGCAACTTTGAATGCAATTGGCAATGGAATTTAAAGGCTATTCAGAAAATTGACAGAAACATAACCTTTGGAATTAAGGTTTTTCGGAATCAACTTTTATTTGAAGTTTATAAAAAGCTCTTTTTGCAGCGCGTTCCTCTGCTTTCTTTTTTGAAGTAGCTCTGGCTTTTGAGATTGTTTCGTCTGAAATTTTTAAACGAACGGCAAAATGTTTAAGTTCATCTTTGCCAGTGTCTTCATAAATCTCAAAGTTGAATTGTTTTTTATGTTTTTGGCACCATTCAATTAAAAGGCTTTTGTAGCTTATAACTTTTCCTTCCAGTTTTTTGATGTCAACGTAAGGTTTTATAACCCTTTTTTGAATGAATTTTTCACAATATGAAAATCCACGATCCAAATAAATTGCACCAACTAAGGCTTCAAAAACATTTCCATAAATATTTCCGCTGAATTGTTGTTTTGGGATGGTTGTTTTTAAAAATTTGATCAAATTCAAATCACGCCCCAATTCATTCAAATGCTCACGACTTACCACTTTGCTGCGCATTTTGGTAAGATATCCTTCATTACCTTCGGGTACTTTTTTAAATAAGTGTGCAGCAATTACAGCACCAAGCATAGCATCCCCCAAAAATTCGAGGCGCTCATAATTTTGAGGTTGGCCTTCCGTATTTTTTTCGTTGGTTGACCGATGGATAAAAGCTGTTTCGTAGAGACTTATATCCTTAGGACTGAACCCTAATATTTTTTTAAGGGAATTGATAAATTCCCCGTTTTTATAAGAACGGGAAGAAAATATGTTTTTAATAGAGGCCATTAATTGTTTTAGGCGTCAAGTTTTTTAAATAGCACACAAGCATTGTGCCCACCAAATCCGAAAGTATTGCTCATTGCCACTTTTATATCGCGTTTTTGAGCTTTGTTTAGGGTAAGATTTAAAGAAGAATCTATATTTTCATCTACCGTAGTATGGTTAATGGTAGGTGGAACTATTCCGTGTTTCATTGCCAAAATAGAGGCAATAGCTTCAATGGCACCAGCAGCACCAAGCAAATGGCCTGTCATGGATTTTGTTGAATTGATATTGATATCTTTAGCGTGTTCACCAAAAACCTTAACAATCGCTTTCAATTCTGCAACATCGCCAAGCGGAGTTGAAGTTCCGTGGGTGTTTATGGCATCCACTTCATTCGGGCTCATATTGGCATCGCGAAGTGTATTCAGCATAACGCGTTCCACACCAATTCCATCAGGGTGTGGAGCGGTCATATGGTAGGCATCGCTGCTCATACCACCGCCAACAACTTCAGCATAAATTTTTGCGCCACGCTTTTTTGCGTGTTCGTATTCTTCCAAAATAAGTGCTCCGGCACCTTCACCAAGTACAAATCCATCACGGGTCGCATCAAAAGGACGCGATGCCGTTTCTGGACTGTCGTTTCGGGTTGATAAGGCGTGCATAGCATTAAAACCACCCATTCCAGCTTTGGTAACAGCCGCTTCGCTTCCACCAGTTACAATAATATCACAATGCCCCAAACGAATGTAGTTTAGTGCATCTATCATTGCATTGGCTGAAGAGGCACAGGCAGAAACCGTAGTATAGTTTGGCCCCATAAAACCGTGCTTTATGGAAATATTTCCGGGCGCTATGTCCGCAATCATTTTTGGAATGAAGAAGGGGTTGAAACGCGGCGTTCCATCCCCTTCTGCAAAGTTTATTACTTCATCTTGAAAAGTTTCCAACCCGCCAATTCCGGCTCCCCAAATTACACCAACGCGGAATTTATCAACCGTATCAAGGTTTATTCCTGCGTCTTTTATGGCTTCATCTGATGAAACCAAGGCATATTGGGCAAAACGGTCAAGTTTTCGGGCTTCTTTCCTGTCAAAATGATCTTCTGCGTTGAAATTCTTCAATTCGCAAGCGAATTTGGTCTTGAACTTTTCAGTGTCAAAATACGTTATAGGCGCACAGCCACTTTTCCCGCTAACAAGCGCGTCCCAATATTCTTGAATATTGTTGCCAATAGGGGTAAGGGCGCCAAGGCCTGTAACTACAACTCGCTTTAATTCCATAGAAGAATTGTTATTTTGCTGCTTCTATATAGGAGATTGCTTGACCTACTGTAGCAATGTTTTCAGCTTGGTCGTCTGGAATTTGGATATCAAATTCTTTTTCAAATTCCATGATAAGCTCTACCGTATCTAGGGAGTCTGCTCCTAAGTCGTTAGTGAAGCTAGCTTCGTTTACAACTTCGTTTTCGTCTACACCTAATTTGTCTACGATAATCGCTTTTACTCGTGATGCAATGTCTGACATAATTCTTGATTTTAAATTTAATTATAAGTGGCAAAAATAAAATATTTTAATTGAAAACACCATTTAATGTTAAAAATGTGAACTTGATAATTTTTGAGAATTTCACACGTGAACTGAAATGGCAAACCAATTTAAACAATTTTGGGCGAAGTAAAACCCTATTGCCTTACTTTTGTGTTTTTATTTGTTAATATTTACTTCAAGGAAAAACTTTTGGAAACGGGAATGAAGAAGCGGATTGTAATTTTTGCATCGGGTAGCGGTACCAATACCGAGAACATTATTAAATACTTTCAACGAACCCAATTTGCCGAGGTCGTTCTCGTTCTCTCAAACAAGAAAGGTGCCAAAGTTTTGGAACGTGCTGAAAAACTTCAAGTTAGTTCGATTTCATTTACAAAAGAAGAATTATTTTCAGAAGAAGGAATTTTAAAAATTTTAAGAAAAATGAAGCCAGATCTTATTGTGTTGGCAGGTTTTCTTCTCAAATTTCCAGAAATTATTCTGGAGGAATTTCCAGATAAAGTGATTAATGTTCACCCAGCGCTATTGCCAAAATATGGCGGAAAGGGTATGTACGGCAATTTTGTTCACGAAGCAGTTTTGGAAAATAATGAAACTGAAACCGGAATAACAATTCATTATGTGAATGAAAATTATGACGAAGGGACAATTATTTCACAAAAAAAAGTAATGCTTTCGGAAGCTGAAACCGCAGAAACAATTGCTGAAAAAGTACACAAATTGGAATACGAATGGTTTCCGAAGGTGATTGAAGAAGTTTTGAGGACTCAGTCTCAGTCGCAGTCGCAGTCTCAGTCTCAGTCTCAGTCACAGTCACAGTCTCAGTCTCAGGAATAGTTCCTGTAAAATATTGATAAATTTTGTTGTTCCAATCGTTTAAAAATCAACAATCGTTAATCGGCAATCATTAATGTTTTATGGTTAAAAAACAAAAATTTTACGTGGTTTGGTTCGGAAATCCCGCTGGTATTTTTGGCAGTTGGAAGGAATGCAAGCGCTCTATAGATGGTGTAAAAGGTGCGCAATACAAAAGTTTTGAAACTTTTGACGAAGCTAAAAAAGCCTACAATAAAGAATATGCGGATTATAAAGGAAAGACCGTAAAAAAGACGATTTCCAAAGAACAACTTCAAAAAATAGGCGAACCAAACCTTTATTCCATCGCTGTAGACGCAGCTTCCAGCGGCAATCCCGGGAAAATGGAATATCGTGGCGTGGATACACAAACGCAGAAACAACTGTTCCATCAAGGACCATTTCAACAGGGAACCAATAATATAGGAGAGTTTTTAGCGCTTGTGCACGGCTTGGCTTTTTTAAAGAAAAACAAAAGCGATCGTTTAATTTATAGTGATTCACGAATAGCAATGGGCTGGGTAAAAAAGAAAAAATGCAATACAAAACTGAAACAATCTGCAAAAAACAAAACAGTTTTTGAATTAGTTGCACGCGCTGAAAACTGGCTGAAAACAAATAAATACGAAACAAAAATCGTGAAATGGGAAACCAAAGCTTGGGGTGAAATCCCTGCGGATTTTGGGCGGAAGTGAAAATTTAATGATTTAGTAAATCGAATAATTTTTTTGGATCTTGGAAATTGTTCCAGAAAAGTAGGAGTTCAACAAAGTCATTATAAACGCTGTAAAATAGCGTCACTTGTTCCACAACTGGAACCACCCGTATAGTATCATTATGTTCCCAAGCACGAAATGCAAAAGCGTTCTTTTCCAAAATCTTTTTTACCTGCTCAGATTTTTCGATAAAATGCTCAACTTCCTTTAAAGTCCAATGTTTAAAAAGAAAATCCAAATTATCAAAATAGCTTTCTTCGGCCGTCTGGCTAATTATTATTTTATAAGCAATATTTTGCTTTGGATTCCTTGAGTACAGCTTCAAAATCGCGATATTTACCAGACTTTATTTCTCCTTTTGATTTTTCAATCAAGGCCTTTATCGCTTTAATCTCAATTTCATTGTAATCATTAGGATATAGATATTTTGAAAGTAGCCTAACCTCTTCGCTCGTAAAACGTTTTTCCTTTATTTTTTTATAGAAAAAACCTCTCTTAATATTCAATAGGTCGAGAAAAAATTGGGTTTTATAAGGGCTTTTTTTGATGGTGTCCCCCAACTCTCCCACCAAACGGTCATATTCATTTATAATCTCAATTGTGTTCATAGTTATAAAAATATTGTTTTTAATTATGACAAATATAGCAATAAATTTAAAAAATGGACATTTCAAACCTACAATGAATCCGAAAAAAATAAACACTTTTTTAATTGGTTAACCAAGCCGAAAACTGGCTCAAAACAAATAAGTACGAAACGAAAATCGTGAAATGGGAAACCAAAGCCTGGGGCGAAATTCCTGCGGATTTTGGGCGGAAGTAAATGAAATAATAATTAAACCATTGAGTGATAAACAATTATTTAAAAATAAATTTGCCGCTTTAAATATTTTAACTTAAATTACAAAACGTAACTCCCCAGAAAAGTTTAACCTTTAAATTTTTAGTTATGAAAAAAAATCTACGCCCTTCTATTGCATTTTTAAGAAAATGCTTTTTGTTTTTAATGCTTTCTATCAATTTTGTTTTTTTTGCTCAAGAAGAAGAAAATTTTGGTTGTGGTTCCGTGCCTATGGAAGATGCCTACCTCCGTGACCCCTTTTATGGAAACAGCAAGGCACTTTTGGATATATTGCGGGAAGCAGGCTATGACATGCCCGAAGATTATTTGGAAAATTTGGACACTTATGGTAATTATATAGGAAGAAATAAGGATTATGGCAATAAGGCTTCGGCACCAGTATTAAGAGAAATCCCTATTAAGGCTTGGGTTTGGAGAAACTATAACGGTTCTGGTAATATTAGCCTCTCCCAAGTTAATCAGGTAATAGACGGTCTCAATCAATTATTTTCCAACAACACCAATATAAGATTCTATCTTCTTTGCGACATTACAGAAATGAACAATAGTGATATTGCTAATGACGGTGATCAATATTTTGACCAAATGTGTTTATATTATAAACAGTCTGGAGCTATTAACGTGCATTTTATTATTGACAGTAATAGCGACTGGGGAGGAAAAGCACATTTTCCTAACGACAATACTCCGGGCTTAAGATATACTTGCGCAGTTGCGAATTATAGATTTCCCAAATGGGAGATATTTTAGCTCATGAAATTGGACATACTTTAGGGCTATACCATACACATAGTCCCGGCAGAAGTTGGAGTCATACCAACAATGGAGGTTGTGGCGATTGTCACCAAGAATCTGTAAGCAGAACTCGAAGACAGGAATTTGGGTGTATAGGTACCTACAATGATTTAAAATGTGATGTAAATGGCGATTTTTTATGTGACACCGCAGCCGACCCTGAATTATCAGGGCCATTAGTACAGTATCAATTCTGTAATTATACATCTAACTATACAGACAATTGGGGGGAGGTATGGACACCAAATGTGAATAATATTATGAGCTATTCATATTATACCTGTCGTAACTATTTCTCGCCTTTACAAATTGGTAAAATGAATTATTATTATGGACAAATTGGTATAAACCCTCCAACTTATGGTATCAATGGCCCCAACTATGTTTGTAATGGACAGACCGCTTATTTTTCTGTCACAAATACTCCTGGGGTTAACTATACTTGGGATAGTTCTACAAATTTACCTATTACTTCAGGACAAGGCACAAATAGCATAACTGTGCAGGCATCTAATAATGATGGTGGGTTTGTTAGGGTAATTCCAAGCTGTGGCAATAAATCGAGATCCAAAACAATTTACTATTTTTATGACTTGGAAATTAATGGCTTTGACACAGCTTGTGCCCAAAATGGCTATAGTTACAATTATTCCATTCCTCCCCTCTCAGGTGCAAGTTATTTTTGGACAATAACAAACGGTACGATTAACTATGGTCAAAACAGTAGTTCGGTTAATATTAATTTAACAGCAAACAGCACTAACCAAACCATACTAAGCCTTCAAATTACTGGGGTTTGTAGTTCAACTGTTTATAAATATAAATATATTACCCACGGCGACCCACCACCTCCAGCCGAGCAGTGTTTTTCTTATGGAGATCGCCCACTCGCAAATGAAAAGCTAAATGAGATTATTAATGAGGAAGAAATAAAGTTATATCCCAACCCAACTAGTTCAAATGTAAATATATTCTGGCCTTCAAAGAAATTATATAATTTGAGTTTGAACGATGTAAATGGACGAATAATTTTTAAAGAAATTAATATTTCTGAAAATCAGTTTATTTTAAATTTGGAAAATTATATACCAGGGATTTATTTCATTACATTAACAACAGACAATATTACAGTAATAAAAAGATTAATAATTAAATAATCAGTAGTGTCCGATAAACATTTTTAAAAGCGGGATTTCCCTGACGGATTTCCCGCTTTATTTATATCTTGGTTTTTACCACAAAACTAGATATATGAACAAAAGTAAAAATTTTAGCGGACAGCCAATCATCAAACAACTTTTAAAGCTGGTTCCACATTCCTTGATTAGTCGGACAGCCTACAGGCACAAGAGTGACAGGTACTACAAGAGATTTAAAACCTACGACCACTTGGTGACGATGCTCTATGCCACCCTGAGCGGAGTGAGCTCCTTGCGTGAGCTTTCCACCATATTGCTTGCCTGCGAGGGCAGGATAGGACATTTGAACCTTAAACATTTTCCAAAGCGCAGCACCCTGTCAGACGCCAACAAGAAACGCAGTGCGCAGGTCTTTGCCAATATCTATTATAGCCTGTTCGAGCAATATAGAAGTTTTTTATCGGACAGCAGTCCGTCGTCACTGCCCGTAAGGCACTTAAAGATTGTTGATTCCAGTACCATCAGTCTATTCAGCGATATTCTAAGAGGTGTTGGGCGCAATCCCATCAATGGAAGGAAGAAGGGCGGCATTAAAATGCACACAATGATCAGCGCCCTGGAAGATGTCCCCAGTCTTGTCCGCTTTACCAGTGCTGCAACGCACGACCACACGTTCCTGAAAGAGCTCAACTTGGAAAAAGGTTCTTTTGTCGTTTTTGACAAGGCCTACAATGATTATGGACAGTTTGCACAATGGATAGATGAGGACATCTATTTTGTGACAAGACAAAAGGAAAACGCACGCTACACAGGCATTGAAGAGTTTGACCTGTCCGATGCCACAAGCGATGCCGTATTAAAGGATGAGCGTATCATAGTACAGAAAAACAACAGGGGCGTTGAACTCAGAAGAGTTGCCTACTGGGATGCAGATACGAACAAGGTCTTTGAGTTTATCTCCAACAACTTTCTTATCGGTCCGGATAAAATAGCTGCAATATATAAACACAGATGGCAGATAGAGACAATGTTCAAAAGGCTTAAGCAAAACTTTCCATTGAAGTACTTTTTGGGGGACAATCAAAATGCCATCGAAATACAGATCTGGTGCGGGCTCATCATCCAGCTGCTAATGCTGGTGGTCCAGCGCAGGACCAAACGAAGATGGGCATATTCAAATATGGTGTCAATGGTCAGGTTCCATTTAATGACCTACATCGATCTGTTTAAATTCCTCGAAAATCCCAATAAAAAATGGCTCGAACTGACAACTAAACCTCCAGATGAACAATTGAGCCTATTTTGACACACCCCTTGCTATTGGGTTTCAAAGTATTTGCAACGTTTTTATTGGGCGCAAGCATTACTTTTGTCTAAATCCGTATTTTAGTCGGACAGTAATGTTAAATAATAAAGCTATGAAAACATATATTTTAATTTTAACAATTGGGCTTACTCTATTGAGTTGTAAAAAAGAAGATAGCCCAGAAGGAATTCCTAAGATATACAATCTTAATTTTGAATTACTGCGAGGCGATGGAACAACTTATGAAGATGATGAATTGCAACTTACGATTGAACAGGAACTAGTGAATGGCCAATTGCAACCTGTCGGCGGTGGAGAAATGGTATGGTTTAATCTTGGGAAACTTGAAGAGGTGCCACAAATCGAGGGGACTATCCTTTTTGGAATTTCTTGTGGGGCAGATTGCGATTATTTACCGGTTCCGTTCGCATCAAGCGCAGAGGGTGTTGATGTAAATGGCCCAGTGCCTTTTGAAAAAGACAAATATTGGTTATTGCGCTATGCAAATGAAGATGTAGATACACTGCGTGTCCATGATGTGCAGTCCATAAATCCTTATAATAGAGCTTTTACTTTTTTTGTTAATGAACAAATGGTGCAAGCCAGTAATTTAATTGGTGAAGAATACGCCATTACCATTCAAAAATAACAAGAACGGATAATTTAGTATTCAAGATTCCAAAACCTTTCAGCTTTAAAAACTGGAAGGTTTAATTTTTTGGTATGTACAAATTCAAAACACTATCTTTGCGCCTCATTTATTAAAGCTATTTTAAAAATATAGTATTCGATTGAAAATGAAAAAAAATTTCAAAAGTTACCCGCCTTCACGGGCATAAAATATGAGCAAACTCGTAATAGTAGGCACCGTTGCCTTTGATGCCATTGAAACCCCTTTCGGGAAAACCGATAAAATTCTTGGCGGTGCCGCTACCTATATAGGTTTGGCAGCTTCACAATTTAATGTGGATGGCGCAATCGTTTCTATAGTTGGGGGCGATTTTCCAAAGGAAGACCTCAAAATGCTCGAAGATAACGGGATGGATATTTCAGGTCTTGAAGTGGTTGAAGATGGAAAAACCTTTTTTTGGAGCGGAAAATATCATAACGATATGAATACGCGAGATACTTTGATTACGGATTTGAACGTGCTTGCAGATTTCAATCCACAGGTCCCGGAAAACTATCGCGATGCCGAAGTGGTTATGTTAGGAAACCTGCATCCGCTCGTCCAATTGGGCGTGATTGAGCAAATGAATTCACCCAAGTTGATTGTGTTGGATACCATGAATTTTTGGATGGATAGTGCCTTGAATGAATTAATGCAAGTTATTGCTAAAGTAGATGTGGTAACAATTAACGATGAGGAGGCAAGACAGCTTTCCGGCGAGTATTCTTTAGTGAAGGCCGCGGGTAAAATTAGGGAGATGGGCCCAAAATATGTGGTTATAAAGAAAGGCGAGCACGGCGCATTGCTTTTTGGCCATGATGATGTTTTCTTTGCTCCTGCACTTCCGTTGGAAGAAGTTTTTGACCCAACAGGTGCGGGTGATACATTTGCTGGAGGATTTACGGGCTATTTGGCAAAAACCGGCGATTACAGTTATGATAATATGAAGAACGCCATTATCAACGGTTCTGCTTTAGCTTCGTTCTGTGTGGAAAAATTTGGTCCCGAAAGATTGCTTCAGCTTTCAAACGGTGAAGTGCACCAGCGCTTGCAGCAATTTAAGAGCCTAACACAATTTGACATCAAATTAACCTAAATACGCGCCCTGATCCCGAGACTTCGGGACAAGCGTTTTTTGTACATTTATTATATAGTTTCAGAAAAAATATGAGCGACGCGTTAAAACACGAATGTGGAATTGCACTGGTACGGCTGTTGAAACCCTTGGAATATTACAAGGAAAAATACGGAACCGCTTTTTATGGGGTAAACAAAATGTATTTGATGATGGAAAAACAGCACAACCGCGGACAGGACGGTGCTGGTTTTGCAAGTATTAAATTGGACGTAAATCCGGGAGAGCGCTACATAAGTCGTGTTCGTTCTAATGCTGCGCAGCCCATTCAGGATATTTTTGCGCAAATAAATGATCGCATAAATCTTGAATTTTCCCAACATCCCAAATATAAAAATGACGTTGCTGCACAGAAAAAAAACATTCCGTATATAGGTGAATTGTTCTTGGGACACGTGCGTTACGGTACTTTCGGAATTAATAGTGTTGAAAACGTACATCCATTTCTGCGTCAAAACAATTGGATGCACCGAAATCTTATTATCGCTGGAAACTTTAATATGACAAACACCAACGAGCTTTTTGATAATCTTATAAAGCTTGGAATGCATCCAAAAGAAAAGGCCGATACCGTTACGGTAATGGAAAAAATAGGTCACTTTTTGGATGATGCCGTCCGGAAATTATATAAAAAAGCGAAGTCAAAAGGCTTTAACAAGCAGGAAGCTTCTCCATATATTGCAGAGAATTTAAATCTTGCAAAAATTCTTCGGAAATCAGCCGCTAATTGGGACGGCGGTTATGCCATGGCTGGACTTTTGGGCCACGGAGATTCTTTTGTATTGCGTGATCCTGCTGGAATTCGCCCAGCATATTATTATCAAGACGATGAGGTAATCGTTGTTGCTTCGGAAAGACCTGCAATTCAAACCGTTTTCAACGTTCCTTTTGAAGAAGTAAAGGAATTGGATCCAGGGACATGCGCTAATTATAAAGAAAGACGGTAGCATGAACCTTTCTGAAATAATTGCACCGCTGGAACGCAGGTCGTGTTCTTTTGAACGCATTTATTTTTCACGCGGAAGCGATGCCGAAATCTATCAAGAGCGAAAAATGCTTGGCAGGCTTATAATGCCGAAAATTTTGGAAGCAATAAATTTTGATACTGAAAACTCTGTTTTCTCCTTTATTCCGAATACGGCCGAAACTTCCTTTTATGGAATGCTGGAAGCTGCCCAAGACGAATTAAACAAACAGAAAAACGAAGCAATTCTAAATGAGAAGGAAAGTCTGACGCCAGAAAGACTTCAACAAATACAAACACATAAAATACGCACAGAGAAAATAGCGATAAAGGACGTAAAACTAAGGACTTTTATTACTGACGATAGCAGTCGGGATGATTTGGTTGCGCACGTATATGATGTAACCTATGGAGTGGTAAAACCTGAGGACAATCTTGTTATTATTGACGATAGTATTGTTCGTGGAACTACATTAAAAAAGAGCATTTTAAAAATGCTGGATAGGCTTCACCCGAAGCAAATTGTTGTTGTTTCTTCTGCCCCGCAAATTCGCTATCCAGATTGCTACGGAATTGATATGGCGCGTTTAGAGCAT
The DNA here is from genome assembly GCA_963716065.1 of uncultured Flavobacteriaceae bacterium. GTDB lineage: Bacteria > Bacteroidota > Bacteroidia > Flavobacteriales > Flavobacteriaceae > Aequorivita. The sequence goes on from OY970287.1 coordinate 1,984,614, forward strand.
TTGGTTGCTTTTCAGGCTGCATTGAAACTTCATAAAGACCGCGGAACTTTTTCAATTGTTGAAGAAATCTACCATAAATGCAAGGAGCAGATCGAACTTGAAGATGGCAAAGTAATTAACCACGTTAAAAAATTATACGCACCTTTTACCGATGAGGAAATTTCAGATAAAATTGCTGAAATAATTAGTCAGGAAAATATAAAGGCTAAAGTGAAACTTATATTTCAGTCTGTGAACGATCTTCATAAAGCATGCCCGAAGAATCTAGGCGATTGGTATTTCACAGGAAACTATCCAACTTCTGGTGGAAATAGAGTTGTAAACCGAGCCTACATTAACTTTTATGAAGGTAATCCAGAGCGGGCATATTAATCTTTTCTAAATTTTAACACGCCTAATGCCGTTTATCGGAAAGCCAATCCACTTAATCGAATTTGTTGATTAACACGATATTACTGATTAAACTTAATCTATATTTGAAGTTACCATAAGGCGTAAGTAGGTTAGGTCTATGGTAAGATTTGGGGCAAAAAAGGTAGGCGAAAGCCTGCCTTTTTTCATTTGCCAAATTTGGGGTGGCGAGCATTTAGAGTCACTGTAAACTATTTAGAATATTTCTGCGAGCCGCTTTCAACTTTCTCGGCATAAGCCTGCCTTTTTTCATGACCCAAATAAGTGAATAAGAGGTATTGAAGTCTATTATTAAAGCAATAATTTTTTGTTCATAAAATAGAAAAATAGCTTTTCAACGAAAATATAAGTATTTCATCTAAAACCATAATTTCGAATGTTTTAATGAGATATATTTGAACTTACCATTAGCATAAGTAGGTTAAGTTCATGGTAGATTTGGGGCAAAAAAAGGCAGACGTTAGTTTGCCTTTTTTTATGCGCCAAATCTAAATGGGGTGGCGAGCAGTTTGCTGTTTTTATTTTTTATCAAAGCTTGTAGCGAGCCGTTTCTCTTTTCTCCCAGACTTCTGTTTGCCTTTTTTTATGCGCCAAATCTAAATGGGGTGGCGAGCAAATCTGTATTTTCTATTTCTAAAAGTTTTATCGAGCCTTTTTACTTTTTCTACACAGACATTATTTGCCTATTTTATACATTAAATCTAAATGGGGTTGAGGTGCAGCTTACTTTTTTTATCAAATTTTTTTAGCGAAACGCTTCACTTTTCTCCCAGACTTAGTTTGAATTTTTTATTCACCAAATCTAAGATATGGGGAGTAGATTAATTTTTTTTAAGGGTTTAATGTGAGCAGTCTCGATTTAGTAACCTATTAAAAAATTTCAACCTTCAAAATTTCAAATCGACTTTATAATATCATATAAAAAAATCCGCAATCAAAATTTGACTGCGGATTCTCAAAATATTAAATTTAATATTACTTATTCTTCGCGTAATTGGCAGAAACTTCTTCCCAGTTTATAACGTTCCAAAATGCACCCACATAATCTGGACGCTTGTTTTGATATTTCAAGTAATAAGCATGTTCCCAAACATCCAATCCTAAAATTGGAGTTCCACCGCAACCAACTTTTGGCATTAGGGGATTGTCTTGGTTTGGCGTTGCGCAAACTTCAACCTTTCCGCCTTTGTGAACGCAAAGCCAAGCCCAACCTGAACCAAATTGTGTTTTGGCAGCATTAGAAAATTTCTCCTTAAAATCCTCAAAACTTCCAAAAGCACTATTAATTGCATCAGCAAGATCGCCGGTTGGTTTCCCACCATCGTTTGGAGACATAACTTTCCAAAAAAGACTGTGATTATAATATCCGCCGCCATTATTGCGAACGGCTTTATTTTCCATGTCAAGATTCATTAAAATATTTTCAATGGTTTTCCCCTCCATATCTGTGCCTTTTATAGCATCATTCAAGTTGTTGGTATAACCTTGGTGGTGTTTATCGTGGTGTATTTCCATTGTTTGGGCATCAATGTTTGGTTCCAAAGCATCAAATGTGTACGGTAATTTTGGTAATTCGAAAGACATAATTATATTGTTTTTTATTGGTTTCTACTAAATTACCTCAAATTTAGGCATTCTCATTTTTTAAATATGTTATAGCTTTTATAAGATTTCTATTCATTCGTAGATTAATTTGATTCCAAAGCCATAAAAACTGTAATTTAGTACAAAAGTCAATTTCTTGAAATCAACCCATCCTTTTTCAATTTACAACGCTTCGGCCGGAAGCGGAAAAACTTTCACACTTGTAAAAGAATTTCTAAAACAAACCCTTGCTTCATCAAGCGATGATTATTTTAAACACCTTTTGGCTATTACTTTTACCAATAAAGCGGTGGCAGAAATGAAACAACGAATCGTTGAAACCTTAGTGAATTTTAGCGAAGAAAAGAGTGTGGACGAGCCTATCGCAATGATGCTTAAAATTGCTGGGGAAAACCAAATGACTTTGGATGAAATTCAGAGCCGTTCCCGAAAAATCCTGAAAAATTTACTTCACAATTATGCCGCGCTAAGTGTTGAAACCATTGATAAATTCAACCATAGAATTATTCGCACTTTTGCCCGCGATTTAAAATTGGCGACCAACTTTGAAGTTACTCTTGAAACGAATGAACTTTTAGCGGAAGCGGTAGATTTATTGTTGAGCAAAGCAGGGGAAAACGAAGATATCACAAAAGTTTTGCTAGATTTTGCTTTGGAGAAAACTGACGACGATAAATCTTGGGATATTTCGCGTGATATTGCCAACGCTGCAAAACTTCTTTATAATGAAAATGATTCCAGTCATGTTTCAATTTTGAAGCAGAAATCGTTGAAAGATTTTCTGGAGTTCAAAAAACAATTAATTCTAAAAAAGAAAAGTCTTTCCGAAGAAATTAAAACAATCGCTTCCCAAACGCTTCAACTTATTGATGAAAACGGTTTGCAACATTCAGATTTTATGAGAGGTACACTTCCGAATCACTTTTTAAAATTGAAAGAGGGAAATTATAATGTGTACGCAAACAAACTTCAAGAAAATCTTGAAGAGGGGAAGGGACTTTACAAAGTAAAAGAAGACGCTTTTATAATATCGACCATTGATAGTCTGGCGCCAAATTTTCTTTCGAATTATATCGAAATTAAGGAAAAAGTAAATAAACTGAATTTATACGATTCTATTCTAAAAAACATCACGCCTCTTTCGGTAATAAATCTTGTAAATCAAGAAATTGAAACCATAAAGGAAGAGAAAAATGTTCTACCTATTTCAGAATTTAATTCGCTTATAAACAAAGAAATAAAAAACCAACCGGCTCCTTTTATTTATGAACGTTTGGGCGAAAAATACCGCCACTTTTTTATTGATGAATTTCAGGATACTTCAAAATTGCAGTGGGAAAATGTGATTCCGTTAATTGACAACGCACTCTCACAACAATTGGAACCTGAGCCGGGGAGCCTTTTGTTAGTGGGCGATGCCAAACAATCCATCTATCGTTGGCGCGGTGGTTTGCCGGAACAATTTATGGGTTTGTATGAAGAAGTAAATCCATTTTCCCGCGAAAAAAACGTGCTTTCGTTGGACACGAATTTTCGAAGTTGTACCGAAATCATAAATTTCAACAATGAATTTTTCACTTTTGTTTCTTCTTATTTTGCCAATGCTGGCCACGGAAATCTTTATCAATTGGGAAATAATCAAAAATGCAATGATAAAAATGGCGGTTATATAAAATTTGAATTCGTCGAGAAACAGAAAAAATCTGAAAAAGATGAAGCGTATGCACAGCTTGTTTTTGAAAGGATTCAAAACGTAAAAGGCAAAGGTTTTTCTGAAAATGATATTTGCATTTTAACTCGAAAAAAAGCCGATGGAATTATGCTCGGCGCCTATTTAATGGAAAAAGGCGTGCCGGTAATTTCTTCTGAAACATTGCTTTTGCAATCTTCACCGTTGGTGAAAATTTTGCTTTTTTCATTGCAGGTTTGCTTGTATTCAAATAACGACGAAGCTAAAATAAATTTGTTGGATTTGCTTCACGATCATCTAAATATTTCAGAAGAAAAGCATACTTTTTTCACACAATTCCTTAATATTTCGGAAGATAGATTTTCTGAGAACTTGAAAAATTTTGGCATTGAATTTAATTTTGCAGATATGCGATCCGTTTCGCTTTACGAAGCATTTGAATACTGTATTGAAAAATTCAAACTTTCTGAAAAAGCTGACGCATATCTTTTCGGATTTATGGATTTGGTTTTTGAATTTGAACAAAAGCCAAAAGCCGATAAAATTTCGTTTTTGGATCATTGGGAAACCAAAAAGGAAAGCGCATCAATTCCACCAAGTGAAGGAACAAATGCGGTGCAATTAATGACAATCCACAAATCCAAAGGATTGGAATTTCCGGTGGTTATTTTCCCTTTTGCAGATATGCAACTGCACGATGGAAAATATGATACTCTTTGGCACCCATTGGAAAATGAAGGATTCAATTTTTCCGAAGCACAAATTAATTTTAAAGCCGATGTTTCAAATTATAGTGAAATTGGAGAGAAAATGTACAATGAGCACAGAAGCCAATTGGAGTTGGATACTATTAATTTGCTATACGTAACATTAACTCGAGCCGTTGAAAAACTCTATGTTTTTTCTGAAATGCCAACCGATCCCAAAGAAAGTGCTTCAACATACAACCATCTTTTTATGGAATTTTTAAAAAATAAAAATATGTGGAACGGTGACCAAATGATTTATGAATTTGGAAATGATTCCGAAAAAATTTCAAAAGAAAAGGAAATAATTTCTCAAACAGAGCCTCTTTATTTTTCTAGTAATCCAAAGTTACATGGGCTGAAAATGGTTGCTTCAGAAGAAATTTATTTGGAAGAAGAAACTATGGCCGCTAGAATTGCCGGTAACATTTTGCACGAAACGATGGCGCAAATATATGTTGAAGCTGATGTTGAAAGGGTTTTGTTGGATCTTGAAAATCGGGCAATAATTCCGAAAGAAGAATTTGAAATTTTAAAGAAAACTGTGGATCGAATTGTTCAAAGTGCTCTTTTGAAAAATCTTTTCAATGGAAGTGATAAAGTTATAAATGAGCGCGATATAATCACAAAAGACGGTTTGGTTTTAAGACCTGACAGAATAAATATCAATCAAAAAAACAATGCGGTTATAATTGATTATAAAACTGGAAGCCCAAAAATCTGGCACAACGAGCAGTTAATAGATTATGCAAATGCTCTTCAGGATATGGGGTTTATTGTTTCGGAAAAAATACTTATCTATAGTAAGGAGGATGAAATAGTGATAAATAAAGTTTAATTTTGAACTTTAAAAACAGAGAAAATGTACGGAAAAATTAAACAGCATTTAGAAAAAGAACTTGAAGAAATTAAAGAAAACGGTCTTTATAAAAAGGAGCGTATAATTACTTCGCCGCAGGATGCGGTTATCAAAATTTCTACGGGACAGGAAGTTATAAATTTTTGTGCGAATAATTATTTGGGACTTTCTTCCCATAAAGATGTTATTCAAGCTGCAAAAGATGCCATGGATACTCATGGTTTTGGAATGTCGTCTGTCCGATTTATTTGCGGTACGCAGGATATTCACAAAAAATTGGAGGAGAAAATCGCCGAATTTTATGAAACTGAAGACACCATATTATATGCAGCCGCTTTCGATGCAAATGGAGGTGTTTTTGAACCGTTATTAGGGGAAGAGGATGCCATCATTTCAGATTCTTTGAACCACGCTTCCATTATTGATGGTGTTCGTTTGTGCAAAGCTGCCCGTTATCGTTACGAAAACAGCAATATGGAAGATTTGGAGAAACAACTTATAGCTGCAAACGAAAAAGGAGCCCGCTTCAAAATTATAGTTACTGATGGCGTGTTTTCAATGGATGGGCTTGTGGCGCCATTGGATAAAATATGTGATTTGGCCGATAAATATGACGCAATGGTAATGATTGATGAATGTCATGCTGCAGGATTTATTGGAGAAACAGGCCGAGGCACTTTGGAAGAAAAAGGTGTAATGGGACGTATAGACATTATTACAGGAACACTTGGAAAAGCATTGGGTGGCGCCATGGGCGGATATAGTACTGGTAAAAAAGAAATTATTGAAATGCTTCGTCAGCGCTCAAGACCTTATCTTTTTTCAAACTCGTTAGCTCCAGCAATTGTTGGGGCATCTATTAAGGTGTTTGAAATGCTTTCAGAAAATACGTCTTTAAGAGATAAACTAGCGGAAAACACCGCATATTTTAAAAAAAGAATGAAAGCAGCGGGATTCGATATAATTGATGGGGATTCTGCAATAGTGCCTGTAATGCTGTATGATGCAAAGCTTTCCCAACAAATGGCAGATATGTTATTGGAAGAAGGAATTTATGTTATTGGTTTCTTTTTTCCCGTTGTGCCAAAAGGAAAAGCCAGAATACGTGTACAGCTTTCCGCAGCCCACAATAAGGAGCATTTGGATAAAGCTATAAATGCCTTTATTAAGATTGGAAAAAAATTAGAGGTTATTAGTCAGTAAAACCTTTATTTACGTATCAATACCAACGACTTTAGGAAAATTTTATTAGATTTGCTTTTGTTTATAAAATTTAACAACTTACTTTTGCTCTTAATTAACACTTAAAAATTAAACAATCGAATATGAAACATCTTAACAGATTATTAGTTGCTGCCATCTTATTTTTAGGAGTTGGCGTAGCGAACGCGCAAGACGCAAATCATCCTTGGGCTGTTGAAGTTGGTGCAAACGCAGTTGACGTTTACCCAACTGGAACAAGTGAGGAAGGACGTATCCCAGCATCACTTAGAGGGGATATTTTTGATGAGTATTTTAATGCAAACGACCACTGGAACATTCTTCCATCAGTTTCCAGACTTGCTATTAGCAGATACATGGGAAGTGGCTTTGTATTTACCGCAGCAGGTTCTATTAACCGAATTGACAAGATAGGTGATGCTGCTGCAGACGACCTTAGTTACTACGGTGCTGATGGTGAAATTAAATTTAGCTTCAGAGATTTATTAAACGGTCCTGGTGGATGGTTTGATCCTTCTATCGGTATTGGTGGTGGTTACACCTGGGTAGATGATATCGGATTTGGAACAGGTAACGCTTTAGCTGGTGTTAAATTTTGGTTCAACGATAATATCGCTTTAAATCTTCAATCAACTTATAAGCGTGCATTCGAGGATACTTACGGTATTACTCATTTCCAACATTCAGCTGGTATTGTTTTCCAATTTGGTGGAAAAGATACTGACGGTGATGGAATTTACGATAAAGATGACGAATGTCCAGAAACTCCAGGTCTTGCTGAGTTTAACGGATGTCCTGATACTGACGGTGATGGTATAGAAGATAGAAACGATGCTTGTCCTAACACTCCAGGTCTTGCTGAATTCAACGGATGTCCTGATACTGACGGTGATGGTATTGCTGATCCTCAAGACGAATGTCCTACAGTTGCTGGTTTAGCAGCACTTAACGGATGTCCTGATGCTGATGGTGATGGTATCGCTGATAAAGATGATGCTTGTCCAAACGAAGCTGGTCCAAAAGCAAACAACGGTTGTCCTTACCAAGACAGAGATGGTGACGGCGTTCTTGACAAAGATGATCAGTGTCCAGATGTTGCTGGTACTGTTGCAAACAAAGGTTGTCCAGAAGTTTCTGTAGAAATCATTAAGCAATTGAATGACTTCTCTAAAACTATCTTATTTGATTACGACAAAGCAACTATCAGAAAAGAATCATATTCCGCGCTTCAAAGTATTGCAGATATTATGAAAGAATATCCTAACGCCAACTTCCTTGTTGAAGGACATACAGATAGCCGCGGTAGTGATGCATACAACGAAAAGCTGTCTCACGAAAGAGCTGCTTCCGTAAGAGATTACCTAGTAACCATCGGTATGGATACCTCTAGGTTGACATCCAAAGGTTTTGGTGAAGAAAGACCAATTGCAAACAATGGTACTGCTGCTGGAAGACAACAAAACCGACGTGTTGAGATTTCACTTGTAAAGTAATCCAACCGAAAGTTTTAAATAAATAATTTTGAAACGCCTCCGATTTTCGGGGGCGTTTCTTATTTTTAGGCTATGATAACATTTCTACAAGAAACGCTAGCCGATATAAAAAATACCTTTTCAGACATTTCTGAAATTACATTCATCCTACCTAGCAAAAGAGCTGGGGGCTTTCTTTTAAACCAGTTAAAATCTGAAACCTCAAAAACACAATTTGCACCCCGTATTTGTAGTATAGAAGAGTTTATAGAAGATCTTTCCAATATTTCAATAATGGATAATACTGAACTGCTTTTCAAAAGCTATGAAGCTTATTTAAAAACTGATTCCATTAGCGAAAAGGAAGATTTTGAAACCTATTCCTCTTGGGCAATTACACTCTTAAATGATTTTAATGAAATAGATAGATATTTGGTTGAACCAAAACCTTTCTTCGGTTATTTAGCGAGTATAAAAACCTTGGAAAGATGGGGAGTCAAAGATGAAAAAACTGAACTTATAAATAACTATCTTCAGTTTTGGGAAAGTTTACCAGTTTTTTATGAAAATATATATTCACTATTGTTGAATGAAAATATTGGTTATCAAGGCATGGTTTATCGTGAAGCAGCTTCCAATCTTCAACATTACATAAGTAGCAATGGTAATAAAACACATATCTTCATTGGGTTTAATGCGCTAAATACTGCAGAGCAACATATAATCCAAGAATTGTTGGAAACCGGTAACACAAAAATTTACTGGGATACAGACCAACATTTTTACGATGATAAAACCCACAGCGCTTCCTTTTTCATAAAGAAGTATAGCAGCGATTGGAAATACTTACAGAATAAAAGGCTTGATTTTATTTCAAATAATTACATAAATCCAAAGCAATTCAAGTTTGTTGAAGTCCAAAAAAATGTGGGTCAGGCAAAATATGTGGGTGAATTACTTTCGAGTTATACTGAGGAGGAAATTAATAAAACAGCAATTATATTAGGGGATGAAAACTTACTTATTCCGCTACTTTATTCCCTTCCTGAAAACGTTAAAAACTTAAACGTTACAATGGGCGTTTCGCTGAAAAATTTCCCCGCGGTTGTCTTTTTTGAAATACTTTTTTCCCTTCATCTTCGCAATACCGAAACGCTTTATTACAAAGATATTTTTTCAATATTGAACCATCCATTTGGCGTCGATCTTGTTCCAAATTTTAATATTATCACGAATAAATTCACCCAAGAAAATATCACCCATATTTCTTCTTCTGCACTTTTGGAATTTTCAGAAAATGAAGGAAACTGCATGCTTCATCATTTGTTTGGCGAATGGAATGACGACATTAATATTGCTATAAATTCAGTAATGATAATACTTGAAGAACTGGAAAGCAAATATAAAAGTAATTCAATTGAAAGCACTGTCCTCTTTCAACTCAAGAATATTTTCAGTAAAATTGAAGCACTCAACCAAAAATATCCACACTTAAAATCTATAAAAACGATACTTGGCCTTTTCTCAGAATTGGCATCTTCTACGTCGCTGGATTTTGAAGGTGACGCATACAACGGTCTGCAGCTAATGGGAGTTTTGGAAACCCGCGTTCTCGATTTTGAAAACGTAATAATTACTTCAGTGAACGAAGGTATTTTTCCATCCGGAAAATCGAATGCTTCTTTTATTACTTACGATTTAAAACAACAGTTCAATCTTCCGCTTTACACCGAAAAAGATGCAATTTATACCTACCATTTTTACCGATTGTTGCACCGTGCAAAAAATGTAACCCTGCTTTATAACAACCATTCCGAAGGTATAAACAGCGGTGAAAAGAGTCGTTTTATTAGACAATTGGAAATTGAAAAAAATCTAAATCACACCATTGAAAAGAGAATTCTTTCGCCAAAAGTTCAAATTAAAGCACAGCAGTTACGAAAAATTGAAAAGACCGAAGCGGTAATCCAGAGAATAATGGAAATAGCTTCAAAAGGCATTTCACCTTCTGCATTGACAAGTTATATTCGCAATCCGCTGGATTTTTATTTTCAGAAAATATTGAAGTTAAGTGAGTTTGAGGAAGTGGAAGAAACCATCGCAACGAATACGTTGGGAACCATTGTTCACGATACTTTGGAGGTTTTTTACAAACCCTTGGAAGGTGCTTTTTTGTCTAAAGAGAACCTCTTTGAAATGAAAGGACAAATTCACGAGCAAGTTACTTTAGAATTCAAAAAAACCTTTAAAGGCGGAACATTTTCCAAAGGAAAAAACCTAATCGTTTTTGAAGTTGCCAAACGCTATATTTCAAATTTCATCGATCGGGAAATTGCAGAAATTGACGCGGGAAACAAAATAAAAATCACTAAAATTGAAACCGATCTTACGCTCGAAATTCAAATTTCGGAATTACATTTTCCAGTGAAAATCCACGGAAAGGTTGACAGGGTTGATGAATATAACGGACAACTTCGTATTATCGATTACAAAACCGGATTGGTCAACCAAGGCGACGTGGAGATAATTGATTGGGAATCTTTAAATGAGGATTATAAATTCAGTAAAGCCTTTCAAATATTGACCTATGCTTTGATGATGAATAAGGAAATGCCGATAAGCAATGCCGAAGCAGGAATAATTTCCTTCAAAAATTTGAGTAGTGGATTTTTAAAATTTGGTGTAAAAGAAAAGGCAGGAAGCCGAAATAAATCCCAAATAATTACAAACGAAACCTTGGAAAATTTTACCGTTGAACTGAAAAAATTAATTTTGGAAATCTGCGACCCAAAACTTCCATTCATCGAAAAAGAAATAGAATAATGATTATTAGAAAAAATAGAATACTTACTTCCGAAGAAAAAAAACCAATTATTTACGATGTTTATTACAATGAAATAGAAAAGCCACAACCAATTGTAATTTTCTGCCACGGTTACAAGGGTTTTAAAGATTGGGGTGCTTGGCATTTGGTAGCTGAAGCTTTTGCTGAAGCAGGTTTTTGTTTTGTGAAATTCAATTTTTCACACAACGGCGGCGCCATGGAAAATCCAATAGATTTTCCCGATTTGAATGCTTTTGCTGAAAATAATTTCAGTTTGGAGCTCGATGATTTGGACAGGGTTTTAAATGAAATTCAAAATGGAAATGAAAGCTTTCCAAAACAAGTTTCGACCATTTCATTGATTGGCCACAGTCGTGGAGGGGGAATTGGAATGATAAAAGCCGAAGAAGATAGGAGAATCGAAAACGTAGTTACTTGGGCAAGTGTAAGCGATTTTAAAGCGAGATTTCAGGAAAATACAGATGACTTTGCAACTTGGAAAGCAACGGGTGTAACCTACGTTCAAAATAGCAGAACGAAACAAATGCTACCGCACAATTTTCAGTTTTATACAGATTTTAAAGAAAACGAAAAACGCTTTTCAATAAATCGCTCTGTTCAAAATTTAAAAATTCCACAACTAATTGTTCACGGAAGCGAAGATCAAACCGTTTCTGTAAAAGAGGCAAAGGCAATCCATTCGTGGAACTCAAACAGTGAATTGGTTGTTATTGACGGCGCAGACCACGTTTTTGGAGCCAGTCATCCTTGGGAAGGAAATGAATTTCCGAACGATCTTAAAATAGCGGTTCACAGGACAATTGATTTTTTAAAATGAACGCGTGTATTAAAAAATTTACTACTTTTGGCATCCTAATCAGCAATGGGGGATTAGCTCAGCTGGCTAGAGCGCTTGCCTGGCAGGCAAGAGGTCACCGGTTCGACTCCGGTATTCTCCACAAAAAAACGATCCGTCATTGGCGGATCGTTTTTCTTTTATAAATGCTTATCAATTATTCTTGTACAGGAAGAACCAATAAAGGTTTACTGGTATAAAATTCCTTTTTTAGAATTTCGTTTTTCTCCCAAAGCTTTTTGAAAAAACCACGTTTTCTGCGAACAACGCAAAGCATATCTGGGTTAAATTGCTGAAAATTTTCTATTACTGCTTGGAATGTAGTTGCAGCTTCAACTTGTTTGTATGAATCTTGTAATAACTTTATATTATCGGTAACTTGTTTCATTTCTTCTGAAGTTTCTGGTGTTTCCACGTGCAAAACATTTACTTCAGTACCGAAATTTTGCTTGAATTTCTTTACTGCATCCAACAAAGAATCATTTTCAAAAGTTCCATTTTTAAAAGCCATTAACATAGTTTTCGGCGGTTGAAATTTGGCTCCTTCGGGAACAACAAGAATTGGAATATTGGTTTGTTTCAGCAACTTTCCAGAGGTTTTCCCAAGATAAACTTCTTCTTTTATTGAATTGCTGCGCGGTGCAAGCACCATTAAATCTATAGGTATTTGATTGTTTATACGGCCAATGCCTTCCAAAACCTCACCTTTTATTGGGTGTGCAATTACTGTAACACCTTTGTTATCAATAAGTGAAAGAACCTCGTCCAAACGGTTTTCAGATTCCTCCTTTAAAATTGTATTCACTTTTGAAAGTCCGCCAACCTTCGAAAGTTCTTGAAATACAGATACTACATATACATTTGCGTTTATATGTTTTGCCAAGTCAACTGCGTACTGCAAGTTGCTTACTGAATTTTGTGAAGACCCAACGGGTACCAAAATATTTTTCATAATTTGAAGCTTCTTTAATTGAATGCAAAATTAGGGCTTAATATTATTTAAGCCACACTTCTTTAACATTTTGAACAAATTATAAAATTTAGACCAATTGGAATAATAATAATTGTAAAATTCTGGTGAAAATATAATCCTATAATAGAAATTGAATACATTTACTGAACACTGAACACTGAACACTGAACACTGAACACTGAACACTGAACACTGAACACTGAATTATGGAATGGTTAGAATTTTTAGGGGGCCGGCTTATTTTTAGTATTGGCAATTTTAGTTATTGGTGTTGTGGTATATCAAAAAATTAAGAAGCGATAGCTGTAATTACACTAGCGAGTTTTCAGCCAGCCCGTAATGCTCAATCGTTCAGAGGCTTTTACAACTTTTACCTCGTGCTCCAAAACTTGGCTTTCAAAAATGACCAATTTTCCCGGCAAGGGTAAAATATCCAAATCTTCTTTTTCCTTGTAAATTGTCAATTCACCACCGTTTTCGGGTAGCCAATTATCCTCGTTCAAATAGCAAACGATAGAAAGTTTTCTTCTGTCGTCATTCTGAAATGTGTCTAAATGACGCTTGTAAAAAGTTCCTTTCGGATAAAGTGCGTAATGAAATTCTTTTTGAAGAATTCCCAAAAAGCAGGTTTTGTTCAAATAATTTACTAGCTCATTTATTTTTTTGAAGAAAATCTTTTCAGCCTCATTGGCGATTGCTTCATCCATCCAAAGAATAAAATCTCCGCGAATGGTTTTATCAATTTCTTCATTGGTACGATTTCCAATTGCGGATTTTTTAAAACGGTCTGCCTCATATTTTGCAAGAAGCGAGTTTCGCAAAACAGCAACTTCTTCCGAAGAAAAAAATTCGTTTACAATACTGTATTGCTGTTTTAATAAATCTTCAATAATAGTTTCGAACAGTGGATTTTCAATAAATTCCAATTGTTCAAAAAGCTCTTCGGTCATTTTTTTCTCTATTAAAAGTGGGCAAATATAGGTTAGAATTGTATTGGTTTTTTCAAAAGCTGCCAATCAAAGTTGGGGCGAAGAAAATTGTATCTTTGTTGCCCAACGTTAAGTTATGAACCAGATACGTATTACCAAGATTTTTTCTTTTGAAACCGGCCACGCACTTTATGGCTACGATGGCAAGTGCCGCAATGTTCACGGGCATAGTTACAAGCTTTCTGTTACCGTAATTGGCAACCCAATTGCTGATAGCGGAAATGTAAAATTTGGAATGGTGATAGATTTTAGTGATCTGAAAATGATTGTAAAAGAAGAGATTGTGGATGTTTTTGACCACGCAACCGTTTTCAATAAAAACACGCCACACGTTGAGTTGGCGAAGGAACTTAGCGACCGCGGCCACAGCGTGCTTTTGGTAGATTACCAACCAACCAGCGAAATGATGGTATTGGATTTTTCTGAAAAAATAAAAAATCGTTTGCCAAATAATATTACCCTTCATTCCCTAAAATTACAGGAAACAGACAGCAGTTATGCGGAGTGGTTTGCTGCGGATAATTAAACCAAATCACTTTCCTATCTTTGAATATGCAAATTCCGCAAGGCAAAAAAATATACTTTTCCAGCGACAACCATCTTGGCGCGCCCACACAGGCGGAAAGCTTGCCGCGCGAAAAGATTTTTGTGAAATGGTTGGACAGTATTAAACACGATGCCGAAGTTATTTTTCTGCTCGGCGATCTTTTTGATTTCTGGTTTGAATACAGAACTGTTGTTCCAAAAGGTTTTGTCCGGGTTTTGGGAAAACTTGCAGAACTTCGCGACAGCGGAATCCAAATACATTTTTTTGTGGGAAACCACGATTTGTGGATGCACGATTATTTTGAAACAGAACTGACCATCCCTATTTATCACAATTCAAAAGAATTTATTTTCAATAATAAACATTTTCTTATTGGTCACGGGGACGGGAAAGGCCCGGGCGACAAAGGCTACAAGCGAATGAAAAAAGTGTTTAAAAATCCGATTTTCAATTGGCTTTTTAGATGGTTGCACCCTGATATCGGAGTTCGCATAGCGCAGTATCTTTCAGTAAAAAACAAATTGATTTCGGGCGATGAGGATAAAAAGTTTCTAGGGGAAGATGTGGAATGGCTTGCGCAATATTCTAAACGAAAATTGGAAAGTAAGCATTTTGATTACTTTATCTTCGGTCATCGCCACTTGCCGATGGAAATAAAAGTGGGTGAAAATTCAACATATTATAATCTTGGCGATTGGATAAACCATTATACATACGGCGTTTTTGATGGCGATATGTTTGAGTTGAAGAATTTTCAGGAATAAAATAAACTGACCACTGAACACTGACCACTGGTTCACTCCATAATATCTTTCAGCCGAAGCTGTAAACTCACATTTCCCTGCCATTCGTTTTCATCAATGCAATAAGCTGCTTTAAAAAGTTTTCCTTTACAAGCTATATCTTGTTTATCAGCCAAACCGAAACCTATTCCCGTAAATTGGTTTGAATTTCCTTGCTTTACAACCACTCGTAAATGCTTTTTATCTTCGCCCACACATTTTCCCCAACCCGTGTCTTTTAGGTTTTGCGTCATAAATGTTGGTGTCATATTCCCTGGCCAAGGGTGCGAATTGCTTTAATATTCTGAAGAATTTCGGTGTTATTTCTTCCAAATTTATTTCGGCATCAATTTTAATTTCGGGAGTGAGCAAATCAGGGTCGATGGTTTCTGAAACTACGTGTTCAAATTCATTTTTGAAGTTTTCGAAATCTTTTTCAAATAGCGTTAAACCTGCTGCATACATATGTCCACCAAATTGCTCAATATATTCCGAACAGCTTTCCAAAGCATTATAAACATCAAAACCACTAACCGAACGAGCTGAAGCCGCAAGCTTTTCACCACTTTTTGTAAACACCAAAGTTGGTCGATAATAGGTTTCCGTCAAGCGGGAAGCCACGATGCCAATCACGCCTTTGTGCCAATTTTCCTGATAGACTACAGTGGTCTTTCGATCCTCCTCTTTATTTTCAATTATTTGCTGAAGCGCTTCAAGCGTAATTTGTTTATCGGCATCCCTTCGGTCTGTATTGAAAGTTTCAATTTCGGCGGCGTAGTTTTCAGCTTTTTCAATATCAGTTTCAGTAAGCAAAGTAACAGCGTGATTTCCGTGTTTCATACGTCCAGCGGCGTTGATTCTTGGGGCTATAATGAAAACTACATCTGTAATTGTTAGGGTTTCTTTTTTTAGTTGTTTCAAAATTGCTTGCATTCCCGTCTGCGGATTGCTGTTTATAACCTTCAACCCATAATGTGCGAGAATTCTGTTTTCGCCTGTGATTGGAACAATATCAGCCGCGATTGCAGTGGCGACCAAATCCAAATACAGCAATAAATCTTCAATTTGCAATCCTCTTTTTTCAGCCAATGCCTGTATCAATTTAAAGCCTACGCCGCAACCACAAAGCTCTTTGTACGGATATTCGCAATCTTCCCGTTTTGGATCGAGCACAGCAATTGCTTTTGGAATTTCCTTTCCCGGACGGTGGTGATCGCAAATTATGAAATCGATATTTTTTTCTGAAGCATATGCGACTTTTTCAATTGCTTTTATACCACAATCCAAAGCAATTATTAGTGAAAAACCATTGTCTTCTGCATAATCAATTCCTTTATATGAAACCCCGTAACCTTCATCATATCTGTCTGGAATGTAAGTTGACACATTCGGGTAATAACTTTTCAAATAGGAAGAAAGCAGTGCTACGCTTGTGGTTCCATCCACATCATAATCGCCGTACACCAAAATATTCTCTTCGTTTTCGATTGCTTTTTCTATTCGTAAAACGGCTTTGTCCATATCCATCATCAAATATGGGTCGTGAAGATTTTCTAAGTTTGGACGGAAAAATTTCTCGGCATCCTGAAAAGTTTCGATACCACGCTGCACCAAAAGTGACGCAATCATTGGTTCCACGTTCAATGATTTTGAAAGTGCATTTACTTTTTCGGTTTCGGGTTTGGGTTTTAAGGTCCAGCGCATATACTTCGTAAATTCCAAAAATTAAAAATTACAAATTCCAAAAATGGATTGGTTGTGAATATTAAATTAAGGGGAGAGCTGTAAAATTACGAAATTTCGATTAGTGAAAAGTCGATTTTCATAATTGATAATTTAGTATCTTGTATTCATAATTCTCCCCGCTAACCTTTAAATTTAAAATTATGAAAACACTTTTACTTTTTTTAGCAGGCATTTTTTCAATTGTTTCTTTTGCCCAGGATGGTAGTTTGGATACTTCGTTTGGGGATGGAGGAATTGTTATAGCTGATGTAAATAATTGGGACAATTCATCCTATGCATTGGCAGAGGCCCCGAATGGAAGGATATTAGTGCTCAGTGTTGGGCAGGATTTGCAGACAGGAGATTCTTTTTCGGGATTGTTGGCTTTTACCTCAGATGGCGATTCTGATACTTCTTTTTCCGATGATGGATTTTTGGAACTTCCAAACTCAAATATTGATTATTATATTTCAATTGCAACCCAACAAGATGGAAAAATATTATATGCCACCTACGGGAATTCTGAATTTAAAATTACTCGATTACTCGAGAGTGGCGTGCTCGACACAGATTTTGGAGTCGATGGTGAAGTTGTCGTTTTCAATGGATCAAATGGATTTAACAGAGTTAAATATAATCAAGATGATAGCTTTTTTGCAATTGCAAAAATTATTGAAAACGGAACCCCACTAATTAAACTAAAGAAGTTTCTTCCCAATGGCTTTGTGGACACTTCCTATGGAATTAATGGAATTTTAAATTTTGTACTGGAAGCCAATTCCAATGTAAATCAAGTTAATATTACGAACAACGGTGTGGTTGTTCATTATAACGTGGGTAACTTACCACAAAATTTTATTGCCCGCTATCTTCCAGATGGAACACCAGATATATCATTTGGCACAAACGGTATTGCTGTTATTCCTATTGATGATTATTGGTTTTGTCGAATACTTCCACTAAACGACGACAGTATTTTAATCGGAGCATCTTTTTTTGATATCGATGATTTTGAAAGAAAAAGTTTAAAGTTGGATTCTTCAGGAAACTTAGATCAATCTTTCGCAAACAATGGATATCTGCAAAATTTTTACATTATTGCTGTACAAAATAATCAAAGAATTATAGCAGAAAACAGCCAAGTTGATTTTGAGGGAGGAACAATATTAAATTATCAAAGATTTTATCCAAGCGGAATTGCTGATTCAAGTTTTAATTTCGAATATTCATACAGTGAAATTAGTTATGCTAATTTTATGTTTGATAGTTCGGGTAAAATTTTAATTGCCTCAAGTGATATTTGGTATAATTCTCCAACCGATATTGTGCTTTTTCGCCACAATAATGATGTTCTTGGAACCTATAGTTATCGGATGGATAATTTTAAAATTTTTCCAAACCCATCAAACGGAATATTTACAATTGAACGCGAACTGTTTTCTGAAACAGAGCCCTATCAAATTACAGACATAACTGGAAAAATTATTGGCAATGGCGAATTTGCTGATAAACAATCGCAAATAGATATTTCTTCAGCTCAAAACGGAGTTTATTTTTTGAAAACTTCAACTGGCGTTTTTCGATTGCTGAAAAATTAAGATCTTCTTTTGGAATTTGGAATTTGGAGTTTGTAAATTTGAGTTTTACGTTTGGCATTTTGTACTTTCGAACTTCAAACAATTTTAAGCTATGCCATTAGTAACCCCCCTCTCCCCAAACCACGATTCCGAAACAAAACAATTGGCTGAATTTTTCAACGAAACGCTTGGCTTTTGCCCAAATAGTGTACTTACCATGCAGCATCGCCCAGCAATCAGCAA
This sequence comes from uncultured Flavobacteriaceae bacterium, assembly GCA_963716065.1. Classification (GTDB taxonomy): domain Bacteria; phylum Bacteroidota; class Bacteroidia; order Flavobacteriales; family Flavobacteriaceae; genus Aequorivita. The sequence goes on from OY970287.1 coordinate 2,003,134, forward strand.
GGCTTTTATAAATCTCAACAAAGCAGTAATGGCAAATGAAGGACGAGTTACTTCCGCTTTAAAACGAATGATTGCTTGGGTAAGCAGTAATGCTACGGGTTGTCGCTATTGTCAAGCACACGCCATTCGTGCGGCGGAACGTTATGAAGCAGAGCAAGAACAACTCGATAATATTTGGGAATACAGAACCCATTCAGCATTTTCGGAAGCTGAACGTGCTGCTTTAGATTTCTCATTAGCAGCCAGCCAAGTGCCAAACGCAGTTGATGAAGAAATGAAACAAAGACTCTACAAATTCTGGGACGAAGGCGAAATTGTGGAAATGCTTGGCGTTATTTCGCTCTTTGGATATTTAAATCGCTGGAACGATTCCATGGGAACTTCCATTGAAGACGGCGCGGTGGAAAGCGGGAAGCAATATCTTGGGAAGCATGGTTGGGATAAAGGGAAACATATTTGATTAACGATTGTAAATTGACGATTACAGATTTTTGAACTATTTTTTTCCTGAAACAACTACAACAATTTCCCCCTTGGGCGGCTTGTTTTCAAAATGCTTTAAAACTTCTTCGGCAGTTCCGCGAACGGTTTCCTCGTGCAGTTTTGTGATTTCCCGCGAAACTGAAATTTGTCTTTCAGCTCCAAAATATTCCACAAATTGGGAAAGTGTTTTCAGCAGCTTATGTGGCGATTCATAAAAAATAATGGTTCGCGTTTCTTCGGCCAAAAGTTCGAGCCGCGTTTGCCTACCTTTTTTCACAGGAAGAAAACCTTCAAAAATAAATTTATCATTTGGAAAACCACTGTTTACAAGTGCGGGAACAAATGCCGTGGCGCCGGGAAGACAATCCACTTCAATGCCAGCATCCACGCAAGCGCGTGTCAATAAAAATCCTGGGTCGCTGATTGCAGGAGTTCCGGCATCACTTATTAAAGCGATATTTTCGCCATTTTGAATTCGTTTTACAATGCCTTCCACAGTTTTATGCTCGTTGTGCATATGGTGGGAATGCATTTGGGTGCCCATTTCAAAATGCTTCAAAAGTTTTCCGCTGTTTCGGGTGTCTTCGGCGAGAATTAAATCTACCTCTTTCAACACTTCAACGGCGCGAAAGGTCATATCTTTTAAATTGCCAATGGGTGTGGGCACCAAATAGAGTTTTCCCATAGTTATGGTCGAACGGTTTTTCCGAAGAAATAGGAAGTCAACAATAATACAATTCCAACTAAGGGAAGGGTGATGCCAGGATCGCTTATGCGATAATGCGCCAAGCAAGCCAATGCCAGATCAAAAAATAATCCTGCATATGCCCATTCCATTACCCATTTAGGTTTTCGCAATAAAATAAAGACAATTGCCAAAATTTTTGCAATAGCCATTGGGATTACAATATATCCCGGGTATTGATAGTCTTGATATGTGCCTTCAATTACCGCCGTATCTGTTAAATACATAAATGCGGAATAAAGAAATAGGGCGCTAAGAAGCGCAGTGGCGATCCAATAGATGGTTTTTGGAACAGACATAAAAGTTAGGCTTAATTAAAACTTTTTTCAACAATGGTCATAAACCTTTCGGAATATTCGTCTTTGTTGAGCCAATAATTGTAATCTGGTTTTACCGTGCCTTTTATAAAGTTTTCGGCTTCGCTATAATCACTCATAGAGTTTATTTGTGAAAGAACTCTAGTGTAATCTTCGCTTTGCCCTTCAAAAAGATGCTTTATGAACGCTAAACGATCGTTGAGCCCAATATTCAAACCTCTATTTACTGAGTCATTAAGCGATTTTGCACGCGACTCGGGAAAGGTTTTACTGGCAGCGGTTCCTTCAATGGATTTTGGAAAAAGCTCAGTCTGTTTTCTTTCAAACTCGGGCATTTTCTGATAGTTGGAAGCAAATTCCTCCAAATCATTTCTTGTAAATTTTACTGGGGATTTTTCCTGTTCGGTTGTGGTTCTTGATTCATAATTTTTTGGAAGTACCTCTTCCAGCATCTCGTCAACCCGCTCACCTTCTTCAGGCATTTGGGCAACGATATCCTTAATTTTTTCCATTAAAGGCTCAATAATGTCATCCTTATGTTCAGGTTGCGGAAGGGGTTCAGGTTCTGTAAACCAATTTTCCTCACGGAAGCTTTTTGAATCAAAAGAATCGGCAACTGTCTCTTCGGAAGATTCTTCCAATTGATTTTCGAGATATTCCAGCACGGCTAATTTTTCATACAATTCTCCAACCAATGCCTTTGTGGAAGCTGTTTTGAATGTTTTTTCTTCTTCAATCAATTGCTTGGCAAGCGCTGTTATCTGCTCGCGGATTTTCTTCTTCATATCTTTTTAAATTAAACCGAATTTCTATTTTGTTTTTATAAATTTACGCATCCTTTATGTAAACGTCAACTATTTTTGTTTTCTTGTTTGAATCTATATTTAATGGCTGCAAACAATCTTCAAAGTTGAATATTCTATTTTGAAATACTATTGGTGCTTAATGTTTCGCGTAAAATTAAACTATGTTTCTTGAAAATACCGTAAATCAGAAAGAACAATTTGGCTGGATTGAAGTAATTAGCGGGTCCATGTTTTCAGGAAAAACCGAAGAGCTTATACGAAGGCTGAAACGCGCCCAATTCGCACGCCAAAAAGTGGAGATTTTTACGCCATCAATTGACACGCGTTTTGGGGAAGATTCCGTAACTAGCCACGACAGCAATAAAATTCGTTCTACTCCCGTTCCCGCCGCTGCAAATATTCCAATTTTAGCTGATAATTGTGACGTGGTTGGTATTGACGAAGCCCAATTTTTTGATGATGAGATTGTGAAAGTTTGCAACGACCTTGCTAATCGGGGCGTTCGTGTAATTGTTGCAGGTCTAGATATGGATTATAAAGGAAATCCATTTGGCCCAATGCCAGCTTTAATGGCGACTGCGGAATATGTGACAAAGGTACACGCAGTTTGCACCCGTACCGGAAATCTTGCCCACTATAGCTACCGAAAAGCAAAAAGTGAAGCCTTGGTTTTACTCGGTGAAACAGAAGATTACGAACCTTTGAGCAGAGCCGCATTTTTTAAAGCGCAAGTTCGCGACAAAGTTGTAAAACTTGAAGTTAAAGATGCAGAAGATTTTTCCCCAAAAAAGCAAGCTTAATATGCCCAAAGCCAACGAAACTTTATTGGAAATAGACCTTAACGCGCTCGACCATAATTACCGATACATCACTTCAAAAATAAAGCCTGGCACCAAAGTTTTGGCTGTGGTTAAGGCTTTTGGCTACGGAAGCGATTCAGTAGTAATTGCCAAAGAACTTGCTGATTTGGGAGCCGATTATTTTGCGGTGGCTTATGCAAACGAAGGCGAAACGCTCAGAAATGCTTCGATTGAAACGCCAATTTTAGTGTTGCATACACTCCCCATAAATTTTGAGGTTATTTTAAATCGTTGCTTGAAATCGAGCATTTATTCGCGGAAAATGCTGGAGGAATTCATCGCTTTTGCGGAAGAAAAAAATCAGAAAAATTATCCGATTCATTTAAAATTCAATACAGGTTTAAACCGTTTGGGTTTTGTTAATAGTGATTTAGACTTTATTGCTGAAACGCTTTCAAAAACCGAAAGCGTAAAAGTAAAATCTGCTTTTTCACATCTCGCCGTAAGCGAAGATTTAAAAGATAAGGAATTTACTCTCGGCCAAATTGAAAATTTCAGAAAAATTTCAGAAGAACTTATTTCAAAACTTGGTTACAAACCAATACTTCACTGTGCTAATACTTCAGGAATTATAAATTATCCGCAAGCACATTTTGATATGGTACGGACAGGAATCGGGCTTTACGGCTTCGGAAATGATAAAGAGGAAAACAAAAAGCTGAAGCCCGTTGGCACTTTAAAAACAGTTATTTCACAAATCCACAAAATTGAAAAAGGCGATAGCGTGGGTTACAACCGTGGTTATATTGCTGAAAAAGATACGCTCTCCGCAACCCTTCCTATTGGCGATGCAGATGGAATTCCGCGCTCTTATGGAAAGGGCAAAGGCTGGGTAATGATAAATGGTAAAAAAGCACAAATTCTTGGAAACGTTTGTATGGATATGATAATGGTTGATGTTACAAATATTAAATGTGACGAAGGTGATGAAGCAATAGTTTTTGGTCCCTCCGCAACTGCCGATGAATTATCGGCGGCAATCAATTCTATTTCCTATGAATTGATAACAGCAGTTTCACAACGTGTAAAAAGGGTAGTTTGCAAAAAATAAATATTTCCTCATAACTTTTCCAATCAATTAAAACGCTTTTACCTAAATTAATAACAATTAACTCCTAAAACCAATCAACATGTTAAAAGAATTCAGAGATTTTATTATGACCGGTAATGTGGTAGATCTTGCCGTTGCCGTAATTTTGGCAGGAGCCGTTGGGCTTGTTGTTACAGGATTTACTAATGATATGATTATGCCAATCGTGGGCCATTTTACAGGCGGAATCGATTTTGCTGACATGAAATATGTATTGGGTCCAGCTGTGATTGGACCAGATGGAGCCGTTGCCAAACCTGAAAATGCAATTATGTATGGAAAATGGATTAATGCACTCATTAATCTTATTATTGTAGGTTTTGTATTGTTTTTAATTGTAAAAGCGTACGCAAAAGTTAGAGCTAAAAAAGAAGAAGCTCCAGCGGCGCCAGCAGGCCCATCAGAAGTAGATTTGTTGATGGAAATTCGTGACGAACTTCGTAAAAAATAATTTTCAGCCACCGCTGCATTATATATTCTAACCCTAAACCCTCTAAAGCCTAAAACTTTGGAGGGCTCTTTTTTTGTTTTTATTCAGAAAAAATAACTTGCTATAAACTACTTTTGCTAAAATTTGAATAAAATGATATTAGCTTTAATTGGCGCTACCGGAATGGTTGGCGAAGTAATGTTGAAAGTTCTTGCCGAACGAAATTTTCCAATTGATGAACTGCTTTTAGTAGCTTCGGAAAAATCTGTGGGGAAAGAAATTCCCTTTAAAGGAAAAAATTATAAAGTAATAGGTTTAAATGAAGCCGTTGCCACAAAACCAAACATTGCAATTTTTTCGGCTGGCGGAAGTACCTCTCTTGAATGGGCGCCTAAATTTGCGGAAGTTGGAACTACAGTAATTGATAATTCTTCAGCTTGGCGCATGGAAGCCGATAAAAAACTAATCGTTCCCGAAATCAATGCACATTTATTGACGAAGGCTGATAAAATAATAGCCAATCCAAACTGTTCAACCATACAATTGGTGATGGCTTTAGCACCGCTTCACAAAAAATATAAAATGAAAAGGGTTGTAATTTCTACCTATCAGTCTGTGTCTGGAACTGGCTTGAAAGCTGTTCAGCAAATGGAAAATGAAATGGCGGGAGTAAAAGGTGAAATGGCATACCCTTATCCAATCCATAAAAATGCATTGCCACATTGTGATGTTTTTGAAGAAAATGGATACACAAAAGAAGAAATGAAACTTGCGCGCGAGCCACAAAAAATATTGAATGATAGAACTTTTTCAGTTACGGCAACTGCAGTTCGCATTCCAACGGCTGGCGGACATAGTGAAGCAGTAAATGTGCAGTTTGAAAATGATTTTGATTTGGGGGAAGTTAGACGGATTTTACACGAAACTTCAGGAATTGTAGTACAGGATAATCCAGCAACCAATACCTACCCAATGCCAATGTATGCCCACGATAAGGATGATGTTTTTGTGGGTCGCATCCGTCGAGATGAAACACAACCAAATACTTTAAATATGTGGATTGTAAGTGACAACCTCCGAAAAGGGGCGGCTACCAATGCTATTCAAATTGCAGAATACTTGTTAAAACAGGATTTGGTTTAACTTTTTAAGAAGAAAAATAGCAAAACAATTTAAAACTTGTTAAAAAAACGCACTTTCAATCGAGGTTCATTTTTTATTTTTCATTATCTTTAAAAATTAACCATAAATATGCTGTCTATGAATTCAACATTTACTAAAATTCTGAGAATCATTTTAGGCTTGGGATTGCTTTTTTTCGGACTAAGCAAATTGATTGATTTCAGTATCATGCCCACACATATTTATACGGGAGAGGCTGCAATTTTTATAAATTCCCTGAGTGATACTGGCTACATTCTGAAATTTGTTGGGATACTTGAAATTTTAATTGGAATGCTTTTGTTATTCAACAAATGGGTTTCTTTTGCCCTGCTTTTATTAGCACCAATTACAGTAAATATTTTACTTTTCCATTTGTTTTTGGATACTCCCGGATTGTTTGTTGCTCTTATAATAGTGGTTTTGAACGCAATCCTTATTTACAAACATTGGACGGTATATAGACCTTTATTTCACTGAATCAATCTCTATTCTAAGAATTTAAGGCTTCCATATTGGAAGCCTTTTTATATTTGCATTAGCTTCCATTTGACTAAAAACTGTACATTTACAATCTTAAAATTAAATTTATGAAGTTTACCATTGTTCCCACAATTCTATTACTTGCAGTTATTGGCTGCCAAGAAAAACCAAAGAAAGAAGTAATTTCTATGACTTACCCCCAAACAAAAAAAGTTGATACTGTAGATACCTATTTTGGTGCCGATGTTAACGATCCATACCGTTGGCTAGAAGACGATCGCAGTGAAGAAACAGCTTCTTGGGTAAAAGCTGAAAACGAAGTGACTTTTGGTTATTTGGAAAAAATTCCTTTCCGCGAAGAGCTGAAGAAGCGTCTTTCGGATCTTTGGAATTATGAAAAAGTAGGTTCGCCTTTTCACGAAGGAGATTATACTTATTTTTATAAAAATGATGGACTTCAAAATCAATACGTTCTATATCGTTATAAAACAGGTGAAGATTCCGAAAATGCTGAGGTGTTTTTAGATCCGAACACATTCAAGGAAGATGGTACCATTTCTTTGGGCGAAACCAGTTTTTCCAAAGACGGTAGTAAAATGGCTTATAGTATTTCTGAAGGAGGAAGCGACTGGCGCAAAGTGCTGGTTATGAATACTGAGAATAAGGAATTGATGGGAGATACTTTGAAGGATATTAAATTCAGCGGACTTTCGTGGAAAGGGGAAGAAGGGTTTTACTATTCCAGTTATGAAAAACCACTAGGCAGCGAACTTTCAGCAAAAACGGATCAGCATAAGGTTTTCTATCATAAAATGAATACACCGCAAAGCGAAGACAAGGTTATTTTTGGAGCAACACCTCAAGAAAAACACCGTTACATAAACGCAAACGTAACCGAAGACAATAATTATTTAATAATTAGAGCAAGCACTTCCACTTCGGGAAATAAACTTTTCATAAAAGATCTCACCAAGAATGATAGCAAGTTTGTAACCATATTAGATAATACCGATACAGATAGCTATATAATGGAAAATGTAGGTTCTAAACTCTACATAGTAACAAATAAAAATGCACCGAATAAAAAAGTGGTAACTGTTGATGCAGAAAACCCAACTCCAGATAATTGGAAAGATTTTATTCCAGAAACCGAAAATGTACTTTCGGCAAGCACCGGAGGCGGAAGTATTTTTGCGAATTATATGGTTGATGCGGTTTCACAAGTGAAGCAATACGATTATGACGGAAAACTTATTCGTGAAGTTAAGCTTCCGGGCGTTGGTTCGGCAGGAGGTTTTGGAACCAAAAAGGAAGAAAAGGAACTTTATTATTCGTTCACAAATTATGTAACTCCGGGAAGTATTTACAAATATGATATTGCCAGCGGGAATTCAGAATTGTTCATTAAACCTGAAATAGATTTCAATCCAGAAAATTACGAAAGCCATCAGGTTTTCTATAATTCCAAAGACGGAACAAAAATCCCGATGATTATCACCCACAAAAAAGGTTTGAAAATGGATGGTCAAAACCCAACAATACTTTACGGTTACGGAGGGTTTAATATCAGTTTAACGCCAAGTTTCAGTATCGCAAATGCAGTTTGGATGGAGCAGGGAGGAATTTATGCAGTACCAAATTTACGCGGTGGCGGCGAGTATGGAAAAAAATGGCACGATGCGGGAACAAAGATGAAAAAGCAAAACGTGTTTGATGATTTTATTGCCGCTGCGGAATATTTGATAGAAAAAAAATATACTTCCAAAGATTATCTTGCTGTTCGCGGTGGATCCAATGGAGGTTTGCTTGTGGGAGCAGCAATGACCCAAAGACCAGATTTGATGAAAGTAGCACTTCCTGCAGTTGGTGTTTTGGATATGCTCCGTTATCACACTTTTACCGCTGGAGCAGGCTGGGCTTATGATTATGGAACTGCGGAAGATAGCAAGGAAATGTTCGAATATTTGAAAGGCTATTCGCCATTGCACAATGTGAAGGAAGGCGTTGAATATCCAGCAACATTAATCACAACGGGCGATCACGATGATAGAGTGGTGCCAGCACACAGTTTTAAATTTGCTGCTGAACTTCAATCGAAACAATCCGGAAACAATCCTGTTTTAATTAGAATTGAAACCGATGCAGGCCACGGTGCCGGAACCCCAGTAAGCAAAACGATTGAGCAATATGCCGATATATTTGGATTTACTCTTTACAACATGGGATATGAAGAATTACCGGAAAACATCAATAAAGACATAAAGAAATAAATCAAAAAAATCCCCGCTACTTTTAGCGGGGATTTTTTTTAATCCAGTTTTTCCGTTAATTTTTTAAAGATTTTTTTGGGATCTTTACCTTCGTAAAGAATTTCGTAAACTGCATCAATAATAGGGGTTTTAGCCTTTTTCTTGCCTTTTTGTTGGTTTAATTTGTAAGCGCTTTTTGTAGCATAATACCCTTCAGCAATCATACTCATTTCCAGTTGGGCGCTTTTCACGGTGTACCCTTTTCCAACCATAGTTCCAAACAATCGATTTCGGCTAAAAACTGAATAACCCGTTACCAAAAGATCTCCCAAATATGCTGAATCATTGATGTCGCGCTTCATTTTGTGAACTTTTTTCACATACTTTTTCATCTCGCGAATGGCGTTGCTCATCAAAACGCTTTGGAAGTTATCGCCGTAACCAAGTCCGTGTGCAATACCTGCAGCAACGGCGTAAATATTTTTAAGCATTGCAGCGTATTCCGTTCCTAAAACGTCATCGCTGGTGGTGCATTTTATGTAATCACTGCTCAAAATATTGGAAACAATTTTTGCTTTTTCGTCATTGGCGCTGGCAATTGTTAAATAGGAAAGTCTTTCCAAAGCAACTTCTTCAGCATGGCAAGGGCCAGAAATAACGCCAATATTATTAAAGGGAACTTTATAATGGGTATTGAAATGATCGCCCACAATAAGGCTGGTTTCGGGAACAATTCCTTTAATTGCCGAAAAAACCACTTTATCTTCCAATGAAACAGTCAATTTCTCAAGCTCTTGATGCAAAAACGCTGAAGGAATAACAAAAATTAAATAATCGGCGCAAGAAACAGTTTCGTCAATATTGTTGCTGAGTTTCAATTGTTTCAAATTGAACTCAACTGAGCTTAAATAATTAGGGTTATGCCCGTGTTTTTTTATAAAATCGATGGATTGCTTGCTTCGCATATACCAGCAAACTTCATCGAGATTTTCGCAAAGCATTTTTACAATTGCGGTGGCCCAGCTTCCGCCACCAAATACCGCAAATTTTGGTTTATCTGACATTCAATATTTTTATATATTCAAAAATACATAATTCCTTTCGAAAATATTTAACAGTAGATTAAGAATGGCTACGCAATCTTTAAATACTTTGATGCGTTAGCTATTTTGATTGTTGAAATTCTTTTGAATTCGAAAGAAATTTTGATGATTTTGGTTGGTTATTTAGTTAGGCCGCTCCCCAAATATTAGTTTGATGGGGCGGTTTTTTTATTTATAGAAATTCATCTCATCCAAATACTTCCAAAACGAAACGGTTTACTAATAAATATTCTTTCCATATTTAGCCCATGGAAGATCGAATTAATACTCCTCTAAATATAAATTTGATGAGAATGAAGTTATTAAGAAATAATTTATTAGATAAAATGTATAAGTATGGGATGAACTCCTATTAAATAAAATAAACATAAATATTTTAATAAAAATATGTTAATTTTTTTATCTTAGCTTAACTTACCGTTAAATTCTTAAAATTATGAAAGCAATCTCTCTCTCTCTCTTCTTGTTTTGCTTTAATTTATTAAGCCTCAATGTAATTGCGCAAAACTATGGAGAAGGCTGTGCCACACCCGATGTGTTTGACCCTGATCCAGTAGGAGTTTATACTTACTCTACGAATCCTGCTGTACTTTCTTCTTTTGAGCCAGTTGTATATAATGTATTTTTTTGGGGAATTCACAAAATGGTAAATGGACAAGAATATACAGATTTTCCTAATCATTTGAATGATTTTTTAACTGCTGTAGCAAATTTGAACAAAGCATATAATCAATTCAATATTTTTTTTAAATATAAAGGATATGATACCTTTGTAACACCAACAGCTCAGATAAATACTAACTTTGACGAAACAGGCTATTATGTAATTGAAACTATTGGGGAATATAGTCAATTATGGCAATATGCAGCAAATCAAGGATATGTAGAACCAAATTCATTCAATGTTTATGCGTATGGTTGGGGTTTCGCGGCTGGTGCTGTTCAATGGCCTAAAAGTACTATATTTGCTATTTCTTCTTCAGGCGGATTATTAGGCGGTGCAATGGTTCATGAAATTGGGCACAACATGGACTTATTGCATTTAGATAATGCCGCCAATAACGCTGATTGTGACCTTAAAGAACATGTTACCCGTGATCCGTCAAACAGCAATTATAATGCTAATAACAGGGGAGACCGAGTTGAAGATACTCCAGCATGTTATGAATTTGCGTTAGGCGATATTTCTAATTGTGATTATATTGGTAATGAAGTTGATTGTACAGATGAACATCTTCCATATATAATAACAGAACCTGACCTGCGAAATTTCTTAATGCGGTTTGCATCTGATTGTGAAAAAAAATATCTGACAATTGGACAAGGAATTAGAATACGGCAAGCATTGCAGTCAAATCCTAATGGAATTTTTTCAGATGATCAAACCACAATTGCCTCATTATATGAACCCTATTTAGGAAGTTATCCTATGTATTATCCACATCCAGAGCCTTGGCAGAAACCATTATTCCAGCCAGGGTTTAATTATAAATTTGTCGATTGTTGTTGTGATTATCAACAACCCGCTCCTTATGGTGATATTGGGTTTAATATCAACCCTAACGATATTTTAAAAATTGTATATGATAATGAAATTAATTACGAAACGATTTTTCATCCAAATCACTCTGCTATAATTATTGAAGAGGTTGATATTGCTTTAGATGAGGTTGATGACGGCCAAAGATGTTACGATAATTATTATAGCCCTCCAATCATAGGGGGGAGATTAATTAGGTTTAATGATAACGTGGTTAATGGAAATGTTACAATAACACCACAAGATTCTATTGGAATTAAGAATCCCAATTTCATCAATGAACTAAATTCTGGTCTCTACAATATAGAGAAAAATTATATAGATGGAACAACTGAGGAAAATTTGATATATAAGGATAATTAGAATGAAAGTTACAGGTTGCAAATTTTTTTTGCAACCTGTTTTTTCAAATATAGAGAATTATGATAAAAATATTTTTTGTAATAATTGTATGTGTTGGGTATCAAGCCAGATCACAATTTACAAATATTCCCGACCCAAACTTCGAACAAGCATTGATAGACAGGGAAATTGATAGTGATGGTATAGTAAATGGTCAAGTGCTTACCTCAGATATAGTTAATATAACCACTCTTGAAATTGTTGAGGAAGGTATCTCCGATTTAACTGGAATAGAGAATTTTGTAGCTTTGGAAACTTTAAATTGTGCATACAATCAACTTACAGAACTCGACCTTTCACAAAATTTGATGCTTCAACAATTGGAAACTTGGTATAATTTTTTTCTTACCTCTTTGAATATAACAAATAATGGTAATCTTACCTATGTGGATTGTTCGCAGAATAATTTGACTGAGCTTGATCTTTCTGGCAATCCCCTTTTGGAAACTCTATTCTGCGGGAATCCTGAATATGACATTATACAGCAAAACTTTTTAACGAATTTAAATTTTTCTAATAATCCTTCCCTAAATTTTTTGGATGCCTCTTTTAATTCTACATTAACTAATATAAACATTAATAACAGCCCCGAACTTGAATATATATATGCAAATTACTGCGCTCTCAATTCCATTGATGTTAGCCAAAACCCTCAACTTAAAAGACTTATTCTAGGGATTGATTATGGATTTAATATGGTTTCCAACAATTTGGAAAGCATTGATGTAAGTAACAATCCAATATTGGAAAGATTGGCTGTAAATTATTGTAACATTCAGCATTTGAATGCGAAAAATGGCAATAATACAATTTTAACACAATTGAATGCCCGAAACAATCCTGCGCTATATTGTATTCAAGTAGATGATGAGACGGCCGCCAACAATGGCGAACCCCCCTATTCGCAATGGTATGTTGATACTCAATCATATTTTTCTGAGGATTGCGAACTCAAGATATCCGATTTTTTGGCAGACGACATATACATATATCCCAATCCGGCTAAAGATATTTTGAATTTCGAACTGCCTGTTAATACAGATATAAAAAATATAAGTATATATGATATTTCTGGGAGGCTCCTTTTGCAAAATAATGACAATTTTAAACAACTAAATATTTCCCAACTGGCTTCTGGAGCATTTATTTTGGAGATAGAAACTTCTAAAAGAAAAATGATTAAAAAATTTCTCAAAGAATAAATAATGAATTTTTTATGAAGAAAAGACTACTTTTATTAATAGCTCTTACTCTCCCTTTAATTACACAGGCTCAATTTGGTCCACAACAGCTTATTTCAGCAAATGGAGCACGTGAAATTTACCCATGTGATCTTGATGGCGATGGTGATCTTGATGTGGTTGGCGCAAGTTTTGGAGACGATACTATAGGTTGGTATGAAAATTTGGATGGACTGGGCAATTTTGGAACACGACAAATTATTAGCACTAATTCAGACCAAGCTTTGACTGTTCATGCAGTAGATTTAGATGGTGATGGCGATTTAGATATAATCTCTGGCTCACAAGCTGACGCTAAAATTGCATGGTATGAAAATGATGGTCTCGGCAATTTTGGGCCGCAACAAATTATTACTACAAACGCAACTTCGTTGCATGATGTTTACGGGACAGATTTAGATGGCGATGGTGATATAGATATTCTTGCAGCGGTATTTGGAAGTAATACTGTGGCATGGTATGAAAATACCAATGGGCAGGGAAATTTCAGTAGTGCCAAAATAATTTCAACTTTGGAAATCACACCCTTTGCAGTCTATCCTGTAGATTTAGATGGTGATGGCGATATGGATGTGCTTTGCGCCGCATGGCAAGGAAATAGAATTATTTGGTTTGAAAATTTAGATGGTGATGGAAATTTTGGTCAGTTCGAGAGTTATTTCTATAAATGCTAATGCAACGCAATCGGTCTTTGCAGAAGATACTGATGGCGATGGTGATATGGATGTGCTCTTCACGTCCTTGGTAGATGATAAAGTTGCTTGGCATAGAAACCTTGATGGGCTTGGTAGTTTTGGCACAGAACAAGTAATAACCCTTAATGCAAACGGAGCAACATGTGTGTATGCAGCAGACCTCGATAATAATGGAAGCATTGATGTGCTTTCTACCTCAGAAGATGGAAAAATTGCTTGGTATAAAAACACCGATGGGCTTGGCGCTTTTCGGACCACAGGAAATACTTACAACATCAAATCCCTCCAATTCTGTATTTGGTATAGATATAGATGGTGACGGTGATAACGATGTTGTTTCTGGTGGAGTTGATATTGTTTGGTTTGAAAATAAGCATCCTCTATCAATAAATGAAAACCAACTTGTTGGAGTTTCAATTTACCCAAATCCTGTGAAAGATAAACTACAGGTAACTGTTCGTAACAATTCAACAATACAAAACATCAAAGTTTATGACAATGCAGGAAAGAAACTTATTGAAAAAAAAGAAATTGATAGGGAACTGGATTTAAGTCAGTTGACCAATGGAACATATCTTCTTGAAGTGAAAACCGAAAATGGTGTTTTTACTGAAAAAATTATTAAAGAATAATTTTACCTATAAAAATTCATCTCATCCAAATACTTCCAAACTTCGGCCAAAAGCATAGGCCAATGTTTTTTCCAGATTTTATACCTTTTCGAATAAACGTTGAAGAAAGTTCGATAATAGGGGCATCTACTTTTTCCTGTTTTCGACATTGGGTCACCCAAACTGAAAAAGTTTAGCTAAACACCTTTGTTCTTCTGTGAGTAGTAGAGTGTGTTTTATATTATTTCCGTCTTCTGTGGATGCTTTTAATTCATAAATAGTTTTAGCAATGTTAATGGCTTTTTCAGGACTTAGGTTTGCTTTTTTGACTTTGAGTTGCCTTTCCAGTTCTTTATAGATTTTGTAAGCTATAAAATTGATTGTGATATGAGCTTCGATACGCCTTTGGAGTCTGTGATAAATGGGTCTTATCTTTAAATCGTGCTTGGATATTCTAAAGGCTTTTTCGATTTTCCACAAGTGATTGTAATTTGCCAATATTTCTTCTTTCGTGAGTGTGGTGTTAGTAAGATATCCTTTTAGGCCATCCCATCTGCTGTCAAGGTCAAACTTCTCTTTGTCAATACTCACTTTTATCCCGCCTTCCATTTTAAGGTATTTGTTGTAGCCTCTATTATTGATGTTCGATTTAGTCAGCTTACCAGAATTTAATTGTTTTTCCAAGCGAGACAATCCCCTTTCCCTATTGTGCCTGTCTTTTTTGGCTCTTTTTTCAGAATAGTTTATGATCAGTTTTAGTGTTCCGGTCTTGTTTATTATTTGGGTCTTGTCATTTTCAAGTTCCAGTGCCAGTATTTGATCTTTGATTACCTTGCTTTCGTTCTTGATTCGGGCACCCAAGATAAACTCATAACCTTTTGCCTGAAGCCCCGAGATGTTTTTTGCGGAGAGAAGTCCCAAATCTGCGACAATGACCAACCTATCAAGATTGTATTTTACCCTAAAAGCATCTATGACCGGCAACATCGTGTACCCTTCAAAAGTGTTCCCTTCAAAAATATCAAAAGCAAGAGGGTATCCATCTACGCTTACCAAAAGACCTAATAAAATTTGGGGATTTTGATGTTTTCCCTCTTTGGAAAACCCTCTTTTCCTTATTTCGTCTTCGTTGTCTATCTGAAAATAGAGAGTCGTTACATCATAGAAAACAACAGAGATTGAACCGTCCAAGACGGATAATGTGTGTTCATAGCTGATCCGCTGGATATCCTCCTTGTGTGTAGCGTAAAGGTCATCCAAAAATCTATAGATTTGATGGACGGGGATGTCAATATTCTTATACTTGTCCAAAAAATCGCTCGTCTGTAGCTTGCTTGTGGGCCAACATAGGCGGGCTATTGCCAAATGCCTGAGCAATATGCTGTCGATCTTGTTAAAGCCTATCTGATCGAATATCTTGCCCAGGAGCAATTCCGAACCGACCTCGTAATGGGAAGTGATACAATTAAAAGCGGAACTCAAAACGGAAGTTGGCGAACTGAAATCCAATAACTGCTGACCGCCAAAAGAATCCAGGTAGCTTTGCGCCTCGACCATAAGCTGCTCTATTTTTTGTTTGTCATTCGAGCTACCGATGGTCTTGACAAATTTAGACTTGCCGTTTTGCTTAGTGATTATCTGAATGCTGATAGCCCCACTTTTGTTCTTTTTCTGGCGGATAAATACTGGATAAAGGTAAAGAATCCCTCTGGGTCACCCAAAAAACCAAAATAAATCACACTATATGTTGATAGTCAAATCATTATGAAAATACGGGCTATTTTTTGTCGAAAACAGGAGAGTGGAGTTTTAAAAATGTTTAAAATAAAAAGAGGCAACCTAAATTTGGCAGCCTCTTTTATCGTTGTTTTGAATTTTTTATTCTTTTACTATTTTCTTTGTAGTGATACCGTTTTCCGTCTCTATTTTTAATACGTAAAGCCCACGCGCCATTGTTGAAAAGTCCAGTTCCTGAAAACCGTCCAGCACGGTTATCACTTCTTTGCCCATTACATCAAACACTGTAACGCTGGTGATGTTTTGCCCATTGGCTTGAATTTGCAATAAGTTGCTTACGGGATTTGGATAGATAGTTAATCTTTCTATATCATATTCTGAAACCCCCAAAATAAGATTCTTGTACCAAGCTATTTTATGGTCAACTATCGAGGCAGAAATCACATCCTGTACTCCATCCCCATCTAGGTCGCTGGCAAATACTGACCTAGCACCATCTATATCTGTAGAGACTATCTTTTGTGGCCCAAAGCTTCCCAGCCCATCTTCATTTTCATACCAAGCTATCTTATCGTCTATGGATGAAGCGGACAGTACATCAGCATCCCCATCGTTGTCTAGGTCAGCAGCATAAATCTTTCTTATGCCATCAGCTTCAAGGGAAATTATTTTTCTCGGCACTAAAGGTCCCCAACCCATCCATATTTTCATACCAAGCAACTTTTAAATCTGCTCCTGATCCAGATAGCGCATCCATATCCCCGTCCCCATCTATGTCTATAGCAAAAACAGATTCTACCCCATTGGCATTGGCACTCAGCACTTGCTCTGGTCCAAAAGTGCCTAAACCGTCCATATTCTCAAACCATATCACTTTATCAGATGCTGCGGCGCCCGCTAGTACATCCATATCGCCATCTCCATCAAAGTCGGCGGCAAATACCGCACGGGCGCTCAGGGCAGTGTTGCTTATTATTTGCTGGGCGCCAAAGTCCCCTTGTCCATTCGTGTTTCGGTACCAAGCCACTTTGTTGTCCATAAAGGAAGCCGAAAGAATATCCATAGCACCGTCCCCATCAATATCTGCTGAAAATAGCGACAAAGGCCCATCGGTTTGGTTGGTTACCATAATTGCGGGACTATAGGTTCCAATACCGTCGGTATTTCTGTACCAAACTATTTTATCCAAACCAACATCTATTGCAATTAAATCAACATCCCCATCTCCGTCCAAATCTGACGCAAGAATTCTACGTATATCAGGAAGATTAGCCGCAATAACTACCCGTGCCCAAAACTACCAAGACCATCAATATTTCTGAAGAATGATATGGTACTGTCACCAGTGGAAGAAGTTATAACATCCATATCACCATCACCATCAATATCTGCTGCTATTGCATCATTGGCATTCAATGTCTGAATGGATATTATCTGTTGTGGTCCAAATTGAGCAAAGCATAACAAGGGAATCACAAAAATACTTAAGAATACATATAGGGTTTTCATAAATTTCTTTGTTATATGTAAACTCCCTTACTTTTTTTAGGTAAGGGAGTTCCAAGGTTTTAAAGATTAATTTCCACCAGTTTTATAGATTACTGTTTGTTGCGAGGCACCATCGTCATAGTTCTTTTCTATCTCATACAGTCCGTTTGGCAGATTGCCCACAAGTTCCGGATCATTTATTTCGTTGGAATTTTGGGGTGTGACAGTCACGTTGGTATTAAAAACATCATCGTTGAATTTAGTTATTTTTCCGCCACCGGCAGCCTTATTAAAATTATCGTAACAACGTTGGGGTTGTGCTAAATAAACGGTGCCATTGGGTAATTCATGTTTTATTTTGATAGCTGTATGATTTGGATGGGTAATGGCTTCATAGTTAGGTTCAAGCTTGCCAATGTTTAAGATTATATTTGACGCATTGTAAGTAAATGCTTGATTGGGCAAACTAGGTTCTGGACAATCGCAATGGCATTCTATAAATCGGTAATCAAAACCTGGTTGGAATAATGGCCGGTATTCTAAAGGGGTGTAGGGCCCAATCACATAGTATTTTCCATCATACGGCTCTTAGAGGGAATTAATCGAGGTTCGCGCTTTGTAAAACATATGCCTTTTATCCTCGGAGAGCGCCTCTCTCATACGTATTCCCTGCCCGGTACTAAAGGTTCTTTGACAACCCGTTTCCCAAAAATCTCCATTTTCGGCGTTGGCCATAATATTCCGGATATCATTTTCTTGTATATCATAAAACGTACCCTCACAATCTTGACCATCGCCAATATACCTACAATTTTGCAAATCCACATCATTAACGAAATTTCCATTCCCCAGGTTTTTCATAAATCTCGGACAGGCCGGGGTGTCTATTACTCTATCACCGCGTTTATCTGCATTATAATGGTCTATGTCGTTAGGGTCCTTAGTTACATGTTCACAATTACTCCCCGTTAAAATTTAAATTAAACATTGAGTTAATAATAAAATCTACTTTTTTAAATCAGGGAGTTATTTCAAATATAAATTAAAAACACAATATCTGGTATTTTAAGGTTACAAATATTTTCAATGAATTGGGCTGTATGCCATTTTTAAGCAGGGTAAATATTTTAAAAAGTATTTACAAAATCGAGAAAGTCAAAGTTATACCAAATATTGTTACCATTGAGGCCGTTGCAAAGACACTTGTTATATGATTTGGGGCTTGGAAATTTATAATAGATTGATCTTTTTTCTTCTTTCATTATAAATGGGGAGAAATAAGAGCGAAAGCACGCCGAAGAAAAGAATGGATGCTATGTTTGAGATCCAAACAATCCAGCCAAATGCAATCCCTACTGTTTTGGCAATTCCGAAAACTGTCAATATTCCAGCCACCGCGGCGGGATAAGTTCCGAAGCCACTATTTGTAAAAGCAAATGTGAAACTGCCAACTACAAAAGCGATTATAATAGTTCCGAAAGGAATGGTTGAAGTTTCGGGAAGCGCATAAAGCGCGGTGTAGAAAGAAAGCAAATAAAGCCCCCAAATTATGCAGGTATGTAAAAGAAAAGCGCCTTTTCTTTTCATTTTCAAAATACTGAAAACTCCTTCTTTTAGACCAATAACGAAGTTTTTAAGTTTTTTGTTGATATTCGATTTTGAAAATTTAATATAAATCGGAATGCTTACTGCCATTAAAATTATACCGATAATCAGAGTATACAAAATTGAAGATGGAATGCTTTCACTAACATAATCATAAAGTACGTCAAACTTTATCATCAGTGCCAAAGCCGTGAAAAAGAGAAGAAAAATAAGGTCGACAACTCTTTCGGATATAATGGTTCCGAAGCCTTTTTGAAAGGGAACGTCTTCATATTTGTCAAGAATAATTCCGCGGGAAACTTCACCGCTCTTCGGAATAAAAATATTCATCAAATAAGCCACTGAAATTGCCATAAAATTATTGGCCAATTTGGTTTTATAACCTAAAGGTTCCAACAAAAAATTCCAGCGGTAAGCTCTTGAAAGGTGGCTGAGCAAACTCAAAACCACAGATAGCAAAACAAAACCATAATTTGCATCTGCAAAATATTTTTTTGTTTCCTCAAGCTGTTGGGGCGTAAACGATTGGTAAATGTACCAAATCAAGAAAATTCCCAATCCGAGCGGAATAGCAATTTGTAAAAACTTGGAAAGAGAGCGGCTCAATTTAACGAAGTAGGTTTGTTTCCTCGTTAGGGAAAACCAAAGCAGGCTTGAAAGCCTTTGCTTCTTCCACTTCCATCAGCGCATAAGTGATAAGAATGAGAATATCTCCCGGAGCCACGCGTCGTGCGGCGGCACCGTTTAATGTAATTTCGCCGCTGTTTCTTGGGCCAGGAATGGCGTATGTCTCTAAACGTTCGCCGTTGTTGTTATTTACTATTTGAACTTTTTCGCCTTCAATTATGTTGGCGGCATCCATTAAATCCTCATCAATAGTGATGCTTCCTATGTAATTTAGGTCGGCTCCGGTAACTTTTACCCTATGGATTTTAGATTTTACTACGTGTATTTGCATGGTGCAAAGGTATTAATTTAAAAGAATATTGTCTATCAACCTCACTTCGCCCGCAAACGCTGCAACAAAAGCACGGTATTTTGTAGCTTCATTTTTTCGTTTTGCAGTTTTTAGGGTTTTCTCGCTGGCAATTTCAAAATATTCCAATTTTAGGTGGGGGCTTTTCAAAAACCGTTCCGCAACCAAAGTATTCAAATTGGCAATTGAAGTTGACCTGAATTTTTCCCGCACTTCTTTTAAAGCTTTATAAATAATAGCAGCTTCCTCAAACTGGTCGGCGGTTAGTCGTTTGTTTCTCGAACTCATTGCAAGTCCGTTGGACTCCCTTAAAATGGGGCATCCAATTATTTTTACGGGAAGCTTTTCAATAGCAGCCAATTTTTTCACAATCTGCAATTGCTGAAAATCCTTTTCGCCAAAATAGGCGCTGTCAGGTTTTACAATTTTTAGAAGTTTGCTAACAATAGTTCCAACTCCGTCAAAATGTCCTTTTCGGTGTTTTCCTTCCATTTCGTTTTCAAGCCGCGAAATTGTATTTTTTTGCAGAAACCAAATCTTCATACAAATCTGAAACTTCGGGTAAGTAAACAATTATTTCGCCGTCCATTTCTTTTAAAAGTGAAATGTCAGCATCTGGAGTTCTTGGATATTTCAGTAAATCTGAGCTATTGTTGAATTGGGTTGGATTTACAAAAATACTTACAACAACAATATTGTTTTCACTTAACGCTTTAGCTACCAAAGAAATGTGCCCTTCATGCAATGCACCCATTGTTGGCACAAAACCTATTTTGTCATTTTTCTTAGCGGAAGACAAGGCCTGCACCAATGTTTTTTTCTGGGTATGTATTACCATAAAATTGGGTTAAGAGCGGGCAAAATTAATATATTAAAGACACTCTACATAAATTTTCGTAATTTTGCGTGTTTTTAATGCCCACGACGTAGTGAGCAGAATCTAAATAATACCTAAAAACCCAATAGATGAAAGATAAAAGAGTCTTGTATGTGTCTTCAGAAGTAATACCCTATCTTCCTGAGACCGAGATTTCTTCAATGTCGTTTGAAGCGCCGCGAATGATTAACAGCAATGATGGTCAAATTCGTATTTTCATGCCTCGCTACGGCAATATTAATGAAAGAAGGCATCAGCTGCACGAAGTAATTCGCCTTTCTGGAATGAATTTGGTTATCAACGACCTCGATATGCCTTTAATCATTAAAGTTGCATCCATACCAAAAGAGCGCATTCAGGTTTATTTTATTGATAATGAAGATTATTTTAAGCGAAAAGCAACCTATGCAGATGAAGACGGTAATTTTTATAAAGACAATGACGAGCGCGCCATATTCTTCGCGAAAGGCGTAATTGAAACCGTAAAAAAATTGAATTGGGCGCCAGATATTATTCACGTTCACGGATGGTTGGCTTCCTTTCTGCCTCTGTACCTACGCAATTATTATGGCAACGAGCCGCTTTTTGAAAATAGCAAAATTGTAACTTCTGTTTACAGTCAAGGTTTTGATGGAGCATTGGCCGCAAACACCATTGACAAAATTAGGTTTGACGCAATAGATGACGATGCCATTGTAGAGCTGGAAGAGCCAAACTATGTAAATGTAATGAAAATTGCCATCAAAAATTCGGATGCAATAATCGTTGGTTCTGAAGAAATTCCTTCCGAACTTGAAGAATATCTTAACACAATAGACAAGCCTGTGTTAAAATATCACAATATGGAAAATTTTTCACAAGCTTATTTAGACTTTTACCGCTCGAAAGTTTTAATATAAATTCTTCAAAGTATACGATGAAATGTTTTAGGAGCGTTTCACTTTAAAAAAACAATTAATATAAGCTGATGAAATGCGCCCAAACAATTTTTGAAATCACAAAAATGAAGCATTCAGGCATTCCAACTTCTTATCATTTATTAAATATTATTTGCAAATGAAAATTAAAAATTTATTTCCAATTGTTGGGGTTGTTCTATTTACAATAATTGCATTATCCTCATGCCAAGAAGACCTTTCTACTATTGGTTCTGAAGTTTTGGGAGATGAAACTCCCTCTGGCATTTTAGATGACTCCCAGAGTATTGTTGCTTATAGCAGAAAAATGGGGCCAGTGCAAAGTAATAGATTACCTTCCTATCAGTTTGGAGTTTATAATGATCCTGTTTTTGGAAAATCAGAGGTTAATCTACTTTCGCAACTTACGTTAGAATCAAACGACCCTAAATTTGGAGAAAACGCAGTTGTTGATAGTGTATTCGTGTATTTACCTTATTATAGCACAGCTACAACCGTTGATAGTGTAACAACCTATGAGCTTGATTCAATTTATGGGGCAACACCCATAAATGTTTCGGTTTTAACTTCCAATTACTTTTTACGTGAGTATGATCCAAATAGTGGTTTTGAAGAATTTCAAAATTATTACTCCACCCAAGGGCCTCTTTTTGAGGAATATTTAGGTGTTGAATTGGGCGCTGTTGAAAATTTTATCCCTACCACAAGAGGATATGTTATTAATGAAGGAGAGGATAATGAGGAACAAATAGCTCCAGGTTTACGAATAAAGTTGGATTCCTTGTTTTTTCAAAATAATATAATCGAGAAGGAAGGCTCAGAAGAATTGCGCAACAGCAATAACTTCAAGAATTTTTTAAGAGGAATTTATTTCAAGGTAAATTCCCCATCAAACAATGGAAGTCTTTTCATTTTTGATGCTACAAAAGCCTATGTATCCATATTTTACAGTTTTGATAATGAAGATGATCCTGAAATTAGGGATACTGGCGAGTTCAAATTAAATTTTGGCGGCATTAATGTGAATACATTCAATAATCAATTGCCCGGACAAATACAAACCGCAGTAGACAATCCAAATATTGAAACGGGAAATGAAAATCTATATCTGCGAGGCGGTGACGGAATTATTTCAGTTGTAGAACTTTTTGGAAAGGATAACGACAACAACGGAATTGCAGACGATTTGGAAACACTCCGTGATAAAAAATGGCTCATTAACGAAGCAAATCTTATCTTTTACGTGAACAAGGATTTAATGGTTGGAGGGGCAACAGAACCTGAAAGAATTGTTATCTACGACCTTAAAAACAGCAATGTTTTGGCAGATTATAATTTTGATACAACCAACGGTTTGGAACCAATAGATGCATTCACCAATCACTATGGCAGATTGCAAAGAGGAAGTGATGGTAACGGCGAATATTACAAGTTGAGAATAACAAACCATATTAGCAACCTTATAAATAAGGATAGTATAAATGTTCCTTTGGGAATTGTGGTTTCACAAAATGTATTGACCCGAACTACCGCAAAATTCCTAAACCCAATGGAACCTAATATTGAGCAAGTTCCGACAAGTACTGTGGTTTCACCAGAAGGAACCATTCTTTATGGAAATGCAACGAGCAACCAAGAAAAAAGATTGAAGCTCCAAATTTATTATACTGAACCTAACTAAACCCTACTTATGTGCGGAATTGTTGGCTATATTGGCAAAAGAGAAGCATACCCGATTATTCTAAATGGTTTAAAAAGACTTGAATATAGGGGATATGATAGTGCAGGAATAGCACTTTATGATGGCACTGACATCCAACTTTGTAAAACCAAAGGAAAAGTTTCAAACCTAGAAGAAAAAGCTGAAAATGAAATCTCCCGTAAAGGCAGTCTGGGCATTGGCCATACGCGCTGGGCAACCCACGGTGTGCCAAATGATGTAAATAGTCACCCACACTATTCCAACAGTGGTGAT
Organism: uncultured Flavobacteriaceae bacterium; assembly: GCA_963716065.1. Taxonomy (GTDB): domain Bacteria; phylum Bacteroidota; class Bacteroidia; order Flavobacteriales; family Flavobacteriaceae; genus Aequorivita. The sequence continues at coordinate 2,026,925 of OY970287.1, forward strand.
TTAGTTATTATTCATAACGGAATTATTGAAAATTACGATTCCCTTAAAAAGGAACTAATAAAAAGAGGCTATACTTTTACGTCCGATACTGATACAGAAGTGTTGGTAAATCTTATTGAAGACATTCAAATAAACGAAAAAGTAAAACTTGGAAAAGCCGTTCAAATTGCTTTAAACCAAGTGGTAGGCGCTTATGCAATCGCGCTATTCGACAGAAAAAAACCCGATGAAATTGTGGTTGCCAAACTTGGCAGCCCTCTAGCGATAGGTGTTGGCGAGGATGAATTTTTTGTTGCCAGCGATGCTTCTCCTTTCATTGAATTTACGAACAATGCCATTTATTTGGATGATGAAGAAATGGCAATAATTCGCCTTGGCCGCGATGTAAAAGTGCGCAAAATAAAAGACGATATGTTGGTAGCACCGTACATTCAAGAGCTTCAATTAAATTTGGAACAAATTGAAAAAGGCGGCTACGATCATTTTATGCTGAAGGAAATTTTCGAGCAGCCATCTGTTATAAAAGATACCTACCGCGGAAGATTACTTGCCGAAAAAGGAATCGTGAAACTTGGTGGGCTTGAAGATTATATTGAAAAATTCATCAATGCAGACCGTATTATTATCGTTGCCTGTGGAACTTCTTGGCACGCCGGTCTAGTTGCCGAATATATTTTTGAGGATTTGGTGCGCATTCCCGTTGAAGTGGAATACGCTTCAGAATTCCGTTACAGAAATCCGGTTATTTCAGAAAATGATGTGGTTATTGCCATTTCACAATCTGGTGAAACTGCCGATACGCTTGCAGCAATAAAACTTGCGAAGTCAAAAGGCGCATTTGTTTATGGAATCTGTAATGTGGTTGGCTCAACTATTTCTAGAGAAACCCACAGTGGAACTTATACTCACGCCGGCCCAGAAATTGGCGTAGCTTCAACCAAAGCTTTCACTACACAAATTACGGTTTTAACAATGATTGCGCTCCGTTTGGCAAAAGCAAAAGGCACAATTAGCCAAAGAGATTTTATGCTTTATCTGCGTGAATTGGAACTTATTCCAAATCACGTTGCAGAAGCTCTAAAAACCGAAGGCAAAATAAAAGAAATAGCTGCTGTATTTAAAGACGTTCGCAATTTTCTTTATTTGGGAAGAGGTTACAACTTTCCTGTAGCTTTGGAAGGCGCTTTAAAATTAAAAGAAATATCCTATATCCACGCCGAAGGTTATCCAGCCGCCGAAATGAAACACGGACCGATCGCCCTTATTGACGAACAAATGCCTGTTGTTGTAATCGCGATAAAAAGCGATCATTACGACAAAGTTGTGAGTAACATTCAAGAAATTAAGGCTCGAAAAGGAAAAATTATAGCAGTTGTTTCAAAAGGAGATACTGCGGTGAGGGATTTGGCTGATTATGTAATGGAAGTACCACAAACCCCAGAAGCTTTATCGCCCTTGGTAACTACTATTCCACTTCAATTGCTTTCATATCACATTGCCGTAATGTTGGGTAGAAATGTAGATCAGCCTCGTAATTTGGCGAAATCTGTTACCGTAGAATAAATTCTAACAGGAACATTTTTCTTTATTTCTCTTTGCAAAATTTGCAAGAAAACCCTGTACAATTGAATATGCGATCAAAATTCCAAAAAACAAATAATTAAAATTAGGGTGATCCTTAAAAAGCGCTGCCGTTCCAAGTAAGAGAGCAGCCCAGATTAGTGCGTTTATTATGATTATTTTTCTCATACACTATTTGTAAATCTTTTAGATAATTTGTTACAAAATTCTTTTCAGAAGTTTAAATTTAAACAATGAAAATAATTAATCTTATTTCCAAGGCGAAATCTTTCCACCGCGCTTATGTATTCTTTTGCGCAGCGTGAAGACATTACCGTTTTGGATGAACCATTCTACGGCTATTATCTAAAAAATGCTTCTTTGGAAAACGAACATCCTTCCCAAGAAGAATTTTGCAGACGATGGAATTGAAAGAAGAAAAGGTTGTGGAAGGAATTAATTTACTTTCACAAGAAAAACACGTTTTCGTAAAAGGAATGGCACATCATTATTTAAATGATTCGCCAGATTTCATTTTGAATTGGGAAAATGTGATTTTAATTCGCCATCCAAAAAAATTAATCGCTTCATTTTCAAAAATAATACACATACCAACTTTAAATGATATCGGAATCAAAAAAGCTTCGGAATTATTCTTATTTCTGAAGAAAAACGGAAAAACCCCATTCGTTATTGACAGCGATGAACTTTTAAAAAATCCCGAAACCTATTTAAAAAAACTCTGTAATTTATTAGTTATCCCTTTTTCTGAAAAAATGCTGCAGTGGAAAAAAGGGGGAATTCCGGAAGATGGCATTTGGGCAAAACATTGGTACGGCAATGTTCACAATAGCGAAGGATTCGCCGTACAAAAAAGCAGTTCGCAACCATTAAAGGAACATTTGGAGCCATTGTTAAATGAAGCTTTGCCTTTTTACGAAACTTTAAAAAATAATATTCTGAAAAATGAACTTTAATAAAACTTAAAAATCGATGTCTGTTCGAGCGCAGTCGAGAACTACAAAATGTCAAATTTAAACAAGGTCTCGACTGCGCTCGACCGGACATTTAATAAACTTTTAAACACATAAACTCTCAACTTAAATAAAAATGCTTCAAAAATCCAACCCGAAAAACGACAACATCCAAGTTTTCATAAAAGACAAATTAAACCCGCGAAGCGAAGCAAAAGTTTCTGTTTTTGACAGTTCCGTTCAAGGTGGTGATGCGGTTTGGGAAGGGTTGCGCGTGTATCCCGAAGGCGTCGTTTGCTTGGACAAACATTTAACCCGTTTACAAGAATCAGCAAAAACATTGATGTTTGCTGATATTCCTTCCAAAGAATTCATTAAAAAGGCAATAAAACAAACCCTCGATGCAAACGGAATGAATGACGATACACACATCCGTTTAACATTGACACGAGGCGAGAAAATAACAAGTGGCATGGACCCAAGATTGAACCAGAATGGTTCTTGTTTAATTGTTTTAGCAGAATGGAAACCGTTGGTGTACGATAACGATCACGGCATAAAAGTAATCAGCACCAGCCAACGCCGAAATTCTCCACAATTTTTGGACAGTAAAATACATCACAACAATTTACTCAATAATATAATTGCAAAAATTCAGGCAAATGTTGCCGGAAAAGATGCCGGATTAATGCTGGACGATCGTGGTTTTATTGCTGAACTGAACGGCAGCAATCTTTTTATGGTAAAAAATGGGGAGGTTTTTACGCCTTTTGGTCATGCCTGTTTACCCGGAATTACTCGAAATTCCGTAATTGAAATGTGCCAAAAACATAAAATTGAAATTATTGAAGCAGACATCACCCTTTCCCAATTCTACAATGCCGATGGCGTTTTCGCAACCGGTACGATGGGCGAACTTACTCCTGTTGTTGAAATTGACGGAAGAATGGTTTCTAAAGATGATAAACTTCAGAAAAGGATAATCCAGCTTTTCTCAAAAGAAGTTCGTGGTTTGTGTGAAAAGCTTTGATTTTATTGGAAGTTCCTGTTTTTAAAAACATGCTATATTTCTTCGCAAAAAACTTCAACTTTTTAAAGATTGGGGTTGCAAATTTCATTCAGAAAAAACTATCTTTGCACCGTTCAAAACAGGGGTGGTTTTTTCGCCCTTAGATAACTATAAAATAAACAGTTACTCATGTCACAAAGTACAGGAAAAGTTGCACAGATTATTGGCCCGGTAGTTGACGTTGCGTTTGATAGCGGATCGGAACTTCCAAAAATATACGACTCTTTGGAGGTAAACAACAACGGAAACCTTTTGGTTCTTGAAGTTCAATCGCACATTGGTGAGAATATGGTTCGTACCATATCAATGGATTCAACTGATGGTTTAAGCCGCGGTGCGGATGCAGTTGCAACCGGAGCGCCAATCCAAATGCCAATAGGCGATGATGTTTACGGACGACTTTTCAACGTAATTGGTGATGCTATCGATGGTATCGGAAACTTGCCAAAAGCTGGCGACGCTGGTCTTCCAATTCACCGCGATGCTCCAAAATTTGAAGATCTTTCAACATCTACCGAAGTTCTTTTCACAGGTATTAAAGTAATTGACCTTATTGAGCCTTATGCAAAAGGTGGTAAAATTGGTCTATTCGGTGGTGCAGGTGTTGGTAAAACGGTACTTATCCAAGAGTTGATTAACAATATCGCAAAAGGTCACGGTGGTCTTTCAGTATTTGCTGGTGTAGGTGAACGTACTCGTGAGGGGAACGATTTGCTGCGCGAAATGCTTGAGTCTGGGATTATAAAATACGGTGACGACTTTATGCACTCTATGGAAAATGGTGGATGGGATCTTTCAAAAGTTGACAAAACTGCAATGAAAGAATCAAAAGCTACTTTCGTTTTCGGACAGATGAACGAGCCACCTGGAGCACGTGCACGTGTTGCGCTTTCAGGACTTACAATTGCTGAATATTTCCGTGATGGAGCTGGCGAAGGACAAGGGAAAGATGTACTTTTCTTCGTGGATAATATTTTCCGTTTTACGCAAGCGGGTTCTGAGGTTTCTGCACTTCTTGGGCGTATGCCTTCAGCGGTGGGTTACCAACCAACTTTGGCTACAGAGATGGGAACAATGCAAGAGCGTATTACTTCAACAAAAAGAGGTTCCATTACTTCAGTACAGGCGGTTTACGTACCTGCGGATGATTTAACGGATCCAGCACCGGCAACAACGTTTGCCCACTTAGATGCTACAACTGTACTTTCACGTAAAATTGCTGAGCTTGGTATTTACCCTGCGGTAGATCCTTTAGATTCTACTTCTCGAATCCTTTCAGAAGCTGTTTTGGGGAAAGAGCATTATGGTTGCGCACAAAGAGTAAAAGAGCTTTTACAGCGTTATAAAGAATTACAGGATATTATCGCGATTCTTGGGATGGAAGAACTTTCCGAAGAAGATAAAATGGCGGTAAGACGTGCACGTCGGGTGCAACGTTTCCTTTCACAGCCTTTCCACGTTGCGGAACAGTTTACAGGTATTCCTGGAGTTTTGGTTGATATTAAAGAAACCATTAAAGGTTTTAATATGATTATGGATGGCGAATTGGATCACCTTCCAGAAGCAGCCTTCAACCTAAAAGGAACTATCGAGGAAGCAGTAGCCGCGGGTGAGAAAATGCTTGCTGAAGCTTAATTTAATTCAGAATTAAGAATGCAGAATTCTGAATTAAAAAACAGGTTTTCTGAATTCCTAATTCCTAATTCATAATTGAAAAAATGTATTTAGAAATAGTAACCCCCGAAGCATCCTTAGTTGCCGGAGAAGTAGAAAGCGTAACCGTTCCGGGTGTGGAAGGCGAATTCCAAATGATGAATAACCACGCTCCTATTGTTTCTGTTTTACAGGAAGGAAAGGTGAAGTTTCAAGGCAATCCAACCATTGCGGAAGCTTTTAAAAGTAAATTCACCCAAGAAGACGGAAAATGGATTCTTCATATTTCTGGCGGAACCGTGGAATGCAACAACAACCGAGTAATGGTTTTGGCAGATTAAACTGCTTAAAATTATAAAAATATCAAATCCCAAATTCCCCAAAAGGAGTTTGGGATTTTTATTTTAATTGAATTAATTTCCATGTTTGCCCACCAGCCTCATACACCTTGATTTTTTGAAATCCAACGGCATAATGCGCTTCCAAAGAACGTTTGTTCAAAGCATCCGCTTCAGTAATAATGCTTGAAAATTCAGGAAATACTTCTTTTTTCATTGTTTTATATAATTTTCTGAAAATTCCCTGTCCGCGATATTTCTCATCAATACAAATTTGACCCATTACAATATAATTCCTATTAATATTGGGGATTGAATTTATTTCATCAAACATCGGTTTTAAAACTTCTATTTCATTTTCAAATGTGGGATGCATACACAATGCATACCCCACTACCTCATTATTGTATTTCGCAATTATATGCGGACACCTGTTATTCATTTTTTTTAAAACATCAAATGTATGTTGGACGGTCAAAAAACCGTGAGTTTTTTTTTCTTCGGAAGTAAGACCAGCCGCTAGATTTCTTTCTTGAATTTTGAGAATTTGCAATAATTCTTCATCTGAAATCAGCACATTTATAAATTATTATCCCAGAATCACTCATATGAAGAAATTTAAATTAGAGGTAAATTCGATATATCACATTATTTTAAAAGGGAATAGCCCCATTTTACTTTTTAAAAGAGATAATAACAACACGCTTTAAATTTTTGTCACTTTCAAAACATAAAGTTATATTAATATTATAATAACTATACCTACGGGATTTGTAAATTTGCCCGTTGATTAAAACTATGCAGCTACAGCAAATTGATAGGGTAAAAACCATTACCAAAGAAGATTTTCTAAAAAATTATTTTAAGCCCCAAAAACCCGTTGTTATTGAACGGTTTGTTGAGGAGTGGCCGGCATTTACAAAATGGGATCTGGATTATATGGCTGATGTTGCCGGAGATATAATGGTGCCACTCTACGATAATCGTCCCGTGAGCCACAAAGATGGCTTTAACGAGCCACACGCAAAGATGAAAATGCGTGATTATGTGGAACTCCTAAAAAAAGAACCCACCAAATACCGGATCTTTCTTTGGAATATTTTAAAGGAAGTGCCGCAGCTTCAAAAAGATTATGAGTTTCCAAATTTCGGACTTAAATTGATGAAAGGTTTGCCGATGCTTTTTTTCGGAGGAAAGGATTCGTACACTTTCATGCATCACGATATCGATTTGGCCAACATATTTCATTTTCACTTTCACGGGAAAAAAGAAGTGATTCTATTTGATCAAAAGCAAAACGATTACTTATATAAAATTCCACATTCGTTGATTACCCGAGAGGATATAGATTTCCACAATCCCGATTATACCAAATGGCCCGCTTTAAAGAAAGCGAAAGGGTATATAGCCAATTTAGAACACGGCAACGTTTTGTACATGCCCGAAGGCTATTGGCACTATATGCGCTACATTACACCTGGTTTTTCTATGAGTTTGCGCGCCATTGCCAGAAACCCAAAAAATTTGGCAAGAGCAGTTTATAATATTACTATTATGCGTTATTACGACCAATTAATGCGAAGGCTAAAAGGCCAAAAATGGATTGATTGGAAAAACGAACAGGCTATTGTTCGTACCAACAAAGCGCTTTAATTTCTTCAGAATTCAGTATCTTTCCTTTAATTTTTTTAAGTAATGAAAGTATTTGTAACTGTATTTGCTCTTCTTTTTATTCAACTAACTTTTGCGCAGGCATTTAATGGCAAAGGCGATGTGAAATTTCAATTAGGAGCCAACATTCAAAATAACGGCACCGGAATTATGGGCAGTCTAGATTTTGGTGTGGGTGAAAACATTTCACTGGGCGTGGCATCTTCCTATCTTTTGGGAATCGATAAAATTACAAATGCCGATGGCAATGAAGAGCCTTTCGCAAAATTTGAGGATCGTTTTGATTTTCGCGTTCGCTTTAATGCAAATCTTGGAAACGTGATAAACGTTGATGAAAATTTTGATGTATATCCAGGACTTTATGCCAGTTTGAAAAACTTTGGTGGCCATTTGGGCGCTCGTTATTTCTTCACCAGCGGGTTTGGAGTTTTTACTGAAGTGAGCGTTCCCATTTCCAAATACAATACAGATTCCTTAACACCAGCGGAAAAACTGCACAATCAGGTTTCTGTTAATGTTGGAGCTTCGTTTAATATTTAAAATACTAAAATAGAAAAGCATTGAGCGTTTGGTGATTTGAAATTAATTGGATTATTCTATATTTGGGAGTAAGCGATAATACTTATATTACTAATGCATTTCATTGAGGTTAAATGAATGTTATGGGTAAGTTAATAAAGATGTATTATTAGAAAAGATTAATCAATTAAAAATGAAACCTGATGAAAAATTATTTTATTCATAACGGCAAGGAAGCAGGAAGGTCCATTTAAATTAGTTGATCTCAAAAATCGCAATTTCACTAAAGACACAATGATTTGGTACGAAGGATTGGATGAATGGACTAAAGCTAAAGATATTTCTGAACTCAAAGAGTTAGCTTTAGCATCACCTCCTCCATTTGTATCTGATAAAACAGAACCTGACAATGTAATCACTGTTGAAGATTTAAATAAAAGAAAATCTTTAAATAGTGGTTGGATTTGTAAAAATTGTAATAATAAAATTGATAATAATTTTGATATGTGCTGGAATTGTGGTGCTGATATTATGGGGAACATAAGTAATGAAATTGCAAATGATATTAAAGAAATTAAAAAAACTAAAAAAAAATCAACAAGTACTGATCCTTTTGCAATTATTTCTTTTGCTGCTGGGCTAGGGGGTTTTATAATATTACCCATTCTATTTGTGCCTGTAGGTTATATTGCATCAATTGTATCCTATTACCGTTTAAAAGAGAATAAAAAACTAAAAGGCAGTGGATTAAGAATTATTGGAGCTATATTAACCACAGCTAATATATTTTGGCTGATGTATATTTATAAAATAGGCATTTTTAATGATTAGAAAAAAGTTTAATTTTTAAGCGATAGACTTTAAACAAAATATTTATTGTCCTCATATTATCTATTTCATTAGTGCAAGTTTGCAACACATTCCAACACCCACAGTAATTATATATCCTGAAAAATACTTTCAATTGGCAATTCAAACAATCTTGAAATCTTAAAAGCAAGTGGCAAACTGGGGTCAAATTTTCCTGTTTCAATAGCGTTTATAGTCTGCCGGGAAACGAAACTTAACCTCTACAGAAAAAATCGTACTTTAGATAAAAAAATAAAATGGTTGATTATAAAAAATACATAAGCATTGAACCTAACAGACGTTTTGGAAAACCTATAATTTCCGGAACGCGGATATCTGTTTACGATGTCTTGAATTGGCTTGCCAATGGGATGAGTAAAAAGGAGATTTTGAAAGATTTCCCAGAGTTGGATGAAAATGGAATCAACGCTTGTTTATCATTTGCGGCAAATAAGGAAAATAGAATTAGGGTAGCATCGTGAAACTCTTGTTCGACCAAAATATATCTTTCCGAATTGTAAATAAAATACAATCCATTTTCATCGATACAAATCACGTAAAAGCCATAGGCCTTGAAGATTCTTCAGATATTGAAATATGGAATTATGCAAAAGCAAATGGGTTCGCGATTGTAACATTTGATGCTGATTTCGCAGATATTGCAAATATAAAAGGTTGTCCTCCCAAAATTATTTGGCTCAGAACTGGAAATACAACAACAAATAATATCATTGAAATTTTACAAAAAGCTGTGTTCAACTCATAAGTGCAACAAACTTATTATTTAGAGTTTCAATAGGGCTAAGGTAGTTGAATTTTCTAATGGGTCTGTTATTGATTGCTAGTTCTACTTGTTTGATTCTTTTTTCGGTGATGTCCCTCAAGTCTGTTTTCTTTGGAAAGAACCTCCTTATGACCCCAATCCTGTTCTCCACTGTCCCTTTTTCCTGTGATGTGTAAGGTGTCGTAAAATATGTCTTTACTTTAAATGTACTTGCAATTTCCTGATGTCCAGAAAACTCTTTTCCATTATCAAAGGTAATTGTCTTTATATAGCTGGAGCTGAACCTGCCCAGCCTCTGCTTGATTTTATCGGTGACCTCTTCTGCGCTTTTGCCGTTTAGTTTTTCCATCATTGTTATCAAGGTCGTTCTGTCGGTGAGCACCAAGAGCGCCGCTTTGTGGTCTTTCCCCATCATCAGGTCGGCCTTCACGGTCCCCAATGCGTTTTCTCTGTTCGACGACTTCTGGACGTTTGCTGATGTGTACCCGATTCGGTATCGCCCCTCTGGTATCCTTTATATTTCCACGTTTCTGTCTCCGCTTGCCATGTTTCAGTTCTTTATAGAGCAATTTAAAAGGTCTGTTCTCGACAGTATTGGTGTGCTTCGATTCCCATATCCATTTATAGATTGTTTCGTGGCTGACCATCGGGACGCCCAACTGTTTCCATTTCTCGGAGATAAGCTCTGGGCTCCACTTGTCCAGTTCCATTTTATCCGCTATCTTTTTTTTCAGCTCAGGTGTCAACAGCACATTTTTGAACTTCTGCTTATGTCGGTTCCTTGTCTTTCGCTCCGCATTTGTGGCCACATAGCTTCCAGAGGTCCTGCCCCGAAGGGCTATCGACCTTTTCAGCTCTCTGCTGATTGTACTGCGGTGGACACCAATCTGGTCAGCTATAGCTGTTTGTGTGCATCCAACTTGTAGGAGTGCTTCTATTTGGTATCTTTGTTGGGCGGTCAATTGTTTATAATTTTTCATGCAAGACAAATTTAGGTTTTTGACCCTAAACACTTGGGAGCAATCCCAAGTGTTTTAAATTTATCTGTTGCACTTATTACTTGAACTTACAAAACACCAAAATTCAATAATTGATTTTAATGATAATTTAGAGTATAAAGAAATAGCCTGTTTAGAAATTGAATAGTTAATAGATTCATCAAAGCCAAAGCTTAAGCTTTAAAAGCTATTAATTTCACTCACCTTCCCATAAACCATCTCACTTTCCCAACCACGATAAAAAAGATAATCCACCAGTTTCTTTCGTTTTTTCTGAAGATTTTTTTCTGAAGCCAATTGTTGCATTCGCTTTTTTGCCAAGTCTTCAAAGGTTTTGTAATATTCTGAATCTGGAATTTCCTTTAAGACAATCTGAATGTTATATTTTGAAATGTTTTAATATTTTTAAGTATCAAAACCTAAATCTTCCGTATAATACTACATATCTCGGTACGGCTTCAAAAACCGTTGATGTTTGGATAAATTCTGAAGTATTTTCAAAAATATATTCTTTATCGTTAAATATATTGATAGCCTTTAAGCCCAAAGCCCAATTTTTACCTTTCGGACGGAACTCAATTTCCGCATTGTTGGTCTCATAAAATTGTGAGGATACTATATATCCTTTACTCTCAAGGGTGGCAAAAAATACTTTATTTATATTGAAGATAGTTTTCAGTTCAAATTTATAACGTTCGTTGCGTATTGTATTCCCTTCATTTTCGCCCTTATTTATGGTGTAGTTTGCCAAAAACTTAAAATTAATCAATCCCTTTAAATAGGTAGTTCCAGTTAAATAATACTGCGAAGTATTGTTCTTTAGTTTTGTGTTTCTATTGTTGATTGTTACAGGTTGTTCAGAAAACTGTTTCTGATAACCAATTTTAACTGAAGTACTAACAGGATCAATATAAGAAGTAAGCCCAGTTTGAAACAACCATAATTTTTGTCCTGGATTAAATATACTCTGAGTTACGTCTGAATTTTGGCTTAGGGAATTTTTAAAACTTAATTGATTCAAAAATCTGCGATGAGAGGCAGAAACGTTAAATAATATCCGCTTTTCCACTCTTGCAAAAGTATAGTTAAAAGAGTAACTGTGACTTTTAAGGGCTTCGGGTTTTGAGACGCCAAGACTCAAGCTGCGATAACTTTTTATCAAAAAATTATCCGTAAAATAGTTTAATCTTGGTATTTCCGTGATATAGGAATACTTAAAACGATAGGAGCCTGTTTTGGTTTTGCTTATTCGCAGACCAGCACTTGGATTGGGCAGAAAAAAGTTTTTTGAAAAATTGTTTTTATCATAACTATTCCAAATTGCATCAAGATTTGTGTAAAGAAACACATCCCTGTACAATTCCTGTTCCAGTTTAAACTGTAAATGTGGACTTAAACTCCGCGCAACATTGTTGCCGGAAAGACTGTCAATTTTTTTATTTTGGTCCTGAAAACTTGAAAAGGAAGTAGTTTTAATGGTTTCGTTGATATGCTGAAAGCCACCCGTAAATGAGTAAGAAGTTTTATCCTTTTTAAAAACGAAGCTTACGTCTAAACCTTGATAATCCAAGGTTGTATTATAATTTGAACGTATAGAAGTATCTTGATTCATAGTGTCTGCTACAAAAGTGTTGGGAAAGATTTGGAAAACCTGGTCCAGTTTTTTGCCGCCCGCATAAAGATCAATTACAACAGCCCCAGATTTAATCTTCTGGGTAAGTTGAAAATGTGTTTCCTGTTCTCTTTTTTTGTTTTGAAGATTTTGTTGAATGTTATCTTCATCAAAAAGCAAACGATTTTTATGGGTTCCATTTAAAAGTGTAAGCGTATTGGCAACTGTGATGTTTGTGTTTTTTGAAGGGGTTAAAGTAACCTTTAGATCATTACTAAGGTTAAGGTTTTCTTGGTCAAAAGAATTCTGTTCTGTGAAGAAAATATCCTGTGGTTCTACAAAATATTGATACTGGCTGCTATATTTTTTCTCAAAGGAATCGTTATAAAAATAAAGGGAATTGCGTATTTTCAAACTTTCAGAAAGCCTTTTATTTACCAAAAGATTATTGGAAAAAGTAGTGTTTTCTATATAGTTTTTATCCTCCAATGCTACTGAGCTTCCACTTAAAAATACAATAGGGTTCTGTTTAATAACAAAATTTTTGCTGAAATCGTTGAAACCTATTGGCATATAAACAAAGGATCCAAATTGGTTTTCGGCAGGATTGCCGGTATTGTTTGCATTGGCCAAATCAAGAAATTTTATAGCGGGCGTTACAAGCCCAAGATTTATATCCGCCAAAAAGCGGTTTTTAACTCCACCGCCCGCTTCTGCCTTTCCAAATAGCACAGATTTTTTGTCCTTTTTCAATTTTAGGTTTAGGACTACATTTTCTGAATTTAGGAATTGCTTCAGCACGGGATTTTCATCATAATTGCTGATAATCTCTATTTTTTCCAAAACATCCACATCTAGGTTTTTGGAAATTACTTTGTAATTGGAGTCGGCAAGGTCATCTCCCTCAATCAATATTTTTTGGATGGGTTTGCCTAATGCCTTTATGCTACCATCCTCCGCCACTTCAATCCCAGGGAGCTTCTTTAGCATATCTTCCACGGTACGCTCGCTGTTGTCCTTAAAAGCCGCGATTTTATAAGATATCGTGTCGCGATTTATCTCTATCTTTTCCCCAGGTTTTAATACCACAGTGGTAAGTGTTTCGACTTTTTCCTCTAAATTAAAATCTTGGCGATAGCTGTTTTTATTTTCTGCCAAATTTATTGCAATTGAAGCAGTGGCATAGCCAAGACTGTTAGCTTCCAAAGTAAATTCTGAAAGATTATTTTTATTAAAAGTTATAAGATAATTGCCTTGATTATTGGTATAGCCATAGGCCAAAATTTGATTACCATTCTTAAGGACCACAGAGGCACTTTCAATTATTTTTTGGGAGTTGTTGGATTTTACTTGCCCTGTTATAGATATGGATTGTGATTTTGCGTTTGCAATGATAAAAAGACAAAAAACTAACCATACAATCTTTTTATAAAACACATTTCAATTATTTTTTATTTAAGTCAAATCCCTCTATAAATGAATTGAGCATTGAATTGCTTTGTGTTGTTTCAATGCCAGCACTTTGGGAAACCATTCGACTATTAACTATGCTTTCTTTGAAATTTTTAATTAAAAATTCCTTATATTCTTGAAATGTAAACCATTGGTTTTTTTTATTAGAAATGTTTTTTAACAAAAAAGAAAAATTTCCAGGATATTCTAACGATTTAAAATACCAAAAAATTTCCTTATTTGTATCATAAGCCTCCAAAATAATACCCGGCAATCCTTGAAGTTTCCAAGGCCCATAAGGCAAAGGTATTTCTGTAGCATACCAAGCAGTATAATTTCGCCCTCTAAATTGAGCAGTAGCTTTTTTACATAGAAATTTCCCAATTTTTTTTGTTTCCTTTTTTAGCTCCCATGGAATATGTGGTGTTTTTTCTTTCACACGCCAAAACCCTATATCTCGAGAGTAGGAGGTTTCATTCATCCTATCATAAAAGTAACGAAATCCTTTGTCATTTGTGGCATAAGTCTGAGTAAATGAATCATTACCATTCGTATAAGTATTCATTTTAAATTTATGTTCCCCTTCCAAGGAATCTTGACGGGTAATATAAAGGGAACTGTCTTTACTAAAAATCAAAATGGCATTATAATCCGCTCCAACAGGTGCTCCCATACCCATGCTTTGTATCTCCCCATAACTTACCAGTCCTGAGGTTGTTTGACCCGAACAAAAGAAGTGAATAAGAAAAAAAAATAATACAAACTTTTTCATCATTTCTCAAATTAAAGAAAATGAGGCTGTCATTTTAAAAACAACCTCATTAAAGATTGAATGTTTGAATCCTCTTAAGGACAAAAATCGAGATATTGTTGTGCTAAAGCACCTGAATATTCACAACCCACAGTGGAAGAATAGTCCCAAATTCCATCACCGTCACAATCTACTCTTACCAAGCAACCACCAGTTACTATATTAGTACTGATTTCACTATTTTCTTTTGAGATTACATTTGTTCCAGTTGTCCCAAAATTTTCCGCACTCAAGGCAACAGTAAAAAATAGTACTGCTACTAATGTCATAATTTTTTTCATAACTTAAAAGTTTTTGAAATGCTTTTTAAAATAGACTTTCTATTTTTTCTTAGAACAAGATACGAAAATAAATTAAAAGTTAAAATATATTATAACTTTTTTTGCCTAATAATTAGGAATATAGCCATGTGTTATCTGAGGAAGATAAAGAAAGATTGTTTATAGAGGCGGTGGGTAAAAAGATAAAAACCATCCGCCTTGCAAAAGGCATTCGGCAAAATGAAATTGCATACCGCTGTAATTTTGATAAGAGCAGTTTTAGTAACATTGAGGCGGGAAAAAGGAATATTACAATTCTTTCTTTATATAAAATTGCCAATGCTTTAAACGAGCCTATTTGCAATTTGATAAAAATGGATAAAAAGTAAATTCTATTATTTTATCTCCCCAACCTTCCCATAAACAAGCTCACTCTCCCACCCCCGATAAAAAAGATAATCCGCCAGTTTCTTTCGTTTTTTCTGAAGATTTTTTTCTGAAGCCAATTGTTGCATTCGCTTTTTTGCCAAGTCTTCAAAGGTTTTGTAATATTCTAAATCGGGAATTTCCTTTAAGGCAATTTTGATATTGAATTTTGAAATTTGGCGCAGTTTCAATTCGTTGACAATTCTATTTCTTCCCCACTTTTTAACTCTAAATTTTCCTCTTGCAAAAGCTTGTGCAAACCTAGTTTCATTTAAGAAATTATGCCGAAGCAAATAATCAATTATTTCATCCACCGCAACGGGTATCATTCGCATTTCATACAGTTTTTGATGCACTTCTTTATGGCAGCGCTCTTGGTAGGCGCAGTAGCGCTCCATTCGCTTTGTAGCTTCGTCAACAGTGTAGGATTTTTGGAGATTCAAAGTGTGATTTTAAATATTTAGGTGAAGATAAAACTTTTTATTTCCACGAAAAAGAACCAAGAGCAAAGACCGCTTTGCTGCAAGATTCAAGATTAATATGTTTTCAGCACATTGCAATAGCAACAACAATATCCATAGAATCTATAGTATCAACGGAAACAAAAGCTCACAAAAAAAACCCCTTCAAAATAAATCTGAAGGGGTTTTGGTTATTTTATCAATTCACCATCTTTATCGTGAAAGTGATATTCGAGATATGTATATGCATCTCGAGGTTGGATTTTCACCCATTTTTTGTGCTCCAAAAACCATTTGGTTCGCACACTTGGGAATCCTTTTGTTAAGAATGCTGCTATAAAAGGATGCGTGTTTAAGGTTATCTTTTTATAGTCTTTTACAAAAAGGCGTTTCACCTCTTCGTTTATTCTGTTGATAACAATAATTGGCGCTTCTATTTCGCCATTTTCATCGCCTCCGCTTCCATTTGCATTGGGATCTTCCTCGCGCGTTTTGATGTTCATCTCTGGACGAACACGCTGTCTGGTTATTTGTATCAAACCAAATTTGCTTGGGGGTAGAATTTTGTGCTTTGCCCTATCGTCCTTCATTTCTTCACGAAGATGGTTGTAGAGATCTTTGCGGTGATTGGCGTTTGCCAAATCAATAAAATCTATCACAATAATTCCTCCCATATCGCGCAACCTTAGCTGTCTTGCCACCTCGGTGGCTGCAATCATATTCACTTCCAGCGCTGTGCCTTCCTGTGTTTTTTGCTTGTTGCTTCGGTTACCGCTATTCACGTCTATTACGTGCATTGCTTCGGTGTGTTCTATAACCAAGTAGGCTCCTTTGCTACCTGATACTGTTTTTCCGAAGGAAGTTTTAATCTGCCTGTCGATGCCGAATTTCTCAAACATCGGAACATTGGAATCATAAAACTTTACGATATTGTCTTTTTTTGGTGCAATTTCCTGCACATAATCTTTTATTTGCAAGTATAGGGTCTCATCGTCAATATGTATTGCAGAGAATGAATCATTAAACATATCACGGATGATAGAGGCTCCCCGGTTTAGCTCGCTCAGCACTTTTGAAGGGTGGTGCGCCCCCTGTAGCTTCTTACACATCGCTGTCCAGCGTTCGGTAAGGTTCTGTAAATCTTTGTCCAGTTCTGCTACTTTTTTGCCCTCGGCCACAGTGCGTATAATAACACCAAATCCTTTTGGTTTAATACTTGTTATCAAGCGTTTTAACCTATCTTTTTCTTCATTGCTTTCTATTTTTTGTGAAACAGAAACGCGGTCAGAAAATGGAACCAAAACAATATATCTTCCAGCTATAGAAAGCTCGGAACTAATACGTGGTCCTTTAGTGGAAATGGGTTCTTTTACAATTTGAACCAAGATGGATTGATTGCTTTTTAGGGCATCGTTTAAGTTGCCGTGCTTATCAATCTCTTTTTCGAATGGAAAATTATTCAAGGAGTAATCCTTTAACTTACCTGAAGTAACGCTTTTCACAAATTTCAATTGTGAAAGCACTTTTGGGCCGAGATCGTGATAGTGTAAAAAACCATCTTTCTCGTAACCAACATTCACAAAGGCGGCGTTAAGCCCGGGAACGGTTTTACGGATTTTGGCAAGAAATATGTCGCCAACCGTAAAATTGTTATCCTCTTCTTCTTTGTGAAGCTCTATAAGTCTTCCATCCTTTAAAAGGGCAAAATCAACTTCTTGTGAACCGGACCTAATAAATAATTCGTAGTTCACGTTACATTAATTTTGTTGTCCCGATGTAAAAATCGGAACTAATTAAACAATATTTTTCACAGGTTTTATCTAAAAACCCGGCGAAATTGTACCAAAACCAAAAGCCGGCTGTTACAATCTCATTTTCAAAGAACGATTTTTTCGTCTGTTTTATTCGGAAATAACACCAAAAAGGTACAATTTCCGAAACACTTTTAAAACAGAAAAAGTAGTTTAGAAACTACTTTTTCTTTTTGTGGCGGTTAGCGCGACGTCTCTTCTTGCGCTTGTGAGTCGCTACCTTATGTCTTTTTCTTTTTTTACCACTTGGCATACTAAAGTCTTTTATTAATGTCCCGAAAATCGGAACGGGTTATTATTATTATTTTACGTCCACGTTTGTTTTTACACCTTCAACAAAAACTTTTGCAGGTTTAAAAGCCGGAATATTGTGGGCTGGTATTTTGATGGTTGTGTTTTTCGAAATGTTTCTTCCTGTTTTCTCAGCTCTTGTTTTGATAATGAAGCTTCCAAAACCTCTTAAGTATACATTGTCTCCACCTTCTAAAGAATTTTTTACTTCTTCCATAAAGGTTTCAACTGTAGCTTGAACTTCATTCTTTTCCATTCCTAATTTTTCTGAAATCTTCGCTACGATATCTGCTTTCGTCATTGCTTTTAAATTTTAATTAATTTTCTTTTTCTATTTTTTTTAAGACCGCAAATATACATATTTTAAAATCAATAATTCAAACCTTAATCCTTTAAAATTTAAAGGTATATAGATTAATTTTACGCAATGCCCAAAATAGTCCCATATCTCTCCAATAAACTCATTGCGTGGTATTTACAAAACAAACGCGAATTGCCGTGGCGAAATACGGTTAATCCCTACCACATTTGGCTTTCGGAAATTATGCTTCAGCAAACCCGTGTTTTGCAAGGTTTGCCCTACTATTTGAAGTTCGTTGAGGCGTATCCAAAAGTAGAGGATTTGGCCAATGCCCACGAAGATGAAGTTTTAAAACTTTGGCAAGGTTTGGGTTATTATTCCCGTGCCCGAAATCTGCACGCCACAGCAAAAATGATTTCTGAAGAAATGAAAGGCGTTTTCCCAAACAATTACAAAGATTTGTTGAAATTAAAAGGTGTCGGTGATTATACTGCTAGCGCTATTGCGAGTATATCCTTTAATCAGCCTGAAGCGGTTGTTGATGGAAATGTGTATCGCGTGCTTTCGCGTGTTTTTGGGATTTCAACTCCTATAAACACAACCATCGGTCATAAGGAATTTAAAACCCTCGCACAGCAATTAATAGACAAGGAGCAGCCGGGCACGTTCAACCAAGCAATTATGGAATTTGGCGCACGCTACTGCGTTCCGCAAAATCCAGAGTGCGGAAACTGCGTTTTTAATGATAGCTGTGCAGCATTTCAGCAGAAAAAAGTTTCGGAACTTCCCGTAAAAATTAAGGCGAAACCTGTAAAAATCAGGTTTTTCAATTACATGGTTTTTCTTTCAGAAAATGAACGTACTATCTTGCAACAGCGAATAGGAAAAGGAATTTGGCACAAACTTTATGAATTTCCACTGATTGAAACTTCTGAAGAAATAAGTATTTCAGCTTTGAAAAAACTCCCACAGTTTCAGGAGTTTTCAGAAAAAATAAAAATTAAATCTATTTCCTTATATAATGAGAAACCCATGTTGCATAAATTATCACACCAACATTTACACACACGGTTTTGGATCATAGAAACATTCCGCCTCGGCGGACAGGTGGAAGAAATGCAAGCAACTATACCAATTTCAGAAGTAAGTAATTATGCAGTTCCGGTTTTGATTGAAAATTTTGTTTCTGAATTTTTTGAAAATTATTAATTGTAATTGCATTTCCCGCATCAAATCAATTCATATAAAAACTTAAAAAATCATTATATTTAAATCTCAAAATTTACCTTTGCACAAATTGAAAAAGAAATAATTATGAGTGGAACTTTGAATAAAGTAATGTTGATAGGCCATACGGGCGATGAAGTTAAAATGCATTATTTTGAAGGCGGTAACAGCTTAGGCCGTTTCCCTATTGCCACAAATGAAACCTACACCAATAAAACCACAAACGAACGCGTAACAAATACCGAATGGCATAATATCGTGGTGCGCAACAAAGCCGCTGAAATCTGCGGAAAATATTTGAAAAAAGGCGACATGGTATATATTGAAGGCCGTTTGAAAACGCGTAAGTGGCAAGATGAAAAAGGTTTGGACAGATATAGCACCGAAATACATTGCACAGATTTTACCTTTTTGACTCCCAAAGGAGACAACAATAATTCTGGACAAAGTACGCAGACTGCACAGCCCTCATCGGCGCCGCAAAACAGCAACACAAGTTCTGAAGAAACGGACGATTTACCGTTTTAATTTTTAACTAAACCCATCAACTTGGACACGGAGCCCCCTGGTTTACTTTTTTTTATTGTTTTGGATTTTACCCAAATAACAAGTAGCGTGATGCTAATTGTTCTTTTAGCATGTTCTGCCCTCATTTCGGGTGCCGAAGTGGCTTTTTTCTCATTAACGCCTTCCGATTTTGAGACTAATACCCAAAAATCAATTGCAAAAAAATTGGGAATTGCACAGCGTTTGCTCGCAAGGCCAAAAAAATTGCTGGCCACAATATTGGTCGCAAACAATTTTATAAACATTGCAATCGTATTGCTTTTCGATTCTATGAGCGATTCGCTTTTTTCAAGCATTCAATCAAATTTTTATGGAATTGACGTTCGTTTTATTGTGGAAGTTGGTGTTGTTACTTTCTTTATTTTGCTTTTCGGCGAAATTCTTCCGAAGATTTATGCCAACCGAAACCGTATTTCTTTCGCGGTTTTTATGGCGCACCCCCTTAATATTTTGGACACTTTATTGTCGCCTATCAGTTTGCCTATGCGTTCAGCCACAATTTATATACACGCAAAATACGGTAAAAAGAAATCGAACATGAGTGTGGATCATCTTTCGCAGGCGCTGGAACTTTCAAACAAAGACACCACCCACGAAGAACAGAAAATTCTACAGGGAATTGTAACCTTTGGAAACACCCACACCAAACAGGTGATGAAAAACCGAATGGATATTTTCGCATTAAACGAAGACCAAAATTTTAAAGAAATTTTGCCCGAAATTATCGAGCACGGTTATTCGCGCATCCCTGTTTACAAGGATAGTATGGACAATATTACGGGAATTCTTTATGTAAAAGATCTAATTCCGTACACAGACCGGAAAATTCTTGATTGGAATACTTTGAAACGCGATGCCTATTTTGTTCCCGAGAATAAAAAACTGGATGATTTGCTGAATGAATTCAAGGAAATGAAAATGCACCTTGCCATTGTTGTAGATGAATACGGCGGTACGAGCGGCTTGATTTCTTTGGAAGATATTATTGAGGAAATTGTTGGCGAAATAAGCGACGAGTTTGATGATGAGGATCTGATTTTTTCAAAACTGGATGACAACACCTTTATATTTGAGGGAAAAACGCCCTTAAAGGATTTTTATAAAGTGATAAAACCCGAAGACCCGGAAATTTTTGAGGAAGAAAAGGGTGAAGCGGAAACCGTTGCTGGATTCCTTTTGGAAATTTCAAAAGGTTTTCCGAAGAAAAACGAAGTAATATCCTTCCACAATTATGCGTTTACCATTGAAGCCTTTGAGGGCAAGCGCATAAAACAAATAAAACTTACCATTGAAAATCCATAGTTTCCTTTTCTTTTTTGCTTTCACTTTATTTCTTTTCGCTTCCTGCGAAGATGATGTTTTGGTGAAACCTTCCGCAATGCTTCGATTGGATTATGCAAAACCAGAATATAAAACTATCGATTCTGATTGTCCATATTCCTTCGAAATGAACAGAAATGCAGCTTTAATAAATAAGAAGGGTTGCGGTTTAAACATAAATTACCCAAATATGAAGGCTACTTTGTATTTGACCTATCAAGATGTACGGAACAATAATTTAGACTCATTATTGGTGGATGCACAAAAATTGGCTTTAAATCACGACATAAAAGCGAATAGCATTCCCGAACAACCATTTATCAATCCGGACAAAAAAGTGTACGGCATGTTTTATATGATAAACGGAAATGCCGCCAGTCAAGCGGGGTTTTATGTTACTGACAGTATCAATCATTTTTTGAACGGTGCACTTTATTTTGAGACAAAACCAAATTTTGATTCAATCTATCCTGCAGTGGTCTATCTTCGGGAAGACATTCGTAAGTTGATGGAGACCGTTACATGGGAGTGATATTTTCTGAAAAAATCTATAAAAAAACCGCCTCCAAAAACTGGAAGCGGTTTTTTTTTACAGTTTTGTTTATAAACTATTCTTTAATCCAGAAAACAAGGTCGCTGGGTATTGTCCAGCGTAGATTTATTAAGGTTAAACTCCCCGGTAATTATCTTTTTTACAGCTGGGTCTTCGGTACTTACCAGCTCTGCCGTAAACGTGCCCACCAGTATGCCAAGCCCACCATCATACTCTGTGATTGTAACCGTACCGTTATTATTACTTATAAAAGTATAGGAAAATGTATCCTCATCAAATATATACATAGATATATCTTCAGCACAGCTCTCTTGGCACTAAGTCTGGATTCCCTTGAACTATATTATAACTTCCAACATTATTTATATCACTAAGCAGAACATATAAACTTATATCATTTTCATTTCTAACAGTTAATAACCAATCATCCTGATTTTCAGGACAACGGTTAAAATTTAATGTATAAAGTCCAAATCCTCCACCTCTAACATAATACGGTTCAATGGTTTCCCCATCAAACTCTGCCTCAAAAAAATTCTCTTCCTTTACACAGCCCTGGTCGTCATTGTTATTATCGTCCTTATTGCAGCCTGTTGCTATAAGGGCACATAGTATAAGTATTTTAAAGTACAAAGTAAATTTCATCTTAGTTTTATTTTTTATGAACGGCAATATAAAAAAAACTTTTAAAAAGATTTTCGATTTTACCCAAACAAAAACCGCCTCCAAAATATGAAAGCGGTTTTTTTATTTAAACTAAATTCTATTTATTATTTAAAATCGGCGTCAGTAACACCTTCGTTTATTTTAACATCAGTAATGTTGAATGTCAACTCTTGTGGTTCGGCCGTTTGACCAATGGTAAATGGAAATTTAATTCCGTTTACTTCTTTATAATTTCCAAAAGTGGTAGTAGCATTTATGGTTTGCCCCATCATTTCCTGGGTGGTGTTTTGCTTCACTTTAAGTCCGCTTTCCTTATCGTAAAAAGCTTCGGTGTTATTCCCTACAGAAATTACATAGGCATCTTTTCCATTAACTTGTTCAACGCGCTCCAGTTTTGCACCCGTAACGGTCAATTCCATAAAAGGTGAAGCCTCCATTTTAGCGGCTGCGTTTTGCTTTTCATCATAATCAATACGTTGGCCTTGCGCCATCATATAACCTTTTTCGCCATCAAAAACTATTTTCTGAAGTGAATTTCCCATCATAGTCACATTTACCACAGATTGGTTTTTGGTAGTATTCTTGGTTTCAAGACCCAATTGCATTCCCTGCATTTCAGCCGAAGCAGTCATAGAAAGCGTTTTAACGGTTTTCAATTTTGCTTTTCCGCCAATTGCATCAATATATTTTTTGATAACAGTTTCAGCAGTAACACCTGCATCCATCGCCTTATTGAAATCTGGCGCAGCAACGGAATTCCCGAATTTATCAAAATACACAACGGGAATTTCTTTTCCTTCAGCATTTTTCAAACCTTTCAATCCTTCCAAAACTTCAGAACCTTTACCCACAACTACAATACGCAGATTGTTTGGCTTATAGTATTTTTTGGCAACGCGCTGTACATCTTCCACAGTTACGGCGTTTATCTTTTTAAGATAATCTACATAAAAATCCTTTGGAAGGTTTTGTGTCTGTACTTCCAGCGCATAATCTGCAATAGTTTCCGGACGTTCCAATGCAAGTACAAAATCTCCAACAAATTTTGCCTTAGCGTTTACCAATTGTTGTGTTGTAACTTTATTATCACGGATAAAACGAATTTCCTTCAAAGTCTCAACAACAGCGCTATCGGTAACTGCATTACGCACGCTTGTAGTTGCAATAAAACGGGTAATATTTTTATCCGCACCTGTATTTGAACGTGCACCATATGTCCAGCCGTGTGCCTCGCGAAGGTTCATATTCAAAAGACTGTTGAAACCACCGCCCAGAATTTTATTCGCGATCAACACTGCGTGATAATCTGGATCGCTCATTTTTAGGTTTACCAAATTTTGAACGGCAAGTTCAGACTGAACCGCGTTCGGCATATCTACAAAATTTACCTGAGTGTACTGCACATCTTTTGGTGCAGTGTAATTAACTGAAGGTATTGGGGTCGACTTCCAATCGCTTAAATTTTCGCGAACCAATTTTTCCACTTCATTTTTTGAAACATCCCCCACAATTACCAAATAGGCATTTTTGGGATTGAAGTAATCATTATAAAAATTCTTTACATCTGCCAAAGTTAATTTCTCCACTTTTTCAATGGTTGTAAATTCACCTTTTGGGTGATTGCTTCCGTAAAGCAAAGAAGAACGCACTCTATTTGCAACGGTTGCAACATCTTTTTCTTGGGTTTTTAAACCGTCGATGGTTTTGTCTTTTTCTTTTTTGAATTCCTCTTCGGTAAGCAACGGATTTTTAATGGCATCTGCCATTAACTCCATAATTCTCGGGAAGTATTCTGAAAGCGAACTAGCATAAGCGCTTTCAGAACCAAAGAAAATGCTGGCTCCCAAGTAATCCACTTCTTCATTAAATTGATCTTTTGGTATGGTTGTAGTTCCATTCCCCAACATTTGCGAAAGAAGATTTTCTACTCCAGCTTTTTCTCCAGTAGCGTGCAGCGGATTGTCAATTAAAAGCTGAACGCGAACAGCTGGCAGTTTGTGGTTTTCAACAACCATAACCTTTAACCCATTGGGAAGGTCAAAACTGGAAGGTTGCGTTAAATTAATTTTTGGCGCAGGACCGGGCTGCGGCTGTTTGCTTCGGTCTATTTGTGCAGTTGCAAGCGTAGTAACAAAAATACTTGCAATGAATAGGTATATATATTTTTTCATTTCTGAATTATCTTTTTTTGATTATTGATTTTTTTCTGGCAAGTATTCCAAACGCAAGCGTTGGTTTGGTTTTAAATATTTTTTAGCAACCTCACGAATTTCTTCACGGGTAATATTTTTATAAATATCCAATTCTTTATTTATAAGATCTGTATCGCCATTAAATGTATAGTAATTTGCCAATGAGTTTGCGATACCGGCAACGGTTGCATTTCGGGTAACAAATTGGTTTTTATAAATATTCTGAAGTTTTTCAAATTCCCTTTCAGAAATTAGTTCCGTTTGGAGTTTTACAATTTCTGCATCAATTTCTTTAGTTATATCTTCCAAAGGTGTATTGTTTAATGGAATTGCCAAGGTTATGTAGCTTCCATAATCTTCTTGACTCAAATTAATTGCCGCCACTTGAAGCGCCATTTTTTTATCATCAACCAAATTTTTGTACAATCTAGAACTTTTTCCATCACTTAAAATAGTTGAAATCATATCCAGTACATAAGCATCGTGCTCAAGCATTGATGGTGTACGGTATGCATGGACAATCATTGGCAATTGAATGTTCGGGTCGTAATATTTAGCATCTATTTGTTCTGTAATAGGTTCTTCCTTAACATCAACTTGAACAACTTCAGGTCCTTTTGGTATTGCTCCAAAATATTCCTCAATCATTTTTTTAACCTTTGGCTTATCAATATCACCCGCTACAACAAGCGCAGCGTTGTTTGGCACATAGAATTTTTTATTGAATGCCTGAAACTCTTCAAGTGTTGCAGCATCCAAATGTTCCATAGAACCAATAGTTGCCCAACGGTAAGGATGTTTGGTAAATAAATTTTCTTTTACGGCTTTCAGCAAATTTCCATAAGGTTGGTTGTCTACCCGAAGGCGTTTTTCTTCTTTTACAACTTCATTTTGCGTATCAACACCTACTTTGTTGATAATGGGGTGAAGCATACGTTCGCTTTCCATCCAAAGACCCAATTCAACATTGTTTGAGGGGAAAACTTCGTAATAGTACGTACGGTCGTCTGTAGTATTCGCATTATTGCTTCCACCTTGTGAAGAAACAATCTCGAACCATTTTCCGCGCTCTATATTTTCAGTTCCTTCAAAAAGAAGGTGTTCAAAAAAGTGGGCGAACCCGGTTCGTTCTGGGTTTTCGTCTTTTGCACCTACGTGGTACATTACAGATGTTATTACCACTGGCGCAGTTTTGTCTTCATGTAAAATTACGTGTAGACCATTCGGCAAATCGTATTCTTCAAAATCTACTTGTTGTGCCTGAACGCCAAAAAAAGTAGCACAGATCAACAAGGTTGAAAGGAATTTTTTTTTCATTTGTTATTTATTTAGAATTTATTTTAATTGAAATTTTCACAAAAATACAAAGAATCATATGTTTTGGTAAGTAAAACATATGACCTTTATAATTAATTTATGTTACAATAATAAACATAACATTTTATAGTCATCTAAAATATTTTTTAATTAGAATAATATCAGAATTTTAAGCATTGAAAATACGACATCATAAAAAAGTTAACAAACTGTTTGTATTATATATTACAACTTTTTGTAACTTTTCACTATAAAACTAACAACTATGTTTAAAGTATATTCACGATACAGCCTTTGGATTGCTATAATTTTAATTGCCTATTTTTTACTTTTGAAATTGGTTGGTCTTCACCAATACCCATTTTTAAGTGCCGCCAACGGTATAATATTCGCAATTGGAATCTATACGGCCATGAAAGCATATAGCTCCAAAAAATCAAATCTTAAATATGAAAAAGGTTTTGAGGTAGGCTTGTTTACAGGCGGTATTGCCTCCATTATATTCACCGTATTTATGGCTATCTATATGTATCAAATTGATGGTGAATTTGCCGTGAATATTATGGAATCTTGGGATCTTGAATATGACTTGGGAACTCTTATGTTGCTACTATCGCTTTTAATTATGGGTTTTGCTACAACCTTGGTACTCACCTTGGCTTTTATGCAGCTTCTCAAAAAATCTTGGAACACCCAGGACGGAAACCGAAACACGCTGTAAATTAACTTCAAAAGCCTTTGCTATTTACATTTTAAAAATTATATTTGCACCCGCTTTTACCGGAGGGTAGAAGCATTTTGTTTAACTAATTTATAAACGATTCGCTATGTACGCAATTGTAGAGATAGCAGGGCAGCAAGTAAAAGTTGCAAAAGACCAAAAGGTTTTTGTTAATCGTTTGCCAGTTGAGGAAGGAAAAAAAGTGTCTTTTGACAATGTACTTCTTATTGGTGACGGAGACAATATTACCATTGGCGCCCCAGCTATAGACGGAGCCCTTATTGGAGCTAAAGTCGTAAAACACCTAAAAGGTGACAAAGTTATTGTTTTCAAGAAGAAAAGAAGAAAAGGTTTCCGCAAGAAAAACGGTCACCGTCAGTATCTTTCTGAAATTGTAATTGAAAGCATTGTTGCCTCAGGAGGTAAAAAAGAAAAGGAAGAAGCTAAAACAGCTGCTCCTAAAAAAGAAACCAAGCCAGCCGCTAAAGCTGAACCGAAAAAAGAGGCTCCAAAAGCCAAAAAAGAAGTTGAGGTTAGCGAAAATCTTGTAACACGTGCAGAGAACCGCGCTGAAGTTGCAAAAATCGAAATCAACATCGATAAAGTACTTCACAGCATTGGTACAGCATTAAAATCTGATGCCGACGATCTTAAATTGATCAACGGAATTGGCCCGGTTTACGAAGAAAAATTGAACGAACTTGGTATTTATACCTTCGAACAAATCAGTAAACTTAAAGCTGCAGACCGCGATGAGCTTTCAGCAATTGACGGGATTACCCGTGAAAAGATTGAAGCTGACGAGTGGGTAAAGCAAGCTAAGGAATTGTTGAAAAACAAATAAACCGAAATCATTAATTAAAAAATTATAAACCATGGCTCACAAAAAAGGAGTTGGTAGTTCCAAAAACGGTCGCGAATCAGAATCGAAACGTCTTGGCGTTAAGATTTTCGGTGGACAGGCTGCTATTGCTGGAAATATCATTGTAAGACAAAGAGGATATACGCATCACCCAGGTGAAAACGTATATGGTGGTAAAGATCATACCTTACACGCACAAGTGGACGGTTTGGTGAAATTTACCAAAAAGAGAGATAACAAAAGCTACGTTTCCATCGTTCCAAACGCTGAGGCATAGTCTTTAACTTTCAAAGAAAATAAAAACCTTCACAGCAATGTGGAGGTTTTTTGTTTTAGGGAATTGCCAATTGCTGAAATTCTGAAAACGAAATAGCATTTCCCAATAAAGTCCATTTTTTATTTTCAGGATAATGCGAAAGAATAAAATCAGCGGGTTTCGTTAAATACCAATAATTATCCGGCTTGTTTTTACTACCATAACTTATGGCCCAAGTAATGTCAATCAATTGCCAACTTCCATTCAATTTTGCAGCACTCCAAGTATGGCTTGGTTGTTTATTCTTTTGAATTTTTCCGGAATAATCTTTCGTAAATCCGTGAACTACTTCAGCAGAAATACCAACATCTTTACATAGACTTTTGAAGAGAAAAGCATAGCCGCCGCAAAGGGCCTTTTTTCGTTCCAAAACTTTTTTAAGCACATTTTCTTCGGAAGTATAAAACTCCTTTTGTAGTTTTGGGCTTAGGCGTAATTCATTGTCATAACTAATATTGGACGTTATCCATTTATAGATTGCAAGCACTTTATCATTGTCCGACTTCGCGTCTTTGGTGATTGCACAAGTAAGTTTTTCAGTGGAAAAAGCAGGCTTTTGTTTTTTGGAAATATATTCTTTGTGCCGAGTATCTTTTCCAATCACAGCACCAATCTGCGCAAAGCAATTTATTCCAAAGAGTAAGAAAAGAAAAATAATAAATTGCTTTCGCATAAATCTAAAGTGATTTACTTGAAAACGCAATTAATTAAATAATATTGAAAATGAAATTGTTAAAACTTACCTGAGCAATTCTTTCAAATCTGTTTCCGAAACATTTAAAAGTCCTACTTTGGGAAGTCGTTTCGTAAGTTCACGCCAATTGGAATCGCCTTTATAGATCTTTTGAAGCATCTCCGAAGCCTTCATAATTTGCTTATCATTTGCCAGTGTTATCGCCGTCCAATATTGCATTTCCAAATTCTCGGGAAACATTTTCATGGCTGCGTTGTATTCACTCATTGCGCTTTTCATTTCATTCTTTTCAACATATAAATCGCCTTGATTCATATGTTCGTATGCTCTGAAAACTTTTAAAAGTCGATCCATTTCCTTTATAGGATTTTCTAAATCGTCAACCCGTAAGTCCAAAAGCTTCTCGTTCCACGGCTCGTTAGTTGCTTCGGGAGCGAAGATTAACAGCGCTGCAGATTGTTTCCCTCGAATATCGCCGCCAGCATTTTCTGCTGCTTTTATAACGGCAACCATTCTTTCCGCTAATGGGATTTCGCTATTTTCCTTCCACGCTTTTTCCATTGCTGGCACTACTTTATCATTCAACATCATATTTGCCTGTACCGAAAAGTTTTCCCCATTTGTATGACCCGCATAATCTATACAGCTTTTGCCCGTGTGGGTTGCAACCCTGCCCTGCTTATCCAAAATGGCAACTTGTCTAAAATCCCTTCCTTCGTCGTCACTCAACAATATTTCCAAAGCCTCTTGTGGAGATTTTCCTTTTTTCAACAATTCCAAACCACGAACACCGAAAGACCTATTTGTAAAGGATTGAGTTGCAACAACACCAACGCCAGCTTCACCCCAGGAAACACCAGTACCCACACTAAACCAATGGCTTTGAACAGCTACTGCCATTTCACCTGTTTTTGCATCGCGGGCAACTATGGAATAGGTGTGAGCTAGGGGATCATTGGGTTTTGATTGTGAGTTTATTGTAAATGTTGAGATAATAGCTAAAAATAAAATTAGAGATTTCATATTTAATGGTTTAATTCTTCTAAAGGTAATTAATATTGAGTGAATTCCTTTCGAAGAAAAATTTCTATTTAGCCACAAAAAAACCCTGCAATTGCAGGGTTTTAAAAATTATAAATAAATTAAAAATTATCCTTTCGCACTCGCGAACAAATACTCTCTGTTCATTCGCGCAATATTTTCAAGTGAAATTCCTTTTGGACATTCAATTTCGCATGCACCCGTATTGCTACAGTTTCCGAAACCTTCTTTATCCATTTGCGCAACCATATTCAAAACGCGTTCCGTAGCTTCAACCCTTCCCTGTGGAAGCAAAGCAAACTGGCTCACTTTAGCCGAAGTAAACAACATCGCACTGGCATTTTTACAAGCCGCAACGCACGCACCGCAACCAATGCATGTAGCCGCTTCAAAAGATTCGTCGGCATTGTGTTTGTTTACGGGAATGGCATTGGCATCAATTGTATTCCCCGAAGTATTTACAGAAATATAACCGCCAGCTTGTTGAATTCTATCAAAAGAACTTCTATCAACAACCAAATCCTTTATCACAGGAAAAGCCTTTGCACGGAATGGCTCAATAACGATGGTATCGCCATCCTTAAACATACGCATATGAAGTTGGCAGGTAGTAACTAAACGATCTGGACCGTGCGGTTCGCCGTTTATTTGTAGCGAACAGCTTCCGCAGATTCCTTCGCGACAGTCGTGGTCAAAAACAACAGGCTCTTCGCCTTTGTTTATTAAGCCTTCGTTAAGAACGTCGAGCATTTCCAAAAAAGACATATCTCCTTCAACTCCATCAAGAGGATAGGTTTTCAATTCTCCTTTTGCCTTAGCGTCTTTTTGACGCCATATTTTTAGTGTAAGATTCATAATATAATCTTTAATTTATGTTTTCTTCAAAAGGAGTATTACTTATAATTATACTCTCTTTTCCTATCAATTTAAATAAATTTCTATATTCCGGGTAAGTATTTAATCGTTGTGGTCTCGTTCCTCGTGTGGTAACTATTCGAGCATTGATTCCATTATAACTAAAATATTGCTTCAAATTTCTAATCGAAACTAATACTTGCTCTAAACCTTTTTGCGTATCAGAACCTTTAAGTTCAATAAAGTATAATTTTTGACCTGTTTCCAATAAATAATCGCATCTCGTTTCATCGGAACCCAATTCATAAATGCAACCATCTACTTTATATTTTGAAACTTTATTTTGCTGTTCATTTATTGCCCTATGAATACTTTTGTTTTCTTTTAAAACAATGTTTTTGTGTGAAACTATTTCTTCGCAGTTATTAATAATTACACTATTCATTTAAATTGTGTTTATTTTCAATATTCAACAATTCATCAAACTCTTTATTAATTAATTCCGAAACGTTGTCCAGATTATCCAAATTAATAATGCAATCTTTTACGTTTACCATATCATTAGCTTTCCCAAAATTTAAATAATAAACTGAAAGATTATTTACATCAATCCACGATTTTTGGGATATAATCTTATTAACTTCCTCTTCGTACTTCCCGTTTTCAACAGTTCCTAATCTATTAGCATATATTAAATTACTTAAGGTTGTCAAAATATACGGGCTGTGAGTAGGTAATATAAATTGATTGTGAAATTGGTTAATAGATTTAGCAAAAAATTCCACCAACTTTTTTTGAGTTTTAGGAAATAGATTTAGTTCTGGCTCTTCTATTATATAGGATCTTTTTCTCTTTTCTATTTCACCATAAAACTTTATTGCTAAAACTATCGGAATCGTAGATTGATAACCACTTGCGCCTTGAGCTAAGTATAAATATTCAAGATCCTTGCTTCCTTTAAACTTACCTTGACCATTTTCATATTTGTACTGAAGATGGAGAGGTTCTATTTCTATTTCTTTTTTAAAATTTGCAGAAAGTCCATTCAATGCTGCCAATTGTTCATAAAGACGATCATTCAAATTTTCAAGTCCGCGCTTTCCAATTGAAAAAATAGACTGCAAACCTCTTTCTGTAGGAATGAACAAAGGATTGTCCATAACACTTTTAACCTCAGTTGTCAAAAATGAGTGTGGAATTTGCCAATCTGGGTAAATGCCTAAACCCAACCTTTTTTTGGGTCTTAACTTTTCATATTCTGCTAATAAATTTTTAAACTTTTTGGATTTTGGAAATAATTTTGGAGTAAAAAGTGGAACGGGTATAAAATCAGGAGTTCCATCAAAATCTGTTTGCTCAATTTCATAGTGCTCTTTATATTCAATTATAACCTTATAATCCTCATTTTCATACTCTATATAACTTTGCAAAATTTCAAAACCATCAAGTCCCCAATCGACTAAAGCAGTATTCGAAAAGTTACTTTTATAATTAACTATGGATTCTGAATCATCAATTATATAAGAAAAATACCTACATACAGCCAAAACTTTAGCAATTGTGCTCTTTCCACTTGCCTGCTCCCCAATCAAAACAGTAATCTTACCCAAATCCAAATCAACCGATTTGATAGGTCCAAAATTCTTTATGATTAGTTTTTCCTTTTCCAAGATTTTATTTGTAAGATCGTGACTTTACCTCAATATTCTCGTATTCCAAAGCCTCCTTATGGAGCACGGCATTTCCCGGATTCTCCCGTATATTCCCAAGCGGCGACGTACATAAAATTTTCGTCATCACGAAGTGCTTCTCCTTCTTCGGTTTGGTATTCCTCGCGGAAGTGACCCCCACAGCTTTCATTTCTGTGAAGCGCATCTTTAGCGAACAATTCTCCCAACTCCAAGAAATCGGCAACTCGTGTTGCTTTTTCAAGTTCGCTGTTCATTTCGTTCATTCCGCCTGGAATTTTTACGTCTTTCCAAAATGCTTCGCGAAGTGTTCTAATTTCAGATAATGCAGACTTTAAATCTTCCGCATTACGTGCCATTCCACATTTGTCCCACATAATCTTTCCAAGTTTCTTGTGGAAATAATCTACGGAATGGTTCCGTTACTGTTCACCAATTTCTCCAAAAGCTCGCGAACCTTGTTTTCGGCTTCGTCAAATTCTTTGGTTTCTGTTGAAATTTTTCCAGTTTTAATATCTTTTGAAAGATAATCTCCAATTGTATATGGAAGTACAAAATAACCATCGGCCAAACCTTGCATTAACGCGGAAGCGCCCAAACGGTTAGCTCCATGATCGCTGAAATTCGCTTCACCCGTAACAAAACAACCCGGAATTGTAGACTGCAAATTATAATCTACCCAAACACCGCCCATAGTGTAATGTACCGCAGGGTAAATCATCATTGGAGTTACGTATGGATTTTCGTCAACAATTTTTTCATACATCTGGAAGAGGTTCCCGTATTTACTTTCGATAACCTTTGTTCCTAATTTTATCATTTCTTCATCACTTGGATTTTTATTCCCGTGAATCCCAGCTTGCTCTTTTCCGTAGCGCTGGATTGCCGAAGCAAAATCCAAATAAACAGCTTCTCCAGTTTTATTTACTCCGAAACCTGCATCGCAACGCTCTTTGGCTGCACGTGAAGCAACATCACGCGGCACTAAGTTTCCAAAAGACGGATATCTTCTTTCCAAGAAATAATCCCTTTCGTCTGCTGAAAGATCTGTTGGCTTTTTCTTTCCGTTACGTATTGCTTCCGCATCTTCTTTTTTCTTCGGAACCCAAATTCTTCCGTCATTTCTTAAAGATTCCGACATCAAAGTCAATTTACTTTGGTGGTCACCGGAAACCGGAATACAGGTTGGGTGAATTTGTGTGTAGCACGGATTTGCGAAATACGCGCCTCTTTTATGAATTTTCCAAGAAGCAGTTACGTTGCTTCCCATTGCATTTGTAGATAGGAAGAAAACGTTCCCGTAACCCCCCGAAGCAACCACAACGGCGTGTGCGGAATGTCTTTCTATTTTACCGGTAACTAAATCGCGGGCAATGATTCCTCTCGCTTTTCCGTCCACAATTACCAAATCCAGCATTTCGTGACGGTTATACGGTGTAATTTTCCCGCGATTGATTTGGCGGTTCATAGCAGCGTACGCTCCTAAAAGCAATTGCTGCCCCGTCTGTCCTTTCGCATAAAAAGTTCGCGAAACCAAAACCCCTCCAAAAGAGCGGTTGTCCAGCATTCCACCGTATTCACGGGCAAAGGGAACTCCCTGCGCTACGCATTGGTCAATAATATTTGCCGAAACCTCCGCAAGACGGTAAACGTTAGATTCGCGCGAGCGGTAATCCCCACCTTTTATGGTATCGTAGAATAATCTATAAGTTGAATCGCCATCGCCTTGGTAGTTTTTAGCAGCATTTATTCCTCCCTGCGCGGCAATGGAATGCGCACGTCGTGGAGAATCTTGATAGCAAAATGTTTTTACGTTGTAACCAAGTTCAGCAAGGGTTGCGGCTGCGCTTCCACCGGCAAGTCCCGTACCCACCATAATAACGTCAATGTTACGTTTATTGGCAGGGTTAACGAGGTTAATATCGTTTTTATGTTTTGTCCACTTATCGGCTAAGGGTCCTTTTGGAATTTTGGAATCTAATATCGACATCGCTTTTTCTTTTAGTGGATTTGATTAAAATGTAGGTAAATCGCAATAAATATAAATCCAAGCGGAATGAATATTGCGTAAAATTGGGTAAAAGCCCTTAGACCTCTTGAATACTTATTGCTCCACCCCATACTCTGGAAAGACGAAGAAAAGCCATGCCAAAGATGAAGCATCAACAATACGAAAGCCAAACAATAAAGTCCTGTTCGCACTGGGCTTTCAAATTTATGAACTAACTCTGGGTAATAACGGGTTGGATCCATTGGGTTGCCTTCAATGTATTTGTGCATTATTTCAGGGAACCAAAAATCGTAGAAGTGAAGTCCTAAAAAAGCCAAAATAACAGCACCGCTAATAATCATGTTTCGCGAAGCCCAAGTGGAGTTTTTGTTCCCTTTAAAAGATTTGTAATTGATCTGTCTTGCATTGTTGTTTCTTATTTCGAGTACAATTCCCATAATAAAATGGAAAACCACACCAAAAATCAAAACCGGTTGCAGAATGAACTGTACCAATATGTTATGCCCCATAAAATGTGACCAACTATTGAAAGTATCAGGGTCTATGACCGAAGTAATGTTGATGGTAAAATGTTGTGCCAAAAAGAAGACAAGAAACAAGCCCGAAAGTGCCATTGCTACTTTTCGTGCAATTGAAGAAGATAATATTGCCATTATGGTTTTATTTCAAGAATAGTTACCAACAAAAATACGTTACCCAAAATTGAATGCCAAAGAAATATCTTTATTAGTATCTTATTTAGATTTGTTATAAAAAAAACCATTCACTTTCGTGAATGGTTTTTTTTATAAGTTTAAAACTTATAGCTAAATTAGAACCCTAAATAAGCAAACTGATTAGTTACTAAAACTTTTATTTACTGAACTACCAACTTCTTAGTAGCAGTGGCTTTGTTTTGAGTAACGCTTACCATATAAACACCAGCCTTAAGAGCAGAAATGTTAAGCTCACCATCGGTAGTGATGGTATTGAAAACTTGCTTACCTAGAATATCGTAAACAACAACTTGTTTTTCACCAGCTACAGTAGTGTTGATGTTAACTTTGCCATTTGCAGGATTTGGATAAAGGCTAAAGCTTGAAATAGCATTGTCATTAACACCCAAAGAAGGAATCAATTCAAGACCGAATATTGCATTTGAAGGAGCAGACTGGCTAAGGCCTATCATTGTTACGCCTCCTGTAATTACATCATCAGAGATAAAAAGCCCTCCTGATAATACATCAGTAGTTCCAGGAATAGCATCATTAAAGTAACGGTAATTTACCCCTGTTGGGACTCCAGAAGGAAGTGCCAACTGAACAATTACATCCCTATCAACATCCCCAGTAACACCATCTTGACTATGCGTCCACAAAAATGGCCCACCTGTAGAAACATTATCAACAGCTCCACCATAGATAGCTTGTCCGTGAGTTGCTGCAGGGATAACAGATAATTGAGCTCCATCCATATCTACTGAAGCAATGTCTGAACTAAAATCGCCAATCCAGAAACCACCAGCGCCACCATCCAAAGTAGGATCGTAAGTACACATTCTAGCTTCTGCGCCAGAAGGAGCAATAATATTAATGGTGTTGTTTATAGTTCGACTCACAGGATCTATATCATAAATCACTGTAGTGGCGGTACCTATAAAAATACTAGTTCCATCTGTAGTCATAGATCGTGTTCCGGTCACCCCAGGAATGCTAAAAGTTTCAAGAAAAGCCCCCGTGTTGTCCAACACATGGATTAATTCTGACTGCCATGCAGAAACCCAATACTGATTGTTAAAGAAAATGACCCCTGCATTTCCTTGCGCCCCAATGGCAGTCCCAGCATCAAAGTTGATTAATACATCAAAAAGGGCAGATTGAGCTTGATTACTAACATAGGTAGAACCGCTTGGCGCTTCGTCTACCGATTGTGCCTGAGCTGTAAAGGCTCCCATTATTAATACTAATACCAATAGTTGTAGTTTTTTCATCATATAAAATTTTTAATTGTTATAACAACAAATATAATAATTTATTTGACTGTAATTATAATAGTTTTATTTTTTGAAAATAAAACTATTTTTAATGTATAAGACCCCTTTGGAAGATAATATTTCCCGTTTTCGGCTTTCTTTACTTTAGTTTCGGTTTTATCAAAGATTTTACTGCCTTTTTCAGAAATAGAAAAATCATAATCTACCAAATTCACGCCTTTTGCAGCATCAATAGAAAGATTTTGCAGCTCCTTTCCTTCTTCTGTTTTGATGGTTATTGTCGCCTTTCCGCTTTGCGGACTGTAAAACTGAATTTTTGTTTTCGGCTCATAAACTTCGCCCCAAGTGCTAAATTTGCTGCCCCAACGCGGCGAAAAATCCACCGATTCTATTTCAGAAATTACCACTTCATTTTTATTGGTTTCGTTCAGTTTTTGAAGCAATGAAATATCAGCAACATAAAGCGATCGTCCGTGAGTTCCCAAAACCAAATGCTTTGCTTCGGGCTGAATTACCAAATCGTGCACAGCTACATTTGGAAGTTCATTTGAAAATACTTCCCAACTTTCACCTTTGTTGAACAAAACATAAGCGCCATTATCGGTTCCCAAATACAACAGATTTTCATTTACGGGATCTTCTTTTATAACATTTACTGGCGATGCAGGAAGATTATTGCTGATGTCTTTCCAAGTTGCTCCGTAGTTTTCGCTCATAAAAACATAGGGTTTAAAGTCATCCCAACGATACCCGTTCAGCGTAACGTAAACCCGCTCTTTTTTATGGGAAGAAGCAATCACGCGGCTCACCCATAAATCCTTCGGAAGTGTGGTTGAAATATTTGTCCAATTTCCTCCGCCATCTTTTGAAACATAGACCAATCCGTCGTCGCTTCCGGTGTAAAGCAATCCAAACTGAAATGGCGATTCGCTGATAGTTGCAAGCGTTCCATAAGCCACATTGCCCGGTTTTCCGCCCTGCGTTAAATCTTCGGAAATGGCTGTCCAATCATTACCTTGGTTCATGCTTCGCATCAATTTATTTCCGCCCAAATAAAGAATATCTTGATTGTGCGAACTCAACAAAATAGGTGTTTGCCAATTAAAACGGTAGGGATTTTCACCCAATTCGTGCTTCGGCTGAATGTAAACTGGCTCTGCCCCATTTCGGTTCAATCTATAATAATTTCCAAATTGAAACCCAGTATAAACAACATTGCTATCTCGGCTATCAATCTGCACTTGCATGCCATCGCCGCCAAAAATAAATTCATACGGATATTTCCCTTCTTGCAACCAACCGGGACTAGCTTCATAATCGTGCGGCCGAACCCAAACGCCATTATCCTGCAAGCCGCCGTAAACATTGTAGTTTTTTTCGTGATCTATATTAACGGAATAAAACTGACCAACGGCAGGCGCATTGTTTTTTATCCACGTTTTGCCATCGTCATAACTAATATTTACGCCACCGTCGTTGCCATTAATTAAATGGCCGGGCATTTTTGGATCTATCCACAGCGCGTGATGGTCGCCGTGAACATTATCTGCATCAATAGTTTCAAAGGTTTTTCCGCCGTCGGAAGATTTTAGGATTGGTACGCCGTACACATATATTTTATTTACATCGCTGGGATTAACGTGAATTTTTCCAAAGTAATAACCATAGGAATAATACAAATCGTCCAAAAATCCTTCGTGCGTTTTCTTCCAATTTTTGCCGCCATCGGTACTTTTGTAAACCTCAGCGCCAATAACCGGAGTGTCAATAAGTGCGCTGTTCGCATCTTCTAAATATTTCGCAACATCCTCAGGTTTTAAGGTTCCTACGCGAACCATTTGTTTTACATTTTCGGCTTGGTATTTTTCTTGAAAACCATTCATTTTAAGGAATTGATTCAGCTTTTTATCATCTAAATTCAGAAACGCAGCCACGTCCATTTTCTTGAAATCATCTTTGGTGAGAATGTCCGTTTCTTCCTTTTTGGCTTCTTCTTTTCTGTGGAATTGGTTGTCAACAATCAAATAAACGGTATTGTCATCCACTACGGCTGTGCCCATTCGGCCCATTCCTTTGCCTATTGGCAAGCCACTATTTTCTGTTGAAACTTTTGTCCAAGTGCTTCCGGCATCTGTGCTTTTGTAAACACCACTACCCTCGCCACTTCCTTCAAAATTCCATGCTTTGCGGTCTTTGTCCCACGCGGTGGCATACATTGTATTGAAATTTTTAGGATTGACAGAAATTTCAATAATGCCAGTTTGGTTATTTATAAAAAGTGTTTTGTTCCACGTTTTTCCGCCGTCGGTGGTTTTAAAAACGCCGCGTTCGTCATTGTTGGAATACAAATGACCCACCGCGCCAACAATCACTTCGTTTGGATTTGTTGGATTTATAAGAATACTGCTGATGTGGTGACTATCAGTTAGCCCCATATTTTGCCAAGTTTTCCCTTTGTCATCGCTTTTCAGCAAACCGATTCCTGCGTATGAAGAACGGGAAGAGTTAACCTCGCCCGTGCCAACCCAGATGGTGCCGTTTTGCCAATCTACTGCCACACAACCTACATTTTGAGTTGGGCTGCTGTCCATTACGGGCGTGAAGGAAGTACCGTTATTATTGGTATGCCAAAGGCCGCCACTGGCATAACCCACATAAAACTCCGTGGGATTGTTTGGGTTTACTGCAAAATCTACCACACGGCCACTCATAATGCTAGGGCCAATGCTTTTAAATGGTAAGTTTTTTACAGGAGAAGCCTCCGCCAGTTGTGTTTTTTGGGTGATACCGTTTACCACAATAGTTGCGGGAGTAGCTGGCTGTTGCGAAAAAGCTACCGCAGTAGCTAGGCAAAGTGCCGAAAGGAAAAGGTTTTTCATGGATTTATTTTTGAAGAGTTGAAGGTACTTAAATGTGCTGGGTTTTGCAATGGTTTAATTTAGCGATGAGGAATTAGCGATTAGTGACGAGGGGGATTGTTTTTTGGTATATTTGAAGTTAAACAATATAATTATATATGGGGAATAAATGCAACTGTTGTATTTATACGCATGTTGTGCAACAGCTAAAAAGAAAATGAAAACCGAGCCAACAAAAAGATTTACCAATGGAGATATGAATCCTGTAGAAGCAATGCGGGAAATGATGAGAAAACACCTTATAGATACTTTATATTGGTCAGTGGAAGATGCGGCGAAATTTGATTCCCCACTTATCGCCGAATGTGTAGAGGAAAATTTGGATAAATGCCAGTGCCATAGAAAAGTGTTTCAAGAACCCTGTGGTTATTACACTTCTGATGAGCAAGGAGTAAAATATATTTAAAGTTTTGAATCCAACCAGCCAGCACAGTCACCAGAGAAACCAGAGTGCAAGAATTTTTTATCTATTCTTGTGACTATAAGTTCATCACCTTCGAACAAACATTGAGAGAGTTCTTGAAAAATAACGTCCGCAGATTTTTCCGACCTAATAATTATCAAGTCCTTACCACAAGACCATCGTTCTTTGAAATTCCCCACAATATCAAGAAATGATTGTGTGACCTGTCTTGAATAGTGGTATATTATATAATTGTTCATAAATTTTAGTTCATTGATATATTGTTTTTTAAGTAAAATTATTCAGGATGAACTGTATCGTTCTTTTTGATGTTAGTATAAAAATACAACTTTTTGAAACTGTCACTATTCCCAATACGCTCATTATATATGGTAACTTTATTTTCGTTTAAATTTATAAGTATAAAACCCCCTCTTTCATCAACATATCCATACTTATTGCCCTCTACTTGATATTTTGACCATAAATTTCCCAACCATATAGGATTGTCCTCCCGTTTGAAATGCCACGTCTCTGGAGTAAAAAATAGTTTTGCCTGTTCATTTATTACATTAACTCTATTATAAACATTTTTGACTTCATC
This sequence comes from uncultured Flavobacteriaceae bacterium, assembly GCA_963716065.1. Lineage (GTDB taxonomy): Bacteria > Bacteroidota > Bacteroidia > Flavobacteriales > Flavobacteriaceae > Aequorivita. Next base: position 2,066,692 of record OY970287.1, read on the forward strand.
AAATTCATACTCCTCGATAGTCTCAGCTGTATAACCACCAAACCAATTATCACGAACAGATTGAGCTTTAAGAATACTTTCTATAGCTCTCTTAACTTGAATATTATTAGGAGATATTTTTATCGCCCTTTCTAAATATGGCAACGCCTCTTTATATATCGTTTTTCTTTTATCACTTAATTCTGTGTATTTCTTTTTATCCGTGTCGGAAAAACCGAGAGAGTTCATCTCTTCTACAATATCATTTTCGTCTTTGAGTATTAAAACGCTAAGGTTTATTAATGTCGATAAATGGTTGGAGTCCAATTCCAAAGCCTTTAGATAATTCTCCTTGGCCGTATAAAAAAATTTATTCTCATTGGCTTTAACACCCTCATTAAAATAAAAATCGGCATCTTTTTTAGGCTGTAGTTTACTTATGTAATCTATAGTTTCATTATACATTAAAATTAAATGATTATTGATCTGGTTTATAACATAATTACTTGAATAGTCTGCGTGATTGTTTCTTTCAAAATATTTATTGAAACGAGAAGATAAAAATTCTTTTGCTTTTTCCCGTTTTTCCAAATCCTTATAAGCGTCAAGGTCATCAATTAATCCTCTTGCCTTTGCGAGGACTTTTTCTGAATTAACCTGATAGCGCCCTTGTTTGTATGTGAGAGCCTGAATAGCTAAATCAGTGTTGAAAGTTGACTGGGGTTTGCCGTAATCGTGTACGATATAACGCCCCGATTGATTGCTGTTTGAAGCTTTAAGGTCTGTGTATTCCCATTGCTGGCTGACGGTATTGTATTGTTTGTAACCGACCATCTGTCCGTCTGAACCAAAATACTCATATCTATTATAGAGGTCATTGTACTTCTCCGTATAGTTTTGGGAAACCATCACGCTGGAAATACAGAGAAAAAATAATAGTATAAAATATTTCATCACCAATATATTTAAGATTAACAGAGATATAATAAAAACCAAACATATCAAAATAAATATTAACCTAATTACGGAATCCCGTAAAACACTAAAATAAAATGGAAAACGAATTAGACGAGATAGCTAAAGCATCAAATATTGATAAGATAAGTTATTTGATAAAAATACTGATAATGAAGGATAGGTTAAACCTATTGGAAGCTATTGGAAAAGAAAATGCCTATGGGTATAGCGATTGGTTGGACTATCCGATAAAACTTCCGACATTACCTAAGCCAGGTAAACCGTCAGGATAATATCTAAAAGATTTTTGGTAGTTTTCTTGGATTATAGGATTTGATTTGTTGGCTTCCAACCATTTTTTACGACTTTCAATCATATCACTGACAAAAATCTCGGTATTGAGTATTAAGGAACCTCCAATTATTTGACAATGAAAAATAGAATCGTTAGAGACTTGGAAAAATATATTTGAGTATTTCGGATTGTTGTGATTAAATTTACCTTGGTGCAATGAGGCGCATCGGAGTTTATAAATATCGGAAGCATCTATAAAATGATTGTATTCTTTAGGAAAATAATTATCAACCCATCTTTTATATTTATGTCTATCGGTAGAGCCATCATCAGATTCCAATGCGGAGCAAATATCGGGTATTGTAAGAGATATGTTTATTGCGGCAAAGAAAAGTCTTTGACTTAAACAGTTTCTTAAATCCAGAATTAATAAATCTAAATCTTGTTCCATTTGACCAAGATAATAAAAGATAACTTAAGCAGGGCGCAGAAAAGCCGATTGCACAACAAAGAACTGAGGTAAAAAACAAGTCTTTTCTTCATTAATTTTTGACATTATTATTCTAGGCTTACGGAATGAGAAAACTTTAAGGAATTTTAAAAACCCGAAGCAGCCTTTAAAATAAAAATTATGATTCCAGTCTTATCAAAATGGATAATAACACTGTTTGGAGCATTCATAATTTTTGTGGGATTTTTAATGCTTTTCGCACCTGAAAAAGCAAGGGCAACCTTACGGAAAGCTGGAAGCACAAATTTTATAAACTATGCCGAAATTACAATCCGATTAATCCCCGCAGTTGCATTAATTCTGTATTCAGATTTTTCAAAGTTTCCTTTAGCGTTTACAATTTTTGGTTGGTTTATGCTCATAACCTCTTTGATACTTTATTTTGTTCCCAGAAAAATACATCATGCATTTTCAATGAAAAGTGCCGAAATGCTTAAACCCATATATTTTCAATTGATTTCGCCCTTCGCCTTTCTTTTTGGGGGATTGATTATTTATAGTGTAAATTGGATAACAAATTATACCTGAAATTTTTGAGAATTATATTTAGCCCAAAACATTTTAAATTTGAAAAAGAATTGAGCTAGTCCAAAATTAATAGACTTTTAACCCTTTCCCACTCACAGATAACTTTGAAATAATTAATTTTGTGCTTCGACTCCGCTCAGCAACCTTTGGCTTTCTTATGTACATTGATATAACTGGTAATATTTATTAATAAAACATCACAAATGAAGTACGATCAAATTGACAGCAAACTATACATAAAAAACCGCAAAAACTTTATGGCCCAAATGAAGCCTAAAAGTGTCGCGGTTTTCAACAGTAACGATATTTATCCCATTAGCGCGGATAGTACGATGCCTTTTCAGCAAGCGCGCGATATTTTATATTTAAGCGGTGCAGATCAAGAGGAGACGAAATTGGTGCTGTTCCCGGATGCACCAAACAAAGACCATCGCGAGATGCTTTTTGTGCGCGAAACCAATGACCACATTGCCATTTGGGAAGGCGAAAAACTGACAAAGGAAAAAGCTACTGAAGTGAGCGGAATAAAATCTGTTTTCTGGCTAAAGGAATTTGATAAGATTTTCTTTGAAGTGATGACGCAGGCTGAGCGCGTTTATTTCAACACCAACGAGCATTACCGCCAAAGTGTGGAAACGGAAACTCGCGAGGATCGTTTCATAAAGACTACAAAAGAAAAATTTCCCGCACACAGTTGGGAACGCAGCAATCCAATCTTGCAACGCTTGCGCTCCGTGAAAGATAAAATTGAACTCGATCTAATTCAAACAGCTTGTAACATTACTGAAAAAGGTTTCAGAAGAATCTTGAATTTCGTAAAACCTGGCGTTTGGGAATACGAGATTGAAGCCGAGTTTATGCACGAATTTTTAAGAAACCGTTCTCGCGGTTTTGCCTATACACCAATTGTAGGCAGTGGAAACAACGCAAACGTATTGCATTATGTAGTTAATAACCAACAGTGCAAAAAAGGCGATTTGCTCCTTTTGGATGTGGGGGCTGAATATGCAAATTACGCAAGCGATATGACCCGAACAATTCCGGTAAGTGGAAAATTCAGCAAGCGCCAACGCGAGGTTTACGATGCTGTAAAACGCGTAAAAGACGACGCCACAAAAATGTTGGTTCCCGGAAATTACTGGAAGGAATATCACGAAGAAGTGGGTAAATTGATGACGAAAGAACTTTTGGGCCTAAAACTAATTGACAAGGCAGATGTTAAAAACGAAGACCCAAACTGGCCCGCTTATAAAAAATACTTTATGCACGGCACAAGCCACCATATGGGCCTTGACACTCACGATTATGGAATTCTTTGGGAAAAGATGACTGAAAATATGGTTTTCACCGTTGAGCCGGGAATTTACATTCCACAGGAAGGATTTGGAATTCGTTTGGAAGATGATGTTGTTATTCAGAAAAAAGGAGAACCTTTTAACTTGATGCGCAATATCCCTATTGATGCGGAAGAGATTGAGGAAATTATGAATAAATAAATTTAAGAACCACGACTTTTAGACTTGACCTGCAAGGTTTTCCTTTGTCCTCCATAGCTTTAGCGGCGGAGGAAAACGTGTAGGTCTTTTTATAAACTATGACTTTTCAATATAAAAATTCAGAAATATTTTACGAAACCTTCGGTAAAGGTTCTGCGATAGTTCTTTTGCATGGCTTTTTGGAAAGTTCTACTATGTGGAAACCGCTGATTCCACAATTATCAAAAAATAATACTTTAGTTACAATTGATTTTCCCGGCCACGGAAAAAGCGATGTTATTTCTAAAATTCATTCAATGGAATTAATGGCAGTAGTTGTAAACGCAATATTGCAACATGTTCAAATTTCAACAGCGACGTTTATCGGACATTCCATGGGCGGTTATGTTACTTTGGCTATGGCAGATTTGTTTCCTGAAAAAGTTGAAAGAATTATTCTTTTAAATTCTACAGCCATAGCAGATTCGGAAGAGAAAAAAGAAAATCGCGATCGATCTATTGATATTGTTGCCAAAGTGCCAGAAGCATATATAAGCATGGCAATTGGCAATCTTTTTGCTGAAAGTTCGCGCGAAAAATTTGCTTTAGAAATTGAAGCTTTAAAAACTGAGGCATATTCTTTCCCTGTTGAAGGAATAACAGCTGCAATAAGAGGAATGCGTGACCGAAAGGATAGGACAGAAACATTGAAAAGCTTCGAAAAAGCTAAGTATATGATTTTGGCAGAGGAAGATCCTATTTTACCAGTTTTGGAATTTAAAAAATTAGCAGAAGATTGTAACGTTACCGTAAAAATTATTGGAGGAGGACATATGAGCGTGATTGAAAATAAGGACTTAGTCCTTGAATATTTGCATTTTATCGGATAAAAGTTGTTTTTTATCTAAAAAAATGTTAATATTGGTTTACCAACCCCAAATCAATTTTTTATAATGGATAAAGTTATCCCACAAAACCGACCTCCAATTTTAAGTCTTGTTTGCACAGCATTTGGTCACGATTATATTGTAACCAAAAAGATTACCGACCACATTAGTGAATATAAATGTGCTTGCTGCGGAAGAGAAGTTTCAAATAGTTATTCTGGAAAATTTGAAGTGCTTACTTTTAAACAAAAGGAAGTAAATGAATGTTTATCGTCATTTTTTAGAAAAAAGAAAAGACTCTCAATTCATTAAAAGTATACATTTTTTGAGATTTAGTATTTCTTTAAATTAAGGGACAAAACTTCTCTTGTTCATTCTCAAAAAGTTATTCTTCATTTTTAAGTGCATTCCAACCCCGTGCAATCAAAGGTATTTTTGTTCCTGCACGGCTTACCATATGGATTCCTTCTTTTTCATTGGTTATGTGACCAATAATTGTTAGATGCGGATTAGCTTTAATCTTTGGATAATCTTCAGTTTTAATTGTAAAAAGCAATTCATAATCTTCACCTCCACTTAGGGCAATAGTCGTGCTGTCCAAATTGAATTCTTCACAGGTAGAAATTACTTGGGGATCGAGCGGAATTTTATCCTCATATAAATTACAGCCCACTTTTGAATTTTTGCAGATATGAATAATTTCAGATGAAAGTCCATCACTTATATCGATCATTGCTGTGGGCATTACGTTTAGTTCTTTCAATAATTTTGAAATATCCATTCTTGCTTCGGGCTTCAATTGTTTTTCAACCAAATAGGAATACGGCTCCAAGTCTGGCTGTGAATTTGGATTCACTTTAAAAACTGCTTTTTCACGTTCCAAAACCTGCAGACCCATATAAGCAGCGCCCAGATCGCCCGTTAAAACCAATAAATCATTCTCTTTTGCGCCACTTCTGTAAACAGCTTCACCTTTATTTACAACACCAATTGCAGTAATACTAATCAATAAACCAATTGTGGATGAGGTTGTGTCACCCCCAATCACATCAATATTATAAAATTTGGCGGCTGCTTCAATGCCAGCATAAAGTTCCTCCAATGCTTCAACAGGAAATCTATTTGACACAGCAATGGAAACGGTAATCTGTGTAGGTTCGGCATTCATTGCATACACATCAGAAAGATTTACAACCACCGCTTTATACCCTAAATGTTTCAAGGGCATATAGCTTAAATCAAAATGAACTCCTTCCAAAAGAAAATCTGTACTAATAACAATTTCTTTTTTGGAATCGCAAGAGATTACCGCGGCATCGTCTCCAATCCCTTTAACAGTTGACTTTTGCTTTATTTTGAAATTTTTAGTGAGATGGTCAATTAGGCCAAATTCGCCCAAATTAGCGATACTAGTATTGGCGTTATCTTTGTTTTCAAACATTATGCAGATTTTATGGGATATTTTGGCAAAAATACACATACTAAACCAATAAAATTGCTTCTTAAAAAATGGATTATTGGTAGAAAACAAAAAACATAATGCAAGTGTATATAGGCACTATACTAAATATTTAACCTTTTGCGTTTGTAGATTAGATTATAATATAGTTACATTTAGCCTCATTTTAAATTTACCTATTTATTTAATATATCTTTTTAAACCGAAATACTTAAACATGAAAAAATTACTACTCCTTTTATCTTTTTTTATCAGTGCATTATCAATAGCCCAAACTCCATGTGTAAATGGAATGGCTGGGGCTTACCCTTGCAGCGGAATGGATTTGATGTCGCGTATAAGTCTTAGTGATTTTAACGCAAATTCAGGAAATGATTCTTGGGGTTTGAACTGATCCTCAGGATGGTAAAGAGTATGCTATAATGGGTTTAAGTAATGGAGCAGCATTTGTTGACATTTCAGACCCAATAAATCCTATTTACCTTGGTAAATTACCAACCCATACTCAATCAAGTAGTTGGAGAGATATAAAAGTATATAACAATCATGCATTTATCGTTAGCGAAGCAGGTGGGCATGGAATGCAGGTTTTTGATCTTACTAGATTGCGCAATGTGGCTAATCCACCTGCAACATTTACTGAAGATGCACATTTTGGCGGTTTTGGAAACTGTCATAACATTGTTATTAATGAAGAAACTGGTTATGCATATGCAGTTGGCGCATCAGGAACCAATGGAGGAGGCCCAATTTTTATTAATATCCAAAATCCTTTAGCCCCAGTTCAAGTAGGTCAGTTTACTCAAGATAACTACTGCCACGATGCCCAAGTAGTAATTTATAATGGTCCTGATACAGATTATACTGGGAGAGAAATTTTATTTGGAAGCAACGAGAGTATACTTTCAATTGTTGATGTAACCAACAAAGCAAATCCGGCGGGAATTTCAACTGGATTTTATTCAAATACTGCATATACTCACCAAGCTTGGTTAACTGAAGATCAACGTTACGTAATTCTTGGTGATGAATTGGATGAGTCCGATTTTGGATTTAATACAAGAACTATAATTTTTGATGTTACTGACCTTGACAATCCTGTTGTACATTTTGAATATGAAGGAAATGTTGAATCCATTGATCATAATGGTTATGTTGTGGGAGACCAATTTTACCTTTCTAGCTACCGTGCAGGATTAAGAATTTTTGACATCAGCAATATTGAAAATGAATTTATGGTGGAAAACAAGTTTTTTGATACGTATCCAAATAACAACTCTGCTAACTTTGATGGCGCTTGGAGTGTTTACCCATATTTTGCAAGTGGAAATATTGTAATTAGTGATATTGATAGAGGTCTTTTCATTGTTCGCGATGCAACTCTAGGCTTGCCTGAAAATTCAATTTCTAGCTTTGCCGTAGCTCCAAACCCTGCAAAAGATTTTGTTACTATTTCTTCAACAACAGAAGCCATTTCTCAGGTTCAAATATTCAATGTTCTTGGGCAAAAAGTAATTGAACAGAACTATGCTGAAAATCTTTCCGAAAATATTGATGTTTCAAGCCTTCAAAAAGGTATGTATGTAATGAAAATAAACTCATCTACGACTAAGCGTTTATTAATCGACTAAAAAACACCTATATATCCCCATATGCTATTTCTTAAATCAAGTAAACTAAAATCAGTTGCATTTCTATTCACATTGTCATTATTTATTTTTTCATGTGGAAAAGATGATACTCCGGGCGATGATGGGCCACAAGAAATTGAAGGGGAGGTAGAATTAAAAAAACTTTTGGAGGAAGCGGAATAGACGAAGCTGTATCTGTGGTTGAAGCTGCAGATGGAAGTTATATGGCTTTGGGAAATACCCGAAGTTCTGATGGAGATATTACTGATAGATCTGGGGCGATAGCGATTTCTGGCTGTTGAAAATTTCTAAAACTGGAGAAATTATTTGGAGCAAAACCTACGGCGGAAGCGATGATGAAAATGCTGCCCGAATTACCAAGACAAATGATGGCGGATATTTTCTTAGCGGCTATACCACAAGTAATAATGGCGATGTTACCGAAAATTTTGGTTTTCAAGAATATTGGATTGTAAAAGTAGATGCTTCAGGAACTATTAGTTGGGATAAAAGCTTCGGCTTTTCTGGTAGTGACCAGGCATATTAAGCTTTTCAAACCTCAGATGGCGGGTATATTATAACTAGATTTTTTGATGTAACTGCAAGTGGCGGTGGTGGTAATGATATACAAAAAAGTGTTATTCACGGCGTTGGTGAGTATTGGGGAATAAAGCTTGATGCCAATGGAAACAAAGAATGGCGACGTTATTTTGGAGGCACCAACAATGATCGTTGTTATGATGCTTGGGAAACAGCAGATAGTGGATTTTTAATGACTGGAACTTCAGAAAGTAATGATTTTGACAAAACAGATCCAAAAGGAAGCTATGATTATTGGGCAGTTAGATTAACCTCTTCGGGAGATTTGGTTTGGACGAATTCCTTTGGAGGATCTGAAATTGATAACTCCTACGCGTCAATTAAAACAAACGACGGCAACTATATTATGGTTGGCGACTCTCGCAGTGGCGATCAAGATGTAACTTCCCCAAAAGGAAATGCAGATGCTTGGATGCTTAAGTTTGATGACAGCGGAAACAAAATTTGGCAAAAATCCTTCGGAGGTTCTCAGTTTGATACTGCCCACAGCATTGTTGAGCGCGACAATGGAGATTATATACTTTCGGGCAACAGCAGAAGTGCAGATGCCGATTTGGAAACGAACAATGGCTCAAACGATGTTTGGATTTTTGTGGTTGACGCAAATGGAGGTTTAAAATTTCAAAAAAGCATTGGCGGTTCTGAACTTGATTTTGCTTCTGAATCAATTGAAACCCCAGACAATAAAATCTTGGTAGTTGGCAATACCGAAAGCAATGATTTCGACATTACTTTAAACAAAGGATCAAAAGATATTTTATTAATTAAACTGAAATAAACTAAAACAATCCCATTTATTAAACAATGAAAAAAATAATTTTATTGTTCGCAATAGCCGTTGTTGCTTTTAGTTGTAAAAGTGATGACGGCGGCATTAATCCTCCCGAAGATGTAAACATTTCTTTTAAGTTTACCCAAACTTGGGCAGATTCGACTGATGTAACGCCTTTAAATTTCAACACAAATCTTTATATAAATGATGCTAGAAATAATGCGCGTATTACCCGCCTTCGCTATTTAATTTCCCGCATTGAGCTTTCCAAAAGTGATGGCACCACCGTGGTTTTTGATGAATATCAATTGGTAGATCTTGCCGATGCAACAACATTAACGTTAAACCCTGCTTTAGCTGCAACCACTGGTGATTACACGGGAATATCTTTTATATATGGTTTCAATGAAGAAGACAACATAAGTGGTGCTTACGAGGATTTGAACGTTGCGGATTGGAACTGGCCAGAAATGATTGGTGGCGGATACCATTTTAAAATGGACGGAACCTTTATAGATGAAAATGGAGAAACACAGCCATATAACTTCCACAATGGCACGGCAACAAATAATGGAGTTTTTGAGGCAAATCACATTGAGTTCAGTTTTGATATGGATTTCACTATTACTGATGATGCTACCATTGAAATAAAAATGGACATTTCAGAATGGTATAAAAATCCTTTGCCTTGCGATCTTAACGAAAGAAGTACAGATCTTATGATGAACTATCTAGCACAAAAAGAGATGAACAGAAACGGAAAAACCGTTTTTAGCATTGGTGCTATTACACAATAATTTTTTATAAAAATGAAGGAACGGTCTAAGAAAACATATCGATTATTGTTTGGGATATTTACTCTCAGCCTTATGGTCGCCTGTTCTTCTGACGATTCAAAACCAGAAGAAACTGAAGATGGTTATGTGTCAACACCCAAACCTTTGACCGTTCCTACCATTTTTCAGCGTTTGCTTCCTCCCCCAATTATTCCGTCAGATAATCTTCAAACTGTAGAAGGAATAGCTTTGGGAAGAAAACTTTTTTTTGACCCGATACTTTCGGGCAATGGCACTCAAGCCTGTGCTTCCTGCCATAAACCCAGCAACTCATTTACTGATGATACTCGTGTAAGTATAGGTATTGACGGTATTGAAGGTACGCGTAATTCTATGCCTATTTATAATATGGCTTGAAATAACGATTTAAAATTCTTTTGGGATGGTCGTGCCACAAGTATTGAACAACAAGCATTGGAGCCAGTTACCAATCCAATTGAAATGCACAATACTTGGGAAAATGCTGTTGGAAGTCTTCAAAACGATGGTGAATATCCTGAGCTTTTCAATAAAGTTTTTGGAACAACTACTATTACGAAAGAATTAACAGCAAAAGCCATCGCTCAATTTGAGCGAATACTTATTTCTGCGAATTCACCTTTTGATAGGTATTTGGAAGGTGAAAATACCCTTACCACCCAAAAAATTAATGGATTTCAAATCTTCATGGATCAGGCTAGGGGCGATTGTTTCCATTGCCACGGAAATGAATTTAATCCTTTGTGGACTGATAATGTTTTTCACAACAATGGTTTGGACGCGATTATTACAGACAAAGGTCTTGGCGATGTAACGGGAGACCCCAACCAAGACGGATTGTTTAAATCTCCATCATTGCGAAATCTTGCATATACCACTCCATACATGCACGATGGACGGTTTGCAACCCTTGACGAAGTGATAAACCATTATAGCGAAGGATTAGTTTATTCACCAACCATAAACCCTTTAATGAAGGCAGTTTCACGGGGCGGGGTTCAATTAACCGAATCAGACAAAGCAGATTTAAAAGCCTTTCTTCTCTCTCTTTCTGATCCTTCTTTCATAAACAATCCAGATTTTCAGAATCCAAATTGATTCAGAAATAAATTTTCATAAACCGGATTTTTAAAAAAATTGCGATTTCTGCTCATTGGTTAAAACTATTGAACGATAGTTTTAAAGTCCATACTTCTATGGTTAAAAATAGTATTTGACGTATCTTTGCAGTCCAATTTAGAATTAATCTTTATATGATTAAAATAAGTGAAAATGCAAAAAACAAAATAGCTCAACTTATGAGCGAGGACGGCTATAATGTTGCGGTTGATTTTGTTCGCGTAGGCGTAAAGAGCGGTGGCTGTTCGGGACTTAGCTACGAACTTAAATTTGACCACCGTTTGGGCGAGAACGATAAGCTCTTTGAAGAAAAAAACGTGAAGATCGCCGTAGATAAAAAAAGTTTTTTATATCTAGTGGGAACTACCCTTGAATATAGTGGCGGCCTCAATGGAAAAGGTTTTGTCTTTCAAAACCCCAATGCCAATCGCACTTGCGGATGTGGAGAGAGTTTTTCATTGTAAAAGCTCCATAATAATCTAGGAAAATATATACTGTTTTCTGAAAAATGAATACTGATACTGATGACGAAATACACTGAAGACGATTTAAAAAAAGAACTGGAAACCAAAGAATACGAATATGGTTTCTATACCGATATAGAATCTGATACCTTTCCTGTTGGATTGAATGAAGATATAGTTCGAGCCATTTCACAAAAGAAAGAAGAACCAGAATGGATGACTGAATGGCGCTTGGAATCTTTCCGTTATTGGCTAAAAATGGTAGAGCCTGAATGGGCAAATGTTCACTATGAAAAACCAAATTTCCAGAATATTTCATACTATTCCGCACCAAACAAAAAACCCAAATATAACAGCATTGATGAAGTAGATCCCGAATTATTGGACACTTTTAAAAGGCTGGGCATTTCATTGGACGAGCAAAAAAAACTTGCTGGAGTTGCTGTAGATATTGTAATGGATTCCGTTTCAGTTGCAACAACCTTCAAAAAAACTTTGGCTGAAAAGGGAATTATTTTCTGTTCTATTTCCGAAGCGATAAAGGAACATCCCGAATTGGTAAAAAAATATTTGGGAACTGTTGTTCCACAGCGCGATAATTTTTACGCAGCTTTAAATAGTGCTGTTTTCAGCGACGGATCTTTTTGTTACATTCCAAAAGGCGTGCGTTGCCCGATGGAACTTTCCACCTATTTCAGAATAAACCAAGCGGGAACGGGACAGTTTGAAAGAACACTCGTAATTGCAGATGAGGGAAGCTACGTTAGTTATTTGGAAGGCTGTACAGCACCGAGCCGCGATGAAAACCAATTGCACGCTGCGGTTGTGGAATTAATTGCTTTGGATGGTGCCGAAATAAAATATTCAACCGTTCAAAACTGGTTTCCCGGAAATAAAGAAGGAAAAGGTGGGGTTTATAATTTTGTGACCAAAAGAGGGCTTTGCGAAAAAAATGCAAAAATTTCCTGGACACAAGTGGAAACCGGAAGTGCCGTAACCTGGAAATACCCAAGTTGTATTTTGAAAGGAGATAATTCAATCGGTGAATTTTATTCCATTGCCGTTACTAATAATTTTCAGCAGGCTGATACTGGGACCAAAATGATCCACATCGGCAAAAACACAAAAAGTACAATTATTTCAAAAGGAATCTCAGCAGGTAAATCGCAGAACAGTTATCGTGGCTTGGTGAAAATTATGCCGAACGCCGATAACGCCCGTAATTTTTCGCAATGCGATTCGTTGTTAATGGGCAACAGTTGTGGCGCGCACACATTTCCATACATTGAAGCAAAAAACAAAACCGCACAAATTGAGCACGAAGCAACAACAAGTAAAATTGGGGAAGACCAAATTTTCTATTGCAATCAACGTGGTATTGAAACCGAAAAAGCAATTGCACTGATTGTAAATGGTTTTAGCAAAGAAGTATTGAATAAACTTCCGATGGAATTCGCGGTTGAAGCTCAAAAATTATTGGAAATAAGTCTGGAAGGATCTGTTGGCTAACATAATAAAATTCTCCCTGAATAGCTTGTCCTGAGCGAAGTCGAAGGGCAGTCGAAGGGTTTTTAAATATTAAAAAAACTTAAAATCAACTTTCAATTATGAAAAAAACCATTTTGTTGCTATTGCTGTCTGCAGCCGTCTTTTCTTGTAAAAATTCAGAAGAAAATAAAAAGATAGAAGAAGTGACTGTTGAAAATGCGGAAACTTTAAAAGCCTATACTGGAGATTACATTGACTCAAATGGAGCGCTTGTATTGATGGGAACAAATTTTATTTACGGCGTTAAGCGCAATGAAATGTCCGAACAGCTTTCAAAACAAGTTGCTGCGGTTAAGAAGAATGATTTTGATATGGTAAATGTTATTGTTAGAGGTGTTGTTTCAAAAAACACGGATAGCGATAGCGAATGGGAAGAAGTAATTACGATTAATGAAATTATGAGGGTGAGCGAAAAACCTTCAGAAGTGGATATTAAATTTGATCAAAAAGAAAAGAAAAATTAAAATGTTAAAGATAAAAGATTTACACGCTGGGTTTGAAGGAAAAGATATTCTGCAAGGAATTAATCTTGAAGTGAAAGCTGGCGAAGTTCACGCAATAATGGGCCCTAATGGTTCCGGAAAAAGCACATTGGCATCTGTAGTTGCCGGCAAAGAGGAATATGAAGTAAGCCGAGGATACATCACTTTTGATAACCAAGACATTTCTGAAATGGATCCTGAGGAAAGAGCGCATAAAGGTATTTTCCTTTCGTTTCAATACCCCGTGGAAATTCCAGGGGTTTCGGTAACGAATTTTATAAAAACTGCAATTAATGAAACACGGAAAGCAAAAGGACAAGAAGACATGCCGGCTGCCGAAATGTTGAAAATGATTAAAGAAAAAGCAGAAATGTTGGAAATTGACCGCAAGTTTCTTTCCCGTTCGTTAAACGAAGGTTTTTCAGGTGGCGAAAAGAAACGTAACGAAATTTTCCAAATGGCAATGATGGAACCAAAACTTGCCATTCTTGACGAAACCGATTCTGGATTGGACATTGACGCACTTAAAATTGTAGCCAATGGGGTAAATAAACTGAAAAGTAAAGACAATGCAGTGGTTGTAATTACGCATTATCAGCGTCTTTTGGATTATATTGTTCCAGATTTTGTTCACGTTTTAATGAACGGAAAAATAGTGAAATCCGGAAACAAAGAGCTTGCCTACGAACTTGAGGAAAGAGGCTACGATTGGATTAAGGAAGAATTAGTTTAAGAATAGTTATAGTTTATGGCTTGTGTTTTTCATAACCCATAACCCATAACTCATAACTGAAAAAAATGAGTTTTAAAGATAAATTACTATCATCATATATTGCACTTGAAGACCATTTGGAATTTGATTTGCCATTACACGATATGCGAAACGAAGCCATAAAAATCTTTGAAAATAATGGGTTTCCGAGCAAAAAAGAAGAAGCTTGGAAATATACATCGCTGAATTCATTGTTAAAAAATGACTATAGCATTTATTCAAACAAAGAGCGTAATGTAGAATTGCAAAATGTACGCAAGTATTTCCTCCACGAAATAGACACTTATAAAATTGTGTTTGTTGACGGGGTTTATAATTCTTTTCTTTCAGAAACTACACACGATTCTTTGGATGTTTGCTTAATGTCTTCGGCTTTAAACAAAAGCAAATACAAACCTATTATTGAAACTTATTTCAACAAAATAGCAAAAAGCGATAGCCTGACTTCTCTCAACACAGCTTTTACAAAAGAAGGCGCATATATTCACATTCCTGCGCACAAAGAAGTTGAAAAGCCTATTGAAATCATCAATTTTTCAACAGGTAATGAAGCTGCAATGTTTTTGCAACCCAGAAATTTAATTGTTGTTGGCGAGAATGCTCACGTTCAAATTATTGAGCGTCACCAAAGTCTTTCCAGCAATGAGGTTTTAACCAATTCAGTAACTGAAATTTTTGCTGAAAAACGCGCTTATGTAGATTACTACAAAATTCAAAACGATGTTGAAACCGCTTCGTTGATTGACAATACCTTTATTTCACAACAACGTGACACTGTTTGCCGAGTGCATACTTTCTCATTTGGCGGGAATTTGGTTCGCAACAATCTCAACTATTACCAAAATGGTGAACATTGCGATTCCACATTAAAAGGAATTACCATTCTTGAAGGAAATCAGCACGTGGACCACAACACTTTGGTACACCACATTGCACCAAACTGCGAAAGCCATCAAGATTATAAAGGTCTTTTCGCGGAATCTTCCACAGGGGTTTTCAACGGAAAAATTATTGTTGAAAAAGATGCGCAGAAAACGGATGCTTTTCAGCAAAACAATAACATTCTGATTGATGACAAAGCCACTATCAATGCAAAACCGCAACTGGAAATTTTTGCTGACGATGTGAAATGCTCCCACGGATGCACCATCGGTCAGTTTGATGAAGATGCTCTTTTCTACCTTCGCAGTCGCGGAATTGGTTTGAAAGAAGCTCGTGCTTTGCTGATGTACGCTTTTGCAAATACAGTCTTGGAAAGTGTGAAAATTCCTGAATTGAAAGTGAGAATCAACAAACTTATCGCCAATAAAATTGGGGTTAGTTTGGGATTTGAGCTTTAAAATTACCGCTATGTCATTTGATGTTCAAAAAATACGCAACGATTTCCCAATCCTTTCCCGAAAGGTTAATGGCTATCCGCTCGTGTATTTGGATAATGCCGCAACTTCACAAAAACCGCAACAGGTTATTGATTGCATTGTAGATTATTACAGCAATTACAACGCAAATATCCACCGTGGTGTGCACACACTTTCGCAAGAAGCGACCAACGCTTATGAGGCTTCGCGAAAAAAAATCCAAACTCATTTTAATGCGAAGGAAGCTTTTGAAATCATTTTCACTTCCGGAACTACGCACGGAATAAATTTGGTTGCAAACGGCTTTTCGGAAATTCTGAAAGAAGGCGATGAAATTATTGTTTCTGCACTGGAGCATCACAGCAACATTGTGCCCTGGCAAATGCTTTGTGAAAAAACAGGTGCAATTCTGAAAGTGATTCCGATGAATGAAGACGGTATTTTGATTTTTTCAGAATACGAAAAGCTGCTTTCCGAAAAAACGAAATTGGTTTTTGTAAACCATATTTCAAACGCACTGGGAACCATAAACCCAATCGAAAAAATTATTGAAAAAGCGCACGAAGTGGGAGCCGCAGTTTTAATTGATGGCGCACAATCGTGTTCACACATAAAACCCGATCTTCAAAAACTGGATGTGGATTTCTACGTTACCTCAGCCCACAAAATGTGTGGCCCAACGGGTGTTGGCATTCTTTATATGAAAGAAGAATGGGGCAACAAACTCGTGCCATACCAAGGCGGTGGTGAAATGATTGCAGAAGTTACTTTTGAAAAAACTACCTATGCTGGCCTTCCGCATAAATTTGAAGCGGGAACGCCCAACATTTGCGGCGGAATTGCTTTTGGAGCAGCGATTGACTATCTAAATGCGATCGGTTTTGAAGCAATTGAAAAACACGAAAACGAGCTTTTAAAATATGCTTCCGAAAAGCTTTTGGGAATTGAAGGTTTAAAAATTTACGGAACTGGCCCAAATAAAACTTCGGTAGTTTCTTTCAATATTGATGGGATCCATCCGTATGATATTGGCACCATCGTCGATAAACTTGGAATTGCTGTACGTACTGGCCACCACTGCGCACAACCAATTATGGATTTTTACAAAATTCCTGGAACGGTGCGCGCTTCCTTTGCATTTTACAATACTTTGGAAGAAGTAGATGCCCTTGTAGCAGCGGTGAAAAAAGCTAAAATGATGTTAAGTTGAACAAACACTTAGAGTTAAAACTTGAACTTTGGTTCTTCAACTTTAAAATAAATACATTATGAAAACACTTGCCACATTATCCCTATTGATTTTTACAGTACTTTTTACAAGCTGTGATGAAACGAAAAGAGTAATTGACGTTGCTGGAAGCGTACAACTAACGGGCAGTTATACCGTTTCAGTTTTGAATGGAAGTAAAATGATAAATGCTACTAACCCAACATTTACACTTTCAGCATTAGATAATTCCTTGCGCGGAACAACGGGCTGTAATTCATTATTTGGAAATTATACAATAGACCTTTATGCAATAAGTTTCAATGAACTTGCCGTTAGCGAAAAAGAGTGTACTGATACAAACCTAATGAAAACCGAGCAGGAATTTTTGGACGCATTAAACAATACAGGTTCTTATAGTTTGGAAAATGGCGTGCTAACATTGTATTCAAAAACTGATAGAAGTGCTTTGCTTAGCGCAACGAAGAACGGAAATAATTAAAACAAAACTATGGCGATTGAAGAAATTCAAAATGAATTGATTGATGAGTTTTCCATGTTTGACGATTGGATGCAGCGGTATGAATATATGATAGATTTGGGAAAATCGCTTCCAATGATTGATGAAAATCTGAAAACAGATGACAAGCTTATAAAGGGTTGTCAAAGTAAAGTTTGGCTCAATTCAGAATTGAAGAATGAAAAAATCATCTTTACTGCAGATAGCGATGCTATCATTACAAAAGGTATTGTTGCAATTTTAGTGAGGGTTTTTTCAAACCAAAAACCACAGGAAATACTAGATGCCAATACAAATTTCATTGATGAAATTGGTTTAAAAGAACACCTCTCTCCCACTCGCGCGAATGGCCTGGTTTCAATGATAAAGCAAATGAAAATGTATGCCTTGGCGTACCAAACACAATTAAAAAATTAAGGAAATGGAACCAGAAATAAACATGGCAGAATTGGGTGAAAAAATAGTAAAGGTGCTTAAAACCATTTACGATCCAGAAATTCCGGTTGATATTTATGAACTCGGACTTATTTACGATGTTTTTGTAAATGAGGATATGGAAGTGAAAATATTGATGACGCTCACCACTCCAAACTGCCCAGTAGCAGAAAGCTTGCCATTGGAAGTGGAAGATAAAGTCAAGTCGATGAAAATGATAAAAGACGCCGAAGTTGAAATAACCTTCGACCCGCCGTGGACTCAGGAATTGATGAGTGAAGAGGCAAAACTGGAACTTGGAATGCTTTAAAAATGCTGTAGGCTGTAGGCTGTAAGCAAAAGAATAAACTTATAAACTCATAAACTCTAAACTTTTAACTTTTAAATTGTCTGAAGAAATAATAAATCGCGTAGCGAACAGCAAGCTTTTAACCTTCGATCTTGAGGAAATTTACCCAAAAGGTGAAAGGGTTTCTTTTGATATTTCAGGTTGGTTAATGGAAGGCATCGTGCTTCGCGAAATTGAATTTCGGGAAAAAGCGAAAGAACACGACTGGAGCCAATATCAAGATAAATATGTTGCGCTTTATTGCAGTACCGATGCCATCGTTCCCGGTTGGGCATATTTACTTTTATCGCTTCATTTGGCACCATTTTCCAAAAAGGTGACTGTTGGTAATTTGGAAGAATTGGAAAGTATTCTTTTTACTGAATTATTTCAAAACTTGGATGTTTCAGAATATATAGACAAACCTATAATTATTAAAGGTTGCGCCCATAAACCTATTCCGCAGAATGCTTATGTGCTTTTGGCTCAAAAACTTCAGCCAGTTGCAAAAAGCATTATGTATGGTGAAGCTTGTTCTTCAGTGCCACTTTTTAAAAGATAAGTTTGCCAAAATAGTTCAATCTTAAAAAAACCCCAATTTAGCTGGCCTTTAATCTATCTATTTAAAAGAGTTGTTACTTTTGCAGCAAATTAAATTATTTATAAAATGAAAAAACTTTTACTCCTGGCAGTATTTTTTATTGCTCCCCTGACAATCTTTTCACAAGAAGAAAACCCAAAAGATACCATCCCAAATGGCTGGACACGTGCCGGAAACATTTCACTGTTGTTCAACCAAGCGGCATTCAACGCAGAGTGGACGGGCGGCGGAACTTCCAATTATTCAGGAAATCTTTCCCTTTCTTATGATTTTAATTATAAGCACGACAAACTTTCTTGGAACAATCGTTTAATTGGAGAATATGGTATCACCAAAAATAGAGATGACAAATATTCCCGCAAAACCAATGACCGTTTGGAATTGAACTCCATTTTAGGAAGACAGATAAAAGAAAGCAATTGGTACTATTCGCTATTCCTTAATTTCAAAACACAGTTTGCTCCTGGCTATGAATTTAACGAAGATCTTGAACCGGAAGATACTGGGTATCGCACAGAAACTACTCATTTCCTCTCGCCAGCATATGTTCAGTTTGGGCCTGGTGTGCTGTGGAAAAAAAGTGATAATCTTTACGTAAACATTTCTCCTGCAACTGCAAAATTTATATTGGTGGACAAGGATTTCACAACTGTAAACGAAAACGTTCCGGGTGCGTTAGATGCCTATAATGCAAACAAATACTTCGGTGTAGACGCAAATGAAACCAGCCGTTTTGAATTTGGTGCTTCACTGTCAGGTTATGCAAAATTTGATATAATGCCAAACATTTCCGCAGAAAATATTTTGAATCTTTATTCAAATTATCTTGAAGACCCAAAAAATGTTGATGTTGATTACACCTTTAATCTTGTAATGAAAGTGAACAAATACATTTCCTCAAATTTCACTTTTCAAGCAATATATGATGATAACGCCGTGCAAGGTTTCCAAATTCGTGAGGCTTTGGGAGTAGGTGTTACTTACGGATTTTAGACATAAAACTTTCAAATAAAAAACCTGTCATGATTTAAAATTCTGACAGGTTTTTTTATTTCATTTAATCTTATTATCCAATTTGGAAAC
This sequence comes from uncultured Flavobacteriaceae bacterium, assembly GCA_963716065.1. GTDB lineage: Bacteria > Bacteroidota > Bacteroidia > Flavobacteriales > Flavobacteriaceae > Aequorivita. The sequence continues at coordinate 2,086,517 of OY970287.1, forward strand.
TTAGAAAACCTTTTTAATTTTTAGGTGAGATAGTAAATTTAAAGGTCAACCGCGCAGCCTCTTCCCTAATTACAATATCAACAGGTTTTTTCTTTTTAATGTCAGCTACGTTTGCATCCCAAAGGTTATCTTCATAATAATCCTTGGTGGTTGAGGTAGTCAAAAAAATTGGGTTAAAAGATGTGTCAAATTCACAGGCATCTACTCTAATTCCAAATTTCGCTTTTGCATCTTTTACAGGGATTTTAAATTCCACCCATTTGTTTGCCGTCCACCCTTTTCCAGCTTGAAGTTCCAATGGATTTTTTTCGCTTCCCTCTATAAATGTCCAAGGCTTAGGAATAATTTGATGGCTCGCTTTAGGCAGTTTTTCCCATTCCAATATGCTTTTATAGAGGTCAGTATTTAAATTCATATCTTTAAAGTCAATAAAAATAAGAAATATATGGATATTTTCAAGGGTCAAAACCTCCTAGAGTTCTCTGATCGGTTCAAAACAGATGAAGATTGTAAAAAATATTTATCTCAAATCAAGTGGAAAGACGATTTTGAGTGTGTAAAATGTGGCCACAAAAAATCGCAGATAAGGAAAGACCTATCCCGCACCTGTAATATATGCCCGCACCAAGAATCCGTCACGGCAAATACGATTTTTCATAAAGTGAAATTTGGTGTTCGAAAAGCCTTTTTTATCACTTTTGAGATGGGAACCAGTACCAAAAGTTTGTCCGCAAGCTATATGGGCGTTCGTTATGGTGTCACAGAAAAAACAGCTCGGTTATGGATGCACAAAGTACGTGAGGCAATGGAGTCCGGCAGAATTACCCGATGGACGGGAATGTCCACGTTGATGAATTCGTGCTTGGAGGAAAGAAAAGGACAAGGTTGGAAGGAGCTACAATGCAAAGAAAAAGAAGGCTGTGACCGCAGTAGAATTAACCAATGAGGGAAAAGTAAAACTAATGTGCGCAATGCGAATCGAAGAATTTTTCAGCTAGGTCGCTGCAATACATATTTTTAAATCACGTCAGTCGTGGTGCAAAAGTTACTACTGACAAATGGAAGGGATATCGGCCAATATCGAAGGCTTACAACATTACTCAAATCGAAAGCAACTCAGGGATGAGCTTTAAGGCATTGCACACAATGATACATCAAGTGAAGTCTTGGATAAGAACAACATATTCTTAGGTGAGCGATTTCAATATCAATAGGTATTTCAATGAATTTTGTTATAGAATAAACCGTTCCCAGAGCAAGGCTACAATATTCAACAACCTAATAACCAAGATGGTCAACAAGGATAAAGTGTATCACAAACAAATTATATGTAGCTAACTACTGATCTCTAAATATTTAAATTCTGGACTGAAGTGTAACTAAATTATGGTAGCTGCCTTTTGCTGAAATAAGCTCTTGATGTGTACCGCGTTCAATAATTTCGCCATTTTCCATCACCAAAATTTGATCTGCCTTTTGAATGGTGCTTAATCTGTGCGCAATTATAAAAGTGGTTCTTCCGGAAATTAATGTTGCCAATGATTTTTGAATCATCAACTCACTTTTTACATCAAGGTTTGAAGTAGCTTCGTCCAAAATCAATATTTTTGGATTCGCCAAAAGTGCCCGTGCTATTGAGATTCGCTGCTTTTGTCCGCCGGAAAGTTTTACGCCGCGTTCGCCAATTATTGTTTCCAAACCTTTTTCAAATCTATCGGTAAACTCATCAACATAAGCCGATTTTATTGCATTTTCCAACGCTTCATTTGAAGCATTTGGTTTTGAAAAAAGGATGTTTTCACGAATAGTTCCCTCAAAAAGAAAATCGTCCTGCAAAACCATTCCCAATTGGCTTCGGTAGCTTTCCAAAGTGATTTTGGTCAAATCAATTCCATCAATTGTTATCAAACCTTCTTTGGGTGAAATTAATGTTGAAATTAAAGATGCAACGGTGCTTTTCCCAGCTCCGGAACTTCCAACCAAAGCAGTTACGCTTCCAGAAATTACTTCAAAAGTTATGTTTGAAAGCACTTCACTGCCTTCGGGATATGTGAACGAAACATTATCAAACTTTATGTTTCCAACAATATTTTTTAATTCGTGATTCCGCTCGCTATCAATTTCAGTTTCGGTTTCAAGAATTTCCTGGGTTCTGTCAAGTCCCGCAAATGCTTCTGTGAGCAAACTTCCCACATTTCCAATTTGGATTATTGGCGCAATCATAAATGCGAGATAGAGCGCAAAACTCAAAAATTCGCCAATTGTCAATTCGCCACTAACAATCATTGTGTTTCCAATCCACAAAACGGTGAGCGCAGAAATTCCAAAAACCAAGGTCGCGCCACTTAAAACAAGCGCTTTTGCGGTCAAAGATTTATTGTAATATTTATAAATTTTATCAACCCCGATTCGGAAAATATCGAGCTCATATTTTTCGGCATTATAGGCTTTTATAATGTGGATTCCGCTTAAGGATTCGTTTAAACGTCCGTGGACTTCGGCTTCAATTTTTCGTCTTTCCCTGAAAATTGGGCGAATGTATTTGTAGGCTTTTAAGGTTACAAAACCCAAAATGAAGAGCGGAATAAGCACATAAATAGTGAGTTTTACATTTATATAAAGAAGAATTGCCAAAGCGAAAAGAAACGTAAAAATCCCGCCAATCAACAAAACCATTCCGTTACCGACGATTACGCTTAAGCCGTCAACATCGTCCATCACGCGTTTTGCGATTTCTCCCGATTTCCGTTTTTCAAAATAACCGATTGGAAATTGGAAAACTTTTTTTTGAACCCGAACGCGCAATTCCGAAATCACTTTATAGGCTTGAACGCTTAAAATTTTAGTGAGCAAATAAGCAGTTATAGCTTGAATAATCACAGCAACGGCTGCAATTAAAAGTATTTTATTTAAAATTCCGGGATCTTTTTGAATTACAACATCGTCTACAAAAAACTTGAAAATTCCGGGTAAAACCAAAGTGGCAATTTTATTCATAATGATCAAAAAAACACCAAAAAGCAGCATTTTCCGTTGCGGCCGGATGATTGATTTAATGATTTTTGAAAGTGATACCAAAGTTTACCAAGTTTGTACGGTTCGTTTTATTTGGCTTACAACCATTTCCTTTTCAGCATCGGAAAGTCCGAAATACAAAGGAATCCGTACCAAGCCCTCCGCCCACATTTCTGCGTTTTCGAGTTTTGTGGTTTCGGCATTTTTCGCAAACGGACTTAAATGAAGCGCCAAATAATGAAACGCTGCGCCAATTCCGTTTTTCTTCAATTCCTGTAGTAAAAGATTACGCTTTTCGCGGTTTTCAGTTTTAAAAAAGAAAAGATGCGCATTGTGTTTTGCATATTCTTCAACTTTCGGTAGTTCAATTTGCGGCACATCTTTTAATGCTTCGTAATAGTAGTTAAAAGTCTTTACGCGATCTTCATTAATCTTCAATAAATTCTGAAGTTGCGCCCACAAAAAAGCCGCAGTAATTTCCGAAGGATAAAATGAAAGGCCCACATCGAACCATTCATATTTATTCACTTCGCCTTCGAGGAACATTTTTCGGTTGGTTCCTTTTTCCCAAATTATCTCTGCCCGATCCACAAATTTTTCGTCATTTATTACCAAAAGTCCGCCATCAGGAAGTTATATTTTTTGTAGCGTGGAAAGAAAACGCACCAAAATGCCCGATACTTCCCAAGTATTTGTCTTTGTAAGTTGCACCCAAACTATGCGCCGCATCTTCAATTACATAAATATTATGGGCATTTGCAATTTCCATAATTTCGTCCATTTCGCAGGCAATTCCTCCGTAATGCATTGCAACAATCGCCTTAGTCTTTTTGGAAATTAACTTCGAAAGTTGCGTGGGGTCCATATTTGGATTGTCAGCCAACGAATCTGCATATATAATTCTTGCGCCTTTCAAAACAAACGGATTCGCAGAAGTAATGTATGTGAATGAAGGCACAATAACCTCATCGCCGGGTGAAATATTCAGCAAAATGGAAATCATATCCAAAGCAGCCGTGCAACTATCGGTAAGCTTTGCGTGCTTAAACCTAAATTCTTTTTGAAAAAAATCGTGGCATAATTCGGTATATTTTCCATTGCCGGAAAGTTCGCCGCTATTGATGACTTCTTCAATGTATTTAATTTCGTTACCTGAAATAAAAGGTTTGTGCAACGGGATCATAGATGCTTTTAGGTGCGAAAGTTGAGTTTCAAAAGTAAACTAATTTATAAAACCCGCAATAGCGATGCCCCGTAGAAAACTGTATATTTGGGACTGAAAATTTTGAAATATTTTCGCCGAAACAATCAAAAACTGAATGATAAATTCCTTGGAAAAAGTTGCTCCTACGCACGCGCCAATCGCTTTTTTGGTCGCAAAAGATAGGTCTGGCACTACACTTTTACAAACAATGTTGGACTCACATCCCAATATTTGCGCTCCATTGGAATCTCGATTTGTACTTCATTTAAAAAATAAATATCAAAATAAAAATCATTGGAATTTAAAGTTGAAAGAGCAGTTTATCAAAGATTTGTTTTTGGAACAGAAAATGGTTTTGCTATGGGAGTTGGATATGGAAAATTTGCAAAAGCGAATTGGCGCTTTGCCTGAAAATACAACGTACGGCGAAGTTTGCAAGCAGGTTTATGTTTCATCAAAATCATTTCATCCCAAGGAAACTGCAAAACTTATTGTGGATAAAAACCCTATTTATGCGATAATGATTCCGTTGTTAAAAGAGATTTATCCCAATGCAAAGTTTATCCATTTAGTGCGTGATTACCGAGGAAATGTGAATTCAATTTTCAGTCTTTATAAAAAAATCAGCATCAAAAAATTGGGGCAAAGTTGGGTGATGAACAATCAAGAAATTGAAAAAGAAAAATCGCTTCAACCTGAAAATTTTATTACACTTCGCTATGAAGATTTATTGGATAATCCCGAAACAGAATTAACAAATTTGACTAATTTTTTTAATCTTGAATTTCATCCAAATATGTTGACGTATCACGAGAGAATTTCAGAAGCAATTTCAGCATATGTAAATCGTTCGCCAAATGAAAAAGTTAGGAAAGTACGGGAAATTGGAATTGCCACGGTTCATAAAAATCTTTCAAAACCGCTTAAAAATTCGTTTAAGGATAAGTGGAAAGAAACATTTTCAAAAGAACAAATTGAAACTTTGGAAAGATATTGTGGTTGTTTTGCTGAAAAATATGGCTACAAACCAACAACAAATGTTTCTTCAAAAGAGGAAAAAATTCCAGCAGATTTAACTTTCGAAAAAGAAAAATTACGTTTGTATTATCGGCTTCCCATTTGGCTTCGCGAACTGAAAAGCAAACCCAGTATGCCTTTTATACCAAAACAATGAGCAAGAATTTTTACGTTATGGCAATTGGCCGCTCTGGCACAACTTTACTCGCCAATATATTGGACGCGCACCCAAATATTGTGGTTCCACCCGAGACTTTTTTTGTGCTTCATTTGGAACGGAAATATAAAAATGTAATCAATTGGAATGACAAAATAATTCGCCAATTTATTGATGATGTTTATGTTGACAGGCCTTTTAGATTGATGTGGAAAGTGCCGCGAAATGTGGTCGAGGAAAGTTTTATGCAGCAGCCAAAAGTTGCAAATTTTAACGAAGCGTGCAACCGAATTCGGGAAAGTTACCGAGCATCTTTCAGAACAAAAAACATTGAATTGATTGGCGATAAGCACCCCATTTATTCAAATTTTTGCAAGCGGATGATGCGTGTGAATCCCGACGCAAAATTAATTCATATGGTTCGTGATCCACGTGGAACGGGAAGTGGGCAATTAAATACTTTTAATAGAAAAGATGCTTTGGCGGTTGGATATTTGTGGTCGCGCTACAACAAAAATCTCGCTGAACTGAAAGCAATTTATCCTGAAAAATATTACTTACTGAAATATGAAGATTTGGTTTTAAAGCCTGAAGAAACCATAAAAGCATTGTGTGTGTTTTTGGAAATTGATTTCAAAGAAGAAATGATGGACTATCGAAAAAGTACGGTTCAAAGGTTCGAAAATTACACCGAAGCCATCACGAAAAAGCATGAAAGTTTGATGAAACCAATTGATGCAAAAATGGTTGAAGGCTGGAAAAACAAACTCACAGCAAAGCAAATTGAAAGATTGGAATATGCAACTTTTGATGTTGCCACAAAGTTGGGTTACAATTTCGAAAAACCGAAAGTTGATTTTTTCACAAAAGTGAAATTTCCTATTTCAAAATTAAAAGTGAAAGTGATTTTGGGAATAATTACATTGTTTTTCAACTTACCGTTTTCATTCAGAAAATTGGTGCTTTATTTTAAAAGCAAAGCGCTGGACCACAACTATAAGAACTAATCTTCAAACGAAAGATGCTCCATTAAATATTCCGGCAACTTTTCATAAAGTCCAATAGGTTTTTTCTTTGGAATTTCAATATCATCCCACGATAGTTCGGTGAAATCACCACTCATTTTCTTTACCATTTCGCGGATTGTTTTGGCGGTTGCCAAATAATTTTCAGGCGTAAGTTCCAGTACAAATTTTTCAGTATCTGAAAGTTCTTTTACTATTTTGTAGCCAAATTTTTGGTTGTATTCCAACGCAATTTTGTTGTCGGCACGGACTTCAGCCATACTTTTTTTCATTTTTACCAAAAAGAAAATTAGGTCAGTAGCACATACTGAGGCTACAATTGGAAGATGCGATTGCATTGCTGTTGGTTCCCAAATAAAAATGCCGCCGTGGGAAATTCCCTTTTCATAGGAATTGATAGTTCCGTGCGTAAGTCCAATTTTTTTTCCTTTGTGAAGAATTAAAAAGTAATAATTAAGGTCGTTATTAATTTTCGAAAACCACTTTTTTTGCTCTTCTTCCGTGATCTGTTTTTGGTAAAACATTCGCTTATTAATCAATTCGCTATTGCGGTGTTGGCGCACCAATTCAATATCTGCCTCGGTCAATCTTTCGAGGGTAATTCCGTATTTTCTGATTATCATAGTTTTTCCTCTTTTATGAAGTAAGCAGGTTGTTGATTCAAGCGCGTTAGAATATTTTTGAGGTAATAACCCAAAATTCCGAAACATAATAACATCAAGCTCGCAGAAAAACAAATGGAAACGATAAGTGCCGTAAAACCTGGTACAGAAACGTCAAAAATTACTTTTTTCAGTATAAAATAAATTCCTGTTAGCGTGAAAATAAAAGAAAAAATACCGCCAGCATACATCATTAATTTCAGCTGGCCAATTGCTATAATTTAGCGTATTATTATTCGCCAACGACCATAACTTTTGCGGGGAATAAGCCGATTTGCCATATTTTCTCGGCGCGTGTGAAACTTTTACGCATTCAATAAAATTGGTGTACCAGTGCAAAACTTCATCAATAAAATTGAATTGTTGCTGGTGACTTTTCAGCTTTTCAATTAATGAACCTTCAATAAGTCGAAACGACGAGCCATTTCCGAAAGAACCATGTAAATGCTTTGCGGATTTTTTATAGGCATTACTGCTGATTTTGCGATATAGCGGATGATTTTCATTGGCAATTCCGTAGACGATATTTGCTCCGCTTTCCTGCATTTTATTGATTAAAACCGGAAGATCCTCGGGTGCTTGCTGAAGATCATCGTCCATTGTTACAACCCATTTTCCTTGGGCTTGGTGAAAGCCGCAAATTGTTGCGTTGTGCTGTCCGAAATTTTTTCCTAGGCGGAAAAGTTTTATTTGGTTTGGGTTTTCATTTTTCAGATTGAGCAAAACATTCCAACTATTATCCTGTGAAAAATCATCTACAAAAATGATCTCAAAAACGGGAGTAATAGTTTCGAAAGTGGAAATTATTCGCTGCGTCAATTCTGGCAACGATTGCTCACTGTTGAAAACCGGGATGATTACTGAATATTCCATCACACGCCTGCTGTTAATCCTCCGTCCATTACAATATCGGTTCCAGTAATCCATTTTGAGGCTGGGGAAAGCAAAAATGCGATTGCGTTTGCAACATCTTCAGTTTCGCCAAAACCAAGTGGATATTGCTCGCCGTGCTTGTCCATTAACTCTTTGGTTACTGTTTTTTCGGCTTCTTCAAAAAGTGGCGTTTTTACCATTGCTGCCAAAATAACGTTGCTTCTTATTTTTTGTGGCGCATTTTCAATTGCCAATGTTTTGCTGTAACTATTGATTGCTGCCTTTGTTCCCGAATACAAAGCACCGCCTTTATTGGGGAAATTGCATGCTACGGAAGACATAAAAACAATTGATGCTTCTTTATTTACCTTTTTCGATTTTAAAAGTGAACTCGTTAAAACCACGGGAGCTTCGTAGTTGATAGCAAACATTTCTTGAATTTGTTTCTTTCCGATGAATTTCACAGGGAAATGTTTTACAATTCCGCTACTGTGAACGATTCCGTCAATATTTGGGGTTTCTGAAACCAATTTTTGAATTTCAATTTCATCTTTTAAATCGGCCAAAATAATTTTGTGTTTACCCTTTGGCAGTTTTTTTAAAACCTCTTCTAATCTTTCCTTATTTCTTGCGGTAAGAATTACAGTCGCTCCTTGATTTGCAACAACCTCAGCTGTTTTTGCGCCAATGCCGGATGATGCTCCGGTAATTAAAATCGTTTTGTTTTCAAGTGAAAATGGATTCATAATTCAATGATTTTTGCGCAAATAAGATTCTTTAAAGGTAGCGAAACAATTCCCCAAGACAAACCTACCCCAAAACCTGCGAGAAGCAACTTCTTTTCTGAATTTTCCAATTCCTCAGAAAGCTCGCTAACAATCGTCAAAGGGATTGATGCCGAGCTGGTATTCCCATATTTTGAAATTGAGTACGGCACTTTTTCCAAAACGAAACCTGCTTTTTTTCGAATGGTTTCATTCATTAATTTATTGGCTTGATGCATAACGAAATAATCGTAAGCGTCTGTATTTGTTTCTGTTTTTGCAAAAAATTCGTTTAAGGAATTTGGCACTTCCTTAATTGAAAAATTGAAAACATCGAGCCCATTCAAAGCCAATTCCATTTGCGAACGAACAATTCCCGGAGCGATTTCTTTTTTGTCAAAAGATTTGGGCGAAGCCAAATTCCGTATTCCACCGTGGGGAATAATTATCGCATCTTTACCTGAGCCATCGCTGTTTAAACTGAATGTAATTGCTTCTGCATTTTCTTCAAACTGCAACGCAGTTACCGTTCCAGCATCGCCAAAAAGTGGATAGGTGCTTTTATCTTCGCGCGAACAAGTAATTGTTGAAACGTCGCCAACCATCAATAATCCTTTTTTCAAACCAGCAGCTTTCATCATTGATGAAATTACTGAAAGTCCGTAAACGTAACCGGAGCAGCCCAAACCAATATCAAAAGCCATGCAGGATTTTGGCAAGCCTAGTCTGTGTTGCAAAATAATTGCGGTGGCCGGCAAATAATAATCTGTGGACTGGGAAACGAAAATCAGGATTTCAATTTCGTCGTTTTTCCAATCCAGTTTTTTCAGAAGTTTTGTTGTGGCTTCGTAACAAAGGTCGGATGTTGCCATTCCTGGTTTTGCCATTCTTCGTTCTTCTACTCCTGTAGTTTTTATAAGTAATTTTTTTTCGCTTTCAGTCAATAGTTCGTAATCCCAATTGGATTCCATATTGGCGGGAACGGCTGCTGCCATTCCTTTTACGGCTATATCTGTTATTGAAAAAAATGCCATTTATGCGGTTTGCCTGGCTTTTACAATATCGTAAAGCTCTTCCACTTTTTTGATGCTCATTAAATCTTCACCGGTAATCGTTACATCATATTCTGTATCAATTAACGCGATAATAATCAGCGAGTGCATGGAACTCCATTCATCTAAATCGGTGAATTTCGTATCGGGTTTTAGGGTTCCCGGTTCCAATTCGTCAAATTCTGTTTCCAGTGTTTTTATAAATTCTTCAATACTTGTCATTTCAAAATAATTATTTGGTTAATATGGTCGCTCCCCAAGAAAATCCGATTCCAAAACCAGCAACCAAAATTTTGTTTCCCGGTTTTATTAGGTCGTCATCGACCATTTCTTTCATTGCAATTGGGATTGTTGCGGAAACTGTGTTTCCAATATTTTCGATGGAAATTATAAATTTTTCTTTTGGTATTTTCATTCGTTTCCGAAGAAATTCGAGCATAGTTCCGTTTGCTTGGTGAAACACAAAAAAATCTATGTCGTCAATTTCCATTTCGTGTTTTGCTAAGATTGCCTTTACCAATTGCGGAACTCGGCGAAAAGCAAACAAAAATATTTTAGCGCTATCCATATGAAGTCGCCCGCCCAATAATTGTTTAGGAGGGAGATTTTCATATTGTGACAGCCATTTGGCATCAGCAGGATCTTCGGTCCCGGAACGATCAACAAAAAGGCTTTTTTCTCCTTTTCCGTCAGTTCCAAAGGTAAAATCGCCAATAGAAGTATTGATTCCATTATCCATTTTGGAATTACTGATAAATGTTGCTGCGCCAGCATCACTGAAAATTCCACGAATATCAACATCTGAAGGATGTATTACTTTTGTTGGCGTATCGGCTGTAACCACCAAAACATTGTTTACCAATCCCATTTCAATCACGGCTCTTGCCAAGCTTAAACCATAAATCCAACCCGTGCATCCGTGCAATACATCAATCGCCGCAACGGTTTGGTTCAATTGTAAATCGTGCTGCATTACGCAAGCGGTGGTTGGACCTTTATATTCCAAAGCATCACTCACAAAAATCAGGTATTCAATTGAAGACCTGTCTATTTTCCATTCTGAAAAAAGGTTTTCCGCAGCTTTGTTGCCTAATATTTTGGAGCTTTCATCCACGTGCGAAACATAGCGTTTTTTAACCCCGCACTGTTCGAAAAGAGATTGTGCCGTTACACTATTATCAATCTCTCCCGCGTGTTCATAAAACTCTTTTATAATGGTTTCATTATCAAGAAATTTTTCGGGAAGATAATATGATATGGCGTTTACGTAGACCAAAGTTGAATAATTTTACCGAGTGTTTTAAGGCTTCCAAATATAAGAAACCCAATGAATTTAATAAATGTTTAACGTTTTAATTACGCTCGCTTTCTGTTTTTAATTTCTGTGTATATTTACTCGCTTTAGATTTTTAGGTTCATGTTACAAAAACATTTAAGAATAAGTATTTACACAATTATTGGGCTTTGTGTGCTCATTTATGGAAATACACTTACCAACGATTACAGTTTTGATGACGAATATGTTATAGTAAATAACAAACGGGTTGAGCAGGGTTTTTCGGGAATTTCAAAAGTATTTAGCTCAAGATACATTGAATCGAGCGATCAAAATTTTGGATATCGGCCAATAACTCTTGCTTCCTTCGCCATTGAATATGGAATTTTTGGCGCTACTCCAGCCGTAAGTCACTTCTTCAATCTATTGCTTTATATAATAACTTGTTTGCTTTTGTATAAAATTTTGCGCTCGCTATTTAAGCACAGCCATTGGTTTCTGCCGCTTATAATTACTATTCTTTTTGTAGTGCATCCAATACATTCCGAAGTTGTAAACAATGTAAAATCCAGAGACGAATTATTGTGTTTTCTATTTGCATTATTGGCTTTGGCAAGCGCCATAAAATATGCCAGAAACTCAAAAACCGCTTGGCTTTTGGGTGTTTTTGTATTTATGGTTTTATCGTTTTTGTCAAAATTATCTTCGCTTACTTTTCTTGCAATTATCCCTCTCACGCTTTACTTTTTTGAAAATGCCAACAAAAAAATACTTTTAAAAATAAGTGGTGTTTTATTGCTGCCAGTTCTTATTTATAAACTGATAAACACACAGCTAATTGTTGCCGTAGGCAACCGAAGCCTTCTTTTTATTGAGAATCCTTTATTCGTAAACGGAGCCAACTTTTTCGAAAAAATCCCAATGGCGTTTTATACGGTTTTTTATTATATAAAATTGCTTTTTGTTCCACATCCGCTTTTAAGTTATTATGGGTATGATCACGTGAGCATCGTGGGTTGGGAAAATATTTATGTGTGGTTGGGAGTGATCATTACAGTTCCTTTGGCTGTTTTTACAATTTGGAAATTGAAGACAAAATCGGTATTGGTTTATGGGCTTGCGTTCTTTTTTATAACCATTTCGATGTACTCAAATTTGGTGAAACCCGCTGTGGGGATTATTGCGGAACGCTTCGCATACATTCCTTCGCTTGGATTTTGCATTGTTATTGGCTGGATACTTTTAAAGATTTTTAAAGTGGATGTTACAAATACTACTTCGGAAAAATTTCCGAAGTTGAACTATGCTTTTCTTGGAATACTATCGGTTTTGGTTTTGGCGAGCTCTGTAAAAGTATTTAGCCGAAACTTAGATTGGAAAGATTTGGTTACAACCCTGGAAACAGATTTGGAAATCGCTCCAAAATCAGTAAAATTAAATATGCTTTTGGCAAATGATCTATTTGAAACCGCAACCGTAAAAAACCTGAATAAAAAAGAAAAGGATTCACTTATTGAAAGAAGTGCTTTCTACTACAACCAAGCTTTGTCAACTTATCCCAAACATACGCCAGCTCATAATAATTTAGGCGTTTTATTTAATATGACTGGTGATTACCAAAAATCGCAGGAACATTTTCTAAAAGCCAGCCAAGACGAAAACCCAACGGCCCAAACTTTTTTCAATCTCGGTCTTTCCTATCAAGCTAATGGAAACAAAGCCAAAGCCATTGAAAATCTTAAAAAATCCATTGAATTAAACAACAAGAATTTTGAGGCTTACTTCAATTTAATGAATATTTATTTTGAAGAAAGAAATTATTCGGAAGCGATGGAAACGAATATAAAAATGTTTCGAGCATTTCCAAATAAAAGAAAATCGATTTTTTCCGCTGGGCAAAAAATAGCCGAAACCGAACACGGAGCAAATACAGAATTTTATATAAATCTATTGCTTGAGCGAAAAGCAATCACACAACAAACGTATGCCGGCTTAAAGAAACAGCTCAATACAAATTCGGTTATAAAAAATTAATCCTGATCTTCTTCGGTGTATTCATCATACAGAAAACTGTTATACGGAAAGCGAGTTGTGTGAATTTCCTTCACTTTTTCGTAAACCAATTTTCTGAATTCACTAAAATTTTTCTTATTCAAAGCTGAAATGAAAATCGCATCGCCATTCACTTTTGCCATCCACGTTTGTTTCCATTCATCCAAAGTGTAATGCGCTTTTGTTTTTTCAGTCATCAAATCGTCTTCATCAATTTTGTCTGGTTCATAGGCATCAATTTTATTGAAAACCATAATTGTAGGCTTGTCGGCGCTACCAATTTCTTCCAAAATTTTATTTACTGAATCAATATGATGCTCGAAAGATTCATGGGAAATATCCACAACATGAAGCAGCAAATCGGCTTCCCTCACTTCATCCAATGTTCCTTTAAAAGATTCAACGAGTTGGGTTGGTAGTTTCCGTATGAATCCAACCGTATCTGTTAGCAAAAAAGGAAGATTTCCAATCACCACTTTCCGAACGGTTGTATCGAGTGTTGCAAATAATTTGTTTTCAGCAAAAACGTCACTTTTGCTAATAACGTTCATCAAGGTAGATTTCCCAACATTCGTATAACCCACCAATGCCACACGAACCAATGCGCCACGATTGCCGCGTTGCACTTCCATTTGGCGGTCAATTTTTTTCAGTTTTTCTTTCAATAACGCAATGCGATCACGAACGATACGTCTATCCGTTTCAATCTCCGTTTCCCCAGGACCGCGCATCCCGATACCACCACGTTGGCGTTCCAAGTGAGTCCACATTCCGGCAAGACGAGGTAACAAATATTGGTATTGCGCAAGTTCTACCTGCGTTCGGGCATAACTTGTTTGCGCGCGCTGCGCAAAAATATCGAGAATTAAGTTGGTTCGGTGCAATACTTTACAGTCCAATTCGCGTTGAATATTTTTTTGCTGCGATGGTGAAAGTTCGTCATCAAAAATAACTACGCCTACCCCATTTTCTTCCACAAAGTTTTTCACTTCTTCCAACTTACCCGTACCCACAAATGTTTTTGGGTTGGGAACTTCCATTTTTTGGGCGAAGCGTTTCAACACTTCCCCGCCAGCTGTGTACGCCAGAAATTCAAGTTCGTCGAGATATTCCTGTGATTTTTCTTCGTTCTGATGCTGTGTAACCAGCCCAACAAGTACTGTTTTTTCGTAAGAAATGTCCGTTTGCTGTATCATAAAGTAATTTATAGTACAAATGTACAAAACACATAGCAAGAGTTTTTTGTACTTTACAAGCAATTAACATCATTTCATTATTCGCAAATGAAAAAAGCTGTAAAACTGATTTTTAAAATTGCATTTTCAGGTTTTTCAGATTAAAAAGTAATAAATTATATTCCCAAAAGATTCGGTATTGTAATGATAAAAAAGCTATTTATAATCATACTTCCGCTGTTAATAGCTGTTTCTTTTGTCGCAAAAAGTTACGCCCAGCAAGATCCTCAGTACACCCAATATATGTATAATATGAATGTTTTGAATCCAGCTTATGCTGGTTCGAAAGAAAGTCTTTCCATCACTGCACTTTACAGAAACCAATGGACAGGATTGGAGGGAAACCCCGTAACTTTTACTTTTTCAGCACATGCTCCAATTAGTAAAAAAATAGGCCTCGGACTTTCAGCCATTAAAGACGAATTGGGTCCTGTGAGCGAAACGAATGTGTTTGCGGATTTTTCATATACCATTCAAGTGGCAAAAAGTTTAAAACTCGCATTTGGCTTAAAGGCTGGCGCGACCTTTCACGATATTGGACTTTCGAGTTTAGAATTACAAGATCCCAACGATCCATTTTTTTCAGAAGACATAAACAAAACGTATCCCAATATTGGGGCGGGTGCATTTCTTTATAGTGAAAAATTTTATTTGGGATTGTCAGTTCCGAATATGCTGAAATCTGTGCATTTGGATGAAAATGGAATAAAATATGGTTCTGAAACGAATCATTATTTCGCAACAGCGGGGTATGTTTTTCAAATTTCAGAAATCTTTAAACTGAAACCTTCCTTTATGGTAAAATCGGCTTTTGATGCACCGGTTTCTTATGATGCAAATTTAAATGCGCTTTTTTATGATAGGTTTGAACTCGGTGCTTCTTATAGATTGGATGATTCTTTTAGCGGATTAATTGGCTTTCAAATTACGCCAAACATTCGTGCGGGTTATGCATATGACCACGTTATCTCAGATCTTAAAGCGGTCGGCCCTTCATCTCACGAAGTGATTCTTACTTTCGACATTCATTTTTCTAAACCCCATGCCATTTCGCCGAGATTTTTTTAAAAGAATAAATCAATTTGAATTGATTATTATTTCATCGAATTCATAAGTTCCATCAAAACCTTCTTCACCGCTGCCCACATATCTTAATGCTATATAACCGCTTCCAATTATACATTCCAACCAAACATTTCCCGAAGGAAACCAAGGCCCAAAAGGATCTTCGTCTTCTGTAATATATGCTGCCGGAAGTAAAGACCAAGTTGCCGTGGTAATATTTTTTGGGTTTCCATCCCAATCATTGGAAAACATTAATTCCAGCGTGCTTCCATCGGAAAAACTATTGGAGGTTTTAAAGTTAAGTGTCTCTCCGTCCTGTAAATCAAAATTGAACTGAGGCGTAATCAACCAAGCTATATTACTGGAATCGCCAGAATTGAAAGCTTGCATTCTGGCAGAAATACCAAGCGATGGGCTGCTGCCGGTTGAGGTAAAAGCTTCCCATTGTTCAGAACCTGCTTCAATATAATTGGTCCAACCGTTACCACTTATGGGATTTCCTGGGGATTGTGTTTCAAAAAAGTCTCTGAAAAGTATATTTGTTCCCGTACTTTCGGCGAGCCCGCAATCAATTTCAGCTGGGTCACAACGGTCTTCACTATCAAAATAAATTGTTGAAGGATCGCTCACATTGATATTGAAATTTTCGCCAAAAAAATCATAGGTTAAAATCGCATCCATAGCACCCCTGCCCGTTGGAAGCAGAACGGCTTTGTAATCGGCGAAAGTGCTTGTGCTGAAAATTGCTGAATATCCTGTGCCGCAAATTTCAAGCTGGCGCTCAGCATCAAATTGGTCTCCAGCTTCAGCTGCAAAAGTTTTTCGATTATCGCCAAGCGCATCACTTCGATGAAATTGAACATCATCCAAACGTATAAAGAGGTTTGTTTTATCATCCGAAAAATCCAAAATACTAATTGGCAGTGGCTCTATGGTTGCGACATCCACATCGCGAATCAAAAAATCGAACATTTCGGACTCGGCAATTTTATTAATGTTGTTTCCATTTCGAATTCCCAATGTCAACACTCCGCTATTAATTCCTAATGTTAAGCCATCAAGTTTTACGAACACTTTTCGTCCAAATTCGAATACCGTGAAAAGTGGATTTACATCAATTAATATTTTTACACCAGCATTTGGATTAGTTGCGCTATTTTGAATGAGCAATTCTTCAAAAAAGTTTCCGCCCTCATCGCTGGAAATTACATATCCCGTAATGTATTTATTGGTTTCTTCTAATGTCAAAACTGCATCGGGATTGCCCGTATTGGTTTGTTCCTGTAACAACAAACCGCGAAGTGCTGAAATTTCTATTACGCTATTTGGATCAATATCTGGTGAAACTATTTCAGTGTTTGGAACTTCAAAATCATCTTTTTTTACGCAGGAAATTATCATTACTAATGCAATAAGTAGCGTAAATAGTCTGTAAAAATTTCTCTTTTTCATAATAGAATTTTTTAAAATCTGACATAAAAATTTACATAATAGGTTGTGCCGAAGCCGAAGAAATATCGGTTTCCGAAAATAGGCGCATCCCTATTTTGGTCTTCCTGCACCTTTCTATAATCGGCCAATCGCGAATCTTCAAACCCTCCAGTTTTATATTCTTGATTCAACACGTTACTGACAGTGGCAAAGAACCCGACATAATACCTTTTAATTCTCCAAGATTTTCCACCGACAATATTTACTAGCAAATACCCACCAAAATCTTCTTGTTTTAAAAGGGTTTTGGCGATTTCGGGATCGTAATCATTGAACGTTTGTCCGTCACCATCAAACGTAAAAGCGTCCGATCTTCGCAAGGTGCTTACATCAATATATGCATTTGAAAAATAGTTGCCCGTTACGCCAACCCACCAATACGCCGGGTCGCGGTATTCGATTCCCAATTGACACGCTCTTTCGGGACCGCCGGCTACATGATAATTTTTAAGTTTTGTGGTTTTATCGCCGAATGTTAGGATCTCAAAATCTTCGCTCGTTAAGTATTGGTTTGGGTTGTTTGTATAAACATTTTGCCCAAAAGAACCGGCTGCTTTTAATTTAAATGTCGGAGTTATTTGAGCTTCAATACCCAATTCAGCTCCCATTTTTCGGGTTTCGATTCCTGAAATAATTTCCTGCACAAATGCAAAACCATCTTCAAAACCTTGAGCCGATTCGGTGAAAAAGAAATTGATATCGGTTTGATTTTTTATAGTGTTATAAAATCCCGTAAGACGCGCTTTTACAATTGGTGAACGGAAAATATAGCTCAAATCTACATTTTGAATTTTTTCAGATTCAAGTCCAATAACAGTAGCGTTGCTTTGCCGTGAATTGCTGAATGAATTTCGAAGTGTGGGAGCTTTTGTGAAATACCCAACATTCAAATCAACTAAATGTCTTCCTGAAATTTTATACAATACGCCCGCTTTTCCACCGAAATTTGTAAAGTTTAATTTTTCGCTTTCGCCAAAGGAATCCTCCCCAGGAAAATTTCCGTTTTCGAATAGACCATTGCGCTGATAAATTGTTTGCGAAGCCGTAGCCCCAAAGTAAAAATCCATTTTATTGTATTTAAATTGGCCTGCGCAAATGCGGAAATAACATTGGCGTTGAGTTCATAATTATATTTGTATCGATCGCCCTCTGTAACAATTCTATTTCTGTTTTGCAAATCGCTTTGCGCCAAATCGCCAATAATTGTGTTGCTTTCCCCTTCGGCAAAATAATCGATGTCCAAATATCCGGTTTCGCCCAAAAGATCCTTCATTTCAGCATAATTTTCGCTTTTTAGATTACGGTAACTTAGGTTTCCATTTAAAGTAACATTTTCAGAAATACGGCTATTTAAAATTGTATTTGCTGAAATTTGAGTATCATCCTGAACATCTTCCTGAATTGCATAAATGGAATTTCCACCGCTGTCCCTTGCAATTCTATTGGCTTCGTAAAGTGAATTCCAGTCCAATTGACCATCTTTTATAAATTCCTGTTCGGCCAAATAAGCGAGCTGGTAATCATAAGGAGAAGGATTTTCAAATCGAAGAAAATAACTCGGCAATTTTTGGTAATAATTTGGGTATGGATTTCGGGCGCCCCCAATATATGCTTGTTGTCCGTCCACTTCAATCAAACGCGTTCCACCATTATCAATCCGTGTATTTCCTATTTTTCCGAATTGATAGCCCAAGTTTGTATTCAAAGATGTTTTTTCAGAAATATTCCAAAAATGATTTAGCATAATTACTGGCTCTTTCACAGTTTTCATTTTTGAATTGCGAATGTCGCCGT
The DNA here is from genome assembly GCA_963716065.1 of uncultured Flavobacteriaceae bacterium. Classification (GTDB taxonomy): domain Bacteria; phylum Bacteroidota; class Bacteroidia; order Flavobacteriales; family Flavobacteriaceae; genus Aequorivita. The sequence continues at coordinate 2,105,199 of OY970287.1, forward strand.
TTTGATAGCCCCAATTTGGGTTGTAATCAATACCTTTTAAATTTTCAACCTCATTGGTTAGTGGCGCCGATTTTCCGCGAATGTTTGGTGTATAAAAAGCTGTAATATTTAGACTGCTGTTTTCGCCAAGTTTTTTTTCAACGGAAGCGAAAAACGAATTTGCATCATAAATGGTTCCTTCCTGAAATCCACCGTCACCAAAGCGCCGCGAAAGCAAAACTGAATACGCCCATCCATTTTTGCCCTGCCCACTATTATAAGAACCCATTACCCGACCGCGATAACTTCGGTTTGAATTTGCGTATGAAATTCTTCCGCCTTTGCGATACTGCGAGGCTCGCATAATTATATTTGTAGTTCCCGCAACATCACCAAAAGTATATTCGTTCGCCTGCAAACCCATAGAAAATTGCTGGTTGCGCTGTGCGTCATTCAACCCGCCCCCATTTGCCCATTGTGGACGCCCGTCAAATTGCTTGTTCATTTCAATCCCATTGACAAGTACTTTCCCATTGGAATTGTCAAAACCACGTGGATTGAAATAAGTTACGCTGAAATCGTAAGCGGCGGCATTTAGAAAAACATCATCAGAGGCTTGCAGAAGTCCGGAAATATTATAGGAAGTTCCTTCGTCATCGTCAAGTTCATTGTCTGAAAGACTTATAACGCCTATTTGCGCTTCAACCGCAAGCAAATCGAATTGCATTAAAACGGGGTCCAGATTTATTTGAGAATCCTTTTGTATAACTATTGGGATTTTTAAGCTGACGTAACCTTGTTTTGAAATCAGAAGTATTTGTTGCCCTTGCGGAAGATTTTCCTCTAAAAAATAAAATTCGCCCAAAGCATTTGAATTTGTTTTGAAAATGCTTGCTTGAATATTAATCTCAACATCGGGAATGGGCTCATAAGAATTCGTTTCCAGAACTCGCCCCTTTAATATGGCCTCCTGGGCTAATGAAGACAATCCGCCCAAAAAAACCACAAAACCGATAAAAATGAAACGTTTCATCCTTATATGTGATTTTAATATTGGGGAGAATTATTTTGGGAAGTATATAAATTTAAGAAATTAAATAGTATATAAACGTATAAATTGTTAACTTTTTATAATTTTAATAATATTTTTTTTAAAATGACAAACCCTATCAAATATCCTTTTCTACTTTGTTTATTCTATGTTACGGTTTCATTTTCCCAAACTGAAAAAGAATACAAAATAAACACGATTGCCTTTTATAATCTCGAAAATCTTTTCGATTATGAAGATGACCCAATCACGTTTGATGATGACCGAACGCCAGAGGGAGCGGATCGTTGGACGCAAGAAATTTACGAATTGAAACTTGCAAATATGGCAAAAGTTATCTCTGAAATTGGTCACGATATTACGGGTACTTCACCCGTAATTATTGGGGTTAGCGAAATTGAAAACCTCCGTGTACTTGAAGATTTAGTGAGCCAAGAAACTTTAATTGATAAAAACTACGGCATAATACATTTTGATAGCCCGGACCGCCGTGGTATTGACGTTGCTTTACTTTATCAAAAGAGAATATTTATTCCAACAGATTCCAAAGCTTATGAATTGTTTCTATATGACGATAATAACAAAACGAAAAGGGTTTTCACGAGAGATCAGCTTTTGGTAAGCGGAATGTTGGATGGCGAAAAAATACACATTATAGTTAACCACTGGCCTTCCCGAAGCGGTGGCGAGGAACTTAGCCGACCCAAGCGCATTAAAGCCGCACAACTCAATAAACAAATAATGGATTCATTATTCAGTGAAGAGCCTTATGCAAAAATTATTACGATGGGTGATTTCAATGATGACCCAACTAACACAAGCATCAACCAAATTTTAAACGCAAAAAGTGAGCGCGAGGATATGAAAATGAAGGAACTCTATAACCCTATGGAAGCAATGTTCAAAAAAGGTTTGGGCACGCTCGCTTACCGCGATGGCTGGAATCTTTTTGATCAAATAATTATTTCAACCGAACTTACAAAAAAGGATTTTTCCAGCTATCGTTTTTACAAAGCTGGAATTTTCAATAAGAGTTATTTGGAAACACCAAGCGGACAATATAAGGGATATCCATTCCGCAGTTTTGCAAATGGGTATACCGGCGGTTACAGCGACCACTTTCCGGTATTTATTTATCTTATAAAAGAAAAGATTTCCAGAAATTAATTCCTAAAAATCGAACCACTGGCTCCACGGAATTCGGCTAAGCATTAAAACCAATGCAATGGAATAAAAGATTGCCAAGGTTTTGAATTTTTTACTTGAAAGCAGATTCTTTTTATGTTTTGAATAGCCGATGGTTATAAAAACTACGGTCAAAATCATCACCAATGGATGTTCAACCGCATAAAGCCTGAAAGTTGAATTCTTCATTACTTCTCCCATCCCCACATTTGAAATATTTTGCATTCCCAATGGAGAAACAAAATAAAGCACTAAACCAATAAGCAATTGAATATGCGTAACTATAAGCGCAAAAAGTGAAATTCTAAAATCTTTCGGGCCGTATTCCCTTTTTGAAAAGAATTCGGCAAGGGCATTAAAAGTTGCTAAAACAATAATAAGGAGCACTAAATAAGCCCAGTAGGAATGAAGAAATTGAATAGTTGTGTACATAATTATCAGCTTTTTTGAAGTATCCCAAAGATAACTTATTTAAATAAAAAAACCTCTCGCAAAAATTCTTCTGCGAGAGGTTTCTGAAGGTTTTATAAAAATAGTATTAGAAGTTCATTCTAATGCTTGCGTTCCAAGTTGTTCCAAAACCAAAGAAAACACGATTTGAGGTTGCAATACCATCATAGGTATCATCTCCCGCTTCGGCAAAAATATTAGTTTCAGATTCTGAAATGTAGGTTTCGTCCAATACGTTATTTACGTTTAATCTAAAATCTAACGTTTTATATTGATCCATAAAGGGCATGCTGAAGGAAAGACCCGCATCCAAAAGCCCGTAACTTGGCAATTCCAAAGAACCGTCATTATTTTCATTGCTAAAATCTGCGGCATTGATTGCAGCATATAACTTATCGGCATAACGATAGTTGGCATCAAATTTAAGATTCTTCAAAATATTAACGGCCGCTCCCAAACTTGCAGTAACCTGCGCTGCATCACCAACCTTAATATCATCCAAATATAATGTGCCCACACTTGGTTGGCCATTCACAATAATGGGCTGGTTGCTTTCATCAAAAAATGATGCGGAAACATCGCCTTTATAACGCCAGTCTCCATAGGAAACCATTCCCATTATTTCAAGCATTGGATTTAAACGTGCAGAAAAGTCTAGTTCGGCACCCATATGCACTTGCTTTATACCCTGAATGTTTGCCGTTCCGCGAACATCGTCACCTGTATCATCGGGAGTATTGTTTACATCAATAGTTTGTGAAATAGTTGAAAATCTATCATCCCAACTGGTACGATATAGGTTTACATTTGCGCGGAAACCTTTTATTCTAAATCCATATCCTACTTCAGTACCGATAATTTTTTCGTTTTTAAGGTCTGTATTCACTTCATTGGATACAAAACTTGGGAAAACCGCATCAAATAAAGGTTGCTTTGAATAATATCCTGCATTTACAAAGAAGTTATTCTTTTCATCAATATTATAGTTAACACCACCTTTTACATTTCCACCCAAAATGTTTTCAACATCAGATTCTTGTTCTGGGTCTGAATCCAAATAGTTGAAATAATCAATTCTTTGAAAACCTTGATTTGAAAGTGCACCTTGCACAAATGCTGAAACAGCGCCACTAGAATATTCCAATTGTCCAAAAGCACCAAGCCAGCTCACTTTACCGTCGTTATAATAATCTATTTTTTCTTCATCATCAATACTTTTAAAAACATTAAAAGTATTTCCAATTGTTGGGCCATAGGTTTCGTTTAAAAATCTATATGGATTATTTATATTGTCACTATCTACATATGTATCTCCACCTAAAAGATCTACCAATCTTCTGTAGTGATACCCAGTGTATGAACGTAAATCAATACCAAAATCCATCGTCAATGATTCACTCAATTTTGTTTCAAAGTTTGAAATTAATCCAAACCAGTTGTGTGAGTTAACGGAAGATCTTTGAGAAATCCCATTTTGAGGTCCTCTTACAAAACCATTGTCATCAACAAAGGCAGAACCGCTGCTGTTTCCATTTACGAAGCTTCCTTGGAAGGCACCGCCTCCACCTGTATATCCTTGTCTTGGTCCTCCAAAATCAGGAATATTTGCTCCATTGTTCCAAGCAACGATGTCATCCACGCGGATGTTGCCGTTCGCGTTTTTGAAAACGCCTGAAAAAGATTGCTGTCCGTTAATTCTTCCAATTGATCCCACAGATCCACCACGTCCAAAAGATGCGTATGCAGAAGTACTAAGTTTTGATTTTTCACCAATAATCCAATCCCAGTTTAAGGATGCTAATGGTTTGTAGTAAAAGTTTCCTGCGAAAGTAAATTCCTTACCATTGCGAAAACCCCAATCACTGTTGTACTTAATACGAGGTTCGCCATCGTTACCATACTTTATGTAATCATTAAGTGTTGGCGCAAAACCACGTTGATTGTGTTGTTGTGGTGCTCCTGTTAATGTAAATTCAAATTGGTGCTTGTCATTCGGTTTGTAACCAACACCGATATAATAGTTATAGCCTTCAAATTGAGTACCATCTACATATCCATCACCTTCCGTTCTACTTACTAAGAAAGATCCCGACCATCCCTTTTCGGAAAGTCCAGTTGAATAGGAAACTACATTTTTTAGGTAGTCGTTATTTCCAACTGACCCGCTGAAGAAACCACCTTCTTTTCTGTCTGCACTTCGTGTTACAACATTTATAGTACCTCCAACTGAAGAAACGGTAAGTTTTGAAGAACCCAAGCCTCGCTGAACCTGAATTGCGGAGGCAACATCTGAAAGACCTGCCCAGTTACTCCAATACACGATTCCATTTTCCATATCATTAACTGGAATACCATTAATTAGGACAGCAGAATTTTGGGTGTCAAAACCTCGAATGTTTATTCGTGCATCTCCATATCCACCTCCTTGCTTTGTAGTATAAATAGAAGGCGTATTATTTAAGATTTCAGGGAATTCCTGTGAACCCAATTTTTCCTGAATCTCTTCGGCGCGAATGGTAGAAACCGCCACTGGAGTTTTGCGGTCTTTGGCAATATCCACAACGCCCGAAGCAGTAATAACAACTTCCTCCAAAGCATCAGCATCTGGAGCAAGAGTTACCGAGCCGAGGTTTGCCGATCCATTTTGCAATGTAAATGTTACATTTTGTGAAGTAAAACCAACGTAAGAAATGAGGAGAGAACCATTATTGTTTGATACATTAATAGTAAAATTCCCATCAAAATCAGCAATGGTTCCGTTTGATGTTCCGGTCTCCAAAATATTTGCTCCGGATAGTGGCAGACCCGAGTCGCCATCAACAGCTTTTCCTGTAACTGTTCCTTGTGAAAAAGCGGCAAAACCGCCTAACAAAAAAACAAAAAATAAGAGTTTTCTCATGAGTTTGAGTTTAAGGGTTTAAATTTTCGGCAAAAATACAATCTTAAATAGGTTATAGCCAATAAAATTGATTAAGAAATCTTTATTAAATTAAATGTACAATAAAGATAAGGTATAGAAGATAACAACCTGATGATGTGAAGATTAGTTAACTATGAGGTTATTAACATGTGAAATTTAAGTGAAATTTAAAATACGATGCAGTCCAATTTTTCCTTTATAGGAAGCACATTCGCAAAATATTGTTGGTGTAATTCTTTCGCTAATGGTTGCGAAAATGGAGTATCTTCTTTAAAAGGATCAACCTCTTTTCCATTTTTCCAGAAACGATAACAAACGTGTGGACCACTTGTATTTCCCGTCATGCCAATCCAACCAATAACATCACCTTGGCTTACGTGTTGGCCGGCCTTACATTTCTGGCTTTCATATGAAGATATTGGGTTTCGTAAGTGCCGTTATGCTGAATTTTCACATAATTTCCATTACCACCTCTGTGTTCAGATTTTGTTACAACTCCATCAGCCGTTGCCAAAATTGGCGTTCCAATTGCAGCTGCAAAATCAGTCCCTCGGTGCGGGCGAAGTTTAAATCCGTAATACTTTATGCGTCGGTTTAGATTGTAGCGGGAAGATATTCTGCTGAATTGTACCGGAGCTTTTAAAAATGCTCGTTTCAAGTTATTGGCCTGCTCATCATAATATCCAGAGATTTTTCCAAGGGAATCTGAAGTAAATTTGAAAGCATACAAAGGTTTGCCGCGATGCTCAAAATAAGCCGCTTTTATTTCCTGAAGACCTCCCGGAATTGTATCGTCGATAAATTTTTCAGTATAAACCACTTTAAAACGGTCACCGGGTTGTAGCTTAAAAAAGTTGATGGTCCACGCATAAATATTCGCAAGTTGGTCCGTCATATAAGGGCTTAAATTTTGCTCTTCCATAGTGGCAGAAAGCGAACTTGTTATAATACCTGAAGCTTCACGTTCTTCGTACCGAATAGGTTTTTGATAATTCAATACAGAAATTGAATCTCTGAAATCGACCACAGCGTAATCAACATTATTCGCTTCGTATATAAAAACTTGGGTTTGGTTTAATGAATCCTTTGAGTTCAGCAAAACATAAGGTTTTCCAACTCCAATTTTACGAACGTCGAAACTATCACGAAACTTAGTTGCAACTTCCATAATTTTTTCCTGTGGCACGCCATTGGCATAAAGAATATCTCCAAAAGTATCCCCTGGCCGTATTGTATCGCGAATTACCTTAAAGTCATTTAATATATAACCGTATTGTTCAATAATCGGTTCCTCAACTACTTTATTAATTTCGGCTGAGTCGTCTTTTGTGTTTTCACAAGCTGTGGTAAGTAAGGTTAGTGTTAATACTGCTAAAATTAATTTCTTCAATGCTGTGAATTTTCGGTATTATAATTTATTTATCTGCAATAATTTTAAAGGAATGCTGCAATCCTTTAAACTCTGTTAATGTCGCCTTTAATGATCCTACTGCCAAATCGGCTTTTATTAGCAGTGGGATTTTGTTATCATCATCACTTATCCAGACCGTTAGGCTTTCTTTTTCTTTAAAAACACGACCCGACTGAACGTAAGGCCTAAAAATTAAAGTGCGGACGCGCCCAAAGTTAGTATCTAAAATTTCTTTTCCAAGGAATTTCATCCTGAATTTGTAATTTTCTTGGTCGAAAAACATGTTCATTTCAATTACATCGCCATCCTTAATGTTTTCCGTGTCCAGTTTGTTTCGCAAATAATAGAATGCCGAAATCATATCTTGCGTATCATCCGGAAATGAAAATATTGTTACTTCGTCTTTTTTCTTATCATTAACGGTAGCCTTGTTTGTGGAATTGTTGAATTCAATTTGGATATCTTTGGTATAACCACCCTCGTCTATTTTCCTAATAAAACGATACGGAATGTTCTTCTCTTTATCAATATAGGATTGGTAATCGTCTTTTACTTTAAAAAACCATTTGGACAAACCCACTGTCTCTCCATAACCGCGAACGTGAAAAACATCTTTCCCATTTATGGAAGAATTTTTTACATTCAAAGTAGCATATCCTGCTGTCACAAAGCCATAATGAACGCGGAATTTGAAATGTTCGCCGTTGCCGTATGCCCTTTTCTGAGCGGAAAGAAAAAATATATTTGAAAAAATAAATAAAAGCGTGAGCAGCTTTTTCATAGATTAAGACTTAGGGATTTGTGGTTTCCAAAATACAACTACCATTCCAAAAAAATAAACCCCACCCTCTTTAAGACGATGGGATTATTATAATGTTACATTTTATAAGGTTCCTCTTTGCTCTTGTTCGCGCTCTATTGATTCGAATAATGCTTTAAAGTTTCCAGCACCAAAACCTTTTGCGCCCATTCTTTGAATAATTTCAAAAAACAATGTTGGCCTATCTTCCAAAGGCTTTGTAAATATTTGAAGTAAATACCCTTCTTCATCGGCATCAATCATTATTGAAAGATTTCTCAACTCGTTGATGTCTTCTTTCATCATTTTCATGTGATCTCCCAAACGGCGCGGAATATCATCATAATAAGCTTGCGGCGGCGGTGGTAAAAATTCAATTCCGCGGGCTTTTAATTGACTTACCGTTTTAATAATATCATCAGTAGCAACAGCCAAATGCTGAACTCCGGAACCTTCATAAAAATCAAGATATTCTTCAATTTGCGATTTCTTTATTCCTTTGGCGGGTTCGTTTATTGGGAATTTGATGCGGCCGTTGCCGTTGCTCATCACTTTACTCATCAAAGCTGAATACTCTGTGTGAATTTGCTTATCGTCAAAAGAAAGGAAATTAACGAAGCCCATAACATCTTCATACCATTTTACCCATTTGTCCATTTGCCCCCAACCAACATTACCAACCATATGGTCAATATATTTTAGGCCTGTTGGGGTTGGGTTGTAATCACTTTTCCACTCACGAAATCCTGGTAGAAATGTTCCCTTGTAATTTTTACGTTCCACAAACATATGCACAGTTTCGCCATAAGTATAAACCCCACTTCGAACTACCTCGCCGTGTTCGTCTTTTTCTGTGGTTGGTTCCAAATATGGTTTTGCGCCGCGTTTTGTTGTTTCCTCAAAAGCACTTGTGGCGTCATCAACCCAAAGGGCGATAACTTTTACGCCGTCGCCATGTTTTACGATGTGATCGTTAATTGGAGATTTACTATTTAAAGGCGTAGTTAAAACCAAACGGATTTTGTCCTGTTTCAAAACGTAACTTACAGAATCTCGAGAACTGGTTTCCAAACCTTTGTACGCATGCGATTGAAACCCAAATGCAGTTTTGTAGAAATGGGCAGATTGCTTTGCATTTCCCACATAGAATTCTACATAATCAGTTCCCAATAAAGGAAGAAAATCCTGTGCTTCCTCAAATATTTTTTCCAGTCCATAATCGACTGATTTTACTTCTTTGCTCATAATTCAATTAGTTTATTTGTCAATTAGCGAATTAGCATTCAATCAAAATATATTTTTAAATTCGACAATTGAATTTTTATTTCTTTTTACTAGTACTAATGATTTTATTTAAAATCTTTAGAATTCCATTTAATTTAAGTAATTCTTCAGAACAGCTAGGATAACCCTCAATCTCTTGGCACAAAAATAACCAGTATTCAGTTTCGTCTGCTTCCTTCAATGCTATTTTCATTTTATGTATGAAATCTGCATTGCTCTCAGCATTCTGAGCTTCTTTCGCGTTTGCCCCGATTGAAGTTGCAGATTTTAAAATTTGATTTGCTAATACAAATTTTCGCTTTTCTTCCAATTTCTCAGCGTATAAAATAATTGCAACAGAAAATTCAAATGTTTCTTTTAATATGAGATTCTCCTTATACTTTTCACTAAATGTAAATTGCATAATAAATGAATTATTTATTCGCTAATTATCCTATTCGCTAATCGTTCATTCCAACCAACTTTGGTAATATGTTCCATCGGCTATTTTCATACCGTCCTCAGTAACTTGCAGTGGCTTAAACGTATCAACCATCACGGCAAGTTCGTCGGTTTTTGTTTTTCCAATGCTCCTTTCAGTAGCTCCCGGGTGCGGCCCGTGCGGAATACCAGCCGGATGCAATGAAATATGACCGGCCGCAACATCGTTTCGGCTCATAAAGTCTCCATCCACATAATACAAAACCTCATCGCTGTCAATATTGCTATGGTTGTATGGTGCAGGAATGCTTAACGGATGATAATCATAAAGTCTCGGCACAAAACTGCAAACTACAAAAGCATCGGTTTCAAAGGTTTGGTGAACTGGTGGCGGTTGATGAATTCTTCCGGTAATAGGTTCAAAATCGTGTATTGAAAAGGCATACGGAAAATTATAACCGTCATATCCCACCACATCAAAAGGATGAGTGGCATAAACCATTTCAAAAATATCGTCGCCTTTTTTTACTTTTATCAGAAACTCACCTTTTTCATCGTAAGTTTCCAATTCCTGTGGCTTGCGGATGTCGCGTTCGCAATAGGGCGAATGTTCCAACAATTGGCCAAACCAATTTCTGTATCGTTTTGGAGTATAAATGGGACGGCGGGATTCTACAATAAAAAGACGGTTGTCATCGGTGTCGAAATCTATTTTATAGATTATTCCCCGTGGAATCAACAAATAATCGCCGTATTTAAAATCGAGATTCCCTAAAAAAGTGCGGAGTTTTCCGGTTCCTTTATGGATGAAAATCAATTCATCGGCATTGGTATTTTTATAAAAATAATCTCTTTGTGATTCTTGCGGGGCAGCTAAAATAATACTACAATCGCTATTTGTTAGCACTGATTTCCTGCTTTCCAAATAATCTTTCTCAGGTTTTACTTCAAAACCTTTAAGTCTTAAAGACTGCATATTATTTGATTTAGCAATCTTTGGAGCAACGTTATATTGCTTTTTTATTTCCTTTACCTGTGTCGGTCTGTTTTCGTGATATATATTACTGTACATCCCATCAAAACCAATGGTTCCGAAGAGCTGTTCAGAATATAAACTTCCGTCTGGTTTTCGGAATTGGGTATGTCTTTTTGGGGGAATTTTTCCTAATTGGTGATAAAATGGCATCGCTATTTTAAGATTTTAGATTAACGATTTTAGATTTCTGAACGCTTCTAATCTATATAAATCGCAACTATTGAATATCACAAATATCGGAAAAATATAATGGTTTCGTTATAACGAAATATTAAAACCTATATCCCACATTCACAAACCATTCATCGCTTTTGGTTTCCGGAGAAAAGGAGTATTTCAGTTCGATTGGGCCAAAAAATATTTCATAGCCATATCCAACAGCAATACCGCTATAATCAACACCATCAATCCATTGTCCGTCAGTAAAAAGGTCATCCCCAATGTTTGCGATATTTATGGCTGCGTTTATGTGATTTTTTCGAAAAAATTCAAAATCCAAAGTGAATGTTGACTTTAAATAAGTATCTCCTCGTAAACTCAAAGCTTCATACCCATAAAATGGAACAATATTGTTGATTTCCTTAAAACCATAACCTCCCAAAGAAAAATCGAGCGAACGTGTTTCATTGCCTCCAATCTTAAAACCTCCTTCGGCCACAATATGTGCTGAAAAGTTTTTGAGAAATGATTTGGCATAACCAATTCTAGCTTTGGCAATTGAAAATTGATCAAACTCATTATTTCTGCCGTGTGCGAAAAGATACCAGTGAAAATCTCCCGCAAAATAAACTCCTTCATTCGGAAAGAAACTATTGTCATAAGTATCATACTTTACAAAACCAAAACTGCTGTAATAATTGGTGCTTTCAAAAACGGTTCGAGGCAAATCATTATCATCAATACCAAGAGTTTCAGAGAGGTATCTCAAATATTTGTGTTCCCCGCCAATCCCGACAGTGAAGATTCTTTGAAATAATGTTTCCGCATAAATTTGGTTAGTGAAATCGCTGTAATTCAAAAGTATTTTGTTCAACTGAAGACTTGTTTCCGCATTTGTATCAAAAGAAATATAATCCAAGCCAACGTTTTTATCAAAATAATCATAACTGGAATTAAAACCCACACTCCAATAATATCCTTTGTCAATATAATAATTGAAATTGTACCGAAGATTATCGCCAATAATCAAATCCAAAGATGCAATATCGTTGTTTGTCAAAAGACGTTTTCGCGTAACATTTAGCAATGCTGCTGCGTTATAAAGGTCATCATAATGAGCTCCAATTCTCAAAAACATACGGGAATCGCTTTCGCGTAATTGCAATAGTAACGAATTCTTTTTGTCCTCATGTTCGATTAAACGGTAGTTTATATCCTGAAAATTATTTGTAGCAGAAAGATTGTTTATCCCTTCACCAAAATCTTCGTATGTAACCTTGTCTGGAATTCGTAATTTCAATTTCCCAAGCACATAGCTACGTGAGTACTTTTCGTTCCCTTCAATAATTACTTCTTTTATAAATACAGTATCGCGGGTATCAAAAATTATTTTTTCACTCTCAACATGTTTTTGTTTTGATGTCAGCTCAATAAGTTCTTCCCTGAAAGATTTAGCAGCAGTAACTCCAGATGCCACAATATTTTTTCCTTCATCAAAGGAAACCACCGAAAAATTTTCAATTTTTGGATGAATATAAATATCTGTCTGTTTCCTTTTCTCTATCATAGCTTTGATAGTTCTATAATTGTTTATTTGCACCAAAACATCCAAAACAGATTTAAGGTTTTCCCTGTTTTTAAGACTGTCCTGAACATCAACGCCAATAATAATATCCATCCCTTTGGCTCTCACTTCGCTCACGGGATAATTATTCACCACTCCGCCATCAATAAGCACAGTGTCCCTAACCATAACCGGACTGAACAGCGATGGCAACGCACCACTTGCACTCACGGCAAGAGGTAAATAACCACGATCCAAAATCACTTCTTCTCCCGATTCAACATTTGTAGCTACACAGAAAAATGGGATGGGAAGGTCAGCAAAATTTGAAACTGTACTAACGTGACTAGTTAATTTTGAAAGTAAATTATAAACGTTTTGACCTTTTGAAAGACTGGAAGGAAGCCCGATTTTAAATTTATCAAAAGGAAGAATCAAAGCATATTTTTCCGACTCTCCCTTTTCGTAAAATGTCTTTGCACTCCGCGGAATATTATCTTGAATTAATGTGCTGAAATCGGTTTGATTAAAAATACTGTCCAATTCCTTTGCCGAATAACCGGAAGCATAAAGTGCACCAATAATCGCCCCCATACTTGTACCGCCAATATAATCAATACGCACTCCCGATTCCTCAATAACTTTTAAGGCACCAATATGCGCCAAACCTTTCGCTCCGCCACCGCTCAAAACCAGACCCACTTTTACATCTCCTTCCGCTTTCTCCTGTGAAAAGGAAAACGTTGAAATTATTAGAAATACTATGAGGAGAATGTTCTTCATTTAAGGATTATTGGATTGTTGGATTGTTAGAAATTTCATTATTCATTATTCATTATTCATTATTCATTATTCATTATTCATTATTCATTACTAAAATGTTCAACCAGTTTCTTAGCCCTGCTCGCCCCTATTACTTTTGAAAGCTCCTCAAAACTTGCGGAAGCAATCCGCTTTGTACTCTTAAAATGTTTCAAAAGTTCAACGACTGTTTTTTCACCGATTTCGGGAATGGTTTCCATTTCCGTATTTAATGCTTGTTTGCTGCGTTTGCTTCGGTGAAAGGTAATGCCAAAACGGTGCGCTTCGTTCCGCAGTTGCTGGATAATTTTCAAGGTTTCACTCTTTTTATCCAAGTAAAGCGGAATGGGATCGTTAGGATAAAACAATTCTTCCAAACGTTTTGCAATTCCTACAATCGCAATTTTTCCGCGCAATTCCAATTTATCCAAACTTTTCAACGCCGATGAAAGCTGTCCCTTTCCCCCATCTATGATGATAAGTTGCGGCAATGGTTGCTCTTCTTCAACCAATCTTTTGTAGCGGCGGTACACAACTTCTTCCATCGATGCAAAATCATCGGGACCTTCCACGGTTTTAATGTTGAATTTACGATAATCCCTTTTGTTGGGTTTCCCGTTTTTGAAAACTACGCAAGCGGCAACGGGATTTGTGCCTTGAATATTACTATTGTCAAAACACTCAATATGTCGTGGTTCTTCACTTAACCTTAAATCTTTTTTCATTTGCGCCATGATGCGTTTTTCGTGACGGTCCGGATCCACAATTTTTGCTTGCTTAAATTTCTCCATTCGGAAATATTTCGCGTTTCTTTCAGAAAGATCTAAAATCGCTTTTTTGTCGCCGAGCTTCGGCACGTGTATTTTTATCTGCTCACCAACCTCAACTTCAAAAGGAACGTAAATTTCATTTGTAAGGGAATTGAAACGTTGCCGAATTTCAACGATTGCCAATTGAAGCAATTCCTCATCAGTTTCGTCCAATTTCTTTTTTATTTCCAACGTATGCGAACGTATAATCGCGCCGTGCGAAAGCTGCAGAAAATTCACATACGCATAACTTTCATCTGAAATTATTGAGAATACATCCACATTATTGATCTTCGGATTTACAACGGTGCTTTTGCTTTGATAACTCTCTAAAATATCAATCTTTTCCTTAACGCGCTGGGCTTGCTCGAACTTCAAATTTGCCGCCAAATCTTTCATTTGACTTTTAAATCTGTGCAGCGAATCCTTAAAATTTCCCTTTACAATATTACGGATTGCCTCAATATTTTCGTGATATTCCTTTTCGGAATAAAGCCCTTCGCAAAGGCCGGCACAATTTCCCAAATGAAATTCCAGACACACTTTGTATTTTTCTGCCCTAATTTTTTCTTCGGAAAGGTCATAATTACAAGTGCGCAACGGGTACAAACCTTTAATTAAATCGAGCAATGTATGCACGGTTCGCATACTTGTGTACCGGCCAAAATATTCCGAACCGTCCTTTATCATTCGCCGCGTTGGGAAAACCCTCGGAAAACGTTCGTTTTTTATGCAAATCCACGGATAGCTTTTATCATCCTTTAGCATCACGTTGTAACGTGGCTGATAATTTTTTATCAAATTATTTTCAAGTAAAAGCGCATCGGTTTCGGTTTTTACAACGATGTGTTTTATGGTTTCAATTTTCTTCACCAAAACCCGTGTACGGTTGTTGTCGAAGTTTTTTGTGAAATAGGAAGCAACCCTTTTTTTTAGGTTTTTAGCCTTGCCCACATATAGCAATTTCCCATCTTTATCGTAGTATTGATAAACGCCGGGCGAATCGGGAAGTGTTGCAATTTGAAGAGTTACCGAAGCATTGGCCATAGGCTCAAAGATACTTGCTATTTTGTTTTTTAGACAGTTTTTCTTAACCCAATAATTGTTAAGAAACGGTTAAATGAAGATTTCTAAAATCCAAACTCCCCAATCTTGCGTATCTATTTACAACCAACCCAAAAAAATGCCTAAAAGCAATTTACATATTTCCTTTAAAAAGTATTTTGTGCTTTCCCTGTCGATTTTTTATCTGCTCAACCCGATGCAGAAACAGCTTTCGGAGGGAATGCACACTTTTTCGCATGTGATGACCCACACCAATTTTGGACATCATGAGGCTGACCACGAATCAGGACTGGAGCATACGCACGAACATAAAATGATTACCTTTTTCTCCAAAATATTTTCTGCTGAAGAAAGTAGCGAACATAATGGCATTTATTTCAATTATACGTTGGATAAACATTTTGCATAGGAATATCCAGCAATTGACTTTAAATTTAAAACGAATACAAACACATTTTTTACCACACTTTTCATATCCCGAAAAGTGTAAAAACCATTCCAAATCCCCCTCCGGAAACATTCTTTTCATAATTCTTTATTAGGCATTCTAAAAAGCAAATTGTAATTCAAATGTCAGGTCTAGCGCAGTCGAGACCTATTTGACAGTTAAGACTTGGCAGTTCTCGACTGCGCTCGAACGGACAGATATCAAATTTTAGTTAGCCTAATAACATTCAAAATTAATTTTTTTAAACCAATCACCCATGAAAAGAGTACTCTTAATGGGGCTAATGCTTTGTTTTGGGATTGCGCAATCGCAATCACTAAAAGGAAAAGTTGTAGGCCCTAACAATAATCCGCTGGAAAACGTAGCGATTTTTGACCGTAATTCCGGTAACCACACCCACACCGATGCCTCGGAAAAATTTTCACTTGAAAATGTGAAGGAAAACGATACCATCAGTTTCTCCATTTTAGGTTTCGCAACCTTGGAATATTCAGTTTACAGCTGCAAGTTTTTTGGAAGCAATAAATATCACTTTAGATGAAGCTGCGATTTCTTTGGAACAAGTAACAATCACCCCCGAAGTAAACACACTCAGCCAGATTGTGGCTGTAGATCTAAAAACCGCACCCGTAAAATCCTCACAGGAAATCCTTCGGAAAGTTCCAGGACTTTTCATAGGCCAACATGCCAGTGGTGGAAAGGCTGAACAAATATTTTTGCGCGGTTTTGATATTGACCACGGAACCGATATCAATCTTTCCGTAGATGGAATGCCTGTAAATATGGTTTCTAATGCGCATGGTCAAGGATATAGCGATTTGCACTTTCTAATTCCCGAAACCATCGAGAATATTTCCTTCGGAAAAGATCCGTACAATGCAGAATACGGTGATTTTGCCACTGCGGGATACGTAGCTTTTAAAACTTTGGACAAGCTTGATAAAAGTTCCTTTTCTGTGGAATATGGGCAGTTTGATGCTTTTAGAACCGTGGTGCTTTTCAACCTTTTGGAAACACAAAACAGCAATGCCTACGTTGCCGCTTCGCTTAATTATTTAACGGTTCGTTTGATTCGCCACAGAATTTCAACCGTTTTAATATGATGGCAAAATACAATCTGAATTTGCCAGACAATCAAAAACTGAAACTTACTGCTTCACATTTTCAGAGCAAATGGGATGCATCAGGACAAATACCGCAGCGCGCTGTAGATGAAGGTTTAATTTCAAGGTTTGGTGCTATTGATGATACTGAAGGTGGAAATACGAGCCGTACCAATTTTTTGGTCAATCATTCGAAACTGCTTTCAAAAAATAAAAAATTGACCAACAATGTTTATTTTTCACATTATGAGTTTGAACTGTTTTCAAACTTCACTTTTTTCTTGGAAGATCCAGTTAACGGAGACCAGATTGCGCAACGTGAAAAACGAAATATTATGGGTTTCCAAACCGAATTTTCAGATAAAATAAACAGTGAAACTTTTGATTTTAAATATACCGGCGGAGTTGGCTTTCGTTACGACGATGTAGACGATATAGAACTTTCGCACACCAAAAACCGCTATGAAATTTTGGATAGAATTGCCTTCGGAAATGTGGATCAAATAAACAGTTTCGCTTTTTTGAATACAGAATTTGGATTGGGCGATTTAAAAATAAATCCTGCCGTTCGACTTGATTATTTCAAATTTGATTACGAAAATAAATTGTCGCCAACCTATGATAATCGTAGCGAAACAAAGGTTTTTGCTAGTCCGAAATTGAACTTTATTTACAGTCCAAACCGCGATTTTCAATTATTTTTGAAAACGGGAATTGGTTTCCATTCAAACGATACGCGCGTATTTGTTGCAAATAGCGGGGAAGATATCTTGCCCGCAGCTTACGGCGCAGACTTGGGCGGAATTTATAAATTGACGGATAATCTAATTTTCAACACAGCTTTTTGGACGCTGTTTTTGGAACAGGAATTTGTGTATGTTGGCGACGCTGGAATTGTAGAGCCAAGCGGAAAAACACGCAGATTGGGTGTTGATTTCGGTCTTCGTTACGAAGCTTTGGATTGGCTGTATTTTTACGGCGATGTAAATTATACATACGCTCGAAGTACCGAAGAACCAAGCGAAATGGATTATATTCCGCTTGCCCCAGATTTAACCTCAACGGGCGGAATTGCTATTGAAAATATTTCAAATTTTTCTGGCGGACTTACATATCGCTACTTAAAAGATAGAGCTGCAAACGAAGATAACAGCATTGTTGCGGAGGGTTATTTAGTGACAGATTTCAACATAAATTATACGTTTAGAAACTTTGTTTTTGGAATTGCCGTCGAAAATCTTTTCGATACCGAATGGAACGAAACCCAATTTGCAACCGAAAGCAGATTGTTTGACGAACCGGAATCTGTGGAAGAAATACATTTTACGCCTGGAACGCCGTTTTTCCTAAGAGGAAAGGTAACCGTTAATTTTTAACTAATGATTTTATGGACAATGTTCTTTTTGGTTAAATTGCACGCACAATAACCAACTATGAACATTGCCATTTTATCGCGTGGGGAAGCGCTTTATTCCACCAAAAGTCTTGTAAATGCTGGAGAGGCACGCAACCACACAATAGAAGTTATCGATCCTTCCTATTGCAATCTTGCCGTGGAAAATGGAAAAGCACTGTTGTATTTTCAAAATGAATTGGTTAATAATCTTGACGCAATCATTCCTCGCATTGGCGCTTCAAACACTTATTTTGGTACAAACATAGTCCGTCATTTTGAGGCGATGGGCGTGTTCACCGTGGTTTCTTCCGAAGGAATTACCAACAGCCGTGATAAATGGATGTGTTTTCAAATTTTGGCAAAAAATAAAATCCCAGTTCCGCGAACCCTCTATGCTTCCTTTTT
This sequence comes from uncultured Flavobacteriaceae bacterium, assembly GCA_963716065.1. Classification (GTDB taxonomy): domain Bacteria; phylum Bacteroidota; class Bacteroidia; order Flavobacteriales; family Flavobacteriaceae; genus Aequorivita. Next base: position 2,123,484 of record OY970287.1, read on the forward strand.
TGAATTTGAGGAACAACTTAAAACATTTGGGGAAAAACCAATAATTATCAAACTTTTGGAAGGCACGCACGGCGAAGGAGTAATCCTTTCCGAAAGTCCGCAGAATGCCTTGGCAACTATTGAAACCTTAAATGCAGCTGGCGTAAAATTTATACTTCAGGAATATATTGAAGAAGCAAATGGCGCCGATATCCGTGCAATCGTCGTTGGTGGCGTTGTGGTTGCGGCGATGCGAAGGAAATGTAAAGTTGGCGATTTCAGAAGCAATCTGCACCGCGGTGGTTCTTCGGAAATGATTACACTTTCTTCCGCAGAGGAAAAAATTGCGATACAAGCTGCAAAAGCAATCGGTCTCGGGTTTTGCGGGGTCGATATTCTACAATCGAAAAACGGCCCATTGGTTTTGGAAATAAACAGTACGCCCGGATTGGAAGGGATTGAAAATACTTCGGGGAAAAATGTTTCGAAAAGCGTGATTGGGTTTATTGAGCGGAATAGGTAGAAGTTTTCAGTCGCAGTCACAGTTTTCAGTTGTTAATTATTTTTTTTGATTTTCGATTTCAATTTCGTTTTCGTTTTCGTTTTCATACCTTGCAATAACAAAATCCCTAGAACATTGAAAAGAAACATCGGCAGAATAGACCACGCAGATTTTCCATTGCTAAATCTCTTCGACATTGAAGTGAAAATTGACACTGGAGCCTACACTTCGTCTATTCATTGTAAAAACATGAAGGTTGAGGATTGTTATTTGAAATGCAATTTTCTGGATGAAGAACACCCTAATTATCACGAAAAGGAAATTGTTTTTGACGAATATGATGTAAAAGTGGTGAAAAGCAGCAACGGGCAATCTGAAGCTAGATATAGAATTAAAACCGAAATTTTACTTTTTGGCAAAACACAGGAAATATATTTAACCCTAAGCGATCGGGAAGAGATGCGTTTTCCAGTACTTTTAGGAAGAAATTTCCTGAGTAATAAATTTGTGGTAGATATTAATAAAACCAACCTTTCCTTCAAACTAAAAAACAAAAAATGAACATAAAGATATTATCGGCAAATGCAAATTTATACTCCACCAAACGCCTTGTGGAAGCAGCAAAAGCCAGAAAACACGAAGTTGAGGTTATAAACCATACGAAGTGCGACATTGTTATCGAAAAGAAAAATCCGGTAATTATTTACAAAGGCCATAAATTAGATTATGCTGATGCAATAATTCCACGTATTGGGGCATCGGTAACTTTTTATGGAACTGCAGTAGTGCGACAGTTTGAAATGATGCGTGTTTTTACAACTACTGAATCGCAGGCTCTGGTTCGCTCTCGCGATAAATTGCGAAGTATGCAAATCCTTTCCCGCGCTGGATTGGGATTGCCAAAAACCGTTTTTACCAATTATTCCAAAAACGTAAAGGAAATTGTTGACCAAGCTGGAGGCGCCCCAGTAATAATTAAATTGCTTGAAGGAACACAGGGTATCGGCGTTATTTTAGTTGATAGCCGCAAAGGTGCCGAATCGGTTATTGAAGCTTTCAACAATTTACAGGCTCGCGTCATTGTTCAGGAATTTATAAAAGAAGCTGGCGGTGCCGATATTCGTGCATTTATTGTAGACGGGCAAATTGTTGGCGCAATGAAAAGGCAGGGAAAAGAAGGCGAATTCCGCAGTAATTTGCACCGAGGCGGAACGGCAACCGTAATAAAACTAACAGACGAAGAAGAAACAGCTGCCCTGAAAGCTGCTAAAGCTTTAGGTCTTGGGATTGCTGGGGTTGACATGCTTCAATCTGCTCGTGGACCGCTAATTTTGGAAGTAAATTCCTCTCCCGGTTTGGAAGGAATTGAACAGGCTACAGGCAAGGACATTGCAAATTCAATTATAAAATATATTGAACGTAACGTTTAGGAATGGCAAAAAAGGAAGAACGTGATATTATAATTTTAAACGAACGCATTGCTTTGGGCGAAAGCAGGACCGTTGATTTTAGCATTGCAAAACTTTATACCTCTACCAAAGTTGAAATCCCAATCATTATTGAACGTTCCAAAATCCCAGGACCAACCGTTCTTATTACGGCTGCCATTCATGGCGATGAAATAAATGGAGTAGAAATTGTTCGGCAGCTTATTGCCCGAAAATTAAACAAACCAAAACGGGGTACAATTATATGTATCCCTATTTTAAATGTTTTCGGTTTTTTGAATTCAGACCGTTCCTTTCCAGATGGAAGGGATTTGAATCGGGTTTTTCCGGGAACCAAAACGGGCTCGTTGGCTAGCCGTGTGGCGTTTCATTTCACAAAAAAAGTATTGCCCCATGCCGATTTTTGCCTAGATTTCCATACTGGAGGTGCGAGCCGCTTTAATGCTGCACAAATTCGAATAAAGCCCGGGGATGAAAAATTGCTTGAACTTGCAAAGGTTTTTAATGCGCCATTTACGGTTTATTCAAATAACATCGATAAATCCTATCGGAATACTTGCCACAAAATGGGGATTCCCATTCTCCTTTTTGAAGGGGGGAAAAGTCGGGAGAGCAATAAATATATTGTGAAAGAAGGGGTAGATGGCATACTTCGATTTTTAAATCATCTCGATATGCTTGGCAAAAGACACACAGCCCCTGAACCACAAGCCAAAACTGTTATCATTGTAAAAAGTAAATGGGTTCGTGCCTATCGCAGCGGCTTGCTTCATGTGAAAGTTGACTGTAACAAACACGTGGAAAAGGGAGAGTTTTTGGCAACTATTACTGATCCGTACGGCAAAATGCGTTTCAAGGTTACCTCTCCAAATGAAGGTTATATTATTAATGTAAACCAATCACCAATCGTAAATCAAGGCGATGCAATTTTTCATATTTCCACCATAAACTCAGCAAATACGGAAAATGAAGAAACGGAAGATTAAATGAATTTAGATTAACGATTAACGATTTACGATTGCTGATTTAGATTTGGAATTTGTGATTTGTGATTTGTGATTTCTAAAAAATTATGGCTGACAAAACAACGCTTCGTATAAAATATAAAAAACTGCGCGAAAATCTTTCTGAAGAATCAATTGAAGAAATGAGCCTTCAGATTGCAAACCAGACTTTAAAACTTCCTATTTGGAATAAAACCTACTATCACATCTTCCTTACTATTTCAGAAAAAAAAGAAGTTAATACGGAATATCTACTACACATTCTTCAAGGAAAGGAAAAAAGCATACTCATTTCAAAAGCTGATTTTAAATCGGGCGAAATGAAGCACTTTTTATTGCAGGAAAACACAGCACTAAAAATTTCTGAACACGGAATTCCAGAACCCGTTTCAGGTATTGAGGTTTCGCCAGAAACTTTGGAGGTAATATTTGTTCCATTGTTGGCTTATGATTTAAAAGGCAATAGAATTGGATACGGTAAAGGCTTTTATGACAGATTTTTAGAGAAATGTAGTGAAGACAGCATTTTCGTTGGCCTTTCCTTTTTTAACCCTGAACCTGAGATTTTTTCTGATGCAAAAGATGTTCCCCTTACTTTTTGCATCACTCCAAAAAAAATACTAAATTTTAAAAAATCGTAGTATATTTAAACAGACTTTTATAATAACTAACCTTATGGAAACTACTACTACTTATTCAGAAAATACAATGCCAAATAACAATATGACTTTAGCAATAGTTGCTACTGTAATAGGATTGTGTTCTCCTTGTTGTATTGGACTTATTTTAGGAATTTTTGCAATTGTATTTTCAACTCAGGTTAAAACAAAGTTTGAAAGTGGCGATTATAATGGCGCCCTTTCTTCCGCTAAAAATTCCAAAATATTGTCTTACATAGCCATAGGACTTGTAGCATTGAATTTAATCTATTTCTTCGTTTTTGGAGGAATGGCTGTATATCAAGAATTATTGGAGCAGTATAATATTTACCAATAGACCATTTTTGCTTTATAAACTTCTATCAATAATTGCATTTAGTGTATTAGTGGCAGGAATCTATTATTTCTATGCCTATGACCCTTCAAATGGAGAAACATTTTTTGTAGGCTGCATAAGTAAATCTATTAGTGGATTAGATTGTCCTGGCTGTGGTTCTCAACGTGCAATGCACGAATTATTAAACGGTAATTTTATAAAAGCTGCTCAACTTAATTTCCTCGTTTATTTTATTGCGCCGTTGTTGCTTTTTATTTTTTTTAAAATAATATTAAAACCATTTAATATCATTTTACCAGATATCATTATTTCCACTAAATGGCTTATTAGCATTTTAGTATTAATAATTCTTTTTGCCGTAATTAGAAATTTAGTATAACAGTTAAAATTTTTCTTCAGAATTTGAAGATGAAATATCAGTATTCTTTTCCTTATTTGGAAATGCTCTTTTATTAAAAATAAGTAGCAAAATAACTCCAACGCTGATAGAAGAATCCGCAATATTAAAAACGGGGTCAAAGAAAGTAAAATACTCTCCACCCCAAAAAGGAACCCATTCTGGCATCATGCCTCCATAAAGCGGAAAGTATAGCATGTCTACAACTTTTCCGTGAAATATGGTTCCATAACCTCCGGCTTCCGGGAACAATGTGGCTACTTGGTGATGGCTATCGTCAAAAATAATTCCGTAAAAAACAGAATCTATTATGTTGCCCATAGCTCCGGCAAAAATCAAAGCGATACAAAAAATCAAAATTCGGGAGGAATTTTTTCTTACTGAATCCCAAAGCCAATATCCAATACCGCCTATTGCAACAATTCTGAAAAGCGTCAATATAAGCTTCCCGTACTCCCCAGGAATTTTTGCGCCCCAAGCCATTCCTTCGTTTTCCACAAAAAGAATTCTAAACCAATCAAATACGCGAATTTCTTCGCCCAAAACAAAGTGTGTTTTGATGTAAAACTTTGAAATCTGATCAATCAATAAAATCAGAATGATGATTATTGTGGCTTTTTTTAGGCTCATATTCATTTCCCGCGAAGGCGGGAATCTTTTTGTTTAAAATTCATAGCATTCTTGAATTTACTCTTCGGAATGCGATGGCAAAAATAACAATATTATTTGGTTTGCAGTAGCAAAATAATGCCATTGATGCTTTCAGCTTCAACTAGAAATTTTCCGTGATTGGGAAGCCCATTTTTAACAATTCCATTTATTGAAATAGCTTTGCCCGAAACCGTACTATTGGCAATTACGGTAATATTTCCATTTGTAGTTTTAAGATGTGCGTTGCCTGAAAAATTTTGCAAATCACAATTTGAATTTTCTATGGAAACAGCAATATTTTTATAAGTTCCATTTGCAAAAATGGAAGCCAATTTAGATTTTATTTCAACTGAAATTGTCTTTGGAACTTCAATTTTCAATTCTATTGCCATTATTTTATGAGCGGCGAGTTTATCATTTTCCAACGAAAAAAAAGGTGCGAAACCGGTTTTCAATGAAAGAATTCCTTCTGTATTTTTTTCTTCAATAATTACACTTTCGGAATGTTCTCCGGAAATATTAGCTGAAATTTTGATAATGGAAGTCTCAGAGGATTGAATTTCGATTTTAAAAATTGCGTCATCTACAATTGATAACGTTTTTATTTCTTCCGAAGAGAATTCCTTTTCAATCACTTTTTGTGCGTTGCAATAAGTGATTGAGAAAACGAAAAGGAAAGCTATAAATAATTTTTTCGCCATAAAAAAAGCCTCTTTTCAAAAAGAGGCATATTTTAAAATTCCCCTCCATTTGGGAGGGGTAGGGGTGGGCCTATTTCTGCATATTTTTTGCCTCAATGCTCAAAGTAGCGTGCGGCACAAGTTTCAATCGGTCTTTATTGATAAGTTTACCTGTAACTCGGCAAACACCGTAGGTTTTATTTTCAATACGCACCAAAGCGTTTTTAAGATCGCGGATAAATTTTTCTTGACGAATTGCCAACTGCGAATTCGCTTCTTTACTCATCACCTCGCTGCCTTCATCAAAAGCTTTGAATGTTGGCGAAGTATCGTCCGTACCGTTATTGCTATCGTTTTTGTATGAACTTTGGATCAGCTCCAATTGTTCAATTGCCTTTCTTATTTTATCGTTGATAAGTGCTTTAAATTCTTCCAAATCTGCATCGCTATATCTGGTTCTTTCTGTATCTGTCATGTCTAATGTTTTTTAATGCTTATACGTGTTTCAATGTCGTCAAATGCAATTTCCGTTCCTTCTTCAATTTTTGGTTGAAATTGCAAAACCTCTGTTAATGTCTCTTCTTTTATATACTGCAGGTTGTGGATTACCGCCACCTTTATTATCTCGTTTTCCTGAAAGGTTACCTCAATCCTGTCCGTTACTTCAAAACCGCTGTCTTTTCGCAGGTTTTGAATTCTGTTTACCAGTTCTCTGGCAATTCCTTCATTTTTCAAATCGGGAGTTATTGTAACATCCAGTGCAACCGTAACTCCATTCGCGTTTGCAACCAACCATCCCTCAATATCTTGGGAACTTATCATTACATCATCGAGTGCCAAAGTAGTATTTTTTTCATTAATAGAAACAGTTATTTCACCATCTTTTTCAAGAGTTGCAATTTGTTTCTGATCAAAGCCTGAAATAGTTTCTGCTACTGCTTTCATATCTTTTCCGAAACGTGGGCCAAGCGCTTTGAAATCGGGTTTTATCTGTTTTACCAACACTCCCGAACCTTCGTCGATCAGCTCGATTTCCTTTACGTTTACTTCGCTTTTAATCAAATCGGAAACAGCAAGTATTTCTTCTTTTTCGGAAGCTTCCAAAACCGGAATCATTATTTTTTGAAGTGGCTGACGCACTTTTATCTTTTCCCTCTGTCTTAACGAAAGCACCAATGACGAAATTGTCTGGGCTTTCTGCATTTTGTGTTCCAGTTTTTTATCAATGAACGAACTGTCCGCTTTTGGAAAATCTGTCAAATGTACTGATACTTCGACTCCGCTCAGCACAGAGGTTTTTTTATCTTTTGCTGTTCCCTGTGTTAAGTCTCTGTAAAGTCTTTCCATAAAGAACGGAGCTACCGGAGCACCCAATTTTGCAACTGTTTCCAAACAGGTGTATAATGTTTGGTATGCCGAAAGTTTATCGTCGTTATAGCTACCTTTCCAATATCTTCTTCGGCTTAAACGAACAAACCAATTACTCAAATTTTCCTGAACAAATTCTGAAATGGCTCGCGTTGCCTTGGTTGGCTCATAATCCACATAATAATCGTCCACTTTTTGGATGAGCGTATGCAATTCTGAAAGAATCCAACGATCAATTTCCGGACGTTTTTCCAGCGGAAGATCGTTTTCAAGATACTCAAAATTATCGAGATTGGCGTAAAGACTGAAGAAACTATACGTATTGTAAAGCGTTCCAAAGAATTTATTGCGCACTTCTGAAATTCCGTCTTGGTCAAATTTCAAATTATCCCACGGATTTGCATTGCTTATCATATACCAACGCGTGGCATCGGGACCAAAGGTTTTCAAAGTTTCAAAAGGATCTACGGCATTGCCGAGACGCTTGCTCATTTTCTGTCCGTTTTTGTCCAAAACAAGTCCGTTTGAAACTACGTTTTTGTAAGCAACATCGTCAAAAATCATAGTTGCAATTGCATGTAAAGTATAAAACCAACCCCGGGTTTGGTCAACTCCTTCCGCAATAAAATCTGCTTTTCTCCACGTGTTTTCAACTTTTTCCTTGTTTTCAAAAGGATAATGCCATTGTGCGTACGGCATACTTCCGCTGTCAAACCAAACGTCAATTAAATCGGCTTCGCGCTTCATTTTCTTTCCGCTTGGGGAAACGAGGATTATTACGTCAACAATATTTTTATGAAGATCAACTTTCGCATAGTTTTCTTCGGAAAGATCTCCTATTTTGAAATCTTCAAAAATGTCTTTCTGCATCAATCCTGCTGAAACGGCTTTCTGCATTTCGCCTTTCAACTCTTCCACAGAACCAATTATTATTTCTTCCTTTCCATCCTCCGTTCTCCAAATTGGCAACGGAATTCCCCAATAACGAGAGCGCGAAAGGTTCCAATCGTTTGCGTTTGCAAGCCAATTTCCAAAACGACCTTCTCCGGTTGCTTTTGGTTTCCAGTTTATTTCTTTGTTCAATTCGAACATTCTATCGCGGAAATCGGTAACTTTTATAAACCAAGAATCCAGTGGATAATATAAAATTGGTTTGTCCGTACGCCAGCAATTTGGGTAACTGTGAAGATACTTTTCAACTTTGAAGGCTTTGTTTTCGGTCTTCAACTTTATGGCGAGTTCCACATCCACGGATTTTTCTGGAACTTCGGAATCTTCGTAATATTCGTTCTTTACGTATTTGCCTGCAAGTTCCTTCATTTCTGGGCGAAATTTCCCTTGTAAATCCACAAGCGGAACTAAGTTTCCGTTATCATCTTTTACTAACAACGGTGGTACTTCCGGCACGGCTTCTTTAGCAACTTTTGCATCATCTGCACCAAAAGTTGGCGCAGTGTGCACGATTCCGGTTCCGTCTTCGGTAGTTACGAAATCGCCTGCAATTATTCGGAAAGCATCTTCAGGATTGTGGTACGGCAGTGCATAATCAAGCAATTGCTCGTAACGAATTCCCAACAAATCTGCACCCTTAAATTCCTTGGAAATAAAATACGGAATAGTTTTATCGCCCTGTTTGTAAGATTCCAGAATTTCCTCATTCGGCTTTTCCTCGTAATTTTTAGCAAATTGACTCGCAACCAAATTCTTCGCCAAAACCACATTTATGGGTTGGAAAGTGTATTGGTTAAAAGTTTTCACCAAAACATAATCAATCTTAGCACCCACCGTCAACGCAGTATTGCTGGGAAGCGTCCAAGGCGTAGTAGTCCAAGCAAGGAACCAGATATTATTTGATTCTTCGCCAAGAAAATCTGGCAAAGTTTCAGCCATTGCTTTGAATTGTGCAACTACAGTCGTATCAGTTATATCTTGATACGTTCCAGGCTGGTTAAGTTCGTGGGAGCTCAAGCCAGTTCCCGCTTTCGGGGAATACGGTTGAATTGTGTACCCTTTATAAAGTAAGTTTTTGTTGTAAATTTCTTTCAGCAGCCACCAAACGGTCTCCATATATTTTGGCTCGTAGGTAACATACGGATTGCTCATATCTACCCAATATCCGTAGCTTTCCGTTACTTTGTTCCAAACATCCGTGTAGCGCATTACTGCTATTTTACAGGCCGCGTTATAATCTTCAACAGAGATTTTTTTGCCAATATCTTCTTTGGTAATTCCAAGTTCTTTTTCAACACCCAATTCTATTGGCAAACCGTGCGTATCCCAGCCGGCCTTTCTGTCAACTTTAAAACCTTTTTGGGTTTTGTAGCGGCAAAAAATATCCTTTATGGCGCGTGCCATTACGTGGTGGATTCCCGGAAGTCCGTTTGCCGACGGCGGGCCTTCAAAAAACACAAATGGTTCGGCGCCCTCGCGAATGGAAATACTCTGTTCAAAAATCTTCTCATCTTTCCAAAAATCCAGTACTTCTTCCGCCAGTTTAGGGAGGTCCAGCCCTTTGTGCTCTTTAAATTTTTTGCTCATAAAATCGTTGTCTTCAAATAAGTGTGCAAAAGTAAGGTTTTTTGAAGAAATCACAGAAGACTTACATTGGTTTAGGATTCTGTATAATTAGAAAAAGCGCCAGTTTAAAAAAACTGGCGCTTTATAAAACTTTTTATTGTTTTTCTATCTTGAAAATCTCATCTCCTGTGTGATAACTATAGAGCTATTTCCAACGGTAAGTTCTGTTTCAGAAAATAGCCTCATCGCAGTTTCTGAATACAATGTAATTTCAAAAACCTGCTGATCTCCATCCGTTGTTATGGTCAATATTTTACTCGTCGGGTTTAGAACATAAGTTCCTGAGCCAATCTCAACAGCCGCATCAAAAATAACAGGGTCGCCTGTTTCCGTACTTCCATCAGGGTTTACAGTTGTTTCAACGGTTGTATATAAACCGCTTGCCGCAAAAGTTGCGTCGTTATTAAAAACAAAATTTACATTTTGAAAAATACTTCCAACAATAGTGGTCGTTGATGTTGAAGTAGTACCATTGTTAAAGGTTACAGTTTCAACAGTTTTAGCTTCCAAAAAATTTATTGAATAAGTATCCACAAAATTAGCTCTAGTTAATTCATAGGATGGTTGTGGATTATCATCATCTTTGTTGCAACCAATTGCTGCTGTTGCAAGTGCAAAAAGAAAAATCAGTTTTGTCAATTTCATAATTTAGAGGTTTTTTAAATTTTCGGCGAATATAGCACCATTTTAAATAGTAACATCAAATTGATTTTTTTATTATATCATTAATATTAATGCTGAGAGTTTTTATTTTGAATTAAGATAAATTGATTGATTTTTAAAACATCTACACTTCAATACCTTTAAAAAAATATAGATTATGCCAAAAACCCTTTATAATTTTGAATACTGCATTTTTTACCTCAAATTTGAGGTCCTTTAAATATCAATTATTTAGCATACTAATGAAAAAATTATTCCTTTACCTCCTCCTCGCCACAATATCACTTGCTTCTATACAATCACAAATTCTTGACCCTGTAAAATGGTCTACCAGCATAAAAAAAATATCGGATACTGAGTACGATTTAGTTTCAAAAGCATTTATTGATAAAGGGTGGCATATGTATTCACAGGTAGTTCCGGACGACGGGCCACTGCCAACACTTTTTACTTTTGAAGCAAATTCAGCGTATAAAGACGTCGGAAAAATTAAGGAAAGCAAAGGTATTACCGAAAAAGATCCTGTTTTTGATATGGTAATTACCTCTTTTTCAAATACTGCAACGTTCACAAAAAGAATAAAATTAACAGGAAATAAAGGCACTACTGTAAAAGGTGAAGTGGAGTTTATGGTTTGCGATGATGAAAAATGCCTGCCCCCCACTTATGTAGATTTGGTGTTTAAAATTCCCGATCCTGAAAATACAGAAGAGACAGTCACCTCTGAAATCACCAATAATTCTGAAACAGGCGAAGATATTATTGCTATCGACACCGTAGCAACAGAAGTTTTAAAAGATACGGTTCAAGCGTCTTCCGAAAACTCATCACTTTCCGCAGTTGAACAAATAGAAAAACAGGACAAAAAGGGACTTTGGACAATTTTTATTGTCGCCTTTCTTTTTGGATTTACGGCATTACTCACTCCTTGTGTTTTTCCAATGATTCCGATGACGGTTAGCTTTTTCACAAAACAAAGTAAATCACGAGCCGCAGGTATAAAAAATGCCGTAATTTATGGAATTGCAATAATTGTGATTTATGTATTTCTGGGAGCAATTGTAACTGCCCTTTTTGGCGCTGATGCACTTAACGCTCTCTCGACCAACGTTTGGTTTAACGTTATTTTCTTCTTACTCATATTGTTTTTTGCGTTTTCATTTTTAGGAGCCTACGAAATCACTTTACCAAGTTCTTGGGCAACTAAAGCTGATAAACAAGCAGACAGAGGCGGAATGATAGGAATCTTTTTTATGGCTCTTGCTTTAGCAATTGTTTCTTTCTCTTGTACAGGACCTATTATTGGATATCTTTTAGTTGAAGCAGCTTCAAAAGGAGGAATTGCACCATTCGTGGGAATGTTGGGGTTTTCATTGGCATTGGCACTGCCTTTCGCACTATTTGCTGCCTTTCCCGGTTGGATGAATTCACTGCCGAAATCTGGCGGATGGCTGAATACCGTAAAAGTAGTTTTGGGTTTCTTGGAACTTGCATTAGCATTCAAGTTTTTATCGAATGCAGATTTGGTACTTCAGCTACATTGGTTGGAAAGAGAAGTGTTTTTGGCTATTTGGATTGCCATTTTTGGAGCTCTGGCAGTCTATCTATTCGGAAAAATCAAGTTGCCGCACGATTCACCCCTTTCAAATATTTCAGTAGGAAGATTGAGTCTTGGGCTGTTGGTTTCGGCATTTACCATTTATATGATCCCTGGACTTTGGGGTGCGCCTTTAAAATTGATTAGTGGTTTTCCGCCAGCAATGAATTATAGTGAATCGCCATACGGGGTGGGCTACACAAAATTACGTAGTGGCGGAAGATTCTTCATCGCACGAAGATTTTCCTGAAGGCGCACACTTGGGACCGCATGATATTATTTCATTCCACGATTATGAAACTGGTTTAGCGTACGCCAAAAAAATAGGAAAACCGGTGTTGATTGACTTTACAGGCCACGCCTGCGTAAACTGCCGAAAAATGGAGGAACGCGTTTGGAGTGAACCAAAAATATTGAATCTTCTTAAAGAAGACATCGTATTAATTTCACTTTATGTGGACGATAAACGTCCGCTTCCGGAAGGCGAAGAAGTAATTTCAAAAATATCTGGGAAAAAGCTTCGGTATATTGGTCAAAAATGGAGCGAATTCCAAATTCTGAAATACAAAGCAAACGCACAACCATTCTATGTTTTGATGGATCACAACGAAGAAAGCCTCATCGAACCTGTAGGTTACACGCCCAACATTGAAGAATACTATGCTTGGCTGCAAAAAGGTGTTGGAACTTTTAAGAAGTAGGTTAGGCTAATGGCTAATGGCTAAAAAAAATTTGATTTGAGAAAATTAGTAATCCTATTTTTAATATTTCCATTTATATCCTTTTCACAGGAATATGTTGATTTATTGCGAATAGGTTACGGGCAAACATTTAATAACGATTTTGAAGGGGTTGATAGCAGCACCTATGTAAAATCATTGGAAGCTGGACTTACTTTTCCAGTTGTTCTTAATGAAAATCACGCTTTAATAACTGGAGCAGATTTCAACAGAAATAATCTTCAAATTTTCCCCGAAGCAGAATACACTAGCCTTTACAGTACAAACCTAAAATTGGGAATGGCTTCCACGTGGTCCAAAAAATGGAGCACGACTATTGTTTTGTTGCCAAAAATTGCTTCCGATTATAAAAACATTTCAAGCGATGACTTTTATTTTGGCGGCTTTGCACTTTTGAAATTGATGAAAAATGAAAACTTAAAATATCGCTTCGGAATTTATGCAAGCCAAGAGGCTTTTGGATTTTTCACAACCCCTATTTTGGGTTGGTACTATTTAAGCCCAAACAAACGTTTCGAGATGGATATGAGTTTGCCCATTTCAGCCGATGTGAGTTACAAATTGGGAATAACTACAGTGGGTGTTGATTATTTCGGAATTGGCAGAAGCTACAACGTTCACTATGAAAATGCGCCAACTGTATATGCCGACTTGAGTTCCTTGGAATTTGCAAGCTATTTGCAATTCAATGCTTTGGAAGAAAGTGTTTTGTTACGAGCAAAATTGGGGTATTCCAGCAACAATTATGAAGTATATGCCGATGGCGAGGAGATAGATTTGGGAGTTTCCGCATTCAGTTTTGGCGATGACCGTACCCAATTAAACCCAAGTTTGAACGGCGGGATATTCTTCAAATTGGAAGCCATTTATAGATTTCACATTCGCATAAATTCCAAATCCCAAGAATAATCCCGATAGCTATCGGGATCGAATAAAATACAAATCACAAATTCTAAAACACAAACCTTTTGGGATTTGTGATTTGTATTTTTTTGGGATTTATTTTTCAAAAAACCTATCTTTAATTTATGGAACGAACCTGTCCGGAATGCGGAGATAAAATATTGGGGCGTGCAGATAAAAAATTCTGCAGCGATGCTTGTAGAAATGCGCATAACAATTCCCTCAATAAAGACAACAAAAATCTGGTTCGCAACATCAACAACCGTCTTCGGAAAAATTACAGGATTCTCGAAAAATTAAACACTGAAGATAAAACGAAAACCACAAAAGATAAACTGTTGCGAATGGGTTTCAGTTTTGAATATTTCACCGGAATCTACACTACAAAATCCGGTTCTACTTATTTTTATTTATATGACCAAGGTTATTTGCCATTGGACAATGATTTTTATCTTTTGGTGAAAAAAGATATTAAGTAAGAAAATAGCCTCGATTCAAAATTTGGCAAACTATTAATTATAATCTAACAATACTTTAACCTGTACAGCGGCATAAGTAAGGTATATTTAAATCTTAAACAAAAAAAACTTTATATTATGAAAACGAAAAACTTTTTAATGGTAATGATGCTCTTTTTGAGCTTCACATTATTTGCACAAAATGCAGAAGACAATAAAGTAATTAATGATGCCGAAAAAGCTAAAGCAGCTTTTATTGAGGCCAACTCCAAAATGCAAGGATATTTTGACGATGCCAAAGCTTATGCTATTTTTCCAAATGTGGGAAAAGGTGCGTTAATTATTGGTGCAGCCTCTGGTAATGGAGCCGTTTATGAACGTGGAGTTTTGGTAGGGATGGCAAACTTAAAACAATTGGACGTGGGCGCACAGATAGGCGGTAAAGCTTATAGTGAAGTTATTTTCTTTAAAACAGACGAAGCCGTTCAAGAATTTATGGATGACGATTTCAGTTTTGGATCAAACGTTTCAGCCATTGCCGTAAACCAAGCCCCGCCTTCTTTAGACATTACTTATTCTGACGGAGTAGCAGTATTTACACTACCGAAAGAAGGATTGATGGTTGAAGTATCAGTGGGCGGGCAGAAATTTGATTTTGAAGACTTCGATTAATTAATCGTTCGGGTTTAATTCACCCTTTTCTTTAAGAGTTTATAAAGAACCGTGCTAGATATTTAAAAATCTAAGACGGTTTTTTTATGGCTAATCATAACAGTTTATTGACTACTGATTTAAAAAAAACGTCCGGGAATTTCCCGGACGTTTTCACTTTAACAATCACCAATTACAAAAATTATTCTTTTAATAAACGTTTTGTTGTTTCCCCATACTTGCCCTTTATCTTAACGTAATAAGCAGCGGCGGCAAGTTGGTGCACGTCTATGGTTTTTGATGTGCCCGTTCCGCGAAGATCAACCGAATGAACCAATCTTCCCCTTAGATCATAAATTTCCAACTTTTCAAGCTCCACGTTCTGGGGGTTGCTTATAGTCAGCACATTTTTGGCGGGTACGGGATACATCGCAATGCTTCCAAGGTTCTGTAGGTTATCCCCAGCACCAAGTACAGTATCCACAGTCAGCTCAAACTCGCAAGTGCCTACGTTACCGTATTCGTCAATAGCAGTCAGGGTGATGGTATAAACTCCATCTGGTAAAGCTGTGCCAGCAACTGGATCCTGTGTGGTTATGGTAACAGGATCTGTACAGTTGTCAAATGCCGTGGCATCACCAGTTCCGTAATAATCCGGAACTATATAGAACAGGTTGCCTGCTCCCGGATCTACAGTCTGGTCCGCAGGACACGTAATTACTGGCGCAAGGTTGTCTACTACTGTTACAACTGCGGTACAGGTAGATAGATTGCCATTATTGTCTTGACTGAAAACCTGAACGGTTACCGGCGTGCCGATATCTGCACAACTGAACTGGGTAATATCAACAGCTACCGTATAGATTCCGCAATTATCGGTATTGTTTGCTATCACATCACTTGGGTCAAGCGTGGCCGTTCCATCTGCTCCAAGCTCCAGGGTAAAGTACTGGCAAACAAGGTCTGGGTTGGAATTGTCCTCAACAGTTACAATAGCGGTACAGGTACTAACATTTCCGTTTACATCTGTTACCATAAGCACAACGGTATTGTCGCCTATGTTTGAGCAATCAAAGGTATCTATATCCAACTCATAAGTGCCAATTCCGCAGGCATCGGTGCTTCCGCCGTCAACGTCCGCTCCTGTAATGGTCAGGGTTCCGGTTACCGGATCCAATTCAACGGTTATGTTTTGGCAAACCGCAACTGGAGGCGTAACATCTTCAACTGTTACTATTGCTGTACAAGTATTTGAGTTTCCGTTAACATCTGTTACTGTAAGCACCACTGGGTTATCACCTATGTTGCTACAATCAAATGTACTTGGGCTTACTGAAGTAGTTGCAATTCCGCAGTTATCGGTAGAGCCTCCGTCAACATCAGCAGCAGTAATTGAAGCATTTCCTGAAGCATCCAATTGAATGGTAATGTTTTGGCAAACCATGGTTGGCAGTTCGTTGTCTATTACCGTGATTGTAAAACTGCAAATATTGGTGTTGCCGTTCACGTCAGTTGCGGTAAACTCAATTATGTTCACGCCTACTGGGAATGGACTGCCGCTAGGGTCTCCCATAGTCTGCACTACCGTTGCCACACCACAGTTATCCGATGTAATTGGCATCGGGAAGTTTACAATAGTGGAGCAGTTGCCCGGATCCGTGTTGACAGTAACATCTGCGGGGCATGCTATGCTTGGGGCTATGCTGTCCTCAAGCGTTACTATGGTTGTACAGGTAGAAACATTTCCGTTGTTATCTGTAACTGTCAATATAACCGTGTTCGGACCTACATTGCTACAGTCAAAATCTGTAATGTCTATTGTAGTGCTCGCAATGCCACAGGCATCGGTGCTTCCGTTGTCTATATCGGCAATAGTGATACTTGCCATTCCGTTCGCATCAAGCTGAATAGTGAATGGCGCCGCGCAATTGGCCTGTGGGGCAACATTGTCCTCAACCGTTACCACTGTAGTACAGATTGAACTATTTCCGTTAACGTCGGTAACTGTTAAGGTCACTGTATTACGAACCAACATTGGAACAATCAAACGTGTCAATGTCTATAGTTGTAGTCGCAATTCCGCAGTTATCGGTACTGCCGTTTTCTATATCTGCCAATGTAATGCTTACATTTCCGTTGGCATCCAATTGAATAGTGAAAGGTGCGGCACAATTGGCAACGGGAGCAACGTTGTCCTCAACCGTTACGATCGTTGTACAGGTTGAGGTATTTCCGTTAATATCGGTTACCGTTAATGTTACCGTATTCGGACCAACATCTGCACAGCTGAAGTCGGTAATATCTATTGAGGTGCTCGCAATGCCACAGGCATCGGTGCTTCCGTTTTCAATATCGGCAACCGTGATGCTGGCCATTCCGTTGGCATCCAATTGGATGGTGAACGGTGCGGCGCAGTTTGCCACTGGAGGAACGTTGTCCTCAACAGTTACAATGGTTGTACAGGTTGAGGTATTTCCGTTAACATCGATTACCGTTAATGTTACCGTATTCGGACCAACATCTGCACAGTCAAAGTCAGTAATATCTATTGTAGTACTTGCAATTCCGCAGGCATCCGTGCTTCCGTTTTCGATATCCGCCACTGTAATACTTGCATCTCCGTTGCCATCCAGCTGGATGGTAAATGGAGCAGCACAATTTGCCATGGGAGGTGTACTATCAACCACGGTAATCGTAGTATTACAAGTATCCGTCAGTGTTCCGTCGCTTACGGTTAGTGTAACATTGGTAACCCCAACAGGATATGGGCCAGCTGGACTAACGGTAAAAGTAAGTGGGTCGCCATCTGGATCGCTTGAGCCTCCATCAAAATCTGAAGCAACAGCATTACCTTGACATCCTGCGTCTGCATTAACAATTACAGGTTGGCAAACCGCTACAGGGGGTTGATTACAAACTCCAAGAGGATCTGTTACCGTAATAGTAACAGTACATAAGGTTTGGTTTCCGCTTAAATCTTGCGCACCAAATAATCTGGTTACTGTACCTAAATCGCTACAGGTTAAGGTTTGAGAACCTCCACCAAATATTACAACAGTCATATCTACAGCACAATTATCAGTTATTGGACTAATATTGTTAAGTACAAAACTACCATCTATAAAAAATTCCCCACTTGCGTTTAAAGCCACTGTTGGATTATTACAAGTTAAAATAGGGCCGGTATTATCTGCAACGGTAACCGTAGCGGTACAGGTAGAAGAATTTCCATTTACATCTGTAACCGTAAGTGTAACCGTATTTCGCCAATATCTGCACACGTAAAGCTGCTTGGCGAAACTGAAACTGATGCAACTCCACAATTATCTGTAGAGCCATTATTTACATCTGCTGGTGTAATAGTTGCATTTCCGGCAGCATCCAAAAACACTGTAGCATTCTGGCAAGTAGCAGTTGGTGGAATATTATCCACAACTGTTACTGTCGTTGTGCAGGTAGATGTGTTTCCATTCACATCGGTTACAGTTAATGTAACGGTGTTTGGCCCTATGTTGGAGCAATCGAATATCGCAGGCGAACTAGATAATCCAGCAATTCCACAATTATCTGTAGAACCATTATTTATAAATGTAGCTAAAACAATTGCAGATCCGTTAGCATCCAACGGAAGGGAGAATGGGGCCACACACTTGGCAACGGGAGCTATATTATCTTCAACAGTTACGGTTGCTGAACATGTACTACTATTACCAGAAGGATCTGTTACAATAAGTGTAACTGTATTAGCCCCCACATTTGCACATGTAAATGTATTTGGAGAGACACTTAAAGTAAATGATCCTGAATCATCGCTTGATCCACCATCTACATCGGCAGCAGCAAGAGTTGCATTACCTGAAGCATCTAATTGAATTGTAGCATTCATACAAACTGCTATAGGCGGATTTAAATCAGGAGGCAATACACTATAGTTACAACCGGCTTTAGCAGCTGGCACATATTCCGTAGCGTCATTATTTGTCCAATATTGAATGTCGTTAATAATTGCTGCAATTTGAATGGCTGTTCCTGTAATTGGAAATCCACCGGGCACGGCACTACAATCAAATTGCCAGTTATCTACTTCAGTTTCTGGCGGACCCGTTGCATACACTCTAATAGCGTTTATACCATTTACCAATTGATCTGGCAAGGCAGATGTTGTGTTAGATGTATTTGCTCCATCCCAATCTGCATCTGTTGTAACGCCCGCATCTACATTACTGTGTATTGCAGTAATAAAATTAGGTGAAGCAACTGTTCCTTGATAAGCAAATAGTTGGTCCCCAATAGAAGATAATATACTTGCAGCCATGAAACTTCCCGGTAATGTAACAATATCACCAGCACTCAGTGCAGAGGGAGCATACCAAGTTGCGCTACCATCACCTCCAGAACCTGCACAGCTAATTGTATTGGGGTTTGAAACCCCGCAATCCGTAAATTTTATATTTGTTCCAGCAATTATATCTTTTAAAATTATAAATGCAAAACCGTCATTCCCATCAAGATTAAATCCTACAAAGGCAATATCCCCAGCATTTAAAGTTGTTGAAGGAGGTTCGTTTATGGTTACAGGTATAGTACACGAGGCGTTGTTACCCGCTTCATCTGTTGCCGTTAAAACCACATTGTAAACTCCAACACCAACCATAGTTCCCACAGTTGGCGATTGTGTAATTGTAATGTTTGCTGGTAATGAAACAATATCTGTTGCTGTGGTTCCGCTTACTAAATCTGGTATGGCGGCCATTCCATTAATTCCTGCTGTAATTGGCGCGGGTGTTGGCGCGCAAGTAATTACGGGTGGAACGGTATCTCCTCCTGCACTTATAGTAAATGTACATCCAGCTTCCAATGGTGGGTTGTAAACACTTGTGTCGTTCCCATTCCAATTAGCCCTATTGTTAACGATGGCCCTTATTTGTGCAGCTGTTCCAGAAACTGGCCCGCCAGCAATTGTACAGCTAAACTGCCAGTTATCCTGTTCCGGTATTAAACGAACGGCCGT
Source organism: uncultured Flavobacteriaceae bacterium (assembly GCA_963716065.1). Lineage (GTDB taxonomy): Bacteria > Bacteroidota > Bacteroidia > Flavobacteriales > Flavobacteriaceae > Aequorivita. The sequence continues at coordinate 2,143,109 of OY970287.1, forward strand.
AGTTCCAGTAACCAAAGCATTAGGTAATGCAGAAGTGGAATTGCTAGTTGCCGATCCGTCCCAATTTGCATCACCACCAGAAGTATCGTTGTACTGCAAACCCGCAATAAAAGTTGGTGCAGCAGTTGATCCCTAAATCGCAAAAAGCTGATCTCCAATGGAACTATAGGCTGCTGGTGCCAGCGGTCCCATGTTAATGGTTACGACCTCTCCAGCTGTTCTCGCAATACCCGATGACCAAGTAAACTCACCATCACCATTTGTTGCAAAAAAACCGGCACCGTCATTCCAACCCATATCGGTAAAAATGATGGTGGTTGCAGCATCTATATCTTTTAGAAGAACAAACGTTACGGTATCATCTGCGTTTGTTGCTCCGTCTGAATTACTTCCAACAAAAGCAATATCTCCAGCTGTTAAAGCCGTTTGGCTATTGCCTAAAAATGTAGCAAAAAGCAATAGCATTAATAGGGTAATTTTTTTCATGATTTTAAAATTTTAATTAGGCCCAATCTGGGGAGATTTTATAAAAATAAATGTCTAATTCTTAATTTCTTGAAGGAAAAATTCCTTGCAAGGCGATACAGTAGTTTATTGCCAAATAAGGATCTTGAATGCTAAAAGGTTGATTACTTCCCGTATATGAAGTTACGTTATTCGCCATTTGAATATCTGAAGAAGTGCCAAAAGCATTTGTTCCATCTCCAGCTATATAATTGCCGCTCGGGCTGTCTGTATTTCCTTCTTCCTTTGCACCAAGATTAAAATTATGGTTATGTGCTGGCAAATTTGCAGTAGTTAAGGTTGTTGTACCTGAGCCTCCGCTTTGGCCAATTGCGAAGTTAGGCAATCCAGGACCTTGCCCATAATGCAAGCCACTTCTACCCCGAAGGTCCGGAAGACCAAATGTGGTTCTGCCATCACCACCATATTGAGTGCCCAGCAAGGAAAAAAGTGCTGTGTTTTGTGCAATAGCTAAAAGTTGACCATTACAAAAAGCCCACCCACGTGGGGCAAAATTGAATCCGAATGCTTGAATTTGTCCTAAAAATGGTTCCATAATTTTATAGTTAAAGGGTTAGATTGATATATTAAAGTGAATGCTTGTTTGATTTAAAATTTCTTCTCTTTTGGGAAACATATTATCTCCCAATAACTGGTTTTTTTCCCAATGCTCTCCAGTAATGTGGGCTCCGGAATCATTGAAATCAATTCCGTAAAACTGGAATCTCCAGCATTTGAAACCTTAAAATAAATACGGGCATTTTGCTTTCCTCTTTGTTTGGAAAGTCGGTTATGAATTCATAATTACCAGATTCATCAGTTTGCAGTTTTGCACCATGACGATATTTAGAGGAATTGGGAGATAAATGCCAAACTTCTACAATAGCACTCGTTATGGGTGTTATAGCATCCTTTTCATAAATAGTACCTGTTACGGTAACTGAATTGAAATTGAACATGCCTTTTCCTAAATCTTTTTTGGTCTCGGCATAAGGATTATAGCCAAGAAATGGACTTTCAGAAGTTGAAAAAGCGCTTGTAATTGTGGGAGTCAATACAGCTAAACCTGTTATGGCAAAAGCAGATTTGCGCATAAAAAGTCTGTGGGAAGTAATGTATTTCATAATTCGGTTGGTTAGTTTTTGAAAATTTATAAATAATCTTAAAAACAGATAGTTATAAATATTTGAACTGCAAGTTACTGTATAATGATCAGAACCTTATACGTAGTACTACGTATATTTAGCCATCCCATTTAAGCGTATATTCGCTATATATTCATTGTATGCAAGCCGATGAAATCGAAAAAAAGCTAGCTGAAATAGCCCAAAAATTACTTTCAGAAACTGTGGATTACCTTATTCTGAAAAGCGCCATTGAAGATTTAAAAATTCTTGTGGAAGTTATTCGGGCCTCAATATGGAAGCTCCCGTAAATTCACAAAATATTTCCCTATCCACTGGAGAGGCAATTGGCCCCAAATGGGCCGGTATGTGCCTTGAAGTATAATGCGCACCCATAAATTTATAAAGGGAATTCACAAGGCGATACAAACTGCACGCAACAAAAATCCTGAAAAACCGGTCACTATTTTGTACTCAGGAACGGGGCCTTATGCAACCTTGATTCTGCCATTACTCTCACTTTACAAACCCTCGGAGCTCCAACTTATTTATTGGAAATAAATTCTATAAGCATCGAAAGTTTAAAGCAGGTTTTCAAGCGCTTAAATGCTTTTGCCTATGTAAAAGCAATTTATCAATGTGACGCTTCCAGTTTTAGCATCGCACCAGAACTTGAACCCGATATCCTACTGATAGAGTGTGTGCAGCGTGCGCTGCAGAAAGAGCCCCAAGTTGCCATAACATACAATCTTTTGCCACAACTAAAAAAAGGAGCAATCCTTATTCCGGAAAATATTTCATTGCATGTAGCGCTTGTAGATAATAAGAAAAAAACTGAGTATCAAACAACAGTAAAAAATATCAAATCCGTTGATTTTTATTTGAATTCCGAAGCTATTTTCTCTCTAAACAAAACTGAAGTACTCCAGAATAGTTTAAGTTTTAAAAAAGAAGGCTTTCCATTTACGGAAAAAGAAATTCACTTTTCCAAAGAGCAACTCAATAATTATGACCAAATTATCATTTCCACAGAAATAACCATTTTTCAAAATATTTCTTTAAAAATTAATGAAAGCGGACTCACTGTACCTTTTATAATGGCCGATTTAAACCATGAACAAAAAATAATTGGAGCCAAAACCCAATATATTGTAGGAACACAACCGGGGCTTTTTACACAATTGGTGCGATCTTAAAAATCTACTCAAAACTGTTCAGGCAAACTTCAAGCATTTCCAGATCATAGAAATCATATTCAAAAGTGGCATTGTGGGTAAAGAATAGACAATTAATTTTTTCACCTACAAAACGTTCGCCCCAAAGCTCCTCAAAAATAGTTATAAAAGCATTTTCCAATTTATCGTCATCCACCTCCGCAAGATTTAATGGAAGCAGCAGCAAAAGATCGAAAATATCCTTGTCCGGATCCCAAGAATAGACCGTAAAGCGGATATCTTTTGGCGTTATGGAAAATCCTTCACATTTAAATGGCTCACTCATCAATTTTGGATCTTTCCCCATTTTGCCCTGCACCAAAGCGTTGATTTCCCAGTACTTTATTTTTGGCGCCAAGTCAACCAAACGGTTTACATACAGCAACAAATCTCTATTTCCAGAGCAGGAAATGGTCAAAACATAGTTTTTGCCTGTATCCTTTTCCGGTGCTAAAATAGTGGGTGTAAGTCCGAAACAGTAAGCATCAAGCTGCGCGCACAAATAGGTGAAGGCCCTAAATTTTTGTTCTTCGCGTATAGAATCTACATCAAGGCGAAGTGCTTCCTCAAAATTTTTGAACTCTTCCCAAAATTCTTTTGCAGTCATTACAACCAACTTTTAGAACCGCAACCTATACTTGCGATTGTTAAGCTATTCTAAATTTAAGCAAAAGATTTAATACCTTTAAACTCCACATATACATACTATTTATGAAATCTTTTCCTGCCAAAATTCTAATTCTTTCCTTTCTATTTCTTTCATTCAATTTTTCCGTAAATGCCCAAGCTTTAACCGGCCAGCAAATTGACAGCCTCGTTCAAAAAACGATGAAAACTTTTGATGTTCCAGGAATGGCAGTGGCGGTTTTGAAGGACGGCAAGATTTATCATAAAAATACCTACGGGGTGCGTTCACTAAAAACAAATGCTGAAGTGAATGAAAATACGGTTTTTGGTGTGGCTTCAAATACGAAAGCTTTTACTACGGCTGCTTTGGGACAATTGATTGATCAAGGAAAGCTTACTTGGGACACAAAGGTTACGGACGTTATTCCAGAATTCAAACTGAACGATTCCTACGTTACGAGTGAATTTACAGTTCGCGATTTGGTTACTCACAGAAGCGGTTTAGGTCTCGGCGCAGGCGATTTGATGATTTTTCCGGCCGGAAACACGACGACAAAAGCCGAAATGATCCACAACCTTCGGTATTTAAAACCTGTTTCCTCTTTCCGAAGCAAATTTGATTATGACAACTTACTTTACATTGTAGCTGGTGAAATAATTGCAAGGGTTTCGGGAAAAGATTTTGACGATTATATTTCAGAAAATTTCTTCAAACCATTAAATATGAATTGTTCCTTTCTTTCAATTCCAAAAATAAAAGCGGACGACAACAGAATAGATGGACACGCTCCGGTAAATGGAAAACTGGAATTGACGGGTGATACATTCACCCAAATCGCCACGCCAGCCGGCGGAATTTTTGCTTCAATAAACGATATGAGCACTTGGGTACAAGCGCAATTGAACAATGGAAAATATGGCGAAAAGTTACAGGATAGTCTTTTTAGTAGTAAAACGCACACTGAAATGTGGACGCCACAAACTATTCTAAGAAGCGGAAAAGGTCCGTATAACACACATTTTTCGGCTTATGGTTTGGGATGGTTTTTAAGTGATGTAAACGGTTATTTTCAAGTTACACATACAGGTGGATTGAATGGAATCGTGAGCCAAGTAACATTAATTCCCGAAATGGAGTTGGGTATTATTGTACTTACAAACCAACAAAGTGGATCTGCTTTTAACGCGATTACCAATTCCATAAAAGATGCGTATTTCGGTATAAAAGGCGAAGACAGAATTAAACAATACAACGACCGCAGATTGGCTGGCGAAAAGGAAGAAGACAGCATAGTTTCCGCAGTGGAAAAAAGTATTGAAGCACAGCTTAAAAGTAAAACCCCAAAACCCAATCCGGCAGATTACGTGGGATCTTATAAAGATGTTTGGTTTGGCAATGTTGCTATCACCAACCAAAATGGAAATCTTCAATTTAAGTCCGAAAAATCTTTGGATTTAACTGGAACGATGACTTTTTACAAAGGCACAACTTACGTTGTTCGCTGGAATGACGCCTCCTTAAAAGCGGATGCCTTTGTGAATTTCAGTTTAAATACGGAAGGGAAGGCGGAAGGTTTTACAATGAGCCCAATTTCGCCATTGACAGATTTTAGCTATGATTTTCAGGATTTGGAGTTTAAGAGAGTGAAATAAAAACGAAGAATATTAATTTTCTATTTGCTCAATCATTTCTTTAAACAAACCCAATAAGAATATTAGTTTGCCAGGGTCACCTGCTGCATTGAATTTTTGATTTTCAATTTTAACCCCATACCAATCTTGTTTACTGTTTTCGTTAAGTATCCATTCAATAGTCATATTAGCAAGTGAAGTATTCGATATATCAATTTCAACTTCCCAACCTGGATTGTCCAAAGTGGTTATTTGGATTCCATCCCCACGCTCCCAATCGCCATCACAATTATTCTTAAACCAATTTTGTATCCAATCTAGTATTTCCATTTTATTGAGTTCATCCTTCATTAGTTTATCAAAGCCCAAATTTAAATTCTATTAGGCATATTCCCCAAATATAAACAAACCTCACTATAGCTATACTATAATTTAATGATTCGTGTATTAGTGGCAGTTCTTTTTCAGCCAATAAAAAACCCAAAAAACAATTTGTCTTCTTCTCCATATTCATTAATTTCATAGACCCATTAAAAAAGTTTCTATGAAAACCACAAAAAGATTGGAAGCAGCACTGGAAAAACTGTACACTGCTTTTCATAACAACACCCTAAATCCGGAGTGTTGCAACTACTGTGCGGTTGGAAATATTTGTGACAATAAAGATAGTTGGAAGCACCTCAGCGATAATCACGGTTCGCTGCAATTAAACTATGTTGGGCTGGTGCATCAGAATTTGGGGCGTAAATTTCACGGATATTCTCCCGAAGAATTACTAAAAATTGAAGCTGAATTTTTAAAAGGATGTGGTTATTCGCTTCCATTGACCCATAAAAGCCAAAGACCTAAAAATCCCACTTCCAAGGAAACACTATTTAACGGACTTTCTTCTGCTGTTGCGATTTTATGTTTTCTTGACGGAATACAAAACGTGATGGATTACTATCCGCTTTTTCAAAAAGAAAAGAAGATTCCTATTTTGGAAATTAATGAAAAACCTCATTTATAGGCATCACCAATAAATGAGGTTGATTTATAATCTTACTTTTTTAATTAAATTTTCAAATCTCCTTCTTCGCCAAGATCGGGTTCGTTACCGGTTATTGCGCCGCCAACCATTTTTAAAAGGGAAATTACTTTTCCAATTTTTGTATCCCAATAATGGGCGTCGTCTGGTTCAATTTTTAGGGCTGTAATATTTGGATCGTCCACTCCATCAAACCAAGCATCGTCACCGCTTCCGTAGAGTTCTTTGATTTTATTTCGATCGGTACTTATTGAAGCACGGCCATAAACGGTTAAAAATTCAAAGTTGCTTTTATCGGCATAAATTAATTGTGCCTGCTTTTCTCTTTCAATATTTTTATTGTGCGTACTATTTCTATTTCTGAGAAACCAAATATTTCCGGTGTCATCGACTTTCTTTGTGCTCATCGGAACGGTATGGAATGGTTGGGATTTCAAATCAGTTGCTAACATTGTGAAATCAATAGATTCTGCCAGCATCTTAATTTTCTCTTTTGCTTCTTTACTGTAAAGGTTTTTTTGTGCTCATAGTTTTTTGTTTTGAAGGAACTAAACATTAGTTTACAGAGATTTTAAGTAAATCATAAAGTTTACACATTTTAAAAAAGAGTGAACAAAATACCACTTCACTTTAATTATCTTAAGAATTGAAAACTACTTTCCCGTATAAGCAATGCGCCAAATGTGGTGTGTTTTATCATCCGTTACAAGCATTGATCCATCACCAAGAATTACAGCGCCCACAGGTCTTCCACGGACTTCATCTTTATTGGGATCAACAATAAAACCAGTTAAAAAATCTTCAGGTTTGCCAGCAGGCTTTCCGTTTTCAAAAGGCACAAAAACTACGCGATAGCCTGAAAGAATATCCCGATTCCACGAACCGTGCTGCACTACAAAAGCACCGTTTTTAAATTTCTTCGGAAAAGCATCAGCGGTATAAAATACCAATCCCAAAGAAGCGGTGTGAGAACCTAAATCAACATCAGGCTCAATCGCTTTCCCCAACCGAACGTGTGGCGGAATAGGAACCCGCGGATCATAATTACTACCCCAATAGGTATAAGGCGCAACCGTAATAGCCGCCTTCCTGTACAGGAGTCAAATAGTCCGGAGTCAGATTATCGCCTAAGCCATCCCGTTCATTTACCGAAGTCCAAAGTGTTTTTGTAATTGGCTCCCAATCCATACCCACCGGATTTCGAAGACCGGAAGCATACACTTCAAGTTCACTTCCGTCGGGATTCATTACAAGAATATTGGCTTTCATCACTTCGTGTTCCATTCCCTTTTCGCCAATATTATCGCCACTGCCCACTGCAATATATATTTTGGAATTGTCGGCATTGGCAATTATATTTCTGGTCCAATGCTGATTGACTTTTCCTGCCGGAAGATCCGCAATCTTTTCTCCCATTTCAGTAATTTTTGTCTGCCCAGCTTTATAGGGATAGCGCATCACGGCATCCGTGTTTGCAACATACAGCCAATTATCTATTATCAGCATTCCAAAAGGCTGATTGAGTCCTTCCTTTTTGGTGAGCAGTGTTTCTCGCAAATCAGGTGTGCCATTATTATCAGTGTCGCGCAATATTGTGATAATATCTGCACTATTTTTCAAATTATTGGAACCTCCAGCACCAATAATAGTCGCCCCAATCTGCTTCGGAATACTGTAATTGCTATTGCTTTCAGCAACCAAAATATCGCCATTTGGCGTAACATACATCCAACGCGGATTCTCAAAACCATCAGCGTATTTGGTTACCGTAAATCCATCGGGAGCTTTGGGGGTTTCGCCATCTTCCCAACCAATAACATTCGAATAATTTGAAACTGACTTTGTAGCGAAAGGTTCGGGCAACTGCTTTTGATTTTCAACTTGTGAAAAAAGAGAAAGCGGAATTGAAAGTAAAAATAGAAAACTGGTTTTCATAGTTAGTATAATTAGTTATTCTGAAAAAATAGAGATTAGCTTTTTAGTTTCATAATGGCTTTTACATTCACAAATTCCATCATTCCGAAGCCACCGTGTTCGCGACCGTACCCAGAATCCTTCACCCCGCCAAAAGGCATGTTGGGTTGTGCAAGACCGAAACCGTTTATAAAAACCATTCCGGTATCAAAATGTTTGCTGGCAAGTTCCATCGCCTTCTTTTCATCTTTTGAAAAAATACCACCGCCAAGTCCATATTTACTATCGTTGGCAATGCGCATTGCATCATCAGTATTTTTGGCTTTAATTAATGAGGCAACGGCCCGAAAAGCTCATCATCGTAAGCTGGTTGTCCGGGTTTTACATTTTCCAAAACCGTTGCGGGATAAAAGAAACCTTTCCCTTTTGGCATTTCGCCGCCACACAAAATTTTCGCTCCTTTCTTAACACTTTTTTCCACTTGCTCGTGAAGGGTTTCACGAAGGTCTTCACGCGCCATAGGCCCAATTTTGGAATCTTTGTCTTTTGGGTCGCCGTGTTTCATCTTTTTCATTTGTTCCACAAATGCTTCTTTGAATTCATTGTAAACTTTATCAACCACAATAAAACGTTTTGCTGCAACGCAGGTTTCGCCATTGTTGTATGTTCTTCCCATCACACACATTTTTACCGCGTGATTCAAATCTGCATCTTCCAAAACGATGTATGCGTCATTGCTTCCAAGTTCCATAACGGTTTTCTTTAATGCAGCACCCGCTTTCTTTGCAACATCTCTTCCCGCATCCGGACTTCCGGTTAGTGTAACACCGCGAACCAATTTATGCTTTATAATTTCGTCGCTTTGCTTATGTGTAATTTTAAGAACAGTGAAAAGATTCTTGGGCAAGCCCGCCTTTTCGTATATTTTCTGAAGCAAAATTGCTGAGCCAGTAACGTTTTCGGCATGTTTCAACAAAATCCCATTTCCTGCCATTAGATTTGCAATTGAGTACCGAATTACTTGATATGCGGGGAAATTCCACGGTTGTATTCCATAAATAACGCCCATAGGCGAATATGTTACCACACCTTTTCCGCCACCGGGAAGTTCGCGTTCTTCATCTTTCAAACTATCTGGCCCGTTTGCTGCCGTCCAATCACAAATTCCTGCACAAAGTTCCACTTCCTGTTTGCCCTGTTTTAGCAATTTTCCCATCTCTTTCGTCATCAATTCGGAAAGTTCGTCTGTGTTCGCCTTTAATTCTTTACCGATTGCTTTAATTATTTTGGCTCTTTCTTTTGGTGATACCATTCGCCAATCCATAAAAGCTTTATTACATTTTTCAACTGCGTCATCAGCCTGTTTATCTGTCATTAGCTTATATTTCTTAATCTCTTTTCCTGTGGTTGGATTTATGGTGACCAATTCTTTTTGTTCTTCTTTTTTCATATAATTTTCTTTTCAATGAATATATTATTTTGCTGAAGAAGACTATCTTAAGGAACTGTTATACTTTCGAACTGTGATAAAGATGTGTTTTAAAAGCATTTCACTTTTGTAAATTTGAATATGAAATCCCACACAGTAAATAATATTCGTCCCGCCCGTATTGAAGATTACAAACAAGTGGCTCCTTTAATTGTTCAAGCAATGGAAGATCTGGCGTGCACCTTTGCCAACACTGAGAATCCTGAAAAATCAATTCCGTTATTTGAGTATTTTTTTCAGCAAAAAGAAAATCAGTACAGCTTTGAAAACACTTTGGTTTATGAAGAAAATGGCAGTATCGCAGGTTCTGTAACCGCTTATGATGGAGCATTACTTCCTTTATATAGAAAACCGTTTTTGGAATATATAGCTGAAAATTATAATGTGAAAGATTTAATTATTGAAAATGAAACAATAATTGGTGAACTCTACATTGATACTTTGAGTGTTTATCCAAAATTTCAAGGAAAGGGAATTGGCAGTAAATTGTTGCTGGCTGTAAGGGATAAAACGAGGAAAGATGGACACAAAAAAATGGGATTATTGGTCGATTTTAAAAACCCCAGCGCCAAAAAATTATATTCTGCATTGGGGTTTGAAAGTGTTGGTAAAAAACAACTTGGCAATAGTGTTTACGAACATTTACAGCTCACACTTTAATATTTAATAAAATAATTCCTTTTGGGAAATAAGTTATTAAAAGGTAAGATTAAAAATTTTTGAAGGATTAATCAACTACGAAAAAAGTTGGTTTAGAACAGCGAGTGATTTTGGCTTTTGATACCCTTGAACGTGCAAACTATAATATCCCAAAACCAATTCAAGAATATTCTGTCTTGTTGTTTTTGAAAGTTTAATGGTGTTTTGGGTTTCAATACCGCCACTAAAAAAATGTTTGAATTCTTCAATATAATTGCCTTCCAAACAATAATTATTTGTGTTTATTTCCTGAAAATTGCCTTCAAGAATATTAAAATATTGCGCTTCAATATTAGAAGAATCGGGATAAAAACCCAAATGACTGCTTAATTGAAGTAGGAAATAAATATGAAAATTTGCAACTTCATTATGTTGGTCGAGCCATTGAAATGAGTTTTCCAAAAATGAATAAAGATCAGGGTTTGGCTCTTCTTCGCGAATACAATTTTTAAGCATTTCTGACAGGAACATAACTAGTCCAGATTTCACCATATGGGTATGCAGAGTCTCAAAAGGAATGTGGATTTTGGCTTCTTTAATGAATTCCAAAGTGCCTTTATTCTTATGTTCCGCAATAAGATCCAATTGGGTTAAAGGTTGAAAATAGGAAGCTTTAAGTTTGCCTTTTTTTGATTTCAAAATATTGCGAAGCAAATAGCTTTTTATGCCCGCAGTTTCGGTGTAAGCGCAAACAATAAGATCTGCTTCTGAATATTTTATAGCTGAAAAAACAATGGCTTTGGTAGCAACAACCATTAACGGATAATCATTATTTTCGAAACTTTGGTTTCAGTATTATCATCTGTAGTAACTAAAACTAAATAAACTCCCGAACGCACTTTGTACCTTCCAAAAGCAGTTGTGTCCCAAAGAACGCTTCCGCCTTCAGAAGTTTCTTCAAAAACTAGGCTTCCCGTTATATCGGTTATTTTAACGTTTGCTTGTGCAGTAAGTCCATCTATGGTAACATTTCCATTAAAGCCAGGGCGCACTGGATTTGGAAATGCATGCACGTTGTCTAAATTATCACTTGGTGCGGTTGCGGTTCCTCTATAGGCTACAAGCCCCTGTGTTGTGGCAAAATATATAACTCCCGTAAATGGATCTATTGCAATATCCTGAACGTTATTGGTAGGTAATGGGGAATTATCTTTCGTAAATCGAAGCAGGGTTTCCTGCCCATTTGGAGATACATAAAATACCCCTGAAGTTGCTGTGGCTATCCATTTATTGTTCGATCCATCCACCTCAATATCTGTAACAGATTGCTCAAAAAGTAATTCTTGGGCTACGCCATCTTCAAGAATAATAATTGCTTGTGCCTCTGGATTTGTGCCTTCCTCAAAAAAACTTCCTGGACTAAAAAGTACCCTAAGCCCAGTTAAAGTTCCTATCCACAATCTATTTTGATTATCAAAAGTTAGTGCTCTTACACTGGTGGATGGCAAATTGCCAATTTCCTCACCAATCTTATTGAATGTATCTGTTGTTGGATTATAACCTATAACACCATTCCTATAAGTTCCAAAAAAAACATAATTTTCCCGACTAAGAGCTAATTTAGTCAAAGCCAAATCGGCTACAGGGTCAAAAATAGATGATATATCTGTTTTTTGAAATTGCCCATTTGGAGTTAATTTTATAAGCCCTTCATCTGTTTTACTTTGAACGAACCAAAGATTTCCTTGATTGTCAAATTCAGATCCAAATATTCTAATTCCAGCATCAAGACCTCCAAGAGTCACTCTATCCAATGGGCTGTTTGTGTCATCATATAAAATAGTGGGGACCTCATCTACAATTTTAAGCAACCCAGCTACAAATGAACTCATGTAAAGTTCATTGGGGGCTTGCGGATTTATGGTCACTTTTATTAAATCAGTCGGCTCACCTCCCACACTTGAACTCAGCTCATCATATGATGTATTTACCCATAAAGTATCCTTTAAATGACTTACGCCAAATTCAGAAAGTGGAAAGGGATTAAAATCCAGGTCAGTCTCTCCGAAAGTAACCCATAATTGTCCAGGTGCTACATCAAGTGCAAAAGGTGCGTTTCTTATGGGTCCGTTTGGTAATATTTGTGTGCCTTGCATCGTTCCAAAAGGTACGATCAATAAACCATTTTCTGCGGTTCCCAAATAGAACTTGTTTCCGAATCCATAGCCAGATAAAAGATCTAATTCAAAATCTAAAACATTGGTAACAGAGGATTCCTCTACAAATCCTTGGGAGTACGCATAAATAGCATTTTTGGTAGTAATGGTTAACAAATCATCTGCAACCCTAAAGCGAACAACCTCGGAGCTAAAATTTTGAACCACATTTGAATTTCCATTTGGAGTGAAATTTAAAATGCTGTTCGATCTATTTGAGGCATAAAGTTCATTGCCCAATTTCTCAACAGCTCTATAACCACCGCCCATAATTGTTGTCCAATTTTGGAAATCAATTAAGTTTTCATCTGCCACTAAAGCCCTACGCATACCCTGTGAGGCAGAAGCAGCAAAAATATAAGGCTCCATTACTGTAGTTTGTACAATATCTATTTGTGCCCCACCATCGCCAATAAAATAAGTATCGCCAAACTCCAACCTTTCCAAATCATAAACCGAAATGCCATATTGGGTAGCAATATAAAGTTTACCATTGTATTCATTAAAATTATTAATCCGCTTCCGGTCCGGCGGAATTGTTTGTTTTTCAAGTATATCTACTACTTTTAGAATGTTTTCTTCACCATCCTTTACAATTTCTATCAATCCATTTTCATAACCAATAATTAGGAGCCCGTTGGTTTCACTATAATGCATTGTTGCAATAAAATTTCCCGAAAGCCCATTTATAGTTGAGATTGTTTCAATTTGAAGTGTAGACAAATCATAAGTAAAAACAGCATTTTCAGCAGCTACATATATTTTGTTGTTACCCTGTGAAATATCCTTTATGGAAACGTATGAAAAGTGGCCAGTCCAACTATTTTCAAAGTTCTGTGCGGAAGCAAAAAAAGGAAGTATTAATAGAAAAGCAATGATACACCGCTTCATATAAAATTGGTTTTGATTTATTAACACGCTAAAATAGTATTTATTGCTGTACATGAATGAAAAAGCCTTTCCATATCTTTTAAAATTGAAAAAGATACCCAGAAAGACTTTTACCTTACTTTAAAGTTGAAGTTTTACACAACTCCTTGGGCCAACATAGCTTCGGCTACTTTTACAAAGCCTGCAATGTTTGCTCCTTTCACATAATCCACATAACCGTCACCATCTTTTCCGTACTGAACGCAAGCGGCGTGAATATCGTTCATAATATTGTGAAGTTTTTCATCAACCTCAGCTGCGGTCCAGCTTAAACGAAGTGAGTTTTGTGACATTTCCAAACCAGAAGTCGCAACCCCACCAGCATTTGATGCTTTTCCTGGAGAAAACAAAATCTTAGCTTTTTGAAATTCGGTAACTGCTTCTGGGGTGCAAGGCATGTTTGCGCCTTCTGCCACACAAATACAGCCATTTTTCAACAGCATTTTTGCTTCTGAACCATCTAATTCGTTTTGGGTTGCGCAAGGTAGAGCGATATCACATTTCACTTCCCAAGGACGCTTTCCTTCAACGTATTTTGCACCTTTATATTTTTTTGTGTATTCTGAAATTCGTCCACGTTTCTCGTTTTTCAATTCCATTACAAAACTTAGCTTCTCTTCGTTAATTCCTTCGGAATCATAAATATAACCAGCAGAATCAGAAAAAGTCACAACTTTTCCGCCAAATTCGATTGCTTTTTCAGCAGCATACTGAGCCACATTTCCAGAACCGGAAATCACTACAGTCTTCCCTTTAAAGCTTTCCCCTCTGGTTGCAAGCATATTTTTTGCGAAATATACATCTCCGTAACCTGTAGCTTCAGGACGAATCAGTGAACCTCCATAAGAACGGCCTTTCCCTGTGAATACTCCAGTAAATTCATTGCGAAGACGTTTGTACTGACCAAACATATAACCAATTTCGCGACCCCCAACACCAATATCACCAGCAGGAACATCTGTATTTGGGCCAATGTGTCTTGAAAGTTCGTTCATAAAGCTTTGGCAGAAACGCATTATTTCAGCATCGCTTTTCCCTTTTGGGTCGAAGTTTGCTCCCCCTTTACCACCACCCATTGGCAGAGTAGTTAGACTGTTTTTGAAAGTTTGTTCAAATCCTAAAAATTTAAGGATGCTCAGGTTTACTGAAGGGTGAAAACGCAAACCTCCTTTGTAAGGCCCAATTGCAGAATTAAACTCAATTCGGTACCCTTTATTAACGTGAATTTCACCTTTATCGTCAGTCCAAGGCACACGGAAAAGGATAGTGCGCTCAGGCTCTACCATTCTTTCCAACAATTTTTTATTAGCGTATTTTTCGTTCTCTTCAATAAATGGAATTACGGTTTCAGCAACTTCCGTTACTGCCTGTAGAAATTCAGGTTCATTGGGATTTAGTTTTTCAACTTCAGAAATGAAATCTTTTATACTTTGCTTCATTGTTTAATTTTTTATTTTACTTTTAGCGAATTCCGTTGTTATGAGTTTGTTAGAATGAAAATTATCAATAAATCTATAATTTCGACTTGATAAAAAACACATTTAAAAAACCATTTACATATGGAAGGCACAAATATAAGCGTTATGATAAAAATTGTGCCTCAATTTTTTACAAATTAGCTAAATAGCATTATTAAATTTCGCTGTTAAACATGTTTTTATATATTTGTTATGTCTCAATCTAAACCTATATTAATAATGAATGCCAGATTTTTGTTATTGGTGTTTTTCTTGCTGGTATTTTCCAAACAAGAGGCATACAGTCAATTTGGCTTTTCTCACGAAGTGGGTTTAATTGCGGGACCAGTAGTTTTCTATTCAGATTTTGGACAGCGTAACAATTTTGAAACCAATGCAAAGAATACTGGTTTTGGCGTAGGTCTTATTCATTATTTAAACTTCTCGTACCGCGCCGATTGTAACTGCTATACTCGTGACACGTATTTTAACGACCATTTTAAAGTTCGTAATGAAATTGATTATTACAAAACCAATTTAGAGCATTTTGGCCGTTGGGTTGAACCCGATCAAAACTCTTTATTTGCAGATCAGCTAAGAGCTATGACAGGCTCTGTTTCCGTTTTTGAAATTGGATCCCAATTAGAATATTTTCCCTTAAGCATCCGTGATTTTGCAGCAGGTGCTTATAAGATTGCACCATTCATAAGTTTTGGTGTTCATTATGTAAATTTTGATGCTGAAGTAGAATCATCGTTGGGGCCATTGAATACACCTATCTCTACTCCAGATAAATATTTTAATGCCTTTCAGCAGGAAGCAGGTTCTACTTGGGCAGTTGTGGGAAGTGTTGGAATACGTTATAAATTAACGCCTTTGAGCGATTTGATGCTCGATGGCCGTTGGGGGCACTACTTTTCTGATTATGTAGATGGCCTTAACCCAAGTCTTGAAAACAACGGAACAACGCCAGTACCTGAAAACAAAGCCAATGAATGGATTTATTGGTTGAACGTTGGGTACATTTATTACATAGATTAACGAATTTATTTAGATAGAAAAAAGCTCGGATTCTAAAAAGTCCGAGTTTTTTTTTGATTAAATATAAACATCTATTAAACGATTGCCTGCTTCAAATCTTCAATTAAATCTTCAACATCTTCAATACCCACACTCAATCGAATTAATAAATCAACAACCCCAGTTTTTTCACGCTCTTCCTTCGGAATACTTGCATGCGTCATACTTGCTGGATGCCCTGCAAGACTTTCAACCCCACCCAAGCTTTCCGCTAAAGTGAAGATTTTTAAATTTTCAACAATTTTTATGGCTTCATCGTAATTGTTTCCTTTTGTAACAAAAGAAATCATTCCTCCAAAATCCTTCATTTGTTCTTTGGCAATTTGGTGATTGGGATGAGTTTCAAAACCAGGCCAATACACTTTTTCAATTTTTGGATGTTTTACTAAATATTCAGCAACCGCTTTTCCATTTTCACAATGGCGCTGCATACGAATGTGGAGTGTTTTCAATCCCCGTAAAACCAAAAAACTATCCTGTGGCCCACAAATTGCGCCGCTCGCATTTTGAATAAAATAAAGCTTTTCCGCTAGATCTTTGTCTTTTACAACCAAAGCACCCATCACTACATCGCTATGTCCGCCAAGGTATTTTGTGGCGCTGTGCATCACAATATCTGCTCCCATTTGTAAAGGTTGTTGCAAATATGGCGTTGCAAATGTATTGTCAACTGCAAGCAAAATCTTATACTTTCTAGCAATGGAAGCTGCCTTTTTAATGTCAATAATATTCATCATTGGGTTGGTTGGAGTTTCCACCCAAATGAGTTTGGTTTTATCGTTTACATAATCATCAATTTTAGCGGTATTTTCCATTCCTATAAAATGAAATTTAATTCCAAATCCTTCAAAGATTTTAGTGAACAAACGGTATGTTCCACCATAAAGATCGTTGGTTGAAATTACTTCATCGCCGGGTTTCAAAAGCTTTATTACGGCATCAATCGCCGCAAGACCACTTCCAAAGGCAAGCCCGAATTCTCCATTTTCAATACTAGCAATAGCGCGTTCCAAAGCGGCACGGGTTGGATTTCCGGTTCGCGAATATTGAAAACCTTTATGGCCTCCGGGAGTTGTTTGTGAATATGTTGAGGTTTGATAGATTGGTGGCATAACTGAACCAAAGGCTGGATCTATAGTGTGTTGGCCGCCGTGTATTGTTTTTGTATTAAATTTCATCTGAATATTTTAAATATTAAGGTAAGAATAAGTAATTCTGAAAGTAAATTTTATGATTTAATATAACTTTCACAATAGCTGATTTTAAAGTTATTACTTTTGAATTGCAAATGCAAGAGTTTCGTTTGTGATAGCTAACCATCTATTCCATTTTACGTATGAATAACAAAATTACGGTCGTAGCATTTATTGCGTTTATAACCGTGGGCTGCAACCAAGAAAAGAATATTGAATTTTCTTCGGAAAGTTTTACCGAAAAGGAGCTTTCTATATGTGAAAACAGCAAATGCCCAGAAATCACAATAAATTATGTTGAAGTTATCGGCGATGAAGAAGATTTCAGAAAAAATAAATAAGAAAATCAAAAACTTCATCTTTACTTCTTTGTTGATGGGTGAAGATACTATCCCCACAGCAAAAACAATCCAAGAGGCGGCAACGGGTTTCATTGAGGTATACAATGCCGATAAAGCCCAATTCCCTTATATGGCTGGCGATTATTTTGCTGAGATTTCAGTGCATGAAATTTACAGATCGCCTAAACACGTTTGTTTTGAATTGCGCCAATATCTTTACACGGGGGGTGCCCACGGTTATGGCACCACTTCATTTATGAATATTGACCCCCAAACCGGTGAAGAGCTTTCGGCAGATAATCTGTTTAAAGACAAAAAAGAATTTACCGATTTTGCAGAAAAGAAATTCCGAATAGAACAAAAAATAGCACAGGAAATTTCCATTAACGATACTGGCTTTTGGTTTGAAAACGAAGAATTTTACCTTCCCGAAAGTGTTGGTTTTACTCAGGACAGCATCATATTTGTTTACAATCAGTACGATATAGCGAGTTATGCAGATGGTCCAATCGAGCTAAAAATAGCTGTAAAAGAAGCCGAACCTTTCCTAAGTATTGATTAATTTTGGGCTATGCAAAAAGTATATTATTTATCAACTTGTGATACCTGTAAACGTGTGATGGAAGAAATTGAAATCCCTTCATCATTCATAAAACAGGATATAAAAGTTCAGGGTATTACTGCCGAAGAACTCGAAGAACTTTTCAATTTTACGGATAGCTACGAAGAACTTTTCAGTCGTAGAGCAAAACTTTACCAAGAGCGAAATTTGAAAAATGAAAAGCTTTTGGAAGAGGATTACAGAAATCTAATTTTGGAGCATTACACTTTTTTGAAACGCCCCGTAATCGTAAACAACGATAAAATTTTTATCGGCAGTAGCCCAAAAACCGTTGCAGCAGCCAAAAAATCAATTCATTCCAATTAATAATGGATAAACGTTTGGTTGCCATACTTGCCGCAACGGCAACCGAAACCATTTACGGAATAAACCACACCATTGCCAAAGGCTTGATGCCACACGTAATACAACCGTTTGGCTTTATTGTTTTGCGCGTTGGCGGTGCCGCAATCCTTTTTTGGATTTTAAGTTTATTTACAAAATCAGAGAAAATTGAAAGCAAAGATTGGTGGCGCATTTTTGCGTGTGCCATTTTTGGAATGGTGCTAAACATGCTTATGTTTTTTAAAGGGTTGAGCCTTTCAACGCCAATAAACAGTGCTGTCTCAATGACAATTACTCCTGTTTTGCTGTTATTATTGACAGCTCTTATTTTACGCGAACGTATCACTTGGATTAAGACTTTAGGGATATTTATAGGACTATCAGGAGCGTTAGTCCTAATTCTTTTCCAGGAAAAAACACAGAGCAACGCCCCGAACATTCCATTGGGCAATTTGCTTTTTGTGCTTAATGCAATTTCGTATTCGTTTTATTTAATTTTAGTAAAACCGCTGGTAGCAAAATACAAAGCAATAACGCTGCTGAAATTTTTCTTTCTTATCTCTTTATGTATAAATCTTCCCATTGGTTATTCTGAACTAATTCAAGTAGAATGGACCCAACTCACCTTTTCGGAAATTGGGCCTATGCTATTCGTTGTAGTTGCTACAACTTTTTTGACGTATCTCTTCAATATTTTTGCGTTGAAACAATTAAGTCCTTCCACCGTTGGCGTTTTTATTTATCTGCAACCCGTAGTTGCAACCGTTTTTGCAATTTTGGCGGGAGCCGATACGTTAAATGCACTTCGCGTTGGCGCTGCATGTTTGATCTTTGTGGGCGTATTCCTGTCGACCCGAAAACCGAAGAAAAAGATTTTGCCGAAAGAAATTTAATTACAAATCTTTTGGCCGTTCGCTGTATTTCCGTGTATTCTCTTTGGTAAGAATCCTGAAATCATCCGTTTTATCCAAGGAATCCATTTTTTCCCAAAATTCCTTGGGAAGCCCAACTAACTTTCTTTCATTCAGGTCAATCCAAGCGCCCATCATTTCACAACGGGCACAGTTTTTTCCTTTTTCATCATAAAAATTGTGAAGAAACTCAAAATACATCCCATCTTCCGAAAGACCTTTCAATTGCAGTGAAACAGTTACGGGCTGACCAGGGAAAAACTCGCGGAAATAATACATATGTTCGTAAAATGCCACTGGCCCCAAATTGTATTCGGCCAAATGCCGCTGATCCATGCCGTTCTCAAGCATAAAACTCATCCGCGTGTGGCTCATATAATCTATAAATGCGCTGTTTCGCAAATGACGATTGGCATCAACATCGCTCCAACGTATTTCAAATTGTTTTGTGTACATCATTAAATTTTTATGCAAATTTAAGCTACTTTTGTTATGCAAGCATAGCAAAAATGTTTAGTTTCTGTTAAAAATACTTTTTGAAAATGCCTTTAATTCCAAGCAATTACAAACCAAAGTTTCCCTTTAAAAATGGACATTTCTCCACTATTTATTCGGCGAAACTTCGCCTTCGCCCAATTTGGAACAGCAACGCGAGCGTTTGCAATTACCCGATGGCGATTTTATGGATATTGATTGGTCTTTTGCTGAAGAACATTCCGAAAGAGTGGCAATCCTACTTCACGGTTTGGAAGGCAATGCGCAGCGAACTTACATTAAATGCCAAGCAAAGTTTTTAAATGAAAATGGTTGGGATAGTGCCGCAGTAAATTTTCGCGGTTGCAGTGGCGAGGCAAATCTTTCGTACCAATCCTATAACGCTGGAAAAACTGATGATTTAGAGTCCGTTATCAATTCAATTTTGAAAAAAGATAAATACACTGAAATCCATTTGATAGGTTTCAGTTTGGGTGGAAATTTACTTTTGAAATATTTGGGCGAGCGCGAATCTTTTCCGAAGGAAATAAAAAAGGCAGTTGCCATTTCCACGCCACTAAGTTTGAAAGGCTCTTTGGAATCTTTAAACCAGTTTTACAATTGGGTCTACAGAAATTCATTTTTGATAAATCTTCGGAAAAAATACAAAACCAAGATGAAGGATTTCCCCGAAAAAATGACGCTTTCAGATTATAAAAAAATAAAATCCCTTTTAGAATTTGACAATCTTTACACCGCTCCAGCGCACGGTTTTAAAGATGCTTTAGATTATTACGAAAAGAATAGCAGCCTGCAGTTTCTTCCTAATATTCAAATACCAGTTTATATTTTAAATTCTGAAAATGACAGTTTTCTTTCCCCGGAATGTTATCCCATTGAATTGGCTTCAAAAATGAAAAATCTCCATTTAGAGATTCCAAAATATGGCGGACATGTAGGTTTTCACATAAGCAATAAATTATATTACAGTGAAAGGCGAGCTTTAGACTTTTTAAAAGAGTAAAATCACTTTCTGCACTAACTACAACTCACTACCCGCTAAAGACTATTTTATTACCTTTGCCCTTCAATAAAACAGGAATATGATCCAATCCATGACCGGCTACGGCAAAGAAGTTGTCCAGTTGCCATCAAAAACCATTACCATTGAAATTAAATCGCTGAACAGTAAAGGGCTCGACCTCAACACACGCGTGCCTTCCATGTATCGCGAAAAGGAGCTTGAAATTCGCGATTTACTTGCAAAATCCCTGCAAAGAGGAAAAGTTGATTTTTCACTTTACATTGAAGTTACCGGCGAGGAAGTTACTACCCAACTAAATGAAAGCGTTGTAAAACAATATATAAAACAACTGTCACAAGTTGTGGATGGCGATCCTGTGGAACTTTTAAAAATGGCAGTTCGGATGCCGGATGCTTTGAAAACGGAGCGGGAGGAAATTGATGAAAAGGAATATGAAACAATCTTAAAAGGAATTGACAAAGCTTTGGAAGCCATCAATAAATACAGAACTGATGAAGGTTTGGTTTTGGAGAATGATTTCTTGGACCGAACCAAAACCATTTCAAAATTGCTGGATGATGTGGTTGCTTTAGATCCCGAAAGAATTGACGGCGTGAAGGAACGTCTTCGTAAAGCGGTTGCAGATTTAAAAGAAAAAGTGGACGAAAACCGGTTTGAACAGGAATTGATTTATTACCTAGAAAAATACGATATCACAGAAGAAAAGGTACGTTTGAAAAACCACTTGGATTATTTTGAACAGTCTTTGAATTCGCACGATTCCAACGGAAAAAAATTGGGTTTCATAACACAGGAAATTGGGCGGGAAATAAACACTATTGGAAGCAAGGCAAACTATGCGCCTATGCAGCAAGTTGTGGTGCAAATGAAAGATGAGCTCGAGAAAATAAAGGAACAAGCCCTAAACGTATTGTAGATGAAAGGCGGAAAATTAATAGTATTTTCAGCACCTTCTGGAAGTGGGAAAACTACTATAGTCCAGCATTTGCTGAAACAGGAAGATTTGAATTTGGAATTTTCGGTTTCCTGCACTTCCCGCGAAGCGCGCGGCGATGAAAAGCACGGAGAAAATTACTATTTCATTTCGCTGAAAGAATTTAAACAGCACATCAAAAATGGAGATTTTTTGGAGTGGGAAGAAGTGTATCGCGATAATTTTTACGGTACATTAAAAAGTGAAGTAGAACGCATTTGGAGCCACGGAAAAAACGTGATTTTTGATATTGATGTTGTTGGCGGACTTCGCATTAAAAAGAAATTTCCCGATAAAACATTGGCGGTTTTTGTAAAACCACCGAGTATTGACGAACTGAAAATCCGACTTAAAAAACGCAAAACCGAAAGTGATGAACGCATCAATATGCGAATTGCAAAAGCATCGGTTGAGCTTGCGACCGCCCCACAATTTGATACAATTATAGAAAACCACCATTTGGAAACCGCTTTGAATGAAGCGCACGATTTGGTGGAAAATTTTATAAAAGATAAGCACTAAACTTTTAAACTTATAAACTCAACAAAAAAAATAGGGCTTTATTTCGGCACTTTCAATCCCATACACATTGGGCATTTGATTATTGCCAACCACATGGTGGAGTTCAGCGATTTGGATGAAGTTTGGTTTGTGGTTACGCCACACAATCCGCTTAAGAAGAAAAAAACTCTTTTGGAAGACCATCACCGTTTGGCAATGGTTCGCATTGCGGTTGAAGAGTATCCAAAACTAAAAGCGAGCAATGTGGAATTTGATCTTCCGCAGCCAAATTACACAGTGAATACTTTGGCATATTTGGAAGAAAAATATTCCGAACAGCATCTCTGTTTAATTATGGGTGAAGACAATTTGAAAGGTCTTCAAAAGTGGAAAAATTATGAAGTGATTTTAGAGCGTTATTCAATCTATATTTATCCCAGAATTTCAGAAGGCACAGTAGAATCGCATTTCGAAAATCACGAAAAGATTAAAAAAGTAGATGCCCCTATTATCGAACTTTCTTCAACGTTTATTCGGAAGGGTATAAAATCTGGAAAAAACATTCGGCCTATGCTTTTGGCCGAAGTTTGGAAGTATTTGGATGAGATGAATTTTTATAGGTAAAATTATTCTCCTGTTTTCGACAAAAAATAGCCCGTATTTTCATAATGATTTGACTATCAACATATAGTGTGATTTATTTTGGTTTTTTGGGTGACCCAGAGGGATTCTTTACCTTTATCCAGTATTTATCCGCCAGAAAAAGAACAAAAGTGGGGCTATCAGCATTCAGATAATCACTAAGCAAAACGGCAAGTCTAAATTTGTCAAGACCATCGGTAGCTCGAATGACAAACAAAAAATAGAGCAGCTTATGGTCGAGGCGCAAAGCTACCTGGATTCTTTTGGCGGTCAGCAGTTATTGGATTTCAGTTCGCCAACTTCCGTTTTGAGTTCCGCTTTTAATTGTATCACTTCCCATTACGAGGTCGGTTCGGAATTGCTCCTGGGCAAGATATTCGATCAGATAGGCTTTAACAAGATCGACAGCATATTGCTCAGGCATTTGGCAATAGCCCGCCTATGTTGGCCCACAAGCAAGCTACAGACGAGCGATTTTTTGGACAAGTATAAGAATATTGACATCCCCGTCCATCAAATCTATAGATTTTTGGATGACCTTTACGCTACACACAAGGAGGATATCCAGCGGATCAGCTATGAACACACATTATCCGTCTTGGACGGTTCAATCTCTGTTGTTTTCTATGATGTAACGACTCTCTATTTTCAGATAGACAACGAAGACGAAATAAGGAAAAGAGGGTTTTCCAAAGAGGGAAAACATCAAAATCCCCAAATTTTATTAGGTCTTTTGGTAAGCGTAGATGGATACCCTCTTGCTTTTGATATTTTTGAAGGGAACACTTTTGAAGGGTACACGATGTTGCCGGTCATAGATGCTTTTAGGGTAAAATACAATCTTGATAGGTTGGTCATTGTCGCAGATTCGGGACTTCTCTCCGCAAAAAACATCTCGGGGCTTCAGGCAAAAGGTTATGAGTTTATCTTGGGTGCCCGAATCAAGAACGAAAGCAAGGTAATCAAAGATCAAATACTGGCACTGGAACTTGAAAATGACAAGACCCAAATAATAAACAAGACCGGAACACTAAAACTGATCATAAACTATTCTGAAAAAAGAGCCAAAAAAGACAGGCACAATAGGGAAAGGGGATTGTCTCGCTTGGAAAAACAATTAAATTCTGGTAAGCTGACTAAATCGAACATCAATAATAGAGGCTACAACAAATACCTTAAAATGGAAGGCGGGATAAAAGTGAGTATTGACAAAGAGAAGTTTGACCTTGACAGCAGATGGGATGGCCTAAAAGGATATCTTACTAACACCACACTCACGAAAGAAGAAATATTGGCAAATTACAATCACTTGTGGAAAATCGAAAAAGCCTTTAGAATATCCAAGCACGATTTAAAGATAAGACCCATTTATCACAGACTCCAAAGGCGTATCGAAGCTCATATCACAATCAATTTTATAGCTTACAAAATCTATAAAGAACTGGAAAGGCAACTCAAAGTCAAAAAAGCAAACCTAAGTCCTGAAAAAGCCATTAACATTGCTAAAACTATTTATGAATTAAAAGCATCCACAGAAGACGGAAATAATATAAAACACACTCTACTACTCACAGAAGAACAAAGGTGTTTAGCTAAACTTTTTCAGTTTGGGTGACCCAATGTCGAAAACAGGAAAATAAAAAATTCAAAACAACGATAAAAGAGGCTGCCAAATTTAGGTTGCCTCTTTTTATTTTAAACATTTTTAAAACTCCACTCTCATATTTTATTATCTTTCCGAAGACAAAAAAACCAACCAATGAAAAAAATCCTACTTTTCGCTTTATGCGCTTTCGTTAATTATGCATCTTTTTCCCAAATTATTTATGAGGAATTCAATTCAGCCAAACTTGGCGAATTGCGAAAACTGAAAATCCAACTTCCTAGAAACTACGAAAAAAATACAGATAAAATATACCCTATCGTTTTGGTTTTGGACGCAGATTATCTTTTTGAACCCGTTGCTGGAAACGTAGATTATTTCAGCTATTGGGAAGACATGCCGGAATTTATAGTAGTAGGAATAATGCAGGATAATAGTCGTTATGATGATGGTTCATATGATGAAACTACATTTATGCCCAGCGAACAAGGCGCGCAGTTTTTTGAGTTTATAGGGTTGGAGCTGATTCCTTATATTGATAAAAAATACCGAACTGCAAAATTCATCATTGGCGTTGGGCACGATTTTACTGCCAATTTTCTGAACTATTACTTATTTAAAGATCCGCCATTATTGAACGGATATATAAATTTGAGTCCAGATTTGGCGCCGATGATGGAACAACGCTTGGTGGAAAGAATCCCTAAAATTCCCGGAAAAATATTTTATTACTTGGCTACTGGAACCGATGACATTAAAGGATTGATGGAAAGTACGGAAGATCTTAATTCAATGTTAGAATTATTGAAAAGCAATTCCTTCAGCTATTATTATGACAATTTTGAGGGCGCAACCCATTATTCCCTCGGCGGGCGGGGAATTCCGAATGCTTTGGAGAAAATATTTTCGGTTTATAGGCCCATCAGTAAAAAGGAATATACCGAGGTTTTGCTGAAATTGGAAACTCCAATCCATCAATATTTATTGGATAAATATAAAACGATTGAAGATCTTTTCGGGATAACAAACAACATTCGCGTAAATGATTTTATAGCAACCGCTACTGCTGCTGAAAAGAAAAATCAATGGGAGTCATTGCGGGAAATAGCAACTTTGGCTAAAAGACAATACCCCGATACCGTTTTGGGCGATTACTATTTGGGTCGTTATTTTGAAGAAACTGGCGAACCAAAAAAAGCAATGAAAACCTTTCAAGGAGCTTATGATAAAGAGGAGGTCGATTTTATAACAATCGATAAATTATTGGATAGAGCAGATAAAATTAAGAACGATTTTGGGTATTAAAATTATAGTTCTTTTATAACCTGTCTATTTAAATAAGCCCAGTTGGTTAGGGCATTGGTAGTGTTTTCAAGTTCCAATTTGGTTATAATATTACTTCGGTGCTTTTCTACCGTTCTGGACGATATAAAGAGGGAATCAGCAATTTCATTGCTACTCATTTGCTGTGAAACCAACTTTAAAATGGTTTTTTCGGAAGAAGTTAAATATTTTATTCTTTTCAATTCTTCTGAAATAATTGCAAGGGACGAGGCTGTAAATGCTTTGCTAAAATAGGTATCCCCATTGAGCACGGTCTCTATACATTCGTCAATTTCTAAAAACGAATTTTCCTTTAACAAATAACCATTAATTTGAAGTGCTTTTGCACGTGAGATATAATCGCTCTCTTTATGAAAAGAAAGAATAATAAACTTGGTATCAACTTCTTTTTCCTTAGCCATTTTAATAACTTCAAAACCTGTTAACAATGGCATATCAATATCTAAAAGTGCAATTATTGGTTTTTCTGTTAATATAAGTTCCAAAGCCTGCATGCCGTTAACGGCTTGGCCAACTACGTTATAGGCGTTACTTTTTAATTCGTCATTAAGCCCTTTGAGAATCATAGGGTGATCATCGGCGATTACAATCGAAATATTTTTTCTATCAATCATTTAAACTGGAATGGTTAGCGTTACAGTTGTTCCTTTATTGATTTGACTTTTAATATCAATTTTTGAATTCAATATTTTTGCCCGTTCAATTAATGTCTTCATTCCGAGGCTGGCGCTGGTTTTTAATTTTTCTGAATTTTCAAATCCTTTGCCATTGTCCATAATTATTGTTTCTATTGCATTTTTTCTTTTTTCAATTGTAATGGATGCTACTTTGGCTTCGGCATGCTTTACCATATTGTTTAAAACTTCTTGAATAATTCTATACAAATGTAACGATGCTTCTTTGCTTAACAAAGTATCTATGTCCTCAATTTCGTGGGTAAAAAATATGTTTGTATTTGCATCCACTTCATCAATCAAAGTTCTAATAGCAGCCGTTGGTCCAAGTTTCTCCAATGTTGCTGGATGCAACCCCCTAGAAATGGCACGCAGTTCTTCCAAAGTATTTGTTGCCAAAGACTCCATTTCAGTATTCCCTGTTGTTTTTGTTTTTTTAGTGAGAAGCATCAATTTTTGCCCAACGCTATCGTGTAATTCACGGGCAACGCGCGTACGCTCTTCTTCTTGCGCTTTTATAAGATTGTGGGTGTAGGCTTCGTTGCGCTTTTGTTCAGCTTTGTTTTTATAATAGTAAAATAGAAAAACTGAAATGGTAATTATAGACAAGGTTGTGAACCAGAAAAACCAAGTTCGCCAGAAGGGAACCGTTATCGTAAATGAATATTGATACGGAGCCGTCTGCCATATTCCATCACCATTGTCTGCAATAAACTCAAATGTGTAATCGCCCGGAGGCAGATAGGAGAAAACAACATTTGGATCTGCAACGGGTTGGGACCATTCATCCCCATCCCGAAGACCTTTCATTCGGTATTGGTACATAACTTTTTCAGGATTAGTGAAAGTTATTGCCTCCATTGAAAAGCTTAAATAATTTTTTTGATACGGAAGAATAAGCCCCTTTTTTGTCCTATATAAACTATCTTCAAGGGGTTTCGAAAAGAGAAATATTTTTGAAAGATCCAATCTTGGGGGTTGTGTATTCGGCAAAAACTCATCCTCGTTAAAGGCTAACATTCCGCTTAAAGAAGTTCCCAAGACCGTTTTATCTTTTGTAATAAAAAGTGAATTAAAATCGATATCATTTTTTAGAAAATGGGAGGTGGTTGCATAATTTGAAGCAACAACACTATCTTTTTTCAATAAAATTCCGAGATCAACTTTGGTTAACATATCTTTCCGGCAGAACCATAAATTATTGCCATCTACCTTCAATGCCCGGAAATTTTTTAATGGAGCAAACCGCTCCATATCAAAAACCTGTATTTTATAATTGTTGTCTTTAAGAGTTATGTGGTATAACTTCTTTTCGCTCCCGGCAATCACTTGATTCTTGTTTATGGCATCCATACTTCTGAAATCGTAATGATATTTTGGATTTAGGCCAGGAATGGTGTCAATTTTGTTATTTACCAACTGTAACATTCCTCTTATTTTGCAAAGAATGTAGCGATTACCGATGGGTTCAATCGTAATTGATTTTCCCGAGTTTATGAAGTAGGTGGAGTCTTTTGCCAATACTTTTATTTTATTGGTTTCAAAAAGAAAAGTGCTATTCTGGTCTTTATACAATAAATTATAAACCCCTTCATCAATAAGCTTTGGTGCCATATTTTTGGATAATTGCATCACTGTTTCATCGGTAGTGTAGAGAAGATTTTCTTCACGTGTCACCAAAAGATTCTTTACCTGAATATTTTCTGTGAGTTGCGTTATTTTTTTATCATCGCTTAAACTCACTATTCCACTGTCGGTAGCTAAAGTCAGTGCGCCATTCCACTCGGCAATATCGTTTACGGACTTTGAGGGAAGCCCCTGGTTGTCAATCATAAATTTTAAAAGATGTGTCGCGAAACCGGATAATACCCTCGCCATAAGAAGTCATCCAGTGGTTGCCTTCGGTGTCTTTTAATATTCTATAAATGTATTTGGTTGGCAACCCTTGGGCTTCATTAAAAACTTTTAAATCTCCCGTTTGTTTGTTGAAAATTCCAAATCCATTACCTTCAAAACTTAAAAAAAGTTCATTTTCGTTTTCCTCTAAAATTCCATAAATACGATTTTTATCAAAATCCTCAGGTTTGAATTGATATTTTGTAAGTGTTCCTTTTTTTATTTTATACAATTCACCATAAGCCCCTACCCAAACATTTTTTTGCCGGTCTCACCAAAACAGAGTAACAAATATTGTTGATACCGTTTTCTTGGTTGTAAATATTCTCATACTTAAGTGGATTGAGCGTCATTTTGAAAATACCTTTATCCCTTGTTGTAATATAAATAGTATTGCTATCGTACCAATCTGCGTCCTGTATAGAGTAAATTTTATTTTCTGGAGTTTCTTTTATAAGATATTTCAATTCTCCATTGGAATAGGTAGCTATGCCATAAACAAAAAATATGTAAATAATTCCTTTTTTATCTTCCAAGAAATGAGTGGCGCTTCCCAACATATTAAAATCTATGCCCTTGGGGTTGGTAATTTTCCCATTTTCAATATAGCTCACTCCGTTATCCAGCGTTCCCACCCAAATACGACCAGCGGTATCTTCAAATAAAGTGAAGCAAATGTTTGAAGCAAGACCATTTTCAGTAGTATAATTAGTAAAAGTACTTCCATTGAAACAGCTTACGCCATCCATAGTGGAAACCCAAATTCGGTTTTTTTTGTCTTGTAAAATGTCGAAAGTTTCATTGTTAATCAAACCTTCCTCAACCTTGTATTTTTTGAATTGGTATTGTTGCGCGGAGAGAATAAAACAGCAAATCACTGAAAAAAAAATCGTGAAGAATATGCGTTTCATTTGAGAAGGTTTGTAGCGTAAATATATTTATTTTAGCGGAACTATTATGGCAAAAACAAAAACCACTTTTTTCTGTCAAAACTGCGGCGCACAATATGCAAAGTGGCAAGGACAATGCAATTCCTGTAAAGAATGGAATACCATCGCGGAAGAAGTAATTCAAAAAGCTGAAAAGGTTAACTGGAAATCTTTTGAACAATGGACATCCGAAAAAAAGAGTGGCAAAACCTTAACGTAGTTTCAGAAATTTCCACCGAAAAAGAAGCGCGACTAAATACAAAGAACAAGAATTAAACCGAGTACTCGGTGGCGGATTAGTACCAGGAAGCTTAACACTTGTTGGGCGGTGAACCAGGAATTGGGAAAAGTACTTTGATGCTTCAAATTGCATTGCAACTTCCGTATAAGACGCTTATACGTTTCGGGCGAAGAAAGTGCGCAGCAGATTAAAATGCGGGCGGAACGTATTTACCCCAATTGCGGAAAATTGCTTCATCTTACTGAGACAAAAACGCAGAATATCTTTCGAAATATTGCCGAAATGAACCCGATATCGTAGTTATCGATTCCATCCAAACGCTGCACACAGATTATATTGAAAGTAGCGCAGGAAGTATTTCCCAAATTCGAGAAACTACGACCGAACTTATCAAATTTGCAAAGGAAACTGGAACGCCAGTTATTTTGATTGGTCATATTACGAAAGACGGAAACATCGCGGGGCCAAAAATTTTGGAACATATGGTTGATACTGTTTTGCAGTTTGAAGGCGATCGAAATCATATTTACAGAATTCTGCGAGCTAATAAAAACCGCTTCGGAAGCACTAACGAATTGGACATTTATGAAATGCAGGGCAGCGGTTTGCGCGAAGTTTCAAATCCTTCGGAAATATTGATTTCCAAAAATGATGAGGAATTAAGTGGTACCGCAATCTCAGCAACTTTGGAAGGAATGCGCCCGTTGATGATTGAAATCCAGGCATTGGTAAGCACCGCTGTTTACGGAACACCACAACGAAGCGCCACGGGTTACAATGCCAAAAGATTGAATATGATACTTGCAGTTTTGGAAAAACGAGCAGGTTTTAAGTTGGGTGCAAAAGATGTTTTTTTGAATGTAACCGGTGGAATTACGGTTGATGATCCCGCAATTGACCTTGCGGTTGTTGCTGCCGTCCTTTCTTCAAATATTGACATTGCAATGACAAAGGTCTTTGTTTCGCGGCTGAGGTGGGTCTGGCCGGCGAAGTGCGTCCGGTGAAATCGTGTGGAACAGCGTATTTTGGAAGCGGAAAAACTTGGTTTTACTTCCATCGTTATTTCGAAATACTGCAAAATCCCGAAGAGCAATTTTCATATTAATATCATTAAAGTTGCAAAAGTTCACGATGTGGTGCATCATCTATTTTGAGCCCCCTAACCCCCGACGGGGGAATTTTATTATAGCTCCTCTCCTTTGGAGAGGTCGGGAGAGGCTTTTTGGTACAATTTCTGCTAAGTTAGGCGTGCTATGAAGAACAGTTTTTGGTATTTTCCAATTTTTATTTTAATAACTTTTATCGGTTGTGAGCAAGTTCAAAAAGCAGCTGATGTTGTAATTCAGCCAACCGCGCGCGAGGTTTATGAGCGCAATTTTAAAAAGGATGATTCGCTTTTATTGCTTTGGAAAAATGCATTTGAATTTTCAAAAAAGGATATACTACAAATAACACTTCCGTACTCGGAAAGTGGCATTTTTTCTGCAGAAAACTTTAATGTTTACAGTTATAATCTTCAATTGAAAGAAGGCGAAAGATTGGTTGTTGAGGTTGAAAAGCAACCCAATTCGGCTTCAGTTTTTATTGATCTTTTTCAACAGAGAAGCGATTCGCTTAAAACATTTCAACTCGTAAAAAGTTCCGAGCCCGAAAAATCCTCACTTGCATTTGAAATAGATAAATCTGAAATTTATAAAATCGTAATTCAGCCTGAAATGAATCGAAATATTCCTTTCATTTTAAGAATTTATACAGAGCCAATGTATTATTTTCCTGTGAGCGGCGCCAATAATAAAAATGTGCAGAGTTTTTGGGCAGATCCGCGCGATGCAGGAAGCCGTTCTCACGAAGGTGTTGATATTTTTGCGGATAAAGGAACTCCAGTTGTCGCGGTTTCCGACGGTAGAATTGCATCAACGGGCGAACGCGGGTTGGGCGGAAAGCAAGTTTGGTTAATGGACGGGCTTTTTGGGAAAAGGGTTTATTATGCGCATTTAGACAGTATTGCCGTTACTAAGGGAAAAAGAGTAAAAACGGGAGATACGCTCGGTTTTGTTGGCAATACTGGCAACGCTAAAACCACGCCGCCGCATCTTCATTTTGGAATTTACAGAAATAGGGGAGCCGTAAATCCATTTCCATATATCAAATTGACAGATATTCAAAAGGTGAAGGACACTTCAAAAATGGTAAAAGGGACAATTTCAAAAAACAGAACAGATTTGCGAAAGGCCTCAGTATTTGAAGAATTGGCCGCATTGAAAAAAAACGATACTGTTTTAGTACTCGGTAAAAACCAAAATTGGTTTCATATTCAAACTCGCGACAGTTTGAAAGGCTTCGTAAACCAATCGTTTCTAAAAGAACTTCCTTCGAATTAACTTTTTTTTAGTCATTTAAAAAAGGCATAATACTATCTTTAGAATTCAATTCTGAAAAACCTCGTTATGTCCATTTTTTCCAAAATAAAACAGACCATTTCATTAATGCAAACCATAGATCTCGATGCGCTGGGCAAGCTCTCGCAAAAGGTAGATCTTTCAGAAATTATGAAAACCGTCGGCGAACTTGACGACCGCCAATTGGCTGGTTTAATGAAAATGCTGAAACACAAAGGCGGAAAAAAAGGACAGCATAAATTGCCTCCCATCGATGGTGATTTTTACGATATGGCTTTGAAATTATCTCCCGCTCAACGCGAACTTCAAATAAAGGTTCGCAATTTTATGGAAGACGAGATAAAACCAATAGCGAATGAATACTGGAACAAAGCGGAATTTCCATTCCAAATTATTCCGAAAATGGCAGAATTGAATATTTGCGGACTTACCTACGAGGGCTACGGAACGCCAAATGAAAGTTTTGTGATGGAAGGAATAGTAGCAATGGAACTTGCACGTGTAGATGTTTCCATTTCTACATTTTTTGGGGTTCATAGCGGATTGGCAATGGGTTCCATTTATATCTGTGGCAGCGAAGAACAAAAACAGGAATGGCTTCCGAAGATGGCAAAAATGGAGCTTATCGGAGCCTTCGGGCTTACCGAACCGGAAGTAGGGTCAGCTGTTGCGGGCGGTTTGGGAACAACTTGCAGGCAAGAAGGCGATACTTGGGTTTTAAACGGACAGAAAAAATGGATCGGAAATGCCACATTTGCTGATGTCACCATTATTTGGGCGCGCGATGAAGCCTCGGATCAAGTGAAAGGATTTTTGGTTAGAAAAGGAAATCCAGGGTTTGTAGCCGAAAAAATGCAGAATAAAATGGCACTCCGCACTGTGCAGAATGCAATTATAACGTTAACGGACTGCAAAATTCCAGAAAGCGACCGACTTCAAAAATGTGATTCCTTTAAAGATACGGCAAAGGTTTTGCAAATGACGCGTGCGGGCGTAGCTTGGCAAGCGGTGGGTTGTGCGCGAGGCGCTTATGAGGCTGCATTGAAATACACAAAAAAACGCGAACAATTTGGAAAACCTATTGCTTCGTTTCAATTGGTTCAAAATCATTTGGTGGAAATGGTCGCAAATTTAACCGCAATGCAAACAATATGTTTCCGTCTTTCCGAATTACAGGATGAAGGTTTGTTAACAGATGAACACGCATCACTCGCAAAGGTTTTTTGCAGTATGCGAACCAGAGATGTGGTTAGCCAAGCGCGAGAAGTTATGGGCGGAAACGGAATTTTGCTTGAATATGACGTTGCCCGTTTTGTTGCCGATGCCGAAGCGATTTACAGTTACGAGGGCACAAAAGAAATCAATTCATTGATTGTGGGCCGTGCGATTACTGGGTATAGTGCGTTTGTGTAAAAAGCCCCCTAACCCCCGAAGGGGGATTATGCCCCACCCGACCTTCCGCCGCAGCGGAGAGGAGTTCACGCAGGAGTTCCCCCCTTTGGGGATTAGGGCGCTCAGGGTGCTGGATTCGGAATTTGATTGTGAACTAAATCTATTTCCTTTAAAATTTCTTTGGAAAGTGAAATATTTATACTTTCAATATTTTCTGAAAGTTGCTCGATGGAAGTTGCGCCGATAATTGGACTCGTTACAAATTTCTTTTGAAGAATAAATGCCAAAGCCAAATGTGTAAAACTCAAATTGTGCTTTTTAGCGATTTCATAATATTTTTCGGTTGCTTCCAAAGCAGATTTGCTACTGTAGCGGGAATATTGTTTAAATTGATTTATTCGTGAATTCTCCGTGGCTTTTCCGTTTAAATACTTTCCCGTAAGCGTTCCAAAACCCAATGGCGAATACGCCAAATACCCAATATTTTCTCTTTGGAGAATTTCCGAAAGACCAATTTCATCTTTTCTGTTTACCAAATTATACGGATTTTGAACAGAAACAATTTTCAGTTTTCCTTTTCGCAATTCCTCGATACAGCGCATTGTCCCAAAAGGCGTTTCATTAGAAATTCCAATATGACGGATTTTCCCAGCGGTTACAAATTCTTCCAAATGTTCTAAAACTTCAGCAAAATTGTCTTTCCAAATTTCCTCCTCTTTGTGTGTATAATCCAATTGCCCAAAATAATTTGCGTTTCGCTCCGGCCAATGGAGTTGGTATAAATCGATATAATCTGTTTGTAATCTTTTCAAACTTTTATGAATAGCATCTTCCAAAGATTTTTTGCTGAAATCCAATGGCTCCCGAATATGATCCATACTTCGGCTAGCGCAATTTTTGAAGTGATAATCAAATCTGCACGATTCTTCTTTTTTGCGAGCCAATTTCCAATATACGTTTCCGTTCTTCCCTGTGTATTCGGGTTTGCGGGAACGGGATACATTTCGGCACAATCAATAAAGTTGATTCCTTTTTCAATGGCAAAATCAAGTTGTTCGTGGGCTTCAGCTTCAGTGTTTTGCTGGCCCCGAGTCATGGTGCCAAGGCAGAGTTTGCTGATTTTTAAATCTGTATTTGGTAGGGTTGTGTATTTCATACCATTTCCCGCGCAGGCGGCAATCTTTTTTATAAATGCTAACGGATTTGCAAAGTTTTAATTTCAGTCTATGGGATTCCCGTTTTCACGGGAATGATAGTTCCACCAAATGCGGGCAATGGTCGCTGTGCATTGCATCTGGCAAAATTACTGCTCGTTTCATATTTTTTAATAACGGTTCCGAAACCAAATTGTAATCTATCCGCCAGCCTTTGTTATTGCCGCGAGCCCCGGCGCGATAACTCCACCACGTGTAGTTGTGCGGTTCTTTGTTGAAATGACGAAAACTGTCAATAAATCCACTTTTCATAAATCCGTCCAACCATTTTCGTTCAACAGGTAAAAAACCCGAAACGTTTTTATTACGAACGGGATCGTGAATGTCAATTGCTTCGTGGCAAATGTTGTAATCGCCACAAATAACCAAATTTGGAATCTGCTGTTTCAAATTGTTAATATATTTCTGAAAGTCATCCATATATTTAAACTTATGCTCCAAACGAGCAATATTTGTCCCGCTTGGCAAATAAAGACTCATCACAGAAACATTGTCAAAATCAACACGGATATTTCTTCCTTCGCCATCCATATATTCAATTCCAGTACCGTATTCAATATGATTTGGTTTTATTTTTGAAAAAATTGCAACTCCACTATAGCCTTTTTTTACGGCGCTGTACCAATAATGAAACGGATATCCGGCTTTTTCAATTTCCTCGATTTCCACTTGGTCAAAATTGGCTTTTGTTTCTTGAAGGCAAATAACATCAGGGTTTGCAGCTTTCAACCAATCAATAAATCCTTTTCGCATCGCGGCGCGAATTCCGTTTACATTGTAAGATATTATTTTCAAAATTGTTGATTTTTCCTCTGTGATTCTCTGCGTTTTTCTTTTTGCAACTCCGCGCTGTAGCTATTACACAGAGTTTCGCAGAGATTCACAGAGTCGCGCGGAGTATTTGTGTTGCTAAAGTAAATAACCTATTATATTTACAAAAGATATTTCCACAAAGGTTTTCAATAAATAACCGACAAAATAAAAGCTTGTGTATTAAGTTTAACTATCAAGTTTTGTTGTTGAATCAAAAGATTCCCGCCTGTGCGGGAAATGCTATGAAGTTTTATCTGTTAGTTTCTTTCCTTTTTATTGCCACCATTGGCTATACGCAGGATATTTCATCAAACTATCGCGAAAAGAAAGTTGCGTTGCAGGACACTGTGGTTTTGGATAGTGTAAGTATAAATCCGAAACGATTTGCAATTCTTGATAAAGAAGGAAATTCACCAAGCCCTTTCAGTTATCGAATAGATTTCAAAAAAGGAATTATTATTTTTTCCGAAGAATTGCAGCAACAACAGGATTCGCTTACCATTCAATATTTGCGATATCCAGATTTTTTGACGCGGGATTATTTCGCGCTCGACCCTAAAATAATTGTTGAAAACACGGGAAGCATTGATAAACTGTATTCTTTACAGGAAAGTACAAACCAAAACACTTTTACTCCTTTTGACGGCTTGAATACTTCCGGAAGCATTTCGCGTGGAATCACTATTGGGAACAATCAAAATGCAGTAGTAAATAGCGAACTCGATCTTCAAATTACTGGGAAACTGAGCGATAAAGTTTCCATTCGCGCATCAATTCAAGATGCCAATGTACCTGCACAGGAAGCTGGATATTCGCAAAGTTTGAATGAATTTGATCAAATTTTCATTGAGCTTTACGGCGAAAATTGGAACATCCGCGCCGGCGATATCGACCTTCAAAATAGCGGGAGTTATTTCGGCAGATTTACCAAAAAAGTACAGGGAATCTCGCTCGGCGGAACTTTTAACAACGAAGATGGCTCAAAAATTTCAGCCTTTGCATCGGGCGCATTGGTTCGTGGAGTTTTTTCAAAAAGTGAATTTGTGGGGCAGGAGGGAAACCAAGGGCCATATAAATTGGTTGGCCCAAACGGCGAACTTTATATTTTAGTGGTTTCTGGAAGTGAGCGGGTTTATGTGAACGGTTTGCTTTTGAATAGAGGCGAAAATGAAGATTATGTTATTGATTATAATGCCGGCGAAATAAAATTTAATCCCACATATCCCATAACGAGCAATATGCGTATAACGGTTGAATATCAATATACCGATAGAAGTTACACTCGTTTTATTGGCTACGGTGGCGGAAATTATTCAAGCGATAATCTTGATTTGGGAGTTTATGTTTATTCGGAAAATGATGCCAAAAACCAACCGCTTCAGCAAAATCTTTCTGAAAAACAAGTAAATGTTTTACAGGCTGCGGGCGACGATCGCGATTTAATGACTGCGCCGTCTGCAATTCCAGATACCTATTCTGAAAATAAGATTCTTTATAAAAAGGAAACAATAAATGGAGTAGAAGTTTTCGTGTTTTCAAGCAATCCTGCTGACGAACTTTTTAGTGTTCGTTTTACTTTGGTCGGTAATAATAATGGTAATTATGTGATTAATGACGTAAATGCAATCAGCCGTATTTTTGAATATGTTATTCCAATAAATGGCGTTCCGCAGGGAAATTACGAGCCGGTAATTCGTTTAAATGCTCCTGTGAAATTACAGGTTGGCGGCATAAACGGAAGTTTTCATCCTTCAGAAAAAACGCAGGTTGACTTTGAAGTTGCGGGAAGTAAAAACGACTTAAATCTTTTCAGTGATGTTGACGATAATAATAATGACGGTTTTGCTGGAAGATTGGCTTTCAAACAAAGAATTTTAACCACGGCAGACACTTTGAGAATTGATGGTTTTGGCTCGTTGGATTTTGTGCAAAGGGATTTTAGGACTATTGAAAGGCTTTACAATATTGAATTTAATCGCGATTGGAACCTTATAAATCCAATGGGAAATCAAAGCTTCGTAATTTCAGGAGTTGAGGTTTCCCATCCCAAAATTGGCGGCGGTCGCTATGAATTCCAGAATTTGAATTACTCTGAAAATTTCAATGGAACCCGTAATGTAATTACTTCGGCAATAAAGTTGAAAAAACTTAGATTGCTTACCTACGGAAGTATTTTGAATAGTAAAGCAGAATTCCATCTCATCAAAATTTTTCAGATTGAACAACACCACAACTTATTCTTTTGAAAAGGCTTGGGTTGGCGGAAAAGTTGCTTTGGAAGACAATCAAATTAGAGATGTTGACCGCGATAGTATTTCCCCAATAAGTCAAAGATTTAGCCAATTTGAAGTGTTTACTGGAGTTGGCGATAGCACCAAAGTTTTTGTGGAGACCGGTTATCAGTTTCGCGTAAATGACAGTGTTCGCAGTAATCTGCTTCAAAAAGTTAATACTTCAAACACCTATTATTTAAAATCGCGATTGATAAATACAGATAATACCCAACTTTCGGCGTTTGCAAATTATAGAACATTAAAATATAATCAGGATATTTCTGGAGTTGCAATCGATCCGAACGATACTTTGCCTGTAACTATAACTAATCGCGATACTGAACGATCCTTAAATTCAAGAATTCTTTACAATCAAAGTTTATTTGATCGCAGCGTACAGTTGAATACTGCTTTGGAATCCAACAACGGTGTTATTCCGCAACAGGAATTCACCTATATAAAAACTTATACTGGACAAGGCGTTTACACTTGGAACGATTATAACAACAACGGAATCCAGGAATTGGAAGAGTTTGAAGTCGCCAGGTTTCAGGATCAAGCGGAATACATTCGGGTATTGCTTCCAAATCAGGTTTTTTTGAAAATTAGACAGAATAAATTCAGTCAAATTTTAACCTTAAATCCACAAAATTGGTCGAGCAAAGAAGGTTTTAAAAAAGTATTGTCACATTTTTATAACCAAACGAGTTATGTTTTGGACAGAAAAGTGAGGCGAAAAAATGACGGATTCAATATAAATCCTTTTCAGGAAGGGGGCGAAGACCAACTGGGATTGACGTTGAATTTTAGAAACGCTTTGTTCTATAATCGCGGGAAGCAGCATTTTACAACAAGCTATACTTTTATTTCCACATCAAATGACAATTTACTTGTAACCGGTTTGCAGCGAAGTGAATTAAAAAGCCACCAATTAAATTTCAACCATAAATTTTGGGAAAGCTGGTTGCTTAATATGAAAGGCGCAACGGGAAGCAATGAAAGTCTTTCAGAGAATTTCGCGAATAGAAATTACCGTTTGGATTCGTATGAATTAAATCCAAAAATATCCTATTTATTAAGCCAACAAACCCGTTTTGATGTGTTTTATGAATTTGCAAACCAGGACAACCAATTGGGGGATATGGAGAAATTAAACCAGCAAACACTTGGCTTCTCATTTGCATATACAAATGCTGAAAAAATTTCCATCAATGGGGAATTCAATTATATAAACAATAAATTTGAAGGTAGTGCTTTTTCACCCGTTGCGTATCAAATGTTGGAAGGTTTGCAACCGGGAACCAATTTTACTTGGCGATTGCTTTTTCAGAAACGGATCACGAAATATTTGGATGCGAATCTTTCGTATTTTGGAAGAAAAAGTGAAACAGCAAAAACCGTACATACGGGCAGTATTCAGTTGCGGGCGTATTTTTAATTTTTGTATCTTCTCCTATATTATTTTAAAATTTGTAAATATGCTTCCAAAAATTATTTTTTCGTTTTTCACTATCGCAATCATTTCGTGTGTTCCACTTCAAAATCAATCACAGGATATTGAAACAAATAGCCCAGAAGAATTAAAAGAGCAGAAAATGGTAGGGGAAGAAATGATGGCAGCAGGTTATTTGCCCGGCCGAATTATTTATTCAGATGTGGCTGGTGATTGCCAATATACTATTCAACTTAAGGAAGGGGAAAGAGATTTTTACAGTGTTGATCCGATTAATTTGGATGAAAAATTTAACACAGACGGACAAACAATTTGGGTGAAATTTACTTCCCTTAAAAGGGAAAATAGATGCGAAAAAGCTATTCCCGTTGAAATTATTGAAATATTAAATCGCGAGGAATAAAATTTATTTTCTACTTAGAATTTACTTTTTGTATCTTCCTAATTCATTCTAAAAAGCCACAAATGTTTTTAAAAGCTGTACTTGCACTTTATACTTTAACCCTGTTAGGCTGCGGCTCTACGGAAAAGCAAACCCAAACAACTTCAACTTCTGAAACAAATACTACGATTTCAGAAACCACTAGTGAAGAAATAACTACGAATAACGAAACTATGGATCCAAAAAAATTAATGGCTGAAGGGTATATTCTGGGAACCGTTATATATTCTGATAAGGAAGATGATTGTCCATACAAAATACAAATGCCGGGCGACAAAATGGAGTTTTACTATTTGGATCCCATTAATTTAGAAGAAAAATTTAAAAAAGACGGACAAAAAGTTTGGATTAAATTCAACGGTTTAAGAAGAATGAACCGCTGCGATAACGCTACTCCCGCCGAAATTACGGCAATAAAAAAAGGAGAATAAACAAATATTCTTCCTCTTTCGAATTATAGAATTAATCACTTAATCTTTAAGAAAGCCAATTTTTAAAAGAAATGGTTTCCTTCATTTTTTCTGAAATTTCACTTATTGCAATTCGTTCCTGTTCCATAGTATCGCGGTAGCGAATTGTTACCGTATTATCTTCAATAGTTTGATGGTCAACCGTAATACAAAAAGGAGTTCCCACTGCATCTTGACGGCGGTAGCGTCTTCCCACAGCATCTTTTTCATCATAAACTACGTTGTAATCCCACTGCAAATCGTCGATTATTTTTTGGGCAATTTCTGGCAGACCATCTTTTTTCAACAATGGTAAAACAGCAGCTTTTACGGGAGCCAAAATAGCTGGAAGTTTTAAAACTGTTCGCACACTTCCATCTTCCAAAGTTTCATCTTGTAGCGAATTGCTTAAAACGGCAAGAAACATTCTGTCCAAACCGATAGAGGTTTCAACTACATAAGGCACATAGTTTTCGTTCAATTCCGGATCAAAGAATTGTAGTTTTTTTCCAGAGAATTTTTCGTGTGCTTTTAAATCGAAATCGGTTCGGGAATGGATTCCTTCCAATTCCTTAAATCCGAAAGGAAAATTGAATTCAATATCTGCCGCGGCATTTGCGTAATGTGCTAATTTTTCGTGATCGTGGAAACGGTAATTTTCAGCTCCCATTCCCAAAGAAAGATGCCATTTTAAACGGGTTTCCTTCCAGTGTTCGTACCATTTTAATTCTTCACCTGGGCGAACGAAGAATTGCATTTCCATTTGTTCAAATTCGCGCATACGGAAGATAAACTGTCGGGCAACAATTTCGTTACGGAAAGCTTTTCCGGTTTGGGCTATTCCGAAAGGAATTTTCATCCGTCCACTCTTTTGAACGTTCAAAAAGTTTACGAATATACCCTGCGCAGTTTCTGGGCGAAGATAAAGATCCATCGCACTATCTGCGGAAGCACCCAATTTTGTTCCAAACATTAGGTTGAATTGACGCACTTCAGTCCAATTTTTTGAACCTGTATCGGGATCGGCAATTTCTAGCTCTTCAATCAAAGCTTTCACATCTGCCAAATCCTCTTTTTCAAGTGAACGCGCCATTCTTTCAAGAATAGTACGCTGATCTTCCAAATATTTTACAACTCGTGGATTTGTAGATACAAATTGTTCTTCGTCAAAACTATCGCCAAAACGACCTTTTGCTTTTTCAATTTCCTTTTGTGCTTTTTGAAAAAGCTTTTCAGCATAATCTTCAATAAGAACATCAGCGCGATACCGTTTTTTTGAATCCTTGTTATCAATTAACGGATCGTTGAAGGCATCAACGTGGCCGGAAGCCTTC
Source organism: uncultured Flavobacteriaceae bacterium (assembly GCA_963716065.1). Lineage (GTDB taxonomy): Bacteria > Bacteroidota > Bacteroidia > Flavobacteriales > Flavobacteriaceae > Aequorivita. The sequence continues at coordinate 2,184,444 of OY970287.1, forward strand.
CAAGTTGTTGGGTGCATCAATATTGCGGAATCGATGCCTACAATATTTTGGTTCATATAAACCATACTTCGCCACCAATATTCGCGAATATTTTTCTTTAATTCTACACCGTTTTGGGCGTAATCGTAAACTGCGCTGAGGCCGTCATAAATTTCGCTGGATGCAAAAATATAACCGTACTCCTTTGCGTGGGAGACTACTTTTTTAAACTGATCTTCGTTGTTTGCCATAGCGCAAAAATAAAAAAACCGCCGTGATAAGTTCACGGCGGTTTCATTTATTTTATAATTTACTTACTGTATTATAAAATAAAATTATTTCAATTCCATAACAGTAGTGGCTATAAGGCTTCCACCGTCATATAAATTTAATGTATAGCGACCTTCAACAAGATCAGCTTCTGTTGCATTTACTAAAATACAAACATCCAATTCATCATTTTCGTAGAAAACATTTGAAGAAGCGCTGTAGTTTATCTGCTTTTCTTCAAATTGTTTTGTACCATTTTCACCCAATACTTTATTACGAGGATTTACAACTTGAACATACATTGTTCTGTCTCCTTTTTGTGCAATGGCATTTGGTGCCATAGTAAAGCAAGCTCTAATTTTATCTGCACGGCTTGCACGTTTTGTATCTACAACTTTTCCGCTGCTTCTTACAATAACAGCTTCACCACGAAGGTCAGTTGCTTTTACAATAGAACCTTTTTTAATGGTTTCGTTCATTGCCATATTTTCGCTGCTAACGGAATCAACAATCAATCTAGTATTTGAGAGTTCATTGGATGTGCTATCACGCTCCATTGCTAATCTTTGGTTTGATGCAATCAAGCTATCTGCACGTTTGAATAACATAATACGCTCTTGCTTAAGTCTGCCAACTTCTGCTTTGTAACGATCAATCAAAGCAACATTAGCCTCTGCACCTTTTACAGAATCCAAAAGGACTGAGATTCTTTCACGGGCTGCAAGTAAATCTTTGTCTTTTAGTTCGTTATCTTTAATAACTTCGTCATAATTTGAAATTAAACCTTCAAGTTCTTGCTCAATATCTGCTTTTTGTGTTTCCAGGTTTGATACCGTATTTTTACTATCATTGAATAAAGTTACGGTGTAAACGGCCAAAGCAATTAATAAAACTGAAAGAACCCCGATCAGGATCTTAAATTTGCCGCTATTGTTTTCGTTTTCGGTATTCATAGTAAATAAGTTAAATTTAGATAGTAAATAAGTTAAGTTTAGGTGGTAAATGTAGTTAGGTATTTCTTTAACAAACGTTTACAAAATGGTAAAAATTCTTAAAATATGTTAAACCTACTTTTTCCTAAAGTTTGTTGTGGTTGTAAAAGCCCAATTTCAAAGGGACAAGAGGTTTTGTGTGCAGATTGCATTCACTCACTTCCTTTGGCATCTTTTCATAAAACTGGAAATGAAAGTTTGAAAAATAAATTTTATGGCAGATTTATACTACAAAATGCAACTTCATTGCTCATATTTCAAAAAAGAGGCATCACACAGGAATTGATGCATAATTTAAAATATAGAGGCCAAAAAGAAATAAGTTCCTTTTTCGGGAAATGGCTTGGCGCCGAATTGGCTGAAGTTGAAACTTATAAGAATATAGATTTGGTAATTCCTGTTCCGCTTCACAAACAAAAAATTAAAAAACGAGGCTACAACCAAGTGGAAGGTTTCGGAAAAGAAATTGCAAAAGCACTAGTGGTTCCATACAAAGATGATGTTTTGTTGAAGATCTCCAAAACTGGATCGCAGGTTTTCAAAACCCGAATTCTTCGTTTTGAAACCGAAGAAGTCTTCATCGTTCAGAATTTAGAAGAGATAAATAAGAAGCACATTTTATTGGTCGACGATATTATAACTACGGGTGCAACGCTCGAAAAGTGCGCAATTCAATTGCTAAAAGCTGAAAACGTAAAAATCAGCATAGCTACAATCGCAACATCCTAAAGTTATTTCCAATTGTTATTGGTTATTGTTTATTTTTGAAAACCCAATCCAGTGCCCAATAACATTTAAAAATAATCTGTGAAACATCGCCTCCTTTATATTCCTATTGCAATTTTATTTCTACTTTCATTTGTGGACTGCGCAAAAAAGGGGACGCCATCAGGTGGCCTTCGAGATACATTAGCACCGGTTATCGTTAGAAGCAGTCCGGAGAATTATACGGTTAACTTTACTGGCGACGAAATTGAAATCCGTTTTGATGAATACATAAAGCTGAAAGAAATTACAAAAGAACTCATCATTTCGCCACCGATGAAGTTTACTCCAATTATTACACCTCTGAGTACCTCAAAGACATTGCGGATAAAAATTTTGGATACACTAAAGCCAAATACCACCTATTCTTTCAACTTCGGAAATAGTATTGTGGACAACAACGAAGAAAATAAATTCGAATATTTCAAATATGTTTTCTCCACCGGAAGCTATATAGATAGCCTAAAACTTTCTGGGAAAGTGAGGGATGCCCAATTTATAGCGCCTGAAATTCCGACCACCGTAATGCTTTACGAAGTAAATGAAAATTTTAAAGATTCGTTGATTTATTCAGAAAAACCCACGTACATAACCGTGACAAAAGATAGCACGGGCACTTTTGAATTGAGCAATTTAAAGGAAGGAAAGTATTTGTTGCTGGCTTTAAAAGAAAAAACAAGCGATTATATTTTTCAGCCACAAAATGATAAAATAGGTTTTGTAAGCGAATTGGTTACTTTGCCCACAGACTCCACATATTCGTTGACGCTTTTCAAAGAAACACCAGATTATAAATTGGCGCGTCCAAGCCAAGTTGGCAAAAACCATATTCTTTTTGGCTACCAAGGCGAAGCGGATAGTTTGGATATTGACGTGCTTTCTGAAGTTCCGTCAGATTATGCTTCAACATTTTTTAAAGACGAAAAGAAAGACACGCTGCATTATTGGTTTAAACCTGCCATTGAAACAGATTCCCTTATATTTAAGGTTTCGCATAGAAACACAATAGATACAACGATTGTAAGAATGCGGGAACTTTTTAAAGATTCGCTAAAAATTACTGCGGTAAAAACAGGAACTATTAAGCTAAGCGATACCTTAAAACTTCGCGCAAATACTCCTATTGTTTCTATTGATGCCGAGAAATTTCAAATAATGGCGAAGGATTCTTCATTGATTGAAACCTCCGTTCAATTGAATAAAAAATACAATTGGGCTGAAGTATCCTTCCCTAAAATAGAGGAACAGGGTTATTTATTGACTGTTTTTCCGGGAGCGGTGACAGATTTTTTTGAAACTACAAACGATACACTACAATTTACGACAAACACGCGAGTAGCTTCTGATTATGGGACGTTAAACCTTACGTTGGTCAATGTAGCGCGCTTCCCAATTATTGTGCAAATGCTCGATAAAAAATACGCTGTTGTTGCGGAAGAATATCTCACCAAAAACAAAATTGTGTTTTTTGATGAGCTTTCACCTGATAAATATTACTTGCGAATTATATATGACGATAACGAAAATAGGCGTTGGGATACGGGAAGTTTCTTAAATAGATTGGAGCCCGAAAAAATAATTTATTATCCCACGCAAATTGAAGTTCGAGCCAATTGGAGTTTGAACGAAACTTTTACGTTAAAATAAAACTGTCACGATCGTTTAAAAACTGAAGGTGTTTTCTATTGGTTTCAATGTGTTCTTTTTCTAAAATTACTGTTTCACTAAAATTAGTTTCAAAATTTGTTGTGGAAATTTGCTTTCCCAAAACGTCATAAATAGCAGAATGGCCAATGTATTCGTGGTGATTTCCATCAAAACCAATTCTGTTCACCCCAATGCAATACGCCATATTTTCAATAGCGCGGGCTCGAAGCAATGTGTCCCAAGCCAAGGCGCGGACTTTTGGCCAATTGGCAACATAAATTAAAACATCGTAATCTTCCGTATTTCTAGCCCAAACGGGAAATCGAAGATCGTAACAAACCAACGGACAAATTTTCCAGCCTTTATAGTCAACAATCAATCGCTCCGTTCCGGCGGAATATGTTTCGTTTTCTTTCGCTAAAGTGAAGGTATGTTTTTTATCATATTTTTGAAAACTTCCGTCCGGAAGAATAAAGAAAAGGCGGTTGTAGAAATTATTATTTTCCGAAATAATCACGCTTCCAGTAATTGCACAACTATTTTTTTTGGCTTCGGAAATCATCCATTTGAAAGTTTTTCCATCATTTTCCTCAGCAAGTTTTTTCGCATTCATTGAAAAACCCGTCGTAAACATTTCCGGCAGCACAATTAAATCTGTTTCACCTTCAATATTCTGAATTTTCTCAGAAAACATGGCGCGATTTGCTTCGGCGTTTTCCCAATGTAATTCACTTTGAATTATCGTTATATTAAGTTTTTTGTTCAAATTTTTGATTATTTAAGATAAATTCCCCCTTCGGGGGTTAGGGGGCTTCAAGCAATTCCACAATCTCTCGAATGCCCTGCATTTTTGCGTGCTCTGCAGCTGTATGGCCGCGGTCGTCTTTTATGGTTTTATCTGCGCCTTTTTCCAAAAGCATTTTTGCTATATCTTTTCTTCCGAAAGTTGCTGCAAAAATTAACGCCGTTGTGCCGTTGAAATTTGTGATATCAGGATTAGCGCCTTTTTCAAGCAAAAGTTTTGCGACATTATCAAAACCCTTAAAGCAAACGCCCATTAACGCAGTATTTCCTGACGCATCCTGTTCATCAATATTTTGGGGGTGTTGCAAAATAATTTCTGAAATATCATAAAGGCCATAATAAGTAGCAAGCAAGAGAGGGGTAGAGCCACGAGCATCTTTTTCCGAAACCAATTCTGGGGAATTTTTCAGAATTGTTGCGACTTCAGAAGTCTCTTTCATTCGTATTGAATCAAATAATCTGTCTTTCATAGTTTCATAAAAGTAAAATTAATTGTCGAATGTCCGGTTGAGCGCAGTCGAAACCTCGCTTAGTTCTCGACTGCGCTCGAACTGACAAATTAATTATTTCAAATCAAAACGATCTAAATTCATCACTTTGGTCCACGCTGCTACAAAGTCGTTCACAAATTTTTCTTTCGCATCTACACACGCATAAACTTCCGAAATAGCTCTTAGTTCAGAATTGGAACCAAAAATTAAATCGGCACGCGTACCCGTAAATTTGAAAGTATTACTGGCACGATGGCGGCCTTCAAAAACACGATCGTTATCTGAAACTGCTTTCCAAGTTGTACTCAAATCCAAAAGATTTACGAAGAAATCATTCGTCAAAGTTTCTGGACTGTCAGTAAACACACCGTGGTCAGACCCATTGTAATTTGTTTTTAAAACCCGCAAACCTCCCACAAGAACTGTCATTTCTGGAACTGTGAGTGTAAGCAATTGTGCTTTGTCAACCAATAATTCCTCAAAGGAAGCGTGTTGGTCGGCCTTTAAATAATTTCTGAAACCATCTGCTGTCGGTTCAAGATGTGTAAAAGAATCAACATCGGTCTGCTCTTGTGAAGCATCGCCTCTTCCTGCATTGAATGGAACATCAACATAATGTCCAGCATTTTTTGCTGCTTTTTCAACAGCTGCGTTTCCACCCAAAACAATTAAATCTGCAATGGAAACTTTTTTATCTCCGTCTTGGTTATCGTTGAAATCTTTTTGGATTGATTCGAGTTTTTCTAAAACTTTCGAAAGTTGTTTCGGATTATTCACCTCCCAATTTTTCTGTGGCTCTAAGCGAACTCGTGCGCCATTTGCGCCACCGCGCATATCGGAACCTCTATACGTTGAGGCCGAAGCCCAAGCTGTGGAAACCAATTCAGAAATTGACAAGCCAGAATCAAGTATTTTAGCTTTTAAAGAAGAAATATCGCTGTCATCAATTAAGATATTATTTGCTGCAGGAATTGGATCTTGCCAAAGCAATTCTTCTTTTGGTACTTCTGGTCCTATATAACGAGAAATTGGCCCATATCGCGGTGCGTCAATTTATACCAAGCACGAGCGAAAGCATCTTCAAATTCAGTGTGATTTTCACGGAAATTCAAAGATATTTTTTTATAAATAGGATCCATTTTTAAAGCCATATCGGCAGTACTCATCATCAAATCCTGAGTTTCGGAGTGATTGTGAGCCATTGGAGCTTTGTGCGCATTTGAAGCTGCAGTCGGTTTCCATTGATGCGCTCCCGCAGGGCTTTTGGTCAATTCCCAGTCGTAATCAAAAAGCACTCTAAAATAATCGTGATCCCATCTATTTGGAACTGGCGTCCATGCACCTTCCAATCCACTGGTTATGGTGTGATCACCAAAACCTGATTCAAATGTGTTTATCCAGCCTTTACCCATATGTTCCATCTCTGCACCTTCCGGTTCGGAACCAACATATTTTTCAGCATCGCCAGCACCGTGGGCTTTCCCAAAGGTATGACCCCCAGCAATCAATGCCACGGTTTCATAATCGTCCATTGCCATTCTACCAAAAGTTTCACGAATATCATGGGCAGAACCTAACGGATCTGGCACTCCATTTGGCCCTTCGGGATTCACATAAATCAATCCCATATGTGCCGCTCCCAAAGGCTTTTCAAGTTCTCCTTTAGTTTTATAACGCTCGTCATTTCCGAGCCATTGAGTTTCCGAACCCCAATAAATATCTTGTTCCGGTTCCCAAAAATCTTCACGTCCGCCTGCGAAACCAAATGTTTTGAAACCCATAGATTCCAAAGCAACATTTCCTGCAAGAATCATTAAATCAGCCCAGGAAATTTTCTTTCCGTATTTCTTTTTAATTGGCCAGAGCAACAAACGTGCTTTATCCAAATTTCCATTATCTGGCCAACTATTTAAAGGAGCAAAACGTTGGTTTCCGGTGTTTCCACCACCACGACCGTCCGTTACTCGGTACGTTCCTGCACTGTGCCAAGCCATACGTATAAACAACCCACCGTAATGCCCATAATCTGCTGGCCACCAATCTTGGGAGTCAGTCATTAAATTTGTGAGATCTTGTTTTAAGGCATCGTAATCAAGGCTTAGAAATTCTTTTCTATAATCAAAATCATTGCCCATTGGGTCTGATTTTTTGCTCTGTTGACGAAGTACATTAAGTCTTAATTTATTCGGCCACCAATCATTATTTGTGGTTCCACCACCCGCAACGTGATGTTGGGTTCCGCCAAAATAGGGACACTTTGCAGCTCCTCCATCATCATTTATTTCCCATACATTACTAGTGTTTCCGATCGGATTTCCGTTTTCGTGATAATTCTTATAGTCCTTGTTATTCATTGTATTGTTGTTTTTTGAAGTAATTCCACGAAAATACGAATTTTAATTGCCGTTTCAAATGCCAAACCAATCGGATGATTTAATCTTTGGATTGATAAAATTTATACTAAACGATAAAAGCAATTGATTTTTAAAATTACAATTCCTTCAGAGTTTTTGCTGCCTCTGCCAAGGTTTCATCCGTTTTTGCAAAACAAACACGAATCTGTTTGAAATCTTTTTTGCCTTCATTAAAAACTGAAGTTGGAATAGTAGCAATTTTTAATTCCTTCGTAAGCCTTTCTGCGAAAGCGATATCACTTTCATTTGAAATTTTTGAAAAATCCAGCATTTGAAAATACGTTCCTTTCGAAGGAATAATTTTAAAGTTGGAACCCTCCATTAAATTGAAAAAGAAATCGCGTTTTTGCTGATAGAAATTGGAAAGCTTTAAATAGTGGTCTTCATCTTTTAGATAAATGGCCAATGCCTTTTGAGTTGGATGGTTTACACAGAAAACATTGAATTGATGCACTTTTTGGAATTCTTTCATCAATTTTTCGGGTGCAGTGCAATAGCCCATTTTCCAACCCGTATTATGAAATGTTTTCCCAAAAGAAGCCGTGATAAAACTTCGCTTCGCCAAGGCTTCAAATTTTGAAGCGCTTTGATGCACATTTCCATCAAAAATAATATGTTCGTAAACTTCATCACTCAAAACCAAAAGATTATTTTTCTCAGCCAAATCCTGCAAATGAAACATATCATCTTTTGAAAAAAGCGAGCCACTTGGGTTGTGCGGCGAATTGATGATTATCATTTTCGTTTTCGAAGTAATTTTATCCACAACTTCTTGCCAATCCACTTCATAAAAAGGTGGTTTCAGTTGAATGGGGATAATTTTTCCGCCGAACAATTCCACCGTTGGCGCATAACAATCGTAAGCTGGAGTGAAGATAATTACTTCATCACCTTTGCTGATTGTAGCTGCAATTATTGTGAAAATAGCTTGGGTTGCACCAGCCGTAATCGTGATTTCAGTTTCGGGATTGTAAAAATGATTGTGAAGTTTTTCAATCTTTTTTGAAATTTCCATTCGTAATTCAAAATCCCCGGGCATCGGAGCGTATTGATTAAAGCCATCATTCATCGCTTGGTTTACCAGAGCAATTAATTCATGGTCACTAGGAAAATTTGGAAATCCTTGAGAAAGATTTATTGCATTGTACTCTGCCGCCATTTTACTCATTACTGAAAAAATGGATGGCGAAATGTTTGGGAGTTTTGAGTTAATCATTTTGTCCGGTATTTATGTACACCAAAATATCGTTGATGCATTTGTCTAAATTATGCTTTATTTCACTCGTCCAAAAACGGAAAACTGTAAATCCCATTTCTGCAAGTTGGCTATTTACTTCTCGGTCGCGCTGCATATTCCGTTCAATTTTTGGAATCCAAAAACCAAGATTACTTTTCAATGTTTCTTTTCGTTCCGGCCAATTGTAACCGTGCCAAAATTCGCCGTCAATAAAAATAGCAAGTTTGTATTTTTGAATGGAAACATCAGGTTTACCGGGAAATTTTTTACTATCTACACGATACCGAATTCCCTTTTTCCATAGCGCTTTTCTGAAAAGAAGCTCCGGTTTGGTATTCTTCCCACGAATTTTGCTCATTATTTTTGAGCGCTTTTTTGTAGTGTAAAAGCCGGATTCTTCGTTGAATCTTGGGACTTTTATTTTGTTATCTTCGTAATTCATAGCAATTGATACAAATTATGAATAATCCCGAAGAAATCGAAAACAATTACGTTGATTTTATTTCAGACACACATTTACTAAAATGCATTTCGAATTTATATGATTCTTATTTATCCGCTAAAAGAGAATTTACAAAAGAAAAATTTTACAATAATAAAGTTGACATATTTAAATTGACTTTTGATTCTAAATTTAATGAGCTTTCCGAAGAAGAATTAATAAAACTTGAAATGTCTAGGCAAATAGATAAATCTGTAAATAATGCAATTGGAACTTTTCACGAAGAAGTTTTGGGAGGCGTTGAAGGATTTGGTAGTGGGAGATTGATGGGATATGACTTAAAAGCGAATGATAATTCTCTTTTTGCAGAGATAAAAAATAAGCACAATACGATGAATAGCAGTTCTGCGGAAAGTGCGTTTCAAAAACTTGCAAGATTTGCGGATGATAATAGAAATGCTAAATGTTATTTAGTGCAAATATTGGCAAAAGGAAGTTTTATTAAAAATTGGGCAGGCATTATAAATAGAAAGGAATATAGCCATAGTAGGGTTAATATAATTTCTGGCGATCAATTTTATGCATTGGTGACGGGAAATGAAAACGCTTTATATGATTTATATAAAACATTGCCAAAAGCTGTAAATGATTTTTTGAGAAATATTTCTGAAGAAAACAATATGATATTGATATTCTTTCGGAAATAACCAAAAGCGCAATTGAAAGCAAAAGAAGTATTATGGACGAAATTACTTTCGAAAACTTTTTATACTATCAAGGATTTGATAAATTAAATAATTGAAATTTCTTCAACTTCTTTTTGGATTTTGGGTTTTTCAGATGGTTGAACTTTATTCAAAAACCTCACAATAGAATAACCAATTTCCTTTGCCAAATTAATAGGAACAGCGTTCCCAATCTGTTTATATTGTTGCGAAACAGAACCTTCAAACTTCCAATCATCTGGAAAAGTTTGAATTCTTGCATATTCACGAACTGTAAAAGGTCTTGTTTCATCGGGGTGGCAACGTTCAGTTTGTTTTTGTGCAGGGCTGCAAGTTAGCGTCAAACAAGGTTCATCCCAACCAATTCTTCGTGCCATGCCGGTTTTTCCACCGCCCAAGAAAAAACTTTTCTGCATATATTCTTTTTGGATATCAATTGGCAGATCTCGCCAATAACCTTTTGGCGGAACTAAATCAAGTACATCTATTTTGTGCTGTGGATATTTAGCACCTTTGGATTTTGGAACATTTGAATCAAATAATTTTCCTTTTTTAAGCGCATCCTTTAAATTATAGATTTCTGTAAATGGCTTTGGATATTCATATTCAATATTTATATCTTTTCGGACAGCGACCAAAATCAATCGTTCACGTTTTTGTGGAACATTGTAATTTATTGCCTTTAAAACTCTAACTGGCGAAACGACATTATAACCTATTTCATCTAAAATAGAAATCATACCTTCCAGCGTTTTCCCATTGTCGTGACTTAAAAGTCCACGAACGTTTTCACCGATACAGATTTTAGGATTTGTCTCTTTTACAACTCTTGCAAATTCATAAAAAAGTGTTCCGCGCGCATCTTCCAATCCCAGTTTTTTTCCTGCATAACTAAAAGCTTGACATGGAAACCCTCCTGTAACCACATCAATATTATTTTTGAATTCAGAGAAATCAAATCCTCTTATATCTCCTTCCAATACATTCCAATTTGGACGATTTTCTCTCAAAGTCTGACACGCCCATTTATCAATTTCATTTAAGGCTTTACACTTTAAACCTGCTTCTTCTAGTCCAATTGCAAGACCACCTGCTCCCGCAAAAAGTTCTAAAACCGAATAATTATTTATTGGTTCAACAAAATTACTTTCATCAATTCTTTCAAAGTATGATTTAAATTCTGGGAAAATTTCAAGATTTCTCCTTTTTGTAAACTCGGTAATTGCTCATTGGCTCACGAACGGCCTGAAGTTTTCCATCATTATCCCATCGACGTAAAGTTTCGGGATTTTTACCCAATATTTCTGCTGCTTCTGAAACAGAATAAAATTCTTTTATAACCATGTTATACAACCTTATATATGGTTATAAATATAAAGCATTATTCTAAAACAGAATTTAATTCTGTTTTAAATATTTTGAAACTTATTCACAACAAAAAACCCTCATCCCGAAACCTCGGGAAAAGGGTTATAATTTCAAAAATCACAAATCTAAAATCTGTAATTGTTAATCATTAGTATCTGTAATACTCAGGCTTAAATGGTCCTTCAACTTCAACACCAATATATTCTGCTTGGTCTTGGCGAAGTTCAGTAAGTTCAACTCCAATTTTCTCAAGGTGAAGTTTCGCTACTTTTTCATCCAAATGTTTTGGAAGCATATACACTTCGTTTTCATAGTTTTCGCCATTTTTCCAAAGTTCAATCTGTGCCAAAGTTTGGTTGGTAAAACTATTACTCATTACAAAGCTAGGGTGGCCGGTGGCGCAACCAAGGTTTACCAAACGGCCCTCAGCCAAAAGAATAATATCTTTTCCGTTGATTGTATATTTATCAACTTGTGGTTTGATTTCAACGTGCGTGCTTCCGTGGTTTTTCTTTAACCAAGCAACAGCAATCTCATTGTCAAAGTGGCCAATGTTTGCTACTATCGTTTTGTCTTTCATCGCTTCAAAATGCTCCCCGCGAACAATGTCTTTATTTCCCGTTGTAGTGATTACAATATCTGCAGTGCCAATTACTGTTTCCAATTTTTTCACTTCAAAACCGTCCATCGCAGCCTGTAAAGCACAAATTGGATCAATTTCTGTAACGGTAACAATACTTCCTGCACCTTTAAAAGAAGCAGCAGTGCCTTTACCAACATCGCCATAACCGCAAACTACAACGCGTTTTCCGGCAAGCATAATATCAGTAGCACGGCGGATTGCATCAACAGCGCTTTCACGGCAACCGTATTTGTTGTCAAATTTACTTTTGGTAACGCTATCGTTGATATTGATTGCCGGCATTGGTAAAGTTCCTTTTTTCATACGTTCGTAAAGACGGTGAACGCCAGTGGTAGTTTCTTCAGAAATTCCCTTTATTCCAGCAGCAAGTTCAGGATATTTGTCCAAAACCATATTCGTTAAATCGCCACCATCATCAAGAATCATATTCAACGGCTTGCGGTCTTCCCCAAAGAAAAGCGTTTGCTCAATACACCAATCAAATTCCTCTTCATTCATTCCTTTCCAAGCGTAAACTGGAAATCCAGCAGCAGCAATCGCAGCAGCAGCGTGGTCTTGCGTAGAAAAAATGTTACAAGAACTCCAAGTAACTTCAGCGCCCAGCGCTTTCAAAGTTTCAATCAGTACCGCAGTTTGAATTGTCATGTGAAGACATCCAGCAATGCGCGCACCCTTCAAAGGCTGCTCATTTCCGTACTCTTCGCGAAGACTCATAAGCCCCGGCATTTCGGCTTCAGCAAGCTCAATTTCTTTTCTTCCCCAGTCAGCCAGGGAAATATCTTTTACTTTAAACGCCGTGTAAGGCACAGTTTTCGTTGACATATTTGTTATATTTATACCCGCCAAAGCGGACATTTATTAAAAATTAATTTTCTAGTTTTAAGTCTGCAAAACTACAAAATATCATTTGAAATTTTATGCCACTTTACAAAACTATAACAGTAAACCCAACCACTAAAGTCTTCATTTGGAAGATTGAAGAATCTTTTGAATCACTTTCCGAAGGAATATCACTAACAGGAAATTGCTCTGGAAGAGTTAAAAACATGAAAAGCGACCTTCACCGCCGTGGGTTTATGAGTATTCGGCATTTACTTGCTTTGAGTGGCTATACCGATCACGATTTAAAGTATGATGAAAATGGAAAGCCACATTTAAAGGATGATAAACACATTTCCATAACGCATTCCTTCAATTTTTCTGCTATAATTGTTAGCGATGTTGAAGTGGGAATTGATATTGAAAAACAGCGAAATAAAATTCTAAAAATCGCCCACAAATTCACGCCAATTGAAGAATACCGAACCATTGCGAATGAAGATGCAATGATGCGAAAACTCACTATTGTTTGGTGTGCAAAGGAATCACTTTATAAAAGTTTTGCTGAAAAAGGAGTGAGCTTTTTGGAAAATATTTATGTGGAGGATTTTGCTTTAGACGAAATTAAAACCACTGCTACAGTAACATACGAGAACAAACAAGTAAAATATGATGTGGATTTTTTGGAATTTGAAGAATTCACTTGCGCCTACGCCCTTATTTCTGAAAAATAATAGATGGAAGAAATTTTTTACAAAACTTTTCTGAAATCGGTTGCCGAAAAAGAAAAGCAGCTCGCAATTTTGATTGATCCTGAAAAGTTTGATATTTCTGAAACAAAATTATTTCTAAATAAAATTCCAAAAGAAACAACGCACATTTTTGTCGGCGGAAGCACCGTTTCAAATGGTGAAACCGAAGAAACCGTAAAAGCTTTAAAGCCTGAAACAAAACTCCCTATTTTTTTATTTCCCGGCGATTATTCACATATTACACCTTTGGCGGATGCACTATTGTTTTTGACATTGCTTTCGGGAAGAAATGCTGAATACTTAATTGGCCAACAAATAAAATCCATTTCAAAATTGAAAGATTTATCTTTGGAAATTATTTCCACAGGCTATATTTTGATTGACGGCGGCAACAATTCCTCAGTTTCAAAAGTGACAAATACAGAACCACTCCCACAGGAAAATATTGAAAATATCGTTCACACAGCTTTGGCGGGACAATTTATGGGCGCAAAGTTTATTTATTTGGAAGCGGGAAGTGGCGCAAAATTTCCTGTAAAACCCGAAATTATTTCCGAAGTAAAAAGGGCAATCAAAATCCCTTTAATCGTCGGAGGCGGAATAAAAACTGAAATCCAAAAACAAGAAGCATACGAAGCCGGAGCAGATATGATTGTGATGGGAACGGCATACGAGGAAAATCCCAAATTCCAAATCCCAAATTCCAAATAAATCCCAAATTTCAAAAATTCAAATTCCAAAAGCCGCCAACTGCTTCTGCAAACTGAATACTTTTATAATCGTAACTTTGAAACAAAAATTTCAAAATAATGAAAATTTCAGTTGAACTTACCCTCACGCCTTTACAGGACGATTACGAGCCAGCAATCATCAATTTTATAAAAAGCTTGCGAAATTCTGGGCTTACAGTTTTGGAGAATCCCTTAAGCACGCAAGTTTACGGCGATTATGATGCGGTGATGAATTTGCTTCAAAAAGAAATGAAAATTGCTTTGGAAGCTGTAGAGCGAGGTTTGCTTTATATAAAAATTGTAAAATCCGATCGCAGCGACTATGAGCCCCATTTTTGATTGGTTTTTTCAGCAGTATAAAGACGTTCCAAATCACATTGTAATTCTTGAAATTATTGGGGTAGCTTTGGGATTGTTGAGTGCTTGGTTTTCCAAAAAGGATAACATTTTAATTTATCCCACCGGAATTTTGAGTACCGCCATTTTCGTTTATATTCTCGCTTTTTATGGTTTGCTGGGCGATTTGGTTATCAACGCTTATTACTTTTCAATGAGCATTTATGGTTGGTATATTTGGACGCGAAAAGTGGACGCTGAACATTATACACCAATCACGCGAACAACTTCAAAGGAAAAGCAAATCTGCGTTTTCATTTTTGTTGGAACGCTGATTTTCATTTTCGCTATTTATAAATTTTTTGAAAAATGGAACAGTTGGACGGCATATGTTGACACGCTTACAACCGCGATATTTTTTGTGGCAATGTGGCTTTTGGCTCGTAAAAAACTGGAAAATTGGACGTTTTTACTCGTCGGAAATATAATTTCGTTACCATTATATTTGTACAAAGGATTGATGTTTACATCGTTTCAATTTTTACTTTTTATCATCATTTCAATTTACGGATACCGCGCGTGGAAGAAAAATCTAAACAAACCCGAAACCAGCCTGCTAAATTGATAAAAGTAGTTTTATACGGCCCGAAATCCACCGGAAAAACTACGCTCGCAAAACAATTGGCGGAACATTACAACACACTTTGGGTACCCGAATTTATGCGGGAATATCTTCAAAAAAAGTGGGATTCTGAAAAGAAATTAGTCACAAAAGAAGATTTAATTCCAATTGCAAAAAGGCAATTGAAATTGGAAAAAGAAGCTTCGCAACATGTTGAAAATCTGCTTATTTGTGATACAAATTTGCTCGAACTGAAAGTGTATTCCGAATATTATTTTGACGGATTTTGCCCTTCGGAAATAAAAAAAGAAGCAACCAAAAACAATTACAGCATCTACCTTTTAACCTATATAGACACTCCTTGGGAAGCGGACGACCTTCGCGACAGACCTGAAAATCGTGAAGAAATGTTTCGTATTTTCGAGGCCGAATTGAAGAAATACAATTTCCCATATCAAATTTTAAAGGGAAAAGAAAAAGAAAGATTTGAAAACGCCGTTAAAATTATTGACGAATTGCTAAAATAAAATCTCAGCGAAACTCAGCGAAATCTCTGTTAAACTCTGCAATATAACTATTTCACAGAGATTTCACAGAGATTCACAGAGAAAGGTACAGAGAAATGATAATGGACAAAATGTTTACTGAAAAAAACATACAACAAATAAAGAATCACGGGCTTTCCGAGAATAAAATAATAAACCAACTCAACATTTTTAAGGAAGGAATTCCGTTTGCAAATGTTGTGGAAGCGGCGTCCGCTGGCAATGGAATTGCAATACTTTCAACAAAAGAGCAAAACCATTTTGCGTCGCTGTTCGATGATAAAAAAGATGAACTTAATTTACTGAAGTTTACGCCAGCATCTGGTGCCGCTACAAGAATGTTTCAGTTTTTGCATTGTTTTTTGGAAGCGTTCGATTTTGAAAAAGATGACATCGAAGAATTTCTTCAAAAAGAAGAAAACAAGGATTTGAAAAAGTTTTTCAGCGCTTCGGAAAAGTTTGCATTTTCTGAATTGGTTGCAAAAAGCCTTCAAAATAAATATTCAGATTTTGCTCAATTCCGAAAAGGAAAACAGCTTTATCTTTTCGTAAAAGAAATGCTGGAAGAAACAGGCTTGAACTTGAATGAAACCCCAAAAGGTATTGTTCCTTTTCATAAATACGAAGAAAATTACGTCACTGCTTTTGGCGAACAATTATACGAAGCTGCTTTTTACGCAACTTCAAACGGAATTGCAAATATGCATTTTACGGTTTCGGAAGAACACGAAGAAAAATTCAAAAAAAGATACGAGGAAATTCAGGAAACTGTTGAAGAGAAAACAGGAGTAAAGTTCAATATATCCTATTCCTTTCAGAAAAAGGAAACTGACACCGTTGCTGCAACTCTCGAAAATGAAGCATTTTTAAATGAAAACGGCGATTTGGTTTTCCGTCCATCAGGCCACGGCGCATTGCTTGAAAATTTGAATGAAGTAGATGCCGATATTGTTTTCATTAAAAATATTGACAATGTTGTTGCACAAAATTATGTGGAAACCATCGCTTTTCAGAAGAAAGTACTTGCCGGAAAATTGATTTCGCTTCAACAAGAAATATTTGAGTTTGTTGAACAGCTTCATTCCCAAAATAGTTCTGAGGAAATTTTAAACGACGCGGCTTTATTTATTTCGAAAGAACTCAGTATAAAAATTACTCCTATATATAAGGAGGCAATTCTTAAAATTCTGGAACGCCCAATTCGCGTTTGCGGTGTTGTTGAAAATACGGGCGCTCCCGGCGGCGGACCATTTCTTATAAAAGATAAAAACGGAAACGTTTCCTGTCAAATAGTAGAAATTTCGCAAATCGATAAAAACAATCCGCAACAAAAAGCTTTGGTTGAAAAAGCAACACACTTCAATCCTGTGGATTTGGTTTGCGGGGTGCGAAATTATAAAGGTGAAAAATTTGATCTTTTAAAATTTTCAGATCCCGATGCGGGTTTCATTTCAAACAAATCCTATAACGGAAAAGATATAAAAGCGCTCGAACTTCCTGGACTTTGGAACGGAGCGATGGCAAATTGGAATACTGTTTTTGTGGAAGTACCGCTGATTACTTTCAATCCCGTAAAAACGGTGAACGACCTTTTGAATAAAGAACACCAACCAGAATGAATACAGAAGTTTTAATTTCTGAATTATCTTTTAAAGCCATTCGCAGCAGCGGTCCGGGCGGACAACACGTGAATAAAACGGCTTCGAAAGTTGAGGTTTCCTTTAATTTGGAAACTTCTACAGCACTTTCGGAAATTGAAAAGGAACGGATTCGAACTAAAATTCCAACAAGAATTTCATCCGAAGGAATTATTATGCTGCAATCTGGCGAAACCCGAAGCCAGCATCGCAACAAAGCAATTGTAATTGAAAGATTGATTGAATTACTTCAGCAAAATCTGAAAGTTGCAAAACCGAGAAAGAAAACAAAACCTTCAAAAAGTGTAATTGAGAGGCGTTTAAAATCAAAAAAAGAAAATGCTCTCAAAAAATCTTCCCGCAGACCTCCAAAAATTGAATAGCTTTTATACAAAAACCGTGTAATTTTTACACAGCTGTTTTATTCTTTACACACATTTCTTCATTCTAAAAATAATTGATATTGTTTTAAACAACTGTTTTGTAGTTATTTACAGTGTTTTTCTGTCACATATTTTCTGTGGCATTACTTTTTCTATATACAAGACAACAAAACAAACTTACAAACGAATAAATAAATATTTTAAAAACAAAAACAATGAAAAAGTTAATTTTAAGTACAGCAATCGTATTAGGAGGTTTAACCGCAGCAACCGCGCAAACTGAAAAAGAGCCAACAGCAATGACAGAGCAAAAGCAAACTGCTGTTGAAGCACAAGTAGAGAGCAGAATTGATGCTGCACAAGACGCAGAAACTGCCGTAGTTGCAGCTGTTGCAACACCAGTACAGGATTATAAAGAAGTGAAAGCTACTGAAGTGCCAGCGGCAGTTCAAGAAGCATTAAAAGCTGATTTCGAAGGTGCTACAATCTCTAAAGCATATGTAAATGCTAAAGGTGAATATAAAATCGACCTTGCCACTACAGATAAAAAAGCTGCAACAGTTTATGCAAACGCAAAAGGTGAGTGGATTAAAAACGAAATGAAGAAGCAGTAAACTGCAGGTATTTTAGATTCAATACTTCTGGGAAAGGCGTCCATTATTTGGACGCCTTTTTTTATGATAAATTTAAAGTTTGTCCAATTATATAGTACCTATTTTTACGTTCTCATAATACGTAATGGCGCAGCAAATACATATAGTGGAAGACGATGTAGCATTCGGGAAAATGCTCACTTCTTTTTTGGAACGAAAAGGTTTTCAGATTTCGGTTTCACTTACTGGCGAAAATGCGCGGAAAAGTATTGCTGAAAACAGTTTTGATTTTCTCATTACAGATTTAAAATTGCCTGACGATTCCGGTTTGGAATTGCTTGAATTCGCGCAGAAAACTTCCCCAAAAACAAAAGTGTTTTTAATGACGGCTTACTCCGAAGTGGATACTGCCGTTAAAGCTATAAAAAAAGGCGCTTTAGATTATATTTCGAAACCATTTCGCCCCGAGGAATTGTTGATGATTATTGAAGAAGATTTTTTGAAATCGAAATCGAAACCAAAATCGAAAAATGATGATTTAGTTTTTACCGAAAATGATTTTATACCAAAACTGAAATTTGAATCGAAGTCTAATTTTGTTGTTGGAATCAGTGAATCTTCCAAAAAATTTAATGAATATTTAAAACTCGTTGGCCCGACGGACATGTGCGTTCTCATTCAAGGCGAAAGCGGAACAGGAAAAGAAGTTGCGGCTAAAGCAATCCACAATTTCAGTAATAGAAAAAACAGCAATTTCGTTGCAGTTGATTGTGGCGCAATACCAAAGGAAATAGCGGCCAGCGAATTTTTTGGGCATGTAAAAGGTAGTTTCACGGGCGCAATTAATGACAAAAAAGGGCATTTTGAAGCAGCCGATGGCGGTACACTTTTTTTGGATGAAGTAGGCAATCTTTCCTATGAAAATCAAATTCAATTACTTCGTGCTTTTCAGGAAAGACGCATAAAACCCGTGGGTAGTAATGCCGAAATTGAGGTGGACGTTCGCATACTTTCCGCAACAAATGAGGATTTGCTAAAAGCGGTTTCCGAAGGAAAATTTCGAGAAGATTTGTACCATCGTTTGAACGAATTTTCAATTCACATTCCGTCATTGCACGAGCGGAAAGAAGATCTTTTTCTATTTATTGAGTATTTTTTATCTGAAGCAAATGTGTCTTTAAGAAAAGAGGTGATGGGACTTTCAAAAGAAGTGGAAGAAGCTTTTAAAAATTACGCTTGGCCGGGAAATCTTCGTGAGTTGAAGAATGTGATAAAACGTTCCGTTTTATTGACAAACACAGATTTAATTCCGCTGGAAGTGATTCCGAGAGAGGTTTTATTTTCTGAAAAATCACGAAAGGAAACGGTTGATTTTTCAAAAGAAAGTAACGAAAAACAGCTTATTTTAAATGCTTTAAAGGAAGCGGATTTCAACAAAACAAAAGCTGCAAAATTGCTTAATATCACCCGAAAAACACTTTATAATAAAATTGAACAATATCAAATTGAACTATAAAAACCTATCGGTTTGCGAGTGCTTTTTGTAAATCCCGAATGTTTATAACCAGTTTTTCAAAATCTTTTTGGATTTCGATTTCAGTTTCGATTTCACTAGAATAATTCTCCATTTTTTCCAATATAGGAATTACTCCATTTGCTTTTATTTGACGAAACATTGTTAACATGCGATGGGCAATTTCATTGACTATCTCAATGTTATTTTGAGAGAGGCCTTCTTAATTTCCTGCAAATCTGTTTCGGTTTGTGAGTTGAAAAGATTTAAAATTTCATCTAAGGCTTTCTGTGTATCTAAAAAAGATTTCAAAAGAGATAGATCAAATATATCATTTTCCACCGAAGGTTCTTCTTCTAAAATTTGTGTAGCATCATGATTTAGTGAATGCATTTTTTCGGGAAAAATGCGTCCAAGCGCTGCAACCAATTCCTGTTTTGTAAATGGTTTTGGAAGCATTTCAGCAAATCCTTGTTCAAAATAATAATCCCGCGAATGCTCACGACTACCCGTCATTGCAATTACGGGCTGATTTTTATACGAATTTATTTCGCCCTCTTTCAATTTTTTTAAAACTGTAAAACCATCTGTTTTTGGCATTTGAATGTCAGTTAAAACGAAATCGAAATCAAAATCGAAATCGTGGTTTTTAAGATTATCATAATTTCGGAATGCTTCCGAAGCTATATTCATTTGTTCAAAAATTTCCTTTAACAGCGAACGCATTGCATCGTCGTCATCTATTATCACAGCATTTAAATCACCAAAGGAATTTGATTTTTCCGAAATAATTTTCGGCAAAACCCGCTCCGAATTCTTAAGAGGAAGCATAAGTAAAAACGAACTTCCTTCGCCCAAAATGCTTTCCACCTTCAATGTCCCGCCCAAAAGCTGTGCGAGTTTTTTTGAAATTGCCAACCCCAAACCGCTTCCGCCAAACTTGTGTGCAATTTCAGTATCTGCTTGCGTAAATTCGTTAAAAATCAATTGTTGCTTTTCTTCTGAAATACCAATTCCTGTATCAATTATGGATATTATTATTTTTGAAATTTTATCGATTTGTCCAATTTCTTCTACTCTAATTTCAACGCTCCCATTTTCGGTAAATTTGAAAGCATTGCCCACCAAATTGTTTATTATTTGGCGAATTCGCAACGGATCGCTTTCAAAAATTTTGTTTTTTATTGCATCTGAAATTGAGATTTTCAGCTCAACCGACTTTTCGAAATACTGCTGTTGAGCAGCGTTTGCAGCGTCAACTATTATATTTTCCAAAGAAAAAGGTATACTTTCAATCGGTAATTTTCCTGCTTCCAGTTTTGAAAAATCCAAAAGATCGTCCACTAAATGCGAAATGAAATGCGAGCTTGAAGTGATTTGGGATAAGTAATATTTCTGCTTTTCGGAAAGCGAAGAGTTTTCAAATAATTCAGAATAACCACTAATGGTATTTAAAGGTGTTTTTAAATCGTGACTTACCGTCGAAATAAGCTGCTCGCGGCTTTTTAGTAGTGATTTAGCGTAGTTTTTTGATTCTTCCAAATTCTTCTTAAATCGCTCAGCCCTGAAATAATCAGAAAGAATAAAATATGAAAAAAGCAAAACCACGATTCCGCCCAAAATACCGGCAAATTTTAAAATCTCACCAGTTCGCGACATAGATTCTGCCCGTTGTTGTTTTTCGAGATTGTTGTTTTTGACAATTTCACGGTCAAAACTTCCGATTATTTCACGCAAACGTTCTGAAATATTAAGATCATTTCTGATCAATTCATTTTCCTTTTGCATCAAAGATTTGCGAATTCTCGAATTTTCCTTTTTCGCTTCGGCAACAATATAGCGTGAGGCAGCAAGCATAGAATCCACGGTTTTTGACTTTACAGTGGAAGTATCGCGAAGCGAACTACTGTTTAGATAATCGGCATAAGATTCCCAAATTTTTCGATCTTTATTACTGAGTTTTGATGGGTTTTTTACCATAGATTCTACAGAATTTAGTCCTATGGAAGCTTCGAGTTTTCGCACTTCTTTCATAATATCGTCAAGCGAAGTATCTTTTTGATTGGTAAGCCGAAGAATGCGGAGTTGCTCAATATTTCTGTTTTTTTCTTCGAGCAGACTTTTCACGCTGTCTAACTGTTTCAGCTGAAAATCATTGGTTGTAAGCGATTTTATCTCTTTAATTTTTTTGAAAAGCGAATCGGTTTTAGCCATGTATTGTTCAAAATCTTCGTCACTTTCACTTAAAAGGGCGAGTCTTGAAAATCCGTCCGTTTCGTAAACCAAATTGATGAGCGTTCCAGTTTCAATGAATTTTTTTTTGCCTGTATTTTCATTGGTTTCGGCGGTATAATTTTTAAATTCTGAATACAAAAAGAAACCAACCAAAACCGATAAAGCACCCAAAACGAGATAACTGAGGATGATTTTAAAAGTGAATTTATTCTTTGCAGTGGCCATAAACCAAATGTAAAGACTATAAAAAAGGGGAAGTATTAAGGATATGATAAAAAATCGAAATCGAAAACAAAACTGAAATTGAAAAAATAATGTACTTTTGCCGAACATCTCAAAGGGGTGCTAAGGGATTATTGTAGATTTACGATTAACGATTTTTGATTTTTAAATCAAAAATCTGCAATCTAAAAGCGTTAATCATTCTGGCTGAGATTATACCCAAAGAACCTGGGCGGGTAATGCTGCCAAGGGATAACAAATAGGAACCCCCTGTAATAATACACGACGTATTGTTTTCAGGATTTTTTTATTTAAAAATTTAACGAACCAAGAATAACGCCCCTTTTATTCGTATAAAATTATTTTTACGAATGAAAAAGTTATTGATTACCGCAATTTTTACTTCCTTGTATATTTCTGTTTCTGCTCAAGAAAAAATTCAGGATACAACAAAAACCGAAACATTGGACGAAGTTTTAGTAAAAGCTGTCCGTGTAGAAGCAGATTCACCAATTACCCATTCCAACCTCGACAAAGAAGAACTTGCAAAAAGAAATCTTGGGCAGGATATTCCATACATGCTCAATTATCTTCCGTCGGTAGTAACAACGAGCGATGCGGGTGCAGGGGTGGGTTACACCTATATTCGGGTTCGGGGAAGTGCGGCAACGAGCGTAAATGTTACTTTGAATGGAATTCCATTTAACGACTCTGAAAGCCTAGGGACTTTTTGGGTGAATTTGCCCGATTTCACTTCATCAGTGCAAAGTCTGCAATTGCAACGTGGCGTGGGAACTTCCACTAATGGTTCTGGCGCTTTTGGGGCGAGTTTGAATTTGTTGAGCGATGCGGTTTCAAATGAAGCGTATGGCGAAATTGCAAATTCCTTCGGGAGTTATAATACACGCAAACACAATGTTAAGTTCAGTACTGGCTTGCTTTCCGAGCATTTTGAATTAGCTGGAAGATTGTCAACCATCAAGTCTGATGGATATATTGACAGGGCCAGTTCCGACTTAAAATCATACTTTCTCCAAGGCGCATTTGTAAATAAAAATACACTCATTAAAGCCTTGGTTTTTGGCGGAAGGGAAGAAACATATCAATCCTGGAATGGGTTGGAAGATCCCGAAAAACTTGAGAATGATAGAACTTATAACACCGTTGGAATGTACACCGATGAAGATGGAAATATTCAATTTTATGATAATGAGGTAGATAATTATGGGCAAGATCATTATCAATTGCTGTGGAATCAACGTTTCGATAACAATTGGAGCACAAATGTTTCATTTAATTACACAAAAGGGAAGGGTTATTTTGAACAATACAAAGAGGATGAAGATTTTGACACTTACGGTTTTGAGCCAATTGAAATAGGTGGCGATACAATAAATACAACTGATTTAATTCGTCGCCGTTGGTTGGATAATGATTTTTATGCGGTAAATGCGAATGTAAATTACAAAGACAATCAGTTCGACGTTTCTGCCGGCGCCTTTTATAGTTACTACGATGGCGACCATTATGGAGAAGTGATTTGGGCACGCTTTGCAAGCAATTCCGAAATTCGCGACCGTTATTATGAAGGAAAGGGCGAGAAAAATGAATTTACCGTTTTCTCAAAAGCTTCTTACAGAATCAATGGGCAATGGAGCGTTTTCGGGGATTTGCAGGGAAGGTTTTTAAATTATAAAACTTCTGGGATTACTTCAGATTTAGTGCCGTTGAATGTTGATGAAAACTATTCCTTTTTCAACCCAAAAGCTGGATTGACTTACAAATTGAATTCTTCAAACCAATTTTATTTCTCCTACGGAAAAGCACACCGCGAACCTTCCCGAAATGATTACGAGCAGGGGATTATTACACCTGAAAAATTGGATGATTATGAACTTGGCTGGCGTTTCGCTTCTGAAAAAACAAAGGTGAGCACGAATGTTTATTATATGAATTACAAAGATCAATTGGTGCTTTCCGGCGAGTTGAACGATGTTGGCGCGGCTTTACGAACAAGCAGTGGTAAAAGCTACAGACTCGGGCTGGAAATAGATGCAGAAATAAAACTTCTGAAAAACTTAAGAACCATTCCAAACATAGCTATGAGTACAAATAAAAATGTAGATTTCTATGCGCCAATTGACGGAGAGTTGGTTAACCTTGGCAACACCAATATTTCATTTTCACCTTCGGTTGTTGCAGGAAATATGCTGGAATATTCACCAATTAATAAATTGCAATTGGGCTTTCTTTCAAAATTTGTAGGCGAACAGTATATGGGGAATATTGATAGCGAAGCTTCAAAACTTAAGAGTTACTTCATAAATGACTTAAATATTGTGTACACTTTAGACAATCTTCCGTGGATAAAAGAAGTTGTATTTTCAGCTTTGGTGAACAATATTTTTAACGTGAAGTATATTTCTAACGGGTATTTTTACACATACGAAGATGATTTCAGCAATCCCGGAACAGTTGCTACTGTTGAAGGTGCGGGTTATTATCCGCAGGCGACGATTAACTTTTTGGTGGGGGCAACGGTGAAATTTTGAATTAAAAACGAAAAGATATTTTCAACAAAACGTTCAAAGGAATTATTGATTGGGTAGTAATGGATTGGCTATAATCAGTAATTGATTCCCGTACAAACTGTTTTTCATTTGTCAAGTTATTCACACTTAATGCATAATCGGTTTTATTATTCTTTGATTTATAGTTGACCGACAGAGTAGATATTAGAAAGCTTTCATTAAATTTATTTGCGTTGGGTAGATACAGGTCAAAATCAATTTTAGAATAAAAATTTTTTATTGGACGGACAATAAAGGTTAAGCTGTTCTTTAAAAAATTGTTTTCAATATCATTAATACTATTTGTTGTTTTGTTAATAACGTAATTAACAGAATTACCAAAATTAAAAACATTGTCGAATGCACTTATGTAGTTAAAAGTAAAGGAGTATCGATGCAATTTATTAAATCTTAAAGTGAAATCATCTACCTGATTATAATAACGATAATTATTGTAATTAAAATTCAATTTAAATTTTGAAGAAAGGTTATAAAATAATTTTTCGCCAGCTATTTCCAATGTATAATTTTGGTTGCTCCTATCTATAATAAGATATTCATTTATAAGAAATTCATCAAATATTTTGATATTGGAAATAATAGGGTTAATATTTTCCCGATAAGTTAGTTTAGTTGAAAACCCAAGAGAATTATAAAGATCATAGAATTTATACTGTGCACTAACCTGTTGGTTTTCCAATAACTGTAAATCAATTTTATTTAAAACAATTAAAGTATTGTTTAATAATATCGGGTTTTTGTATAGATATGTGCTAAGCAGAGGTTTTGTTTCGTAATAGTAGTTTGTTTCAATACTGGATTTTGAGTTTAACACATATTTTAATGTAAAATCCGGATTGAAACTGATTTCTGAAAGCCTCTGATCTTTTTCAGGAATATTAGACCGATAAATTAAATTGTTGAATGCTACGGAGGCATTTAACCTTATTAGAAATTTATTGATAAAATAACTAATGCTCCCATTTATTTCAGGTTTTAGATATTGAAAATTATATTCGTTTCTATCTATTTCTAATAGATCTTCAGTATTTGATAACTCGGAATTAAATTTTTCGCTAGTGTAATGCATATTCAAACTACACGAGTATTTAAATTTTCTTTTGGTTCCAATCAAGGTGAGGTTGCTATGTATCTGGTTTTTGCTTTGAAAAATTTTTTGGTTATCATATCCGGACAAGGTATTGAATAACTGAGTTTGATAATTATCCTCCTCCGGGGTTTCGTTAAAAGTAAATTGGCTATTAAACTGTAGAGCATTTTTGTCATTTAGTTTAGTTGTGTAACGGAGGTTCTGTTTGAAAAAGAAACTCTTTTGCGAAGATTTTACTGTATTTTTAGATTGGTTTTTAAACCTGAAATCAAAAATCGAGGCTCTTGTCAAAACATTTACTTTTCCCTCAGTTTCCCATAATGCAGATTTCGATTTGTTAAACGTCAATTTGTAGTCTCCATTAAAAACTAGTGGGCGGGCGGTTATACTATTTTTTTGATTAAAAACAGTGCTATCCACGGAAGTGGAATAAAATGTTGAATTTTGAGTCTCGGTTTGTAGTCTATCTTTAAAATAAGAAAAATTGAAACGTAATACGGTTTTTGCAGTTAATGCCATAATCTGGTTTGTACTTGCATACCTATTATTGTTTTCAATAAAATTTTCGTTTTTAATAAGTCCCGTTGACAATGGTTCTGTCAAAACTGGAGTGGTCTTGTAGTCTTCTTCTTGTAGCAATTCCAATGATATTGTATTGGAAGAAAAATCATAAGGGGAAGAATTTGTACCAGTATTGTTGTAATGTATTGTTGAAAAATTTTTTGCTTTTTTTGAAATGGTCAAACCGATTAAATCCAAATAAAATTTTAATTCATAACCCACGCCAACAGTGGCATTTCCAGAAAAATCTGTCACACCTTCCTTTAATTTTAAATTCAACGCTATTTTATCTGTAAATTCGATTCCCTTTAAAATTGGGTTTTCTGAATATCTTTCAATAGCTTCCACTTGGTCAACCATATCAACTGAAATATTTCTTGTACCAATCGTATAGTTGTGATTAAATAAATCATCTCCTTCCAATAATACTTTTGAAATATCCTTGCCTTTATATTGTATTTTGCCATCTTCGAAAACTTCTATTCCTGGAAGTTTTTTCAAAATATCCTCTATTTTAATCTCAGTCCCATCTTTGAATTTTTCTAAAGTGTATGTGGTTGTATCGTTTTTGGTTTTCACACCTCGATTTTCAGCAATTACATATACGGGTTTTAAATTATTTTCTATGCTGATTTTAAGTACGAAGTTTTTTGAAATTGCAGGGGTGTCTGAGGCAATTGATATCTCCTCATATATTTCGGAATATCCTAAATAGTTGATTTTTAGAATGACATTTTTATGTGTGTTTGCAGGTAAATTTAAGTTGAAAAAACCTACATCATCTGTTTGGGAAAAGGTGACTATTTCATCACTCGACTCCTTTAGAACAATAATACTTACATTAGGTATCGGTTGGCTTTTCTCGTTAAAAATAAAACCCGAAATTTTTACTTGTTGTGCATTCGCAGTCTTAACGCATATAAGCAATAGAAGAAAAAGAAAAATATGATTTAATAATCTCATTCATTACTAAGTTCAAACAATAAGTGCAACAGTTGAAAAAGGAAAATTAATTTTCCCATCTTTATAAAAACTGGATGCCGATGAATTATAGCCAATTAATCGACTCTCAAAGATACCAAATTGAGAGTTATCTGAAAGCAGGTTTTAGCCAAACAAGAATTGCCAAAGAGCTTGGTGTGGATAAAAGCACCATAAGCAGAGAGCTGAACCGAAATGGAAAAAAGCGGAGCTACAATGCCAATTATGCCATTATGGCAAGCAACGAACGCAAGAAAGAAGCTTATAAGCACCGTGTCTTTGATGACGGTATGCGGTACTATATAGACAAAAAGCTTACCCAAGAGCAGTGGTCCCCTGAGCAGATAAAGGGAAGGTGCGATCTGGAAGGGATTCCTATGGTCAGTACCGAGCGTATCTATCAGTACATTTACCAGGACCAGGCAGAGGGAGGCCTTTTGTACAAGCATCTGCGCACCGCCCGAAGGTGGCGAAAAAAGCGATTGAGCAGAAAACACCAAAGGGGACAGATACCCAACCGGGTTATGATAGGCCAACGTCCCGAAATAGTGGATGCAAAGGGGCGTTTTGGGGATTGGGAGGTCGACACCATCATTGGCCAAAACCATAAATCGGCCATAGTGACCCTGACCGAGCGCAAAAGCCAATTCGAACTGATGGCCAAGACCGATGGTACAAAAGCAGCATCCATCAAAAAGCAGATGATAAACCTCCTTTCCCCTTTCAAAGAACTGGTAAGGACCATAACCTCAGATAATGGAAAGGAATTTACAGAACACCAAAAAATAGCTCGAAAACTGGATGCGGATTTTTTCTTTGCAGACCCTTATTCGCCCTGGCAAAGAGGGCTTAACGAGTACAGCAACAAGCTAATCAGGCAATACTTGCCAAAGAAAACAGATTTTAATACCATAGAACACAGAACAATCAATATGATTATCAGTAAGTTAAACAGTAGGCCAAGAAAACTATTGGGATATAAAACTCCAAACGAAGTATTTTTAACTAAATTTAAATCCAATTGTTGCACTTGTTAATTGAATCTAGCATTTAAGTCATAAATTTCTATACCGTTAAACTGTACTGTAGATGTAGCGGTATATTTTTGTTCAATTTCTGCTTTCTTCGCTTTGTAAATTTTCTTCGCCCTAATTATAATTTCTTCCCAGGATTTTGACTCTTCATGCCTAAAAGGCGAAATGATTGTTAATGGATTGTTATTTATTTCTAATTTTTTAGCAGTATAATTAATTCTATTCGTACTGTCAGAAACCTCAAGAATCAATCCTGGTAAACCATTAAATTTCCAAGGACCGTCTGATACTGGAATTTGTGTAGTGAAATAAGCGATATACTCTCTGCCTCTAAAATATGTTTTGGCAGACAAGCAGTTATATCCCAAAATTTCTTTTTTATTATTTGTTATCTGCCAAGAAAATAGAGGAATGCTATCCTTTGCAATTGCATGCTTTAGGTAGGCTACATTTGCATAACTCAAAATATAATCATCCGAAAAATTTTTGTAATAGGTGTCATCAAAATCTATTAAATCCCCGCTCAGGTGATTTTTCTCATCTACAAAGGTTGTTCCGGGAATAATTTTTTTTATGTGGTTTTTATATATTGAATGTTCACCTTGGTGGATTAAAGTACCCAAAACTGTTTGTTTATCTTCTATATCATAAAAGGTGTCTGTAAAGTCATAAGTAACCTTTATCGTTAAAGGAGATTGAGCAAAAAACGTGGTGCATATTAAAAAAACACCTAATAATATTTGGAACTTTAACATATTTAAAGAGTTGTAATTAAAAATATTGAAAGGTTTAATCAATAGGAACTGAAGCAATAGCACACTCACGAGCCTCTTTTAAGGTAGCTGCGGCACAACGATATAAATCACCGCCAACGGAAATACAATACTGAACTAATAATTCATCATTCGCAATTACATCGTTTCCATCATCAATTTTTAAAGCAGAAGAACTGGAAAAAGAACTCAAAACGAAAAAGCAGAAAATAATGAGTACATTTCTCATAATAGTTTATTGTGAAGTCTAAATTAGAAATAAAAAATGAGTTTTGCTAATTTTAGAACAGAAAATGGTTGCTGAGCGAAGCCTAAGCACTAATTACTAATAATAACATTATTCCCATTACGCTCCGCGCGATAAGATTGCATGGGGTATTTGGTATCGGGCTCGGTACTGTGCTGACCTGATACTATAAAATATTCATTAGTATCATTTGGGCAGGGGCAACTGGCAATCACCCCTTCCACTTCCATTCTGGAACAGTCGCTTGGCGCATGGTTGGGGTCGGTAAGATCAAATGCAAAATAAAGGCTTTCGCTGGCGCAATAAACTACGATTCCCTTTATTCCTTGACCGGTAATTACGTAGTTGCCGGGGAATTTTAACGGGTTGTATTCGGGAAGGTTTAGGTTTAGGTTCAAGCTTACCACGGGATCCGTTAAATAGGGATTGCGCTGTTGCTTTTCGTCGCTTTTTGTGCAGGAGAGTATTACAACGCCTATCAAAGCAAAAAGGATTTTATTTTTCATTTAAAACAATTTATTTTTAACTCCGAAATTACAACAAATTACCCAACAAGTAAATTTTTAGTATATTTGTTGAACACAATCCCGTCACAGTATGGGATTTTTCTATTCCCGCGCAGGCGGGAATCTTATTTATATAAACTTTTCGAAACAATGAAAATTTTATAGCTGTTGAATTTAAACGATGAAGTTATGAGTAAAGTATCTTATTATACCGCAGAAGGATTAAAAAAGTTGAGGGATGAAGTAGACCAACTGCGCGATGTTGAACGTCCAAAAGCATCTAATGCCATTGCGGAAGCCCGCGATAAAGGCGATTTAAGTGAAAATGCTGAATATGATGCTGCCAAGGAAGCACAGGGAATGCTCGAAATGAGAATTGCTAAAATGGAAGAAGTTCTTGCGAATGCCCGTTTAATTGACGAATCGCAATTGGATTTGAGTAAGGTTTTGGTGCATTCCACGGTAAAGATCAAAAATCAGAATAATGGGATGGAAATGACTTATAAGTTGGTTGCACAAAGTGAAGCCGATCTTAAAACTGGAAAAATTTCTGTAAATTCTCCTATTGGCCATGGTTTATTGGGAAAGGAAGTAGGCGAAGTAGCCGAAATACAAGTGCCGAACGGAATTCTTAAATTCGAAATATTGGAAATTTCAAGAGATTAATTATGGCTTCTATTTTCACACAAATTATTGAAGGCGAAATACCTTGCTATAAAATAGCTGAGGATGATAATTTTATTGCTTTTTTGGATATAAACCCAAATGCAAAAGGCCATACCCTTTGCGTTCCAAAAGAAGAAATAGATAAGGTTTTTGATATGGGCGAACATATGTACCTACAATTGATGCAATTTTCCCGAAAAGTTGCTAGAGGCATAGAAAAAACTGTACCATGCAAACGTGTGGGAATGGCCATTGTAGGTTTAGAAGTACCACACGTTCACGTACATCTTATTCCATTGAATGAAATGGACGATATGCGTTTCACCAAAAAAATAAAAATGACTTCGGAAGAATTTGAAATATTGGCAGAAGCAATTTCCGAAAAAATAAAATCCTAAATAGTAGGGATTAAAAAATATACAATTGCGGCAACCAAAACGAGTGCCACAACAATTGAAATATAAAATAGCGGTTTAACCTTTAAATATTCTTTATTGGTTTCCGCTATTTTTTTATTGTAATCAAATACCCGTTCAATATCTTCAGTCCAATTTACAGGATAAATTGAATTTTTACAAGTGTGGCAATACAATGTATTATCTACATTTATAGCGGGTTTTTTAAAGAATGCCGTTTCTTTTTCTTCTTGTGTAAAAGTGAATTCAAGACCATCTGTTCCAAAACAGGTTGGACAATTATTTTTTATTCGCGCTGAATGGAGCGTTTTGGTTTTGTTGGTCATTATATAGTATCAGTTTTTAGCGCTATTTCCATCGTAGTGCCTTGGTTTGGAACACTTTTTAAAACCCGGATTTTCCCGTTGTGGTATTCTTCAATAATACGCTTTGCAAGGGAAAGGCCGAGACCCCAGCCACGTTTTTTTGAAGTATGGCCCGGATTGAATATTTTTCTGAATTGGTTTTTTGCAATTCCTTTCCCAGTATCAGCAACGTGAACCAAAGCGTATTTTGAATTTCTTTCGATGGCAATAGTTATTGTTCCTTTCCCTTTCATCGCGTCAATTCCATTCTTTACAAGATTTTCAATAGTCCAACTGAAAAGCTGTGGATTCATTTGAACATAAATTGGTTTTTCGGGAATTTTTAATTGAAAATCGATAAGCTTTGAAGTTCTTTTTTGGAGATAATAAAATGTAGTTTTGGTTTCTTCAACCAAATCACGCTGTTCCAATTTTGGGATCGAACCTATTTTTGAAAAACGATCTGTAATAGTTTCCAAACGTGAAATGTCTTTCTCCATTTCAACAATATATTCCGGATTTACGTTTTCGGTTTTTAAAATTTCGGTCCAACCAACTAATGAGGAAAGAGGAGTGCCAATTTGGTGCGCGGTTTCCTTCGCCATTCCCGCCCAAACCCTGTTCTGTTCGGCAGATTTGGAGGTTTTGTAAAAAAGATAAATTGCTAAAACAAACAGAAAAATTATTAAAATTAATGCGGCTGGATAGAACTTCAACTTATTTATTAATGGTGAATTTCCATAATAGATTGTCGAGTATAACTCATCATCGTTTCTAATTTCAATAGGTGTATATTCCGAAGAAAATTGTTTTATAAGTTTCTGCTTTCTTTCAACTGTATTCACATCCATTGAATCAATATTGCGATCGGTATAGGCTTTTTCTTTCTCTGTATACAAAATCATTGGCGTAGATGCATTTCCCTGAATAACAGACAAAACCAAAGCTCCAACAGTCGGATCATCGGTGGTGCTTTTTTCTTGCAATTCTTGATAAGCTGCCGCCCAAATCTCCATTTTCGCCCGTTCGTTATCCTTTAACTGATTAAAAAAAACATATGTATTCCACAAAATAAGAGTAATAACAATAAGAGAAGCCAAAATAAAACCCCAACGGGAGAATGTTTTTTTCTGAAACATAAAGAATTTTTTTCCTGTTTAAATATAAAGCAAATATGTTGATATTATTGTGCAACCATGTTTTTAGAAACTATAATCTTTGGGTACTTTTGCAAGCAATGATTTCTATTGAACCACACGAATTATCAACGGGAAAATTACACGGCTATCTTTTGGGAGCCGTTTCGCCACGACCTATATGCTTTGCAAGTACAATTGATGGCGCGGGAAATGTAAACCTTTCCCCCTTCAGTTTTTTTAATGTTTTCAGCGCAAAACCGCCAATCTTGGTTTTTTCACCAGCAAGGCGCGGACGCGACAATACAACCAAACATACCTATGAAAATGTTTTGGAAGTACCCGAAGTGGTTATAAACATTGTGAATTTTGACATGGTGCAACAAATGTCGCTTTCGTCAACCGAATATGCCAAAGAAATAAACGAGTTTACAAAAGCGGGTTTTACGGAATTGCCTTCTGAAATGATTAAACCGCCGAGAGTTGCAGAAGCTCCGGTTCAACTGGAATGCAAGGTAAACGAAGTAATTTCCCTCGGGAAAGAAGGTGGCGCAGGAAATTTAGTGATTTGTGAAGTGATGAAAATTCATATAAAAGAAGAAATCTTGGCAGAAGATGGAAGCATCGATCCTTTCAAAATTGATACAGTTTCAAGGCTTGGTGGAAATTGGTACAGCCGTGCAAAAGCTGGCCTATTTGAAGTGCCGAAACCATTGACAACATTAGGGATTGGCGTTGATGGTCTTCCCGAAGAAATCAGAAAAAGCAAAGTGTTAACAGGAAATGATTTAGGGATGTTGGGCAACGTAGAAAATTTCCCAAATTCAGAAGAAATTAATACCTTTATAAATGCTTCCGAAGAACTAAAAAAAATAGTTGCTTCAAATAATTCGGAAGCAATCCATACAAAAGCGCAGGAGTTTTTATGTGATGGAAAAATTGATGAGGCTTGGAAAATTTTGCTCGGAAAACAATAGATTAAGAATAAAACAACAATAAAGAATAAATAAAAAACGATGGAACTACAAGGAAAAATTAAAATGATAGATGAAACCAAAACCTTTGGCAACAATGGGTTTAGGAAACGCGAGTTGGTAATTACCACGGAAGAGCAGTATCCACAGGTTATAATGATTGAATTTGTGCAGGATAAAACTGATTTGTTGAATAATTATAGAGTAGGGCAGGATGTAAAAGTGAGCATTAACGTTCGTGGTCGTGAATGGGTAAATCCACAGGGCGAAACCAAATATTTCAATAGCATTCAAGGATGGCGTGTTGAAAATTTATCACAAGCAACGGGAACTGCTGGAATGCCTCCAATGCCTCCAGCTGAGGCTTTTGAGCCTGCAAACGATTTTAATGAAGAAGAACACGACGATCTTCCTTTTTAAGTTAATTCAAAGGAATTATAATATTTTGTTTATTATTTTGTTTATATGTTTGAATTTGTGTTAATATGATGATGAACAATTTTAAGTAAATTGTTAAATGGTAGGGTTTTTGAAAATAATGCCCCAATAACATTAATTATGTCAATAAAACATTCCAAAAAAGAACAACCACTATTAATTACCTATATTGCAAAGGAAATTTATACTGGCGAGATAATTGTGGAAGGGGATAATTTTTCCGAGGTAAATAAAATAGCCGAAGAAACGGGAAAAAATTACAAAATAGTATATGTTCCTAATCCCAATTTGTCATTTGTGTTTTGAATACTTCATATTCTTTTACCGAGGATAGAGGAGTTTTTCGCCCCACAATACCTATTGCCCTAATTAATTCCAAAACTGGAAAAATCCTTATTTCAGATGGATTAATAGATAGTGGCGCAGATGTCACTGTATTTCCCATTAATTTTTTTAAAGCACTGGGTTTAGATGTAAAAAAAGATTCACTGTCAAACTCAAACATATATGGTGTGTCAGGAGAGGCCACTAAAGTTTGGATATATGAGACTGACATTATGATTTTAGAAGATAATAGCAATATACCTTTTGAGCGTGTTCTCAATATAATGGTTCATTGTGTCGACTCCAATGATTCGATAATATTGCTTGGAACAAATTTCTTCTCTCCGAAATTTAAAGTCACTTTAGATTATTTAAATAAAATGGTTTTTCTTGAATGTTAATTTGTCTGGTTTTAATCAAATCCCTGCAAAATAAATTCATTTCTAAATATTCGATTAATGAGTATTCTTGCCGAAAAACTTTGGTTTCCAAATCCTCAAGATTCCACTCCCGATGGTTTGCTCGCCATTGGTGGAAATCTTTCTACGGAGCGATTACTGCTTGCATACAACTCTGGAATTTTTCCGTGGTTTGAAGATGATCAACCTATTCTTTGGTGGAGTCCAGATCCGAGGATGGTTTTAATTCCTGAAAAATTCAAAGTTTCTAAAAGCCTTCGGAAGACTTTAAAGAGTGAAAAATTCAAAATTACGTTCAACCAAAATTTTGCCGAAGTCATTAAAAATTGCGCCACGGTTTCTCGAAGAGGGGAACACGGAACCTGGATAACGCAAGAAATGCAAGATGCATATATTAATTTACACGAAGCCGGACATGCAGTTTCCGTTGAGGTTCGGGAAAACGAACAACTCGTTGGCGGACTTTACGGCGTTGACCTTCCGCAGAGAAAAGTGTTTTGTGGGGAAAGTATGTTCAGTTTGGTAAGCGACGCTTCAAAAATTGCTTTTTATCATCTTTCGGATTATGCTAAAACTAAAAACTATAAATTTATTGATTGTCAAATTTATTAATGAACATTTAGAAAGTTTGGGGGCGGGGGAGATTGGGAGAGATGAGTTTTTGGGAATTCTTGGTCTGTAAATTAAAAAAGCTAAAATAAGTCAACAATGAATTTATATAATCTAATCGCGTTAAGCTTCAATTTTATGTAACAATCATAAAGTGAAATAAATAAAACCATTACAGTCACCCTCTTATATCCTTATTAAAATGAAAAACAATTACACAAAATACCTTTTGGTATTATTGATGGCTTTGCAAACCGCTT
Source organism: uncultured Flavobacteriaceae bacterium (assembly GCA_963716065.1). Classification (GTDB taxonomy): domain Bacteria; phylum Bacteroidota; class Bacteroidia; order Flavobacteriales; family Flavobacteriaceae; genus Aequorivita. The sequence goes on from OY970287.1 coordinate 2,219,978, forward strand.
TTGCCATTTCACAGGAAAAACAAGTATTGCCGCACAATCTTTCCGAAGATGAAAAAGCACTTGTATCCGAATTTTAATTTACAAACCAACGTTTTTCACCTCCTCCATCCGGCCCAGTTCGCGCTGCAGCTGAATGGGAAGAAGTGGAGTATTTGGTTGTTACTTGGCAACCTTCATTCCCAAATATTCTTCGCCAAATAGTACAAGCTGCGGTGCAGGAATGTAAAGTAATTATCTCCTGTTTTCGACATTGGGTCACCCAAACTGAAAAAGTTTAGCTAAACACCTTTGTTCTTCTGTGAGTAGTAGAGTGTGTTTTATATTATTTCCGTCTTCTGTGGATGCTTTTAATTCATAAATAGTTTTAGCAATGTTAATGGCTTTTTCAGGACTTAGGTTTGCTTTTTTGACTTTGAGTTGCCTTTCCAGTTCTTTATAGATTTTGTAAGCTATAAAATTGATTGTGATATGAGCTTCGATACGCCTTTGGAGTCTGTGATAAATGGGTCTTATCTTTAAATCGTGCTTGGATATTCTAAAGGCTTTTTCGATTTTCCACAAGTGATTGTAATTTGCCAATATTTCTTCTTTCGTGAGTGTGGTGTTAGTAAGATATCCTTTTAGGCCATCCCATCTGCTGTCAAGGTCAAACTTCTCTTTGTCAATACTCACTTTTATCCCGCCTTCCATTTTAAGGTATTTGTTGTAGCCTCTATTATTGATGTTCGATTTAGTCAGCTTACCAGAATTTAATTGTTTTTCCAAGCGAGACAATCCCCTTTCCCTATTGTGCCTGTCTTTTTTGGCTCTTTTTTCAGAATAGTTTATGATCAGTTTTAGTGTTCCGGTCTTGTTTATTATTTGGGTCTTGTCATTTTCAAGTTCCAGTGCCAGTATTTGATCTTTGATTACCTTGCTTTCGTTCTTGATTCGGGCACCCAAGATAAACTCATAACCTTTTGCCTGAAGCCCCGAGATGTTTTTTGCGGAGAGAAGTCCCGAATCTGCGACAATGACCAACCTATCAAGATTGTATTTTACCCTAAAAGCATCTATGACCGGCAACATCGTGTACCCTTCAAAAGTGTTCCCTTCAAAAATATCAAAAGCAAGAGGGTATCCATCTACGCTTACCAAAAGACCTAATAAAATTTGGGGATTTTGATGTTTTCCCTCTTTGGAAAACCCTCTTTTCCTTATTTCGTCTTCGTTGTCTATCTGAAAATAGAGAGTCGTTACATCATAGAAAACAACAGAGATTGAACCGTCCAAGACGGATAATGTGTGTTCATAGCTGATCCGCTGGATATCCTCCTTGTGTGTAGCGTAAAGGTCATCCAAAAATCTATAGATTTGATGGACGGGGATGTCAATATTCTTATACTTGTCCAAAAAATCGCTCGTCTGTAGCTTGCTTGTGGGCCAACATAGGCGGGCTATTGCCAAATGCCTGAGCAATATGCTGTCGATCTTGTTAAAGCCTATCTGATCGAATATCTTGCCCAGGAGCAATTCCGAACCGACCTCGTAATGGGAAGTGATACAATTAAAAGCGGAACTCAAAACGGAAGTTGGCGAACTGAAATCCAATAACTGCTGACCGCCAAAAGAATCCAGGTAGCTTTGCGCCTCGACCATAAGCTGCTCTATTTTTTGTTTGTCATTCGAGCTACCGATGGTCTTGACAAATTTAGACTTGCCGTTTTGCTTAGTGATTATCTGAATGCTGATAGCCCCACTTTTGTTCTTTTTCTGGCGGATAAATACTGGATAAAGGTAAAGAATCCCTCTGGGTCACCCAAAAAACCAAAATAAATCACACTATATGTTGATAGTCAAATCATTATGAAAATACGGGCTATTTTTTGTCGAAAACAGGAAAAACAAGTATTGCCGCACAATCTTTCCGAAGATGAAAAAGCACTTGTATCCGAATTTTAATTTACAAACCAACGTTTTTCACCTCCTCCATCCGGCCCAGTTCGCGCTGCAGCTGAATGGGAAGAAGTGGAGTATTTGGTTGTTACTTGGCAACCTTCATTCCCAAATATTCTTCGCCAAATAGTACAAGCTGCGGTGCAGGAATGTAAAGTAATTATCACAACCCAAAACGAAGCCTCAGTCGCAAATTATTTAACAACCAATGGCGTTGATCTTACCAATGTTACTTTTATGAATGAAGATTGGGATAGTATTTGGATTCGCGATTATGCAGGAAATACTATCTATTCTGACGATGTGGGCGATCTTGCATTGACTGATTGGATTTACAACCGTCCACGACCAAATGACGATGTGATGCCAACTGCACATGCAACTCAAGTTGGAATTCCTATCTACACAACGAATACTGGCACAAACGATTTGGTAAATACAGGTGGAAATTATATGAGCGATGGAATGGGGAATGCTTTTGCTTCAGAATTGATTTTGGAGGAAAATTCTGCTGGAAACCCTTATGGAGTTAGCGTAAAAACAGAAGCCCAAATTGACGCAATTATGCAGCAATATATGGGAATTAACAGTTTTGTGAAGATGCCAACTTTGCCTTTTGACGAAATTCACCATATTGATATGCATATGAAATTGCTTGATGAAGAAACTATTCTCGTGAGCAGATATCCAAACGGAGTTGCCGATGGACCACAGATTGAAGCTAATATTCAATATGTTTTGGACAATTTTCAGTCATCTTTTGGTACTCCCTATAATATTGAATGGATTGATGCGCCGCCAAGCACCGGTGGAAATTATCCAAATACAGGCGGTCCTTACAATACTTATAGCAACGCAGTTTTTATTAATAAAACTATTTTGGTGCCAACCTATCGCCCAGCTGTTGATGCGCCAGCGCTTGCAAAAATTGGGGAATTTTTACCAGGATACAATGTTGTTGGAATAGATGTTGACAATCCTGGAGAAAACCTTATCAATCTTTTGGGAGCAATTCACTGCATAACACATACAATTGGTGTGGCCGATCCATTGTGGATTGTACACCAACCAATTGATGAGGCAAATGCTGGAAGCACAGTGATGGTTGAAGGAATGATAAAGCATATTTCTGGCGTAGCAGAAGCAAAGGTTTTTTGAAGGGAAGAAGGAGCAGCTACATATAATGAAGTTGATATGGCACCTTCCAATGGCGACAATTGGGTGGCAGATTTAACAATTCCAAACACACCTGTAAACATTGAATATTACATTTGGGCGCGATCCCTGTCTGGAAAAGAATTAAATAGACCCATTGTTGCTCCAGAAGGTTATTGGACTATCCAGGTAGAAAATCTTTCAGTTGATGAATGGGCGCAGAACCATATTTCAGCAGCGTATCCAAATCCTACAACGGGTGAAGTTTCTTTTAATATGAATGCCATTCAAGGTCCTGTGAAAGTAGAAATTCACAACCTTTTAGGTCAAAAATTATATGAAGCCAATATTGAAAATGGTGATGGAAAAATAACGCTAGACCTCAACCAGAACTGGCAGGGAACGCTTCTTGTTACTTTTGAAGGTGACTTCGGAAAAGTTCACAGAAAGGTTATTAAGCTGTAAATCTTTTAATTAAGAATACATATTTCTAAAAAAATCCACAATTTATTGTGGATTTTTTTGTTGTTTTACAATAGTAACCTACACAAGCAACTGTAACCTACAATTTACTGCAGCGGTTTGTAATTAAAATTTAGCCCCAAATGAAATTCAAGTCTAACCTACTTGCACTCCTGCTATGCGCAGGAATCACAACCATTTCCTTTTCACAAACATCAGCAAAAACCGACGTCAATAAAGATATTGATGTGACACGCGTTTACGAACAAGTCGTTGAGGAAGGCTACGGAACACCATTTATTTGTGAAAACCTTGCCAATGCCTATTATTTCAGAAATGAATACAATCAAGCATTAAAATGGTTTGAAAAGCTTTTTGAAACCCAAAAAAATTTAAGTGTTGAGATCAATCAACGTTATCAGCAAACATTAAAAGCCATCGCAACCAACAAAATAACTGTCGCTACTTTAGATGTGATGAAGAATAGTTTACAAAATAAGAATTTTGTGAAAACTTTTAGAAAATAGCAGGCAATATTGCAGTAATTATTTTGTTATCCTAGTTAACAAACCTTTGGGCGATTGTAATACCAAATTACTGCAATTGTCTAGCTAAACTAATATCCCCATGCTCAAAAAGCAAAATTTGCTTGCTGTATTCCTATTTGTAGGAGCTTCTACCTTTTCCATTTCCCAAGAAAAAGCCCATAAAACCGATGTCAACAAAGATATTGATGTAGTTCGTGTTTACGAGCAGGTGGTTAAAGAAGGCTACGGCACTCCTTTTATTTACAAACAATTGGCTTCCGCTTATTACTTTAAAAATGAATATGGAAAAGCGTTGGCTTGGTTTCAGAAATTATTTGCTGAAGAAAAAAATAACGATCCTCTATTAGCCTATCAATACAATCAAACCCTAAAGGCTATAGCTGCGGTAAAAGCTGATGATTTAGATACAAGCCGAATCTAAAATCACACTTCGTGATACCGAAAGCAATCTTCAATATGGTCATTAACCATACCAGTAGCCTGCATATGTGCATAAATCACCGTGCTGCCCACAAACTTAAAGCCTCGTTTCTTTAAATCTTTGCTCAATGAATTGCTCAATGGGGTAGTTGCAGGAGCATCTTTGTGGGATTTCAGAATATTTTTTATGGGGTTGTGATTCACAAAATTCCAAATATAACTGCTGAATGTGCCGAATTCCTTTTGAATTTCCATAAAGGCTTTTGCATTTGAAATTGCCGAATGAACTTTTAATTTATTGCGGATAATCCCTTCATTTTGAAGTAGTGAATCGATTTTTGATTGATCGTATTTCGCAATTTTTTTATAGTCGAAATTATCAAAAGCCTTTCTGAAATTTTCTCTTTTTCGAAGAATTGTAATCCAACTCAATCCGGCTTGAAAGGTTTCCAAAATTAAAAATTCAAAAAGTGTTTTATCATCCTTCACGGACACGCCCCATTCCTCATCGTGATATTTCACATAAAGCGGATCAGTCCCGCACCAACCGCAACGTATCTTTTCCGAATTCATAATTTCTATTTTACTGACCACTGACCACTGACAACTAATTATTGTTGTCCTGGGAAATTAAAGGTAATTGTCCCTAATTGTTTGTTTTTAGAGGCATCCGTATTAAATCGTGCCAATGCGGAATATTCTTTTGCCGCATCAATTAAACATTCGTTGGAAGTGGTTGAAGCAGTGCGATTGTAAGAGTTCTTTACAACTTTCCCAAGATTATCAACCTCAACATTTATAACAACTTTCCCGGAACCATAACACGTATAGACGGGATTTGGTAAATTTATATCGGTTCGGTTAACCAATTGATAACTAATTGTGGTTCTTCTGTTGCCGCTTTTCACTACTGCTATGTTGTCTTTTCCACTTTCACCGTTGGAAAATTTGGTTTTTTTCTCCTCTTTTTTGGGTTTAAAAGTAGTTCCGATGCCATTATCGCTATTTTTTGAATTTTCCATCGCATCGTTCATTGCCTGAAGTTTGCCCTCTGTGGTTTCGGTTTCTTCCTCGTTTTCATTTTCTGAGGAAGAAATAAATTTTTCCGCCTCATTGTAGGCGCGATTGGTTTCAACCTTTACTTTTTCGGGAGTGAGCGCTGCAATTTCAAGATCTTCCGGCAACAACTCTTCGGGCGCCATTACAACATCGTAGGTTTCCTCATTAGTCGTTTCACCTTTCTCTTTTGAAAGTTTTACGCTATAAAGAAGCAAAACCAAAATGCCCGTAAGCATTGAAGTTATAAGGAAAGCTCTGTATGAATAATTGAAATTCATTATTGCAAGTACCGAAATTTTGTGCAAAATTCCACAAAAACGCTGAAAATTAAGTTGGTATTAGTGTAATTTTAACTTGGAAGCGAATTTTCAAAGGCTTCAATTGAAACTGAATTTTCAACTGAAAATTCGCCAATTTTGGTGCGTCTAAGGGCTGAAAGATGTGCGCCATTATTTAAAGCTTTTCCAAAATCATTCGCGAGGGAACGAATATATGTGCCTTTGCTGCACACAACTCTAAAATCTATTTTCGGCAACTCAATTTTAGTGATTTCAAATTCAGAAATTGTAACTGTTCTAAAAGGAATTTCCACTTCTTCACCGCTTCGCGCGAATTCATATAAACGTTTTCCATCCTTTTTCAATGCTGAAAAAACGGGCGGTTGTTGTTGTATTTCGCCTATAAATTGTTTTGTAGCTTCGTGTATTTTTTCAGGAGTAATTTCTGAAATATCAAATGTTTGGTCAATTTCAGTTTCCAAATCGTAGCTGGGCGTTGTGGCGCCTAAAGTGAAAGTGCAGGTGTATTCTTTTACTTGTGCTTGAAAGGTGTCAATTTTTTTTGTGAGTTTTCCGGTGCAAATTATTAAAAGTCCCGTCGCCAAAGGATCGAGTGTTCCCGCGTGTCCAACTTTTATTTTTTTAATATCGTATGATTTTCTAATTAGCCACCTAACTTTATTCACAACTTGAAATGATGTCCATTCCAGCGGTTTGTCAATTAAAATAACCTGTCCTTCTTTGTAATCTTCCGCAGTCATTATATATAGAAACTAGCTGCGATTGCGATTACACCAACGATCACGCAATAAATTGAAAAATAACGGAGTTTGCTTTTTTTCACAAGTGAAATCATCCACGTGCAAGCTATAAGTCCACAGATAAATGCTGCCGCAAAGCCAACTCCCATAATACCGAAATCTGTATCGTGGGAGGAAATTTCCCCACTCAAAAGATCTTTTGCTATTTTTCCAAAGATTAGGGGAACGACCATCAAAAACGAAAATCTGGCTGCTTTTGTTTTGTCATTTCCCAAAAGCACCGAAGTTGAAATTGTTGCGCCACTTCGTGAAATTCCGGGCAACATTGCAATTGCCTGTGCAATTCCTATAATTATTGAGTCTTTTAGGATTACGGGTTTACCCGTATTTTTTGATCTATCTGCCAACCACAATAATACTGCAGTTACAATAAGCATTGCGCCAACAAAGGCAATACTTCCGCCAAAAAATGATTCCAATTCTTCTTCGAAAAGTAAACCGATTATTACTGCGGGAATCATTGAAAGAATAATTTTAAAGGCAAATTGCGTTTCTTCATTCCATTGGAATTTTAAAATGCCTCCAAAAATTTGAATAATATCTTTTCTGAAAACTACCAAGGTGCTTAGCGCAGTTGCAAAATGAAGTATTACGGTAAAAAGCAAACTTTCCTCAGGTACCGAAGTATCGCCCAAAATTGCCTTTCCAATTTCGAGATGGCCACTGGAAGAAACAGGTAAAAACTCGGTAAAACCTTGGATAACTCCAAGAATAATGGCGTCTAAATAATCCACTAATTTTCTTCTTTACTTTCGGGTTTTAGCAAAATGGCATACACTTCAATAGCAAAACCAAGCAAGACCATTGCGGGTGCCAATCGGATTCTTCGCCAATTGTAAATTTCTGGGTTAAAAACGTTTGGGTCATCGCTTCCGCCGCCCGTCATTAGTATAAAACCTAAAGCAATAAATGCAATCCCCACAAGCATGAAAATGTAGTTTTTTCTTCCAAAAACAAATTCCGGTTTAAAATTTTCTTTGCGTTTTTTTTCTCCCATTGCTAAAAGTTTCAGGTTTTAGGTTTCAAGTTTCAGGTTTTCCAAATCTAAAATATCATTTCTAAAATCTAATAATATAAATCGTCAGTTCTTAAATTCAAAAATCGTTGCGTGGCGATAAAAGTACTAATCCAAGTAATAATGATACCCATTAAAAGTATAAAAACAAAAAGAATGGTTAGCAAAACAGGATCGCCCAACAACTGTAATTGAGGGAAACTCTCATTTAAATAATATAAAACTACCGCCATTCCAACCATCGCTACTAGTGCTCCAATAATTCCCAAGCGAACGCTTTTCCAAACAAAGGGCTGACGAATAAATTTCTTAGTTGCGCCCACCATTTGCATTGTTTTTATGGTAAATCTTTTTGCGTAAATACTTAGTCGAATACTACTGTTTATAAGTAATACCGCTATAAATGTGAAAATTCCGCTAATTACCAAAACCCAAAAACTAATGCGTTTTACGTTTTCCGTAAGCTGCGCAATCAAAGGTTTGTCATAAATAACGTCGTCCACAAAATCTTTGCTTTTCAGCTCGTTGGTAATTTCTTCCATTTTTGCTGGCGTAACGTAATCTGCCAAAATGTAAACATCGATGCTATTTTGAAGTGGGTTTTCGCCCAGATATTCTATGAAATTTTCGCCCAAAGTTTCTTGGTGATCTTTTGCGGCATCTTCTTTTGAAACAAAAGTTGCTGACTTTGTGTATTCCGCCAATGCCAAACTTTGCTTTAACTGAGTGATTTCAACTTCTTTCGCGGTGTCTTTTAGGAAAACTGTAATTGCGATTTGTTCCTTAAAATAATCGGCTACTTTTTTTGAATTCAATACAAGCAATCCCAATAATCCCAACAGAAAAAGTACCAGAGAAATACTGATAACTACTGAAAAATAGGAGGAAATCAATCTGCGTTTTTGGTATTTTTCAAAAGAGGAACTCATAGGGTTTGCTGAATTTTGCCGTAAAAATACAAGTAATTTTGCATCTTGTGTTAAACAACGCAGAAAGTTTCCAATTTGTTATAATTACATTAAATTTGAAGCCCCTAAAATCTGATAATCCTTAAAAAGCCTGCTAAAATCCCTTAAAATTTCCCGTCCCGGACTTTGGTTTCCAACAATTTGGATTTATTTGGTACCCTTCCAAATAGCTTCAAATTTTTGGGAAAAGCCAATCTTTTGGGTTGGACTGTTTTTTGTCACGTTTCCCTTAAATTTTTTGGTTTACGGATTGAATGATTTTACCGATGGGAAAGCAGATTCATTAAACCCAAGAAAAGGAAATTATCTTTTTGGAGCCCGGTTCAACAAAGAAGAATTGAAAAATGTGCCATGGCAAATTTGCTTTGTAATGGTGCCTTTTTTGGCCTATTTTTCCTTTTTAAAAGGCAGGCAAATTTTCCTTTTGCTTCTATTTATGATTGTCATAAATATTATATATAACTACAAGCCTTTTCGAATAAAGGAACGCCCACCGTTCGAGATTTTCATCCAAATTGGTTATGTTTTCACCGCACTTTTCAGCATTCTTTTGAACGATTTGGAAATGATTCCGTGGCAAACGTTGCTGTATCTCACACTTTTCGCATTTCAAGCGCATATTGCAGGGGAAATCATGGATATTGAACCCGATATTTTAGCAGAAAAGAAAACGACCGCTATTCTAATAGGAAGAAAAAAAGCAAAATTGCTGATGCTTTTCTTACTAATATTTGAAGCGTATATTCTTAAATTTTGGTTTGATGACTGGGTACTTTCGTCGTTTTTAGGAGTTTTCGCACTGTGGCTAATCTTAGATATTTTCGTTTTTTTCAAAGACAAGCCTTATACGGTAAAACAGATGAAATTATTTGGAATAATGATTAATATTTCCGCAATACTTTCTATGATTTGGGTACTGTATTCCGGAAATCTTTTGCACCCAAATTTTTAAATAATTGGGTTTTCTTCTTCCAATAAACCTTAAATTTGTCCGCAAACTCCGAAGCTCCAGCGAGGGAGTTCATTTTTTATCTGAAATAATTATAATGAGCAAATATCACTTCAACGAAATAGAAGCAAAGTGGCAAAAGCATTGGGCAGAAAACCAAACTTTTAAAGCCGATAACCATAGCGAAAAACCAAAATATTACGTTTTGGATATGTTTCCCTATCCGTCTGGCGCGGGCTTGCACGTTGGGCATCCGCTCGGGTACATTGCCAGTGATATTTATTCCCGCTACAAACGCCACCAAGGTTTTAATGTTTTGCATCCGCAGGGGTATGATTCTTTCGGACTTCCGGCGGAACAATATGCCATTCAAACCGGCCAACATCCCGCAAAAACTACTGAAGAAAATATTGCTCGTTACCGTGAGCAATTGGATAAATTAGGTTTTTCATTTGATTGGAGCCGCGAGGTGCGTACCAGCAATCCCGAATATTATAAATGGACGCAATGGATTTTTTTGCAGTTATTTGAAAGTTGGTATGATAAAGATTTGGACAAAGCGCGTTCCATCGAAGAACTACGAAGCGTTTTTTCTTCCGAAGGAAATATTCACGTAAACGCTGTTTGCGATGAAGGAATTGAGCATTTCACAGCTTTGGAATGGTTGGAATTTTCTGAAGTAAAAAAACAAGAAATACTTTTAAAATACAGACTTACTTACTTGGCCGAAACCGAAGTAAATTGGTGTCCGCAATTGGGAACCGTTTTGGCAAATGACGAAATAGTAAACGGCGTTTCCGAGCGCGGTGGCTATCCCGTAATCCGTAAAAAGATGAAACAATGGAGTATGCGAATCACCGCCTACGCCCAGCGTTTATTGGACAGATTAAACGAAATTGATTGGCCGCAACCGCTGAAGGATTCTCAGACCAATTGGATTGGACGCTCGAAGGGAGCGACTGTAAAGTTCAGAGTTATGAGTTCAGAGTTAAGAGAAAATTCATCACTCATAACTCATAACTCATCACTTGATATCCCAGTTTTTACTACAAGACCTGATACAATCTTCGGGGTAAGTTTTATGGTTTTGGCTCCCGAGCACGATTTGGTTTCAAAAATCACAACTTCTGAACAAAAAGAGGCTGTTGAAAATTATGTTGAAGCAACCGCAAAACGAAGCGAGCGCGAACGAATGGCAGATGTAAAAACAATTACCGGCGTTTTTACGGGAGCTTTTGCCGAGCATCCATTTACCGGAAAGCAAATTCCAATTTGGATTGGCGATTACGTGTTGGCGGGCTACGGAACGGGCGCTGTTATGAGCGTTCCATGTGGCGATCAGCGCGATTATGATTTTGCGAAACATTTCAATCTGCCGATTCCGAATATATTTAAGGATGCAGATATTTCTGCGGAAGCGTATTCCGATAAGGAAAATACAATCATCACCAACAGCGATTTCTTAAACGATTTAAATTATTCCGAAGCAACCGATAAAATAATCGCTGCTTTAGAAGAAAAAGGCATCGGAAAAGGAAAGATTAATTACCGTTTGCGAGATGCTGTTTTCAGTCGCCAGCGCTATTGGGGCGAGCCGTTCCCGATTTATTACAAAAACGGAATGCCGCACGCCATCCCTACTGAAAATTTACCGTTGCGTCTTCCCGATGTTGAAAAATACCTGCCCACCGAAGAAGGCGAACCGCCTTTGGGCCGTGCCGATGACTGGAGCTGGGATGAAAAAAACCAAAAAATTGTTTCCAATGTCAGTCTGAGCGCAGTCGAAGACAATGGTATTTACCCTCTTGAATTGAATACAATGCCGGGTTGGGCGGGAAGCAGTTGGTATTTTTTCCGATATATGGAAAGTGAAAAGCGCAACGAAGTTTTTGCCTCAAAAGAAGCGTTGAACTATTGGAAAAACGTGGATTTATATATTGGAGGAAGCGAACACGCCACCGGACACTTGTTGTACAGCCGTTTTTGGGTAAAATTTATGCACGACCGCGGATTTATACCCGTGGAAGAACCGTTTAAAAAGCTGATAAACCAAGGGATGATTTTGGGGGAGAGTGCGTTTGTTTATGCAATTAGTTTTTTTCTGTCTAAGGAGATTGAAGATAATGACAGAGAGTTAGATAAATACCTTGAGTTTTTAAATGAGTTGCCTGACTTGTTTTTAAGTAGAAATAAAATTAAAGAAGGAATGAAATTAGATTCAATGGATTTAGTTTCTGTTTCAGATGACACCTATAAGGATCTTTATAATTTTTTAAAGAATGAAATAAATGATAGGGATATTGATGCAAATAAATTTGATTTTAATGTTATGCCAATTCACGCGGACGTTTCATTGGTGAATACGTCGAATGCTTTGGATATTGAAGGTTTTAAATCTTGGAGAGAAGACTTTAAAAATGCAAAATTTATTTTAGAAGAAGATGGTTCGTATAAGGTCGGTAGAGAAGTAGAAAAAATGTCCAAAAGCAAATACAACGTGGTTAACCCTGATGATATTTGCGAGCAATACGGTGCTGATACTTTAAGAATGTACGAAATGTTCCTTGGCCGATTGGAACAAGCAAAACCGTGGAACACCGCTGGAATTACGGGGGTGCATGGTTTCCTAAAAAAACTTTGGAAATTGTATCATTCAGCCTCCCCCAACCCCTCCGAAGGAGGGGAGCTGGAATTCTTTGTTTCGGAAGATAATGCTTCAAAAGAAAGTCTTAAAACATTGCACAAAACCATCAAAAAAACTAAGGAAGACATTGAGAATTTCAGCTTTAATACTTCGGTTTCGTCTTTTATGATTGCGGTGAATGAGCTTATTTCGCAAAACTGTAATTCGCGCGAAGTTTTGGAACCGTTGGCAATTCTTATTTCGCCTTATGCGCCGCACATTGCTGAGGAACTCTGGCAGAAACTGGGGCATTCGGAAAGTATTTCAACTGCGCCTTTTCCAAAATTTGAAGAGAAATATTTGGTGGAAAGCAGTAAGGAATATCCAATCTCTTTCAATGGAAAAATGCGTTTCACATTAGGACTTCCTTTAGATTTAACAAAGGAACAAATAGAATCTGCCGTAATGGCACACGAGAAAACTATACAGTATTTAGAGGGGCGAACCCCAAATAAGGTGATTATTGTACCTGGAAAAATTGTAAATATTGTTGGCTAAAAGTTTGCACGCTTTTTGCTTAAATTTGTTAGCAATTGGGCAGCACTTCGACTGCGCTCAGTGTGACATTTTAAAAAAACATTAATAGAAAATAATAAAAAAAAATAAACAATGATCGGATACTATATAATTGCAGGGATTATCTTTTTGGTGAGTTGGTACGTAAGCAACAAATTGAAAAGTAAGTTTAAGGAATACAGCAAAATCCACCTTCAAAATGGGATGAGCGGGAAGGAAATTGCCGAAAAAATGCTGGCAGATAATGGAATTACCGATGTGCAAGTAATTTCGGTTGCAGGCCAATTGACGGATCATTACGACCCAACAAAGAAAACAGTGAATTTAAGCGAAGGAGTTTATATGCAACGCAACGCAGCTGCGGCAGCGGTTGCGGCCCACGAACGTGGTCACGCCGTGCAACACGCAACTGCTTACAGTTGGTTGAAATTGCGCTCCACTATTGTTCCGGCGGTGAGTGTTTCCAGCAAACTTTCTAATTTTGTGATTTTGGCTGGTATCATTCTCTTCGCAACGGGTTCTGCTTTTGGAACTTGGATTTTCGGAGTTGGAATAGTGCTTTTTGCTATAACTACAGCTTTCGCTTTTATCACGCTTCCTGTAGAATTTGACGCCAGTAAACGTGCTTTGGTTTGGTTGGAAAGTAGCAATATGGTAACTCCACAAGAACACGACGGTGCAAAAGATGCATTGAAATGGGCAGCGAGAACTTATGTTGTTGCAGCACTTGGATCTTTAGCAACATTGCTTTACTTCATCTCAATTTTCTTGGGAAGACGATAAATTGATTAACGACATTCGTCCCGATAGCTATCGGGACGAATGTCGATTTTTGAACTAAAAAAACCCACGAATTTCGTGGGTTTTTTTAATTTTCTATCAACTATCAACTATCAACTATCAACTATCAACTATCAACTATCAACTATCAACTATCAACCAATTTAGTGAACGTTATCCGGATTATAACCCGCATATTTCACTTCTTCTTCGTGAAAAATAATTCCGTTTTCTTCCAACTCTTTTAAGATTGGTTCGTAAACTTCTTTCGCAATGGGCAGTTGAACACCCGGAGTGGTAATTTGTTCATTTAGAATTTTTAAAGCAGCAATTGCTACAGGAAGTCCCACAGTTTTTGCCATCGCAGTATGGGTTTGGTCTTCGCCAATTAACGCCATGTGGCTGTCGATTTGATATTGTTTGCCGTCAAGTTCATACCCGAATTTATGATACATCACAATCATGTCTTTATCTTGCGGCGCGAGCGTCCATTTGTCTTCCAATATTTTTTGAAGTCCCATAGCTGGAGTTGCATCTTTAATTCCCAAAGTTTTTTCTTTTGTGAAAAGATCGAGTTCTTCGAGCTTTTCCCACATTAAATCGTCTTGGTCAATTTTTAAAGCATGGCGCAGTTTTAATTCAACCGTATCTGAAGGCGAATAAGCCAGAAATAGGTTAACAAATTCACGATAGCTCATATTTTCAGAATCTGGAATTGTGTAGCTGTCGTCGGTCATTCCCAATTGCACAAACATATTCCAAGCGCGGCTGAAACCAACGCGTCGAATTGTACCGCGGTATAAAGTCAAAATATTTTCCAAACCGTAAATTGATTGGTATTGAAGGGAATTTCTGTTGGCATAAACTTCAAATTTTCCATAATCCTCAATAGTGATAAACTCCGTTCTGCGGAATAGGCGATGATATGGAATGTATTTGTATTTTCCTTCTTGGATAAATTCAGCAGCGCCACCTTGGCCTGCCAAAACCACGTTTCTTGGATTCCATGTAAATTTATAATTCCATAAATTATTGTCGCTTTCAGGCGCAATCAAACCGCCGCAGAACGATTCAAAAAGCAGCATTTTTCCGCCTTTGGCTCGAATTTTATCAATTACTTGCATCGCACTCATATGGTCAATTCCTGGATCAAGGCCAATTTCATTCATAAAAACCAAACCTTTTGCTACGGCTTTATGATTCACTGCTTGCATTTCCTTGCTAATGTATGAGGCGGTAACCATATGTTTTCCGAATTCAATGCAATCTTTTGCAACTTCTACATGATAGCGGGCGGGGAGCATTGAGATTACCAAATCGCTGTTTTCAACAGCTTGTTTTCGCTGTACATCATTAAAAACATCGAGCATAATTCCGCGGGCATTGGGATGGCAAGTGGTAAATCTTTGAGCAGATTGTATTGAAAGATCCCCAATGGTAATGAACAGTTCTTCTTTTTCACTTTTATCAAGCAAATAGCGAATTAAACTTGTTGCAGATCTTCCTGCGCCTATAATCAATATGTTTCTCATTGGGAGAGTTTTTGTTAACTTTGTAGGTAAATTTATGAATGACGAAATTACTAATTCTACTTTTTAAAAATGACGGTTTTTGATAAAAATATAGTTGCAACGGGATCATTTATAATGGCTGTAACAATCGCAATTGGCGCATTTGGCGCACATGGTTTGAAAGAAATGTTGGATGCGGATTCTTTAAATACTTTTGAAGTTGGCGTCCGCTACCAAATGTATCACGCCATCGGGATTGTTATTTTGGGAATGCTGCCTTCAATTTCCCAAAAGTTAAAACAAAGAGTTTTTTGGCTTTTCATTATTGGCATTCTTTGCTTTTCAGGCTCTATTTATTTGCTTTCATTGAATTCAGTGCTGCCTTTTAATGCGAAATCAATTGGTTTTATAACTCCAATTGGGGGATTGTTTTTTATAATTGGCTGGATTATGCTTGCTTACGGAATCCTTACGTTAAAGAAGCGATAATTTTTTTTTTAATTCCACAGTCTGTAGAAGATTTGCTATTTTTGTACCCTACAAAACAAAAACAAGTTATGGTGGGTAATAACCAAGCTAAGAAATCGATTTCGGTTGATAAATACGGAATCAAAAATGCAAAAGTTAAGTATCAACTTTCTTCCGAGGAACTTCACGAGGAAACATTAAAAAAAGGTCAGGGGAAAGAGTCAAGTACTGGTGCCTTGGCAGTAGATACCGGAGAATTTACCGGAAGGTCTCCAAAAGATAGATTTATTGTAAAAGACGATATTACACGCGATAAAGTGTGGTGGGGGAATATCAATATTCCATTTCCTCCAAATATGTTTGACGCTCTTTACGATAAAGTAACGGACTATCTTTCTGAAAAGGAAATTTTTGTTCGTGACAGCTATGCTTGTGCTGATGGAAATCACAAACTGAATATCCGCGTAATTACTGAAACTCCGTGGTCAAACATGTTTGCATACAATATGTTTCTTCGCCCAAATGAAGAAGAATTGGAAGCTTTTGATCCAGAATGGCTTATTGTAAATGCACCTGGTTTTATGGCAAATCCAGAGATTGACGGTACCCGTCAGCATAATTTTGCCATTTTAAATTTTACGAAAAAGATTGCTTTAATTGGAGGAACTGGATATACCGGGGAAATTAAAAAAGGAATTTTCTCTGCACTCAATTTTATTTTACCTGTTTATAACAAAACAATGCCAATGCACTGCTCTGCCAATGTTGGCGAAGATGGTGAAACGGCTATTTTCTTTGGACTTTCGGGAACTGGAAAAACAACCCTTTCTGCCGATCCAGATCGCAAACTTATTGGTGATGATGAACACGGCTGGACAGCGGAAAATACAATTTTCAATTTTGAAGGTGGCTGCTACGCAAAAGTGATAAACCTTACCGAAGAACAAGAGCCCGATATTTATAATGCAATTAAGCCTGGCGCCATTTTAGAAAATGTGGTGATGAATGAAAAGGGCGAAGTTGATTTTGCTGATACTTCAATTACTCAGAATACACGCGTAAGTTACCCTATCTATCATATAAAAAATATACAAACGCCTTCAATAGGGCACAATCCTAAAAATATTTTCTTTTTGACGGCAGATGCTTTTGGCGTTTTGCCTCCAATTTCAAAATTGACTCCGGGACAGGCTGCTTATCATTTCATTAGCGGTTATACAGCAAAAGTTGCTGGAACGGAAGATGGAATCAATGAGCCAACTCCAAACTTTTCTGCGTGTTTTGGCGCTCCATTTATGCCACTTCATCCAACTGAATATGCAGAAATGTTGACAAAAAAAATGAAAGCTGCCGATGTAAATGTTTGGTTGATAAACACGGGTTGGACTGGCGGTCACTTATGGAGTTGGAAGCAGAATGAAATTGAAATATACGCGCGCAATGATTGCGGCTGCATTGGAAGGAAAATTGAAAGATGTGGAATTTAAAAAGCATCCGGTTTTTAATTTGATGATGCCAATATCTTGCCCAAATGTTCCGTCGGAAGTATTGAATCCAAGGGAAACTTGGAAAAATAAAAAGGCGTACGATATTCAAGCCAAGGAATTGGCGAATTCATTTAAAGAGAATTTCGCAAAATTTGAAGCCTATGCAAATGAAGAAATTCTTTCCGGAGCTCCTGCTTCAGAATAATTTCAGCATATCTATAATAAAGCTTATTTTTTGTTGTTTACTTCTTTGATGTATTTCTCCAAAGCCATCGTCATTGAAGGTGTTTCAGGCGTTGGCGCTTGTATATCCACACGCAGACCTTGGTCTGTTGCGGCTTTTACGGTTGTGTTTCCAAAAACCGCAATTCGCGTGTCATTTTGTTCGAAATTGGGAAAATTTTCAAACAAAGACTCAATTCCGCTTGGGCTAAAAAACACCAAAATATCATAGTAAACATCCCTTAAATCTGAAAGATCACTAATTACGGTTTTGTAGAAAGTAGCTTCTTTCCAATCGACCTTTAATTCGTTCAAAACGTCTGGCACTTCTGGCGTTAGCTTATCTGAAGAAGGAAGAAGGAATTTTTCGTTTTTGTATTTTTTAATTATTGGCGCCAATTCAGAAAAATTCCTTTTGCCCACGTAAATTTTTCTTTTTCGGTAAACCACATATTTTTGAAGATAGTAAGCGACTGCTTCACTCAAGCAGAAGTATTTCATAGTGTCCGGAACTTTAAAACGAAGTTCTTCAGCAATTCTGAAAAAATGGTCAACTGAATTTCGGCTGGTAAGAATTATTGCGGAATAATTTGCAAGATCAACTTTTTGGGAACGAACATCCTTTCCGGAGACACCTTCCACGTGGATGAAAGGACGAAAATCAATCTTAACTTTTTGCTTTTCGATAAGATCGAAATAAGGCGAATTTTCAATTTTAGGCTCAGGTTGGGAAACCAAAATAGTTTTCACTTTCATAGATATTCCTAATTTTTTTAAACAGTATCTCTTTAAACGAAGGTTTTATAGAGGATAATGTAGGGTGAAATTTCAAGTGCGCAAAGATACAAAATAAAATAGAAGAAATTGTTTGTTATCAATTTTCCATTTTTTTTATAGCTGTAAAGCAATGCAATAGCGTTCAGTGCAACAATGACAATGCAAAATATGTAAATTGACAAGGGTTGTGGGGGATAAATATATAGAAAGAAAAGATTGCCAATGAATAATAAAATCGCCAGAAAATTCCGGTAACTTAATTTTTGATATAAGTAATTGTTGATGAACTCATCCAAGGAAAATATATTTCCAATGATTTTTTCTAAAGAAAATTTTATAAGAACAAAAACGGTATAACCCGTGCAAATTTGAAGAAATAACCATTTGTTTTTTTCAACTTCCGTAGGATTGAACACGTCAAAAATCAAAAAAACAAAAATAGAAACGCAAATAATTTGCACCACAAAAAGCATTATGTTGAAAGGATGGTTTAATTCGTCATCTTTTCCGTGCACAAAAAAGTATTGATTGGTCAATGGTAACATGGAAAATTCGTGGAAACGCTTTGGGTAAAAATACTTGGAGAGTGCAAAAAGAATGAAGCAAGCAACCAATAAATAGGTGGCCCAATCGGTCGATTCGATAAGTCTAACGCTAAAATCCACCTAACAATTTTTTTGTAAAGGTACACTAAAATTAATTTCATTTTTGCTTCATCAATTAGATTTTACTTCACATTTATTTATTCAAAAAAAGGTACATTTGCGCTAAAATAGGAGTATGTCCAAGGCAGTAGTAGTGGTGCCAACCTACAATGAAATTGAAAATATTGAGCGCTTGTTGCGCACTGTTTTTTCGTTGCAACGTGAGTTTCACGTTTTGGTTGTGGACGACAATTCTCCCGATGGCACTGCAAATGCAGTAGAAGCACATTTTGAAACATATCCCGAAAAGCTTTTTTTGCTTAAAAGAGCTGAAAAAACAGGCTTGGGAAGTGCATACATTGCGGGTTTTAAATGGGCGTTGAATAAAGGGTACGATTATATTTTTGAAATGGATGCCGATTTCTCACACAACCCAAATGATTTAATCCGTCTTTTTAATGCGTGCCATAAAGGCGGAAACGATATGGCAATTGGGTCGCGATATGTAAAAGGAGTGAATGTGGTAAATTGGCCAATGAGTAGGGTCTTGATGTCGTGGTTAGCTTCAAAATATGTGCAGTTTATAATGGGAATTGATATATATGACACCACTGCGGGATTTATTTGCTACAGAAGAAATGTGTTGCAGAAAATAAACCTAGACAACATTCGTTTTGTGGGCTACGCATTTCAGATTGAAATGAAATTCAAGGCGCATTTAAGCAAATTCAAAATAAAAGAAGTGCCGGTTATTTTTACTGACCGGACTAAAGGGGAATCCAAAATGAGTTCCGGCATAATTTCCGAAGCAATTTTTGGTGTGATTATAATGAAATTTAATAGTGTATTTAACAGAAAAAGATTTAATGAAGGCAGTTTTAATTAAGAATGCGAATATTGTAAATGAGGGACAAATTTTTAAAGGTGACGTCTTAATTCAAGATGGTTGCATTGCGGAAATTTCAGAATCTATTAGCATGAAATCTGCCGAAACGAAAGTTATCGATGCAGACGGAAGTTACCTATTGCCCGGAATGATTGATGATCAAGTGCATTTTCGGGAGCCGGGATTGACGCATAAGGCTACTATTGAAAGCGAATCAAAAGCTGCGGTTGCTGGGGGAATTACTTCTTTTATTGAAATGCCCAACACTGTTCCGCAAGCCACAACGATTGATTTGCTGGAAGAGAAATTTGAAATTGCAGCAAAAACTTCTTGGGCAAACTATTCGTTTATGTTTGGCGGCACCAACGACAATTTGGACGAAATCTTAAAAGTGGATCCCAAAAAAGTGGCTGGCTTAAAATTGTTCTTGGGTTCTTCCACAGGAAATATGTTGGTGGACAATCCAAAAACTTTGGAAGAGATTTTCAGCAAAGCAAAACTGCTTATTTCCGTTCATTGCGAAGATGAAGCAACCATAAAAAAAAATCTTGAAAAATATGAAGCGGAATACGGCGAAGATATTCCCGTGGAGCTTCATCCAATAATACGCAGCGAGGAAGCTTGCTATATATCTTCTTCAAAAGCAATAAAACTTGCCGAAAAAACGGGTGCAAGGTTGCACGTTTTCCATCTTTCTACAGAAAAGGAAACGCATCTTTTCAGCAATAAAAAACCGCTTTCCGAAAAGAAAATTACCGCTGAAGTTTGTATTCACCATTTGTGGTTTACCGATGAAGACTACAAAACCAAAGGCGCCAAAATAAAGTGGAATCCTGCAATAAAAACGGAAAAAGACAGGGATGGTTTGTTAAGAGCGTTACTGGACGATAGAATTGACGTAATTGCAACCGACCACGCACCACACACTTCCGAAGAAAAAAACAATAAATATTTGAAAGCTCCTTCGGGCGGACCGCTGGTGCAACACGCATTGGTAGCGCTTTTGGAAATGTACCACAAAGGAAAAATTTCCTTGGAGAAAATTGTGGAAAAGACTGCTCACAATCCTGCTATTCTGTTCCAAATAAAAGAGCGCGGATATATTCGTAAAGGCTACAAAGCCGATTTGGTTTTGGTAGATTTAAACTCCCCTTGGACAGTAAAAAAAGAGAATATTCTTTACAAATGTGCTTGGTCACCATTTGAAGGAACAGTTTTTAAATCGCGTGTAACCCATACTTTCGTTAATGGAGTTTTGGTGTACCAAAACTTAAAATTTCCCAACAAGAGCAATCCAGAAAGACTTACTTTCAATAGATAAATGAAGCACTGGAAATTTATATTGATATTTTTATTTGGATTTTTTAGCTGCCAAGATGTAAAGGCTCCTGAAAAACCAAAGGATCTTATTACTGAAAATAAAATGATCGATATTTTGACGGAAGCTTATTTGGCAAATGCTGCCCGAAGTGTGGACAACAAATCCATAATTGGAAAAGGGATTGTGATTGATACAATCGTGTATAAAAATTTTGGCGTTGATAGTCTTCAATTTGCAAAGAGCAACGCCTATTATGCTGCAGATGTAAACAAATATATTGAGCTTTTTCAAAAAGTTGAAATTAGGCTGAACGTTTTGCAATCTAATTTGGATAGTATCCAACAAATTGAAAAAAGAAAAAGAGATAGTATTAAAGACAAAATAGTTGATGATCAGCACAAAGCTGAACATTTAATTGATAGTTTAATTTAAAGCTTTTTTTCTTTAACCACTCTTTCCAGCGTTTCGTTTAAAGGTTTAAATTGAAAATCCGAGATGTTTTTTATTTTCGAAGCATCATAAAATGATATTGTAAACATAGAGTTCACAGTGGCTTTTATCAGTCTTCTTTTTCTGCCGAAAAGCGCATTCAGCAACCAATCCATTCCACTTAAAAAAAGCATAATTCCTTTCGAGAGTTTTTTTGTTGGCGGTTTTTTCCCAAACAAAATGGCGGTTTTTGAAAGCAAATATTTGTAGCTACTGTTTTCTGAAACCAATATAAATTGTTCATTTTTTATAGTGGAATCCATCAATAAAATCATTGCTTTTACTACATCCTCAACGTCAACAACCCCAATTCCGCCCGAAGGATAAAAAGGAATTCCACTTGCACCCAATGTCATAAAAATACCGCTAGTGCCGTCATCGGGCGAAGTGCCCAAAATAACTCCGGGATTTACGATTACTGCATCCAAACCTTCTTGCGTACCGCGCCAAACTTCCATTTCGGCACCGTATTTTGATATGGCGTAAACGCTATTTTTTTCATCGGAATTCCATTGGATTTCTTCGGTAATCAACGAACCATTTAAAGAATTTCCAAAAGTGGCTACAGAACTTACAAAACACAATTTTTCAATTTTGTTTGCCAGACAAAAATTTACAATGTTTGCCGTTCCTTCAATATTTGTTTTTTTTAGTATTCTAAATTTTGAAGGATCAAAAGTAACGAATGCGGCGCAGTGATATACTTTTGTTATGCCTTCAAAAGCAGCTGCGAGCGCAGGAATATCTATAATATTGGCTTCAACCCAGTCGATTTTTTTATAAAGTGAATCTGCTTCGGAAGTATAAAGCGCAAACACTTTTTTTACAGATTCTATATTGCTGTTTTTCCGATGAATTGCGCGCAACTGTTTATTTTCCTTCAAAAGAAAATACAACAAATGCGATCCCACCAAGCCCGTGCCACCAGTAACTAAAATCATACAGCGAAAATAGGGAATGAAATTGAAACCTAAATGGAAAACGAAGTTGAAATGCAATAGTATTTATTTGGAAATTTGAAAACGATAAACTACCGCCAATTCTGAATTCATAATTCACAATTCTGAATTGAGAATCCTATCTTTGCCAAAATTATAAATAATGAAGCTGAAAAATTTCGTTGAAGAACTACAATGGCGTGGCATGATTCACGATGTAATGCCCGAAACCGAAACGCATTTAATGGAAACCATGCGTGCTGCATACGTGGGTTTTGACCCAACGGCAGATTCTTTGCACATTGGTAATTTGGTTCCAATAATGCTTTTGTCTTTTTATCAACGTTGCGCAGCAAACCAGTTGCTTTGGTGGGCGGCGCCACTGGTATGATTGGCGATCCCTGGGAAAAAGTGCTGAACGGAATTTGCTGGATGAAGATGCTTTGCGCCACAATCAGGAATGTGTAAAAAATCAACTTTCGCAGTTTTTGGATTTTACTTCAGGGGCAGAAAATCAGGCAGTTTTAGTGAATAATTACGATTGGATGAAAGACTTTACATTTCTCGATTTTATTAGAAATGTGGGCAAACACATTACCGTAAATTATATGATGGCTAAAGATTCAGTAAAAACGCGCTTGAGTGGTGAAGGTGCTGATGGACTTTCGTTTACCGAGTTTACATATCAATTGATTCAAGGCTACGATTTTCTTCATTTATACAGAAATTTGAATTGCACATTACAAATGGGCGGTAGCGATCAATGGGGAAATATAACTACCGGCACAGAACTAGTTAGAAGAATTGGCGGAGGGAAAGGATATGCACTTACCTGCCCGCTAATCACAAAAAGTGATGGGAGTAAATTCGGAAAAAGCGAAGGGGGCAATGTTTGGTTGGATGCCAATAGAACTTCCCCTTACAAATTCTACCAATATTGGTTGAACACGAGTGATGATGATGCTGAAAAGTATATCAAGATTTTTACTTTTTTAGATAGGCAAACCATAGAAAATCTCGTTGTTGAACACAAAAATGCCCCACATATGCGTTTGCTTCAAAAGCGGTTGGCGCAGGAAGTTACAACTACTGTTCACAGTGCCGATGAGTTTGAAAAAGTAGTGAAAGCTTCGGAAATCTTGTTTGGAAATTCGACTTCCGAAGATTTGAAAACGCTGGACAAAAAAACATTTCTCGATGTTTTTGACGGTGTTCCGCAAGCCGAAATTTCAAAGGAAGAACTAAAAAATGGACTTGAAATAATTGGTGCATTGGCTGAAAAAACAGGGTTTTTAAAATCAAATGGCGAAGCGCGCAGAGCTTTGAAGGAGAATTCGATTTCGGTAAATAAAGAAAAGGTTTCTGAAGATTTTTTGGTAAAAGAAACTGATTTGATAAATGGTCAATTCGTTTTACTTCAAAGAGGAAAGAAAAATTATTTCATCATAAAGGCAGTTTAAAGAAAATATTGAATAATGAAAAAATCCCCGGCAAAATTTGCACGGGGATTTCTCAATTAACTAACCAACCAAATTATGAAAAATCATCACTTTTTCACGTTTATTAGGTCGAAGGATTTACTGTAATCTTACATTGAATATCAGTAGATTATGTTAAAATTTTCTTTATAAAACCATCAAATTACAGCCTCGAATATCACTGCTGTCAAATCGACCAATGATTTCAAAAGTGCCATCTACATTTGTTTTTCCTAAATCTTGCGTGGCTATAAAAGAACAAGAATAGAGGTTGGCTAAATCAATCACATTAATACCGCCTGTTTTTCCAAATGTGTAAGAAAGCGCATCCTCAGTATCGCGGGTAAGTATTTTCATCCACGGTGGGCAGGAAAATATACCATCGCCCACGGAATACGCTTGCGATAGCAATTCAGTCATGCCGTATTCGCTGTGTATTTTTTCAGCACCAAATCCATTTTTTAAAATTTCGTGTAGCTCCTCCTTTATCATTTCTTTTCTCCGGCCTTTCATTCCGCCAGTTTCCATTATGATCGTATTTTTCAGCGGAAATTTTTTCTGTTCGATTAAATCAAGCAAAGCATAGGAGACACCAATTAAAATTGATTTTTGGCCTGTTTCTTCTAAATAATCAATCTTTTCAATTAACGCTTCCATTTCATATAAATAAAAACCGCTGTGAGGATTTTCGCTTTTTTCAATCAAATTTTCAACCATATAAATAAGCGAAGAACCTTCGCGCTCCAAATAGGATGGGAGCAATGCTAAAATTGCATAATTTGAAGGATTTTCATATTGGTTTTCAAATGCTTTTTGAAAGCTTTTTTCGTAAATCTTTAGGGACGATACAAAATGTTTACTCGTGATACTGCCCGTTGTTCCGCTACTTGTAAAAATTAATTCTTCAGAAAAACCTTCTGAAATTATTCTGTGATTTTTAAAAAATTGAATGGGAAGAAATGGGATTTGCTGAACGGTTTTTATTTCAGAAATTTTAGTACCCAAAAGCTGGCAGAAATTCCTATACACAATAACATTTTCATATTGATAACGGAACACTTCCAATGCAAGACGTTCGAAATCCTCGGAAGAATGAATGTTGAAAATTTCCTTTTCTAGCATTTTTTCAGTGATGAAATAAAGTCCAAAAATACTTAAATAAAAAAGCCCTTGCCAAAACAAGAGCTTTAAAAATTAACTAACTGGAATATTTAATTAACTACTAATTTGTTTGTTGATGTGGCCTTTCCTTGCTCCACTTTCAAAATATAAACACCGCTATTTAAAGCCGAAATATCTAGTCTATTACCAACCAAAATAGTTTTTACAACTTGTTTTCCAAGCACGTTGAATATTGAAATATTTTTTGGCCCACTTATTTTTGAAGTTATTTCTACAAAACCTTGTGTTGCAGGGTTTGGATATACTTTAAAAGTTCTCGAATTCGCTTCAGATAAACCCAGAATAACGCAGCTGTTTGTGGCGCGCAAGGTGGGCAAATCGACACAAAATCCACTTGTGCCATCGCTTTGTATTGATTCTGCTTCAGAGTTTCCATTGAGGTCTTCATCATATTGGACTGTTTGATTCAGACCAGCCAGAAGTTCTGGATCATCGTCATCATTGGTTCCATATACAATTGCATCAATTAAATTAACACTTGTAACCGGTGTGCCATTTGGAAAATTGGAAGCCACATCTTCGTAAATTGCAACTGCGTCAGGTCCATTTTGTATAGTGTTGCTAGTGCCAATAGAAACATCAACTCCGGGTGTTCCACTGCTTCCAATTATGAAAAATCCATCTGGATCAGTAACATATCCAATTAAATCTACCGTTCTATAGCTTTCATCATCTTGTCCATTGTAAAAAACTACAATATAATTTTCCAGGGAAAAATTAGGGGAATCGGACAGAAGTTCTACAAATTCTGTAATATCGGTTCCTGCTTGATCTACGTCCACTTCATTTATTCGTATTTGCGAAAAAGAAATGGAGCAAAAAAGCACACTTGCAATAAGAGTAATTGTTTTCATAACCATCTGTTTTTTAGTTGTTTTACTTAAAGTTAAATAATTATTTTCAGCTTTAAAACATTAAATTCCAATATTTATTAATGTTGTATTTTCATCCCAAAATCAATACTATTGGTCGTGAGTTTCCAATATTAATAAACTGTTATCTTAACATTAACAATAAGTGTGCTAAATATTACTGAGGTTAAATTACAGTATCTTTGAATCGTTAAAAAACGGTTTTGGATTTGAATAGATTCAAAAAATTAATTTGTTTTTAAAACTATAGAATAGCGATGAAAAAAAAGGATATTACAATTTTATTGGTCGATGATGAACCGGATATTCTTGAAATAGTTCGATATAATCTTACAGGCGAAGGGTACAATGTGGAAACTGCGGAAAACGGATTGGAAGCAATTTCACAAGCAAAAAAATTAAAGCCACAGCTTATTATAATGGATGTGATGATGCCAAAAATGGACGGTATTGAAGCCTGTGAAAAAATAAGAGCAATTCCAGAACTCGCTGAAACAGTGATTACTTTTTTAACCGCACGCGGGGAAGACTATTCACAAATGGCAGGTTTTGAAGCTGGTGCAGATGATTATATTACGAAACCAATACGGCCAAAAGTTTTGGTGAGTAAAGTGAAAGCACTCTTGCGAAGATTTAGGGAAAATGAAGAGGAAGAAAAAATAAAACTTGGAAACTTGACCATTAATCGCGAAGAGTATAAAATCGTCCTCGGTAAAGAAGAAATTGTTTTGCCAAGAAAAGAGTTCGAGCTTTTGTCTCTTTTAGCGTCAAAGCCGGGTAAAGTGTTTAAGCGGGAAGACATTTTAGATAGCATTTGGGGCAACGAAGTTATAGTTGGCGGAAGAACAATTGATGTGCACATTAGGAAACTGCGTGAAAAAATTGGCGATGATAAATTTAAAACCGTGAAAGGCGTAGGCTATAAGTTTGTACTTTAGCAAAACATGGTATTGTCCAAAAAATATAATTTTGCCGCATCCACAGCGCTATTAATTGCCATTTTCTCAACATTGGCAATGGGTATTTTTTCGTATATTCTTTTCGAAATAATTATAGAGTGGCTCTTTCTTTTCTTTTTTATTTCATTTTTAATTTCCTTTTTTATTCTTCAATATCGGGTAGAAAAATTTATCTATTCCCGCATAAAAAAAATATACAAAGATGTGCGGCTTTTGGATGAAAAGAGTTTTTCAAAACCGTCCATAACTACTGATATGAAAGTGCTCACACTTGAAGTGGAACGCTTTGCCCACGATAAAAAGCTCGAGATTGAAACCCTAAATATTCGCGAAAATTACCGAAAGGAATTTATGGGAAATATTTCGCACGAAATGAAAACGCCTCTTTTTACGGTTCAAGGTTATATTTTGACATTATTGGATGGCGCGATGAAGGACAAAAAAGTCAGAAAAAAATACCTTAAACGAGCGAATAAAGGTGTTGAGCGGCTCATTTATATTATCAAGGATTTGGATATGATAACCAAGCTGGAAGTTGGTGGCCTTGTGCTCAACAAGGAAGATTTTAATATTATCAAATTGGTTAAAAATGTATTCGATCTGCTTGAAATGAAAGCAGCCAAAAAGAATATTTCTTTGGTTTTTGATAAAGAATATACTGAGAGCATAATTGCTCATGCAGACAAAGAGCGTATAGAACAAGTGCTTACTAATTTATTGGTAAACTCTATAAAATATGGTAAGCAGGACGGAACTATAGAAGTAAGCATTGAAAATATTGTAAAAAATAAAATTATTGTTCGCGTTACCGACAATGGCGAAGGGATTGCCAAAGAATATTTAACCCGAATTTTTGAACGTTTTTTCCGTGTTGATAGAAGTGGCTCAAGAAAGGAAGGTGGAAGCGGTTTGGGACTTTCAATAGTAAAGCATATTGTGGAAGCGCATACTGAAAAAATATACGTTGAAAGCCAATTAGGAATTGGATCAGAATTTTCATTTACGCTCGAAAAGGGAAAATAATTCGGAGAAATTAACTGACTGGTTCGGCAAGGTTTTCAATCCTTTATAAACCGCAATTTTATCAAGCTTTTCCAATTTGAAGTTTTCCTGTTTGCAGGAGGGAACAATGCCTAAATTTTTAAGTCTTTTCGCCAAATATTCCTGCTCGTACTGTCCGGGAGTTGGTATAAAAAAGGCTTTCTTTTCAAGAACCGTTAAATCCATAATTGTTGTGTAGCCCGATCGGGAAATCACAATTTCGCTTGTGTTTATAGTATCTTCAAGCTCTTCACTATTCATAAAATTCACCATTTCCAATTTTTCAAAAACATCCCATTTTTGCTTTTCCTCAACAATTCCACGAACAAATAAAATCTTCTTTTCAGTATTTTTGAATAAATTTTTAAGCGTTTCTTCTAAAATAGTCCGTTGCGGTTCGGCCCGGAAAGCAACACCAAAATATCGATTGTTTTTTCAATTTCTTTTTTTTTCATTCGGCTTAAAACACCAATATATTTCACCGGAAAAAGATTTTTTTTTAAATGCCCAAGTTTACCGCTGAGGTTCATTATAATATCATCAACATCGGGAATCCAACATGCATCAAACTTTTTTATAATTTTTTGATGGATTTTGCTTGTAAAATAAGTTGTATTTCCTGTCAATACATTTAGTTGATGGGTAATAATTACAGATGGAATAGCTTTGTGCCGAATGCCAAAACGGTTGTCGCTAATTATTCCATCAATTCTATCTTCGGCGACGAGGTTTTTTATAATTTTTTTCTCCTCGGAAATTGTTTTTTGAATTGCGGGAAGTTTGAGTAAAATCTTCATTTTAAAGAATTCTCCTTTCTTGGGGTATTTAATATTGTAGGAAGGAAGTTCCAAAGATTCCAATTCTGGAAATTCTTTTTGAAGCAGTAATAGCGCCGCTCCATCTGAAGCAAGCAAAACATTGTAATTCTGCTCCAAAAGTGCACTAATTATAGGAATGCAACGTGTAGCATGACCAAACCCCCAATTTAATGGTGCTACCAAAATTGTTTTCTTTTTCGGCATAAAACAAAGGTAGCAATAATTGCAGCCGAGGTATATTTCCTTAATTTTACCAAAAATTTAAATTTTGGGTAGCAAAAACAAATTAAAACGCTTTAGGGAAAACGAAACTTTTGCAAACGTTGTGCAACCTTCGCGAGAAGAAGTGTTAACGATTGACTTAAATTGAAAGGGAATTGGCAAAAAAATTTCTTTAAAAATGACAATCCCCTGGTTTTGGAATTGGGTTGCGGTAAAGGAGAATATTCAGTAAATCTGGCAAAAGCGTATCCGATAAATCAACTTTTTAGGAATTGATATTAAAGGTTCCCGATTTTGGCGCGGCGCTAAAACTGCGTTGGAAGAAAATCTTGAAAATGTAGGTTTTTTGCGTACCCAAATTGAATTGGTCGATCATATTTTTGACGAAAACGAAGTAGATGAAATTTGGATTACATTCCCAGATCCGCAGATAAAATACAAGCGCACAAAGCATCGATTAACCAATGCGGAATTCCTTCAGAAATATAAAAAAATACTGAAACCTGACGGATTTGTTCATCTAAAAACCGATAGTGAATTTATGCACGGTTATACGCTTGGTCTGCTTCACGGTTTGGGGGAAACCATCGAATATGCGCACCACGACGTTTATGGCAGCCATGGTTCGCCGGAAGCGGTAACTACTATTCAAACTTTTTACGAAAAACAATACTTGGCAACAGGCAAAAAGATAACCTATATAAGATTTAAGTTTAGTTAAAGATAATTTCAGTATATTCACAAAAATAACCTCCTTTAATGGCAATAATTTACAATTTCCTCATAGGTTTTTTTGGGTCATTTATTGGGGTTCTTCCTCCTGGATTGATAAATATGTATGCTGCCAAAATTAGCATGAAAGAAGGGCGGAAAAAGGGACTTCTTTTTGCGTTGGGCGTTTGCATAACCGTGATGGTTCAAACATATATTGCCTTACTTTTTGCCCGATATATAGAAATGCATCCTGAGATTGTGGACATGCTACAAAAAGTAGCACTTGGAATATTTATTAGTCTCACTATTTACTTTATTTTCATTGCTAAAGATACCCGTAGGGAATTTCGGGATAGGGATGCCCACTCTAAAACAAATCGTTTTTTCTCCGGAATTTTTATTGCAATGTTGAACCTTTTACCCCTTCCATATTGGGTTTATTTAAGTATTACATTTTCAGCTTTCGAAATATTTTCCTTTTCACAACCTGCATTGTGGATAGCCGTCTTTGCTTCAGGTTTGGGAACGTTCGGAAGTTTGGCTTTTTACGTTCAGTTTTTTCGACCTAAAGAAAATTCGCGAAAAATGAAATTGAATATGAATTACATTATAGGCATCGTTACAGCTATAGTTTCAGTAATTACGTTTTTAAAGATTTTAAAGGAATTCTGAAATGTCAAATGATGGTTTTTTTGAAAAAGTCTACCAAGTTGCCGGATTAATTCCTTACGGAAAAGTTACATCATACGGGGCAATTGCAAAATATTTAGGTGCTGCTGAAAGCGCAAGAATGGTGGGCTGGGCAATGAATGGAAGTGGAAGCAAAGATGTGCCTGCTCACAGGGTTGTAAACAGAAATGGATTACTTACGGGAAAGCACCATTTTCAGGGAACAAATTTGATGCAACAACTTTTGGAAAACGAAGGAATTGAAGTGGTTGATAATAAAATCCAAGATTTCGAAAAGCACTTTTGGGACCCGCTGAAGGAACTTTAGATATTTCCTAATTTTTGAAAAATTTACAAATATTTGGAAATATCGATTTTCTAACATTCCAATATTCTAAGTATCCAACAATCCAATTTTCCAATTATGATACTATAAATCATTTCAATCCAACGGCTTCGTTTTCCGAAGTTTTCCCACTATATTTGCACTTTAGAATCAATCTAAATATTACAATAAAAGAATGAGCATTTCAAAACAAGATATTCTGAAAGCCCTTGAAAAAATAACAGTTTCGGGCGAAGGAAAAAACATGGTAGAGAGCGGTGCTGTACAAAATGTGGTAACTTTTGCTGATGAAGTTATAGTGGATCTGAAACTTTTCACGCCAGCACTTCACATAAAAAAAAGAGCCGAGGCAGATGTTATTAAAATCATTCACGAAAACGTGGATGCAAATGCTAAAGTACAGATCAATATCAAGGTTGAAGCACCCCAAAAACCCCAGAATCCAAACCTTATAAAAGGAAAGCCAATTCCTGGAATTCAAAATATAGTTGCCGTAGCTTCCGGAAAAGGAGGCGTTGGTAAATCTACCGTTACCGCAAACTTGGCAGTAACACTCTCTAAAATGGGTTTCAAAGTTGGGATTTTGGACGCCGATATTTATGGACCGTCAATTCCAATAATGTTTGATGTAGCAATGGAAAAGCCGCTTTCAGTGAATGTTGAGGGCAAAAGCAAAATGAAGCCTGTGGAAAATTATGGGATAAAAATTCTTTCAATAGGGTTTTTCACGCAGCCAGACCAGGCCGTAATTTGGCGAGGTCCAATGGCAGCAAAAGCGTTAAACCAACTTATTTTTGATGCCGCTTGGGGAGAATTGGATTTTATGTTGATTGATCTTCCGCCAGGAACTGGAGATATTCATTTGAGTATTATGCAATCGTTGCCAATTACTGGAGCAGTTGTGGTAAGTACACCGCAAAATGTAGCTTTGGCCGATGCGCGAAAAGGAGTGGCAATGTTTAGACAGGAAAATATAGATGTTCCGGTTTTGGGAATTATTGAAAACATGGCATATTTTACCCCTGCCGAACTTCCTGAAAATAAATATTATATATTTGGAAAAGAAGGCGCAAAGCATTTGGCAGAAGATTTAAAAGTGCGATTTTTGGGAGAAGTTCCTTTGGTTCAAAGTATCCGTGAAGCAGGCGATGCTGGAAGACCAGCGGCGTTGCAGACGGCGACCAAAATTGAGGAAGCTTTTGAGGCAATAACAAGAAATGTTGTGGAAGAAACGGTTCGCAGAAACGAAAATCTTCCCCCAACAGAGGCCATAAAAATTACAACAATGGCAGGTTGCAGTGCCGTAAAAAAATAATATGACAACGCAAGAATTAACAGTAAAAGTAGAAGAAGCATTAGACGAGATACGTCCGTTTTTGCAGAGTGATGGGGGCGACATTTCGCTTGTGTCTATTGATGAAGGGAAAATTGTGAATGTTCAATTGCAAGGTGCTTGCGTGGGTTGTTCGGTAAACCAAATGACGCTAAAAAGTGGAGTAGAGATGACGATTAAAAAGTATGCTCCCCAAATAGAAAGAGTGATAAACATTTCACAGTAAGAAGGTTTCTCTTTTGAAATGTTTTCACCAATTATTTAGAATAAAATCAAGAGATAGTTTTTCATGATAAAAACAGATATTCTCATTATAGGCGCTGGACCCACAGGTCTTTTTGCTGTTTTTGAGGCAGGATTATTAAAGTTGAAATGTCATTTAATTGATGCACTTCCGCAGCCCGGAGGACAGTGTTCCGAAATATATCCCAAAAAACCTATTTATGATATTCCAGCATTTCCAGAAATTCTAGCTGGCGATTTGGTAAACAATTTAATGAAACAAATTGAGCCATTTCAACCCGGATTTACTTTGGGCGAACGTGCCGACACTATTGAAAAGTTGGAAGACGGCTCTTTCATTGTTACTACAGATAAAGGCACAAAACATCACGCGCCAATTGTTGCAATTGCTGGTGGATTGGGAAGTTTTGAACCGAGAAAACCGCTGATTTCGAATATTTCAGATTTTGAAGACAAAGGTGTTGAATATATTATCCGCGATCCTGAATTGTATCGAGATAAAAATGTCATCATTTCTGGCGGAGGCGATTCTGCTTTGGACTGGAGTATTTTCTTGACAAATGTTGCAAAAAGTGTGACTTTGGTTCATAGAAGAAATGAATTCCGTGGTGCTTTAGATAGTGTTGAAAAGGTACAGGAATTGAAAAATCTCGGTAAAATTGAAATGATAACTCCAGCAGAAGTTATTGGTTTGGTTGGAAACGATAAGCTGGAAGAAGTTGTTATAAAACAAGGTGAAGACGTTTTCAATAGAGAATGTGATCACTTTATTCCACTCTTCGGACTGTCACCAAAGCTTGGGCCAATTGCCGATTGGGGACTTGAAATTGAAAAGAATGCAATAAAAGTTGATAATACCCTAGATTATCAAACTAACATTCCCGGCATCTATGCCATTGGCGATGTAAATACTTATCCCGGTAAATTGAAGTTGATTCTTTGCGGTTTTCACGAAGCAACATTAATGTGCCAAAGCGCTTTTCAGCGTATATTTCCGGAGAAAAGATATGTGATGAAATACACAACCGTAGGTGGTGTGGAAGGTTTTGACGGAAGCAAAAAAGAAGCGCCAAAAGCCGTTGTGAAATCTATTGATTAAAACACAAACTCATCAATTTTTAATGAACGACATCAAAATAAAAATCATAGATCGCAAAGGTATCAAGCACGAAATTGATGCACCAACCGATATGAATATGAATTTGATGGAAATTGTACGCTCTTATGAATTGGCGCCCGAAGGAACCATTGGTATATGCGGCGGAATGGCAATGTGTGCCTCTTGCCAATGCTATATTTTAAGCGATCACGAAATGCCCGAAATGAGTTATGATGAAGATTTGATGCTTTCTGAAGCCTTTAATGTGAAAGAAAACAGCCGTCTTGGTTGTCATATTTTTATAAAGGAAGAACTTGACGGTTTGGAAGTGGAACTTGCTCCCGAGGTTTAACGGAGAATTTCAGACGCTTTTTTAAACATTTTTTCTACAAACATTTTATAAGCCAATTCAGACGGATGCAAACCATCGGAAGCCACTAACGCTACGTTTTCAAGACCTTTTTGTGTAATAGGCGTAATGTTTTCAAAATGAACTCCTTTTTCAGAAGCAATCCTTTCCGCATAAATATTATAGCGTTCCAATTCTTTTGTGACTTTTTCAGCTTTGCCAGATTTTTGTCCGAAAGGTGTAAAGCCATAATCTGGAATTGAAACGACGATTACGTTTTCAGGTTTTCCCTTTGCAAAAGCAATGGCCATATCCAATAATTTGGGGAATTCTTCACTATAAACTGAAAAAGGTTTTCCTTGGTATTGATTGTTAACCCCAATTAATAAAGTAACGAAATCATAATCTTTCGGGGGATTTTCAGAAGCGATTGCGCTAATAAGGTCAGTTGTTGTCCAACCAGTTTTCGCTATAATTTTTACAGCAGTTTTTTCTTTTGCAGCCCTATTTAAACTGTCCGTAAGTTGTTTTGGATAATTACATTCATTACATACGCTTTCGCCAATGGTGTAACTATCGCCAAGAGCCAGATATTTATAAGTTGTTTTTTCTGAAGTAGTATTTGTTTTTGAAACCCCACAGGAAATTAGAAGTAGGGAAAGTAGAAATAGTGAGATTTTTAAATGTTTCATTTTAAGGGATAGTTTTAATAAAAATATGATAAATATACCTATTCAGTTTTATAATTTATAAGCTTTTGGGGCGCTTCAAGTAATATGCGCATTACCTTCAACGTGCCATCTTCCGTTGTAGCTATCAACCATTTTATAAGTGAAATTTCACCATTTTCAATTTCCAAACCAGTGATACTTCGTGGATGCACGCAGCTTCCGTCATTAAAAAAGGCAATGTCGCCCGGTTCGGGAAAACGAGGGCGATGCGTATGCCCCGTTATTGTAAAAAGGTTTTTGTTTTCTACAATCCAGCGCTTTGTGCGTCTTTCAACCTTTATCAGTTCTTTGTAATTTTTTGCAGGACTTGTGGGGTCGCCTATTCCAAAAATTTGAAGTTGTCTCCAAAGTACGCGTACCATAAATCTATTAAACTTCCAGCCAACATAATTCATCCAATCGGCTTGGTGGCCGTGCATCATAAAAATTTCTTGATTTGTGGTTTCGTGTGTTAAAATCAATCCTTCGGTAAACTCAATTCCAGGGAAAAGCGGTGCTTCCTTTCCAGTAATTTTATCAAAATGAGTGAATAGATTTTTTTCAACATATTTTTTGTTTTTATAGACCATATCGTGATTTCCCACCACTCTATAAAGTCTGCCTTCGTTGAAAAAAAGTTTCATCAAATCATACACATTATGATGGGCTTCAAAAATATCCTTGAAAAAAAGGTTTTCCCAAAGTTCGTCGCCATCTCCCACTTCACAATAGGTAAAGCCATTTTTAAAATAATCCTGCAATGCATGAAAGTAGATGTTTCGATTGTTTGCAAAATCATCCGCAAAACTGTTGTCGCCTCGGTGGCAGTCGCTAAAAATTACAAATTTTGAATCATCATTGAACGAAACTCGGCGGGCGGTTTGGTATGCTCGGGACATTCGAGTTCTTGATGACATACTTAAGATTTTTTCTGAAAGATACAATTTGCTACAGAAACAAAAAAGGCTTCAAATTAATGAAGCCTTTTTAAAATAAGTATAATTATTCTCTATTGAAAAGCACTTAAACCAGTAATATCTAAACCTGTAATCAACAAATGAATATCGTGTGTTCCTTCATATGTAATCACACTTTCAAGGTTCATTGAGTGACGCATAATGCTGTACTCGCCGGTAATTCCCATTCCGCCCAGCATTTGTCGCGCTTCACGAGCGATGTTTATAGCCATATCAACATTATTCCTTTTTGCCATTGAAATTTGTGCTGAGGTAGCTTTTCCTTCATTTCGCAAAACGCCTAAACGCCAAGTAAGCAATTGGGCTTTGGTGATTTCAGTAATCATTTCTGCCAATTTTTTCTGCTGAAGTTGAAATTGACCAATAGGTTTTCCAAATTGCATTCTTTCTTTTGAATAACGAAGCGCGGTGTCATAACAATCCATCGCCGAACCAATTACGCCCCAAGCAATTCCATATCTTGCGGAATCCAAGCAGCCAAGCGGCGCGCCCAATCCAGATTTGTTTGGAAGCAAGTTTTCCTTGGGAACTTTTACGTTATCAAAAATAAGTTCGCCCGTCGCTGAAGCACGAAGTGACCATTTGTTGTGTGTTTCAGGGGTTGAAAAACCTTCCATTCCACGTTCCACAATCAACCCGTGGATTCTGCCTTCCTCGTTTTTCGCCCAAACAACGGCAACCTGTGCGAAAGGAGCATTACTGATCCACATTTTGGCGCCATTCAAAAGATAGTGGTCACCTTTGTCTTTAAAATTGGTGGTCATTCCGCCGGGATTACTTCCGTGGTCGGGTTCGGTCAATCCGAAACATCCCATCCATTCGCCCGAAGCGAGTTTTGGCAAATATTTTTTACGTTGCTCCTCGTTTCCGTATTTCCAAATTGGATACATCACCAATGAAGATTGAACGGAAGCAGTGCTTCGAACGCCACTATCGCCGCGTTCAATTTCCTGCATAATCAGTCCGTATGAAATTTGATCAAGTCCTGCTCCACCATATTCTTCAGGAATATATGGACCAAAAGCACCAATTTCTGCAAGACCTTTAATGATTTGGTTTGGAAATTCAGCCTTTTGGGCGTATTCCTCTATAATAGGGGATACGTCGCGCTTTACCCAATCGCGGGCTGCTTGGCGTACCAGTTTGTGTTCATCGGAAAGTAATTCGTCAAGATTGTAATAATCTGGAGCTTCAAAAAGATCTGGTTTCATCTGCTAAATTTTAAAGGAATACAAATGTAGAAATCAGAAGCTTAAAGACCTACATTTTCAGGTAAAAATGAATGGCCAAAAATAAATTGAATAATTTACTTATGAAAAAATCTATTAGTTATCGATTCTCCCTTTCAGCCTACTTTGGAGCACTTCAACCTGCTCCTTAAGTTTCAGATTTTCTTCTTTTTTCTCTAACAATTCTTTCTTTAAAAAGCCGTTCATTTCTTTTACTTCTGCAATAAGTCTATCGGAAATGTAATAGATTACCTGAGCCATATCTCCCTGGAGTTGGTGGTTGTGTTTTGTGATACTGCTAAGTTCCAAAATATCTTCAATGGGAACACTAAAATGAGCTGCTATTTTTTCACACTCTGCTTCCGTGAACGATGCAAAACCAGTTTCTTTCCGTTGGTACTGGGGTTGGGAGATACCGAGCAGTTTCCCCATTTCTTCTTGTGAAATTCTTTTTTCCTATCGTAGCTGACGTAGTTTTTTGTGCATATTTTTAGATTTAGGGGGAGCTAAACATCGTTTAAATATAAAAAAATAAGATGAAATACACTGATATTTTTATTATGCGATTATTATGGTTTATGTGAATAATCTGTATGGTATTGATTATCAGAAAAATGGGGGGGGGTAAAAAATATTTTTTGAAGGCGTTTAATTTTTTGGGAGAACTACGGCTTGGTATTTTATTGACAATGATTTAACTTTATCTTAAGTTTTGATATACAGATATCATTAAAAAATTGACAATCATCTAAATTAAGTTGCCTATCACAGAATAAATATCTAAAAAGAGAAAGCCCTTACAAGGTAAGAGCTCTCACAGTCCCGCAAAAACCAATTGTGTTATTGGATTGTAACGAAACGTTCACAAAAACAAAGTTACATATTTAATAGTAAAGCACAGTACGTTTTGGCCAAAAAAACGCGGTAGCCGAAAAGCGTATAGAGTAGGTGTTTTAATGTTAAATTTTATAGTTATGAAAAAAATATCTTGCATTTCAGTAATTTTATTTTTCAGTCTAATGCTAACAATATCATTTGAAACTTATGCCACAATAACACCTTATTCATACAGTGGTATAGAAGATATGAGTGAACCGAGCAATGATTTAAAAATTGTATTTAATGATAATAATGTAGAAAACGCTAAGCTGCCTTGGTGGCTAGCGATTATATCTATTGAATTTGGTATGAATGTTCCTAATTGTTCTTGCTGTTATAATGGAATATGCAGAATTGGTAGAACCAGTGGTAATGTAACTTTTGATACTGAAGCACAATTGGCAAAATATTTGAATGATTCAGGAAATGCTTTACTTGCTGTCAATGATAAAAATGAGGTGTATATATTGATTGGTTCAAATGACAATTCCAAAGAATTCAAAGATGGTTTTTCATTAGATTATTTACCTGTTATTGATGATTCGGTAATATCTGCATTAAATGCTAAAGGTATTACTTTTAGTAATTTGAAAAAGAAGCAAAAATATACCCCGACCACCGCTGCAGCCGGTTATAAAATGTTGAGGATTAATTAGGATTGGAAAGAGACCGCTAATTTATAGCGGTCTCTTTTTTAAATTGTAGGATTATTCTAAATACCTATTTATTATGAGAAAATTTTTAATTGTTTTTGGTGTTTCAATTTTTATAATGATTGTTCTAATTTTAATTGGCGGCGTGTTTCTAGTTAATCGAGAGGATGAAAATTATAAAAGTTCTTATCAATATATTGATGCAAAGACTCTATCAGAGAAAATTCGCAACGAGGATAAAAATGCAATAGTCATTATAACCAGCGCTAGTTGTTCAGGTTCGCCCGAATTTATGCCTAAAATTGAAAAACAGCAGGAATATTTGAACCAAGAGAATATAAAAGTTTATTATGTGATAGATATGTTAAATAGAGATACAAGGGATTCATTGTTAACCGGAGTGATAAAAAAATATAATATTAATTATATTCCTTTAATTATCAATCCAATCAAACATCCCTCGGGGAATTTATTTAATGCCTCACGTAAATATGATACTTTTTTAACGCAATTGTGTAATACTTGCAATGATGGTTCTTTGGGGTATCCTTTTTATATTTATTTCAGAAAAGGAGAGTATGTAGGTAAATCATATTATCTAAACAATTCAATTTTAGCGACTTTGAATTAATTTTCAATAAAACATTTTTAAAAAATCATGAAATCAAAAATAAAAACCATACTAATGGCTGCAATGCTGTGCGCCAGTCTCTTAGCCCAAGCCCAACAGCCCATAGGTTTCGACCTTCGTGGCAGGGACTGCAATGGCGGTCTGGGTATCTGTAGCGCAAACAAGACCAGCGGCCCCAACAATAATATCTCAATAGAGAAAACGGGTCAGAGCACTTTCGTGCTTACCATTTTACGGAATTCGCTAACTGAAACTGAAGAAGACCAGCATAGCTGGGCATCCATTTTCAAGTTTTAAATCCAGTCTCCCAAATACTTTTACCCAAAGCGGCGATTTAAAATTTAGTGATGAGATTGGAAATTATTTTCCTACAGCTCCAAAAGGCAAGCCTTGAACTGCAAGGTGCAAAAACAACGGAAGATAAGGTAAATGTCTTAATCCAAAAAGACGCGCTGAACACCCAACTGCAATTTTTAAAGAACAGTGAAGCCCGCGACATCAGCAAGATAAGATATATTAAAGGATTGCAAATCATAAAACTGCTTTATGAAAAAAACCTTTCTCTGGACCACCATTTTTCTGCCGTTTCAACCCTGAGGGACGTAAACAACATCAGCAACCCAAACAACTATCCCGATTTTGTGGAAATGAAAGATAAGCTGAAAACCACCCAGGATAAGCGCACGGGTTTTGACCTCCCCGGTTTGTTAAACAGCAATATTTATACATCTGTAGTATATTCCTTTGTGTCCATGCTCACAAATAACAACACTTCTAAAGCTGAGAAGGATAGTAGTTTGAAGGAAGTAGAGTGCATTCTCGATTTTACGTTGCGTATGCACAACGACCTTAATACTATCTATTACGAGACAGCTTTTCTACAGAAAAAGAATGAAAATATGTCAGGGGATATAAAAACCCTGTTTACGGAATATACAAACCCATTAAATTATTCCCATGGTCTTGAGGAATGTAGGGCAACCGATGATTGGGAAGTCGTTCGGAAAAATCTGGACACATATCTGGGCACAATGGAAAAAGCCTTGGAAGACAAGTCAAAACCGGATACTGCCAGAAACCTGCTCATAAACCTCGAATTTCCCATAGACCGCTTGCTCCAGTTCATTACTCAATACCATAATTTTATAAACGAAGGGGTAAATTTCTACGAAAAGTTCGGCATCATGCTTTCCAGCTATGAAAACGAACAACAGTGCGGGTCAAAAACGCCACTTGAGTATATCCGATTAAAGGAAGGCATTTTGGTTACCATTGAAAAGTTCAACTCCGCGTACAAACCTGTGGAAATAAACGGCACCAAAATGAAACAATTACTTTACGGGATTAACGAGTATGATTAAAAAAGAACCTACATTTTCAAGTAAAAATCCTTTACCAGATTTTGATAATCCTCAGTATAATCGTGCCGCGAAATTTCAATAGTAAGATTTTCAATTTTTGGTGAGATTTTTTCAAAGGAAAACTCAAGCATGCTCCTTTTTTCTTCGGTAGATATATTACCTCGAACCCGGCAGATTCTATTCGGAAATAGATTTACTCCTGAAGCCATTTTGATGAAATTTTCTTCTTCTTTCCGTGGAATTATAACTGCAAAAATTCCTTTATCGGAAAGTAAATGCGAAGCGCTTTGAATTAATTCATCGAAAGGAAGCGCGGCATTAAAACGTGCAATATCTCTTGATTCATCTGTAGTCTTATAATCTTCAGAATAAAATGGCGGGTTTGAAACGATGAGGACATACTTGTCTTCAATCTCTTCCACAAATTCTTTCAAAGAAGCGTGATAGCAAAACAGCCTATCGCCCCACGGTGAGTTTTCAAAATTGTCAACGCACTGTTCGTAGGCGTTTGCTTCAATTTCGAGCGCATCCAGCATTTCTGCATTGGAACGCTGCGCAAGTTGAAGTGCAATAATTCCAGTTCCCGCTCCAATATCCAAAATTGAAAACGGATTGTTTTTAAGTGAAACCCAAGCCCCAAGCAATACGCCGTTTGTGCCAATTTTCATAGCGCAGCGGTCTTGTTCAATGGTGAAATGTTTGAATTTAAAAGGCTTCAAAGGATTTTAGATTAACGATTGAGGATTAACGATTGACGATTGATGATTGAAAATTTAGAATTTGGATTTTCAAATTTATTTGGAATTTGGTGTTTGAAATTTGGAATTTCGTTTTCAAAGGTACATTTCAATCAAACCCTCAGGCACTTTCAATAGAATGTGTTTATTTTCCCGATCCACATTTTTTATAAAGTGATCGATCATTGGGATTAGGATTTCTTTTCCGTTGCGATTAATTTCGAATAATGCTTGGGAAGTAGTATCATTTACGCCAGTGATTTTTCCGATAGTTCCAAAAGATTCATCTTCAGCGATAAAACCGATGATTTCGTGATAGTAGAATTTATTTCCTGTAAGTTTTGGTAGAAATTCCAAAGGCAAGTATAAATGCGCACCAATTAGCGCATTTGCTTCCTCTTCATTCTTTACGTCTTCAAAACGTACGCGAAGCAATTCGCTTTTGTGTAATGAGCTTTCTGAAATAAAAAATGGAATCAGGTTTTTGCGTTGTTCCACAAAAACCGATTCCATTTTAGTAAAAAGTTCGG
This sequence comes from uncultured Flavobacteriaceae bacterium, assembly GCA_963716065.1. Lineage (GTDB taxonomy): Bacteria > Bacteroidota > Bacteroidia > Flavobacteriales > Flavobacteriaceae > Aequorivita. Next base: position 2,261,342 of record OY970287.1, read on the forward strand.
GTTCGTCTGTATCAAGTTTTATGAGCAGTTCCCCCTTAAAGCTGTATTTCTTAACGATTTTGCCTAAGTAGAAGCAATTCTCCTTTTGCATCGTTATAAATTATGCTTCTTTTTCTTCTTCGTTTGCTTCTTCAGCAGGAGCAGGAGCCTCTGCAGTTGCAGTTTCTTCTACAGTAGTTTCTTCTGAAGCAGTTTCAACAACAGCTTCAGTTTCTACTTCAGCTTCCTCAGTTGCTTCTTCAGCAGGAGCATTAGCGGCAGCTGCATCAGCAGTACGTTTTTCGCTTACAGCTTTTTCAGCAGCAAGTTTTTCAGCTTTTGCTTTATCCTTAGCCTCAGAAAGAGTTGCTTTTCTGTGATCGATAGAACCAGATTTTTGGTCCAACCATTCGTTGAATTTTGCTTCAGCTTGCTCTTCTGTCAAAGCGCCTTTACGAACACCACCAGCAAGGTGATTTTTCATTAAAGCTCCTTTATAAGAAAGAATTGCGCGGGCAGTATCTGTAGGTTGTGCTCCGTTTTGAAGCCATTTTACAGCGCTGTCAACATCAAGGTCAATCTGTGCAGGGTTTGTTGTTGGATTGTAAAAACCTATTTTTTCAAGGAATTTACCATCTCTTTTGCTACGGCTATCGGCAGCAATAATCCAGAAATAAGGCTTACCTTTCTTTCCGTGTCTTTGTAGTCTGATTTTTACAGGCATAATAAATTAATTTTTGGAGTTCCCGACTCCGGTTATAATTAAAGGACGGCAAAGATAGTATATTTTCTTTTTGAAATTCAAGCAATTAAAGTTTTTCTTTTACATTTGTCAAAACCCGTTAATAACCTTTTACTTATGAAAAAATTTGTCCTTATTTTATTGGCTGCTTTATCGCTAATATCCTGCGAAGACATCGAAACCAATGAAGTTGCGTTACAAGCAAATGTGGATAATAGGCTTTATAAATCAAATGATGCGCGCGCAGCATTAAATGAAGATGGAAGTTTAACAATTCAAGGTTTTACGGGAGATGAATCTTTGACGCTTCGAATCTCGCGTCTTGCTGAGGGCAATTTTTCAATTGGGGAAGGCTCTCCAAATTCTGCATTTTATGAAGATTTTGAGGGTAACTTATATACCACGGAACCTGATGGGGAGGGAACAATTACCATTTCGGAGCTAAACGAGAATAATAAAACTTTATCGGGAAAATTTGAATTCAATGCTTTTTTGCCTGGTATTGATACTATTTTTGTTTCAAGAGGAACGCTTTATAATGTTTCATATTCTGGCGGTGAGATTGACGATCCAACCAACGCAGGTTCTTTTAGCGCCAAAGTTGAAGGGAATCCATTTATACCAATAACAGTTTCTTCTAGAGATACAGGTAACACAATTATTACTTCAGGCAGCACTGCCAATTCCACGATAGTAATTTCCGTTACCTCAAATGTAGAGCCTGGCGAATATAGCTTGCCAAGAGCCGGTTTTGGCGCAAAATATCAAGATGCCAATGGCCCAGAAACTACTGCGGAAGGTTTAATAAACATACTTGAGCACGATACTACAGGTAAAACAATTAAAGGCACATTTACTTTTTTAACAAACCGAACCGAAATAACAGAAGGCCAGTTTGATGTTGCTTATTGATATTTCTAGGTATTCCCGATTAAAAGGTTAAACCTTGTTAATTTTCATTAAACTTTGGTTAATAATTCGTTCAAAACCCTTTATTCATGCTATGTTAAGATATATCCGAACGAAGTTGAACAGTTATCTTCTTGAGGAAAGATGTTGAAAAAATAGCTGTATAATTTAAAACGAAAGATGATGAAGTTTACTGAAAAAATGTCAAATAAATTAAATGAACTATTAGAGAAAAATTATGACGCTGAAAAGGGTTATAAAAAAGCTGCAGAAAAAGTAGATAATACAAAACTGAAGCAATTCTTTAACGAACAAGCTCAAAAGCGCTACGATTTCGGTCACGAATTAAAAACCGAAATTAAAAATTATGGTGAAACCCCAGAAAAAGGCGGAAGCGCTACTGGAGCAATGCATAGAACTTGGATGGACATTGAAACTGCTTTTTCTTCCAATAATGAAGAAACTATTTTAGGCGAAGTCCAAAAAGGTGAAAAAGCTGCAGTAGAGGAGTATAATGAAGTAATTAAAGATACTACATTGCCGCCCACAACGCAGAAAATTTTGACCAACCAACGTGACACAATTAACAATGCGTGGCAAAGTGCCAAAAACTTTGAAGCCATAGTTTCATAGAAATTATAACTTGAAAAAGTTTAATAAACCGTTTTCGTAATTACCGGAAACGGTTTTTTATTGTGAACAACTCGTAACAATTTAACTTCACGAAAGCGGGAGGTTTTTCTATTTTTACCTTCTCGGTCAATTTACGTGGCACACATTCATAACTCAGCACTCATAACTCATAACTGCAAATGTATTTAATCTTCGATACAGAAACCACAGGTCTCCCAAAACGCTTCAACGCTCCAGTGAGCGATAGCGACAATTGGCCGCGTTGTATCCAGATTGCTTGGCAGTTGCACGATGCTATGGGAAATTTGGTGGAGCATCAGGATTATTTGATTAAACCGGATGGTTTCAACATTCCCTTTGATGCTGAAAAAATCCACGGAATTTCCACAGAATTGGCAACCGAAGAAGGGATTTCTTTGGAAGAAATGATGGAGAAATTCAACGTTGCGCTTTCAAAAATAAAATTCATCGTTGGGCAAAATGTCGGGTTCGACATAAATATTATGGGTGCGGAATTTTTCCGATTGGGAATGGAAAATCCTTTGCCAAACCTTCCCGTTTTGGACACTTGTACCGAAACTACCGCACAACTTTGCCAAATTCCCGGTGGTCGCGGCGGAAAATTTAAACTCCCAACGCTAACCGAACTTCACGAGTTTCTTTTCAGCGAGCCTTTCTTCGAAGCACACAACGCAACCGCCGATGTTGAAGCGACCACGCGTTGTTTCTTTGAATTGGTTCGCCGTCAGATTTTTACAAAGGAAGAATTGGATGTGAAACCAGATTACTTCGAAAACTTTTCCGAAGAAAATCCACAAACTATCCAATTAATTGGGCTGCAGCATATAAATCTGAAAAAAGCTTCGGAAGAAATCCGAAAGCAAATGCAAGCCGCTTCGGAAACCGAAAAAATATCTTCCGAAGAAATAAAGGAAAACATTGCCACGCTTGAAGATGCGTCGTTTGTTCATCTTCACAACCACTCGCAATTTTCGATTTTGCAATCCACATCCAGTACGTTGGATTTGGTGAACGCTGCAGTTGAAAATAATATGACGGCAGTTTCAATTACCGATTCGGGGAATATGATGGGTGCATTTCACTTCGTGCAAGCTGTTGCCAATTATAATAAATCGCTCGCAGATTTACCCAAAAATGAAGATGGGGAAATTTCCGCACAACCAATAAAAGCTATAGTTGGTTGTGAATTTTTTGTCTGTGAAGATCATTTAAATAAAACCCATAAAGACAACGGCTATCAAATTGTGATGCTCGCCAAGAATAAAAATGGCTATCACAATTTGGCAAAAATGGCCTCAATTGCTTACATCGATGGATTTTATTACGTGCCGCGAATTGATAAAAAAATAGTTGAAAAATACAAAGAAGATATTATCGTTTTAACGGGAAGCCTTTACGGCGAAGTGCCCGGAAAAATTTTAAATATTGGCGAAAATCAAGCAGAGGAAGCTTTACTTTGGTGGAAAGAACAGTTTGGCGAAGATCTTTATGTGGAAGTTATGCGCCATGATCAAGAGGACGAAAAGCGCGTAAACACTGTTTTGATTGAAATGGCGAAGCGCAATAATGTAAAACTTGTAGCCTGTAACAATACCTATTACATTAATAAAGAAGATGCCAACGCCCACGATATTTTGCTGTGCGTAAAAGATGGTGAAAAGCAGGCAACCCCCATTGGTCGCGGTCGCGGCTATCGCTATGGTTTACCGAATCAGGAATATTATTTCAAAAGTCAGGAGGAAATGAAGGTTCTTTTCAAAGACCTTCCCGAAGCGATTTTGAATATTGAAGAAGTAGTTTCAAAAATTCAGCCTTTCAGTTTACATCGCGATGTTTTGCTTCCAAACTTTGGTATTCCAAAGGAATTTTTAAATTCTGAAGACATAGATGGTGGGAAGCGCGGTGAAAATGCGTATCTGAGGCATTTAACGTACGAAGGCGCCAAGAGACGCTATCCAGAATTGCTCGAAGTTTCCTATGAAGCGTTAACAGATTTCGAAATTCCAGAAGTTGCTTCACAAAGGGTGAAGGAAATAAAACAACGGTTGGATTTTGAGCTGAGCGTAATTGCAAATACGGGTTATCCCGGCTACTTTTTGATTGTACAGGATTTTATTGCGGAAGCCCGAAGAATGGACGTTTCCGTTGGTCCGGCCGTGGTTCGGCGGCGGGAAGCGCGGTGGCTTACTGTTTGGGAATTACCAATATTTGTCCAATTAAATATGATTTGCTTTTTGAGCGTTTTTTAAATCCGGATCGTGTGAGTATGCCCGATATCGACATCGATTTTGATGATGAGGGCAGAAGCAGGGTAATGGATTACGTAATCAACAAATACGGAAGCAACCAAGTGGCGCAGATTATTACGTACGGAACGATGGCGGCAAAATCTTCCATTCGCGATACTGCAAGGGTTTTGGATTTGCCTTTGAATGAAGCCGATAGAATTTCGAAATTGATTCCGAATATGACCAAACTGAACAAGATTTTCGGTTTGAGCGATGCGGAATTGCGAAGCCGTTTCCGAAGCGATGAACTTCCGAAAGTGAATGAACTTTTAAATCTTGCAGAAGGAAATGATCTTGAAGCACAAACCATAAATCAGGCAAAAATTCTTGAAGGCTCCGTTCGGAATGTGGGGATTCACGCTTGCGGAGTAATTATTACACCGAGTGATATTACCGATTTTGTTCCCGTTTCAACAGCAAAGGATTCCGATTTGTATGTTACGCAATTCGATAACTCGGTTGTTGAAAGTGCAGGACTTTTGAAGATGGATTTCTTGGGTTTGAAAACGTTGACGCTGATAAAAGACACCGTAAAACTCGTAAAGCACAAACACAATATTGACCTCGATCCGGACGAATTTCCGCTCGATGACGTAAAAACATACGAACTTTTCCAAAGAGGGGAAACGGTTGGGATTTTTCAGTATGAATCTGCCGGAATGCAGAAATATATGAAGGAATTGAAACCAACGGTTTTTGCTGATTTGATTGCGATGAACGCTTTGTATCGTCCCGGTCCGATGGAATATATTCCAAGTTTCGTAAAGAGAAAACACGGTGAGGAAGAAATTGAATACGATCTTCCGGCAATGGAGGAATATTTGAAAGAAACCTACGGAATCACGGTTTATCAAGAGCAGGTGATGCTTCTGTCACAGAAATTGGCGGGTTTCACAAAAGGTGAAGCCGATGTTTTGCGAAAGGCGATGGGAAAAAAGCAGAAATCGGTGCTTGATAAAATGAAGCCGCAATTCGTTGCCCAAGCTTCAGAAAAAGGGCACGATGCTGAAAAACTTGAAAAAATCTGGAAGGATTGGGAGGCATTTGCGAGTTACGCATTTAATAAATCGCACTCTACATGTTACGCTTGGATTGCATACCAAACAGCATATTTAAAAGCACATTATCCCGCGGAATATATGGCGGCAGTGCTTTCAAATAATATGAGCGACATAAAACAAGTTACCTTTTTTATGGACGAATGCAAACGAATGGGACTAAATGTTTTGGGGCCGGATGTTAATGAATCTTTCCACAAATTTACTGTAAATGATGAAGGTGCCGTTCGTTTCGGAATGGGCGCCGTAAAAGGTGTTGGCAGTAGTGCAGTAGCAACTATTGTTGAACACAGAAAAGACGGAAAATACAAATCGGTTTTTGATTTGGCCAAGCGAATTGACCTTCGTTCAGCAAATAAAAAAGCATTTGAAAACCTTGCATTAGCGGGCGGTTTCGATAGTTTTGATACGCACCGAGCACAATATTTGCACCACGACGGCGACGGAATTATGTTTGTTGAAAAAGTGCTTCGTTATGCTGCAAAATATCAGGAAACACAGAATTCTGCACAGGTAAGTTTGTTTGGTGATTTTAGCGAAGTGCAAATTCCGGAGCCGGAAGTTCCACCTTGCGAGGAATGGGGAACGATGAAAAAATTGAAACAGGAACGGGAAGTTGTTGGCGTGTATATTTCGGGCATCCACTGGACGATTTCAAAGTTGAAATGGAAAGTTTCACCAATTGCAAGGTTTCACATTTTAACCGTTTAGAAGATTTTATCAATAAAGAAATGTGTTTTGGTGGCGTGGTTAGCGATGTGCAACACCGCGAATCTAAAGCTGGAAAAGGTTGGGCAATTTTTACGGTTGAGGATTATGACGATAGTTATGAATTCAAAATATTTGGAGAGGAATATTTAAAATGGCGTCATTTTCTGGTTCCAAATTCATTCATTTACGGGCGTGTTTTTGTAAAAGAAGGTTGGACCAATAGAGATACCGGCAAAAAAAGCGAACCCCGACTTCAGTATAACAGCATTCAATTGCTTCACGATGTGATGGAAACACACGGAAAAAAACTGACACTTACATTTCCTTTAAATGATTTGAAAGATGGACGGATTGATTCGCTAAAAAATCTTGTAAAAACCCACAAAGGTGAAAAGCAGTTGTTTTTTGTTGTGTATGAAAATGATGAAAAAATACATTTAACGATGCCCAGCAGAAAGCATAAAATCCATATTTCAAAGGAATTACTCGATGAACTGGAATTGCAACAGGTAAGCTATAAATTGAATTAACAATAGAAATAAATAATACATACATTTCCTAAACATATATTAACCCAGTATCTTTTCGCAAAAAATATAACTACTTTTGTGATTTATTAAAAACAAAGATTATGGCTTTAGAAATAACAGACGCAACATTTGAACAAACCGTTTTAAAAAGCGACAAACCAGTTTTGGTAGACTTTTGGGCGGCTTGGTGCGGTCCTTGCCGAATGGTGGGCCCAATCATAGAAGAAATTAGTAAAGAATACGACGGTAAGGCCGTAGTAGGAAAAGTGGACGTAGATGCAAATCAGGAATTTGCCGCTAAGTACGGAGTAAGGAACATTCCTACTGTTTTGGTTTTCCAAAATGGCGAAGTTGTGGGTCGTCAAGTAGGCGTTGCTCCCAAAAATGTTTATGCGGAAGCAATTGATTTACTTTTGTAGATTTCACTTCAGAAAATAAATTATAAAAAGGCTTGGCGCATTGCCGAGCCTTTTGTTATTTTAGTAAAAATGTCTGGTCGAGCGCAGTCGAGACCTCTTTTTAGTAAAAAAAGATTATAAAAACCTCTCGACTGCGCTCGAGGGGACAGACCGAAAAATATGGAAAAAAATAATAAAGTACAGGATAAAATTGATTCTAAATTACTGGAAGAACGAAAAGTCTTCATTTGGGGAATGGTTGATGATAAAAGCGCCCGCCACGTAGTGGACCGCTTGATGTATTTGGATGCCTTGAGCCACGACGAAATAAAATTCTATATAAACAGTCCGGGAGGTTATGTTACTTCGGGCTTTTCAATTTATGACACCATTAAAGGAATAAAAAGTCCAGTTTCTACGATTTGTACTGGTTTGGCTGCTTCAATGGGAAGTATTTTGCTTTCCGCAGGCGAAAAAGGAAAACGATTTATTCAGCCGCACGCAAGGGTGATGATTCACCAACCAAGCGGAGGTGCACGTGGCGTTGCCAGTGATATTGAAATTACTGCACAGGAAATTTTGAAAACAAAGGAGTTGAGCGCACGGATTCTTGCAGAAAATACAGGTCAATCTTTTGAGAAAATAATGAAGGATTTTAACCGCGACCATTGGATGGGTGCTGAGGAATTTGTGGAATATGGAATAGTAGATGAAATTCTTAAATAGATATGAGTTCAGAATTTTTCTCAATTCTCACATCTAAAATCTCACATCTATTTTGAATATAGAAAAAGACCCTTCGACTGCGCTCAGGATGATATATGAATATTGAAAAAGAAATAAATGAAATTACTGGATTTAAAAACCTTGAACTGCTTGCTAAACAAGTGGTGGAAGGTTTTATTTCCGGACTTCATAAAAGTCCCTTTCACGGTTTTTCGGCGGAATTTGCCGAGCATAAAATTTATAATGTTGGTGAAAGCACGAAACATATAGATTGGAAACTTTTTGCCAAAACCGATAAACTATATACAAAGCGTTACGAGGAAGAAACCAATCTACGTTGTCATTTAATTATAGACAATAGCAGCTCGATGCACTACCCAAAGCTGAAACAATTCAATATAAATTCACTGAACAAAATTGGGTTTTCGGTACTTGCTTCCGCAGCGATTATGAATTTGATGAAACGGCAACGTGATGCTGTTGGGTTAAGCGTTTACAGCGATGTTTATGAATTTTATGCTACGGAAAAGGGAAGCGAGCGCCACCACCAAATGTTGCTTCAGAAATTAAATGGGGCGTTGATTCACTCCAAAGAAAAAACCGAAACCAAAACATACGAACATCTGCATTTAATTGCCGAAAAGTTGAAGCGTCGATCCTTGGTTTTCCTTTTCACTGATATGTTTCAAAGCGATGCGGAAGAAGAAAAGCTTTTTGAGGCGCTTCAGCATTTAAAATACAACAAACACGAAGTCATTCTTTTTCATACTTTCGATAGAAAAAGAGAAGTGAATTTCGATTTCAGCAATCGTCCAAAACGATTTGTGGATGTTGAAACTGGGAACATGTAAATCTTTATGCCGATAATATAAAGGCGCAATATGAAAAAGCGGTGCTAGATTATTTTACGGAACTTAAATTACGTTGTGCGCAATATAGAATTAAGTACGTTCTTACTGATATAAACGAAAGTTTCAACAAGATTTTGACTACCTATTTGGTGGAGCGTCAGAAGTTTGGATAAAATTTTTTATTTTTTGAAAAAATAGTTTGTGAAAATGAAATGGAGTGGTATATTTGCCACCGCTTAATACGGCAAGGGAGCAATCCCAAAATGTATGGTAACAAATTTTCACTTTGCCCAACTGTTGTTGGGGTCTTCCGAAAGGTTGATTGAAAACTTGGTCTGGTAGTTCAGTTGGTTAGAATACCTGCCTGTCACGCAGGGGGTCGCGAGTTCGAGTCTCGTCCAGACCGCTAAATGGGAAATCAAATTCCCTCAAAACCTTGTAAATCTTATGATTTGCAAGGTTTTATGTTTTTAGGGCAATCATATAATTTTATATCATTTGCATCTAAAAGGTCACAAATCGTCAACATATTTTTTTATCTGCGATTATGTTGACAGATTGACGTAACTTACTGGTGTTAGTATAGTTGATTTGACTTTCGTCTCACTAAATGTTTAATCATTAAAGACGACAATTATGCGAACTTCATCAACATTTTCAATTTTGTTTTGGGTGTACGGAAAACGTGCTGTAAACAACAAAGCAAACATCTACATTCGGGTTACCTTAAACGGTAAACGTGTCAACATTAGTCTCAAGAAGAAAATCAATATTTCTACTTGGGATGAAAAACTACAAAGAGCAAGTGGGACCGATAAGGATTCCCGTATTCTCAATCTTTACTTGAACGAAGTACAATCAAAAGTATATAGGATTTACGAAGATTTCAAGAGAGATGAAGTGCCTTTCACTTCCCAAATGGTCAAAGCCAAATTTTTAGGCGAAGATAAAACACGTTTTTCCTTTCATAACCTTGTTGACTACTATAATGAAAAGATGCAACACAAGTTGCATAGGAATACGATGGGTCAATATAAGACCAGTCAACGTTATATGATGGAATATATTCTAAAGGAATACAAACTTACAGACATCCCACTTTTCAATCTCGAATATGGTTTTATCGTGGGCTTTGAAGATTTTCTTCGGTCGTATGTACCGAAAAGTGGTCAATCAAAAATTGGTAATAATACTGCAATGAAGCATATTAAGCGTTTGCGTAGAATGGTTACTCTTGCCTATCGGATGAAATGGATTGAAAGAGACCCATTTGTCAATTTTAAAATGAAAATTGAAAAGAAAGAACGTGGTTTCCTTACAGATTTTGAACTATTAAGTATTGAAGATTTGTCTTCTTCCATAGAGCGTCTTATGGTTGTGAAAGATTTATTTGTTTTTAGTTGTTACACCGGTATTTCTTATGTTGACATTGTACAATTAAACGAAGATAATATTGTAATGGGTATAGATGGTAGTCCTTGGATAATGGCCAAAAGAGTAAAAACAGGTGCACCGTTCAAAATTCCACTTTTACCCAAAGCTGCAATTTTGATAGATAAATACAAAGACCATTATAGAACCAATGACACATCCAGTCTTTTGCCCAAGTTATCTAATCAGAAATTGAACAGTTATTTAAAGGAAATCGCCGACCTATGTGGTATCAAAAAAAACCTGACTTTTCATATGGCGCGCCATACTTTTGCTACAACAGTAACTTTAAGCAATGGTGTTCCAATAGAGACGGTATCTAAATTATTAGGGCATACCAAACTATCCACAACACAAATCTATGCAAGGGTCGTTGAGAGGAAAGTGAGTGATGATATGGCGCTTCTCAAATCAAAAATTGGCTGATGAAATTTTATAAGCATTTGCTAACTGTTGAAATCTTCAATTAAGATTTTAACAGTTAGCATTTTCATTCCATTACCTTTACTGACTAATATATGTATATGGTTATAAAGGTAAAATGGCAAGCTTTTAAAGAAGAAATCGATGGATTTGTATCTACTGGAAATGCAATTGTCGATAAATATAGGTCTTCAAGATTAGAAGATGAATTTAATAATTTTAAGGAAGAAAAACAATCTTGGGAAAATACTGTTGTTAGCTATGTTCGAGCATCTTTTGAACCAGAAAACAGAAATTTTGCAAATGAGTTTAAAGCGCAAAGAGGTTATTCTACTGGAATGAAATTAGGTATTGACCAGCAAATAAAGAATACTATTCAAGCCCTAAAAGATGAAATTAATGGCCTTGACTATTATTTTAAAATTCTATCTATTTCAGATGCCATTGTGCGAGCGGACGAAATTGATTTAGAGAAACGCAAAAGCCTCGATACCGAAGGCAGACTTGACCTTATCCTTTCTAAACTTTATGACCTTTACAATGACAGAAAATACCATTCTATAAAATGGATTCTTGAAGGAAATGGAATAGAGCTAAATAGCCACGGCGAGGATTGGGATTACGGAAAAATGCTCGAAAATAGAAGTTTAATTGACACTTTAACTACAAAAGATACTAATGCCAGACTTACTTTAGAAGGAAAAATGGCGATAGAGCAGGCAAGAAAGGCCCAGATAACAGACTACTCAAAAATTAGTGATTCTGATGAGGAATTAAAAGAACTTATCAAGCAAGTTCTTATAGAAATTACGAAATTAGGGTATGGTCAACAGATTATCTTCGACGAGTTCGATGAGCTTCGCGATGACATTCCGCATTTGAGCAAAAAATCATTTGGTCAATTATTAAAATCGAAACTTGGTGATTTAGTAACAGCCAAGGCGTTTGATAAGGCATTAGCGAGCGAAATATTCAAAGAATTTACAAGTCAAGTATTGCCATTTTAATTTATGAAGTTATTAGCAAGAATCAAGAACAAACTCAAACAATTGCTTCAGAAAGAAAAACAACCTGAATATGAGGTTACGCAATACGTGTTTTCAGATAAACAACGTATCGATGGTAAATCTACAGTTTCCTTCTTCGTAAATAATCTTGAGCCAGCTAAAAGTGTAACACGAACTTTTGAGAGTGAAGATGAGACCGTTAATTGGCTTATGGACAATGACGATTTCCGAAGGATGTTATTTGAAAACCTATTTCAAACATCCAATTCTGTGATTTTTCATTGCGGTGTTAAAGAGCCTATTACAATACCTAATAAAATGCCTGGGGATATTGATATTCTTCTTTATGAAAAAGCTAAAGAAGATACTGCAATAGGTATAGAATGTAAAATTGTGAAGTCCGAATCTTTAGAGAATCAACCACCAAAAATTAACAAAGTAAACAGCGTACAGAAAAAAGGAACTCAACAGGCAAATGGCTATACCGGAATCGGATTCAGCAAAGTGTATCTTTTGATTATAATATTGGACGATGGGCGCAATTATAAAAATCCGAATGTGATGTTCAGAACTACACCAGCGGAATGGTTGAACGAGCTTTATGGATTTAATTGGAACACTCGAATGAACGATGACGTTGGAATCATTTATGCACACGTCAATCAATTTACTTCAAACCATATCAACCAAACTAAAAGCTTGGGCTTAAGGGTTGAACGTGAAGCAACACAAAAAATCCAAGATGACAGTTTAACTGAAAAAATCAAGAGCTTTAATATTTAGGATAAATTGAAACGAGAAGGAATTTGCAGAATTTGTGGTAAATACAAGAAACTTACGTTCGAGCACGTTCCGCCACAAAGTGCCTTTAATTCAAATCCCGTATTTTTTCAAAAATCTGTTCATCTTCACGACACAAAAAGCTATTTATATGGCAAGCGTATTTTAAGCAATCAAGGTGCTGGCGGCTATTATTTATGTAAATCTTGTAATAACCTAACAGGAAGTTACTATGGGGAAAGCTATAAAAAGTTTGCCTATATAGGAATGATAGCTTTGACTAATAGAATCTGGTCATCAAAAACCATAACTTTTGAATATGCTATTCAGCCCTTAAATATTTTGAAACAGATATTGTCAATGTTTTTGTCCATTGATACAAGTGACCAATTATTAAATTTAAAGGGGCTTTCAGAATTCATTTTGTATAAAAATTCCAATGAATTACCAGATAGTATAAGAGTCTTTATTTATCATACCGCAACAAAACAAGTAAGAAATGGTTGGGGAATGGCAAGAACAGAAAAAGGGATTCACTATCTCGGCGAAATTACCTTTCCGCCATTTGGTGTTGTCTATGCTTTGGATTCTGAACCTACTCGAAACGACTTTTATGAAATTACTGATTTCAAGAATTATCAGTTTAATCAAACTGTTCAGGCAAGATTGACCATACCTTTTTTGACACCCAAGACTTATATTCCTGGATTATATCACTGCTAAAATAGAAATAGGTAAAGGTTAATAACTGCTCAAAGAATCTATAGAATATTTCAGTTATCTTTATAAGTATTATAAGGACTGTCTATTATGATTAAAATATTCACAACTGGCGGAACAATCGAGGGATTGGATTATGTAGATGATAAAGGAATCACACAATCAAACCTAACTATTGATGATTTTTTACGAAAGGCAAATGTCGTTTTTGATTACACCATTGAAAGTGTATTTAAAAAGGACAGTAGGGCAATAACTGAAAATGATAGAGCACTGTTAGTTCGCAAAATAAATGAATCTAATGCGAAAAGAATTTTAATAACCCACGGCACTTTCACAATGGAAGACACCGCAAAATATATCGGAAAGAATAACTTGAACAAAATCATCGTTCTGGTTGGTTCTTTCATATTAGGTTCATCAGCTGACACAGATGCCCCTTTTAATTTAGGGTATGCAATAAGCTCATTGCAATTTCTAAAACCGGATGTTTATATTGCTATGAACGGACAAATTTTTCATTGGAAAAATGTTACCAAAAATTTAGAAACCAACAAATTTGAGCGCAATGAATAGGAATATAAATGTTTGGAACTTCAATACATTGGACGACGTTCTTCTATCTATTAGTAGATACGGTTATAGTATTGTTTACACTCTACTTTTCTGGAAAGAAACCGAGCAGTAACTTTAAGCGGTTTCTAATTCTTGGTTTATTATTTGTTGTCTATAACGCTACGGGCGGATTTCTTCCTACTGATGATTTCCCTGGACCATTTATACTTCAATACATCATAACATATAGCGTGGCAATCACATTGTGCGTTTACATTGTATATTATCTATACAAGGAATATGATATTGTCGTTCTGAAATTTAATTCTTCAATTCGGAATCTTGCCATATTTGCCACCGTTAGTTATATCATTCTATTTTTAGTTCCCTATCTTGTCACAAGGTCTTTGGACTCTGCCAGAATTCTCTTTACCATACCTATTTCAGTAGCTGCCTTTGTTTTTCTATTCATATTTTACAGACGAATTTCGAATCCAAGTAATCCCAATGCCTTTATTTTAAGGCGTAATAGATTATCTATCATAAGTGTGGGAAGTATAGCTTTGTTACCTATTTGTACGGTTATTGGAGATTACCAATGGTTGACCTTTACCGTGATGAACTTGGCCTTTTATGCCATAACCACCATTGAAGTAGATAGGTATTTATACTTTATAGAAAATAATAACCGAATGTACGAAGTGTTCGCCCTCAAAAAAAAGCAAAAGGTCGAAGCTATCGAACGTAAGATTTTTTATGAAGATTTGACAAGAAGAGAAATTGAGGTTGCCCTTTCAATTTTAAGTGATTCAAGCTATAGAAATATTGCGAAAGATTTATTCATTGCAGAAAGCACCGTATCAAAACACGCCTCAAATATCTTCAAAAAGACAAGCGTAAAAAATAGGCGTGAATTCTTAAAAAGGTTTCGTAAGAAAAGGAAATAATTTTCATTCAATCTGAAAACGTTGTGTTTGCAATATATCATAAAAAATCCGTAGAAAAATACGGTGCATTCCGTAATTAAATACGGAAAGTTTTCCTTAAATAGTTCTTGTTTAAGATTATCTTACTTTAAGTTCCACAAAATCCATTAAAAAGCCACAAAATTAATGAATTACGGTGGCTAATATTAAAGTTTTCAGGACAATAAAAAAGTAAATCAACCTAATCAATTAAATCAAATAACTATGGTCTCAAAATTAAATCTACCTACTTATGGATTCTCAAATACTATCGAAAATACTGCTTCAGGACCTTGATGATATAAAAAATCAATATGATAACATTTTAGAAAGGGCTAACCGTTCAATAAGGGCTTGCCGTAATTTATTAACAACCTATAAAAAAGAAATTCTGGATAAAGAATTCCAAACTATCAAGGAAGAAATAAAATTCTTTAAAGAAACCAAACAAATTCCGCAAACAAACCTAATTTACTATTCAGAAATCCATTCCTTTGAAGTTCAGTTTCCAAAAGGAAATAAGGATGACCAATTAAAATTCATTAAGAAGAAAATCAATAAGATAAATAGATTTTTCCTCATTAATATAGATTTTGGACGTTACATCAATTCTGGGGCTACCCATTTTGACAAAGAATACTATACACGAGACTACCTTGATACATTTCACATTATAACATCCAAATTCTATTTCCAAGACCCTGAATTTTGCACGCCTCGGGATATGCTTCTTGGCAAATACAAGGCTTATGATTTTTTAGTATCATACTTGGATGAAAAAAAGTATAAAATCAGTAATGGATTAAATGGAAAATTGTCCACCAGTAAACCAATCGAAAAGATGGACTGGCCATTTTCTAATACAGATTATGTTGAACTGGTTTATGCATTGTGTGCGAGAGGATTGGGCAAACAAGAAAATCAGGGTATAATGCAAGTTTCAAAAAAGTTGCAACAGCTTTTTAATATTGAGCCAAAGGACATCTACAAAACCTATCACGATATAAAAAACAGGAAATACAGCAGAACGCTATTTCTCGACGAACTCTCTACATCACTACTCATCGAAATGGATAAAAGCGAGGAATAGACCTTCAATATTTTTTCATTATGCCTTTCTATTTGAACTGTTAAAATAAGACCGTAGTACGGTTGACCTACGGTAATTCAATTCTGCAATTGTTTTTCATAAAATTTGGTTCGATTTGATAGTGTCGATTTACAAAAATGCTTTCAAAGCCTATCAAAACACACCAAATTTCAAAATGTTAAATTTTTACCGTAGTACGGTCGTACTGGGGAATAAAATCCATTAATCCTATTCAAATTTGTAGAACGAAAGTCAAATCAGGTCAGGGACTATCATTTAAAAGAAAACCCAGATAGTCCCTTTCCATTAAAACCGTTCTATTATGCCGACAAGTATTATTACCACAGACGACCTTCGGGAATTCAAAATGGAATTGCTCGATGACATTAAAAAATTATTGTCCAAACAAAGCACAGGAAAGCTTAAAAAATACCTCAAATCTTCCGAGGTTATGGATTTGCTTCAAGTTAGTCCAGGCACATTACAGAACCTTCGTATCAATGGTACTTTACCTTACACAAAGGTTGGCGGTATTATCTATTACGATGCCGAAGAAATTCAGAATATAATGACTGCCAATCGTGTGCAGCACGGTCTAAATTCTTAAGCGATGAACTATATAAAGCTACTTAATGCGGCTTTTGAAAAGTTCTATTTTGATGACCGCCTTAATCCTACGCATATCAGTCTTTATATGGCGCTCTTCCAAGAATGGAACAGCAGTCGGTTTGCCGATGAATTATATGTTAATCGTAGAGATTTGATGCGCTGTGCCAAAATAGGTTCAAAGTCCACCTATCATCGTTGCATTACGGATTTGGACTCTTGGAACTACCTTTCTTATTTCCCTTCTAACAATCCCTATAAAGGCAGCAAAATTAAGATGGTCATTATTGGGACAAGTGATGAACCTGTTACGAGACAGTACAATCCCATATTAGAACAACTTGCGGAACAGTACCATCCCAGAGGTGTACCGCTTGAGGGACACCACCATCCCAAAAATGGACAAGTTGTGAACCTACACCGTCCCATAGATGGACAAGCATTGGTATCTAATACAAACAATATCAAACAAGAAAACTATATAAAACAGCCAAAGGGCTGGCAGGCCGTTTTTATTTTTTTTGAAGAAAAAGGTTTTGATGCTGATGAAGCAAAAAAATTCTATGAGCATTACCAGACCCGAAATTGGCAAACAGGCGATGGAAAAGAAATTCGAGATTGGCGAGCTGTAGCCATCAACTGGATGGACAGAACCGAAATATTCGACGAAGAAAACAAACCAAACAAAAAACAAGCGTCCCAAATCAAGGACAACTTGCGAACCACTAAAAACAAAGATTATGGACAACCCCTCTAAAATAACCGAAGGTGGCGTAGAATATTCGCTCGGAAAATTTGACGGCAAAAGTGTACTCTACGATTTTCCAAAAATTTTGATTTACCTGAATACCAAAGGCAAACTTTTGTTTGGCGAAAAGTTTAAGATTTATGATGAGGATAAAGACATTTTGTTGAAGCTTTGTTCCTACTTCATCAAGGATAAAGATAACTGTGAAACCTACGGTATCGATATCGACAAAGGCATTCTACTTTCTGGACCAGTTGGCTGTGGCAAAACCAGCTTGATGAAATTATTGCGCCATTTGGTGCCGTTGCAACGACCTTATGAAATGATTCCTTGCCGGAATGTAACTTTCAGTTTTAATCACTTGGGTTTCAAAACAGTCGAGGAATACGGTAACACCAAATTCTATTGTTTTGATGATTTGGGCGTGGAACCCTTTGGCAGATTCTATGGAAAGGATTTGAATGTGATGGGCGAAGTGCTTTTATCTCGATACGAGCTGTATCTCACTACCAAACGAAAATTAAAAACCCACGCTACAACAAACTTAAATGCCGAAGAATTGGAAGATCGTTACGGCAACCGTGTCCGTAGCAGGATGCGAGAACTGTTTAATTTAATTGCTTTTGATGAGAAAGCTGGGGATAAACGAGCATAAATGAATTCAGGTAAGATACTATATTCCAAAGGTAGGAACGACGAATGTCTTACACCGGCATATGGCGTTATCCCTATTCTTGAATTTATACCATTTGGAAAGACTATTTGGTGTCCTTTTGATAAAAAGGATAGTTGGTTTGTTCAATTGATTTCAAAACAAAATCAGATAGTACATTCGCATATCGATGACGGCCAAGATTTTTTTAAATATGAACCCGAAAAATGGGATGTGATTATTTCAAATCCGCCATTTACCAATAAGCGTTTGATATTTGAAAGAGCTTTATCATTTGAAAAGCCATTTGCCTTATTGATGACAAATACGTGGTTAAATGATGCGGCACCTAAACACCTTTTTCGTGAGAGGGATTTGCAGCTCTTAATGTTTGATAAACGCATACAATTTGACAACAGGGCAAAAATAACATTTAGCAGTAGTTATTTTTGCTATAACTTTTTACCAAAACAGTTAATTATGAAGCTTCTATAGTCCGAAATAACTTTTTTGAAGGGATTAATACCACATATTTTTTATCTTTTATTTTATTTAGCCGCTACCTTTATAACGCACGTCAATTAGATTCTATTTATAAAGTTGTAATAAAACGAGAACATCGGGCAAGTTTATCGTTTGAATAATGTTATTTTTCTCTTTCTTGGATCAGTGCCAAAGTATAAAGTAGAAGAAAGTAATTTTCAGGTGTTATTTGACAATGAGTAACCAGAATTATTTAAGAATTCCTTTCAAGCTTATTCCAATAGTATTATGCAAAATATCTTTTACGCTATACCCTAAAGATAACGTTCTACTATTTATGAGTTTATCTAAACTTATAAGATGGAATTCACAAAACATAGTTGTATTAATGCTTTCGTCAATTTCTCCTTTCAGTTGCCCTTCGTCCAATAGCTTTTTAACAATACCAAAGATTATTTCGCTACGATTTAGGTCGTAAATCCTATAAGCTTCAGTGTGATATTTTTGCATATCTAAATGAAAAACGGGTGGAACTTGTATTAAGTACTTTACAGCATATTCATAAATCTTGTCAATTTTCTTTATCGGAGATTCATTTTCAGCTAAAATTTGGTCCATAACTAAAAAATGCCTCTCAAAAAGATAATGGACGACATTCTTTACCAGATCGTTTTTTCCGGAAAAGTGTACATACAATGTTTTTTTTGAGATTCCCATGCTTGAAGCTATGTCATCCATTGTAACTACTTTGATACCATTCCTTTCAAAAAGCTCTAGGGTTTTGATAATGATTTGTTTTTTTAAATTCATAGGTTATGTCCTTGACTTCTCCAATGCTGGCCAAATCGTATAAGTAATCTTCTACTCCTCTATTCTATAACTTTGCATAATAGCATTAAAGGAAGATCTAAAGCTACCAAGCATTAATAATTTTTGCGTTTTAACCTATTTTAACGGAAGTCATTGTAAGTGAACCCCCAACAGGTTTATCGTTAAATAATTCTATAGTTTCGTTTTCTTCTTTTAATGCCAAGGTATATAACAGCGGCATATAATGCTCTGGTGTTGGGATGGCTAAATCAAAGGCTTTTCCTTGGGATTTAAAATTGATTAGATTTTCATGATTGCCGCTTAAAATATAGCTTTTCATTTTTTCGTTGGCTTCTATGGCCCAGTCAAAAGCATATTCCTCATTAAGTTTGTTCCAAACCACTTTACGCAGATTATGAACCAAATTGCCGCTTCCTATAATTAAAACTCCTTTATGACGTAGACTGTTAATTTCTTTTGCTAATGCATAATGGTAAGTGGCAGGCTTCGTATAATCAATACTCATTTGTATTACTGGAATATCAGCATTAGGATATAAATGTTTTATAACACTCCATGCACCATGGTCAAGTCCCCATTTATCATCAAATCTTACTTCTGTTTTGGTAATAATTTTTTTGGTTTCTTGTGCCAATTCTGGACTTCCTGCTGCAGGATATTGAACATCGAACAACGCTTGGGGAAAACCACCAAAATCGTGTATTGTCGGTGGTTTTTGCATTGCTGTTACAAATGTGCCTTTGGTTTCCCAATGTGCCGAAATGCAGAGAATAGCATTTGGTCTTACCAATTCTTTTCCTAATTTTTTAAATGCTGAAACGAATTCGTTTTCTTCAATTGCATTCATAGGACTTCCGTGGCCAAGAAACAACACAGGCATTTTGCCTGTGTTACTCATTGTTGAAGTTATTTTATTTAAATTCTTTAAATTCATACTTTTACTTATAGAGGGTAGCAACACCAAAGATTTTACAGATTGATTCCTATCCATTTGTTAGACAAAGCTTGGTTAAGCAATTTTTTTCCAACCACTTATCGATTGAATATTTTGCCGCTCCAAAAATTGCAATAACGGTTTAAATTAATAGGTAAAGCAACGCTACTTCCTTTCCTCTGAAATCATCATTTTTTTATGAGTTTCCGAAAATATTTGATTCACCTCCGTCAATTGCAATGGTTTGTCCGCTTATATAGCCGTTTTCCTCACTTAATAGGAATGAAACAAACTTGGCAACTTCGTGCGGTTGTCCCAAACGTTTAGTTGGGTTGCGTTGTGCGTATTCGGCTTCAGCAGCTTTGGGATTGTCGGGATTAACCTGTTTGAATGCTTCAGCAACCATAGGTGTTAATATTGCTCCTGGGGCAATGGCATTTGTAAGAATTCCATCTCTACCATATTCCAAGGCAGCATTTTTTGTCATTCCTGATACTGCGTGCTTGCTGGCAACATAAGGCATTTGATTCAACACGCCACGAATACCACCTACTGAAGCTACGTTTACAATACGACCAAATTTTTGCTTTTGCATTACAGGAATTACATAACGCATTCCGTAATAAACGCCCATCAGGTTAATATCTATCACTTTTTTGAAAACATTTACGTCATACTCTGTGATGCTGGCCTGTTTTCCTTCTATGCCCGCATTGTTGTAAAGCCCGTCAATTCTTCCGAATGCTTTTACTGCTTCATCCACATAATTCTTTACGGCTTCTTCTTTTGATACATCAGCTACGACCGTAAGAATTTTTATATCTGAAAACTTTTTAGAAAGTTCTGCTTTCACATTTGCTAATTCTTTTTCGTTATAGTCAACCAATATAAGGTTTGCGCCTTTTGAGGCTAGCTCTTTTGCTGCTGCATACCCAAGTCCCATAGCGGCACCTGTGATTATAATTACTTTATTTTTCATTTGTTTATTTTTTTATAAATTATACTTAAGTTTTGGGGAAATACCGTTACGATTTAAAAAATCAGTCCCATTTATTTTTAGTTGAAAGGGCATATTTTCCGCCTCCTGTAAAAATAAGTCCTACAGATCCAAACAAGAATAGGGCAACTACTTCAATGGCCCAAGCTCCTGATTTACCCAATTGGAATATATGATCGAGATGAACCATAAAAATAGCTACCACCATTGTAAAAGCGAGTGTCAGGGCTGCAATTTTTGTTCTGAAACCAAAAATCACTAATAAAGGCGCAATAACTTCACCTACATACACACCCAATGCGAAGAATTCTGGCAAACCTAATTCGGTAAATAAACCTTCAATAAAGTCTAATCCATAAATTAACTTATAAATACCATGCATCAGCATTAAAATTCCCAATGTAAGTCGCCAGGTCAATAGCCCTGCATCTATGTTTGTTTTCATATTTTTTAATTATTAATGATCACGTTCCAAATTGAACCGTTTTTCGTAGTCAATTCCTCCAGTACTCCTTTATTGGAAAGTTCGTTCAATACAGTTTCACTTTCATCCCTTGGCGTTCCTGAAAGTTCGGAAAACTCTTTTGCGGTAAGCGAACGATATTTTGAGAAGAGTGTTTCCCAATCTTTACTGTATTCGCTTTTGGGGGCATTCGAATTCAATTTTAGAATGGCCATTTCGTAAAATGCATAGGGTTTTGAGCCATAAACCGTTTCTTTATTGCCCGAATCGTCCATAAAGAATAAGGTAGGGAATCCTCTTACGCCTAGTTCTTTTCCCAACGCCAAATCTTCTTCCAATAATGCTTTTGCTTTACCTTCGAAATCTATTTTAAACCTTTCTGTGTTTAATCCTGTTTTTTGAGCGGCAATTTTCAAATGCTCCCATTTAGAGATATTTTTCTTTTGTAAAAAAACCATTTCCCTGATTTCCCGAAGAAACAGCATTGCTTTTTCGTTGTCTTGCATTTGCGCCGCTTTAAACGCAATGGATGGCGGATAAGAAGAGTGTAAAGGATCTTCTAGCCAAACATCTCCGTCCATGGGCATGTCATAATGATCACTGACTTCGTCCCAATGTGAAGCTACGTCCGATGGTTTGCCGATGCCACCGCTATTGTAATTCCAGTCGGGCAATAAGCCGCCCATTCTATATTCTATTTCAATGGCATCACCATATTCAAGTTTAAGTTTACGCAATTGCGGTTCTATGCCCCAACACGATGAGCAAATAGGATCCGTGTAATAAATAAGCTTAACGGATTTCTTGGTTGATTGCAAATTGTTTTGAGTTGAAGTATCTGCATTTCCGTCGGATGTTTCACACATTCCGGTCTCTATGTCGCATAAAAGCGGATTATTTTGTTTTTCCAATTTTTATTTTTTTTTAAAATTTATGAATTGGTTCACAATGCTGTTGCTAGGCATTTGTACGAACCCATTTTTCAAAGGCTTCCATAAAGCTCTTCAGAAATTCTTTGGTAGAATCATTGGTAAGTTTTCCGTTATCGTCAAAAAGTGCTGCAGCCTCTCCAATATACGCTTCGGGCTGCGCCATAGTGGGCACATTCACAAAAACAAGCGATTGGCGCAGGTGATGATTGGCGCCAAAACCGCTGATATTTCCAATGGAAACACTTACAATGGCAGCAGGTTTTCCGTCCCAGGAATTTTCTCCGTAAGGGCGCGACCCTACATCAATGGCATTTTTTAAAACGCCCGGTACCGAGCGATTATATTCAGGTGTCAAAAACAGAAGACCATCCGCAGCCCCTATTTTTTCGCGTAATGTTACCCATTCCTTCGGCGGATCGGCTTCCAGGTCTTCATTGAACCACGGAAGTCCGTCTATGTCCAATAGTTCAAGGGATAATGATTCCGGTGCCATCGCCATCAGTGCTTTGGCCGTTTTCAGGTTAAAGGATTCTTTGCGAAGACTTCCTACGATAACTGCTATTTTGTATTTTTTCATAATGTTTATGTTTTAAATGTTAATATTTTGATACAAAGATAGTTGTATATACTTTCGCAATTATTACACTTTTAGGTAATAGAATTATAGATTTAGGAAGTCATAGTTTTCTGCATTAATAATTCACAAGTTAAATTAAAGGTCCGCAAACCACCCAACAGCATACACCAACCAAAGGCTGTGAATGGCTTTTAAGCTAACTACAAGGGTAAAAAAGGTTGGAATATTGGGAAAAGAACTAATCAGTATAGGGACTTATCAATAAGTTCCTTGTAGAATGACTAAAAAAGATTAAGGATAAATAATTGTATAGATATAGGCAAATAAAATCATAACGAGCACCGTACCATAAGTTAGGTTGGTTTTACCTTTATTCAAAGACAGCATGACTGTAAATAAAGATAGGGCGAGTAGTACCATAGATTTTTTGTCAATACCAAGTACCAAAGGGATATCCAGCCAAATACATAAAATGGCTACCGTAGGAATACTTAAACCAATACTGGCAATAGCGGATCCCAAGGAAAGATTGATACTGCTTTGAAACCTGTTTTTTGAAGCGGCTCTAACGGCCGCAATACCTTCAGGAAGAAGGATTATTAAAGAAATGACAACACCTACTAGCGCCTTTGGTAACCCAGCCTCTGATATGGATAGTTCGATGAGTGGGGATATTTTTTTGGATAGATAAACTACGGCTCCCAAACACGCCAATAACAAGAATAAGCTTATCAAAGCTTCCTTTTTGGATACATCGGTGTTGGCGTGTCCATTATCAGAAGTAGTTAAAAAATAATGACGTTGTCGTACGGTTTGCGCCATGATAAATGAAATATAAATAACAAGACAGGCAATAGTTACAAAAATCAATTGTGGATTACTATAAGAGGGGCCAGAAATACTGGTTGTGACATTTGGCAGAATTAAAGTAAAAACAACTATAGCAACTAAAGACACCAATGCAATGGTCACAGATTTAGTCTGAAAGGTTTGTTCTTTATATTTTCGCGCACCTACGATCATACTGATTCCCAGTATTCCATTCAGAATAAGCATCACGGCAGAAAATAAAGTGTCTCGTGCATAAGTGGTAGCCCCATCACCACCGGCAAGCATTAATGTCACGATAATGGAAGCTTCTAATATGGTGACAGCAAGAGCAAGAACAATAGTGCCAAAGGGTTCTCCAACCCTATGCGCAACAACCTCTGCATGATGAACCGAGGCCATTACACAAGATATCAATAAAATAATGGTAAACCAGTAAAAAACACCAGCGCTTCCGATTAATCCTGTCAGTGCCAGAATCAATGTCAGAAATGGAACAACATAAGTCCAGTTAAAAATTTTCCTCATAAGGTTATAAAAGCTCTTTTGACGAAAATTCCAAATCTTTTCCACCTTGTGCACTCGGTTCATCAGCAATGACAACATTACCAGTGGGTGACCTGATTCCAACTTTATAAAGTTCATTTTTAATGCTCGACGATATTTTTACCATAATTAATTTTATTTTTTAGTTAACGAGGGGTAAGGGATAAATTCTATACCATCACCTTTTATTTTCCCTAATGTTTGATCTTTCCATTTTTGTTTTGCTTCGGATATCAATGCTTTGTCGGAAGAAACAAAATTCCAGTCGATGTATCGTTCTTCAGGGAAAGGTTCGCCACCAAAAATATAAATGGTACTATTGGCTGCTATGGTAAATTCGCATAAACTACTGTCTTTACTTACCAATAACTGCTTCTGGGCCATAATGATGGCCATCACTTTCAATAGAACCTTCTAGGATGTATAATCCCGATTCGCCATAAAGATGTTCACCTATATTTACAGATTCCTTACTTGTGCTTCGTATTTCAAGCATATACAATTTGCTGTAAATAGGTACAGGTGATTTTCTTCCGAAGGCTTCACCAGCTACCAATTTAACATCCAGTGCACCTTCTTTCCATTGCGGTATTTGGTCTTTGTCGATATGGAAAAACTCCGGATTCATTTGTTCCAATTTCTTGGGTAATGCCACCCATATCTGCAAGCCATGCATATATAGTTCAGAATGCCGTAGGTATTTTGGGGTACGTTCAGAATGGACAATTCCCTTCCCGGCTGTCATCCAGTTCACTGCTCCAGGCTTTATTTCTATTTCATTACCCAAAGTATCTCGGTGCATAATGCTCCCTTCAAACAAAAATGTGAGTGTAGATAAACCTATATGCGGATGTGGTAAGACATCAAAGTTTTCCCGTTCGTTTAATTTAACAGGTCCCATATGGTCTATATAAATAAAGGGGCCAACCATTCGTTTTTGTCTAAACGGCAACAACCTACCTACCATAAACTTCCCGATACTGGCGGCTCTTTCTTCAATAATAAGCTTAATGTTTGACATGTTATATCTGTTTAAAATGGAATGTGGTTTGTTTATAATTGTTGCAAGTGGTATTTATCGTTTAAATTTAACATTTTTCTCGCATTATCTGATGCAATTATTAATCCAGCTCCCATCATAATCACATCTTTTAAAACCAATCTGCCTGCTCCTGATAGATAGGGGAAGCCATATTGTGGTGTTGGAAAATCACCTCCCAAATTAGGAACAAACACTTCTGGCGTGGTTAGTAAGAATGTAAGTGTAACCAATGACATTCCAAAAGTTAGAAGCCCTCCAATAAACCCTATTTTAGCATACCAAATTCCTAATAATGTAAGAAACCCTATTATAATGATCATAGTGCCCAATCCGTAAGAAAATAAGTAGGTGCCGTTTTCTTGATGCCAATCAATGTTCTTTTGTACGGTTTTGCCTTCAGGGTTTTTATAATCGACATATTCAGGGGCATCCTTACTGTAAAAAAAGCTCATTAAAGGACTATTGGCTACAAACGGCACAATACCATCGGCTTCATATTGAAATGCTTTTAAACCCCCAATCCAGACCATAACAATACAGATGGCGATACGGGTAAGGTTTATAAATTGTGATTGGCTGTTTGCAAATATATTAAGTAATTTTTTCATTCTTTATCTTTAAAATAAACCCATAATAAATTGTTTACAAAATCGAATAACCTCCATCCACGGGTAAAATTGCACCAGTAATAAAGGAAGCTTCAGGTGAAGCGAGAAATGCAACCACAGTTGCTATTTCTCTGGGCTCTCCAAATCGATTCATGGGAGTTCTTGCTAAAATTCCAGCACCCAATGTGTCTTTTAAAGGTGCCAGCAAAGGTGTGTCAATCCATCCGGGCGCTACGGCATTCACGCGTATTCCATCTTTTGCATAAGCTATCGCCAACGATTTTGTTAGTTGGTCAACTGCTCCTTTACTGGCGCTATAGGCCGGCCCATCAGCATTGCCAAATATTGCCAACATAGAGGATACGTTGATAATGCTCGCTGTTTCAGACTTTGCCAAAAGTGGGTGTGCCAATGTACTTATATAGAAATGTGAGTTCAAGTTGATGTCCATTGTCTTTTTAAACATTTTAATATCATATTGATTGGGGAGGTTGACTCCAGCACCATTGAATAATATATCCAATTTGTCAATTCCGGACATAAAATTACGTACGCCCTCTTCGTCTGTAACATCAAGCTCCACGGCTTCCATATCTAAGCCTTCGGGGATTTCCAAAAGATTTGATTTCAATCCCACGGCATATACTTTTGCTCCAAGTTCGGCCAAATGAATGGCAGTTGCTGCTCCAAGTCCGGAAGTACCCCCCGTAACCATGGCTACTTTGTTTTCTAGATTTTTCATGTTTTTATTCTTTTTAAATTTTAATTTCTATTGTTTTAATGTGCTTTTAATTTTGCAAGCATCTCATTGGTTAAAGGTTCTGAATAAATGACATAACCATTGACGAGTACACCTTTTATATTGTATTTTTCAGATGAAATGGCATAAAGTATTGCCCCATCGGCAGGGTCAGATTGCCCTTCAAAGCGAAAAAACCTATCAATTTGAAATTCCGAAGGACTCAATTTTAGTTGTTCGCCCGGACAATGGATACAGTTGTTACTTAAATTGAAATCTACGGTATAGCCATCAGCTTTGAATTGGTTCATAGTGCCAGATAATGTTGGATAATCTTTCATCTTAAATATGTTAAAAGGTTAATACTTTTTTCTACTACTTATCTGAATAAAATAGTGTCTTAAGGTAACTCCTTTCCACTACACCACTAAAAACCAGTAGTGCGGTAAAAACCAATAGAAAGTAGAATGGAAAACCTGTGAGCCCAGCTTTTAACACAAATAAGGTAAGGGCTGCACCAATCCAATATCTGACATAAACATCCTGCTTACTTATTTTTTGTGTTTTAAAATTTTTCATAACTTCTAAATTTACTGTTTATACACTTTAAATTATCCTACTGCTTAGCAAACTGTAAGTGAACGACTATATTCACGTCCTTTCCAATTCCAGCAGCTGTTGGGTCATAATCAATGTTATAATCAAACCTATCAATAGTGGTTTTGGCTTTCATGCCCAGTTTTTCTCCTTGGTCACTCTTGGCAATACCTCCAAAATCAACATCAAAAACCACGTCTTTGGTGACATCTTTGATGGTTAACTCTCCATAGAGCAAATAATGGTCTGGTTTACCAGTGGATAAAATTTTGGTGCTCTTAAAACTCATAGTAGGATACATTTCTATCTCAAAAAAATCAGGACTTCTCAAGTGATTATCCCTATCATCTACATTGGTGTTTATACTTTTTACATCAACGGTAAAGTCGAAACTTGCATCGTTAAGTGCTTCCCCATTTGTAGTCAAGTTTCCTGTGTATTCTAAAAACTTCCCGTTTACAAGACTTATTCCAGAGTGAGAAATATTAAAATTCAAGGAAGAATGGTAAGGGTCTACCTTCCATTGTACCTGGGCAGTTGCGCCTATGGCAATAAATGTCATTGCAATTAAAATCAATACTTTTTTCATAATCAAATAATTTAAATTCTGTTAAACTTTTATTTGTTTACAAATTTATTTAGAATGATTATGGTAGGTATTATACTTTTAGGTAATAGAAGTGTAACTTTAGGAAGTCAATAGGCTTCTCATCTCTTCCCTAAACTCACCAGGTGTTTGTCCAGATTTTTTTTTGAAGACATTAGAAAAGTAAGAGTTTTCACTATAGCCCAATTCATAGGCTATTTCGGCAATGGTTTTGTCTGTTGTGGTCAAAAGGTTTTTAGCTTCAATTAATTTTCTGGTTTCAACGATTTCAGATACACTTTGTTGTAGAATATTTTGGCAAATCAAATTGAGATTCCGGGTACTCATAAACAACTTTTCTGCATAGAAGCCAACGCTCAAAGGACGATGGAAATTTTCTTCCAAAATAGCAAGAAAATTGGTAAAGGTCTCATTTTGGTTGGTTGAAATATCTGTACTCTGTTGCTTATGCTTTTCTGACAGTACAATCGAAATGACGGCATTGAGCAAATGGCGAATAATGGAAAAATCAGGATTTTGTTGCCGCAATTCGTTATGCATCATTTCAGTTAAAACTGGAATACGTCCCATAAGCCTTTCAACTGGCCAAAAAATATTGGCATTGTTATGAAAGGCAGAGTAGAGTTGAAAAATAATTTGAGCTGCAAATTCACTGTTAAATCTAATAACCCAAACATCGCACTTGCCATCTTTCAACATAGGTTTTACCCTATGAACCTTGCCTTTACTCACAAAACAAACGTATGGGGAGTCAATAGTGGTGGTCTCAAAATCAATAAAATGCTCTATAGAGCCCTCCATACCGATTAAGATTTCTTCAAAGTTATGCGTATGTGGCTCATTGGGTTGAGTAGAAATCTTTTTTGCTTCTACATCATCAACTCTGAATATGTCTAATAGTTGGTTCATTTGTTGGTCGGTGTTTTTTTTTGAGATTACTACTAATCTTCTCTTATATAATCATAAAAATACGCATATTTAAAATTAAATCTAAATTTTAAGATTTCCGCAGTTCTTTAATGATCGTCTTAATCTCTAAAAAAATCTGAAATAAAACACTCTTGATAATTTGCATCACAGAAGTAAACATTTCTTTCATAACTCAATAATTTAATGTTAAACCATTCAAAATAGATAACGCAATCACTAGAACATTCTTTTGTTCAGAAAGATGTTGCGCTTCATCCCGATTAGATAAAAATCCCAATTCCACCAAAATGGTGGGACAAAACTCAACTGTTTCCCGTAGCACTTGAAAATCGGCAAACTTCACACCTCGACTTTCATAACCAATTGCTTCACAAAGTGCGCTTTCAATTTGATAGCCTATAAAAATCGATGCCGTCGAGAATTTTTGTTGTTTTCTTGAAGCATAAACCTCTATCCCTCTTGCATCCGGATTATCCGAATGATTGCAATGCAAGGACACAAATAAATCCGCTTTGAGTGCTTTGGCTAGCTTCGTTCTGTCAGATAAAGAAATAAGCGTATCACTATACCTGGTTAAATAAATATCCAAAGGCCTATCCATTTCATTATTCAGCTTCAAAACGGCATTGGCAAGAGCCAAAACCACATCCTTTTCTTGGATGTCATTTATACCTATTGCACCAGCATCTTTTCCACCGTGTCCAACGTCAATCACGATTCGTTTTTGAGCACCAGATTCTTGTCCAAAAATGATACACATTTTTAGAACCAAAATCACAAAACTGACGTTTTTGAGCACTTTTTTCATTTTCAATTTTCGGGTTATCAACAACTTCCTCTCAAAAATCCATAGGATTTAATGCCAAATAATAACAAATAAATTCAATTGATTTCAAATAATATTTTATTCACAAATATTTGATTTTCAGTTATTTATGTTCAAATATATGTAAATTTCCAATAACGAAAATGAACTAAAAATTTAAACTTTTCCGTTATGAAAAAATCACACTATTTAGCATCCATTCTTTCGCTCTTATCCACTTCGCTTTTTGCTCAAATCGGTGGCATTGAAGATTCCGTTAACGATGTAGGCGATACCATCAGAACTATATTTCCAATATTATTAGGTGTTATCTTCTTGGTTGGCTTCCTTTTTAATGCAGGACACTTCTTCGGCGAAAATGCTGACCTCAAAAAAGGAATAACCAGAGTGCTTGTCTTTGTACTCATTGCTGGCGCAGTTGTAGGCATCTTCACATACTTAATAGGAATCGTTGTATAAATGAAACGGTTCGAGGTCTATAAAAACATCAGGAAAAGGGCGGTCATTTTCGGGCTACCCATTTCCCTGTTTGCCTTAATGATGGTTTCTGTTTTGGCTTCGTTGCTTATTATCATCTTCTCATTCAGCTTTATGATGATAATAGGCGTGTTGGTCTTTAATGCTTCTCTATATGTGGCGCTGACAAGAATAGCCCACAATCCGCAGCTATTCCAAATGGCAAAGGCTTTCCCAAAAATCATTAGTAACAAAAGAAATTCTGGCTTCGACTATGAACAAGATTAACCTTTCGGCATATCAACCCATTGTAGATATTCAGGATAATATCGTATTTGCCAACAATGGCAACGTTGTCCTATGTTATAAAGGGAATTTACCAGAAATATACTCGCTTTCCGAAAAGGATTTTGAGGATATGCACGGTGCTTGGTTTCAGGCATTAAAGTCTTTGCCTGTTGGTACTGTGGTTCACAAACAGGATATCTACCTGAAAAAACCCTATACTTCAGAACAACTTGCTAATTCTACATTTTTAGAAAAAGCAACCCACGAACATTTTAAAGGTCGTGGACATATTGAGCATCGTTGTTATTTGTTCTTCATCTTGCCCAAAAATAAGGCTCTAAACAATCCTAAATATGTCAATCCGTTCCGAAAGGTTTCAAAGGGAATCGTACAGGAACTGAATGACAATATCAAGAGTTTCGCCAACTCGGTAAGTGATTCAGTTTCCTTCATCAATAATAGCCGAAAGATGGATTTTATTTCGCTTAAAGCGGAAGAAATCCAACAATTAACTAATGCCTATTTCAATGGCTTTAATGAAGGTTACGATACTGATATTTTACTGGATAAGAAAAGCGTCAATATTGGCGAAAACAATTTTGATGCCCTTGCCATCAATAGCGAACTGTGCTTTGGCGAAAGTGTACAGAGTAGCAAAACCAATGAAAAATTCACTTCTGACGATTTTGTATTTCATCAAGGGTTTATTGATGGCTTAGGGCTTACGCTTAATGAAAACCATATTGTTAACCAGATTGTTTATTTGGATGATAAACAGAAGTGGCGCAAGCTGCTAGATAAGAAAATAGAGGAACTGAATAAGAGTTCCAACTTCGGTTCACAGAATAAAGTGGTGCTTGGTAAAATTCAACATATTCTTGACCAAAT
Source organism: uncultured Flavobacteriaceae bacterium (assembly GCA_963716065.1). GTDB lineage: Bacteria > Bacteroidota > Bacteroidia > Flavobacteriales > Flavobacteriaceae > Aequorivita. The sequence goes on from OY970287.1 coordinate 2,292,737, forward strand.
CAATGCGGATGATAATGCACGTATTGTGCGTGGTCATCTAAATATTGTGTATTGGGCGAAGGAAGCTAAAGAGCTTGATAAAATAACTTCAAAAATAAAGACCGAGTTTAAGGAACTGGATATCATCCCCTATTATCCAAGAGGCGAAGAACGAAAAAATTATATCCTAAATAGTTACTGCTGTTTTTCGTCCAATTTCTCGAACAACGATTTGTATGTAACGGATTTAAAACACGCGCTTTGCCTATTCATCAATAACACCAATTACAAAAGCGATCCTACCGGAATCATCTTTAATGACCGTGAGCATAACATTCCTGTTTTAAAGGATGTTTGGGATGAAAAAAAGAAAAGAATTAAGGCAAGGAACTTTGCCATTTTTGCACCAACGGGCGAAGGCAAATCCTTTTTGGCTAATAACATTCTGCGCCAGTATTTTGAAAGTGGTGTTCGCTTGGTCATTATCGACTTGGGTGGCTCATACACCAAATTCGCAAAGCTCTATCCTGAAAAATACACGGTACTTCGCTACGAAAGCGGAAAGAACTTGGGTATCAATCCATTTTACATCAGTCATCAAGATGACTTAACACCAGAGCGATTGGAAGACTTATCCGTTTTCCTATTTGAACTCTTTGCTTCAGATTTAAAAGTTACGAAAGCACAATCGGTTTCCGTTAAAAAGATACTGCGCCATTATTATGATAGTACTTCTGAAAATCACTCGTTAGATGGTTTTTACAGCTTTATAGAAAAGAGCCAAGAAAATCTACTTGACACTCTTAAAATCCATCCCGACTACTTCAATGTCAGGAGCTTTTTGCACGTAATGTCTGAATACGTCGGTGATGGTCTATATAGCTTCCTGTTTGAAGTAAGCGAAGACCAGACCTATAAAATCGAGGACAAACGATTGATTGTCTTTGAGCTCGATGAAGTAAAGGACAATAAGGAAATACTTTCTGTAATGCTTAAGCTTATAAAGTCTGCTATCCAAAGAACTATTTGGAAAAACAGAGCTGAAAAGGGTATTATCCTTTTCGACGAGTTTGCCAAGCAACTGAAGTTTGAAAACGTACTCGAAAGTGTGGAATTCTACTACCAAGCCATCCGTAAACAAAACGGTGCGATTGGCATTATTCTGCAATCCATCAATCAATTGCCGAATAATTCAACTTCAGCCAGCATATTGGAAAACACCCAAGTCATCTATAGCCTAAACAACGAAAAGGGCTATGATGAACTGGTCAAAAGGCTCAACCTCTCAAGCCACGATTTAAATCAGTTAAAGTCCATCAAGAATAATCTTTCTGGTCCGCGCAAGTACACCGAGATGTTCATCAAGATTGGTAGGGAAAGTAACATTTTCCGTCTCGAAGTTCCGAAGGAAGTATATGCCGCTTACTTGACCGATGGACAGGAAAATGAAGAAATAATGAAGCTCTACAATAAGCATCACGATATGCAAAAAGCAATAATTCAATTCACATCTAAAACATAATATTATGAAGACAAAAATCAAAATTTTAGTAATGACGGTAGCCCTGACCTTATTTATGTCGGGCAATGCTACCGCCCAAGGAATGCCCACTTATGACAATACCAATTTTATCAGCTTGGTAAAACAACTCATAGAATCTGGAAAGCAGACAGCTCAGATGATTAAGTCAGTAAAATTCCTTAAAGATGCAAAAGAGGCAATAGAGAAAGTATCAAGTGTTGTTCAACAATTAAGAGCAGTCGAGGAAATTGGGCAGAACAATCAACGCCTTATAAACGTAATGCAAAACGACGTACAAGACATTCTTAACTCGCCTTATATCAAACCAGATGAAGTTTCGAGGGTTATGGAATCTTTTGATGCCATAGTACAAAACTCACTGGACACAGTAGATTTTATAGATGAAGTCCTATCCAGCGATTATCTCAAAATGAGCGATGCCGAACGTGCCGAAATACTCAAAGTTAAAGAGCTAGAATCGAAACAAATGGTTTCTACCATTACCACTAAAACAAAACGGTATCGAGATATTATTTCTTTCAGAAAAATGCAGGATAAAGTAAATAACCGAGAAACAGATTACTAAAAATGACCGCAACTATACTTTTAGGGATTGGGTTGGAATACATCGATGCGGTGTTCCAGACCATACAGAGCAGCAACTTCACGCAATACACTATTGCCGGAATGAAAACGCTCGCTGTCCTATTTTTTCTGGTTAACATCCTGAAAAAGTACAATGAAGGTGTTGCGGATAAAGATGGTTACACTTGGGGATTGAGTCCTGGGGAACTTGCGAAGAATTTTGCCATAGTAGTTTTGGTCATATTTTCGACACAGGTCTTGGGCTTTTTTGATAGCATATTAGTTTCTATAGAAGCACAGTATCGAGGAACAGCTCCTGCATTATTGCCCTTGCAAATGCAGGACATCCCTATTGAAGAAGATGTTAGTATAATCGAAGTTGCTCAAGCAGCTATGACGCTCTTATATGAAGCCTTAATAACACCACTTTATGGTTTTAAAATATTCGCATTTATCATTGGCATTATCCTATGGATTTTGGACTTATTTATTTATCCACTCTTTTTGGCAGAACGGTTCTTTCTTTTAGGAATTATGCAAGCATTTTTTCCATTGGTCATCAGTTTAGCTGTATTTGAGAAATTCCGGTCTTTGGCTTATAATTTTTTCAAATTGTATGCTGCGGTATATATGCTCGTACCAGCGTTCTTTTTGGTTAACGTATTTGTAAATGCTTTATACACAGAAATCAATACCAACTTTTGGAACAACCTTTTTGGAACAGATGTAGGCCAAGGATTCTTCGCTCCTGTTGTACAATTAGGTTCGGTCGGTTTTATTGTATTTCTGAAGTTCAAACTTTACAGGCGTGCGACCTCCTTTACATTGAGACTATTTTCCAATTAATTAAAACGAAATGAAAACTCCTTATAAAAATATCTACAATGTCCTAAAGTTGAATAGGTTTATAGTTTTGGCGGTTGTGGTTTGCGCTTCGCTTACCAGTACATTTTCAATATGGATGGTATTCAACACTAATAAGAAAGCTTTAAATAGTGCATTCGCCATAAACACCGATGGCAGTATCATCCCGCTAAAACTTGTTACCCAAAAAGAAAATTTTAGGGTTGAGGCTTTGGCTCACTTGGAACTGTTCCATAATTACTTCTACAATATCGACGCAAGCAATTATGAAAAGAATCTTGAAAAAGCACTTTGGTTAGGCAATAGTTCCGTGGATAATCTATATCGTCAAAAAAGAGCGGATGGCGTTTACAATCGATTGTTGCAATTTTCCCTTGTCCAAAAAGTATTGAGCATCGATTCCCAAATCGAGGAAAATAATGGCGTTTATAGCTTTAGGACAACTACCATTTTTGAAATCAATCGCGGCTCAATTATAGACACTTACGAACTCGTTTCCACCGGAAACCTGATTATAGTTGACCGAAACTTCCCAAACAATCCGCACGGATTATTGATAACTAATTATTTTGAAAACTCCTTAAAAAAATTAACTAATGAAAATTGAGAAAAATAAAATTCTCTTTGCAGCCGTATTGGCTGTGATTTTCATATTTCTAATTTCCTATTCCGTGATGGTTATGGGCGATGATGAAAGTGAAACTGAAAACCTTCAACAGACCCAAATACCGGCTTTGGAAGAAAATCAAAAAGAGTACGATTCCAAACTGGATGCCATCAATGATTTAAAGGAAGTTCGTGAAACGAACGCTCCGAGTATCTACGATGAAAAACTGATTGATTCCCTCGGTTTTTATGATGCAGATTTACCCGAACGTGAAAAAGAACGTATTGTGGATAGCATCTATTCCGCAGGGAAAATCAAATATTCCGATGTGGCTTATCAGAATATTGGTTCAAGAAGAACAGCTCCCAAAAAAGTACAAGAAGTAGATTCCGCTGAAATTAAAAGAGATTTAAAGATTGAAGCTAAAGAATTAGGTTTGGAACATCAACTGTTCTTGCTGCTTCGCCCAAACCAAACGACATTTCAATCATAGGGAATACAGATGAAACAATTTATGTGGTCGTGGATGGCGACCAAGTAGTTAAGGTAAACAGTCGTTTAAGAATGCGCCTTACCAAGACGGCGATGATTAATAATAAGCAAATGCCAAAAAATACACTCGTTTTTGGATTTATCAGTTTTCAGCCTAATCGTGCCTTGATTGAAATTGAGAACATAAAGCATCATCCCACCAAACTCAAAGCGTTCGACTTACAGGATGGTAGCGAGGGCATCTATGTTGAAAACAATTTTCGGGCAGAGATTACAACGGAAGTACTGGACGATGTTATTGGCGATATAAATATTCCAAGTGTTCCAGAAGTTGGCGGTATTACAAAAATCCTGAAGCGTAAAAATCGAAGCGTGAAAGTGACCGTTTTGAACAATTACAAACTCATACTAAAACCAAAACTTTGAGCCTTTAAAGGTTCTTAAAAACTCATTATTATGAAAAAATATATCATAATTTCAGCTTTATTAGTTGCGTGCAGTTTAGCATCTCAATTATGCTCGGCACAAACTATTGCACAAAAAACAATCGTAATAGATACCATTTATGCAAATGACACTAAAAATGTGGCGATGTTTTTTCCACAGCCTATTCGCCAAGGGATAACTGGCGCAGACAATTTTGTATTTACGTACAACCGTGAAAAAGAAAACTATTTGGGCTTATTACAAGCCAAACCTGGGAAGGAAAGTAATCTATTGGTAATCAATAGAGATGGTTCAATTTTTTCGTATATTGTAGTGTACAAAAAGAATTTATCCAAATTCAATTATTTCATACCGATGTCAGGAAGTATCGGGAATGAAAAACCAAGAATGAAGGATTCTGTTTCGGTAGCTTCTGCCGAAAACAATATTGATAACAGAAGTTATTATTACGAGAAATTCAGCTCTTATCTACTTGAAAGAAAACAGCGTGTAGGTAGGATTAAAAAACGAACCGAAGGTATCGTTTTGAGCGTTGAAAACATTGTTTTTGATACCGAAGAACTTTATTTCGTAATCGAGATTAAGAATAATTCTACTTTGGATTATGATTTGAATTTCTTAAAACTCTCGATTGAAACAAGACAGAAAGGAAAAAGAAAGTCGTTACAACGACTTTATCAAGAACCTTTATTTAAACAAAATCTGCCTTCCAAAATAAAAGAAAATGAAACGTTTCGTTTTGTTTATGTATTATCAAAGTTTTCGCTATCCAATGACCGTAGAGCAATTTTGGAACTTCACGAAAAAGATGGCGAACGGAATATTGAACTGAAAATATCACATAGTTATATCAATAACCCAAATTAGTAACGTTATGAAAAATTTAGTCATTTGCTCGCTCGTATTGTTGTTCTTCTCGTGTTCAGAAAACAAGAATATTTCCCCTTCTGAAACTGCTAAAATTGTTGCTGAAAGCTTTTTCTTAAAAGATGAATCAACATTAAAAAAATATACCACATCAGAAGGATATACGAGTTTAATTACGGTTCAAAATATGTTGCCAGATTCTGATAAAGATATCGAGATAGAAATTTTAGATGAAGCTATTGACGACAACATTTCTTGGGTAAAATATAGTACGTCCTTTGACGGAAAACCTGGGGTATTTAAACTGGTCAAAGAAAATAACAAATGGAAGGTCACTAACAAAGAACCGAGAGAAAAAGGACCTTTTTAAGGAAATCCAAAGAACGTTTAAATTCTTAATTGTCAGCATTTAAAAGATATCGAATAGGTACTTTCTATTAAGAATTAATTTTCTATTTTTTTCTAAAAGCCCTTCTGGGCTTTTTTATTATTATATACATCTTCTTCCTAAAAATCCTCACTAATCAACTCGCAATAGGCACTAAGCCAAGTGAGTCAATTCAGAATGTCTAAAGCTGAAACATTTGCGGATTTATTCTCAAACTAATTCAACAATTTTTCTATCTTTACAATGAAGTTAAACTTTAATTTTTATTAAACTAAATATGCTTAAGGAACTTCTTAAATCAAAAGGTGTCAAACAAAAATGGCTTGCTAACAAAATAGGTGTTAGTGAGGTTTCTGTTAGTAATTGGGTGAAAGGCAAAAGTCAACCAACCTTAAAAAACTACCAGAAAATCAGTGAATTACTTGATATCCCATTAAAAGAGTTAACTAATTAATGGTGGCAGAAAAAAAATATAACTTTTCATTTACAGCTGCTTCTCTGCGTACAAGAGAATTAGTGATTGTTACAAAGCATCAATTAAAAAATCCGGTTGAAGATATTGAATCTGTTTTAGGAAACGGAAAAAGAACAACAGGTAAGCGCTATTTAAATGAAATGTCTAAATGGCTTGAAGTGCTCACTGATACTCAAAAAAGATACTTACTCAATGAGAGTTTTAAAGTTCAAAACGAGATAGCATTTCTTGCCGTCTGTAAATATTTCGAATTCATACGTGATTTTATTGTGGAAGTCATCAGGGAAAAATATCTCGTGTATGACTATGAATTAACCGAAGGAGATTACATTTCATTTTTTCGTCGTAAGTCAGAATATCATCCAGAAATGGACGCACTAACCGAAATCACTCAAAAGAAAGTAAAGCAAGTCACTTTTAAAATATTGGAGCAAGCAGGACTAATAAATAACGTTAAAGCGAAAATGATAAATGCACAAATACTAGAACCTGAAACAAGGAAAGCGATTCTCGACGACAATACTGAACTATTCAAAATTTTCTTGTTAAGTGATTTTGATATTGAAAATTTGAAAATATAAGTATGGGCAATCTTACACATAAATTCGAACATTTATTTAATGTCATTTCATCATCAAATTTTCTAAACAAAGAATCTTTAGGTGGTGAAATTCCATTTTTCATATCATCCTATAAAGCTGAAGAAGAAATTGCTTGTAGAGAAGAAATACGTTTATTAAAAAAGAAATTAGAAAATCAAGGCGTGCCTATTTTAGAATTAAATCTATATCATCTTGCTTGTGAGATTTTGGAAGCTAAAGGTGGAATGGAGCGAATGTTTAAAGTTGAAAAATCTAAATCGAAAGATAAGTTTTTAAGCGCCTTACAATCTTCTCTAAATATGCATCAAGTACTGATGCCACTAATAAAACAAAAAATAGAATCTAATAATGCAAAGGTGTATTTCCTAACAGGAATAGGCTTAGTATTTCCGTTTATACGTTCTCATAATGTACTTAACAACCTTCAAAATATTGCAAAGGAAGCACCAACCGTAGCTTTCTTTCCTGGAGATTATAACGGACATACCTTAAACCTTTTTGGTTTGTTAAAGGATGATAATTATTACCGCGCATTTAATATGGACAAAATAGAAGTTAAACTATGATTAAAAAATATTTTGAAAAACCTATAGACCGTTCCATAGAAACGGTAATAAAAGCAGACGACCGCGATAACATTTCTACAGAAGTAACTGAGTACGTTGTTACGAATGAGATAGGAAAGAAAAGTTAGAGATTTCTTTCAAGCTTATAACGACTATGCTGGGGCAAATGGCGTATGGATCTCTGGTTTCTTCGGAAGTGGTAAGTCTCACTTATTAAAAATATTGTCTTATGTACTCGAAAACAAAGAACACGATGGTTGGAAGTCTGGTGAACTGTTCGCAGAAAAAGTAGAGAATGATGCAATGCTTAAAGGTGATATCCTAAACGCAACACGCATACCTTCAGAATCAGTATTATTCAATATAGACCAGCAAGCACAAATTACTAGTAAGGAAGATGCCAATGCTATTCTATCAGTGTTCTATAAAGTTTTTTATGACCATTTAGGCTACTACGGTTTTCAACCTCACGTTGCAGAATTTGAAATGTGGCTAGATGGCAAAGGAAAGTATGACGCTTTTAAAGCGGAATATGAAAAAGTAAAAGGTGTTACTTGGGAAATTGACCGACTAGAATACTTTGTTTTAGAGGTAAAAGATATTTTAGCGACTGTTTTTAATGAAAGTCCTGAGAAATATGAGAACATTCTTGATGAATTAGAAGATAGAAATAAGCAGTCTATTGAAGATTTTTGTAATCGTGTAAAAATCTATATCGATTCTAAGCCTAAAGGTTTTCGATTAAATTTCTTTGTAGATGAAGTAGGTCAATACATTAGCGACAACACAAAGTTGATGCTTAATTTACAGACCATAGCAGAAACGTTAGCTACAAAAACAAAAGGTAATTCTTGGATTTTAGTGACTTCTCAGGAGGATATGGAAACTGTTGTAGGCGATATGAATAAAAGTCAGCAAAATGACTTTTCTCGTATTCAGGCACGTTTCAAGATAAAAGTACCACTGACCTCTGCTAATGTGGATGAAGTAATTGAGAAACGTCTGTTAGATAAAAATGATAAGGCACAGGACGAGTTAACCAAAGCTTATAAAAAGAATGGACCTCACTTAAAATCTTTACTTTCTTTTTCAGAGGCTGGCGTTCAGTTTAAGGGTTATAAAGACAATGAGGATTACGCTAATAAGTTTCCTTTTGTACCGTATCAGTTCGATTTGTTTCAGCAATGTAGAATTGCCTTATCAAACCATAATGCTTTTCAAGGCAAACATGCATCGGTAGGAGAACGTTCTATGCTTGGGGTATTCCAACAAGTTATTCGAGCTATTGAAGAACGGGATGGAAATGCATTGGTAAGTTTCGACTTAATGTTTGAAGGTATTCGTAATGAATTACGTGGTGAAATACAACAATCTATTATTCTTGCTGAAAAACAACTGGACGATCGTTTCGCCATCAAAGTGCTTAAAGCGTTATTTCTAGTAAAATACTTCGGGAACTTTAAAACTACAAAACGCAATATTTCGGTGTTAATGATAGATGACATTAATGTAGATCTTAAAGCACACGAAACAAAGATTGATACCGCTTTAACTATTCTGGAAAATCAAAGTTATGTTCAGCGTAACGGCGATATTTTTGAGTTCTTAACCGATGATGAAAAGGATGTTGAAGAAGAAATAAAGAATACAGATATTGATGAACAGGCCATTACTCAATTGCTTAAAGAAATTCTCTTTGATGAAATCATAAGAGATAATAAAATCAAGTACTTGGAGAACAAACAGGACTATGATTTTACGAGTAAAATTGATGGTAGTTTCTTTGGTCGAGAGAAAGAGCTGGAAATTGAAATTATAACTGATAATTATCAAGATTACGAAAACGAAGCCTTCATACAATCCCAAACTATGGGAAGTACAGGAATGAAGCTCGTACTAGCATCTAACGCAACCTTTATGCGAGATGTTAGAATGTATATTAAAACAGCCAAATATGAGATGCAAAATAGAGGTTCTGGAACCAGACCTCAAGTAGCCCGCATTCTTCAAGAAAAGTCAATGCAAAACGTGACACGCAAGAAGAATTTAATTCTTATGGCAAACAAAGCTTTAGGGGAATCTAAAGTTTACGTAAATGGTGGTAAGCTAGAAATGACAGCATCTAACGATGGTAAGACAAAAGTTATTAATGCCTTCCAAAAATTAGTAGCTGTGGTCTATCCTAATTTACGAATGTTAAAAGGAGTTGCTTTTTCAGAGGATACTGTGAAAAATACGGTTTATACTGCACCAGATGCACTATTTACAGATGATGACACCACAATGTCTGAGGCGGAAGGTGAAATTTTAAGTGAAATTTTAAAACGGAAAAAACGCAGTGACCGCACAACGTTAAATGATTTAAAAAACACGTTTATTAAAAAACCATATGGTTGGTATCCTAATGCCATCTGGACGATAACCGCAAAGCTTTATAAACGGGGTAAAATTGAAGCAAAGCAGGATTCTAATTTGCTAGAAAATGACTCCTTTTTAAACGCATTATTAAATAGCTCTTTTCACGGCAATACCATCCTTGATCCACAGGCTACATTTGACGCTACTGCTGTAAAAAAACTAAAAGAAGTTTTTAAAGATGCCTTTGATGTAAGTTGCCCTTTGCGCGAAGCAAAAGATGTAGCAGTGGCCTTTAAAGATAAATTGACACAAATGCGAATAGATGTAGATCAATTGCTGGCACGCAAACAATCTTATCCTTTCCTAAAAAGTCTAGAACCATTCTCAGAAAAGCTAGACCGCTGGTCTAAAAAAGAGTACAGTTATTTCATCACAAGTGTATCTGAATTTGAAGATGCGCTATTAGATACTAAAGAAGATTTGCTCTCGCCTATTCAAAGGTTTATGAATGGAGAACAACGTAATATTTATGACGATGTTAAAACCTTATTAGAAGGCAATACAGCAAACTTTGATTACATACAAAGTGACGAATTAGACACGCTCAAAACGCTAGTAGCTAGTAATACACCTTACAAAGGTAGTGGTGTGCAATTAGCAAAGGCGGCGAAAGATGAATTATCTAAAAAAGTATTGGAACTTATAAGACAAGAAAAGTCCAGTTTTATAGATACCGCAGAAGAATATATAGCCGATATAAATAATCGCCCTGCTTTTAAAACACTAGATACAGATCAGCAATTAAATGTGATAAAAATTTTAAGCGACAAAAAAAATGCGGTATCAAATGAGCGCTTTATAGCAAACATCCGTCAATCTAAACAAGAGTTATCTCAAATTCATACAGACGCATTAAATCTTATGGCCAATATGGCTGCACCTAAAAAAGAAGAAGGTAAAGTTGCAGAACCTGTTGCAAAATATATAAGACAATCGCAGATTCACGTCGATTATGTTAAGAATGAATTAGTGTCTGAAGAAGATGTAAACGATTATGTAGAGGCATTAAGAGCTGCTTTTCTAAAGCGTATAAATGAAAATATCAAGATCAACTTAAAGTAGATGACCAAAGAGGAACTCATAGCAAAATTAAACGATCTGGAATGGGAAGATTTTGAGGTTAAGGAAGCGAAGGCTGCCGTACCCAAGTCTTGTTGGGAAACTGTGAGTGCTTTTTCAAATACTTCGGGGGGCTGGCTAGTTTTTGGGATTAAAGAAATTGGTAATAACTATGAAATTCAAGGCGTTACAAATGCCGAGAAAATAGAACAGGACTTTTTAAATACGCTTCGAGGTGAGAAATTTAATGTGTTTGTAGATACAAAACAGCAGCGTTACGTCATTGATGGCAAAACGGTTCTGGCATTTTACATTCCTGTTTCGGCTCAAAAACCTGTGTATTACAATACGCAAACCAATACGTTTATTCGCAGATCAAGTAGTGATCAAAAAGCACGTAAAAATGAAATAGATGCTTTTTATAGAGATCAATCTTTCGGTACAAAAACATCTGAACTCGCACCCAATACATCTAAAGAAGACATAGATCCTACATCGCTCAAGCAATATCGCGATTATATGGCGCGCTTTAATCCAGATGTGAGTTATAACCGTTTTGATGAAGATGTGTTTCTTTCAAAATTGCGTATTCTGGACAATGAACAACTTACCTACTCGGGACTTTTGTTTTTAGGAAAGCGAGATACTATAGAAAAACATTTTCCGGATTTTAGAATTGATCTGCTGGAAATAGAAGGTAAATCTATTTCGGAAGCAAGCTCAAACTATAGTTTCCGTTTAGGTGAATTTGAAAACCTTTGGGATTATTATTTTGAATGTTTTAAACGTTTAAAGCCAGAGGTTGACGTTGAATTTCAATTGACAGATCAAGGTTTTGGTCAAGAACTTTCGCCTGGACTTAAAGCCATACGTGAAGCATTGGTAAATATGCTAATGCACGCCGATTACTTTGCGCCTGCTCACTCACGCATACGCATCTTTTCAAATCATATTGAGTTTTATAACCCTGGCGGATTGCCTAAACCCATTGAAGAATTAAAAGCAAAGGATTTATCCTTACCACGCAATCCACTCATCACAAAATTATTTAGAATGGTACGTCTTGCAGAAAATGCTGGCTATGGTTTTGACCGTATAGAAGCCAACTGGAAAACGTATAATAATACAGCACCCGAATACGACATTAGTTTTGATGCTACTATTTTAAAACTATACACGAAATCGCAGGAGAATACAAAAGAAACTTCGGAAACAGTTCAGAAACAGTTCGGAGCGATTTTAGGGAAACTTCAAATCGAGCTTAAAAAAGAACCTACTGAAATTAGCCTATGTTACGGAGATATTGGGAGATAGCTATGACAGTTTTATTCAATATACTTCGGAACATTTCGGAGAGACTTCGGAGACACTTCGGAAACACTTCGGAGAGAGTTCGGAGAACACTTCGGAAAGCACTTCGGAGACAATGCAGTGATTTTACTACTTACTTATCATTTTCGATAAAAATATAACTGCAAAAGAAGCAGCAAAAGTAATAGGCGTGAGCGAGAGATCAGTAGAAAGATTATTTCACAAAACTAAAGACGGCAGATGTGATAGAACGTATAGGAGCCCAACTTACGGAGGTTATTGGACTTTCAAAACAGATAACATGTGGAGTACTTAGTATTAACCATTAAATGCACCCAATGATTAACCATGTATAAAAATTCGGGAAGCTTCGTAGTAAACAAGGAAACCTTCGGAGATACTTGAGATACACTTCGGAGAGAATAGTGTTTTACTATTACTATCAGTTGGTAAAGGAGTTACCGAAAAGAAGCAGCAAAAGTAATAGGCGTTAGTGAAGGAGTTAGTGAAGGGGTTAGTGAAAGGGTTAGTGAAGGGGTTAATAAAGCCTAAGTTCAAAATAAAAATAACATATAGAATGCCAGATAAATGAATACCAACCAACTAAAACGTTTTGCACAAGAAGCACGTATAAAACTCATAGACCAAATAGGAGCTAAACTAGAGAAGGTATTAACCAGCGATAGTGTTGCCTTACGTGAAAAAGCAGGTCATTTAAAAAAGCTACAAGCAAGCTATTAATAAAACGTCTAAAACAGCGGTAATAGACACCGTAGCTTATACTTGGTTTAACCGTTTTGTGGCGTTGCGTTTTATGGATGTTAATGGCTATGAACCGTTAGGTATTTCTATCGTAAGCCCAATAAAAGGTGGTACATTGCCTGCTATTTTACAAGAAGCCAAACAAGGAAACATACCAGAAGAGTTGCCCGTGCAACAACAGCGTATTTATGATGTATTAGATGGTAGAATACCAAGTGCAGATGCACAGAATGAAGCCTATGCAGCTTTACTGGTTGGTGCTTGTAATCATTTAAACCAGATACTGCCTTTTCTATTTGAAAAGATAGATGATTATGCAGAGCTGTTATTGCCGGATGATTTAATTTCTCAATTTTCTATTTTACAAGATGTCCGTAATGGTATGACCGCCGAAGACTGCGTAGAAGTTGAAATAATAGGTTGGTTGTACCAGTTTTATATTTCAGAAAAAAAAGATGAAGTATTTGCAAGCAAAGGCAAAGTAAAAAAGGAGGACATACCAGCAGCTACCCAATTGTTTACACCACGTTGGATTGTTGAATATATGGTGCAAAATACCGTAGGGAAATTATGGTTGCAAAACAACCCAAAATCTAAGCTTCGTGACCATATGCCTTATTTTATTGAGTCGCCAAGTGTAACCACAGACGATTATCTTAAAATAAATAGTGTAGAAGACATAACCTTATTAGATCAAGCCTGTGGTAGTGGTCACATACTAGTTTATGGTTTTGAATTACTTTCTAAAATTTATGAAGAACAAGGATATAATGAGAGTGATATACCAAAACTAATCATTGAAAAAAATCTTCACGGTTTTGAGATAGACACACGTGCTGCACAATTGGCAGGTTTAGCATTAATGTTGAAGGCAAGACAATATTACCGTCGTGTGTTTAAAAAGGACATTACCCCTAATATTTTTTGTTACCAAGATTTAAAAGTAAGTGAGGATGAAATTAAAGGCAACATTTAAAGCGGTAGATGAAACTTTAAGCGAATGCATTATTGTATGATTTAAAAACTATGCAACAAGCCACCAATTTAGGGTCGCTTATACATACCACATACTACCGCAAAAGAACTAGAGAGAATAAGAGTTTCTTTAGCAACTAAAGGCAGACAGTACGACCTTTTTCATACACATAATTTAAGAGGTATTTTACAAGCCATTGTGCAATTAAGTGCACTTTCGCGAAAGTATCATTGTGTGGTGGATAATCCACCATATATGGGTGGTGGCAATAGATAAACCCATTTGTCCGACTTTGTGAAAACTAATTACCCGTCAAGTAAAGTAGACTTAATGACTTGTTTTATGGAATCTGGTCTTATAGCACTAAAAGACAAGGCTATTTCGGTATGATTAATCAACACTAGTTGGATGTTTTTAGTAGTTATGAAAATTAAGGGAAAAATTAATTGAGACTTTTATTTTGAAAGCATTTTACATTTAGGACCAAGAACATTTCCGGAAATAGGCGGTGAAGTTGTTCAGAATACCGCTTTTAGTTTTTGAAATATAATAAGCGAAAATGTAAAGTGAATTTATAACGTTTAGTTGATTATCGATAATACAACTGAAAAAAGCGAAGAACAATAGAAGCTATTCAGCAACAAAAAATAATCTGATTATTTTCAAATCTAGATCAATCTGAATTTCAAAAAAATCCCAAATGGTAATCCTTTTGTTATTGGATTACTGAAAATATTAAAATATTTGAAAGAGAAATCAATGTCGGATTACAGTATTATTTCAAGGAATTAAACAGGTAAAAATCGGAAATGATAAGGTCTTGGTTTGAAATTGAAGATTCAATGTTTTCAATAACATCTATATGTAACTAATTGATTTTAATGGAAAACAGCTTTATTGGGTTCCATATAATAAAGGTGGAATTCTAGAAAGTGGTATGGAAATTCAAAGAGTATAGTTGTAATAACCTTTGAAAGATAAGGGTAATGATTTCACTAGAAATCGAAGATACAGTATTCTAAATATTTTTTTAAACCCGGCATTAGCTGGAATTATATTGGTTCATCAACATCACTGGCAAGGTTTTATGATGACCAGACGATATGGGACGTACACGGCTTCTAGTGGTTTCTTGGAGGACAAAAATCATTAAAATATAGAGTGTGCCTTAATTTCCTCAGTCGTAGGTAGGTTTATCCTCATTATTTCAAATCCGACGATAAGTTTTCAGGTCGAAAACATTGCTTCAGATTACCTTGTTATTGAATCAAAAGCGATAAACTTAATGATTTATTAATTCTAATCTTAAACATCAGTACTGTGAATGGGACTCAAGAGAAATCTCTTGGGATTTTCAACGAAACGAACTCATCCGCATTAAAGGAGAAGACCTAGAAGAAGCTTACGATAGTTATCTGCCAATATTGGCAAAACAAATTTTTTGAGCTACACAAAAATGAAGAAGAACTCAACCGTCAATTTATAGAAATTTATGGTTTACAAGACGAGTTGACACCAGATGTGCCGTTAGAGGATATTACCATTCTTAAAGATGAAACCACAATTAAAAAAGGAGCTTTGGTATTTCGCGAAAGCGAAATTATGGCGCAGTTTATTAGCTATGCTGTAGGTTGTATGTTTGGGCGTTATAGCTTAGATAAATCTGGTTTAATTTTGGCGAATCAAGGGGAAACACTGGAGGATTATTTCAGAAAATCGGCATTTCGGCTGAATGCTGCAGCGAGCTCTTATTTGTTCCAGACGATGATAATGTAATCCCAGTACTAGACAACGAGTGGTTTGAAGATGATATTGTAAATCGGTTCTACGCCTTTCTAAAGGCCACATTTGGAAAACAAAACTTTGATAAAAATCTTGGCATTTGTAGAAGACAGTTGTTGGCGATATACGTAAGTATTTCTTAAAAACATTTTATACAGACCACGTAAAACGTTATAAAAAACGCCCCATTTATTGGTTGTTCTCTTCACCTTCTGGTGCATTTAATGCATTAATCTATATGCATCGCTACACCCCAGATACATTAAATACAATGCTTAATGGGTATTTAAAAGAATACCAAGAAAAACTGAAGGCTCAAGACACCCAATTAGAACACGTTAAAAACGTAGGTACAGATCGCGAAAAGATAAGTGCAGAAAAAGAACAAGCACGTATTAGTAAAGTACTTATAGAATTACAAGAATACGATCGAGAGCTATTTAAAATCGCTACTGAGCGTATTGCTATAGATTTAGACGATGGTGTGTTGGTTAACTATAATAAGTTTGGACAGTTATTAAATCGGTTTCAGGTTTAAATGATAAAAAGACAAAGAAGAAAGTGAAAAAGTTTGATTGGATAGATGTAACGAGAAATACAGTAGAGATATGGCACTTGAAATTCTATTCAACAAAACCGAAAATCTACACGAGAATGTCCAATTCAATCGTGTTGTAAAACGATTGATTCCATTTTTTGAAGAGCAAGGTTGGGATGGGTTGTTAATAGGGAATCCTTCAAACGAGGATTATCCTAGATTTAGAGCAGATGCAATTTTACTTTACACAAATGGTATTATTATAATAGACTTTAAAGATTATGCTGGGGAAATATTGATGCCGATAAATGATGAAGATTTTGGAAAAAAATCCTGGTTTATCAATGTAGAAGATGGTAATAAAATAAAGATTGAAGCGGGCAATAATCATACTAACCCATACCGACAACTTAACTCATATCGTGGTGTAATGAAATCTATCATAGAAGATAATTCATTAATGCGTTATGTTATAAACAAAGGGCGCATTTGTGCTCTTAATATTTTTTCTGAGACCCATAACGCTAAATCGTAAAACTTCAAGAAAAGTTCCATATTACCAACTAGTTCAAGAAATAGATTTACATACTTTTCTAGACGCCTTTCCTAGTGACAATAAGTACGAGGAAGCTATTGCTAATAGGTTTAAGTCTTTATTCCCTTCTGATGAATGGAAAGGAGATTTAACGATACAATTAGATAGTCCTATCAAAACAGTTCAACAGACTTACAATTATATTGATCAAAATATTCAGCCAATATTAAAAGAGTTTTTTACTACTGAAGGTTCAGGAATTTTAGTTCTTGAATCAATGAGTTCTAAATTAAGAGGCCAATGGTTACAAAATGTAAATACTTTTGCTTTAGACCAAGAAGTTCCCGAAACAGATTTATGGTGTCACTCTTCGAGAATTGCCCGCAAATTAAAACGTAGTACGGGATTTGATATTGCTAGTTTATACACCGTTATTTATGGAGGAAAGGGCAAATCTGAAATACCATCAGATGATGAAGAAAATGGAGATGAAGAAACCGTATCTCAAGAACAGATTGGTATAAAAAGCGATAGAGATATCGATGATGCCGCAGTTATTATAATTCCAGAATCACATCTTGTATCTAGAAGTTTACATCAATCGGACTTACTTCGGTTTGGTTCGGGTAGGTTACTAGAAGATTTGTTTCACTTTTTAAAACTGAAATCAAATAATAGAAAGTTAGTTTTAATAGGAGATCCATATATGTTATCCTATGGCAAAAATGAAGATTCGGCATTAAATATTGAGACATTAAATGAATTATTCCCGGATGGAAACATTTTGCATTTTAGACACGAATACAAAATTCAAGAAAATGATAATAAGCTCTTAAAACTAAGAAGGTCTATTGCTGGTTCTATAGATCATTCTATTTTTAATTATTTAAAATTCAATTACGATCATTCTGTTATTTTAACCAAGCACGAACAAGCGACAGCGCATTTACAAGAATGGTTTAGTGGAGAAATAGTAAATGAGCCTAAAGATGCTGTACTATTATATTCAAAAAAAGAAGCAAGAACCACAAACAAGTGGATTAAAAATAATGTAGTTAAAAATGGAACGAATCTCGCTAAAGGAGACTTACTTTTATTAAATAACAACATCAATATTCCTGATCAAACAGGTTTTGGGACACCCACAAAAATTGTTAATGGCAGCTATTTTGTAGTGCAAGAAGTTTTACAACTGGAGAATGAGGATGTTACAACTAAAAGAGATGGGCTTATTGCTAGATTAAGGTATCGACATCTTGAAGTTAAATTGCTCGCAAATAATGCTGTCCCAAACTTTAAACTAATTATTCTAGAAAACTATTTTGATGGTGTAGAAGATTTGACACGAGAAGAATTGAAAGCTGTTAAGATTTTTACTTCACAAAAACTAGCTAAACTTAAAAAGCAAAACCCTTTTGAAGAAGAGCTTAGATTATCAAAATCTTGTAACTGATAAAGAGTTTATTGAGTTTCAATTAAAAATTGAAAACTGGCAAAAAGCCAAAGAGAATAATGAAAAGGTTTTAAAAAAGGATTTGAAAGAATTTGAAGTTGGTCGTAACAAGATTGAAAGATCTTATAAAAGTAATTACACTTCTCAATTACTGTTTCAATTGCGCAAAATGGATCCCTATATTAATGCCGCTCTTGTAAATTATGGATGGGCAATTACAGTGCATAAATCAGTTGGCTCTAAATTTGAAAATGTACTTTTTAAAGCGCTCCAGTTGGAAGATTCAGGCATTACCAATGAAAGTTATTTTAGATGGCTGTACACAGGATTAACAGCATCTTGGAAAACGATTCACGTCTTAAATCCACAAGCAATAGATCCATTCATCAATTGTCATTTTACTGATGAAGTTGAGATTACTGATGAAGTTAGTCTTGATATCAATACTCAAATGCTAAGCTATGACAATGAAGTTATCTTGGATGAATTATCAGGATACTTTCCGGATAGCTTAAAGCACAATACAGCAATCTTTATTGGGAAATTATATGTAGAACTCAGTAATTTTAAGATAAATTCTGTTAGAAAATATTCTGATTATTTGAGTAAAGTTGTATTAGTGTCTAAGAATGGTAACAACGTAATAGTTGCGATTAATAATCGTGGAAACGAAGAAATATCATCTGTGCGAATTGAAGGAAATGATGCTGAGGATGGTTTAGTTCAGAAAGCTATAGATAAAATCTACGAACTACAGTCACAAAGTTCTTTTCCCACAGATTATCGAGGGGATATTTACAACCAATGGAAAGAGCAATTGGTTACTGAAGAAATTACGCTACATCTTTTAGAATGTCATAGTAATGAGGATAGACTTGCAGTAGTAGATGCAGATGATGTCGTGAAATTTAATCTAAGATATACAACAGGAGAAAAAAACGGTGGGTTTTTCACTTCACTACAAATAAAAGAGAAATCAAATCAAGCATTAGTTGAAGCTGTAAAAAAATTGCTGGATGAAAAGTAAAAGAGAATTTCAAGATGAAGCAAAACAATTGCTAGAAAACGATCCAAGTAAATCTTTGGACGTATGTCTTGAGATGCATACCAACTATCCAAGTGAGTTTAATAATTATGATGCTGTTAACTTACTACAAGCTGCTAGAGCTTCTAAAAGAATAGACATTAATAATCTTCCTGAAATTATAGAAAATTTTAAGGATTATGAAATAGTATCAAGCTTATGTGGTTGGTATGTGTTTGATAATTTTATAAAACACAAAACACCTCAAGTTATTTTAAATAGTGAAAACTTAATAAATAGCTATTTAAATATTATAAAGCAAAAAGATATAAGCATTGATGATAAGTATCCGTGTCCTTTTTCCATCATTCTTTTTAATTTAATGGGGGCTCATTCCAACAATCTCTTCAATGCCAATAGAATCTATGAATATTGCAAAAAAATAAATCCAGAGTACCTTTCGAAAAAGACATCTGAATTTCAAGACAAAGAAGGAAAGACTAAAGAAAACCCCTCTGATTTAGAAACATATTATCAGTATTACACTAAAGCTTGTGATAAATTAAATAAAAGTAATGAGGCTATAGAAGCCTGTGAAAAAGGACTAAGAGCAGTTGACAATTATCACTATGACAATGATCTTTGGTTTCAAATGAGAATTGCTAGAGCATATAGAAATTTAAAAGATTACGACACCAGTGAAAAAAAATATTTAGAGATTATCAATTCACGAGCTGGAAGCACAAAATATTTTCTATTTAAAGAATACTCTGAATTGCTATATGAACAGGAACGTTACGAAGAGAGCTGGGTTCAATCTTTGCGATCTGGCATACAATTATATGATGTGCAATTTAGCGCGGGCATACTTCTTCATCAATCCAGATTGCTAGCAAGATTAGATCGAATAGATGAAGCAAAGAAATTTGCAGAGATAATATTTTTAGGGGTTAAAGAGAATTTATGGAATAACTCTACGGATTATCAAAAGTTAATTAATTACTTCAAAATTGAAGAGGTTAAAGGCAATGCCGAAAAGTCTTTTAAAGACTTGTACAAGACGTTCAAGGATGAACTTTATTTTGATTCTGAAATCAAGCAAGGTGAGATAGTATTTATACATCCACGAGGTAAATTTGGAAAAATCAGATACTTAAATAATGAAAGCATTAATTTCTCAAAAAACTCATTTAATAATAGGGTTAGAAATTTAGACAAATTCGCTGGTGCGAAAGTTTCTTTTGTAATTGATTACGATTACAAAAGTGAACAGATTGCAGAAAATATGAAAATAGAAAGTTTGAAAGTCCCAGAAGTATTAGTTGGGGAAACTTTCAAAGGAAAAATCCGGAATATTGTTGATTTTGGATTATTTATAGATATGGAAAATGGTAAAACTGGATTAGCACATCAATCAACTTTACCAAAGAATTTCAAAGAAATTTACGAAGCAGGTAATACTGTGAAAGTACTTATTGATAAAGAAACCGAAAAAGGTTTTAGCTTAAAGATAACTGAATAGGAATATGAGTATTAAAATACAAGAAGCATTAGAAAAAAAGTTCCAAGATCACGATGTGATTTTTTGGTACGATGAACGCGATGAGTTAAAAGAAAGCTTTGACGCACTAGATTTAAAGGGTGTTGAAAAATGCCATATACAAGGCAATGAATTTGAAATAAAGTATAAGATTACATCGAATACCACTAAGATTAAATTTCTAGTGTATAGCAATACGCCTAAACCTAAACCCAATGAAAATTGGTTGTTAGATTTAGAACTGGCATATCATATTTTCCATACCGACCAAGAAGCTATTATTCTTCAAGATTTAGGTTTAGAGTTTAGTTTTAAGGAATTAGTTGGGGAACATATTCAATTCTTTCAAGTCAAAAGATCGCGTTGACAAATTAAAAGAATTATTAGGTAAAGGTGACTCTCACAGAGACATTCGCTACAAAATGGTAGCAGTAACCCTAAATACTGATTACGTTAATCTTAACACCTTTATTCACGCACACGGAACAGCTTTTGCTAATGGTAATGAAAAGCTGCAAAGAGATTTAGAGCGGTATCGAACTATCAGATTTTTACTGGAATCAAATTCTAAATAAGTTTAAATACACAAGTAAAACGCCATCGATCTATGATTTTCTTGTAGAGGCATTTACAGATAATTTTAATGCTACCGCTAGCCCTAAACTTTCTAAAGAAACTAGACTTTTATTAGCCCTTTGGAAAGATACCATTACCTACCGAGAAGGGTTTGATAAAATTTCTTTGCAAATAGCAAGCGACCTGCAAATTGAAAGTATTCTCAATACGTTGCCTTTAGAAAAAGCGGTAAACGATGAATTATTTAAACTGACAGACAAAAAAATAATTCACGATCTCGTTCAGCGTTTAATTACAAATGAAATTTCAAATGAGTCCTTACAAAATATTGTAAAACAAAGGGAACATACGTTTTGGTATAACCCGCATTTTGTGGCATTCTACGAAAGTGTATCTTTTGCTTCACAACTGCAATATCGGATTCAAAAACTTAAAGTAGAATTTAAGTCTGTTGAAAACGGTTTAGAGCAATACACGACGTCTCTTTATGAAATTGATTATTTATATAGAAAGTTTATTCTAAACTACCGAAGATCCAATCAAGATAACATACTTGCTGGTTTGGCTCAAAAAGTAGAAAAAATATATACCAATGACTGGTTACTTCATTACAATGATAAATGGCAATCCATTATTGATGATTTAGAAAACTGGCCAGTAGCCAAAAACTATAGTCAAAGACAATTTTTCAAAAACCACATCCAACCTTTTGTTGAAAAAAAGCAACGTGTGTTTGTCATAATATCTGATGCATTACGATTTGAGTGTGGTGTTGAGTTAAATAAAAGATTAACACAAGAGAATAGATATGATAGTGAAATTGAAGGTTCGTTAGCGTCATTACCATCCTATACACAATTAGGGATGGCTTCTTTGTTGCCTCATAAAGAACTATCAATAAAAGAAGGAACAGACCAAATTTTAGTAGATGGGATGCCATCTATGGGTATTGCATCTCGATCAAAAATTCTAACAGAAAATTCTGAAGCACGAGCAACAGCAATTTTAGCTGAAGATTTTATGAAGTTTAGCGCCAATACAACAGGCAGGGACTTTGTAAAGCAATATGATGTTATTTACATCTACCATAACAATATAGATGATACTGGTGATGACACAACCTCGCAAGACAAAGTATTTGATGCGGTAGAAAGCGAGCTAAACTTCTTGATGGAGGTATTAAAGAAGATTTCCAATATGAATGGTAATAATATGATTATCACTTCAGATCACGGGTTTTTATATCAATATGAAACATTAGAAGAAAGCGATTTTACAACGGCTGATATAAAAGGTGTAGTTGATAAGCATAATAGAAGGTTTGTACTTGGAACTGACATAACTGGGAATGATGCAGTAAAGTCTTTTACGCACGAGCAACTCGGACTAAAAAGTACCGGTAATGCATTAATTCCAAAATCGGTAAATAGATTACGAGTTAAAGGTTCTGGATCTAAATTTATTCACGGTGGTGCATCGTTACAAGAAATTATAATACCCGTAGTAAAAGTGAATAAAAAGCGTCAAGATACTACAGCTCAGGTAGAAATAGATATTATAAAATCTACCGACAAGATAACTACAAACTTGCTCGCGGTTTCATTTATTCAAACAGAGCAGGTAGATGATACTATGTTGGAAAGAAAAATTAAAGCATCCATTCAAGCAGAGGATGGCACGTTGTTAAGTGATCAGTTTATCTACACCTTTGATATTAAAGAAGAAAATCAACGTCAGCGAGAAGTTAAGAACAGATTCCAATTAACCGCTCAAGCAAGCGGTAAATATAAAAATCAACGCGTAAAACTGGTATTAGAAGAACCAATGGATCGCGCTAACAAATGGAGAACTTACAAAGAGTATTACTATACTCTCAATATTTCTTTTACTAACGACTTTGATGAATTTTAAAACCTATGAACGCACTAAATGTAAAAATAAACGAGCACTTTGCAGGTAAGGTAGTTCGTAAGGATTTAACCAAATTAGTAAAAGGTAATGCTATAGTTCCTACCTACGTCCTCGAATATTTATTAGGGCAATACTGCGCTACAGATGACGAAGCAACAATTGATGAAGGTGTAAAAACTGTTAAAAATATTATTGCCAAACATTTTGTGCATCGTGACGAGTCTCAAATAATAAAATCTACAATTCGAGAAAAAGGTTCTCATAGAATTATAGATAAAGTGGCGGTTCAGCTTAATGACAGGCAAGATAGATATGAAGCTTCATTTGCAAATCTAGGTTTAAACCGCGTTCCAATTTCAGATGCACTTATAAGAGAACATCAAAAATTACTATCTAGTGGTGTTTGGTGTATTTTAACTCTGGCTTACGTTCCTTCTGACGAAAGGGATCATATTCCTTGGATGGTTGAAAGTTTAAAACCAATTCAAGTTTCTAATGTAGATATTGAAGAATATAAAAGCGTTCGGAAACATTTTGGCAAGGAAGAATGGATGGATGTTTTATTACAATCAATTGGACTTAATCCAGAAGAATTTACATTTCGTTCAAAACTGCTGCAACTAACCAGACTTGTTCCATTTGTAGAGAACAACTATAACTTAATTGAACTAGGTCCAAAAGGAACAGGAAAGTCGCATATTTATTCTGAAATGTCGCCACACGGTATTTTAATTTCTGGTGGAGAAGTATCAAAAGCGAAACTATTTGTAAATAATAGTTCAGGTGATATAGGGTTAGTTGGGTATTGGGATGTTGTTGCCTATGATGAATTTGCAGGTAAAACAAAGCGTGTAGACCGTGGCTTAGTGGATATAATGAAAAATTATATGGCTAATAAATCCTTTTCAAGAGGAACTCAAGTCTATGGTGCTTCTGCTTCAATGGTATTCGTTGGAAACACAGACCATTCAGTAAAATATATGATGAAACATAGCGATCTTTTTGAGGCCTTGCCAAAAGATTATTATGACACAGCTTTCCTTGACCGTATGCACGGATATCTTCCAGGGTGGGAAGTTCAGAAACTACGAAATGAAATGTTTACTTCGCAATACGGTTTTATTGTTGATTACCTTGCTGAAGTATTAAAGAACCTAAGGAAAGAAGATAGAACGCACGATTATACAAAATACTTTGAATTATCGAGCACAATTACTACCCGAGACAAAACATCAATTGCTAAAACATTCGCTGGTCTAATTAAAATAATCTACCCAGATAGTGATTTCACTGAAACTGATGCGAAAGAAATTTTAGATTTCGCTATTGAAAACAGAAAGCGTGTTAAAGATCAACTTCGTAAAATGGATGAAACCTTCGAAGAAGTAGATTTTAGTTACGTTAGTAAATCAACAGGAGAACATTTTTCTATCTTGACATTAGAAGAGATTGAAAATGAAGTAAAACCTACTATACAGCAAACGGAAGTTGCTGAGAACAATCAATCGCAGAAATCCGAAAACATTAATTTATCAATAGAAACTGGACAAAAAATAATTAGAGATAATCAGTCTGGTATTTCCTATGATAATTTATTTGGAGCTTATTTATTAAATGCCACTGATTTTAATATCACAGACCCATACATAAGGCTACCCTATCAGTTGCGCAACTTTATGGAACTGGCAAAACTGATTAGCGAAAAGAAAGATCCTGACACAGAAGTTAAAGTTCACTTAGTAACTAGTAATAATGAAGATTTTATTGAAAATGCGAAAGATGCATTTGAACAAATGCGCTATTCGTTGGAATCAATGGGTATCCTATTTTCCTATGAGTTTGACGATTTTATTCACGACAGATCTATTGAAATGAATAACGGATGGAAAGTGATTTTAGGGAGAGGACTAGATATTTGGCAAAAAACTGGTGGTTGGTATGATATCAATGAATACATCCAAGAAAGAAGACTATGTAAGGCTTGTGAGATAACATATGTAAAAGTTAATTCTTAGTCATCTTTTAATGTAAATAAATTGCGTATTCCCTTTTATGAAGAAGGAAGCTCTAAAAACCAATAAAAACATTGATAAACTGATAAACTAAAATAACCATTAATTTATATATGTATTTATCCAACCTTTTCATCCAAAATTTCCGTGGAATCAAAGAAATGAAACTCAATTTCAATCGAAGTATTAATATACTAATCGGAGAAAACGGAAGTAACAAATCAGCAGTAATTGATGCTATAAGATTACTTTATAATATGGGCGAACCTATCCGAGATATTTCTGTTGGATTCGCTGATTTTCACGAAAGTGTAGAGAAAGATGCTGAAGGCAAACTTACTATAAAAAAGGAAGAGAAGATTACTATCGCTTTTTGTTTTAGAGGCTTGTCCGCCTCTCAAAAAGGTGCATTGTATGAGTATATGGTTATAGATCCAGAGGACGATACTAATGAATATGCAAAGGTTACCTTAACTTATGAGGACAAAGGTGGCAAATATCCCATTTCCTCTTTTTTTACTGGTAATGTGGAAGGTCAAAAAGCAGACTTCAACACATTTTCTATTTTTCAACATTATTATTTAAGTGGTTTGCGAGATAGCACGCGCGATTTATTGACCAATCGAGGTAATGTATTAGGTCGTGTTATAAAAAGAAGAGTTGAAAAAAATGAATCTGAAGACGTTATCGAAGGTATAATGAGAAAAGCTAATGATGAGCTTTTGGCGCAATCTGAAGTTTCCGAAACTCGTGATGGAGTAAATGATAATCTTTCTGGAATCTATCAGCGATTTAAAGATAATCAGATAGGACTTCAAATCGAGCAATCCAAAACCGAATATATCGTAAACGCCATCAAACCTTTTTTACCTCATAATCGGGATAGTTTGGCAGGGGATGGGTTTTCACTTTGGCAAAATAGTTTAGGCCAAAATAACCTTATTTATATTGCTACCGTACTTGGGGACATAAAGGACCAAATTGAAGAAACTAAAATTCCTCATTTTGCTTTGCTTATTGAAGAACCAGAAGCACACCTTCATCCACAGCTTCAATTAAGTTTGTATAGTTTTTTACGAGATTCCAGTACTTCTAAAAATAGCCAATTATTTATAACTACCCATTCGCCCACATTAACATCAAAAGTGCCTTTAAAAAACTTAATCTTATTAGATGGCAAGGCATTTCGATTAAACAAGCAATTTCAAAATAGGGTTGTGGAAGAAATTATTGAAGATACTGTCAAAGCTAAAAAATTGGCGGATGCAAATTTTAGATTTAGAAAAAATCAATTGGAAAGGTATATCGATGTTACCAAATCCCAATTGTTATTTGCCAAATCTGTTCTTTTCGTAGAGGGCATTTCGGAAGAACTTTTAATTTCAGCTTTTACAGCAGTTAATAAATACCGGTTAGAAGATTACAGAATTGAACTTGTTAATATTGGTGGCACAAGTTTTTATCCATTTATCCACTTATTTAATTCAAATCAACCAGACAAATCAATTGATAAGCCTGTTTCAATTTTAACGGACAACGATAAGTTTCCTGCCTCAAAGAGAAAAGAATTTTCATTTGATAACCTTCTTGTTGAGGATTATAAAAAACTTAATGAACTGGATGCTGCTATTCAAGATGCGGAAGTCTCATCCAGAATTCCAAACATCACTTCAGCCATCAATGAAAAAGAAACTATAAAAATTTTCTTTGCCGAAAAGACACTCGAATATGAATTAGCACTTGCTAATATTCCCAAAACAAAAGAAGGTGTCGAAAATAATTTCCTCTTTAAATACATTAAAAATAAAAGACCTGAAAAAGCAGAGGCAATTTTAAATTATATTGATACTGTGGTTTCCGAAGAACTAACTGATGACCAACAAAGAAAAGCAGCAATTCTACTCTGGAAATCATTCCCCTCAAAAGGTGCTTTTTCACAAAACTTTTCCCTCTACATTCTCAAAAATGTAAAACGTGCCCGAAAGGAATTTGTAATCCCAAAATACATTCTTAAAAGTCTAAAACATTTGAAGGGAACGGAATGAAATTAGATATTACAGAAGAATTACAAAATTATTTAGATGCAAAGGGCAGAGTCGTCTTAAATGCCTGTCCTGGTGGCGGAAAGACAACTGCGATTGCACAAAAGATAACCAACCTTGAAAAAGAATATAAAAGTACTTATGGCAATCATTCCGGAATTGCTTGTCTTTCGTTTACTAATGCTGCCAAGGATGAAATCAATCTAACATACAATGAACTTAATGGTCAATCCTTAAATTATCCGCATCAGGTAAGTACTATCGATAGTTTTATCAACACTTACATTACGTTACCCTTTTACTATCTCTTGGAAAGAAATTTTGCAAGACCACAAATTCTGGAAAACAACAAACGTTTAGATTCATTTTGGAGGACCAAATACAAGAACAGCAAAGGCCAGTTGGTCGATGGTCTAAAGAACCCTATGAATTTTTTTAAGGCAAAAACCAACAGAAGTATTTATTATCAATACTTACCATCAGAAATAAGATTAGAACCAGATGGAAGTTATTCCGTAAACGGCAACGCTCCATCAGTTGACAAAGTTGATATAGCCATTTTTAATAAGTATTGCGAATATATTAAGAAATGGCAATTCGAAAAAGGTCTTATAACAACTAATGATTCTGCCTATATTGCTTTAAGACTTCTCAAAAAAAATCCAAGAATAAGTAAATGGTTGATCAAAAGGTTTCCTCACATTATTGTTGATGAAGCACAGGATAATTCGCTTATGCAACATCAAATTTTCGAAGAATTGAATAAACAGGGTTTAAGAAATATTGAATTCATTGGCGACCCATATCAAAGCTTATATGAATTCAGGGATGCCAACCCTCAATTGTTTCTGGATAAGTATAACCACGCAGACTATCAAGGTTTGGATTTATCTAATAACAGAAGGTCGCCACAGCGTATTATAGATTGCTTTTCATTATTAAGGCCTGTTGCAGAACGCACTATCAAAAGTGCCTGTAAAACAGACCTAAATGAATCTCTGATGATTTATCGTTATAAAGCAAATGATAGAGGGGAAATAATCAACAATTTCGAGTTGTACTGCAATGGTAAAGGTTATCAGAAATTGAAGGTTGTTGTAAGGGGAAATAGCGTAAGAAATAAAATGCTTGGTAGGGATGCACAACAAAAACCTTGGCACAATCAACTGGCTTACGACCTAATCACGGCAAAAATAGAATATGATGACAAGAATTTGAAAGATGCCATCAACATAGCAAGAAACATCGTAATAACTTTAGAAAACCAAGGACTCGCTTTTTCAGAGTTTGGTCATTTACGAGCTAAACTAAAAACCGATTTTTTATTTAATGCACATATTATAAAATTTATAGAAGGACTGCCAGAGCTGTCACATACTGTAGAGGAATGGTCAAATTTGTGTCCTGCTTACGTAAAGAAAGCATTAAAACTCGATTTTGATATAAACCTTAGATTGAAACAAACCTCAAAATTCTTTTTAAAATCTACACGTACCGAACCCGTTTCAGACCATTTCAATCGGGTGGATATAGAAAAGACTACCTCGCTTACCACCGTTCATCAGGTAAAAGGAAAAACTTTGGATGCAATTCTCATATTTTTTGACGAAAGAAATCACGCAAGTAATATTAATTTTAGAGATTTAGAACCAGATAATGAGAATTTTATTAAGGAAAAGAAACGAATAATCTACGTGGCTATGTCGAGACCTAAACACTTATTGGCTATGGCATTTCCAGAAAAAATAACCGAAGTTCAATTGAAAGAAAAATTTGGCAAGGATATTTCAATCATAAATATTGAATAATATTTTATTCTACTTCAATTAAATATGGACTGCGCTTCCTCACAAACTCGTTTAAAATTTGCTTCCAAATCAGCATTTAAACTTTTTTTGACTTTTCGATTTTGTTTTTGTAGCAGGTGTTGTTCTTATTGTCATACCTTTTCTATGCTCGAAATTTTTAAAATAGTCTTTAAAAGTAATTCAACAAATGTGTCAAAATCATTTCCACTCTGAATAATTTCCTGTGGAATTATTCCTCTATAGTCAATTAAATGAATTGACTCGCTTTGTTTTTTTT
This sequence comes from uncultured Flavobacteriaceae bacterium, assembly GCA_963716065.1. GTDB lineage: Bacteria > Bacteroidota > Bacteroidia > Flavobacteriales > Flavobacteriaceae > Aequorivita. The sequence continues at coordinate 2,322,155 of OY970287.1, forward strand.
CTGCTTCCAAGTTGTCTTCAATCAATGGTCTAATAGTATCTCCAATATTGGTCACAATCTTTGTAAGTGGTAAAATTTCATCTGTCGAAAGTTTGTACCTGTCATTTGTGCCTGTGTAGCGTGTAATATCCACAGCACACAGGGCGTAATGCTCCGTTTCTTCAACAGCACGTTGAAGCTGTAGTTTGCTCATAGAAACGGAATTCTGTGAATTCCATCTTGATTTAACTTCTATGAAATAAATAGGATTTTCATCAAGTAATACAACAATATCTTGTCCACCTTGTATGTTTGACGTCTCAATAGATTTTTTTTCGCCAAACGAAACTCTGTCTTGTAATTCAGTAGATAGCTTTTGTCTAATTAGGCTTTCAATGTATGTCCCGATTTCGTGTTTGTGATGAAAATCGGCTTCATTTTCTTTTTGTTGTTGAAGTAGTACAGTCGCAGCGTTTAAAATTGCTGAAAAATTGTCTTCTTGAACAAGTTTACCAAGCTTCTTTAAATCAGACTCTTTTAAGGTTACAATAGAGAAAATTTCGTCTTTCGTGTTTTCATTTGTAACTACCTCTAACATTAAATTAGCTTTTTTATCGTCAAGTCGAGGAAATAGTTCTGCGTATTTTTTTTCACGCAATGAGGATATAATTTTCAATATCTCATCTTTAAATGGATGTTCGTTTATATTGTGAATATCTGTGTTAAAGAAAATATCTTCAATATGATTAGTTAAATATTTGCTATTTATAAATCTATCTTCGTCAACAAATTCATTAAATTCTTTGTAAACTAAATCTTCTCTAATTTCGTTGTTTGTTACTTTGTTGTAGAGGTCTTTAATTTCCGGCAATATTTCAATGTCTCTTTTTAATTCACTATTGCTTTTTAGTTGATTTAACTGGTTAGGATAAATTTTTGAAGTTGAATATACTTCTTTAAAACTATCTTCATAGCTGTTTGCTATTTCAAGAAATAAATCAATATTTGATTTTACCCATTCTTCGTTGTGGTGTTGTAGTAAATTGAAGAAAATTTGAACCAATATTTTTCTTGCAGAACGAATATCCAAATTTTCTTCTTGTTTTTCAATCTTAAATAATTGAATTAGACTATCGTCTAAAGAGTAATACTTGCTAATTATTTTGACTAATGCAGAAGGCTTGCTTTGTGAATTTACATTGCTGTTTAGCTTGCAATATTTTAATAAGTTCTCAAAGACATTATTTTCAAGTTTCTGCGTTTCCTCAAAAGAATGAGTGATGTAATTGTCAGTATTGAATATTTCAGGGAAATAGATGCAAGTTGAAGCTTGAATTTCATCTAATTTAGTTTTCACGCTATTAGAAAAATCTTTTCTGTTGAATTTTTCAAAGTGAAAATCGAAACCAAAATCCTTGTGAATTAACCGTTCAATAGAGTTAGGAATTAAAGAGTTTCCTATATCGATAAGCGGGTCGTTTAAATTTTGAGGTGTAAGAAGCGAAGACAGCAAACAGAATTTGCCGTCTAAATTTGGTAATAGTGTTTGTTCCGAAAAATAGATTTATTTTTCCTTCAGCAATTAAATTTTTGTAGTAATTGATTAAGCAATTTTTATCGAACTTGGTTAAATTCTCTTTTGATATGTTCTCTACCAAATCTTGATGTTCAATAAATTCACTATATCCATTAGTCCATTCGTTGGCAAATTTACTCCATAAAATAATTTTCCCGTTTCGTGGGAATGTTATTATAAAAGAGGGAAACCAATGTATAAATATCATCAAAACACTCTGTATTATTTAATAGTTCTTCGTCAAGAAAATAAACTTCATTAACTGGCTTAAAACCTTCATCAGTTTCTACAATGGGCAATAATTTATATTCTTCTAACCATTTGCTTTGTAGTCCTTCAAAATATTCGTTCAATAAATTATTTTCTGTGTTTCTTTTGAAATTTATTTGAGCATATAATAATGGATTAGATACGTTTAATACATTACTTTTTAGAAAGTCAAATATAAGTTGTGAAGTCTTTTCTATTACTTTTTGGTTTTCTCCTTCTTGTTCCTTTACTTGGTCTTTGTTGCTTTTCAAATGAATCCCATCTCTTGCTTCGGTTGGTAGAAATTGATTACAGTTGATGACAAAGTTTAAGCCGAAATCTTCTGAACCAATTAGTGGGTAATATAAAAACAGCCTCGCAACTCTATCAGAAAATTGAAACAATTCAAGGTTTTCATTTATAGGAAGAATAATTTCAATTTGGTCGTTAGTTTCAATAATCGAATAAAAAAAATCGAGTGTGCCATTTTTTGAAACCGTTGTTTTGTATAATTCTATTCCTTTGTCATTTTCAACTTTTTCTTTTGTAATTCGTTCAAAGGAAGTTTCGGTATCATTTAATATGACTTTTACTTTTTTGAGTCGGTCGTTAATTGTCAAAACAATAGGAATGTAGTCTTCTAAATCTTTACTTGATTCAGCTATGTACTTTAATTCTTGGTCGCTTTCAGGCAAAAATGAGAATGTTGTTTTTATTTCGGGATTGGAAAGAATTGCACCCTCTTTTATAAGTTGATAAACACTTTCTTTTTGCGTTCTGATATTTTTACTTAATTCTTTCCATTCTTTAGGGCTACGGTCTATTAAAAAGTCTTTAATCTCGAAAAAGGTATTATTGGCTTCAAGAATTGAATTTATACGAAATTTACGCCCAAAGGTATGTGTGGTCAAAAAGCCTGTACCGTATTTTCCAACCTCTGGAACTTCCGATTCATCTCCGTATTTTCCGCTTACTTGTTTTATCAAAGAGATAAAAGATTTTGTGGTAAATGGTTTTCCGTTGTGAGTAAATGAAAAACCGTTATTTCTATAGTCCAAAACAACTTCACAGTTCGTAGTCAAATCACAAGCATTTTGAACTAATTCCCAAACTGCTCTATTAGACGAATGATTGTTGAAATTCTCAAAACCTCTTATCATCTTGTCAGCGTGTTGTTTCAAGTCTGATAATTCAGATTCTGTAATGGCATTATTTAGTATTTCGTCACGGTTTATTGTTGGAATTTCATTCATTTTGGCTTAAACTGTTTATTGCATTCGATTTTGTTGATTAACATACTACTAACAAAATGTGTTGGCAATAAAGATAATATTATCCCTATGTTATAAATGGTTCATACCAAAATAATTTCGGTGAAAGCCAACTCTAATTAAAAATTGACCGCGCTTCTTCATAAATTCGTTCAAAATTGACTTCTATATCCTCGTTCGAAAATTCCTTATTGTCTGTTGGTAGTTCCCTTAGTATTTTCTGCTGCTTAAATTGTACCCTTTTATCCTTACCATCCGCATATGTGATAAACTCTCCTTGCTTCAATCGAAAGAAAACATCTGCCCTGATTTTAGGAATTTCCTTTTCTCCTGTCGTAATTCTTGTATCAAAATCCAGATTGTGACCACGGCTTATGCTTTTTGTCGGGTCTTTGACAATCTCAAAAAAGCGTTCATAATATTTTGCGGTGTCTGGATCGTTAACCTTTCCGAAAAATTGATAAGAAAGGTTGCTCAATATTGCCTTACTTGCCTTATCTCCATACATCATATCATTTTGAATCTTGTCCTGCATCACATATATTGTTGAAATATTATAACTCCTCAACGTTGCAGGAATGCGGTGCATATTCAAAAGACGAATTGTAGGTGCTTCTTCCATCATCAAAAAGGAAGGTTTAGAATTCCGAATGCTCATTTGCTTTGTAATCGTATGAATGATGGTAGCTATTACAGGCGAATAAGATGTTTCGAATTTTGGATTATTCACAACGGAAATGATTGCTGGATTTTCTTCGCTATTGATATTCAACGGTACTTCGTCCGCAGACAACGCCATAAAAATCCGTTGGGTGCTAATGCGTTTTAGCGCATTGGCCAAAGTACTTTTAACACCTGCTGTTTGTCTTTCAGAATCCTTACCGCTTATAAAAGCATCTGCCATTGCCCTCGATGTGATATTACTTTCCAAGAACTGGATTAGGCTATCCGTGTCCAGATATTGATATATGGCAATTAAATGAGGTAATGTGCAAAATTGTGGATAGGTAGTTTTTAATTTCCAAATCAATCCACCAATCAAGCCTTCCGCAGCATCGTTGAAGAATTTTGTAGTTCCAGTTGTTCCTGATTCCCTTTGTTCCAAAAGGTTTTCAATTAAAACCCTTGAAACCTCGTTTACGCTTTCCTCGTTCTCTAAATACCGTGGCGCAATAGGATTTACCCTATGAATGATTTTATCAAAGGAAATGACCTTAAATGGAATATTACCATCTTTAAAAAGTGGATAAGCCATTTCGGTCAATTCAAAATCTTTGTAATCGTGGATGATGCCGCAAAAACCTTCTTTTTGGAAGTGTTTCAGAAATCCGTACACAACACTCTCGGTCTTTCCACTTCCGGCAGAACCGATGATGGATGCACCACGTTTGATGTTGTCCAGTTTAAAGTTGCCTTTTGTAGTGGCAAAGTTTACCTGATATTTGGCATTTCCATTTTTAGGCTTGTCCGTCTTATGCAAGAAAACATACATTCCTATATTAATTAATATCAGAGGACAAACCAAATAAATTGCTATTTGAACCAATGGTAATTGTTCATTTAAATAATACACAAGAGCGCCAATCAATAGAAAATTGACGATAAATGCATATCTGCTAACCCGAAATATTCCATAGAAAACACTACTGGCCAAACCAATAATAAAAAGTACCGTTACGAGATTGTCCATTTGCATAATTTTAATTTAAATTCCTATGGAACTTGATTTTATGGCCACTTCCGCACCGCGCCGTAGCCTATTAAAAATTTTCATAGCCAATTGTGCCTGTGTAACAGGAATACTCGGCATCATCGGTATGCCACTTTTTCCCATTATTTTGAACGCCAATGCTTTTTCGTTGGTGGGCAGTTTCATTAGTGAAGCAAAATAGATTTTTGGATTCTTGATGAAATCCTTCCGTGCCTTATAGGTTTCAGCGAAGTTTCTTTGATAGTCAAATGTCCTATCGAAAGTCTTTTCTGCTTTTGTAAAAAATCCATCTCTGTCAAATCCTCGTTTTACCGTTTTACCATTTAATTCAACATCGGAAGCTTTGTATTTACTTCCTGGGGACAAGCTGAATTTATTGGAAGCATCCTTACGGCTCACAATTATATGGATATGACTTTGGTTTCCTGCTTTTGGCATTCCTTGTACGATTCGTTTTCCGTTCTGTTGGTGTGGGGCTTCTCTTTCGAGTTTCCCTATTTCTTTTTCCAATTTTTTCACATTCCCTTCTGCTCGTCCATCTTGCACATTTCGGATTTCAGTTTTTAGTTGAAGTATTTTTGTGGCATACGGTTGGTTTTCTTTTATCTGAAAGTCCGTTCCTTTAAAGGCTCTTTGGTGTTCAATTTTAGCATAGTATTTTATATCATCGATTGTAATGGGTCGCCCATTGATTTCGCGATTAAATGAAGCCACATAATCCTTCATTAGCTCACGGGTGTATTTTTGCAAATCCTCACTATGGTTCTGCAACCGTTTCAGTTCGTATTTAGATGGGCTTACGGTAATGGAATAAAACCGTGGTTCGTGTTTTTCAAGTTTTGCCGTATTGCCATCAATTTCCTTGACCACTTCCTCTGCTGAAATCTCGTCGCCGTATTGGTTAAAAAAATGTTCCATACCTGCCTGTCCGGCAGGCAGGTCCTGCTGTTCCAGTCCTTGGTTTTCCTTCTCCAGATAACCCACAAAATCAGCCGAACTTTTAGAATAATTGCTTCCCATTTTTTGAGGTGTTATTGTTATGTACATAGCTTAAAATTTTAGAGGTCGTTATTAAGATTTTGCTTTTCGCGAAAGCGTACTTCCTTTTTTTCTTCGGCATATTTCTTTTCCACTATCAAAGGTTTTTTGCTTGGCTGTTCTGTCTCAAAAAGGGATTGAATCATTGCAACTGTAGGCTTGGTTTGGGTCTTTTCAACATCCCTCATTATAGCGATTACTGCATTGATTCTTTTCAGTAACTTGGCTTCGATGGTTCGTCCTGTCGGACCTAATTTTTCTTTTGGAGATATCTCATTGTAGAAGAAAAAATCAAGAATGGCTTCCATCGTTTCCGTATGCGTCTTGAAGTGCTTTTTTGAAAATTCCTGAAAACGTTTGGCAGTTTTCCTTTTGAACCTGATGGTGATGAATGAATCCATTTTCTTTCGCTTTTTTTGTGCATTTGACGTAAATCCATCCCTGTTTACAGGTTGTTCAAGGGCATTTGACGCAAATCGAAGAAATATATATAATCCATTAATTTTCAAGTTGTTGAAAATCAATTGGTTATACGCTAAAAGGAATATGTAACGCGGCTCTGCCCGTTACCCTCTTGCTATTCCTTTTCGTCACGCCAAAGCGTGACAAAAATTTCATACAATCTGGCTAAAAAGCCAATTGCCTTTTAGGAATCCGAAAATTCCTATATGTAAATTTAGATGGATATAGCTATCAGCGAAAGTTAAAAATGGGATAACTATATGAATTTATGTGTGCCGAATTTCAGCGAAATAAAGATACGCTTTTTTATCGACTTGAAATTAATTGCATACAAAAACACCTCCAAAAATTTAGAGGTGCTTGACTATAAAGTTTAGAAAATTAGATGTTAAATACAAACGTATAGGAATATAAATTTCGTAACGCTTCTTCCTCAATCATCGTTTCAAAACAGGTGTAATTTTCTCTTACGTATTTGCGAATATCATCGCCAAATTTTCGTTCCACATCTTTTTTGGAATCTTCCAAAAGTCGGTTTTGAGCCTCTTCGCTCAAGTCTGTAAAATTTAGATAAACCATAGCTTTAAATTTTAGTATTCGCTTGGTAACATCAGCGTATTATTTACAAAAAATAACCGCAGTTCATCGAGTGGAAAATCGGTTGCCCGATAACCGTGTTTTTCCAAAATATTATCGTTGCCATCTGTATAAATAATTTCAGCTTCGTATCCTGTAAAATCTTGTTTTTCCTCGGACAATCTTTTAAAGTCTATGGTTATAAACTCGCTTCGGTTCATCAGACTTTTTGCAATTACGGAAGTGTCCGTAATGAGCCAAAAACAATCTGCTACATTAGCAAGATATTTTAGTCCGTCTGTAAAACGTGTTCTTAATAATGGGATTTGATAGAACATTTCCGTACCGTGAAAATGTTGCAATCCTTCTTTTATTTCGTTAACTTGTGCTTTCATTGTTCATTTATTTTAAGTGAATAATTAAAAGAGGGCACGAACTAATTGAAAACTGGTATCTGTGCCCTCTTTGATTTTTATGTTTACTTATCATTTTTAGACCCAAGCAAAAGGATTTCCCTTGCTACAACTTCGGTATAGTATCTTTTTTCGCCTTCCTTGGTTTCATAAGAGCGTTGCGCCAATTTGCCCGCAATGGCAATTTGTTTTCCCGCTATTGCGTATTTCTCAACGATTAAAGCCAATTTTCCCCAAGCCACAACACTGTGCCAATGGGTTTCAGATTGTTTTTCGCCTTTTGCATTCTTGTAGTTTTCATTTGTTGCCATTGAGAACTGCGCCACAATTTTTCCATTTTCAAGATTTGTAATTTGCGGGTCTTGCCCAATGTTTCCAATTAACTGAACGTGATTTTTAATAGTTTTCATAATAGAAGTTTTAAAGGTTTTTAATAAAAAAGGGCGCAACGTTTGAGAGGTACGCCCTCTAAAATTTCAATGATTACTTATCATTTTTGCTTCCAAGCAAAAGGATTTCATTTGCTTCGATTTCGGTAACATATCGCTTGATACCCTCTTTATCCTCGTAGCTTCGGGATTTCAGTTTTCCCGTAACACCTACTTCCTTGCCTTTATCAACATATTTTTCAATAATTTCGGCAGTCTTGCCCCAAGCTACAACGGTATGCCAATTAGTTTCGGTTTGCTTTTCGCCTTTGGCATCCTTGTAATACTCGTTTGTTGCGATTGAAAAACGGGCTACTTTTTTTCCGCTTTCAAGGTTCGTGATTGTTGGCTCTTGTCCAACGTTTCCGATTAACTGTACGTGATTTTTTAAAGTACTCATAATAAAATATTTAAAGATTAATTAAAATGCTATCTGAACCATTCAGACAGTTTGCGTTTATATTTTTTTGAAGTGATTTACTTATTATATCTTGAGCGTTTTCCTTTTTTGTTTTTTTTGGTGTCGCTTCCTTTTGTATGTTTTTGTAAGATTTCATAAGTTTTATTTTAGATTTACTTCCCATAGCGCCCTCGCTGTTACCTTTTTTTGTTGCTGATACAGTTTCAATATTTTGAATTGATAAGGACTTATAAAAAGTGAAGCGCAGCGCAACGGTTTATGCAGTCTGTTCAAGTTCAAAATGTTGGTATTTTGCTGGCAAAAAAAGGTTAGGACAGTGAGGGTGCGGAAGTATTTCTAAAGACTTTTGTGAAGTATGAAAACATAGGAAGTGGCACCAAATGATTAAATGGAATTCCGATTTGGCGGACTCCGTTCACGATTTCGGATTGGGAATGAAGCGTCCCGTTCCAGCGCAGCGGATTGGGTTAGCGGAATGGAAAGTAGAAATTGGGGATGGTGTCCAAGACCTATTTAGAGAAGCTCTTTTCCCGCAATGTAGCTTTTCGCGAAATGCAGGGGAATGTGCTGAATGGGTTATGAAAATGGATTGCCTTTATGCAGTAGGGTTTAAAGCGGACTGAACTTCAAAGATGGAGATTGGGAATGAAGTGTTTCCCGATTTTTTTTCAGGATTAACGTAATGGAAATCGGAATCTTTGGAGTTTTGTCCAAGACCTTTACAGGGAAGCTCTTTTCCCGAAATGTAGCTTTTCGCGGAATGTAGGGGAATGTGCTGAACGGGTTATGAAGTTTGAATTTGATAAAAGGTTAATATTACTTTTGTGAGTAGTTGCAATTTAAAAAGAATCCGCAATTGTAACAAATCAAACGCCAAATCGTCATAATTATATAACGCAAAAACAAGTTAAACCTATGTCATTATTGACACCATTATTGCATTTCGGAATAATTCTTCCATTATTAATTTTAGCTCAAATCTTTTCAAAAAAGACCAACCCAAAATATCTTTTACTTTTTGGTGCATATTTTCTGTTTGATTCTTATGTGAGATTTTTGGGATTTAAATATCCGGAACTGAACTTTATGGGAAATTATACTGGTATGATTGTAAGTTTTGCAATTGCGATAATTTTCATTTTATGTCATTCGAAAAAGACAAGAGAGGAAATAGGTTTTACATTCAAGTTTAATATGAAAACATTAAGATTCGGAATTTATATATTTCTCGGATTTCTCATATTTGATTTCATATTTAAAATGATAATATTTCCAAAAGGAGGTGAATTTGATTTAAACCAATTTTTGTTTCAAGCCACACTGCCAGGTCTTACAGAAGAAATTGTTTTTCGTGGAATACTATTGTGGATTTTAAGCAAGGCATTTGTTCCGTCCAAAGAAATTAGAGGAGTGTTTTTTGGCTGGGGTTTTATAATAGTTACGTTCGCTTTTGCAATGGTTCACGGAGTAGCATTGACAGAAACGATGGAAATTAAAGTTGATTATATAACGATAGCTTACATTACATTAATTACATCCTTGAGTTTGGGAATTTTGAGAAAGTTTTCTGGGAATTTAATTTTACCAACAATAGGACATAATGTTGTAAATCTCATGAGCTTTTTCATTAGATTAGTGTAAGAAGCAACTTCTCACAACGTATATTGCTCACTCTACAAAAAGTTCTTCGTGATTTTCAGATTAAACATTATTTAATAGTACTTGATAGTAAAGGGGATGCTTTTCTCTGTAGTAAGCTAAATGACTCTCCGCACTTTCAATGGTGTAATTTTCACTACTTAATTGATAATGTTCTTCTGCTTCTTGCAATGAAATGTCGGATTTTACAGCTGTATTTTTCATAATGTTAAAATTTTTGGTTAAACAATATTTGAGTAGAAACCAAACGGAAGCTAAAATCTTGGCTCAAAAGGAAACGGAATAAATAAGCGAGGGAATAAGAAATGGCTTTATGCCGTAGTCTTTTGATGAAAGTATTTTACGAGTTTACCTTGCGTGTATATTGTATGATAATTAACTTTCTTTTTTAAACGGACTTGATTCGCGATTTTGGCAAGGGAATGTAGTGTTCCTTTCCAGCATAGCGGGAAGGGTTAACGAAATGGAAAGCTGAAATTGGGGATTGTGTCCAAGACCTGTCCAGAGAAGCTCTTTTTCCGAAATGTAGCTTTTTCTGCGGAATGTAGGGGAATGGGCTGAACGGATTATGAAAACTGTATATCCTTTTGAAGTAGGACGTCAAGCGGACTTAACTTTAAAGATGTAGGCTGAAATGGAGTTTGACCACTTCCCGATTTTCTCGGGAATGAGTGGGCAAGTGAAATGAAATTCGGAAGGTTTGAAGTTGTGTCCAAGACTTTTTTTAATGAAGCGCTTTGCCCGAAATGTAGCTTTTTGCGAAATGTAGGGGAATGGGCTGAGTTGGGTTTGAATTTTGATTCTATTCTGGGAAAAGTGGGGCAGCCTTTTCTAATAGTTCTTTCGGTGTTCTATCAAATTTCATCTTTTCAACCTTAATGTCCAAAAAGAACGAGAATGGATGAAAAGAAGATTTAAGCATCTCAATACCTTCTTCTTCACTACGTGGGCGAGGTCTTGCTTTTGATATATCGAATCTCAAATAAGTTTCTTGATATTCCATCAGAACATCCCATAATTGTAGTTTTCGGGATTGCAATGCTTCTTTATTGAATATTAAAGTATCAATATCTATAAGTATTAAATCTTGAACCTTTGAAATATCAAGCCCTTTTTCTTTAAGTTGTTCAAGTTCATTTCTGAACCATCCATTAACAATGTTATTAAGACCAGCTGCATTAAACATACGATAGTGAACGACCACAACTGGGAAGATAATGCCTTTTTTAACTGGAAAGATTTTATCGTAATCCGCTTCGCCATTAAGCAATTTTCTTATGTTTTCAACTAATTGTTTTACGGCTTTTGACTTACCTTTTTCATTTTCATATAGCTTCAGCTTCAATTCATCCCTTAACACCCTAAAATCTGTACTTTGCTTAGATTCTTTTGAAATAAGGATGTCCTTGGATTCGAAAATTATAGTATGTTTTCCATTACGCACGTAGTAATCAGGTGCACCTTGCATAATTTCATCCAGTTCTTTACCAGATTTCTGATAATAACGCTTACCGTAAATTTCTTGTAGTAGTGTGTCCAGCGCATATTGTTCACTATACTCATAGGTTTTCAAGCCATAAAGCCCACTAACTTTTTCATCTTCAGAGAGTTTTTCGTTGATAGCCTTTAACCTAAAATACAATCCGTTGTAAATCATTTCTATAGTAAAGAGTGGTGAAATAATTCTATACTTGCCTTTCTCGAATTTATAGAGTGGTTTGCTTCTCAACGTCAAGAAGTCAAGTTCAGAAGCAACTTCATTTGAAGACAAAATATGTTTGTCGATAAAATCTTCATTGTCAAGATTATCGAGATGAATTTCAGTATGACTTTCCTTGTCTTTCATAAGTACAGGATAAGTAATACCCAATAAACGTCGCAGATATTCATTATAATCCTTAACACCATAGTACTTATAAAATGCTTTCAATAGCGGTTGACACATATCTATTTGTGATAAAAATTCAAAATATGAGACTGCCCTCAAAAATTGACAAGTGAAAAGTTTATCAACCCTGTAGTTAATTAGTTCGTTATTATGGAAATGAGTTTTAAGCAACACTTGCGCAGGTGTGTAAACTATACCTGATTCTTCATCTGATTTTTTCTCTGCAATTCCCCTATCCGTAAATGCAACTTGATTGAGATGCACGTAAGCCCTGAAAACGTCTTGCTCTATTTCCAAATTACTTTTTGTAGTTTGTTGTTCTTCAGAAATATTATCAAAAATAAATTCAAATAGAAGCAGACTACTTCCTACATATGGTATTTCATATTGTTCTATCCCATAGCCGGCTTGGGAAACAAAAGTTTTTAGATTTTTATATACATCGGTTGCGAAATCCTTGTTATCAGCTGAAAAAAACATATTGAGAAAAGCTGTAACATCGCTGTATTGGGATTTCTCATTGTTAAAACCAAGAAAATAAGAACCCATTTTAAGTAAATCTTCTCGCTCTATTCCAGAGAGGTAATCAGAGAGCGTTTTGCGTTCTTCTTTTGGAAAGCAGGCCTCAAAAGTAACACCTAATTTAAATTTCATATTGATGTATTTATGTTCTTAATTTTAAATGCGTACTAAAACCTCTTCCTCGATATTCTTTCCCGTAATGTGAGACCATAATTTTGCATAATTGATAATTTTACCATTATATCCTACATTTTTAAGAAGTAGTAAGCCAATTAAAAAATGTAGCCGTAAACTAATATGAAGTGCATCTCTAAATCTTCCATCTTCTTCTTTTGTTTTTATAAAGCTGCCGTGTAAATAGCTATTTCTATCCTTAATTATCTTGAATTGTTCATCAGTCAGAGTGTAGCCAATTATCTCGAAAGATTTTGCCAATTTATCAGCATTTGGTGGACTGTTAAGTCTGTCGATGTTCTTCATAAGAATATCTATATTCATTTCATCATTATCTAATTCTTGGTTCTTTTTAGTTTTCAATATCAGCGTTTTGATTTCAGCTATCAATTCACTTGCTATGTTCTTATCCTTTATAGGGTTTAATCTTTTAGGCTTTTCATCAACAGTCTTAGCCAAATAGCTGGTAATTGCTTCGAGTGCAACATAGTAATTAGGTATTCTAATTTCCAATGTAGCAGAATGCCCCAAAATATAGAGTAATGTTGCTCTTTGTAATTTCTCGTGGTTACAGAATAGTGTAGCGAGCTTAGAAAACACTTCGCCTGAGACATCAACTATTCCATCATATAATTTCTTTCTTTGTGCATCGGAAATCATCCCATTTTCATCCCTCTCAAAATCCTCATCAAAAATTCTAACGGAATAAGGGTTCGTGGTTATTAATGGCTGATTGGAAAACACAGAAGAGCGCATTGACATATATTCTATATGTTCTGGTTCTTTAAGCGTATGGTCCTTGTAGCTTAATATGTAATTTTCTTTGTGGATTAAATCGCCTTTTAACAATCCAATGGTCAAAATGATATTGTAGCATTTCTTTTGAAATTCTTTTTTCGCTATTGGTTCTAAACAGTCCATTATGAAATAATGAAAGTCATCCTTTTTACAATTGATAAGTTCAAAATTATGCTCATTAACATTACAGGCAAATAGTAGTGACGTTGCGGTTCCTACTCGAAATAACGTTTTTTGAAAATCCTTTAAATCCAATTTATTTTCTGTTCCAAGAGGTAAGACACATCGTAGAAAACCTGGTTTAGAATTGAATGATTGAGCAGAAGAACTCAACGCATTTATCGTTCCTCTAGAACGTTTAGAATGATGTTCTATATAATTAATTTTGTTTACGAAGTAGTTTGCGCCTTTTAAATAAAGCGTTTTGTCATCATTGATTAGCTTAATTTCAGTGGCTCTTTCAAACTGAATCTCTTTGTGGTTCTGAATTCCCTTTAGAATTGGTGAAATTGTTTCAAAGGTGAATTGTCCTTCTGATTTTTTAAGTTCAACGGAACACTTATCTAAATGATGGTCGGGCGCATTAATCGTAAAGGTCTGCACTTTTGTAAAGCTTTCAATTCGATTTAAGGTTGGGGTAAAGTATTTTATCTTATTATCTTTCATATTCAATATTATTCTGGTAAAAACTCTGTAGCCTTATACCAATAATAAAAAATGCTTTTATCTGGCTGTCGCTTCAGTTTATTCAAAAATGCCCACTCTACTTTTTCAATGTTAAGTTCGCTTATATCTTGTCCTTCATAATATTTAATTTCAGTAATTTCGGGTTGCAATAAAAGTGCATTCAAATAAGCTACTCTGGCCGAAGCAGCAAGAGCTTCCTCTATCCTGAAATTTCCTGTCATCAAAAACGCACTTCCAAAACTGCGTATGCCACGGTTTAATTCCTCAAACTTCTTTTTTGTTTCCTTGGTTGGGTTGCGTTCCCTTTTAGCGATGATGGCACAGGTTTCTATGGCATCCCAAAGAACATCTGATTCTTTGAGGTTTCTTTTGCCGAAATCTTTATCGGAACTGCGATAGGATAGTTCCGCTTTCGCGAAAGCGGAAAAACTTGCCTTAACAATAGACATATCTGTAATGTTTTCAAACAACTTCCCTAAATCGAATAACTGCTTACAAATTTCCATTGTAAATAACTGGTCGCCCTTATAATATGGAATACCGATTGTCTCTGGTGCAAAAGCAGTAAGTTTATCGCCACAGATGGAATTTACCGAAGGTGTGGTAATTGATATTATAGGGTCATCAACCGATAGCCACGAAATCTCAACAGAAGATTCTATAAGCTCTGGATAGTGTGGACTGTCAAAAAGAATATCCAAAAGAATAATTCCTGGAACGTTTGGGTTGTAAACCGAATCAAATTCAAAAGTATAATGTGCCTTTGGAACACCTTCTTTATAACTTCGACGTTCATTCAAAGTGTGGCTTTTAAAATGTGAGTTGGCAACAACCGCATCGAGAATTTTTTCCAATGGGTCGCGTTTTACACTTGAAATGATATCAATGTCGATTGAAAACCGATTGCCTTCTTCAAGTAAGAGTACGAGCGATGTGCCGCCTTTAAAAACAAAATCAAGTCCTTCTATCTTTAGATGTTCTAATAAAGAAAATGCGTGAACCATTTTTTCCAAAATCGTCACATTAATGCCTTTATGTTCTTTTTTTGCTCGGAAAATATCCAACCATTCCTTTGTGAAGCTTTTGTTTTCAATCATTGATTATATTCTCTAAAATATTCGGTATGTGGTTATTCATAAATTGCTTGATTTCCTGTTCTTTCTTTCGCCTTTTCGCATAACTAAAGAGCTTTGTGAAATTAATGCTGTATCGCTCAAGTATTTTTTCATAGATGTTTATGAGTTCAGAACCTTGGTAAAAATGGTAAAGGTTTTCATCGGCAAACAAGTCCACCATTATTTTTTCAAGTGTGGCAACTGGAACTGCATTTTTTTTGACTTTTAGCTTACTTATCGGTGCTCTTGTAACGAGACGTTTTATGACCACGGGTATAGTACTCTCGGAAATGTAGAACTCAATTTCCTTATCATCCGGATTCAAGAAAAAATCCATTTTCAATGAATCATTTAGATAATAGTAGAGCGATTCTGTAAATTCCTTTTCCACTTCCACCACAATCATTTGATTGGATACTTGATGCTGCGTAAATTCATTGAGCCATTGGTTTTCCCATATAGCATATTGGATTTCCTTAAACCGTTCATTGGTTTTACTTGCTATTTTTAGAACGCTATCAGACAGTACTGGTCTATACTTGGGTTTATAGGATATGATATACAACCCACGACCAATAGTTTTGATGATGTCCTTTTTCTTTAGGTCATAAATTCGCCAACTAAAGGTGCTTTCCTTCAACTCCGGTTCAAAGTCCAAATAGAACTGAAATAGTTCGTCCCTATTAAACGAACTACGTCCATTAAATGCTTCTATAAGCTTATTTTCTACAATCTTTGGCATAATATCAATATCAAAACTTTGCCAAAAATACAAAAAAGTGGCGAATATTTGAAAACTAATTATTGCCACTATGTAAATAAAGTGGTAAATATTTGAAATTATAGTGTTTATTGAGTCAAAAAATCCAGTTTGAGGTACTGGATGAACCTTTATTTACGCTATGCCATTGCGTAAACTTCATCGAAAAGCTTCTTATCTAACCGTTCTTGTTGGCCAAAGGTTTTCTTCAACGTATGGTGCAATACTGCATTGAACGCATTGTAGCCCAACCAGAGATTGGGTTCTTCATTAAGCAACAAGGCTTCGTAGTTCAATATTTCAAGAACTTCCCTTGATTTCTTTGAAGGCGCACTATTCTTATCGCTACATTCATACCTGAACAATTTTGTTTTGTCAAGTATTGCTTTCACAAATTCTTTGGTATCGATGATTTTGAATTCTTTCATTTTATCGAACCTCTTGATAATGGTATAGAACTCATTGTCCATAAATTTATCGAATAGATTGTTCAACCTTGGCATTATAAGGTCGGTATTGTTCTTACTGTGCTTGATGGAAAACTCAATTTCAGCTTGTGAAACGTGCAGACCGTTGGAGCATACTTTTCTATAAAACCCAAAATGACCCGAAGTCTTTTCACTTCCATCATAGGAATTCTTGAACCGAAGCATCGGCAATATCAAATCCTCTTTGTTCTTGACTGAAAATTGGCTTTTATCATCGATGATGAAATCGGTAATGAAAGACCTATCATTTCGGTTAATGGTTCTTTTGTGATAGTTAAATTGTGCATCGGATAGCATTTCTTCAGCTTTCTTGAAGAATAATTGATTTGGAATGTGCCCGTAGCTGTTTGATACTACATTGACAATTTTGCCATTTGAAATGATGACGTTTTCAAGCCCTCGTCGGGATTCCATCTGTGTCAGTGTTCTTAAGGATTTCATTTCTGATGGAAGGAAGATTTCATCCTGCTGTAAATTTTGTAAATACATAACTTTTGAATTTAGATTAAACAATATTTAAGCTATACCCAAACGGAAGATAAAATCTTGGCTCAAAAGGAAACGGAATAAATAAGTAGAGGGAAGAAGCGTTGGCTTTATGCCGTAGTCTTTTGATGGAAGTATTTTACGAGTTTAAATTGCGGTTATATTGTATGATAATAAACTCCTCTATATTATATTTTTTATTTTCAAACTATAGTAAGTTGATAGAGTTTAAATGTTGATATTTGTATAATCTATTGTTCGTTGCCAACGAGCCAGTTCATTTAGAGAAATGCATTTAATTTTTATTGTTGATATATGTTATTAATTGAAAAGAATTACTATTTTTGCATCAGACGAAACAAATTGGACTACAACTCACGAGAATTGGTTCACATATCGTCAACATAGATAAAAATATTTGGCAGAAGTGCCACAGCGACAGGGCTCGCCAAGCAAGGTTCGAGTCTCGTCCAGACCGCAACAAGAATGTTGTGTTGTCCGCCTAAGGCGGATGTGGTTTGATCCCGATAGCTATCGGGAAGACCGATGAGAAGCTTTTCCAAATGGAGAGGCTTTTTTTGTTTTTGGGTATTTCGGTAAGATTTTTTATATATTTTTTGATTGAAAAGGGAATAAAATTCGGCATATTTCTTTTTATTTCATACATATTTGGATCCTTCATCTTAAAGTAAGAACATACTCACAATAACAAGTTTTAGTTAAAATCCCTTCAGCATAAATTTGCTTGGAATAAGAATAATCATATTTTTGATATTCTAAAAACCATATTATTAATGCGCCGATTACCGATCCTTATTTTCTTGATTTTTTCGGTATCATGTTCCAATAAACCTGATTATAAAAATAGCTCACGTGCAACGGGTTGGAAAATGATTGGGCGTATGGGAGGTTTTGCAAAAGACTACAACAAAAAGGCAAAAGAGCAGGAAACTGGGCCGGGACTTGTTTTTATTGAAGGAGGCACTTTTACGATGGGCCGTGTGCAAGATGATCCAATTGGGGATTGGAACAACACACCCAACCAACAGCATGTTATGTCCTTTTATTTGGATGAAACTGAAGTTACCAATCTGATGTATTCCGAATATCTGGATTGGATGAAGCGAGTTTTCCCTCCAAATATTGATAACTATAAAAATATATACTCCAGTGCCATACCAGATACATTGGTTTGGCGAAATTCCTTGGGTTTCAATGAAGCAATGGTAAGCAATTATTTGCGCCATCCGGCATTTTCTGAATATCCAGTGGTTGGTGTAAGTTGGTTGCAAGCAGTAAATTTTTGTAAATGGAGAACTGACAGGGTGAATGAGATGTTTCTTGAAAAGGCCAATTTCACAGCTCCAAATGCTAGATATAACGTAAATGGAGACGAAAATTTTTCAACTGAAACATATATTAAAAGTCCAACATTGGCCTATGGCGGAAATGATTCAATCTTAAACGGCGGTAAACGCTCCGTTATATTGGTAGAGCTTAAAAAAGATAGCAGCATCGTTGGTGCAAAACATACTGATTTATATATGCAGCGGAAAGATGGTATTTTCCTTCCGGAATATAGATTGCCAACGGAAACCGAATGGGAATATGCTGCACTGGGCCTTGATGGTATTAGGGAATACAATACACATAAAGGGAGGAAAAAATATCCGTGGAACGGTAAATATACGCGTTCTGGTAACCGAAAATCACGGGGTGACCAATTGGCAAATTTTAAACAAGGGGATGGAGATTATGGCGGAATTGCCGGTTGGAGTGATGACAATGCCGATATTACAGCACAAGTAAAACAATATCCCTCCAACGATTATGGCCTTTATGATATGGCTGGAAATGTGGCAGAATGGGTTGCCGATGTTTATAGACCAATTGTAGAAGATGAGTACAACGATTTCAATTACTACCGCGGAAATGTTTACAAAAAGGATTCCCGAAATTCAGACGGAACTTTCAATGTTGTTACCGGTGATTCAATAATTTTTGATACTCTGCCCACGGGAAAATTGATTCCAAAACAGTTGCCTGGAGAACTAATTCAAGTACCCGTGGACGAATGGGAAACTTATCTTCGTATAAATTTTTCAAAAAGTGATAACAGAAATTATAAAGATGGCGATCAAGATTCAAAACTTTATAATAGCCGAAATGCTTATTCAACGGAACATCCAATGTACAATGCGCCAGTTCAAAAAACATACGTTGACAGTATGGGGAAAATTCAGCGGGAATATGATAAAAGCAATAACAAAACTACATTAATTAATGATGAAGTAAGAGTTTATAAAGGTGGTTCGTGGCGCGATCGTGATTATTGGCTAGACCCAGCACAAAGACGTTATTTGCCACAATATATGGCAACAGATTATATTGGCTTTAGATGCGCGATGTCGCGAGTTGGATCTAAGTCCAAACAAAAGAAAAAAGCGCGACGATAAATAGAGAAGTCTTTTTTTGAATATAAATTCAGATTAAATTATTTTTTTGGGAATTGCGCTTTCAGTATCTTCACGGCCCTAATTATAAGACATGATTTCAGAAATAATAAAAAATCGTCGTTCGGTTTTTCCTGCACAATACAATAAACAACCAATCACTAAAGAAGATATTTTAACAATCCTAGAAACTGCAAATTGGGCTCCCACACATAAAAGAACCGAGCCTTGGCGCTTCAAGGTTTTTCATGGAACTTCTCAGGTTGGACTCGGAAAATTTATTGCAGAAACCTATAAAAATACCACGGAAAACTTCTCTGAGTTTACATACAGTAAATTTATGGATAATCCTGTTAAAGCGGGTTGCGTGATAGCAATTTGCATGCAACGCGAGCCAAACGAAAGTTTACCTGAGTGGGAAGAAGTTGCAGCGACGGCAATGGCAGTTCAAAATATGTGGTTAACTGCTTTTGAAATGGGTATTGGCTCTTATTGGGCATCCCCAGGAGTTATAAAATATATGGACAAATTCATCCAAATGGAAGAAGGCGAAAGATGCTTGGGTTTTTTCTATTTGGGAAAATATGACGGCGAATTACCTGACGGAACGCGTAAAACTTCTATTGAGGAAAAAACCGTTTGGATGTAACTTTCAAAATTTAAAATCTAATTTTTATTGGACCTATCAGTTTTAAAAACTGATAGGTTTTTTTGTTGAAATAATAATTTAACAACTAAATAATTAGTTTAACTAATTATTTAGTTATATTTGAACAATTCAATTATTTAAAAATGAAACAACTAACAAAAGCAGAAGAAGATATAATGCAAGTTCTTTGGAATTTGGAAGAAGCAAATGTGGCTTCAATAATTGAGATGCTGCCCGAACCAAAACCCGCATATAATACGGTTTCTACTATCGTTCGGATTCTTGAAAGTAAGAATTTTGTGGATTATAGAAAGGAAGGTCGCGGTCATTTGTATTTCCCGAAAGTGAAAAAAACCGAATACAGCAACCAATCCCTGAATAAACTGATGGATGGTTATTTTCAAGGTTCTTTCAAAAGTATGGTTTCATTTTTTATGAAAAAAAACGACATCAGTATTCAGGAAATGGAAACTATTATGAAAGAGATTAATTCTGAAAAACCTGAAAAATGATACACACACTATTTCAAATACTCGTTTTTCAAATTCTGGTTTTGGCAGTGTACGACCTATTTCTGAGAAAAGAAACATTTTTCAATTTAAACAGAATTTATCTACTATTGACGCCGGTTTTAGGATGTCTTTTACCATTTGTCAGTATCGGTTTTCTTCAGCAAAATATTCCTCAGGAATTTTTATTTCAATTACCGACAGTTCTTATTGGCGATAATACTTCCCAAACAGTTTCTGCTGAAACTACGTTTTGGATTTCAAGTTTATGGAGCTTTTGGTTCATAGGAATTCTGTTAAGTGCGTCATTTTTCTTTTGGAAATTCTACAAAATACTAAAACTGAAATACTCGGAAATCACTGAAAATAATGAGAATTTTAAATTAGTGATTTTGCCTAAAACTGACATGGCATTTTCATTTTTCAACACCATATTTTTGGGTGAAAACATTTCCGAGGAAAATAGAATAAGCATTATTGCACACGAAAAAATTCACATAAATCAAAAGCATACTTTAGACCTTTTGATTTTTGAAATACTTCGAATAATCTTTTGGTTCAATCCAATGATTTATTTGTTTCAAAATAGAATGGCCACACTACACGAGTTTATTGCGGATGCAAAAGTCGCGACTCAAAAAGATAAAAAAGAGTACTACCAAAGCCTACTTTCCGAAGTGTTCCAAACAGAAAAAATATCATTCATCAATACATTTTTCAATCAATCATTAATTAAAAAACGAATCAGTATGTTACAAAGATCAAAATCAAAAAAAACCGCTCAGTTTAAGTATTTACTAATTTTGCCTGCAATCTGTGGAATGCTTATTTACACCGCTTGCAGCGACAATCCAAAAAGTGAAGAAACCCCAACAGTTCAGCAATCCGATTCTGAAGTAATAACACAAAACAAAGAATTGGACGTTCCTTTCTCAGTCATTGAAAAAGTGCCAGTTTATCCAGGCTGTACCGGCGATGACAATGAAACTTTGAAAAAATGTTTCTCTGAGCAGATAAGTAAGTTTGTTAGTGAAAATTTTAATACGAAACTCGCAAATGTCTTAAACCTTACAGGCAGACAACGAATCGCCGTTCAATTTAAAATTGACAAATCAGGAAAAATTGTGGAAGTACGGGCTCGTGCTCCAAAACCGGAACTTGAGGCAGAAGCTGTTCGTGTAATTGAAAACCTACCGCAAATGGAAGCGGGAGAACAAAAAGGCGAAAAAGTAGCCGTACTCTATTCTTTGCCTATTGTTTTTGATGTAGTGGAATAATTTCATCCTAAAATAAATTTTTAAAAGCTGAAGAATTTCTTCAGCTTTTTCATTTCAAGTAATAACTACACTTCGAAGCAATTAAGTTTTATCTGACGATAATATTTTATTAATGGACAGATAGAACATACTTCAAAGACATTCCAATAGAGTTTTGAAATTAATCCTGTATGTTTAAGTAAATTTGTACTTTTCAAAGTAGAATTTTTTCTGAAATGAAACACAGCTTTCTTTTTGTTTTTCTATTATTATTGGCAACTTCCTGCCAGTTTTTTGAGACCGAAAAAGTTTCATCCGAAGCAATTTTTGAAGAAGAAATGCAAACAATTGATTGGAAAGACGTAGATCGATATCCATCATTTTCAAACTGCGAAAACAAACTGGAAAAACCCGAACAGAAAGAGTGTTTTATAAATACAATTAGTTCACATTTGTACAAATCAATCAGCAGTGAAAAAATGGTTTCTGTGCGCGAGGTTTACGATACTATAAAAGTGAATTTTGAAATTAATAAAGAAGGAGAGCTTTCAATTCTTGAGATAAAAATGGATACGGTTTTGCAAAAAGAATTCCCAAATCTTGAAACCTGGCTCTTACAAAGTATTGATTCCTTAAAACCTGTGGCACCAGCTTATAAACGAGGTATTCCAGTAAAAACGCAATTTACTTTGCCGGTAATAATTCAATCAAATTGATTAGAGATTGAATTTGTAGCCAAGCGCAAAATCTACCGGAAATTCATCATTGCTTTCTACATTTAGCCCAACAATATCGTCGTAAATAAAAGTAATATAACCATTGCCAACTTTATAATCAGCACCAATTCCAAAGGTTACTGGCGTATTAAAATCACTGCCGCTAGTAGTTTCAGTATCCGAATTACCTAAATCAAAAACTGTGGTTTCCTCCTTTTTAAAATAGGTGAATGATGCATATTTACAATTTATAAAAGCATCAAATTTTGGCGTTTTCACAAACTTAAAGCGATAATTCAGCGAGATCTGCGAAGCTGAATATTCATTGGCGCTGCTTCTGATTGTTTGTTTAAAACGCAATACCATAGCGTGTCTTTTGAGCTTTACGGCATCAATCATTTCTAAATCCAATCCACCCACGACTTGGGAAATATTATTCACATTTTCAGTATAAACACTATTTGTTACCCCTACAAAAGCCCCCAGGCGAAATTGAAGATCAATTGATTTTTCATCCTCACCAAAAGCAGGATCTTTTTTCTTGTTGTATTCCACAAAAAAATCGTGGAGACTAGGTAAGGTCAGCTTTACTTTTTCAGTGGAAACCACAGCATCGCTGGTTTGTTGTTTTAGCGTTTGTTTGTATTCCTCTTGATAATCGCCGTTTTGTTTGGTGTTTTTAAGCTCGACTATTTCGTCGCTTTTTTTAGAAAAATAGCGATATTCCCCGTTTATTGAGTTCCAAAGTAGCGTTAACGACCCTTCAACATCGGTATTTAGTGAATAAGTTTGCCCATCAACAGTATATTCCTGTTGCGCCTGAAGTGTAACTGAAAAAAGGAAAAAGAAAAATACGAAGAGAGAAAGGAGCGATTTCATAAGAGCGTGATTTTGAATATTGCTAAGGTAAAAAATTAAATCAATTTATCATTGTTTTTGAAAGTCGCGCCCTTTCCAAGAATAGCTTCCGCGGAAGCTCCAAAAAACTACAATTAAAATAATTACTGCATAAACGAAAGGCTGAAATAGAAATTTCCAAAACGAAATTTTCACTCCAAAAAATAAAGCAGATTGGCGAACAACTATAAAATCCATTATTATTTTGAAAAGAAGAAATGATGTGTAAATGAATATATTTTCAATATCAAAAAGCATAAAAAGGGGAAGGGCCAAAACTGAAATATTCACCAAAAAAACGAGCATTCCTAAAATTAAAGAAGCAATGTTTTTTTGTTTCGAAGTTTTAGAAGCCCAACGTATTCGCTGGTTTATAACATTTTTCCAAGTTGTTTGTGGCTTCGTGGAAACAATTGCTTCTTTCGATTTTAAAAAATGAACCCTATCTGGAAAATGCTTTTTCATCTTTTCCAATAGAAAAATATCATCCCCGCTCGCAATATGATCGTTTCCTGAAAATCCATTCACCTTCAAAAAAACATCTTTGCTATAAGCCAGATTTGCGCCATTACTGAGCAACGGGATTTCCAAGCCGAAACTTCCAATTGTCACGGCCTGCAAACTTAAACCATCCAATTGCTGAAAATTTTCAGGAAAACTTCCATTTGATTGATAGATGACGGGACCACAAACCATCACGGAATTGTTATTTTTTATATATACATCAAAGGTTTTCAACCAATTTTCAGGCAGTTTACAATCTGCATCTGAAGTAACAATCCATTCATATTTTGAATTTTTAATGGCTTCGGAAATAGCATCCTTTTTTGGCGAATTAGAAACGCGTTTGTTTTGAATCAATTTTATTGAAAACCTAGATTTCTCAATTGCTTCCGAAACAATTTTTTCAGAATTATCTTCGGAAGAATCATTTACAAAAATAACTTCAAAAAGTTCTGAAGGATAATTCATTTTTTTAATACTACTTAGAAGATTTAAAAGATTTTCAGCTTCATTTCTAAAAGGAATTACAATACTGAATTGAGTTTCAGGAATTGTATCTTCGGACTTGTCCGCCAATTCGGAAGACGCAAATGTGGGCACTTTTTTAAAACCATAAACCAAAATCATCATACAAAAAAAGTATGCTGAAAAAAGGATTATAAATACCAAAATCATTTGGTGGCGGGTTGATACGTGAGCACAAAAATGCCTCCAAAAAGAGCTGGTAACACAAAATTCAAAAGCCACATTGCGAGTACGGTCGATAAAATTATAAGTTCCGGAACGCCTAAAAAGGAGAAAAGCCAAACCGCAACCCCGCTGCGAATTACAACATCAAAAATGAAAAATGTTGGAATCACCGATACCAAAAAATACATCGCGAAAATTGTTGCAATTGCTTCCAAAAATGCTATTTCTGCACCAAAAAACAGCAACATTCCATAAAACATTCCGCTGAAAATGGTATAACGAAATATTGAAAAAAACAGAATCCTAAATTTAATTCGAAACGGAATTTGTTTAAAAAACTGCACTGCTTTTGAAATTGAAAAACCTTTTAGTAACAGTTCCTTTTCCTTGAAATAATAGCCAACAGCGAGTAATAAAATAACTCCAATTCCAAAATAACAAATTGTTTTTACGGAATAGGCTACGTTGAAATTCCGCAGAAAATAAAGCAACCCAACAAGTCCGAAAAAGATTGTTACAAGCATTTGTGAACTACTGGAAATAAAGTTGAGCATTAAAACTTTTTTCCTTTTTGAAGTCGAAAAAAATAGCGCTTTTGCGCCATATTCGCCAATCCGGTTGGGAGTTGCCAACGAAACGGTGAGCGAAGCCAAACTTTGTTTCATTGCCGTAAAAAAATTTATTTTCTCAATAACGGTGACTAAGGTTTGCCATTTCCGGATTTCAAAAAACCAGTTTGCAGTAGCCAAAAACAGAAAGAGCAAAAACAAGTATCCCGAAACGCTCGCTTTTGCGGAAATGGTTTCTTTAAAATCAGAAAAACTCAAAGATGAATCATAACTGATTTTGTAAAAAATATACCCAAAAGTTATTGCTATAACCAAAACCTTTGCGGCAACGAGCAGATATTGTTTAGATTTGTGCGATATGGCAATCATGTTGCTAAAATACAAATTCCGAGGAAAGCAGGGAATCCCCAAATTATGCAAGAGCAAACAGAAAAAATCATTTTAGGTATTGATCCCGGAACCACAATTATGGGTTTTGGATTGATAAAAGTTGTTGGCAAAAAGATGGAATTCATTCAGCTTAATGAACTTCAACTGAAAAAATATGACGACCATTACGTAAAATTAAAACTCATTTTTGAACGTACGATTGAGTTGATAGACACCCATAATCCAGACGAAATTGCAATTGAAGCACCGTTTTTTGGAAAAAATGTACAATCTATGCTTAAACTCGGAAGGGCACAGGGCGTGGCAATGGCCGCAGGAATTTCGCGACAAATTCCAATTACAGAATATTCCCCCAAAAAAATAAAAATGGCGATTACAGGGAATGGAAATGCCAGCAAAGAGCAGGTCGCAAAAATGCTTCAAAGCCTTCTAAATTTGAAGGAACTTCCAAAAAATCTCGATAGCACCGATGGTTTGGCGGCGGCGGTTTGCCATTTTTACAATTCGGGAAAAGTTGAGGTTGGCAAAAGTTATACGGGTTGGGCGGCTTTTGTGAAGCAAAACGAAGACAAAATCAATAAACAATGAACAATTATCAATGAACAATAATTTTGATAGATGAATAATCAAAATCCATTATCTGAAAAGTCGTATGCTTTTGCTTTGAAAATTATCAGTGCCTATAAATTATTGACAAATGATAAAAGAGAATATATTTTGTCAAAACAATTGTTGAGGTCTGGCACTTCAATTGGTGCAAATGTAGCAGAAGCAAATGGAGCCATTTCCAAGGCTGATTTTTCGGCTAAAATATCAATTGCATATAAAGAAAGTTTAGAAACAAAATATTGGTTATCACTATTGAAAGATTCAGATTTTCTATTAGTTGAAGATTTTGAAATCTTATTTAACGAAGCCGATGAATTATCTAAAATCCTTTTCTCAATTTTAAAATCTACCCGTATAAAACCAAATTAATGATTGCTAAATGTTTATTGATAATTGTTTATTGAATGAGCGGAATTTATATACATATTCCCTTTTGTAAGCAAGCGTGCCATTACTGCGATTTTCATTTTTCGACTTCTTTGGGCAAAAAAGGAGAGTTGGTAAATGCACTTTGCAAAGAATTGGTTCTTCGGAAAGATGAATTGAATGATGAAGTTGAAACCATTTATTTTGGCGGCGGAACGCCATCTTTATTGTCGATTGAAGATTTACAATTGTTGATTTCTGAAGTTTACAATAATTATGAAGTTTCAGAAAATGCCGAAATCACCCTCGAAGCAAATCCCGATGATTTAATGGATGTCAGTCTGAGCGCAGTCGAAGACCTTATGGAAACCAAATTAATGTCGTTTAAGAAGATAGGAATCAACCGCCTCAGTATTGGAATCCAATCTTTTTACGAAGAAGATTTAAAACTGATGAACCGTGCCCACAACGCTTCCGAAGCTTTGGAATGTATAATGGAAGCAAAGAAATATTTCGATAATATCAGTATTGATTTAATTTACGGGATTCCCGGAATGAGTAATGAGCGCTGGGAAAAAATTTTAGAAATGGCTTTAAAATTGGACGTTCCGCATCTTTCGTGTTATGCTTTAACAGTTGAGCCGAAAACCGTTTTAAAGAAATTCATAGAAAAGGGAATTGTACCGCCCGTTGATGAAAAAGCTGCGAAACAGCATTATGAAATTTTGATGTCCGAAACTGAAAAAGCAGGTTTGGAAAATTATGAGTTTTCAAATTTTGGAAAACCTGGTTTCCATTCCCGCAACAATACTGCTTATTGGGAGGGAATACCGTATTTGGAAATCGGCCCATCGGCACACAGTTATGATGGCAAATCGCGAAGCTGGAATGTGGCAAATAACACAAAATATATCAAAAGTATTGAAGAAGGAATACTTCCGTCAGAAATGGAAATCCTTTCAATAGAAGACAAATACAACGAATATATAATGACGGGTTTACGCACCAAAAAAGGGGTTTCGCTGGAAAAAGTAGAAACTGAATTCGGAAGAAATTATTCGGATTACCTTTTAAAACAAGCTGAAAATCATTTGCAAAATGAACTTTTAATTCTGGAAAATCATACTTTAAAAATCTCCAAAATAGGAAAGTTTTTAAGTGATGGGATTGCGAGCGATTTATTCTTAGTAAATTTAGATTGATGAAAACTACTATTGAAATTCATAATCAAACTATACGGGTTGACCTTTCCAAACCGCTGGATATTTCAATCCCGTTGCAGGCTTCGGAAAAAAATCCTTTGGCTTGGTATCAAAACGAACCAACAATAGAACCCGTAAAAATGGACGATTGGACAGGAAAAGTTTCGGAAGGCGCTTCGGTTAATTTCAACAATGTTCTTTTTAACCCGCATGCGCACGGAACGCATACCGAGTGTTTTGGGCATATTTCGGAGGAATTTCATTCGGTTAATGAATCTCTTAAAACCTTTTTCTTTCTAGCCGAAGTAATTTCCGTGAAACCCGAAAAAATAGGCGACGACGAAATCATTTCCGAAGAAAGCATTCTAAAAGCATTAAACGGAAAAACGCCCGAAGCGATTATTATTAGAACCCTTCCAAACAATTCAGAAAAAAAACAGAAACATTGGTCGGACACAAATTGGCCATTCCTTCACGAAAAAGCAGCTTTGTTTTTGCGGAAAATTGGAGTAAAACATTTGCTGATTGATTTACCTTCCGTTGATAAAGAAAGGGACGAAGGCAAACTTTTGGCACACAAAGGATTTTGGAATTATCCCGAAAACCCGCGGGAAGATTGCACAATCACCGAATTGATTTATGTGCCAGATTACGTTGCAGATGGAAGTTATTTATTGAATTTGCAAATTGCATCCTTTCACAACGATGCTTCGCCGAGCAAACCTGTTCTTTATAAAATCGAAAACAAATGAACATAGAGGAATTCAGGGATTATTGTCTTTCAAAAAAAGGCGTTGAGGAAACTTTTCCTTTTGATGAAAAAACACTTGTTTTTAAGGTAATGGGCAAAATGTTTGCACTTGCTGGTTTGGAATACAATCCTGCGCAAGCCAATCTAAAATGCGATCCCGAACGTTCTATTGAGCTGCGGGAGGAATATGACGGCTTGATAAGGCCAGGTTATCATATGAGCAAAGTACATTGGAATACCGTGGAATTGGAGCAAAATATTCCACAAAAACTTATTTTAGAATTGATCGATCATTCCTATGATTTGGTTGTAAAAAGCCTAACGAAAAAACTTCAAGCCGAACTTGCTTCGCTTTAAAACGTACAAAAATAAATGAGTCACCCTTCCGATTTTTATAAACTACAGATTGAAATACATTCCGAAGAACTTCAAAAAATAAAGAAGAAGCTCGCTGTATCCAGTACCATCCGTCTTGTGGTATTTTTGCTTGCGTGTTATGGGGTTTACTATTTCTTCGGAAATGCAAAAGTTGTAATCGCTATTATTTTTGTTGCGATTGCCGCCTTTGTTTATTTGGTTTCAAAGCATAGCGGTTTGCAATACGAACGCGATTTAAAAAAGGCTTTGATTGCACAAAATGAAACGGAGCTCGAAGTATTGAATAGAGTATTTCACCATTTGCCTTCCGGCGAAAAATATAATGATCCCCTACATTTTTATAGTCAGGATATCGATCTTTTTGGGCGGGGTTCTTTTTTTCAATATTTGAATAGAACGGCGTTGGAAAGTGGCTCCGATTTTTTGGCGAAGCTTTTCACTGAAAATAAAATTGATTCCATCCCAACAAAACAAAAAGCAATCGCGGAGATATCTGCAATGCCCACGTGGCGCCAGCAATTTTCTGCAATTGCATCTTTGGTAAAAACCGAAGTTTCAACCACCGATGTTATTGACTGGTTAAAGAATTATAAAAGTTTTGTTCCAAAGTGGGCAAAACCTGTTTCTATTGCTTTTTCGTTTGTTTCTTTAGGACTATTTATTGCTTATTATTTTGATTTTATTTCAGGATATATAATTGGAGGCTGGTTTCTTCTTGGAATGACTATTACAGGAATTTATTTTAAGAAACTCAATGAACTATCCAACCACACTTCCAAGATTCAAAGCACTTTTGAGCAATTTCAAAAATTAATTTTAGAGATTGAAAACGAGAATTTTTATTCGGAACTGCTTTCGGAAAAGAAGAAACCTATTGTGAATTCTTCCGAAAAGGCATCCCATCTTTTAAAGAAATTTGCAAGATATTTAGATGCATTTGAACAGCGCAACATTATGCTTTTCGGGGTGATTATAAGTAGTTTTACACTCCGTGATCTGCGCCAGAGTTATAATATTGAAAAATGGATTGAAGCCAATAAAGAAAATGTTCCCGTGTGGCTTGAAGCAATTACTTTTTTTGATGCCTACAACAGTTTGGGGAACTTCAGTTTTAATCATCCCAATTATGTTTTTCCGAAGATAACCGATGCTATTCCTGTTCTAAAAGTGAAAGGAGCAGGGCATCCGTTATTGAAAGAGACTACGATGGTACGCAATGATATTGAAATCAATTCGGAAGAATTTTTTATTATTACCGGCGCAAATATGGCGGGAAAAAGTACTTTTTTAAGAACCGTTTCCTTGCAAATTGTGATGGGGAATTTGGGTCTTCCCGTTTGTGCCGAAAAAGCGGAATACAATCCCATAAAGTTAATTACAAGTATGCGGACAACGGATAGTTTGACGGATGACGAATCCTATTTTTTCAGCGAATTAAAACGTTTGAAATTTATTGTTGACGAAATAAAAACCGATCGTTACTTCATCATTCTCGATGAAATCTTAAAAGGAACAAACAGCACCGACAAAGCCATCGGTTCCAGAAAATTTGTTGAAAAACTTGTTGCCAGCAATTCCACGGGAATTATTGCCACGCACGATTTAAGCCTTTGTGCAGCTGCGGAAGAATTACCCGAAGTAAAAAACTATTTCTTCGATGCACGGATTGAAAATGACGAATTGTATTTCGACTACACCTTCAAACCCGGAATTTGCCAAAATATGAACGCCTCTTTTCTGCTGAAAAAAATGCAGATTGTTGATTAAAGCCCCTAAATCGCCAAAGGGGACTTTTAATTATTGGATTTAAAAAAGTTCAATTAAAATTAGAGAATGAACAAATTATTGAAACATACACATTTACAAACAATTAATAATTCCCCCTTCGGGGGTTAGGGGGCTTATGGATTCACTAACGCAAATAGTTTTGGGAGCCGCCGTTGGCGAAGCGGTTTTAGGAAAAAAGATTGGCAACAAAGCAATAATTTTGGGTGCCATTGCGGGTACGATTCCAGATTTGGATGTTGCTGCAAATTATTTTACCGATACCGTAACAGCTTTAGAAATGCACCGCGGTTTTACGCATTCCATCGTTTTCGCCGTAGTTTTCGGATTGTTTTTTGGTTGGCTACTTTCCCTTTGGGATAAACGTGCCACTTTAAAACAATGGTCTTGGTTTTGGTTTCTGTGCTTTGTAACGCATCCGTTATTGGATGCGCACACAACTTGGGGCACACAGCTTTTTTGGCCATTTGATTTGCGATTGGAATACAAGAATATTTTTGTAATCGATCCGCTGTACACTTTGCCGTTTCTGATTTTTGTGATTTTGGCGATGTTTCAAAAAAGGGAAAGTGCTAAAAGAAGGAAATTCAACAATCTCGGACTCATTGTGAGCAGCGCATATATGCTGGTTACAATAATTCTGAAGGGAATAACCTATTCTAAATTTGAAAATGCACTCGAGGAACAAAACATTTCATATTTGGAAATGGACACAAAACCAAGTCCGCTTAACACTATTTTGTGGACGGCAAATGTGGAAACCGAAGATTCTTTTTTGATTGGCGATTATTCCTTTTTTGATTCGAAACCGATTCAGTTTTATAATAATCCGAAAAACCACGAAGCTTTAGGAGATTTTAGGGAAAATGACAAAGTGCAAAGGCTCATTAAAATCACGAAGGGTTGGTACACTATTACTGAAAAACCCAGCGGAATTTATTTAAATGATCTTCGTTTTGGAAAGATTAGTATGGATCCAAATTCAGATAAATACGCGTTTAGCTTCTTAATCGAGAAAGATGGAAACGACGTAAAAATTACTGAAGAACCTAAACAGATGGGAGAAGGCAAAGCTTTGATTTCCGATCTTTGGGAGCGCATAAAAGGCAATTGAGCGATGCAAAAAAAAGCTGATCTTCCCCAAAAAATCTGTGTTACTTGCGGTCGGCCTTTTTCGTGGCGAAAGAAATGGGAGCGGGATTGGGAAAACGTGTTATATTGTAGTGAAAAATGTCAGAAAAACAAAAACAATCCATCGATTTAGTTTGGTTTACCAAAGATCTTCGTGTTCGCGATAACCATTCACTTTCAAAAGCTTTATCCGAAAATGGAAAAGTAATAGGCTTGTATTGTTTCGATCCGAGACATTTTGAAAATACGGAATACGGGTTTAAAAAGACGGAGAAATTCCGCGCGAAATTCTTGATTGAAACGGTTGAAAATTTGAGGAAGAATCTTCAAAACCTTAATATTAGTCTTTTGGTATTTCACGAAAAACCAGAAGTAATTTTTCCGCAACTTGTTGAAAAACATCAAATAAATTCAATTTATTGTCAACGCGAATGGACCAGCGAAGAGGTTCGCGTTTTGGAAAATCTTCGGAAAATAGTGCCCAATTGTAACTTTGTTGAAACTTTCGACCAGTTTCTCTTTCATCCCGAAGACATTCCATATTCTGACTTTTCAGAAATTCCAGAAGTATTTACAAACTTCAGAAAAAAGGTTGAAGCAAATGCTGAGGTTCGAAAATGTGTCGGCAAACCTGAAATTCAGGATAAAACCAATCTTGTAGAAAACAAGACGGATATCCCAACTTTAGCCGATTTAGGACTTGAAAATTTTGAAACGGATTCGCGTTCGGCATTTCCATTTAAAGGAGGTGAAGATGCCGCTGAAGAACGTTTGGAGGAATATTTCTGGGAAACATAAAATCTCAAAAACTACAAAGAAACCAGAAATGGAATGTTGGGCGCTGATTACAGCTCCAAGTTTTCTGCTTGGCTCGCAAATGGAAGTTTTTCGCCACGTTTTATTTACGAAGAAGTGAAAAGATTTGAAAGTGAAATCGCAGAAAATGAAAGTACGTATTGGCTCATTTTCGAATTGCTGTGGCGCGATTATTTTAAATACATTTCGCTAAAACACGGTTCTAAAATTTTTCAGTTGAACGGAATTTCACAGAAAAATTTGGTTTGGAACAACGATTCAGAAACTTTTAAAAATTGGATTGAAGGCAAAACAAAAGAACCATTTGTAAATGCAAATATGAATGAAATTGCTGCAACGGGATTTATGAGCAATCGTGGCAGGCAAAATGTAAATAGCTTTTGGGCAAAGGAATTATTGCAGGATTGGCGAATTGGCGCAGCCTATTTTGAAAGTATGCTCATTGACTATGACGTACACAGCAATTGGGGAAATTGGATGTATAACAGCGGCGTGGGCAACGATCCCCGCGACCGAAAATTCAATATAAAAATGCAAGCAGAGCGCTATGATGCAGATGGGGAATACAAAAAACGTGGCTCTAATTTTACGATTATTTAAATGAAAACACTTCGACTTATTCTCGGCGATCAATTGAATTACAGGCACTCATGGTATTCAAAAACCGAAAAGGATACGTTGTATTTTATGGCCGAAATGCGGCAGGAAACCGATTATGCACACCATCATATTCAAAAGGTAGTTGGGTTTTTTGCAGCGATGCGCAATTTTTATGAGCATCTAAAAAGCAAGGGACATCAAGTGATTTATTATGAAATTGATTCCGAAGCAAACAAACAGGATTTGGTTGAAAATCTAAAAGATTTAATTCAAAAACACCACATCGAAAAGTTTGAATATCAACTTCCCGATGAATACAGATTGGACAAACAATTGCGTAGTTTTTGCGATGGTCTTAAAATAGAAAACGAAGCTTTTGATACCGAACATTTCTATACTACTCGCACCGAAATGGCCGATTTCTACAAAGGAAAAAAGGAAATGACGATGGAATATTTCTATCGCGATATGCGAAAGAAGCACGAGCTTTTGATGGAAAATAAAACCAATCCCGAAGGCGGAAAGTGGAATTTTGATAAAAGCAATCGTAAAAAATGGAATGGCAAACCTGAAATTCCACACGAAAAAGGATTTCGAAAAGACTTTTCTTCCATTCTAAAACAGATTGAAAACCAAAAAATAAAAATCATTGGAACTATTGATGCAACTTCATTTAATTGGCCCACTTCTCGCGCGGATAGTTTAAAAGTGCTCAACTATTTTTGTGAAAATCTGTTGGTCCATTTTGGCGATTTTCAAGATGCGCTGCATACCGAGCAGGCTTTTCTTTTTCATTCGCGGCTTTCTTTTTCAATGAATACCAAAATGCTTTCTCCCCACGAGGTTGTAAATAAAGTGATTGAAACCTATTACAATAGAAAATCTGAAATAGACATTTCGCAAGTGGAAGGATTTGTTCGCCAAATTTTAGGATGGCGGGAATATATGCGAGGCATTTATTGGATGAAAATGCCGGAATATCGCGAAATGAATAAGTTGGATAATCAAAACAAGCTTCCCGATTTCTATTGGACGGGCAAAACAAAAATGAATTGTTTGCACCATTCCATTACCCAAAGTTTGGATAACGCTTATGCGCACCACATTCAGCGATTGATGATTACGGGAAACTTTGCGCTGCTCACCCAAATACATCCCGATGAAGTGGATGCTTGGTATTTGGGAATTTATATAGATGCGATAGAATGGGTTGAAATGCCTAACACAAGAGGAATGAGCCAATATGCCGACGGCGGAATTGTAGCCACAAAACCCTATATTTCCAGTGGAAGCTATATAAATAAAATGAGCAATTATTGTACAACCTGTACCTATAATGTGAATGAAAAAACAGGAAAAAATGCGTGTCCGTTTAATTCCCTGTATTGGAATTTTCTAAATGAAAAAAGAGAACATTTCAAAAATAACCAACGGATGACTATGATGATGAGCCTTTTGGAAAAGATGAACCCTGAAACTTTAGAAGCACATATTTTAAGGGCTCACGAGATAATTGAAAACCCCGATAATTTTTAAAATTAGCAGCTTAAATCGGCAATAATTTTCCATTCGCCTTCAATTTTTCGGAAGATAATTAAGAAAACCCCATTGGCATTTCCAACTTCCCGAACCAAATGGAACTGCCCCATCATATAATAGGCGCCTTCCTCAATTTTAGTAATTGCATCAATTGTAAACGAAAGATTTCCCGTTTCCGCCTTGGTGGGATACCCTTTTTTGTAGTTGTCCAACGTATTTTGCCAACCGTTCGTTAGGCCGTTGCTGCCATAAAATTTCAGGGAATCGCTTTTAATATAGCCTTGCATAAAACCTTCCAAGTCGCCTTTGTTCCAAGCGTCTTGTTGCATTTTTAGAACTGCAGTAATTGCTTTTCTGTCTTCGGCTTCGGTTTGGGCGATGGTGGTTAGGGAAAGAAATAGGAATAATACGAACAGCTTTTTCATCTTTGGTTGATTTATTTCCAACTAAGATAATCCTTTTTTTCTAAAAATCTTCAACAAATAATAGGCTAGGATTCGGACAAATAGTTTTCCATTTTTCAATTTCGGAGGGAAAAGCAACACCGGGAAAATTTTCAGTGTTTCCCAGTAAATCCATTACTATTTGAAAATGAAGGTGTGGCGCCCAATTACCATTTTCTTCCGGTTTGCCTATATAACCTATAAGTTCGCCTGCTTTCAGCTGATTTCCTTTTTTGTGGAGTGCTAAAGTTTCTCGAGTTAAATGGCCGTACAATGTGTAAAATAATTCGCCATCAAAATTGTGTTCCAAAACTAAAGTAGGACCGTAATCTTTTGGGAAATTATTGTCTTCCAAAATAACTACTTTCCCATCAAAAGCTGCGTGAACTGGCGTTTGCGCATCAACCCAAAAATCGGTTCCCAAATGGATATTTCTGTATTCCGAACCGTTTGCGGTGGTTCTTTTATAGACGTCCGTTGTATAAAACATCCGCCTTTCCAAATAGCCATTTGCCAAAAGCGCGTTGGGATTTTTCTTTTGAATTTCAGAAATAAAATCCCCCAATTCCACTACGGTATCGTAGTTTGAATCGGGTGAAAGTTCTGTGCTCATATCAATTTTCAAAACTTCGGAAAAGGAAGTTTTTGGAAACAAACTGTGCAATGAAACAGCGTTGTTTCGCGCTATATTTTTAAATTCTTCCATTCAATTTATCAACTAATAAACAAATCGGCTAATTCGCTAATCGAATTAAAGAACACTTTTCTGTTTTTTATAAAAAGCATCCGCCTGCATTTGCATCAGTTCGCGGGCCTTTTTGCGTTTGTAATCGTACAATTCCTGTTCTTCGGCAATGTCAGCATACACGCGGTTGTTGATGTCGCGGTCTGTGGTTACTAAAGCATCGCGCTGAGATTTCTGTTGTGCAACCCACGATTTTAAAGAGCCTTCTTGCCTCTTCAAGTTTCAAATCATACGCACCTTTTGGCGACAACAATTTCGCAAGAATAGGCGAAGTTTCAATTGCCAAAAACAGTAAAAAGATAAAAAGTGACGGCAACCAAGGCAGTTTGTTCAACGCATTTACGCGCGCCATCAAACCGTCAAAGCCGTCAATTATAGGTTGGGTGTCGGCAACTTTGGTTTTGTATTCGGCGGCGAGGGTTGCAATTTTTGCTTCCGCTGCGGTTATTTTTTCGGCGTTGGTTTTTTTCAATTCTGCCAAGGCGATTAGTTCGGCGTCGTGTTTGTCGCGCTTTTCCTTATATACGGGGCCTTTGCCTAATTTTTGGGTGCCGGCAGTTCCTTCCGCTTCGGAAATGTAGGTGTTGTAAAGCGCATTTACTTCGGTTTCCTTTTCGGTTACTTCTTTTTTTAAACTTGCAATTTCAGTATCCAAAGCCGTTACGGAAGGTGTGTATTGCAATGCCAATTGGTCTTTGTTGGCGAGGGTCATTTCGTTTTTCTCTGTAAGCAACACTTGATTGATTTCCTTTTCGAAAATTTTCATTTCCAAAGGTTTTGAGATTACAATTGCAATAATGATTGCCAAAGCGATTCGCGGCGATGCCTGTAGCAATTCGTCAAAAAAGCTGTCGCGTTTTTTGATGGTGGAAACAATAAATCTGTCCAAATTAAAAATTAACAATCCCCAAATGGTTCCAAAGAAAATGGCGGAGTAATAATTGTCGAAAACCGTGTAAAGCGCATAGGCGGCGGCGATGGTTGCCATAACGGCGGTAAAGAAAACGGTGGCGCCAATGCCGGCATATTTGGTGCGTTCGCCTGGGGAACATCCGTCAAGGATGGCGGTATCTGCGCCAGAGCAGAAGATGAAAAAACGTTGTAGCATAGGTATTTTAGATTGATGAAACTATATAACGATGGTTTGAATGAATAATGTATAATGATTAATGAATAATTATTGTAATTCCTTAATTTATAATGGCTTTTGGCTCTTGGCTTTTCGCTACCCCCAATTCACATTATAAAGTATTAACGCGCCAAATAGCGTTGCAAATGGCGCGATCAATTGAAAATAGAGTGGCTTGAGCATATCGGCACTTTTCATTGAAAAGCTGTGGTGGGTTTTTCTTGGCACTAGGTAAAGTATAAAGGAAGTAATGACCATTATCCATCCAAATATCTTAAAAGCTATGGGCAGCTTTGAAAAATCTGAATATAGAATCATTGCTACCGCTGGAATTAGGCGGATTGTAATTTCAGCGTAATTAATTAGATTGTTGCTGCCGGCTTTTCTTAATATTGCTCTTGCTTTTTTAGGGGCAAAAAGCATCAGTAATCCCACAAAAATGATAAACACTCCAAACAGTACTGTTGTCCATTTTGCTAGGGTTGTTACCATAGTTTGGTTGATGGTTGATGGTTGATGGGTTTTTATTGTGGAATAATTTTACAAATCCCTAATTCCTCTTCGCTCGATTTAGACGGAATTTTACATCTTTATTTCAAAACCAGCGTTTTTTATTTTAACTGTATCAGTAATTTGTTGTGTGAAATCTACCTCGATTTTATTTGGATCTTTTGCCGAATAATATATTACATAGAATCCGTTAAGTTTTTCATTATAATTTTCTGGACAACGACCATAACTGTTTCTATATAATTTATCATTAACATAATATTTAAAAAAAGCTTCTGTGGTTTTTGGAAATTCTTTACAAAAAGAAAATTTACATATTGTTTCTCTACGATTTTCCGCAATTTCTTTACGATATAAGTGTCCCTTTACAAATAAATATATTAAGCCGATTCCAATTAATATTAATACTATTTGTGAAATGCGTTTCATCTACATTTTTGAAATTTAATTTCCTGAATGTATTTTGTAAAGTCTGCGCCTGATTTTACTTTGCTATTGGCTTCTTTTATTTGGGTGGTTGTGAACATATTTGTTTTATGGTTGGTTTTGCACGAGCGGGACGCTCGCGCTAGCGGGGCGCATGAGCGAGAGTTACAGATTTTAATTAGCCTTTTCTAGAAACTTTAATCCAAGAATTATTAAATCCAATTTTGTCAAGTATATATTCTTTTTCTACTTGTTAAAGAATTGTAAGTTCAAGTAATAAGTGCAACAGATAAATTTAAAACACTTGGGATTGCTCCCAAGTGTTTAGGGTCAAAAACCTAAATTTGTCTTGCATGAAAAATTATAAACAATTGACCGCCCAACAAAGATACCAAATAGAAGCACTCCTACAAGTTGGATGCACACAAACAGCTATAGCTGACCAGATTGGTGTCCACCGCAGTACAATCAGCAGAGAGCTGAAAAGGTCGATAGCCCTTCGGGGCAGGACCTCTGGAAGCTATGTGGCCACAAATGCGGAGCGAAAGACAAGGAACCGACATAAGCAGAAGTTCAAAAATGTGCTGTTGACACCTGAGCTGAAAAAAAAGATAGCGGATAAAATGGAACTGGACAAGTGGAGCCCAGAGCTTATCTCCGAGAAATGGAAACAGTTGGGCGTCCCGATGGTCAGCCACGAAACAATCTATAAATGGATATGGGAATCGAAGCACACCAATACTGTCGAGAACAGACCTTTTAAATTGCTCTATAAAGAACTGAAACATGGCAAGCGGAGACAGAAACGTGGAAATATAAAGGATACCAGAGGGGCGATACCGAATCGGGTACACATCAGCAAACGTCCAGAAGTCGTCGAACAGAGAAAACGCATTGGGGGCCTGAAGCCGACCTGATGATGGGGAAAGACCACAAAGCGGCGCTCTTGGTGCTCACCGACAGAACGACCTTGATAACAATGATGGAAAAACTAAACGGCAAAAGCGCAGAAGAGGTCACCGATAAAATCAAGCAGAGGCTGGGCAGGTTCAGCTCCAGCTATATAAAGACAATTACCTTTGATAATGGAAAAGAGTTTTCTGGACATCAGGAAATTGCAAGTACATTTAAAGTAAAGACATATTTTACGACACCTTACACATCACAGGAAAAAGGGACAGTGGAGAACAGGATTGGGGTCATAAGGAGGTTCTTTCCAAAGAAAACAGACTTGAGGGACATCACCGAAAAAAGAATCAAACAAGTAGAACTAGCAATCAATAACAGACCCATTAGAAAATTCAACTACCTTAGCCCTATTGAAACTCTAAATAATAAGTTTGTTGCACTTATGAGTTGAACACAGCAACTATACTTTCAGGAATTTGTTCTGATAGATATTTAAAGGGAAAGTTAGTTAAATTGAGGTTTATTGCTTCTGTAAGGATTAAAAAATCGAATTCTTGATTGTTTAAGAATTGTTCAACCTTAAGAAAATGATTATTGGATTTGTACTTCTTTGCCCAATCTATATTTAATGTTGCGATTTTCATATTCGGGTTTTCGCGATGGGTCTATTATTAGGATTGGACAGTTATTAAAAGGATAGCAAACTACTCTTTATGAAAAATATTAAGATAAAAAAGATTAAAATCATCAGAATTGGCTACTGCAATATCCATCCAGCCGTCCCCATTTATATCGCCCACGGTTATGCCATAGGTTCTTGCGGCACTCTCGGTTAAATTAATTTCTTCAAAAGTTTTTCCGTTGAGGTTCATAAAAACGGTATTTGGTTTTTGGTAATTGCCCGTAACAATATCCATAAAACCATCTTTGTTAAAATCGGCTACGGCAATGCTAAAGGTATCTGTGTCCGCACTGCCAAAGGCCAACGTTTCATTAAAGGTAAAATTTTTAGTTCCTAAGTATATAATATTTGCACCGTTGATGTTGCCTGTAACGATATCCAGATTTCCATCGTTGTTCATATCTGCTATGGCAACGGAACGGGTTTCAAAAGTGCCTGTGCCAAAATCAAGTTTTTTTTCAAATTGCCGGTTGCCTTTGTTGAAGTAAATTTCATTGGGTACATTATCCCTGTTGGCAAGAACCAAATCTGGCAGACCATCCCCATTTAAATCGTGTATGGCAATATCAATGGTCGAGTTTTGTTTGGTTTGTAATTTTGCACATTCAAAATCCAGTTTTCCATTGTTATAGCAAATTATATTCTGCTGCCCTCTATTGGTAATAATGAAATCGGCAAATCTATTGTTGTCAAGGTCGCCCACTGCTACATTTCTGGCACTGGAAAGTTCCGCAACTTCCGAATGAAATGCAAAGCTTCCCGAACCATCGTTTGTATAAATTTTATGGGGTGCATAATCGTTTATTTCTAAAATGTCCAAATCGCCGTCGTTATCTAAGTCCACTAATTGAGCGGCATAGCTGGTTGAGCTTTCAGTATCCAATGCACTCATTACGGTAAAACCTTTGCCAAAATTGTAGAACACATAATTTGTTTCAGGCCAGTGGCGTCCATTGGCTACAACGGCATCCATCTTTCCATCGTTATTTACATCGCCCAGACTGATTGATGCAGTTCTGTGTTTTTCAAGGCCAAAACTAAATCTTGGTTCTTCCGCGCTCATATCGTTTACGGAATAAAAACCACGTTCTTGGGCGAAGGAGATTAGGGGGATTGCGAGGAGACAGAGAGAGATGAATTTTTTCATGATTTTTTGTGGAATCGTTTATAATCAATTATGCTTACAGCTAATTTCTAATTGTTCTTTTTCCTTCAACGGTTATTTCTGAACCTTCTGCCAGCATTACCGAATGGGGTTTTAGGGTATTTATAAAATTAAAATCAGTTCCATAAACTGCACCGAAATCAACTTTTATTTCGGTGCTTTTTACATTATACTGTTGCCATTTTGGATGTATAACTTCGTATTCGTTGGTTACATTTTCGTTTACTTTTGAATAGCCCCAATAATGCTCGGTGATGAATTCGGTTTCGCTATTTTCCTCAATTTTTGAAAGCGCTAAAGCTGCAATTATCTTAAAGGAATGCCACTGCCCATTTTTTTTCCATTGATAGGTTACAATCCGCTCGGTATCGTTTTCTTCCCATTTGTTAAGCATCGGCATGGTTTCATAATGCTCGTTATAAATTGAATTTGCAATAAAGGCCAAAGCGGGTTTTGGAACTATTTCCTTGATAAAAACAACGCCTCTTTTCCAAGTGCCGTTTTCAAATCTCTTCACATAAAACCTTAAATTGACTTCCTCAAAATTAACGTGGAACGGAATTTTGAGTCCTAAGAGTTTTGTGTTTTTAAACATAAAGCCTACCAAGCTCACAAAACATTTTCCTTCCCATAAATCGAGTTCGGTTCCGGAGGGAATATATTTAGCGAGCGCGGCAGGATTGATTACATAATTTGCAATTGCTAATTTTCTCCATTCGGCGTTTAGAAAGCTCATTTAACCCGTTGTGCATTATGATTTAAAAGAAAAAAGTTGTTCATCTTACTGATAATCAGTAACTTGTTTTATCTATAAAACATTAATAATGAACAACTTAAATGCAAATTACGAAAGAATATTGGAAGTTTTGAGGAAAATATCAAAAGATCAACTTTTACCCTATCAAAGGCGTGAACCAAAGCTGAGTGACTTAGAACTGATAAGTTTGAGTTTGACAGCTGAGTTTATGGGTATAGATAGCGAAAACGATCTTTTCAGAAAGCTTCCGAAAATCATCGGGACAAAAATTGAACGGAGTGTTTACAACAGAAGAAGACGAAAGCTTGCCAATGAGCTTGATAAAATCCGTTTAAAATTAGCTTCACATTTTAATGAGTTTGAAGATTATTTTGTGGTCGACAGTATGCCTTTAGAGGTTTGTAAACTGTCTCGCAGTTCACGTTCCAAAATATGCAAAGAAGACAATTTTTCTTTTCCCGACAAGGGTTACTGTGCCGCACAGAGTGCTAATTATTATGGGTATAAGTTACACGCGGTTTGCTCTGTGAACGGAGTTTTTCAAAGTATTGACCTAAGCCCTGCTTCTGTGCACGACATCAATTATCTAAAAGATATCAAGATGCAGATAAGCGACTGTACATTAATTGGGGATAGAGGTTATTTATCTGCAAAAATACAACTTAACCTTTTTGAAACTTGCAACATAACTCTCAACACACCAATGAGGAATAACCAAAAAGATTATAAAAAACAACCTTATATATTCAGAAAAAAAAGAAAAAGGATAGAAACACTATTCTCTCAATTATGTGACCAGTTTATGATCAGACGTAATTATGCAAAAACGTTTCAGGGGTTCAAAACCAGGATAATCGCTAAGATAACAGCTTTGACAACTATTCAGTACATCAACAAATTTATCTTTGAGAGAAACATTAACAATATTAAAATCAGCATTATTTAAAATGCACAACGGGTTCATTTATTATATTTTTAAAGACTTTCGCCAAAAGTCAACAGATTGTGATCTGGGTCGAGGACGGCAAATTCCCTTTGCCCCCAAGCTTTGGTTTCCAATTGTCCGTTGGGGTGAATCCTGGTTTTATTATCCAATAACCATTGATAAAAGGTTTCAATATTATCAG
Source organism: uncultured Flavobacteriaceae bacterium (assembly GCA_963716065.1). Lineage (GTDB taxonomy): Bacteria > Bacteroidota > Bacteroidia > Flavobacteriales > Flavobacteriaceae > Aequorivita. The sequence goes on from OY970287.1 coordinate 2,364,559, forward strand.
TTCTAATATAAACCTGGCCGTAGTTTTCTTTCGGGTCGAGTTCCTTAAATTCGAAAAAGTGAATTTGAATTCGGTCTTTTTCCAGCATCAAATACCCATTGTAATCTACATTTCCAAACACCTTAAAGCCCAACTTTTTTTCGTAAAATTCCCGCGTAACCTTTTTATCGCGCATCGGTAATTTTGGGTTGACTTCAGTTAGCATATTTTAATTCTTTACTTTTCATATTCAGTGTTCTACAATTAAGCACACTCACAAATCTAAAGCATAATTTTTAATTTGAAATGAATTAGATGGGTGGGTAGGGAGGATAATTTTTTAACAACATTTTTAAAACTCATTTACTACCTTCGCAATCACTTTTTAACAAACAGAAAATGACATATTCAAAAAGCAGCTTTCTTTTTTCGCTATTCCTTTTCACTTTTACTACTGCAATTACTGCACAGGAAGTAATCCCAGACAATCAGAATTTATTTGACAACGTTTCTTACAGACAAGGAAATGTATATAGAACAGCTTCCGGAAAACCTGGGCCGGAGTATTGGCAGAATTCTGCCGACTATAATTTAGAAGCAACGTTGGATGCTGAAAATCACACCGTATCCGGAAAAGTGACAATCCATTACACAAATAATAGTCCAGAAACATTGGATTTTATTTGGCTTTATTTGGAACAAAATCGTTTTACCGAAAATTCCCGAGGCACGCTAACAACCCCAGTTTCTGGAAATAGATACAATGGCGATGTGCAAGGCGGTGTTGAATTGAAGGACGTTTCAGCGAAAACAAAAACGGGCACTTCTTCAAAATATTTAATTACCGATACGCGCATGCAAATTTGGCTCGATAAGCCTTTGGCGGCAAAAGGTGGGGAAGTTGACATAAAAATGAATTTCAAATTTAAGGTTCCCGTTGAAGGAATGGATCGAATGGGCAGGCTTGATGTGAAAGATGGCACCATTTACGCCATTGCGCAATGGTTCCCGCGGGTTGCGGTTTTTGATGATGTTGTGGGCTGGAACACCGACCCCTATTTGGGAGCAGGCGAGTTTTATTGCGAATACGGAAACTACGATGTAAAAATTACCGCCCCTGCCAACCATACCGTGGTTTGTTCAGGGAAATTGCAAAACCCAAATGAGGTGCTTACAAAAACGCAACAAGAACGTTGGGCACAAGCAGAAAAAAGTGATAAAACGGTATATATAATAAAACCTGAAGAAGTAGGAAAACCTGCATCCCACACTAAAACTAGCGGCACGGTTACATGGCATTACAAAATGGAAAACACCCGCGATGTTGCGTGGGCGGCTTCAAAAGCATTTATTTGGGACGCTGCAAAAATGAATTTGGGAGATGGAAAAACAGGGTTGGCACAATCTGTTTATCCCAAAGAAAGTGATGGTGAAAAGGCTTGGTCGCGATCAACGGAATATACAAAAGGTTCGGTAGAATTTTACTCTAAAACATATTTTCCTTATCCCTACGCAACAGCTATTAATGTGGCAGCAAGCGTGGGCGGGATGGAATATCCGGGGGTAAGTTTTTGCCATTATCAAAGTGGCGATGCAGATCTTTGGGACGTTACCGACCACGAATTTGGCCACAATTGGTTTCCAATGATTGTTGGTAGCAACGAACGTCGTTATCCTTGGATGGACGAAGGTTTTAATACTTTCATTAATCACTACAGTACGGTGGCTTTTAACAATGGCGAATTTCCCACCTCAGTCAATAAACCCAGAAATTTAATTCAATATTTAACCAATGAAAACCGTGAGGGCATTGAAACCTATCCCGATGTGGCGAATTCGAGAAATTTGGCGTACACGGCATATTACAAGCCAGCTGCTGGATTGTATATACTTCGCGAATATATTCTTGGAGCGGAGCGTTTCGACTATGCTTTTAAAAGCTACATTCACACTTGGGCTTACAAGCATCCACAACCCAACGACTTTTTTAATCACATGGAAAACGTAGCCGGCGAAGACCTTTCCTGGTTTTGGAAAGGTTGGTTTTATGGCAATGGAAACATAGATTTGGGAATTACTGACGTTAATCCATTTCAAGGTAATTACCTTATTACTTTAGAAAATAGCGGACAAATCCCAATGCCGGTTCAGCTTCAAGTAATTTATGCAGATAATACAAATGAGAATATTACTCTTCCTGTTGAAATTTGGCAGCGAGGAAATAGTTGGGAGCATCTTTTAAAAACTACCAAACAAGTGCAACGTGTAGTTTTGGATCCCAATAAAATGTTGCCAGACGTGAATCCTTTGAATGATACTTGGAATAAACTTTAAAATTCCGATAAAGAAAAAATGCTTCCAAAAACTAAACTTTGGAAGCATTTTTTTTAAATACAATGTCACACCAAGCGCTTCCGATAGCTATCGGAAGGAAGTGCTAAACTAACAGCCGCCAAGGTGTACAATTGGATATTTACTAACGTCAATAGTAACTTCTTTCGTGCTCTTTTTAACCATTTCAATTGCTTCATCGGAAGTGTATTTATGCGGACCAATATAAAATGTCGCTCCTCTTTTTGCCAATTCTTTTATGTATTCTACATGGTCTGGATTTGGCGCGGGTGGAGCTTCGGCTGCCATATATAAATTTCCATTTTCTGCTGAAGTTGCTTTTGTTTCCTCTGAAGATTTTTCCTTAAAACCTAAAATCGGTTTTTCAGATAATGTTACGATTGAATGTCCAAAAAATTCTTCGGTAATATAAACTCTCAAATTTTTATTATCATTCATCAGTTTGTGCACTTTGCTAATAGGAATCACATTGCCTTCGTAATAATATAGTGTAGTAACTTTGCTTGGTTGCGAATTAAAATGGAACCCAGTTTTATCTGATCTTGAAATATTTAATGTGCCGCCATTATATAATGTGCTATCATTGTTTTTAGTAGAAGTTAGTGTAGTTGAAATTGGCTTAGCTGGAGGAAGACACTCTGGAAATGGTTGCGCATTTGCTTTCTGCCCATCCGTCATTTTTCTGTAAATCGTTTCCAAAACCTTCAAATCTTTTAGAGGAATAATTCGTTTTACAATAGCTACAGCATTGTATTTTTTTGCCAATTTGTTGTATTCGGCTATTTCGGCTTTGGTAGCTTTTTGTGTTGTAGATTCAAAATTAATTGGTGATTCAGAAATAGTTGTTATTGCGTTTGGCAATCCAGGATTTTGCGTTGCAATATTTAATGATGGGTTTTTTTCAACTAAGCTTTTTGCTTTTTCAAATGTTATCTTATTGCCTTCATAATAAAAAAGACTACCATTTTTTTTGGCTTCATTTAAATGATTTATAACTTCATTTGAATATGAAATTAATTTATTTTCACTTGTAGAATAAACAATTATAGGATTTTCTTGGCCAGATTGTTTCGCCAGAATAAGTCTTTCTATATTCGGCATTTATTTTTTCACGAAAATCATTCAATGTATTGTCAACCTTTATATCCAATTCATATAAATTAAAATCCTTTTTTTTCCAGTTTTGTGTATAAGCATTCAATGCTTCTGAAAAATCAGCGATAGCAACTTCTTTTTGGTTGAGAGTTATTTTATTGTGAGATACTTTCAATGTAATCTTTTGGAGTGATGTCGTGTCTTTTAAAACTGTTTCAGCCTTGTTAGATACTTGTGGTATTTCTTGCGTAGTGCTAAACCCATAAATCAAAACAGAAAGTAAGGGCAAAATCAATAGACTTCGAAGCAGAATGGCTCTTTTTGAAGTGTGTGTTTTCATAACCGTAAATCGTTTTTTAATTGATAAATAATTGATTGAATGTGCCAAAGCAGGCGTAAATGCATCCCGATAATTATCGGGAGATGAGAATGCCAGCAATATTTTTTGATATTCCGAAGTTTCAGCGCCAGCGTTCAAAACGGCGCGGTCTGCCAAAAATTCATGATTCAGTTTGATGCTTCTTTTCAGAAAATAAAAGAATGGATTAAACCAAAATACAATTTGCAAAAGCTCGACAAAAATCACATCTAAACTGTGTTTTTGAATGGCGTGCGTTTGTTCGTGTAAGATTACTTCCGAAGGAATTTCACCCTTTTCAAATTGTTTTTTATTCAGAAAAATATAGTTGAAAAAAGTATGCGGAATAATATTTTCCCTTAAAAGGATATTTATAAAACCACTGTCTCTGTATTTGGGATTCGTTTTAATTTGTTTAATAATAATGAAGAAGATTTCTGAAAAATTTCACGCTAAAAAACAACACGCCCAAGCCATAGATTGTCCAAAGAGCAAACTGCCAATAATTGATAGATTCTACGGCTTCGGGAATTGCTATTTGTGGAGTTCCTTCAGTATAGGCGTAAAAAACCGGTGAAACTTCCACATAACTTGTAAATGTTATAAATGGAATTAAAAAGGAAGCCACTAAAATTCCGAATAAATAAATGCGCTTAAAATTGTGAAGGGAAGTGTTTTCCAAAACCAATTTGTAAAAAGCAAAAAGGATGGCGAGAATGGCGGCGGATTTTAATAAATATACTTCCATAATTACTTTTTTTGAATTTCTGAATTGATGATTGCTTTCAGTTCTTCCAATTCTTTTTTGGAAAGATTGGTTTCTTCGGTAAAAAACGAAGCAAATTGCGACGGACTATTGTTGAAGAAATTTTTAATCAACCCATTTACGTGTTTCGAAAAGTAATCCTTCTTTTTAACCAAGGGGAAATATTCGCGGGAACGCCCAAGTTGTGTGTAATCCACAAAATTTTTATCCTGCATCCGCTTTAAAAGTGTAGCAATTGTTGTAGTTGCGGGCTTTGGATTTGGATACGCATCAATTAAATCTTTCATTATAGCGCGTTCCTGTTTCCATAAAATCTGCATTAATTGTTCTTCTGAATTAGATAAGGCCATCATTAAAATCTATTTATGTTCTACAAACATAGAATAAATATTTTAATTCTACAAATGTAGAGGGCGAAATTTATAAATCCCAAATCCCAAATCCCAAATTCCAAATCCCAAATCCCAAATCCCAATTCCCAAATCCCATTTTTTGCACGAATAGGTTACCTTTGGCAAAATTTTTAAAATGATTTCAGAAAAAGAATTACAACAACGAAGTGATAACAAATGTGAACTCTGCGGTTCTGAAGAAGAATTTAAGTGTTTATGAAGTGCCTAATTCTCCAACAGACGTTTTGGAAACTGCTATTTTGATTTGTGAAAACTGCAAAGAGCAAATTGAAGATCCGGAAAAAGTAGAGCCAAACCATTGGCGTTGTTTGAATGATAGTATGTGGAGCACCGTTCCTGCAGTTCAAGTTGTAGCTTGGCGAATGTTGAACAGATTAAAAGCAGAAGGCTGGCCGCAGGATTTGCTGGATATGATGTATTTTGATGAAGAAATCGCAGCCTGGGCAAAAGCGGGACTTGCCGAAAATACGGGAAAAGCAAATATTCATCGCGATAGCAATGGTGTTATTTTGGAAGCTGGAGATTCGGTAGTTCTTATAAAAGATTTAAAAGTGAAAGGCAGCAGTATGGTTGCCAAACAAGGCACCGCAGTTCGAAGAATTTCTTTAGATCACGAAAACGAAAAATACATTGAAGGGAAAGTTGACGGACAGCAGATTGTGATAATTACTGATTTTGTGAAGAAAATATAACTAAAAGACCTAACAGGTTTTTAAAAACCTGTTAGGTCTAACAAACTTTAAAGTTTTAACTTTTTTCAATAAATTACAAAACCCAAGGAAACAACGCTTTAGTTTTTGCCTTGTAATTTACGTAGGTTTCCCCAAAATGTTCTGCGAGCCAGCGTTCTTCCAATTTCAATTTTCGCCAAATGGAAATAAATACGATAAGAAAAGCTAAAATTCCACGATAATCTCCTACAATAATTACATTTCCCAAAAAGAGAAGTAAAATGGCAGTGTATATTGGGTGACGAATAATTTCATAAGGTCCTTTTTGAATAAGTTCATGGCCTTTTTTCAACTGTACGGAAACACTCCAGTTTTTACCGAGCAAAAAACGCGACCAGCACGCAAGTAATGTTCCCAGCCAAGCTATACTTGCACCTATAATCCCTACTAAATCGGTATGTTCCACAAAATTTTCACGTATCCACATACCCATAAACCATTCAGTAGGGCCTAAAAGTAAGCCTGCAATAATTAGCGGAAACCAATACCATAAAAACCGTTTTCGAAGCGGTTCTTGTTGGTTTGATTTTTTAGTTCGAAATGCTCCTATTATCCAAACGATTAGAAATACTAACCAAGCTAAGTGCAAGGCAATTTTTGATTGTTCCATAAAATGAATTAAAATTTCAGCAAACTTAGGCTTGAAACTTGAGACTATAAAATACTTGGGATGAATAACAAGCTTTTGGGACAACCGTCAAGATTGATGGTTCAATTTGTTCATCATTTCTTCAAAAACTGAAATTTTATTACGGGAAACTGGAACGGAATTTTTAAGATTTCTTAATTTTAATTGGTAGCCTTGTGCATTTCCGGAAATGTTTTCAATCTTTTTTAAGTTTACTAAATATGAACGGTGAATTTTCAACACAAAATAAACGGCTTTCAATTGATATTCCAGCTCGGTCATTGTAATTCGTTTTACCAATTTTTGAATTTTAGATTCGTGATCAAGATAGATTTCGATGTAATTTTTTTCAGCTTTAGCAAATAGGAAGTTTTTAATGTCCAATACAAAATTATCAGCGTTCAATTGTGTGATTATAGGTATTGAATTTTCAATAGCAGAATTATTTAGTAAAGGCTGAAACTGAAGAATTTTTGTTGACTTATCTTGGTACCGATCGTGAAGCCGTTTAAAATTTAAAGGAATAAAAATAAAGATGAATAAAATTCCTGCGAATATTGTATTTTTTATTTCGACAAAAAAATGATGGACCGACCAATTGTCAAAATTGGAATAAATAACATCGCGCACCAAAAAATTTACAATTCCCACTACAATTAAATATCCGAGTATTGCCAAAATCTCCTCTTTTACTTTCCATTTTTCATTGATATATTTAATTTGTTGAACCAATGAAAAAATTAATAAAAATAAAAGTGAAGGGATTAAAGCGTGAATAAGACAGATATATTCAAATCCCATCCGGTGTTCAGAAAAATTCACCTGAAAAGGTTGGAAAAAATAATTGAAAAGAAAGGTAACGGCAAAAATACATGAGGAAATTACGAAAAGTGTTTTCCCTCGATAATAAAAAGGATAAGGCTGAGAAAGAAAGTTAGCTAGTTTTGTGAAGGTCATTTTTCTTAACCTTATTTTATTTTTTAAGCTCTGTAAAAAAATGATAAAACTGTGGAATCGTTTCAATTCCCTTTAAATAGTTCCAAATCCCGAAATGCTCGTTCGGCGAGTGGATGGCGTCACTATCCAACCCAAAGCCCATCAAAATGGTTTTGCTTTTCAGTTCTTTTTCAAACAAAGCCACAATTGGAATACTTCCCCCACTTCGCTGTGGAATTGGCGTTTTTCCAAAAGTTTCTTCATATGCTTTTTCCGCTGCTTTATAGCCCAAATTATCAATTGGCGTAACATACGCTTGCCCGCCGTGGTGTGGTTTCACCTTTACGCGAACTCCTGCGGGAGCAATACTTTCAAAATGATTTTTGAATAGCTCAGTGATTTTTTTCCAATCTTGGTTCGGCACCAAACGCATGCTTATTTTTGCAAAAGCTTTGCTGGCAATTACCGTCTTTGCGCCTTCGCCAATGTAACCGCCCCAAATTCCATTTACATCCAAAGTTGGTCGAATGCTATTACGTTCGTTTGTGGAATATCCCTTTTCGCCATAAACCGCGTCAATATCCAAAGCCTCTTTATAATTTTCAAGGCTAAAGGGGGCTTCCGCCATTTTTTCGCGTTCCTTTTTTGAAAGTTTTTCCACATCGTCATAAAACCCTGGAATGGTGATGTGATTGTTTTTATCGTGAAGCGCGGCAATCATTTTTGTCAAAACATTTATTGGGTTTGCAACCGCGCCGCCGTATAACCCGCTGTGTAGATCACGGTTTGGGCCGGTAACTTCCACTTCTACATAACTCAGGCCGCGAAGTCCAGTTGTTATTGACGGTACGTCTTTCGCAATCATTCCGGTATCGCTGATTAAAATTACATCATTTGCGAGTTTTTTTCGGTTTTTAGTGACGAACCACTCCAGACTGCTGCTGCCAACTTCCTCTTCACCCTCTATCATAAATTTTACGTTGCAGGGTAACTGGTCGGTTTTGGTCATATATTCCAAAGCCTTTACGTGCATATACATTTGGCCTTTATCGTCACAGCTTCCGCGGGCAAAAATGGCGCCTTCAGGATGCAGTTTTGTTTTTTTGATAACAGGCTCAAACGGCGGACTCTCCCACAAATCCAACGGATCTGGTGGTTGCACATCGTAATGTCCATATACGAGAATCGTCGGTAATTTTTTGTCGATTATCTTTTCGCCGTAAACAATAGGGTAACCTGGGGTTTCGCAAATTTCAACGGAATCGCAACCCGCTTTTTCGAGGCTCTTTTTTATAGCTTCGGCAGTCTTGATTATATCTTTTTTATAGGCTGAATCAGCACTGATGGATGGGATTTTCAATAGCTCAATTAGTTCATCCAAAAAGCGTTGCTTGTTTTTTTCAATATAAGGTTTTGCACTTTTCATTTTTTATTTTTTTGAAGAAAAGCGAAGTTACAAAACAAGCCTTGACCATTGAAGGAATAATTACCTTTTATGGCGAAATGAATTTTTCTGAAAAGATTTTGTTGAAAAATAGATTTCTTGTTTATATTTGCACTCCTTTTACGATATGTCCTAAGTGTTGTGAAGGTTTTGATGCAGGCGTGATGGAATTGGTAGACATGCCAGACTTAGGACATAGCAAAATAAAAACTGTTAAAATATTAAAATGCGGGCGTGATGGAATTGGTAGACATGTCAGACTTAGGATCTGATGCCGCGAGGTGTGGGAGTTCGAGTCTCCCCGCCCGTACAAAAGCCGAAGAGAAATCTTCGGCTTTTTCCATTTAAAAAGCTCTCTAAAAAAAAGTCAGGTACAACATAGGTACAACATTTTGCTAATTTCAGGGCAACATTCGTATTAATGTCAAATATTTCTATTTGTTATTAAACCCTATTAATTTTCTAGTGAAATAATAAATTCTGCTAAATAGCAACCTTATTCCTTCGTAAGGGGGAGTTTATTATCATACAATATAACCGCAATTTAAACTCGTAAAATACACCCATCAAAAGACTACGGCATAAAGCCATCGCGCCATCCAGCCCTTATTTATTCCGTTTCCTTTTGAGCCGAGATTTTATCTTCCGTTTGGGTTTAGCTTAAATATTGTTTAATCTAAATTCAAATATTATGTATTTACAAAATTTACAACAGGATGAAATCTTCGTTTCCAATGAAATGAAGTCTTTGAAAAGTCTAACTCAAATGGAATCCAGAAGAGGACTGGAAAACGCCATAATTTCAAATGGTAAAATCGTAAACGTAGTCTCGAACAGCTATGGCCACATTCCAAATCAATTGTTCTTCAAGAAAGCTGAAGAAATGTTGACTGATGCTAAACTGAACTATCACAAGAGAACCATCAACAGAAACGACAGGTCTTTTATAACCGACTTTGTCATCGACGATAACAGTCAATTTTCGGTTAAGAATAAGGAAGACCTAATATTGCCGATGCTTCGGTTCAAGAATTCCTATGATGGAAGTGAAAAGACCTCTGGACATTTTGGGTTCTATAGAAAAGTTTGTTCTAACGGATTGCACGTTTCACAAGCTGAAATAGAGTTTTCCATAAAACATAGTAAGAACAATACCGACCTGATAATGCCAAAGTTGAACAATTTATTCGACAGATTTCTGGACAATGAGTTCTATACCATTACCAAGAGATTTGACCAAATGAGGGAATTTAAAATCATCGATACCAAAGAGTTTGTTAAAGCGATTCTGGACAAAACAAAACTCTTCAGATATGAGTGCAGCGATAAGAATAGCGAACCATCGAAGAAATCAAGGGAAGTTCTCGAAATTTTGAACTACGAAGCACTTTTGTTAAATGAAGAACCGAATCTATAGCTGGGTTATAATGCATTCAACGCAGTATTGCACCATACATTAAAGAAGAGCTTTTCACAACAGGAAAAGTTGGATAAGATGCTATTCAATGAAATATATGAAATGGCTTAAGCTATATAAAAGGTTTATCCAGTACCTACTTAAACTGGATTTTTTCCAGCACAATATGATGCTCTTTTAAAGATGTTTTTTCAAAACCAAGATTTTCATAGAATCTTTGTGCTTTGGTATTAATTTTAAAAACCTGTAATCGAATTATTTTATTCTCTGAATTTGCTCTATCAAAGATTTGTCCCATAACTTCATTCCCAATTCCCAAATTCTGAAATTCCTCTTTAATTAGTAAATTTTCAATATAAATTTCTTTGACAGTTTCTTTCATAACGATGTACCCGATTTCTTGTCTTTTGTAAACAATTAGTTGAGTATCTAATGCGACAAAATTATTTATATGAACCTCTCGCTGATAAGCTTCTTTCCAACCCCAAATTTCTTCTATATAGGGTTTAATGGATTTGCTTTTTATTCTATAAATTTTTTCTAAATCCGAGTTTTCGGCATTTCTTAAACTAATTTTGGTTTTTTCCAATTTGCTTTACTTCATTGTTGTTGTCCTACTAAAATAAGAATACTTTTTATATATTCTATTCATACAGCCCATTCCCCTACATTTCGCGAAAAGCGCTTCATTCCCAATCTACACTTTTATAGTTAAGTCCGCTTTTAATACTATTTCAAACGACAATTTTATTTAAAGCCAAAAATAACCGTTTCAAATAATTACCACTTTAGCTCTATAGTGGCAATAATTAGTTTTCAAATATTCGCCACTTTTTTGTATTTTTGGCAAAGTTTTGACAAGATTAATATGCCAAAAGTTATAGAAAATAGGCTTATAGAAGCATTTAAAGGACGGAGTTCGTTTGATAGGGATGAACTGTTTCAGTTCTATTTGGATTATGAACCCGACTTGAAGGAAAGTACTTTTAGTTGGCGAATATATGACCTAAAGAAAAAGGACATGATCAAAACAATTGGACGTGGACTCTATGTTATATCCTATAAATCGAAGTATAAGCCAGTACTATCGGATAATGTTCTAAAAATAGCAACTAAAATCAATGAAAGGTTTGAGGAAATCCAATATGCTATATGGGAAAACCAATGGCTTAATGAATTTACACAGCATCAAGTGTCCAATCAAATGATTGTGGTGGAAGTGGAAAAGGAATTTACAGAATCACTCTACTATTATCTAAATGATTCATTGAAAATGGATTTTTTTTTGAATCCCGACGAAAAGGAAATAGAGTTCTATATTTCTGAAAGTACTGTGCCAGTAGTTATAAAACGACTCGTTACGAGAGCCCCAATTAGTAAACTTAAAGACAAAAAAACAGCTGTTCCCATTGCGACACTTGAAAAAATAATGGTAGACCTATTTGCAGATGAAAACCTGTTCCATTTTTACCAAGGCTCTGAACTCATATACATTTTTGAAAGGATACTAAACCGATACAGTATTAATCTTACAAAGCTGTTCAGCTACGCAAAAAGACGTAAAAAAGAACAAGAAATCAAACAATTTATAAGCAAACACATCCCAAATTTTTTAGAGGACATCCAATATGATTGAAAGAAAAAGTTTCACAAAAGAATGGTTGGATAGTTTCCGAGCGGAAAAAGAGCATAAATCCATTAACGTGACCATTCTGGAAAAAATGGTACACGCATTTTCGCTGTTAGAACATTTAAAATTAGCTGGGCTTGATTTTGTATTCAAAGGTGGGACTTCCCTAGTAATATTGCTTGAAAAGGATAATCGATTTTCAATCGATATTGATATTATTTCCAGCGTAGAGCGTGAACCGTTAGAAAAAATTCTTGATACAGTAGTGGCCAACTCGCATTTTAAAAGACATATTTTGAACGAGAATCGTAGCTATAAAGAAGGTGTTCCAAAGGCGCATTACACGTTTGAATTTGATTCGGTCTATAACCCGAATGTTCCAGGAACAATTCTGCTGGACATTCTTTTTGATAGTCCACATTATCCTGAACTTATAGAATCTGCAATAGAAGTATCTTGGCTTTCGGCCGATGGCCAGTACAACGACGATTTCTACACCATCAGTAAATTCCATCTGTGGCGATAAGCTAACTGCCTTTGCCCCAGAAACTATAGGTATTCCATATTACAAACAAGACCAGCTTTTTGCAATGGAAATTTGTAAGCAGTTATTCGATTTGGGAAAACTGTTTGAAAATATTACCGATATAAGCATAGTGAAGAAAAGCTTTTCAGCTTTTGCAAAAGCCGAATTGTCATACAGAAGTTCAGATGAAAACTTCAATAAAAGAAACCTAACAGAAACAGAAGTGCTGTGGGATTCCATAAACACTTGCGCCATAATTTCCAAAAGGGAACGAAATTCAAACGCTGAAACAAAAAAGAAATTTGAGGATTTAAACCGTGGAATAAGAAGCTTTGGTAGTGCATTTCTAATGACGGGACATTTTAGGATAGAAGAAGCAATGGCAGCTTCGGCCAGAGTTGCTTATTTGAATGCAATACTGTTACAGCCAAAAGTTACCGAAATCGAATATTATGAAGGACAAGACATAAGCGAGCTTACTATTGAAAATGAAGAATGGGCATACTTGAACAAATTGAAACGCCAGCCGGATAAGTCCATATTTTATTATTGGTATAAGGCGGTGGAATTATTATAAATATGAAGAAATGAATCTAAAATATATAATTGAAATATGCATTGGGATTGATATTGCCATAATTGGTATAGCTTATCCTATAATTATTGATAAAATATCGAACATAGGGAATAGGTATGACTCAAATTATCTTTCAGAAGTTTTTGAACAAGAATTTCCACAACGTGCATATGGTCGCATTTTGCCATTTCGAAGCAGGAAAGTTACCACTTTCGAATGGCTGTTATTTTTCACTATGGCTTCATTTGCCTTTTTGATTGCAGATGCTGAACCATTATTTTGGAAAAACTCAATATGGATGCAAAATTCTGCTAAATTATTGACATTAACTCTTACCTTTTTTCTTGTAATATCCTTTATAATCTGGCTTGATAAAATAGCACTATACAATGGAAAACCAGCCCGCCTATTGAAATATCTGATTGCGAAATATCAATCAATTTCAAAGGAAAGTAGGAATAAAGAAAACCTTATCAATTCACTCAACGAAATAGCCTATTTCGCCGTAGAAAAGGAGGATATCCACTTACAGGAAGAATTGAGTAAGTTTTATACTGAAGAATTTATTAAAATCCGCTCTAATCATAAATCAAGCAAAGCTTTAGAGTACCCATTTTATTTGTATGATGTAACCCGTAAATTGATAAAAAAGTTACTTCGAAAAAATGTCGCTGAATTGGATAGATTGACATCTCCAGCAGTTTCAAATTGGTGGTTGTTGGGTCAGGATTTTCAGGAGATTCCTATATCAGAAAAAACGTATGATAGTATGTGGGGTAACATCTACCTAATTTCCGACAATGCAAAATTTATAAAGGAACATTGGAGTACTGCACATCAATATTATAGATTTCAATTGGGGAGGAAAACTGGCAACTACAACATAGATATTAGAGATTATGAAAACAAGGAGGAAATTGAAATAAGGGAAAGCGAACAGATAAGATTTTTAGAGTTTCATTATGCACTGGGGGGCTTGTTATTATATCGTCAAAACAACAAAGGCCTAAAACGAATTCTAAATTTCACGCAAAGTCAGCCACCAGATTATTACCTTCTACCTAACTCTATGTATGATATATTCTACTGGTTTGCCTATTTTAAAGAAGGGTATGTAAACAGAGTTACGCCAACAGATTTTAAATATCCATTTCCAGACATTGATAATTTAGGGCTCTCACGCCAAATCACCTTTTGGATTTGTCAATATATATGCTTGCTTTTTATCAGACAATTTTTCTTGCAGCCCTATTATACATTTCATCAATTTACAGAACAACCCAGATTGCCTGATAAAGTTCTTGAATTGCTAAAGTGGAAAGATGCCTTGGACTATTTCAAGTTTTGTTTAAACAAAATATTAGAGAATAAAGACTTATTGGATTTACTGGGCTATAATTTGTCAGAGGATATTTTAGCAGATATAAAAGGGTTTGAGCCCCAATTGCGAATTAGAATTGAGGAACAGATTCAACAGAATAGAACAACTGCCCCATTATCTGATGATAAAATCAACCAATTTTTGGTCAGCAGTGCAACAATGATTGACGATGCATTTAATCAGTACAACACAATTATAAATAAAGATGATTTTGCAAACGATGAACCCGTGATGCGTTTCGGTTTAAATGGAGGTTCCATACTTTTTCGAAAAGAAGGTTTTACAGAAGGAGACATACCACATCTAAATTATGATTCGATATTTGCGCAACAAATTATTTATGACCAAATCAATCGATATATTCCAAACTCTTTCCTCGGAGCAAGAACACGTAGATACCTAATAGACAGGGAAAATTTTGCAGATGCATTCAAAAAATTGAAGTTTGATAAAGAGAAACATCTTATCGTAGGTTTTGGCTTTTTCGATAATGGTTTAGTTGAATTACCTGATTTCTTCAAAGATATGATTAGGTTGACCTCACCAGTTTTTACAAATGTGCTTTTCGTTCTACCCAAAACGGACCTTCCGAGAATAAATCATCCAGACCTTAAAGCTGATGAGATTAAAGAACTACGCCTTGAACCTATTATACCTGACAGAAATGTATATGCCTCTGTAATCGACTTAAATCTGGATAAAAATAGTGAGTTGAGACAACGCTGGAATACTAATGAAAATCAAAATCCAGCAGAATCGGTGCAATTAACAATTGCTTTCATCGCAGAGATTATTTGGAAACAGAATAGAGATGTTGTACAGTTGAATATCACCTCGCCATTACGTGAACAAGGAATCAAAAATGATTTAAGCGACATTGTTCCGTTTAATACCATTGATAATGATTAAATTCAGAAACCCATATCACATAGAACCGCCTGGTGTTGCGCGACAAATATTATCGCACCCAATCAATAAAACCGAAGCTATTGAGTTGGCAGTTTTTCAGGAACATCGATATGCTTTCTTCTACTGGAACAAATGGATGCGTAAAAATGAAAAGGATAATCCACCTTGTTTAGTTTCTTTAGATTGGCATCAAGATTTGTGTTTTCCGTGTGAAACAGAAAAGGAATGGTTGGATGATTTAGATTTATCCAGTGATGGGGACGTAGCTATTTTCTCTTGGGCGAAACTTGCAGGAAATAATGATGGCCATATTCTATGCGCTGCATACCTAAATATTATTGGAGATATATATGTGCATTGCAGGCAAGAACCATTTGCAGACTCGTGGAAAGACGAAGAGTTGATAGATAAATTTGGGAATGTGCATACTATTAAGAAGTTCAAAACCTACAAGGACTTACAGGATGCACTATTAAATTCTTCAGAAACATCCGTGTTTTTTGATATTGATTTAGACTTCTTTTCAGTAAAGAATGGCTTAAGTGATGGTTCATTTGAATTTACCTATTTACAGGAAGAAGAAATACGAAAAATGTTAGATAAGGATAATCCATTAATTCATTGGGTATTCGAACGACTAAAGGGAATTACTATTGCTACAGAACCCGAGCATTGTGGTGGACTATTGAGGAGCAATAAGTTTCTTGACTTAATCATCGATATTTATTTCAAACCAGAATTATTTGCGCCCAAATGTAATTGGAAATGGAAAGATAAATATTGATATTAAATTTAATCAATATCCATATTACCATTCAGCCAATTCCCCTGCATTCCACGAAAAGCTTCATTTCGATAAATACGCTTCATTACAAAAGTCTTGGACACAACTTCAAAGCTTCCGATTTCCATTGCGCTGAACCTGCCAGAAAAATGGCAGAATCGCTTCATTCCCAATCTACAACTTTAAAGTTAAGTCCGCTTTAAACACTACTAAATAGGAATAATTTGTTTTCATAATCCAGTAAGCACATTCCCCTACATTTCGCGAAAAGCTTCATTCCGGGAAAAGAGCTTCCCTGCAATAAGTCTTGGACACAATCCCCAATTTCGACTGTCTATTCCGTTAACCCGGACCGCTACGCTGGAACGAGCCACTTCATTTCCTAGCCAAAATCGTGAATTAAGTCCGCTGAAATTGAGAGAAATAATCAATCAATATGAGAGCAAAGGTAAACTCGTAAAATACACCCATCAAAAGACTACGGCATAAAGCCATCGCACTATCCAACGCCTATTTATTCCGTTTCCTTTTGATCTGTGATTTTAGCTTCCGTTTGGTTACTGCTCAAATATTGTTTAACTAAAAAATATAACATTATGAAACAAGTACCTGTAAAACCCAACATTTCATTAGAAAAAGTAGAAGAACATTATCAATTGAGTAGTGAAAACTACACTATTGAAGGTGCAGAAAGTCATCTGGCTTACTACAGAGATAAACATCCGCTGTACTACCACACACTTTTAAATCATTATTCAAAATAAAATCTCACATTATGGAAAATTTCAATTTAGTACAACTTGATTTTGGATTCGACTGCGAACCTCTACCATTACAGAAAAAAACATCAAAATCAAATAAAAAAAGAACTAACGATTTCGTTTTCAATTTTATGGATTGTCTTATCAGTCCCATCATTGTTTTTAAATCTTCTTGGCAAGACACCATACCAAAAGACATACTTAAAAACATAAAATTATCACGATTATTATGTTCAATGAAGCAAGAAGAAATGGCATCGCTTACAGAAGCTTTAGCATATATGATGCCCAGAACTTATGAAGCGCCAATGCCTACCGAATGGGTACATATTTATACTTGGTTAGGTCTTCAGTATGCAGTTCGGTTTAAGAATAGTGGACAATTGAATGCAATGACTGAAATCGCACCGAGCAAACTTTCAGAATATGAAATGGGACTTTTAAACAATTTGAGAATATGGATTTATGAGAAAAGAAGAAAGGCACTAAAAGATAGATTGAAAGATACTGAAAAATTGGAAATAAATATATTATCTGAAAATCAGAAAGTACTTTTTAAGGAGTGAGTCAACTACTCACAAAAGTAACATAGTTTTTTATTGAATACGAGTTTCATAACCCGTTCAGCACATTTCCCTGCATTTCGCGAAAAGCTATATTTCGGGAAAAGAGCTTCACTAAAAATATCTTGGACACAATCCCCAATTTCGACTTTCCATTCCGTTAACCCTTCCCGATTCTCTGGGAAGGAACACTACATTTCCAAGCCAAAATCGTGAATAACGTCCGCCAAATTGGAATTCCATTTAATGATTTGGTGCCGCTTCCTATGTTTTTGTACTTCACATAAGCCTTTAGACCTACATCCGCACCCTCGCCGTTATACCCTTTTTTTGACAGCAAAATACCAACATTTTGAACTTGAACAGACTGCATAAACCGTTCTCGCTGCGCTTCACTTTTTATAAGTCCTTATCAATTCAAAATCTTGAAAATGTATCAGCAACAAAAAAAGGTAACAGCGAGGGCGCTATGGGAAGTAAATCTAAAATGAAACTTATGAAATCTTACAAAAACATCAAAAAGGAAGCGACACCAAAAAAAACAAAAAAGGAAAACGCTCAAGATATAATAAGTAAATCACTTCAAAAAAATATAACAATAAACTGTTCTGAATGGTTCAGATAGCATTTTAATTAATCTTTAAATATTTTATTATGAGCACTTTAAAAAATCACGTACAGTTAATCGGAAACGTTGGACAAGAGCCAACCATTACAAACCTTGAAAGCGGTAAAAAAGTAGCCGTTTTTCATTGGCAACAAACGAGTATTACAAGGATGCCAAAGGCGAAAAGCAAACAGAAACCAATTGGCATACGGTTGTAGCTTGGGGCAAGACTGCCGAAATTATCGAAAATTATGTAGGTAAAGGCAAAGAGGTAGGTGTTACAGGAAAACTGAAATCCCGAAGCTACGAGGACAAAGAGGGTATCAAGCGATATGTTACCGAAATCGAAGCAAATGAAATCCTTTTGCTTGGAAGCAAAAATGATAAGTAATCATTGAATTTTAGAGGGCGTACCTCTCGAAAGTTGCGCCCTTTTTTCATTAAAAATCTTTAAAACTATTATTATGAAAACTATTAAAAATCACGTACAGTTAATTGGAAACATTGGGCAAGACCCACAAATTACAAATCTTGAGAATGGAAAAATTGTAGCGCAGTTCTCAATGGCTACAAATGAAAAGTACAAAGACTCAAAAGGGGAAAAGCAATCTGAAACCCATTGGTATAGTGTTGTGGCTTGGGGAAAACTTGCTACAATCATTGAGAAGTATGCAGTAGTGGGAAAAGAAATTGCCATTGCAGGCAAATTGGCGCAACGCTCTTATGACACCAAGGAAGGCGAAAAACGATACTATACTGAAGTTGTAGCAAGGGAAATCCTTTTGCTCGGGTCTAAAAATGGTAAGTAACCATAAAAATTAAAGAGGGCGTTCTCGTCGAAAATTGCGCCCTCTTTTTAATTATCCACTAATAAAAATAGATAACAATGAAAGCACAAGTTAACGAAATCAAAGAAGGATTGCAACATTTTCACGGAACGGAAATGTTCTATCAAATCCCATTATTAAAAACCCGTTTTACGGATGGGTTAAAATATTTAGCAGAAGTAGCCGAATGTTTTTGGCTCATTACGGACACTTCCGTAATTGCAAAAAGTTTGATGAACCGAAGCGAATTTGTAACCATAGACTTCAAGAAATTGTCAAACGAAAAACAAGATTATTCTGGTTATGAAGCTGAAATAATTTACAGCGATGGCAATGACAATGTTTTGGAAAAACACGGATATAGAGTAACTGATTTTCCACTCGATGAATTGCGTTTATTTTTTGTAAATGATACGCTGATGTTACCAAGCGAATACTAAAATTTAAAGCTATGGTATATCTCAATTTTACAGACTTGAGCGAAGAAGCTCAAAACCGACTTTTAGAGAATTCAAAGAAGGATGTGGAACGAAAATTTGGCGAGGATATTCGCAAATACGTAAGGGAAAATTACACCTGTTTTGAAACGATGATTGAGGAAGAAGCATTACGGAATTTATATTCCTATACATACGTATTCAACATATAATTTTCAAAAATCAATAGCCAAGCACCTCTAAAATTTAGAGGTGTTTTTGTATGCAATTAATTTCAAGTCGAGAAAAAAGCGTATCTTTATTTCGCTGAAATTCAGCACACATAAATTCATATAGTTATCCCATTTTTAACTTTCGCTGATAGCTATATCCATCTATAATTTACATATAGGAATTTTCGAATTCCTAAAGGCAATTGGCTTTTTAGCCAGATTGTATGAAATTTTTGTTCGCCTGTGGCGAACGAAAAGGAATAGCAAGAGGGTAACGGGCAGAGCCACGTTACATATTCCTTTTCGCGTATAAATCATTGAATTTCAATTACTTGAAAATTAATGGATTATATAAATTTCTTCGATTTGCGTCAAATGCCCCCAAGCAACCTGTAAACAGGGATGGATTTACGTCAAACACAAAAAAAGCGAAAGAAAATGGATTCATTCATCACAATCAGGTTCAAAAGGAAAACCGCCAAACGTTTTCAAGAATTTTCAAAAAAACACTTCAAGACACATACGGAAACGATGGAAGCTATTCTTGATTTTTTCTTCTACAACGAAATATCGCCAAAGGAAAAATTAGGTCCGACAGGGCGAACTATAGAAGCCAAATTGCTCAAAAGAATCAATGCAGTAATCGCTATAATGAGGGATGTTGAAAAGACCCAAACCAAGCCCACAGTTGCAATGATGGAATCACTTTTTCAGACCGAAACACCAACAAAGAAACCTTTAATAGTAGAAAAGAAATATGCCGAAGAAAAAAAGGAAGTTCGCTTTAGAGAAAAGCAAAATCTTAAAAATGAACTTTAAATTATAAGCGATGTATATCACAATCACAGCTCAAAAAATGGGTGGCAATTACTCTAAAAGTTCGGCTGATTTTGTTGGTTATCTGGAGAAGGAAAATCAAGGATTGGAACAGCAGGATATGGAGCATTTTTTTAACCAAAATGGCGAAGAGATTTCAGCAGAGGACGTGGTCAGGGAAATAGACGGTAATACTGCAAAACTTGAAAAGCACGAACCGCGTTTTTACTCTATTACCGTAAGTCCCTCAAAATACGAACTGAAACGGTTGCAGAACCATAGTGAGGATTTGCAAAAATACACCCGTGAGATTATGAAGGATTATGTGTCTTCATTCAATCGTGAAATCAATGGACGACCAATAAACATAGACGACATAAAATATTATGCAAAAATTGAACATCAACGAACATTCAAAGGAACGGACTTTCAGATAAAAGAAAACCAACCGTATGCTACAAAAATACTTCAGCTTAAAACTGAAATACGAAATGTGCAAGATGGACGAACAGAAGGGAATGTGAAAAAATTGGAAAAAGAAATTGGGAAACTAGAAAGAGAAGCACCACACCAACAGAACGGAAAACGAATTGTACAAGGAATGCCAAAAGCAGGAAACCAAAGTCATATCCATATTATTGTGAGCCGTAAGGATGCTTCCAATAAATTCAGTTTGTCCCCAGGAAGTAAATACAAAGCTTCCGATGTTGAATTAAATGGTAAAACGGTAAAACGAGGATTTGATAGAGATGGATTTTTTACGAAAGCGGAAAAGACTTTTGACAAGACTTTTGGCTATCAAAGGAACTTCGCAGAAACCTATAAGGCAAGAAAGGATTTCATCAAGAATCCGAAAATCTATTTTGCTTCACTAATGAAACTGCCCACCAACGAAAAAGCATTAGCGTTCAAAATAATGGGTAAATCAGGCATCCCGATGATGCCGAGTATTCCTGTTACGCAGGCACAATTGGCAATGAAAATTTTCAATAGGCTACGACGTGGTGTAGAAGTGGCCATCAAATCGAGTTCCATCGGAATCTAATTTAAAACTATGCAAATGGACAATCTCTTAACGGTTCTTTTTATTATTGGTTTGGCCAGTAGTATTTTCTATGGAATATTTCGGGTTAGCAGATATGCATTTGTCGTCAATTTTCTATTGATTGGCGCTTTTGTGTATTATTTAAATGAACAATTACCATTGGTGCAAATAGCTCTTTATTTTGTTTGTCCTCTGATATTAATTAATATAGGAATGTATGTTTTCTTGCATAAATCGGACACCCCTAAAAATAAAAATGCCAAATATCAGGTCAATTTTGTCACTACAAAAGGCAACTTTAAACTGGACAACATTAAACGAGGAGCATCAATCATTGGTTCTGCCGGTAGCGGAAAAACCGAGAGTGTTGTGTACGGATTTCTGAAACATTTCCAAAAAGAAGGTTTTTGCGGCATCATTCACGACTACAAGGATTTTGAACTTACGGAAATGGCGTATCCGCTTTTTAAGGTTAGCGATATTCCGTTTAAGGTCATTTCCTTTGATAAAATCATCCATAGGGTAAATCCTATTGCGCCACGCTATTTAGAGAACGAGGAAAGCGTAAACGAGGTGTCACGGGTTTTAATTGAAAACCTATTAGAGCAAAGAGAAAGCGGAACAACGGGAACGACCAAATTCTTTAACGATGCTGCGGAAGGGTTGATTGGTGGATTGATTTGGAAATTGAAAACGACCTATCCACAATTCTGTACCCTACCTCACTTGATTGCCATTTATCAATATCTTGATACAGATAGTCTCATTCAATTTTTAGAAACAAACACTACATCCAGAGCAATGGCAGATGCTTTTATAAGTGGCAAAGATTCTGAAAGACAAACGGCAGGTGTAAAAAGTACCTTGGCCAATGCGCTGAAACGAATTAGCACACAAAGAATTTTTATGGCGTTATCTGCTGATGAAGTTCAACTCAATATAAATTGCCCGGAAAATCCTTGTGTGATTTCGATTGTCAATAATCCGAAATTTGAAACTTCGTATTCGCCTGTTATAGCAACAATCATCCATACGATTACAAAGCAAATGAGCGTCCGCAATAGCGAACCTTCATTTCTATTAATGGAAGAAGCGCCAACTATTCGTTTATTAAATATGCATCGGATTCCTGCAACTTTACGGAGCTATAATATCTCTACTATTTATGTGATGCAGGACAAGATTCAAAATGATATGATGTATGGGGACAAGGCAAGCAAAGCGATTTTAAGCAATCTATCATACCAGTTTTTCGGAAAGGTCAATGACCCAGACACCGCCAAATATTACGAACGCTTTTTTGAAATCATCAAAGACCCAATCAAAAGCATAAGCCGAGGACATAATTTGGATTTTGATACGCGAATTACTACTGGAGAAAAGGAAATACCTAAAATTAGGGCTGATGTTTTCTTTAGATTGAAACAAGGCGAATTTATAACCTACGCGGATGGGAAGGATAAAAAGATACAGTTCAAGTTAGCCAACATAAAAAGAGAGTTTCCACCAGAATCAAAGCAATATTCTAAAGTTGATTTGGAGGCTAATTTTGAGCGGATTTATGATGAAGTTCGGGCGATATTTGACAAATAAATTGAGATAATATTTAGTGAAAATCAAAAAGTAATTGATTTGGATTTTTAAATTCTTGCTGAACGTGAAAACTTCTCAAAAATATCAACTCGTCCACTTCCCATTCTTCATCCTGCTCATCATTTCGCTCTATGACTTCTGAATTGTATAAATCAATTTTTCTAAATTCCTTTTCACAATTGCCAATCATAATCATTTGAGCGCTTAACAATATAATTCTTGTAGAAACTTCAATAATCTCTGATTGCAAAGGCATCATATATGAGTGACCTAAAGGTTCAGGGAATGAAAAGCTTCCGTGGGCTAGCAAATTTCTTATTTTATATATTACCTTAAGGCCTATACCATTAAAATCACAACAGTCGTCAAGAGTGAATGAGATTTTCAGGTTTTGATAATCGCTATCTCTTTGGTCAATTAATGAGAAAAGTAAATTTAAAGATTCACGATACAATGGTATGCTTAAAAACCTACTCGAATAACTTGATTTAATATGAAGCTTTGCAGCATTTATTTTACCTCTATTTTTTTTACAATTTTTGAAATTAGAATCATTAATTAGAGCTTCTAAACCGCTATAAACATAAAGGAAGACGGTCATATTATCGACGACTCTTTGATGCAGTTCTTGTTTTGAATCTTCATATTCAAAGGCAGGTCTGCACATCATATACGCACTATCACTCTTTACACCATCATATGCAACTCCTTGAATATTTGAAGCTATCCAAAACCAGTTTCCTATCTGTTCGTGAAGATTATCCCTGTTGAAAAAATATTCTGCAATACCCTTAATATGTAAATTTATTGGTATTATTTTGGAATTGTATTCTTTAAAGGAATCTAATAATATCTTATATTTTTTAACGCTTTCTGAAATATATAATTTATTTAAGTTTAAAATTCTACTTGCTCAATGTGATTGTCATATTCTTCGTTGTGATTTTCATAAATACGATTCATACCTTCGTGAATAAAATTAGCATCGTCATATTTACCTACCATATATGCTAACATATTTTTTTTAAGCGTTAATTCTTTACCTATCATTTTTTCATTCCAATAAATATATATCCAATTTGGAGATGATAAGTTGAAATCTACTTGAGTTATTCTATCAATAAAGTCTTGTCTTTCGTTGGTCTCAAACTTATTGTATACAGTTGCCAACAATTTATGTCCTACGGGTCTTAATAAAAGACTACCTCCTGATTCATCTTGCCTATGTATCAAATCGTCATTTATTTCAACATTTTGTTCACCATCTATGTATTGAATCAATTCGGGAAAAGCCTCGAAGATCGTGTCCCAAAATAAAGCAGCTTTATTATAGAGACTGTTGAGTATGGCATCGGTAGGTCGTGTGGTGTAAAATGTACTGGTTTTTTTGAATAAAATTTTATTTACTGCATTAATGGTAACCAATGTTGAAAAAGAAGTGTTATCACTTGACGAAATATTTGCACTTTTAGAATTTGAAATACCATTAGATTTTGAAAGCTGTACGTGTTCAGTTACCAATTTTCTTGAAACAATAGCTGCGGCATCATCCTCATCCAAAATTATCAATTCGGCTCCCTTTGGTTTTTCTGCATATTTATTCAAAACAGTAAATAATCGTCGCGTTTTATCCAATCTATTATGTTGGTGGACTACGAAAAGGATAGAAACCTCCAGTTCTCCTACCACGTCAGGATTTTCAGCATAGGCTTTTCTTAAACCTAAAAGACGATGTTGTCCATCTAATGCAAAAATTTGCTCACTACCCATTAAAGTTAAAACGCCAAACTTACTGTTCAAAAATTCTATTGATAGTTCATCAATAGTTAATCCTTCAACTTCAAAATTTTGATTTATATCAATTTCTGTCCACTTCGGCTCACCTTGGTGTATAGCTGCCACAATACTACCAAGAAATCTTTCATTCGTATCTGTAATGTAGTTTTTCAATGCTTTTATTCTTTGAGTTTTTATTTCTCTTTGAAGAATAGCATTAATATTATCAGTGAAAAGCTCTTCGGATTCTGAAACTGTTATTATCCTGTTATTCCTAACTATGTCCGAGACTTTCATAACAGTCGAATAATAATCCCAATACCCTAAATTTCCGTGTGTACAAGCAAGATGTATCATATTTTAATATAGCTGTCTGGTTAACCTTGCATTTCCCTCTAATGCCTCATTTAAAGGAGGGACTATTTTGTTGTACAAATTATTTTCAATTGTACGTATTTCTTCATCTGTCCTATCGGATAAATCAAAATAATAAACAAAAGTGTGATCTGGCCATAGATTGGTCAATCTCATAGTGTTTAGGGCTACACTTCTATTTCCAATAGCTTTTACATAACGATAGAACCGTTTAAAAAAATTAAAATTCGTTGTTCCACTTTGAACCCTGCCAACATACAATAAATGTTTTGAGATAACATCGGCTTGAAAAGGATAGTTGGGTTCTAAAAAGAACATATAGATTCCTTTTCCAGTATGAATATAATCTGGCATATTATCTCTAACCGCATTGTCAAATTTAATTTTGACCGGCTGCGGTAAATTGTAATCATTTATTTCAGACCACCAATCTGGATTATGTACAACCATTAATCTATATGGCGGGCCAAATGGGTAAGCCAATAAAATTTCCTCGTGCGATAAATAAGGCATATTTTAGTTATCTTTAAATTGATTTAAGAAAAATAGTTCTCCCTTATCAACTTCTTGAATATTCGACAATGCTTGACCTTTTTCTATCTTCTCCAAACTACGCGCAGCTTTTATTCCATCCTTTTCGCTAAAACCTAAAAACTTATTTATAGCTTTTGAGTTCGTTTTATCCTTTATATTTAAAAGAAATGACATTTCACACATACTGGAAAAGTCAAATCCAGGTTGATTGAATTCTTCTATTCCTTGTGATAATAGTACAACTGAAACCCCTTTCGAACGAATCTCCCTTAAAATCTTTTCTAAAATATCCTGATATTTTTTCTCTTTGAAAATTACGTGTGCTTCATCAATCAACAAAATATATCGCATAGCCCTACAATCGCCCTCAACAGGGGAGCTCTCCATATTCATAAATGTATTGTATATATAATTGATAATTAGGAATAATGAAGTGAATCGTACCGAATTAGACAAATCCCCAGAAAGAGACAGGTAAACGTTTTGATTGAGAAATGATTCTGATTTTTGATTTTCCTGAAATATATTGTAGCGAGTAAGCTCATCAATAATTTCAGTAAGCGTATCTCTCTTTTCTCCGACCAAGTCTAAAAGCTTTTCATTTATTTCAGCGAAGCTTGGATATTGTCCTTGCTTTTTTGTTTGGAAAGCCTCCAACGTTGCTTCTCGCAACTGCCCTCTTTGCTTTATGCCAATATTTGAATACTTACAAATGATATCCACAAATTTATCTACTCCCATCTGTTTATTGACTTCATTGATTCCATCAATAAAGGATAATGGATTTACAGGGAATTGTGTGTTCGGGGCATCAATGTATGTCGCCCTAGTCTTGCTAAAAAAAGGCTCATAAAACTTTAGGTCATCATCTTTCAAACCCTTAAAATCCAAATATATAAAGTTGACTTGATGATTGGATTTTTCACTTATCTGGTTTAAAAGCTCTAATGCGAATTGGGTTTTACCCGTACCCGAACTTCCGGCAACAGCAATATGATTGTTATTGTATTTAGTATCATTAAAACCCAATTCAATAGGTTTTTTCTCATTCAAAGTACTGCCAATCTCAATCTTAATCAATTCTTGAAAGTAGGAAATATTTAAAGATTGATTGGAATTGGTAACTGCACTTAAATCAACATCCCCAGATTCTAAAAAGTTTATGCCTTTATCGAGATGTTCAATTAGGAAATCAAAAAAGGTGTAGTTATGGCTATTGCTGAATAAATTATCCATTAATACAAGCCCGTGATCTATGTGTAATTTTACATACCTAGGGATGTCATCGTGAATTTTGTAAACACCATAATGTTGAGAAATCATAGCGATATAAAAATCACGATGTCTAGCATCAAAAAGTATGTGGTCTTTGTATTCTTTACCTTTGGAATCAAAAGAACTAAATTCCTCTGAAGTAAACTTTTTGCCTTGTTGAATGGAATACCCAAGAGCTATTCTCGCAACAACATTTTCTTTAGTGCCAACAGGTAGTTTACTTGTAAGTTTTCGGACAATTTCTTGATTCGCTTCTGATGTACGTATATTAATCTGCATATAATTCGTCGTATGTTTTAATCAAGTCTTTTGGTGGAGAAGGAAGAAATTTAGATGCATCAGTACTATAATTGTGAATGATATAAGCTTTTATGACCTTATCTTGAAGTAAATTATATTCACTTACCGTTAGCTCTTTATGCAACAGAGGAAATAAAACCACCTGTTTGGACACGTTTGGATAAAATTCATTAATCACATTTCTAGCGTGGTCTCGGTCAAATTTTTGCATAGGAGAATCGATAAATACAGGAAATTCAATATCCGATTCGTCCACCAGAGCCTTCAATAAAGCCGAGGCATACATTTGGCGTTCTCCCATAGAAAGAGATCCTTTGTCTATTTTCTCTTTTCGGCTATCAAATAGATTAATATCGACATCATCACCCGATTGATTTATATCAACAGCTACGGACTTTATAAATCCTTTTTTGTGCATCAGTATATTTAACTCGGACAGGATGTTACTTTCTAAAGATTTCTTTTTTTCTTCTTTAAATGATTTTATAAAAATTTTGAGTTTTCCAATAATGTCCTGTGCCTTTTTATCTTTATCACCATATTTCCGTGAATCATCAATTTTCTTTCGCAATTCTTCTTGTCGTTGCTTAAAGGTTTTGATGTCATTTTTCAATCCTCCTATTTTTTCTCTTAAATCATACATCTCATTATCTATTGAAAAGACTCTCTTATCATTCTTTTCTTTTTCATTTCGTAGTCCAGAGATATATTCATCATCGGCATCTTTTTCAGCATCCCTTACTTTTCTTCTAATTGAGTCTAATTGAATTTTTGACTTTGAGTATTCGTTGTTGATTCGCTTAAAAGACTCTTTAAAGGATAATCTTAAGCCATTCAATAAAACCTTGAATTCATTTGTTTCTGAATCGCTAAAATCGTGAAGTGTTTTAAAAGTGGTTGGGATTTCAGGGACATCTTTAAAAAAATGCTTTTTCACCAATTTACTAATTTGCTCTTCATAGAAATTTCTGATATCGGTTTCAATGACTTTGGGAAAATTCTTTTTTTCTGCTTCAATATCATCTAGGATCTTTTTTGTCTTTTCACCGACATTTTCCTGGACATATTTGTTTTCACGATAATTCTTTTCGTCTGAAAGTTGCTGACTTACCATCATCAAATTTTCTCCGGCTAATCCGAAAGGTATTAAATCGAATAGGTCTTTTAGTTGGTTTTGTAATTCAGAAATCGATTCATTCAGCTCGTGTTCTTGCTCCTTAAGTTCATTTAGTTGTTCAACAGTCATATGGTTGCCTTCCTGAATTAATTTTCGCTGTATATCGTTTGAGGCACTTACTTTCTCTATTTTTTCCTCATTCAGGTCTTGAATCTGTTGTTCAACTTCATCAATTTCTAATTGAGAGTTATCAATATTAGCATTGATTTGATTCAGCTCTGCCTTTTCCTTTGGTTTAGCAGACTTGTTCCGATATTCGTCCTGAATAGATTCTAGTTGGTCTTTTAAATCCTCATACTTCTTAATGCCTAAAACTTCAGTATAGGCTTTACTTAACAGTCGCCTTTGGTCGGGCGAATTAATTTCTGCAAGGGAAACGATTTTTTCCGCATCAAAGAAAAAGAATTTTGCAATCTCTATCGGTAAAATAAAATCTCGTATAAAAATCTCTTCGCCATCTTGTTTTCCGTCAGTTGTGAGATCTTTAATTAGTTCATTCTGAAAATTATCGATTACGACTTCTACTTTGTCGTTAGCGCTGGTAACAATATCATAAGACCTAGTAATTTTAATCTCATTACAGGTTATTTCGGGGATTTTTACATCTTTAAATGTAACAGAAACCGAAAACTTGGTTTCCCCATTTGCTTTTGCTAATCTATTTAGACTATTGGCAATATATTTAGTGTAGCCTCCTTTATCAGCAATCTCTTTTTGATATAAATGGTCAACTTTTTGCATCTGTTTACCATACAGACACCACACTAAAGACATAAGGAACGTCGTTTTCCCATAACCATTTTTCCCACTTATAACCACAATGTTTTTACTATCCGTGGTCGATAAATCAATCTTATTAGAGCCTTTATAAATTCTGAAATTGTTGAGCTCGATTTCCTTTATATACATTCTTATTTGTCTTTTTTAAGGAACTCTTCAATTCTATTCTCAATATCATCTTTCAGCCCTCGCTTCCTGTTTAAAAGTGACTTATTTTTTTGTAAAGTCAACAAGTCTTGAATAAGGTTGAAGTCCTTCTCGTTATCGTTGCACGATTTTTTCAAAAGTTCGACTTCCTTCTCTCTTTTTTCGTTTTGATCTTTCATATCCAAATTAAGATTGTATGCTTCTTTATAAATTTCAGAAACTTTAAAGCCAAATATCAAATCGCGATACCAAATTGTTTGGATAGCCACTAATTCCTGATTGGTTATTAATTCTAAATGTGGTTTGGTTTTTTGTATTGTATATTGGGCAGCTAGGACTCTCTTAAGAACTGATGCACGATATTTGGAAGTATAAGTACCCATACCGTTAATGGCATCTGTGCCATTTCTACGTTGCGGCAATCTATTCTCAATAATATTTCTTTCTTCAACCAATTCATTACGCACATTAAGCAAAGGCGTTAGCCAAGTGAGTCCATTTTCTATTAATGCCGACATTGACTTATCTTTTTTAACTACGGTACAAACCCAACAGCCAAACCTGCTTTGTCCACAAGATTTATGTTCTTTAGAAGTAACTACAGTTGGACATTCATAATCATCGGCACTTGCGTCGGAATAAATTTGAAATAATTCTGAATTATCTGAACCCCAAGGCGACTCCATAGTGTTAATCAAGTACCACACTTCCTCTAACGAAAGACTCCGGATTGGTGCGTACATATGAGTATTTGGCTGTGTAGGGTGCTTTGAAAGTCGCTTGCCTTTGATTTCGTGCTTTTTCATTGACTTTGCCCTTTGAGCACTCTCGGCGGTTCTAGTCCCAATTAGAATAACAGCTTCCCCGAACTGGTCGATTTTCTCTATCAAATGCCTTGCAGTAGGTCGTATTTTCAATCGTTCCGTACACCATCGGAACGCGTTGTTGGGTGCTGGATAGCCCCTACCAATTAAATTTACCCAAAATGAGTCCTCTAATCGTGGGATGGTTTGGACAACTTGAATGGGCATATCCTGTTCAACCGCAGCCTTTCGGATATCATTCAAAACTCGATTTACATATTCTGTAATAATTGGATTTTCGACCATAGTGTCGTTACAAACGACAATTATATCACGTTTTACAATTCCTGTAAATTGTTTAATTTGCTCAATGGCTTTCCAAACCAATTGAAGCATAACAGTAGAATCTTTGCCTCCACTAAAACCTATAATCCAAGGTCTATTCGTTTCATCAGCATACATATACTGGTCAATAATTTCATCGATTATTGTATCTACAATTTTTGACATAAAAATAGGTTCCAAAAAAACCTGGTTATTTAATGTTAGCTTTTAGTTTGACTATTGCAACTCTCTATTGCAAGTTTTAAAGCTTCAATTTTATATTTTTCGTTCTTCGTAGTGTTTAAAATTTTGTCCGCTAGCCAAAGAGATAATAAGCTCTTTTCATCCAGATTAAAAATTTTTGACAACTTTTTAATTTCAGTCTTCTTAAAAAATATTTCACCTCTCTCTATTTTGCTTAAAACAGCCGTGTCAATGGATAATTGATGCGCTAATTCTCTTAATAAAAGACCTCTTTCTTCTCTAACATACCTTATATGCTCACCAATCATATCAATTTCTTAAAAGATGCGATTTGACAAATTTTGGACAATTTAACAAAATTAAATTTGTTGTTAGTTATTGAATGCAATTCTTTTAACAAAGAAATGAAAAATAATAAAAAGACTAAAGAAGAAGGTGGTGCAATAGGTGGTGTAAAAGGTGGTGCAATTGATGTTCTAACTAACAGACAAAAAGTAGTTCTTAAACTTATTGCAGGCAATACTGCTATTACCTGTATTGAAATAGCTGAAACTTTAAGTATTAATGAATCTGCTGTTAGAAAACATATCACAGCTATTAAAAAAAGGTTTTTTAAAGCGTCAAGGCAGTACGCAGTGGCATTGGGAAATCAACCTCGAAAAGGATTACTAAAATTCATTTTTAGAAAGGCCTTTATCCCTCGGTCCATTATGTGTAACTTTCCATTGCCCATCTTTCTGCACTAATTTAAAAACATTGGGCTTTGGGTCATAAGCTGTAGAATATTTTACCCAAGCCACCTCGCCATCCATAGCCTCATCCACCACTTTAAAATTGGTTTTTGAATCTTTATCTTCAGCAAACATTTCTTGAATGCTTGAAAGGTTTGCATAGCCTTCAGCAGTGGTATGTTTTTTTAAGGTAGCTTCATCACCGTGATAAAAACTTTCGGCAACAACTTTAGCGGTTTCAGAAGGGGAAAGATCTTTTTTTCTGAACACGATATGAATAATAATAAGAGTGAGCAAATAACTAATTTTTTCATAACTATATTAATTTGGATTATTTATAAATCTATGCGATATTTTAAGTTCTAAATGTCGTTCACCATTTTTCTCATTCAGTTCCAAAATAGCCCTGCGGTCATTGGATAATGAAAACTTTGGTAACACATATACAAATCGCACCGTCTCATTCTCTATGATTTTCGAAGGCAGGTTCTGTTTGAAAACCGGTTCTTGGTACACACGTTGCAACGATTTTCTTTTTCCCTTCTGTCTTGTTTCAACCGAGAGATTTAGGAAATTTATATCGTAATCCAAGGTAGAATTATTCTTAATTTGGATAACGAAGTAAAGTTCTTCGGAATCAAAAACAATGTTCTCAACGCTCAAAATAATACCTGCATTCCGCTTTTTAATCCGACCAATATGCTGCCTTCTTTCAAGCAGATAAGAACTGAATTTCTGGTAATAATAATCTCTGTTATCAATACCCTTTTCAGTAGTAGCTACCGAAATGGAATCATTGGTTATTGGCTTTTCATTTCCGATACTAACTGACATCGGTATGAAATAATTGAATTTGGATAAATGCGCCTTATACCTTACAATATACGAAAAAATTGAACCATCTCTATTGACAACCATAAGATTACTTTCCTTTCCGGGCTTTGCCTGAAGTAGTCCGAAATACTGTTCTTTTTCACGGTTGTACGTAAATATAAAATTATCTGCACCAGTTATTCCCTGACGAATAGGCTCTGGAAAAAATAGCGCAACATTTTTAGTGTCATTCGCATAAATGGTATCGATGACGATTGATTTTTGTGCTGTTACCTGCGCCGAACAAAGTTGGTGCGCGAAAGTAAAAACAGACATAAATAATGAAGTAATGATATATGCTTTCATAATAGTAAATTTTTAAGAACCTGTTAAAGGCTTTTAGTTTGGTTTTAGAATAAGTTTGTAATTGTTCAGTACTATCACTTTCACGCTACGATTGTTACGTTTAAGCACTTTTGTGATTCCGCCAACTTGAGGAACACTCGGTATATTAATATCGCCTATAACATCGTCTAGAACTTCACTGGTAATCTCTGCCCGAAAGTTGTTTTCTATATAGATTCCCTCACTACCGTCCTGTAAATCGAACGCTTTGAGTTTAGTAGGATTATGCTTAATGTTCTCGATTTCTATTAAGGCACGATTGGGCTGAAAACTGATAAATCCAAAAACAGGTGTGTTTTTGGGCATATTTTTACCATTGATTGTTGCAGATTTGGTAAGACGCATTCGCAACCTGGAATTTGTCTTTACTACTTGGTCGCCATCGACCACTACATAGATTGTTTCATCTGTATTCCCAATAATTGAAAACTCATTGGGATGTTTTCATCGAAAAGTATGTTTTAAAATCATTAGTGTCCGACTAAAATACGGATTTAGTCAAAAGTAATCAATGCACTCAATAAAAGCGTTGTATAATCCTTCCAGCCTAATAGCAAGGGGGTAATCAAAATAGTGTCAATTATTCGTCTGGCGGTTTAGTTGTCAGCTCTAGCCATTTTTTACTGGGATCTTCAAGGAATTTGAACAAGTCTATATAGGTCATTAAGTGAAAACGTATGACCGATACCATATTGGAGTATGCCCATCTGCGCTTGGTTTTTCGCTGTATGACGAGCATCAACAATTGTATGATGAGCCCGCACCAAATCTGTATCTCGATAGCATTTTGCTTGTCCCCGAGGAAGTATTTTAACGGGAAATTTTGCTTGAGCCTTTTGAACATAGTCTCTATCTGCCATCTATGTTTATAGATAGCGGCTATTTTATCTGGACCGATGAGAAAGTTGTTTGTAATAAATTCAAGGACCTTGTTTGTATTTGCATCCCAGTAAGCAACCCTTCTCAGCTCAACGGTTCTATCATTTTTCTGAACCGTAATATGCTCATCCCCTAATACGGCATCACTTGTGGTGCCGGACAGTTCAAAATCTTCGATGCTTGTGTAACGCGCGTTTTCCTTTTGTCTGGTCACAAAATAGATGTCATCATCTATCCACTCTGCAAACTGCCCGTAATCATTATATGTCTTGTCAAAAACCACAAAAGATCCCTTTCCAGGTTCAGATCTTTTAGGAACGTGTGGTCGTGCGTTGCCGCATTTGTAAAGCGGACAAGAGAGGGAACGTTCTCTAGGGCGTTGATCATTGTGTGCATCTTGATACCGCCTTTCTTTTTTCCGTTGATGGGGTTGCGCTCAACACCTTTTAGAATATCGCTAAAGAGGCTTATGGTGGGGGAATTGACAATTTTTAGTTGCTTGACAGGCAGGGACAGCGAACTGCTGTCCGACAAAAATCCACGGTACTGATTGAGCAAGCTATAATAGATGCTGGCAAATACTTCGCTGCTACGTTTTCTATTAGCGTCTGACAAGGTGCTTCGTTTAGGAAAATATTTAAGGTTCAAATGTCCGATCCTGCCCTCACGGGCAAGCAATATGGTGGAGAGTTAGCGCAATGAGCTCACACCGCTTAGAGTTGCATAGAGCATCGTTACTAAATGATCGTAGGTCTTAAAGCGGTTGTAATACCTATCGCTGTTATGCCGAGATGCTGTCCGAGTAATTATCGATGGGGAAAGCAATTTTAATAGTTGCTTGATAATTGGCTGTCCGCTAAAGTTCTTACTTTTGTTCATAGTATTTTAGTTTGTGGCAAAACCAAATTACTATAAAGTGGGAAATCCATAAAGGAAATCCCGCTTTTAAAATGTTTTGTCGGACACTACTGTTTTAAAATCATTTCCTCTTATCCCCAGCCTTGGTATCAAAGGCAATCAAATTAAACAGTTCGCGCATTCTGCTACGTACCCGATTGCCATAGCGTTCTTCCAGTTCTTCAGCATTGAGGTTTGTGTCATTTTTATAACTTAAACTGCAACAAAGCATAATATGTGCGAGGTTGGCTTGGTATGATTCCTGAGACCCGGATAGCCCGTTGCACGACGTGTAAAGTAACTGTTGTCCAGAACATTATTTATGCCTGTCTCTAATTTAAACCGTTTGTAGGTATAGGACAAGGATAAATCCATAATAGCATAGGCAGGTATTTCACCCACAATACCGCTCTGGCTTTCAAAATCCCTCGGCGAATTGGTGGCATCGGTAAACTGCTTGCCCAGATAAGTGTACTGTAAACTTCCCAAAAGGTTTTGATAACCAAAGTTGATTCCTGTTTTCAAATTTATATCAGGAATGAATTCTACTTTTTTTCCTTTCACATTGTTTTCTTGGGAAGCTGTATATTTTGAATCTGTGAGGGCAAGATTTACGAAAGTACTGAGTTTGATATCTTTTTTTTCTTCCGATAAAGTTTCCCAAACATTCCAGTCTACGAAACTTTCAACACCATAGGTAACGGCATCGCCTATATTTCCGCGAAAGCGCTCATCCTGAATATCGCTTACTTTCCTTAAAATAACGCCCAAACGGTCTTTGTAGCTTAAAAAGAACGCACCAATATCATAGGAAAGATATTTTTTAAACCTACCACGAACGCCTATGTCAAAAGTATATCCTTGTTCATCATTAATATTTGGATCTACGGTCAATGATGGATTGGTAATCCTTATATCATTAAAAGTGACAGAGCGGTAATTCTGACTTATATTTCCATATAATTCCAGTGAAGTTATGGGTTTATAACTTAGCCCAATACCTAGTAAGACGAAAGATCGCTTAAAATCGCGATTATCGGGTACATCTTCATTTAAGATAGGATTTCCTGCAATATCAAAATTAATACGCTTAAATTCCCCTTGACTTTCAGTTTTAATATATTCAAACCGAAGCCCTGGTGTTATTGAAAAGTTTTCGGTTATTTTGAAAATATTTTCTGTAAACAGGGCCAGGTTCAAGTTGGGGAATTTAAAATCACTTTGGCGTGGGTAATTGGGGAATTCTTCATCTGCAAAACTGAAATCCGCATCGCTTCCGTTCGTCCCTGGGCCTTGACGCTCATTGTTATTAGACTGGTAATATTTACCACCAAAAAGCACCGTGTTTTCTTTTCCGAAGAAGTCATAACGCGTTAATAACCTTGCTTCTGCACCCCAATTATTAAAATTACCAACTATTAGCTCACGCGGCGCCTCAAGATCATCTTCCTGAGATACCCTGTTCTCTCTAAAACCAACTGATTTCCTAAAAGCATCCAACGCAAAAAGTTGTAAACTGAAATCGGTTTTATCACTAAACGTATGTTCCAACCTTGCTGCGTATAGTTTCCAATCTACATTAAACCAATTACGCTTTCGGTTACTGAAGGTTGGGTTTTCTTCAAATTGCCTATCGGTTAAGCCGCCAGGCTGTTGTGCCAGATAATTCAAATAACTAAACTCAAAAGCTACGCTTGTTTTTTTTGACAATTCATAATCTACGTGTGCAAATCCATTATAGGAACGGTACTGGGAATTAGGTCTAAAATCGTTACCATTCTTATAATTAAAATAGGTATAATATCCTGCTCTCCCTACCGTTCCACCTAAACTATTAAAACTCGTAAACAAATTGTACGCTCCGAGAGACTGGCGTGAAATCCACTCTATTTTTTTATTCGGATTGGGCTGTTTTAGTTTAAAATTTATTAATCCACCAAATTGTGTCCCATACTGCAAGGACGCTGCACCGCGTACTACTTGAATTTGTTCTATCGCTTCAGCTGGTGGCGTGTAATAGCTTTCTGGATAGCCAAGCACATCTGCTGAAATATCGTAACCGTTCTGTCGTGTATTGAAATTTGCACTACGGTTTGGGTTTAATCCGCGACCACCAATGTTTAACTGCAAGCCGGCATCATTATTTTCATAAATATTAAGGCCCACTACCTGCGAATAAATCTGTCGTGCGTTTCCACCTGCCAGGTTTGCGGTTAGGTTATCAAGTAAAACCACCTCACTCTTTTTGCCAGCGTAAATGGCGGTTCCTTCCACGTTCCTCAGTTGCTTTAAGGCGAAAATGCGCTCTTTCCTTTTAGTGATCACAACCTCTGAAAGCTGAATGCCCATTGGCGCTAGTTCAAACTCTAGCGACGTATCCTTGCTAATGGAAACAGTGCGTTCCAAAATAACAAACTCGTATCCAAATACTGTTATTGTGTATGTTCCCGTGGGTATATTCTGAAATTTAAAATTTCCAGAAATGTCGGCAATTGCAGAAGTTCCGAGAGAGGGAATATATACTTCAGCATTGGCTATGGGCTCTTTAGTAGCTGCTGAAACTACTTTTCCCTCAACTTTAAATTGTGCTAACAATGAAGAACCGGTCAACATAAACACTAAAATTGCAATTAGGTTTTCTTTTTTAAAATACATTTTCATTCGTTTAAAATCCTTTAATGTTATCCGTGAATTTTAATATCCACACCTTGTGCTCAAAAGATTCCACTTGTTTTAATAAATTTATTTGTGGGTCAATAAAGGGTTGGCTCAAACGACCGTTGAGTGCAACATAACTCTCTACATATACCTCTATATTTTGGTGTCCCTGTTTTGAGAAATGGTTTTTAAGAAAATGGGCGTACTCAAGAATGAAATCTGGTTGGGTACTCATTTGCTTTTCCTGAAATGATGTAAGAAAATCGCTATTGTCAACAAAAAATGATGTCCCTTCTTTTGCATCAACTATTTTAAATTGTGCGTAACCTGCTTTTTCCATCAACATTACGCGCCACGAGAAACGGTACCCTTCTTCGGTCCAGAAAAGTTCATTTGGATAGAGCAAGTATCTCCAGGGCAAAAACAGCTGAACGACAAAAAACAGGCCTATGATAGCTATTGGTATTTTTGTTTTATATCGATAGCTTTTCGCACGGGCGACAGCGTCTATTTTTGACTTATTAATCCTAAACAGGGTTGAAATTGCGTTTAGTATTTTATGGTGTGTACGCGCATCGAAAAAGATAAGTGCACTTACGATCATAACATAAGGGAACATCCCAATAGGGAACAGAATGCGTGTCATTATATGAAAAAAAACGACAAGACCGAAAGCCGTCCATCGGGTAGGTTTGTACAATAACAAAAATGGAATGATCAGGTCGTATGCCGCACCTCCCCAACTAAAGACATAGTGAAGCCACTGCTGTTGCATTAAATCCCCTAACAACGGTAGATCGTATTGAGCGGGCAACCATATCTTAAGGGGCATCGCCTCAATCAACCAGTCGCTGTTCAGTTTTGCGAGACCTGCGAAAAGATAGACCAAACCTATAAATAGTTTAATGCTGTCAATAGTCCATTTTGGCACATCTTTATAAGCCTTGTTAGGGTTTTTATGGGCATCAATTGAGAAATAGGCATTGGCAGGTAAAAAAATCATTAATAAACTAAGGCAACTAATAAAATAATAATGATTAAGGTAAGTGGTCTTATCCATCAACTCAATATAGGTAAAGCTTAAAAAGAAAAGTATAATCGCTAACCTATATCGATATCCGAGGGCAACGCAAATTGCAGAAGCAGCACAGATCATAAAAAGTAAATAGGTGTAACCGCCCAAAGGTTGTACCCATTCAAATCCATAATATGTAAAAAAGAATTTAGGCTGTATGTATAGTTTATCGATCCAGCCATAGCTCCAAAAACGTACGATGCCCAAAAACATCATTGTTCCGAACAATATACGAAAGACCGCCAAAGGGGCGGCCTGAACAGTTTTGTTGCGATATAAACTTATCATCTTAGCGACCATCAATTAATCGCCGTCTGCATCTACATAATCTACATTTATACTCAACGCCTGAAACATATCTACTTTCATAAGTATTACGTTACGTTGCAGCTCATCATATGTGTTTAACATTTTTGCATTGTCCGTATCAATCTGCTGTACAAAATTGTCGTTCAACAAATTCGCTTCTGTTTTCGCTGTAACAAACTGAGTGTTGATCAGTCCACTTAAATCCTCTCCATTTTTAATAGTATTTAAAAAGTCGAGGTAGGTTTTAAGACTTTCCCCAGTAGTACTATTGTTAAAATATTTTCCGTTGAAGAAATCCTGACTTGCAGTTAAGGCTGATAATAGTAATTGTTTTGAAATATCCTTTTTATAATAAGCTTCTACATTTTCTGGCAGTGGTTGTTGTGAGAAAACACCAGAGGGAATCCCTATTTTCCCGGCTCGCAAAGCCTTTTCAAAATAGAATATATAGTCGTTTGCCAGTTTATTCACGGATCCTGTTGCAGAAGAACTTGTGTTTGCAACAAAAGCATCCCTATAGCTACCGTTCCAGTCATTGAGCACGGTCGTCGTCAACTGCATAATTGTACTTGTTAAAGTAGTAAGGTAGTTTTTATAATTTTCAGCATTTGTATTCGCCGTATAGAAATCCACGGTTTCAGTATCAGTCCCAGCAAGGCCGTTGATCATATAATCAATTGCTGGAAAACCCTGTGCATCTATGGTTGAAGGCAAAGCCAGATCATACGTGCCCGTCATTGAAAAATTTTCTATTTTTTGACTGTCGGTGGGATATATATTTAGGCGGTTCCTAAATCTTACCTCTTCTGCTTTTCCAATTTCGAACATAGAGACCTTTTGAAAAGAGACATATGCTTCTAGCCAAGAGTTGCGTAAACTTTGAAGGTTTGGCTCTGTAGGCTCATTTGTAAAGAGCGTTGCAGCTGTATTCAAGCTTTCCACATCTGTTTTAAAGGATGTATAGGCAGGGATAATGATATTATCTGCCCAGTTAGCGAGCATTGCACCGCGATCAAAACTATCTATAGGCTGTGTGGTTTCATTACCATTGTCTTTTGAACACGCTACGATCAGCAGTCCAAAAATGATGAGGCTTAAAAGTTTCCAATGTTTCATAACTATTTTTTTTAAATTTTAAATCAGCCCATTTTCCATATGGTAAATCGGCTGATTTGTCTAATTCAACTTTTATTTAATTTGCGCTGGCAGCTTGTTCGACTGTGAAGTCAAATTTTGCAGCAATAGCCTCAGAAATGGTATCCAAAGTTGTGGGGGTTAGGTCCCAAAAGCCATTTGGGCCATCTGCCAAAAGTGCAGAGGTAAAGCCATCTACCTCACTCTTGGAAAAGAAAGAAGTGCCTGTATTTGGGTCTTGTGTAAAACGCAAACTAAAGACAAACCCATAACCTTCGGTTAGATTTTGAAAAGCACCTCCAAAATCGTCGTTCTGAAGCCTGTTTTTCCCTTGCTGTAAGTAATATACGGAACGTATGGCGATGACTTCCGATACTTTTTGACGTATAATGGCTGCTTGGGCATCCCGTAAGGCATACTCTTTTGCCACTATAGCGGCACGACCCAATTTGAATGCATCAAAAATTTCGGCAGCAATGGTATTGAAGTCTGGATCTGCGTTTACCGAACCCAAATAATTATTAAGGAAACTATCATCATTTCCAATGGTTGCATTTGGATTGGACGGGTCAACAGATGTCCCATAGAGATATCCGTAGCCCTCGTCCCAATTATGTTCCATCGTGGTAAAAAGCTCTCCTTCTTCAGTAATTTCATTATTATTATCTTCAACTTTGTTGGCATCATCAAGAACCGAAGCACTAAGGTAGTTGTTGAGCATTTGATCGGCCATCAAGCCGCCTAAAAGACTTTTGGCAAAAGCTTGTTTGTACACAAATCCTTTAGCGTTTACATAGCGTGTGTTCGTTCCATCTGCAATTTGGCCGGCAGTACCTGCTGTTGCGAGCACATCCTTATTGGGAAACACTTCATTTATCTGTCCGGCAATATAGCCATCGAAGACAGCCTTAATTGCCGCAGCTTCCGTAGTGTTAGCACTAAAATAATCTTGCGAAGCTGCTGTTTTACTGCGAACGTTTTTATCTGAAGCGTTCAAAGCAGGATCAGAAAAATCGTTTGCCCCTTCTTGGTGAGCGTACATTGCTTGTAAGGAAACCTCAGTGGTGGTTTCAAAATTTGTGAATGCATCCAAAATTTCTTCACTCATTAAAATACGGGTGGTCTGCCCACTAAAATTTACTGTGGATTGCCCATCTCTTTCAAAGGTATAAGTAGTTGGTACTGCTACTTGGTTATCTATGACGCCATTATCATCATCTGAAGAACAAGAGGCGAAAAGTATTGTTGCCGTGAGGGCGGTAAAAAAAAGTATTTTCATAAGTATGTTTATTTAGACTTAATATAATTAATAGGTTATTTAGCGACAAAAATAAAAACTAATTTCAAATGAAACAAATTTATTTATATTTATTCTAAATAAAATAATATCAAAATTTAGGAATTATTTTTAGCTACAATTCACTTATTATTTGAACAAAATTATCTAGCGGATTTTCTAGTTCTGAAAAAATAATAGTATTCGAATTCTAATTTTTATTTTCGCTTATCCCCCAGCCTTCATATCAAACGCTATCAAATTAAAAAGTTCTCGCATCCTACTACGCCATATTCTTCTACCGTTTTAAATCCAAGATGATTAAAACTAAAGGTTACATTCCGGCAGGGAATCATTTCGTAGGGTCGTTGCATCGGGACTATATGGCGCAACAATTTCATCAAACTTGTTTTGCCACAGCCTACGGGTCCAGAAAGTAGAATTCCCTTATCGACATCAATTTCGTACTTTTCACAATTGTCCTTATCCTTGATAAAATAGGAACAGAGCTTCAACAAAATATCTTTGTCTTCATCGTAAATCCTAAACTTTTCCCCAAACAAAAGTTTGCCCTTGACATTCAGGTAAATCAAAATTTTTGGAAAGTCATAGAGAATGCTTTTATCATCAAATTTTCCCAGCGAATATTCTACGCCACCTTCGGTAATTTTAGAGGGGTTGTCCATAGTCCTTATTTTTAGTGGTTCGCAAGTTGTCCTTGTTTTGGGACGCTTGTTTTTTATTTGCTTTGTTTTCCTCGGCATATTGCTCTGTTCTGTCCATCCAGTTGGTAGCCAAAGCTCGCCAATCTCTAATTTCATTTCCATCACTCGTTTGCCAGTTCCGAGTTTCGTAATGCTCGAAGAATTTTTTTCCTTCATCAGCATTAAAACCTTTTTCAATAAAAAAATCAATAACGGCCTGCCAGCCCTTTGGTTGTTTTATATTGTTTACTTGTTTGGTATTGTTTATAGTAGATACCAATGCTTGTCCACTGGTGGGACGGTGTGGGTCCACAACTTGTCCATTATTGGGATGGTGCTGGTACATTACTAGTTCACGTATGGGACGGTACTGTTCCGCAAGCTGTTCTAATATGGGATTGTAGTGTCCCATAACAGGTTCATCACTTGTCCCGATAATGGACATCTTGATTTTACTGCCTTTGTAAGGATTATTGGAAGGAAAGTAGGATAGATAGTTCCAAGAGTCGAGATCCGTCACACATCTATGATATGTGGATTTTGACCCAATCTTGGCAACACGCATTAATTCTCGACGATTCACATAGAACTCATCTGCAAACCGGCTACTGTTCCATTCTTGGAACAGCGCCATATAAAGGCTTATGTGCGTTGGATTGAGGCGGTCATCAAAAAAGAACTTTTCAAAAGCCGCATTTAGTAGCTTTATATAGTTCATCGTTTAAGAATTTAGCTTGTGCTGTACACGATTTGCTGTCATCACA
Organism: uncultured Flavobacteriaceae bacterium; assembly: GCA_963716065.1. GTDB lineage: Bacteria > Bacteroidota > Bacteroidia > Flavobacteriales > Flavobacteriaceae > Aequorivita. Next base: position 2,406,686 of record OY970287.1, read on the forward strand.
TTTTGAATTTCCTCGGCATCATAGTAGATAATGCCCCCAACTTTGGTGTATGGCAACGTCCCGTTGATGCGAAGATTTTGTAATGTGCCTGGACTGACTTGAAGCAAGTCCATTACCTCGGAAGATTTGAGATATTTTTTGAGTTTTCCAGTAGTTTGTTTGGAAAGAAGATTTTTAATGTCATCGAGCAATTCCATTTTAAATTCCCGAAGATCGTCTGTGGTAATTATAGTTGCTGGCGTGTTAATTGTCAATAATAACCCGTTGTGCATTATGATTTAAAAGAAAAAAGTTGTTCATCTTACTGATAATCAGTAACTTGTTTTATATATAAAACATTAATAATGAACAACTTAAATGCAAATTACGAAAGAATATTGGAAGTTTTGAGGAAAATATCAAAAGATCAACTTTTACCCTATCAAAGGCGTGAACCAAAGCTTAGTGACTTAGAACTGATAAGTTTGAGTTTGACAGCTGAGTTTATGGGTATAGATAGCGAAAACGATCTTTTCAGAAAGCTTCCGAAAATCATCGGGACAAAAATTGAACGGAGTGTTTACAACAGAAGAAGACGAAAGCTTGCCAATGAGCTTGATAAAATCCGTTTAAAATTAGCTTCACATTTTAATGAGTTTGAAGATTATTTTGTGGTCGACAGTATGCCTTTAGAGGTTTGTAAACTGTCTCGCAGTTCACGTTCCAAAATATGCAAAGAAGACAATTTTTCTTTTCCCGACAAGGGTTACTGTGCCGCACAGAGTGCTAATTATTATGGGTATAAGTTACACGCGGTTTGCTCTGTGAACGGAGTTTTTCAAAGTATTGACCTAAGCCCTGCTTCTGTGCACGACATCAATTATCTAAAAGATATCAAGATGCAGATAAGCGACTGTACATTAATTGGGGATAGAGGTTATTTATCTGCAAAAATACAACTTAACCTTTTTGAAACTTGCAACATAACTCTCAACACACCAATGAGGAATAACCAAAAAGATTATAAAAAACAACCTTATATATTCAGAAAAAAAAGAAAAAGGATAGAAACACTATTCTCTCAATTATGTGACCAGTTTATGATCAGACGTAATTATGCAAAAACGTTTCAGGGGTTCAAAACCAGGATAATCGCTAAGATAACAGCTTTGACAACTATTCAGTACATCAACAAATTTATCTTTGAGAGAAACATTAACAATATTAAAATCAGCATTATTTAAAATGCACAACGGGTAATAATAGTATTTATGTATGATACTTTTTGTATCTGGATACATTTTTTAAGAAAGAACAGGAAAGCGATGGCAACTAATGTAATGATACTAGTCTAATCTAGTTTCAATATCTAAAATTTGAGTCAGACAATGTTATTAGTAGAATTTACTAACATATAGTTTAATAGTAAGTATAATTACCTAATTAAAGGTATGATCTCTATTTTTTTCAAAAATGAATTCTTTATGGGGGGTAATTTTTTAAGAGCCTCAAATGTGGAAGAAAAGTTAAAATACGCATTGTTGTTCTTATAATGTAATAAGCAAACAAATTCTTTAATTTATTGAAAGCACTTATTCTACTCTTTGGTGTAGTAACGGTTATTTGATTGCATTTTTCTATTACATTTTCAAAATCTCTTAAGAGAATTTTCGCAAAATCTTGAGAAAGTATTTCAACATTCATTTCTATACTACCGTAACAGCTAAGGTCATTGAGGTTAAATGAACCTATCGTTGACCATTTGTTATCCACCACAGCTGCTTTGCCGTGTACCACAGAATTATTCCATTCGTATATTAACACATTTTGATATAAGAATAATGAATATAAATAGGAGGTGGCGCTTCGTATTAAGGGCACATCACTTATTCCTGCTAATATTAGAGTTACTTTTACATTCCTTTTACAAGCTCCTAAAATGGCATTCGTTAGTGTTTTTCCTGGCAAAAAATAAGAACTAACTATAACTAATTCATTATTAGCTTGATTGATAGAATTTGTGTAAGCGTCACATGCTTCAGTTTTGTTTTTGAGCCAATCGTTTTGTCTAATTCCAACAAGTGTTTTCCCAGTGGAATGGAACACAGGTTTTATTTTTTTTGAACGTCCATCTTTAAAAAAATAATCGCGACATAGTTTTTGCAAATCTTGTGCAGCTGGGCAATCTAATTTTATAGCATAATCTAGCCAGGGCTCATCATCCTTTTTACCACGATATTTATTAGCAATATTTATGCCTCCAATCATTGCTGTTGTAGCGTCGGCCACGATTACTTTGTGATGCATCCTTCTGCCTAAATAAAAATTGTTGAAAGAGAATAACGGCGAAAAAAATCGAAAAAAGATTCCATTCTGTAGCAAGTCTTGTATAAAATTATCAGTAAGAGATGAACTACCGTAAGCATCTAATAGCATATAAACCTTCACATTTCGATGCGCCGCTTCTTTTAGGCAATTTGCTATATCATTTCCTGTTTCATCATTTTCAAAAATGTAAGTCTGTAAATGAATCTCTTCTTGCGCATTTTCAATGATTTCTTTCATTTTGATGAAATATTCGTCACCAGAATGTATCAATTTTATATTTTCATCTTCCTTAAATAGCATTTTTAAAAAACCTGTATAATATTGTCATTTTCTATCAATTTATGTTTCCTATACTGAAAATCTAGTACTTATTTTAAAATTATTCTTCATTCATTTTATTGAGATTCAGGGAAGGTAAAAGCAATGATATAGCCAGTAAAATAGAGACACCAGCAATTATAAAAGGATAATAAAATCCACCTGCAACTAACCACGTTCCAATAACTGGCCCTAAAATTTGACCAATGCTATTAGTGGAACTTTGTATGGATATATTTCTTCCTGTATCTTTATTTGATATTAATGAAACTGCGGACAACAAGTTAGGTGTAACCATAGCACCTCCAGCAGCAAAAACAATGATTAATCCATATATCAAAAATTCATTCTTAAAAAAGGGAAAGGCGATTAAGGATAAGCCAGATATTAACAACCCTAAAGCAATTTGTTTCTTTGTAGATAAAATCTTTTCTCCGTAAGTAGCAAATACAGGCTGTAAAACAGCCATTATAGAGCCACACAACATAAAACCTATACCGACTTGGTTACTATTAAATGCTAATTCATCTTTACCATAAATTGAAAAAACAGTTTCAAACAAGGTCACTACAAATTGAATTACAAATGACAGTACCAGTAAAACAATAAAATATTTGGTAAATGTGAATCGCAAGCTCACTTTTTGTGTTGTGAACTTATGTACGCGAGTGGTGTTTTTTAACCATTTCATAACAATAAATAGGACAATCAATCCGAGCAGTGCTACGAAAAGAAATGGTGTTGAAAATCGGTCTAAATGTAGCAGACCGAAAGAATATTGTAAATGAAGGTCGGTTTGGGAAAGAAAGCCACCAATGACAGTGCCAAAAATAACCCCAGAACTAATAGCAACCCCAGACCAGACCGATTATCTTCGTTCTCCGTTTTTCTGAAGTAATATCGCTTAAATATGCGTTGCTAACAGGAATAACTGAAGATGAGAAAATGCCTCCAAAAATACGTGCCGCATAGAGCATAGTTAAAGATGTGGCAAGACCAGTAAGCAATTGCATAATTACAAAACCGATTAGTCCACAAATGATAATAGGTTTACGACCGTATTTGTCCGATAGCTTTCCCCAAACCACCACAAATAGTAATTGAAAAAACGGATAAATGCTTGTAAGCAGTCCAATATGGAAGTTGATTAAATCGGTATCGAGATTGTCTTTTAATGCTAATCTTTCGGTATAGTAGGGAAGGGTAGGTAATAAAATACCATAGCCCAACATCACTACAAATAAACTCAACAGGATTAAAAAAATCCTGTTGAGTTTTACTTTCCTTTCCATTTATTTTTTACCTATTTTTCTTTTTAACAACTGTGCATTAATTGCCACGATAATGGTACTCAAGCTCATAAATACGGCTGCAACTGCAGGCCCCAACACAAACCCTGATGTGTAAAGCACTCCAGCTGCCAAAGGAATGGCAACAATGTTATAACCGGTTGCCCAAATAAGATTTTGTATCATTTTACCAAAAGTGGCTTTGCCGAACAAGATTAAATTGGCAATGTCTTTTGGGTTGCTGTTGACCAAAATAATATCGGCGGTTTCGGCGGCAATATCAGAACCAGAACCTACGGCAACGCCAACATTTGCCTGCGCCAGTGCCGGTGCATCGTTTACGCCATCGCCTGTCATGGCAACAAATTCACCTTTCTCTTGGAGTTCTTTAACGATTTCCACTTTTTGGTGTGGCAATACCTCGGCGAAATAGCCATCCAAACCAAGTTTATCGCTCACGGCTTTGGCTGTTTTTTCGTTATCTCCTGTTGCCATCAAAACTTTGATATTATTCTTTTTAAAGACTTTTATGGCTTCGGCAGATTCTGGTCTTATTTCGTCAGCTAATGCAATATATCCGGCTAATTTTCCATCAATCAATACAAAAACAACTGTTTCGGCAGCATCACTGTATGCGTCTTCGGGAATAGTAATTTTTTCATCCCTTAAAAAACCAGGACTAACCACTTTTACTTCCTTACCTTCTACATTGGCCTCTACGCCTTTACCTGTAATCGCATTAAAGTTTTCAGGCTTTGGAATGGCCATGTTGCCTGCCTTTACCTTTTTAATGATTCCCACTGCTATGGGGTGTTCCGAACTTTGTTCCAAGGCACTTGCAAGCCGCAATACTTCCTCCGAAGAATACTTTTTATCTACCGATTCAATACGGGTAACCCCAAAATCCCCTTTGGTCAATGTTCCTGTTTTATCGAATAACAATGCGGATATTTTTCGCGATTTTTCAACGGCTGTTCTATTTCTAATCAATAAACCATTTTGAGCCGAAACGGCTGTGGATATGGCGACCACCAAAGGAATAGCGAGACCCAAGGCATGGGGACAGGCAATGACCATGACCGTTACCATCCGTTCCAATGCAAATACAAACGGGAAGCCAAGAATTAACCATACTGCTAACGTTCCAAATCCAATGGCCAAGGCGATATAGGTGAGCCATTTCGCAGCCTTGTCCGATAGGTTTTGCATTTTGGACTTGGTGCGCTGTGCCTCGTCTACCATCTTGATAACTTTGTTCAAATAGCTATCTTTTCCGGTGTGCACTACCTTTACTTTCAAGGTACTATTGCCGTTAATGGCACCACCAATGACCTTATCGTCCAATCCTTTTTTTACAGGTTTAGATTTGCCTGTAAGCATCGATTCATTCAAGTAACTGTTACCTTCGGTTATAACACCGTCTGCAGGTACTTTTTCACCAGGTTTTATTAAGATGATATCATCTTTAACAAGACTATCTAAACTAACGTCTTCTATTTTATCGCCTACTACTTTATGTGCTTCGGAAGGCAGCATACTTACCAACAGTTGCAAGGCTTTTGAGGCGCCCAATACAGATTTCATTTCAAGCCAGTGCCCTAAGAGCATAATATCGATAAGGGTTGTCAGTTCCCAGAAAAAATCTTCACCCTTGAGCCCGAAAACCGTTGCGGTGCTATAAAAATACGCCACACTTATCGCCATGGAAATCAAGGTCATCATGCCCGGCCCCTTGGCTTTTATTTCTTTGATAAACCCTTTCAAAAACGGCAATGCTCCCCAAAAATATACAAATGACGACAGGGCAAACAATACATATGGGTTGCCGGGCAATAAATAATCATAGCCAAAAAACTCCTGTATCATCGGGGAAAGGAAGAGGATGGGGGTGGTAACGATTGTGGATACCCAGAACCGTTTCCTAAAATCCTTTACCATCATTTTATGATGGTCGTGCCCGGCCATTCCCATGGGTGCATTGCCATCGTGCCCGGCCATTCCCATGGGTGCATTGCCATCGTGACCGGAATGACCTCCGCCCCCATGGTCCATTTTTGAGTGGTCTTCTTTTCTGTGGTCCATTTTTGAATGGTCGGTGTTATCTTCATTCATTTTCGAATGGTCCATTTTTTTGTCCTTGTGATTTTTGTCCTTGTCCATAGAATTCTATTTTCAAATATTAGGGTATTTTAAATTATGTTTTTTAAGGTGTTCCGTAAGTATCTTGGCAACGCTATAATTGCGGTACCAGCGTTTGTCTGCCGGGATGATATGCCAGGAAGGGTCATCGCAGTAGTTGAGTGCCATATTGTAAGCCTCCCTGTAAACTTCCCATTGGCTGGCTGCTTTTTCATCTTCGGCACTGTATTTCCAGCGTTTATAGGGCTTGGTCAGCCTTTCATTGATACGCTCTTTCTGTTCTTCCTTGGAGATATGAAGAAAAAATTTAAGTACATGAATATTGTTTTGCTCTAAATGTTGTTCTAAGTGTTTAAGAAGCATACAACGATGCTTAATAATTTCTTCAGAATGAGTAAGAGTAACTTTTGGGACTACGATATCTTCGTAATACGAACGGTTAAAAACCTGGATCATTCCTTTTTGAGGAATATGAGGATAAACCCGCCACAAAAAGTCGTGCCGTAGTTCTTCCTCGGTAGGTTTTTTAAACGATTTTACATGAACGCCCTGCGGGTTCATCCCTCTAAATGCATTACGAATGGTACCGTCCTTGCCCGAGGTGTCCATGCCCTGTAAAATTATCAATAGGCCAAAGCGGCCATCGGCATAAAACTTGTTTTGAAGCTCAAAAAGTTCTTCATGGAGTTTGAGTAATCCAGCCTTGGTGTCCTTTTTTGAGGCTCCAGAGGGAGGTTGTGTTGAAATTGTGTTCAGATCTATCATTAGTTACTGTTTTTTTAATTTTAAAAACTCCATTTTAACCGTGTGTAAATGGTATTGAACAATATATCATAGTTATTTGTATTTCCAAATAAACTTTGCGAAATAATGGACAGATCAAATTGTCCGCCCATTAAGATATTTAGTGACGGGTTTATAAAAACCGCATTGTCGGTGGGGGAATAAAGCAGGTTCATGGATAGGTTTGTTATGGCGCTGAATTCATAGGACAGCTGGGTAAAAAGGTTGTGCGTAAACGGGGACAGGTTTTTTACCCCTACATTTGTTTCTACCAGGCCTCCAATGGCATCCGTGTTTTCCCCACCGGAATTATAAAAATACGTCCCGTAAAGGTACAGTGAATTTTGAAAAGCATAGTCCATAGAAACCGAAGAAATAAATGTCCCCGGATCCCTGGAAAAGTTTTGGTAATTCCTAAAATAAGAGAGTTCCGTCTTAAGTCCCGCATTTTTGATATTTCCTGCCCATCCGGTCCCTACAACAATATCGCGCTTATAAACCCCGCCCAAAAATTGTATGTCGTAATCCCATTTATTGAACTTATAAAGTGCCGCCGCAATCAGTTCCTTCGGGTCATCGGTAATCTTTATTGCCATATCCAAGGTATAGTCCATATCCTTAAAATACTGTACCCGCAAGGCATCGCTACCGGGCCGTTCCTCATAGTCAAAATCGACAAACGAATAGGCGTTAAAAATGTCGTTGGGGTTGAATATCCTGTCCACGCCCCAATTTACCCTTTGCCGCCCCAGGGTTACCTGCCAATCGGTACTTTGCCATTGCAACCATAAACGGTCCAGGGTCACATTGAACAGCGCATCCTTTTTTTCTATAATGTTGGCCGAAAGGTCAATTGTCCCATCGCCATCAAGGTTGGTCAATAATGGATTGGCGGTAATCTGGTCCCCAACAAACAGTCTGTTCCTTACTTCGATGGCCCCTTTCCAGGTATCGGAAGGGTTCCACCTGAAGTTGAGCCGGTTATGGATCAGGGAATTGGTGGTAATGGAATCCAAATCAGTAAAGGACGTGGCCTGTATCCCTTTTACATAACCGTTCAATTCCCATTTTTTTTCTTCAACTTGTGCCATTATTTTACCGTTATATATCATTATCAATAGTATGGTATAGAAGTAAACCTTCATTGCCCTGCTGAAACCGGTTCGGTATTTTGTTGTATGTCGGACACCACTTTACCGTCCTCGAGCGTTATAACCCGCCTCGCCCTTTTTATCACCCGTGGGTCGTGCGTTGAAAAAATAAAGGTGATATGTTCCTCCATATTTAACTTCAACATAATATCCAACAAGTTTTCCGCTGATTTTGAATCCAGGTTTGCCGTGGGCTCATCGGCCAGTACAAAACGGGGTTTGGAAGCCAGCGCCCTGGCCACGGCAACCCTTTGTTGCTGCCCTCCCGAAAGTTGTGATGGCCTTGAGCCCGATTTGTCTTGCAGGCCAACGGCTTTCAGCATTTCCCGCGTTCGGTTCTCCCGTTTGTCCGCAGGCCAGTTTTGGAGCAGCATTATAAACTCAATATTCTCTTTGGCCGAAAGCACGGGTATCAGGTTATAGGCCTGAAAGACGAAGCCGATGTGCCTGAGCCTGAAATCGATCAGGTTGCTCCCCGATAATTTCAGGATATCGTTGCCATCTATGATCACCGAACCGTTGCTGGCGTCATCCAAACCACCAATAACATTGAGCAAGGTGGTTTTGCCTGAACCCGATGGGCCCACAATGGCGGTAAACTCCCCTTTTTCAATATTCAGGTTTACCTTGTTCAAGGCATATACCGGAATGGTGTCCGGATTATATATCTTGCTTACGTCTTTGGTTTCTATCACACTCATAATTTCTCGTATTAATTTTGTTTGCCAATGGCTTCGTTGGGTTTTAATGTCAAGGCTTTTACAGCTGGATATATGGAGGTTACTACTGCCGTAAGGATGACCAAAACGGTAATCAATACATAGGTCCTGAGTTCCAGTACGGGATAAACAACATCATTAAATCCCCACCCGGTCAGCGCTTCGGAAAACAGGCTTAAATTGATTCCTTTGTAATTAAGGGCCGAAATGGTAATAAAGCCAATTACCATTCCTATAGCCCCTCCTAAAATAGAAAGGTAGGTGGTTTCCATTACGATCATCGTGAACACACGTAGCCTGTTCATACCGATGGCCATCAATATTCCCAGTTCCTTGTAACGTTCCAGTATGGACATCAGCATGGTATTGACTATTCCAAAGGCCAGGGCTATGAGCACGATAATGGTAACGATAAGATCCAATTGGTCTATCCAATCACTGAGCAACTGCAGATCGGCATTGGCCTCGCGCCAATCTTGTATCAGCACATCGGGGCTGCCGAACCGCGCCTTTAGCGAAACGAGATAAGGTGCCAATTTATCGGGATCCTTCAGCTTTATGACAATCTTGTTGTATTGTCCTTCAATGCCCGCCAGCCGGGTAACATCCGCAAGGTCGGCATAAACCAAGGTTTCCTCATCCCTGCTCTGGGTGGTAGTGTACAGGCCGGTGATCCTGAACGTGGAGGATATTAACTCCCCCGCTTTGCCTTCAAAACCCAGCACTACTTTGTTGCCCGGTTTTACATTGAGTTTTTTGGCCAGCCTTTCCCCCAGTATGATCGGGTTCCTTAGCTCTGGGTCAAGATAGCTCCCGGAAGTGAGCCTTGATTTTAACAGGGTGGTTTTTTCTTCCGGCCCGGGCAATATCCCTATAAGGTTTATATTGGAAGAATAGCCGGCAGAGGCGATGATGCCATATACTTTGGTCCTGGCCGTTGCGGCTTTTACCTCCTCATCCGTTCTAATCTTTTCCAATATCCTTTCCCCGTCCGGGATGGTCAGGACCAATTTTTCGTTTTTTACAAAAGCGGGGTTTTCAATCTGTATATGCCCGTATTTATATTCGATGGCCTCTTTCAGGGATTCAATGTGCAGCGTATCGGAAACGGCCAGGATAATAACCGTTGCCCAAATACCTATTGCCAATGAAATGACCACCACCAGACTTCGGGTGGTGTTCCTCCAGATATTTCTCCAGGCTATTTTTAAAAGTGTTTTCATCTTTCTATATTTATTTTTTTGATGCCACGGGCTTTAAAATTGAAACCTGGCGTATGGCATAAATGGACAATAGGATCGAAATCACGAGTATGATCAGGGTATGCTTCGTTAAAACCCCGAAATCGACAAGGGTCGGCAAAATAGGGTCTATCCCAAAAGATTCCCAACCGGCAGCCGTCTTTCCACTGAATTCAATAGGTCTTGCCTTAAAATAGCTAACAATGGGGTAGCTTATAAAAAACCCAAGGACGGCGCCAAACAATGCCATTAAGAATGTTTCGATCAATATCATAAGCTGCATTTTCGTTTTTCGCATGCCAATGGACAATACGATGCGCAGTTCGTTCATTCTTTCGCTGGGCCATCATAATAATGGTGCCCAGGATGCTGAAACTTATGAGTATGTAGAGAAGTACTATGGTTATTACACGCATCGCATCTATAAGTCCGAGGGACTGGGTGAGCATTGGCAACATTTCCTGCCAGGGTCTGGCGACAAAACCAGCCTTGAGTTTAGGTGCCAAAGCCGCTATAGCCTGCTCCTGGGATTGGTTCGGCCTCAAAAAGACCGGAATGGAAGTGACCCTGTCATAAGCACCATATAAAAATTGGGCGTCCTCAAGTTTTAGGATCACCATATTGTTATCAAGGTCGGGGGAGCCCAGCCTGATAATCCCGGAAACCCTATATTTATCGGCAGCATTGGCACCGTGATAGCCTTCGCCCACCAGTACCAGACTGTCCCCGACCGAAATATCCATTTTTTCGGCCAGCCCTTTACCTACCAAAACCTGATTGTTGGTATCGCCAAAATATGTTCCTTTGATGATTTTTTTATCAAAACCTGTTATGTTTTTCTCTTTTTTTGGGTCTATGCCCATTACCAAAGCACCCCTGGTGCCTTCGTCGGTAGCTGCCAGCGCAACCGATTCCAGACGGTATGAAAAGCCTTTTATCCCTTCCATACCTGCAAGTTCGGTGTCCAGGCTGTCGTTAGGTACAAAGGAATTGTGGAGGGATTTATCCTCCCAGTACCCTTCCTGCTGGATTTGAAAATGCCCACTGTACACGCCCACCAGACTGTCCGTCATCTGTTTGTTCAGGCCCAGTAGGAGGCTGTCCATAAAAATGGCGAACACGATCGCAAAAACAATGGAAGCCACCGTTATCAGAGTTCTCCGCCTGCTTCTCCACAAGTTCCGCCAGGATAGTTTTATAAGCATTTTATTTTAGGTTTTTCAGGTTTCTTAGGGAAAAGAACGCATCGTCAATGGGTTTGTCAAATTCTATTGCCTTGTATTCCAAAGTGGTTCTGTTGCCGGGCTCGTCAGCCGGGGTTATCTCCAAAAGGCTCGTTACGGTACGGCCCCCCATTGTTTTGATGTTCTTGCCCAAAAGGGTGTTTATCAATTTCCCTTCTTCGTCATAATAGGCCAGTTTCAGGAAGAGGAATTCTTCCGTGTCCACCCAGGCTTCTACCTTTCCCCAAACCACGGATGCTTCTTCTTTGGGTTTCAAAAGGATCTTATAGGTCTCCCGGCCGTTCAGTTCCTCCTTTCCTATCAATGTATGTTCGTAATCATTGACCATCGAAGATTGTTTAACCAGATCGTCATTGGTAAAATCGGATCCCATCCAACTTTGCAACATACTGGAAGGCGGGAGTTTTATACTGCGTTCTATGCGCGGTATCCAGTTGTAGATTTCGTCCCCCCTTTTCAGGAAGGCCGTTCCCTGGTCCCTGGCCGGATCGGTTATCAGGATCATCATAAGGTCGTTGCCCTTGGTCCATAGTTTTAAATCCAATTCCCGGGTCCATTTGGGCCGTATGATCTTTAAGCTCATTGTGCTGGTACTGGTCTTTCCAAGTCTTTTGTTGTCTGCTTTTTCAATAATACTTTTTGCACTGTCCTGCATAGGCTTTGCCCCACTTAAAAGGAACAGGGAAATGACAGCGATGAAAGCAAGCGGGATAAATGGTTTGATTTTCATGATTTTATTTTTTACTGTCATCGTAATTTTCTTCTCATTGCTTCCGAAATATGTTCGGCATACACGCCATAAGCATCCACCAAAAGGCCCTTGATGCCGTTTTTGGAAGAAATAGCATATAAAATGCTATTGTCATCGGTACTGCTCATACCTTCAAAACGGTAGATTTTATCTACTTTAAAATCTTCTGGCCGAATTTCAATTTTCAGCGAAGCACATTCCAGGCATTCAGGTTTTAAGTTGAAATCATAAGGATATTCGTTTACCTGTAAATCGTTTATGGCTTCTGAAAGGGTATCGTAATTTTTCATTATTTTTTATTTATAGGTCATTGTAAAATAGCTGCCATCGGCTTCGGTAAATTTCTGAAAGGTCACCAAACCGTTGTCGTTTAATTTTTCGTTAACAGAATAGTTAAGTTGCTTGATGCGAATGCCCAAAGCATAGGCTTTAATGTTGATTTTTGATTTTATACTGTTTTTGTTCTGGTCCAATTTTCGGTCATAAATTTTTATGCTGCTTTTTGAACCGAAGAAATTCAACAAACCTGAATCAAAACTCATTTCCAGTTCAATATCCTTCAGATTATCCAAATCGTATAGTTCCTTGAATTTTTTTGAAGTGGTATTGATTTCTGTTTCCTTTGATTTGGGGTTGGAAAAAGGAAATGCCATTACCATTATACTTGCTTCATCTGGTTTACAGCGATAGGTCGTCGTATATTTATCGGTTGATTGTTTGTTTTTGTCAAACAATTCTGTGATTACCTTAATTTCATAATATTCATTTTTCCTTATTGTTTCTCCAGCTTCAAAAGTTTGTTTGTTTAAAAAGGCACCATCTTCATCAAAATTTTCCCGTTCTACAACCCTGCCCGAAATCTGCCCAATTAGCATTTCAGTTTGTCCATTCATTGTTATGATGGATAAAATAAAAAAGAGTATGAAGCTTTGTTTTTTCATATATGGTGCATTAATTTTTTTACTTCTTTTGCCATTACACTACTCAAATCAATAGCATTTGAAGGATGTGGGATGGTATTGCAGGTCACTATTTTTTCCACGCCTGAATCCAACAAATCCTGATAGGCATTACCTGAAAAAACTGCGTGAATGCCAACACAAATTGGTGGTTTCATTCCTGCGTTTTTTAGGTGCTGTACGGTCTCAATCATTGTTCGTGCAGTTGAGATAATATCATCTACCAAAATAGGCGTGGCATCTTTGTATTTATCCACGTCTGGAACAGAAACTTCAACATTACGGTCGCCGAGACGCACTTTTTGCAGTACCGTAAATGGTGCTGCTGCATTTTTGGCAACTTGTGAAACCCATTGCTCACTCTCGGAATCAGGACCTATAAGTACTGGGTTTTGGATGTTTTCTTTAATCCATTCTGAAATAGCATCGGCCGCGTGAATCACTTTGTTTGGAATGTCATAGACTTCGCCCAAAGAACTTATTCTGTGCAAATGTGGGTCAACCGTGGTAATGCTGTCGGCAAATCCGGAAATCAGCTTTCCGAAGAAAGTAGAGGTAACACCTTCACCTTCATTAAAAATTTTGTCCTGACGCATATAAGCGAGATATGGCGCTACCAAACAGGTACACATCGCACCAAGTGATTTTGCGGTATGGCTTAAAAAATAGAGCGGTAACAACTTTTCGTTTGGTTCGTGTAAGGTGCAGACCAGTACTACGCATTTATTCTTTACATCAGATAATATGCGTGTGTAAGATTCCCCATCAGGAAAATTTCGCAAGTTCGCTTTGCCTATTTCGGCATCCATTTTTGTCGCCAAAAGTTCTGTGAGTTTTTCATTTCCGGGAAGACTGAATAATATCGTTTTCATCTGTTCTTTTTTTATTTTTATTTAATTGTCAGATGGAATTCGCCACTGAACATTTTCGGTTGTTATCAACTTATTTGTTATGGCTCATTTCATAGTATGTTTTTTAATTTATGGTTATAATATCCTTGTGATTATTTTTATACTCCATTGCATAATTTAGTTCGCCTTGGGATTTTGCATATATGCTATATAGTAATTGGTTCTTTTCAACTTGTTCTCCCAAATGGGCATTTAAAAGAATACCCGCGGATTTAGATTGAGGTGCACCTGAAAGCTTGGCGAGTTTTGCAATCTTTCTGTTATCGATTCTTTCTAAAACTCCCGATTTTTCTGCTCTAATCTCGATTTTATAGGGTGCTAAAACTGGTTTTGAAAAGCGACCTTGAGCTTTGCATATAGCTATAAATTTTTCATACGCTTTTCCAGATTTTAGTATTTGATGTGCGGTTTCCAGTCCCTTCCCTTTTGCTACTTTCCCAGAAAGTTCTATTAGTTCAGCAGCTAAAAGCAATGCTCTTTCTGTTAAGTCTTTAGGTGCATCTGCCTCATTTTTCAGAACTTTTAAAATATCGATGGCTTCCAGAGTCTGGGCATACCTCTTCCAACGGGTTGCGTACCATCTGTAATAACTACTTTTACATTCAACCCAACAGCATTACCGACGGTTTCCATATGGTTTTTTAGTTTTTGAGCCATTTCGTTACTGCGAACCTTTGCGGTTTCTCCCACAGGAATATCAATAACCACGTGCGTAGAACCAGCTGCTGCTTTTTTTGATAGCACCGAAGCAATAAGCTGACCTTCACTATCAATATCCAAAGCTTTTTCAATTTTTATGAGCACATCATCCGCAGGACTTAATTGGGCTGTACCACCCCAAACAAAACAGCCGCCTTCTTTTTCTACTACAGCTTTTATTTCTTCGGAAGAAAGCGTGACATTGGTAAATACTTCCATTGTATCAGCTGTTCCTGCTGGCGAAGTGATGGCTCTCGAAGATGTTTTAGGCATTGTAAGTCCATAAGCGGCTACAATGGCAACTACCAGTGGTGTAGTTCTATTGCCAGGTAATCCGCCAATACAATGCTTATCAACTACGATTTCCTTGTTCCAATTCAATTGCTTTCCTGAAGCAATCATCGCTTTCGTTAGGTCGGATATTTCATTGATATCCATTCGGTCTCCTGCACAGGCTGTGATAAATGCTGAAAGGTGGATATTTGAATAATCGCCTTCAACGATGTCCGTGATAATTTGGTTGTAGGCGTTATAATCCAATTTTTGATTATAGATTTTAGCCCTGACGTAGCTTAACGATTTAATAGGTTCCAAATGGGAAACATACAAGGTGTCATTTGGGGAAACATTCAGTTTTTTTGCAGCAGCATCTGATAATCCGATTTCGTTGGTCAACAACATATTTGAATTTATAATGTTGAGGCTTGCCACGATTGAGGTGCTGGCATTAGATATCCTAATTCGGGTCAATGCTTCAAAACCTTCTGAAATACAGACGTGACAATCCTCACGCATATACACCACATTTTCGTTCTGGGTGTAGATACCGAGGTGTTTGTATTTTAATATGTTTGAGTGTTGTTCCATATTTTTATTAAGTATTTATCTATTCTATTTCTTCAATAGTGTACAATTGTAGTTTTGCGAGTGCTTGAGCCACCTGTTATTGGGTAACAATTATTTTTTGTTGAGTTAGTTTCATAAGTGTTGTTCTTATGTTGCTTCAATTCAATATTTGTCAAAATCCTTGGTATCCTATATTTCAAGACCATAACATTGCTTAAATCACCGGGTTAAACTCTTTTGCCGCCCAACCCGACATGTCCTCGTATGTTTTCCAACGGAGGTTTATCAATTCTTGTGCGGCATTGAGTAGCCGTTGGGCCTCTTCGGGGTTGTTTCGTTTCAAAATACTGTACCTCAGTTCATTATAAGCGTAATCTTTGAATTTTATGGTAGGCCTAGGGGAATCCAGGACAAAAGGATTCTTCCCTGCTTTTCTCAGCGTTGGGTTGTACCTCAACAAGGGCCAATGGCCGCATTCTACCGCTAGTTTTTGTTGGGTCATTCCCTTTTGCATATCAATTCCGTGGGCAATACATTGGCTGTATGCCAAAATAATCGATGGCCCGGGATAGGCTTCGGCCTCGCGCATGGCCAACAGTGTCTGTTGTGGGTTGGCACCCATGGCCACTTGTGCCACATAGACATTGCCATAAGAAATAGCCTGTAGGGCAAGGTCTTTCTTGCCTACTTTTTTTCCACCTGCGGCAAATTTTGCGGTCGCTGCGGTTGGGGTCGCTTTTGACATCTGCCCGCCTGTGTTGGAATACACTTCGGTATCCAATACCAGCACATTGACATTTTTACCTGTGGAAAGAACATGATCCAACCCTCCGGAACCTATATCATAAGCCCATCCATCACCGCCTATCAACCATACGCTCCTCCTAATCAAGTGATCTGCCACTGACAGTAGTTTTTTGGCTTCATCTAAATCCGTCTTGGTCAATTTTTCCTTCAATTCAGCAACTGCCTCCCTTTGCTGACTGATTTCGGATTCATATAGTTGTTGATTGTTAAGCAGTTTGTCCACCAATTCCTCTCCAATTGCCGAACTTGAATATTGCAACAGCTTTCTTGCCATGGACAGATGATTGTCGGATGCAATACGCATCCCTAAACCAAATTCGGCATTGTCCTCAAACAATGAATTTGACCAAGCAGGACCTTTACCTTGTTGGTTTACTGCCCAAGGCGTTGTAGGTTGGTTTCCTCCATAAATGGAAGAACAGCCCGTGGCATTGGCCACGATCATTCGGTCACCGAACAATTGGGTAAGTACTTTTATATAGGGTGTCTCTCCACAGCCCGCACAGGCACTTGAAAACTCGAATAAGGGTTCTAGGAACTGCGTGCCCCTAACTGAAGAAAAGTCCACTTCTGCCCGGTTGTTCATTGGCAGGCTTTCAAAAAAGTTTATATTCTCCCTTTCCTTTTCCAGGACAGGCACTCTTGGCTTTAGATTGATGGCTTTGGTGTTTTCATCATTTGGGTCTGTAACCGGGCACACTTCCACACAAAGATTGCAACCTGTACAATCTTCTACATATACTTGCAGGGTATATCGTGTCTCTGGAAATCCGCGCGCATCAATAGGTGCAGAGAGGAATTCCAATGGGGCATTTTCCAGATGTGCCTTATTGTAGAATTTGGATCGGATGACACTATGTGGACATACAAAGCTGCAATTACCGCACTGGATACAAATATCCTCTTCCCATTGTGCCACCATATCGGATATATTGCGTTTTTCCCAACGGGTGGTTGCACTTGGGTAAGTGCCATCGACTGGCAGCTGGCTTACCGGTAGTTTATCGCCATCGCCGCGCATCATCATGGCGGTGATCTGTTGTACAAATTCTGGTGCTTCGGGCGGTACCGTTGGCGGGATGGAAAGCTTACCGGTCACTTTGGAAGGAATTTCCACTTTAAATAGATTATTCAATGCAGCATCCACTACACGGAAATTCTGCTCTACGACTTGTTTTCCTTTTTTGAGGTAGCTTTTCTCAATGGAATTTTTTATCCTATCTATGGCTTCCTCCTTAGGCAGTACTTCTGAAAGCGCAAAAAAACAAGTCTGCATAATGGTATTGATCCTTTCTCCAAGGCCAGCAGCTTTAGCAACCCTGGAAGCATCTATGACATATAGTTTAAGGTTTTTTTCTATAATCTGTTCTTGTATCGGAACTGGAAAATGATCCCAAACCTCATCGGCTCCATAAGGACTGTTCAATAAAAAGGTAGCCCCTTTCTTGGCCAAACGGAGCATTTGCACTTTCTCGATAAAATTAAATTTGTGGCAGGCAATAAAGTCGGCATTACGGATAAGATAAGGAGCGTTAATGGGTTTTTTGCCAAACCGTAGATGGGAAACCGTTTGGGCCCCTGCCTTTTTGGAGTCATACACAAAATAGCCCTGAGCAAATAAATCTGTTCCTTCACCTATTATTTTTATACTGTTCTTATTGGCACCGACGGTACCATCCGACCCCAGCCCGAAGAACACGGCACTGATCGTTCCTTTGGGAACAATGTCGTAGTCTGGGTCATAGGGTATACTGCTTTGGGTAACGTCATCGACAATTCCTATGGTAAAACTGTTTTTTGGCGATGCTTTTTTCAGTTCTTCAAAAACACCTTTGACCATGCCAGGGGTAAACTCCTTTGATGATAGCCCATAACGGCCTCCTATAATATTCGGGAAAGTACGCATCTGTTTCAAGCGGTAAGCTTCGGCCAAAGTTGTTACGACATCCTGATAAAGCGGTTCCCCAACAGCTCCGGGCTCTTTTGTACGGTTCAGTACCGCTATGTTTTTTACCGATTTAGGAAGTACTTCCATGACATGTTTAAGGAAAAAGGACGGTAGAGCCGTACTTGTACTACTCCGATTTTCTGGCCTTCCGCATTCAGGTTTTTTACTGTTTCGCGGACGACCTCTGCCCCGGAAGCCATGATGATGATAATCCTTTCGGCTTCCAGATCCCCGAAGTACTCAAATAGGTTATATTTCCTGCCGGTGATTTTGGCAAAGTCATCCATGGTATTTTGAACGATTTCGGGAAGCCTTAAATAGTATGGATTAACTGTTTCCCTGGCTTGAAAGTACACATCGGGATTTTGGGCGGTCCCCCTGATAAAGGGATTGTCAGGGTTTAGGCTCCGTTTCCGGTGGGCATAAACCATATTGTCATCAACCATTTCCCTTATCTGTTCGTTGGTAAGAAGGTTGATTTTATTCACTTCATGGGAAGTACGAAACCCATCAAAAAAGTGCATAATAGGCACTCTTGATTTTAATGTTGCCGTTTGACTAATAAGTGCTATGTCATGAGCTTCTTGAACAGAAGCTGAAGCGATTATGGCAAAACCCGTGGTTCTCGCCGCCATGACATCGCTATGGTCCCCAAAAATGGACAGTGCCTGTGCTGCGAGCGAGCGAGCAGCCACATGAAAAACGGTTGAAGTGAGTTCGCCCGCAATTTTGTACATGTTGGGCAGCATGAGCATCAGCCCTTGGGAAGCTGTGAAAGTTGTGGTCAAAGCCCCTGTTTGCAAAGCGCCATGAACCACCCCGGCGGCACCACCCTCGCTTTGCATTTCAATGACATCGGGTATATTGCCCCAAATGTTTTTTATTCCTGAGACAGACCATTCATCGGTATGCTCGGCAATGGGAGATGCAGGGGTTATTGGGTAGATTCCACAGACTTCGTTAATGCGGTATGCTACATAGGCCACGGCTTCATTACCATCGATGGTTGCTATTTTTGTTGGATTATCCATGATTATTGTTTTGTGTTTTTAGGTTCCGGAATCATTTCTATGGCATGACAGGGGCATTGTTCATAACATATTGCACAGCCTGTACAACGGTCAAAGTCATACTCATATCGATTGCCAGGGCCAAGTTTGATAATGGCATCTTCCGGACAAGCACCATAACAGCCATCGCACTCAAAGCAATTGCCACAAGAGAGGCATCTTTGGGATTCAAACAGTGCTTCATCCTCACTTAATCCGCCTTTTATCTCATCAAATCCACCTACACGCTTTTCGGCAGCGAGCATGGTCTGTTCCTTTTGAGGGGCATTTGTTTTATACCAAAGCTGCAGTAGTTCATGGCCTACAATTGGATGTTTGGGGGGCTTATGGTAGGTTGTTTTTCGTAAAAATCCGTCTATATAACGCGCTGCTTTTTTGCCGTGGCCAATAGCCACCGTTACACTTCGTTCGCTGGGGACCATATCGCCTCCGGCAAAAATACCTTCATGTCCCGTCATCATATCGGGAGTGACGATAACGGTTCCATCGTCACTGAATTCAATACCCGGTATATTCTTCAAAAATGTGGTATCGGTATCCTGTCCCACGGCCATAATGAGCGTATCGGCTTCAAGGGTTTCAAATTGCCCCGTAGGGATGGGTTTTCCATCTTCAAGCCGCATTACTTCAACCGTGAACGTACCTTCCTCCATTGTTTTAATGGTACGGAGCCAATTGATCTTGACCCCTTCTTCCAAGGCTTCTTCTGCTTCAAATTCATGGGCAGCCATGTGTTCTTTATCGCGCCGGTAAATGATCATGGCTTCGGATGCACCCATTCGTTTTGCCGTACGTGCGACATCCATAGCTGTGTTTCCGCCGCCATAAATAGCGACCCTTCTGCCTATTTTTGGCTTTTCACCTTGTTCCACTTGTTTTAAATAGGTAATGGCATCTAAAATCTTTCCTGCATCGTTACCTGGAATATCTATTTTTTTTGAAAGATGTGCCCCAACTGCAATAAATATGGCATCAAAATCACCTTTCTTTTTTTCAGACAGCACATTTTCAACTTTATGGTTCAAAACAATTTTGATGCCCATTTCTAAAATGCGCGTAATCTCTTGATCCAATACATTGCGTGGAAGCCTGTAGGCAGGAATGCCAAAATGCATCATTCCACCAGCCACTGGGCCGGCTTCGTGTATCTCAACAGTATGTCCCATTCTTGTAAGATGATATGCGGCAGACAAACCACTGGGTCCGGCTCCCACGATAAGCACACGCTTGCCCTCTGGTTTTTTATCATACCTTACTTTCCAATTATTTTTGATGGCTTCATCGCCCAGAAAACGTTCGATGGCATGGATGCTTACCGGACTGTCTATAAAGGTCCGGTTACAACCATCTTCACATGGATGGTAACAAACGCGCCCCATAACGGCAGGCATGGGGTTGTCTTGCATGATGACCTGCCAAGCTTCTTCAAATTTTCCGCCCTGTGCCAATGCAAGCCATGCCTGTATGTTTTCCCCTGCCGGGCATGCATGGTTGCATGGAGGGAGCAAATCCACATATACCGGGCGTTGCTTTCTTATGGGGCCAACGCCCATATCATGGCCCATAAGATCCGGTGGTGTCGTTTTATCCTTATTTTGATGCTTCATCTGTTTCATTATTTATGTATTAAAAACAATTTACTAATTTAATATGTCACTTTCCACAATCACGCTTTTTTTGAATAGATTATTAAATCCATCGTTTCAAGTTATAACTCTTTACAACCTTAAAAGGGGAGCACATTTCATCCTCTTAATTTTTAATCGCAACAAATCATCGATTCAATTACACCTGATTGTTGGTCATTATTTCTTCAATAGCATACAACTGCGGGATTTCAGCATCCCAATTGTATGTTTCCGTGATACCTTTTTGTAATGCTTCCGCACTTTCTTTTTCACCGTGTACAATGAAAATCCGTTCGGGTTTGTTTTTTATTCTGCTCATCCAATCCATAAGTTCTGCATGGTCTGCGTGTGCCGATAGGCCTTCAATTTCAGCTACCTGCATTTTGAAAGGCACCCATTTTCCGTACACTTTTAGTTCCTTTTCGCCTTCCAACAATTTTCTGCCTCGGGTTCCTTCTGCTTGATAACCTACAAACAGCAAGGTATTATTGGGGTTTTGGGCCTGGGTTTCAAGATAGTTGAGCATTCTACCACCTGTTAGCATTCCACTGCCTGCAATCACGATTTTTGGTTTGTTGTCGCTTCGTAATTCCATGGTTTCGCGATAGCTGCTTACAACTGTGAAATATGAACACATTTCATCACATTCTTGTTTCTCAAGTTTGTGCCAATCCCGTGTGCTGTGAAACAATTCCAGCACATTGGCACCCATAGGGCTGTCCATTATCATCGGGACTTTGGGCATTTTGTTTTCCTTTAACAATCGCCAAAAGATAAGCATCATCAGTTGGGCACGCTCTACCGAAAAGCTTGGGATAAATAGGCTGCCACCTCTATTGATGGTGTCGTTGACCAATTTTTCAATCTGCGGAATGGCTTCCACTTCATCTGGATGAAACCGTCCACCATAGGTTGATTCGATAAATAGTATATCGGCCTTTTTTGGTTTTAGCGGTGGATATAATAGTAAGTCATTGGTTCTTCCAATATCGCCTGAAAAAACAAAGCGCTTTCCGTGCACATCCAATTCGATGTAGGTAGCACCAAGAATGTGTCCGTTATATTGGAATCGGGCTCTGATTCCATCAAACAATGGAATCCATTGTGCTTGAGGGATGCCCTTAAAATATGGAATGGTTTTTTCCACATCTTTTAAATCATACAATGGTTCTGCGGGACTGTGTTTGGAATAGCCCTCTTTGTTGGCACGTTCAGCTTCCTGCTCCTGTATCTTGGCACTATCGTTCAGGATGATTTTTGCAATGTCCAAGGTGGGGTTGGTGCCATAGATGGGGCCGTTAAACCCTTGTTTGACCAATCTGGGCAGATAGCCGGTATGGTCCATATGGCCGTGGGTAAGTAAAACCATATCAATTTCTGAAACCTCCACGGGTGGATATTCCCAGTTTTTAAGACGTAATTCTTTTAACCCTTGAAAAAGACCACAGTCTATCAGTATTTTGTTGTCTCCTGTATCCACCAGATATTTTGAGCCGGTTACCGTTCCTGTGGCTCCTAAAAAGTGGATGTTTGTTTTATTGTTTTTCATCTTTATAGTATTAATTTAGTGTCCACCACAGCAGGAAGGTGTATTTCCTTTATCTTGGTTTGATTTGCTTAATTCTGCTATTTCATTATATAGATTACGGGAATCTTCTTTGATAAAAAGAGCCAATTTCTTTACGGATTTAGGTTCAAAGTGTACCATACCCAATAATATTTCAAGAGCTTCTTCAAGTAGTTTTGGGTCATCTTCCAAGGCTTGGTAAAATGGTTCGAAATCTATGCTGTCCAGTTGTTTTAATTCTTCAGTTTTCATAAGTTTTGTTTTTAAGATTGTTAAACTTTTTATCTTTAATCTTTACGTGCTTTTACATAGTGCTTCGGAATCTTCCAAAATCTTTTTGTGTCTTGTTTTATCTATTCCGATTTGATTTAATAGAGTAGGTGTTTCGTGAAGCTCTTTGCAGAGCACAATACCTTTATCCAGTAATTTTGTTTTTTCGGCTTTGGTTATAGTTGTTAAAGCGGTTATTGGATGTAGGCCAGACTTATCTATTCTATCTTTTAAACTGTTTCCCATAGGGTAATCCCAGCTTGTCAATAACAATCCTACGCATTTACCATATTGTATTGCATCGGTTGTAAATCGTGTATTGGTGTACACACCGCCTTTATGAAGTTTCGATTCGTGGTCTTGTTGATGTTCCCATTGTTTCTCTACATCCAAAAATCTTGAGTGGATATATAACGGGATTTTTACATTGCAAAACCGTCCTTGTTCGCTATGGTATTTACATTCAATCATATAATGGTTGTTGTCTTTTTGAGCTATCACATCTACTTCGTGCTGCACACAATTGCCTTGTACAATCACACCAACCTTTGTTTCAAACCCTTCGTGTGCCAATAATTTGCCTACCAACTTTTCAAAAGGAAAACCAGAAGGACCCAATTCCATCAATGCTTTTTTAAGCTTATATTTTGATGCGCTAACCCTTGACCTTTTTTTCAGCATTTTAAATGCCATTTGATAGATTTTTTTGGTGGTCATTCCATCGTAAATTGCCTTTTCGATATCTTGAACTATCTCTTTAACCACCAATTTATTGGCGCCAGTCCGCTCTAATGAACGTATCACTTTTTCTATTTCAAAAGGTGCTTTCTCCCCGCTTGCTTTTATAATATTTATCTTATCCATTTATGTGTATTTTTTTAATATTGGCCAAAACAAAGACGACCAAGAAAAAACTTAAAAATATTTCGAGCATAACAACAAATCTGGCTGCATCGGAAGTTGGAATAATATCGCCGTAGCCTACCGTTGAAAAAGTAATCACACTGAAGTAAAAAAAGTGGTACAGATTATACAAGAACGAATTTGAATAATCGGGCACACCTCCAAATGTGGCATAATCGAATTGGAAAAGACAGGCATAATCGATTGCAAAGGAAAAAACATTAATTATGATTATCAATCCAAAAACCCAAAACAATCGCTCCAATGAATGACAGACCTTTATCAATTTTGACAGTCCTTTTAAGGTAGTAATCATAATCATTATTGTCTTTCCTAATGCTGCTGTTATTATGATAATGTGGAATGGTAAAGCACTGTGATCAATTGTTGACATTAAAACAACATACAAGACACCGATTCCCAAAATGGTAACGAGGGGCAAAACCGTTTTTCCCAACAATAATTTATAAAAGGGCTTTTCTTGTATTTGATTTATACTATCCGACATCGTACTGTGCTTTTTTTTAAATTTTAATAGTCATCACCGGCAATTCGGAATGATTGGTTATACCTTCAGCGATACTCTTAGAAAACAAGCTTAGAAAACCTGTTCTTCCATGCGTACACATTGCGATCAAATCTGCATCCTTATACTTTAAAAAATTATTTATACCTGTTTCTACGGCAGGTTCATTATACACATTCATGGAGTACCTGTCCAGATTAGGAAACTTCTTCAAGAATTCCCTGATAGGGTTTAAGCCCAGTTCTATACTGTTAAAATCGGTCTGGGTATTGACTCTCAATAAGTGGATATGTGCACCACATTTTTCAGCAATCGAAATAACATGCTTAAATGCTTCGCTTACATCTTCCAAAAAGTCCGAAACAAAAACAATATCCTTAAAAGGAAAAGAGACTTCTTTTTCCTTAACTACTATTACGGGAGCCTCTGATTTTCGAACAATTCTTTCTACGTTGCTTCCCAGTAACTCGCGTACACTTCCTTTAGTACCGCTACTTCCTGTAATGATGAAATCGTGATGAAAATGACCAGAATGCTCCAAAATATCTTTTTGTCCTGAATCGAACTGAAGAAAGGTTCGGCATTTAAGACCTTGGTGTTCTGCTATTTTTTCAAGTTCACGTAAATTAGCCTTTGCAGCGCCTATCTGCTTTAGGGTTTCTGGATAACGCTTTTCTTTAAGTTTGTCGAGTTTTACCCAATCCACAGGTGTTGTCATTAGATATAGAAAGTGTATTTCTGCATTGTATGTTTTTGCCATTTTAATCCCAAGATGCGCAGCTTTAGTGCAGTTTTCAGAGAAATCGGTGGGTACGAGTATATTTTTCATAATTTTTGAATTTTATATTTGTCTCTTATTGTGCTGTATAACCACCATCTATTACCAATTCAGAACCGGTCATAAACTTTGATTCATCTGAAGCTAGATAGACGACACCATAACCTATATCATCTGGCTCTCCTAGGTGTCCAACTGGATGTAAACTTTCTAACTGCTTTTTGCCCTCTTCCACATCACCTTGGGCTTTCAGGAAATTTTCTACCATTGGTGTCCATATATAGGCTGGATGAATGGAATTTACCCGAATTTTGTAACCTTGTTTCGCACAATGAAGTGCTGCTGATTTGGTAAATATGGTTACACCGCCTTTGCTAGCATTATAGGCGGGTAAATTGGGGTCGCCGACAAGTCCTTCAATGGAAGAAAAGTTAATGATTGAACCTCCCTCTCCAGTCTCCTTCATAGCTTTGATGCCATATTGAGTCCCCAAAAAACTGCCATCTAGGTTGATGCTTAAAAGGTTTTTCCAATCTGCTAGAGTAACTTCTTCGACAGTTCCACCAATACCTATCCCAGCGGCATTAGCTACAATGTGTAGCTTTCCATACGTTTTGAGCGTTGTATCTATGACCATTTTCCATTCCTCTTCTTTAGATACATCTTGCTTTATGAAGATAGCCTCACCACCATCATTCTTAATGTCTTGAACTACTTTATTCCCGTATTCTTCATCTACATCTGTTATTACTATTTTTGCTCCTTCACGTGCCAATAAAATAGCACTTGATTTTCCTAGGCCAGAGGCACCTCCTGTGACAATGGCTACTTTATTTTTTACTCGATCCATAATTTTAAGATTTAAGTGTTACTATTAATTTTTGTTTCTGTGTTTCTTAATCAAGAAACTTCGTTTCCAGAAACTTTGCCTTTTTCAAAACAGTCCAGATTATATATCGTTGTTTCAGCAATATTGGTCAAAGCGGTTTCGGTCAAAAATGCTTGATGACTGGTTATTAATACATTGTTAAAAGTCATTAATCGTGCAATCACATCATCTTGTAGGATATCTTCAGAATGGTCTTCAAAGAATAAGCCTTCTTCTTCCTCGTAAACATCTATTCCGAAATAGCCAATCTTTTTGGTTTTTAGTCCTTCAATAACTGCTTTTGTATCGACCAATCCTCCACGACTGGTATTGATGAGCATTACGCCTTGTTTCATAAATGAAATATGTTTGTCATTAATCAAATGTTTGGTGGAAGGGACCAAAGGTACGTGCAAGCTTATAATATCGGCTTGTTTGCAGATGGTTTCGGAATCTGTATAGCTTACGTCGTAAGAATTGATTAGATTTTTATCTTCTGTTACATCTTGAGCAAGTATTTTACAGCCAAAGCCGTACAATATTTTTATGAGGATGGCACCGATTTTTCCTGTTCCAATAACACCAACAGTTTTTCCATTAAGGTCGAAACCAGTAAGACCGTTCAATGAAAAATTTTGGTCACGCACCCTGTTGTGGGCTTTAATCAATTTTCGGTTTAATGCAAGTATCAGTGCCATTGTATGTTCCGCGATGGCATAAGGGGAATAGGCTGGTACACGAGCTACTTTTATTCCCAGTTCTGATGCTCTTTTTAAATCGACGTGATTGAAACCAGCGGAACGCAGCGCAATGTACTTGACTCCAAGAGCACTCAATTTTTCAAGAACTTTTGCCGAGGCATCGTCGCCCGTAAATAAACTTACAGTTTCATAACCTTTAGCGAGTATGGCAGTTTCTGTGGTCAATCTGCTTTCCAGCAATTTTAATTGATGTTTACTGTTATTTGCTTTTACCAGATAAGACTCTTCAAATTTATGGGTACTGAATATGGTTGTTTTCATTTTTCCTTTATTAATTCATAGATTATAATAAAAAACTTTTTAGTACATGACAAAAATTTAGAAAAGAAGTCTAAAAAACTTATTTTCAACACATTACGTTTTGTAGGTTTTAATAGACCTCACAGGTTTCAAAAACCTGTGAGGTCTTGATGCTCATGAAAACTTCCAATAGATTATTTCTCAAAATTAATTTTTGTCATGTACTTAGAAAAAATTTTTAAAACCGACTATCCTTGAGGCTGGGCGACGAGGAATTATTCAGCCTTTGTTCAGGATGTCGGTTGAACCACTTTTTTTTCTGGTCTACGGATGCCTTCCAGTTTGATAAATTTGAGCAACAGTGCATTGACCGCCACGATCAGGGTGCTTCCAGACATAGATAATGCCGCAACCTCTGGGCTCAATACAAAAGGGAACAAAACCCCTGCCGCAAGAGGAAAGGCTAACACATTATAACCCACTGCCCACCAAAGATTTTGGTGCATCTTGCGAACGGTTGCACGCGACAGCTCTATAGCACCTACAATATCGTAAGGGTCGCTTTTCATGAGTACAACATCTGCACTTTCCATGGCGACATCGGTTCCAGCACCAATAGCAAACCCTACTTCTGCCTGAGTCAGAGCTGGTGCATCGTTAACGCCGTCACCGACCATACCCACTTTCTTTCCTGTGGACTGCAATTCCTTTACCTTCTCTGCCTTTTGAGCTGGCAGTACGTCAGCCAAAATACGGACAATGCCAAGATCCTTGGCAATACGCTTAGCCGTAGCAATATTGTCGCCAGTAAGCATGACCACTTCAATATTACGCTTGCGCAGCATTTCCACCGTTGCCTTAGAGGTTGGTCGTATGGCATCGGCTATGGCAATAAGGCCGATTATACGCCCACCACGAGCGACATGTACAACGGTACGGCCGTCCTCTTGCATTCGGGTGACCTCACTTTCCAGATTGCCGAGTGCAATCTTTTGGGTGTCCATGAGCAGTCGGTTGCCCAGAAAAACGGTTCCGTTGGCGGTCTCCGCACGTGCCCCCATTCCGTCAAGGCTTTCGAATTTTGTTGGGGCCTGTACTTTAAGATTCTCTGACTTGCGCAGTATTGCCTGGGCCAACGGATGATCCGAACCCTGCTCTACGGCAGCAGCGGCAGAAAGCAATACGTCTTCGGTAACGTCCTCTGCGGTAACTAGTTCCACCACTTCTGGCTGGCCAATCGTGAGTGTACCGGTCTTATCGAAGACAATAACGTCCAGTTTTGTGCCATCTTCTAGTGCCGATGCATTCTTGAACAGAATGCCGTTTTTTGCGCCTACGCCAGTACTTACCATGACAGCCATAGGTGTTGCAAGACCTAAGGCATCAGGACAGGCAATTACAAATACCGTGATGGTCAGTGTCAACGCAAACATCAATGGTTGCCCAATCCACCAGAACCAGACTGAAAAGGTAGCAAGCCCAATGATGATAGCGGCCATTACCAGCAATTCTGCTGCCTTGTCGGCCAATAGTTGTGCTGGGGCTTTGGAGTTTTGCGCCTCTTGTACGAGTTTTACAATTTGTGCTAGTGCCGAGTCGGCTCCAACTTTGGTCGCCTTGTACCGAAAGCTACCGGTCTTGTTGATGGTAGCTCCAATCACCGTGTCTCCAGGGCCTTTTTTTACGGGCATAGACTCTCCCGTCAGCATAGACTCGTCAACTAACGATTCCCCACTTTCAACTGTTCCATCAACAGGAATTTTGGCACCTGGCCGCATCACTACGATCTCATCTTTTAGTACTTCTGCAGTAGGAACTTCTAGCTCTGCCCCATTACGGATAACCGATGCCATTGCGGGCGTGAGATCCATTAATGCCTTGATGGCCGATGACGCTCCGGCCCGAGCGCGCATTTCGAGCCAATGGCCCAGCAGGATGAAAACCAATAAAACGGCCACAGCCTCGAAGAACTGGTCGCCTCCCTCCAAGAAGAATATGCTGATAATGCTGAAGATATATCCAGTGCCGACACTTAAAACGATCAATACTGCCATGCCCAACTTGCGCACTTTGAGTGAGCGCCAAGCAGAAACAAAGAATGGCCAGCTTGGATACACCACCGCGATGGTTGCCAAGATGAACAGCCACACGTTAAGCTCCAGCCCGAACGGTGGAGGTGGCGGATTAAACAGACCTCCCATAGGGGAGTAGATAAATATTGGTATGGTAAAAATAAGGCAGACCCAAAAGCGGTTTCGCAAATCCTTTACTATGGCTGTCATGTCTTGACCGCCATGGCCCATCTCGTAAGCCATTTCTTCGGACATCTTGGGCTGATCGCCAGAAGCCTTGTGACCTTTATGCTCGCCATGACCCTTGTCCATAGGAGTGTTTTTCTTGTTTTGTTTTTGTTTCATAATGTTTGATTTACGTGTTTATTGTTTTTTTTAAATTGTTCAACCTGCCCATAACTGGAACAGAATATATATCACACCTGCTGCAATAACGCTTCCAAAGGCAAGCATTACAAGTTTTCCCGCCAGTTTGGAACCTTTGAAAAAGGCAATCCCTAGCTTCACGATCATATTGCTAATCGTTGCTGTAATAATAACATTGGTAGCAAGTGCGAGTTTTTCATCAACAGTAGCAAATTTGGCCATACTAATGGTTATGGCATCGGTATCGGCGAAACCGGCTATCATTGCCGAAAAGTACAGCCCGCTTTCTCCAAAAAATCGATTACCATAGAAAACAGCAAAAAGAATGGCCACGTAGATGCCTCCAAAACCGATGGCGTTCCAGATGTTAAGCGGATTCCCTAAATTGATTTCTGTTTTGGGAGTATCGGTATCTTTTTTCATTAAGATAAGGGCCGCCATTAAGCAAATTAGGGTAAGGATACTGAATGGGATCACCAAATAGGGTAATAAGGCATTGTTGAAAATATAAGCCAGTACCGCAAGCCTCGGAAACATTATGGCTGAAGCGATTACAATACCTGCAGCGTATTGTTTCGAAAGTTCGGGCGATTCCTTGCTTCGGGACGCATAGATCCAGGCCACGGCCGTACTTGATATCAATCCGCCCAAAATGGCCGTGAGCAATATGCCGCGTTTGGAACCGACGTATTTGACCAGAAAATAGCCTATAAAGTTCAAAAAGGAAACAATAACCACGATTGAACCGATTTCAAAGGGGTTCAGCAAACCTTCTGATCCGTAGTCTTCGTTGGGCAGAAACGGAAGTATGAGCAATGCAATGATTGAAAATTTAATAAAAGCAAAAAGTTCTTCCGAAGTTATATTCTTAATGAAGGTATTAAAGGTTGTTTTTAATGATAACAAAGTAACCACGACTACTGCGGTAGCGACTGCTTCCTTGTGCAAATGATTGGCAACCATAATACCTAAAATCAATGTAGCGAATAATGCCATATTGGTGGTAAACCCCATCATTACGTGTTTTTGAGCTATGGATAGATGACTTAACGAAAGAAACAAAAGAAATGCCGCTGCAATAATGATGACCAACCAAGGTGTGTAGGTTATGGAAAGGCTTCCAAGAATAAAACCAATGATGGCGACAATCGGGAAGGTTCTTATGCCCGCAAAACCTTGATCTTCCTTCAATTTATCGTATTCACGTTCCAACCCTAGAATAAGGCCGATGCCCATACTTATGAGTAATCCAAGGATAAATGGGTTGATATTTTTGAAGGTTTCCATCATTTTACTTTCGAAAGAGTTATAGTTTGTTTATGTATTGATTTTCCTGCATTTATTATTGAGTGTTAATTTTTTTATGTTTCTTTTTTCGTTTGAGATGAAATTGATTGCACTGTTTTTCATCATTACAATTGCATAAAAATAAATTATCCTTTTTTAATTGGAAGGGTTCCGCACTTTTGACTACCCATCGGTCCATAACCAATCTGGCAATAAAATAACAAATTGAAGACTCGGCTCCTTGATTGATATTTATATGATCTCTTTCCAAACCATCATAACAGGCTCCGTTTACTGGGTTGTACATAATTTGATTTAGGTGGTTGTTGCCTAAGAACCAGCTAAAGGCAATTTTCAATTGTTCTTTGTATTTGGTTTTTTTTGTGACTTCAAAAAACAATTCTAGGGTAAAAATAGTGTAGGCTACCTCTATAGGTTGTTCTCCAAAAAAAGTACGCTGATTGCGCTTGTGAAACCATCCATTGTTTGAGACTACTTGGATTTTTCCTTTCATAAAATATTGGGACAACAGGAAGTCAAAGGTTACTTCTGCAATTTTTTTATATTTTTTGTTCCCTGTTATCAAATAGGCAAACATCATAGCTTCAGGTAGTACACTATTGGCATAGGTGAGGTAATCTTCGTACCAATTCCAATCTGGATCTGAAGTAATCTGGTAGTATTTCATTAATTTTTCCACCAATTTTTCCACTAATGGATTGATTTTGGTTTTTGCGCCAATATGGTAATAATAAAGACCTTTTAAACTAAAACTAATGGCTCTTGGTGATGTAAAGCCTGCAATATTCGGCAAAGCTTTTTGAAAGCATTCTTTTGCTTTTCTAGTAATGGCATCTGATAGCAAATGGCTGTTGGCTAGCACATAACCAAGGCACCATAAGGCCCGGCCATTAGCATCTTCTAGGTTAACTTCTTGGTTTTGATAAGTTATTTTTTGATTGATACCTATATAATTTAGAAACAACCCGTCCTCCTGTTGCATCGTGTCAACAAAATCTAAATATATTGCTATCAGTTTCAGAGTGTCTGGATCCTTATATAATTTATAATGCATAATCATTGCGATCAATGCCCTGGCATTATCATCCAGAGTATAACCTGATGTTGGATCGGGTGAGCCAAAATTTGAGAATTGCAAAATTCCAAAATCGGTAGTGAGTTCCTGAATATGCGTGGTTTTTACAAGAGGAAGTTGATAACTTAAATCTTCAGCTTTATTGGTTATTTCCCCGAACAATCCTCCGTATCCAATTGCCACATTTTGCCAGCTCGTGGCTCGCATTTTGGAAAAACCGCTCTTCCCCATTTTTACTCTTTTCTCCTCATTTTCAATTAAATTTAAAATTGCTTTTTGAAACTGTGTTGGATCGTGAAACCCTTTTAGTAATATTCCGTTGGAATCATCAATCAGTTCATTTGCGTGGGGAATGGGGGTAGAGATTACAGGACAGCCCGTGCTCATTGCATATACAAACGTTCCGCTTACCGCTTGATTTGGATCTTTGGAAGAAAACAGGTATATGTCTGAGGCGTTAAGATATTCCAGCAGTTCTTGCAGTTCTAGATATTTATTGATGAACTTTACGTTATTATGAAGGCTGAATTTATCTATAATGGATAGTAGTTTATCACGGTATTGTTCCCCCTCTTTTTTAAAGACCTCGGGGTGGGTTTTGCCCAAAACCAAAAACAGCACATTGTGATGCTTTTTTACAATTTCTGGTAGTGCATAAAGCACGGTTTCAATATTTTTATTCTCGCTAATAAGCCCAAAAGAGGATAGAACAATCTTGTCTTGAAAATCAAATTTTTTCTTAAGAGCCATCTTCTCTTTCCACAGGACAATATGAGTACCGTGAGGGATTACTCTAATTTTTCCAGAAGAAACCCCATATTCATCCATTAATATTTTCTGGGAATTATGGGTAAGTACTATTAATTTTTCTGAAAAGTTATTTATGGACTCAATGATATTTTTTCTTTTACTGTCAGGGTTAGGCAGTACCGTATGAAAAACCGTAACTAACGGTTTGTTTACCGCCAACATAAATGACAGGATATGCGCTCCATAATCCCCTCCAAAAAGACCAAATTCGTGCTGGATACAAATCATCCCAACATCGGTACGTTCGTTTATTTCATCGGCAATTCTCCTGTATTCGTTTAAAGAGGGAGTGTGCAGTACGTCTGTAACATTATCTCTTTCTTTACATCTTTCCAAGTCATTTTCCAAAGCATATATTTCCACAGGCAGGGTACAGCCATAAATATTGTTCACGGCATTGGCAAGATCTTGTGAAAAGGTCGCAATGCCGCACTCCCTTGGTGGAAAGGAAGAGATGAGTATCATTTTTAAGTTTGCCTTCATAATTTTAATCTTTTATATAATAGGTTTACTGTTGCCTATTTGGTTACTTTGTTTCTGTTATTTCTCATTAATAGTTGTCTGGTATGGTTTGTTTTCCTGTAAAGGATACTTTTTCAGTTCATCCAATAATTGTTTGAGACTTACCTTGGCTACAGCAATATGTTTATCTGCTGCCCCATAATAGATATAGAGGTCATCATCAAACAAAGCAGTTCCTGTAGGGAAGACAACGTGGTTCACTACGCCTTTCAACTCCCAATCCTCTGAAGGGGAAAATAAGGGATAGGGCAGCCTTCCGATGACTTTTTTAGGATCATTGATATCCAAAAGCGCAGCTGCAGCGTGATAAGTTTTTCCGATGTTGGTTTCACAAACGCCGTGGTAGATCATTAGCCATCCATCTTCTGTTTCAATGGGTGGGCAACCTGCCCCAAGATAGTTTACTTCAAAATTATACAGTGGATCCAAGATGATGTGTGATGGGAGGTCTTTCATATAATTTTCCCAGAATTCCTTAGTAAGGTCTTCCCAATTTTCAAATTGTACAATCTGGATACCGGGCCAGATGCGATGCAGCATCACAAATTTTCCATTAATTTTTTTTGGAAAGAGTACAATATCTTTGTCTCTTAAAAATCTGCTCTTTTCATCTATCAGTCCTATTTGGGCAAAAAGATTGTAATAGTGATAATATTTAGGGTTCAATTTTTCCTGATCACAGTGTTCGAGATGATACTTATATTCCTTATAAATAATGGGTGGCGTTATAATTCCTTTTTTCTCAAAATGTTTTAGGTCTTTAGAAACGGCGAGAGCACCCATTGCGTTTATTCCGTCATAAGCTGTATATGTTAGATAATAGATCCCATCAATCTTTACGATGCGTGCGTCTTCAACACCGTGTTTTTCATAGTCAAAATCACGGGTCATAAAAGGGCGCTTAAGCCTTTCAACAATGTTGGACGGTCCGTTTGATTTGGCATAGCCTATAGTTGAAAAATTGCCATCTTCCACGGCACGGTAAAAAATATGCACCTGTTCGCCCTCTTGGAATATCCCAGGGTTTAGTACTCCATTATTTTCAAAGGGTTTATCTGTTGGACTTAATAAAATCCCTTGTTTCTCTATTGTTACCATAGTATTATTTTGCTCGTTCATTTTTTTTTGAATTTATTTAGGATCAATCCTATCGTATTTGTCTTTTAACCTAACAATGTCATTTTCATCAAAATTGCCAAAAGCTATCTCGAGTATGCTCACGGAAGAATTTGCCGTTTTTATTTGATGAACCGTTTCCTTTGGGATAAAAAATTCGTCCCCTTTCTGGCCAATTTTTGTTTTATCGCCAATTACGAAACTTCCTGTTCCCTCCAGTACTCTCCAGAATTCTTCCCTGTTGTGGTGAAACTGAAGACTTAGTTCTTCATTGGGTTTTACGGTTAGTATTTTTACGGTACTGACTTCATTATGGGTAAAGCGTTCAAAGTTTCCCCAAGGTCTTTTTTCTTTGTATTTTTTCATTTTTCTAATTTTTTTACTTTCCAAATAGTTCTAATAGTTCGTGCAATTCATTATTTACTTGATGTTGTTTGACCACTTCTTTAAAAGGGGTTAGGTGCAATTGATTGTTTAGAATTCCCACCATTGCGTTTTTTTTACTTTGC
Source organism: uncultured Flavobacteriaceae bacterium (assembly GCA_963716065.1). GTDB lineage: Bacteria > Bacteroidota > Bacteroidia > Flavobacteriales > Flavobacteriaceae > Aequorivita. The sequence goes on from OY970287.1 coordinate 2,441,187, forward strand.
AAAAGTGTTTTTACAGCAGCCACGCCAAGCCTAATTCCCAACATTCTATCTAATGCAGAAGGATTTCCGCCTCGCTGCACGTGGCCAAGCTTCGTTATACGTAAATCGACATTGGGATTTACTTCCTTAATTTTTGATGAAACAAGTTCGGCGCCTATTTCATCGCCTTCAGAAACCACGACCAGAAAGGCATCTTCGCTATCGTAATTTTTAACCTTATCCAATAGGTATATAAAGTCTTTGCCGCTCTCTGGAATTAGTATGGAATCCGCACCTACCATCAATCCTGAATGAATAGCGATATAGCCAGAATCCCTTCCCATTACTTCTACAATAAATACGCGGTTATGAGATTCGGCAGTGTCTTTTATTTTATCAATATTTTCAATGGCCGTGTTTACTGCGGAATCAAAACCAAGGGTATAGTCAGTGCCCGAAATATCGTTATCGATTGTTCCGGGAATACCAATAAAAGGGATTTCGCATATTTCTGAAAAGGCCAACAGCCCCTTAAAAGTGCCATCACCACCGATGGCAATTAGAGCATCAATTTTATTTTCTTTTAAGGTTTGTAATGCTTTTTGACGACCTTCCAATTCCATAAAGCGTTTGCTTCGTGCGGTTTTTAGTATAGTGCCACCTTTGTGAACTAACTTTTGTAATTCGTGTGATTTTAAGGGAACTAAATCACCATCTATCAGCCCTTCATATCCTTTTCGAAATCCACTTACTTTTATATTATTTACTTCCGCTGTTTTTGCAATGGCGTACAATGCTGCGTTCATTCCAGGGCTATCGCCTCCAGATGTAAATACGCCTATATGTTTAATCTTATTAGTATTCATTTCTCCTTATTTGGTTTGTTCTACTTTCACTATATCTGTTGCAGGTCCAGAGTTTAAAGTTTTCTTTTTGCTTTTCTATCTAAAGGCATTTATTGTTTCGATAACTCTCTTGGTTTCTTCCGGGTTCCGTATTTGAATTGATGTGACGCCTATTTCTTTGGCTGGATAGTCATTTCCTCCGGGAAATAAAGCATCTCCAATAAATATCATCTCATTCAGAGCTATACCGAGAATATCCTGTAGCTTTATGATGCCGTATGCCTTGTCTATTCCAAGTTTTGTGACATCTATAGAGGTAGTGCCTCCCAAGCGTATTGAAAATTCTGGGATAAGATTGTCGAGAATTGCCTTCATTTTCTTTCGTTTTGTAAAATGGGTATCCCATTCTTTCTTTATTTCCAATGGCGCATCTTGGCCCAATGCTGAATAGGTTATCTGGCTTCCCCTATCTTCAATGACGTCGCCCCAAGTTTTAATTTTTTTAAAACTAAGGGTTTCAGAAGCCTCGTTGAGTGAATGCACTATTTTCTCCTTTTCGGTGGTCGAAAAATCCTCAGAATATATTTTGTTCCAGCCCTTATTATACTCATAGAATTTTGTTCCACAAGTAGGGAGTATGAATAAATTTTTAAGACTTTTGTTTACGGGAAATTCTGATAGCAGTTGCTTTTTGAACTGCGGCCAATCACCACCCGAAATAACAGCCACTTTCATTTTACCAAGCAATTTTTGCAATAAAGCTTTCATTTCAGCATCAAGTGAAGATTTACTTTCGGCAAGTGTGCCATCCAGATCGAAAATAATTAGTTTTTTTATAGTGCTTTGTTTTGTTCGTGATTTCATGCATGCAGGGATTAAATATTATTTTAAGATTAATTAAATTTTATTTTTTTAAATAAATAATTTATAACGTATTTTATAAAACTTACCCAATTCACTCATATAAAAAGGAGTAAATTAAGACAAGTGAACAACCTTCAGCAATTGCATATCAATGGTAAATTCATAAACTCTCGGTATGCCAGTTGCTAGGGTAATATCTACGATTTCTGCTTCGCTGATTTTATCCAAATGCATCATTATAGCTCTCAAGCTATTGCCATGAGCAACTATTAACACATTTTTATTGGCTTGCAGCTGTGGTTCTATTTCTTTTAGATAGTACGGGATTGTTCTATCAAAAGTATCTTTTAGACTTTCACCATTGGGTGGGCGAACATTAAAGCTTCTTCTCCATAAATGAACTTGCTCCAGACCAAATTTGTTTTCGGTTTCGGTTTTGTTCAAGCCTTGTAAATCACCGTAGTTCCTTTCGTTGAGTGCTTTTGAATTAAAAACGGGAATTTTCTTGTCAATTTCTTTCAATACTATAGATAAAGTATGTATCGCTCGTTTCAAAACTGAAGTAAAAGCAAGATCAATATTGTAGTTTTTTAGTAAAATGCCTGCGTTTTTTGCTTCCGATTGGCCATGTGGCGAAAGGTCAATATCGACTTCACCTGTAAATCTATTTTCAAGATTCCAGATAGATTGTCCATGGCGAAGAATGATGAGTGTTGGCATTATTTTTATTTTTTTTTAAATATTTTTCGAATTCCTAAAATCCTGAATTGTGTTCCAAACAAATTCTGCTTCTTTGAGAAAGAACTGATGGTCTCCTTCAGATGAAGTAATTATTTGAGCGTTTTTAAATTCCTTTGAAAATTTCAAGGCATTTCCTAAAGGTGCCGTGGTGTCTTTTTCACCGTGAATGAACAGCACTTCTTTATGTTTAATCCCTTTTGCTAAAGTGAATAAGTCCGTTTTCAGGATTAATTCATTGAGCGAATAATAATAGCTCTGCCAATGATGTTTTTTAGCATCTTCAAAAACATCGTCCGTAAGATTATCAGGTTTGAATGCACGCGACATAAAAATGGGATGAACCATACAGACATATTTAGAAAACTTGCTTGCCGAAATTCTATCCACAAAGGAATGGGTGGACATAACTTTCTTAAAGTCGTCTACACCCTTATAAACGGGTATGCCAATAAATATGCCTGCATTGAACCAAGTTGGTTGTTTTTCCAATAACGCCAATGAAATTATGGCGCCCATAGAATGTCCCCCAATAATGGTTTTTCCATCATTAAATCCTTCTTTTATGATTATTTTTTCAAGTGCCTTTAATTGTACGGAAAGTGAATACTCATTATTAGGTTTTGGTGACTCACCAAAACCTAATAAATCTATTAATAACAATTGGTGCGTTTTACTAACACTATCCAATTCTTTTTTCCAATAGTTTTTTGAACCTGTTAAACCGTGTATTAATATCATTTTTTTAGGACCCGAACCTACCATTTCATAATTTAATGGCATAGTTTCAGGATTGTATTTTGGCGCATTGATTACTTTAAAATACTGATAACCACCAATAAGTCCGACAGGAAAAACAAATACTAAAAAGATGATTAATAATGTCATTTTACCGAGTTTTAGATATATATTTTTATTTGTATTTATAGGATGCATTTTGTAATACAATTAAACTTTTCTTTTATTATTTAGGCAATGGTAAATTTATTTCCAGGGATACACTTTTTACTGCGTTGAGTAATTCAACACCTTCTTTAAATGATTTTGAGATGCTTTCTAAACTGCGTTTCCAATAGTTTAATGAACCTGTTAAGCCGTGCAACAGAACAAGTTTTTTTTCTCCAGAACCTATTATTCCATAATTCAATAATGTTGTATTGGGATTGTAATCAGGTTGCTGACTAATCTTGTAATGATGATAGCCCGTTATGGCTATAACAGGAAAAATAAACAATATGGGTACGATTAGAAATGTCATGGTTTTGAATTTAATATATCATCCGTTTTTATATTGACCAAGATTGGGGTTTTACCATAAAACCTATCAAAAACCATACAGGCTGTTAAGTCGCCTGTTACGTTTACAGCAGTTCTGAACATTCCTAAAAGTCTTTCCACGCCAATGATAATGATGATGCCTTCTGCTGGAATGCCAACACTTCCCAAAACAGAAGCGAGTACCACCACACCACCTCCAGGAATGGCTGGGGTGCCAATGGACGCAGCAACAATGGTTACAATGACTACAATAATATTTAGTACGCTCATTTCCAGTCCGTAGGCCTGGGCAATGAATAGTGTCGTTATAGTTTGATAAAGTGCGGTTCCGTCCATATTAACGGTTGCACCTATGGGAATGATAAAATTGCTAATGGTCTTGTCAACCTCTAATTCTTCTTCAGCAGTTTGTAGTGATAAAGGCATCACGGCCGCAGAACTTGTAGTTGAAAAAGCCAATAGCTGAACATCCCTTATTTTTTTTAAGAATTGCCACGGGTTTGTTTTTCCGAGAATTGCTACCAATCCTAAATAGAAAATTACCAAAAACAATAGACCAAGCAACACGACTCCTACATAATAGGTAAGGCCCGATAATGAACTTAAACCAACACTAGAGGTAAGCTGCGCCATAAGACCAAAAACGGCAATAGGTACTAGAAGCATTGACCATTTTACCACCGTCATACAGACTTCCTGTATGGCGCTTAAAAGAAGTTTTACTGGGCGCAGTAAAGCATTTTCAAGTGATAGCACAGCTACACCAATAATGATTGTGAAAATCACGATACTTAACATTTCACCGCTTACCATTGATGCCAATGGATTTTCGGGGAGTAGATTTGATATGGCATCTGGAATGGTGTCAAATCCAAAAGAAAGTTCAGCATCTTCGGTTGCGGTAGTTGCTATTTCGTTGTGTTCTGATAAAGCTTGTTGATGCAAAAAACGGCCTGGTCGAAAAAGTTGGGAAAGTATAGTGCCTAAACTTACTGATACGATAGTGGTTCCAAGAAAATAAAGCAAAACACCACCACCTAACTTTTTCAAACTATCCTTATCGTTGCTCGCGATTCCCGTGATAATCGAAGCTACAATCAGCGGTATCATAATCATTTGCACCAACTTTAGAAATAGTACACCAGGCAATGCCAACCAATTTCCTGCGATATCAGCGGTCTCTTTGCTAATCCATCCGTTTTGCGGACTTAAAAGCAATCCAAAGCCAACACCTAAAAACAAGGCAATAATTACTTTAAGCCATAGACGACTTTCTACCAATTTTATGAGGTAGTGATTAAATGATTTAAGTGATTTTATTTCCGTATCAAACATTCTTTTCGTTGTTATGCAATACTAATTTTATGGTCTAAATAAACACTCTGGACCAACCTCAATAGCTCTACTCCCTCACCTAACGGTTTTTGAAACGCCTTCCTTCCCATAATCAAACCGGAACCGCCAGCTCGTTTATTGATGACGGCGGTTGTTACCGCTTCGGCAAAATCGGATTCGCCTTTGGACCCGCCACCTGAATTGATCAGGCCTATTTTGCCCATATAGCAATTGGCCACTTGCAAACGGCACAAGTCAATTGGATGATCTGTGGTCAGTGCTTCATACATGGCATCATCATATTTTCCAAATCCTATGTCCCTAAATCCAAAATTATTGGTCGGTAATTTTTGTTTGATGATGTCTGCCTGAATGGTTACGCCCAAATGATTGGCCTGTCCTGTTAAATCGGCAGCGGCGTGGTAATCTTCTTTTTCAGTTTTAAATGCATCATTGCGTGTATAACACCATAAAATGGTTGCCATTCCCAGATTGTGGGCTTCTTCAAAAGCTTCGGCAATTTCCTTGAGCTGTTTGTTGCTTTCCTCCGAACCAAAATAAATGGTGGCACCTACGGCAACAGCTCCCATATCCCAAGCGGCCTTTACCTTGCCAAATAATGTTTGGTCATATTTATTGGGATAGGTGAGAAGCTCGTTATGGTTGATCTTTACAATAAATGGTATTTTATGGGCATATTTTCGGGCATTCAAGCCCAAAACACCAAATGTGGATGCTACACCGTTGCAACCGGCTTCAATAGCGAGTTTTATAATGTTCTCCGGGTCAAAATAATCCGGGTTTTTATAGAATGAAAAGGTGGCACTATGCTCAATCCCTTGATCGACGGGTAGGATACTTAAATAACCGGTACCTCCCAGATTTCCGTGGTTGTACAATTGGGCAAGGCTTCGAAGTACCTGTGGATTTCTGTTGCTATTGGTGAATACCTTGTCAAGACTATTCCTGCTGGGTGTTTGCAACTCATCCTTTGTGATTTTTTCGCAAACGTGATCCAAATAGAAGGATGCTTTTTCCCCTAAAATTGCTACTATATTTTCGTTTGTTTTCATCTTAATTGTGTTTACTTGATTCCTAAACTTTCATTGGTTTTAGAAATGGACATTACTGCATCCGTTTCAATACCGGTAAGTGCCCGTATCGCATCAATGGTCTCGGGGATCACGATCGCTTGGTTGTCCACCACATAGGCATAAAAAAGTTCATCGCCCACTACTTTCAGCATATCTTCCCAAAGGGCCACTTCATACATATCGCCCCAAGGCCGTCCCATATCCAGGAACATTTCCTTGATGGTATTGTTTGAAACCAACCCTTGGTCGTAATGGATCAGTTTAATACGGCTAGAGGTTCTAAAGGCGTTCAGCACGTCTTCCTTAGTGGTTTGTTTTTTTAATTTCACATTCCAGTAATGCATGTGGCTCAAGGTTTCAGGTACTTTTACTGCTGAGGTAATGACATTTAAATCAGGGTTCACACTTTGGGCGTCGGGCCCTTGGTGGCTCGGGATGTCTTTTTCGGGCACCATGGTGTTCATAATACCCCCTAAATGGCTTTCCCACGGATCGGTCGCCCTTCTTAAAAGGGTTCCTCTGGCATAGTCAAGAAGCCCTGCTCTTTTTAAGGCGCCTAGGGTCCTTAATATGGATGTCGTATTACAAGAGACTACGCGAGTAGCATCCAGATTTAAAGCGGTTTTATAATTGGCTTCTGCACTAAATGAGTGTCCTGTCGTGGTGTGTTTTTCACCACCCTGGACAATGAATTTGATGCCTTTGGTTTTATAGATCTCAACATTTTTTGCGGCAATGTTTTTCGGGGTACAATCCACCACAAGATCCACTTTGGCGAGAAGTTCTGCCATATCGCCTTTTACGGAAATGCCAGCAGCTTTCATGGTCTTTTGGGCCTCTGGTGTCGCCGCATAAATGGCATAGCCTTTTCTAACGGCGTTCTGGATGCGCCAATCATTGATGACATCGCAAACCCCTACAAGGTTCATATCTTCCTGTAAATTGATGGCATCCGCTACTCGTTTGCCGATGACGCCATATCCTACTAATGCTACATTTTTCATTTTCTTTTTAATTTAATTAATTAATATTATGTTATTGTTTCAATAAGTTTTTTTCTGATGGATTTTGATTTTAAGGCATATTTTCCAGCCTCTATCAATAAGGGGCGAAATTTTCCGGCACCGACCAATGTGTTCAAAATTTTATGGTGTCTATTTTGTAACCTGACCAGTTCATCTATTTTTTTGCTGTGATAATTTTTATCAAGTATCAGTTTTCCAATTTCCCCGCCGCTCACCAAGGCTTGATAGATACCTTCGCCAGTCAGCCCGGAGGCAAACCCACCTGCATCGCCTGCCAGATAAACATTTTCTTCAAAATGATAGCCCTTAAAATAGCCGTTTATGGGGAATGCTTCATACTTGCCCCTGCTTACATCAATACCGTATTTGTGGAGCCAATCGTTAAAATTTTTTGTCAACTGTTTTGATGAAATCACACGTGGGTTGCCCATACAGCCGACAGATACATAATTGTTGTGCGGAAAGATCCAGGCATACCAAGCCGAAAACAGTTGGGAATCAAAATAGACTTCAAGATCTTTATATTTGGTTTCCGGAATAATATACTGGATGGCAATATCCGCCTTGCCCGAAGCCAATTTTAAATACCTTCTTACCAAAGAACTGGCGCCATCTGCACCGACCAAATGCTTATAACCTATTTTTTTTCCGTTGATCAGCACGTGATCACTTGTGATTTTTGACACGGTACAATTAGTCTTTACGGTGATATTCGTGAATTTTTTAAGTTGGCTTAACTGCCACTGTCCCAGTTCCTTTCTGTCTATGGTATAAATAAAATCGGCATCATCTTGCAAATAAAATAATTTGTCTTTATGGTACATGTGAATTTTGTCATACTTAAATTCCACCAATCGATCTGGAAGGTTTAAATGCGCAATGCCTTTGGCCGTTAAACCTCCAGCACAGACCTTTGGGCCGATCACGCCGTTTCTTTCGGCGACCAATACCTTTAAATGGGTCCCGCCCAGTTTTTTGGCACAGTTAAGACCTGCAGGTCCTGCCCCTACAATTATTACATCAAATGTATCTTGATTTATGACTGTTTTATCCATTTATTATATTCCATAAGAGGTTATGGTTACCCACAACATCCACCACCGGATTTTTTTGGTCTATCGGCCTCTTGGGTCCCGGCGACAGCATAATTCCCGGCTTTTGATAAGACCGCCTGCAATTGTGCCGTACTAATGGCGCTATCTGCTCGTATCACTGCTTGCGGTGGGGCCAAGCTTACCGATACTGTCTTAACCCCTTCTATTTGACCCAATGCTTTTTCAACAGTCTTTACACAACCTCCACAGGTCATTCCTTTAATTGCTACTTGTTGTTTCATAATCTTGATTTTTTAATTGTTAATGTTCTCTATTTATATATATACTCCCTTGTCCAGGGCATTTGATTGTTAGGTCCTTTTGAAAACACTACTTGATGTACGTCTATTTTGGCATACCGGAAGGCTGCGGCACAGGCATTCAAGTAGAGTCTCCACATTCGTATAAACGACGGATCGAACATGGGTTTAATTTTATCCATACTGTCCTCAAACCGTTTTGCCCAATGCATCAGTGTTTTCATATAGTGAAGCCTTAAACTTTCGGCATCAATGGTATGAAATCCTAAATCTGCAGCTATGTACAATTCTTCCCTAAGGGTAGGGATATAACCGCCCGGAAAGATGTACTTGCCAATAAACCCATTGACTTCTGTTTCCAACAAATCTGTAATATTGTGCAATAAAAACAACCCAGAATCTTTTAATACGGTATGTACGTTTTTAAAATACAGTGATAAATTTGCCTTCCCTACATGTTCTGCCATACCGATACTGACCACGCGGTCGAACTTTAGACCGCTTTTTTCCAAATCCCTATAGTCCATTAGTTTTACGGTTACCAGATCTTGCAGATTTTCTTCCTTGATTCTTTCACTTGCTTTTTTGAACTGTTCTTGGCTCAATGTAATGCCCAACACCTTCACGTTATATTGCTTTGCAGCCTCAATAGCCAAATATCCCCAACCACAGCCAATGTCCAAAAGGGTTTGACCTTCTTGAAGGTTAAGCTTTTTTAGGATGTGGTGAATCTTGTTCATCTGGGCATTGTACAGACTGTCCGTTTCGGTTTTAAAGTAGGCGCACGAATAGGTCATGGTCGGGTCTAGCCATAATGCATAAAAATCGTTTCCTATATCATAATGGTGAGCGATGTCGCGTACTGAATTTTTTTTACGGTTGCGCCCGTAGTTTTCAAAGATTTTCAATAATTTGCTTTCGTTTAGGAAACTGGTTTTATTGCGCAACATACTTTCTATAATTTCCTGTAAGTTGCCAATAAGCTCAATATCCCCTGACATATACGCTTCGCCCAAAGCAATGCTCGGATCGGCCAATAATCGTTTCTTATCTGGAAAGTTGTGGATTACAATTTCGAATTTGGATTCGCTTTCCCCGATCTTGTAGGTTTCCTTATCCCAAAACACAACCGTAAATGTTTGGTCGCTTATGTTTTTCAAAAAAGTCTTTACAAGAACTTTATCAATTGTTTTTATCATTGCCATTGTATATTTTATTTGATTTTTCCTTAACTTTTAATTGTGTTTTTTTTGATATTGGTTCAACGTTGGATGCTTAACTAGGGAAACTGTCTGGGAATAACCGAAGTGTATAGCCCCAAAAGTGCCCGCTACCAAACTTTCTGAAATAACCATTGAAACATACATCAACAAAGAAAAAACCCCAGTCCTAGTTCCTGGTCCGTAGGATTTATTTAAAGATTTAACAACACTGCCAAAGGAAGGAAAAGCATTTGAAAACTTCACGTATGAATAAGAACTGAAACCTACCACAACGGCACCTGAAATAAAAGCAATGGGGAAATCGCCTACTAACTCTGCTATTTGTCCCATAAGGACAAATATGCCAACACCAATCATTACTCCAGTACCAAGAGATATGCATCCTATTAGTGAAAGCTTATTATTTTTGTCTTTGGTATCTTTCATTATTATGTTATTTGTAATTTTTTTGGCTTTTTCGAATTTCGAATTAAAATGATGGACCCTATAATTCCCGCTACTAGCGAAGAAAAAAGAATGCTGACTTTAGCTGTATAAATAAATTCTTCATTTGTAAATGCTAATTCATTGATGAATAATGACATTGTAAACCCGATTCCTCCAAGAAAAGCGACTCCGTATATTTGATTCCAATTAACCGCATCTGGTAGTTTGGCAAGTTTAAAAGCAACAAGTATTCTCGTAAACGAAACAATGCCCACAAATTTACCAAGAACCAAGCCTGCTCCTATTCCTAGGCTAACTGGGTTGAGCAATACTCTACCTACTTCTCCGTGTAGGTGTATGCCTGCATTGGCAAGTGCAAAAAGTGGTAGTACCATAAAACTTACGATAGGGCTTAGCGACTTTTCCAACTTTTGGAGAGGAGTTTCGGCTTCTGAACTTGTTTTTTTGATTTCTTCCAATATTTCAAGTTGCTCGTTGGAAATAAGAGTTCCTTTTACGGGTTTAATTTTTATAAATCGTGAGTGTAGATTACTTAAACGTTTCAGGAATGTATCTTCATTAATTTTCACCCTTCCCGGAATGGCTATTGCCGTGAGGATACCCGCTATTGTGGGGTGGATACCTGAAAAGAAGAATGCCAGCCAAACGCCACCTATTCCAATAATAGCATAGAACCAGGTTTTTCTAATTCCAGCATAATTCCCGATGATTAAAAGTCCAAAGAACAGTAAGCCGTGAAACAAATCCATAGTAGAAATACCAGAGGTGTAAAACAGTGCAATTACCAATACACCGCCTAAATCATCTACTACGGCAAGTGTTACTAAAAACACTCGCAGAGCTATAGGCAAACGCTTTCCGAACAAAGCCAACACGCCCAATGAAAACGCGATATCTGTTGCCATAGGAATTCCCCAACCTTGAGAAGCTTCGCCAGTAGTATTGAAGAGAAAATAAAATAGTGCTGGAAAAAGCATACCACCTATGGCAGCACCGATAGGAAGTATAGCATTTTGAGGCGTTGATAGTTTTCCTCCCAATATTTCTCTTTTTAACTCTAAACCAACTTGCAGGAAGAACAGTGCCATTAATGCATCATTTATCCAAAGCAAAAGAGGTTCAGTGATTTCAAAACTACCTACCGTAAAAGAAATGTCCATTTTCATTAAGCTGCGGTACATTTCTTGCCATGGTGAATTTGCCCATATCATTGCAATGATAACGGTGATTAGAAGTACAATACCAGTATTGTTTAGACCTTTTGAAGTGGCGCTAAATACACTCTGTATTCCCTTGTATGTTTTTTTATTTAGCATTAATTGTTTACGTTTTTGACTTCTTTTTTATTCTGTCTTTTTGGTATTGTTTGTGAACCTTTGGTTTTTGGTTTAAAATTTCTAATAATCAGTCGGTTGCTCTTTTCATAAGTGAAATAGCTTACCGCCCAATTAAAACCAACCATCAATCTATTTCTGAATCCGCTTATGGATAACAAGTGCACAATTGACCATAGCAACCAAGCGAAATAACCTGCAAATTTAAGCTTGCCTAAATCAGCCACTGCTTTACGTTTTCCTACGGTCGCCAATGAACCCTTATCTTTATATTCGAAAGGTTTTGGGGCCTCGTTCTTAATGATTTTTAATAATAAATCACCCAACCATTTGCCTTGCTGAATAGCTGTCTGCGCTACTTGTGGATGTCCTTTTGGCGTTTCATTTGTAATTACAGCCGCTATATCGCCTATGGCAAAAATGTTTTTGTAGCCTTCGACCATTAAATATGAGCCAGTTTTTAAGCGGTTGCCCTTGACCACGTGTTTTTCATCAATGCCTTTTGGGAACTGTCCTTTAACACCCGCTGTCCAGATTAGGTTTTTAGTTAAAATGGTCTTATCACGATTTGTGATAACCTTTGAACCATCATAATCACTTACCGATTCATTGAGTAATACCTTTACATTCAAATCTTCTAAATATTTTAGAGTTTTCGATGATGCCTTGTCTGACATTGTGCTCAACAGTTCGTCAATAGCTTCTATCAAATAGATGTTCATAATGGAAGAAGGATATTCCGGATAGTCCTTGGGAAGAATGTAATTACGGAATTCTGCTAAAGCTCCTGCCATTTCTACTCCCGCAGGACCACCACCAACGATTACGAAATTGGTAAGGGCATCACGTTCTTCGTCATCACAAGTAATTGCAGCTTGTTCCAAATTTTGCAGCATCATATGGCGAATGTTCAAGGAATCCCGAATGTCTTTCATCCCAAGACTGTGGGACTCTACATTGTCCATACCAAAAAAATTAGTAGTTGTTCCCGTTGCCAATACGAGATAGTCGAAGTGAACACTTCCCTTATTGGTTATAATGGTATTTGTAGAAGGTTGGATTTTCTCGACTTCAGCCAAGCGAAACAATACATTTTTATATCCATTGATTTGTTTTCTGAATGGAAATACAATACTGTCAGGTTCCAAGGCACTCGTTGCCACTTGATAAAATAATGGCTGAAACTGGTGGAAGTTGTTTTTATCGAACAGTACCACCTGCACCTCTTTGTGTTTCAGTTTTTCAACCAATGCCAATCCCGCAAACCCGCCACCAACGATAACTACGCGCGGTAATTCAGTATCTGGAAGACAGATTTCATCTGTTACCTTACAAGCAAATTCTTCTGTATTATTATTTGAGTGATTGACATTCATATTTAATTTTTATACTATTGGTATTAGCAAAAGTTTACTTTGCGTCTTTGTCTTTTACAATCATTACTGAACATTTGGCGTGTGTTGCTAAATACTGTGAAACGGAACCTAATAAAAGACGTGAAAAAGCCCCTTGCCCTTGCGAACCCACAACAATTAAATCGGCATCAAAGGATTCTGCTTTTTCTAAAATTTCTTGTTTTGGAAGACCACTTACAACACTTGTTGTGATAGAAAGCGAGCTATTTTTTTCTTTCAATACTTTACCAGCTTCGGAAACAATTTTTTCCCCTGTTTTTTCAGCGTTGGATAAGTACTCTTTATAATAGGAATTAATAGAACTTGTGGATGTAATTAATGCTGGTGTAGATATCGCAGGATGTTCATACACGTTTATAATGCAGACCTCACTTTCATTTTGTAAGGGTAATTTTGCAAGTTCTTTTACTGCTAGTTTACTAAAATCAGAACCATCTATCGCTAATACTATTTTCATAATTTGAATGTTTTATTGGTGCGTTATGCTTTATTCTTGTCTATAAATATCTGGGCATCTTCTTTGGAAGCGAAGTAAAAAACACTTCCACTACTTTTATCTTGAACGATTATAGCTGAAGCTTTATCTACTTTTGTTTCGAATAGGGGATTGCTTCCAAAGCGCACATCGTCCAGATTTTTCTGTAGTTTTTCAATACAGTTTTCGCAACAGCCATAATAGGTCGTGCCGTTTGCCTGTATTGCTATTTGGGGAACGCCCATAAATCGGTCGTTTACCATACAAACTTTTTCGTTTGGAACGATTTCATAATTTTGGGCTGACGTAATAGGTTCGTTTGCCGTTTGGGATGTTTCAACAGTTGCCTGTGATGTGCTTTCTGCTACTCCTTTTTTCTTATCGGAACAGGATAGGAGCAATAAGGACAGCAATAAAAGCATCAACATACTGATTGCTAATTGATATAACTTGCCTATTGGGCTTTTAATCGCAACCACTTGTGCTTTTTTTCTCTGAATTGAAGGGATTTGTTTCATTTTATATAGTTTTAAATTAATTATGTGCTTTATTTAAGCGTATAAGCTTTCGCCAATACAGGTGTTCATATAAGCCTGACCAGTACATCCCAAAAGTGAAGGCAAACAATAATTCCTCAATGGGGATTCCCAGAACAAGTATATGGGTCAGGTTGTCCAGATTCCAGTACAACTCCACATATTGAGGATAGAACGGAAGGATGCTTCCGAAATAAATGAAGTACAGTATGGTAAACAAGATTCCCCCAACCCATATTTTTCCTTTTAAATCTGGGCGACAGTAAAGCGTTGCCAATCCACCTATAAACAGCGCGATAATACCACAGTAAATATGGTTAAGCGATGTGAAGAGCGCAAGTATAATAAAAATAATTGCTGGTATAAAGAGTATGTAGGTATGTAATTTATGCCTATGATGATTGCGCTCTGTAGGTGGAATTTCAGCAAGACTTTGCTTAAAAATAAGGTTATAGAGTACTGTTCCAATGCCACCTATGGCAAAAGAAAAAATTAAACTCTCAATGTCAAAGCCTGTTTTTTCCGCCAAATCAAACAATGAGGGTGGCATCCAATATTCTGGCACAAACAAAGGTTCTGTTAAACCAAAGGGCATAGTGATAAGGCTCATTTTGAGCATTTCTTTTCTATGCCCCTTTTTTGATAGATATATCATCGCCCAAAGCGCGAGAATGATAAGTGACCATATGAACCAGACGTATTGCATAAATCTTAAAGGGTCTAACTATTTTTTAATTTTTATTTGCGCATTATAAAAAGCACCAATGCAAGCACCTATAAGCCATCCTAAAATAAAGGTTTGTATTATGCCAAAGAACGCTTCTAGCAATGGTACATCCATCCTGATGATATTTGTAGAGTCCAAGCCGTGCAATAAGCTGTTAAAAAAGTTGATTGTTCCTTCCTGTCCTGCTGTTGCCATCACAATCATACAGCCCAAGTAAATTAGAGCTCCTGTTAGACCGAAGGCAAAACCTAGTTTTTTTATGTTTAATCGATACATAGTTTTATGGTTTTAGTTAGTTTTCTGACTTTAAAATCCTTTTAAATTCTTCATAATCTTCCTTGGATATTTCGCCTTTCGCAAAGCGTTGTTTAAGAATATCCAATGGGCTGTCTTTCTTTGTTTTTTGATAAGGTATGTCTGTGGGAATGAAAAATATCCAGGCCAAGAAAAAGAACCAGATAATCCACCATATAAAATGCATACCGCCGTAGTAACCCATAATATTAGTTTTTAGGAATTAAGGTTTTTGGTAATGTCTGAGTTTAAAATCTTTTTCGATTCTTCAAATTCTTCCTTGGATATTTCGCCTTTCGCAAAGCGTTTTTTTAAAATATCCAGTGGGCTGTCCTTTTTTGTTTTTTGATAAGGGATGTCTGCTGGGATAAAGAATATCCAAGCCAGCAAGATGATCCATATAATCCACCATATAAAGTGCATGCCTCCAAAATGTCCGTCGTATAAATGCATAATTTTTTTGTTTTAATTGTTATTAATTTAGTTCTGTGATTGTATAGCCATTAAGTTTGCTGAGTTGCTTTTGCAATTCATCAATTGAAAGGGGTTCTTTCATCGTGATAAGTGTAGCACCTTTTGGTGCCAAGAAAATCTCTGCTTTTTCGATGTTGGGGTGTTCTTCCAAAGTCTTCTTGACTCTTGCAACACAACCACCACAACTGATTCCGTTTATTTGAAATTTTTGTTTCATAACTATTTGGTTTAAAGTAGTTTACTATAAATACGCTGTTTAATACATTTTATGTAAAAATCACCTCCGTACAGTTCTCTTAATATATTCAAGTACATTGATGTCGAGTTTTTAATGAAAAGACTTTAGTATAGAATTGATCAATACTTTGGGGGATTTATCATGTTTTGTAATTTTTGGAATCTCTTTTTTTATATTCAACAATTGATACACTGCTATTTGAGCTGCTCTTATAGAAAACTCCACGGTAAAAACCACGTCATCCTCGATTTCAACAAATTGGCTGACAAAGGCCAGATTTTTAGACCTATCCGGCACCGGTTTTGGTCTATCTGTTATTGCCCTCGGCATAAACATCGAGGTGATATAAGGCATTCTACAAGGTATACAGGTAGCTTCTTGAAATATGCCCCTGTCGAAATTGAGATGTCCGCACAATTCAGTCAGAATATCTTCACCGCCACATTCGGTCATAGGTTTTGGGACAAAATTCCCCACACGGTCTCCGTGCAAAGCATACCCCCAAAAAACCTGTAAATCTTCGGGCTGGTCTATAAAATGAGGTTGATGGTATAATACGATGGACATTAGCCAATTTGAATCCTTAAATGTGACCAAACCTCCCGTTCCCGGGGTATTACCGGAAAATCCGGTCATCTTATTAAAGAAATCAGGGGTTCTACAGGTAACAGTAAACGATTCCCAAAACGATTCCGGGATACTGTTATTAAAAGTGCCTGGGTTTCCAAAATCTGGACGGCCCGCGGCCAATTTTTCCCAAAGTGCCCAGCCTTGGCTTTCATTTTTAGTAGTATGGACCGGAGGTTCGGTCATAGAGCCTAGCGTGGAAGCATCGGTCATAGATCCATTCTGCAGTATGACAATATCATTTGGGTCAATGGAAATTTTCTCTTTTTTGCTCCCGTTCGTATATGATATAGAAGTTACTGTGACTATATTTTCAATTTCACTTACCTCTATATCCGTCACAGTAGTATTTGCCTGAAAAATCACCCCTTTTTCCTCCAACCATTTTTGGAGCGGTAATACCAATGCATCGTATTGATTGAAGACCGTTCGCTTCACTCCGGCAAGCGTTTCAATTCTTGGAAATTCATTCATGAACCTATGAAGGTATCTTTTAAACTCAACGGCACTGTGCCATGGTTGAAAGGCAAATGTTGTTTGCCACATATACCAAAAGTTGGTGTTAAAAAATCCTTTTGACAGCCAATCCGTAATTTTACTTGTACCCAATCGTTCCTCAGAGGCTTCTGTCAAACGGACCAGTTCCAATCTGTCGTGCATCGAGAACCCCATACTAGAAACATCAACGATATGGCGGTTTTCATCAACCAATCGTGCCTTTGAGTGGGGTACGTTTAGCCTGTTGAACGCAAGCGTCTCATCTTTAACGGACTGCCCTTCTTGATGCAATGAAGGGATGCCTTCATATAGGCCCCATAAGCATTCATAATGGTCAGTTGTAAGCATGCGACCTCCTCGAAGGGAATAACTGCCGTCCTTCAATCGCTTTCCATCCAAACTTCCACCGTGAACAGGAACCTTTTCGAAGATGGTAATTTGGGACCCCTCCATATGGGCATCCCTGATCATGAATGCGGCTGCAGATAAAGAACCTATTCCGCCACCTATACAATATGCTTTAATTTTTTCCATTTTATTTAATTTGTTCATTACTACTTTTTATAGCTTATCAAGTAGGTCAAATCTTTTTCATCATAGGAAACCTTTGTTTAATTTTAGGTTCCCGATTTTCGTCTTGACAGCGATGCGACCTAAAATTTTTTCAATGATGCCTATGCCCCTTGTGTTCTTCTTGGGTTTCTGCGGCAGGTTTTTCCGTTCCGTGTTCATGACCGCCGTTTTCGCCCGATCGGCCATGTGAACCGTGCGCATGCCCACTACCGCCGTGCCCGCCGTGGGGTATAAACAGATGAACGAGGAACATCACGATTATAAAGGCGAAGAGCCCATTATATCCGGTAATGCCCAACGCTGGCGCAAAAAATATAAGTAATAGGGGCACCCCACAACCGATGACCATCCATATCCAGTGATTTTTTTTCATTGTTTTTAGATTTTAAATATTAAAATTATTGATGCTCGGTATGGTCTTCTTTGGTTGGGCTATCTGTATCATCCATCTTATTCATTCCCTGCATATCCATTCCTTTTTCGCCCATCATCCTTGAACAGGATTCCATACAGTCTTCGCTCATCATTCCTTTTTCGTGCATCATTTTCATCATTGTTCCCATCATTTTGCCGTCACTCATCATTCCGTTCATCATGGAGTGCATCATTGTACTGTCTTTCATCATCATTTGCATGTTTTCTCCATGTTTCATGGCACCTATCATCTTGTTGTTGTCCTGCATCATTTTCATGGCGTTTTCGTCATTTTGCAAATTTGCCATAAATTCTGTCATGTAACTATCATTCTGGGCAATCGCATTATAAACCTCGCTGCGGGATTCATGAGTTTCCATTAACGCTAGAGGATTTGTTTCTTGCATGCAACTGTTTAAGCTAAAAAGCCCAATTGCCGATAAAACAATTAGTAGTGTTTTCATAAATTTATTATTTTTTGAGTTAAACATTTATATTTTTAACCTGTTCCCAACAATCCATAAACCATAGTTGAGGGAATGGGTTATCAAGCTATTAATTGGCAGATTTTAAAAAGGTTTCAATTTTTGTAATTTCCTTTTCTGTTAAATTTGCCCGTACTCTCATATGAAGACTGATTGTTGACCAATCAGTGTCATTATAATCTGCAGGTGAAGGTGCTAAATGACACCTGTTACAAGCTTCTCCCCACATTTGAGCACCAGATTTTTCAATCTTGAACTCCTCTTCTACATCTGTAACAGCTGTGTATTTATCCTTTGTGGACGAACAGCTTACAATTATTCCTCCTGTTACAAGTGGCATTAAGCCGATTAGAACTATTTTTTGTATTATTTTCATAATTTTAGGATTTAAATATTCTTTTTAGAATCCAATAGCCCAGTGAATAAAGAAACCATTGGTTGTACCTCCTCCGTTATGACCACCAACACTATCTGTTGTTTGATAAGCAATTTTTATAACTGAACGCCACGTCAACCAGTAGTTTAAACCAAAAGCGTATTGTTCCGATTGCTCTTCCCACTCCGCACCTTCTGGAGCATTGAAATTTGAAAATCTTCCTACCACTTCCAGTTTCTTAAGAAAATCACTACTAGCCATTGTTGGGCGATAGCTCAGTTGGGTGTAGAAGGAGTTACTATTATTGTCAAATGTATATTCCTCCTCCTCTCCATCTTCGTGAGTTTCAATAAAAGTAGCATCATCTATATTGGAATTATTGTATTGTCCTTTAATATCTATAAAGCCTTTTATTGCGGGTATTTGCTTTACAAATGAAAAATCGATAGCATATAAAAATGCTCCAACATCTTCATATACTGAATCTGTTTCACCAACCCCATTAGTTGAGTAAGCTGAAAATCCAAATTCGGTAGAAGAGTCGGCAAATGGTAAAATTCCCAAACGCCCTCCAAATGTTTTACTGTTATTATTGTCTTCAAAATTTTGAAACAAAAGCATCCCAGCTTCTTCAGGTTCTTCACTCCCGTCTTTTAATCTTGGGCCATTGGTTGAATACACGGAATAGTTTAGTTTTGCAATTCCTAGGTCAAAAGCTCCCCGAAGTTCTAAACCAATTCCAGAGGAAGGAGCAATTCCATCATGACCAAAACCTAAAGGTATTGTAGGCAATCTGTTAATCCAAGCAGGATGCAATCGTTCCATAAATGTTCCAAATGGAAGAAGAAACTTTCCTGCACGAACTGTCATATTCTTATTTAAAACATACATAACATCTGCATATTCTAAACCTACTTCTAACTCATTATTTTCAAGTACAAATTCAATTTCTGCTTCAAACATAAGTTTGTCAGAATGTTTGAATAAGAAAATAGGAGCAAAGGCTGAACCAACATATGAAGATTCCTTTTCACCTTCAGCATTCATAAAATTCAATCCTGTGTGTCCGTAACCTCTGATCATAAATTGGGTTTTGCTAGATGTAAATGGTTGAAATGTCGAGGTACTATCGGTCTCAAAGTCATTATAGGTCTGACCATAAGATATATGACCAATGCCTACAATCATTATTGATATGATTAGTTTTTTCATTGTTTTAGAGTTCTTATATAGTTTATAATTTCCCAGCGTTTTTTTTCAGGTATTGATGATTTGTAAGATGCCATTGGCGCCTTTCCCTCTGCAATTTTCCAAAAAATGGCTCCATCTGTTTGTGATTGTACCTCTTCAGTTGTCAAATCTGTGGGTTTTGGAGTGAGACCAGCTCCTGCCATACCATCTCCTTTGCCTTTTGGACCGTGGCATACAAAGCACATTGCTGTGTATAGCTTTTTACCCGAAGCAGCTGCATTCGCATCACTCTTTAGAGGGTTGACTATTTTATCCGCACTTGCTGGAGCTACCCATTTTTTTTGTTGAATAGCTTCGTAATTATTTTCTGGTCGATTAATAAAACCTACAAGCAAGACATATAGCAGGCCTGTAAATGTTAGACTGATTAGGATTTTTTTTGTTTTCATTTTATTGATATTTAAGTTGTTGTAATAATTTAGGCATCAATCCCAAATATTCAGTTTGGTACATTTTTTATCAGCCATTTCTTGTCACTTCCTTTAACTGCTACTAAATTTTCCGAAATCAATTTTGAAGTGATGGCAGGTGGGTTTTTGTCATTCTTATCTTTAGGCGATACGTGAATGGCCAATTGGGTTAAATGAACAAGGGTTTTTCCATTTTTATCTATGGGCACTTCAAAGTAATGGTAGCTAACCACGTCCTTTTTAAAAATGTCATTATAGCCAATGGTTTCTTTATGAACTGTTAATGCCAATGCCTTGCCATATTTAAAGTTGGTGGCATTGAGGAATTGTGGTGTAATGACGATTTTTCCGGTTTTATCGATGTAGCCATAATAGAGTACACCATTTTTTTGATGGGCAATTAGGCATCTATCGTTACTAAATATGGGATAGGTTGCATTGTCTGTTTTGGTTGCCACCAGATCATTTCGAAAATCGACGATTATTTTACCGTCTTGGTCAATAAATCCCCATTCGTTCCCTTTTTTAATGGCGGCGACGTCATTGTTAAAAGGCGAGATGTACTCTAAATCTTCTAAAATTTGTGCGGTTCCTAAAAAAGGAATTAGTATTAATGTGATGAGTAGTTTTTTCATTTTGTTTGATTTATTTTGTTAAAATTAACGCTCGTCTTAAGGTTTTATCTGCATAACTTTCGTTGTTATTTATATAATTTCATCATAAAAATTTCGTTTCCAATTTTTTGTGTTTTTATAGTCTGTCATACTCAGTCCCTCAATTTCTTTAAACTGTCTGGATAAGTGATTTACACTACTATAATCCAGTAAGTAGCCTATATCTGAAAAGGAAAGTTGTTTAAGCTGAATGAGCTCTTTAACTTTCTCTATCTTTAATTTGATAAAGTATTTTTCGATGGTTGTGTGCTCATTAGTAGAAAATAATTTGCTCAATGCCTTATAGTCCTTATGAAGACTTGATGCCAATAGTTCAGATGTTTTTACCTTAATGTGTAATGGTAGCTCCTGCAATTGTTCTATAAGAATAATCTTTATTCTTTCTGTGAGCATTTCTTCTTCATTCTGAACGATTTCAAAATCATTGGCGTGAAGAACGAATGTAACGGCGGCGATAATTTCATTGTTCGTTTTTTTTGGTGCTTCAACCAACAGCCTTCCCAATTCCAATGACAGTACGGTTACATCAAGTTCCTGTAATTCCTGCTTAATAACTTTAAGGCAGCGGCTACAGACCATATTTTTAATCCAAAATTCTTTTGGTTTGCTCATAGTATAATGTATTGTCATTGAGTTTTAACTCAACAGTATAAAAACTGCTAAAAGAAGGCTGCTATTTAAAAAAAAAAGATTTCATATTAAAAAATCTTGTTTAACATTAAGGTTTTTTGCAAATTGAACTCAACTATTTAATATGCTTATTATTAAATAATTGCAAGATTAATTAATACAAAGATAATTTTAAAGGTTCAACAGAAATATGATTTTTGTCATATAAAGTAGAATGTAAAAGAATTTTATGTGCAAATAATATTTAGGTAGCTTATCGCGAAAATTAAATCTCGATAAATCTAAAAAAATTGTTAAATAAACAAAATGAGATAAGTTTTTTATAACTTTGCAACTATAATGAAAAAAGTCTTTTATAAAATATCATCCTTTTGCTTGGCACTTATTGTGTTATTGTCAACAGTGTCTTTTACTGTCGATAGTCATTATTGTGGCGATGTTTTAATAGATTCTTCTTTATTCGGACACGTAGAAACTTGCGGGATGGAAGTTCAGCAACAATCATCATCATCAGAATGTAATACCTCAAAAAAAGAGTGCTGTAGTGATGAACAAGTGATAGTTGAAGGGCAGGATACCCTAAAGATATCTTTTGACAAATTAGATAAAGACCAGCAACTATTTGTTGCGGCTTTTGTGCACACCTATATACTTCTGTTTGTTGAACCTCAAACAGATTTAAATTCCTATAAAGATTACTCTCCTCCTCCCTTGGTCAGGGATATTCAAGTTTTAGACCAGACTTTCCTTATTTGATTTTTAAGTAATTAGCACTAGAGTCCTGAATTAATTTTTTTGGACATTACTGCTTGTTTATCATTTTTTAAACAAGAATATCAATTACTTAATAATCAATTCTATGCTAAATAAAAGCATCAAATTTCTTATAGAAAACAAACTCGTTGCCGCTCTTATGCTCATCGCTTTTGTAGGTTTCGGGACGGTTTATGCACCTTTTAATTGGGATACTGGGATTTTGCCCAGTGACCCTGTGGCCGTGGATGCCATTCCTGACATTGGCGAAAACCAACAAATTGTGTTTACTAAATGGGACGGTCGTTCTCCACAAGATATTGAAGACCAGATTACATATCCATTGACCACGACGCTGTTGGGTATCCCGGGCGTAAAAACCATTCGGAGTTCCTCAATGTTCGGTTTTTCAAGTATCTACATCATTTTTGACGAGGATATCGAATTTTACTGGAGCCGAAGCCGAATCCTTGAAAAATTGAATTCATTACCAAGTGGTCTTTTACCAGAAGGGGTAAATCCAGCTTTGGGTCCTGATGCCACAGGGTTGGGACAAATATTCTGGTACACGCTTGAAGGACGAGACAAAGATGGCAACGTTACTGGTGGTTGGGATTTACAGGAATTGCGAAGTATTCAGGATTATTATGTGAAATATGCTTTGGCATCTGCCAGCGGTGTTTCAGAAGTGGCATCCATTGGTGGCTATGTAAAGGAATATCAAATAGACGTCAATCCAGAATTGATGCGCCAATACAACATTGGGCTTGCCCAAGTTGTGAAAGCGGTAAAGGAAAGCAATAGGGATATTGGTGCACAAACATTGGAAATCAATCAAGCCGAATATCTCGTTCGAGGTCTGGGCTATGTAAAATCTGTGGCTGACATTGAAAATGCCGTTGTTACTTCTGAAAATTACACGTCCATTAAGATTAGTGATATTGCAAACGTTACCCTTGGTCCTGCTACACGTCGTGGCATTTTGGACAAAGAGGGTGCAGAAGTTGTGGGTGCGGTTGTTGTGGCGCGCTATGGCGCAAACCCGATGGCGGTCATCACTAATGTAAAGGAAAAGATTGCGGAGTTAAGCAAGGGGTTACCTTCAAAAGTATTGGCTGATGGCAGAACCTCACAAGTTACGATTGTACCTTTTTATGACCGTACCGAACTCATACAGGAAACTTTGGGAACGCTCAACGAGGCATTAACGCTCGAAATCCTTATTACCATTTTAGTCATCATCGTAATGGTGTTCAACCTTCGGGCATCCTTTTTAATTGCAGGCCTGTTGCCCGTTGCGGTGCTGATGGTTTTTATCGCAATGAAGTTTTTTGGTGTCGATGCCAATATTGTTGCACTATCGGGTATTGCCATTGCCATTGGCACAATGGTAGATGTGGGTATTATTCTCGCAGAGAATATCATCAGGCATCTGGATGAGGACGATAAAAAACTTCCCATAAATAAATTGGTGTATAAGGCTACTGCCGAAGTTTCTGGGGCAATCGTAACTGCCGTAATGACTACGATTATCAGTTTTATCCCTGTATTTACAATGATTGGTGCCGAAGGTAAATTGTTCCGGCCGTTGGCGTTTACAAAAACATTTGCTCTTACAGCTTCAATAATCATAGCGCTGTTCATAATTCCGCCATTCGCTGCGATTTTCTTTAAAAACAGGAACCTTCATAAACACACGGGTTACGGTATCAATAGCCTTTTAATATTGGCTGGGTTTATTGCAGCGATTTTTGCCCATTGGATAGGGGTTATATTGATTGCCTTTGGCCTTGTGGCATTCGCAAAACAGCGCGACAAAGTGTCCCACAAACGCTCAAACCTAATTAACATTTACCTTTCCATCGCTGCCATTGTATTTCTTTTGGCAGAATACTGGAGACCTTTGGGCGTCGATAAAAGTGTGTTTTGGAACCTTCTTTTTGTGGGCGTTATCTGTTTTGGACTTTTGGGCGCTTTTTCCTTGTTTCATAAATATTATACCCGAATTTTAAAATGGGCGCTCGCAAACAAACTTTTGTTCTTGACCATTCCAACCGCCTTGTTGATTTCTGGTTTCTTCATCTTTAAAAACACGGGCAAAGAGTTTATGCCATCCCTGAATGAAGGCTCATTCCTATTAATGCCAACCTCTATGCCACATTCGGGAGTCGAGGAGAACAAACGCGTTTTGCAACAACTGGATATGGCTGTTGCAAGCATTCCCGAAATTGAAACTGTTGTCGGAAAATCGGGTAGAACAGAATCCGCACTTGACCCAGCCCCATTATCGATGTACGAAAATGTGATTCAGTACAAACAGGAATATATGCTGAAAGAAGGGAAAAGGCAACGTTTTAAAGTAGATGATGATGGGTTTTTTATAAAGAAAGATAGTAGTCTGGTTGAAAATCCGAATAATCCCGTTGGTTCTGAAAAAGTAGAAAATGCACGCAAGAATGGCAAGAATGTTTCTGTTACAGTCGATGCACCTTCAGAAAAATTGATTCCTGATGACGATGGCGAATTCTTTAGGAACTGGCGACCAGAAATTAATTCGCCAAATGATATTTGGAACGAAATTGTAAGGGTAACCAAATTCCCAGGCGTCACGTCTGCCCCGAAATTACAACCTATAGAAACCCGTTTGGTAATGTTGCAAACTGGAATGCGCGCACCAATGGGCATTAAAGTGAAAGGTCAGGATTTGAAGCAAATTGAGGCCTTTGGTGTGCAATTGGAAGATATCTTGAAACAGGCTGAAGGTGTAAAACAGGAAGCCGTTTTTGCAGACCGTATCGTGGGCAAACCTTATTTGCTCATAGACATTGATAGAACAAAATTATCGCGGTACGGAATTTCCATCGAGGAAGTACAAAATGTACTGAAAGTTGCCGTTGGCGGAATGGTGCTGACCCAAACCGTGGAAGGCAGGGAACGTTATGGCGTTCGGGTTCGCTATCCAAGGGAACTACGTGGCGACCCATCAGATTTGAAAGATATTTATGTGCCTGTTGAAAAAGGCAGTCCTGTTCCCTTGAGCGAATTGGCAACCATTAAATACGAACAAGGCCCACAAGTCATCAAAAGTGAAGACACCTTTTTAGTAGGCTATGTGCTGTTTGACAAATTGGATGGTTTTGCCGAAGTCAACGTTGTGGAAAATGCACAGGCACTCATCCAGAAAAAAATTGATAGTGGCGAGTTGGAAATGCCAAAGGGCATCAGTTATAAATTCACTGGAACATACGAAAACCAATTGCGTGCAGAAAAAACACTATCCATCATTGTGCCTTTGGCACTGGCAGTCATCTTTTTAATATTGTATTTCCAGTTCCGTTCAGTTTCTACGACATTAATGGTATTTACAGGGATTACCGTGGCCTTTGCAGGTGGTTTTGTGATGATTTGGTTCTATGGTCAGGATTGGTTCTTGAACTTTAACTTTTTTGGCGAAAACCTGCGAGACCTCTTCAATATAAAAACCATCAATTTGAGTGTCGCCGTTTGGGTAGGTTTCATTGCCCTTTTCGGTATCGCTACGGATGATGGAGTAGTAATGGCAACCTATCTCACACAAACTTTTGATAAAAACGACCCAACGGATAAGGCTGAAATAAGAAAATCCACCTTGGAAGCGGCTTCCAAAAGAATCCGTCCTTGCTTGATGACAACGGTTACGACCATTTTGGCGCTCTTGCCAGTATTGACTTCCACAGGAAAAGGAAGTGATATAATGATACCAATGTCCATTCCTATTTTCGGCGGAATGCTTTTGGACACCACTTCCTACTTTCTTGTACCAGTATTGTATAGTTGGAAGAAGGAGCGCGCTGCGAAAAAAAGGTTGAAAAATGAATCGCAAACTATAATTATCGAACAATGATAAAACATAAAAATTGTATAAAATTGGTCTTGCTTTTTGGGGTTTGTCTTTTAACTGTTAATAGTTATAGTCAAGATTTGCAGACCTATGTAGAAGAAGCAATTTCCAACAGCCCCGAAATCCAAAAGGTTCAGTTTCAATATGATATTGCTGCCGAAAAAGTGAATGAGGCCAATTGGTTACCGAACACAGAAATAAGTGCGGGCTATTTTGTAAGCGAACCAGAAACAAGGGTAGGAGCACAGCGCGCAAGGCTTTCATTAAAACAGATGATTCCTTGGTTTGGCACCATTACGGCAAGGGAAAATTATATGAATTCTATGGCAGCTGCCCAATATGAAGAGTTGGTCATTGCCAAAAGAAAATTAATTGTGTCCGTGTCCCAATCTTATTACAACTTAATGGCAAACAAAGCCAAACAAGAGGTGCTCGAACAAAATGTTGAATTGCTGGAAACTTACGAACGTTTGGCATTGACGTCTCTGGAAGTGGGCAAGGCATCGGCAGTTTCCGTATTGCGCTTGCAGATTAGGCAGAATGAATTAGAGCAGTCCAAGGAAGTCCTGCAACAGCAGTTTTTGGCTGAACAGGCTGTTTTCAACAATCTTTTGAATCGGGAAAGTACGATGACTGTTATAGTGGTTTCAGAATCCACAATGCCTTTAGATACCGAAATGATTTCCGAGGAAAACCTAAAAGTGCATCCAGAGCTTACTAAATATGATAAAATTTATGAATCCGTCTCACAGTCAGAACTATTAAATCAAAAAGAAAGCAACCCGATGCTCGGTTTTGGATTGGACTACATCCCAGTTTCAGAACGAACAGATATGAATCTCATAGATAACGGTAAGGATATACTGATGCCGATGGTAACACTTTCCATCCCTATTTTCAACAATAAATTTAAGAGCCAGACCAAACAGAACCAGTTGAAGCAGCAAGAAATCACTTCACAAAAAGAAGAACGGTTAAATGCGTTGCAAACAATGCTTTCAAAAGCAATTTATGATAGAAATTCAACAAGAATAAGTTACGATACTCAATCCAAAAACCTAAAACAAGCAGAAGATGCCGAAGAAATCCTTATAAAAAATTATGAAACAGGAACGATTGATTTCAATGATGTCTTGGACATACAGGAACTGCAATTGAAGTTCCAAATCAATCAAATTGAATCCATAAAGATGTATTACATACAGTCCACAATCATCAATTATTTAACCAATTAAAACTCTTATCTTATGAGTTAAATGGTTCAAAAAAATTAATGTAATTTTAAAAAAAAGAAAATGAAAAATCTGAAAATTCTATTAATCTTAATTATATTGATTGGTCAAACAGTAGTTGCCCAATCTATTTACGAAAAATCGACAGAAGGAAATCCTGACAATTTACCAGTTCACGAATATACCCTGACGTTAAAGGAAGAAATGGTCAACAAGGCTGGCAAGGAAGTAAAAGGGATGACCGTCAACGGAACCATTCCTGGGCCAACGCTCGAATTTACTGAAGGCGAATATGCTGTCATTTACGTAAAAAATGAGATGAGCGTAGAAACTTCGGTGCATTGGCACGGAATTATTTTACCGAATTTTTACGATGGCGTTCCCTATTTGACCACGCCACCTATAGAGCCTGGCCATACCCAGAAATACGAATTTGCCCTAAAACAGTCAGGTACTTATTGGTACCATTCGCACACACTCTTACAGGAACAAAGTGGGGTTTTTGGCTCATTTGTCATCCATCCAAAAGAAAAAACCATTGCCTATGATAAAGAACTGGTATTGATGTTGTCCGATTGGACCAATGAAGACCCAATGAATGTACTTCGTAATCTAAAACGAGGTAATGAATGGTATGGTATTAGAAAAGGGACAGCCACACCACTTAACCAAGTCATTGCACGAGGCGCTTTTGGGGCACAGCTCAATTTTTGGAGACAGCGTATGGAGGGTGCGGATATTGCCGATGTGTATTATCCCGCTTTTTTGATCAATGGGGAAGAAAGCATTGAATATCCCGAATTCAAGCCAGGGGAAAAAATCCGCTTGCGAATCATCAATGGAGGTGCCTCCACATCGTTCTGGATGACCTTTGGTGGCGAAGACCCAGTATTGATTTCTGCTGACGGACTTGATGTAGAGCCCATAAAAAAGAACAAGACCTTTATTGGTATTGCAGAAACTTACGATTATATAGTCACCATTCCACAAGAGGGGAAAACAGAATTTAAAATCATGGCACAGGATGGTTCGGGCACCGCATCGGCATTTTTTGGCAATGGAAAAATACTTGCTGCCGAAACACTGCCAAGGCCCGATAAGATAGGTATGATGAAAGAGATGGCAAAAATGGATATGAAAATGGGCGCACATGCCATAAAGTACCGACCGAGTAAAGACGAACGCTATGAAATGAAAGACGAATACGGCATGCAGATGGATGCCATGCAAGGGATGGATATGGGCGGAAAAATGGATATGGACCATTCAAATATGAAAAAGGACCAGATGGCAAACGATATGCAGATGGACCACTCCAAAATGAAAGATGATACCATGGACAATGATAATGAAGAGATGAAAGGTATGGACCTGTTTTCGGAGTACAACTATGATTTTCTAAAATCCCCCGAAAAGACAGACTATGGCAAAGACGTTCCCGTAAAGGAAATTTTACTGAACCTTACAGGCAATATGCAACGCTACATCTGGAGCATGAACGGTGTCCCGTTGTCCGAGACCGATAACATAAAAATTGAAGGCGACCAGGTGACCAGGATCACATTGAACAATTTGACCATGATGCACCACCCCATGCACCTGCACGGACACTTTTTTAGGGTCATTAACAAAAACGGTGACTATTCGCCCTTAAAGCACACGGTCAACGTGCCTCCCATGCAGGCAGTGACCATAGAGTTTTATGGCAATGAGTATGGCGATTGGTTTTTCCATTGCCATATTCTATACCATTTAATGGGAGGAATGGCTCGTGTTATAAGTTATGACACGCCTCCAGATATACGTATGAAAGGCTTTCCGGCATCCATTGCCGTAGCGGAAACCGACCGTATGTACGCTTGGGGACTGCTTGATGCATCATCACAAAACACGAACTTTAATTTTGTAGCTTCAAACATGAGAAACCAGTTCAATGCCACTGTTGAATACGGATATAACGAAAATTTGGAAGCAGAAGTAACTTACGAACGCTATCTGCACGATTATTTGCGCATCTTTGGTGGCGTAAATATTGAAAATGAAATAGACGATAGTTTAAATAAATTCAAAACTGTTGCAGTTGCTGGTATCAGGTTCTTGACACCGTATCTGTTCAGCCTTGATGCGAGAATTGATAGCGACTTAAGACCAAGAATTGGCGTAGGGCGAAGCTTGATGTTGTTTCCAAGGTTTTCTGTTTTTGGTTATTATGAATACCAATTGGATTTTGGTTGGGTAAACACTTTGCCCGCAGGCACCAATACAGAATCCGAAACCGTTTGGAGCGCTGGCGCCGAATATTTTTTATCAAGAAACTTTTCATTGATGGCGAGCTACGACAACCGTTTTGGCGCAGGTGGTGGACTATCCGTGAGATTCTAATAAATAATTATAAATCAAATAAAAACAAG
Source organism: uncultured Flavobacteriaceae bacterium (assembly GCA_963716065.1). Lineage (GTDB taxonomy): Bacteria > Bacteroidota > Bacteroidia > Flavobacteriales > Flavobacteriaceae > Aequorivita. Next base: position 2,471,076 of record OY970287.1, read on the forward strand.
TATTAATCTAAATCAAAACAAAATGAAAAATTTAAGAGTAAAAACATCAGTATTGGCTTTGGTCTTTGTGAGCCTAACAGCAATGTCTTGTAAAGACGGTAAAAAAGAAGAAAGTTCAGACGATGCAATGCATTCTGAAATGACCTCTGAAGAAGGCCATCAACACGAAGAAGGAATGGAACACGATAAAATGGACGGGGCTAACGATATGATGGATTCCGAAGCACAAACTTCTGATGCCAAACAGGTAATGGCTGATTATATGGCATTAAAAGATGCATTGGTGGCTACAGATAAGGAGGCTGCCGCCCAAGCTGGTAAAAAAATCGAAAGTGCCCTTCGAGGTCTAAACATCAGCAACTACACTGCCGAGGAACAAGAAGAGTTGAAAGATATTATTGCTGATGCCGCAGAGCACGCAGAGCATATTGCCAAAAGTGAAATGGACCACCAACGCGAACATTTCAAAACCTTAAGCAAGGATATGATTGATATGGTGGCCATTACGGGCACGGATGGCAAAATGTACCAAATGCATTGTCCAATGTACGATGGCGGTAGCCCTTGGTTAAGTATGGAAAAAGAAGTAAAAAATCCTTACTACGGCAGCAAAATGATGGGCTGTGGTAAAGTGGAAAAGGAAATTAACTAAAAAATGTTATTTGACTGATGACGTAAGCCATAGGAGTAAAAAGCTGTTCTCAAAATATCTTACGTCATAAGTCCTCACATCTTAAGTCAATTCAATTATGAAAATTCTAAAAATTATTGCCATTATTTTGCTGGTCGCTTTTATAGCAATCCAATTTTTTCCTATTGAATTGAACCAAAGCGATACCGTACCAAAAACAGATTTTCTTTTGGTAAATACCGTCCCAGAAACCATTCAGAAAAAGTTACAGGTATCCTGCTATGACTGTCATAGCAATAACACAGAGTATCCGTGGTACAGTAAAATTCAGCCAGCAGCTTGGTTTTTGGAAGACCACATCAAAGAAGGCAAAGCCGAATTGAATTTCAACGAATGGGATGACTATTCCGATAGAAGAAAAAATAGCAAGCTAAAATCCATCATCAACCAAATTAAGGATGATGAAATGCCTCTGGAATCTTACACATACATTCACGGGGACGCTATTTTTTCAGCTGATGAAAAAGAGGAAATGATACAATTTATGGAACAATTAAAAGATGATTTATAAACAATAATTTAATATTTAAAAAAATGAAAAATATAAAAATGAGTATAGCAGCAATGCTATTGTTAGCAGTTTCTTTTACCAACGCACAGGAAAAAGAAAAAATGAACCACGAGCACGGAGATATGAAAATGGATCATAGTTCGATGAAAATGGATAAGATGAATCCAGCTGCAGAAGCAGTTATTGCCGATTATTTTACACTAAAAGATGCATTGGTAGGCGATGACACAAAAAAAGCAGCTCAAGCTGGAACTAAACTAACGGCTACACTGAAGGCTTTTGACACGAAAAGCTATACCAAAGAAGAACAAAAAGAGCTTGCCGAAATCATAGAAGATGCCACCGAACACGCTGAACATATTGCGGAAAGCGCCATAGACCATCAACGTGAACATTTTAAGACTTTAAGTAAGGATATTACGGATATGGTTGCCATTACAGGGACAAAAAACACACTTTATGAGCAGTTCTGCCCAATGTATGATAAAGGTAGTGCTTGGTTGAGCTCAAGTAACGAAGTTAAAAACCCGTATTACGGTAGCAGAATGCTTAAATGTGGGAAAGTTCAAAAAACTATTCAATAGATAATTCCTTGTAAAAAAATCTTCTCGATGTTCTGGTTATTAGTTAACAGAGGGTTGTAAGATAAAAAGGATATCTGAATAGTTATAAAGTCCTGTCGTGGGAAGGAAAACAATGTTGATGGTTAGTGTTAGTTCCTTCCCAAGTCAGGCACAATTAAATTTAAAAAAGAAAAATTGATTTGGTTAATAGCAGCCTGTACAAGGGAGAGAGATTAAATCCCTAAATATAGCGTCTCTCTTCCTATGTCAGGCAATTAAAAATTTATGATGAAGAGAAGTTTAGTGAAGAGTACTTGATTTTGAGAGGTAAACATTTTGTTTGATTGGTTAATAGCGGTTTGCCTCTCATTTTTAAGTGATTAAAAAATTTAAGTCCTAATAAGAGAAAGGGAATGTCTTTTTCGGTTGGTTAAGTAAAGCTCTTTCTCTTCATTAGGCACAAAAAAGAATATGATGAAAGATTGTTGCAAGACAGGTGGCGAAAATGAACAAAACAAAAGTGGCATCAAAAAATGGTTCAACTACGTTTTGTATATAATTATAGCCGCTATTATAATTGGGGCTTTAATTCTACAATTAAGAGGAAACTAATTAAAAACCATAAAAAATGAATGTAAAATATTTTTTTTCGATAGGTATAGTCATTGCCTTTTTGGGGAGTATGACCAACACTTTTGCTTCCACTGTAAAATCAGACAATCTCAACAAGACCGAGTTATCTGCTTCGGCTTCATCGGCACAAGTAGAAGATGTAAAAGCAGACTTTGATGCGTTTCCCAACCTGCACCCTATGGTAGTACATTTCCCTATTGTATTGCTAATTCTTGCCGTCCTTTTACAGCTGATACAGCTTTTTACTTTAAATCGTACAATGGACTGGGTTATCCTGTTAATGGTGGGTTCTGGGTTTATAGGTGCGTATATAGCCAGTACTTTGGTACACCCTCATACAGAAGGACTTACCGAAATAGCTCAAGGCGTGTTGGACCAACACGACAAATATGCCGAATGGACGTTATGGTCCAGTGCGCTCGCGGCAGTTTTAAAAATTGTGAGCCTATATTGGCTCAAGTTAAAACGCGGATTTGAAATAGCAGTTTTTTTAATTATGGCATTTTCAGCCTATTCGGTTTCAGAGGCAGGACACTATGGTTCGCAATTGGTATATATAGAAGGGGTTGGCCCACAAGGAAACTATATCGAAACAGAAAGTGAAGAAGGACACGAGGAAAGTGATGGACATTCACACTAAACAAGAATAATGAGAAAAGAATTTATTATCATAAGCATCATATTGGTTTTGGCATTGGTTGCCGTAATCATCCTGTATCCATCATTGTGGTGGCTGGCTTTGGTGATACTTCCTTTTCTAATTTTAGGGCTTTTGGATTATTTTCAGAAATCCAATAACATAAGACGTACCTATCCTTTATTCGGTCGTATTACCAATTTTTTAGAAGAACAACGTCACGTTGTTCAAGAAACCGTTTTGCTTAACAGAACAGAAGGAAAACCATTCAACTGGATACAAAAGGAAATAGTCTATAAGCGTGCGGCAGATGTTAACAAAAGTCAACCTTTTGGCACGCAAATACCTTACGATGAAGTGGGTCGTGAATGGTTTGTTCATTCCGCATATCCAACACAAGAGGTCAACGATGATTTTAGGGTCACATTTGGTAGTTCAAAATGTTCTAAACCATATTCGAGTAGTATTCTAAATCTTGCGGGAATGAGCTATGGCTCTATTAGTAAAAATGCAACCTTGGCCTTTAATGGTGGTGCTAAAATAGCTGGTTTTGCCCAGAATACTGGAGAAGGAGGATTTACACCCTATCATCAGGAATATGGTGCAGATATTATCTTCCAGTTCGGCACAGGCTATTTTGGATGCCGTGATTCAGAAGGAAATTTTAACTCTAAAAAATTTACGGATATCGCAACCAATGTCGTAGTGAAAATGATTGAAATAAAAATATCCCAAGGTGCCAAACCGGGCTTTGGGGCTATTTTGCCCGCAAAGAAAAATACTAGTGAAATTGCCGATTTCAGAGATGTGGAGCAGGGAACGGAAATTCATTCCCCAGCCTTTCATTCAGCATTTGGGAACGATGACGAATTGATTTTGTTCATTGAGAAATTGAGAAAACTTTCCAACGGAAAACCCATTGGTATCAAATTATGTATAGGTCAAAAAGATGAGTTTGAAAGAATGATTCAGACGTTTTCCGAAAAGCAAAATTATCCGGATTTTATTGCCATTGATGGTGCAGAAGGAGGTTCGGGAGCCGCACATATGGAGTCCCTTCATTGGGCAGGCACGCCTATCGTGGAAGCCATAAATTTTGCCGATGCGGTCCTGAAGAAATACAACCTACGCTACGAAATAAAACTGATGGCCGCGGGCAAAATAATTTCAGCTTTTGATATTTACCGAATGCTTGCTTTGGGAGCAGATACCTGTTACAGCGCCAGAGGGATGATGTTCGCGCTGGGCTGTGTACAATCCCTAAAGTGTAATCTTGATACCTGCCCTACGGGAATTACAACAATGGTCCCTTCCAGAGTGGCATCCTTGGTCGTGGAAGATAAAAAAACCAAGGTCGCCAATTATCATAAAAATACCATAGAAGCATTCAAAGAATTGCTCAAATCTATGGGTATTGAAAACAGGGACGGAATAAAGAAAAGTTATATCATCAAAAAAATAACTGAAACTGAAACAAAAAGCTATGAGCAAATGTATGGTAGTTGAGAACAGGTTTTCAAACTTGCTATTGCAGGCCATCGTGTTATTTTCCTTTATTGGAAGCCTCACGATCGCTGCACAGGTATATACCACAACTAATGGCAATGTTTCATTTGATGCAGAAACACCATTAAGTTCTTATGAAGGAAAGTCCAATAAATTAAAAGGCAATATCGATTTTTCGACACAAAAAATAAGTTTCACGGTCCCTGTAGAATCCATCACGACCGATAATGAAAAGCGCGACAAGCATATGTGTGAATTGATACAGATAGAAAAAAATCCAAATGTACTATTTGAAGGGGCGTTGATAGGAACTTTCAATTTTGATAAAAACACATCACAGACCGTTCAGGCTGCTGGAAATTTCACGCTTGCAGGAACCACCAATAAGGTTACGATACCAGTTCTTTTGACACCCAAGAAAGAAGGTTTACAAATGACAGCTACTTGGTCATTGCTGATTACCGATTATAATCTGGAACGCCCGAGTTTTTATGTTCATAAAAGTAAAGGACAAACACGATTTGAAAGTTGATGCGCTGCTTAAAAAAAAAATAAACGGCACGTGAAAAATTTTAAAGACCTAGTGGTTGAGGAAGATCGTAGGAGCTAAAAAACGGAACTATTAATCAATATGAAATTTTAAGATTTAGGAGACAACGAATCTTTAGTATTATAAAATGATAAACATAAAGCACATTTCGGTAATATGCGCATATTTCATAGCTATGGCCGCTCCTATGTTATTGGCATATTATTTAACGCCAACAGCAGATGAAGGGTTTATCTCGCAATCTGGTATGCTAATGGGTTTGTGTGGTATAATGATGGTATTCTTTCAATTTATCATCGCTGCGAGAATAAAATGGCTTGACCGTCTGTTCGCTTATGACAACTTGATTGCATTTCACAGAAGAATGGGCGTTTGGGCATTTGTGTTTATTGTGTTTCACATTCTGCTGGTTACCCTATCTGAAAAATCCGTGGATATGCTATTGGGGTATGACGAACCTTGGTACATCAACCTTGGCAAGATTACTTTTTTAATACTTTTAGTGCAGGTTTCAATAAGTATAGGTCACAAAAAAATCAGTATCAACTATGAACGATGGCGCACAGTTCACGACCTGTTTGCTATCAGTATCCTCATACTGATGTTCGTGCACAGTTTTTATGCAGGGGATGATTTAGAGTTATTTTCCTTACAGGTATTATGGTTCGTGCTCCCTCCTGTTGGCATAGCCTTTTTTATCTGGCAACGGTTCTTTTTGTTCACATTCGCGCCCAAATATAAAGTGCTGAATGTCGTGAAAAAGGCCAACGATACATACAGCATTCAGTTTGTTCCTATAAATGGAAGTGAACCCTATTCGCATAATCCGGGACAGTTTCACTTTATTAAATTTTCAGATTGCAGGAATTTAAAGCCTGAAGAACATCCATTTACCATATCATCAAGTCCCAGCCAAAAGGTACATTTAGCATCTACGGTAAAGGCTTCAGGTGATTTTACAAGTCAGATCCATCAACTTCAAGAAGGTGATATGGTTAAAATCGTAGGACCGTTCGGAAAGATGTCCTATGTGGAAAAATCACATTCGGGACCCATAGTATTTATTGCAGGAGGTATTGGTATAACACCATTTGCAAGTATGTTGTATTATATGGCAGATATGAACCATCAGCAGGAAGTAACATTATTCTATTTTAATACTACTGAATTGGATATATCTTTCAGGGCAGAATTGAACCATATTTCAGAAAACACATCCCTTAAATTGAAAGTAGTACATATACTCAGCGGTCAAGATGATTGGGAAGGTGAAAAAGGAAGGTTTGATTCCAAATTATTGAAAAAATATTGTCCAAATACGCTTCTGAACAATGATTATTATGTATGCGGACCTCCACTTATGGCCCAATCGGTAATCAGGGATTTAAGGCAACTGCAGATTCCATTGACTAAAATACATAGTGAAATGTTTGGGCTTGCAGCGTCCGGATCCCCTGCTACCCATCATAAAAAGCAAGCCCAATTGGTTTCAAAGCTTATCGTCGCTGTTTTGATAGCGTTGGTCATTTTTTTTGCAGGCTTTCGCTCCGACTGGAAATTATTTGGGGAGAATTCAGTGGAAAACAATCACAACACTTCGACATCGTTTATTTTGAATCAAGAACCAGACTTATTAAAAGTAGTAAGTAAAATAAAATAGGAAAATTAAAAAATGGTGTTTAACAATTAAACAGAATTGATATGAAAACTTTAAAAATTTTAATGCTGTGCCTTTTTGTGGGCAGTATCGCTGTTAGCTGTTCGGTCAGCTTCTTCGGCCATTGTAACCGATTATGACAGGGATGTCAACTTCAATAACTATAAGACTTTTTATTGGTCGGACGACTTTCAAATGGAAAACGGAAAAGAGGAAGAAGAACCGCTTTTCTTCAATACTTTGATAAAAAAACGGTTAAAATCTGCCATTCAAAAACAGATGGAGAATAAGGGCTATGTAATGGATAAGACAAATCCCGACCTGTTGGTAGATTCCCGCGTCGTGGTCCAAACAAGGGACATAAATTACAATAGTGGTGGCTATCCCTATTTCCCGTCTTACGGCCACGGGTATGGTCATTTTGGCGCCTATGGGTATGGCTACTATGGTAATTACCAATCATCAGAAGAGGATAAAGAGGGCGGAGTCGTTGTCGAATTTATTGACAGGAAAAAAAGACAGTTGGTTTGGCAAGGTTTTGCACCTGACGTACTTCATCAAAATACCCAAGACAAACAAAAGGAAATAACGGAAGCGGTAACAAAAATATTTGCGGAATACCGAGCAACAAACAGCATTAAAAATTGAAAAAGAGAAGTTTAGTGAAAAATACTTGATTGTGAGGGGCAAATACATTGGTTGGTTTTATTGGTTAATAGAAGTTTACCTCTCATTTTCAAGTTTTTGTTATACGAATTTAAAAAAATAGAGACATAGCCTTTTTAAGAATAGAAGATAATTGCAAAGTAGGTTATTAACAAATAATTAAAAAAACCTATTGTTAAAAATGGTTTATGGTAAAGCAGTAATAAATATAATGGTCAAAGAAAGTAAAAAAGAAAAATCTGAAGGCACGGGCTTTTACGAACAACTTTTCAAAAAAGTATCCCTTACCGCTATTGTGGTCATTGCACTATCATTAAGTTATATACTTTGGGCTGGTGCAGAATTTGACAGTCCATTTTTACCTATTTTAATTGTTGGTTTGGCTTTGGTCAAAACCGTTTTTATCGTCAGGCTTACTTTTAATCAGTTAACCAAGATAATTGGCGAAAGTCATCAGCTTACACACGTTCTTACCGTATTTACTGTATTAATTATATTGATTGTCCTCTCGTTTTCAGCAGATTATCACGCATTATATATTTTAAGTTCAGAAAATTTTAAGTCCGAAGCATTAATTAGTGGATCCGTTTTAGTACAATTCTTTGATTTTATGTATTTCAGCTTAATCACTTTTTCGTCCGTAGGTTATGGAGATATAGATTCCCCTTTCCATTGCGGGCAAACTATTAGTAACGATCGAAGTTTTCTTGAGCTTTTTGGTCCTTGTCTTTGGTATTGCAAATATTAATAGAATACACGTTAACAAATAAACCCTTAAAACTAAAATTATGAAAACACTAAAACTCACAACCATCTTAACGCTATTGCTAATTTCGACCAGCAATGTATTTAGTCAGGAAATGGAATCAGAAAAAGAAGCTGTATTAAAAGTAATGAAAACCTATAAGGATGCCCTTCAAAACTTAACGACCGAAGGTACTTTTGAATTATTCGCAGAAGATTCCGAAGTCTTTGAATCAGGTGGCGTTGAGGGTACATACAGCCATTATATAGAACACCATTTAGGTCCAGAATTGGGACATTTTGAAAAATTTGATTTTTCAGATTATGAGATTAAAGCACTAGTAGATGCACCATACGCATTTACTACCGAGACGTATATTTACACCATCGTGCTGAAGGCTGATGAGAAAGGCGAATCAAGAACCATAAAGAAAAAAGGGGTGGCAACATCTATTTTAAAGAAGATGGATGGGGAATGGAAAATCATCAAAACACATTCGTCCTCACGAAACTCAAAATAATATTGCGAAACTCTTCTCAAATATGCTATTACTATAAACCGAAATGAGAAGCGGTTAACTAGACAGAAACCAATTTAGAACATCGAACATTATGAAATCCAAACTATTGACATTTGCAGTACTCTTAATAACATTTTGCGAGGTTACCGCCCAAAAAATTTATACAACTAAAGATGGCCATATTGAGATGATGACTTTAGTTGATGGTAAACCTATTAAGGCAGAAAGCCATAACCTAGCATTGTATCTTGATTATGATACTAAAGTAGTAAATGGTGTTCTAGACCTTAAAACGTTATCAACAAACAGCTCTGAAATAAATACCCTTCTAAAAGAACAGGAAGAGAAATTAATCCTTCGGTTTACAGGTCCTATTACTGATGTGGATTTTTTATCAAAACGGCACGAACCCATTAATTTTAATTGGTTGGTAGATGTTACTTACAAGGGTGAAACCTTTAAATCACAATTTAAGGCAACCATTACCCATATTGAACAAGGATTGAATATGTCTTGCCTTATAAGCGCCACAGGGCAGGTTTTGGTTTCTGATACGGGTTTGGATTCCATAATACCTGGTTTGGAAAAAGTTATAAATGTGCAATTTGCACAGTTAGTATTGAAATTGGAATAATGCCGTTCAAGACATAAAAAATGGATAAGAAAACTTATGACACTTATAATTAAAGAAAAACACTAAGAATTACTGATATGGAAAGTGAAGGAATTTTTTATTAAGAAAATCCTATTCCTAACTCTGGCTCAAAAACGAAATAGTATGAATAACTTTTTAAAACAATGGGGCGAAGCCGCCTATACCACCACCGGATTTTTCTGGATGGCGCTGTGGGCATTTGTATTAGGTTATATCATCAGTAGTATGATTCAAGTTTTTGTGACCGAAAAAAAGATGCAAAAAACGATGGGCGAAAATGAAGGTAAGAGTATGCTCTTGGGTACGTTTTTCGGGTTTATAAGCAGCTCTTGTAGTTTTTCGGCTTTGGCTGGCACAAAATCAATCTTTAAAAAAGGTGCAAGCTTTGTATCCTCTATTGCTTTTTTGCTGGCGTCCACTAATTTGGTTATCGAATTGGGAATTATCATTTCCATTTTTCTAGGTTGGCAGTTTGTCGTGGGAGAATATGTTGGCGGAATTCTTTTAATTCTTATTTCGTGGATGCTCATACGCATCATCAATCCAAAAAAATTGATTGAAAAAGCCCGTAAAAATCTGGAAAGCGAAGAAGATAATGAGATGGACGATTCCAAAGATTGGAAAAAGCAGATAAAGAAAGAGGATAGCTGGGCACGAGTAGCAAAAAAGTATAAAATGGAATGGCAGATGGTCTGGAAAGACGTTACCGTAGGCTTTACCATTGCTGGAATTGTGGCAGCTTTTGTCCCAGATTCTTTTTTTCAGACCCTATTCATTAATAGCGGTCAGGGCAATACAGATTTTACTTTCCTTGAGATTTTAGAACATATCATTGTGGGCCCAGTAGCAGCATTTCTCACCTTTATCGGTTCTATGGGAAACATCCCGTTGGCAGCATTGTTGTTTGGAAAAGGCGTAAGTTTTGCAGGAGTTATGGCATTCATATTTAGCGATTTGGTCGTCTTTCCAGTATTGCGTATCAATGCCCGTTATTATGGGTGGAAAATGTCACTATTTATACTTTTCCTGCTCTTCACTGCTTTGATAACAACTTCATTGGTATTGCATTATAGCTTTGATTTATTACGCATATTACCAGACCCCTCACAAGTAAAAATTGGAAACAGTGAATATTTTAAAATAGACTATACCTTTTTCTTGAACCTGGCTTTTCTCGCTATTTCGGGATATCTGATTTATTTGGGCTTTTTCAAAAAGAAGGATATAGAATATTCTATGAGCGAGATGGCACCAAAAAGCCAGTTGCTTGAAAATATTTTGAAATATGCTGCTTTGTTATGCTATGTTTGGATTGCTGGCGGATTGATTGTGAAATTTTTTATTCAATAATATGAAACAAACCTATCACATACACGGAATGACCTGCAACGGATGTCGCAACCACGTAGAAGAAACACTTTCAAAAGTGAAAGATGTTTCTAAGGCTCAAGTTGATTTAGAAAAAGCCCAAGCGACCATCGAAATGGAAACCCATATTCCAATCGAAACATTCCAAGAAGCTTTAAAAAAAGAGGGCGGAAATTATAGCATCCACAATTTGGGAGAGCATCAGCATCCTTCCGAAACCAAAGAAGAAGAAAAACCAAAAGGAAAAGGCACGGGCATCTTTTACTGCCCTATGCATTGTGAAGGCGACAAGACTTATACCAAACCTGGAGATTGTCCTATTTGCGGGATGGATTTGGTTGAAGAACAGAGTCTATCCGCACCGACTTCGGAGCAATGGACCTGCCCAATGCATCCAGAAATTGTAAAGGATGGACCTGGCGCCTGCCCCATCTGTGGAATGGATCTCGTACCAATGCAACCAGATTTATCCAGCGAAGAAAAAACCTATAAAAAGATTTTGAAAAAGTTTTGGGTCGCGGTGATTTTCACAGTGCCCATTTTCTTGATAGCAATGAGCGAAATGTTGCCAAACAATCCTTTAGACAACCTTTTAGAGATTAAATATTGGAATTTGATTCAGTTGGCCCTTTCCCTACCGGTAGTGTTTTACGCTACGTGGATGTTCTTTGAACGTGCCTATCGCAGTATTGTAACCTGGAACCTTAATATGTTTACCCTTATAGGAATAGGGACTGGAGTGGCTTGGCTTTTTAGCGTGTTCGGGATGCTCGTACCTGATTTTTTTCCAGACCAATTTAGGACTGATTCCGGTAGTGTTTTTGTTTATTTTGAAGCCACCACGGTAATCCTCACATTGGTTATGTTGGGTCAGGTTTTAGAGGCGCGTGCGCACAGTAAGACAAATTCCGCGGTAAAGGAATTGCTCAAACTGGCACCCAACAAAGCAGTACGTGTTGTGGACGGTAACGAAGAAGAAGTCGCTATTGACCAGATTCAAAAAGGGGATATTTTACGGGTAAAACCAGGAGATAAAATTCCTGTTGATGGTAGGATTATCGAAGGACGGACAACAGTAGATGAATCTATGATATCTGGAGAACCTATTCCCGTAAACAAAGCTGAAGATGATAATGTAAGTAGCGGAACTATCAATGGTAATCAGTCTTTTTTGATGAAAGCGGAAAAGGTTGGCGCTGATACTTTACTTTCTCAAATCGTGCAGATGGTAAACGATGCCAGTCGCAGCCGTGCGCCCATTCAAAAACTGGCCGATACGGTTTCGGGTTATTTCGTACCCATTGTGGTCATAATTGCCGTAGTCACTTTTGCGGTCTGGGCGATTTGGCCCGAACCCGCTTATGTTTATGCCTTGATAAACGCCATTGCTGTGTTGATAATAGCTTGTCCGTGTGCTTTGGGACTCGCCACACCTATGTCCGTTATGGTAGGTGTTGGTAAAGGAGCACAAAATGGGGTGCTTATAAAAAATGCCGAGGCCCTTGAGAAAATGGACAAGGTGGATACGCTTATCGTTGATAAAACAGGAACCATAACTGAAGGGAAACCGGCGGTTGAAAAAATAGGAGTTTTCGGAGATAGCTTTCGCGAAAGCGAAATTCTACATTTCATTGCATCCTTGAACAGTTCCAGCGAGCATCCACTTGCCGAAGCTACCGTAAAGTATGGTAAGGAGCAGAATACCGAAATCTCAAAAACTGAAAACTTTAGTGCTGTTACGGGTAAAGGTGTGGAAGGAACGGTTGATGGAAAAGGATTGCTCTATCCATTTTTTGGATTGCTGTTGTCCCCAATGATAGCTGCACTGGCAATGAGCTTTAGCTCTGTTTCGGTAATAGCAAATGCCTTGAGGTTAAGAAGCAAATCAATAGATTCATAAATGGTTAAAAGAAAAACAGCATTAAAAATTAGAAAGGCACATCGGTACTTGGGCATCTTTTTAGGTATTCAGTTTTTGATGTGGACTATTAGCGGAATGTATTTCAGCTGGACGGATATAGATGAGATTCACGGCGACCAATTTAAGAAAGAACAACCCGAACAGGAATCTTTCAACAACTTATTGGGAACAAATCAACTAAAAACAGAGCAACCCATTCAGACGTTGCAATTATTGGAAATCGCTAGTGCCCCTTATTATTGGGTTAATGAGACTACCCTTTTTAATGCAAGTACTGGAGATATAAAAAACGGTATTACTAAAGATGAAGCAAAACAAGTAGCCGATAGGTATATGGTATCAGACCTCAAAATATCAGGTATCGAACTGATAGAAAAAGTTGGAGACCAGCACGAATATCGTGGTCGCCCACTTCCAGCCTATGAAATTTCGTATGAAACACCACAAAATTTAAAGGCTTATGTGGCTGTTGAAAATGGTGCGTTTCAAACGGTACGACATAGAGATTGGCGCTGGTTCGACTTTCTGTGGATGACCCACACTATGGATTATGAAGGTCGTGATGATTTCAATACAATCGTACTAAGGACTTTTTCATTACTCGGATTGATAACCGTGTTGAGCGGTTTCCTGTTATGGTACATCAGCTCGCCTACAATTAGAAAAATAAAAAAGAAAAAATAAACACTAAAACCGAAAATTATGAAAGACTTAAAATGCACAAAATAAGGATACTACAGAACATTTTTTACTATGCTCGCTTGTTTATTGTAGCGATGCACACCACTCATTAACTAAATCTTTAACTTTAAATTAAAATAAAAATGGAAACTAAACAGAACAACAAAGGAAAATACGGTAAATTTTTTGCAATGATCGCAACCTCAATGGTCGCAATGTTTTTTTTGATGTACACAAATTCATATCAGATTATTGATCATTTCTGGTACAGTGAGACCAGATCTTTTATGACATTGATTATGGGCGGGTCAATGGTTATAATTATGCTACTGTATATGCTAAATATGTACAAAGACCGGAAAAAAAATTTTATGGTTTTAAGCATAGGCGTTTTGCTCATTGCAGGAGGAATTTGGTTAGTCCGAAGTCAGATTACGGTTTCTGGTGTAGACTATATGGAAGGAATGATACCCCATCACTCTATAGCCATTTTAACTAGCGAACGGTCTAAAATAAAAGATGTCAGAGTAAGGAAACTTGCCGATGAAATCATAAAAGCACAACGCAGGGAAATAATGGAAATGGAATGGTTGATTAAGGATATAAAAGAAAATGGAATTGTTGAAACAGAAAGTGAAAGAAAAAATAGACCTGTGCCAAAGTTTGAAGGCAGGTTAGACAAGGAAACGAAGAATATTGAAAATTAAAAAGTTAGCAGATAACATTGTTAAACTGCCTTTAAATAGATGCCATAGGTAATTGCTTATTCTTTGATACTTGTAATCCATTTTGATTTTCAGTCTGGTCGGCAGTTGTAATGTTAAATGCTAAACCACTCAGCTATTAATAGTCGAGAGGGGATGAAAGCGATGATTCCCCATCACTCCATCGCCATTTTGACCAGCAAACGTGCAGATATCAAAGACCCTGAAGTGCGAAAATTGGCAGATGATATCATCAAAGCACAAGTAAAGGAAATTGAAGAGATGAAAAAATATATCAAGCGATTGGAAGCAGAAAAATAATTTTTATTAAACAAACCTGCAAGGTAATGCCGAAGGCTGCCTTGTAGGTTTAACATCAATATATTATGAAAAAATACATCATTTACATCGCCATTTTAATTATAGGCTTGGTCTTGGGCTACGTCTTTTTTGGTCGTTCTGCGGAAGGTTCCGTAAACAGTAAGAAAGTAACAGATATGAGCGAAGACGTTAATCACTCTGAAGAACATCAAATGTGGACTTGTTCTATGCACCCCCAGATTATGCAGCCCGAACCTGGCGACTGTCCAATATGCGGTATGGATCTTATTCCAGCCGAAACTGGCGCAGAAGGACTCGCAATAAACGAAATAAAAATGAGCGACAATGCAATGGCACTGGCGAATATCCAAACTACCATTGTTGGAAATATTTCGAAAAGCGATGATAACACAATGGCACTTTCCGGAAAAATAATGGCAAACGAAGAGGCAAATGCCGTACAGGCAAGTTACTTTGAAGGACGCATTGAAAAACTAAACGTCAACTTCACAGGCGAGGAAGTACGAAGAGGTCAGCTTTTGGCTACCATCTATGCACCAACACTTGTTGCTGCCCAACAAGAACTCTTAACAGCTTCTAACCTGAAAGAATCACAACCGGCTTTATATAAAGCCGTGCGTAACAAATTAAAACTATGGAAACTTTCTGAAAACCAAATAAACCAAATAGAAAGCTCTGGCAAAGTGCGTGAAAACTTTCCAATTTATGCCACAGTTTCGGGTACGGTTTCTCAAAAAATGGCAGAAGAAGGCGACTATGTAAAACAAGGCCAGCCCATAGTGAAAGTAAGCGATTTGGGTACCGTTTGGGCAATGTTTGACGCTTACGAACGGCAAATTTCACAACTGAAGGAAGGTCAAAAGATAACTGTCACTTCTAACGCTTATCCCAATAAAGAATTTGATGCAACGGTTTCCTTCATCGACCCAACGTTGAACACAAAATCAAGAACAGTTGCCGTGCGTGCCACTTTGAACAACAAAGAGGATTTGTTGAAACCGGGAATGTTTGTAACCGGAAAAGTGGCTATGACAAAAGGAGGACAAACGGAAACACAAATTACCGTTCCGGCAACCGCAGTACTGTGGACGGGCAGTAGGTCTTTGGTATATGTAAAGACCAATCCCAACGAACCCGTTTTTGAAATGCGCGCAGTAACCTTGGGAACTAAAAACGGCGATGTTTATACCATTACAGGCGGGCTTTCCAATGGCGAAGAAGTAGTCACGAACGGAACGTTTACAGTGGATGCCGCTGCGCAACTACAAGGTAAAAAAAGTATGATGAATACCAAGTCTGATACTGAAATGTCTGGTCACGCAAGTATGAAAGATTTAAGTAATACAGTAAAAGCTGGTAAACGTATTGATGTACCTTCTAAATTTAGAGAGCAACTTAATACCGTATTTGAAGAGTATGTTTTGCTTGATTTAGCTTTGGTAAATGATAATAGTGAAAGTGCAAAAGCCGCAGCTCAAAATCTTCAGAAAAATTTATCAAAAGTTGATATCGCTTTATTAAAAGATGACAATGCCAAAAACATATGGAAGCAATTAGAGATTGAGTTGAAGGTCGCCGCCGGCGAAATTTCAAAAACAACCAATATTGAATCTCAAAGAAATCATTATATCAGTCTTTCAGCTCACTTCATTAATGCAGTAAGGACCTTTGGTATTAACGAAAATGTATTTGTGGATTTTTGTCCAATGGCCAATAACAATGCTGGCGCATATTGGTTAAGTAAAAACAAAGAGATAAGTAATCCATATTTTGGACAGAATATGTTAACCTGTGGAGAGGTAATAGAAACCTTACAATAAAGTGAATTACAGATTAATCAAGTAATCTGAATAACACCATATAGAAATCTTGGTTTTCCAAAAGAGAACGATGATGAGTGAAAGCAGAAGAAAAAGAAGAAAAAATAAAAAAATTGAGTATCAACCCAAAAGCGATATTACAAAAAAAGATAAAATTATAGCTTTTGTTGTCATAGTATTGATTTTTGTGGTTGCTACAATAGCTGCTGTTTATTATTCACTCTACAAATCTGGTTTAACATTGTTTTGAAGCAAGTACAATATGAATGATACTATCCATATTAAAAATATGGTCTGCCCAAGATGTATCTCGGCAGTATCCAATATTTTGGAACAACTTGAAATACCGTATGCTTCTATTAAATTGGGGGAGGTCAAATTAGCTTCAATATTAAATACAAACACAAAAAAAGGTCTTTCCAAAGCACTTCAAAATTCAGGTTTTAGTTTGATTGACGACCGCAAAAGTCAGCTTATTGAACAGATGAAAACATTGGTTGTAGATAAAATCCATCATTCTTCGGAAGGACTAGATATTAAATGGGCAGATTATGTAGGCGACAATATACATCTTGATTACAAATATTTAAGCGCACTATTCTCATCAGTAGAAAATATTACATTTGAGCAATACATCATCAACCAAAAAATTGAACGGGTAAAAGAACTTATAGTTTATGATGAATTAACCTTGAGTGAAATAGCCTATAAAATGAGTTATAGTAGTGTGGCATATTTAAGCAATCAATTTAAAAAGGTAACTGGAATGGCACCAACGCAGTTTAAGAAATCCATTGATAAAAAACGTAAGTCATTGGATGAGATTTAACCTGCTTTGCTTGTTCTCGTTTTGAAATGCCTGAATTAAATAAAAACAATTGAAAAAATATATAGATTAAGTACAAGAGCAAAATGAAGAACTTACACTATAATTAAAAATTGGAAGAATTAATCACCAAATATAAATCAGACACAGAAAGTGTTTACAACACTTGGTTTGTGAACAATGACGAACGCTTAAAAGCCTTTCGCTCCATCCGCAGAGGTGTACAGCAGGTCATCAATGATATAAAAGAGAAAAAATTTCCGAACGATTTTAAGGGAAGTTCCCTAGAATTTGTGTTGTCCTGTATTGCCGAACAGAAGCAAATTTTTGTTGGGGTCGCCCACCCATTTTATTGGAAACCCAAATTAAGAATTCCGGATATTTATGAAAATGAAACCAATAAAATAGCCTTTGGGCAATTTTTGGAAAATTGTTTCGACTATAACACAAAGGAAGAAACCATCATTAAGGAAATCATTAAACTGGACCAGCTTAAAATAAAAGGATTGGGGCCTGCCGTTGCCAGTATTTTGTATTTTTTGCACCCTACCATAGTTCCACCATTCAATACTGCCATAATCAATGGCTACAACACACTTTTTAATGACAAGAAAAAATTGGGCTCGTGGTCGGAATACCTCAAGTTGCGGGAAACAATTATTGAAACAAACGAAAAACACAAGTCTGTTTTATCTAACGATTTAGGGGCTTTTACGGGCTTGCTATTTGAAGTCGGTTCAAAAAAAATGATAATTGGCGATGCAAAATTTGTAACCGAGGAAGATAGAATTAAATTTGAAAATCAGGCAATTAAAAGACGAAAGGAAGTTGTAAACGAACAGTTGGAAATAGATTTGCATTCCGAGATGCAGTACCATCTTTTAAAAATAGGCAATCAATTGGGCTATGATGTTATCAGTGCCTCCAATGACCGTTCAAAGTGCCATCAAGGCAACAACTTTTCGTTTTTAAGTCTGTCAAAGTTTCCCGAAATGAGCCTGAACAAAGATACGCAAAAGACCATCGAGCTCATAGATGTGGTTTGGTTTGACAAGGATTCCAACAACCCCATCTGTGCTTTTGAAGTCGAAAAGAGCACTTCTATCTACTCCGGTATCTTGCGATTGACGGATTTAGCGTACTCATTTAGCAATAGTGAGCAGCATCTGTACATTGTATTGCCAGACAAAAGGGAAAAAGAAGTGGTAATGCAGCTTACGAGACCCTCTTTAAAAAACAATCATAAAATTGAATATATTTTGTTCTCGGACTTAAGGGAACACTGCGATGCGCTCTGCAAATTTGGGGACAGCCACAATATTCTAAAGAAGATATCCAAAGTGTGCGGATAACCAGAGTTATGTTGGCACCTATTTCAGCACCGCTCAAAAATGTACGTTTGGTATAAACTTTAAAATGATACGGGCAAATGAATGGTTATGAATGTCATCTTAAATGCGGTCAGATTTAGTAATCGGCTCAATCTTAAAAATCTTTGACTTTATCGAGCGAAACATAAGAAATAAACCGATCATTGTAAACAAAAAAAAAGAAATGTGTTGCACTTATGGGTTGAACACAGCGATGTTCGTTTTATTGGTTAGTATTTTGAATATAATGTGAAAAATTAATGATATATTTGCTGATTGAAATAGATGAAAATTAAGAACTGCATAATTGTCCTATTTATCCTTTTATTGGTTTTTCCTGCCAATACGGCTTTGGCATTTGTAAATTCAACTAAAACGCCAAAAACAGAAAATCACATTTGTTCAAAACAAGGCGCACATTCTGAAAAAAAATCGTGCTGCGATAACGACCATAATGGCGATAAGAGTTGTGGTGGATCCTGTAGCAGCAAGTATTGCCATTTCTCAAGTTCGGTCAGTATCCCTTTTTATGTAAAAGATGCCGAACAGACAAAACATCTGCACTTATATGTTTTGAAAGTTGAGCACACCTACGTTCAGAATACCCCAAAAAAAATATACCTCTCCATCTGGCAACCGCCAGAATTAGCTTAATTTCTTTTTTTTTGGCAGTTCTACTGTCGCTTTTTGAATACAAGGCATTGGCCTATATTCGTTTTTACAACAATCTAAAATTCATAAAAATGAAATCAATATTCAATATATTGATAGTGCTGACAATAGCACTATCGACAACTTTTGGCTACGCCCAAATAAAAAACCCAAAAACCGAAACGGTAAAAATTTTCGGTAACTGCGAGATATGCAAAGCCGCCATCGAAAAGGCTGGAAACCTTAAAAATACAGCCAGCGTTGCCTGGAACAAAGATACCCAAATGGCTGATTTGACCTTCGATTCCAAAAAAACAAATCGCGACGAAATATTAAAACGAATTGCCCTGGCAGGTTATGACAATGACCAATTTTTGGCACCGGACAGTGCGTATGCACAACTTGCGGAATGCTGCAAATATGAAAGGCTGAAAAAAGAGCCTGCAATGGTAACGGCAGTATCCAAACCGGATATGGAAATGCCCGAAACAAAGATGGAAACGAATATGCCATCTTCTGAAAACCATATGGATATGGCTATGTCTGAAATGATGGAGCCTAACGCACTAAATACAGTTTTTGACGCTTATTTTGCCATAAAGGATGCTCTGGTAAAAACCAATGCTTCTATGGTAACTGCAAAAGCTACGGAACTGCTGAAAGCGACAAAATCCCTAAAAATAGAATCGCTAAAATCAGAAGAACAAGCCGCTGTAACCAAAGTCTTGCCGTCCATTATGGATGCCGCAAAAGGTATTTCAGAAACCAAGGATATTGGTAAGCAACGCGAAACATTCAAAGCCCTTTCAAAAAGTATGCACGAAATCATACCTTTTTATAGCGCCACCGAAACTCTTTATTATCAGTACTGCCCAATGCAGGATGCCAATTGGTTGAGCAAGGACAAGGCCATTAAAAATCCGTACTACGGTTCACAGATGTTAAGCTGTGGGTCCACCGTGAAAACCATCGACACTAAAAACTGAAATATTTATAAATACAATTTTCGATAACGAAATGAAAAAGATAATCTTGGTGCTTTTATTTCTGGGAACACTTTCCCTACAGGCACAAAATATAGTGCGCTATGACCTTTATGTGCGCGACACCATCGTCAATTTCACGGGCAAGGAGAAACACGCCATTGCCGTAAACGGACAGATACCTATGCCAACACTTACGTTTACTGAAGGTGATATTGCCGAGATTTATGTCCACAATGAGTTGGAGGAAGAAACGGCCCTGCACTGGCACGGTCTGTTTTTGCCGAATAAGGAAGATGGCGTACCCTATCTCACCCAAATGCCAATTAAGCCACATACCGTCCATAAATATACCTTCCCCATCATACAGCACGGTACCCATTGGTACCACAGCCATTTTGGGCTTCAGGAACAGATAGGGATGTACGGTTCTATGATTTTGAAAAAAAGGCCTGATGATAAAACCTTCAGAAAAGGGATAGACGATTTGCCCACCATTCCCATAGTCTTGAGCGAATGGACAGACTTAAAACCCGAAAATGTCCACAGGATGCTCCACAACGCATCAGACTATTTTGCCATAAAAAAAGGGACCACACAAAGCTATGCCGAGGCCATAAAATCGGGTAACCTGAAAATAAAACTTCACAATGAATGGAAGCGTATGAACGCTATGGACGTAAGTGATGTTTATTATGAAAAATTTTTCATCAATGGCAAAAGTGAAAATGAAGATACATCGCTTAAAGGCCTGAAAGCAGGGGATAAAGTACGCCTGCAAATTTCAAACGGAGGTGCTTCCAGCTATTTTTGGCTCACGTATGCTGGCGGAAAAATAACTGTTGTCGCCAATGACGGCAATGATGTGGAACCTGTTGAGGTAGATAGAATGCTCATTGCCGTGTCAGAAACGTACGATGTGGTGGTCACTATTCCGGCAGACAATACGGCATTTGAATTTCTGGCGACCCCCGAAGACCGCACAAAATCGGCTTCCATCTATTTGGGAGATGGTATTAAACAGCTCACGTCGCCACTGCCAAAATTGAAATATTTTGAAGGTATGGAAATGATGAACGGGATGATGAAAATGAACGGTGATCTTGACCAAATGGGGATGAATATGAGTATGCAGCAAATGGATATGAATGTGGTAATGTATCCGGAAATAACTGGTGCTTTAGATAACGGAAAAGATAAGAAAATGGAAATGGATAGCGAAGAACCTTCAAGCCACAATATGGACCAGATGGATGGGAT
This sequence comes from uncultured Flavobacteriaceae bacterium, assembly GCA_963716065.1. GTDB lineage: Bacteria > Bacteroidota > Bacteroidia > Flavobacteriales > Flavobacteriaceae > Aequorivita. Next base: position 2,492,336 of record OY970287.1, read on the forward strand.
GGGCGTAGTGAAAATGAACGAGGATATGTACAAAAGCAATGAACTTTCAGACATCACCACACTCAACTATGCTATGTTGAAGTCGCCGACCGTGACCACGCTTCCCGAGGACGCGCCTGTCAAGGAACTGCATTTTACACTTACGGGCAATATGAACCGCTATGTTTGGAGCTTGGACAATAAGGTAATTTCTGAAAGTGATAAAATACTGATAAAAAAGGGCGAAAAAGTGAGGGTTACGCTGTACAATAATTCAATGATGCGCCACCCTATGCACTTGCACGGCCACGATTTTAGGTTGCTCAACGGCCAGGGAGACTACGCACCCTTAAAAAATGTGGTGGATATTATGCCTATGGAAACCGATGTCTTCGAGTTTGAGGCAAATGTGGAAGGTGATTGGTTTTTTCACTGCCATATTTTGTACCATATGATGAGTGGTATGGGCAGGGTGTTTAGCTATGAAAACCAGGAGCCCAATCCATTGATTCCCAATCCGGACCTTGCCTTGCGGAAACTAAAAGGCGATGACAGGGATTTCCATTTAATGGCAGAAAATGATTTTGCCACTAATGGAAATGATGGAGTATTGATGCTTCAAAGTACACGATGGAGTTTTGGCACCGAATGGCGTTTGGGATATAATGATATTGACGGTTATGAAACAGAGACCCATATAGGCCGGTATATTGGGAAAATGCAATGGTTGATGCCTTTTGTAGGTTTTGATTGGCGGTATCGAAAATTGGGTCGCGATCGGATTCACGAAAACCTTTTTGGGCAAATAAACACAAAAGATAAGCGTGCATTGGTTAGTGTTGGGGTCAATTATACCCTGCCAATGTTGGTAATGGCGCAGGCCGAAATATTCACGGACGGTAATGTTAGGTTACAATTTGAGCGCAATGATATTCCCCTCACACCAAGATTGCGTATGAACCTAATGTGGAATACAGACAAGGAGTATTTGGCAGGGTTGCGATATATAGCAACGAGAAATCTTGGAATTACCACACACTATGATAGCGATATGGGTTTCGGGATAGGTGCGACATTGAATTATTAATTTTTTTGTCAATATTCGGCACCGGCCTATCGTAATATGATAGGCAGGCCGATGAGGCATTGTTCGACTGGTAGATGATATGAATGATAGAACCGAAAATCTGGTAGTCAAGTCCCGTTGATGAAGTAATTAGTTTATGAAAAACGGATACTCTATAAATTAGGACTGTCTTTCTGTTTACCACATTTTTTGTGAAGTAGAATTTATTATTAAGAATTATCCCAGCCATTTTAATGATAAATCAATTTACAAATGCACAGACAAAAGACAGTATCATTTTTTTAAACGAAGTAATAATCAAAGATTACAAAACAGTTAACGGTGTTGGGCACCTGCCAGAAACCAAGAACGGCATAATATACGCCGGTAAAAAAAATGAAGTTATTCTTGTTGATAGTCTGGATGCCAATAAAGCAATCAATAATACAAGGCAAATTTTAGGGAGAGTGCCAGGCCTAAATATAGTCGAAACAGAGACAGGAGGTTTTACAGCAAACGGTATTGCTACAAGGGGTCTAAATCCTAATCAGAGCATTGAAATGAATACCCGTCAAAATGGGTATAATATCAGCGCGGATGTTTATGGATATAATGAAGCATATTACCTTCCGCCAATGGAAGCCGTAAATAGAATAGAACTGGTTCGTGGAGCTGCTTCCTTACAATTTGGCTCTCAATTCGGTGGATTGGTCAATTATGTAATCGAAGATGCACCAAAAAACAAGCCCTTTGAATTTGTGACTTCGCAAACCTTGGGGAGTTTCGGTTTGTACAATTCCTTCAATTCTGTTGGTGGCAACTACAAAAAAATAAGTTACTACGGCTTTTTACAGTACCGATATATGGATGGATACAGGCCAAACAGCCAACAAACGCAGCTTTCGGGTTACGGTAAGGTGCAATACAACCATTCGGACAAATTAAATTTCGGGGTTGAATATTCATTGCTTCGCAATAAAATAAAAATGCCGGGCGGTTTGACCGATGAACATTTCAATGATAATCCAGAAAAATCCACCAGGGCAAGAAACTGGCTAAAGACCCCTTGGAACATTATAACTGCTTATGCCAATTATACACCTTCTGAAAACACGACCATTAACCTAAAATCAACCTATCTTTTTGGGAACCGTTCCATAGTTTGGAGGAATGAGGACGGTGGTGCCGCTGCCGTAGATGATATTGACCCAGTAACAAACCAATATGTACCCCGTGAGGTGGGCAAACAGGATTTTAACAATTCAACTACGGAATTAAGGGTGTCAAGACAATATAATCTTGGAAATAACACATCAACAATTGCCGGAGGTATCCGTTTTAGCTATGGCTGGTTCAAACGATTAGGTGGCGGAGAGGGAACAACGGGCAGCGATTTCGATGTATCCATATCTGGGGATTGGGGATATGATTTGGATTTCACGACTACCAATGTCGCCCCTTTTGTCGAAAATATTTTTAGGTTTGGGGATAAATTCAGTGTTACACCCGGCTTTCGATTTGAATATTTAAACAGTACAGCAAAAGGCTATAAAACAAAGGACGGTGTAAAAATAATTTCAAACGAAAGCCGCGATAGATACGTTCCATTGGCTGGTGTTGGCTTGGAATACAAAACTTCAAAGAACACCAATATCTACGGAAATATTAGTCAAGCATACCGCCCTATAGATTACGGGGAATTAGAACCATTTGGCACCACCTCAAGAATTGACCCAAATTTAAAAGATGCTTCAGGTTACAATACTGATTTGGGATATCGAGGGACCATTAAGAATTACTTGAATTTTGATATGGGAGCGTTTTATTTGGCCTATAACGACAGAATTGGAACGGTGCTAAAAAATGACCCGGTCACAAACGAAGAATATACTTTAAGAACCAATGTAGCCAATAGTGCCCATAAAGGAATTGAGAGTTACGTAGAGTTCAACTTATTGAAGTTTATAAACCAACAATCAAAATTTGGCTTAAGTATCTTTAACTCCTTCGCCTATATTGATGCCAAGTACACCAGCGGGGAATTTAAGGGAAATCGGGTAGAAGCAGCCGCAGAGATTATTAATCGTGTTGGATTAATTTTCAATACCAAAAGATTTTCAACAACGTTTCAGGTAAATTCTGTAGGCGATGCCTTTGGCGACGCCACAAACACAAGACAAAGCGATGGTGCCGTTGCGGGTTATATTCCTGCCTATACGGTTCTGGATTTGAGCGCAAGTTATAAAATCAGAAACTTCGTATTAAAACTTGGCGCAAACAATTTAACTGACAAACAATATTTTACCAGAAGAGCGGATGAATATCCTGAACCTGGGATTATTCCTTCTGTTGGCAGGAGCTTATATGCAGGGTTTACTGCGAGATTTTAATTCTCGTATACAAAATCGGTTTAAGTATTATATGCTGAAAATTATACAACTCTTTCGGCATATTCTACAATAGATAAAGTCACGAAAAACCTTAAATTGATATTAATAGTATCTACTACAATAGTGGATAATAATAATTAATTTAAAAACATTAAAACCTATGAAAAATTCAAAATTAATTGAAGCTTTAAACAATTGCGTAGCGCATTGTAATTACTGTGCAGATGCCTGTCTTGGCGAAAATGATATCAAGATGATGGTAGATTGTATAAGAACGGATAGAGCTTGTGCCGAAATCTGTAGTACGACAGCAAATTTGCTTGCATCAAATTATAAAGATGTAAGAGGTATGGTAGAGCAATGCCGTGACATCTGTAAAAAATGTGCCGATGTATGTGCAAAGCACGACCACAAACATTGTCAAGAATGTGCAGATGCCTGTAGAAAATGTGAGCAAGCTTGTGAGGAATATTTAAAATAAGGAGACTTCACTTTCTTATTAGATAAATGAGGTGCTGCCACCTCAAATTTTCAAAGGCCACAGCTAAAATTGTGGTCTTTTTGATTTTAGAACTAATAAAAAATGTTTATCGCAATTTACACCTATGTTATTCACACTATTGCGATATCAAGATAATTTTACAAATTATTCGGCATATAAGGTAACACCTTAAAGCCTTTAAATTCTGAAATTTGTAATGTAGTTATAAGTATAAGATTATGGAGACAGTTAATGTATTTGATAAAAAGAAAGAGACTCATAAGCAGGGAATTAAAAACTCATTCCCTGTAACGGGAATGACCTGTGCATCTTGCGCAGCAAGCGTAGAGTCTGTACTAAAGCATACAGAAGGTGTATTTGATGCCAGCGTTAATTTTGCCAGCAGTTCGGTACTTGTAGATTACGATGAAACCGTTACAGAAGAACAATTGCAAAATGCTTTACGTGAAGTTGGTTATGATATTATTATAGATGCAGAAGACCCTTCGGAAGTACAACAAGAGCTACAGCAAAAGCATTATCAAGATATAAAAAACCGTACTATTTGGTCGGCCGTACTTACGCTTCCCATTTTTGTATTAGGAATGTTTTTTATGCAATGGGAACCTGGGAAGTGGATATCCTTTGTTTTAACTTTTCCTGTCCTCTTTTGGTTCGGTCGTAGTTTTTTTATCAATGCTTTCAAGCAAGCCAAACACGGTAAGGCGAATATGGACACATTGGTGGCTTTAAGTACCGGAATTGCTTTCCTTTTTAGTGTCTTTAATACCTTTTTCCCTGAATTTTGGTTGAGTCGTGGTATCGCGCCTCACGTGTATTATGAAGCTGCTACGGTCATAATTACCTTTATTTCCTTGGGAAAACTACTGGAAGAAAAAGCAAAATCGAACACCTCTTCCGCCATAAAAAAGCTAATGGGCTTACAACCTAAAACGTTAAAGATTATTGAGAATGGCGAAGAAATTGAAATCCCCATTTCATCTGTTCAGGTAGGGCAAACTATTCTTGTAAAACCCGGAGAGAAAATTCCTGTTGACGGATTGGTGTCTAAAGGAAGTTCTTATGTTGACGAAAGTATGATTACGGGAGAACCTGTTCCTGTAGAAAAGATAAAGGATGAAAAAGTATTTGCAGGTACGGTAAACCAAAAAGGTAGCTTTCAATTTACTGCTGAAAAAGTAGGTGGCGAAACCTTGTTATCACAAATCATCAAAATGGTTCAGGAAGCTCAAGGAAGCAAGGCACCTGTCCAAAAACTGGTCGATAAAATCGCAGGAATATTTGTTCCTGTGGTAATGATTATATCTATTATAACGTTTATTGTTTGGATGTCAGCAGGTGGCGATAATGCATTTTCCCAAGCCCTATTAACTTCTGTAGCAGTATTGGTTATCGCTTGTCCTTGTGCATTAGGATTGGCAACACCAACCGCCATAATGGTGGGGATTGGCAAAGGAGCAGAAAACAATATCCTTATAAAAGATGCCGAAAGCCTGGAACTCGGTTATAAAGTGAATGCCGTCATTCTTGATAAAACTGGAACCATTACTGAAGGAAAACCACTGGTAACTGATATACTCTGGAAGGATAAGCTTGAAAATCAAAACGAATACAAGCAAATTCTTTTGGCTATTGAAGCACAATCAGAACATCCTTTGGCAGAGGCTGTGGTAAAACTTTTGAAAGAGGAAAATATTGAACAAGCTGAAATTGATTCCTTTGAAAGTATTACTGGAAAAGGTGTAAAAACCCAAACAGAAAATGGGTCGAAATATTTTGTGGGTAACCATAAGTTAATGCTTGAGAAAAATATTCAAATCGACACTTCATTAATGCAAACAGCGGAAGGTTTAGAAGAGCAAGCAAAGACTGTAATTTTCTTCGGAAATGAAAAACAAGTGCTGGCAATACTCGCCATTGCAGACAAGATTAAAGAAACTTCAAAAAAGGCTATAGAGACGCTTCAAGAAAGAGGTGTTGAAGTCTATATGCTTACAGGAGATAATAATAAAACCGCATCTGCTGTCGCTAAACAAGTGGGAATAACAAATTACCAAGGCGAAGTAATGCCTTCAGACAAAGCAGCTTTTGTTGAAAAGTTACAGGCTAATGGAAAAATAGTAGCTATGGTTGGCGATGGCATCAATGACTCACACGCTTTGGCACAAGCCAATGTAAGTATTGCAATGGGCAAAGGGTCTGATATTGCAATGGATGTGGCAAAAATGACTTTGATAACGTCAGATTTGCAGTCCATTCCAAAAGCATTGGAACTCTCAAAAAGAACCGTATTGGGCATCCGTCAGAATCTGTTTTGGGCGTTCATATATAACATCATTGGAATACCTATTGCAGCAGGCGTTTTGTATCCAGTAAATGGGTTTTTATTAGACCCAATGATTGCAGGAGCTGCAATGGCTTTCAGTAGCGTATCGGTTGTTGCCAATAGTTTAAGACTTAAACGTGTAAAACTTTAATATTAATTATAAATTCAAATACTATGAAAACTTTAAAATTTAAAACAAATATCAATTGTGGTGGGTGTATCTCGAAAGTAACCCCGTTTTTAGATAAACAGGAAGGTGTTGAAAGTTGGGATGTGGATACCGCTAATCCAGATAAAATTCTAACTATAGAAAGCGATGGTGCTACAGAAGAAGATGTAAAGGCTACATTGCAAAAAGTAGGCTTTAAAGCGGAAGCTGTAGATTAATCTTTTCGGTTTAATATGGTTTATATCCTAATTTTGGTTGTAGTTCTGCTGTTTGCTATTCATTTTTATAGAAAAGCGAAACGGCAGAGCATTCAGCCATTTCCAGAGCATTGGCACAAATTATTAATGGAAAATGTTCTTTATTATAGAAATCTTTCAAAAGTTAAGCAAATTGTTTTCCAAAAAAAAATGATGCAATTTTTAAGTGAGGTTTATGTAGATGCTGTGCAGTTTGAATTGGAGGAATTAGATAAAATTTTAATTGCAGCAAGTGCCGTAATTCCTATTTTTGGCTTTAAAGAATGGCACTACACTAATTTAAGCGGAATCCTCTTATATCCAGATAATTTTAATGAGGATATGCAATTTAGCAGTAAAGATGAATCACGAAATATAGGTGGTATAGTTGGGAATGGTCGTTTTGAGAAACAGATGATTTTATCTAAAAAAGCATTGTATCACGGTTTTAAAAACACAACAGATAAAAGTAATACTGGCATTCACGAATTTGTACATCTTATTGATAAGTTGGATGATAGAACAGATGGTGTGCCAGAACGATTATTAGAACATCAATATGCCATACCTTGGTTAAATTTAATCCATAAGGAAATGGAAGCGATAAATGATAATCATTCTGACATCCGAAAATATGGAGGCACAAATCAAGCAGAGTTTTTTGCAGTAGCTTCCGAGTATTTTTTTGAGCGTCCAGACTTGCTTAAAAAGAAACATCCTGAACTATATAAAATGATGGTAGAGTGTTTGAATCAAAAGCCAATCAGTTAAAAAAATTACTATTTAACTTGAAGTACCCTTATAAAAATCGCTGACAAAACCAATTGAGAGTTATTCGTAAAAAACAATATCGTTGCGCTGTTATAATTTTTCTATATTTGCAACCGATGCAAAAACACAAACACATAAAAGCACTTTTCTTTTTAGGCATATTCAGCCTATTGCTTTTGCATCAGGTAATGCCCCATTTACATCATTTACACGAAATTGGGCACTCGCATAAGGCTGTTGCCAATAGTGACAGTCACAGCCAACATCACGATGTTCCAAAAAAAGAAAGTTCCAAAAAAGGACTTTTAGATTTATTTTTGGAAGTTCACATACATTCAGTTGTTTCTAATGAAATTTTAGCAACTCACGAAAGTATTATCTCACAATTCAAGGTTAAAAAGGACGTAAAAACGCCTATTTTTCTTAACCGTTATAGCATTTCTATAAAATATGATGATGAAGATTCTATAAAAGTAGTAGTCTATCATCCACCCAATAATTATTTCAACTCATATCTCTCATCCCTCGATTCACGAGGTCCACCTACCTGTTAATTCCTCTTTAGTTTAATAAAATCGAACAGATACACTCATAGTATCTGCAAATTTATTAAGCCTTTTGGTAATAGCAAACTTCGCTTTAATTACCATTTTACCATATTTATTTTTTAAAAATTATTCAGTGGTTTTGTATCATACAAACCCATTGATAACCTATATGGTATTTTCAATTTCAGTATTTACGATTTAAAAATATCTTAAACATAATGTTAGACAAAATCATTGCATTTTCGATAAACAATAAACTTGTTATCGGATTATTTACACTGGCTTTAATTGGGTGGGGAGCTTATTCGCTAACACAATTACCTATTGATGCCGTGCCAGACATCACAGACAATCAAGTTATGGTTATTACCATATCACCGACTTTAGCTGCACAAGAAGTAGAACAGTTAGTTACATTTCCAGTAGAACAGACAATGGTAAGCATTCCCGGGATTAAGGAAATGCGTTCTTTTTCTCGTTTCGGACTTTCCATTGTAACTATTGTTTTCGAAGAAAATGTAGATTTATATTGGGCAAGGCAACAAGTTCAAGAGCGATTAACACTGGCTGCCAAAGACATTCCTGAAGGCATCGGAAAACCCGAAATGGGACCAGTAACTACAGGGTTAGGTGAAATTTATCAATATGTGATTCATACCGAAAAAGGATATGAAGATAAATACGATGCCACCGAATTAAGAACTATTCAGGACTGGATTATCAAAAGACAGCTATTGGGAACACCTGGTGTTGCTGAAGTAAGTGGCTTTGGTGGTTTGGTAAAACAATATGAAATTGCTATAGACCCAGATAAACTTCAAAGTATGAATGTTACTATTGAAGATATTTTTACCGCTCTGGAAAAGAACAATCAAAACACAGGTGGAGCTTATATAGATAAAGGCCCTAATGCCTATTTTATTCGAAGCGAAGGTCTGGTTAACAATTTGCAAGAATTGGAAAAAATAGTTGTTGAAGTAAATAACGGCACACCAGTACTGGTTAGGGATGTTGCCAAAGTACAGTTCGGTCACGGTGTTCGCTATGGTGCGGCTACGCGAAATGGAGAAGGCGAAGTTGTTACGGGAATTGTAATGATGCTTAAAGGAGCTAACTCTTCCGCAGTTATCAATGATGTAAAAGCAAAAATTGAACAGATTAAAGAAACGTTGCCCGAAGGCGTAACCATTGAGCCTTATCTGGATAGGAAAGGTTTGGTGGACTCGTGCAATAGGAACTGTAATGACAAACCTTACGGAAGGTGCGTTGATTGTAATTTTTGTTTTAATCCTCTTTCTTGGTAATTTAAGAGGTGGATTGATAGTGGCATCGGTCATTCCACTCTCAATGCTTTTTGCAATCGCGATGATGAACCTCTTTGGTGTTTCTGGTAACCTAATGAGTCTGGGCGCCATAGATTTTGGTCTTATTGTAGATGGGGCGGTAATTGTCGTTGAATCCGTAATGTTTGGGATTCATACCAGTAAAAAGAAGTATGCAGGCGTTGAAAAGCTGTCATCTGAACAAATGGATACTGAGGTAAAACGCTCTGCTGGAAAAATGATGAATTCCGCTGCCTTTGGACAAATCATAATTCTAATTGTTTACGTGCCTATTTTGGCTTTGAGCGGTGTTGCAGGAAAAATGTTTCATCCAATGGCACAAACGGTAATGTTCGCTATTCTTGGGGCATTAATTTTATCACTTACCTATGTTCCGATGATGTCTGCCCTTGCACTTGGACGCAAGACGGAACATAAGCGGAATTTTTCCGATAAAATGATGGATTTCTTTCAGCGTATATATCAACCTATTTTAGAAGCTGCCCTGCGCACAAAACTGTTGGTACTTGGATTGGCAGTAGGATTATTTGTTATAACGCTAATCGTTTTTGCAAATATGGGAGGTGAATTTATTCCCCAATTGGATGAAGGAGATTTTGCGGTTGAAACCCGAGTACCTGTTGGTAGTTCCATCGACCAGATGATTGATGTGTCTCAAAAGGCACAGACCATATTATTAAATGAATATCCAGATGAAGTAAAACAAGTTGTAAACAAGATTGGTTCAGGGGAAATTCCAACAGACCCTATGCCCATTGAAGCTGGCGATATGATGGTTATTTTAAGCCCAAAATCCGAATGGAAAAAGGCAGAAGGAAGAGAAGCACTGGCAGCAGAGATGAAAGAATCCCTGTCAATAATCCCTAACGCTACTTTTAGTTTTCAACAACCCATTCAAATGCGTTTCAACGAACTTTTGACTGGTGCTAAACAGGATGTTGTCATAAAAATTTATGGCGAAGACCTCAATATTCTTTCAGATTTGGCTGGTACTGTAGGTAGCAAAATAAAATCGGTTGCAGGTGTTAAAGATTTATATGTTGAAGAAGTGACTGGACTACCACAGATTAATATTCAAATGAACCGTGATAAGATTTCTCAATATGGAATGAACATCGAGGACGTAAATAATGCTATCGAAACTGCCTTTGCAGGTACTTCAGCAGGACTTGTATATGAAGGGGAGCGTAGATTCGACCTTGTTGTGAGGTTAGACAAGAACTACCGAACCGATATTACCGATGTTCAAAATTTGTATGTCAGTACCCCACAGGGAAATCAAATTCCGTTAAGTCAGGTGGCAAATATTTCATTTGAACCGGGACCAGTACAAATTCAACGTGACAATGCGAAGCGTCGAATTATTGTGGGCTTCAACGTGCGGGATAGGGATGTACAAAGTATTATTGAGGACATAAAGCAAATTATGAATTCGAAGGTTGATATGCCAGCAGGGTATTATGTAACCTATGGTGGTCAATTTCAGAACTTGCAAGAGGCTAATCAACGGTTAATAATTGCTTTACCAATAGCGTTGTTGCTGATTTTAGTGCTGCTGTTTTTTACTTTCGGTTCAATGAAACAAAGTCTGCTCATTTTTACAGCAATCCCTTTATCTGCCATTGGTGGTGTTTTTGCACTAATCATAAGAGATTTACCTTTCAGTATTTCTGCCGGAATTGGATTTATTGCATTATTTGGTGTGGCTGTTTTAAATGGAATCGTACTGGTGGCAGAATTCAATAGGCTTGCTAAAGAAGGTGTAACTGATATATATGAACGTGTTGTTAAAGGAACACGGGTAAGATTGAGACCTGTATTAATGACCGCAACCGTAGCTGCTTTAGGTTTTTTACCTATGGCTTTATCAAATTCATCAGGAGCGGAAGTACAGCGACCATTGGCTACTGTGGTTATTGGTGGATTGATTACTGCGACCGCATTAACCCTAATTGTATTACCAGTCTTGTATATCTATTTTACCGAAGGAAAAGTAAAATTCAATTTAGGAAAAAAGAAAATCGTTACCACTTTAATCGTGATAGGCGGTCTGTTCTTTCCTGCGATGCAGCTTCAAGCACAAGAAGTAAATATGGTGCAAGAGCGTACAATTACTTTGCAGCAGGCTATTGAAATGGCACTTCAGAACAATAACCGTATTAAAATTGCTCAATACGAAATTGAGGTTGAAGAAAAAGGAAAGTATGGAGCTATAACTATTCCGAGAACAGAATTTTCATATCAAAATGGCGAATTTAATACGCCTACTATAAAGGATAATCAATACGGAGTTACACAAAAAATAAATTTTCCAACAGTTTATACCAGTCAGTACAAGCTCGCAAAGGCAAGAGTAAATAGCAGTGAGCAACTAAAAGTTATAGAAGAAAATGACTTGATTGCTGATGTAAAAGCCGCCTATTTCAGAGTTGTATTTTTAATGCAGAATAAACAATTGTTGCAGCGTCAAGATAGCCTGTATGGCAATCTCAACCGTTCAAGTTCGATGCGTTATGAATTTGGCGAATCCACAAAACTGGAAAATGTAACCTCGGCTACTCAATCGATGCAAATAAAAAACAAGCTTAAACAAAACGAAGCCGATATGAGAATCGCCAAAAAGCAACTTCAGGTTGTTTTGAACACGAATGATGATATTGGTATCGTAGAGAGTGAACTGGTTCGTCGTGAGATAGATTTAGATATTGAAAGCCAATCTGTAGAGCAAAGCCCGTTTTATGTTTATTTAAAACAACAGTTGGAAGTAAGGAAACGGGAAACCAATGTGGAAAGGAATAAGGTGTTACCAGATATTATGCTCGGCTATAACAGTCAAACGTTTATAGGGGATCAATTCGTCAACGGGCAGGACATTCAATATGGTCGTGGTGACCGGTTTTCATACTTTCAGGTAGGTATTGCAATTCCCATTTTTCCTGGTGGACATCGTGCTAAAATTCAGGCGGCTAAAATTGAGGAAGACATCGTCCAATCTCAAATTGAGTTAAATAAGACACAGCTTGAAGGCGAACTACAAAATTTATTGCAAGAATATTATAAACTGCAAGGTACTTTAGATTATTATCAAAATGAAGCGCTGCCGCAAGCGGAACTTATCATTGATAATTCAGAAAAGAGCTTTAAAAGTGGCGATGTTTCTTACACGCAATATTTGCAAAACCTCACGTTGGCGAACAGTATTCAAACGGAATATTTAAACACACTATATCAATATAACCAGTCTATCATAGTCATTGAAGCCTTATTGGGTTTATAAAAAAATATAGATTTCAAATTAAAATATAAAAAGATGAAAATTAAATTCAATACCAAAATTTCGCTACTCATTTTATCCACCCTATTGATGGTGGCTTGTGGCAACAAGGATTCTGAAAAAACGGAATCTTCCGACGAATCTTCGATGAAAGAAGAACAACCAGTTGCAACTGGAACTAAACAAATCACCTTTACAAAAGACCAATACAATCTCGCTGGAATTGAAACAGGAGCGATTGAAATGAGAAATTTAAGTAACATCATAAAACTAAATGGTACCATAGACGTAGAGCCTGAAAGTATGGCATCGGTATCTGCACCTTTGGGAGGTTATTTAAAAACGGCTGGTAGATTGCCCGGTGAAGAAATAAAAAAAGGGCAAGTTTTGGCAACCATTGAAAATCCTGAATTCATCCAAATCCAACAAGGCTATTTGGAGAGTTTGAGCAGACTTCAGTTTCTTGAAGAAGAATTTAACCGTCAGAAAAAGTTGAGAGAAGAAGACATCAATTCTGCTAAAACGTTTCAACAGGTTTCTTCTGATTATAAAATCACGCAAGGAAGAAGTAAAGGCATACGAACAACAGCTTGCACTTGCAGGAATCAGTAGAAGTTCTGTCCAAAATGGCAATATAACCCGAACTGCGAATCTCTATGCGCCTATTTCAGGTTTTATAAAAGCGAGCAATGTAAATATTGGCGATTATGTTTCCCCGCAGGATGTTCTTTTTGAAATTGTCGATTTAAACGATATCCATTTGGCATTGAATGCTTTTGAAAGAGATTTGGAAAAGTTAGAGATTGGTCAAACGGTTAAATTTTCACTTTCCGACGACAATACGTTCAATCGTACTGCCGAGGTATTCCTAATTGGAAAAGCTACAGGTAGTGACCGTATGACGCCAGTTCATTGCCACATAAACAAAGAGAATGAGAAAGGTCTTTTGCCCGGTATGTACGTAAAGGCTTGGGTAGAAAGCGGCACCAATAAGCAAAATGCAATTCCTTCAGAAGCTATCGTTCAATATCAAGGAAACGATTTCGTAATCCTTCAAACCGAAGAAACGGAAAATGGCTATACTTTCAAGTTGGAACAGGTTAAAAAAGGAATTGAGCAAGAAGGATATACAGCAATAACGTTTGCTGAAGGTGCTACTGTTCAAAACTTTAAACCTGTTACCAAGAACGCCTATTCCATCTTATCTGCATTGCGAAATTCCGAAGAAGAATAATTTAATTGTAATAAATATATAAATCAAACATTATGAAAAAAGTACTTTTTATCGCAACCATTGGCCTAACCTTATTAGCATCTTGTAGAGACAACAAGAAAGTTGAAAATATGAAGGAGCAAAACACTGAAACTACCTTAAGCCAGGAAGAAATGCGCCAAAGGGAAGATAGCCTGAAAATAGTAAGAGAAGAAAATCGCAAATTGGATAGCATCCAACAGGTAAAAAACCACGGGCACGCCCATTAATAAATAAAATCCCATTGTACTGTCTTGTGCAATGGGGTTTAAATAAATAAATTATGAAAATCAAAAATATTTATGCCTTTCTCATTCTGTTTCTATTCGGAGCATTTGGTTCAATGGCGTATGCTCACGGAGTAGATGAAGACACGCAAACATTTCTGTTAGGAAATAGTGGTGTAGCATTTGGCCCCTTTCTTTATATAGGAGCAAAACATATGATTACCGGTTATGACCATCTACTATTTTTGGTAGGCGTTATTTTCTTTCTTTATAAACCGAAAGAGGTGCTATTGTATGTTAGCTTTTTTACCATTGGCCATAGCACCACACTACTGTTAGGTGTTTTAGCCGATATAAATATTAATGCATACTTAATAGATGCCATCATTGCGCTATCCATTGTTTATAAAGGATTTGACAATTTGGGTGGCTTCAAACGTTTCTTTGGCAAACAGCCCAATACAAAAGCAGCAGTTTTGATATTCGGTCTGTTTCACGGTTTTGGTCTTGCCAGTAAATTGCAAGAATTCAAATTTGATAAAGAAGGACTTTTTACTAACCTAATTGGTTTCAATATAGGGGTAGAAATAGGACAATTTATTGCTTTAGCGGTGGTGTTAATCCTCATAACTATATGGAGAAGGCAACGCAGTTTTATGAAATTTTCAACAATTACTAATACAGCCCTTATGGCTGCTGGGTTTTTACTGCTCGGCTTCCAATTAACAGGCTACTTTACATCTTAAAAAAATAATTATGTCAGAAATGAATCATCCAATATTGGAAAAAAGTAAAATTATAAAGGCGACTATCATAGCATTAGTTGTTGGAGCACTTCTATTAGTTGTTGCAGTACTGCCAGCGGAATTTGGTATAGACCCAACAGGAGCAGGCAACCTTTTAGGGTTTAGCAGATTATATGTCCCTGAAAGCGAACAAACTGATGATTTGGGCACGATGGTATCAACAGCTAATCTTCCCTTGATTAAACTCGAAAAAGCTGGGTCAGGACCCGATGTCGCTCGACCCGTAGAAGCTGATAATCCCGCACCCGAAGAACAATTAGCAACTCGTGAGGATGAAACCAAAGTGGTTGTTCCGGCAGGAAAAGGTATAGAATTTAAAATAAATATGCTCAAATACGGAACAATGAAATATGAATGGACAACTGCCAACAATGAATTGCTATACTTTGATTTTCACGGAGAGGTTAAACAAAAAGAGGAAGTTAAAGAGGTCTATTTTGAAAGTTACACCATTTCAAATTCCCACAATATGGTAGGTACTTTTTTAGCACCTTATGAAGGCAAACACGGATGGTTTTTTAGGAATAGCAGTACTGAAGACGTAGTAGTAAATTTGAGGCTAAAAGGTCAATATACATTATAATCTTAAGTCCTGCTATGGAAGGTCAATTTCTACGCCCAATTGAAATAACCTTCCATTTAGCAGGCACAAATTTGATTATTATAGGAATCGGACTTCTTTTTCATATGCTGACCGATTTTGCTGACTGCTTATTAATGGATTTAAATTGTAAAGTTTGGTTTTCATAAATGATTGGATTCTTACAACGAAAAGGAAGTATTTGACCAGACGCCCCAAAATTAATAAAATTTAAAACATATAATAATTTTGATATTACTCTATTCAAATAAGTACACAGTCTATTTGGTTGTAAAAGAAGAACCTAATTTTAAAGATTTTAAAGAAACATTTCTTTTTTTAAAATCAAAGATCGAATTAGGTGGAGAAATCAAATTATACTTAGAAATAAATGAATTTAAAGGAGGTGAATTGTTGCAAGAAATAGGATTTAAATTCAAGGAGAAAATTGAAAAAATGGCCGTTGTTTGTACTAATGACTCTATAGAAAATTTGCTAAAAATAGCAAGTAAGTTTTATCATTCTGATATTAAATTTTTTCAAATAAAAGAAAGTAAACAAGCTAAAAAATGGATTCATTTAAATACTTAAAAAAAAGCTGTTTTTGCTTTTAAGCACGAACAGCTTTAACAATAAAAAATAAAGTTATGGAAGGTTCAGAAAATAATAAGCCCGTTATATATCGATGTGATGGAGTAAATTGCCGAAAGAAAAAGGGAAAACTTTTAGATTATTATATAAAGAAATATAAGTTAAAAAATAAAATCGAAGTTGATGATATGGACTGTAACAATAAGTGCGAACAAGCCCCTGTTCTTCATCTTCATCCAGAGGATATTTGGTTTTCAGAGAAAGATTTAGGAACGATAGTTAAAAGACATATTTTGAATAAGTAGGCATTTCCCTTCCTGTGGGTGTAATATTGATTGGATAAAATCAATAGGAATATTGCAGAATTTGCAACATCATAAATGCATTATTAGCCGAGTAATAAAAATTCTTTACCTAATCAATTTTTTCTTGGTTCAAATGTAATTTTATCTTTAAAAAAAATAGTATTATTAAACAACCAGTTGTGGAAACGACATTGACAACGACTTTGCACAACCTGTGCATCGATTAATTTGTATCTTTGTTAAAATTTATGAAAATATTCGTTTCCATATCTATGTCAATTTTATTCTTTTTTCAGGGAATTAGCATTGATATGGACTTTTGTGGACCCATTAAAGAAATTTCAAGTATAATTACCCATTTTCAAGACCATAAAGTTTATGGCGACTCTTTCCTTGAATATGTAGTTGAAGATTACATTGACAATGATGCAAAAAATGAAGATCATCATAATAATCCAGATAAGGAGAATTTACCTGTCCATCCCCATCATCAATGTTGTCACCCTTTAGTATTAATTATTGCAAACAACAATTCGGCTTTAACCAATCGATTGAAATTTAAAGAGGAAAAACAGTTTAATTATCATTCTTTCCAATTGAATTCCAGATACCTGGAATCTCTTTTCCAACCCCCAAGGGTTTAATTCAGTTTTTTTTAAGGATAGCTATATCCTTACGTGATGCTTTTTCAAATTAAGCATCGCATTATAAACGCATTGCATCTAATTGCATTGCGAGGTTTAAACTGAATTAATACTTTTTCTATGATTAACAAAATCATTTCATTTTCCATTAATAACAAGTTTATTATTGGGCTATTTATAGTGGCACTTGTAGGTACGGGCATTTGGTCTATGGCCACTATAAACTTGGGTTCTGTGCCCGATATTACCAACAACCAAGTGCAAGTTATTACCGTTGCCCCAAATTTGGGAACAGAGGATATTGAGCAATTTGTTACCTATCCCGTAGAATTGGCAATGGCAAACCTTCCTGATGTTATCGAACTGCGTTCGGTATCCCGTTTTGGTCTTTCTGTGGTTACCATTGTCTTTAAGGACGAGGCAGGCACTTATCTTCCTCGGCAATTGGTGCAAGAGAAATTAACCGAAGTTGCTGGAGAAATCCCCGAAGGTTTTGGCACACCATTTATGGCACCAATTACCACAGGTTTGGGCGAAATCTATCAATACACCCTAAAACTAAAAGAGGGCTACGAAGATAAATACGATGCAATGGAGCTTCGTACTATCCAAGACTGGATTGTAAAACGTCAAATGGCATTAGTGCCTGGCGTTGTCGAGGTAAACGCTTTTGGTGGATATGTAAAGCAGTACGAGGTGGCCATAAATCCCGACAAACTTAAAAGTTTTGGCATTACAATAAATCAGGTTTTTGAAGCCCTTAAAGTGAACAATGCCAATACTGGTGGTGCTTACATTGAAAAAAACCACCAAGCAAATTTCATTCGTGGCGAAGGTTTGGCGCGTAGCATTGCAGACTTGGAAAATACAGTTGTAACCACACAAAACGGAAGCCCTGTTTTAGTAAGGGATGTTGCCGAAAAAGTAGGCTATGGAAATCAAGTGCGCTATGGTGCTTTTACCCAAGATGGACACGAAACTGTTGGTGGACAAATTTTGATGCTAAAAGGCGAAAGCCCGGGCGATGTAGTCGAAAATGTGGAGAAACGTATAACCGAAATACAGAAATCCCTACCGGAAGGTGTTTTCATAGATACGTTTTTAAGCCGAAGTGAACTTATTGGAAGAACCACAAGCACCGTTGAAAAAAACCTTATTGAAGGGTCGTTGATTGTGATTTTCGTTTTAGTCTTGCTTTTGGGAAGTTTCCGTGGCGGCTTGATTACAGCCTCGGTAATCCCTTTATCACTATTGTTTGCATTTATCTTGATGAAACAGTTCGGGGTTTGGGCAAACCTAATGTCCTTGGGAGCAATCGACTTCGGAATCATCGTGGATGGTGCGGTAATTATAGTTGAAGGTATGGTATTCCACATTCATCAACGGATGAAAAAATCAAATGCTGTCATAGGACAAGCCGAGATGGATGAAATAGCCTATGAATCAGCAAGTACGATGATGAATTCGGCATTTTTCGGACAGCTAATTATTCTTATCGTATTTACACCTATTCTTTTCCTAACAGGAGTTGAAGGAAAAATGTTCCGTCCAATGGCATTTACTTTTGGATTTGCAGTTTTGGGCGCTATCATCCTTTGCCTTACTTATGTACCAATGATTTCGGCAATGTTCCTAAAACCTACCAGAAATCAGAATAGTTGGTTTGCCAAATTTGAAAACAAGATTGATAGGTTCAGTGATAAAATAATGTCGGGTTTAAACAGAGCTTATGTACCATTGCTCAATTTTGCGCTTCGCTTTAGGGCTGGTGTCGTTATAGGAGCGGTTGCCTTGCTATTGATTGCAGGATTTATTTTCAGCAATATGGGTGGCGAATTCATACCTAAATTTGATGAGGGCGATATAGCGTTTCAAGCTTTGATAAAACCGGGGAGCAGTCTTACAGAATCTATTGAGGCTTCAAAAAAACTTCAAAATCTAATCAATGAATTTCCAGAAGTAAAAACGGTAGTTTCAAGGATTGGGGTAGCCGCAATACCAACAGACCCAATGCCTATGGACATTGCAGATAGTTACATTATTCTTGAAAAGGATAAGAGTAAATGGACTTCCGCAGATAGCAAAGAAGAGCTCGTGGAAAAAATTCAGGAGAAAATTTCAGTAGTTCCCGGCGTAAATTTCGTGTTTACGCAACCTGTAGAACTTCGTTTTAATGAATTGCTAACAGGTGTTCGTGAGGACGTGGCAATCAAACTGTACGGAGAAGATTTAGGTGTGTTGGCAGACAAGGTACAGGAAATCGCAGCAGTCATCAGAACCGTTCCCGGAGCGGCTGACCTTAATGTGGAAGCTACAAGTGGTTTGCCACAAATGACTGTGCAGTATAATAGGGCAAAAATGGCGCAGTATGGAGTAACCGTTGACAAGCTGAATGATTATGTAAGCGCTGCATTTTCTGGAGAACAAGCAAGTGTGATTTTTGAAGGCGAAAAACGGTTCGATGTGGTCATTCGTTTGGCAAAGGAATTTAGACAAGACATTAACAGTCTTAAAAATCTTTATATCGATTTACCAAACGGAGCGCAAGTACCTTTAAAGGAAGTTGCAGATATCAGCTATAAGCCTGGGCCAATGCAAATTTCACGGGACAATACCTCGCGTCGTATTTCGGTAGGGGTCAATGTTCGTGGGCGCGATGTAAAATCGATGGTCGAGGAAATTCAGCAAAAATTGGAAACGGACGTGAAACTGCCACCAGGTTATTTTGTAACCTACGGAGGTTCGTTTGAAAACTTGCAACGTGCTTCAGAACGATTGATGATTGTAGTGCCTATCGCACTTTTCCTAATATTCATATTGCTCTACTTTGCCTTGAGCTCGTTTTCACAGTCCTTAATGATTTATATGGCCGTGCCTTTGGCAGCCATTGGAGGCGTATTTGCTCTATGGATAAGGGGAATGCCTTTTAGTATTTCTGCCGGCGTCGGTTTTATCGTGCTCTTTGGAGTAGCGGTTTTAAACGGATTGGTACTGATAAACAAATTCAATGAATTAAAAGAAAGTGGAATGACAGACTTAAAAAAACGAATATATGAGGCAACGCACGAACGCTTACGTCCAATTTTGCTTACCGCAACGGCGGCCATTATGGGCTTTATACCAATGGCTATTTCTACCTCTGGCGGTGCAGAAGTGCAGCGACCATTGGCAACGGTGGTTATTGGCGGATTGATAACAGCAACATTTTTAACCCTTGTAGTCCTTCCTGTATTGTATTATTGGCTCGAATCGAGAAATAATAAAAAAGCTGATGATGGCGACGTCAGTTACATCAATAAAAGCACCACAATCATCACTACTGTCTTGCTATTAGGTGGTGTGTTCACTTCTGGAAGCAGCTTTGCACAGGAAAGAAATCAGAATAGCACAATTCCGAAAACCATTACTTTAGAAGAAGCCATCGCATTGGCAAAGGAAAACTATCCATCCCTTAAAGAAAGTCAGGCCTTTATTGAACGTGAACAAGCGATGAAAGGCACAAGTTTCGATTTGGGCAGTACGTCTTTATATACTGGTATGGAAGACCAAGGTTTGAAACAGGGAACCCTACGTACCTTTGGTATACAGCAAGGCAATATTGATTTGCTTTCGGGTTTCTCAAAATCGAAGTTTTACAAACAGCGCGTGGCTTTGGGCGAAAAATTCTATGCCGTCAACGAGCAACAGTTGGTGCGAAACGTAATGCAAGCCTATGACCAGATAAATTATAACAAGGCACAGCTTCGTTTTGCAGAACAGTTGGATAGTGTGTATGCCAATTTCAGGACGGCAGCACAGTTGCGTTATGATACGGGCGAAACCGGTAAGTTGGAATTTATTTCTGCTTCTTCGGAATACCAACAGATTCAGGTATTGCGGCAACAGGCCTATGACGATATAGAAATTGCCAAACGTGCCTTAAAGCAATATTTGGGAACCGATATACCCATTGAAACGGTTTCATTCTCATACGAGCCAATGAATTTATACACATTGATGGATTCAACTTCGGTAGCGAATAATCCAATATTGCAATATTCACTTCAAAATTTTGAAGTGAGCAAAGCCAATGTGGGTGTTGAAAAATCTCAATTTTTACCCAAGTTTAGCATAAGCTATGACAATCTTAAGTACAATGATGTGTCCGGGTTTAATGCATATCAGGCAGGCATTAGTATTCCGTTATGGTTTTTTCCGCAGAAATCGAGAGTCAAGGCAGCCAAAGCAGATGCAATGGTAGCAGAGAATCAATATTTGGAACAAAAGGCAATTACCGAAAGCCGTGTGTCGCAATTGCTTAAATCCCTCGAAAAAACGCAAAAGATTTTGCAGTACTACCAAGAAGGTGCGTTGCTTTTGGCAGAGGAACAAATAACCACGGCACAACTGGCCTCTAAAGAAGGCGAAATAGATTATGTAAACTACATCACAATCCTCAATAGTGCCATCAGGATAAAACAGACACATTTACAATATATCAATCAATATAACCAACAGTCTATTGAGGTACAATATCAGTTGGGTAATTTATAATTTTAAAAAAGGAAAAATGAAGAATATACTATTAGTAAGTACCGTATTATTTACACTTATGTTTATGAGTTGTAACGATGCCCAAAAATCTGAACTTGGGCACAACGAAGCTGAAGGGGTATCAAAAACCGAAGCAGGTGGAGAAGATGCGCACGGCGAAGAAGGCCATAGCGAGGAAGAAGGAGGTCACGATGAAGAAGGAGAAGAAGGCGTTGTCGAACTCACAAAGCAACAGGCCGAAACCATAGGGTTGGAAACGAAATCTTTGGAGGAACGGAATTTAGGGAACAACATTAAAGTAACAGGTATGTTGGAACTTTTTCCACAGGACAAGGCGAATATCAGTCCGTTTGTTGGTGGAAATGTGAGTTCCATAAAAGTAGTGCCTGGAGATAACGTAAGCAAAGGACAAGTACTGGCATATATAGAGCATCCCGATATCATTGCAATGCAACAGGATTATCAGGAAAAAAATGATGAATTGGTCTTTTTAAAACAGGATTTTGAGCGCAAACAGACTCTTTATGACAAAGGAGTTTCTTCTGGAAAGGAATTTCAGATGGCGCAGTCAAAATTTCGTTCTACCACTTCAAGTGTCAATGGTTTGCGTTCCCAATTGAGGCTGTTGGGCATTAACCCGGACAAAGTGGCTGAAGGCCAAATATATTCCGCTGTTCCCATTACCACGCCCATAAGTGGCTATGTGGATGAAGTGATGATTAGCCTTGGCGATTATGTGGCACAACAATCCAAAATGTTTTCAATAAGCGATAACTCGAAGATTTATGTCAACTTCAAAGTATATGAGAAGGACATAAAGCAAATTAAGAAAGGGCAGCAAATCTATTTTTCAACAGCTTCTCGTCCAGATGAACTGCTCAAAGCAACCGTTCGGTCTGTGGGTAAAACCTTCAACACCGACCCAAAAGCTTTGGAAGTTCTGGCAGACATTGAGAACAAGGATAAAAACCTGTTGCCGGGGATGTACGTGGAAGGACGAATAGTGCAGGGCGAGAAAAAGGGTTTCGCCGTACCGGAAGCTGCCATTATAAAAGAAGGCGAGCAATCCTTTATTTTTATTTTGGATGAAGATGAAGAAATGGAAGCGAACAAAATGAAATTTAAAATGATACCCGTAACTGTTGGTATTACCGATTTAGGATTTGTGGAAGTCAATCTTCCCGCCGAAGTTTCAAAGGATGCCAAAGTCGTGATAAACGGAGCTTATAACCTATCCTCGGAAATGGTTAAAGGAGAACTGGAACACGGACATTAATTCAATAAAAATCAAAGATTTTGATTCCGAGTTTGTTTATCGTCTTAATTAGTTAGTTAAAAATTAAAAAACAGGCTCGGTTCAAAATCGATTAACAATTTAAAAAAATCATAATATGAAGGAAATAAAAGCATTTATAAAACCGAACAGGGTTAATCGTGTCATTGATGCCCTTACAGATAATGGCTTCAAAAGTATGACCCTTTCACAAGCGGAAGGTACAGGAGCATTTAAAGCAAAAGATGCAAGGCCATCTTTGGATTTCCGAGTGACGGATAGTCCTGTAGTAAAGTTGGAACTGGTCTGCCAAAACGAGGAAGCCCAAGCGGCAATTGAAATAATTTTAAAAAATGGCAAAACGGAAGAACCTGGAGACGGCATCATTTATCTTGCCAACATTGAAGATGCCTTTCAGATTAAAACAGGGGAATCCCTAAAACGGTACGACCTGTAAAACACTTTAGTACAAATGGAAAAAATAGTCCAACTTCTGGAAAGCAAAGGAATACGGCCTACGGCAATGCGCCTTATGACCTATAAGCGTTTGGCGGAATTAGAGGTGGCCATCAGTCTTGGCGATTTGGAAAAGGATTTTAAGGTCAGTGAAAGAAGCACCCTATTTAGGACTATAAAAACCTTTGAGGAAAAAGGTGTTGTGCATCAAATTGAGGATGGAACCGGAGTTGTAAAATACGCCCTTTGCGAAGAGAATTGTGAATGCGAGGTCGGCAACGACCTTCATTTACACTTTCACTGCAACAATTGTAATGAAACGGTCTGTTTAACAGCGCATAAAATCCCGCATATCAGCTTACCTGATGGCTACATTACCGAGGATATCAACCTCGTGGTAAAAGGTGTTTGTGAGAAATGTAACAGGTAATGATTGACCTTACTATGTGTTGATTACAAAATTAATTTTAAAGAAATGTTACAGATAATAGATATTAAGAAAGAGAATGTAATCGCAACAATTGCAATTGGGGAATTACATCAAAAAGATATTGAAAAAGTGCATCCTATTATACATACTATTCTTGATAAAGGATTAAAAATCCGCTGGTATTTTGAGATGCACGATTTTGAAGGTTGGAATATTAACGGCTTTTGGAAAGATTTAAAAATTGATGCAGCCCACGAAAAAGAATATGAAAAAATTGCAATAGTTGGCAAGGAAAAGTGGCAGGAATGGATAGCACGGTTTATGGAGCCTTTTAGCAATGCCGAGATAAAATACTTTCACATAAACCAAAAAAGCAAAGCACAAAAATGGATTGAAAGTTAACATAAATGGAATCATCGATGTTGCTTTGAAATTTAATAAAAAACAAGAAATAAATTTAAAATGAAATATTATGGGATTTTTAAAACATTTATTAGCAGGAAAAGGCAGAGGAGGCCATCATTCGAGGGAACATAGCCGAAAACACGATTATGGAAATAGGGATGATTATTCCGAACCAAAGGTTTACGTAAGGTGCATAACGTGTGGAGAAAAAAATGATGAAAGTGCAGCTTTTTGTCAAAAATGCGGCTCATCATTGGGCAAGGGAAAATGCAAAAATTGCAATGAAAGCATACCCATTGATGCAAAATTCTGCCCGAGCTGTGGAACTGAAAATAGAAATTAATCTAATAAAAAATTATATCGATACGAATATATAGCAAAGCTATATTAATAGCGGGCAGCTCTTATCGTGCTTTATACACAAAAGGATTAATAGCACTAAAGCGAACGTTAAAGAGCTGCCTTTTTTTATTTAGTTTAAAACAAAAATTATGGAACAAGTGAAATACTTTTTTATAATGATGCTATTTGTTGGCTTCTTTAAAGCAAATGCACAAAATATATACAAAACTAAAGAAGGGCATATTATGATGATGACAAGGCTCGATAGTTTGCCTATAAAGGCGGAAAGCCATAAACTCGCCTTATATCTTGATTATAATACCAAGATTGTAAATGGCGTACTCGACCTGAAATCGCTATCAACCGATGATCCCGAAATCAATGCAATGTTAGCCGAGGAAGAAGCACCATTAATTTTACGTTTTACGGGAATAATTCCGTCTGAAGATTTTTTATCAAAGCGGCACGACCCCATCAATTTTAATTGGCTGGTAGATATTTCATATCAAGGAAAAACTTATAACTCACAATTTAAAGCAACTGTTACCCATATAGAACAAGGCATAAAAATGTCTTGTCTGATAAGTGCGAGAGGACAGGTTTTAGTGGAAGACACAGGTCTGGATTACTTACTACAGGGTTTGGATAAAACTATTGAGGTGCAATTTACGCAATTGGTGTTAAATCTTGAATAATATTTTAAATATGAAAAAATGGACATCCAAACAGAATTACTATTATTACCACGTTTAGGGCTGGCAGTCCTATTGGGAATTTTAATTGGCATCGACAGAGAGGCTGACGGCCACGATGCCGGTATCCGAACCTATGCCGCCGTATGTCTGGGAGCAGCACTTTTAACAATCATTAATACTCATATTGAGGTAGCAGACCAGACACGGATTGTTGCAAATATTGTTTCTGGTATCGGTTTTTTGGGAGCAGGAATTATTTTTAAGGACAATTCAAAAGGTGCTATAGTAGGTTTAACTACGGCCGCTACCGTGTGGGCAACAGCAGGTATAGGTATTGCCTTGGGCTTTGGGATGTACTTGTTAAGCATTACAAGCACGGTACTTATTATCTTACTGCTTGTTGCAAGAAAACTGCCTTATTTCAAAAAAATAAAGAAGAATAAGACATAAATCAGGAAAGGAATTTAAACCAAAATATCGATTTATAAAGAGTATAGCAATGATATCAATTTTAAAAAAACAAAACACGGTATATATGGTGGCGCAGCATCAGCTTGATGCGAAAGACTATGATAACCTAATTGTAGAATTAGCAGACCATATAAAATTGCACAAAAAGGTGTATTGGTACATCGAGATGGAAAATTTTGAAGGCTGGACAGCAAGTGCCTATTGGAAAGGCATTGAACTGGAACTTCCACTTGAGGAACATTTAAAACGGGTAGCATTGGTAGGGAGCATTAAATGGCAGGAGCGATTTACAGAAGTATTGATACCTTTTTCCAAGGCCCATATAAAATTTTTTAAGCCCGAAGAAAAAGACAGTGCTAAAAAATGGATAGAAAACATTAATGATTTTTAGCTATGCTGTTAAATAAACGTATTTCCATATTCGATTTTTTAAAAGCCATAAAATTTGACATTTTATTTATAGGTTCTTATGCAATTTTAGTTGGTTTCTTGGATCAGTATGGTTTTTTGGCGAGAATTTCTATCCCGATAAGCCTAACGGGCGTCTTTGGTACGGCAGTAGCCTTGTTGTTGGGTTTTCGTACCAATCAGGCTTATGAGCGCTGGTGGGAAGCCCGTATTATATGGGGCGCTATCGTAAATGACTCGCGTAGTCTTATCAGACAAACTATATCATTTTATGATACGTCAGATAACCAATATAGTTTTATTGTTAAAGAAATGGCTCACCGTCAGATTGTCTGGTGTTATGCGTTGGGCGAAACTTTAAGAAAACTTCCTTTTTCGGCCATTGTTGCGAGCTACCTGAAAGTTGAAGGTATCTCTGCTCAAAATATTCCAAATGCAATACTTACAAAACATTCGCAAGCTTTGACCGAAGCAAGAAATGAAAATATCGTTAACGAGTTCCATCAGATACAAATTGATAGCACAATAGCCAGACTTTGCAATTCTATGGGTAAATGCGAACGCATTAAAAATACGGTATTTCCCAAAGCCCATAGCCTGTTGATACATTTGATAATATATGTATTTGCAACAATGTTACCATTTGGCTTGGATGATAAAAATGTAGGAGTGGAAATCGCAATAACATTTGTAATCCCAATCATTTTTATTGCGATTGAAAAAACTTCAATTTTAATGCAAGATCCCTTTGAAAATCAACCAATGGATACGCCAATGACTGATTTAGCCCAAACCATTGAAATAAATCTGAAACAAATGGTCTGTGATGAAAATATTCCAATAAAAGAGAAAAGTACCGAATATTATATTCTTTAAAATTAAACACAAACTCAATACAGATAAGTATGAAAAACAAGGAGGAACATAACAAAGATGACGGTCACAATCACGACCACGGCGGTATTTTTGGAAAGAACACCGAACTCTATTTTGCGATTTTAAGCGGGGTCTGCCTGATTATCGGTTTCTTGCTGGAAAAATTCACGGGGGTTTCAGAAAACTTACCCTTCGGGCTTTACATAGGGGCTTATTTTTTCGGGGGCTATTTTACCTTGAAGGAAGCGATAACGAAAATTGCCAAGGGCGAATTCGAAATTGATTTCCTAATGCTGGTCGCCGCTGCGGGTGCTGCCTATCTTGGGGAATGGGCAGAAGGTGCCTTGTTGCTCTTTCTTTTCAGTCTGGGCCACGCCCTGGAAAACTATGCAATGGGCAAGGCAAAAAAGTCCATCGCGGCATTGACCGACCTCGCACCCAAGACCGCCCTGCTGAAAAAAGATGGTGATACCGTTGAAGTGGGTATTGAAGATTTAAAAAAAGGGGATGTCATCGTAGTGCGTCCCAACAGTAAAATATCGGCCGACGGGGTCATCGTCAAAGGTTCCAGTAGCATTGACCAATCGCCTATAACGGGCGAGAGTGTTCCTGTGGACAAGAAACCAGTCGAAAATCCAGATAAAGAATATACCGGCGACAGCGATATACCTGATGAGAACCGAGTGTTTTCTGGAACAATCAACGGAAACAATACCCTTGAGATAAAGGTGATTAAAGAGGCCAAAGATTCTACCCTAAACCGCTTGGTCACGATGGTACAGGAAGCCCAGGCCAAAAATCGCCCACACAGTTATTGACCGACAAATTTGAACGGTATTATGTACCCTCTGTAATTTTATTGGTCATCATTTTAAATTTCGCATTTTTGGTAATCGATGAAACTTGGAGCGAAAGCCTGTACCGATCCTTAGCGGTGCTTGTGGCGGCCAGTCCCTGTGCCCTTGCCATTTCTACCCCATCAGCTGTACTGAGTGGTGTGGCCGGGCGGCACGTGGCGGGGTCCTGATCAAGGGAGGTCGCCCACTGGAAGATTTAGGGGTACTTACTGCACTGGCCTTTGATAAAACGGGTACGCTTACCGAAGGAAAACCAAGGCTTACCGATGTGGAAAGCTTCGGAGCAATAGAAAAGAAGGCACTATTGGAAATAGCGGTCGCCGTTGAGGAACTGAGCGACCACCCTTTGGCGAAGGCAGTTGTACGCGATGGAATGGAGCAACTCGGAAAAGATTCCAAAATACCCGACGCCGACGATTTGGAAGCCGTGCAGGGTAAGGGCATAAAAGCCAATTATCAAGGCAATTCAATATACATCGGTAATCTGGAACTGTTCGAGGATATAGATAACGGAGTGCCAAAGGAAATTGCAGAAAAGGTAAAAGCACTTGAAGGTGAAGGTAAAACCACGATGCTTATAAAAAGGGGCGATGAATTTATCGGTATGCTCGGGTTAATGGACACCCCACGTGAAGCCGCTAAGGAAACGCTTTCCCAGCTCAAGGAGATAGGAATAAAGAAAATGATTATGCTGACCGGCGATAATCAAAAAGTGGCTGATGCAGTGGCCGAAGAAATCGGGTTGACCGATGCCTGGGGAAGCCTGCTGCCGGAGGAAAAGGTTGATGCTATTAAAAAATTAAAAGAACAGGAATCCAAAGTCGCTATGGTAGGCGACGGTGTGAACGATGCCCCTGCAATGGCAAATAGTACCGTAGGTATTGCAATGGGCGCGGCAGGTAGCGATGTGGCACTCGAAACTGCCGATATTGCATTGATGGCCGATAAATTGGAAACTTTGCCCTTCGCCATCGGCTTGAGCAGAAAGGCAAAGGCGATTATTAGGCAGAACCTATGGGTAAGCTTGGGCGTTGTCGCCCTCTTGATTCCCGCGACTATAATGAGCTGGGCAAGTATAGGTATCGCCGTGGCCATTCACGAGGGATCCACCTTGGTAGTAGTTGTCAATGCACTGCGGTTGCTCGCTTATAAAAAATAGATATAATTAAAGGAAATGGAGGCTGTTTATATATGCGTAAAAGATTAAACAAAGCAGAAAGCACATTATTGGCCAAAGGGATACGGCACGGAAATGAGGTCGAAGATTTACAGATACCTCAAAAGAAAAACCTATGCCGTAAGCTTAAGGGAAATGCAAAAAGTCTTTGTCATCAAGAGCGAAAAAAATAAAACAGCGAACAAAACCACATTTTATAGGACGATAAAGCTTTTAGAGCAAAAAGAAATGGTACATCAGATCAATGACGGAACATCCACTGCGAAATATGCGCTGTCCGATGAAAACGCGACGGGTAAATCCAGTACAGATCTACATCTGCATTTTCATTGTACCGATTGTAGGAAAACAATCTGTTTGCCAAATAAAATACCACAAGAAAGCTTACCGAAGAGCTATGAAATTACGAGCGTAAATTTGGTTTTAAAAGGATTATGTGAAAAATGTAGGGAAAAATAACAGGTGGGAGTTACGGAATGTTGAACCATTGCGCCCAATGGTCAGGTTCAGGTTTCTTCCACCTTCTTTAACTTAAAAATATTAATATATGGAAAAATATGATATTACGATTATAGGTTCGGGCCCAGGTGGCTATGTGTGCGCCATACGTGCAGCACAATTGGGCTTCAAGGTGGCAATAATAGAAAGATACGGTACCCTTGGCGGTACCTGCCTTAATGTAGGCTGCATTCCTTCCAAAGCCTGGCTGGAAGCCTCTGAGCATTATTACAAACTCAAACATCAATTCGAAAATTTTGGGATTAATGTAAAAGAAGCCAATGTCGATATCGTTAAGATGAACCAAAGGGTTCAGGACGTTGTGGGGGAAATCATTAATGGCGTATCCTACCTGATGAAGAAAAACAAGATTACCGTTTATGAAGGACACGGGACAATCAAGGACAAATCGACTATCGCCATTGATATTAAGGAAGGAAAGACCAAAACCATAACGACCGATAAGATAGTCATTGCCACAGGCTCAAAACCCGCCTCTTTGCCAGGTATCGAAATTGATAAAAAAAGGATCATTTCCTCAACAGAGGCACTGGCTCTTAAAGAAATCCCCGAACATTTAATGGTCGTGGGCGGCGGTGTCATCGGGGTCGAGATAGGTTCCGTTTTCGCAAGATTGGGGGCAAAGGTTTCCATCGTGGAGTATTTTGACGGCCTTATCTATACAATGGACAAATCCCTTGGGCATCAATTGCACAGATCCCTGAGAAAGCAGAACATCGAGTTCTATTTAGAACATAAAGTTACTAAGGCTAAGTCTCAGGATGATAAAGTTATCCTTACCGCACAAAACAGAAAAGATGATAAGGAAATGCAACTGGAAGGCGACTATTGCCTTATGGCCATAGGGAGAAAACCCTATACTTCCAATCTTGGTCTTGAAAATATAGACGTAGAGACCAACGAAAAAGGACAGATAAAAGTAGATGGCAATCTGGAGACCAGTGTAAAGGGCATTTATGCCATTGGAGATGTGGTTAGAGGGGCAATGCTCGCTCACAAGGCAAGTGAAGAAGGCGTATTTGTAGCCGAACGCATTGCAGGTCAAAAACCGCATATCAATTATCCACTGATCCCGAACATCATTTATACCCAGCCAGAGGTTGCGGGCGTGGGATTTACAGAAGAAGAACTGAAAGAGCAAGGCAGGGCCATAAAGACCGGCAGTTTCCCCTACAAGGCCAATGCCAAGGCAAAGATAAGTATGGACACCGATGGCTTTATAAAGATCATCGCCGATAAGGAGACCGACGAGATATTGGGCGTGCATATGATAGGCCCCCGAATTGCCGATAGTTATACCGAGGCGGTCGTGGCAATGGAATACAGGGCATCTGCAGAGGATATTGCGCGTATGTCGCACGGGCACCCCACCTTCTCGGAGACTTTTAAAGAAGCGTGCCTTGCCGCTACCGAGGATAGGGCTTTGCATATATAGGATTATAGAAAGTGGAGATGAAAAAAATTCAGAAGTTAACGCAGGAAATCAATGAGCTGACAGTTAGAATTGAGGAAGACTATCCGGAACTGTATCAACATCTTGATGAAAACCCAATAACGATAACACAGGAAGCACAAAGTGAACTGACCGTGAAGTCTTTTTCGGAGTATTTAGAAAGCTTGAAATCGTTATTGGAAAGATATATCGAGTCTCAAAATAAAACCAGTAAAAATGAATGATTTTGATAAAAGGTTCAACAAAATAGTAACAGATAAATTATCTGTATCTCAAAAGATTCTAACAACGGATTCTGAATTTATAAAAGATTTAGGAGCAAATATGTTGGATATGGTAGAACTGATGTTGGAATATGAGAATGAATTCAATGTATCAATTCCCGATAGCGTTGCCGATCAAATTGTAACGGTTGGAGATATGAAGGCTTATTTAAGAAGGGCAATGACAGAGAATCAACAAAATAAAATAAGGAAATAAATAGCGCAATGAACATAAATAAAAGCACCTATAGAATAAGTCAGATGGATTGTCCTTCCGAAGAGCAGATGATTCGTATGAAAATGGAATCTTACCAACAGGTAAAGTATTTGGACTTTGACATTCCCAATAGAAAATTGGAAGTTTACCATCAAGAGAATGTTGAAGAAATAAGCAAAGCACTTGGCGAGTTGCAACTGGGAGAAAAGCTTCAGGGAACGGAAGAAGCCGAGATGCCACTTGCCGAGGACGAAACCAAACAAAAAAAAATACTATGGTGGGTACTGGGTATCAATTTCAGTTTTTTCATAATAGAAATGACCACGGGGTGGATATCAGGTTCTATGGGGCTTATAGCAGATTCGTTGGATATGCTTGCAGATTCCATCGTTTATGGGTTGAGCCTTTTTGCTGTAGGAGGTGCTATCTCGCGAAAGAAGAAAGTAGCGAAATTCAGTGGTTATTTTCAGATGGCCTTGGCAACATTAGGATTTGCAGAAGTTTTAAGACGTTTTTTTGGTAGTAGTGAGACCCCTCTTTTTCAATGGATGATCATAGTTTCTATTTTCGCCCTGGCAGGAAACCTAATATCGCTTTGGCTCATCAATAAAGCAAAGAGCAAAGAGGCACATATGCAGGCCAGTGCGATATTTACATCGAATGATATTATAGTCAATGGCGGCGTGATCTTGGCCGGTGCCTTGGTCTATTTCTTGGATAACAAATGGCCGGATCTTGTGATAGGTGCTATCGTTTTCACATTTGTGATGCGTGGAGCCATAAGAATTTTAAAATTATCGAAATGATATATTGTGAACTCTTTTGAGCTAAAAGGCAAGAACCCAATAAAATCTTTTTTATTGACTATATAGAATACTAATGAAAGGAAAAAATGTTGTTTTAATTATTTTAATGTTGCTGCTTGTTGACCAGTCGATAAAGTTTTACATAAAGACCAATTTTTACTATGGGCAGGAGTATCTAGTTTTTGGTTTGGATTGGTTCCGCTTGCATTTTCTTGAAAATCCGGGAATGGCCTGGGGATGGAAATTTGGGGACGGTTACATTGCAAAATCAATCTTAGTACTGTTCAGGTTTTTCGCTGTGATCTGGGGTGCTTTTTATATTAAAAAAATGCTTACCAAGAATTATAGCAAGGCTATAATAATCTGCGCCGCGTTTATTTATGCAGGTGCATTGGGCAATTTGATAGATGGAGCATTTTACGGGCTTATTTTTGAAAAAAGTGACTTGACGCTCAAGAATATTGCAGAAATATTCCCGTCAGGTGGTGGTTATTCGGGATTTTTAAATGGCAACGTGGTCGATATGTGGTATTTGCCCATCGTAAATACCAAGCTTCCAGAGTGGCTACCCATATGGAACGGACAACAGTTTACATTTTTTGATCCTGTTTTTAATACTGCGGATGTTTGGATTACAACCGGAGTGGGCGGGCTTTTGATTTTTCAAAAAAAACATTCATAATAGAAAAGAATGGATTCCAAAATTTAGAAAATTTTCCAATAAAAATCATTACTGTCCGACTAAAATACGGATTTAGACAAAAGTAATGCTTGCGCCCAATAAAAACGTTGCAAATACTTTGAAACCCAATAGCAAGGGGTGTGTCAAAATAGGCTCAATTGTTCATCTGGAGGTTTAGTTGTCAGTTCGAGCCATTTTTTATTGGGATTTTCGAGGAATTTAAACAGATCGATGTAGGTCATTAAATGGAACCTGACCATTGACACCATATTTGAATATGCCCATCTTCGTTTGGTCCTGCGCTGGACCACCAGCATTAGCAGCTGGATGATGAGCCCGCACCAGATCTGTATTTCGATGGCATTTTGATTGTCCCCCAAAAAGTACTTCAATGGAAAGTTTTGCTTAAGCCTTTTGAACATTGTCTCTATCTGCCATCTGTGTTTATATATTGCAGCTATTTTATCCGGACCGATAAGAAAGTTGTTGGAGATAAACTCAAAGACCTTGTTCGTATCTGCATCCCAGTAGGCAACTCTTCTGAGTTCAACGCCCCTGTTGTTTTTCTGTACTATGATACGCTCATCCTTTAATACGGCATCGCTTGTGGCATCGGACAGGTCAAACTCTTCAATGCCTGTGTAGCGTGCGTTTTCCTTTTGTCTTGTCACAAAATAGATGTCCTCATCTATCCATTGTGCAAACTGTCCATAATCATTGTAGGCCTTGTCAAAAACGACAAAAGAACCTTTTTCCAAGTTGAGCTCTTTCAGGAACGTGTGGTCGTGCGTTGCAGCACTGGTAAAGCGGACAAGACTGGGGACATCTTCCAGGGCGCTGATCATTGTGTGCATTTTAATGCCGCCCTTCTTCCTTCCATTGATGGGATTGCGCCCAACACCTCTTAGAATATCGCTGAATAGACTGATGGTACTGGAATCAACAATCTTTAAGTGCCTTACGGGCAGTGACGACGGACTGCTGTCCGATAAAAAACTTCTATATTGCTCGAACAGGCTATAATAGATATTGGCAAAGACCTGCGCACTGCGTTTCTTGTTGGCGTCTGACAGGGTGCTGCGCTTTGGAAAATGTTTAAGGTTCAAATGTCCTATCCTGCCCTCGCAGGCAAGCAATATGGTGGAAAGCTCACGCAAGGAGCTCACTCCGCTCAGGGTGGCATAGAGCATCGTCACCAAGTGGTCGTAGGTTTTAAATCTCTTGTAGTACCTGTCACTCTTGTGCCTGTAGGCTGTCCGACTAATCAAGGAAT
Organism: uncultured Flavobacteriaceae bacterium; assembly: GCA_963716065.1. Taxonomy (GTDB): domain Bacteria; phylum Bacteroidota; class Bacteroidia; order Flavobacteriales; family Flavobacteriaceae; genus Aequorivita. The sequence goes on from OY970287.1 coordinate 2,526,481, forward strand.
GTGGAACCAGCTTTAAAAGTTGTTTGATGATTGGCTGTCCGCTAAAATTTTTACTTTTGTTCATATATCTAGTTTTGTGGTAAAAACCAAGATATAAATAAAGCGGGAAATCCGTCAGGGAAATCCCGCTTTTAAAAATGTTTATCGGACACTACTGAATAAAAATAATAACTAATATGAAAAAAAACAAAGTAAATCTGCGTGACCTTCAAAAGAGAAAGGCCTCACAACAAAATAATACAAAGAAAACAAGTATTGGGTTCAAAGCTTATTTACCTGCTATATTCAGTTTTGTAATGCTGATTGCAGGTATAGCCTTTGATTATTTTGACGTATTTCCTTTTTTTAATGGGTGGCTAAGAATAGTTTGGTATACCATCGCATATATCCCAGTAGGTTTACCGGTAATTATTGAAGGCTGGAACAGTATAAAAAAAGGTGATTTCTTTACTGAATTCCTGTTGATGTCCATTGCCACATTGGGGGCATTTGCTATAGGCGAGTATCCAGAAGGTGTGGCGGTAATGCTTTTTTATGCCGTGGGCGAACTTTTTCAGAACGCCGCAGTAAAGAAAGCAAAAGGAAATATCAAGGCTCTTCTAGATGCTAGGCCCAACAGTGCACTGGTATATCGCAATGAGAATTTTATTTCAGTAGATCCCGAAACCGTTAAAATTGGTGAAAAAACTCAAGTTCGCGTAGGCGAAAAAATACCGTTGGACGGCACGCTGTTATCCATAAAAGCATCGCTCAATACTGCTGCAATTACTGGGGAAAGCAAACCCGATACTATTACCAATGGAGAAAAAGTTTTTGCGGGTAGCATCAATCTTGATGGGGTAATCGAAATCGAAGCTACCAAAGAATTTAAGGATAGTTCCATTGCCCGAATTCTTGATATGGTACAGAATGCAACTGCCAGAAAATCCAAGACTGAACTATTCATCAGGAAGTTTGCAAGAATCTATACGCCTATTGTTGTATTTCTAGCAATTTGCTTGATTGCGCTTCCTTATTTCTTTGTTGCCGATTATGTGTTTCGCGACTGGTTATATAGAGCATTAATTTTCTTGGTGATATCCTGTCCCTGTGCATTGGTTATTTCAATTCCTTTAGGCTACTTCGGTGGTTTGGGTGCTGCGTCTAGAAATGGCATATTATTTAAGGGAGCGTCCTTTCTCGATGCTATGACCACTATAAACACGGTAGTTATGGACAAAACAGGAACTGTTACCAAAGGTGTATTTAAAATTAAGGACATAAAAGCCATTGATTGGGAAGAAGCCGAATTTATGAAATATCTGATGGCAATGGAAGAACAATCTACCCATCCCATTGCCAAAGCAATTATGGAATATAAAGCCGATGGCGAAGAATTTCAGGCAAATAATGTTTCCGAAGTTGCAGGAAAAGGACTGAAAGGAACAGTAAATAGTAAAACCGTTTTGGTTGGAAACAAAGCGTTGATGACTTCAAACAACATTGAAGTTCCTTCAGAAACCGACACTATTGTGGAATCAATCGTAATGGTTTCTCTTGAAAATAAATTCGCTGGCTACGTCATCATTGCCGATGAATTGAAAGAAGATGCCCACGAAGCTATAAAACAAATTCGTGAATCAGGTATTTCAAAAATCATAATGCTTTCGGGCGACAAGGATTCCATTACGCAACAAGTAGCAAAAGAAATGGGTGTGGATTGGGCAAAAGGTGGTTTGTTGCCCGAAGATAAGTTAACGGAAGTTGAAAAACTGATGTCCGAAACCGACAATAAAGTGGTTTTTATTGGCGATGGCATCAACGATGCACCAGTCTTGGCAGCAAGCGATGTTGGTATTGCAATGGGCGGTTTGGGTAGCGATGTTGCCATTGAAACCGCAGATGTCATTATACAAACAGACCAACCCAGCAAAATTGCAAGAGCTATCAAAATAGGTCGTTCAACCAGGCGTATTGTATATCAGAATATTGCGCTTGCTTTTGGAGTGAAAGCGGTAGTTTTAATTTTGGGTGCTGGCGGTCTGGCAACAATGTGGGAAGCTGTATTCGCGGATGTAGGTGTTGCTTTGTTGGCTATTTTAAACGCTGTACGGTTGCAGAAGATGAAGTGGGAATAACTTTAAAATTCCTTTAGAATACATTCATATCATTGCTGATACATATTTTTATGAGCAAGGATAGGTTAGAAAAAGATAATTCCCAAAGTAAAATACCATTATATCTTTCCATTGGGATTTTGGCAGCGGTGATATCGTCTTATGTTTTAATTCCCGATGTACGTTCTTTTATGGATAAAGCTTGGGAAGTGCTTACCAGCGATGACGAATTACGTATCAAGCAATGGGTAGATAGTTTTGGTTGGTTTGCAACCTGTAGTTTTGATTTTGGCAATGATTTTTCAGATGTTTCTTATAATCATTCCCACCATCTTATTAATGGTAGTATGCATACTTGCTTATGGTCCAATATGGGGAAGTCTCATCGTTTTAATTGCCGTTTACCTTGCATCATCAGTTGGTTATCTTATAGGAAATTATCTTGGCGAATTCACAGTACAGAAACTTATTGGGGCAAAAACCGAACGCAAGGTTTCCAGTTTTTTAAAAGAATACGGATTTTGGGCAGTTGTGGTCACACGTATCAATCCATTTCTTTCTAATGATGCCATAAGTTTTGTTGGTGGGATGCTAAAGATAAGTTACTGGAAATTTATTTCCGCTACACTTTTAGGGATTTCTCCACTTATCGTATTTATTGCAATTATAGGCAGAGACACTCAACAACTTAAGACCGGATTGGTCTGGGCTCTTTGGTTAGTCTGGTTCTTTTCATAGGTTATGTTTGGTGGGATAAACGAAAGAAAAAAATTTGAGGATATTATATTATCCACGTTTAAACCAAGAATTCAATCTTTAAAATCTCTTTAGAATCCCACACTACTTTTATTCCGTTAACTTTGTACAAATGAAATATCTAATAGCAGAGGATGAAAAGGAATTGCAACAATCCATTGCGACCTATTTGAGCCACGATGCAAACGTCTGTGAGACCGCTTCAGATTTTCGCGAAGCCTCAGTAAAACTTGAATTATATGAGTACGACATCGTAATTCTTGACATCAATCTAGTAACAGGTAGCGGTCTGGAATTGCTTAAACAAATCAAAAAGCAGCACAAAAAATGTGGTGTTATTATTATTTCAGCAAACAGTTCATTGGACAATAAGTTGGAAGGACTTGATTTAGGCGCAGATGACTATATCACAAAGCCCTTTCATCTTGCCGAGCTAAATTCACGTATCAAAGCCGTGTTAAGACGTGGACAGTTTGGTGGCGATGATTCCATAGTTTTTAACGAAATAAGGCTCGATACTTTAGCCCGTAGTGCCTATGTTAATGAAAAGCCAATCACGCTTACGAGAAAGGAATATGACCTATTGTTATTTTTTATTACCAATCAAGGCAGGGTACTTTCAAAAGCCATTATCGCAGAGCATCTTTGGGGCGATGATAGTGACCTGTTGGATAATTTTGACTTTATTTACGTGCATATTAATAACCTAAGAAAAAAACTAACCTCTGAAGGCGCAAAGTACATCCAGACTGCTTACGGAAGCGGTTATAAATTTATAGCTGATTAAAAATTCGACAAAAAATAAAACAAGACTACTTAGAAAAGCGTCCAAGACTTTTCTTTTAACAGCAATGGTACTTATGACTTTGTCTGCCATTGGTCTGTTTTTTTATGCCCGAGTGTTACTTAGAGACCAGGTTGAAGAAGAGCTATATTCTAATAAAGACCGTATAGAAAAATTACTTATAGAAGACCAGACTGTTAAAGGGATACCGCCTATTATGGAAGTAAAGGTTGTGAATTGTCCCGAGGCTCTAAAACTAAACGACACCCTTATTTATGACCCTTTACAGGACGAAGTAGAACTCTTTGAACAATTATCGGAAACTAAAGAAATAAACGGCCAATATTACCGCGTCACAGTACGGGCAATGGTCATAGAATCTGAAGATATTCTTTTTGCCATTGTATTTATGTTTATAACTATTCTGTTCCTTGCCTTTCTCTTTCTGTTTTATTTAAATAAGACCAGAAATGAAAAATTATGGAAGCCCTTTTTTACAAATCTTGAAAAACTGAAAAAATTTTCGCTACAATCAGATAATCCATTGCAATTTAATGAAAGTGATATTTTAGAATTTGATGAACTTAATAGGGAAATGAGCGCACTTACCACAAAAGTCCGGGCAGATTATCGCAACCTAAAACAATTTACAGAAGACGTATCCCACGAGCTGCAGACACCACTTGCCATAATGCAGGCAAAAATTGACACCATCATTAATGACAAGAATATTAGTGAAACTCAGTTCAATCAATTTTCGTCCCTACAAACGGATGTTTCAAGACTAAAGCAACTAAACAAAAAACTAATTCTACTTTCCAAAATAGATAATGACCAATTTACAGCAACTGAAACTGTTTCAATTAATGAAGTTATAAAAGAAGTCATCATTAATTTCAAAGAACTGTCAACAATAGATATTCAGCTGAAAGCAGCTACTATAATTGAAACAAAAATGGACCGTTCTTTGGCCATTGTGTTATGCAACAATTTAATATCTAATGCCATAAAACATAATGTTAGCGAAGCGTCTATTGAAATAATTATTACCACGCACAAGGTTCAAATACTAAATGAAGGAACTATTGAACTTAAAAAACCTGACCAGATTTTTGAACGTTTTTATACTGAAAACAAAAAACAAGATTCTACAGGCTTAGGTCTTTCAATTGTAAAGAAAATTTGCGATTATTACTGTTTCAAACCCTCATATTGTTTTAAGGAAAGAAAACATATCTTCCAAATAGATTTCAATGCGAAATTTTAAAAATTGCCATCTACCAACTTTAAATTCTCTTTAGAAGTACCCGTTATATTTACCTTTAAAACATTGAAATCAAGTTGAGCGTATTTTTAAAAATACTCTTTATTGAATGATTTTTAGGTATTTATCAAATGAACACACCCTTTTTAGGCCATTTTTATTTTAGCATATATAAATCCGCATTTCTCAAAAAAACAGCTTGTTTTATTTTTATTACACTTGTATTTTCAAGTTGTGTAAGCACAAAATTTGACCAATCCTATATATCGGAATCCATAAAGGAATTGAGTGATTATAATGCCAATCGTGAAGGCGATAACACTAATCTTCAAATACCATCAACTGTAAATCTGGACGATGGCCTTTCGCAAGATGAAGCCATTTCAATGGCACTCTACAATAATGCACAGTTTCAGTCAGATTTAATAGATCTATCTATTGCTAATGCAGATCTGGTTACGGCTGGACAATTGCCAAATCCCCTACTTTCTATTATTTTTCCTACTGGAACCGACCCTTTAAAAGGAACGCTCAATTTTGCTGTAGATGCGCTCTGGAGACGTCCATCACGGGTTAATGCAGCACATTTGGAATCTGAGCGTACAGCGCTTACCATTGTGAATAAAGGGTTACAACTCATCCGAGATACAAAGATTGCTTATGCGAATAGTATGGTGGCAAATGAGCAGGTAGCCATTGGTGAGGAAAACATACTACTGCGCTCTAAATTGGCGCAAATAATCTACAAGCAATACGAGGCTGGCGAAATTAGCCAAATGGAAGCCTCACTTGCTATTTCAGATTCTACATTGGCGCGACAAGATGCGCTAAGGGCAATCAATTTGGCACAGACGGCACGTTTACGTTTATTGCTCATTACTGGTTTGGATTCGCTTTCCAATTCTATTCAGTTGAGTATTTCTAAATACAATCCCAAAACAATACCATCCATTACAATATTATTGGATACCGCTTTCGCGAAAAGAACCGATTTAAAAGCAGCTCAAATCGCCATTGAAGCAAAAGGTAAGCAGTTGGGCTGGGAACGTTCTAAAATTATTTCACTTATGGGTATTTTGAGTGCAAGGCGTGAAAACGGTGAACTATTTGTAGGACCAGGCTTTAATGTTGGACTGCCTATTTTCAATTGGAACAAAGGAAATATTCTTCGGAAAAATGCCGAAATGAAACAAGCTGCTTGGCAATACATTGTAGTAAAACGAAATGTCAGTTTAGATGTCAATCAAGCATTTGCCGAATATAATTTAGCACGGGAAAATTTTAAGCTTTGGCAAAATAATTCAATAACTATGGACCTTGTTCCTGAGCAGGCAAGAAAAGCCTTTGAGGCTGGTGAAGTGACTTATTTATTTTATCTCGAAACTTTACGCAGATTTACGGAATTTAAGCTGCGTAGTATTAACGCAGAAGCAGCCCTTATAATTGCAGAAGCAAATCTTAATTACGCCGTTGGCACTAAAAAATTATAATGAAACAAAGCAGTATCATACTATTAATCCTCTTCATTTTTGTTGCGTGCAATGAAGCTAAGACTGAAAAAATAGCACCCGCAGAAGTTAACGCCCCAGTTAAGGAAGCTGAACTTACTACCATAAAATTGACTGAAAAAGCCGTCAGTAGATTAGGGATAGAGACCTATACGGTCGAAGAAAAGGAATTGGGCGAAGTATTTCAAACAGGTGGTCAAATGATGGCACCACCTGGCAAAGCTGCATCTATTATATCGCCGTTACAAGGAACTCTTGTACTTTCCGGAAGCAAAGAACCACAACCCGGCGTAGAAGTCAAAAAAGGACAGGTCTTATATCGTTTGGTCATTCTTCCTGCTGAAAGAGATTTACTTGCAGTTCGTGACGAAGTTACGGCAAGAACTTCTCAACTCGAAAATGCAAAGACACAAGCTCAAAGAACCAGCGATTTATTAAAAGACGGTGCTGTTAGCCAAAAGCAAAGCGAATTAGCAAAAGATAATTTGGCTATTGCCCAGCAAGCCTATAACGACGCACAAGCGCGATTAAGCTTACTAAAAAATGGAAGCTCTGGAAATGTTGGAAATAATGCAACATACGCTATTGAAGCACCAATGGACGGAATTATCCAACAGGTATATGTTAGTTCTGGACAAAATATTACGGCGGGCATACCTATTATCGATATTGCATCGATTGCACCACTTTGGATAAAAGTACCTGTGTATACTGGTGATGTTTCAGCTTTAACATTGTCGCAGCCAGCTACCATTCAAAAACTTGGGAATACAAATTCAAAAGTTTCGGTAGAAGCAAATATGGCGACAACGCCAGTAACCACTAATAATTCTTCATTGACTGATGTTTTTTATGAAATCAAAAATGACGACAGAACTTTTCTGCCAGGCGAAAAAGTAAATGTTTTTCTGCCAAAAGGAACTTTAGAAAAAAGCTTAGCTGTTCCATACAGCGCAGTATTGTACGATTATAATGGCGGTGAGTGGGTTTATGTGCGGACAGAACCACAGACTTTTGTTAGGACTCGTGTTAGTGTTGGCCACGTAATAAATGGAATGGCAGTCATTACAAATGGATTGAAATTAGGAATGGAAGTAGTAATAGTAGGTGCGCCAGAGCTTTTCGGCACCGAATTTAATAGCGGTAAATAATGAAGTGGCTCGTTTCTATATCGCTCAGAATGCGTGTCATTGTTGTGGCACTAATGTTCCTTTTGCTTATCGTGGGCTTTTTTGTGGTCAAGGATACGCCAATGGACGTGTTCCCAGAATTTGCACCGCCCTACGTTGAAATCCAAACGGAAGCACCCGGACTTTCCACCGCAGATGTGGAAGCATTGGTAACCATTCCCATTGAAAATGCGTTGAATGGTACGCCCTTAATGCAGGACATCAGGTCAAAATCTGTCTTGGGCTTATCTTCAGTACGGCTTCATTTTGAAAAGGGTATTGATATAATGGAAGCCCGCCAGCACGTTCAGGAACGCCTAGGTCGCGTAGCAAATACATTACCTTCTGTTGCATTACCACCCGTAATGTTACCGCCGTTATCCTCAACCAGTAGAATATTAAAGATTGGCATTTCTTCAGATTCATTATCCCAAATGGAAATGACTACTGCTATCAGGTGGACGGTGCGACCTCAATTAATGGCAATTCCCGGCGTGGCGAATGTGGCGATATGGGGACAACGTGATAAGCAATTGCAGGTCGTTATTGACCCTAATAGATTGCAGTTGCACAACCTGACCTTGGCACAGGTAAGGACTACCTTGACTCAAAACCTTCAATTAATAGGTGGTGGATTTATGGACAGTCCCAACCAGCGTTTTGCGATTACGAATATACGTGGCTTAAACACGCCTGAAGAACTTGGTAATTTGGTTATTCAGACCAATCCTACAAATAACAATACAAATATAGCTAGTAATATTCAATTGTTACGATTGAGTGATGTAGCAGATATTACCTACGGCACACCACCAACAATAGGAAATGCCATCATCAATGATGGACCTGGACTACTTCTTATTGTTGAAAAACAACCTGGTGCTAATACACTTGAAATTACCCAAAATATTGAAAAGGAATTGGAACGCTTAAAACCCGGACTCAAAAATATGGAAGTAGATTCTACCATTTTCCGTCCGGCAAGTTTTATAGAAATGGCGTTGCACAACTTGAATAAAGCGCTATTGATAGGTTGTATTCTGGTTATTATTGTATTATCATTTTTCTTATACGATTGGCGAACGGCATTAATTAGCTCTTTGGCTTTGCCGTGTTCACTTATTGGTGCGGCTTTGGTCTTACGCTACACAGGTGGAACGTTGGACACAATGGTACTGGCAGGACTTATCATCGCTCTTGGCGAAGTGGTGGATGATGCAATTATCGATGTTGAAAATATCGCAAGGCGTTTAAAATTGAACCGCAAGTTGGATAACCCAAAACCTGCATTTCAGGTAGTATTGGATGCCTCAATGGAAGTGCGTAGTGCGGTTATCTATGGTAGTTTAATTGTTGGTTTGGTTTTGATTCCTGTTTTTATGATGCCTGGTCTCGCAGGTTCTTTCTTTCAACCTTTGGCAATGGCATATATTGTAGCCATAGGTGTTTCGCTTTTTATTGCGTTGACATTGACTCCGGCATTATCAATGATGCTACTGGCAAATAGAGATTTTCAGAAAAAAGAATCCCCTTTAAGTACGTGGTTACAGACCAGATATGGGCGTATCTTGCCCAAGCTCATTGAACGTCCCAAACGTATTCTTTGGACATCGGGAATTGTGGTCGTGCTTTCATTGTCCATCTTCCCATTTTTGGGACAGGAATTTTTACCGCATTTCAAAGAATATGATTTTTTGATGCACTGGGTTGAAAAACCAGCAATATCCATCGAAGCAATGGATAGGATTACAATACAAGTAAGCAAAGAACTTAGGGAAATTGAAGGGGTAAAAAACTTTGGGGCGCATATAGGGCGTGCTGAAGTTGCCGATGAAGTGGTAGGACCCAACTTTACCGAACTTTGGATAAGTGTTGACCCCGAAGTGGACGACTATGATGCCACAGTTGCAGAAATACAAGAAGTTATTGACGGCTACCCAGGATTGTACCGCGATGTGTTGACCTATTTGCGAGAACGCATCAAAGAAGTACTTACGGGAACGAGTGCCTCCATCGTGGTGCGTTTGTATGGTCCTGATTTGGATAGGCTTTACACAAAAGCGAACGAAATAAAGTCGAATATACAAGATGTTGAAGGTGTCATCGATTTAAAAGTTCAGCAACAAACGCTCGTTCCACAAGTACAAGTAAAATTAAAACCGAATGCGCCCGTACAATTTGGTGTTTCTTCTGTAGATGTGGGAAGTGCTGTTTCAACAATGATAAAAGGCTCAAAAGTGGGTGAAATGTATGAAGACCAAAAGGTTTTTGACATTGTGATTACGGGTCAACAAGGAATAAATAGCGACCTTGAATCTATCCGAAACTTATTGATTGACACACCGCTAAATGAGAAGATTCCATTGCGTGATTTGGCAAATGTTGAAATAGTACCTACACCAAATGAAATTACCCGTGAGGGTGCTTCCAGAAGGATAGATGTGACTTTTAATGTAGATGGAAGAAGTCTAAGTGCCGTGGCGAACGAAGTAGAAGATAAAATAAATGCAATGACCTTTGAGTCAGAATATCATCCTGAAATTTTAGGGGAATATGCAGAACAGCAAAAGGCATCCAGACAATTGTACGGTATCATTTTATTATCCTTAATAGGTGTGTTCTTTGTTCTGTATGCAGATTTTAAATCGTTCCGTTTATCAGGCTTGGTAATGGCAAGTCTCATATTTGCGCTTACGGGTTGTGCTGTTGCAGTATTATTAACAGGTGGTGTACTTTCATTAGGTTCCATTGTAGGTTTTGTTACCGTTCTGGGAATTGCTGCAAGAAATACAATTATGTTGTTGAGTCATTACAAACATCTTGAAGTGGAAGAAAATATGACTTTTGGCAAAGAACTCATTATTCGTGGTGCCAAAGAACGTATCGTCCCAATTACGATGACCGCTTTGACAACCGCATTAGCATTAATGCCAATCATCCTAACTGGAAATAAATCTGGCCAAGAAATAGAATTTCCAATGGCGGTAGTTATTTTGGGTGGCATCTTAACATCCACATTATTAAATCTGTTGTTTATGCCAGCTATTTATTTGAAATGGGGCAGAATTGAAAAGAAGAATGATTGAAGTTTCAAACTTTAAAATTCCTTAAGAATACCAACATATATTTAAACTTAATTTCACTACGCACGAATTCAGGGCTTATGGCAAAAATTACTTTTTAGGTAAGACAATCTTTATTTGATTTAGCCATTATTTAAGGTGCGATACCTGAATGAAAGCCCTGAAAAGGAAGGATAATCCTTATGCATAGTCTAAGTAGCATACTGTAAATCATCCTTCCTTTGTCAGGCACAAATCACAAGCTATCAAAACTTTAAAGTTTCCTTAGAATCTTAAAATACATTTATTCCATTATTTAAACGAACATTCAAAATGGAAAAAATCACGCTGAACAAAGTCGCAGAAATTACTTCACTTTTCTGGATAATGAAAATTATTGCTACTACCCTTGGCGAAACTCTGGGCGATTTTATTGCACAAACTTTAGGTCTGGGATATACTGTTGGTATCTTGATAACCCTTGCATTTTTCGCAATCGTATTGAGCATACAGTTGTACGCAAAAAAATATGTGCCGCTTTATTTTTGGTTGGTCATTATCGCTACAACTACTTTGGGTACAGAGATTTCAGACTTTATGGATAGAAGTTTAGGGTTAGGCTATACTTATGGTAGTTTGATTCTGGTAATAGGGCTGGCAGCAACATTGACATTGTGGCATTTCAAATTTAAGAACCTTCAAGTCTATCCCATTTTTGAAAAGAATAAAGAATTGTTCTTTTGGCCGCTGTTTTATTTTCTAATAGTTTGGGAACAGCTTTTGGCGACTATTTGGGCGATGTGGCTGGATTAAGTTATTTACAAGGCGCGCTTGTAACGGCATCTATTATTGCCTTGGTAATCCTTTTACACTACTTTACAAAGCTTAATCAGATTTTATTGTTCTGGATTGCCTTTGTTTTCACGAGACCTTTTGGCGCTACTTTTGGCGATTTCCTTACCAAACCTTTGGATAAAGGTGGGTTGGACTTAGGGACTTTACCAGCATCTATCGTTTCCATCGTTCTTATTTCAGTCCTAATTTATATTTCACACCAACAGCACAACAAAAAAATTAGTCATTTAGAACTTTAGATTCCCTTAAAACTCTCTTTAGAATCGAACGTTACTTTTATACCATAACTTTAAAATATAAGTATTATGAAAAGAGCAATAATAGGAATAGCATTAGTATTTGCTGCTCTGGCTGCCGTAGCATTTACCACAAAGGATAAAGTGCCACAAGCAGTAAAGGATGCCTTTGCAAAAAAATTCCCAACCGCAAAGAAAGTAGATTGGGAAAAAGAGAATGACAAAGAATGGGAAGCTGAATTTAAATTAAACAAGGTAGAGTATTCCGCCAATTTCTTGCAAGATGGCACTTGGAAGGAAACCGAACACGAGATTAAGGAATTTGAAATACCACAAGCGGTATTGACTTCTCTAAAATCAAATTTCCCAGGTTATGAAATAGAAGAGGCTGAAATCTCGGAAACTGCCGAAGGTACTGTCTATGAATTTGAAATTGAGAAAGGTAAAAGTGAAATGGAAGTGACTATTGACAGTAACGGAAAGGTCATTAAAAAGCAATCTGAAGAAGAAAGCGAAAATGATGAAGATTAAGTGTTAAGTTTTCATAATTGATTGATTGGTTGGTTAGTTTGAAAATGCCCAGGTCTGTGCCAGATTTGGGCATTTTAGTTTAAGATACATATTTCAACATTTTGAACATTTGACCAACCTATACAATAAATTATTCTACCATTGCCCAAAAACATATTGAATTACAGATAATCGAATTATTACTCATAAATACTCATTGAAAAATCATAGATGGGGCTATCTATCGCTAAAAAATCGAGAACACTATGAAACACATTATGCTGTGAATGTTCCTGATTTTCTTTAATTTTTATAGAATTTCCAGATTGCCAAACAATGAACGGAATATCTAATTGTTCTTTTGGAGCCAGACTTGCAGGAATCCCGTGCATATACAGGTTACTCTCCCCTAACGATTCGCCGTGATCCGAAATAAAAATCATTGAAGAGTCATAGGTTTCCAAGGATTTTAATTCATCTATTAAAGTAGCTAGTATATAATCTGTATATAAAATGGTATTGTCATACGCATTTATAAGTTCTTGATTTGTACAATTCGCCAATTCCACACTTTTACAAACTGGGGAGAATTTTTCAAATTCCTGGGGATATTTTTTATAATAAGTCGGCCGTGACTAGTACTGGTATGAAGGACAACTAAAATTTTATTTTTCCCACTATTTAATATTTGCTCCCTTAAGCCTTGGAGCAATATTTCATCATATTCACAATTAGTTCCTTCACAATTATTTCTCAAAGTTTCCTTGTTTTGAAAATTTTTGACATTTACCGTGGGTTCGCCCCAGTTTGTCGTTTTCCAAATTACATCAATACCATTTCTTTCCAAATAATTGGGCAATATTTCATAAAGTTTGCTCGTATTTTTATATTCTAAAATACACTTTAACCCAGCCGTCGTATAGGTAGCGCACGATTCAGCTTTAAAGTGATGTACATTTTCAAGTTTAGACAGTAATGGATTAGTTTCTCTTTTGTAACCGTACAAAGAGAAATTACTACTTCTGGCAGATTCTCCTATTACAAGTACAGCCACAGATTTTTTAGCATCTTTTACAGTGGCGTCTGGTAGCAGAATTTGTTTTTCATTCTTTTTATTTTTATGGTTATATAACCTTACAGTATTAATTACATAAGACCACGGCATAACTAATCCTCCTAAAGTTTTAGAATTTTTATCAATCCATAGCCAGTTAGCAGAGTTTGCAAAGACAATAGTTATTAGAAGTAATAATGTTAAAAATACGTGTATCGAAAATCTTTTAAGTTTCGGACGGACAACCTTAAACTTAAAAAGTAAAATACTGGGCAGTATCCCTAACAAGAAAATATAAACAATTAAGCCCAAAGACAAGAAGCTATTAGACTCTTCATAATTAGTATTAAGTACATTACCAATCATTGTCCTGTCTATAATTACTCCATAAGAATTAATAAAGTAAACCGCAATGGCACTCACGTTAAAAAAGAAAACCAATAGCCATTTTCCCACTAAACGCAGAAAAAATAGGCCTATATAAAAAACGAAAGCATTTAATAACAATGCTGCGACTATTAGACTGAGAATAAGAATGGCACCATTAAAACTTCCAACATCAATACTTTTTAAAACAAATTTGAAAAAGGGATATTGATAAAGTAGAAGATTAACAAGACTAATTAGTAAAGCATAATAACTTAGCTTAATATTTTTTGACATATTTTCTTAAAATTATAACGAAAGTAACGAGTGTTGCAATTAATGAAATATAGAATATTTCCCAATTATGTTTATAGATTTTTAAAGAAATTAAATATGTCCAGATTAGCAAAATTAACATAATTACAGGATAAAATCTTTTATATTTCATCCAGTGTAACCAACTATAATTACTATTTAATCTTATAGCAATTATCGCTATAATAAAACCTAAAATGCTTCCTATTATAACATCAAAAGGGTAATGCGCTCCTATTGCAACTCTTGATAATGCAATAATAAAACCTATTGAGAGAATACCTATAGACCATATAACTTTATATGCCATTTTTTTTGGCATAAAGGCATATAATACTACAGTAATTACCATAAATGCGGTCATTGAGTGTCCAGAAGGTAGTGAGGTGTGCAAAATATTTGGTCTTCCTACAATGGTAAAAGTTTCTATATCCCACATAGCAGCTGGTCTAGGAATCGCAAAAATTCGTTTAAGAACAGCAGAGAATATCAAATTAAATATTGAAGAGGTAATAAGCACCTCCCAAAACTTGGGCGCAAGAAAGAGAAGGAAGAAAACAAATGGAAATATTATAATTGCATCGCCTAGTTGCGTAAAATTATTTTGTAAATAGGAATATCTCGCTAAATTATTATTGATAAAGAAAAATAAATCTTTTTGACAGTTAATGTAATTATCCGTAAAACTACTCCCAGATTGTAAAGAAAAATATACTATAAATGCAATCAAGATTATAATGGGAAGATATAATGATCGTGACCCCACCTTCTTTAAATTACTTGCTACAACTATATCCAATCTAAATACTTTCTCTTGTAATGTTTTTTTATCAGTGCTTTCGATCATTCCTAAAATTTGAAGGATATTTTATTCTAATAATCCTGCATTTTACAATACAATTCTTAAGAAAATATGAAGTTGAAAAAAATCCATTGGTCAGCATTAAATTTGAAATAATTACTTGAACTCACTATTTTTTAAAAGGTCTTAATAAAAAATGTGTTGGGATATGAGCATAAATTTTTCCTATTTAAAGAATTAAATTCCTTTTCATAAAGTTGATATATCCTCCTTTAGATTTTCTTTAGATTCTCTTTAAAATTCAAAAAGATTGTATTCACATATTTGATACAATCTAAAATAGAGCTGTTTATAGGTAAACATTTACTTAATCAATTTTAACTAACTGAATGTATATCTATTTGCAAAATTTTAAGTCATCGATTGTCACAGTTACAATCGTTTTATCTTTACTCTTTTCCGAGTACACATTCGCGCAAGACACAAGTGAAACAAAGCCACAGGTTGGAACAACCCAAATAATAGGTGATGTCATTCTTTTTGCGTTGCCAACTGCCACTTTGGGAACAAGCTTTATCATTGGTGATGAAAAAGGTGCGTGGCAATTCACGAAAGGTTTATTACTTACCGTAGGAGTTACTTATGGATTAAAGTATAGCATAAACAAGCAAAGACCAGATATGAGTAATGACAATGCATTTCCTTCTGGGCATACTTCTACGGTGTTTCATAGTGCTGGGTATGTACACAGGCGCTATGGCCTTGAATATGCACTACCCTCCTATGCACTGGCAGGTTTTACCGCAGCAAGTAGGATAAATTCCAAAAAGCACGATATACTTGATGTAATTGCTGGCGCAGCAATAGGTTTGGGTAGTAATTTATTGTTTACCACAGAGTATCAGCAAGAACATATGGAGTTGACATACAGTAATTTTGAAGGAAATCATTTGGTAGGTTTTAAATATAAATTTTAGCAAAATGAATATATCCATATTCCCAAAAATGTTGTTGGCTCTATTGATATTTACATCCATAGTAAATGCCCAAGAGGATATAGACTCGCCCGCTGAAATAAAAATGGAAACGACTATAGAAAAAGCAGGAGATATAGGACAATTTATGCCTATGGCAGCTTCCATAGCCCTAATCCTTGCTAATGGTGATAAAGAAGGCGGCTGGCAATACTTAAAAGGTTTTAGCGCAAATTTGGGTGCTACATACATACTTAAATATGCAATAAATAAAGATCGACCAGATGGCGCTACAGATGGACACGCCTTTCCTTCAGGACATACGTCGTTTGCTTTTCAGGGTGCTTCATTTATACAAAGAAGATATGGATGGGAGTATGGCATACCAGCGTATGCCCTTGCAGGTTTTGTGGCATATAGCCGTGTAGAAGGAATAAATGACAGGCACGACTGGTTTGACATATTAGGAGGTGCTGTGACAGGAATTGCGAGTACTTACCTCTTTACAACGCCTTATCAAAAAGATCACTTTGATTTATCATTTGTAACCGCCAATAATGAATATAGGGTAGGATTTACTTATAAATTTTAAAAATGGTGTTACAATTTCAGTGGTAGGGAGGTCTTGAAAAAGGAAAAAAATGGACTTGCAGCTATCTTCCTGCTTTTCTGGTTATTTGATTGGGCTGGTTCACAGGTAGTAACAAAAACATTGCATATTGATTTTGATTTTTGGTTTTATGCTGCAATAGGAAGTACAATTATCTATCTCATTTTAAAAGTGATGAAAAAAGAAATATACTAACTGAAACCGACAATAAAGTGGTTTTTATTGGCGATGGCATCAACGATGCACCAGTCTTGGTAGCAAGCGATGTTGGTATTGCAATGGGCGGTTTAGGTAGCGATGTGGCCATTGAAACCGCAGATGTCATTATTCAAACAGACCAACCAAGTAAAATTGCAAGAGCCATTAAAATAGGCCGTTCAACTCGAAAAATCGTATGGCAAAATATAGGTTTGGCATTTGGTGTGAAAGCTGTGGTTTTAATTTTAGGTGCAGGTGGTCTGGCAACAATGTGGGAAGCTGTTTTTGCAGATGTTGGTGTTGCTTTGTTGGCTATTTTGAACGCTGTGCGATTGCAGAAAATGAAGTGGGAGTGAACCACAACCTAATTCTTGCTATATGGACTACTAATTTCAATGTAATAACTCTTTAAAAATTTTTGAATACTCAAAAATTGACTACACTATCTAAAGCATCATCTGCTTCTTTATGGATAAAGTTTGCCTGATAGTTCAATGTAGTTTTCAAATCGCTATGACGATATAATTTTTGAAGCATTAATGGATGTATTGCATCCCCAGCGATATTCCCGAAGCTATGGCGCGCTATATGCATCGTTATATGCTTATTGATTTTGGCTTTTTTAGATATTGATTTCAAATTGTCATTAAATTTTTTAGTAGCTGTTTTCCTCTTGTTATAAATATCTTTTGCATTATCGAGGTTGGCTTTTTTCAATTCAGGGAAAACAAAATCGTCATCACTTCTTTTATCATCTTTATATTGGTCTAAAATCTTTAATACTTTTTCAGGAATTTTCAATGATAGAAGCTTTGCGTTTTTATGCATTCTATAATGCAGCCTGTTATCATAAATATCCGACCATTTGGTTCGTAACACATCAGAAACCCGCATACCGGCAAAATTGAAACTAAAAAGCCAGACATTTCTTGTATGTATTTCAGAAGGTTTGAGGTTTATTAAATTTTCAATTTTTTGAATCTCTAAAATATTTAGTCCTACTTTGGTAGTTTCAGGAAATTTGATTTTGATTTTATCGCCACCGAAGGGATATAATTCTCTGCTTACAATTTTGTATTTGATTGCTCTATTAAATAATAGTCTTATAAATACCAAAATGTTCATTATTGAGGTTTCAGATAGGGAGTACTTAACTTTTAAAGTTAACATCAGTTTTTTAAGAAAACGTTCATCAATTTCTTGAAAAGACAATTGTTTTGATTTGTGATATTTTATAATAAAGCTTAACCACGCTTTATCAGTAGATAAACGATTTAGCTTTTCTGTATTTTCTAAATCGTCAAGATGCTCTTGTGCTAATTCAAAAAATGTAGCATTGATACTGGAGGAATATATTTCTTTCTTAATTTGATTGGCAGAGGCATCTTTATGTTCAGATTGAAGCGTAATAAGAGCATTGTTTAATTCAGAAAGTTTCGAGGATAACAAATTGTTCAAATTTTTGAAATTTGTGTGTGATTTCTTAACCCGAATATTCTTTTCATCCCAATCTTCCAATTCAATATAGTGACCTATATATTGGTATGTCGAGCGACGATTTTTTGTGATACGTATTGCAAGAGGATACAAGCCTTCTTTATTGGGCTTTTTGCGAAGAACTATTTTAGCGTTTGATGACATAATTGACCTGTTTTGCGTACGAAAGCCAAATCAGGTACAACATAGGTACAACATTCAATTTTGAATGTTTAGTTTACCAAGTAGGAGTTAATTTTAATTGAGGTATGTTTTGTGATGAAACAATACTTGAAAATAATACTGCAAACATTAAAATAATTTTTTTCATTTGAAATGTTTTTAGATTAATGATGGATTATCTAGAGAGAAATTCAAATATAACATTTTTCTAATATTTCAATAAAGTTTCGAATCTTAGAGTTTACCCTGAGCCCAGCCGAAGCCCGTACACTTCGACTCCGCTCAGTGCGGGCTCGTAAAAGCTCTTCAGAAATGAAGGGCTTTTTTTATTGATTATTTTTTCCATCTTCAATCAACTCTGCGATTTCCTCTTTTTCTTCCCCGTTTAATTTAGGATTCTTTGGAGTTTGGACTTTTTTTTTATGATGTATTTCATAATACATCGCAAAATGGTCACTTCCAAAATTCTTGGAACGAACCATTTTTCCAACATATAAATCGCGAGTATGAAATAAATGGTCTAACGGAAAACGCAAAAAGAAATAACCTGCATGAAATGTTGAGAAAAATCCACGGCCTACGCGCGGGTCAATCATTCCAGTCATTTTTTTGAAAAGGCGCGTGGTTCGGCTCCAAACTACATCATTCATATCGCCACAAACAACTGTTGGTTTATCTTCATTTCGTATTTTTTTCCCAGTGAGCATCAATTCTGCATCACGTTCTTTTGAGGTTTCATTTTCGGTTGGGCTGGGGGGAGCTGGGTGCAAGCAGCAAAAGAAAATTGACTGATCTCCTGAAATTGGAAAATCAAAAAATATGGAAGGTTTGTCGTCTTCAATTTGGTATTCCACTTCAACATTTGCGAGTTCCTTTTTTGAATAAACATGCATTCCATAAAAATTTTCCAAAGGAACCTTTACGGTATGTGGGTAGTCTTCTTCAATTTCTGAAAGGCAATTTTCCCAGTCTTTGTTTGATTCCATCGTGAGCACCAAATCTGGGTTAAAGCGTTTTACTTCATTCAAAAAATCTGGAAAACACGAATTGGTCTGCAAAACATTTCCTGCTAATATTGAAACCTGCCCATCGCTTTCAGCGTGCGATCTTCTTCTTGGAAAAAGTGAACTGTATGGAAATACTTTAAATAATTGATATGCCATGGTTACAACTAATGCACCCAATAAAATCCAACTGAAAATCGTAAAATTTTCTTCAAAATAAATTAATAGCAAAAGAAGAACCAATTGAATAACCAAAGATTGAAGCCTTACAAAATCGGCAGTTCTAAAAAACCAATGTGGGTTTCCGGTCGCGGGGAAAAAAGGACTGATGATAAAGAAAATTATCAGGATATATAGAATCATTTTTCAAAGTTAAACTTTTTCAAAATGCGAAAATCAATAATTAGCTTTTTTGCCAAAACACATATTCCTATTTTTACGGCTTCAAACCAAAAACACAAATAATGAAAAAATTTTTCCTCAACACTTTTTTTATCCTTTTTGTCATTGCCTTTTCGATTGCACAGGATTACACAACCCCAAATACAGGCGTGACTTGGACGCTAGACGACATTGCGGCCGCAAGCCCAACAACCATTACAATTTCTGGAGATGAATATACCCTTTTGGGAAATCTTACAATTGCCGCAAACGATGCGGTAATTATAAATTCAGACTTAACACTTTCCATTGATGCCGCAAAATTAATAACCGTTTTTGGTGCATTTACGGTAGATTCAGACGCTGTAACAATTACTGCTTTAGACGAAAACCAGCCTTATGAAGGTTTTCGTTTTGAGGAATTTTCAGAGATAAATATCAATAATGCAATCATTGAATACGGCGGCGGACTTCGGGTTTTGACTGAAACTTTTTCAATTGACAATTGTATAATTACCAATAATGTTTCGGGAGCAACTACAATTGCTGTTATTCAGCTTTCGCGCGGGATGCCGCAGATTACTAACAATATAATTTCCTTTAATGAAAACCCTGCGATTGGTTCGGCAGCAAATTCAGAAGTTTCAGCTTATATTTTCAATAATATGATTGAAGCAAACAATCAATCAAACAGCAACCGTCCACAAATAAATATGGGAACAACAATGGCAACTGAACAGTTGGAGATTATTCAAAATACAATAATTGGCGATCCAAATTTAACTGAAGTTGGCGGTATTGCTGTGGCAAATTTTGTGGGCGGCCCTATAAACGTTGATATTGAAAACAACATAATACGCAATAACAGATACGGCATAACTATTTTGGGCCCTATAAACTCTGCATTAATTAGCACTAATATTATTGAAGATAATAACATTCAAAACGATCCAGCATTGGGAGGTAGTGGAATTAATTTGGTTGCCGCTTCTGCCATAAGTGAAGTAATAGTAAGTGGCAACGAAATTCGCCGAAACCTTTGGGGCATTACCCTGCAAGACCAAGCTGCAATAAACCTTGGGGATGGTATTTCTATTCCGGGATTAAATGTGTTTTCTGAAAATGGAAACAATGGTGAAATTTATGCACTGTTTAATAATACCGACAAACCTGTAACAGCCATAGACAATTGCTGGATTGAGGGTCAACAAAGCACTCCCGAACAAGTAGAAGATGTTATTTTTCATAGTGTTGACGACAATACTTTGGGCGAGGTGAGCTTTGATCCTTTTCTCTGTAATAATTTAGGGGTTGACGATATTTCTGTTCAAAACTTCAGTTTTTATCCGAACCCAACAAATGGAGAAATAAACTTCAACAATCAATTTGGTTTTTATGAAATGAAAATATTTGGTGTGGCGGGAAATCTTTTGAAGACACAAACCATTTCTGAAGGAACAAATACTGTAGAAATAAACCTTCCGAGCGGAATGTATTTTGTGAATTTTGGCAACGATGCACAAACTGTTATAAAGAAATTGATTGTGAAATAATCAAAAAAACTATAAACATTTCGATATCTAAACCTCACAGGACTTTAAGACTTTTGAGGTTTTTTCTTGGTTTTTATTGTTTGAAAACCACAAAATTCCCTTCTTAAAACCTTAATTTTGCACTTTAAAAAATAAACTTAAAAAACGTGAAAATTCAGAATAAAGCAACTTTAGAGTTGAGCCATGAAGAAATGAAAACCTATGGTTATGAGGTGGTTGACGCTATTGTAGAACATTTTGCAACGCAGAATGAAAAGCTACCCGTAGTTTCGGGATTGAGAGAAGAAATGGAGGACTTGTTTCTTGAAGACGCCCCAGAAAAACCCAGTGATGCAAGAAAGGTTTTAAATTTTGTTCTGGAAGAAGTGATGACCAAAAGCAATATTGTTTCACATCCCAAATCATACTCCTTCGTTCCTGGACCAAATAACTATATTAGCGCGATGGCAGATAGTTTGGCATCTGGTTTCAATATATTTTCTGGCGGTTGGGCGGCTTCGCCTGCTGCAGCTGAAATGGAGATTGTTACTATGAATTGGCTGTTGAAAATGTTCGGTTTTCCACAGAAAAAAGGTGGCGGAATTTTCACAAGCGGTGGTTCTATGGCTAATTTAACGGCTTTAGTAACGGCACGTTCCATAAAATGTGGCGATGATTTCAGTAAAGCAGTGATCTATCTTTCAGAACAAGCGCACTCGTCAAATATAAAGGCAATTCGCGTGCTCGGCTTTAGAAAAGAGCAGATTCGAATAATTCCAACCGACGGCGAGTTTAAATTTTCACTGAATAAATTAAAGAACGCAATTGCCAAAGATAGACTCGAAGGTTTGCAGCCGTTTTGCCTAATTGCAACCGCGGGAACCACAAATACGGGAACGGTTGATCCGCTTTCCGATATTGCTAAAATCTGTAAAAAGGAAGATATTTGGTTTCATATTGACGGCGCTTACGGCGGATTTGCAATTCTTTCCGAAAATGGAAAACAACTTTTAAAAGGAATTGAAAAAGCCGATTCGCTAACGGTTGATCCTCACAAATGGTTTTTTCAACCTTATGAAATTGGTTGTCTTTTAATAAAAAACCACAAATGGCTGAAGGGAACTTTCACTGAAAAACCTGAATATCTTCGCGATATTGAAGGCAATACTTCTGAAATAAATTTTTACGATCACGGTATTGAACTTACACGACGTTTCCGCGCATTGAAGTTTTATATGTCGGTAAAAACATTTGGAATGGGCGAGTTCCGAAAAGCGATTACTTATAACATAAAGTTAGCGGAAGCCACCGAAAGTTTACTGCGGAAAAGTGCTGATTGGGAAGTGATTTCGCCAGCAACCTTGGCGGTTATAAACTTTAGATACAACCCGATTGGCAATAAACTTTCCGAGAAAGAATTGGATGCGTTGAACCAAAAAATTTCACAAAACGTTGTGGATTCAAAACAGGCTTTGCTTGTAACGACAGTGCTTAACGGACAAGTGGTTTTGCGAATGTGTTTAATAAATCCACGCACCACGCTTGAAGATGTAAAAGAAACCATCGCTCTCTGCGAATCTTTTGCAAAAGAAAAAGTACTTATTTGAAAAAGGCAGATGTTATAATAATCGGCGGTGGCGCTGCGGGATTTTTTACGGCAATAAATACTGCGGAAAAAAATCCCAAACTTAAAATTATAATTCTCGAACGCGGAAAGGAAGTGCTCACGAAAGTAAAAGTCTCGGGCGGAGGAAGGTGCAATGTTACCCACGCTGAGTTTATTCCGAAGGAACTTTCGCAGAATTATCCGAGGGGTGAAAAGGAACTTTTAGATGGCCGTTTTCACACTTTTATGACCGGAGATACTATTGAATGGTTTGAAAAAAGGGGAGTAGAACTGAAAATTGAAGAAGACGGCAGAATGTTTCCGGTTTCGGATTCTTCGCAAACTATTATAGACTGTTTTCTTTCTGAAGCGAAAAGATTTGGCGTAGAAATACTTCTAAATCAATCAGTAAAAGAAATTCAGAAAGTTGAAAATCATTTCACTGTAAATACAACTAAAGATACTTTTTCCGCGGCAAAAATCGTAATCGCCACGGGCAGCAATCCAAAAATCTGGCAAGTATTGGAAAGTTTCGGACATACTATAGTTCAGGCTGTTCCGTCGTTGTTTACTTTCAACATAAAAGATTCGCGAATTATGGATTTGCCCGGCTTAAGCACAAACGCTTCGGTAAAAGTGTTGGGCAAAAATGGAAAATCGTTGTTGGAAAGCAGTGGGCCGCTATTGATAACGCATTGGGGAATGAGTGGTCCGGCTATTTTAAAACTTTCAGCTTGGGGCGCACGTGTTTTGGAGCCTTTAAAATATCATTTCACTATTCAGGTTAATTGGCTGCATACGCTTTCCGAAGAGGAAGCATTAGATTCTTTAAAGGAATTGAAGAGTTTACAGGGAAAACAAACGATCCTGAAATATGCACAGTTTGATTTGCCAAAACGCCTTTGGCAAAGTATTGGAAAAGCCGCTCGAATTTCAGAAACCCTAACTTGGGCGGAAGCGACACGGGAAAATTTACAGAATATTGCAAACCAACTGACGGCGGGAATTTTTGAAGTAACGGGAAAAAACACTTTTAAGGAAGAGTTTGTAACGGCTGGCGGTGTTGATTTAAAGGAAGTAAATTTTAAAACCTTTGAAAGTAGAATCTGTAAAAATCTCTATTTTGCTGGCGAAGTGCTCGATATTGATGCCATTACAGGTGGTTTTAATTTTCAAAATGCTTGGACCGGGGATATATTATTGCTCAGAATATATCAAAATAAGTATGAAAACTTACATAGCTTTTTTACGTGGCATTAACGTTGGTGGGCACAAAAAGCTAAAAATGGCCGATTTAAAGCTAATGATGGAAAATCTAGGTTTTCATAATGTGGCTACATATATACAAAAGCGGGAATGTTGTTTTTTCAGCGGAGCAAAGAGATGGATTGGCAGAAATAATTTCTAAAGAAATTGAAACCCGTTTTGGTTGGGAAGTTCGGTACTTGTGAAAACGGCAGATGAGGTTTCCAAAATTTTAGAGAACTGCCCTTTTGATGAGGAGAAGAAATTAGCATCCTATTTTATGCTACTCGCCAAACAGCCAAAAAAGGAACTTATGGAAGCATTGGCTGAAATTAGTTATCCGAACGAAGAATTTGTGCTGAGTCCCGAATGCGTTTATATTAATTATAGCAAAGGCCATGGTAATGAAAAACTAAATATAAACTTCTTCGAGAAAAAATTAATGGTTGCGGCCACTACTCGCAACTATCGCACGCTTGTAAAGTTGGTTGAATTGGCGGGATAATCTAATATATTTGAAGATAAAAAATATTTTATTGCTTTATTTCTACATAAAAATCTTTTTTTCATGATGACATTTTAAACCTAACATCGATTAGTTTTTATAATCCTATAAAAACCATAAATCATGAAAAAATCTATCTTTCTTTTCGTTCTGAGTTCATTTATTTTAAATTCCATAAAAGCTCAGGATTTAAACAATATTTTCGGAAAAGCCGCAACCGATGTTTACGTTATGGAAACTTTTACCAATCCCGGGCAGTTTGGTACAATTCCCCTTGACGGGGATTATTTTCCACTTGGCACTGTAATAACTGGCAATGCTTTTACTATGTTGGGAGGCGATTTTAATGCTGATGGTGATTTATATACTTTTGTTTATCAAGCTCCCGATTACGTTCTAGGTATTGTTGATTTAAATACTGGATCCGTAGCTTATGCTGCCACAATTTCAGGGAACGTTTCTGGCCAGTTTCTGTCCCAATTGTCTTACAACCATACAAATAATACTTTTTATGCTTTAAGTCATAACCCTAATAGCGAAAATGGCTCCCATTTTTATTCGTTAAATATTGCCACTGGTGTACTCACCGAAATAGGCACTGGTACGGGAATTGCAAACGGAGTAGCAATGGAAATTGACAACAATGGTACTGTATATGTGGCAGATGCCGTTTCTGGCGATCTTTTTACGATTGATATAGCAACTGGTGTAGGCACGAGTGTGGGCAATATGTATCCTGGAGGGATGTACCCAGTGCGAAGTGGACTTTCAATAGATCACAGCAACAATACTATGTATGCCGTGTTGCAATATAGGGATGGGGTTATTTGGTCTGTATTCCATACCGTTGATTTGGGTACAGCGCAGCTTACCGAACTGGGTTTTGGTGGTTTCAGAAAATATAGTTTGTTTGCCATTGCTGGCAATGTTCTTGGAGTGAATGAAAACAATCTGGAAACAATTAGTGTTTATCCAAACCCAGCATCTAGAAGAATTCAAATTGATAATCCAAACGGTTTGGAATTTAAAAATGCACAGCTTTTCGATATGTTGGGAAAGAAACAGGAGCAATACTTTCTAATGGCGAAATGAATATAGAGTTTCTTGAAAAGGGAATGTATCTTTTAAAATTGGAAACAGAAAGAGGATCTATTACAAAGAAAATTATAAAGGAATAGTTTTTAGGTTTACTAAAAATGAAAACTTCCGGAGCTTGTGTTTCGGGAGTTTTTTTATATTAAAAACAACTGCCAAAACCAATGATGGCAAGAAATTTGAATTAATTTAAGTGTTAGCCTAAAGCTAAAAATGAAAAGAAATTTGGTGATTATAACAATTAAGTTTTTATAATATGTAATTTGAAACCAGAAACCAGAAACCAGAAACCTAAATTAAAAACTTGATTTTACTAGTCCGCCCAAAACTACTTCGAAAAAACTTCAACGGAATGGCCACTTCGCCGTTTGTGGTATTGAAGCATCACTACCAAAAGGAAGATGCTGTTTTCTTAAATCACGAACGCATTCATTTACGGCAACAGTCAGAGTTACTGATCGTTTTTTTCTATATATGGTATGCACTTGAGTTTTTAATTCGATTGATTCAATTTCAAGATCGTCATAAAGCGTACAGAAATATTTCCTTTGAAAGGGAAGCATACACAAATGAATGCGACCAACTCTATTTAAAAAAACGTAAACCCTACAGTTTTTTCAAATTTTTATAGATTATCAACTATCATCTATCAACAAACAACTAAAATGAGTATTCTTTTTTCTCCATTAAAAATTAAAAACACAACCTTCAAAAACCGAATGGTCGTTTCACCTATGTGCATGTATAACAGTAAAGACGGTTTTGCAAACGATTTTCATCTCGTCCATTTGGGAAGTCGTGCTGTTGGCGGTTCGGCATTAATAATTCAAGAGGCAACCGCCGTTTCTCCCGAGGGCAGAATTACCCACGGCGATATGGGAATTTGGAAAGACGAGCATATTGAAAAATCGAAACAAATAGTAGATTTCGTGCATTCACAAAATGCATTGATTGGAATTCAATTAGCGCACGCAGGTAGAAAAGCCAGTTATCAATTGCCAAAAGACGGCGCTAGAAAAATTGCGCCCGAACTTGAAAACGGTTGGCAGACGGTTTCCGCTTCAGCATTGCCATTTCGGGAAGGGGAACCTGCTCCAGTTTCAATGGATTCCGCAGCAATTGAAAAAGTAAAAAAAGATTACGCCGAAGCCACAATTCGCTCAATAAAAGCAGGCTATGATGTGCTTGAAATACACGCTGCGCACGGCTATTTATTCCATCAATTCTATTCGCCTTTGGCAAATGAACGCACAGATGAATTCGGCGGCAGTTTTGAAAATAGAATTCGGTTTTTGTTGGAAGTTACAGAAGTTGTACGCAAAGAATGGCCCGAAGAAAAGCCATTGTTTGTTCGTATTTCGGCAACTGATTGGACTGAAGGCGGATGGACAATTGAAGATTCCGTAAAACTTTCTCTTAAGTTAAAAGAGTTGGGGGTAGATTTAATTGATACTTCCTCTGGCGGAAATGTGCCACACGCAACAATACCAAGTGAGCCGGGTTATCAAACTGGATTTGCTGAAACTATTAAAAAAGAAGCAAACATTTTAACGGGAGCTGTTGGGCAAATCACAACCGCCGAACAATCTGAAGAAATTTTAAGAGATGGTAAAGCCGACCTAATTCTTTACGCCCGCGAAAGTTTAAGACAGCCTTATTTCGCCTTGCACGCTGCAAAAGAATTGAATGTTGACATGGAATCGCCCCTGCAATATCAGCGCGCCAAAGAATAAAAATG
Organism: uncultured Flavobacteriaceae bacterium; assembly: GCA_963716065.1. Classification (GTDB taxonomy): domain Bacteria; phylum Bacteroidota; class Bacteroidia; order Flavobacteriales; family Flavobacteriaceae; genus Aequorivita. The sequence continues at coordinate 2,553,805 of OY970287.1, forward strand.
TCACCCTGAGCGCAGTCGAAGGGCAAAATCCAATAATCCAATAATCTAATATTCCAACAATCTATAGTACCTTCGCAAAAAAATAAAAAATGCTAAAAGCAGTACTTTTTGATATGGATGGAGTGATTGTGGACACCGAACCGTTGCACCGCAAAGCCTATTTCAAAATGTTTGATGACGTAAATATAGATGTGAATGAAGCGATGTACAATTCCTTTACCGGCCAAGCTACATTACCGATTTGCAGAACTCTTTGCGAGCATTTTGAATTATCGGAAACACCAGTATTTTTAGTTTCCTTAAAACGAAAACACTTTAAATATCTTTTTGAAAATGATTTAGATCTCGATCTTTTGGAAGGTGTGCGAGAACTTATTCAAGATTATCACCGTAACGGATTAACTTTGGTTTTGGCTTCTTCGGCATCAATGCCAAACATAAACCGCATTTTTGACCGCTTTGATTTAAACCAATATTTTAAGGCAAAAATAAGCGGAGCCGATTTAAAAGCATCGAAACCACATCCAGAAATTTTTCTTAAAGCGGCTGGACTTGCCGAGGAACACCCCAATAATTGTATGGTTATTGAAGATTCCACCAACGGAATTGAAGCTGCAAAATCTGCGAATATTTTCTGCGTAGGTTTTAAAAGTCCGCATTCAACCAATCAGGATTATAGCAAAGCGGATAGGGTAATTACAAGTTTTGATGAGATTGCTTTCTCAAAATTAAACGCACTTTTTCAAAACTAAAAATCTCAATTATTTAGATTTTCCCATTCTGAAAAAATAGTATCAGCATAAATTTTGGCTGATTTCGCTTTAATCGCTTTAATTCTGTGGTTTGCAAGTCGAAGCGGTTCTTCAAAATAAACTACATTTTTTGCTCCATTGATTTTTAGATGGCTTCTGATAATGGCGTGGGTGTGGTAACTTGCTTGTTGAAGTTTCAAAAAAGGTTCATAATCCTCGATATTGCAAATGGCTTCACTTCTGTCAAAAAAGCCGAAACCTTTGTATTGTCCGTTAGTTACCAATGCAAACGCAATTTCTCCTTGCGTTCTTCCCTTTCCTTGAATGGCGAAACTAGATTTATTTTCTTCCAAAGATTGAATCGCAGCCTGTACTTTTAGGTTGTAATCATCCACGTCTTCCCTGCCATCACAGATACCTTCGCAATTTTTGATGCGGTAGTGAGAGCATTTTTCAGAATTGCTTTGCAACGTGCAAAACCGCGGACACAATTTAAAAGTCTCGCATATTTCTTCAAGCTTTTCGGTAGCTTCGGTTCTATTATAAAAAGTGCTGACAGAATCGTGCAACACCTTCGTTTTTGCCAAAGCAAGTTGAATAACGCCCCGCTGATTTACATAACTTATAATTTGATAGGTTGTTGCAGGAAATTTCTGCGCTCGGTTAAATTTTGGATAATGCTTTCTGATGTGTTCAGATTCCACTAGCAGCGCGAGCAATTCGTTGCCCGTAAGCTCATAATCTATAAAATGCGTTTCCTGCCCAAGTTGGTATTCCTTGGTTTTTTTATCGTAAAAATGGGAGAGTACACGTTTCTTTATATTTTTCGCCTTTCCGGCATAAATCACTTGGTGCTTTTGATTTTTGAAAAGATAAATTCCGGTTTCTTCGGGCATTTCGTTTATCTGTTCAGCCGGAATATTTGGTGGAAGGGTAGCCTGTTTGGAACGCGGATTTAAAAAAGAATTGAATGTTTCAAAATTTTCATCCAACGAGAGCAATCTTTGGAATAGAATAGTGGTTGCATCAACATCGCCTTCGGCACGGTGACGGTTGAGGTGCGGAATATTTATTGTGGAACAAAGCCTGCCCAAACTATACGAAAGCAATCCAGGAATCAATTTCCGCGAAAGCCGAACAGTGCACAATTTCTTGCGATTATAATGCTGTCCCAAAAGCCGAAACTCACCACGGATTACGTTATAGTCGAAACTAACATTGTGCGCTACAAAAATTGCGTCTTTTGTAAACTCTTCTATTTTTTCAGCAACTTCAAAAAATTGTGGTGCCTTAGCGACCATTTCGTTGTCAATTCCCGTAAGCGCTGTTATATGATGTGGAATTTCCCGCTCCGGATTTACAAGCGTGGTTAATTTATCAATCACTTCGCCATCTTTTAAAAGGGCAATACAGATTTCTGTAATACGATTTCCGGCAATACCGCCGCCAGTGGTTTCTACATCAATTATTGCGAAAAGTTGTGAATGCATTTATTTTTTTCTGGGAAAACAAATGTAGGGAAAGTATTGTAATAATGTGGAATATTTCCTTTTAAATGGAAATAATCCAAATATTGAGTAGCATGGTATGTTAAGGCTAAAGAAGTTATGCTTAAATTTTCTAAAACATTCTACCTCAAAAAATTACAAACTTTTTTCAAACTGAGTGAGAATATCCAATCTACAAACTTCTATTAAAATGCTTTAAATTACAGAGCTAGGATTGTGAGATTGATGATATTTAAAGGAATTCCGCTATATTTATAGTCCAAATCTTTTTATGAAAAAAATACTCTCCCTTGCTTTGTTTCTATGTCTTTGTTTTAGTTCACAATCGCAAACTCCTGAAATTGATAAAATTAACGAGCAGATAGAAAACAGCGTCCGGTCTTATCCAGATTCTGCAAAAACCTATATGTTCCGTCTTTTGGAGTATTCTTCAAAGCTACACGACACTACCATAGGGAAAACCTTCAGCAATATTGGAATAATGTACAATAGATTGTCTGTTCCAGATTCTGCAGAATTTTACATGAAAAAGGCTTTGGATTATACGCAGGATTATCCTTTGGCCCATGCCGAGAATGTATCTTAATATGGCCATACATTACCGAATGGGATCTCGCTATCAAGAGTCACTCGCATCGCTCGACGAGGCTATTCAAAATTATAAAAAAGCAGGGGATAAAGTAGGCGAAGGCATTGCCCTTGGTGAAATAGGGTCTAACTATAATTATATGTTAGACAGTGAAAATGCACTAAAATATCTTAAGAAATCTATTGCTATACTTAACGAAACCGGAAATGTTAGAGAGCTATCTGTGGTAAAGCAAAAGTTGGCCAATCTTTATTACAACAATGCCGACTATGCTTTTGCCAGGGATTTGTATGAGGAAGTTTTACCCGAATTTGCGAAAAATAAATCAAGTAATTATTACTACACCTTGCTTAGTTATGCCGATTGCCTTATTCAATTGGAAGAAAATTATAAAGAGGCAGAAGAATCTTTAAAAGAAACGGTGAGTGGTTTAAAGACCATGAACAACATAGAAATAATGTGGGTGAGCGCGGCAAAACTTGCACAGGTTTACAGTGCTACCGGAAGAAAGCAACTAGCGCAAAAGGAATTTATAGCCGCCTATGAAGGTTCGTTTAAATTGAATTCACCGCGATTTATGGAAATAAGCGCTCAATATTTGGAATTTTTAAATGACCAAAAACAATACAATGAGGCTTTAAAAGTCATCGCGCGTGTTAATTCCACAAATAAAAAAGTTCTTTTAAAAATGAATGCCGACAACGAAATATCCTTTTTAAAACAGGCCGTTTCCAGTTATGGTAAAATGGGAATGGTGGAAAATTCGTTGGCATCATTTGAGCGCATGGATTTTTTGAAAGACTCACTCAACACCGCCAGAAATCAAGCCAAATCATTAGAGCTGCAAGCAGCATATCAAAATGACTTGCAACGCCAAAAGAATCAAGTTTTAGAAAAGAACAACGAACTGTTAACGGAAAACAACAGTAAAAAGGATAGAATTTTAATCCTAAGTATTCTTATTTCCATACTTATTCTTGTCATTGGATTATTACTCTTTTTAGCCTATAAGAACAAACTGAGACTTCAAAATGAATTGGTGGCAAACCTAGAAAATTCCAAAAAAGTATTGGAAGAAAAAAATAGTTTGGAAGGCGAATTGCTCGTTGAGCGGGAACGAACCCTTGCAAATAAAGAAAAGGAGTTGGTAGAGGTTTCCTTGGAAATGTCCGATCTTCAAAATAGAATGATAGAATTGATTGACAAACGAGAAAATCCGGAGGAATCAGTAATTCTAGCAGCTAAATTGAAGGATCTTTTGGGCAAAAATAATTATTGGAAATATTTTAAGAGCAAATTTGTAGAGGTACATCCGCGTTTTGCAGTTTTGCTTATGGAGATGTTTCCCAATTTTTCTGATAGTGACGTTGCCTTTTGCTGTATGCTCAAACTTCAGCTATCAACCAAGGAAATTTCTTCAATTATGTTTATTACAAATGACGATGTAGAATCCAAAAAAGCAAGCCTTCGCCGAAAGATGGGGCTGGAGCATGATATACTTGCCTTTGAAAGATTAATTGAACATTTAGAATAATTGGTTTTTTTTAAAATAACGTTTTCTTAGGTTTCAGTTAAGTAGCTTGTCCAAAACGCAGTCTAGGTAGCAAAAAAAGCCAGCTCACTCAACTCCCAACGTTCATCTTTCGTCGCTCGTAGCTCTTTTTTCGTCATTCGTTCACCCGTCGCTCGTCGCTTTTTTAAATAGCATTTAAATAATTGAAACTTCCTATTAATCACCACCAAAATTTTCTAAACAATATGCACCACTAATAGTACCTTTGATGCGGATATTTCAAATAGGCATTTGGTGAAAAAATCGTATAAAACAGTTGCTATAATTGGCTTCATTTCCAAAGGACTTGTTTATTTAGTCATAGGAATTCTTTCGCTTTTGGCAGCTTTAAATATGGGCGGCGAAAGTTCGGGCACCAATCAAGCACTTAAATTTTTAAAGGAACAGCCTTTTGGGCAAGTACTACTAATGCTATTGGGTGCAGGTTTGCTGTGCTATTCGTATTGGATGTTTGTATCGAGTATTAAAGATCCCGAAAATATTGGTAAAAAAGACGGGGCCAAATTAATCCGTTTTGGGCTTTTCACCACTGGTTTGGTTTACATTGTGGTGGCTTTTCTGTCATTTTACCATGTGTTCACCTACACACCAAAAGGGGAAACGGCTACCATTTATTTCGATTTTATGGGGCCTGTTTTGCTTTCCGTGCTTTTTATATGTATTGGGATTATCCTGGCGGCGCAAGCCATTGTTTTGATTGTTGGCGTTTTTAGGGGCGGACTTTTAGACCAGTTTAATTTGGAGGGACATCGCTTTTCTAAATTTATCCGATTGGTTGGTCAGTTTGGATTTTACGCCCGCGCCTTTATAGTTGCGATCATTGCCTACTTTTTTTTAAGAGCTGGAATTTATACCGGAAACAATGAGATTAAAGGAATACAGGATGCCTTTTCGTTTTTGGATCAATCTATAGTTGGAAGAATTTTAATGGCCTTTACCGCGGCAGGCTTTATTGCTTATGGTGCTTTTTATATTTTGCTTACGCGATATCGGAGTTTTGAGGAGGAGTGAGGGGCTTTAAAATAATCTCAATCAAAATTTGAATATTTAAAAATGTTTATATAAATTTGGACAATATTTGTCTAAAATAATTTTGACCAATGAAAACATTAGGAGACACTTTAAAAGGCGCGAGAGAGGAAAAGGAATTGATATTACGCAAAGTTGCGGCGGAAGTAGATATTGATCAATCTCTGATTAGTAAATTCGAGAAAAACGAAAGAAAGCCTACTATGGAACAAATCGTTAGACTTGCTAAATTTTACGGACTTTCGGAGAATGACCTTATAATAAATTGGCACTCTGAAAAAATCGCTAATGAACTAAAATATATGGAGTCCACTTCTGAAATACTAAAAGTTGCAGAAGAAAAAATCAATTATTATAAAGCTCAAGAAAATGGAAAATAAGAAAATGAAAGTTGCAGAATTATTTGCAGGAGTTGGAGGTTTTCGTCTTGGACTTGAAAAAAGCAACTATGAAGTTGTTTGGAGCAACCAATGGGAACCTTCAACCAAAATGCAACACGCTTCAAAGGTTTATGAAGCTCGTTTCGGAAAAGAAAATCACTCAAACGAAGATATTAATGAAGTTGTAACTAGAAATGTAGAGGAAATTCCAGATCACGATTTATTGGTTGGTGGTTTTCCTTGTCAAGATTATTCAGTTGCAACAACATTACACAATTCAAAAGGCTTAAAAGGAAAAAAAGGAGTTCTTTGGTGGTCAATTCACAGTATTTTAGAGAATAAAAAAAATAAACCAAAATATTTGTTTTTAGAAAATGTTGATCGACTTTTAAAATCACCGGCAAGACAAAGAGGTCGTGATTTTGCTGTGATGTTGCAAAGTTTAAACGATTTAGGATACGCAGTAGAATGGCGAGTTATAAATGCAGCCGAATATGGAATGCCTCAAAGAAGAAGACGAGTGTTTTTTATTGGTTACCATAAGTCAACAGAGGTTTACAAAAGACTTCAAAAATCTAATAAAATTGATTGGTTAACCGAAGAAGGTACGATTGCAAATACTTTTCCTGTGGAAAAAACAAATTCAATTCAAGAAGTCGAATTAAAAGGAGATTTAGTAGAAATAACTAACGATTTCAATAAAACCGGTAAGTTATCGCCTTTTCAAAATACAGGTTTACTTATAAAAGGTAAAGTTTATACAATTAAAACCGAACCCAACTATGATGGGAAAAAGATTGTTTTAGGCGACATTTTACAAAACGGAGAAGTTTCAAAAGACTTTTTCATTGATGAAAAGGATAAAGAAAAATGGGAATATTTAAAAGGGTCTAAAACCATTGAACGTATTTCAAGCGAAGGTCATAAGTACAGATATTCAGAAGGCGGAATGATTTATCCAGACACTTTAGATAATGCTTCAAGAACCATTATTACAGGAGAAGGCGGAAAATCGCCCTCAAGGTTTAAACACGTAGTGGTTTCCGATAGAGGTTTAAGAAGACTAACACCAATCGAATTAGAAAGGTTAAATATGTTTCCAGACAATCATACCAAACTTGATGGAATTACCGATACAAAACGGGCATTTTTTATGGGAAATGCTTTAGTTGTTGGAGTCATTGAAAAAATTGGAGAGGAACTTTATAAACAGATAAATCAGTTTGAGTATGTATAATATAAATTCAGCTGATTCAATTATTGATTTTGCAAAATTATTAAAAGACCAAACTTTAAGACAAGCCTGTGGTTCTGAAATAGAAAAACACGGTTATAAAGGAAAAGGAAATTTTGGTCAAATTTTAGAAAAGTTCTATTTCGGATACGAACCAAATTCTGATACAGAACCCGATTTTAAAGAAGCAGGAATTGAACTAAAATCAAGTCCACTAAAAACTTTGAAAAACGGAGATTTTCGGTCAAAAGAAAGACTTGTTTTAAATATCATTAATTATTTAGAAGTTCATAAAGAAGATTTTGAAACCAGTTCATTTTGGAAGAAAAATGCTCATTTGCTTTTGGTGTTTTATCTTCACGAAAGAGATTTGGATTTACTTGATTACATCATAAAATTAGTTGATGGTTGGAAATATCCAAATGAAGATTTAAAAATCATAAAACGAGATTGGGAGCTTATCAATCAAAAAATAAAGGACGGAAAAGCTCACGAATTATCAGAAGGAGATACGTTTTATCTTGGAGCTTGTACAAAAGGTTCGACTGCTCTAAAATCGTTTAGAAATCAGCCATTTAACAAAGAAAAAGCAAAACAAAGAGCCTATTCTTTAAAACAAGGGTATGTAAATCACATCATTGGAAATATTGTTCAAGAAGAAACTGCTGTTTACGGAAAAATAATTGAGCAACCTGAAATTTTAGACAAAGTACAATCAATCGAAGATATTGTAATTTCAAAGTTTCAACCATTTTATGGAAAATCAGCAGAACAAATTGAACAAGAATTAGGTTTGGACTTAAATCAAAAAGCTAAAAGTTATTTTGCAAATCTTACAAATGTAATTCTTGGACTTAAACTTGGTCAAAAAATAGAGGAATTTGAAAAGGCAGATATTCAAGTAAAAACTATTCGACTTAAAGAAAATAATTTACCGAAAGAAGATATTTCATTTCCAACATTTGAATATCAAGAACTTGTAGAAACCGATTGGGAAGATTCGAATTTCAAGAACATTTTGGAAAGTAAATTTTTCTTTGTGTTTTATCAATTTGAGGGAGCGGATTTGATTTTAAGAAAAGTGAAGTTTTGGAATATGTCGCATTCCGACATTCTTGAAGCAAAAAATGTTTGGGAAGAAATGGTAAAGACTGTTTCAAATGGAGAGATCGTAAAAGAAGTAACTGACAAAGGAGTAAGAAAAACATTTTTTCCAAAGAAAACTAAAAACAGAATAAGCCACGTTAGACCACACGCAAGAAATGCAGCAGATACTTATGAATTACCTATTGCGGATAAATTGACTGGCTTGACAGAATACACTAAACATTGTTTTTGGTTAAATGCAAGTTACGTCAGAGATGAAATATATCTGAAATAAAAAACTTTAAGCATTAATATTTATTTCTAAGCACACTCCCCGCCAGCCCAAGAAGTAAGTCCAGCGTTTTCAGCTGCGCAGGCATTGCCATAAGTTTTGCCATCGCAACCGCAAACGGGATCGTATTGCATAGTGCAAGGGCCATCGCTTATTTTGGTTTCATCAATACAGGCAATAGTTTTACCTGCGCCACAGGAAGATAAAGCCAACATCCCCACCAAAAGTAGGGATGCGGCAAAAGAAGATTTTTTATAGATAGTTGTCATAGTTATATGGTTTATTTCAACTACTAAAATAGGGTAAACTTTTTGGATTATTGGATTGTTGGATTGTTGGAATTTTAGATTATACCTATTAACCCATAACCCATAATTCTTAAAGCCTAACGCTTATAGCTTACAGCTTACAGCTGAGTTGAATAATTAACCATCCAACTAATCCCAAACCTATCGCGGAACGAACCGAAGTAATCGCCCCAAAATTGGTCTTCCATTGGCATTTCTATTTCGCCACCTTCCGATAATTCCTTAAATAGGCGGTCGGCTTCTTCCCTGCTATCTGGGTGAATGCTTACATATGTGTTGTCTCCAATCTTAAAAGGCCCGTTGCCAAATCCAAGCATAATATCGGAACCCATTAACAGCTCACTGCCTATGGGAAGTGAAACATGCATCACCCGGTTTTTGTGTTCGTCAGGAAGTGGTGGCATTTCTTCGGATGTTGGAATATCGCCAAAACGCATCACGCCATGCCCCGAAAATTCGCCGCCAAATACTTTTTTGTAATGATTGAACGCTGCTTCGCAGTTTCCGTCAAAGTTTAAATACGGATTTAATTTAGTTGCCATAGTTTTTGGTTTTAGATGTTTGTAAATCAATTAAAATAGGGTGTAACTGCCCAAAAGCCTTTCGCAATGTATCCCGAAAATCACTGAAATTACGCTGCTTGATTATAGGAATAGGTGTTTAAATTGCAGATTCAAATGTCAGTCTGAGCGCAGCCGAAGACTCTTCTATGCACTTCGACTGCGCTAAGTGTGACATTCTAACTTTTAAAAGCCATAAAATCCTTAATATCAGTCTGTGCGCAGGCGAAGACTAACCTTCCAAATAAGTCTTCAGGGAAGTATTAATAATTTCATCCCAACCTTGTTCAAAATTACTTTTGGCAAAGTCTGGATTATTTGGAAAACTTTCCAAACCACGGTAAGTAAGTTTCAGTCGGGTGTTTTTTCCTTCCTCAAACAATTCGAAAGTTACAAAACTATCGCCTTCAAAACCGTTGTAACGCCAGGAATAACTGAGTTTCTTTTCGGAAATAACTTCGGTAACTTCACAGAGATGAAGAAATTCTTTTTCCTCGTTACAGCCAATAAATTGGAATTTGAAACCTACCTCGGGCATAAATTCCGAAAGGTCAAAATACCATTTCTTCATTTCGGTTTTGTCGGTTATTGCCTTCCACACTTTTGAAATGGGTGCGCTGTAAACTCTTTCTACAATAATTGGTTTGCTTTCCATTATTCATATTTTATTCAGAATTAACTTATAAATATATTCAATAACCCGTTGTGCATTTTAAATAATGCTGATTTTAATATTGTTAATGTTTCTCTCAAAGATAAATTTGTTGATGTACTGAATAGTTGTCAAAGCTGTTATCTTAGCGATTATCCTGGTTTTGAACCCCTGAAACGTTTTTGCATAATTACGTCTGATCATAAACTGGTCACATAATTGAGAGAATAGTGTTTCTATCCTTTTTCTTTTTTTTCTGAATATATAAGGTTGTTTTTTATAATCTTTTTGGTTATTCCTCATTGGTGTGTTGAGAGTTATGTTGCAAGTTTCAAAAAGGTTAAGTTGTATTTTTGCAGATAAATAACCTCTATCCCCAATTAATGTACAGTCGCTTATCTGCATCTTGATATCTTTTAGATAATTGATGTCGTGCACAGAAGCAGGGCTTAGGTCAATACTTTGAAAAACTCCGTTCACAGAGCAAACCGCGTGTAACTTATACCCATAATAATTAGCACTCTGTGCGGCACAGTAACCCTTGTCGGGAAAAGAAAAATTGTCTTCTTTGCATATTTTGGAACGTGAACTGCGAGACAGTTTACAAACCTCTAAAGGCATACTGTCGACCACAAAATAATCTTCAAACTCATTAAAATGTGAAGCTAATTTTAAACGGATTTTATCAAGCTCATTGGCAAGCTTTCGTCTTCTTCTGTTGTAAACACTCCGTTCAATTTTTGTCCCGATGATTTTCGGAAGCTTTCTGAAAAGATCGTTTTCGCTATCTATACCCATAAACTCAGCTGTCAAACTCAAACTTATCAGTTCTAAGTCACTAAGCTTTGGTTCACGCCTTTGATAGGGTAAAAGTTGATCTTTTGATATTTTCCTCAAAACTTCCAATATTCTTTCGTAATTTGCATTTAAGTTGTTCATTATTAATGTTTTATATATAAAACAGGTTACTGATTATCAGTAAGATGAACAACTTTTTTCCTTTAAATCATAATGCACAACGGGTATTCAATATTATATTGATACCTTATATAAGAAATAATGAATTTTTTGGAAACATATTAGCAGAATCACTGATTGCAATTATTGCAATAATTTGGTTCAAAAAGGGAAAGTGGAAGGAGATAAAGGTGTATTCTATTCAAAATCAATTTTTAAAAAATTCGCAGAATTCAAAAGACAGGCTTGTTTTCTTTCAAATTTAATATTTCATAACCCAACCAATTTCCCTATTTTTGCAGTCGCAAATTTGAAACCAATCTTAATTAATTAAAATAATGGAACAGAACATTATATTTATTCCTATTGCATTGGCCGTTCTTGGGCTTCTGTTTATGCTCGTAAAAATGAGCTGGGTAAAAAAGCAACCTGCGGGTAGCGAGCGTATGCAGTTTATTTCAAAAAGTATTAAAGAGGGCGCTTTGGCATTCCTAAATGCTGAATACCGTTTATTGGTAATTTTCGCTGTGATTGCAGCCGTATTGTTATTTGTTGTTTCCCAAATAGTTCCTTCAACTAGTTGGATGATTGTACCTGCATTTATTTGTGGTGCTATCTTTTCAGCATTGGCTGGAAATATTGGGATGCGAATTGCAACAGATGCAAACACGCGTACTGCCGAAGCTGCAAAAACTAGCCTTCCGCAAGCACTAAAAGTTTCCTTTGGCGGTGGAACCGTTATGGGTCTTGGTGTTGCAGGTCTTGCAGTGTTAGGATTAAGTTTGTTTTTCCTTTTCTTCTTAAGTCAATTTATTGGGACTGATCCAGTAAATTTTTACGATGAAATGACAGTAGTTCTTGAAGCACTTGCAGGTTTCTCCTTGGGTGCTGAAAGTATCGCTCTTTTTGCCCGTGTTGGTGGAGGTATTTATACCAAGGCTGCCGATGTAGGTGCCGATCTTGTAGGTAAAGTGGAAGCTGGAATTCCAGAAGACGATCCACGTAACCCTGCTACAATCGCCGATAACGTAGGTGATAACGTAGGTGATGTTGCTGGTATGGGCGCCGATCTTTTCGGAAGTTATGTTGCTACCGTTCTTGCCGCAATGGTATTGGGTAACTACGTAATCCGAGATATGTCATTGGATATTCCGTTTACGGATGGTTTCAACAATATGGGACCAATCCTTTTGCCAATCGTTATTGCTGGGGTAGGTATTCTTGCCTCTATAATAGGCACTTTCTTCGTAAGTATTAAAAACAACGATGCTCGTGAGGGCAAAGTTCAAAAAGCCTTGGACACAGGTAACTGGGCTGCGATTATTTTAACGCTTATAGCTAGTTATTTCTTGATAGACTGGATGCTTCCAGAAACTATGAATATGAAATTTTTCGGTGAAGGTTATAAAACCATCGCTTCTATAAATGTATTTTGGGCTGCTTGTATTGGTCTTGCCGTGGGAGCGCTTATTTCATTCGTAACCGCTTATTACACAAGTCTTGGAAAAAAACCGGTAATGGATATAGTTAAGAATTCATCTACAGGTGCTGCAACCAACATTATTGCTGGTTTGGCCGTAGGTATGTATTCAACGTTTGCTTCTGTATTATTATTTGCCGCTGCTATTTACGGTTCTTATGAACTTGCAGGTTTTTACGGAGTTGCTTTGGCTGCTTCCGCAATGATGGCTACAACTGCTATGCAACTTGCTATTGATGCTTTTGGACCAATCGCTGATAACGCGGGAGGTATTGCCGAAATGAGCGATTTAGATCCACAAGTTCGCGAGCGTACTGATATATTGGATTCTGTTGGAAATACTACAGCTGCCGTTGGTAAAGGTTTTGCAATCGCTTCTGCAGCCTTAACTGCTTTAGCTCTTTTTGCAGCATACGTGACCTTTACAGGGATTGACGGTATCAACATTTTCCGTGCAGACGTTCTTGCAATGTTATTCGTTGGTGGAATGATTCCAGTTGTTTTCTCTGCAATGGCAATGAAATCTGTTGGTAAAGCTGCGATGGAAATGGTACAGGAAGTGCGCCGTCAATTCCGAGAAATTCCAGGTATTATGGAAGGAACCGGAACACCGGAATACGCAAAATGTGTTGATATTTCTACAAAAGCTGCCTTGAAGGAAATGCTTCTTCCAGGTTTGCTTACTATTATTACCCCTATAATCATTGGTCTTATTTTCGGTGCTGAACCACTTGGAGGTTATATGGCTGGTGTATGTGTTAGTGGTGTTATGTGGGCTATTTTCCAAAACAACGCTGGGGGTGCTTGGGATAATGCTAAAAAATCTTTCGAAGCTGGTGTAATGATCAACGGCGAAATGACTTATAAAGGAAGTGATGCTCACAAAGCAGCCGTAACCGGCGATACTGTAGGTGATCCTTTTAAAGATACTTCAGGGCCATCTATGAACATTTTAATTAAACTTACAAGTTTGGTAGGTTTGGTAATCGCTCCAATTCTTGGAAACCACCCCGAAGTGGCAATTGCTGCTGTGCGCCCAACTTCTGAAATGAACTATTTCATAGATGCTGACGGAAACAAAACTATTTTAACCGAAAAGCAAGTTCAATACATAGAAACCGGAAGCTCTATTGAGGCAGGTGAAAACTTAAAGAACAAAACTGAAACTACCGTTGAAATGTTGAAAAACGAAAACAACGATCAAGTTACAGCAAACGTTACAATAACAAGAACGGTAGATGGCGTTGAAACCGTAGAAACTAAAACTTTCACAGGTACCGAAGAAGAAGTGAGAAGCCAGATGAAAGATGTGGACGGTCTAAAAATTAAAGTGAAAGACAAGGAATAAATAAATTCCAAATAACAAATTCCAACCTGCAGGGCTTAAAGCTTTGCAGGTTTTTTTATTCTGGCTAGATTCAATTAACAAGTGCAACAATTGGATTTAAATTTAGTTAAAAATACTTCGTTTGGAGTTTTATATCCCAATAGTTTTCTTGGCCTACTGTTTAACTTACTGATAATCATATTGATTGTTCTGTGTTCTATGGTATTAAAATCTGTTTTCTTTGGCAAGTATTGCCTGATTAGCTTGTTGCTGTACTCGTTAAGCCCTCTTTGCCAGGGCGAATAAGGGTCTGCAAAGAAAAAATCCGCATCCAGTTTTCGAGCTATTTTTTGGTGTTCTGTAAATTCCTTTCCATTATCTGAGGTTATGGTCCTTACCAGTTCTTTGAAAGGGGAAAGGAGGTTTATCATCTGCTTTTTGATGGATGCTGCTTTTGTACCATCGGTCTTGGCCATCAGTTCGAATTGGCTTTTGCGCTCGGTCAGGGTCACTATGGCCGATTTATGGTTTTGGCCAATGATGGTGTCGACCTCCCAATCCCCAAAACGCCCCTTTGCATCCACTATTTCGGGACGTTGGCCTATCATAACCCGGTTGGGTATCTGTCCCCTTTGGTGTTTTCTGCTCAATCGCTTTTTTCGCCACCTTCGGGCGGTGCGCAGATGCTTGTACAAAAGGCCTCCCTCTGCCTGGTCCTGGTAAATGTACTGATAGATACGCTCGGTACTGACCATAGGAATCCCTTCCAGATCGCACCTTCCCTTTATCTGCTCAGGGGACCACTGCTCTTGGGTAAGCTTTTTGTCTATATAGTACCGCATACCGTCATCAAAGACACGGTGCTTATAAGCTTCTTTCTTGCGTTCGTTGCTTGCCATAATGGCATAATTGGCATTGTAGCTCCGCTTTTTTCCATTTCGGTTCAGCTCTCTGCTTATGGTGCTTTTATCCACACCAAGCTCTTTGGCAATTCTTGTTTGGCTAAAACCTGCTTTCAGATAACTCTCAATTTGGTATCTTTGAGAGTCGATTAATTGGTTATAATTCATCGGCATCCAGTTTTTATAAAGATGGGAAAATTAATTTTCCCATCTTTTTCAACTGTTGCACTTATTGTTTGAACTTAGTCTGAATACTGAATACTGAGTACTGAATACTGAATACTGAAATTTTCCTATCTTAGCTTTGCTATGGATTATAATGACCTCGTAACACTCGGAATTGCCTTTGGGCTGGGAATGCTTGTTGGCCTGCAACGCCAAAAAAGTGATCACGAAATGGCGGGAGTCAGAACTTTCACTCTTATAGCTATTTTAGGTGTGGTAGCGGGGTTTCTTACCCGAGATTTCAATAACCCATATATACTTCCAATATTCGGCATCGCAGTTACTGCATTGATGATAATGGCGAATATTATAAAATTAAAAAAGCAGCCTGAAGCAGATATAGGGCAGACCACTGAAGTCGCAGTTTTATTGATGTTTGCAATTGGCTCTTATTTGGTTTTGGGAAATCAAATTATTGCGGTTGTGGTTGGGGGAACATTGGCAATCCTGCTTTACATAAAAGAAAGACTTCACAATTTTATTGAACAACTAAAGGAAAAAGACCTTGCGGCTATAATGACATTTGCAGGTATTTCCTTTGTAATCTTACCAATATTGCCCGATAAAACGTTTGGACCACTCGATGTGTTGAACCCGCGCAATATTTGGTTCATGGTAACCCTAATTGTGGGTATAAGTGTCGTGGGATATTTTATCTACAAATTTGTGGGTAAAAAGGTTGGCATAATTACAAATGGGATATTGGGCGGACTTATAAGCAGTACTGCAACAACGGTAAGTTACGCCCGAAAAACAAAAGATTCGGAATCTCTAAGTAAAATTGCCGCCTTTGTTATTACAGCTGCTTCGGCAGTAGCATTGGTTCGGGTTTTAGTGGAAGTGGGTATCGTTATCCCTGAAAAATTATCAGAAATTGTACTCCCGCTCATTACCGTTTTTGTGGTTATGGTAGTTCTGTGTTTAGGCTTGTTCTACATTTTAAACAAGGATGGAGAGGATGAAAAAATGCCCGAACCTAAAAATCCCGCACAGTTTAAAAGCGCATTGGTGTTTGGCTTGCTGTATGGAGCAATATTATTGGCGGTTGCATTTACAAAACAGGAGTTTGGCAATGAAGCCCTTTATGTAGTTGCTATTATTAGCGGACTTACCGATGTTGATGCTATAACTTTATCCCTTTCACAATTAATGAAAGGAGATGGATTGAACACTTCAACCGGATGGAGGCTAATTCTTTTGGCTACCCTTTCCAATCTGATTTTTAAGGGAATAATGGCGGCAGTTTTGGGAACCCGCCAATTGGCAAAATGGATTGGTATTTCATTTGGAATAACCATTATATTTGGATTGGTAGTAATGTGGCTTTGGCCAGAAAATTGGCATTTTTAATGTGTTTATTTAAAAAAGATCCTTTACAGATTATCACGTTCCGAAGCTATGGAACGCAAAACCATTTGTATGTAAAAGGCCGTGCTTTGGATGATGAAGGCATCAATCTTTCAAAAAAAGGGTTTTTTACTTTACTTTGGAACACCTATAAACGCTTTGACACCGATTTAATAAAGAATACATCGCTAATTTTAACGCTTCCCGACGGAAGAAAAATTGAAACTAAAAGTGACGACCAAGGGTATTTTTTAATTGATCAAACAATAGAAAATTTAGAATCACTGATTGATGAAAATGGCTGGTTGAAATATGAAATTTCCTTTGCGGAAAGAGTTCCCCGACAGAATAATTCAAAAGAATAATAAATTTCTTGGCGAAATAATGATTACTTCCGAAACGGCGAAATTTGGAGTAATTAGCGATATAGATGACACAATATTGCACACGGGTTTAACTTCTCAATTTAAATGGAGGGTGGCAAAAAATACTGTGTTTAAGCGTGCTGAAAAAAGAATTCCTTTGGAAGGCGCGGCAGAATTCTATGAAAAATTGAAAAATGGAAAGGCAGGCAACGATTGCAATCCTATTTTTTACGTGAGCCACAGTCCGTGGAATCTCTATCTTTATTTGGAATTTTTTCTTCAGAAGAATAATTTTCCGAAAGGACCCATTTTACTTCGCGATTTTGTGAATCCATTCGCAAAAAAATACAAACCCGAAAAGCCACAAAAACAGAAGGAAATAGTAAATATTTTAAAAACCTACCCCAAGTTGCCTTTTATTTTAATAGGCGATAGCGGCGAGCACGACCCAGATATTTACATCGAAATTGCCGAAGCGCACCCCGAAAGGATTCTAGCAATTTACATGCGTAGCGTAAACCACACCCAAAAAATGATTCGTGTGAAAGGACTGTTTGAGAAGTATGAAACCGTTCCGGTTTTATTGGTCGATAAAAGTGAAGCAGCTGTTGAACACGCCCGAAAACAAGGCTTTATTCAATAGTTTTTTTAAAATATTCATAAGTTGCCAATTGCGATTGCAGTGGTTTTTCTGAATTTTTCACATACTCATTACTCTGTTCGGCATCAATAATTCGCGCTTTAATATTGTCATTAAATTGAATATCCAATAACTCGCGAATCGTACTTATGTGGTCTTCATCAAAAATTGGCGTAACCACTTCAATTCTGTGCGTGAGGTTACGCGTCATCCAATCTGCCGAGCCAATAAAAAGCTTTTCATCACCATCATTTCCGAAAAGGTAAACCCGGCCATGTTCCAAAAATCGATCTATAATACTGGTAACGTAAATATTTTCACTCTGGCCCACAATACCTGGCACCAAAGAACACATCCCTCTAATTAGCAAACGCACCTCAACACCAGCATTACTCGCCTTGTAAAGTTCTTTTATCATTCGTTCATCTTCAAGACTGTTCATTTTTAAAATAATCAATCCCTTTTTCCCTTTATTTGCCAAAGCTATTTCATATTCAACCAATGCCGTAAAACGCTCGCGAGAAGTAAATGGCGACACCAATAATTGCTTGGTTTTTGGAATAATCATTTCGCGCTCCAAAACCATAAAAACCTTTTTTAGGTCTTTCGTGATTTTTTTATGTGAAGTCATCAGCCCAAAATCGGTATAAAGTTTGGCGGTGTTTTCATTGAAATTTCCGGTAGCTATGTAAGCGTATCGAACTATTTTTTCATCTATTTCCCGTTCAATGTAAAGTATTTTTGAATGCACTTTTATGTCGGGATAGCTGTAAATAACCTTGGCGCCATTTTCACGGAAAATGCCTCCCCATTTTAAATTGTTATCTTCATCAAACCGCGCTTTTACTTCCATAAAAATGGTAACATCTTTTCCATTTTTTGCTGCCAAGGCAATCGCATCATTCAGTGCTGATTCGTCTGCGGAACGGTAAATGGTCATTTTAATAGTTGTAACACTTGGGTCTGTCGCCGCCTCCTGCATCAACTTTATAACCGGCTTAAAACTTTGATACGGATAATGAAGCAGTTGATCTTTTTTATCAATCTCAGCAAAAATGGAATCACAATTCTCCAAAACCGGATGGGGTAAAGGTGGAAGTTTTTCGTTGGAAAAATTCTTTTTCGTAGGATTCGGGAAGCCGAAAAAATCCTTGAAATTGTGATAACGCCCGCCCAAAACTACATCGGTATGATTAACATCGAGCGCCTTTTTCAAAATTTCCCTGAAATCCTTTGGCATTTTTGGATCAATCAAAACGCGTGTTGCTTGGCCCGTATCGCGATTGGGAAGCGCAGCTTTTATTTTCTCCATCAAATTTCCGGAGAATTCATCTTCAATATAAAGTTCTGCATCCCTTGAAATTTTTAAGGAATAGAAATCGGTTTTTTCGTTTTCTGAAAATTGCTTTTCAAGATTGTATTTTAATATATCGTCAATAAAAGTAATGTGGAAATTTTCTTTGTCTTCCTGAGGAAATACTATAAATCTGGATTCATTTTCGGGAATTTCTACCAATATGAATTCTTCGTTTGATGCGCGCCCAGCCAAATAAAGCCTTTCATTTTTCACAAAAACTTCGTGGTCAATTGTGCAAGGATTCGAGCTTATTTCAGTGATTTGCTTTAATTCTTTTTCATAATAATCAGTAGCGAACTGCTTTTGTTTTTCCGAAAAATCCTCGTGGCGAATGAGATGGATATTTTCCGAAGCCAACTGCGGAATTATTTCTTCATTGAAAATTCTTCCAAATTCATTTTGCTGAATATCTACCTGCTTTTTAATTTCCTTTAAAACACTATTTGGTTTTGTTATCAATTTTTTCCGAAGCGGTTTTTCAATTTTTTTGATTTGCCGAATATCGGAAACGCGAACACGGAAAAATTCATCCAAATTGGAAGAAAAAATTGCTAAAAATTTAATGCGCTCGTAAAGCGGGTTTCGTTCATCGGCAGCTTCCTGCAAAACGCGGTGGTTGAAACGGAGCCACGACAAATCGCGGTGATAGATTTTGGAATTGTAGAGTGATGCCATAGTGTGATGGCAAAATAATGTTTTTAAAACTGAAATTCTGTGAGGAAAACGTTAAGGTTTAAAACAATCCGTGAAGCTCGGCATCTATTTTATTTATTACCTGTCCCAAATGCTCGGGATCGTCCACAAAATTGATATTGTCAACATCAAAAATTATGAGATTTCCTTTATCGTAACCGTGAATCCACGCTTCGTAACGTTCGTTCAAACGGCTTAAATAATCTATACTGATTGAATTTTCATATTCACGACCGCGCTTATGGATTTGATTCACCAAATTTGGGATACTGCTTCGCAAATAAATAAGCAAATCTGGGCTTTCGGTTACGCTTTCCATCAAATCAAAAAGGGATCGGTAGTTTTCAAAATCACGATTTGTCATCAATCCCATTGCGTGAAGGTTTGGCGCAAAAATATAAGCGTCTTCGTAGATGGTTCTATCTTGGATTACGTTTTTTCCTTTTTCGCGAATTTCAACAATCTGACGGAAACGACTGTTCAAAAAGTAGATTTGCAGGTTGAAGGACCAACGCTCCATTTGGTTGTAAAAATCGTCCAAATAAGGATTGTCCTCAACATCTTCATAATGGGCTTGCCATTTGTAATGTTTTGCCAATAAACGGGTAAGGGTGGTTTTTCCGGAACCTATGTTTCCTGCAATTGCAACGTGCATAGCTATTCTTTAGTTGGGAGGGTTAGTTTAAAAGTGTGCAAATTTTCGCCGTCATAAATATACAGGAAATCATTTGTAAGCTGCAAGTCTTTAATAGTAATTTCGGCTAACTGCAGCTTCACTGTTTCGTTCAAAATGGTTTCATTTCGTCGAGCAAAATCTGGGATGTAGTAAAGCTCATTTTGTTTTAAAGCAACCAAATTTTCATTCTGTTGAACTATTTTTTCATAGCCTTCTGAATCGGCTTCATTCAAAATACTTCCGTAGATATTGAAAGCGCGTAATTTTTTTTCCATTAAAGTGAAGCAATAATTAAAATTGCTGGCCTGCGAAATTAATTTCCCCGGAAAGGGTTGCGAAACCACTGTCTGCAATTTTGAGCCATAATTATACAATTCCAACTGCTGCGTGTCAACATTGAAAAGCCAAAGACTGTTATTGCCCGCATTTGTGGCCATACTCACATTCAAAAATTGCGGGAGGTTGTTGAAGTTGATCCGTTCAATCTCGTTCAGTTTATTATCAAGCAAAACCACCGTATTTGTATCCTGAAAAAAGGCAATTACTTTCAGCGGGTTTATAATATCAACCGAGCTAATGCGTCCCAATTGCAAATCATTAAAAATGAAATTGCCATCCGGCCCCTGTTTGTGAAGCACGCGATCTTTTACGAAATAAGTGTTTTTGTAATTGTCAACGCCCACAAATTTTTCAGCAACCAATGGATTTTTGTTTACTGGAGCAAGACTTTGTGCAATGCTGAATTGACAAATAACGAGAAGAAAAATTAGGTACAGGCTTTTCATAATATTCGGCAATTTACGAAATGAAGGTTTTATTTGAACGAAAAATAATGTAACAGATTTTGAATTGGTTCGTCTTAGTGGTAAAATATTAGATTTGTTCAATCAAATTAAACTATTTTTAAACATTCTTGTCAAAGTGATTTAACTTTGATTTTTTTTCAAAAACAATTTAATATGCAACGATATATCTTAATTTTTCTTTTACTGTTTTCTTTCACAATTAATGCACAAAACATAAGCGGCCAAGCCTTTTACGAATCAAAAACCACGGTCGATATGGATGCTTTTGGTGGAGGCGGTCGTGAAATGAGCGAGGAAATGAAAAAAACCGTGGCAACAATGATGAAAAGCGCACTCGAGAAAACCTTCGTACTTACTTTCAACAAAGACGAATCCATTTACAAAGAACAGGAAAAACTTGATGCAGGTCCCGTTAACCCTGGTTTTAAAATGATGATGTCCAGTTACTCGCCGGGTGCTCAATATAAAAATCTTAAAACCGGACAGGTTGTTGAAGAAAACGAATTCTTCGGAAAACAGTTCTTGGTAACAGATTCCATTAAAGCTTTAGATTGGCAAATAACAAAGGAATCAAAGACAATTGGGCAATACATTGCTTTTAAGGCTACTGCAATAAAAAAAGTAGATGCCAACGATTATAGTATGGCGCGCCCAAAAAAGAAAGATGAAAAGGAAAATGCAGAAGTGAAAAAGGATTCCGCTGAAGTGCAAGATCCAATGGATATGATTGAAATTCCTGAGGAAATTCTGGTTACGGCTTGGTTTACCCCACAAATTCCTGTGAGTAACGGACCCGGAGAATATGCCGGACTTCCCGGACTTATTTTGGAACTGAATGTGTACCGAACTACACTTTTATGTTCAAAAATAGTAATGAATCCAAAGGATGCCGAAAAAATTGAACCACCCACAAAAGGAAAGGAAGTAACACGTGCAGAATACGTAAAAATTGTAAAGGAAAAGACTGACGAGATGCGTGAGAATTTTAGAGGCCAAGGCGGAAATCGAGGCGGTAACAGACAAATTAGAATTGGAGGATAATTATTTCTGAAATAGCTCTATGCAAAAACTAACCATTTTACTTTTTCTTTTATTTACATTTTCCCTTTCCGCCCAAAGCATAAAAGTAAAGGGAACAATTAAAGATAGTATCGGCAATCCGTTGGAGTTTGCCAATGTTATCGCTACCATAAAATCTTCAAATGAAACTGAATCCTATGGAATTACGAATTTCCAAGGGCGATATCAATTAGATCTTCCAAAAGGAAATAACTACATTTTAAGAGCAAGCTTTCTCGGTTATCAAACAAAGGAGCAAACCGTAAATGTTCCCGCTGATGCAGAAAATATTGATTTGGATTTCGTTTTAAATCCGCAGGAAAACCAATTGGACGATGTGGAAATTGTTTATGAAATGCCAGTTACCGTAAGAGGTGATACAATAGTTTATAACGCAGATAGTTTCACCAATGGCGACGAACGAAAACTAGGCGATGTGATGAAAAAACTTCCCGGAGTTGAAGTAAACGAAGATGGTGAAATACAAGTGGAAGGCAAAACCGTTACAAAAGTAATGGTTGAAGGAAAAGATTTCTTTGACGGCGACAGCAAGCTCGCGACGAAAAACATTCCCGCAGATGCCGTGGATAAAGTGGAGGTTCTTCGAAATTACAACGAAGTAGATCAAATGCGCGGCCTCGGAAATGATCGCGATAACGTTGCAATAAACATAAAACTAAAAGAAGGGAAAAAGAATTTTTGGTTCGGGGAAATTACTGCTGGAGCTGGTTTGGCAGATGAATACGGACAGGAAAATGGCAGATATTTGTTGCATCCAAAACTATTTTATTACAGCCCGAAATACAGCATAAATGTAATTACCGATTTCAATAACATTGGCGAAGTGCCTTTCACGTTTCGCGATTATTTCAATTTTACGGGAGGTTTTAAAAATTTCAATAGAGGTGGGGGGACCAATTTTAATATAAGCGATAGCGATTTGGGTTTTGCGGTTTCACAAAACGATCGCGCAAAGGAAATTGACGCCAAGTTTGTGGCAGCAAACTTTAGTTATGCCGTAAATGATAAATTGGATGTGAGCGGCTTTGGAATTCTGAGCGATAATAAAACCAACATTGTCAATAACAGCATTCGGCAGTATATTTTAACTGGAATTACCGAAAATACAAGTGTTGAAAACGATCAAAGAAACCAACTTGCCATGTTTAAGTTGAGTACCGTTTATAAACCAAATACGAACTTTCAGTTGGATTATGACGCTTTAGTGAAAACTTCAAAGCAAACCCAAGATGACGCTACAATTTCAATAGTTGGCGGCAATCAAAATGATATTTCGGAAGTAAAGGAAAACAAGCCGTTCTCAATTAATCAAACCGCGAACGCTTATTATACTTTAAACGACAAAAATATTTTTTCAGCAGAGGCGCAGCATTTGTACCAAGACGAAGATCCGTTTTATCAAGCGGTACAGGATTCCATTCCTTTTCGTGGGGTTTTTACCCAGATAAATCCGCTGGATCCTTTTAATAGCGATGCTGATACTTTTGATCCTTTGGAACAATCAGATCGTTACAACGTCAGTCAAAACAAAACTGTGAAAACTAATAAGTTGGACGCAAAGGTTGATTATTACTATGTTTTGAATAATCTCAGCAACCTTAATTTTACTGTGGGAACAACTTACAGCAACCAGAAATTCAACTCCAGTATTTTTCAGATTTTGGATAACGGAAACGAAAATGCGTTTACGGAAGACGATTTTAATAACGATGTAACTTATACATTTACAGATGCTTTTTTTGGGCTTCACTATAAATTGAAAAGCGGAAAATTCATTTTCACGCCGGGTGCAACGCTTCATAATTATAATTTGAAAAATGAGCAATTGGGGACAACCGCAACCCAAAATGAGTGGATGGTTTTGCCAGATGTAAATGTGGTTTTGGAATTGAAGAAAAGTGAAAACTTGCGTTTTAATTATGCAATTACTTCAGAATATAGCGATGTTAACGATTATGCCCAAGCTTATGTTTTCAATAATTACAACCGTCTTTTCCGCGGAAATAGAGAACTGGAAAATTCGCTTTCGCACGCTTATAACTTAACGTATTTCAGTTTCAATCTTTTCAATTATACCAATATTGGCGGGAATTTGAGCTATACCCGAAGAATTGATGCTATTAGAGCAAATACCGAATTGGTGGGCATCAACCAAGTAAGCAGCCCGATAAATTTTGATAGCAATTTCCCAGATGAAACTTTTTCAGCAGTGGGAAGATTTAGCAAAACAATTAAAAAAGTTCAGTTTAAATTGGATGCAGCCGTGTTTTTGAGTAAAACGAACAACACAATCAACGATGAGATTCGAGAAAGTCAAAGTCTAACACAAAATTACAACGCCAGCGTTCAAAGTAATTTCAAAACCTTTCCAAATTTTGAAGTGGGCTATCGTTTTGTAAAAAACGATTATGACAACGGCGGAGCTACACAAACTTTTTTCACAAACCGTCCGTATGCAAACGTAAATCTTCGGTTTTTAAAAGATTTCAATCTTTTTGCGGAATGGGATTATTACAATTACACGAACGATGAAAAAACAGTCGAAAATAGCTATTCGTTTTTCAACGCAAATTTATATTACCAACACGGGGAAAGCCCTTGGGAGTTTTCCGTTCAGGCAACAAATATTCTCGACACAGAATCTATAAACAATGACAGTTTCAGCGATCAATTCAACACAACTTCGCAGTATTTCGTAATGCCACGGATTGTGATGTTTGTAATAAAGTATGATTTGTAATGTTATTGCGAGCAAGCGAAGCAATCCCAAGAATTTTCCCAAAAGTTTGTTTATTTTTGAAATGCCTTTTCAATAACGTTTTAGTCATACGTCTTTCAGCGAAGCGGTCTTAAATCTTTTTTATGCGTAACATTTTCTTCGGAATTATAATTGCCTTTGTAATCTTTTTTGGTCTGCGATATTGCGAAAACCGAAAGGAGAATCGTGAGGTTTTGGAAGCCAATACTGCTTTAATTCAAAAGGAATTAAAGAACGTTGGAAAGTTAATTGTAACGGAAGGAAGCTGTGCCCAGGTTTTTAGTTATAGTGATAGTAAAGAATTGATGTTTGGGTTGGTTGATTCAAAAAAAGGGGCTTTGGTTGTGGTAAATGCAAAGGCACAAATTGCATACGATTTAAGCAAAGTAAATAAAATTGTGGATGAAAATACGCGGATTGTTATTATCACCGAAATTCCCGAACCGGAGCTTTCCATAAACCCAAACATTCAGTATTATGATGTTTCACAAGAATATTTTAATCAGTTTGGCGCTTCAGATTACAACAAAATAAAAGAGCGAATTGAGAAATCGCTCAGAAAAAAAATTGAAGAATCAGAGTTGCGGACAAATGCAGAAAACAGATTGATTTCCGAGTTACAGAAAATCTATATTTTAACGAATTCTATGGGGTGGACGCTTCGCTACAATTCAAATATAGTGGAAAACGAAACAGATCTTCAAACCTTGAAATTATAACATATATTCCTGGGCGTGTCCATTCTGAACCAACCAATGGTTCACGTCAACGCCATCCACCACTATATTTGCCAAATAGCGCCCGTATTTTTCCTGTTTGTCTTTATAGGAATTGATTGTAACTTCTTTATCCAGAATCATTGCTCTTAAAATATCGCGAACAATCATTCCCTGTTCCCGTTCTTCCCCTCGAATTTCCGGAGTGTTTATTCCGTATAGACGAAATTTCATTTGTTGATAATGGTAAAATCCTAAATCTACCATTGCGGTTACTGTATCACCGTCGTAAACCTCGATGATTTTTGCTTTGTATTGATACATAATTTCAATTTTTTGGTTAGTATCTATAAAACTACAAAAAACTGAAATTCAATACGTTAAAAATGATATGTATTTTTCCCAATCAATTAGGACGGGAATTAGAAGAGGGATTAAAATTTCTGGCTCAAACTAAACCAACCGCCACCATTCATTGCTTCCACACCATTGCTTTTTAAAATTCCGGCAGCGCTTGCACTACGAACGCCGCTAGCACAGCACGTAATTATAGGCTTCTTCCAAGTTTTTATTTCATTGACTTTTGAAGACAATTCTTGAAGGGGAATATTTTTAGAGCCAGGAATATGTCCACTTTCATACTCACTTTTGGTACGTACATCAATAATTATGGCGCCACGGCTTTTAAAATCCTGAATTTTCTTTGTTTTGTTTCCGAATAAAAAATCAAATAGTCCCATAATTAATTTTGTGTCTCTTCGAGCGCAGTCGAGAAGTTTTTTAAGTTGTAATTTCTTTATTTCTTGATTCCAAAAGCGCCAATCCGCCCTCAATTAAATGTGCCACTTTTGGTCGTTTTTCTTTTAGATTTAAAAGATGCCTTAAAATTTCTTCAGAAAATGAAGAATTGTTTTCTGAAACCAATTCATATATTTCAAGTGGAAGCAACCAATCGTTTGAATGTTTTTCAATCAAAATGGTAAAAATAGATTCCAGTTTTTCAGAATCAATTTCTTTTGAAATTCGTATTTCCCGAACCATTTTATAAAGTGAATTCAGCTCTTTTTCTTTTTCAGAAAGCTGCACTCGAATGGTTTCGCTAGAGCAAGTGTGGGTCACCAAATTAAACGAATGATAATCCGCCGCCCCGGCAAAAGCCGAAACAATTTCCTTGCCCACGGCCATATCAAAATCGCCCATTTCTGGGGAAAATAATATTTCGTTTTTATATTTTACGGTGCAATCCGTAAACTGGATCAGCATCAATTCACCACGCAAATTTCGCATTCCGGTAACGTTCATTCCCGATACGGTTATACCGCTTTCAAACTCGAACGATATAGATTTTCCGTCGTAAAAATTGTAAGCCTGCAAATCGCGCGGACCCATATTTTCAATGGATAAATTGATTCCTTTCAATTTCCCCAAAGGCGAACGGAGGCCTTTTTTATGCCGAAGTATTCCGTGGCCAATCACTTCCTTTTCGCGGTACGAAAGAGCAGTTTCGCCCTCGGTTTCAAAATATACAACTTCGTTATCATCGTTTTTGATCATTCGCGAAAAATGTCCGCTAATTTGAAGTCCGGTGCTAATTTCAATAGTGCCGAGTTGTTTTGATTTTATTAATTTTTTCAATCCCCGCCAACCACCTTTTCGAATTGCCATGGTGTTTGCAAATTCTTCTAAAACTTCCTGCAAATAAGCAAAATCTGGGGTTACATACAATTGTGGTTGTGGTTTTGTAATGTCGAAATCTTGGTATGCAGCATTAATGGAATAAGGAATTTTTTTCACTTCATCTTTCATACACCAAACGCTTTCGCCAATAGACGAAAGCAATCCGGCGCCATAAATTTTTGGATTTTCAACAGTGCCAACCATTCCGTATTCCACGGTCCACCAATGCAAATTTCGAATCAGGGAAATCTCTGAAGGCTTCACTTTTTTATTTTGAAGTTCTTCAACTCTGTTTTCTGCCGCATTTATCAATTCTTTCGAAATCCCTTCAGCCTCCTTTAAAATGGATAGCTCACGAACTGCCTCATACATATCAATATCGTGCGCGCTGGAAATTGCTTTTGCACCCACTTCGCCAAAACGGCGCAAATATTCCGCATAATCCGGACTGGCAATAATTGGGGCGTGGCCGGCGCCTTCGTGAATAATATCGGGAGCTGGCGTATACTCTATATTTTCAAGTTGGCGAATGTCGCTGGCAATTACAAGCACTTTATACGCCTGAAATTCCATAAAAGCATTCGGTGGAATAAAGCCGTCAACGGCAACTGCAGCCCAGCCAATTTCTTTCAAAATACGGTTCATTCCATACATTGAAGGAATTTCATCAATGGAAATACCTGTTTTTTTGAGTCCGCCCAAATAACTTTCGTGAGCAACTTTACTCAAATAATCCACGTTTTTTCGCATCACATAACGCCAAACTGCCTGGTTTATGGGCGTGTATTGCTCATAATTTTGTGGTTTTATGTACTGCTTTAAATGTGGCGGCAACCGGTCCAACAATTCGTTGGTTTCAATTTTAATTTCCATAAACCAAAAGTACTGTCTTTTGCTTTTATAATAAGTCTTGAAAACTAAAATTCCTATATTGCATCAACAATGAAAACAATCTCCCGAAAAGAAGAAATAATACAAGTTGCTTCCCGTCTTTTTTATGAAAAAGGATACAAAACTGTTTCTATGCGAGACATTGCTACGGCAATGGATATAAAGGCTGCGAGTCTTTACAATCATATTAACGGAAAGCAGGAAATACTTTCGGAAATCATATTAAAAGTTGCTGAGGAATTTACAAATGGGATGAAGAAAGTGGTTTCTGAAGAGATTTCCGCAGTTGAAAAAATTGAAAAAGTTATCGAAATGCACGTTGATATTACGGTAAATTATTCCGAAGCGCTTGCTGCTTTGAACAATGATTGGATGCATTTGGAGAAAAATGATTTGTTGGCTTTTGTAAAAATGAGGGAAGATTACGAAGAGAATTTCCGAACGATTATAAAACAAGGAATAGATTCGGGGGAAATAAAATCCTATCATCCCGAAGTGATTCTGTTTTCAATACTTTCCACATTGCGAACGCTGTATTTGTGGTATCAAAAACGCGGAAAATTGGATGTAAATATTTTGAAAAAGGATATGGTTTCTGTGCTTATAAAAGGTATAAAATAGGGTGTCAGTTCGAGCGGAGTCGAGAACTATCTTGGACCGTCTCGACTGCACTTCGACAAGCTCAGTGTGACACACTTGATGTGACAAAAGTTAATAATTTGCAATTCTAACTAACAAGCGTTAGTTTTGTTAACCTAATTCGACAAAAAACAGGTGGCGAAATTTCATAAAATAAAAGTAAAGGACGTTTATAAAGAAACCGACGACTGTTCGGTAATAACCTTTGATGTTCCCGAAGAATTGACCGAAGAGTTTAAATTTCGTCAAGGACAACATTTAACTTTGAAAGCCGATATTAACGGCGAAGACACTCGTCGTTCTTACAGTTTGTGTTCCAGTCCAGTAGATAAGCAATGGCAAGTTGCCGTAAAAACTATTCCTGGAGGTGCTTTTTCAACGTATGTAAATTCCAAATTAAAGTCTGGAGACACGCTGGAAATTATGGAGCCCAGCGGTATGTTTGGTGTAAAAGTTGAACCTGAAAAAGCAAAAAATTATTTGTTTTTTGCCGCAGGAAGCGGAATTACACCAGTGCTATCGATGATAAAAACGCATTTGGCGTTGGAGCCCAATGCAACTTGCAAACTGTTTTATGCCAATAGAACCGCGAAATCCATTATCTTTAAAGAAGCTTTGGAACAGCTTCGGAATGAATACTTTGGAAGGCTGGAAATTTATTATTTTCTAACGAAAGAACGCCGCGATATTGAACTTTTCAACGGTCGTTTTGACGATTCAAAAATGGAGGTTTTAACCAAAAATTTCATTGATATTCCCGATACGAGCGAAGTGTTTCTGTGCGGTCCCGAAGAAATGGTGAATTACGTGAGCAACTATTTAATTGATGCTGGTTTGCCAAAGGAATTGATTCATTTTGAATTGTTCGTAACGGGCTTGACCGAAGAAGATAAGCAGCGCGCAGAACGTTTGGCGCAACAAAACGTGGAGGGCGTTGAGGTTACAATTGTGGATGGTGGAAAAGAATTCCAATTCACAATGACAAAGGATTTTGACAATATTCTCGATGCAGCTTTAGCTGCGGGTGCAGATCTTCCATTCGCTTGTAAAGGCGGCGTTTGCAGCACTTGCAAATGCGAAATTTTGGAAGGCAATGTTGAAATGAAAATAAATTACGCATTAAGCGATAAAGAAGTCTCGCAAAATTTGGTATTGAGTTGCCAAGCTGTGCCAACTTCAGATAAAGTGAAAGTAGATTTTGATGTATAATAGCTTTAAGCTTTAAGCTTACAGCCTTAAGCTAAAAATATGAGTGAAAAAGAAGTGAAAAACCTAGAAGAAATTTTTGAGGCCGCATTGCGCGCGACGAGAAAATAGAGCCGAAAGATTGGATGCCGGAGAAATACCGCCAAACACATATTCGGCAAATGAGTCAGCACGCACATTCTGAAATTGTCGGGATGCTTCCCGAAGGAAATTGGATTACGCGCGCGCCTTCCTTACGAAGAAAAGCAGCATTGCTTGCAAAAGTACAGGATGAGGCTGGTCACGGATTATATCTCTATTCCGCTTGCGAAACTCTGGGAATTTCCCGCGATGAATTGTACGAACAATTACATTCCGGAAAGGCAAAATATTCTTCAATTTTCAATTATCCAACAATCACTTGGGCAGATATGGGCGCAATTGGTTGGTTGGTTGACGGTGCCGCAATTATAAATCAAGTTCCGCTTTGCAATACTTCATTCGGCCCTTATGCGCGAGCAATGGTACGTGTTTGCAAGGAAGAAAGTTTTCATCAGCGTCAAGGTTTTGAAATCATGTTGACGCTTTGTCGTGGTTCCGAGGAACAAAAAGCGATGGCGCAAGACGCGCTAAACCGTTGGTGGTGGCCAAGTTTGATGATGTTGGGGCCAACTGATGATGAATCGGTTCACACAGAACAATCCATGAAATGGAAATTGAAACGAAAAAGTAATGACGAATTGCGTCAGCAGTTTATAGATCAAACAGTGCCGCAAGCAGATTTATTGGGAATCACAGTTCCCGATCCAGATTTAAAATGGAACGAGGAAAAAGGAAGTTACGATTTCGGGGAAATTGATTGGGACGAATTCTGGCAAGTTGTGAAAGGCGATGGCCCTTGCAACAAAGAGCGTATGAATGCCCGTGTGAACGCTTGGAATAATGGCGAATGGGTTCGCGATGCAGCAATGGCGCACGCTGAAAAGAACGAAAAAAGAAAAGTGGCTAAAGCAAGTTGAAAATAGACCTAAGACTATAAGACTTAAGACGTTTGATCCATAATTTAAAGTCGTAAGTCTTATGTCCTATAGCGAAACGGTCTTAAGTCGAAATATTAAAATCTAAAATCTCATGTCTAATAACAAAAAAAACTGGCCCCTTTGGGAAATATTTGTCCGTAGTAAAAACGGATTGGAGCACCGTCATTTCGGAAGTCTTCACGCTACCGATGCAGAAATGGCAATGGAAAATGCCCGCGACGTTTACACACGAAGAAATGAAGGTGTAAGTATTTGGGTGGTGGAAAGCAAGAATATTACCGCTTCAAATCCGCAGGAAAATGGTGAAATGTTTGAACCAGCGCAGGATAAAGTGTATCGTCATCCCACCTTTTATGATTTGCCGGATGAGGTGAAGCATATGTAAAATAAAAAATGTAAAATTAAAACCGAAAAATGTAAAAGTGAATCTGGGTTAATTTCAAATTTCATCATTTT
Organism: uncultured Flavobacteriaceae bacterium; assembly: GCA_963716065.1. Lineage (GTDB taxonomy): Bacteria > Bacteroidota > Bacteroidia > Flavobacteriales > Flavobacteriaceae > Aequorivita. The sequence continues at coordinate 2,584,985 of OY970287.1, forward strand.
ACATTAATAATTTTAAATTTTTCAGTTTAAAAATGAACAAGAATCTCTATAATTACATCTTAACAATAGCCGATAATTCCTTAATCCTAGCACAGCGATTGGGCGAACTTTGTGGTCACGGCCCAAGCTTGGAAACAGATATAGCATTGACCAATATTTCTTTGGATTTGCTTGGCCAAACGCGAAGCTATTTTCAATATGCAGCAAAAATAGCTGATGAAAATAAAACCGAAGATGATATCGCTTTCTTGAGAATTGAACGGGAATACAAAAATTGTTTGCTCGTTGAGCAACCCAATACACATTTTGGATATTCCATCGGGCGCCAATTTCTGTTTGATGTGTATCATTTGATGTTGATGGAAAAATTACAGAACAGTCCCGATGAAAATTTAGCTGCAATCGCAAAAAAAGGAATAAAGGAAGTGAGTTATCACAAGCGTTTTTCTTCCGATTGGGTTAAAAGATTGGGTGATGGAACGGAAGAAAGCAAAGCTAAAATGCAGGAAGCAATCAACGATCTTTGGAGGTTTACGGATGAACTTTTATTTATGACGGAAGCTGAAAGAGAAATGGCAAAAGAAGGTATCGGAGTTGATATTTCAGCAATGAAAGAGAAATATTACGAAGAAGTTTCCGAAATTTTAAAAGAAGCAACGCTCACCATTCCTGAAAACAAGTATTTCGCCAAAGGCGGAAAAGAAGGAATCCATAGCGAGCATATGGGCTATTTATTGGCCGATTTACAATACATGCAACGCACGTATCCAAATATGACTTGGTAATAAATGCTCAATACTCAATTAACAATTAACAATTTTCAATAAAAAAATAGTGTGGAAAGAAAATTTGATTTGGAAGATAGGTTGATTGATTTTGCAATTCTTTGTATTAATCTCTTTAAGAAAATTGAATATAACTATGCATTGGATCATTTATCAAAACAGCTAATAAGATCTGCTACTGGCGCAGCTTTAAATTATGGAGAGGTTCAGGGTGCAGAATCTGCGAAAGATTTTATTCACAAAATGGGAATTGTTTTAAAAGAATTGAAGGAATCGAGAGTAAATCTTAAAATTCAAAATGGAGCCAATCTTTTAAAGGATATTGATAGTGCAGAAAAAAGTTTAAAAGAATGCGAAGAATTAATCGCCATTTTCTCAAAAAGTATTCAAACAGCGAGATCGAAAAAATAATTGAAAATTGAGCATTGATAATTGTTAGTTGAAAATTTAAATATTGAATCCCATTTAATTCCTGTCTTGGAAATGGTAAGCGATCCGGAGATTCCTGTGCTTTCGGTTTTAGATCTGGGTGTTATTCGTGAAGCTGTTGAAGAAAATGGAATTGTTTATATAAAATTAACGCCAACCTATTCTGGATGCCCAGCAATGGATGTGATTGGTGATGATTTAAAAAAAGCCTTTTCAGAAACAGGAAAAAAAGCGGAAGTAGAATTAATCCTTTCTCCAGCTTGGTCAACAGATTGGATTTCTGAAGAAGGACTTCAGAAAATGGAAGAATACGGTATTGCACGCCCACTTTCCGAATCGCACGATATGGATGTTTTACTCGGAAATAAAAAACTGGTAAAATGTACCAATTGCGGTTCAACAAACACCCATTTAGTGAGCCAATTTGGTTCAACGGCCTGCAAAGCACTTTTTAAATGTGACGATTGCCAAGAACCGTTTGATTATTTTAAATGTTTGAAATAAAAAAAATAAAAAACCGAAAAATGTAAAATGTAAAAGTCAGAAGTGATATTCATTTTATTATTTAAGCTTTTACGGTTTTGCATTTTAAATTTATTAAATGGAAAGTATTTTAATCAAAATAGAAAACAAAATAGCAACATTAACCCTAAACAGGCCAGAGGTTTTCAATAGTTTCAATCGCGAAATGGCACTCCTGCTTCAAAGCGAATTGGATGCTTGCGAAAAAAATCCTGAAGTTCGAGCAATTGTAATCACGGGAAGTGGAAAGGCTTTCTGTGCAGGACAAGACTTAAAAGAAGTCACTTCTCCAGAATTAAACCCAGGTTTCAAAAAAATTCTTGAGGAACATTACAATCCTATTATTTCCCGAATTCGGAATATTGAAAAACCAATTATTGGAGCAATTAATGGAGTTGCTGCTGGTGCGGGAGCAAATATAGCTTTGGCTTGTGATGTGATAATCGCTTCAGAAAATGCCAGTTTTATTCAGGCTTTCAGCAAAATTGGTTTGGTGCCGGATAGTGCTGGAACCTTCTTTTTACCGCGTTTGATTGGTTTTCAAAAAGCTTCGGCTTTAATGATGCTTGGTGATAAAGTTTCTGCCGAAGAAGCTGAAAAACTTGGGATGGTTTACAAGGTTGTTTCTTCAGAAAATTTTATGGAAGAAGTAAATGCCATTGCAAATACAATGGCAAATATGCCCACAAAAGCTTTGGGATTGACGAAACGTTTGTTGAACAATTCATTGCAGAATAATTTGGATGAACAATTGAATTTGGAAAGCAAACTTCAAATAGAATCAGCACAAAGTGAAGATTATGCTGAAGGGGTGGATGCATTTGTGAATAAGAGAAAGCCTGATTTTAAAGGAAAGTAAAAAACGAAAAATGTAAAACCGAAAAATGCAAAAGTTCAATGTATTTCAATAACTTTTAACTTTTGCATTTATCATTTGAAATTTATGATTAAAAACGTTGGAATAATTGGAGCAGGAACAATGGGTGCTGGAATTGCGCAAGTTGCGGCGACCGCTGGATGCTCGGTAAAATTATACGATACAAAAACGGAAGCTTTGGAAAAAGCCAAATCCGATTTGGAAAAAATAATGGATCGTTTGGTTGAAAAAGGAAAGATTGATTCCGAAGAAAAAGAACGCATCCAAAACAACATTAAATACGTCAATTCCCTAACAGAATTGAAAGATTCGGATTTGACTATTGAAGCAATTCTTGAAAATCTAGATATCAAAAAGAACGTTTTCTCAACACTTGAAAAGTTTGTTAGCGACGATTGCATAATCGCCTCAAACACATCGTCACTTTCCATTGCTTCTATTGCTTCATCATTGCAAAAACCGGAGCGTTGCATAGGGATTCACTTTTTTAATCCCGCGCCGTTAATGCAATTGGTTGAGGTAATTCCAGCCATCCAAACTTCTCATGAAACGTTGAAAACTTCAGTAGAAACCATCAAAAATTGGAAAAAAACTGTTGCAGTGGCAAAGGACACGCCGGGCTTTATTGTGAACCGAGTTGCGCGTCCTTTTTATGGGGAAGCACTTAGGATTTATGAAGAGGGGATTGCATCTTTTTCTGAAATTGATTCGGCGATGAAAGAAATTGGAGATTTTAGAATGGGTCCTTTCGAGCTGATGGATTTTATAGGAAACGACGTAAATTACACCGTAACCGAAACTGTTTTTGAAGCATTTTATTTCGATCCGCGATACAAACCTTCATTCACCCAAAAACGTTTTGCGGAAGCAGGTTATTTGGGAAGAAAAAGTGGAAAAGGATATTACGATTATTCAGAAAATGGACAAATGTCAGTTCGAGCGCTTCCGATAGCTATCGGATCGAGAACAAATTCCGGAGAGAAAATATCAAATGAATTTATCTTTGAAAGAATTCTCGTAATGCTAATAAATGAAGCCGCCGATGCACATTTTTGGAACATCGCTTCCGCAGAAGATATTGACAATGCAATGACGAAGGGAGTTAATTACCCAAAAGGATTATTGGCATGGGCAGATGAAAAAGGAATTGATTGGTGTGTTGCCAAAATGGACGAACTTTATGGTGAATACCACGAAGACAGGTATCGTTGTTCTCCTTTGTTACGAAAGATGAATAAAGAAAACAAAACTTTCTTTTAATGCTTGAAGCTAAAAACATACCCGTAAAAATGCTCAGTCAAGATGCTTTCAGTTCTTGGCTCGGTATAGAAATTTTAGAAGTTGAAAAAGGCAAATGTAAAGTGGCAATGACCGTTCGCAAGGAAATGCTAAACAGTATGAACAAAGCTCACGGAGGCATCAGTTATAGCTTGGCAGATACCGCATTTGGCTTTTGTGCAAACACTCACGGGAAATATGCCGTTTCCATTGAAACTTCAATTAATCATATTGAGGCTTTAAATGAGGGTGATTATTTAACGGCCGAATCAATAATTGAAAAAGTAAATAACAAACTCGGTTTCAATATCGTTGAAGTAAAGCGGGGCGAAGAATTGGTCGCGCTCTTCAAAGGCGTTATTTACAGAACCTCAAAAGACTGGGAATAATATAAAAATCAACTAAAACCCTCAAACTATGAAATGGCAAGGTAGAAGACAAAGTGGTAACCTCGACGACCGCCGTGGAATGGGCGGCAAAGGAAAATTAGTCGCTGGTGGTGGTGTGATTGCATTAATTGTAATTGCATTGCAATTTTTTGGAGGTGAAACTGGACAGCAATTGGCTCCGATTGTGGAACAACTGGGTGGCGGACAATCACAACAAACCGAGCAACGCGAACTAACGGCTCAGGAAAAGGAAGTTGGAAATTTTGTTGCAACCGTATTAGCAGATACCGAAGATGTTTGGAATCAAATTTTTGCAAAAAACAATCTTGGCAATTACGCAGAACCTACAATGGTTTTGTTTACAGATGCCGTAAGCACCGCTTGTGGAAATGCAAGTTCAGCTTCCGGTCCATTTTATTGCCCTGCCGACCAAGATTTGTATATGGATTTAGCATTTTTTGAGGAGTTGAAAACGCGTTTCGGTGCACAGGGTGGTGACTTTGCTATCGCTTATGTAACCGCCCACGAAATTGGCCATCACGTGCAAACCCTGTTGGGGACTTCACAAAAAGTGAGACAATTGCAACAACAAAACAGAAAGGATGCCAACCAACTTTCTGTTGCGTTGGAACTGCAAGCCGATTTTTACGCGGGAGTTTGGGCACATTACAATAAGGAGTATTTAGAGGAAGGCGATATTGAAGAAGCTTTGAGTGCGGCAAATGCGGTTGGTGACGATGCCATTCAAAAAAGAACACAGGGTGATGTTGTGCCCGATAGTTTTACCCACGGAAGCTCAGAACAACGTATGAAATGGTTTATGAAAGGCTATAAAACAGGCGATGTAAATCAGGGAGATACCTTTTCTGAAATTTTGAATTAAAAGGATAGAATAGGTAAATGTAAAACTGAAAAATTTAAAATGATAAAGTGAAAAGTCAGAATAAATACGATTTGCAGGAGCGATTGGTAAAATTTTCTGCAAAAATAATTTTGAGTGTAGGTTTATTAAAAAGAAATTTTGCAACAGAACATTTAACCAAACAACTTATACGTTCAGTAACATCAGCAGCGCTGAATTATGGTGAGGCACAAGGAGCAGAATCAAAAAAAGATTTTGCTCATAAAATGAAATTGGTTTTAAAAGAATTGCGGGAATCGCAAGTTAATTTGCAGATTTTAAAAGAAGCAGATTTAATAAACCAAAAAGATGAGTTTATTTTAATCGAAACAGAATGCAAAGAACTTGTTGCAATATTTACAGCAAGTATTAAAACCACAATACGGAAAATGTAAAACCGAAAAATGTAAAATTTTGAATTTTAAAGTGAACCTTAATAGCACTTTTACATTTTACATTTATCATTTAAAATTTTAACTTTTGAAAAACGCATATATAATAGACGGAATACGAACACCAATCGGTAGTTATCAAGGAACGCTAAGCGCTGTGAGAACAGATGATTTGGCCGCTTTGGTAATTGCTGAAATAGTAAAAAGAAACCCAAATATTCCGAAGGAAGCTTATGATGATGTAATCCTCGGCTGTGCCAATCAAGCAGGCGAAGACAACCGGAATGTTGCGCGGATGGCTTCACTTTTAGCAGGTTTGCCAGTAACCGTGCCCGGTGAAACTGTAAACAGACTTTGCAGCAGCGGACTTTCAGCAATAATTCACGCAAACAGAGCAATAAAAGCTGGCGATGGCGATTTGTTTATTTCGGGCGGAGTGGAAAATATGACGCGCGGACCATACGTGATTGCAAAACCATCATCCGCTTTCGGGACCGATGCAAAAATGTACGATTCCAGTTTTGGGTGGCGTTTCGTAAACCCAAAAATGGCTGAAATGTATCGCACCGATGGAATGGGAAATACCGCTGAAAATTTAGTTGAAAAACACAATATTTCCCGCGAAGATCAGGATGCGTTTGCATACAATTCTCAAATGAAAGCTGCAAAAGCTCAAGAAAATGGTCGTTTGGCAAAAGAAATCGTTTCCGTAGAAATTCCACAGCGAAAAAAAGATCCGATTATTTTTAAGGATGATGAATTCATCCGTCCCGAAACCACAAAAGAAGTTTTGGCAAAATTGCGACCAGCATTTAAAAAGGATGGAAGCGTAACCGCAGGAAATTCCTCAGGTTTAAATGACGGCGCCGCAGCAACAATTATCGCTTCGGAAGATGCTGTTAAAAAATATAATTTGAAACCGATTGCTCGAATCGTTAGCTCTGCAGTAGTAGGAGTAGAGCCAAGAATTATGGGTATTGGTCCCGTTGAAGCTTCCAACAAAGCATTTGAAAAAGCTGGTTTGAAAATGGAAGATATGGACGTTATCGAATTGAACGAAGCTTTTGCGTCACAAGCTTTGGCGTGTATTCGCGAATGGGGTTTGAAAGACGACGACCCGCGCATCAACCCAAATGGTGGATCAATCGCAATCGGTCATCCGCTTGGAGTTACCGGAGCGAGAATCGCCTATTCCGCAGCTTTGGAACTTCAACTTCAAAATAAAAGATATGCATTGATTACTATGTGTGTTGGGGTTGGACAAGGATATGCTGCCATTATTGAGCGTGTTTAAAAGATTTTTTTCCGCTTGAATGTGGATTATTTAAAAAAGTAACAATGAAAAAATTACATAATTACGTCACAGGACAATGGCTTGAAGGAAATGGTGAAGGCGTACCGATGCACGATGCCATAACAGGCGAAGTCATTGCGCTTTCTGATACCGAAGGTTTGGATTTTGCTGAAATTCTTCAATACGGAAGAACGAAAGGTGGAGAAGTGCTCCGCAAAATGACCTTTCAGGAACGCGGAAATATGCTAAAAAAGTTGGCAATGTATTTAGTAAAAAAGAAAGCAGATTTTTATGAAATAAGCTATCGAACCGGCGCCACAAAAGTTGACAGTTGGATAGATATTGAAGGTGGCTTCGGAAATCTTTTTGCAAATGCCTCCCTTCGGAAATTATTTCCAAATCAATCCTACCACGTGGAAGGGGAACCTATAGATCTTTCGCGCGGCGGACGTTTTATGGCGCACCACATTATGGTTCCAAAACGCGGCGTTGCAATTCATATAAACGCTTTCAATTTTCCAGTTTGGGGAATGCTTGAAAAGTGCGCCGTAAACTGGATGGCTGGCGTTCCCGCAGTAGTAAAACCCGCAACAAACACTTCGTTTTTGACAGAAGCCGTAGTTCGTGAAATTATCGCTTCCAAAATTTTGCCCGAAGGCGCGTTACAATTGATTACAGGTTCGGCCAGAACCATTCTCGACAATGTGGAATCACAGGATGTAATTACATTCACCGGTTCGGCAACTACAGGCAGAATGCTTAAATCACACAAAAGAATTATAGAAGAGGCCGTCCCATTTACGATGGAAGCAGACAGTTTGAACGCCTCCGTTTTAGGTGAAGATGCAACTCCCGGAACTCCAGAATTTGACCTTTTCATAAAAGAAGTTCGAAATGAAATGACGGTGAAATGTGGACAGAAATGTACCGCAATCCGTCGCGTGATTGTTCCAGAAAATTTAGTTGAAGATGTGCAAATCGCACTCGGAAATGCCCTTTCAAAAGTAACTATCGGAGATCCGCGTTTGAAGGAAGTGCAAATGGGCTCATTGGTGAGTTTGGATCAAGTAAAGGAGGTTAGAGAGCGCGTTCAGCAATTGTCAAAAACCGCCAGCATTGTTTACGGCGATTTAAATAAAATAGATGTCATTGGCGCCGATGCTAAAAAAGGAGCTTTCTTGGCTCCAATTTTACTTCGCGAAGATAATCCGTTTAAAAATTTAGCTGTTCACGAAACTGAGGCTTTCGGCTAGGTAAGCACTATTATGCCTTATAAAAATTTAGAAGAAGCAATTGAATTGGCTAAAATGGGGAAAGGATCTTTGGTTTCTTCAATTGCCACAAACGATGATAAAATTGCAAAGGAATATGTTATAAATGCCGCTTCCCACCACGGAAGAATTTTGGTGTTGAATCGCGAAAGCTCCAAAGAAAGTACAGGTCACGGTTCACCATTGCCAAGTTTGGTTCACGGAGGTCCGGGTCGCGCTGGTGGAGGTGAGGAAATGGGTGGTGTGCGTGGAATAAAACACTATATGCAACGCACAGCCATACAAGGTTCGCCAACCACTTTGACCGAAATTACCGGAATTTATCAAGCGAATGCAAAATATAAAGAAGCCAATCAACATCCGTTTAAATATCATTGGGAGGACATTGAGCCCGGAATGTCACTAAAAACCAACAACCGTACTCTTACCGATACAGATATTATCAATTTCGCCAATCTTACTTGGGATCATTTTTATGCGCATACAGATATCACTTCGCTTGATGGAAGTATTTTCGAAAAGCGAACAGCTCATGGTTATTTCATCATTGCAGCAGCTGCGGGATTGTTTGTTTATCCAAACAAAGGTCCGGTTGCAGCAAATTACGGTTTGGAAGAATGTCGCTTTCTGCGTCCGTTATATCACAACGATACTATTTATGTGCGATTGACCTGCAAACAAAAAGTTGATCGGGACGTAGCTTCTGCAGAACATCCCAGCGGAATTGTAAAATGGTTTGTGGAGGTTTTTGATACCGAAGATGAATTGGTTGCCGTTGCAACAATTCTAACAATGGTTCAAAAGAAACAGGAAACTTTTGTTGAAATGACTGATGAAAAAATTCAGGAACTTTTAAACAAGTTAACCGAAAACTCTAAGCCAACGTGGGGCATTATGACGCCACAACATTTGTTGGAGCATTTGGAATATACTTATAAAATTGCTTCGGGAAAAATTCAGGATTTTGAAGTTACAACGCCTGAAAAGTATTTAGAAAAGACCCACGCAAGTCTTTACAGCTATGATAAATTCCCTCGAAACACAAATTTTCCAATGCTTGAAAAAGACACTTTGGATAAATTAAACTATCCAGATTTAGCAACTGCGAAAGAGAAATTTCTTGAGGAAAGAGAGGCTTATAAAACTTTTTTCAAAGCAAATCCAGATGCTAAATTGAACAATCTAGTTTTTGGAGAAATGAATCGTTATGAATGGTATTTGTTGGAGCGGAAGCATTTGAATCACCATTTCGAACAATTCGGATTACTGTAATTTAAAACTGAAAATATAAAATTAAAAATGTAAAAGTTGGTTTGAATGATACTTTAAACTTTTACATTTTGCATTTAAAATTTATAATTTAAAAATGGATAAACCATACGTTAATATAAACACAGAAAACGCAGTCGCAACAATCGAATTCTTCCATCCAGCGCACAATAGTTTGCCGGGAGATTTGTTGGCGAAACTCGCAAATACAATCACAGAAGCTGGAAATAATAACGAAATAAAAGTAATTATTCTGAAAAGTAGCGGCGACAGAACATTCTGTGCAGGTGCTAGTTTTAATGAATTGATAAATATAAACGACGCCGAAACCGGAAAAATATTTTTCAGTGGATTTGCAAACGTAATCAACGCAATGCGCAAATGCCCAAAATTCATCATCGGTAGAATTCAGGGGAAAACTGTTGGAGGTGGTGTTGGCGTTGCCTCAGCGACGGATTATTGTTTTGCAACAAAATTTGCATCCATAAAATTAAGCGAACTTAATGTTGGAATTGGCCCATTTGTGGTTGGTCCCGCTGTGGAAAGAAAACTTGGGTTAAGTGCGATGAGTCAAATAGCCATTGATGCCAATACTTTTTACAGTGCAGAATGGGCTATGCAGAAAGGACTGTACAATCAAGTTTTTGATAGTATCGAAACGATGGACGCTGCAATACAGGCTTTCGCCGAAAATCTTTGCAATTACAATCACGAGGCTATGAAAGAAATGAAAAAAGTATTTTGGAGCGGCACGGAAGATTGGGACAAATTATTGGCAGAAAGAGCAGTGATTTCTGGGAGATTGGTACTTTCGGAATTTACTAAGGAAACGTTGAAGAAGTTTGGTGAAAGTTAGTTATGTCAAAAAATGAAAAGATAAAATGATGAAAGGAGAAAAAGAAGATAAAGCGCAAAATGGCATTAAAACATAATTTTAGAAAATTGGCGATTTGGCAAGATGCAAGAATACTTGTGAAAGAAACCTATACTATTACTTCCAAATTCCCTATATCTGAAATTTATGGGCTTTCAAATCAGTTGCAACGTTGTTCTATTTCTATCGCATCAAATATTGCAGAGGGTTCCGCCCGGAATTCCGATAAGCATTTCAATCAGTATTTAGAAACCGCGTTGGGTTCTTCATTTGAATGGGAAACACAATTGATTTGTGCGTTTGATTTGCAATACATTGACAATATAACATTTGAAAAAAATTTAAAAACAATACAAAAATTGCAGGCAATGATTTCAAATTTTAAAAATACATTAGACTAAAAATTGTCTTTTAATCTTTTTGTCCATTTATCGTTTTGTCATATAATTAATAACAATGATTTACAGTTTCAAAGGCCATATCCCAGTAATTCACGAAAGCAGTTTCGTCCACCCTTTGGCGGCCGTAACCGGCAATGTCAGTATTGGAAAAAACTGCTACATCGGTCCTGGCGCTGCAATTCGCGGCGATTGGGGCGAGATTATTTTGGAAGATGGCGTGAATGTACAGGAAAACTGTACCGTTCATATGTTTCCTGGGAAAAGTATTATTTTGAAAGAAAGCGCGCACGTTGGCCATGGTGCCATTATTCACGGAGCAAATTTGGGCAGAAATTGTTTGATAGGAATGAACAGCGTAATTATGGACGATGCCGAAATTGGTGATGAATGCATCGTTGGGGCAATGAGTTTTGTAAAAGCGGAAGAAAAATTTCCCAAGCGAAAACTGATTGTTGGCAATCCAGCAAAAGCGATAAAGGATATTTCAGATGAAATGATGGCTTGGAAAACTGCCGGAACACTATTATACCAACAGTTGCCGGCTGATTGTCACGAAAGTTTAAGAGAAGTGGAGCCGTTGCGGGAAATTCCGAAGAATAGGCCAATACAGGAAGATTTTTATAAAACTTTAAACGAATTCAAAACTAACAAATAAGGTTTTGCCATAATAAATGTATTCTGAATTTTTAAATATAAAAGTATGAAGACTTCATTTCGCCTTTTCATTTTGATGCTATTGTCAGTTTTTGTTTTAAGTTCTTGTTCGGTTCATCAGCATCAGACAAAATCTTCTCATAAAGCACCACCAGGTCAAGTGAAAAAAATAATGGGTTCAAAAAGTGCAAAACCATATGCGCCTGGTCAAAATAAAAACAAAAAAAAGAAAAAACACAAAAATCAGCCTTAAGCAAATCATAGATAAATGCATAAAAAGGAATTCAAAATGCCCAAAATGGGCGAAAGCATTACCGAAGGAACGATTATCAATTGGCTCGTAAACGAAGGCGATTCTTTTGAAGAAGGCGATATTTTATTGGAAGTTGCAACCGATAAAGTAGATAACGAAGTGCCTGCGCCGAGTTCCGGAAAGATGCTGGAACATAAATTTAAAGCGAAAGATGTTGTTCCCGTTGGGGAAGTGATTGCTATTTTAGAACTTTCAGAAAATAGTAATTCTGAAAAACCAGCTTCAAAACCTTCAAATTCGTCTGAAAAGAAAGAAAAAGCAAAAGCTTCAAGCTCGACTTCAAAATCAAATTCAACGTCATCCCAATTACAATCCAAGTCATCCAAAGTAAACGAAAATGTTTTCATTTCACCTTTGGTTGACAGCATTGCCAGAAAAAATCACATCAGTTACGAAGAACTAGCTAGAATTTCCGGAACCGGAAAAGACGGCCGTTTACGAAAAAGCGATGTTTCGGAATATCTCGAAAATGGGCGTCCGTTTCAGTTTGCTCAATCAGTTTCTGAACCTTCCGGATTTCAAATCCCAGATTTAAAATTTGATAAAGGAAAAGGCAAAATTGTAGAAATGGACCGCATGCGCCAAATGATTGCCGATCATATGGTTTTCAGCGCCAGCATCGCGCCACACGTAACCGCTTATGTGGAAGCAGATTTGACCGAAATGGTACATTGGCGTAACAAAAACAAGGATGCTTTTCAGAAAAAATACAATGAAAAACTAACGTTTACACCTCTATTTATTGAATGTGTGGCAAAAGCTATTAAAGATTTTCCGATGATAAATTCCACTTTAGACGGAACAAATATCATTGTAAAAGATGAAATAAATATCGGGATGGCAACAGCACTTCCTTCGGGAAATCTAATTGTTCCCGTTGTTAAAAATGCAGATAAAAAGAATTTAAAGGGATTGGCTGAAACCACGAATGAACTAGTTGGAAAAGCACGTGACAACAAGCTGAAAGGTGATGACACCAAAGGGAGTACATTTACAATAAGCAATGTTGGAACTTTCGGAAGTTTGATGGGTACGCCTATAATCAACCAACCCGAAGCCGCTATTCTCGCTATAGGAATTATAAAAAAACGTGCCGAAGTAATTGAAAGAAAGGAAGGCGATACTATTGAAATAAGGCAAATGATGTATCTCTCACTTTCCTTTGACCATCGAATTGTGGATGGTTATTTGGCGGGATCTTTTTTAAGAAGAATTGGGGATTATATGGAGAAATTTGATTCCACAAGAAGTTTTTAGTTTTTAATTTTTAATTATGAAAAAAAGTTTAGTTAAAGATAAAAGCTTTGAATTCTCATTAACTATTATTCAATTGTATAAATTCCTTCAGGAAAATAAAGAGTTTGTGATTTCAAAACAATTGCTTAGAAGTGGAACAAGTATTGGCGCCAATATTTGTGAAGCTTTAGCAGGCGAGAGTAGGGCTGATTTTATACATAAAATGGCAATTGCAAGTAAAGAGGCAAGAGAAACAATTTATTGGTTAGAGTTATTGCAAAAAAGCAATCTTATTTCTTATAATTATGAAAAACATATTCTTGACTGCCTAACACTTGTAAAAATGCTTACGAATATTGTACATACAGCAAAAACCAACTCAAAACCAAAAACTAAAAACTAAAAACTAAAAACCTCAAAGTGCATAATAAACTTAATAGAGATATTCTAGGTAAAGCCTTCAAAAATCTAGTCACAGCAAAAGCGATGACAGAGATTTATGAGGAAAATTTCAAAACTGTTTCAAAATATGTTCACGCAACTTCGCGTGGCCACGAAGTAATCCAAACTGCTTTAGGAATGCAACTTTTGCCGCAGGATTATGTATATCCGTATTATCGCGATGATTCTATTTTGCTATCAATTGGGATGAAACCCTATGAATTGATGCTACAGGTTTTGGCTAAAAAAGACGATCCATTTTCTGGTGGAAGAACGTATTATTCACATCCAAGTTTGAAGGATGATGACAAGCCAAAAATTCCGCACCAAAGTTCGGCAACGGGAATGCAAGCAATTCCTGCAACTGGCGCCGCGATGGGGTTTTGGTATAAAGAAAGCCTCTCCCAAACCCTCTCCGAAGGAGAGGGCTTACAATACGATATTCCCCCTTCGGGGGGTAGGGGGCTTGTAGTTTGTTCTTTGGGCGACGCATCAGTTACCGAAGGTGAAATTGCCGAAGCTTTCCAAATGGCGGCTTTAAAACAGTTGCCGATTTTATATTTGGTGCAGGATAATGGGTGGGATATTTCCGCAAATGCCGCTGAAACCCGTGCTCAGAATGCTGCAGAATATGCAAAAGGATTTCACGGTTTGGAAGCAATTTCAATCGACGGAACCGATTTTGAGGAAAGTTATAATACTATTCAAAATGTAACTTCAAAAATTAGAACCGAAAGAAGACCGTTTTTGATTCACGCAAAAGTTCCGCTTTTGAACCACCATACTTCTGGGGTTCGCATGGAGTTTTATCGAGATGATTTGGAGGAAGCACGAACTCGTGATCCGTATCCGAAATTGAAAAAACTATTGTTGGAAAATGGTTTTTCGGAAAAAGAACTTTCAAAAATCGAAACTGAAATCAAAATCGAAATTGAAAAGGATTTAAAAAAGGCAATCGCTGCCGAAGATCCAAAACCCGAGGATTTATTTACGCACGATTTTGCACCGACTGAAATTACCGAAGAAAAAGGCGAAAGAAGTCCGAAAGGCGGCGAAAAAGTTGTGATGGTAGATTGTGCGCTTTTTGCGATTGAAGAATTGATGGCGAAGCATAAAGAATGTTTGCTCTACGGCCAAGATGTGGGCGGACGCTTGGGCGGCGTTTTTCGCGAAGCGGCAACCTTGGCACAGAAATTTGGCGACAATCGTGTTTTTAATACACCAATCCAGGAAGCATTTATAGTTGGAAGTACAGTTGGAATGAGTGCCGTTGGCTTGAAACCAATAGTTGAGGTTCAGTTTGCGGATTATATTTGGCCGGATTGAATCAACTTTTTACTGAAGTTTCGCGAAGCTGTTATCTTTCAAACGGAAAATGGCCGGTTTCGATGATTTTGCGTGTGCCGATTGGTGCTTACGGAAGCGGTGAACCGTATCATTCTTCTTCCGTGGAAAGTGTGGTTACGAATATCCGCGGACTTAAAATTGCGTATCCAAGTAACGGTGCAGATTTAAAAGGTTTGCTGAAAGCGGCTTATTACGACCCAAATCCAGTTGTGATTTTTGAACACAAAGGTTTGTATTGGAGCAAAGTGAAAGGGACAAAAGGCGCAACTTCGGTAATGCCTGATGAAGATTATATTTTGCCTTTGGGAAAAGCTTGGGTTTTGCAGGAAATCTGGAAACAGGAAGAGGAAGAAACGCTTTCAATAATTACATACGGAATGGGTGTACATTGGGCAATGAACGCTTCCGAAGAGCTTGGAATGCAGGATAAAATTGAAGTAGTAGATCTTCGAACGCTTCATCCGTTGGATTATGAAACGGTTTTCAAATCGGTTAAAAAATGTGGCAAATGTTTGGTCGTAACCGAAGAACCTTCAGAAAATAGCTTCAGCAGAGCTCTTCAAGGTAGAATTCAAGAGGAATGTTTTCAGCAATTGGATGCGCCGGTAATGTTGATTGGTTCTGAAAATATGCCTGCAATTCCACTGAATTCGGTTTTGGAAGAAACGATGATTCCTTCTACGGAAAAGGTTAAGATGAAGATATTGGAAATTTTGAATTATTGATTTTCCGTGCCTTTTATTTCTGAAAGATAAAATTATGTTTTTCCGAATTGTTTTATTCTTATTAGTAGTTCAAACCGCGATTGCGCAAGAGCGGGTTTCTGTATTGATGGATAGCCTTGCCCGGACTTCTTCGGAAAGTGAAAAATCTCGATTTAGCATTGAAATAGCTTCAAAACTGGCAAACGATAATTGGGACCGCTCGCTTCACTATATGGAAATTGCAAAGGAAAGCGCACTGAAATCCAATTCTGAAAAAACATTAGCCGATTTTTACATTAGGCTGGGAGATATTTATTTTGATAAGGATGCTTTAGATATTGCATTGGAGCATTACTTAAAAGCAAACAGCTTTTATGAGCATAAACCAGCCTCGGAACGATTCAAATTAGAAAATAGCCTCGCCATAATTTATGCCCGAACCGATAATGAAGAAAAGGCGCTGCAATTCTTCAGAAAGGTTTACAATTATCAAAAGCAGAAGAAAGATACCTTAAACTTGGCCGAATTCTCAATAACATGGGAAGCTTTTATTTGGAGAGGAATGTAGATTCTTCATTGGTTTACTTCAATAAATCGCTTCAACTAGCCGAAAATATTGTTGACCCTGATTTAAAGATGTATCTGCACACCAATCTTGCCCGTTGTTATGTGATTAAAGATGAGCCAAATTTGGCTAAAAATCACTTCAATAAAGCGCTTGTTGATGTTGAAAAAGGTGCTAATTCCCGGAACGCGGCTTGGTTATATAATGAATTTTCCGAATTCTATCAAAACAAAAATATGCCAGATTCTGCCATTTTTTATGCTCAAAAAGCGATGAAAAATTTAGACAGTGTTGCGCCTTTTAGGTTTGAACAGCAGCGAGCAGTTGGACTTTTATACAAAGGTTATATTGCAACAGGCGAGTTTGAAAAAGCCACAAATTATTTTGAGAAATACTCCGTAATCGGGGATACGTTGAATTTGGAAAATAAGCGTGTAAATCTTGAGAAATTATTGATTGCAGAAGAATATCGCAATAAAGAAAAAATTCGGGAACTGGAAGAAAGCAAAAAACAATCCCGTAATTATATTATTCTTTTGGGACTGCTCGCCGTTTTATTGATTTTGGGAATGTTGCTGTACCGTTTTAGAAACAAATTGAAACGCGCCGAACTCGAAAAACAATTGGCAACAGCGAAGCAGAAAGAATTGAATACAAATCTGGAACTGAAAAACAAGGAGTTGATTGGCAAAGCGATGATTGAAATGCACCGCACTGAAATTATTGAGGATATTTTGAATGACTTGAAGGAAATTAAACTTAAAGCTGCCAAAAAAGAAACGCAAAATGCAATTGATTTTATTGCAAAACGTTTGAAACGAGACACTTCCACCAATATTTGGGAAGAGTTTGAATTACGTTTTGAACAGGTACACGAATCTTTCTATGAGAACTTAATACATAAACACCCAGATTTAACCCCGAGGGATAAACGTTTATGCGCACTTTTAAAATTAAACCTAACTTCAAAAGAAATTGCACAAATTACCGGTCAGTCATCAAAATCGGTCGAAAATGCCCGAACGCGTCTTCGGAAAAAGCTGGATATTACCAATTCCCAAACAGATTTGTCTGCGTATTTATCCAAATTCGGATAAATGGTGCATGATTTTTTATCAAAATAAAATTATTAAAACACTAAAAATCAATCAATTAAATAATATTGAGTGCTAATGCTATGCCTTTATTTTGGGTTGAGTGTTTTTGATTGGGCTGAAAATTATACACAACAAAAAATAGGCAATACTTTTGAAAAAGTTTTTATCCGAACCCTGAAATGAAAAGTAAATCAAAGCAAAAATCAACTTTGGACAAAATGTTGGAAAATAATTCTGACAAAAAAAATGCCCTTAAAAAAATTATTAAGGAATTGGACAAAAACGAAAGCACAATAAGAAAGTCAAACTAAAACTATTATTATGAAAACAATTTTTACGATTACCTGTTTTTTAACAATGTTTATCGCCTCTGCGCAATGGACAACAGATACCGAAGAAAATACATTGGTCGCCGACTCTGAAGCCTTGGATATGCAGGCTCTGGGCACATATGCCGGTCAAACCTATGTTGTGTTTTGGAAAGAAGTTGCTCCCCCTGTGAACATAGAATTGCGGTTACAAGTTTTGGATGCAGATGGCAATCAAACTTTAGGAAATGATGGAATTTTGGTGAGCGACCAAATACCAATGAGCAAATTTACCGTTCTGTGGGATGTGGAAGTTGATGAGGACAACAATTTATACGTTGGCGTTACTGGTACCGGGGGAGGAGACCCAGCTTATGTTTTTAAAATGGACACAGCTGGTAATCCATTATGGAACGCAGATGGCGTTAATGTAGGCAGTGGCAACAAAGTCACTATTCTGCCTTTATCTGCAGGCGGTGCAATAGTTAGTTGGTTGTCCAATTCAGGTGCTGTTATGCAAAAATATGATGATAA
This sequence comes from uncultured Flavobacteriaceae bacterium, assembly GCA_963716065.1. GTDB lineage: Bacteria > Bacteroidota > Bacteroidia > Flavobacteriales > Flavobacteriaceae > Aequorivita. The sequence continues at coordinate 2,602,866 of OY970287.1, forward strand.
TGGATTAGCAGTTTGGCCAACAATGCAGCCAATAACAACAGGTTCTGGTATTGCGGCTCCAGCAAATTTCTTTGAAATTTCGGGGGGTGAATATATAGCAGTTTTTCATGAGTTGCTTTCGGGCGTCAACTCAAACTTATATGCCCAGCGTTACGATGTTGACGGGAATGCTGTATGGGGAAATGCTATACAAATTGCAGATAGAACTACTGCATTTAATCGTTCATACACAGGAATTAAGGATGGTGATGTAGTTTATATGGGTTATTTTTCTTCTGCTGGTGTTCGTTTTGACTCTTACTTGCAACGTATAAATCCTGATGGAACCATACCTTGGGGAATCAACGGTTCAGATTTCGATGTAAATGAAACGGACTTCGAAATGGAAACTCAAATTGCTTTTCAAACCGGTTCGCAATTTATTTGGTCTGTTGCAACCTATACAAATCCTAGCCAAAGTGAGCGTGGTGAGTATGTTCAAAAATTTGACAAAACAACTGGTGCCCGTTTGTTGACGGAAACTGCAAAGGTGGTTTTTCCAATAGGCGATGATAAAGTGCATGCGGGTTCTCTTCGCCTAAAAAATGATAATCCTTTTTTCTTGATGGTTGCAGGAGAAAATAATGGGGTTTCCCCAACAACACTGAATGCAGTATACTTAGATGAAAATGGGGAATTTGCTTGGGCAGAGGAAACTAAACCTGTAGCTACTTTTGCAGCAGCTAAAAGTAGGGTTGAATTTACCAAGGAAGCAAATATGCAAAATGTAGCGGTTTTTTTGGAAGACAAAGGTGATGGTTTAAAAATATATGCGCAGAATGTTATTGAAGAAACTGCTGGAGTTGAAGAATTTTCAAGCGCTTCAGTATTTTTTGCAAATCCAGTTAAAGATGAAATGATTTTATCAAGTAATACAATAATTGATTCAATTTCAATATTCAATGTTCTGGGTCAACAAATTTTTGAGGCAAACGCTGTAGCTGGGAATGGACTTACTATTAATACCCAAAATTGGAATTCAGGTATTTATTTAATGAATATTGCTACAAATGAAGGAATTGTAAAGGGTTTAAAATTAGTGAAACGATAAAATATTTTAATCCGTAATTATATAAAGTCTTCCCTCTTTTTGGGAAGACTTTTTTCTTGAAATAGAATTTAGGCCTTTTAATTTTGTATATATGAAATAGAATATTATAGGATTTGCATCTTTTGGAAAGAATTAAAAGCCATAAAAGCTCAGTTTTATAATTTTCTGAAAAGTAGCGAACAGTTTTAATTGGCTGAAATCATCTATTCCCATTTGCATTGAAGCGCAAAGCGTCAAAAAATCGGATTCTTCTTTTTTAAATAGTTTTAATGCTCTTTATAAACACAAAAAATAAAAGCCCACAATTGTGGACTTTTATTTCAAATAGAATTTTTTAGAAATATAAATATAAGCCTGCATTTATATAATGAGTGTCGATTATTAAAGGCACTACTTCATCCCCATTCCAAAACGTAAGATCATTTTCATATTCGGGAATATAGCTTAAAATTACACCGAGAGATTTCTTTTCATCCAAAGAAAACAAAACGCCCAACTTTCCAATTGCAAATCCACTTCCGTCTCTTTCGCTAATTTTGTAACCGTTATAATTTCCCTTGTAATGGTCACTTGAAAGACCAATTCCAATTCCCAATAGCGGTCTAATTGTGCCATTTTTATTGAAATGATATTCCATCCCTAAATTTGCCTTTTGCGAATCTTTTTTTAGATTTGTTTCAAACGTTGCATTTTCAAAATCCTTATCACCTGAAAAAGCTGCGCTCACTTCCAGAGTAACATATAGATTTCCTTGCAAAGAGCCCATAAAACCTGGCGTAGCTGCCAAACCAAAACTTAATTGTCCTTGAGTTAAATTTTCGTAATCATCAAAATTGAAAAAACTGGTTCGGTTTACGGAAGCACCAAGACTTGCGAACAGTTTATATTGATCACCTTGAAAATTTGTTGATTGCCTCACTTCTTTTTCAGTGGGTTCAAAAGGAGTATAGTTGCAATTGTTATAATTATTTACAACACTAATTAATTTATCTTCATTAATTTCCACCATTTCAAAAACAGCTAATCTTACATTCTCGCAATCTTTAAAAAGCACCGAGAGAATTCCGGGAACATATTCCTCAACATTCGGGCGAAGGTCTATTGTCTTTTTTGTTCCATCTTCTTTACTTATTTCGTAAACATCCTTTTGTAATTTATTCAGGGAAGTTTTTCCACTGACCAATTCCTGGGCTTGCATTCCGGCACAAGCAAGTACCGCAAGCGATAGCATTTTTATTTTTTTCATTTCCTTTATTTTTTGAATTAAATGAGAAATGGTTTTGCAAATCTTAGAATGATTTCTAAAACTTCAAATATTCAGAGCATTTTGTTGAGTGAAGGTTTTTGGAACTACTGTTTCATTGCCCCAGGTGGATATTCAGCAAGAATCTTCATCACGATTTCACGAATGCGTTCTTCTTTTCGCTCCATATTTTGTGTTACCAAATCGGCGCTTCCCATACCTTGCCAAACTAAACTGTTCGTTTTGGCGTCAATTAAATCTATATAAAGCGTACCTTCAGTTGAGCGAGAAACATTTGTTCCTCCATAATAACCACCGTAATACCAAGGATTCCAACCCCAACCCATGCCAAAATTATTATTGTAGACATCAACACGTTCGCGTTCTTTAGTGAAAATGCTAACAAGTAAACTTGGCGTTTCTGATTTTGACATCCCTTTTAATGCGAGATTTTCTTCAATTGCTCGGAGAATACGTTTTTTGTCGAGGTCGCTGATTTCAGCTTTATCAATTCCTGGCTTATAAAATGCAAAGGAATTGTACTGATTAAAATTTGCCTCTTTGTCGAAATCAGTTGCCACGCGAACGGTTGAACAGGAAGCGAAAACAAAAAGAAGAAGCAAGGATAAAAATTTAAGTGCTTTCATAGGAATAATTTTTTATTTGAATAATTTATCATCAACGAAATTGGGAAGCGTAACCTTTAATTGCGGATTGTTTTCCATCGCGCGCTTTATTGCGAAAACAGCTTCGTCATTTCGTGCCCAACTACGTCTTGCAATTCCGTTATTTACATCCCAGAAAAGCATATTTTCAAGGCGTCGTTGCACATCTTTACTACCATCAAGAACCATTCCGAAACCACCGTTTATCACTTCGCCCCAACCGACGCCACCACCATTGTGAATGCTCACCCAAGTAGCCCCGCGAAAGCTGTCGCCAATTACGTTTTGTATTGCCATATCAGCCGTGAATCTGCTGCCATCATAAATATTTGAAGTTTCGCGATACGGTGAGTCGGTTCCAGAAACATCGTGGTGATCGCGCCCTAAAATAACTGGACCAATTTTTCCTTCAGAAATGGCTTTGTTGAATGCCGAAGCAATTTGCACACGCCCATCAGAATCTGCATAAAGAATACGTGCTTGCGAACCAACAACGAGCTTATTTTCCTGTGCGCCTTTTATCCAAGTGATGTTATCCTGCATTTGTTGCTGTATTCCCTTTGGAGAATTTTTCATCAATTCTTCCAAAACTTCACAGGCAATTTCATCGGTTTTTTGAAGATCTTCCGGTTTGCCGGAAGCGCAGACCCAGCGAAAGGGCCCAAAACCATAATCAAAACACATCGGTCCCATTATGTCTTGAACGTATGAAGGATATCTGAATTCAGATTGAGGTCTCGACTGCGCTCTACCAGACACTTTTGTTTCATTCATAACATCAGCGCCAGCACGCGAAGCTTCCAAAAGAAAAGCATTTCCGTAATCGAAAAAGTAGGTGCCTTTTGCAGTATGTTTATTAATTGCTTCAACTTGGCGGCGCAAACTTTTTTGAACTTCTTTTTTGAATTCTTCGGGATTATTCGCCATCATTTCATTGGCTTCTTCATATGTCAAACCCGCTGGATAATAACCGCCAGCCCACGGATTGTGAAGCGAAGTTTGATCGCTTCCCAAATCAATATGGATATTTTCGGCATCAAATTTTTCCCAAACTTCAACAATATTCCCATCGTAAGCTATTGAAACGGTTTCCCTATTTGAAGTTGCTTCTTTTACTCTTTTCGCAAGCATATTCAAATCTGAAATCACTTCATCCACCCAACCTTGGCTGTGTCTTGTTTCCGTTGCTTTTTTATTCACTTCGGCGCAGACCGTTACGCAACCCGCAATATTTCCTGCTTTTGGCTGTGCACCGCTCATTCCGCCAAGTCCGGAGGTTACAAAAAGTCCGCCCTTTGGTTCTTTTTTAATTTTTCTGAAACCATTCAAAACTGTTATCGTCGTGCCGTGAACAATTCCCTGTGGACCAATGTACATATAACTTCCCGCCGTCATTTGTCCGTATTGGGTTACTCCAAGTGCGTTGAATTTTTCCCAATCGTCTGGTTTTGAATAATTCGGAATCATCATTCCATTTGTCACTACAACTCGCGGCGCGTCTTTATGTGAAGGAAATAAACCCAGCGGATGACCGGAATAAACAGCCAATGTTTGCTCGTCTGTCATTTCCGAAAGATATTTCATCACCAAAAGATACTGCGCCCAATTTTGAAAAACGGCACCATTTCCGCCATAAGTAATCAATTCGTGCGGATGTTGGGCAACGGCATAATCCAAATTGTTTTGGATCATTAACATAATTGCTTTAGCCTGCTCACATTTCCCGGGATATTCTTCAATTGGACGTGTGTAAATTTTATAATCGGGACGAAATCGGTACATATAAATGCGTCCGTAATTTTCCAATTCCTCACGAAATTCGGGTAGGAGCGTGACGTGATGTTTTGATTCAAAATAGCGAAGGGCATTGCGAAGCGCAAGTTCTTTTTCTTCTTTTGAAAGTATTTCTTTTCGCTTTGGCGCGTGATTTATTGCTGGATCGTAAGGCTTTTTTTCTGGTAAAAGAGAAGGAATGCCTTGTTGTACTTGTTCTTTAAAAGTCATAATTATTAGTCGATGAGTCGATTAGTTTATGAGTTGATGTTTTAAGTTTAAATGTTTAAGCGTTTTAAAGTTTAGCTTTTAAAAATATATTTGCCTACAGCCTACAGCCTACAGCCTACAGCTTTAATCTATTGCCTTTTCTTATTAAATCCATACGGACAATGGCGGCAGCCGCTTTCGCAACAATAACCGCGTTTTAAATGGTATTGCTCCGTAAAACATTTGTAGCCTTCGGGCGTGAGGTAATAATCGCCTTCTTCGAGGGGGATATTTTTCTTTGGAAAAAGCATTTCACAAAAGTAACGATTTCAGTGCTGAAAGTTTTAAAATAGAACCAAATCCAATGTTTCGGGATTTAAGCATTAAATTTGCAAAATCAATTCCATAGAAATGACAGCACACAAAGCAGGATTCGTAAATATTATTGGCAACCCAAACGTGGGTAAAAGCACGTTGATGAATGCTTTCGTTGGCGAACGCCTTTCCATAATTACTTCGAAAGCACAGACCACGCGCCACCGTATTTTGGGAATTGTGAATGGTGATGATTTTCAAGTACTGTTGAGCGACACGCCCGGAATAATAAAACCTGCTTATCAGCTTCAGGAAAGTATGATGGATTTTGTGAAATCTGCTTTTGAAGATGCCGATATTCTACTTTATTTGGTTGAATTGGGCGAAAAGGAATTGAAGGACGAAGCATTTTTCAACAAAATAACAAACTCCAAAATCCCTGTTTTACTTCTTATAAACAAAATCGATATTGGCAATGAAAATTTGCTTTCCGAAGCTTTAAAACTCTGGCAGGAAAAAGTTCCGAATGCAGAGATTTTTGCTATTTCAGCGCTTCAAAATTTTGGTGTTCCGCAAGTTTTCAATCGAATAATTGAATTGCTCCCCGAATCGCCGCCGTTTTATCCCAAAGACCAATTGACTGATAAACCCGAACGGTTTTTCGTAAATGAAGCCATTCGCGAAAAAATATTGATTCACTACAAAAAGGAAATTCCTTATTCCGTAGAAATTGATACGGAAGAATTTTTTGAGGACGAAACCATTATCCGAATTCGAAGTGTGATTATGGTGGAACGCGAAACGCAAAAGGGAATTATCATTGGCCACAAAGGTTCGGCTCTAAAAAGAGTGGGAACGGAAGCTAGAAAAGATTTGGAAAAATTCTTCGGAAAACAAATCCATTTGGAACTTTACGTAAAAGTGAATAAAGATTGGCGAAGCAATGAGCGGCAGCTGCGCAGGTTTGGATATAACAATTAATAAATCATAAATCACAAATCACAAATCACAAATCACAAATTCCAAATCCCAAATCCCAAAAGTACAATTGAGATTTGGAATTTATTTTTTTTTGTGATTTTAATTAAATGGTTTCCAGCATAAAATTATAAAGTTCTCGCATCCCGGTTTTTCCTTTTTTCTTACCCATTGCTCCTGCAAAATAAAGTAGAATCCAAGCCAAAATCAAAACAACTGCAATCCCGATTTGAAGAGTTATTGGGTTTCCCAAATTGTAATTGGAGTAGAGCCACGTAGCATTTACCATAAAAAATATTCCCACGGCGACGTGCAGAAAAATAAACATTGTCCAAACCGTTGGGTTCGGCGAAAAAAACCGTGGAGAGAACATTTATTTTCGGGAATTTCAGATAGTTCCAAATGCAACTGCGGCGACCAAAAATGCTGTTCTCTGTTTGGAAGTTTTATAAAAATATGATCGTCAATACAGGAAACAATAAATTTGTTTTGATTTTTTTTTGCTTCGGAAAACTTCGCTAGCAATTGTGAACACTGCTGTTCAAGTTCCATTTCAAAACGTGGACGCAATACTATTTCATTCGAAAGCATTCTCTACCTTTTAATTTTAAAGCAGTTAAAATAGTATTTTTTCTCCCAACTAAAAGCTATTTTTGCACCCTAAAATTAAGATTATGAGCATTGTTGCCGTAGTAGGAAGACCTAATGTAGGGAAATCCACTTTATTCAATAGATTAATTCAGCGTCGTGAAGCCATTGTTGACGCAGTGAGCGGCGTAACGCGTGACCGTCATTATGGGAAAAGCGATTGGAATGGAAAGGAATTTTCTGTGATTGATACAGGGGGTTATGTGAAAGGAAGCGACGATATTTTTGAAGCGGAAATCGATAAACAAGTGGAACTTGCCATTGATGAAGCCGATGTTATAATTTTTATGGTTGACGTTGAAAGCGGCGTTACCGGAATGGATCAAGAGGTTGCAAAACTGCTTCGCCGTTCAAAAAAGCCAATATTTTTAGCAATCAATAAAGTTGATGGAGCTTCAAGAGTAAATGATGCTTTGGAATTTTACTCTCTCGGATTCGAGAATCAATATAATCTTTCCAGTATTAATGGTAGTGGAACCGGTGATTTGCTTGACGATTTGGTTAAAGCATTGCCAGACCGTCAAGAAGAGGATACTAGCGAACTTCCACGTTTTGCGGTTGTGGCCGCCCGAATGCAGGAAAATCTTCCTTTATAAATGCATTGATGGGGAAGGATAGATATATTGTTACCGACATTGCAGGAACTACCCGCGATAGTATTGATACAAAATACAGCAGTTTTGGTTTTGAATTTAACTTGGTTGACACTGCCGGAATCCGTAAAAAGAGTAAAGTAAAGGAAGATCTGGAATTTTATTCAGTAATGCGAAGTGTTCGCGCCATTGAGCATTGCGATGTAATCATACTTATTTTTGACGCCACTCGCGGTTTTGATGGACAGGTTGAAAACATTTTTTGGCTTGCGCAGCGCAACAACAAAGGGATTGTGATTCTTGCAAATAAATGGGATTTGGTTGAAGACAAAGAAAGCAGCAGCGTGAAGGATTATGAAAAATACATCCGTCAGCAATGCGAACCTTTTGTGGATGTGCCAATTGTTTTTGTTTCAGTATTAACGAAGCAGCGTATTTTCAAAGCGATTGAAACCGCCGTTGAAGTTTACCAAAACCGAAGTAAAAAGGTAAAAACAAGCGAACTGAACGAAGTGATGCTGCCTATAATTCAAGCGTATCCACCGCCGGCTTACAAAGCGAAATACGTTAAAATAAAATTCTGTACACAGTTACCGACTCCGTACCCAAGTTTTGCATTTTTCTGCAATCTTCCGCAATATGTGAAAGATCCGTACAAGCGTTTTATTGAAAATAAGCTTCGCGAAAACTTTGATTTTACGGGAGTTCCAATTACCGTTTATTTTAGGAAAAAGTAATAGGCTTAATCACATTTAAGAAGAATTCTATTATATTTAAACTTTAATTTCTCCCCAGAAATTAAAGTTTTTATAAAAAATAGAATCTACTTTTTATGCGGAATTACCTATGTATTCTGATTTTCAGCCTACTATCCTCATTGCTTTATGCTCAAAAATTTGAGATTAAGGGAAATCTCGTTGATGAGAATCAAAATACTCCTTTGGAATCGGCAACTATATTTGCAGAAAAGCCAGCAGATAGTTCTTTAATAACCTACACAATTAGTGGGAGAAATGGCGAATTTGAGTTAAAAGGCAATACTTCTGTAAAAGAAGTGAACGTAAATATTACCTATACGGGGTATGCCTCGATTCGGAAAAAAGTTGCTTTAAACGGAAATCCCATAGACTTTGGAACTATTAAAATGGGACTGCAGGCAGAATCCCTTGGCGATGTTGTGGTAACCGCAACCCGCTCTCCAATTACAATAAAAAAGGATACGCTGGAATTTAATGCGGCTTCTTTCAACACAAAAGCGAATGCAACGGTTGAGGATTTATTGAAGGAACTTCCGGGTGTTGAGGTTGATGCCCAAGGGAATATTACGGTTAACGGAAAACCTGTAAATAAAATATTGGTTAATGGAAAACCATTTTTCGGGGACGATCCCACTATTGCCACAAGAAATTTAACCAAAGAAATTGTAGATAAAATTCAAGTTACCGATACAAAAACCGATTCGGAAGCTTTTTCTGGAGAGGCTGGCGATGACCAAAATAAAACAATAAATATTACCATTGACGAAGAGAAAAACAAGGGAATATTCGGTCGTGTTGCGGCTGGTGGCGGAACTGACAAACGCTTTGAATATGCGGGATTAATCAATTATTTTGACAACGATTTGCGATTGAGTGCGCTCGCTGGCGGGAATAACATAAATTCCCCGGGCTTTAGTTTTGGGGAAATTGAAAAAATGTTCGGGAGTGCTCGAAATCTTAGTTTCAATAGCAATGGTTCTTTTAATTTCAACGGAAGGGCTTTTGGGGGTGGCGAGGGAATTACAAACTCAAGAACAGTAGGAACCAATTATGCCGATGATTTTGCAAAGGGCACAGATATAAGTGCCGACTATTTTTATTCCGCAGCAAATTCTTTTAATGAGGAAATTCGCAATCGCGAAAATATATTGCCCGAAAACAGATATTTTTCAAAATCAAACTCCCTTTCGGAAGGTGAAAATGACGCACATTCCGCAAACATTCGATTTAAAACACAGATTGATTCAACTTTTTTGATTGAAGTGCGACCGCAATTCACATTTAATAAAAGTTCCCAAAATTTCATAAGAAATGAGGAAAGCCGAAATCTTTCCGATGAATTGATAAACACATCAAACAGCGATAATCGAAGTTTCCGTGAGGGTAGAAATTTTGAAAATAATCTTACCGCCACAAAAAAGTACGGAAAGGGCGGTGGATACTTTAGGCTTTTTGTGAGAAACGAAATTAATGGAACTGAGAACGATGAGTTTAAAAAATCACTGACACAAATTTTTGGAGACAATCCCGCAACGATTGATAGGAACCAATTTATAGATGGCAATCAGCAACGGAATAGCTACAGAATTACTCCTTCATTCAACCTTCCGCTAATTGCTGATACCCTTTTTATGACCTTTAGCTATACATTCCAAACCGAAAAGCGCGAAGACAAACGAAGTGTGTTCGATTTTAATAATATGGCGCAGGATTTTTCAGATTTCAACACTGATCAAAGCACCGATTTTACAAATACAAATGAAAGTTCGACTCCGCAAATTGGCATGAGTTATAGGCATGAAAAGATTTCTGCCCGCTTCAATGCTTCCTATGTTTTCAGAACTTTGGAAAGTGATGATGCCCTTCGTGACATTCAGTTTGAAAACGACTTTAATGCAGTGGAGCTCAATGCCAGTCTTAGCTATCAATTGAGTAAAAAATTCCGTTTTTATTCTGGATACTATCTTCAGAATGTAGCCCCAAACATAGATCAGCTTTCGCCTTATGTGGATATTTCTGACCCCTTAAATATTACCACAGGAAACCCAGATTTAAAACCTTCCAATTCACATACACTTTATTTTGGAGGAAATAATTTTGACTATCAAACCCAATCTGGATTTTACTCATACATAAATGCTGAAATTACCAACGATAGGGTGGTGCCGCAGACTATCGTTGATGAAAATTTTGTAAGAAATACAACCTATACAAACATTGATGGCAATTACAGTCTTTCTGGAAATTTAGGCTATAATAAAAGTGTAAAAATAGATAGTTTACGCACTTTTAAATATGGGGCAAATATTTATGCCATTGGAACTAAAAGTGTGAATTTTAATAATAATATTGAATATAGCAGCCGAACAATAAGCTATTATCCTTCCGTAGATGTTTCTTTTAATTGGAAGGATTACTTTGAAATAAATCCGCGATATACCCTTAATTATAATACCAATAGTTTTGATATTGACGCCTTTGAGGATAGAAACTATACGCGTCACGAATTCAACTTGCGCACTACAACATTTTTTCCAAAATCTTTTGAGTGGAATAACGATATTGAATATGTTTACAACGCAGATGTGGCAGAAGGTTTTGACAAAAGCTATGTTTTTTGGAATGCCTCGCTTACCTATTCATTCTTAAAAGAAAAAGGCAGTGCTACTTTAAAAGTCTATGATTTACTAAATCAAAACAACAACGTGCGTAGGGCTTCAAACCAAGATTATATTCAGGATATACAGAGCACGGTTTTAAGGCAATACTTTATGCTTACGCTGAGCTATAAATTTAATACACTCGGTAAAAAAGGAGAGATAAAGGACAATCCGTGGGAGTGAAACAATTAACAATTAGCAATTAACAATTAACAATTAACAATTAACAATTAGCAATTAACAATTAGCAATTAACAATTAGCAATTAACAATTAGCAATTAACAATTAACAATTATCAATTCTAATTTCATTACTCATTACTCATTACTCATTACTGAAATTACCACCCTCCAGAAGCGCCACCGCCGCCAAAGCCACCACCGCCGAAACCGCCGCCAAAGCCGCCTCCGCCACCGCCGCCAAAACTTCCGCCGCCGCCGCCGAAACCGCCACGACCAAGACTGCTGAGAACAATAATATCCAACAAGCCTCCACCGCCGCCGCCTTTTCCGCCTTTTCCTCCTTTACGAATTAAAGCAAAAATAATGATGATGAAAATGAAGATGATAAAGAATGGGATTTTGATGCCTTCTTTTTTTCCGAAATCACGCTCTTCCTTAAATTCACCTTTCAGGGCAGCAAAGATTGCGTCGCTTCCTTTATCAAGTCCAGAGTAATAATTCCCTGTTTTGAATTCCGGAATCATTATTCGATTTATAATGCGTTCAGCCATTAAATCGGTGACTCTGTATTCAATGCCGTAGCCTGTATTTATATCAACTTTCCGGTCGTCTTTCGCTAGTGTTATTACAATTCCATTGTCTTCACCACCTTGCCCAATTCCCCATTTTTGGCCCATTCTGCACCGAGTATTGAGATGTCCTCCCCATTTGTGGAGCCAATAATAATGCAAACAATTTGTGTGGAAGTAGAATCTGCATAACGAATTAGTTTGCTTTCCAAATCAGATTTTTGCGTAGGCGTAAGCAAATTTACATAATCGTAAACCGAAGTTTGCACTAAAGGTTTTGGCGGAATTTCATATTGACCTGAAACATTTTCAGAAAAAAATGCAACGGCAATTAAAACAAATAGGATTTTATATTTCTGTAGAAATAGTTTCATTAATTTTTTTTCTGAATACTGATCACTGGGTACTGACCACTGAATTAGCCTACCGAAATATCATCCGGCAGTTCGTTTTTGTCATCTTTTGAATACGGAAAATGTTTTTTTAACTGTTCGCCGGCTTTCAAGATTCCATCAACCAAACCTTGTTTCATATCACCGTTTTTAAAATGATTGATGATAATATCTTTGGTGCTTTCCCAAAAATCCTGGCCAACAATATCATTAATGCCTTTATCGCCCATAATTACAAGTGTGCGGTCTTTTACGGCAACATAAATAAGAACACCGTTGCTGTCTTTGGTATTGTCCATTTGGAGCATTTCAAAAACTTCAGCGGCACGGTCAAGAGCATCTATATGTTCATTGGGCTCTTCGGCAGAAATGGAAGTGGCTTCAAGATGAACCCGTATTTCGCCCGAAGTATTATTTTCAGCAATACGAATGGCTTCAACAATGGCAGCTTCTTCTTCCGAAGAAAGAAAATTTTCAACTTTTGACATGTTTGTTCTTTTTTAAAAATCTTGGAATAATTATCAGAAACCAGCACTGTCAGCAGTAAAAACTGCCAACTGCTACTGAAAACTGAATACTATTTTTTATCTTTTCCGAAGTCGAAATCTACTTTTGGAGCGTTCTCACTACCGGCATCTGCCTGGAAGTAGGCTTTCTCATCGAAGCCTAACATACCTGCAAAAATTTTGGTGGGGAACTGATTCAATTCTGTGTTTAAAGAACGCGCACTGTCGTTGAATCTATTTCTTTCAACATTGATGCGGTTTTCGGTGCGTTCCAATTCGTTTATCAATTCCTTGAAGTTTTCATTCGCCTTTAAATCTGGATAGCGCTCAAAAACAACCAACAAACGGGAAAGGGCAGAGCTAACGCCAGCCTGGGCTTCTTGGTATTGCGCCAATTGTTCGGGGGTAATATTTGCGGGATCTATATTTACCGAAGTTGCTTTACTTCTAGCCTCGGTAACGGCAATTAATGTTTCTTGCTCAAATTCGGCATAACCTTTTGCTGTGCTTACAATATTGGGAATAAGATCTGCACGGCGCTGATAGGAGCTTTCCACATTTGCCCATTGTGCAGTTGCATTTTGATCCAGAACGACCAATTTATTGTTTAGGCTCGCCATGTAGGCGCCGATAAGAAGAATAATACCAAGAATAATAATAATGGGTAACCATTTTTTCATGATGAGGGTGATTTTAGAGTTGTTCTTTTATTTTTTTTAGTTCTGCTTTTACTGATTCCAATTTGCGGATAATTTCAAATTGGTCCAATGTTTTTTGTTTGTTTTCCTTTAAATGAATTTTGGCACCTTCAAGTGTGAACCCGCGCTCTTTCACCAAATGATAAATAAGTTCCAGATTTTTTATATCCTGTGGCGTAAATTTTCGGTTTCCCTTTGCGTTTTTTTTAGGTTTTAGCGCATCAAATTCCTTTTCCCAAAAACGCACCAACGATGTGTTTACGCCAAAAGCCTCGGCTACTTCGCCAATGCTGTAATATAATTTTTCGGGCAAATCTATGTGCATTTTTTCTAATTATGAATTCATAATTCAGAATTCTGAATTAATCAAGTGATTGATTTTCCTGCTGCGCTCTTTGAAGCATATTTGCAAATTCCTCGGGGGTTAAACTTCCGTAATAGAAATTTATGGGATTTATACGTTCACCGTCCTTAAAAACCTCGTAGTGCAAGTGCGGCGCCTCGCTTCGTCCAGTGCTGCCTACGAAACCTATCAAATCGCCACGAAGTACTTTTTGTCCAGCCCTAATATTGTATTTGTACAAATGGGCATACAAACTTTCATAGCCGTAGCCGTGATCAATAACAATGTGGTTGCCGTAACCCGTTGCGGTATTATCTGCTCTTGTAACTTTTCCATCGCCCGAAGCATAAACCGGGGTCCCACGAGGAGAGGTGAAATCCATTCCGTAATGGAATTTTGTTGCTTTTGTAAAAGGGTCAGTTCTGTAACCATAGCCCGATGCAATCCGAGTTAAGTCTTCATTTTTTACTGGTTGTATTGCTGGAATGGCGGCCAAAAGCTTCTCTTTTTCCTCGGCAAGTTTGGCTATTTCATCCAAAGATTTTGATTGTACAACAATCTGTTTGGTTAAAATATCCAAATTTCGGGTTGAGTTTATTATTAATTTTGAATTGTCAAAACCTTCCAGATTCTTGTAGCGATTTATACCTCCAAAACCGGCTCTTCGCTGTTCTTCGGGAATAGGATTAGTTTCAAAATAAACGCGATACAAATTATTATCGCGGTCTTCAATTTCAGCGAGAACCGACTGAGCCTGATTCATTTTTTTATTTAAAAGCTCAAATTGAAGTTCCATATTGTGAAGTTCCCTTTGGAGTGCCATTTCCTTTGGAGTTTGTACCGCAGGTAAGTTTATATAAACCAAAAGCAGCAGAAAGCCACTTAAAAACATTCCCAAAAGGCTTAAAGCAAAAATCTTTAATTTTCTGCCTTTCTTCTTTTCTATTTTTTGGTACGAAAGCGTTTCGCTATCGTAGTAATATTTAACCTTAGACATGCGTTAAAAAATTGCTATTTTTGCGCGTTGGTTTTTTGCGCGAATTAAAGGTAACGTTTTTACAAATATAGAAATTGTTTGCCACTGCGCCCAACCTTTAATTTTAGCATAATTTTATAACAAATGAACTCGAAGGAAACCCGTTCCAAATTTTTAGAATTTTTCAAATCGAAACAACACCTCATTGTTCCATCGGCACCTATGGTTGTTAAAAACGACCCAACGCTAATGTTCATCAATAGTGGGATGGCTCCGTTTAAGGAATATTTCTTGGGAAATGGAAAACCAAAAAGTAACCGTCTTGTTGATACACAGAAATGCCTTCGCGTAAGTGGAAAACATAACGATCTCGAAGAAGTGGGTATGGATACGTACCATCACACGATGTTCGAAATGTTGGGGAATTGGAGTTTTGGAGATTATTTCAAAAAAGAAGCAATTGAATGGGCGTGGGAACTTTTGACCGAAGTTTACAAGATTGATAAAGAAAAACTTTACGTAACTATTTTTGAAGGCGATGAAAGTGAAGGTTTGGAGCGAGATACCGAAGCCTACAATCTTTGGAAACAATTTGTGCCCGAAGACCGCATTTTAAACGGAAACAAAAAAGATAATTTCTGGGAAATGGGCGACCAAGGTCCGTGTGGCCGTGTAGCGAAATACACGTAGATATTCGTTCTGAGGAAGAAAAAACAAAAATTCCTGGGAAAGATTTGGTGAATAACGACCATCCGCAAGTAGTGGAAATTTGGAATTTGGTTTTTATGCAATTCAACCGAAAAGCCAACGGTAGCCTAGAAAAATTACCAGCGCAACACGTTGATACAGGAATGGGTTTTGAGCGTTTATGCATGGCGCTTCAAAACAAAACGAGTAATTACGACACCGATGTTTTTACACCGTTGATTCGTGAAATTGGTGTAATTACAAATACAACCTACGGAAAAGACGAGAAGAAGGATATTGCAACTAGAGTAATTGCCGATCACGTTCGAGCCGTAGCCTTTTCAATTGCAGACGGCCAACTTCCAAGCAACACGGGTTCTGGTTACGTAATTCGAAGAATTTTAAGAAGGGCAATCCGTTACGGATTTACATTTTTGGATAAAAAAGAACCTTTCATATTTAAATTGACCGAAACGCTGAGCGCACAAATGGGCAATGCTTTCCCGGAATTAATTAATGAAAAGAATTTAATTACAAACGTTATTCGTGAAGAGGAAAATTCATTTTTACGCACACTTGATCAAGGTTTGGTTTTGCTTGAAAATGTAATTGAAGCTGCAGATTCCAAAGAAATTTCTGGTAAAAAAGCGTTTGAATTGTACGATACTTTTGGCTTCCCAAAAGATTTAACAGCTTTGATTCTTCGTGAACGCGGTTATTCCTTAAACGAAAAGGAATTTGACGCTGAACTTCAACAACAAAAAGAACGTTCCCGAGCCGCTACAAAGGTTGAAACCGGCGATTGGGTTGTTTTGGAAAAAGACGATGTAGAGGAATTTGTAGGTTATGATACGTTGGAAACCCAAGTAAAAATTACCCGTTACCGAAAAGTTGAAAGCAAAAAAGAAGGCGAAATTTACCAGCTTGTTTTCAACTTAACCCCATTTTATCCCGAAGGCGGCGGGCAAGTGGGCGATAAAGGGTATTTGGAAGCTGCGGATGGCGGCGTCACTTATATCGTTGACACTAAAAAAGAAAACAATTTAATAATTCACTTTACAAAAACGCTTCCGCGCAATCCCGAGGCAACATTTAAAGCGGTGGTTGATGAAAAACAGCGAAGCAGAACTGCTTCAAACCATACCGCAACTCATTTGCTACACCAAGGTTTGCGAAATATTTTGGGCGAACACGTGGCCCAAAAAGGAAGTATGGTTCACAGCCGAAACTTACGTTTTGACTTTTCTCATTTCGCAAAAGTTAGCGATGAAGAATTAAAGCAAGTTGAGGATTTTGTAAACGCAAGAATCCGGGAAGGAATTGCTTTGGAAGAAAGACGAAATATCCCGTACCAACAAGCAATTGACGAAGGTGCAATTGCACTCTTTGGAGAAAAATATGGTGATGCCGTACGTGCTATTAAATTTGGAAAATCGATGGAATTGTGTGGCGGAACGCACGTTCAGAATACAAATGATATTTGGCATTTCATCATTACTTCCGAAGGCGCGGTTGCGTCTGGAATTAGAAGGATTGAAGCAATTACTGGCGATGCCGCAAAGCAATATTTTATTGAGAGAAGCGAATCGTTTGCATCGCTTCAAAAAGCATTGAACAATGCGCAGGATCCAGTGAAAGCTGTAGAAAGTTTGCAGGAAGAAAACAGCAATTTGCAAAAACAAATTCAGCAATTGTTGAAAGACAAAGCAAAGAATTTAAAAGGCGAATTGAAAGATGAGATCCAGCAAATAAACGGCGTGAATTTCTTGGCAAAAAAGATCGATTTGGATGCCGGCGGAATGAAAGATTTAGCTTTTGAAATGGGTGGCGAAACCGAAAATCTATTTGTGGTTTTTGGTGCTGAACAAGACGAAAAAGCTTTATTGGCGTGTTATATTTCAAAGGAATTGGTTGCTGAAAAAAACCTGGATGCTGGAAAAATAATCCGCGAACTTGGAAAATACATTCAAGGCGGCGGGGGCGGACAACCCTTCTTCGCAACAGCGGGAGGTAAAAATCCTGCGGGAATTGATGAGGCTTTGGAAAAAGCAAAAACCTTCGTGTAACTCTGTGTTTTCTCTGCGCAACTCTGTGTTATAGCTATTTCGCAGAGTTACACAGAGAAACGCAAAGATTTACTGAGTTTAAAATCTCAAAGACATGAAACTCCAAACCGAAATACCGCTAAACCCCGAAGAAAATCAAATAGATTATTCCTCAAAAATACTTTTGTTGGGTAGTTGCTTTTCGGAAAATATTGGAGCAAAGTTTGAGTATTTTAAATTTCAGAATTTGCAGAATCCCTTTGGGATTATTTTTAATCCAATTTCCATTGAAAAACTAGTTGTTCGGGCGATTGAAAACAGCTCATTTTTAGAAAAAGATATTTTTGAGCACAACGGAATTTGGAAATGTTTTGAAGCTCATTCTGAATTAGGGGCTTTGGACAAAAATGAGTTTTTAACCAATCTGAATTCAGCTTTAAAAAATCTTCGGGAAGCGCTTTTTTCCTCAACACATATTATTATTACGTTTGGTACTTCTTGGGTTTACAGAAATACTGAAACCAAGGAAATAGTAGCAAACTGCCATAAATTTCCGCAGCATAATTTCACAAAAGAGTTGCTTTCCATTGAAGAGATTTCAAAAAGCATTGAAAATATTTTAAATAAAATTTCAGAAGTAAACCCGAAAGCGTCCATAATAAATACTGTTTCCCCTGTTCGACATATTAAAGATGGTTTTGTGGAAAACTCTTTAAGTAAAGCGCATTTGCTCTCCGCAATCCACCACTTAAAAAATCAAAAATCGTCAATCGTTAATCGAAAATCCTACTATTTTCCCTCGTTTGAAATAATGATGGACGAACTTCGCGATTATCGTTTCTACGCGGAAGATTTGCTTCACCCAAACAAAACCGCAATCGAAATAATTTGGCAGAAGTTTTCTAAAGTTTGGATTGCTTCGGAAACAGATTCAATTCAAAAAGAAATAGCCAGCATTCAATCAAGTTTACTTCATAGGCCTTTTAATCCGGAGAGCACGGAACATCTTCAATTCTTGGCAAAACTGCAGCAGAAAATTTCTTCACTTCAGAAAGGATTTCCACACATCCAGTTTTAAAATAGTATTTCAAAATTCTAACGACCTATCACAGAATACGTCAATTGCCGTATTGTAAACTATTTGGTTTTGAGGCAAATTTGCTTCAACTAATAATCACGTATTCGCCAAGTGCGGAACATAAAACCAAACAGTATGAAAACTTTTAAAAAATCAATTTTAGTATTAATGGCAGTAATGGCCATAAGTTTAACTTCTTGTAAAAAGGACGACGATGGCGGCGGAGGTGGCGGAGCAGCTTCAGGAACCGTAGAAGCCAAAGTTGCTGATCAAATTACAGATCAGATGCTGCGCTTACAACCGCGATACTCACCAACTCTGGAGGCACAAGTAGTCTAACAATTACTGCAAACACTATGAATGGACGCAACATTAGCATGTCAATTATTGGCGGTTTTGGTGGTGAGGGCTCTTATAATATTGGTGGTGGTGCCAATGTTTTTGGAAATGCTAGTTATACTGAAATAGATGCTTCAAACCCTACCGATGCTCAAACCTGGGTTGCTCCATATGACGAAAGTGTAGCGGGCGAAATAAATGTTTCAGATCTTTCTGATACTAATATTAAGGGCACCTTTAATTTCCGTGGAAAAAATGCAGACGGAAGTTTTAAAGAAATTACCGAAGGATCTTTTGATGTAGATTTCCAGTAAATAAAAGCACTAAAGAAAATCTCAATGTTGAGGTTTTTACGCGTCCGGGGGCGAAACGCAAGTTTGGTCTCCGGTTTTTTTTAAGGAAGTTTAAAGGTTTAAGCGTTTAAAAGTTTAAACGTAATTTTTTAACCATTAACCATTAACCATTAACCATTAACCATCCACCATCAACCATCCACTATCAACCATCCACTATCAATTAAGAATACGTCAATTGCCGTATTGATTTCACTTTTTTTCTGAAGCATCTTTGAATTATCAACGTATAAAACCACAATTATGAAAACATCAATTAAATTTTATGCAATGGCTTGTCTTTCTTTGTTTATGACATTGACCATTAATGCCCAAAAAGCAGAGGAGCCGGATTTTCGTTATGATACCGGAGCCAAAATAAACGAAATGTCATTAACGCAAGGAGGAACAATGGTTGTTGCTACCAACGATGGTCTTGTGGGGATAAAACCAGGTAGCAACCAACTGTTGTTTAATTTCACAGAGTACGGAAGAGTAAAGCCAGAGGAGCTTACTTTTATTCCTAATGCGCCTTATGTAATAGTTTACCAAGGCGGGTTTGCCAACTTGAGCTCTAAAAAAACAGTTATTGATTATATTTCTGGAAAGATACTTTTTAGTACGGAAAGCAATGGCTGGAAAGATGTTATAACTTGTACGGTTATGATGCCACAAAACAAACTGGTGGTAAGCGGAAATAGAACCTCAAAAGAAAAATTTGCACAACAAGTTGCTGTTTATGATCTAAATACTGGAAAAGAAGATTACAGGTTTGATATTGGCGAGCCTGGACGAGTAGGTATTGCGAAAACCTATATGGTTACCGGAACACCGCTTCTGTTAAAGAACAGTTTGGTAGTTCCAACTTCCCAAGGGGTTTTTAATATGAAAGCCCAAACAGGTGAACTTATTTGGCAGAATGACATGAAGAATATGAATGCACTTGTTGCCGATGCTTCTGAAACTGAAATATATGCTTTTGAAATAGTAAACCAGGGAAAAAATACGCGTATTCACAAAGTAGGTATTAACGGTGCTGAGCTTTGGAAAGATGACAAAAAAGTGAAAGGCCAGATTGTAAATTTTGAAATTCTTCCAAACGGCATTGCTGTGGTAAGCAATCAAACCGATGGCGGGAATGAAAGTGTTTTCGCGCGCAGCAACGAATCTAATATCGCATTTTTGAATGCTTCAAACGGGGAAGATCTTTGGGAGAAAGCACCAAAAACAAAAGGTTATGTGCAGCATTTCTACATAATGGAAGACGGAATCCTTTTCGGAATTTACCAAGGTGGAATTAACAAGATTTCGTTTGACGGGCAAACACTTTTCAAAAAGCCGTTAAAGACAGGTGAGAATATTTTAACTATGGCTGAAACGCCACAGGGACTTCTATATATTACTTCCGAAGATGCTAATATTGTAAACCTAAAAACCGGCGATCAGGTTTGGGATAAACCTTTAAAATACAAAAGAGCTGGCGCCGTAAGTTCAACTTTAGATAGTAAAAACAACCGCTATTTAATAAGCGCAGACGAAAATTTGTATGCTGTAGATGCAACTTCGGGTGACGTAAGCACTTTGGCAGAATCAAAATTTGATGGCAAGGAAGCTCCTTCGCATATAGAAATTCGAGATGGGGGAATTTTATTGACCAGTGATCAAAATATGCTTTTAATGGATTGGAATGGAGGAAAACAATGGCAAGAATATTACCGAGCACCGGGTAAAAGTGCTATGGGTGCAATATTGGCAGGTGTTTCAGCTATAGCTGCTGCAACTGCCGCAACCGCTGCTGCCAATTCCTCTATGAATAATAGATTGCAAGGCTATGACAGTCATGGCCGACCGTGAAGCAGATTTAGCGGGTGGTCTAGCTATGGCTACAGGAGCTTCAATTTCAGAAATGTTGAAACGATTTAAAGCTACCGCTGCAACAGAAAACGATCAGTTTATACTAACCAAACTCGATGATGGTGTTGGTCTTGTAAAATTGAGCAAAGACACGGGGAAAGTTGATAAGGAAATTGTACTTAAAGACAAACAACCTGAATATATTGTTGATGAAATTGGAGGGATACTGTATTACAAAGCAGATAACAACTCGATTTTCGCTTACGATCTTAAAAAATAATCTACTAACCAGATTATTTTCAAACCGCAGATGAAGTGAGGAGCATCTGCGGTTTTGAAACCCCATATCAGCTATGGGGTTTGTTTTTTGTTTAAATTAGATTAAAATAAATAACCAATTATGAAGTACATAGCCCCAATATGTATATTATTACTTTCTTTCACGTGCACTTCACAATCTACCGCGTTAGAAGACTTGCTTCTCAAAGCCTATCAAAGCAAAGATTCTTCTGAAATATATTTCAGAACAGCCAGAAAACTTATAAAGTCGAAAGCAGACACTGCCAACTATTATTATTTTAAACATTATAAAGTATTTTCTAGTAATAAGGATAGCGCAGCTATTTATGCAAATAGGGCAATCCGCTCTTTTATAGAATTGGATACCGTTGAAAGACTTCGGAAATTATATAATCAAGTACATTATTTGCATTTGGATAAAGGTAATTATGAAGGTGCTCTTGAGTATTCCCAAAAAGCTTTGAAAACAGCTGAAAAGCAAAAGGATACTGCAATGATTTCGCTTCATTTGTCGGACATGTCAAATGTTTACCATGATTTTGAGGATTATGAAAAAGGCGTCCGCTATGGAAAAATGGCTTTTTCAATAGCTAATAAAGCCCAAAAGAAAGAGTATAAATATCTCATTTTTGCCAATAATGTAATAGGAATAAACTTTGATGATTGGAAGAAGCCGGATAGCGCTTTGGCCTATCACTATAAAAACCTAAAGTATTTACAGAAAGTAGATGATTCCCTGAGATATAGTTTCGTTTACAATAATATTGGAAATACACTTTTGAAACAACAAAAATTTTCAGAAGCAAAAAAATATCAATTGCGCGCATTGAATATGGATAAGTTGAAAAACAATAACTATTTTTTGGCAAGTGATTATAACAATCTTGCAACCATAGCCTACAACGAGAACCAAAACCAACTTGCTGAAGAATATTTTAAGGAAGCCGAAAAATATGCCTTACTTAGTGAAAGTATTGAAAAAATTAGGGATGTAACACAGCAAAGAGCTTGGTTTTACAAAAAAACAGGCAACTATAAAAAAGCGCTTGAACTACAGGAACAATTTTATGTTTTACGGGATTCGGTTTTTAATACTGAACGTGCGGGAAAAGTAGCTGAAATGGAAACCAAATATGAAACTGAAAAAAAGGAAAAGGAACTTGCCCAAGCAAAATCGCAAATAGTTGAAAAAGAACTCCAAGTAGAACGAAAGAACACTATAATTTACGGTGTTATGGCTCTTGCAATTATATTGAGCCTTTTGGGATATTTTTTATACAGTCAACAAAAATTGAGAAACAAACAGTTGCAAAAAGAAAGCGAACTGAAAACCGCACTTGCAAAAATAGAAACCCAAAACGAGTTGCAGGAACAGCGACTTCGTATTTCCCGTGACCTTCACGATAACATTGGTTCGCAACTTACTTTTATTATTTCTTCAATCGATAATCTGAAATTTGGTTTGGAAGGAGCAGCAAATAGTGTTACTGATAAATTGGGAAAGATTAGTGATTTTACATCACAGACTATTTATGAGCTTCGCGACACTATTTGGGCGATGAACAAAACCGATATTTCCATTGAAGATCTTCAAGCACGAATTTCAAATTTTATTGAGAAAGCAAGAGTGGCGAGCGACATCCAATTTCAATTTTATGTTGACAAAAGTCTTTTAAAGGAAACTCATTTCAATTCGGTACAGGGAATGAATATTTATAGAATTATTCAAGAATCGGTAAACAATGCACTAAAATATGCCGAACCTAAAAACATTGAATTATCTATTGAAAAAGAGGCTTTGCCTTTAGAGGGAGCTAGAGGAGATGTGCGTAAATACAAAATAAAAATTTACGATGACGGAAAAGGTTTCGATTTAAAAAATACCACCTTCGGAAACGGCATCGCAAACATCAAAAAAAGAACGAAGGATTTGGGTGGAAAAGTGGAAATTTTTTCAGAAAATGGCAAAGGAACTACGGTTGCACTTGTTTTTTAAATGAAATAAATAAGGCAATTGCCCTATTAATTTGAGTGTTGAATAAAGTTATCTTTAAGGATTAAAACCAACTTCAAAATATGTTTCTTCAAATTGCCATTACCGTAATCCTATTTAGCTCAATTATTGGGCTTTTGGTTTGGTTTTTTCAAGGAAAAAGAGCAATAACGCAAATTCACAATGAAAAAATTTCTGCCTTGGAAATCGCCATTTCTACTAACAGTTTTCAAATAAATTTTAGAAACTCCAATTTAAATAATTACGATTTTTTAAAATTTAACCTAAATGAGTCATTGATAATCCAACCGGAAATCCAACCATAACTTATGAAGCGATTTCTTCTCCTGACTTTTCTTTTTTTTACTATCACGGTTTCGTTTTCGCAGAATAAACAAACCATAGATTCCATAAACAAACTTTACGTTCAAGGGCTAAATATTCCGCAGGATTCCATTGTTTCATTATTTCAGAAAAATATAAAAGCTGCCGAAAAAATTTCATACCAGCTTGGGGTTGCAGATGCTTATTCTCAGCTTGGCTTGGTTTATAGCTATCAGGGAAAATATGAGGAAAGCACCAAAAGTACAATTGAGGCTATAACTATTTATGAAAAGCTAAACCAAAAGGATAAAATTGCGGGCTATTATGCCGGGATGGGGTATAGCATGAAATATCGCGATTTGAAAAATGCGCTTTACTATATGCAAAAAGGAAAAGCAGTCGCGGAAGCCAATAATCTGGAATTGATTCTTAAAGATATTTACAACAATTATGGGGTTTTAAAAGAAATAAATAACGAGTTGGACAGTGCTCTTTTTTATTTTAATAAAGGTTTGGAAATAAAAATTAAAATTAACGACACCATTGGAATTCCCTATAGTTGGAGCAATATGGCGGGGGTCTATGGCTTGCAGGAAAACTATTCAAAATCCAGGGAATATTTCAACAAATCACTTCAGCAAAGGTTGGGGTGGGCAGATTCTTTGGGGATTGCGGAAAATTATACCCAGTTGGGCGAGGTTTTTATGGCTGAAAAAAAATGGAACGATGCAATTCCGTTAATGCACAAATCGCTACCAATTTCCCTAAAAAAGCAGTACCAAAATCTGACGCAGTACAACTATAAGATGCTTTCAGATATATATAAAAAGCTGAATAATGCAGATTCAGCCTTGTACTATTTTGAGCAATATTCAGCAGTAAAAGATAGCGTTCACAGTGTAAAAGTACAGGAAAGTATTGCTGCGTTGAATATTGAATTTGAAACCGAAAAGAAACAAAATGAAATTCTAAAACAACGCGCCCAACTTGCTGAAAAAGATTTGGAGGTACGGCGAAAAAACACCTTTATTTTTGGAAGTTTGGGATTAGCACTCATACTTGGTTTTTTGGGATATTTGCTTTACAATCAGCAAAAGCTAAAAAACCGCCAACTTCAAAAAGAAAGCGAATTGACCTCTGCTTTGGCAAAAATTGAAACCCAAAATAAACTGCAGGAACAGCGTCTGCGAATATCCCGAGATTTGCACGACAATATTGGCGCACAGCTCACTTTCATCATTTCCAGCATCGATAATTTAAAATATGGTTTCACGGATATTGGCGAGAAATTGGGTAATAAACTTTCAGGAATAAGCAATTTTACCTCACAAACCATTTATGAATTGCGCGATACTATTTGGGCAATGAACAAGGAAAATATCACTTTTGAAGATTTACAGGCACGTATCGCAAACTTTATAGAGCACGCTAAAAACGCTTCGGAAAGAACGGAGTATTCATTTAATATTTCTGATGATGTAGATAAAAACCACATATTTACCTCTGTTGAAGGAATGAATATTTACCGGATTATTCAGGAGGCTGTCAACAATTCCTTTAAATATGCTTCCGCAGATGAAATTGAGGTGAATATTTCATCAAAGGAAAATCAATACAATATCGAAATCGCCGATAACGGTATTGGTTTTGACCAAAACACTATTGAGCTAGGCAATGGACTGAACAATATGAAAAAGCGCGCCCGGGAAATTCAGGGAACTATTCAAATAGAGTCATCAAAAAGTGGAACGTCTGTTTTACTGAATGTGCCAATATAATTTTTATAAAAAAGTTTATACGTCAACTGCCCTATTTTTTCTAAACTTCTTAAAATGTATTTTTAGTATCTTTAAACAACCAACCACCCGAAGATGCTTAAAATTGCAATAGTTGACGACAACACCTTCCTCATAAATGCGGTAAAAGAAAAACTTTCTTTTTTTGAGGATGTTGCAGTAAAGCATACTTCTTTGAACGGGAGCGAACTGCTTACAAAGCTCGAAGAAAACCACAACCTCGATTTAATTTTGATGGACATCGAAATGCCAGTTCTCAATGGCATTGAAACCACCCAAATGGTAAAGCAGAAATATCCGCACATCAAAATTATAATGCTCACTGCTTTCGACAATGATGAGCATATTTTTAATGCTATAAAAGCGGGCGCTGACGGTTATTTACTAAAGGAAATAAATCCAAAAGATTTATACGAAGGGATTGTTGAAACCCTTAACGGTGGTGCAGCGATGAACCCTTCCATCGCAATGAAAACCTTGAAGTTGCTCAGAAATCCGATTGACATTCAAAATCCAAGAGACCAAGAAGAAATATCACTTTCCACACGCGAAGTTGAGGTTTTGGAACAATTGAGCAAGGGTTTGAGCTACACCGTAATTGCCGATCATCTTTTTCTTTCGCCCAGCACTGTTCGCAAACACATTGAAAACATTTACAAAAAATTACAGGTCCACAGCAAAATTGAAGCCGTTCAAAAGGCGCGGAACCATAATATTATTTAAAATGATACTATAGATACTTTGGTTTCTATTGTACTCTGTGTCTCTGCGGTTTATTCCTCCAAAACATTTTTAGTTTTCGTGGTTAATTCACAAAGTTTTCAGTAACCTAAAATATATTGTAGTTTTAGGTTTTACTTCTGAAAAAATCTTTTGGAACTTAAACTCCTCATTATGAAAAAATTATTTACTGTTACATTACTTTTATTAACCTTTTTCGGCTTTTCACAGGAAAAAAATACTGTTATTGAAAACATTCAAAAAGAAGCATACGAAAATTCTCAACTTGAAATTCTTGGGCACGAATTGCTTGACGATATCGGTCCGCGATTAGTCGGTACGCCAAAAATGCAACAAGCGCACGATTGGGCGGTTGCCAAATATAAAAGTTGGGGAATTTCCGCAGAAAACCAGAAATGGGGTGAATGGAAAGGCTGGGAACGCGGCATAACGCATATTGACATGGTCTATCCGCGCGTGCTAACTTTAGACGGAACTCAATTAGCTTGGAACCCCGGTACATCCTCAAAAGGAGTTACGGCTGAAGTGATAGTGCTTCCGGAAATAATAGATTCCATTTCTTTCAAAAAATGGTTGCCGAATGTGAAAGGAAAATTCGTGATGGTTGCAATGAAAGAATCCACAGGGAGACCCGATGAAAATTGGAAAGAATTGGCCACACTCGAAATCTTTCGAAAAAATGAAGAATGAAAGAAGTATGCAGACGAAAGCGTGGGATGAAAACATAAAGAAAAGTGGTTATAATAAAAGAAGCATCATTCCCGTATTGGAAGAGGCGGGAGCCGTTGGAATCGTAGATTCTTATTGGTCCAAAGGTTTTGGGGTGAATAAAATTTTTGGAGCTCGCACTAAAAAAATTCCGACAGTTGATCTTGAATTGGAAGATTATACCATGCTCTACAGAATGGTGGAACACGGCGACAAACCGAAAATTCACGTAGTTGCGGAATCAAAGGATTTGGGGGTAGTGCCAACTTTCAATACGATTGCAGAAATAAAAGGGACTGAAAAACCGGATGAATATGTAATTCTTTCCGCACACTTCGATTCGTGGGATGCCGGAACAGGCGCAACCGATAATGGAACGGGAACTTTGGTAATGATGGAAGCAATGCGAATTCTGAAAAAAGTGTATCCAAATCCAAAACGAACCATTTTGGTGGGGCATTGGGGAAGCGAAGAACAAGGTTTGAATGGCTCGTCCTCTTTTGTGGCAGACCATCCTGAAATTGTGAGTAATATTCAAGCGGTTTTCAACCAGGACAACGGTACCGGTCGCGTTGAAAAAATTAACGGGGCAGGTTTTGTGCAATCGTATGATTATATGTCGCGATGGTTACGCGCAGTTCCCGATACAATCCGCAAAAATATTGAAACTACTTTTCCCGGTTCGCCAGCACGTGGAGGTTCGGATAATGCGAGTTTTGTTGCTGCGGGAGCACCAGCTTTCAGTTTAAGTTCGTTGAGTTGGAATTATTGGAATTACACTTGGCACACAAACAGGGATACCTATGATAAAATTGTTTTTGACGATGTGCAAAGCAATGTAATCCTTACTGCAATTTTAGCATATATGGCATCGGAAGATGATTTTAAAACTTCGCGCGAACAAGTAATTCTTCCAATAGACGATAAAACTGGAGAACGACAAACTTGGCCAACTCCACGAGTTCCGGAAAGAAAGGGAGGGCAATAATTATTCTGTAAATTCCGAAGGACTTTTTCTAACAGGATTTTTTATTTCAAAAGCACGTGCTAATTTTAACAATGTAGCTTCTTGAAAAGGCTTGCCAATAAAGGTTAGGCCTATAGGTTCGCCTGTAGGTTTATAGCCCATTGGCATCGTTAAACATGGGTATAAGGCAACTGCGGCGTAAGCTGCGTGATAATTATTTATAGATAAAATTGCGTCGAGATTGTTTTCTTCCATCGGTTTTTGAAAGAATTCCGTACCGTTTGTTTTCAACGTTTCTTTAATTTTCAGAAAATCTTCCGCCGAAGTGGTATCTGCAATAATTCCGTCAAAAATACCTTGATTGTAAGGCATTCGTTTCAAACTATCATTTTGGTTGAAAGAAATAATTTCCTCAAGATTTTTGAATTTTATAATTTCGGAAGCGTGCATTTTTAAATAATTGGGAAGGTCTTCTTTCATATCGAGATTCAACAATGTCAAAAAATTGGGAATTTCAATTTCATCGGCTGCATATTCAATTATTATAGCCCCATCTTTTTTCAATTTTTCTACAGTTGCAGAATAAATTGAATCTGAAAGCAATGATTTCATAACGCCCAGTCGCTTTCCTTTTAAAGTTGTGTTTTTTATTTCATCAAAATAATTTGTAGATACAGAAACAGATTCAGCATCCCCATTATCTTTTCCTTTCATTGCATCCAGCAGAATTGCGTTATCAATCACATTTTTGGTCATTGGCCCGGGTGTATCCAGTGTATGGGAAATTGGAACAATACCGCCTCGGCTCAAAACTCCTATGGTAGGTTTTAACCCCACCAAAGAGTTTTGGCTGGAAGGCGAAATAATGGAGCCTGCGGTTTCGGTTCCAACGGCTGCTACGGCATAGTTTGCCGCAATTGCTGTTCCACTGCCTGCACTGCTTCCACCAGTTTCAAAAATCATTCTTCCGTACGGATTTACTGTTTGCCCGCCCACAGCACTGTAGCCAACCGGACAGCCATTACAGAAAAAATAAGCCCATTCACTCAAGTTTACTTTTCCTAAAATAAGAGCGCCATTTTCTTTTAACCGTTCTACAATATAGGCATCATCTGTGGGAGCATTGTCAATTAATGCTGCGGCACCAGCAGTGGTTTTCATTTCTTTGGTGTTAATATTATCTTTCAAAAGTATGGGCATTCCGTAGATTGGATTATTCTTTGAACTTTTGTTTCTGTCGTGCTCACGAGCCTCATTTATCACATTTGGGTTTAGGGCAATAATTGTATTTAATGTTTTTTCTGGATCCAATTCATATTTGTAAATACGTTTTAAAAAAAACAAGGTGAGTTCTTCATATGTGAATTTTCCTTTTGAAATTTCGCTTTGGAATGTTGGAATGTCTTTATTTAAAATCATTGGAAGCAATTCGTTGTAACGATTTTCCGAAAAAGTTTTCACATCATAATGGAGAGGTTGAAAAACCTGATTTTTATCCAAATATTTAGATGTAATCAATTTATAGCGCATCCTTTCAATTGGATGGTTTTGTTGATCTTTGATTGTTTCGGTTTCATCATGCGGTTGCCAAAGTGTATCTTGAGAATACGATTGAAGAGTCGATAAAAAGGCAAAAGCAAAAAGGATAGCGAAATTTTTCATAGTTGGAAATTTCCTTAAATGTAAAAAACCATCCCGATATTTCAGGATGGTTTTTTAAAAACATTTTATTGAAAAAAATATATTACAAATTGAAAGTTTCTTTCACTTTGTCTACATAATCCAACTTTTCCCAAGTGAAAAGCTCCACTTCTTTTTCAATTTTTCCGTTATACGGACTTTCGAAAGTTTTAGTGATGGTTTTTGGTTCTCTTCCCATATGTCCATAAGAAGCAGTTTCGGAATAAATAGGATTTCTCAATTTCAATCTTTTTTCAATTGCAGCCGGACGCATATTGAAAATTTCTGATACCTTTTTTGCGATGTCGCCATCAGAAAGTTTCAAATTTGAAGAGTTGTAAGTATTCACCAAAATAGAAGTTGGTTCCACAACACCAATTGCATACGAAACTTGAATTAAAACTTCATCCGCAACGCCAGCGGCAACAAGATTTTTAGCAATATGTCGCGCAGCATAAGCCGCACTTCTGTCCACTTTACTCGGTCTTTTCCACTAAAAGCACCCCCACCGTGTGCGCCTTTTCCGCCGTAAGTGTCAACAATAATTTTTCTTCCTGTTAAACCTGTGTCTCCGTGAGGACCACCAATTACGAATTTCCCTGTTGGATTTATATGATATGTTATATTATCATTAAAAAGTTTTTGAACGTATTCCGGAAGTTGTTTTTTTATTCTCGGAATCAAAATCTCAGTGATATCTTTTTTAATTTTTGAAAGCATTTTTTCATCCTCGTCAAAATCATCGTGCTGAGTGGAGACTACGATTGCCACAATTTTTTGCGGCACATTATCATCGCTATATTCAATGGTTACTTGGCTTTTAGCGTCTGGGCGCAAGTATTTAATTTCAGATTCTTCACGGCGAAGCGCAGCCAATTCAATCAATATTTTATGTGAAATGTCCAACGCCAACGGCATATAATTTTCGGTTTCTTTTGTAGCATAACCGAACATCATTCCTTGGTCACCAGCGCCCTGTTCTTCTTTGTTTTCACGATCTACGCCTTGATTAATATCTTGGGATTGTTCGTGAATCAACGAAATAACGCCACAAGAATCACCGCTAAATTTATAAGCACCTTTTGTGTAGCCAATTTTATTGATCACCTCACGGGCAATATGCTGCACGTCGAGATAGGTATTGCTTTTCACTTCACCAGCCAAAACTACTTGTCCGGTGGTAACTAAAGTTTCGCACGCCACTTTTGACTCAGGGTCGAAAGCTAAAAAATTATCTAGAAGCGCATCGCTAATTTGATCCGCAACTTTGTCTGGGTGTCCTTCAGAAACACTTTCCGAAGTAAATAAATAGGCCATAAATTGTATTTAAAATTTTATAAAAACTTAAAACGACATAGGACAAAATGACGTAGGACGTAAGACTAAAATTATTTGTTTATTTGATTTGAACATAATAGTCTTAAGTCCTATGTCCAAAAATCTTATATCATTTTTAAAAGATTTGACGGAAGCGCCGAAGGGTAGTTTTCACTGCCTTTAGCATTTTTTATCGAGGTCGCAATCAGTCAAATCTTTCCTCTTAATTTGTCTTGGGCAAAAGTAAAAAAATTAAATGAACCGCAATTTTATTTAAAGTTTTTTGGGGAAATATTTGGTTATTAAATTTTTCTGACGCTATATTTGCGCTCACAAAGTTCAAAACTTTATTGAAATGTTATCAAGAAAGGCCGAGGGATTAGACCCTATGACGCCTTAGCAACCCTTTCTCCGGAAAGAAGGTGCTACATTCTACAACACTTCTGAAAATTTCAGAATTGACGATAGATAACGACAAGACAATTTTTTCAGTCCCGAAAAAATTGCTTTCATTCTTTTTAACATTTTTCTATTGTTCCGAATATTCGGGCTTGACTTAATCTATTTATTAATTCAAAAAAATTAGAAAAATGAGTGCAACAAAAATTATCCATTCCATTCCAAGTGATCCATTAACGGGAGCTATTTCCGTTCCGGTTTACCAAACATCCACCTTTATCCAAGAAGCGCCGGGCGTTAACAAAGGTTTTGATTACGCCCGAAGCAACAACCCAACGCGTAAAGTATTGGAGGATGTTGTAGCCCAACTTGAAAATGGCGATTCTGGCTTTGCCTTTGCAACAGGTTTGGCGGCAATCGATTTAGTTTTGAAATTGCTTTCAGTAGGAGATGAAATCGTTGCGGTTGACGATATTTACGGGGGTGCGTACCGCCTTTTCACTCACGTTTATGAAAAGCTGGGAATAAAAGTAAACTATGTTGATACTACCGAAGTTGAAAACGTAGCAAACGCCGTTTCAAACAAAACAAAGTTGATTTGGATTGAATCTCCAACCAATCCAACCTTGAAAATTTCAGACATTGAAGCAATTTCAAAAGTGGCGAAAAGTGTTAATGCGCTTTTGGTTGTTGACAATACTTTTGCATCGCCAATCGCGCAAAAACCGATTGATTTGGGAGCAGATATTGTTATTCACAGCGGTACAAAATACATCGGCGGACATTCTGATTTGGTTGCCGGTTTGGTGATTACAAACACTCAGGAACTTTCAGAAAAAATCAAATTTGTTCAAAATGCTTCCGGCGGAATTTTAGGTCCGTGGGATTGTTTTTTAACTATTCGCGGAATTGAAACTTTAGATATTCGCTATAAAAAACAATGCGAAAACGCATTGAAAGTTGCCTTGTTTTTGGAAAGCGAAGATGCGGTTGAAAAAGTGCATTATCCAGGTTTGAAAACCCACAAAAATCACGAAATCGCCAAAAAACAACAAAACGGTTTATTTGGAGGAATAATTTCTTTCAGTCTAAAAGATGATACGCAGAAAGCTGCCGTAAAATTTGTGACCAATACCGAATATTTCAAATTAGCAGAAAGTCTAGGCGGCGTTAAAAGTTTGCTTTGCCATCCCGCACAAATGACGCACGCTTCCATACCACGTGAAATCCGTTTGAATGCAGGAATCAATGATTCGTTAATCAGGCTTTCCTGCGGAATTGAAGATGCCGAAGATTTGATAAATGATCTTTCTGAAGCCTTTAAAATTATTGAAAAAACGGAATTAATTTCAACCCACTAAAAACAAAATTAATCAGACGTAAGACTGATTGACTTAGGATATAAGACTAAAAATCTTTTGTCCTACGTCTTATGTCCTCTCGTCCTAAGTCAAAAAATTATGAGCGCAGAAACAATAAAACTTCCTTTGGAACAATTGATAAATCTGGAAAAGATTAAAAAGAAAAAAATAAACATTGCCATTTTTGGCCACGGAAATGTGGGCAGCCATTTGGTGGATCAAATAATTTCCTCAAAAGAAGAAATCTCCCGAAGACGAGATTTAGAACTGAATATTTTCGCAATCGCGAATTCAAAAACGGTTTTACTTCAGCAAAATGGATTGACCAAAAATTGGATTAATGAAAAAATACAATCTGGAAAAGAATATAATCCTAAAGAAGTGATTTCCTTCGCAAAAACCAACAATTTGCAAAACTTGATTTTGGTGGATAACACGGCTGATTCTGGTTTTGTTCAAAATTATTCAGCTTTTGTTGAAAACGGTTTTCATTTGGTTTCGTCGAATAAAATCGCAAACACATTAGATTTGAATTTTTACAAAGAACTTCGCCAAAAACTAACTTCAAAAAAACGCCATTATTTATATGAAACGAATGTAGGCGCTGGACTTCCGTTGATAGATACAATAAAACTCTTGCATCTTTCGGGAGAAAATATTACACGAATCCGCGGTGTGTTTTCGGGTTCGTTGAGTTATATTTTCAATACTTTTTCGGAAGAAGACAGATCGTTTAGTTCGGTCTTAAAATCGGCAATCGACAAAGGATTTACCGAACCAGATCCGCGCGAAGACCTTTGTGGCAATGACGTTGGACGGAAATTGCTTATCTTGGCTCGTGAATTGGATTTGCACAATGAGTTCGCTGATATTTCAATTCAAAACCTGATTCCAAAAGATTTGCGAAAGGTTTCAAAAAGTGAATTTTTGGAACGATTGAATGAGTTGGATATTCCGTTTCAAATCAAAAAGAAGAATCAGCCGAAAGATTGTGTGTTTAGATATGTAGCAGATTTGCACGGCGATTTGTCAAAGGAAACGGGCGCACTCTTGGACGTAAGTTTGGTTTCGGCTCCAAAAATAGTATGTTGGGAGCATTGAAAGGCAGCGATTTTATTTTTGAAATTTATACCGAAAGTTACGGCGACAATCCAATTGTGATTTAAGGCGCGGGCGCGGGCGCGGCAGTTACGGCACGAGGCGTTTTCGGGGATATTTTGAGGATAAGCGATAAAGATTGAAAAAGACGTAAGACCGCTGCGCTGTAAGACATAAGACGAAAGACCAAAAAGAGTACAAATTTTTAGTCTTATGTGTTTTGTCCTAACGTCCTAAGTCGTTTCTGCATAAATAGAAATTAAAATATATAATAATGAAAGTTAACTTAGAAAGATTAAACGACAACTATCTTTTTGAAGCAAAAGGCGCTTCCGGCGTTCCCGTTTTCATCGATAATAAAACCGATGAACCTTCAAAAGGGGCAAGCCCGATGGAACTTTTGTTGATGGGTGTTGGCGGTTGCAGTGCGATAGATGTTGTTATGATTTTGAAAAAGCAGCGACAGGAAATCACTTCCTATAAAATGGAAGTGGAAGGCCAGCGAAAGGAAGTGCGTGACGCCAAACCTTTTGAATCAATCCACTTAAAACTGTATTTGGAAGGCAAAATTGACGAAGCAAAAGCCATCCGCGCGGCGCAACTTAGTTTTGAAAAATACTGTTCGGTTTCCATCACGCTGGAAGCTTCTGTAAAAATAACGTACAGCATAGTTTTGAACGGAAAATCGTTGGAAATGACAAAATGATAAAAAGACGAAATGACGAAATGACGAAAAGAGGAAAAGAGGAAAAGAGGAAAAGACAAAAAAACGAAGTCTTTTATGTCCTTTTATCCTTTAGCGAAGCGGTCCTTTCATCTTTCAGCGCAGCGGTCTTAAGTCTTTTCTAAAACTTAATTTTGTATTGTAAACTTTATAATGTTACTTTGCATCAGTTCATATTCATAGTTAAAAGTTATCAAGAAAGGCCGAGGGAATAGACCCTTTGACGCCTTAGCAACCTCCCGAACTTTCGGGGAAGGTGCTACATTCTATCCGCCTCACGCGGAATAGATAACAACAAATAGGTTTTTCCTTCACCTTTTCTTGATATAATTGCGAGTTACGAAGCAATCTGAGGCACGAAGCAATCCCAGATTGTTTTTTGTTTCATAATTATGGCGTGCTCAGCCTTTGACTGATCGGGCTTTCCGTTGCAATCTTTTTAATTTGTCACCTTGAGCGCAGTCGAAAGGTCGCTGACAAATTAAAAGGATAGAGTTTATCGTGAGCGGAGACGAAGGGCTACAATCCCTCACGCAAATTTGAACTTAAATCAAAAATCAAGAAATGAATAAAATACAACAAGCACTTCAAAACCGAATTTTGATCCTCGACGGCGCAATGGGAACGATGTTGCAGCGTTACAAGTTTTCCGAAGAAGATTTCCGTGGCGAACGGTTTAGGGATTTTCATAAATCGGTACAGGGAAATAACGATTTGCTTTCCATCACGCAACCGCAGGCAATTGCGGAAATCCATTCAAAATATTGCGCAGCAGGCGCAGATATTGTGGAAACAAATACATTCTCCAGCACCACCATCGCAATGGCAGATTACGATATGCAGGATTTGGTGTATGAATTGAATTACGAATCTGCTAAAATCGCAAAAAAAGTCGCTGAGGAATTTACCACAAAAGAACCACACAAACCACGTTTTGTAGCCGGAGCAATAGGTCCGACAAACAAAACTGCAAGTATGAGTCCGGACGTAAACGATCCAGGTTTTCGAGCAATTTCTTTTGAAGAATTGCGAGTTGCCTACAAACAACAATGCGAAGCTTTGATTGACGGCGGAGTGGATTTACTTTTGGTAGAAACCATTTTTGATACGTTGAATGCGAAAGCAGCACTTTTCGCAATCGACGAAATAAAAGAAGAAAGAAATCTCGACATTCCAATAATGATAAGCGGCACAATTACCGACGCTTCGGGAAGAACGCTCTCTGGCCAAACGGCAGAGGCATTTTTGATTTCCATTTCTCACATTCCTCTTTTGAGTGTAGGTTTCAACTGTGCTTTGGGCGCCAAACAACTCACGCCCCATTTGGAAGTGATTGCAAGCCGCACCAATCTTGCCGTTAGCGCCTATCCAAATGCGGGATTGCCAAACGCGTTCGGCGAATATGATGAAAGTCCGGCGCAAATGGCGTCACAGATAAAAGAATATTTGGATAAACAACTAGTAAATATCATCGGCGGTTGCTGCGGAACTACGCCGGAACATATTCAGGCAATCGCTGAAATAGCTTCCCAATACAAACCGCGACCTGTTTTTCAATCTGAAAATCTTGCTATATGATTCCCACGAAACAAGAAGTTGAAGAAGCGTGTAGTCGCGTAAAACCATATGTTCACAACACGCCCGTTCTGAAATCAGCCTACTTAAATGAACTTTCCAGTGCTGAAATTTTCTTCAAATGTGAGAATTTTCAAAGGATGGGCGCATTCAAAATGAGGGGCGCAACCAATGCCATTTTGCAACTTTCCGAAGCGCAGAAAAAAGCGGGAGTTGTAACACATTCCTCAGGAAATTTTGCGCAAGCACTTTCTTTGGCTGCGAAAAATTTATGCGTAAAAGCGTATATCGTGATGCCTAAAAACGCACCAAATGTGAAAAAGGAAGCGGTAAAAGGTTACGGTGGAATTATCACAGAATTCAGAATCAACTCCCATTGCGAGGGAAACCGAAGCAGCACGAATCCAAAAAGAAACCGGTGCGACATTTATCCATCCATCAAATGATAAAAATGTGATTCTTGGCAATGCAACTTCCGCAGCGGAATTGTTTCAATCACATCCCGATTTAGATTACGTTTTTGCACCCGTTGGCGGCGGCGGATTGATTGCTGGCACTTCACTTTCGGTAAAATATTTTGGCGAAAACTGCAAAACAATAGGAGGCGAACCTTTTGAAGTTGACGATGCTTTCCGAAGTTTAAAAAGTGGAAAAATAGAATTCAACGAAACCACAAATACAATTGCCGACGGACTTAAAACATTTCTTGGCAATACTAATTTTCCAATTATTAAGGAATTGGTTTCAGAAATTATAAGAGTTGAAGAAACCGAAATTATTTCAGCAATGAAACTCATTTGGGAACGAATGAAAATAATTGTCGAACCGAGTTGTGCCGTGCCATTAGCAGCATTACTACGTGAGAAGGAAAGATTTAAAGGAAAGAAAGTAGGAATTATTATTTCCGGTGGAAATGTGGATTTGAAGAATTTACCTTTTTAGTTGATTGTTATTGGTTGATTGTTGATGGAAAAATAATTATGGAATATAGAGATTTAGATGTTTGGAAATTTTTTCCGAAAACTTGTCAATTCTGTTTATGAGTTGACGAAAAGTTTTCCGAGAGAGGAATTGTATGGGTTGACAAATCAAATAAGAAGATGTGCAATATCCATTCCGTCTAATATCGCAGAAGGTTGCGGAAGAAGAACTTCAAAAGACACAATTCAATTTTTATATATCTCCAGAGGTTCATTGTATGAATTGGAAACACAATTATTCCTTGCGTTAGATCAAAATTTTATAAATGAAATTCAAATAAATGATATCATGCTTCAAATTGAAAGTTGTAAAAAATTGTTGAATGGGTTTATTAATTATTACAAAAAATTATAATGAAAATCCAACAACCAGCAACTATCAACCAAAAGCCAAAATACCTGAAATTATCAGGTCTCGAACCACTCGTAATCACCCCTGAAAGCAATTTCATAAACGTGGGTGAACGCACCAATGTTGCTGGTTCAAAAATGTTTCTTCGACTTATAAAAGAACGAAATTTTGAAGCAGCGCTTGCAGTAGCTAGGGATCAAGTGGAAAACGGCGCGCAAATTATCGACATTAATATGGACGATGGTTTGATTGATGGCAAAGAGGCGATGGTGAAATTCCTAAATCTTGTTATTTCCGAACCAGACATTTCGCGTGTTCCCATTATGATTGATAGCAGTAAGTGGGAAATTATTGAAGCAGGTTTGCAAGTTGTGCAAGGAAAATGTGTGGTGAATTCCATCAGTTTAAAGGAAGGCGAAGCAGAGTTTATCCACCACGCAAAACTTATAAAACGCTACGGCGCAGCGGTAATCGTGATGGCTTTTGACGAAACTGGCCAAGCAGATAATTACGACCGAAGAATAGAAATAGCCAGCAGATCGTATAATATTTTGGTAAATCGAGTAAAATTTCAACCCGAAGACATAATTTTCGATTTGAATATTTTCCCGGTCGCAACGGGAATGGATGAGCATAGACGCAACGCTGTCGATTTTATTGAAGCTACGCGCTGGGTTCGTGAAAATCTGCCACACGTAAGTGTAAGCGGTGGCGTAAGCAATGTTTCATTTAGTTTTCGTGGAAATGATCCCGTTCGCGAGGCGATGCATTCAGTGTTTTTGTACCACGCCATTCAAGCGGGTATGAATATGGGAATTGTAAATCCGGCAATGCTGGAGGTTTACGACGATATTCCAAATGATTTGTTGGAACGTGTAGAAGATGTAATGCTCGATCGTCGCGATGATGCCACGGAACGATTGCTCGATTTTGCAGAAACCGTAAAAGGAACCACAAAAGAAAGTAAGATTGATTTGTCTTGGCGTGAAGAACCGTTGCAAAATCGCATTACGAGAGCTTTGGTAAAAGGGATTGATGAATTTATTTTAGAAGATATTGAGGAAGCGCGACAAAATGCTTACAAACCAATTGAAGTAATTGAAGGCAATTTAATGACCGGAATGAACGTGGTGGGCGACCTTTTCGGAAACGGAAAAATGTTTTTACCACAAGTGGTGAAAAGTGCGCGCGTGATGAAAAAAGCCGTGGCATATTTGCTTCCATATATTGAAGAAAGTAAAAAAGCCCCCCAACCCCCAAAGGGGAAGTCACGATTGCGTTGGCAAACTGCAGATCCAGTTCTTTACGGTTTAATGAAAAAGCACGCAAAAAAAATGAGAAATATTCCAACAGAAGCCGAAAAAATGCTTTGGAATGCTTTAAGTGGAAAAAAATTAGGAAATTCTAAATTTAGAAGGCAACATATAATTGGTTCATATATCGCTGATTTTATAAATATAAAGGAAAACCTTATTATAGAAATTGATGGGTTAATTCATCAGCTTCCAGAGAATAAAATTAATGACGAAGAGAGAACCAAATGGCTACAGGAAAAAGGATATCGTGTAATACGATTTACAAACAATGAAGTTTTGCATAAAATTGATTTTGTCCTTGACAAAATTCTTCAAGAGTTAGAAATTCCCCCTTCGGGGGCTAGGGGGCGAATTTTGATGGCAACCGTAAAAGGTGATGTTCACGACATAGGGAAAAATATTGTTGGCGTTGTTTTGGCGTGCAATAATTATGAAATAATCGATTTGGGCGTAATGATTCGCCGGAGAAAATAATTGCAACCGCAAAAGAAGAAAACGTTGATGCCATTGGTTTAAGTGGTTTGATTACGCCTTCTTTGGACGAAATGGTTTTTTTGGCGAAGGAAATGCAACGGCAAAATTTTAAAGTTCCGTTGCTCATTGGTGGCGCAACGACTAGCAAAGCACATACTGCAGTAAAAATTGATCCGCAATACGAGTGCGCAGTTGTGCATATAAATGATGCTTCGCGGGCGGTTACGGTTGTTGGCGATTTGCTGAAAAAGGAAACTTCAGAATTATACAAAGAAAATTTAAAGAAGGATTACGATATTTTCAGAAAGGATTTTTTAAAAAGGCAAAGGGTAAAAACCTATATTTCAATTGAGGAAGCGCGGAAAAACAAGTTTCAAATCGATTGGAATTCTTCTGAAATTAAGAAACCTAATCAGTTGGGCGTTCAGGTTTTGAGAAATTTCGATTTATCACTTTTGGAAGAATTTATAGATTGGACGCCGTTTTTCAGAAGTTGGGAACTACACGGCAGGTTTCCAACTATTTTGACCGATGAAATTGTGGGTACCCAAGCTTCAGATTTGTTTGAGGATGCAAAAGAAATGCTTCAAAAAATAATTTCAGAAAAATTATTGGAAGCGCGAGCTGTCTTTGGAATTTTTGAGGCGAATACTGTAAATGATGATGATATTTCTATGGAAATTAGCCAGTCTGAGCTTGTCAAAGACCCAAATCCCAAATCCCAAATCCCAAATCCCATTTTTCGGACTTTACGCCAACAATCCAAAAAAGCAGCGGGAAAACCAAACATCGCTTTGGCAGATTTTATTGCTCCTAAGGAAGGTGGAATTCAAGATTATATTGGCTGTTTCTGTGTGAGTACAGGTTTTGGAACTGCAGAATTAGCCGCGAAATATGAAAAGGAGCACGACGATTATAATTCGATAATGGTAAAAGCCTTGGCAGACCGTTTGGCAGAAGCCTTTGCGGAATACCTTCACAAAAAAGTACGAATGGATTATTGGGGCTACGCTTCCGAAGAAAATCTTTCCAATGAGGATTTGATTTCAGAAAAATATAAAGGAATCCGTCCTGCGCCGGGCTATCCCGCTTGTCCGGACCATTTGGAAAAATTAACTATTTGGGAAGTACTAAACGTGAAAGAAAACATAGATGTTGAATTGACCGAAAGTTTGGCAATGCTGCGTGCAGCCTCGGTTTCGGGCTATTATTTTGCAAATCCTGAAGCGCGTTATTTTGGTCTTGGAAAAATTAAGGAAGACCAAATTAAGGATTTCGCAACCCGAAAAAATATGAATTTAGAAGAAGCTACGAATTGGCTGAAAACAAATTTGGCGTAAGCCCCCTAAATCCCCCGAAGGGGGACTTTTACAATATTGCGAAAATTGAAAACTAAATAAAAAAAACAAATATGAAAATAAGTCAAAATAAAATTATAACCACGTCACTTTCCCCCTCTGGGGGTCAGGGGGCTAATTCCCCCTTCGAGGGCTAGGGGGCTTATGAAAGTAACCGAACACATAAAAAACGGCAACGGGAAAACGCAATTTTCGTTCGAGATTTTACCCCCTTTAAAAGGTGAAAACATACACTCCATTTTTGAAAATATTGATCCGTTGATGGAGTTTCAGCCGCCTTATATCAATGTAACATATCATCGCGAGGAATATGTATTTAAGGAACTGAAGGATGGATTGATAGAGAGAAAAGTAGTTCGAAAACGTCCGGGAACGGTTGGTATTTGTGCGGCAATTCAAAATAAATATGAGGTTGACGCTGTGCCGCACATACTTTGCGGCGGATTTACGAAGGAGGAAACGGAGAACTTTTTGATAGATCTTCAGTTTTTGGGAATTGACAATGTAATGGCACTTCGGGGCGATGCGGTAAAAACAGAAACCTATTTCACTCCCAATAAAAACGGACATAAATATGCCTGCGATCTCGTTTCACAAATACATTTAATGAACAAGGGAACCTATTTGGATGAGGAGCTTCAGCATACTTTTCCCACAGATTTCTGTGTGGGTGTAGCGGGATATCCGGAAAAACATATGGAAGCGCCGAGCAGCGAAAGCGATATTCATTTCCTTAAAAAGAAAATTAAAAACGGTGCGGAGTATATTGTAACGCAAATGTTTTTTGACAACGAAAAATTCTTTCAGTTTGAAAAAAAATGCAGGGCAGAAGGGATTACCGTTCCCATTATTCCTGGGTTGAAACCTATTGCGGTAAAGTCGCATCTCAATTTAATTCCGCACCGTTTTAAGGTTGATTTGCCCGATGCTTTGGTAATGGAAGTGGTGAAAGCAAAGGACAATCAAGCCGTTAGGCAGATTGGGATTGATTGGTGCATTAAGCAGAGCCAAGAACTCGTAAAAGCGGGCGTTCCATTTTTGCACTATTATTCTATGGGTAAAAGCAGCAATATTAAAGAAATCGCTTCGCATGTATTTTAACTTCAAAAGAAAATAACTGCCTTTGTCAATTATTTAAAGATTAGTTTATCTTTACCCGCGTTGAAAAAAATATGAAGCACCTTCTTTCTTTATTCACAGTTATAATTTTAAGCTTTCCCCTTTTTTCACAGGAAGAAGAAGAATTGAAACCAGTTTCTTTGGAGGCAGATTTTTTCTACGGCAGTATTTTGGAGCACAATCCAGATATTGAGCATTTAATTACGGGTCACCCAACAGGTTTTATTTTTTCATTTAACCGAAAAACATACGGTTTTAATGAGTGGGAGCGACGCTACAATTATCCCGATTGGGGTGTTACTGTAGCCTTTCAGGACATGCACAACGAGTTTTTGGGTGAAGTTGTTGGCGCTTACGGTCACTTTAATTGGTATTTTTTAAACAGAAATCTTATGCTTCGGGTTGGGCAGGGAATTGCATATTCCGGTAGTCCGTATGATGCCGAGACAAATGTTGATAATAATGCCTACGGCACAAATTTCTTAAGCACAACTTTTCTAAAAGGAAATTTTATACGTGAAAATATTTGGAAAGGTTTAGGAGTGCACGCAGGTTTTACAATTATCCATTACAGCAATGCGAATTTTAAGGCGCCAAATAACAGTACCAATACCTTTGCGCTGAATGCTGGGGTAAGCTATCAATTGGATTACGAAAAATTTCCAGAATACAATAAACAAGAAGATTCGCTGAGTAAAACCCATGCCCGAAAGATTCAAATATAACCTCGCCTTTAGAACGGGTTTGAATGAAAGTGATGTTGTTGGGCTTGGACAAGAACCGTTTTATGTATTGTCTTTTTTTGTTGATAAACGCATTAATTACAAAAGCACATTTCAAGCTGGGGTAGATGTTTTCTTTTCTACTTTTTTAAAGGAACTGATTAACTACCGCTCCATTGCATATCCTGAAGACGGATTATCCGGCGATGAAGATTATAAGCGCGTTGGCCTTTTTGCTGGGCCACGAGTGGCGTTTCAATAAAGTGGCTTTTGTTTCGCAGCTGGGCTATTACGTTTATTGGCCGTATGAATTTGAAAATAGGGTCTATAATCGATTGGGATTGAAACGATATTTCTTTGACGATAAAATTTTTGCTTCCATAACCGTACATGCGCATTGGGCAAAGGCGGAAGCCGTTGAATTTGGTGTTGGCTATAGATTGTGATGTACGATAATGGAAAAAACAAAAAATAATAGTATAGAATTCCGCAATAAAACATCGAAGCTTTTCCGAAAAGTCTTGATTCGTGTTTCTTTTAGCGCAGCGGCCTTGGTTCTTTTTTCGGGATGCAATTCCGACAAGGGATGGGATTGTATTCAAACTGCTGGTGATATTGTGCAGCAAGAAGTTGCAGTGCAACCTTTCACCAAAATACTGGTTTGGGAACGTACCAAGCTCTTCATTCAACAGGGAGCTGAGCAGAAAATTGTTATTGAAACCGGCGAAAATTTATTAAACGACGTTGAAGTTTCAGTAACCGATGGCTTGCTTGAAATTTACAATTACAACGCCTGCAATTTGACGCGAGATTACGGTATTACAAAAGTATATGTTACCACTCCCAATATTAACGAAATAAGAAGTAGTACTGGATATAATATTGAAAGTATTGGCGTGCTTAGTTTTCCTTCATTGACCCTTTTATCTGAAGACCAGGAAAATGAAGGTCAATATCGTATTGATGGCGATTTTAAACTGAATCTTGAGGTCGAAAATTTGAATATTGTGGCGAATGGCCTTTCTAAATTTTATTTAAGCGGAAGCGCAGAAAATGCCAACTTTGGCTTGTATGCAGGTGATTGTAGGATATTTGCAGAAAATTTAGTTGTTCAAAACTTGTATGTTTTCAATCGAAGTACTGGAGATATGATTGTGAAGCCGCTATTGGCAATACGAGGAAAGATAGTGAGTTTGGGCAATGTTATCTCTAAAAATCGTCCGCCGATTGTTGAGGTAGAGGAATTGTACCGCGGCAAACTTATTTTTGAATAGTCAATTCAGAAAACAATTTTTCCAAAGTAGTATTTTTTTGGTGCAATTGAAGAATCTTTAAGCCATTATCGTGCGCAAAATCGAACACTTTTCCGCGCATATCCTGTTCGGTATCAAAGTAAAGTTGATACACAAAACCAACCGTATTTTCAATTTTTTCAAGCTTTGGGATTTTTTGAAGCGCAATTTCTTCCACGCGGTAATCAAACTCCACTTCAATAATTTGCTGCTTGTTGTTTTTTAAATCTTTCAGTTTTTTGTCGAGTACAATTTCGCCTTTGTTAATTATAATTACCCGGTCGCAAATGGCCTCAACTTCCTGCATAATATGGGTTGAAAGTAGTACTGTTTTTTCCTTTCCAACGTTTTTTATTAGTTGCCTGATTTCAATCAGTTGATTTGGATCCAGACCCGTTGTGGGCTCGTCCAAAATCAAAACTTCGGGATTGTGCAAAAGTGCATTTGCAAGCCCAACGCGCTGACGATATCCTTTGGAAAGTTGTCCGATTTTCTT
This sequence comes from uncultured Flavobacteriaceae bacterium, assembly GCA_963716065.1. Taxonomy (GTDB): domain Bacteria; phylum Bacteroidota; class Bacteroidia; order Flavobacteriales; family Flavobacteriaceae; genus Aequorivita. Next base: position 2,646,893 of record OY970287.1, read on the forward strand.
ATTCGCTTCAGGTGTTAAACCTGTTTTTTCAATAACAGAATCTACTTCCACTTTTGAAATATTATAAATGCCCGCATTAAAAAGCAGATACTCCCGAATGTACATATCCAAATAAAGCGGATTGTGTTCTGGCAGATAACCAACGCTTTTTTTTACAGAAATATCGTCTTTATTAACTTCAAAACCATTTACGATTGCAACACCTTCCGAAGCTGGAAGAAAGGTAGTCAAAATCTTCATCATCGTAGATTTTCCGGCGCCGTTCGGCCTAGAAATCCCACGATTTCACCCTTTTCTATTTGGAATGAAATATTGTTCAGCGCCTTTTGTTCGCCGAAGGTTTTGGTAATATTTTTTACTTTTATTGACATAATTTTACAAAAACAAAGCTACATAAATTTCTTCCGAAGTGATTGCCGTGTTCGATTTTAAATTTTTCATAAAACGTTTTAAAAATCACATTTATTGGCTATTTTAGCCGCTATGAATACGCAACTTTTTTACAATCTTTCCAGAACTTGGTGGCATTTGTTCAACAACATTCGTTAATGGGATTATTGTATTTTTAAATATACTTTGAAAAGTCCCTTTTGGGACTTTTCTTTTTTTTATAATATAATATATGCAGAATAAAAAAGAATTTAGGAATTGGTTAAATGCCTTTGGTTTGAATCATCCGTTGGTGATTGCCGGTCATGCAGTGCAGAAACCGAGGAACAGGTGTTGAAAATTGCACATCAATTAAAAGAAACCGACACTACGGTTTTACGGGCAGGAATCTGGAAACCCAGAACCCGCCGGGAAATTTTGAGGGTGTTGGCTCTTTGGGATTGAAATGGCTTCAAAAAGCAAAACAGGAAACGGGCTTAATGACAGCAACTGAAGTTGCAAACGCACATCACGTAGATCTGGCGCTAAAACACGATATTGATATTTTTTGGGTTGGCGCGCGCACAACGGTTTCGCCTTTTATTGTTCAAGAGATTGCCGATGCTTTAAAGGGAACCGATAAAATTGTTTTGATTAAAAATCCAGTAAATCCCGATTTGGCACTTTGGCTTGGGGCAGTGGAACGTTTTTATGAAAGCGACGTGAAAAATCTGGGTGTAATCCACCGCGGATTTTCAACCTATGAAAAAACACGCTATAGAAATAATCCCGAATGGCAAATACCTATAGATCTTCAAACCAAATTTCCGGATTTGCCTTTAATTTTGGATCCGTCGCACATTGCGGGCCGCCGCGATATTATTTTTGATCTTTGCCAAACTGCGCTTGATTTAAATTATGACGGTTTAATGGTTGAAACACATTTTGATCCGGATAATGCTTGGAGCGATGCTGCGCAACAGATTACGCCAGCAACCTTAAACCAAATGACAATCGATTTGCGAATCAGAAAACAGGAAGGCGATGCGGTTGAATTTCGAAATAAACTAAACACAATGCGTACAAAAATCGATGTTTTGGACCATCAGCTAATTGAATCGCTGGGAAAGCGAATGAAAATTGCTGATGATATTGGAGTTTTGAAAAAGAAAAATAACGTCGCTATTCTTCAAACAAAACGATGGAACGAGATTTTGGGAAAGATGATTTTGGAAGGCGAAGAGAATCAATTGAGTGAGGAATTTATTCTGAAAATATTTAAGGCAATTCACCAGGAATCGATTAACCATCAAAAAAAGGTTATTAATAATTAAAGATTGGTTTCGTAATCCATTTTTTGGCTCAAAACACGGACAATAAATATTTCTTCTTTTGAAATAGAAATGTAAAAAATGGTATGCGCTTTAAATGAGAGACGCTTCAGCATTGGAATAAATTCTGAAGCGTCTCTTCCTAAATCTTTGTTTTCCGAAAGCAAGTTTAGAATATCCTCAATCTCTTTAAAATATTTTCTCGCTTGAAGTAATCCAAATTTTTCTATTCCATACGTATAAATTTCGGTTAGATCAATTTGCGTTTTTTCGGAAAGTTTATAATTTTCCATCAGCTTTTAATTGTTTTTCAACTTCAGCCATAATTTCTTGGATGTTTTTATTACTAACGCCGCTTTCCAAGCCATTTATTAATTCTTTTTTTAAAGCTAAAAATTTGGCATTATTTGCTTGATCTTGACGAACTAAATTTCGCAAGTATTCACTGTCATTAGTAAAATCACCCATTTCAATTTGAGCTTTTATCCATTTATCTTGTTGTTCGGTAAAAGTCACCGTTTTTCGAATTACTGACATTTCTTTAAATTTAAAATATAATTATAATCATACTATTGGTGCAATTTATCGATTATTTCATTTCCTTGCAATTAAAAGATTGCGAATTGTTTTAATTTTCAGAATTTTGCGACAATGAAAGGACTAGTATATAAATCTACCGGCAGCTGGTATTCCGTGAAAGCGGAAGATGGAACATTTTACGATTGCCGTATAAAAGGAAAATTCCGAATTGGCGGAATTAAAAGCACAAATCCAGTTGCTGTGGGCGATCGCGTTTATTTTGAAGTTGAAACAAAAGGAGATGAAACCGTGGGCGTAATTTCAGGGATCGATGAACGCGAAAACTATATCATCCGAAAATCGGTAAACCTTTCAAAGCAAACCCACATTATTGCAGCAAATATTGATATTGCGTTTTTGGTGATAACATTAAACAATCCTCCAACTTTTACCACTTTTATCGACCGTTTTTTAGTTACTGCGGAAGCATATCATATTAAAGCCGTTCTTCTTTTCAATAAAATAGATACCTATAACGAAGATGAACTGTTGGAGATAAAATTGCTCGCAGCACTTTACCGCAAAATCGGGTATGAATGTATTGGTATTTCGGCTGCAACGGGTAAAAACGTTGATAAAGTAAAAGAGCTGATGACAAATAAAGTGACGATGTTTTCTGGCCACAGCGGCGTAGGAAAATCAACTTTAATAAATACATTGGAATCTGGACTTTCTTTAAAGACTAAAAAAATTTCCAACCAACATTTGCAAGGACAGCACACTACAACTTTTGCCGAAATGTATGATCTTTCCTTTGGAGGGCAAATTATAGATACGCCCGGAATTAAAGGTTTTGGCGTTGTGGAAATTGAAAAGGAAGAATTGGGAAATTATTTTCCAGAGTTTTTTGAACTGAAAGAAAACTGCAAATTCAACAATTGCCTGCATTTAGAGGAACCACATTGCGCCATTAAAGAAGCTTTGGAAAAAGAAGAAATTGATTGGTCGAGACATAAAAGTTATGTTCAGATTTTGGACGGAGAGGAAGAACATTTCAGAAAGGATATTTATACTGAGAAGTAAATTCTAGTATTAAAATTCCAAATTCCAAATTCCAAATTCCAAATTCCAAATTCCAAATTCCAAATTCCAATAATCTAAATTTCTAAAATTCTTAAAATCTAATAATCCAAAAATCCAAAATGCGCGTTTTAATCCAAAGAGTAAAAAAAGCATCCGTAATTATTGAAGAAAAGATTTTTTCTGAAATAAACCAGGGATTTCTAATTCTATTGGGAATTGAAGCAGAAGATACTCAAGAAGACATCGAATGGTTAACGGGAAAAATAGCACGTTTACGGATTTTTTCAGATGAAAACAATGCTATGAATCTTTCAGTTCAAGACACAAAAGGCGATTGTTTGGTTGTTAGCCAATTCACACTACACGCGAATACGAAAAAAGGAAATCGGCCTTCTTTCATAAAAGCCGCAAAGCCAGAAATCGCAATTCCTCTTTATGAAAATTTCATTTCGCAATTAGAAAAAGAGATTAAAAAAAAGGTAGAAACCGGATCGTTTGGAGCAATGATGGACATTGCTTTGGTAAATGACGGACCCGTTACAATTTGGATTGATTCAAAAAATAGAGAATAAATTCTTTAACTTTTTTTTAACCTTTCATATTTTTTATATATTGCTACGCATTAAAAATGATTTCATGAGAAAGATTTTTTGCGTTGCATTCTTGGTATGTACCGCCCATATTTATTCGCAGAGTGGCTATTCCATAGCCTCTATTCCCAAAGAATTAACTGAATATTCCAACAGTGTTTTGATTGATGAATTGGTTGAAATTGATGTAACCGATATCAGCAAGATGAAAACCAAAACCCACCGTGTAATGGCGGTTCTAAACAAAATGGGTGATGGCGATACACATATTTATGAAGTTTATGATGACAATTCACGCGTAAAAGATATTGAAGTTAGAATTTACAATGAATTGGGGAAGCAAATAGAACATTTCAAAAAGAAAGATTTTGTAGATGTAAGCCGAACCGGATCAACTATCTATAGTGATAACCGCTTGCTAGTTGTAAATTATACGCCAACCACCTATCCGTATATTGTGGTTTATGATAGCGAGACTGAAAGTGGTGATTTTGCTTTTATAAATCTTTGGTCTCCATTAGGGGGTTATGCTGAAAGTACTCAAAAAAGTGTTTATAAAATTAAGTTTGATCCCACTAATAAGCCTAAATATATACCGAGAAACTTAGAAGGTTTTGATATTTCAATTTCTGAAACCCCAGATGAAATTACCTTTTCGGGCACAAATATTAAAGCTATTCGGGGCGAGGAGTACAGTCCATCAAGAAGTACTTTTTTCCCACATATAAGTGTGGCGCTTAACAATTTTAAATTGAAGAATACTGCCGGAGTAGGCAACGATTGGCAGAAATTTGGAAGTTGGATGGACAAAAGTCTGCTATCTGATGTGCGCGATTTGCCTGAAGTGACATTGGCTCGTGTAAAAAGTTTAGTTTCAAATGAAACCACTAATGAGGGGAAAGCTAGAAAAATATATCAATTTCTTCAAGATAAAGTACGTTATGTAAGTATTCAGATTGGTATTGGTGGTTGGAAACCAATGTTGGCTTCCGATGTTGATAAACTGAGCTATGGCGATTGTAAGGCATTGACTAATTATACCAAAGCAATGCTAGATGCAGTAGGGGTTCCTTCCTATTATACAATTTTATATGGCGATACTACTGAACAGGATATAACTTCCGATTTTTCTTCACTTCAAGGAAATCACATGATATTGGCAATTCCCGATGGTGATGATATTACTTGGTTGGAATGTACGAGCCAGGATGCGCCCTATGGTTTTATTGGTGATTTTACTGATGATCGTGATGTGTTAATAATTACTCCTGAAGGAGGAAAAATTGTACACACCACAATTTATGAAACCCAAGAAAATTTACAGGAAAGCAATATTAAAGTTGTTTTGGATTCAAAAGGAAATGTAACAACCGATTTTGAAAGTATTTCCTCGGGACTTCAGTATGAGGATAAATATTTGCTTCCGAAACAAAAACAGGACGATATAGATCAATATTATAAAAACAGATGGAGTTACATAAATGGTTTCTCGCTGAATAATTTTGAGTTTAACAATGACCGTGAGAAAATAGTTTTCACAGAAAAAGCCTCGGTAAACATCCCTGGATATGCAAACCCTGTAGGTGATGATTACCTTTTTTGCGCAAATATTTTTAATCAAAGACAGAATGTTCCGCCGCGAATTGAAAACCGAAAACAAAACCTATATATAGGTTACGGCTATATGGATGTTGATAGGGTGGAAGTTGACATTCCCGATAATTTTGTAGTTGAAGCGCTTCCCGAAACTTCTGTCTTGGAAACACAATTTGGAAAATATGAAATAAGCTTCAGCCAAAATTCTGAAAACAAAATACTTTACAACCGCAAATTAATTATGAATAAAGGGGAATATTCGCCAGATCAATATGAAAAATACAGGGATTTTTTGAGATCAATCGCTCGGTTGGACAAGACAAAAATACTTCTGAAACAAAACGTACAATAAATAACCTGCCATATGTAATGCCCATAAACAAATTTGAAAGCAATCCAGGATGAAATATGGGCATTCCATCTTCCGCTTTTTTAAAATATTAAATAAAATGAAATCAAAACTATTTACAGTTATAGCAATACTTTGCTTTTTGAATATTTCAATTGCTCAAAATTATAAATTCGGAAAAGTTTCAAAAGAAGAACTTCAGGAAAAAGTGCATCCCACAGATCCAAATGCCGATGCTGCAATTCTGTACAGAGAAACAAAAACAGATTTCCAATATACACAAGACACTGGTTTTTATATGGTCACAGAATATTTTGAACGTGTAAAAATTTATAATAAGGAAGGCTTCAATTGGGCAAATAATACTATAAATCTATACAAAGGCAATGGTGAGGATAAGCTCAGCAATTTAAAAGGCTATACCTATTATCTTGGAGCGGATAATAATATTGAAGAAGTAAAGCTAAAGAGCGATGGAATTTTTGAAGAAAAATCATCAAAATATCTTACCCAAACAAAAATCACGATGCCCGACGTTCGCGAAGGTTGCATTATTGAATATAGATACACCATTAACTCTCCTTTTATCTTTAACATTGATGAATTCAGATTTCAGGAAACCATTCCTGTAAATAAAGTAAAAGTGTTATTTACAACCCCAGAATATTTCATCTATAAAACATATCAAAGGGGATGGGTTCCTTATAAGGTTGATTCAGAATCAAGAGAAAGAACTATGTCATTCCAACAAACCGAAAGTGATATGGCCACGATTCGGAATAATGGAGGTATTCCGCAAAATTCAACAAGAGAAATAAAATTCAAGGAAGATATTTATACAGTAGAATTGGATAACGTTCCTGCCCTTAAAGAAGAGTCCTATGTAGGTAATTTGAGCAACTACACCACGGCCTTACAATTTGAAATGAGCTACGTAGATTTCCCTGGCAGCACACCTAAAACATATGCGACCAATTGGGAGGATGTTTCAAAAGGAATCTATCAAGTGGATTCTTTTGGAAATGAATTGGAACGAAACAATTATTTTGAAGATGATTTGAATCAAATTTTAAGTGGCATCAGTTCTCCTGAGGAAAAGGTAGTCCGAATTTTTTCACATGTTTTGAATAAAATGACGTGGAATAATTATAACGGTTTTTATACCAACGAAGGCGTTAAGGAAGCATATAAAAAAGGATCTGGAAATGTTGCCGACATCAATCTTATGCTCGTGGCAATGTTGCGAAAGGCAAATTTAGTTGCAAATCCAGTATTGGTAAGTACTAAAGAGCACGGCATGCCTTTATTTCCAACGCGAAACGGCTTCAATTATGTAATTGCCGCTGTTGAATTTCCAGATGGTATTGTTTTACTTGATGCAACAAATAAGGATTCAGAAATTGGTGTTCTAAAATCAAACTTAATGAATTGGCAAGGCCGAATGATTAAAAAAAATGGCAGTTCGTCTTGGGTTTCTTTAAGTCCAAATACTGCAGCGGTAAAAAGCGCAATGGTGAATGTAGATATTGCACCAGATTTTTCGGTTAAAGGAAAATCCCAAAGTAGATATACCGGTAATTACGCATTCCGATATAGAACAGAATTTAAAAATATGAGTGAAGATGCACAATTGAAACAAATAGAAAAAAACATGTCTCAAGTAGAACTTTCCAACCTTCATTTTGAAAATTTGAAAACTTTGGGAAAACCTGTTTCTTTGGATTATGAGTTTGAATCTTTGGATGCAATTGAGGATGTTGGGGACAAATTATATTTTTCGCCAATGGTATTTATGGCAACCAAAGAAAGCCCCTTTAAACCGGAGTCACGCCAATATCCAATTGATTTTGGATACCCAATGAAAGACAGATATATAATTAATATTGCCATTCCCGAAGGTTATAAAGTAGAATTGCTTCCTGAAAACGCCGTTTTTAATTTAGGCGAAAATATGGGAATGTACCGTTATTTAATTTCCCAAGTTGGCAATAAATTGCAGCTTTCTGTGGAATTTGCAATCAACAAATCCTTCATGGCGGCTGAGGAATACGGAAATCTTAAAAAATTCTACGAGCTTTTAATCGCAAAAGAAAACGAAAAAGTAGTACTTTCGAAGGTTTAGGAAATAAACCATTTATGAATATTGAGAATGCCCAACAAGCCGTTGATGATTGGATAAAGGAACACGGCGTCCGTTATTTTAATGAACTTACCAATATGGCGCAGCTCACTGAAGAAGTGGGCGAAGTGGCGCGAATAATCGCCCGCCGCTATGGCGAACAAAGCGAAAAGGAAAGCGACAAAAATAAAGATTTGGGCGAAGAGCTGGCAGATGTTATTTTTGTAGTGCTGTGTCTCGCAAATCAAACGGGTGTAAATCTTGAAAAAGCTTTTGAAAAGAAACTAGAGCTTAAAACAAAACGCGACCACGATAGGCACCACGGCAACGAAAAGCTAAAATAAATGTTCAAAAGAGTACTAAATACAAAAGGTTTTTGGAAATCGGTAATTTCACTTGCCCTTGCATTTGCCGTAATTTTTGCCCTTATAAAATGGGCGATTGAAGGTTTTGAAATGGCATATTTTACGGAAAGAAACCCGGCAATGTTTGTGCTAACACTTCTACTGGCTCGGATTCGTTTATGGCTTTTTCGTGACCTTCGGAAAATTTAGGGCCAAGCTGAAAGAAAACGATTTAAGAAAATGAATGTTTTTCTGAAAAGCGGAAAAATTCCCTCAAAAAACATAAAAATCAATATAGGCGGTTCTAAAAGTGAATCTAACCGAATGCTGATTTTGCAGGCACAATTCCCAAATATTTCAATTGAAAATCTTTCGGATAGTGACGATACTGCCGTCCTTCAAAAAGCATTAAAAATCGAAAAAGGAACGGTAGATATTCATCACGCGGGTACTGCAATGCGGTTTTTAACTGCTTATTTTTCTGCAAAAGAAGGTGTGGAAATTACACTCACAGGCAGCCAAAGAATGCAGGAACGTCCCATCAAAATTTTGGTTGATGCACTCAAAAACTTGGGTGCAGATATTGAATATCTTAAAAACGAAGGTTTTCCGCCGCTGAAAATTAAAGGCAAATCACTTCAAAAAGAGGAAGTGAAAATAAATGCTAACATCAGCAGTCAGTATATATCAGCATTAATGCTGGTTGCGCCAATGCTGCCCGAAGGTTTAAAAATTTATTTGGAAGGAAAAACCACTTCGGTTCCGTATATTGAAATGACACTTTCTTTATTGAAAAACATTGGAATTACAGGCGAATTTAAAGAATATACAATTACGATTCCTTCGGCTCAAAGTATCGAAAACAGAGAGCTAATTGTAGAGTCCGATTGGAGTTCAGCATCCTATTTTTATAGTTTGGTTGCGCTTTCAGAAAAAATGGAAATAACCATCGGAAGTTTTTCCGAGGAAAGTTTGCAGGGCGATTCAGCCTTGGTGAATATTTACGATGTTTTAGGTGTAAAAACTGTTTTTAATACTTCCGAAAAAACAATTACACTTTCAAAAAAGAATTCAGAATTGCCAGATTCCTTAATGCTCGATTTATCCAATACTCCAGATTTGGCGCAAACTATTGCCGTATCTTGTTTTGGTATGGGATTAAGCTGTAATCTTACCGGACTTCACACATTAAAAATTAAAGAAACCGATAGGCTTTTGGCGCTAAAAAATGAGTTGGAAAAATTAGGAGCCACTGTTCAAGTTGACGAAAATTCATTAACACTTGAAAAATCGACTCAAATCAATTCAAATATTTCAATAGAAACCTATCAAGATCACAGAATGGCGATGGCTTTTGCGCCGCTTGCCTTAAAAACAAATCTTGTTATTAAAAATTCGGAAGTGGTTTCAAAATCATATCCCAACTTTTGGAAAGACATTAAAAAAATAGGTATTGAATGTGATTTTGACAATACATTAAAATAATAATTTAGCTTCCGTATTCCCGCTTCCAGCAACAAGTCCCAAATATTTCAAATAATAAACCTCCATTTACTTGACAACGCCTGTTTTGAGGTTGTATATTTGCACCCTTTTAAAATACTAAAGACAGCACGAATTATGGGAATGAAACTTTCAAATTTCAATTTTAACCTTCCTGAGGAATTATTGGCAGAATATCCAGCGCCAAACCGCGATGAATCGCGCCTAATGGTCCTCAATCGAAAAACCAAAACAATTGAGCATAAAATGTTCAAGGATTTGATAGATTATTTTGAAGATGATGATGTATTGGTAACTAACAACACAAAGGTTTTTCCAGCTCGTCTTTTCGGGAACAAAGAAAAAACAGGTGCGCGTATTGAAGTTTTTCTTTTAAGGGAATTAAATTCGGAAACCCGTCTTTGGGACGTTTTGGTAGATCCAGCACGTAAAATTAGAATTGGTAATAAGCTATATTTCGGCGATGACGAAACACTTGTAGCTGAAGTTATAGACAATACAACATCCCGCGGAAGAACGCTTCGTTTTCTTTTTGATGGATCGTATGAAGAATTCCGAAACAAATTGACTGAATTGGGAGAAACTCCACTTCCAAAATACATTAAAAGAGAAGTTGAGCCTGAAGATGCAGAGCGTTACCAAACTATTTTTGCTAAAAAAGAAGGAGCGGTAGCCGCACCAACAGCTGGTTTGCATTTTTCAAAACACCTTTTAAAGCGTCTTGAAATTAAGGGTGTTAATGTAGCCGAAGTTACATTACACGTTGGTTTGGGAACTTTTAGTTCTGTTGAGGTTGAAGACCTTTCAAAGCACAAAATGGATTCTGAAGAAATGAGTATCGAGCAAGATGCAGTCGATATTATAAATAAAGGCATTAAAGGAAAAAAACGTGTTTGTGCTATTGGTACAACCGCGATGCGTGCTTTGGAAAGTTCCGTATCTTCAAACCATACACTTAATCCGTATACAGGTTGGACCAATAAATTTATTTTTCCTCCCTATGATTTCAGTATTGCTAATGCAATGGTTACCAATTTCCATACGCCAAAATCTACTTTATTGATGATGGTTTCCGCTTTTGCTGGTCACGATTTTATTAAAGAAGCATATGCTGAAGCGATAAAGGAAAAGTACAGATTTTACACTTATGGTGATGCCATGCTAATTATATAAAGAAGAAAATTTAAGTAATAAAATCCTGATGAAAATCAGGATTTTTTATTTTGTAAGCATTTGGGTTTCAAATGTGAAATTAAAAATATACCTTAGTATTTATTTAAAAAAATTAATCAGTGGCTGAATGAAAAAAACTTTACTTTTCTTCATTTTATGTTTCTTCTTTTTTAATGCCTTTTCACAAGGTGGTGGAAACGGTTTCCCTGAAAGCTGGCAACTCAATTTAACCCAACATCCCAAGGTAATTAATCTTCCGGCTCTGGATACTGAATTAATAATTCAACAAGATAGCATTAACGACCTTGACAAAACGATGCCTTGGCGTTACGGTATTGAAAGACCCGTTGCGTTAAATATGCAACTTGGAGGACTTTGGAATGATCTGCCCAATGGTGGCAAAATATGGCGTGCAACAATTAAGGCAGAGGGAGCATTAAACCTCAGTGTTAATTTTGATGATTTTTATATTCCCCGCGGAGCAAGACTTCAGCTTTATAATCAAGAAAGAACCGATATTACAAACACCTTTACCAGCGCTCAAAATAAGTTGGAAGGGCAATTAGGTACTTGGTTTGTAGAAGGAAATATAGTTTGGATTGAATATTACCAACCCCCAAGAACGCAGGAATCTGCTCGACTTCAAATTAATAGTGTTATTCATGGCTACAGAATGGGACGCGTAAATGCACTTGTTGAAGGCGGCCGTGGAATGAATGATTCAGGGGAATGTAATTATGATGTAAACTGCCCAATTGGGAGTGACTTTGATGACAAAAAAGATTTGATCAAGAAAGCTGTAGCGTTACTGAATTTAGGTAATGGTTATTTATGTTCTGCGGCACTAGTGAATAATTCAGCAAATGATAAAACGCCCTATCTTCTAACTGCTAATCATTGCTTGCAAAACAGTAATCCAACACTTTGGTCAATTCGTTTTAATTGGGTAAGCCCAACCCCAGTTTGTGGTACAGGTGATGATAGTGGCGATCTACAAACTAATTTTACAATCAGCGGGGCAGAATTAATAGCAAAAAATAGTAAAAGTGATTTTGCGCTGGTAAAACTCTTTGATCCTATTCCCAATTCTTGGGATGTGGCCTTTGCAGGTTGGGACAATTCAGAAACAAATCCTTTGTTTGCAGTTGGAATTCACCATCCAAATGGGGATATAATGAAAATATGCCGTGACGATTCCGGCGCCCAAAAAGAAGATGCCAATGGCACCCAAGTTTGGCTAATTGGAGGAGGCAACCAAGGCACAGGCAATGGTTGGGAAATTGGAACTACCGAAAGTGGTTCGTCCGGCTCTCCGCTTTTCGACCAAAATGGTAGAATAATAGGACAATTATACGCCGGACAATCGGCTTGTAATGGATTAGAAAACAATCAAGATTATGATATTTATGGAAGATTTGGTGTTTCTTGGAATTCAGGAAATACTCCAAATAACAGGTTAAAAGAATGGCTAGACCCATCAAATACTGAGCTTACAACTGTTGAGACGCTTCAAAATCTTTTGAATATTCCAGATTTTGAACTTATAGGCGATCTTAAAATTTATCCAAACCCCGCAAATACTACCATTACGGTTATGAATAATAGATATCCAAATTTGTCATTTCAATTTTTAAATGTATTGGGGCAACAAATACACTCAGGTTCATTATCAAATACGCTGAACGATATTGCGGTTGATAATTTATCGGAAGGAGTTTATTTCCTTTATTTGAAAGACGAAGATAGTAACGATTCCATTACCAAAAAAGTAATAATTAAAAAGTAAATCATAATTCTATTTTTTGCCTAAGCCTCTATTCTGAAAAGGAAGAGGCTTTTTACTTTAAAATAAAGTAATTTTGCACAATGGTTTCAGAAAAAAGAGATATTAGGGCACTTTCAAAAGAAGAACTGCGAAGTTTTTTTGAAAGCATTAGCGATAAGGCGTTTCGAGGAACACAGGTTTACGAATGGCTTTGGAGCAAAGGCAGCCACAGTTTTAATGAAATGACAAATATTTCAAAGGAAACACGTGCACATTTAAATGAAAATTTTGTTATAAATCACATAAAGGTTGACCATCTTCAAAAAAGCGCTGACGGGACGATTAAAAATGCGGTAAAACTTCACGACGATTTAATTGTGGAATCGGTTTTAATTCCAACAAAGAAAAGAACAACTGCCTGCGTTTCCTCACAAGTGGGTTGTAGTTTGGATTGTACGTTTTGCGCCACGGCACGACTGAAAAGAATGCGGAATTTAAATCCCGATGAAATTTATGACCAAGTGGTCGCTATTGATAGGGAAAGCCGTTTGTATCACGAAAAACCACTTTCCAATATTGTTTTTATGGGAATGGGGGAACCGCTGATGAACTATAAAAATGTGCTGGAAAGTATTGAAAAAATAACTTCAGATGAAGGTTTAGGCATGTCTCCAAAACGAATAACCGTTTCTACTTCCGGGGTTCCGAAAATGATAAAAAAACTGGCTGATGATGAAGTGAAATTTAATCTTGCGGTTTCATTGCATTCAGCAATTCAAGAAACAAGAGAGCAAATTATGCCTTTTGCAAAAAACTTTACTTTGCCAGATTTGCGCGAGTCTTTGGAATATTGGTATAGCAAAACAAAGCGTAAAATAACGTACGAATATATAGTTTGGAAAGGCATTAACGATAAATGGGCAGATATTGAAGCTTTGGTCACTTTCTGTAAATATGTGCCTTGCAAAGTAAACATCATTGAATACAACCCAATTGACGATGGCCATTTTCAGCAGGCTTCTTCGATTGTAATTGATGATTACATACAAGCTTTGGAACACGACAGAATTCCCGTAACAGTGCGCCGAAGCAGGGGAAAAGATATTGACGCAGCCTGTGGGCAGTTAGCAAACAAGCAATAAAAAAAGAGCGGCGAATAGCCGCTCTTTTCAATTTATTATAAAATGTAAATTAGTTTTTTATAATTTTAAAAGTTTTGCTTGCTCCATCAATAGAAACAGTAGCGATGTAAACACCAGACTGAAGACCAGAAAGTTCAACAGTTTCTTTGTTGTTACTTAATTTTTGAGAAACAACTTGTTGTCCCAATATATTGTAAAGTGCAACTTTCTCCATTGAATTATTTGCAGAAAGGTTCAATTGATTGTTTGAAACAAAATAGTTGAAACCTTCAAGAACATTGTCTTCAACACTTAAAATAGTGCCAGTTAAAATAACATCGTCAAAATTGATAATGAATTGGTCTGAAACATCATGATGTCTGAAAGCGATATAAACCGTTGTTGCTCCATCTAATGAAGAAGCGTCTACAGTTCTAGGAACAAGTGCCCCAGCCGCTGCAGGATCATTACCTAAATTCTCTGTAAAACTAACGGTTACAGCTGGATCTGGATTCATGAAATCTGCAATAGTATTTCCCGTAGAGATGTATACAGTGTAGTTTTCTGCAGAAAAATCAGGATCCTGGCCACCTACAATATATGTAAGTTGCAATGTTCCGTTACCAGTAATATCAATTAATGGTGAAACTGCATAGTTGTTTGGAGTTAATGGGCCAGCGGTAGGATCCCAAGATTCTGATGACATGTAATTCAACAAACCATTCTGATTTGTACTTGGATCGTAAGCTCTAAAATTAAATCCGTCACCATCTTCGTCAAGTAATGTCCAATCAGAAATATCCTGATCTTCGAAATCGTCCATAAAAAGTTGTGCGTTCATAGCAAAGCCAGCAAATAATGCTGCCAATAATGTAATTTTTTTCATTTTAATTATTTATTAGGAGTTAAAATTATTTTCCCAAAAATAGGGCTTACCCCTTTGTTTAGGGGTGCTTCATAAAACTTTAACGTGTTTTGGAATATCTTCAAAATATTACTTTAATATTAAATTATCCGCACAATTATTAACACCATTATTGCTGTATTCTATTTTTTGAGTGAAATCTTTTATCCTTCCTGTTTTTTATTCATGAAGGAGATTTTATAAAATATTGTTAAATAAATTTTCAACTCTCAAAATTCAACAAATTCAACACTTCCCAAAGAAAAAACCATCCTGCAATTTTAACTATCTTTGAGCCTTTATGAAGATAGTTTCGCGCATCAAACTTCCCATCGAAAAGGAAATGGAGCTTTTTGAAAAAAAGTTCACAGCTTCCATGTCTTCCAAAGTTTCCCTTTTAAATAGAATCACACATTACGTAGTAAACCGAAAGGGAAAACAGATGCGCCCAATGTTCGTTTTCCTCATTGCAAAAATGACAGGCAATGGCGAAGTGAACGAACGCACCTATCGCGGTGCTTCGGTTATTGAGCTCATACACACAGCAACTCTCGTACACGACGATGTTGTGGACGATAGCAACCGCCGCCGTGGTTTTTTTTCAATAAATGCGCTTTGGAAAAACAAAATTGCCGTTCTTGTTGGCGATTATTTACTGTCCAAAGGGTTATTGCTTTCCATTGATAACGACGATTTTGATTTGCTGAAAATAATCTCAGTCGCAGTTCGCGAAATGAGCGAGGGCGAATTGCTTCAAATTGAAAAAGCACGAAGGCTGGATATTACCGAAGAAATATATTTCGAAATCATCCGCCAAAAAACCGCTACTTTAATTGCTGCTTGTTGTGCCATGGGCGCAAGGTCTGTGATGGCTTCGGATGAAGAAGTTGAAAATATGCGAAAGTTTGGCGAACTCATAGGGACCGCATTTCAAATTAAGGATGATCTTTTTGATTACGGAAACGAGTACATTGGCAAACCAACCGGCATCGATATTAAAGAGCAAAAAATGACGCTGCCATTAATTTATACCTTAAACAATTCCACTTCCGAAGAGAAAAAATGGATTATCAATTCCATAAAAAACCACAACAAAGACAAGAAACGTGTGAACGAAGTTATTGCCTTCGTGAAAAACAATGGTGGCTTGGATTATGCGGTTGAGAAAATGAAGGAATTTCAACAGGAAGCACTTGAGCTTTTGGATACCTATCCCGAATCTCCCTACAAAGAATCATTGGTTTTGATGGTTAATTATGTGATTGACAGGAAGAAATAGTGTTCAATGTTCAGTGTTCAGTATCCAGAAATGCTGATTACGGAACACTGAATACTGAATACTGAAACCCTCAGGCAACCATTCTTCAAAAACCTGCGTCTATAAAATAGAAGCGTTTAACAGCGAAGCTTATTTTGAGAATTATACCATTACATAAAAACTATTCCAAGCTAATTGAAAAAGCATCCAAAGGCGATCGCCGGGCACAGCATCAATTGTTCGAACTATTTTCGCCAAAGATGCTGGGTGTTTGCCGGCAATATTTGAAAAATAATGATTTGGCGGAAGAAGTGATGCTTTCGGGATTTCTAAAAATGTTTACGCATTTGGGCGATTTCAAAAACGAAGGAAGTTTTGAAGGTTGGATTCGCAGAATAATGGTGAACGAAAGCATTTCGCAACTTCGGAAAGATAAAAAGCTGCAGTTCATTTCCGAAAGCGAGATTGAAAACACCACCGAGCACTCCGCATATATTGAAACCGAACTGGAAGTAAATGAAATTCAAAAGATGATTGATAGTCTGCCCGATGGTTACAAAACGGTTTTTGTGCTTTATGCCGTTGAAGGTTACAAGCACAGTGAAGTTGCAGAACTGTTGCAGATAAGTGAAAATACATCAAAAAGCCAACTTTTTAAAGCGCGAAAAATGCTTCAAAATATGGTAAACAAACAAAACAATTTAAGCTATGGCACCTTATAAACTGGAAGATAACATCCGCGAAAAACTGGAAGCGAGAGAAATAAATCCCTCTGCTGAAGCCTGGAAAAAACTGGAAGCAAAATTGGATTTGGCTCAACCTGAAAAGAAAAGCTATACGTTCTATTACGTTGCTGCGAGTTTCGTTGGTTTGCTCATTTTGGCATCTGTTTTTTTTGGCAGAAATAATTCAGAAGTGAACAATCCAATTGTTGATGAAAAAATCCAACAAAATCAAAATGATTCGCAGAATGAGATTATTCCAAATAAAATAAACGCTGAAGAAATTGCTTCCGGGGAAAAGAACTCAGAAAAGACAGATGCTGAAAAAAAACAGGAGCCAGTTAAAAAAGAAATAATTCAGCTTTCGCCGAAAAAATCTGCAATTGATAAAAAAATTGATAGGGCTGATGCAATTGCGAAAGTTTCAAACGAAACGAATAAACCTATAAAAAAGGAAAACCAAGTTATAACCGACTTGTCTTCCGAAGCTTTAGCGAAGGGAGAAGAAGAGAAAATCATCAATAATAAAGTGGACGAAGTAGTTGCTTCAGTAAAAAAACTGCAGCAAAACGATTCCGAAATTACTATAGCTGAAGTGGAAAATTTGCTGAACAACGCGCGCCGCGATATCCAAACCCAACGAATTTTAAACAATCCAAAAGTAGATGCTGCGGCTTTATTGCAGGATGTGGAATGGGAGATCGACAAAAGTTTCCGCGACAAAGTTTTTGATGCACTCGGCGATGGATTTCAAAAAGTGCGCACCGCAGTTTCGGAACGGAACAATTAACAATACTCAATACTCAATACTCAATACTTTTTACTATCAACTATCAACTATCAACTATCAACTATCAACCATCATTCATCATCATTAATCAAAAATCGAACAAAATGAAATCATTAATTACATTAACAATTGCCTGTACGCTTTGGTTGCTTGCGGGATTTTATGCCAACGCCCAGGAAAAACGCGATTGGACAAAAGCTGAAGTTGAACAACTTACTTCCTTAAAAGATAAAATCGTCCAAGAGGAAAAAGACGCTTTAAAAAGAGATATTGAAAACATCAATGCTCGGCTTCAAAGCGAAGCAATCACAGAGGCTGAAGCCGAAATTTTAAAACAGGCTGCGGCCGAAAAACATGCGCTAAACATTCAAAATAGAATTGCTATCGTTGATAACCAATTGGCGTTGATAAACCGCAATGGGATAGACTCCACAAAGATTACGGGAACGAGTATTATTTTTGGCTTAGGCGGTAATGACGCAGATAACGATCGCGTATTTGGAATACAAGTGAAGGGTGGTTCAGTCAAAAAAAGTAAAAAGTACGATCGAAGAACTACTACCGATTTCGTTTTCGCTTTTGGCTTAAACAACGTAATCACTGAAGGTGAATCACTACAGGATTCAGATTTTAAAGTAGCTGGCAGCCGCTTTGCCGAATTGGGCTGGGCGTGGAAAACACGAGTTTTTAAGAACACTAATTTTCTTCGCATAAAGTATGGTGTTTCTTTCCAGTTTAATAGTTTGAAACCAACCGACAACCGCTTTTATGTTGATACGGGCGAGCAGACTGAATTGCAGGTGTACCCGTTGAATTTGGACAAATCTAAGATTAGAATGGACAATTTGGTGGTTCCAATTCATTTTGAGTTTGGCCCTTCAAAAAAGAACGAATACGAGGATCATTTTCGCTATTCCACAGAAAATAAACTTACGGTTGGGCTTGGGGGTTATGCGGGTATAAACCTCAGTACGCGACAAAAATTAAAATTTGAAGAAGATGGTGATGATAAAAAGGTAAAACTAAAAGCAGATTACAATACAAATAGTTTTGTCTACGGTCTCAGTGGTTATATAGGTTGGCAAGGAATTGCTCTTTATGCAAAATATGATTTAAATACTATTTTCAAAGACAACCCGATAGATCAACGCAATGTCTCCTTGGGACTTCGCTTTGATGTTGATTAGCCATAAAAATTCAATATTCGTTTGTTTTCAACCTGCATGGATTTTTAAAATTCGTGTAGGTTTCTTTTTAAATATACCTATTTTTACACGACTTAAATCAATCCAACTTTAAACAATCTAAAATTTCAAAAATCTGATCTCCAAAACCACCATTGACAATGTTTTTGAAACCGCCCGAGTAGAGGAGGTGATTGGCGATTTTGTACAACTAAAAAAATCAGGCAGTAATTATAAAGGTTTAAGTCCTTTTACCGACGAGCGCTCGCCCAGTTTTATGGTAAGTCCTGTAAAGCAAATTTGGAAAGATTTCAGTAGCGGAAAAGGTGGGAACGTGGTTGCTTTTTTGATGGAGCACGAACATTTCACCTATCCCGAAGCTATAAAATATTTGGCGAAAAAATACGGAATTGAAATAGAGGAAACCGAACAAACCCCAGAAGATAAAGAGCAGGCCAACGAACGGGAAAGTCTTTATTTGGTAAGCGAATTTGCAAAGGATTATTTTCACAATACGCTTTTAAAAACCGAAGAAGGCAAAGCAATTGCGCTTTCCTATTTTAAGGAAAGAGGATTTACCGACGAAACCATCAAAAAATTTGAGCTCGGTTATTCACCGGATGCTTGGGATGCTTTTACGAGCAATGCCATCAAAAAAGGCTATAAACTTGAGTTTTTAGAAAAAACAGGTTTGTCAATTGTAAAAGAAGAGAAACAATTTGACCGTTTCAAAGGAAGGGTTATGTTTCCAATCTTGAGTATGAGTGGGCGGACACTCGGTTTTGGGGGACGTATTTTAACTTCCGATAAAAAAGCCGCAAAGTATTTAAACTCTCCCGAAAGCGATATTTACTATAAAAGCAAAGTACTTTATGGAATTTTTCAAGCCAAACAAAGCATTGCCAAAGAAAACAATTGTTACTTGGTTGAAGGGTATACCGATGTTATCCAATTTCACCAAACGGGAATTCACAATGTAGTTTCCTCTTCGGGAACGGCTTTAACTTCGGAACAAATTCGGCTTATAAATAGGCTTACAAAAAACATAACTGTTCTTTTTGACGGAGACGCGGCGGGGCTTCGCGCATCACTTCGCGGGATCGATTTGATTTTGGAGCAGGGAATGAACGTGAAAATCTGCGCCTTTCCGGAAGGAGAGGATCCGGATAGCTTTGCTCGTGAAAATTCCTTGGAAGAACTAACGCTTTATTTAGAGGAAAACGCAAAGGATTTTATCACTTTTAAAGCATCATTGCTTGCCAATGAAGCCAAAAACGATCCAATAAAAAAAGCTGAAACCATTCACGATATGGTAATCAGTATCGCGAAGATTCCTGACGTAATTGCTCGTGAAGTTTATATAAAGGAATGTTCTCGAATTATGGATATTTCGGAACAAGTTCTTTTCAATACGCTCGCACAGATTTTTCAAAAGGAAAAAAAGGACGCTTCAAAAAAAGCTGAGGTTCCGCAGCAAGCATTTGAAGTTATTCCTTCAGAAAAAAAGATTGAAAAGGTTGACGTGCAATTTCAATTGGAACAAAAAATTATTCAGTTGTTGCTACTTTATGGAAACGTTGAAGAAGATTTTGAGGAATTGATTTTGGAAGCAAATGAAAAAGGTGAAATTTCATTAAAGCCGGAAATTCACAAATCACGCGTTTATGAAAAGATTTTTTTGGACCTGCAAGAGGACGAAATTGAATTTACAAATCAAGAATTTAAAGATTTGTATTATGAGGTTGTCAACCGTTTTACGCAAAATCCTGATGCCAAAGCAGAAACATTTATTAACGATCTTTCTCCAAAAATGGCATCAGCTATTACCCATGTTTTGATGGAAGAGGAACGTTATTTTCTTAGCGATTGGGAAAGAATGGAAATTTATGTGAAAGAAAAGGAGCACACCATCGCCCAAATGGTGAGCGAGACAATTTTAAACCTTCGCAGGCATTTGGTTTCACAAAAAATAAATGAACTTTCCGAAACCATGAAATTGGAAGACACCCCCGAAAAAGAAACAGGCTTACAGGAAATTGTAGATTACATTAGCCTTAAAAAGGTACTTTCCGACAAACTTAACAGAGTTCTTTAAATTAGGTAAACTGAAACATTCTAGCTTGGTTTATTAATTCTGGCCAAACTTGTAATTTGAAGTTTTTTCAGCAAACGAGTTTTATAAGTGCTAACTGTTTTTTCGTTAATTTCAAGAAGCGTCGCGATATCTTTGTTGCGTTTGCCATTTGAAAGTAAATTAAGCACTTCAATTTCCCTGGCGGATAGTTTTTTGTAACGCCCAATAACCGAATTATCGTTTACAGATTTAGTGTTGAAAGACGCAGCAAGTTCGTCATTCAAAAATATACCGCCTGAAGAGATGCGCTTTATGGCTTGGAGAAATATTTCTTTAGAGGAGGTTTTTGGGATATATCCTGCAGCACCAGATTTTATAGATCGCAATGCATAAATTTCTTCGGGATGTGATGAAAAAATAGCGATTTTGGTCTTTGGAAATTCTTCACGAATGCTTCGCAATGCGTGAAAACCATTAATTTCAGGGATTTCCAACTCAAGGATTAAAATATCTGGCTGTTCATTTTCCAAACATTTTAATAATTCTGATCCTCGCGAAACCTTCCCTACAATTTTATATTCATTAGTGTCTTTTAGCAAAACTGAAATACCTTTACTTGTTACAGGATGATGCTCGGCAATTACAACTTTTTTCATCTGATAGTATTTTAAATTCATACATTTTTCAACAAAACTTGAGATTTTCAAAAGCAAAAATTTAATTGCTTGAAAAAAAATTAAATTTCATTAAAGAGTAAAACCTTCAGATTTGGGAAGTTTTTTAGGTTTTGACTTGGTAATATTAATACTACATTTTGAATTAATAAAATCTTAAGGAGAAGAATGCCAAACCTTTCGTTTAATGGTTAAATTATTCGTTAAGTAACAATTTTACCGTAGTTTTTCAGGGATTATACAAACTGGAATTGGAACCATTTTGTGCTGGTTTGCTCTATTTAATCGTGTGAAGATATCAAAAACTGTTTTTTCTCTTCCAGAAAATTCAGTGCTGATTTTACCGCTTTCGCTCATTTTCATAGCCCACTCAAGTTCATCATAACTTGCCCCCAATTGATCTTCATCTGAACGGCTATCGCCAAATAATCCATCGGTCGGGGCTGCTTTCATAATGGAATCAGTGATATTCAATACGGCTGCAATTTCATAAACTTCGCTTTTCATCAAATCAGCTATCGGGCTTAAATCTACACCTCCGTCGCCATATTTGGTATAAAATCCCACGCCGAAGTCTTCCACTTTATTGCCCGTTCCAGCAACTAAATAACGATGTAAGCCCGCAAAATAATAAAGGGTTGTCATGCGCAAACGCGCACGAGTATTTGCTAGCGAAAGATCTAAAAAAGTATCGTCGGGAGTTTGAGGAACTTGTGTTTGGAATTCCTCAAAAACGGAAGTCAGGTTTACTTTCGTATTGCTGACGTTGGGAAATTTTTTATTTAATTGTTCAATATGTTCGCGACTGCGAGCCACTTGGTTTGGGGCTTGGTGAATTGGCAATTCAACGCAAAGTATTTTCGTTCCGGTTTTTGCACAGAGCGCAGAAGTAACGGCAGAATCAATTCCGCCACTAATTCCAACAACAAAGCCTTCCATTTTTGCGTTTTCGGCGTATGTTTTTAACCAGTTTACTATATGTTCAATTACTTTTTCGGTTTGCATTTCTTTATAGTATTTTTTTAATTCGGGATTTCTTAATTCGTAAATCGGCAATCATAAACTTCAATCGTTAATCGTTACCTTTGCATCGCAAAACTCGCTAAAGATAAAATTAAAAAAAAGGAATGGCGTTACCTATCAATAACATTTTCCCGATTATGAAATATTGCGTATTGGTTTTTTTAGGAATGCTCTTTTTTTCCTGCAACAATGAAAGTAAAGTGGAAAAGGAGATTGAAAAAATTCCTATGAATGTTGAAATTATTCGTTTCGATAAGATTTTTGCTGAAGCGACACCCGCTAATCTTCAAAATTTAAAATCAGATTTTCCCTTATTTTTTCCAGAACAATACAGCGACAGTATTTGGATTGAAAAACTTACTGATACACTTCAAAAGCAACTGGAAGATGAGGTTTTCAAAACATTTTCTGGCGATGAAGAATTGGAATTTGTTCTTATTCCACTTTTTCAACATATAAAATATTATTTTCCAAAATTCACAACTCCTTCAGTTTTTACAGCAACATCGGACGTGGATTACCGCAATAAAGTAATTCTAGCTGAAAATATGTTGGTGATAGGTTTAGACAATTATTTGGGAGCAAATCATCGGTTTTATGAAGGAATTGAAAAATATATTTCCAAAGAAATGAAGCCTTCGCAAATTGGTCCCGATGTGGCCGAAGCTTATGCAAAGCAATATGTAAAGCCGCCAAATAAAGCTTCATTTTTAGGACAGATTATTTATTACGGAAAGGAACTCTATTTGAAAGATTTGTGGCTTCCAAAAATTTCAGACGCTGAAAAAATAGGCTATACGGAAGAGGAATTTTTTTGGGCGGAAGAAAACGAGGAATATATGTGGCGCCATTTTATTGAGAACGAAATGCTTTACAGCACCGATCCAAAACTTGGAGCGCGATTTATAGCTCCTGCGCCTTTTTCAAAATTTTATCTCGAAATCGACAATGAAACTCCCGGAATGTTGGGACGTTATTTGGGATGGAAAATCGTTCGAGCCTATATGGAAAACAATAATACAGATGTTCAGCAATTGATGGTTGCTGATGCTGAGGAAATATTTACAAATTCAAAATACAAACCCAAAAAATAATGGCAATTAAACATACTTCTGAAATAAAACTTGACATTGCACTCGATGAAAACAAAATTCCTGAAACCATCCGTTGGTCTGCTGAAGATGGCGGTGTTTCAAATGAAGAAACCAAAGCGGTGATGCTTTCTGTTTGGGACAGTGCAAAAAAGGAGTCGCTTAGAATTGATCTTTGGACCAAAGATATGCCGGTTGACGAAATGAAGATTTTTTTCCACCAAACTTTAAGTGCGATGGCTGATACGTTTCAACGAGCTACAAATGATGATAAAATGAGTGAAACTATGCGCGATTTTTGTGACTATTTCGCAGAAAAATTGGAATTGAAGCGAGAGTAATTGGGACTACAATTTAGGAAGTTTGGATGGAAGAATTGAGTTCGTCAATATACTTCAAAAGTTCTTCTCTCCCTGTTGAATCGCTTGCCGAAGTAATAAAATAAGGTGGCATTTCTTCCCAAGTTTTAAGCATTTTTTCGGAATAAGCTTTAATATTTCTTTCCAAAGCTTTTGGTTTTTCCTTGTCTGCTTTTGTAAAAATTATGTTGAAAGGAATTCCGCTTTCGCCCATCCATTGCATAAATTCTAAATCGATGGGTTGCGGTTCGTGGCGGCAATCAACCAAAACAAAAGCCAAAACCATTTGCTCACGTTTTTCGAAATAATCTGTGATAAATTTCTGAAAGGTTTTTTTACTGCTTTTTGAAACACGAGCATAACCATAGCCAGGCAAATCGACCAAATACCAATTTTTATTTACCAAAAAATGGTTGATAAGCTGCGTTTTTCCGGGTCGTCCCGAAGTTTTCGCCAAACTTTTTCGCAGCATTAGCATATTGATGAGGGAAGATTTCCCCACATTACTTCGGCCAATAAAGGCATATTCTGGCAAACGATCTTTAGGACACTTGGCAACATCGCTGTTGCTCATCATAAATTCCGCAGATTTAATAAGCATATTTTCGGTGTTAATATCCGCGTTTTTGCAACCAAGCATCAAGTAGTTGGTTGAATTCCTCGGGGCGTTCCATCATTGCGGCATCGCCACATTTATCAATCCAAAACAAATCGGAATCTGGCAAAAGTTCATCGAATTCTACAGCTACTTCCGGCGGGGTTACGTTGTCATTTTTTCCCCAAATAATACAGGTAGGCGTATGCATTTTTGGAAGGTCTTTCGCCATGTTGTGTCTTATTGCACTTTTAGCGATGGCAAGTGTACGTATTAATTTGTTTCTATCGTTTACGGTTTCATAAACGTCATCAACAATTTCTTTAGTTGCAACGGCTGGATCGTAAAAAACATTTTCAGCCTTTTGCTTTATATATTCATAATCGCCACGCTTTGGATAGCTCTCGCCCATTGCGCTTTCATAAAGTCCGGAGCTGCCAGTAATAATTAGGGCTTTTACTTTTTTAGGATACAATTTTGTACAATACAGTCCAATGTGCCCTCCAAGGGAATTTCCCAAAAGTATTACTTCGCTATATCCCAGATAATCAATGAATTGTGAAACGTATTTTGAAAAACTTTTTACATTCGTTTTTAAGATAGACATTTTGTAAATGGGCAACTCGGGGATTAAAATTTTATAGCCTTTTTTAGGAAAGAAATTTGCAACTCCGTCAAAGTTGCTCAACCCGCCCATGAGTCCGTGTAGTATTATGATTGGTGTGCCTTCACCTATTTCTAAATATGAAAATTTACCTTCTTTTTTTAAGTTTTCAGACATCCTTGGTTGGTGCAATTTAGAAACACAAAAGTAAACAAATTTATTTCATAAGGTCAATTTAAAAATCAGCCTTTGTTGGTGGACAATTAAAAGCCAGTTTATTTACAAAATGGTAAAATTTATCAACAATGTGGTAGAATGTGGTAAAATGTGGTAAAAGTTATATATATTTGAAACTATAATTTTCAAAAAGAATATTTCCGCAATGCTCAATTTAATAGGCACATACGAATGTAAAGCAGACGTAAAAGGACGCGTTATGATGCCTTCGCCTTTGAAAAAGCAATTGATGCCGGTAATGGAAAATGGTTTTGTGATAAAACGTGCCGTTTTTCAACCCTGTTTGGAAATGTACCCAATGAAAGAGTGGGACGCACTGATGCTGAAAATGGGCGAGCTAAACCGTTTCAGTAGAAAAAACAACGATTTTATAAGAAGATTTACGGCAGGTGTGAAAACGGTTGAACTGGATTCCACAGGCAGATTGTTGATTCCCAAAGACCTAATGTCCTTTGCCGGAATTGATAAGGAATTGGTTATTTCATCCGCAATAAATATTGTGGAAATATGGGATAAAGACAAATACGAACAGGCCATTGACGATGCTGCCAGCGATTTTGCCGATTTGGCCGAAGAAGTAATGGGAAACAAAAGCAACGATGGTGATGGAATATCATAATCCAGTTTTGCTAAATGAAACCGTTGATGGTTTAAATATAAAGCCCAATGGAATTTATGTGGATGTCACTTTTGGTGGTGGCGGGCATTCCAAAGAAATACTGAATAGATTGGGTGCTAATGGAAAACTGATTGCTTTTGACCAAGATAAAGATGCTTTAGAAAATGCAATTGACGATTCAAGATTTTTGCTAATCAATCAAAATTTTAGGTTTTTGAAACAATTTCTGAGATTTCACGGCTTTAAAAAAGTGGATGGAATTTTAGGGGATTTTGGGGTTTCTTCACATCAATTTGATATTGCTGAAAGAGGTTTTTCAACACGTTTTGAAGCTGATTTGGATATGCGAATAAATCGCGACAGCAATTTTTCGGCATATACGGTTGTAAATAAGTATGAAGAAAAAGAATTGCGCGATGTTCTTTTCAACTATGGTGAATTGAGGAATGCACCATCAATGGCAAGGGTTATTGTTGAAGCGCGATCCGAAGGAAAAATTAAAACCAGCGAACAATTAAAAAAAATACTTGGCAGGTTTTTACCGGCTTACAAGGAGAATAAAATTCTTGCCCAAATATATCAAGCCATTCGGATTGAAGTAAACCAAGAATTGGAAGCACTAAAGGAATTTTTACTTCAAACCAACGAAGTTTTGGAAACCGGAGGAAGACTCAGTTTGATTAGCTATCACTCTTTAGAAGATAGATTGGTGAAGCGTTACATCCGCAGTGGAATGTTTGAAGGCGAACCGGAAAAGGATGTTTTTGGAAGAGTAGAAGTGCCTTTTAAAGCTGTGGGCAAATTCATAATTCCATCCAAAACAGAGATTAAAGAAAACAATCGTGCCCGAAGTGCAAAACTTCGTATAGCAGAAAAAATATAATTCAGTGTCAGGTCGAGCGCAGTCGAGACCTTTTTAAATCGGAAATGAAAGACGGATTTTATAACATTATTAAAGGAAAATTTTTGGTAAGTGATGACGCGCTGAAAAACTGGCGCTTTATTATTTTCCTTTCTGTTTTGGCTTTAGCAATGATTGCAAGTTCGCATAGTGCGGATAGAAAAGTGCATAAAATATCAAAATTGAATGCCGAAGTAAAGGAATTAAAAAGTGAATATGTAGATGTGAGAATGCGGTTAATGCAATCTCGAATGGAAAGCAAAATAATTGCTGCTATGGAAAATCGTGGGTTGCAGCCTTCATCAACCCCTCCAAAGCGAATTAGAATTATTGAAAAGAAAGATAAAAAATAACTGAATACTGATAAAGGAGAACTGAAAACTGAATATGGCATTCGAAGAAAAAAAATATTGAACCGATTATACTTCATCGCAGGAGGTATGTTCATATTCGCTTTGGCCATTAGCATTAAATTAATGAATATTCAGTTTGCGGATGGCGAAATGTATCGTGAAAAGGCAAAGGAAAACACCACTAAAAACTTTGTGATTCCAGCAAACCGTGGTAATGTGTACGCCGATGATGGTAGCTTGTTGGCTACTTCAGTCCCAAAATACGATATCCGTTTTGACGCGGTAACTGTTACTTCTGAAGACTTTAAGGAAAATTTGGATGCGCTTTCTGGGCAATTAAGCAAAATGTTTAAAAAGCCAGTTTCGCATTATCAAAACATGTTCAGAAAAGCTCGTGCTGATAAAAATCGCTATTTATTGGTGGTTAAGAACCTTGGCTATTCCGATTATATTAAAGTAAAAAATATGCCGCTCTTCAAAAAAGGGCCATATAAAGGAGGGATAATTGTAGAGCAGCGAACAGTTCGCGAACACCCAATTGGCCTAATCGCGCAGCGTACCGTTGGTGATGAAGCTTTTGATCGTCCTGGTTATTATGCAGTTGGTTTGGAAGGTGCCTTCAATGATATTTTGACCGGAAAAGAAGGCCATCGTCTAAAGCAGAAAATTGCAAAAGGCCAATGGAAACCCATTTATGACGACAATGAAATTGAACCACAGGATGGCTACGATATTGTTTCAACAATCAATGTAAATATTCAAGATATTGCCCATCATGCGCTTTTGAAGCAGTTGGAATATTACGAAGCCGAGCACGGTAGCGTAATCGTGATGGAAGTTGCCACTGGCGAGATAAAAGCTGTATCAAACTTAGGCCGCACTTCAGGCGGAACCTATTACGAAAAAATTAATTACGCTATTGGCAAATCGCATGAACCTGGTTCAACATTTAAGGTTATGGCAATGATGGCTGCGTTGGAAGATAAAGTTATTGATACAAGTAGCACTGTGGATACTGGAAACGGTAGAAAAGTATTTTACGGAAGTCCAGTTAATGATTCGCGTCGTGGTGGCTACGGAAAAATTTCTGCAGCTAGGGCATTGGAGGTTTCTTCCAATATTGGGCTGGCAACAATTATTGACAATGGATATTCTAAAAACCCAAATAAATTTATTAATCGTTTAAAAAGCTGGCACCTTAATGAAAAAACTGGAGTAGCTATTAAAGGTGAAGGAGAGCCAATAATTCCACAACCAGGTGATAAAATATGGAGCAAGAATGCACTTCCTTCGATAGCTTACGGCTATAATCTAAAGATTACCCCACTTCAAACACTAACTTTTTATAACGCCATTGCAAATAATGGTGTTATGGTGAAGCCTCGTTTTATAAAGGAAGTGCGTGCTTGGAATGAAAAAGTTACAACCTACGATACAAAGATTATAAATCCTAAAATCTGTTCAGATCAAACTTTGAATGAAATTAAGGAAATTATGAAGAACACTGTAATTCGTGGAACAGGTAAATCACTTTATTCAAGTGATTTTTCAATGTCAGGAAAGACAGGGACTGCGCGAACTGAATATTGGTTTCCTGACTGGAATAGCAATCCTCGCTACATTTCCTCTTTTGCTGGATTCTTTCCCGCGGAAAACCCTAAATATTCCTGTATTGTAATCATCCACAAACCAAGCACGAGAAAAGGATTTTACGGAGCTGATGTTTCCGGTCCTGTTTTTAAAAGAATTGCTCAGAAAATTTTTACCGAATCTCCAAATATCGATTCGGTTGATGGAATTGAAAAATCAGATCCCGCTATTGCAAAGGATTTTGAAAAGTATTATGCAAAGCTTCAACAGCCAACCAAAACAATTCCAAACGTGACTGGAATGGCGGGTATGGATGCTATTTCAATTCTTGAAAATCTCGGACTTAGGGTTCAGGTTTTAGGGAATGGAACGGTTTCCAGCCAGTCTATAAAATCTGGTGAAATTTTGAAGAAAGGCCAACTAATAACCTTGAATTTATCGTGATATTTTTAAAGGACATATTATACAAAGTAACCATCGAAAGTGTTGTTGGCAGTACGTCCGTGGCAATTAACAATCTGGAATTTGATTCACGGAAAGTTTCTTTGAATGATGTTTTTATTGCTATAAAAGGTACGCTTTCAGACGGGCATCAATTCATAAAAAAAGCGGCCGATCAAGGCGCATTGGCTATTATTTGCGAAACCTTGCCTGAAAATATTATAAACGGAATTACGTACGTTCAAGTTGCAGATTCACACAAAGCTTTGGCAATTATGGCTGCCAATTATTTCGGAAATCCTTCTTCGGAGTTAAAACTTATCGGAATTACCGGAACCAATGGAAAAACAACAGTTTCGTCACTTTTATACCAACTTTTCAAAAAAGCTGGATTGGAAGCGGGATTGCTTTCCACAGTAAAAATAATGGTTGGCGATACTGAATTTAAAGCTACGCACACAACCCCAGATTCATTGACGATAAACAAGTATTTACGCGAAATGGTCGATGCGGGTGTGGAATATTGTTTTATGGAAGTGAGTTCCCACGGAATCCATCAAAAGCGCACCGAAGCGCTTAATTTTGTTGGTGGTGTTTTTACCAATCTTTCGCACGATCATTTGGATTATCACAAAGATTTCGCTGAGTATCGCAATGTGAAAAAATTATTTTTTGATGAATTGCCAAAAACCGCTTTCGCATTGGTAAATGTGGATGACAAAAATGGAGTAGTGATGCTTCAAAATACGAAAGCAACAAAAAAAACCTACGCGCTAAAAACCTATGCCGATTATAAAGCGCAGGTTTTGGAAAGCCAATTTACCGGTCAGCTTCTGAAAATAAACAATCAAGAATTATGGGTGAAGTTGATTGGTGGTTTTAATGCGTATAATTTATTGGCAATCTTCGGAACTGCTGAGCTTTTAGGATTGGAGGAACTTGAAATACTTCAAATTATGAGCACTTTAGATAGTGTTGATGGGCGTTTTCAGTATTTAATTTCAGAAAAGAAAATCACAGCGATTGTGGATTATGCACACACTCCCGATGCCTTGAAAAATGTTTTGGAAACCATAAATAGCATCCGTACAGGTAATGAAGAAGTGATTACGGTAGTTGGTTGTGGTGGAGATCGCGATGCACAAAAGCGTCCAGTTATGGGAAATATCGCTTCAGCTTTGAGCACAAAAGTTGTTTTCACAAGTGACAATCCACGAACCGAAAATGCTGAAAAAATTATAGAACAAATTGAAGCTGGCGTGCCTGCAGAACATTATAAAAAAACCATTTCAATTACAAGTAGAAAAGAAGCAATTAAAGCTGCCTGCCAAATGGCGCAAGAAAACGATATTATTTTGATTGCCGGAAAAGGTCACGAAACCTATCAGGAAATAAATGGAGAGCGCTTCGATTTTGATGATTTTAAAATTGTAAACCAACTTTTAGCAACCCTAAACAAATAGCCAATGTTGTATTATCTGTTTGAATATTTAGACAAAGCATACGATATGCCTGGTGCGGGATTGTTTAATTTCATTACGTTTCGAGCTATTTTGGCGGTTATTCTTTCGCTTTTTATCGCTTCGGTTTACGGAAAAAAAATCATCAACTATTTACGGAAAAAACAAGTTGGCGAGTCTATTCGCGATCTCGGTTTGCAAGGTCAAAACGAAAAAGCTGGAACGCCAACAATGGGCGGAATCATTATAATTCTCGCAACATTAATTCCCGTATTACTTTTCGCAAAGCTTGAAAATATTTATGTAATCCTGCTAATTGTAACCACCATTTGGATGGGAACTATTGGTTTTATTGACGATTACATCAAAAAATTTAAAAATGATAAACAGGGTTTACCTGGAAAATTTAAAGTAATCGGGCAAATTGGTTTGGGCTTGTTCGTTGGGGCAACAATGTATTTTCATCCAGATATTATCGTGCAACGTACAATTGAAAATCCCGGAACGGAAACGCAAATAATTGCGAAAAGGCCGACCAATGAATTTTACGTGAAGGATAAAACGATGCTAACCACAATTCCTTTCGTAAAGGAAAACGAATTCAATTATTCCGAATTAATTAGTTGGGCAGGTGAAGATTATCAAAGTTATGTGTGGCTAATTTTTATTCCGATTGTGATTTTTATTATAACAGCAGTTTCAAATGGCGCAAATCTAACCGATGGATTAGATGGGCTTGCGGCGGGAACGTCCGCTATTATTGGTGTTACGCTCGCGCTTTTTGCCTGGGTTTCGGGGAACGTGATTTTTGCGGATTATCTCAATATTATGTACATCCCAAATATGGGTGAAATGACCATTTTCATTACTGCATTTGTGGGTGCACTTATCGGATTCTTGTGGTACAATACTTATCCGGCTCAAGTTTTTATGGGCGATACGGGAAGTTTGACGATTGGCGGAATTATAGCTGTAATAGCAATTGCCGTTCGAAAGGAATTATTGATTCCAATTCTCTGCGGAATCTTTTTGATGGAAAATCTTTCGGTGGTTTTGCAGGTTGGCTGGTTTAAATATACCAAGAAAAAATTTGGTGAAGGAAGACGCATTTTCAGAATGTCGCCGCTTCACCACCATTACCAAATAAAAGGTTTTCACGAAAGTAAAATCGTAACCCGGTTTTGGATCGTGGGAATCTTTCTGGCCATAATTACCATTGTTACACTTAAAATTAGATAAGAAGGATTTACGATGTACGATTTTAGATTTACGATTTATGAAGGAAGAGATAAAAAAAAGAATGTTACGTTTTGCGGTTGATACTGGAAAGTTATGTGCAAGATTTCCAATTTCAAGGGAGTATAATGCTTATTGCAATCAGTTAATCCGCTGTTCTAGTTCTGTTGGAGCAAATTATAGAGCTGCTTGCAGAGGAAAGTCAGATAAAGATTTTATAAATAAGTTGAAAATAGTAGAAGAGGAAGCAGATGAGAGTATGTATTTCTTGGAAATTTTAAAAGAAATATCTGAAACACACCACCAAGAAATTGAAAGATTGCACAAAGAAGCCGATGAATTACTTTCAATAACAATTGCTTCGATTAATACGGTTCGTAAAAGATTAAATTCAAAATGAGTTCAAATCATCAATCGTCAATCGAAAATCGAAAATCTAAAATCGTCATTCTGGGTGGAGGAGAAAGTGGGGTAGGAACAGCCATTTTAGCATTGAAGAAAGGGTTTGAAGTTTTCGTTTCAGACTTCGGAAAAATAAAAGAGAAATACAAACAAGTTCTTATAAATAATGGGATTGAATGGGAAGAGGAAAGGCCATTCCGAAGAAAAAATCCTTTCCGCAGATTTAGTGATGAAAAGTCCGGGAATTCCCGATAAGGCTCCAATCATTAAAAAGTTACACGAAAAAGGAGTGAAGGTGATTTCTGAAATTGAGTTTGCTGCAAAATATACAAAGGCAACAATAGTAGGAATTACTGGAAGCAACGGAAAAACCACAACCGCAAGTTTGACTTATGAACTGCTGAAAAACGGCGGATTGAATGTGGCTTTGGGAGGAAACATCGGCAAGAGTTTCGCAGAACAGGTTTCCAAGGAAAAGTATGAAAATTTCGTGCTTGAACTCAGCAGTTTTCAGCTTGACGGAATTGAAACCTTTGCGCCACACATTGCAGTTTTGACCAATTTAAGTCCAGATCATTTGGATAGATATGATTATAAATATGAAAATTATATCGCTTCAAAATTCAGGATAACGATGAACCAAACGTCGCAGGACTATTTCATATATGACGCAGACGATGTTGAAATACTGAAATGGCTTTCGCAAAACCCAATAAAATCGCAGCCGCTACCTTTTTCAACCAAAAAAGAATTGAATCAGGGAGCATTCAAAAAAGATAAAGAAATAATAATAACAATAGATAACAATCAATTTACTATGCCAATCGCAACAATAGGAATCCAAGGAGAACACAATGTAAAAAATGCAATGGCCGCATCAATGGTGGCGACTTTGTTGAAAATTAGAAAGCAAACAATTCGTGAGAGTTTGGAAGGATTTCAGGGTGTAGAACACCGACTTGAAAAAGTTTTGAAAATAAGCAATGTTCTTTACATCAACGATAGCAAAGCAACCAATGTAAATGCTACTTTTTATGCTTTAGATAGTATGGAAAACCCGACAGTTTGGATTGTTGGCGGTGTTGACAAAGGCAACGATTACACAGAACTTTTACCCTTGGTAAATGAAAAAGTAAAAGCAATTATTTGCTTGGGAGTTGACAATGAAAAAATCATTAAAGCCTTCGGAAACGTTGTTGATACGATTGTTGAAACAGATTCAATGGCAATGGCTGTACAGATTGCATATAAATTGGCGGAAAGAAATAACACAGTTTTACTTTCTCCAGCCTGCGCAAGTTTTGATTTGTTCGAAAACTACGAAGACCGTGGAAGACAGTTTAAAGATGCAGTAAGAAATTTATAATTTTCAATAACCAATAACCAATAACCAATAACCAATAATCAATAACCAATAACCAATAGCAAGTGCGAAACATTTTCAACTACATACAGGGAGATAAAGCAATTTGGGGAATTGTAGGCCTTTTGTCGCTATTTTCTTTCTTGCCTGTTTACAGTTCAAGTAGCAACCTTGCCTATTTGTACGGTGATGGAAGCACCTTGCCTTATTTGCTAAAACATTTCGCACATTTGGTTTTGGGTTTTGGAATTTTATATGGCGTCCATAAAATTCCCTATAATTATTTCCGTGGATTATCCATTATTGCAATTCCTGTAATTGTTTTGCTGTTGGTGATCACAATGGCTGAAGGAACAACTATTGAAGGCGCGAATGCCAGTAGATGGATAAGAATACCTTTTGTTGGAATTACTTTTCAGACTTCAACTTTGGCGGGTGTGGTTTTGATGACTTATGTTGCTCGTTATTTATCGCGAATTAAAGACAAAACGGTTACATTCAAGGAAACGCTATTGCCCCTTTGGGTGCCCGTTTTTGTGGTGCTTGCACTAATTCTTCCTGCCAACTTTTCTACCACCGCCATATTTTTCTTTATGGTTATAATGTTAGTATTTGTTGGAGGTTACCCTATTAGATATTTAGGAATTATTTTGGGAGCTGGATTGATATTTCTCACATTATTTGTGATTTCTGCTAAAGCTTTTCCGGGTGTTTTCCCAAACCGTGTTGATACTTGGATGAATCGCGTTGAAAACTTTAGTGATGATAAAGACACCGAAGCAGATTACCAAATTGAAAAAGCAAAAATCGCTATCGCATCTGGCGGATTGGCTGGCGTAGGTCCTGGTAAAAGCGTTCAGAAAAACTTTTTACCACAATCCTCTTCCGATTTTATTTATGCAATAATCGTTGAGGAGTTTGGGCTTTTGGGCGGCATGTTTTTAATGATTTTATACTTGTTTTTACTTTTCAGAATAGTGGTCGTAGCGCATAAATCAACTTCCGTTTTTGGAAAATTGCTCGTCATTGGTGTGGGCTTGCCCATCGTTTTTCGGGCAATGATAAATATGGCTGTTGCGGTGGAATTATTCCCAGTAACGGGTCAGAACTTACCATTAATAAGCAGCGGGGGAA
This sequence comes from uncultured Flavobacteriaceae bacterium, assembly GCA_963716065.1. Classification (GTDB taxonomy): domain Bacteria; phylum Bacteroidota; class Bacteroidia; order Flavobacteriales; family Flavobacteriaceae; genus Aequorivita. The sequence continues at coordinate 2,681,769 of OY970287.1, forward strand.
CGTCTATTTGGATGACGTGTTTAGCGTTGGGAATGATTTTGAGCGTAAGCGCAAAGCGTGAAATTGTTGCGAAGGAAGAAGCCGAGGAAAACCCATTGGATATTTTAAGCGAAGCGATTTAGGAATACGAAATTGAATAATTAGAAATCTTTTGAAAAAAAAATTCATCATAAGCGGAGGCGGAACCGGAGGTCACATTTACCCAGCGGTTGCAATTGCCAACGAGTTAAAATCTCGTTTCCCCGATGCAGAATTTTTATTTGTGGGTGCAAAAGATAGAATGGAAATGGAAAAAGTGCCGCAAGCTGGATATAAAATTAAAGGACTTTGGATTTCCGGTTTACAGCGAAGTCTATCGTTGCAGAACTTGGCTTTTCCGCTGAAACTTGTTTCCAGTCTTCAAAAATCGCAAAAAATATTGAAAGATTTTAAGCCAGATGTTGCCATTGGAACAGGCGGTTACGCCAGCGCACCGTTACTTCGGATGGCTTCATTGCGAAGAATTCCGTGTTTAATTCAAGAACAAAATAGCCATGCCGGCATCACAAATAAATGGTTGAGCGGGAAAGTTCAGAAAATATGTGTTGCATATGATGGAATGGAAAAATTTTTCCCTTCTGAAAAAATAAAACTTACAGGAAATCCCGTGCGTCAGGATTTGCTCGATATTTCTTCAAAAAGAGATGAAGCAATTACGTTCTTCAATTTAAAAAGAGACAAAAAAACTTTGTTGGTTTTAGGTGGGAGTTTGGGTGCACGTAGAATAAACCAATTGATTGAAAAATCGCTTCCTTTTTTTGAAGCGAACAACTTGCAAGTAATCTGGCAATGCGGAAAATTTTACGAAGAAATCTATAAGACTAAAGGTTCAGAAAATGTACAAGTGCATGCATTTTTGAATAGAATGGATTTGGCATATGCTACGGCTGATATTATAATTTCACGTGCAGGGGCGCTTTCGGTTTCGGAATTGTGTTTGGTGGGAAAGCCAGTGATTTTTATTCCGTCGCCCAATGTTTCTGAAGATCACCAAACCAAAAACGCAATGTCAATTTCAGAAAAAAATGCCGCGCTTTTAATTAAAGAAAGTGATTTGGATTCAAGTTTTGAAAATGAGTTTTTGCAACTTATTACTTCCAAAGAAAAACAAAAAACGCTTTCAGAAAACATTAAAAAACTGGCAAAACCAAATGCTACAAAAGATATAGTTGAAGAGATTGAGAAATTATTGAAAAAGAGTTGAAACGTTTAATTGTTTAACTGGTTAAGTGCTTTTAGTGCGTGCTAGACTTTAAAACAATTAAACAATTACACAATTACACAATTAAACATTTTGAATAACCTAAAAAACATACAAACTTTCTACTTCGTCGGCATCGGCGGCATTGGGATGAGTGCGCTTGCACGGTATTTTAAAATGCAGGGGAAAGCTGTTTTTGGGTATGATAAAACGCCAACCGACTTAACGGACGAATTAATTTCAGAAGGAATTACCATAACATTCGTGGACGAAATTTCTGAAATTCAAACGGAAGTTATTTCAAAAGAAAATGTATTGGTGGTTTACACACCGGCAATTCCGAAGGGAAATAAGATTTTGAATTATTTCTTTTCCGAAGATTTTTATATTGTGAAACGCGCCGAACTTTTAGGCGAAGTTTCAAAAAAAACCCTTTGTCTTGCGGTTGCGGGAACACACGGAAAGACAACAACTTCAGCAATTTTGGGACATTTGCTGGCAGAATGCAATATGCCGGTTACTGCCTTTTTAGGCGGAATTGCGGAGAATTACAATTCAAACTTCATTTATAAAGGAAGCGAAATAACCGTTGTGGAAGCTGATGAGTTTGATCGTTCCTTCCTTCAACTTCGTCCCGATATTTCTTGCGTGATATCAATGGATGCGGATCATTTGGATATTTACGGAAATGCCACTGAGATTGAAAATGCATTCCGAACTTTTGCAGAATTGGCAGAAAACAAAGAACATGTTTTCATAAAAAAGGATCTTCCGTTTGACGGAATGACTGTTGCAATTGAAGAATTTGCCGATTACGAAGCGCAAAATGTAAAAATTGAGGACGGCGCATATCTATTCGATTTAAAAACCCCGAACGGAATTTTAAAGGATTTAACCTTTAATCTTCCGGGTCATCATAACTTAACAAATGCCATCATGGCTTTGGGCATGGCAATTTTAGCAGGCTCCCCAACCGATTGCCTGCCCAAAGCACTGGCAACTTTTAAAGGCGTGAAACGTCGTTTTTCGTATAAAATCAAATCTGATAATTTGGTTTTGATAGACGATTACGCACATCATCCCACCGAAATTGATGCACTATTTCAAGCTGTGGACGAAATGTATCCAAACGATCGCAAACAGATTGTTTTTCAGCCACATCTTTTCAGTAGAACGCGTGACTTTGCGGAAGGTTTTGCCAATAGTCTTTCAAAATTTGACGAAGTAATCCTGCTGGATATTTACCCCGCAAGGGAAGAGCACATTGAAGGTATTACTTCAGAATGGCTTTTGAAACAAATAAATTCCGAAAAAAAAAGATTGGTTTTTAAATCGGCTTTGCCAGAAATTATGCTGGCTTCAAAATGCAGAATAAAATTGTTGGTTGGCGCCGGAGATATTGGTGCTGAAGTAAATAAACTAACCCAAATATTGAAAAATGAAGCGTAGCATTGAAATACTGAAATTTATCTTTTTGCTCGGCTTGATGGCATTTCTTTTCAGCTTCAGTAAGCATAGAAATGATAGCAGAAAATTATCAAAAATTGACATTGAATTTGTGGATGAAAACAGTCCATTTATTACTTACAATACAGTTAATAAATTGTTGATACAAAATCATGCCAAGGTTACGAGCATAGGTAAAGAAACTTTAGTTTTGAAGAAGATCGAGCAACAGTTGCAGGAAAATCCTATGGTTCGGGATGCTCAGGTGTATGTGTCGGTTGACGGCACCTTGGGGGCGAAAATTGAACAGCGAAATCCTATTGGGAGGGTGAGCGCTTCGCCAGATTATTATTTGGATGCTGATGGAAAAAAGATGCCATTGTCAAATGTATACTCAGCAAGGGTGCCAATTATTACAGGAATTTCGAAGAATAATTTTAGTGAGCTCACTGCTTTATTGCTTAAGATTAATGAAGATGAATTTATGAAATTGAGCGTTGTGGGTTTAAACCAGAGTGCAAATGGCGATATAAATTTGAAACTGCGAAAGATGGATTTTAATGTGCTTTTTGGAAAGCCGATTCACATTGAAAAAAAGTTTCAAAATTTTAAGGCATTTTATAAAAAAACAAAACAAGACAGTACTCTTTATGGGTACAATACGGTAAACCTGAAATTTGAAAGTCAGGTTATCGCCACAAAAAAGTAAGGCCATGGAAAATGAGAATATTGCTGTAGGATTGGATATTGGAACTACCAAAATCGTTGCGATGATAGGTAGGAAAAATGATTATGGCAAAATGGAAGTGTTGGGAATAGGCAAAGCGAAAAGCCTTGGGGTTCATCGCGGAGTTGTGAACAACATCACCCAAACAATCCAATCCATTCAACAAGCAGTGCAGGATGCGGAAACTTCTTCGGGAATGAAAATTAAGGAAGTGGTTGTGGGTATTGCTGGCCAGCATATTCGCAGTCTCCAGCACAGCGATTATATTACTCGTCCCAATGGGGAAGACGTGATAAGCGAAGACGATATTGAAAAATTGTGCAACCAAGTCCATAAATTGGTGATGCTTCCTGGCGAAGAAATATTGCACGTTTTGCCACAGGATTTTAAAGTTGACGGTCAAGCCGAAATAAAAGAACCTATCGGAATGTACGGCGCACGATTGGAAGCAAATTTCCACGTGGTTGTTGGGCAAGTTTCTTCCATCAGAAATGTGGGAAGGTGTATAAAAAGTGCAGGACTTGAACTTTCAGCGATTACTTTGGAACCATTGGCTTCAGCAAAAGCGGTTTTGAGCCAAGAAGAAAAAGAAGCCGGTGTTGCGTTGATTGATATTGGAGGTGGAACAACTGATTTGGCGATTTTCAAGGATGGAATTATTCGTCATACTGCAGTAATTCCTTTCGGTGGAAATGTTATTACGGAGGATATAAAAGAAGGTTGCTCAATCATTGAAAAACAGGCAGAACTTCTGAAAATAAAATTCGGCTCGGCTTGCCAGGCGAAAACAAGGACAATGAAATTGTTTCAATTCCCGGTTTACGCGGAAGGGAACCAAAGGAAATAAGCTTGAAAAACCTTTCAAAAATAATCCATGCTCGTGTGATAGAAATTATTGAGCAGGTTTATATGGAAATAAAAAATTACGGGCACGAAGAACAAAAAAAGAAACTTATTGCAGGAATAGTACTTACGGGAGGCGGGGCGCAGCTTCAACATATTAAACAACTTGTAGAATACATTACTGGAATGGACACGCGCATTGGCTATCCAAACGAGCATTTGGCTGGAGATAGCGATTCTGAAACCACCAGCCCAATGTATGCAACCGCAGTGGGATTGGTTTTAAATAGTTTGGAAAGTAAGGAAAAATCTTCTTTGATGAAACGTTTTTCAAATGTGGAAACAGTGGAAGAGGAAACAAAAGCTACTGTTTCGGAAGAGCCAAAGAAGAAAAACGAAAAAGAGGAAGAAAAGGAAAAAGAACCAAAAGGCGGTAAGCTGAAAATTTTTGATAAATGGGCTGAAAAGTTCAAGGAATTTTTAGACAACGCGGAATAAAGTGTTCAGTGTGCAGTTACAGTAAGCAGTAAAAAAGATAATAAAGAATTGCAACAAAAAATAAAGATATGAGCAGCAAAACAGAATTTGATAACATTTCATTCGATCTGCCCAAAAACCAATCAAACGTGATTAAGGTTATTGGTGTTGGCGGGGGAGGGAGTAACGCGATTAACCATATGTTCAGCCAGGGCATAAAGGGTGTTGACTTTGTAATTTGCAATACAGATTCACAAGCATTGGAAAATAGCCCTGTGCCAAATAAAATTCAATTGGGTGTATCCTTGACTGAAGGTTTGGGAGCCGGTGCAAACCCTAAAGTTGGCGAGCAATCTGCTGTTGAAAGTATGGAGGAAATTCGCCATATGCTTACAGCAAACACTAAAATGATTTTCATAACCGCAGGAATGGGTGGTGGAACTGGAACCGGTGCTGCGCCAATAATTGCAAAGATGGCGAAGGATATGGATATTCTTACCGTTGGTATTGTTACAATTCCGTTTCAATTTGAAGGAAAAACAAGAAACGATCAAGCGCAGATTGGGGTTGAAAAACTACGCCAAAATGTAGATTCCTTGGTTGTTATCAATAATAATAAATTACGTGAAGTTTACGGAAACCTTGGTTTTAAAGCTGGTTTCTCAAAAGCTGATGAAGTTTTGGCCACCGCTGCTCGTGGAATTGCCGAAGTTATTACACATCACTATACACAAAACATCGACCTTCGCGATGCAAAAACTGTACTTGCAAATAGCGGTACAGCTATTATGGGAAGCGCTACTGCTTCCGGTGGAAATAGAGCAAAGGAAGCAATTGGAAAAGCTTTGGATTCCCCATTGCTGAACGACAATAAAATTAAAGGTGCTAAAAACGTGTTGCTGCTTATCGTTTCTGGTTCTGACGAAATTACTATTGATGAAATTGGCGAAATAAGTGACCATATTCAAGAGGAAGCTGGCCACAGCGCAAACATTATTATGGGTGTGGGCGAAGAGGAAAGTCTTGAAGGGTCTATTTCTATAACCGTGATTGCAACAGGTTTCAATGTGGAACAGCAAAACGAAATAGTTAATACAGAAACAAAAAAAATTATCCACACACTTGAAGACGAACAGCGTGCGGAACAAACGCTAACACCAAAAGCTACAGCTTCTCAAGTTCGTTTGCCAGAGAAACCAGTGGATTCAGAGCCGAAGGCGCAGATGGTGAAACATACTCTTTTTGATGAAGCTGAAATTGAGGAGAAATTACCTTTTGAAGACTATATAAAGGCTTCGGAATTACTGAAAAATTTAGGAGTTTCCTTTGAAGAAATAGAAGTTGAAAATATCGAGGAACTCAGCCAAGTTGAAATCAACAAAATAAACGTCAATGAGTTTGTGATTCTTGAAGCTCCAAAGAAAGAAATTGAAAGAATAAAATTTTCCCAAAACGATTCAAATGAAGTGGAAGACCAAATTTTGATGTTCGACCTTCCTATAAATTCGGTTCCAAAAAAAGCCAAAGAAGTAGAGAAAAAAGATGATAATATTTTCTTCAATTTGGAAGAAATTGAAGTTCAGGATCACGTGGAAATTGTTCCAATTACCGAGGTTTCAGGAGAAGGAATCAAAAGATATAGTTTGGATGATTACCAGGAAGTGGAAAATCGTTTAAATAGCGCGAAACCATCAAAATTATCGGTTGAAGAAATTGAAGAAGAAGAAATTGTTTTTGAGAAAAGAACAATTGCAGAACCAAATTCGAATGAAACCGAAACCGATGATTCAGACCCGTTAAATTCACCAATATCAAAAATATTGAGCGATAGAACTGAGGAGCGCAAAAGGAAAATGAAGGAGTTTAATTATAAATTCAAAAACAGTCCTTCCCGGATTGATGAGATTGAAAAACAGCCAGCATACAAAAGGATGGGTATCGATTTGAGCGAAAATAAAATCGATAATAATATCTCTCGAACTTCAGTTAATACGGACGATGATTCAATTGAATTGCGCAAGAATAATTCATTTCTACATGACAATGTAGACTAAGTGATACTTTTTCACTTAAAGCAGTGCCGAACTTCAGTATTGATTTCGGGCTTTTCTTTATAAAATATTTTCCAATTCATAAATCTGGATTTTACTGTTTCGCTTTTCCGCTTAATTAAGTATCTTCGCAATCTATAAAAAATTCCGAAAATGAGCTTACAGGATAAAGTGATGGATGCGATGAAAACCGCAATGAAAGCGAAAGATACACAGTCTTTGGAAGCCTTACGTTCCATTAAATCGGCATTGCTTTTGGCACAGACCCAAACTGGTGCAAAAACCGATTTGACTGAAGATGAAGAAATAAAGTTATTACAAAAACAGGTAAAACAACGTAAGGACAGTGCGGCAATTTACAAAGAACAAGGGCGTGATGATTTAGCTGAACCAGAATTGGCGCAGGCTCACGTTATAGAAGCATTCTTGCCACAACAATTAAGCGAAGCGGAAGTATCTAAAATTGTAGATGAGATTATTGCTGAAAGCGGTGCTTCATCTATGGCTGATATGGGAAAAGTAATGGGTTTGGTGAGTGCAAAACTCGCTGGAAAAGCTGATGGAAAAACTATTTCCACTGCTGTTAAATCAAGACTTTCTTGATAGGTGAATTAGTGAGTAAGTTAATGCGTTAATAAGTTTTCGGGTCAGAAAGGTTGTTCGTATTCTAATGATTTATTTTTGAATACTGAATACTGAATACTGAATACTGAATACTGAATACTGAATACTGAATACTGAATTACGGCCGCGTGGCGCAACTGAATAGCGCATCAGATTTCGGCTCTGAGGGTTGGGGGTTTGAATCCCTTCGCGGTCACGAATAAAACAAAATGTATAAAAAAGTTATGAGCTTGCTCAAATAACTTTTTTATACATTTTGTTTTTCAATCCCGATAGCTATCGGGAGGAGCTTTGAGGGATAACCGAAGGTAATCCCATTCGTTAATGATGATAGTTTGAATTTTTCCTTTTTTTTCAAAATTAATTATCAGTTTCAAACCCCAAACTGCTTCAAGTGATGGTCCAAATGTTTGTACTGCATTTGTCCCCATTGTTGTTTTGTGAAATAGCCAAAGCCGGGATGCGCCTTCCACTCCTCCTGCTCTTTTCGACTTTCAAATTCATCCAAAATAATGTCGAGGTTTCTTTTTTCGATATTAAAATCTCTGGGTTCGGTTTCTTTTAAAAATTTCGCAGTCGGTAAATTCTTCAGAAATGGAGTTTCATTATATAGCATTTTCTTAAAAAATAGTTTCGCCAATAAATTAGGTCTCATTCCATAATCGTTCTTCCCCAACATTATATTGAAAGGCCCTTGGCAGTGGTGCAACATTAGTCCGACAGTCATTTTTCCCCATTGTTTTTGTGAGTCTTCAGAAAGTTGATCAATTCTATTTCGGGTTTCGGAATAGGTTTCGGCGTCAAAGAGTGATTTCATAAAGATTGTTTTAAATAATAAATTTATTCATAAAAAATAAAATCACATCTTTTAAAGGATTGTTTTTGAAAAGATTATATTCATTGTTATCTTTAAGGAAATGTAAAATATATGGAAGAAAACACTTCATTTTCCATAAAAAACTGGAACGAGGACGACCGTCCGCGTGAAAAACTTTTGCTGAAAGGTAGAATATCACTTAGCGATGCCGAGCTTATCGCAATTCTTATTGGTTCAGGTAGCCGGAATGAAAGCGCTGTTTCATTAAGCCAACGAATACTTGCGTCTGCAAACAATAATTTGAACGAATTGGGAAGACTTTCAATTTCTGAATTGATGCAGTTCAAAGGCATTGGCGAAGCAAAAGCGATTAGTATAGCGGCAGCAATGGAATTGGGTAGAAGAAGAAGGGCAGAGGAGGCTTTGGAACGGAAAAAAATCACCTCAAGCGATTCCGTTTTTGAATATTTACAGCCCATTATGGGCGAACTTCCGCACGAGGAATTTTGGATTCTTTATTTAAACAATTCAAACAAAATTATAAAAAGTGCACAGCTCAGCAAAGGCGGAATAACCGGAACTGTGGTTGATGTTCGGTTGGCATTCAAAGAAGCATTGCAACTTGGGGCTGTGGGAATTATATTGGCGCACAATCATCCATCGGGAACTTTGAAACCAAGCCAAGCCGATATCCAACTCACCAAAAAGCTAAAACTGGCAGGGGAAAGTTTGGACATAAAAGTGTCGGATCACCTCATAATTACTGAAAAAGCGTACTTTAGCTTTGCTGATGAAAATATGATTTAACCCACTATGCTTTTAGTTTATACCCAAAAACTTACACCTCGATTTTCTTATATTTTCAAGCATATTTGCCTGCGTATTTTGGGGATTGATGTTTTGTTTACTTCTGTAATTGAAGAGTTTATTTCGCATAACGGTCCTAAAATTTCCTACGGAAAGAAACCAATGGGGAACGAACTTTTCTTCCAAAGTTATGGTCTTTTGGAGCAGCAGGGTTTTGATTCCATCGAAATAACCGTAAAGAAATGGAACAACACAATTGGATTCTTTTCTGTTTCGGCAAGTAGTAGTTTGCCTTTTGATATTTTCTCTTCCAGTTTTTATATGATTTCCCGTTACGAAGAATATTTACCACACGTAAAAGATGAAATGGGTCGATTTATGGCCTCGGAAAGTTTGGCTTTTAAAGAAGAATTTTTGGACCAACCGGTTGTGGATATTTGGGCGTATATTTTTAAGGACAAACTTTTAGAAGCTTTTCCGGAAATGATTTTCCCAACAAAAAAACTAATTGTGCATCCCGTTATCGAGGCGGCACAACCGTATGCGTACAAACAAAAAGGGATTTTTAGAACTACGGTTGGGTATGCAAATAGCCTATTTCAGGGACGATTGCGAAATATTATTGCAAGAAGCCAAGTAATTTTGGGAATTAAACGCGATCCGTTGGATACATTTAAATGGATAGTGAGCAAAGCTACGAGGAGCAAATTCAATATTACAGTTTTTTTTCTTCTGGGAAATTCCTTGATTTTTGATGAAAGCCTCAACACACATAGGCAAAAGTTTAAAATGCTTATAAAATATGTGTCCGATTATAAGGAAGTTGGGCTCATTTTTTCGTTTAATTCACTTGGGAATTATGAAATGTTGAAAAGTGAAAAACGGAGAATGGAAGAAATTACAAATCGTTCTTTGGGCAGTTCAATGAATTCTGAGTTTTTGGTGAATTTTCCAGATCTTTATAGGCATTTGGTAGAGCTTGAAGTGAAAAGGGATTTTACAATGGTGTTTCGCGACACAGTTGGTTTTCGAGCTGGCACCTGCACGCCTTTTCTATTTTACGATTTGGATTATGAAATCAAGACCCCGTTAGTTGTGCATCCTGCAGCGATGACAACATTAGCTTTCAAGACGAAATATGCTTCAGATATTGAAAAAATTGTAAACAATACAATTAAATCTGTGGAAGAAGTAAACGGAACTTTTACGATGATTTTTTCAAACAAGGATTTTTCTTCTACGGAAAGCAATAAAGTTTGGCGAAGTATCTTTTCAGAAAAACTAGAGGAATATGCCCAATAGAAAAATTACAGACGTTTTTTTTGATTTGGACCATACCCTTTGGGATTTCGATCGAAATTCCGGATTGGCGTTTGAAAGAGTATTTCAAAAACACAATGTTGAACTTTCTTTGACTCATTTTTTAAAGGAATATGAACCCATTAATTTTGAATATTGGAAAAAATACAGCAAAGAATTGGTGACCAAAGAAGAAACTTCGCCGTGGCAGATTGATCGAAGCATTTGAGATTTTTGATATAAATTATCCGTTACACAAAATTGATTCCCTTTCAGATTCTTATATTGAAGAGTTGCCCATTGACAACCATTTATTTGACGGCGCAGTTGAAATCCTCGATTTTCTTTCAGAAAAATATAAACTTCATATAATTACCAACGGTTTTGAAGAAGTGCAACACCTAAAATTGCAAAACAGCGGAATCAAAAAATATTTTAACACCATAACTACTTCTGAAGAGGTAGGGTTAAAGAAACCCAATCCTGTTATATTTGAAACTGCTCTTTTAAAAGCTTCAGTGAAGCCGCAAAACGCGATTATGATTGGAGATAGTTTTGAAGCTGATATTCTGGGTGCAGAAAATGTAGAAATGCAAACTTTGTTTTTTAATTATAGAAATGAAATTGTGCCGGAAAATTATTCAGCAATTTATCAGCTTTCAGAAATTAAAAATCATTTGTAATAATTTTCTTCGATTAAGGGCGTTAATATCAGGTAAACTTATCCCCACCTATGAATAAAATCCTATCAATTTCCATTTTTGTGGCTTGCGCTTGCCTTTTTTTTACGGCCTGCATTAAGGATACCGATTTTGATCAAGCCGAAGATGCTGCGTTAACTCCAGTTATTGAATTGGATTTGATATATTTCGATCTGAATGCAAGCGATTTTTATGATTTTATAAATTCAAATCCAATTCTTACACTTACCGATACCACCGAAATTAGATTTTTGGACGACAGTGGTCTGCAGGAAAGCCTTAAACGTGCCGAATTCTATTTTAGATTTACCAACAGTATTCCGAGAGATTTTCAAGTTGATTTTCAATTTTTAAGCGAAATGAATGACACAACCTACGTTACGGGAACTTCAGTTAACGAAGGAACAATCACAACTCCCGTAATTACTGAGTTTACGCAAAATGTTGAAGGAGCCGATATTTTAAATCTTACACAAGCCAATAAGGTAGTTGTTTCGGTAACCATTCCTTCTTCGAACGAAAATTTACAAGGCTCTTTGAATCTTAAATCCAAAACCACCTACTTTTTGGAATACTAATACAATGCGATACTTATTTACTTATATATTTTCCCTCGTCGGAGTTTTTGCCATTTCCCAAAATAAGCAAATTCTCTATGGTTTTGACGATATTCCCCAATCATTGTTATTGAATCCGGGGAGTGAAGTGACTCAAAAAAAGCATTACGGAATCCCGTTTTTTTCACAAATACATTTTAATGGAGGCTCTTCTGGAGTTTCGGTTTATGATATTTTTCAAGAAGGTGGCGATATAAACGAACGGATTACCGAAAAGATTTTTGAAATGAAGAATACAGATTTCTTCACGGCAACCCAACAACTGGAATTAATCAATTTTGGTTGGCGTGCAAAGAATGATATTTATTTCTCAGGCGGAATCTATCAAGAGTTCGATTTTATAGCTTATTTCCCCCGGGATTTGGCGATTCTTGCTTTGGAAGGAAATCGGGATTATTTAGATTATGAATTCGATTTGGGTGAAATAAGCACAACGGGCGATTTTATGACGGTGTATCATTTTGGGGCAAATAAGCAAATTTCAGATAAATTAACGATTGGCGCTCGACTGAAACTATATTCAAGTATGTTCAGCTACCGAAGCGTAAATAATTCCGGAACGTTTGTAACAACTTTGGGGGATGAAAATTCAGAAAATATTTATGAGCATACCATTCAAAATGCCGATGTAACTGTAGAAACTTCGGGATATGCTTCATTGCGGGAAATGGACGGAGCTTCACAAGTAACCAGCGAAATTTTGGGTAGGGCTTTTTTCGGAGGAAATATTGGAGTAGGGGTGGATTTGGGTTTCACTTATGATATTACTAATGCCTTGACGCTTTCAGCAAGTGCGTTGGATGTTGGAGCTATTTTCCATTCAAAAGATGTTGAAAATTACCGCGCTAGCGGTACATATACCTTGGATGGTATAAATCTTATTTTCCCTCCGTTAAACCAAGGAGATTCTACAATTCCATATTATGATGATCTTGAAGACGAAATAGAACAAGAAATTCCAATTGATACTTTGAACAATGGTTATACACAATTTCGACCTTTAAAATTTAATGCGAGCCTTAGTTATGGTTTTGGTAGGTTTGATCTATCCGGAGATTGTGATTGTTTAAATATGGGCGGAGGAACGCTTCATAAAAATAATGTTGGACTTCAATTTTATTCTATTTTTAGGCCGAAAGGACCCCAAATGGCAGGAACTCTTTTTTATCATAGAAGGTTGACAGATTATTTATCAGCAAAGGCAACTTACACCGTAGATTCCTACTCATCTTCAAATGTTGGTTTGGGAGTTTCTGCAGATATTGGGAAATTCAACTTTTATATTGCTGCGGACAATCTCATAAAATACGCTAATTTGGCAAAGGCAAAAAGCCTATCTTTACAATTAGGATTTAATATAATAATTGACGAAGAATGACACGATTTTTACTGCTTTCCATTTTACTCTTATTTTCAGTGGCGGCGACTTCCCAAAATACAAATTTGAGCGATTATAGCTATGTTATTGTTCCCGAACAGTTCGATTTTTTAAAGGGAAATGATCAATATCAAATGAATTCAATGACAAAATTCTACTTGGAGAAAAGCGGTTTTAATGTTTTTATGGCAAATGAAGCACCCAACTTAAATCGTTGTGACGGACTATATGCGAACGTTGAAGAATTGAAAACTATTTTAGGAACCAAGGTTCAAATTGTTTTAAAGGACTGTAACAATAGCGAAATATACAGAAGCGAAGAGGGAAAAAGTAAATACAAAGAATACGATAAAACTTACCAAGATGCGCTTCGAAAAGCATTTAAGAGTGTTGAGGCACTGAATGTAAATCAAAAAGATATCGTTGTTTTGAATGATACTTCAAATAATACTGCGATTTCTACCGATGTTAAAACTAACACGGAAGTTATTGAAACAGTTAAAGTAAAAGTTTCGAACGTTGCGGGCAATATATTGCCAGATTCTAAATTTTCAAACTATTCCCATAATGGGAAAACTTTTCTATTAAGAAAAACTGCTGAAGGATATTCCTTGTATGAAGAATCAGCCGCTTCCGAGGATGGGCTTTTATTAAAAGGAAAAATAATTGTAATGGACAAAGTGGTGAAATTTATGGATACCAAAGGAAACGTTTCGGATGCAGTTTTTGATGTTTCCGGAAATTTAACTACAAATGATGGTTCTTCATCAACAATGTACAAGTCCGAAAATTAGAAATCGTATTTCTCTTTCCAAAGCTGTTTTAAATAAATTTTCAGCTGGTTTTCCTTTGGATTGTTTCCGGGTTTATAAAATGTAGTCCCTTTAATTTCTTCTGGTAAAAATTCGTGGGGCACAAAATTGCCTTCATAATTGTGGGCATATTCATATTCCTTTCCGTAGCCCAATTGTTTCATAAGTTTTGTAGGCGCATTTCTAATGGATAATGGAACCGAAAGGTCTCCAGTTTGCCGAACCAATTGTTGCGCTTCGCCAATAGCTTTATAGGAAGCATTGCTTTTATGTGAAGTTGCCAAATAAATCGCGCATTGGCTCAAAATAATCCGCGCCTCCGGATAACCAATTGTATTTACGGCTTGAAATGTACTGTTTGCCAGTAGCAAGGCATTTGGGTTTGCGTTGCCAATGTCTTCCGAAGCGAGAATCACCATTCTTCGAGCGATGAATTTTATGTCCTCGCCACCTTCAATCATTCTTGCCAACCAATATACTGCGGCATTTGGATCGCTACCGCGGATTGATTTAATGAATGCTGAAATGATATCGTAATGCTGTTCGCCAATTTTGTCATAAAGCACTGTATTTTTTTGTGCTTTCTGTATTACGAGTTCGTTGGTAATTGTAATATTTTCTTTTTCTTCGGAAAGAATAACCAACTCCAAAATATTCAGAAGTTTACGGGCATCTCCACCGGAAAGCCTTATTATTGCTTCAGTTTCTTTGAGCTTTACTTTTTTGGAATTCAAAATTTGATCTTCTTTTAAAGCTCTTTTCAGCAATGATTCCAAATCTTCCCTGCTAAAAGCCTCCAAAACATAAACCTGACAGCGGGATAATAATGCGGGAATTACCTCGAAACTCGGATTTTCAGTAGTAGCGCCAATAAGTGTAATCCATCCTTTTTCTACAGCGCCAAGTAAAGAATCCTGTTGTGATTTGCTGAAACGATGAATTTCATCAATAAACAAAATTGGGTTTTTGGTTGAAAAAAGGGTTTCACTTTTCTTGGCTTTTTCAATCACTTCCCTAACTGCTGCAACACCACTATCAACTGCGCTTAAAGTGTAGAAAGGTCTTCCGCTTTCTCTGGAAATAATATTAGCGAGTGTCGTTTTCCCAGTTCCTGTGCGCCCCAAAAAATCATGGAAGGAATCATTCCTGTTTTTAGTTGGGAGGTAAGCGACCCTTTAGGACCAACCAAATGGTGCTGACTTAAATATCCTTCAAGATTGTTGGGCCTTATGCGTTCGGCGAGAGGAGCATTCATACAGTCACAAAATTACAATTTTAATAAATCGATTTTACTGACAATTTATCATAAATTTGGATTTGGGATTGTTTTTTGTAAACAAGAATTTATGTCAAATTCAAATCAGCTGAAATTTTCAAATTCCGTAATATTCTATCCACTTTTTTTTGTGATGGTTATTTGGGTTATTTTTTGGGTGGAAACTGTCTTTGGATTCAATTTCAATTCATATGGCATTTATCCTCGACGTCAAGAGGGACTTCGCGGTATAATTTTTAGCCCATTTATTCACGGTAGTTTAGAGCATTTATTTAATAATTCAGTGCCTCTTTTTGTTTTGAGTACTGCATTGTTTTATTTCTATAGAAAGATACGCTGGAAAGTTTTATTTTTAGGGTTATTACTAACAGGCATTGCCACTTGGTGCATCGGGCGTTCTTCGCTTCATATAGGTGCGAGTGGCGTTGTATATATGCTAGCGGCATTTTTATTTTTTAGGGGAATATTTTCAAAACAGTTTCAGCTTACAGCATTGGCTTTGGCTGTAGTTTTTTTATATGGTGGGATGTTGTGGTATGTTTTTCCTATTGACCCTCAAATTTCTTGGGAAGGACATCTTTCCGGTTTTTTTGTTGGAATTTTTCTTGCTTTTTTTTTCAAAGAAAATCCTATAGAAAATAAAAAATACGAATGGGAAAAAGAAAATTTCAATCCCGACAACGATCCATTTTTAAGGCAATTTGATGAAAAGGGAAATTTTATAGAACTCCCAAAAGAGTTACCAAAAGAAGATGTGGAGTCAAAGCCTTCCAGCATACGAATATTATATACCTTGAATAAGGATTCAGAAAATAAACAGAGCTAGTTTATAAGCTTCTTTGTCGTGTTACTTCATAAAGAAAAGCTCCGCAAGCTACAGAAACATTTAGAGAGTTAATTTCACCCAACAATGGGAGGGAAGCTTTTTCGTCAACAAGGCTTAGTACAGATTTAGAAATACCTTTTTCTTCCGAGCCCATAATTATGGCCAATGGTTTGTTTAAATCTAGCGAATATATGTGTGATTTGGATTTCTCAGTTGCCGCAATTGTGGTTATTCCTGAACCCTGAAGATAGAAAATAGCATCTTTAATATGTTCTACTTTGCAGATTGGAATTTTAAAAATAGCACCAGCAGAAGTTTTTACGGTATCACCTGAAACTGGTGCACCTCCTGTTTTTTGGATAATTACGGCATCAACACCTGTACATTCCGCTGTACGTAGAATGGCTCCAAAATTACGTACATCAGTTATTTGGTCTAAAATTAGAAAGAGAGGCGCCTTATCTTTTTCAAGAGATTTTTCAACAACATCTTCTAAAGAATGAAAAGCTACGGGAGAAGTGGTTGCGACGACTCCTTGGTGGTTTCCTCTAGTAAGTCTATTTAGCTTTTCAAAAGGGACAATACTAACTGGGATATTTGCTTTTTCAAGGTCTTTGATTAAGCCATCAATTTTATCACTCTCTATTCCTTTTTGAATAAATACTTTATCAAAAACAACTTCAGATGCAAGCGCTTCTTTTATGGGGTAAATACCGAAGATGGTGTTTGTTTTATCCTGCATAATATGTGTGTTTTGCTTCTTTTAATTGTTTTGTGTCAGCAAAGGTAAATAGAATATAATTCGTTTTTCTTTTAAATATGCTTAAAAAAAACACCCCTTGAAGCAAGGGGTGTAATTAATTTAAACTTGAAGTTTAAGGTTTTATAAAATCAATTTTTAACACCTATTACACTTCTTCCACCTGAAACAATATCAGCTTGAGGTTGGATTGCAATTTTAAAAAAATTTCTTTCGGTCGTAAGAGAGTTATCAACTCCTGTAACTTTGAAAAATACCGAACGTGTGTTTGGTGGAAATGTTACAGTAAATTCGAAAGAGTAATTTTCTGGTGCTGCAGGCAGCGTGTCAGCTGGTAAAGTGATAACTGTATATGTTCTAGCAGAACTAGACAAGTCAGATATAAAAACTTCTAAGCTGTCAGTTTTAGAACCGCCTTCTGGAATATTGTTAATATTCCTTGTCGCCAGCGTAAAACCTACAACAGGTTTACGATCTGTGTTATAATCATCATATGATTCGCATGCAACTGAAACGAGGGCTATGGCAAGAATAACAATTAATATATTTACTTTTTTCATTTTGATAGATTTTAAAAATTATTAATACCCAGGATTTTGTACAAGGTTAGGGTTTACATCCAATGAAGATTGTGGTATCGGTAATTGGAATTTGTTACTACTTGCTGGAAGTGTTTGTACATCAGTAGGTGTACCACTACCATCAGCAAGATCTCCGCGTCCATCACGTTCTATGCTTACTCCCCAACGCTTAAGGTCAAAGAATCTTTGATATTCAAAAGCGAATTCAAATCTTCTTTCCAAACGGATTGCATCACGAAGTGCAGTTCCGGTTTCCCCACTTGGTGGAGTAGTATATCTTTTAGTTCTTACTAAATCTAAAGCCGCTCTAGCTGGACCTTCTTGACCTAAATTGAATAACGCCTCTGCTTTGTTCAATTGAGACTCTGCAGCACGAAATATTTTGATGTCTACTTGTCCATTATTTTGTCCCGCTCTTCCAAATAATTTTTTAATGGCATTAAATTGTAAGCCATCTGCATTATTTGAAGCTTGCAAAGTATAGGCTTCTTTACGAATATCATCACTTGCGAAAGAGTTGTAAAAATCAAAAGCTACCACGAATTCTGGAATCAAATTGGTAAGACCACCTTGACTCCAAGTAACACCAATATTAAAACCTAAAATAGGCAGTGAGTTAGGGATGTAGAATAAAACTCCTGATTGATTAGCATCTTGCCAAACACCTACCACATCTGCACGTGGAGCAACTGGTTTTGTTACTAGGTTAGCCGCATCTATTGAATTTTGCCACTGACCCATATATAAGTATACTCTAGATAACAATGTGTTTACAGCATCTTTATTCATTCTTCCAGCATCGTTTGTTGGATTGATATCCGCAGCCGCTTCTGTAAGGTCCTGAATAATCTTTTCATACACAGCACCTACAGTTTCTCTTGCAGGTTCAGCATTTGGATCTGGTACTGTAACATATGCAACACCAAGACTTCCATTAGCATCACCAGATTGCGTAGGTATTTTTCCGAAGAACGTTACCATATCGAAATGCCCCAATGCTCTTAGAGCTTTAGCTTCAGCTACAATATTTAATTTATTTTCACCTTCAAAATCATCACTGTTAGCCAATAAAAGGTTAGCTCTGTATATCATAGTGTAAGCAGAATTATACAAACCGCTCATAGGTCCATCGGCAGCTCCATATTGCCAATTGTGCAAAACCCTTCTTGTTTTACGCCCTCTTTGTGCAAAAGTCACATTGTCAGAAAGTACATCGGGAGCGTCAAGCATACCGCCTGCATCACTTCCACCATAAAAACCTCCAGCAGTTAATCCTGAATAAACACCTCGAATGGCATTTTCAAAATCTGCAGCAGTTTCATATGCATTTTCAACTCCAAATTCATCAAAAGGCACTTGATCCAACTCATTATCGCAGGAAGCAAATGCGCCTACAACAAGAGCGAAAACCGTTATTTTATAAATTATATTTTTCATTATATCAATTTTTTTTAAATTAGAAACTAACATCCAAACCTACTTGGAATGATTTAGTGTTTGGGTAACTATATAGAGTAGCCTCACCTGGAGCAACAGCATTTGCAAATGAAATGGTTTCTCCTGAAGAAAGACCAACTTCTGGATCTCCCCAGAATTTAGTAAAGGTCAATAAATTTTGTCCTTGAGCATATATTCTTAAAGAGCTGATTGGGGTATTCTCCAAAGTAGCACTTGGGAATGTATACGAAAGTGTTACGTTACGCATACGTATGTAATCACCTCTTTCTAACCATCTGTCTGAATTACCATAAGCTGTAGCATCAGCTGTAGCGTATATTGGGCTTGGCAATACACCTGTGTCGCCAGGTTGTTGCCAGTAATTAAACGCACTTGTAGATTGGTTGTCGGCAATTGCTAAACCATCTGATTCTCTATCTGAACGTACAAAGTTGTTAATCCAGTTTCCGTATTTGAAAATAAAGTCTGTACGAAGACCAAATCCTTTGTAAGAAATGTTTGAGAAAAATCCACCTTCTTTATCAGCAATGGTAGATTTTCCTTGGAAAACACGGTTTTGGTTTTCATCATCCGGAAGCTCGTCAGCAAAATATTTATTGCCATCTGCTCCAAAAAACTGACCTCTACCAGTTGCTGGATCAACTCCTGCATAACGAAGTAGGAAATGCTCGTTGATTTTACGACCTTCGCTAAAACGGATAAAAAAAGTGTTACCTGCCTCAATATCCTCACCTTCTGGAAGTGCTACGATTTCATTGTCAAGTAGAAGAATATTTCCTCCCAAAGTCCATTTAAAATCTGAATTATAGATTACATCAGCTTGCAAGGAAAATTCAAAACCTTTGTTTTGGATTTCACCTAAGTTACCTTGAACACTTTCTACTCCAGACTCACTACTCTTTGGAATGTTAAATAGAAGATCCGTAGTGTTTCTAATAAAGTAATCAGACACAATACGAACTCTCTTTTTAAACATATTAAGTTCAAGACCAAAATTGCTTGTAGTTGTTGTTTCCCAACTTAAATCAGGGTTTGCAATGTTGCCAGGTAGCGTGCTAGACCCACCAGGATACGATCCAAAACCTACTGTACCTTGAGATGCATATCTTGTGATACCTGTTCTGTTACCTACAGAACCATAAGAAGCTCTTAGTTTGAAATCGTTAATCGCATCAACTTGAAAGAATGATTCTTTTGCAATGTTCCATCCAACACTTCCGCTATAGAAAGTACCGTACTGAACATCAGATCCAAAGTTTGAAGATCCATCACGACGAACCGATCCTTGTAATAAGTATCTCTGTTTGTAGTCGTAGTCAGCAAAAGCTCCATAAGACACCAAAGTCAATCGGCTTCTATTGGAAAAACCATCTGTAACCATAGCTGCGTTGGCTTGTGTGGTAAGCAAGGCTGATGGAAAACCAATGCTTCTTACAAATGCACGGTTGAACTCAACCATGTTATATTCATATAATCCTAAAATATTCAAGTTATGTGCCTCAGTTGAAAGATTGTAATTAAGACGGTTACTAACTGTCATATCCAATCTGTGTTGCTGGTCATCAAATTTGTTTCCTGGATTATCTGGATCACCAATAAGTTCCTGAAGAATTCCACCTGGTTTTGAATAGCTTTCTCTACGGATAGCACCCCAGTTTACTGCGATGTTAAAGTTATAACTCCAGTGTTTGTCAAATTTAACCATCGCATCTATGCTTCCAAGAGTTTGGTTCTCTATATCTTCAGCTGGTTCCGATAATAAAGCTCCTCTAATAGGAAAGCCTGTATGGGTTGGATTGTATATAGGATTTCCGTTTTCGTCAACTTGAACAGTTCCATCCTCATTTAGTAAGAACTCAGTTTCATAACCGTTGTAATCTAGCATACCACGGAATGGGTTTTGAGTGTTGTTTCTATCTCTTGGCTCATCGCTCATAGATCTAGAATATCCAACGTTAACCCCAACAGTTAACCATTCTTTTGCATCAAAGTTTACATTTAAACGAGTACCTAATCTTTCAAAACCATCAATATTATCAATAATACCTGTATTACGGTCATTTGATACTGAAAAATAGTAGTCCATTTTTTCAGCACCACCAGAAATGGATACGCTATTGTTTTGAATAATACCATCTTTTAGAATAAGATCTTCCCAATTAACTTCATTGTCTAAAAGACGTTGGCGCTCTGGAGAACCTGGAGCGGTAGTTACACCTGGAAGGGTTGACGCAGCAGTTACGCCCAATGCATATAACTCAGCCTCGTACTGGAATTTTTCTGAAGCGGTCATCATTGTGTAATTTGGATCTATCATTGAACTAGTTCCATAACGAGAGCTGAAACGAATTACAGCATCTTTGTTTCTATTACCATTTTTGGTTGTAATAACTACAACACCATTTGCACCCCTAGATCCATAACGAGCGGTCATAGCAGCATCCTTTAAGATGGTAATGTTTTCAATATCTTCATTAGGAATGTTCGCAAGATCTTCTTCACGAATAGGCGCTCCATCCACAATATATAGTGGGGAAGATGCACCTGCAACAAGAGATCCTGTTCCACGAATACGAACAAAAGCTCCTTGACCTGGCTTACCGTTTGCGGCAGTTACCTGCACACCGGCCGCCTTACCTTGTAGCATATTATCTATACTAGTGGTTGGCGCCATTTGGGAAAGCTCTGCGGCAGAGATTGAAACAACTGCAGAAGTTTGTACCGTTTGGTTTCTTGTAGAATACCCAGTTACAACAACTTCTTCCAGAGTAGACCCCGGATTTAATGTTACACTTATTGAATTTGCGGTTCCTACTTTTACTTCCTTGGTGTCAAAACCTACATAACTAAAGGTAAGGGTTTGCGCAACAGCTGCAGAAATGGAATAATTTCCATCAAAATCTGACTGTGTACCAGTACTTGTTCCTTTAATAATAACGTTTGCACCAGGCAATGGCAGACCTGTATCGTCCGTCACCGTACCTGTAATTGTTTTTTGCTGTGCGAAGGTAAGCTGCACAACTAACGCTAGCAATAGCGTTAAAATTCCACTAAACTTTGTTCTCATTTTTATAAATTATTTGAATTAGCCAATGGCAAAAATCACAATAAAAAGTTAATTACACAAGTATTTAATCCCAAATTTTAAGTTTTATTTAGGAACGGTAATGTTTTTGGAGTTATTTCTTTCAGAATTTTGAAGAAATACTAATATGTATTTTTGTGTTCGAAAAATTGAAGTCTTGATTTTCAGCAATGCCATTGGCTAAATTAAATCTAAACAATCCTGCTTTAGTGCTCAATCCCAGCCCAATTCCAAAGCTATATAAGTTTTGTTTTATGGAAAGTGTTTCATTCTCAAAATAGGCCAAATCAATAATGCTGTGCAAGTAGATGCCATCATTGAACTGATATCTGTATTCGGTATTTATTACTGAAAAAAGGGAGGCGTCAATGCTATTTTCATCAAATCCCCGTATGCTATTTATTCCTCCAAATCTAAATAACTCATTAATTAAATAGCTGTCGCTAAACAAAACGCTCGTAGTATTTTGAACAAAAATTGAATTTTTGAAATTCAAATTGAAGATATTATTAATGGTAGTTTCAAAAGTTATTTGGTCATCTGTATTGCTTGCTTTTTCTCTGGAGCCTATACCTGCATCCAATAAAATTGATGTTTTGAAGGGAAATAATTTTCTGTTTTGAGTTTTTATATAGGTTCCACCTAAAATGAAAAACTTCGATTTAAAATCCTCTATTGGTGTTCCGGCAACAATAGCATCTAATAAATTACTGGAATCATACCCTTTGTATCCTATATATGTTGTCGATTTTGGATTAATTTGAAAGGTTGTCCGCAGTTGTTGCTCGGTTGTAACAAATGTGCTGTCCCTCTTAAATATTTTAAGTTCCCCACTTATGCCAAACGGAGTTTTGAATAAATAAGGCAAAGTCATTTTAGCTCTGAAATTTACCTGCTCTTGCCCATCAGCTTTATAGTTTATTAAAAGCTGTTCGCCATAATTCAAATTATTATTAAGCTCTAGATTTAGATAACCGTTAAAAATTACTTTTTGAGTTTCTTCATCCGTTGCGAATCCTAAAATACCATCAAATAGATTGTTGTTTTGTTTTTCCAAATAAAAATAAACGGTTGTTGAATCTTTTCTGAAAAGCGCCTCCGGAGGTTTGATTGAATTTACAAATCCCAAACTGTTTAAATTTTCGTTTTGTTCCACCAATTTCTTTTGATTGAAAACCTTTCCTTTTTTTATACCGGCATAATATTTTAAATACGATTGCGGAAATTTTTCGTAACCTTTTACGGCAATTGAATCTACAGTTCTAATACTGCCATTATCAACAAATAAATTTGCATTTAAGCCGTCATTTTCGTCTTTCTCAAATTCGGTAAGTCTTAAACGCGCAAAAGCATTTCCCTCTTGGTTTCGCAAAGCGGTAAGTTTCCTTAATGAAATGGGAATGGTTTCAAAAGGAAGGATAAAATAAGTATCGGTAATTTCAGAAGCAACGCGCTGCAATTCTTTTTTGTCAAAATCTTCTTCGGAATAATAGACCTTTATCTCGGTGTATTTTTTTCCAAGGAAAAAATCTGCGATATAACTACTGTCGTTTTCTTTTTGAAGCTGGAGAAGTTGACTTTCAATATACCCCATGCGCTGGAGTTTTAAATAAACCGTATCTGTTTCTTTTCTTAGTTCGAGAAAATCTTTAAAAGAAGATTTAGCTTTCAAGGAATCTCTCAATCCTTGGGAAATTGGTTTTTCGGCTTTTATGGAAAGGATGATTTCCTGCGCGTTTATTTCTAAAATAAAACAGGTATATATATTAAGGTATATAAAAATGTATATGATTTTTTTCAAAAAGGAGGCAAATTAGCTGTGTAAAACTAACGCTTCAAGTTGCCATTTCATATTCAAATTGAAAAAATAATGAAAGGATGCTGAAAATTAATTGAGTAAGGTTTGATTAGTTGAAAAAAAATTCTACATTTGCAACCCCTAAAAATAGGGGTGTTTTATTTTTAAACATTAATAATACATATTTTATATGCCAACAATTTCACAATTAGTACGTAAAGGAAGAACCAAAATAACCAAGAAGAGTAAATCGGTTGCTTTGGATTCGTGCCCACAACGTCGTGGTGTTTGTACGCGTGTATATACTACTACACCTAAGAAGCCAAACTCTGCTATGCGTAAAGTAGCAAGGGTAAGGTTAACAAACGGTAAGGAAGTAAACGCATACATCCCGGGCGAAGGTCACAATCTCCAAGAGCACTCGATAGTATTGGTTAGAGGTGGAAGGGTAAAGGATTTGCCAGGAGTTAGGTATCACATTGTTCGTGGAGCGTTAGACACCGCAGGTGTTGCAGGCCGCACACAACGTAGATCTAAGTACGGAGCAAAACGCCCAAAGAAGTAAAAATGAAAACGGGTTAAGAAAAAGTTGAAAAATTAATTCTTAGCCATTAACAAACAACAAATGAGAAAAAGACAGGCCAAAAAAAGACCACTTTTACCAGATCCAAGGTTTAACGACCAATTGGTTACGCGTTTTGTGAACAACATGATGTGGGATGGAAAAAAGAGTGTGGCTTTCAAAGTTTTCTATGATGCAATTGACATTGTAGATGAAAAGAAACAAGACGAAGAAAAAACTGCGTTGGAGCTTTGGAAAGATGCACTTTCCAATGTTATGCCTCACGTAGAGGTTCGTAGCCGTAGAGTTGGTGGGGCAACCTTCCAAATTCCTATGCAAATACGTCCAGACCGTAAAATTGCAACTGCAATGAAATGGTTAATTACCTATTCAAGAAAAAGAAACGAGAAATCCATGGCTGCAAAACTTGCAGGTGAAATTCTTGCTGCTGCAAAAGAAGAAGGTGCTGCTGTTAAGAAACGTATGGATACTCACAAAATGGCAGATGCTAACAAAGCATTCTCACATTTCAGATTCTAAAAAATGGCACAAAGAGATTTAAAATACACAAGAAATATCGGGATTGCCGCGCATATTGATGCCGGTAAAACCACTACTACAGAGCGTATCCTTTTTTATACAGGGGTAAGCCATAAAATTGGTGAGGTTCACGATGGGGCTGCAACCATGGACTGGATGGAGCAAGAGCAGGAGCGTGGTATAACCATTACTTCAGCTGCTACAACTTGTACCTGGAAGTTCCCAATGGAGAATGCTGAGCCACTTCCAGAAACAAAAAATTACCACTTTAACATTATTGACACTCCCGGCCACGTAGATTTTACCGTAGAGGTAAACCGCTCGCTGCGTGTTCTTGATGGTTTGGTTTTTCTTTTTAGTGCAGTTGATGGTGTTGAGCCACAGTCTGAAACTAACTGGAGACTTGCTGATAACTATAAAGTGCCACGTATTGGTTTCGTAAATAAAATGGACCGTCAAGGTGCTAACTTTATGGAAGTTTGCCAACAGGTAAAAGATATGTTGGGTAGTAATGCGGTGCCAATTGTTTTAAACATTGGTGACGAGGAAAACTTTAAAGGAATTGTTGATTTGGTTAAGAACCGTGCTGTCATTTTCCATGACGATTCGTTTGGTGCTACTTTTGACGTTATTGAAATTCCAGAAGATCTTAAAGCAGAGGCAAAAATGTTGCGTGGTAAACTTATTGAAGAAGTTGCTGCGTATGATGAAAATTTGCTTGAGAAGTACATGGAAGATGAAGACTCAATCACTGAGGATGAAATCCACAATGCACTTCGTGCTGCAGTAATGGATATGAGTATCATCCCAATGGTATGTGGTTCTTCATTTAAGAATAAAGGAGTTCAGTTTCTTTTAGATGCTGTATGTCGCTATTTGCCAGCTCCAACAGATAAAGAAGGTATTGTAGGTGTTAATCCTGATACTGAAAAAGAAGAAATTCGTAAGCCAGATGTAACTGCACCTTTCGCAGCATTGGCATTTAAGATTGCAACTGATCCTTTCGTAGGTCGTTTGGCATTCTTCCGTGTATATTCTGGTCGTTTGGATGCAGGTTCTTATATTTTGAACAACCGTTCAGGTAAAAAAGAGCGTATTTCACGTATCTATCAAATGCACTCTAATAAGCAAAACGCTATCGATTATATCGAAGCTGGAGATATTGGAGCGGCAGTTGGTTTTAAGGATATTAAGACTGGTGATACCATGTCTGACGAGAAACACCCAATCGTTTTAGAAAGCATGAACTTCCCTGATCCAGTTATTGGTATCGCGGTAGAGCCTAAAACAAAGGTTGATGTTGATAAATTGGGTATGGCTCTTTCAAAACTTGCCGAAGAAGATCCAACATTCCAAGTTCGTACAGATGAGGCTTCTGGACAAACAATTATTTCCGGAATGGGCGAGCTTCACTTAGATATTATTGTTGACCGTTTGCGTCGCGAATTCAAAGTTGAAGTTAACCAAGGTCAGCCACAAGTTGAGTACAAAGAAGCTGTTACAAAAACTGCAGATCACAGAGAAGTTTACAAAAAGCAATCTGGTGGTCGTGGTAAATTTGCTGATATCGTATTTACTTTAGGTCCAGTAGATGAAGAAGATCCTAAGGAAGGACTTGTGTTTGTTAACGCCGTAAAAGGTGGTAACGTACCAAAAGAATTTATTCCTTCTGTCGAAAAAGGCTTCAAACAAGCAATGTCCAATGGGCCGCTTGCAGGTTTTGAAGTTGATAGTATGAAGGTTACTTTAAAAGACGGATCTTTCCATGCGGTAGATTCTGATGCACTTTCTTTTGAACTTGCTGCAAAGCTTGGGTTTAAGGAGATCGCTAAAAAAGCTGGGGCTGTAATCCTTGAGCCTATTATGAAAATTGAAGTGTTAACACCTGAAGAAAACATGGGTGATATTGTTGGGGATCTTAACCGTCGCCGTGGAACAATAACAAACATGAGCGATAGGGCTGGAGCAAAAGTAATAAAAGGCGAAGTGCCACTTTCTGAAATGTTTGGTTATGTAACCACTTTAAGAACGTTATCTTCTGGCCGCGCAACTTCTACTATGGAATTTTCACATTACGCCGAAACTCCTTCAAACATTTCTGAAGCAGTAATTGCAAAGGCAAAAGGAATCACTAACGCATAATAATTTCAGCAATGAGTCAAAAAATAAGAATAAAGCTAAAATCTTACGATCACAACTTGGTGGACAAATCTGCTGAAAAAATCGTTAAGACCGTAAAGAGTACCGGAGCTGTAGTTACAGGGCCAATTCCTTTACCAACACACAAAAAAATCTTTACAGTTTTACGTTCTCCGCACGTAAACAAGAAAGTAGAGAGCAATTCCAACTAAGTTCATACAAAAGACTTTTGGATATCTACAGTTCTTCTTCAAAAACGATTGACGCTCTAATGAAGTTAGAGTTGCCAAGTGGAGTAGAAGTAGAGATCAAAGTATAGTTTGATAGTGTCACCCTGAGCGCAGTCGAAGGGGCATTTCAATCTGATAAAATGTCCTCAACGATGGTTGGGGAAAAACGGAAACAAAATAATATTCAGGGTTGAATTTATTTTGACCCTGTTTTTTTGAGAAGCATTTAGAAAAGTAGAGTAAGATTCCCGCCTGCGCGGGAATAACAAATAAGTAATAATCAATAAATAATTAAATATGTCTGGGTTAATTGGAAGAAAGATAGGGATGACCAGCATCTTTGACGAGAACGGAAAGAACATTCCGTGCACCGTGATTGAAGCAGGCCCCTGTGTTGTTACCCAAGTCAGAACCAAAGAGGTTGACGGGTACGAAGCTCTTCAACTTGGTTTCGATGACAAGAAGACTGTAACTAAAGCTGCCGAAGGGCACGCCAAAAAAGCAGGAACCGTTGCAAAACGCAAAGTCGCCGAATTCAAGGGATTTGAAGAAAATTACAAATTAGGTGACACAATTACTGTGGAGCATTTTATCGAGGGTGAATTCGTGGATATCGCGGGTACATCAAAAGGTAAAGGTTTTCAGGGGGTTGTAAAGCGTCACGGTTTTGGCGGTGTTGGGCAAGCCACACACGGTCAGCACAACCGTTTGCGTGCACCAGGTTCCATTGGAGCTGCATCATATCCTGCGAGAGTTTTCAAAGGAATGAGAATGGCGGGCCAAATGGGGAACGAAAGAGTAAAAGTTGAAAATTTAAGAGTTTTGAAAGTAGTTGCTGAAAAGAATCTACTTGTGGTTAAAGGAGCAGTTCCTGGCCACAAAAACGCTTATGTAATGATCGAGAAATAATGAAGGTAGCTGTATTAGACATAAACGGAAAAGACACAGGCCGGAAAGTTGAACTTTCTGCAGATGTGTTCGGAATAGAGCCTAACAATCACGCGGTTTATCTTGATGTGAAACAATACCTTGCCAATCAACGCCAAGGAACTCACAAAGCAAAAGAACGTGCTGAGATTGCTGGTTCTACCAGAAAGATAAAGAAGCAAAAAGGAACTGGTACTGCTCGTGCGGGTAGCATCAAGTCTGGTGTATTTAAAGGTGGTGGTAGAATGTTTGGACCTCGTCCGCGTAACTACTCTTTTAAATTGAACAAAAACCTAAAGCGTTTGGCGCGTAAATCTGCCCTTACGATGAAGGCGAATGACAAAGCTATTTTTGTAATGGAAGACCTTAATTTTGATGCTCCAAAAACCAAGAATTTTACTGCGGTTTTGAAGAGTTTAGGACTTAATGAGAAAAAATCTTTGTTTGTGTTGGGAGACTTAAATAATAATGTATATTTGTCCTCTCGCAATTTAAAAGGTACTGAAGTTATAACTAACTCACAATTAAGTACTTACAAAATTATGAATGCAAACAGTGTAGTGCTGTTTGAAGGTTCTTTGGAAGGAATTGAAACAAACTTAAGTAAATAGAAACAAGATGAACATCTTAATTAAACCTATAATTACGGAAAAAGCTACCAAAGATGCTGAAGACAAAAATGTTTTTGGCTTTGTAGTGAACCCAAAGGCGAATAAGGTAGAAATCAAGAAAGCGGTTGAGGCCAGCTTACGGAGTTTCTGTAGAAAAAGTTCGCACAATGAATGTCCGCCCTGATAGGAAGACCCGTTATACAAAAACAGGTGTCCAAACTGGTAAAACGAACGCTTTCAAAAAAACAATCGTACAGGTGGCGGAAGGTGATACAATAGATTTTTACAACAACATCTAAGGAGACTTAGATTTAATTAGACACAAATGTCAGTAAGAAAATTAAAACCAATCACCCCAGGTCAGCGTTTTAGGGTTGTTAATGGTTTTGACGCCATTACAACCGATAAGCCGGAGAAGTCTTTACTTGCTCCGAACAAGAGATCTGGTGGTAGAAACAGTCAAGGAAAAATGACCATGCGCTACATAGGTGGTGGTCACAAGAAAAAATATCGAATTATCGATTTTAAACGCGACAAAGCGGGAATTCCTGCTGAAGTTGCAAGTATTCAATACGATCCAAACCGTACTGCGTTTATCGCACTTTTGAACTATCAAGATGGTGAAAAGCGATATGTAATTGCACAGAACGGACTACAAGTTGGGCAGAATATCCTTTCAGGTGAAGCAGTTGCTCCAGAGATTGGAAACGCAATGCCACTTTCAGCTATTCCATTAGGTACTATTATTTCCTGCATCGAGCTTCGTCCCGGTCAAGGAGCGATTATGGCGCGTAGCGCTGGTGCTTTCGCACAATTAATGGCTCGTGATGGAAAATACGCTACCGTAAAACTTCCTTCAGGTGAAACCCGATTGATTTTGGTAAACTGTATGGCTACCGTTGGTGCCGTTTCAAACAGTGACCACCAATTATTAGTGTCCGGTAAAGCTGGTAGAAGCAGATGGTTGGGTAGAAGACCACGTACAAGACCAGTAGTGATGAACCCTGTTGATCACCCAATGGGTGGTGGTGAGGGTAAATCTTCTGGAGGTCACCCACGTTCTAGAAAAGGTATCCCTGCTAAAGGTTACAGAACCCGTTCTAAAACGAAAGCAAGTAATAAATATATCTTAGAACGAAGAAAGAAATAAGTTATGGCAAGATCGTTAAAAAAAGGACCGTTCGTTCATTACAAATTAGATAAGAAAGTTCAACAAAATGTTGAAGATAATAAGAAGACCGTAATCAAAACTTGGTCACGTGCTTCTATGATTACTCCAGATTTTGTTGGCCAAACCATCGCTGTGCACAATGGGCGCCAATTTGTTCCTGTGTATGTAACAGAAAACATGGTTGGGCATAAGCTAGGAGAATTTTCACCTACAAGATCATTCCGTGGTCATTCAGGTGCTAAAAACAAAGGTAAAAAATAATAGGCCATGGGAGTTCGTAAAAGAGAAAGAGCAGAAGCAATCAAGGAAGCAAAGAAAACAATGTACTTTGCTAAATTGAACAATTGCCCCACTTCACCAAGAAAAATGCGTTTAATGGCAGACTTGGTTCGTGGTGAAAAAATAGACAAAGCACTTAATATTTTGAAGTTTAGTTCAAAAGAATCTTCACGCAAATTGGAGAAACTACTTTTGTCTGCCATCAATAACTGGCAACAAAAAAACGAAGACGCTTCAGTAGAAGATGCAGATCTTTTTGTTAAGGAAATCCGTGTGGATGGTGGAACAATGTTGAAGAGACTTCGTCCAGCGCCACAAGGCCGTGCACACAGAATTAGAAAGCGCTCCAACCACGTAACACTGGTATTGGCAGCTAACGATAACACACAAAGCAAGTAATTAAATGGGACAGAAGACAAATCCAATCGGGAATCGCTTAGGTATCATAAGAGGTTGGGAATCCAACTGGTACGGAGGCAACGACTACGGCGATAAATTAGCCGAAGACGACAAGATTAGAAAATATGTTCACGCACGTTTAAGTAAAGCTAGTGTGAGTAGGGTAATTATTGAGCGTACGCTTAAGCTTGTAACCGTTACTATAACCACTGCCCGTCCCGGTATCATTATCGGTAAAGGTGGCCAGGAAGTAGACAAGCTAAAAGAAGAGCTTAAAAAAATTACAGATAAAGAGGTACAGATCAATATTCACGAGATCAAAAGACCTGAGCTTGATGCATTTTTGGTAGCTGCAAGTATTGCGCGCCAAATTGAAAGTCGTATTTCATACCGTCGTGCTATTAAAATGGCAATCGCGGCAACAATGCGAATGAATGCAGAAGGTATTAAATGTCAGATCTCAGGACGTTTGAATGGTGCTGAAATGGCACGTTCAGAATCTTACAAAGAAGGTCGTATCCCGTTATCAACTTTTAGAGCCGATATTGACTACGCTTTAGTTGAGGCACACACTACTTATGGTAGATTGGGTGTTAAAGTATGGATTATGAAAGGCGAAGTATATGGAAAGAGAGAACTTTCCCCACTAGTTGGTCTTGCTACTGGCAAAACAAAGAGTGGTGGTGGAAAAGGAGCTCCAGCAGGACGCGGTGGCAACAAAGCACGTCGCAGAAAGTAATTTTTTAAATAAAAGAAAATGTTACAACCTAAAAGAACAAAGTACCGTAAACAAATGAAAGGCCGTATGAAGGGCAATGCCGAACGTGGCAACCAGCTAGCATACGGAACCTTCGGTATAAAATCGATGGAATCTGAATTTCTTACAGCAAGACAGATTGAGGCCGCTCGTATTGCCGCTACCCGTTTTATGAAAAGAGAAGGTTCTATTTGGATTATGATTTTTCCAGATAAGCCAATTACCAAAAAGCCTCTTGAAGTACGTATGGGTAAAGGTAAAGGTGCTGTAGAATATTACGCAGCTGTTGTAAAGCCGGGAAGAATGCTTTTCGAAGTATCTGGTGTTCCTGCAGAAACAGCAAAAGAAGCATTGCGCCTTGCAGCACAAAAGCTTCCGGTTAAAACTAAATTTGTAATGTCTCGGGATTTCCAAGCATAATTTTTTGAAAGATGAAATGAGCCCAATCAAAATTAGGTTTTAAAACTGAAACAAGAAAGGCGAATTCCATTTGACAATTAAAAAACAATAAATCTGACAAATGAAACAATCAGAAATTAAAAAAGCATCAACGGCAGAACTTCAGGAAGCATACGCTGACTCAAGAAAGGCTTACACAGACCTTAAAATGGCTCACACCATTTCCCCGTTGGAAAATCCAATTCAACTAAGATCCCAGAGAAGGGTGATAGCAAGAATAGCGACGGAACTAACTAATAGAGAAGTGCAATAATTGTACAGCTGAAAGATGGAA
The DNA here is from genome assembly GCA_963716065.1 of uncultured Flavobacteriaceae bacterium. Classification (GTDB taxonomy): domain Bacteria; phylum Bacteroidota; class Bacteroidia; order Flavobacteriales; family Flavobacteriaceae; genus Aequorivita. The sequence continues at coordinate 2,713,740 of OY970287.1, forward strand.
GAAATTAAAAGAAACTTAAGAAAAGAACGTATAGGTGTAGTAACCAGCAACAAAATGGACAAGTCCATCGTGGTTGCAGAGGTGAAAAAAGTAAAGCACCCTATGTACGGAAAGTTCGTAACGAAAACTAAAAAGTACGTTGCGCACGACGAGACAAACAACTGCAACGAAGGCGATACAGTAAGGATAATGGAAACACGCCCTTTAAGTAAAACTAAATGTTGGAGATTAGTAGAAATAATTGAAAGAGCGAAGTAATTATGTTACAACAAGAATCAAGACTCAAAGTCGCAGATAATACCGGTGCTAAGGAAGTACTTACCATTCGTGTATTGGGCGGAACTAAAAGAAGGTATGCTTCTATTGGTGATAAGATTGTAGTTTCTGTAAAGGAAGCAACGCCAAATGGAAACATTAAGAAAGGAGCAGTTTCTACAGCCGTAGTAGTACGTGTTGCTAAGGAAATTAGAAGGCCTGACGGTTCTTACATCCGTTTTGACGATAACGCTTGTGTACTTTTGAACGCCCAAGGCGAGATGAGAGGAACACGTGTTTTCGGACCGGTAGCAAGAGAACTTCGCGACAAGCAATTTATGAAAATAGTATCATTGGCACCAGAGGTGCTTTAATATGAAAACTAAGATGACAAAGCTTAAAATAAAATCAGGCGATACAGTAGTAGTTACTTCCGGAGACCACAAAGGTTCTGAAGGTAAAGTAGTGAAGATATTCCTTGACAAAAACAAAGCAATCGTAGAAGGAGTAAATATGGTTTCAAAACATGAGAAGCCAAGTGCAAAAAACCCACAAGGTGGAATTGCAAAAAAAGAAGCTCCTATCCATATTTCAAACCTTTCATTGGTTGATCCAAAATCTGGAAAAGCTACACGTGTAGGGTACAAAACCGAAAATGGTAAAAAAGTACGGTTTTCAAAACAATCGAATCAAGCAATATAGTTATGGCATATTCACCAAGACTTAAAGAAGAGTACAAAAGCAGAGTGGTTAATACACTTACTGACGAATTTGGTTACAAAAACGTTATGCAGGTACCAAAATTGGAGCGTATTGTTGTTTCCCGCGGAGTGGGTGCAGCAGTAGCTGACAAAAAACTTATTGACTATTCGGTTGATGAGTTTACAAAGATAACCGGGCAAAAGGCGATTTCAACAAACTCTAAAAAGGACGTTGCAAACTTCAAACTTCGTAAAGGCATGCCGATTGGTGTGAAAGTTACGTTGCGTGGAGAGCGTATGTACGAATTTTTAGACAGGTTGGTTACTTCGGCTTTGCCAAGGGTACGTGACTTTAACGGAATAAAAGCAACTGGTTTTGACGGAAGAGGAAATTACTCTTTGGGAATCACCGAGCAAATTATCTTCCCAGAAATCGATATCGATAAAGTGAAGAAAATTGAAGGTATGAACATTACTTTCATCACTACTGCTAATACCGATAAAGAAGCGAAATCATTACTACAAGAATTGGGATTACCCTTTAAAAAGAACTAGAGATGGCTAAAGAATCAATGAAAGCCCGCGAGGTTAAGAGACAAAAAACGGTATTGAAATACGCTGCCAAACGTAAAGCTTTGAAAGAAGCTGGAGATTGGGAAGGTTTGCAAAAACTACCAAAAAATGCCTCACCTGTACGTTTACACAACCGTTGTAAATTGACTGGAAGACCAAGAGGGTATATGAGAACTTTTGGAATTTCACGTGTAATTTTCCGTGAAATGGCAAATTCAGGGTTAATTCCGGGAGTGCGTAAAGCATCTTGGTAAGAACAGTTTTTCTGTTCAAAAGAAAAAGTATAAACTGGTCGAAGGTTCGAAATATTTCGAAAACCACTTCCGCAAATTCAAATAAATGAATACAGATCCAATTTCAGATTATCTAACGCGAGTTAGAAACGCTGCGAAAGCCGGACATCGCGTAGTAGAGATTCCAGCTTCAAATCTTAAAAAGGAGATTACAAAAATCCTTTTTGATCAAGGTTACATTTTAAGCTACAAATTTGATGACGAAAGTACCCCACAAGGTATCATCAAAATTGCGTTGAAATATGACAAGATTACCAAAGAATCGGTAATCAAAAAAATTCAAAGAATCAGTAAACCAGGTTTACGTAAGTACGCAGGTTCAACAGAACTTCCTCGTATTTTGAACGGTTTGGGTATTGCTATTGTTTCTACTTCTTCGGGAGTAATGACTGGCAAACAAGCTAAAGCTCAAAATGTAGGTGGTGAAGTATTGTGTTACGTTTACTAAAAAATAGACAAAGAAATGTCAAGAATAGGTAAAAACCCGGTAGCCATTCCAACAGGAGTTACAGTTGATGTAAAAGACAACATAATTACAGTAAAAGGAAAATTAGGCGAGTTAACTCAGGAATTTTCTGAAGTTAGCGTAAAAGTAGAAGACGGACAAGTATTGGTTGAGCGCCCTTCAGATTCTAAAGACCACACTGCAAAGCACGGTCTTTACAGAGCGTTGGTAAACAATATGATTGAAGGTGTAAGCAATGGTTGGGCCAAACAATTGGAATTGGTAGGTGTGGGTTACCGCGCAAGTAACCAAGGCCAAAGATTGGATTTAGCTTTGGGATATTCACACAACATCGTTTTGGACATCGCTCCAGAAGTAATTGTTGAAACTGTATCTGATAAAGGTAAAAACCCAATCGTAAAATTAACTTCTCACGACAAGCAATTGGTAGGACAAGTAGCGGCGAAAATACGTGCGTTCCGTAAGCCAGAACCTTACAAAGGAAAAGGTATTAAGTTTGTAGGTGAACAATTAAGAAGAAAAGCAGGTAAATCTGCATAAAAATATTTTTCGGTCATTTAGCTTTATTGGAGTTCAATAAATCGAAAATCCGAAATCTAAAATCTAAAATAGACATGGCATTATCAAAGTACGAAAGAAGAGAGCGCTTGCGCATGCGAATCAGAAAAACGGTTGAGGGGAATGAAAGTCGTCCACGTTTGGCTGTTTTCCGCAGCAACAAAGAAATATACGCTCAAATTATTGACGATGTAAATGGAAAGACCATTACTGCTGCATCTTCAAGAGATAAAGATATTGACGCTTCAAAAGTAAACAAAGTTGAAGCTGCAAAATTAGTAGGAAAAGCAATCGCTGAGAAAGCTGTAAAAGCTGGTGTTGAAACCATCGCTTTTGACAGAGGCGGTTACCTTTACCACGGAAGAGTAAAATCATTAGCTGAAGGTGCACGCGAAGGTGGCCTTAAATTTTAAGTACATAGTATGTATCAAGATTATAAAAACGTAGAATTAGTAAAACCAGGAGGTCTTGAATTGAAAGACCGTTTGGTAGGTGTACAACGTGTAACCAAGGTGACCAAAGGTGGTCGTGCCTTCGGATTTTCAGCTATTGTAGTTGTTGGTGACGAAAAAGGAGTGGTTGGACAAGGTCTTGGAAAATCCAAAGATGTAGCTAGCGCAATTGCAAAAGCTATTGAGGATGCCAAGAAAAACCTAGTTCGTATCCCTCTTAACAAAGTGACACTTCCACACGAACAAAAAGGAAAATACGGCGGAGCTCGTGTTAACCTTATTCCAGCAGCGCCTGGTACTGGTGTAATTGCCGGTGGAGCTGTACGTGCGGTATTGGAAGCAGTTGGAGTTCACGATGTATTGTCAAAATCTCAAGGATCTTCTAACCCACACAACGTGGTAAAAGCAACTTTTGATGCTCTTTTGCAAATGCGAAGTGCACAAACTGTAGCAAACCAACGTGGAATTTCACTTGAAAAAGTATTCAAAGGATAAATATCAGAGCGATGGCAAAAATTAAAGTAACAAAGGTAAAGAGCGTTATTAAACGTCCAAAAAACCAAAAAAGAATCATGGAATCTTTGGGTCTTCACAAGATGAACCAAACAGTTGAGCATGAAGATACGCCAAACATTCTTGGTATGATCAATAAAGTTAATCACTTGGTTTCTGTTGAAACCAAATAAGAAACACGATAAATGGATTTAAGTAACTTACAACCGGCTCCTGGGTCGGTAAAAAATCAAGGCAAGCGAGTAGGTCGCGGACAAGGTTCGGGTAAAGGTGGTACTGCCACCCGCGGACATAAAGGAGCAAAATCACGTTCAGGTTATTCCAAGAAAGTTGGATTTGAAGGTGGGCAAATGCCCCTACAACGTCGTGTTCCTAAGTTTGGATTTACAAACATCAACCGTAAAGAGTACAAAGGAATCAATATTGATACTTTGCAACAATTGATTGACGACAAGAAAATTAACGATACCGTTGACTTCGAAACCTTAGTAGGTTTGGGTCTTGCTGGTAAAAACGAAATGGTGAAGATTTTAGGAAGAGGCGAAATAAAAGCAAAAATAAAGGTATCTGCACACAAGTTCACTGCCTCGGCAAAGGAAGCTATTGAAGCGGCCGGAGGTGAAGTAGTAACATTGTAACAACAGCTAAGGATGAAATTTATCGATACCTTAAAAAATGTTTGGAAAATAGAGGAGTTGCGTAATCGCATTCTGCTTACTCTTGGAATGTTATTGGTGTACCGTTTTGGTGCGCAAGTAGTACTTCCTGGGATTGATGCAGATATGTTGGCGAATTTTGCAGGTCAATTTGACGCAGGTGGTATTGGCGGATTGCTAAACGCATTTACAGGAGGGGCTTTTGCCAACGCTTCTGTTTTTGCATTGGGTATTATGCCATACATTTCTGCTTCTATTGTTGTGCAATTGATGCAGATTGCCGTTCCTTATCTTCAGAAATTACAGAAAGAAGGCGAGAGTGGACGTAAGAAAATCAATCAGATTACCCGTTGGTTAACCATCGGTATTTGTTTGGTGCAGGCACCAAGTTATCTTGCAGGTCTTCCAGCAATGGGAGTTCCGGCCGAGGCTTTTATAATGGGACAGAGTTTTATGTTCTATTTTTCTTCAGTAATTATACTAGTAACAGGAACAATATTCGCAATGTGGTTGGGTGAAAAAATCACCGACAAAGGAATTGGTAATGGTATTTCCATACTTATTATGGTTGGTATCATTGCACGTTTGCCACAATCATTTGCACAGGAATTTGTTTCGAGAGTTATTGAATCAAACGGTGGTTTGATTATGATACTTATTGAATTGGTTATCTGGTTTGTTATTATCCTACTTTCAATTATGTTGGTAATGGCTGTGCGTAAGATTCCTGTTCAATATGCTAGAAGAACTGCTACTGGTGGTTTTGAGAAGAATATTTTTGGAGCACGCCAGTTCATTCCATTAAAGTTGAATGCTTCTGGGGTAATGCCAATCATCTTTGCTCAGGCAATTATGTTTGTGCCATCAGCAGTTGCAAGTCTTTCTGACAGTGATTTTTCACAGAGTATTCAGGCTACGTTCAGTGATATATTTGGATTGTGGTACAATGTTGTATTTGCAATATTAATTATCATATTCACATATTTCTATACTGCTATTACAGTTCCAACCAATAAAATGGCTGATGATCTTAAGCGCAGTGGTGGTTTCATTCCAGGTATTAAACCAGGATCGCAAACTGCTGAATATTTGGATCGTATAATGTCACAAATAACTTTACCTGGTTCTATATTTCTAGCATTAATCGCTATTGCACCAGCATTTGCGGTGAAGCTTTTAGGAATTCAGCAAGGATGGGCATTGTTCTACGGTGGTACTTCACTATTGATTATGGTGGGTGTGGCAATCGATACAATGCAACAAGTAAATTCGTATTTATTAAACCGTCATTATGATGGCTTGATGAAAAGCGGTAAAAACAGAAAGGCAGTAGCATAATTATGGCAAAACAAAGCGCAATAGAACAAGATGGAAGTATAGTGGAAGCACTATCAAACGCAATGTTCCGTGTTGAATTGGAAAACGGTCACGTAGTTACCGCACACATTTCTGGTAAAATGCGAATGCACTACATTAAATTGTTGCCAGGAGACAAAGTGAAACTGGAAATGAGCCCTTATGATTTAAGTAAGGCAAGAATAACATACAGATATTAATACAACGGACCTTACGGTTCATTGAACACTAAATAAACAAGAGACAGATGAAAGTTAGAGCATCCGTAAAGAAAAGAAGTGCCGACTGCAAAATTGTTCGCAGAAAAGGCAGATTATATGTAATTAACAAAAAGAACCCAAAGTTCAAACAAAGACAAGGATAAGTTATGGCAAGAATTGCAGGTGTAGATATTCCTAAGCAAAAAAGGGGTGTAATCGCGTTAACGTATATCTTCGGAATTGGCAAGAGCCGTGCCCAAGATATTCTGAAAAAAGCCGAGGTTGACGAAGACAAAAAAGTAAGCGAATGGAACGATGATGAAATCGGAGCTATTCGTGACGCTGTAGGGTCTTTCAAAATCGAAGGTGAATTACGTAGTGAAGTTCAATTAAGCATTAAGCGCTTAATGGATATTGGTTGTTACAGAGGTATTCGTCACAGATCGGGTCTTCCACTAAGAGGACAACGTACAAAGAATAACTCTCGTACTAGAAAAGGAAAACGTAAAACTGTTGCTAACAAGAAAAAAGCAACTAAATAAAACCTAACGTTATGGCAAAGACAACTCAAAAAACTACAAAAACAGTTAAGAAACGTAAGGTTATTGTTGACTCAACTGGAGAAGCACACATTAATGCTTCCTTCAACAACATTATCATTTCGTTGACAAACAAAGGTGGAGATGTTATCTCTTGGTCCTCAGCCGGTAAAATGGGCTTCCGTGGATCAAAGAAAAATACTCCTTATGCAGCTCAATTGGCATCAGAAGATTGCGCAAAAGTTGCACACGACGCCGGATTGCGTAAAGTAAAAGTTTACGTAAAAGGCCAGGAAACGGTAGAGAATCTGCAATACGTTCCATCCACAATGCAGGAATTGAAGTAACCGAAATTATCGACGTTACACCAATGCCGCACAACGGATGCCGTCCTCCTAAAAGAAGAAGAGTTTAATAATTTTCGATTTTAGATGTACGATTTTAGATTTAATCGTACATCTAAAATCGTACATCTAAAATAAATATCAACTGAAGGTAGATAGAAACTAAAGGATAAGAATAAGACCTTAATTTAGTTTTCCTTCAAAATTAAAACCAAGAAATGGCAAGATATACTGGTCCAAAAACTAAAATCGCCCGTAAGTTCGGGGAAGCAATCTTCGGAGACGATAAGTCTTTCGAAAAGAGAAACTACCCTCCTGGGCAACACGGTAACGCACGTCGTCGTGGTAAAAAATCTGAATATGCAATCCAGTTGATGGAGAAGCAAAAAGCGAAATATACCTATGGTATTTTAGAGCGTCAGTTCAGAAATATGTTCAAAAAAGCAACTGCTGCACCTGGAATTACAGGTCAAGTATTGCTTCAATTGTGTGAGTCTCGTTTAGACAACGTAGTGTACCGTATGGGGATTTCCCCAAGTCGCTCTGGTGCTAGACAATTGGTTTCTCACCGTCATATAACCGTTAATGGTGAAAAAGTAAACATTCCATCATACCAGTTGAAAGCTGGAGATGTAGTGGCCGTTAGAGAGAAGTCAAAATCTCTTAGCGCAATCAACGATTCGTTGGCAAATGCAAGTCATGTTTACGAGTGGATCACTTGGAATGGCGATAAAAAGGAAGGAACTTTTGTTGCTGTCCCTTCTCGTCTTCAAATCCCAGAAAACATAAACGAGCAGTTTATCGTCGAATTATATTCTAAATAATAAAATAATCATATTGGTATTTGGCCAAAGGGTTTATAGTGTTCTTCAAACTTTTAAACCGCGCAACTAAATAACAATTAAAACGAAGAAAAAAATGGCAGTATTTAGTTTTCAGAAGCCTGATAAAGTTATAATGGTGAACTCCACTGATTTCGAAGGGAAATTTGAATTTCGTCCTTTGGAACCAGGTTACGGACTTACAGTTGGTAACGCATTAAGACGCGTATTACTTTCCTCATTGGAAGGATTCGCCATCACTTCGGTTCGCATCGAAGGCGTGGATCACGAATTTTCAACCATCGCAGGAGTAGTGGAAGATGTTACCGAAATTATTTTGAACCTTAAGCAAGTTCGTTTTAAAAGACAGATTGATGAAATAGACAACGAAACCGTTACTATTTCAGTTTCTGGAAAGGATCAACTAACTGCAGGGGATTTTCAAAAATTCATTTCAGGTTTCCAAGTTTTGAATCCAGAATTGGTTCTTTGCAATATGGACCCAAAAGTGAATCTTAATTTCGAAATCACTATCGAAAAAGGTCGCGGTTATGTTCCTGCTGAAGAAGAACAAAAAAGCGAACGCTCCCTTGGGAACAATCTTTACAGATTCTATCTACACTCCAATTAAAAATGTGAAGTACAGTATTGAAAACTTCCGTGTAGAGCAAAAGACCGATTACGAAAAATTGGTTTTCGAAATCGTTACAGACGGATCTATTCATCCAAAAGATGCACTGACCGAAGCTGCAAAAACATTGATCCACCACTTTATGTTGTTCAGCGATGAGCGTATTACTTTGGAGGCAGATGAAATTGCACAAACTGAAACTTATGATGAAGAATCCCTTCACATGCGTCAGTTGCTTAAAACAAAATTAGTAGATATGGACCTTTCGGTTCGTGCACTAAACTGTTTGAAAGCTGCAGAAGTTGATACATTGGGAGATCTTGTTTCTTTCAATAAAAATGACTTGATGAAATTCCGAAACTTTGGTAAAAAATCGCTTACGGAGCTTGAAGAGCTTGTAAACGTGAAAGGACTAAACTTCGGAATGGACCTTGCAAAATATAAATTAGATAAAGACTAGAGGATTTTAGATTGAAGATTTACGATTTTAGAATTCTGAAATCGTAAATCTAAAATCGTAAATCTAAAATTAATTTAACCCATCATAATTTGCTCTCCGATGAACGGATCTTGTAGCAAGATGATGAAAACAAAAATGTCATGAGACACGGAAAAAAAATAAATCACTTAGGAAGAAAAACTGCCCACAGACATTCAATGTTGGCAAACATGGCTTGTTCACTTGTGGAGCACAAACGTATCAACACAACCGTTGCAAAAGCAAAAGCGTTGAAACAATTTGTGGAGCCATTGGTAACAAAATCTAAGGAAGACACTACGCAGAATTGTCGTTTGGTTTTTGCAAAGTTGCGTCAAAAAGAAGCAGTTGCAGAACTTTTCAGAACTGTTGCGCCAAAAGTTGGTGACCGTCCAGGAGGTTACACCCGAATCATTAAATTGGGTAATCGTTTAGGTGATAACGCTGATATGGCAATGATTGAGCTTGTGGATTTCAACGAAATTTACAACGCTGGCAAAGCTACAAAGAAGAAATCTACTCGTAGAAGTCGTCGTGGAGCAGGAACCGGAACTGAAGCTGCCGCTGCTGCACCTGCTGCAAAAGCCGCTCCAGCAAAAGCTGAAAAAGAAGCGAAGAAAGAAGAAGAATAAATGAATTTGAATTCATTAAATAACAAAGGGATAAGCGTTTTCGTTTATCCCTTTGTTATTACAGTACTTGCGAATTACTATAATAATTTTACCCAAAAATATTTTTAAATTTCTTCATTAATTATTTTCAATTCACAGGATAAAATCAATGTTCCCTATCTGTGCAGTAGATTATGCTTCCAAAAAATAGAAGTATTGGAAAAAACTAATATTGATTTTTTTAAAAATTATAAATCGATAAATTTTGGCTTATAGTTTAGTTAAAAATATTCTTAATAAAAAATAGCTATTATTCATTTTTTAAACTCATTTTTGCGCGCTAATAATTAATTGTAAAAAAATGAAAAACTTATTAATATTAAAATGTGTTAACAGGAAGCTTTATTTAAGCAGAATTCTATTATCACTACTAACTGTATTAATAACTTCTTGTGAACAGGATTATCTTAAGGAAGATACCAAAATTGAAAATGAGCTAGGCAACGAAATAAAGGTTGTTGACGGTAGGATGTATTTCCCAAGCAAAGAAGTATTTGTGGAAACTTTCAAAAAATATGCTGATGAATCTAATGATGAAATTTATAGCTACGTTAATAAATTCTATAACAATGACTTCTCGTCCTTGAGAATTCCTGCTACACAATCCAATGAAGAAAAAGTTTTAGAGAGATATCAAAAAAGAGCTCAACGACTATCAACTGAATTTGATCTTAATAGAACTGAGGGAGATATTTATGACGATATCGACGATTTAGAAGAAATTATTGGTGATGAAGCTTTTTCTGCTTTCTTAAATGAACAGGCAGAAATACAAGTAGGTAATACAATTTATAAATATACAGATGTTGGGCTTTTTTACGCGACTGTAGATAATTTTAGCGTGCTTGACCAATATTTGGAAGTAAAAATATTTCAAAAGATTTATTAGTGCCTACGGATGAAGGAGCCCGTCAAGCCATTGAAAATGATATCCCTAATACTGGAGAGACAATCTTGGAAAATGGCACTTTATTTTACTTCATAGCTCGTTGCAGTACAGATCCATATAGTCAAAATAGATGTGCTCCTGGAGGGGGAGGCGGAGGTGGCACTGGCGGCGGCGGCGGCACTGGCGGCGGCCAAACACAGCCATTGGATGGGTTACAACCTTATCTGGATAATTTAAGTGTTTGCGACAGTCGTAATGGATTATTTGGAACTCTTTTTGGAACTAATAAAATATGTATAGATAAATACGAAAGTGATAGAAGAGTAAAAACTAAAGTTTTTAATTATAATTATTATTTAGTTTATCACATCGGTGCAAAAGTAAAACATCAAAAGAAAGGATGGACAGGTATATGGAGACAAGAAGATACAGATGTGGTCGCCGCAGGTATTGAGATGGCTCAATTTGAATACGATTATACGCCTATATTGCAACCAAAATTGACTCAAATTGACCAAACTGAACTTAGGTATGCATATAAGCCAATGAATATTCGGTATAATGTGAAAACTTCTATTTGGAATTATCCAAATGGAAATGCACCATTTATTTTTGCTAACTCTGAAACTTTTATTAGTACAAATGTTTATCCAAGAGTGTTTTGGGACGACTTAATAATCGAAGCTTTTGGAAATACCAATAGTGTGGATTGGGCAATTAGTTTAGGGGAGAAGCAATTGACAAGTGATAATCTGAACAAATTATTTTGGAAAGAACTATATAAAAACGTTAAAGAACAACTTAAAAATTTAACAAATAATAGTGGATTTGAGCCTCCCAAAAATATTACTCTAATTTCAAATCATCCAGGTTACGGAAAACTTTTAGTGCAAAAATCTTATTATTCAAACTGCTCAAATTGTTCAAATCAAGAGAAAACTTTTGACTTCGATGGAGCTGCACAAGTTGGTATAAGTTTTAATGGAAATAATAATAAATTTTCATATTCTGGGGGTGCTGGTCAGTTGATATTACCAAAATCTATGAAAGTGAAAATGTATGGAGTGGCAAAAAGAAATGGAGTGTGGCACGGAAGTAAAATAGAAGTTGGGTTGAATTAAAAATAAATGAAAATTTTTATAATAATCTTTTTATTTTCCCTTACATCATTTTCACAACAATCAAAAGACAAAGAAAGTTGGTGGCCAAAACTTCGTCTCAATAACAACAATTGGCATCAATGGAAATTACGACAGCCGTTTCGGAAATCAAGGCGAAGACAAAATACAGAAAGGATTGGCTGTTGAAATGACTACTCTTCACGGGCTCTTTTTGTTCGACTATATTTCCTTATCTACGGGTTTGGGAATTGATTGGAATGTAAATAGGACATTTTGGTCAATGCCAGTTGTTGGTGATTTGCGAATTTATTTTAACGAACACGGATTTGATAATTCCCCATTTGTATTTCTGCAAATGGGGAAAAATTTAAACATTGGAGATGTTTTCGTAGAAGGACGTCCTGTAAAAATTGGAGCAGGAATAACTTTAGGAGAGGATGAAGAGGTACAGTATGTACTGGAAATTTTTAAAAAATTTAAGGAAGCTGTGTTTGTGGATGAAAAAGGATATTATGAGGTTACAAGCTTTGGAGCTTCTTTTGGAATAAAATTTTAAAAATAAACTAATGAAAAATTTAATAATTATATTTTTATTTCTTACAACCCTCGTGGTTCAGGGGCAGGAAGAAATTTCAACCCAAAAAGTTTGGCGGGTCAATTTTATAAATCCGGGAGTGGAACTTGAATTACCCGTTTCTAAAAATGGCACTTTTTCAACAAATTTTGGAGTTGGGTTTAATGGTGCATATCCAGAATTAACTTACGGCGAAGAAAACGGAATCATATATATTATCGCACCGTTTTTGGATCTACAGTTCAAACAGTTTTATAATTTCAAAAGAAGAGTTGAAAAAGGTAAAAATGTTTCTGGCAATTCTGGCAGTTTTATATCAGCGAGGATAATAACGAGAGGTCCTTCGATTACCAACAATGTATTAAGAAAATCAGATACTGATTTTGCGGTAGGCCAACTTGGGAATCCAACGGGCATATGGTAATTTTCATCTATTGTTCGATTTTGGGCCACAGTTTTATTTTGATATTGATGGAAATGCTGGCTTCTGGCCTTTGATGGCGCAAATTAATTTAGGCTTCAATCTGAATTCAAATAAAAAGTGATTTCATTTCAAATAAAAAGTGATTTCATTTCAAATAAATAACAAAGGGATAAGCGTTTTCGTTTATCCCTTTTTTGTGCTTTTCTTGTCTGAATAATTGCAAATTACGGTAATAACAATTATAAAAAAACTTTTTTTCAACTATTCAAAAAAACTAAGTTCAAACAATAAGTGCAACAGTTGAAAAAGATGGGAAAATTAATTTTCCCATCTTTATAAAAACTGGATGCCGATGAATTATAACCAATTAATCGACTCTCAAAGATACCAAATTGAGAGTTATCTGAAAGCAGGTTTTAGCCAAACAAGAATTGCCAAAGAGCTTGGTGTGGATAAAAGCACCATAAGCAGAGAGCTGAACCGAAATGGAAAAAAGCGGAGCTACAATGCCAATTATGCCATTATGGCAAGCAACGAACGCAAGAAAGAAGCTTATAAGCACCGTGTCTTTGATGACGGTATGCGGTACTATATAGACAAAAAGCTTACCCAAGAGCAGTGGTTCCCTGAGCAGATAAAGGGAAGGTGCGATCTGGAAGGGATTCCTATGGTCAGTACCGAGCGTATCTATCAGTACATTTACCAGGACCAGGCAGAGGGAGGCCTTTGTACAAGCATCTGCGCACCGCCCGAAGGTGGCGAAAAAAGCGATTGAGCAGAAAACACCAAAGGGGACAGATACCCAACCGGGTTATGATAGGCCAACGTCCCGAAATAGTGGATGCAAAGGGGCGTTTTGGGGATTGGGAGGTCGACACCATCATTGGCCAAAACCATAAATCGGCCATAGTGACCCTGACCGAGCGCAAAAGCCAATTCGAACTGATGGCCAAGACCGATGGTACAAAAGCAGCATCCATCAAAAAGCAGATGATAAACCTCCTTTCCCCTTTCAAAGAACTGGTAAGGACCATAACCTCAGATAATGGAAAGGAATTTACAGAACACCAAAAAATAGCTCGAAAACTGGATGCGGATTTTTTCTTTGCAGACCCTTATTCGCCCTGGCAAAGAGGGCTTAACGAGTACAGCAACAAGCTAATCAGGCAATACTTGCCAAAGAAAACAGATTTTAATACCATAGAACACAGAACAATCAATATGATTATCAGTAAGTTAAACAGTAGGCCAAGAAAACTATTGGGATATAAAACTCCAAACGAAGTATTTTTAACTAAATTTAAATCCAATTGTTGCACTTGTTAATTGAATTTAGCAAATGAAGTGATTTAAACTTTTTTTGAAAAAATAAAAAGGGTTGTGGATATTTGTGTTGCGAAACATAAATAACTAAATCACAACCCCATATGTACTCGGTACTCGACAAAGATACAATAGAAATGGAAATTGTCCCATACCTGCCACTGCCAAAAAGAGGTTTTCCCCCAACTGTTCCGTTGGTCGAGATCGTCAACGCAATTCTCTACAAGCTGAAAACAGGCGTGCAGTGGCATCAATTGCCCACAGAGGTGTTCTTCAAGGAAAAGACATTAAGCTGGGAATCGGTCTATTACCATTATAGAAAATGGTGCGTTACCGGAGTTTGGAAGACTTGCTGGATAGGTATCCTCGATAGGCACAGATCAGAACTGGACCTTTCAAGTGTTGACCTGGACGGTAGCCACACACCTGCGATAAGGGGCGGTGAAGAAGTAGCATACCAAGGGCGGAAAAAGCGCAAGACCACAAACGCCCTATATTTGAGCGATAGGCAGGGACTGCCAATAGCCATGTCAGAACCGCTGGCAGGCAACCATAACGACCTGTACAACATAGAGGTACAGTTCGAGGTGGTCACGGCAACACTCGAACAGGCCAATATTACTGTGGAAGGCCTGTTCCTCAACGCAGATGCCGGGTTTGATTCAAAAGACTTTAGAAACTCTTGTGAGAAAAAAGAGATCAATGCCAATGTGTGTTTCAACAAGCGCAATGGGAATACCGATAGGGACGAATATTTTGACCAAGAACTATATGACAAAAGATATGTCATTGAGCGGACGAACGCCTGGATGGACAGTTACCGATCTCTACTGAACAGGTTTGATACGACCATTGCAAGTTGGTTGGGCTTAAACTATCTATCATTTATGGTAATATTACTAAAGAAAATGAAAAATAAAAAGTTTAAATGACCTCTATATTTTTAAATCACATTTGTGTGCTATAAAATAAGGATTTAAAAATTAAAATTTTGAAAATTATGATAAAGAAACAGTAGTGTCCGATAAACATTTTTAAAAGCGGGATTTCCCTGACGGATTTCCCGCTTTATTTATATCTTGGTTTTTACCACAAAACTAGATATATGAACAAAAGTAAAAATTTTAGCGGACAGCCAATCATCAAACAACTTTTAAAGCTGGTTCCACATTCCTTGATTAGTCGGACAGCCTACAGGCACAAGAGTGACAGGTACTACAAGAGATTTAAAACCTACGACCACTTGGTGACGATGCTCTATGCCACCCTGAGCGGAGTGAGCTCCTTGCGTGAGCTTTCCACCATATTGCTTGCCTGCGAGGGCAGGATAGGACATTTGAACCTTAAACATTTTCCAAAGCGCAGCACCCTGTCAGACGCCAACAAGAAACGCAGTGCGCAGGTCTTTGCCAATATCTATTATAGCCTGTTCGAGCAATATAGAAGTTTTTTATCGGACAGCAGTCCGTCGTCACTGCCCGTAAGGCACTTAAAGATTGTTGATTCCAGTACCATCAGTCTATTCAGCGATATTCTAAGAGGTGTTGGGCGCAATCCCATCAATGGAAGGAAGAAGGGCGGCATTAAAATGCACACAATGATCAGCGCCCTGGAAGATGTCCCCAGTCTTGTCCGCTTTACCAGTGCTGCAACGCACGACCACACGTTCCTGAAAGAGCTCAACTTGGAAAAAGGTTCTTTTGTCGTTTTTGACAAGGCCTACAATGATTATGGACAGTTTGCACAATGGATAGATGAGGACATCTATTTTGTGACAAGACAAAAGGAAAACGCACGCTACACAGGCATTGAAGAGTTTGACCTGTCCGATGCCACAAGCGATGCCGTATTAAAGGATGAGCGTATCATAGTACAGAAAAACAACAGGGGCGTTGAACTCAGAAGAGTTGCCTACTGGGATGCAGATACGAACAAGGTCTTTGAGTTTATCTCCAACAACTTTCTTATCGGTCCGGATAAAATAGCTGCAATATATAAACACAGATGGCAGATAGAGACAATGTTCAAAAGGCTTAAGCAAAACTTTCCATTGAAGTACTTTTTGGGGGACAATCAAAATGCCATCGAAATACAGATCTGGTGCGGGCTCATCATCCAGCTGCTAATGCTGGTGGTCCAGCGCAGGACCAAACGAAGATGGGCATATTCAAATATGGTGTCAATGGTCAGGTTCCATTTAATGACCTACATCGATCTGTTTAAATTCCTCGAAAATCCCAATAAAAAATGGCTCGAACTGACAACTAAACCTCCAGATGAACAATTGAGCCTATTTTGACACACCCCTTGCTATTGGGTTTCAAAGTATTTGCAACGTTTTTATTGGGCGCAAGCATTACTTTTGTCTAAATCCGTATTTTAGTCGGACAGTAATGATTTTTAAATCACATTTGTGTGCTATAAAATAAGGATTTAAAAATTAAAATTTTGAAAATTATGATAAAGAAATTACTATTACCCGTGTTTCTGTTTTTTGGAATTTTTATGAATGCGCAGAGCGTTTATCAATTTGAAACAGAAAATAGTGCCTATCAAAACTTAGTTGGAAGCACATCTCTAAATAATGGAGAAATCTGGGATGATCCAGCGTATACCATTCCGCTCGGCTTCAATTTTAAGGTAGGATCAACTTTTATAAACACCATCTATATTTATGAGGACGGTTTGGGTGGCGGCGTATCAACAACTCAATCAGGCAATGGAAGTGGCGTTGGCTTGTTGTATCCAATTGCTCAGGATCTTGTAGATTTGGGTTATATTATGGGAATTTCCGTTTCGCCAATATCATATAAAACTTTTGGAACTGTAGGAAATTTTATTACCATTATAGAATGGAAGAATGTGGGATTTTTTGATGATACCACAGTAAGTGATTATATTAATTTCCAAGTTTGGTTTTATGAAGGATCCAATATTTTAGAATATAGGTACGGTCCCAGCCAAATAAACAATCCCTTTGAATCTTATGAAGATTTTCCTGGGCCATTAGTTGCATTTGCTCCTAAAATTAATACAGGTTCTGGTACTGTGGTGGAAACGGCCTACGTTTTAGAAGGTAGCCCAGAAAATCCAACAGTTCATATTACCCAACCGGGGGATGAATTTGATGGAGAATCATTAATTGGGGATATTCCAAACGGAACGGTCTATAGATTCACGCCAGAAACACTTTCAGCAGAAGATTTTTCAAAAGTTGGGTTTGAAATCTATCCAAACCCAACTTCACAATATCTGCATATTAAAACACAAGCCGATGATTATAATTACGGCATTTACAATTCAATTGGACAAAAAATAGAAACTACCAAAACTGAAAATAATATCAATGTATCAAACCTTACCAGCGGAATCTATTTCATAAAAATAGAAACTGAAACAGGATCGGTTACTAAAAAGTTTATAAAGCAATAATGCTGAATATTTGACTTTGAAGTGTAAGTTATCAGAACTAACTAACAAAGGGATAAGCGTTTTCGTTTATCCCTTTTTTTATACTATTTTTGCATAGAATTTTAAAAGACGGAAGACTGAAGTCAGAAGACGGAAGTAAAAAGCAATAGAATCCATAGTATCAAAAGGAACAATAGCATCCAAAGCATGAAATACCAAACAAGAAAAAAAGCACTTATTTTATTGGCAGACGGAACCATTTTCTACGGAAAAGCGGTTGGAAACAAAGAGGGTTCGGCCTTCGGTGAGGTTTGTTTCAATACAGGAATGACCGGTTACCAGGAAATTTTTACAGACCCATCTTATTTCGGACAGATTATGGTCGCTACGAATGCCCATATTGGGAATTACGGTGTTAATAAAGATGAAGTAGAATCTGAAGGAATAAAAATTGCAGGTTTGGTGGTGCGCAATTTCAGTTACCATTATTCTCGCGATGCGGCGGATGATTCACTTGAGAATTTCTTAAATGAAAACAATCTGCTTGCCATAAGCGATGTAGATACGCGCGCATTGGTTAGCTACATTCGCGACAATGGCGCAATGAATGCAGTTATTTCAACTGAAGTTGATAATATTGAAGGATTAAAAAAACAACTAGCTGAAACTCCACATATGAATGGTTTGGAGCTTGCTTCAAAAGTTTCGACCAAAGAGCCTTATTTCTTCGGAAGAGAAAATGCAAAATATAAAATCTCAGCATTGGATTTAGGAATAAAGAAAAACATTCTCCGAAATCTTGACAAACGGGATTGTTATATAAAAGTGTTTCCGTACAACGCAACTTTTTCAGAAATGGAAGCTTTTAACCCGGACGGTTATTTTATCTCAAATGGTCCCTTGGTGATCCCAGCCATTGAGTAGCGCAATTCAAGTTGTAAAGGAAATTTTGGAAAAGGAACTTCCAATGTTCGGAATCTGTTTGGGGCATCAAGTTTTAGCTCTTGCAAACGGAATTTCCACCTATAAAATGCACAATGGCCACCGCGGAATTAATCATCCAGTTATGAATTTAATTTCTGGGAAAGGTGAAATCACTTCCCAAAATCACGGTTTTGCAATAAATAGGGAAGAAGCGGAAGCAAATCCAAATATTGAAATAACGCACGAACATTTAAACGACCATACTGCGGCGGGAATTCGACTGAAAAACAAACCAGCTTTTTCCGTACAATACCATCCCGAAGCCAGCCCTGGGCCGCACGATGCTTCGTATCTTTTTGACCAGTTTATAGAAAGTATAGAAAAACATAAATTACAAACCGCTTAAATTATTTAGACCTAACAGGTTTTTAAAAACCTGTTAGGTCTTTTCAAATAACTTATTAACCAATAACTATTAACTTTTCAACAATGAGCATTATCATAGACATCAAAGCCCGCCAAATTTTCGATTCAAGAGGAAATCCAACTATTGAAGTTGACGTAATTACCGAACACGGTTTTATGGGCCGCGCTGCTGTTCCTTCTGGAGCATCAACCGGCGAGCATGAAGCCGTTGAACTTCGTGACGGCGGAAAAGCATATATGGGCAAAGGCGTATTGAAAGCTGTTGAAAACATAAATGGAAAAATTGCAGGCACTCTATTAGGAATTTCTGTTTTTGAACAAGAGTTTATTGATAAAACAATGATCGCTTTGGACGGTACCAAAAACAAATCGCAACTTGGAGCAAATGCTATTTTGGGCGTTTCCTTAGCTGCTGCAAAAGCTGCTGCCAATGAACTTGGAATGCCTTTGTACCGTTACGTTGGCGGTGTGAGTGCGAAAACGCTTCCCGTACCAATGATGAATATTATTAACGGCGGTTCTCATAGTGATGCACCAATTGCTTTTCAGGAATTTATGGTCATTCCAGTAAAGGCGAAAAGCTTCACCCACGCAATGCAAATGGGTTCCGAGATTTTTCATAATCTAAAAAAAGTGCTTCACGATAGAGGTTTAAGTACTGCTGTTGGCGATGAAGGTGGTTTCGCTCCAACATTGAATGGAACTGAAGATGCTTTGGATACAATCGCAAAAGCGACGAAAAAAGCTGGCTACAAATTGGGTGATGACGTAATGATAGCATTGGATTGTGCTGCCGCGGAATTTTATGTAAAGAAAAAATACGATTACACGAAATTTGAAGGCGATAAAGGAAAAGTGCGCACTTCAAAAGAACAGGCAGATTATTTAGCTGAATTGTGCAAAAAATATCCAATCATTTCAATTGAGGATGGAATGGACGAAAACGATTGGGAAGGCTGGAAATATTTAACCGAAAAGATTGGCGATAAAGTACAATTGGTAGGTGACGATTTGTTTGTAACAAATGTAGAAAGACTTTCAAAAGGTATTTCTGAAAAAATAGCCAATTCAATTCTTGTAAAAGTAAATCAAATCGGTACACTTACTGAAACCATTGCCGCGGTAAATTTGGCGCACAGTGCGGGCTATACTTCAGTAATGAGTCATAGGAGCGGGGAAACAGAAGATAACACGATTGCAGATTTGGCAGTAGCTCTTAATTGCGGTCAAATAAAAACAGGATCCGCTTCCAGAAGCGATCGTATGGCAAAATACAACCAACTGCTTCGAATAGAGGAGGAATTGGGTGAGGTAGCCTATTTTCCACAGCGAAATGCTTTCAAAATATAAGTTTAAAATTAATGATTTTAAAACCCTGCAATTTGCAGGGTTTTTTTTATGTTCAAAAATCGCTGTATGACCTATCATTTAAGGATAATTTAACCTAAGATAAGTGAAGTATGTTAAAAAAATTGATTGAATTTTTGTAAATTAGCGGTTCTGATAAATTAAAAAACACACAATATTTTATGGCAAAGACGGCGACCCTCGAAATAGATGGTAAAAAATATGAGTTTCCCATTGTGGAAGGAACTGAAAATGAATTAGGAATAGATATAAAAAACCTTCGGAGTGTTACCGACAGTGTAGTCACTTTAGATCCGGGATATAAAAATACCGGTTCTTGCGAAAGCGCCATTACTTTTTTGGATGGCGAAAAAGGTATTCTTCGTTATAGAGGATATTCTATTGAGGAACTAGCCGAAAAAGGACGCTTTTTGGAAGTTTGCTATCTTCTTATTTTTGGGGAATTGCCTACTGAAGAACAGCTTGAAAAATTTCATAATGATATAAAAGCCCAGTCTCACGTTGATGAGGATGTAAAGAAAATTTTGGATGGCTTTCCAAAGTCTGCACACCCAATGGGCGTGCTTTCATCTTTGACTTCTGCATTGGTTGCTTTTAACCCTTCTTCCGTTAATGTTGACAGCGAAGAAGATATGTATAAAGCCATTGTAAAAATTCTTGCTAAATTTCCTGTATTAACAGCATGGACTTATAGAAAACGTTTAGGGTTGCCTCTTGATTATGGCGACAATTCACTTCGTTACGTTGAGAATTTTGTAAAAATGATGTTTAAAAAACCAAGTGGGGAATACACATCAAAACCGAATGTTGTCGATGCTTTAAATAAGCTTTTAATTTTGCACGCAGATCACGAGCAAAACTGCTCAACTTCAACGGTGCGTATTGTAGGTTCTTCGCACGCTGGCCTATTCGTTTCCATTTCAGCTGGTATTGCAGCACTTTGGGGACCACTTCACGGTGGCGCCAATCAAGCTGTTATAGAAATGTTGGAGGAAATTCAAGCAGATGGAGGTGATACCAAAAAATTTATGGCAAAAGCCAAGGATAAGAACGATCCTTTCCGTTTGATGGGCTTTGGGCATAGAGTTTATAAAAACTTTGACCCGCGGGCAAAAATCATCAAAAAAGCTGCAGATGATGTTTTGGCCGAATTAGGAATAGACGATCCCATTTTAGATATTGCAAAGGCGCTGGAAAAAGAAGCTTTGGAAGATCCATATTTCGTAGAAAGAAAATTATATCCAAACGTAGATTTCTATTCTGGTATAATTTACCGTGCACTGGGCATTCCTGTTGAAATGTTCACTCCAATGTTCGCTCTTGGGCGTTTGCCAGGTTGGATTGCACAGTGGAGAGAGATGAGACTTCAAAAGGAACCTATAGGGCGACCAAGGCAAATTTATATTGGTGAAAAACTTCGTTCATTTGTGCCTATCGAGAAACGATAAAAACTATATTTTAATACATTACTGTCCGACTAAAATACGGATTTAGACAAAAGTAATGCTTGTGCCCAATAAAAACGTTGCAAATACTTTGAAACCCAATAGCAAGGGGTGTGTCAAAATAGGCTCAATTGTTCATCTGGAGGTTTAGTTGTCAGTTCGAGCCATTTTTTATTGGGATTTTCGAGGAATTTAAACAGATCGATGTAGGTCATTAAATGGAACCTGACCATTGACACCATATTTGAATATGCCCATCTTCGTTTGGTCCTGCGCTGGACCACCAGCATTAGCAGCTGGATGATGAGCCCGCACCAGATCTGTATTTCGATGGCATTTTGATTGTCCCCCAAAAAGTACTTCAATGGAAAGTTTTGCTTAAGCCTTTTGAACATTGTCTCTATCTGCCATCTGTGTTTATATATTGCAGCTATTTTATCCGGACCGATAAGAAAGTTGTTGGAGATAAACTCAAAGACCTTGTTCGTATCTGCATCCCAGTAGGCAACTCTTCTGAGTTCAACGCCCCTGTTGTTTTTCTGTACTATGATACGCTCATCCTTTAATACGGCATCGCTTGTGGCATCGGACAGGTCAAACTCTTCAATGCCTGTGTAGCGTGCGTTTTCCTTTTGTCTTGTCACAAAATAGATGTCCTCATCTATCCATTGTGCAAACTGTCCATAATCATTGTAAGCCTTGTCAAAAACGACAAAAGAACCTTTTTCCAAGTTGAGCTCTTTCAGGAACGTGTGGTCGTGCGTTGCAGCACTGGTAAAGCGGACAAGACTGGGGACATCTTCCAGGGCGCTGATCATTGTGTGCATTTTAATGCCGCCCTTCTTCCTTCCATTGATGGGATTGCGCCCAACACCTCTTAGAATATCGCTGAATAGACTGATGGTACTGGAATCAACAATCTTTAAGTGCCTTACGGGCAGTGACGACGGACTGCTGTCCGATAAAAAACTTCTATATTGCTCGAACAGGCTATAATAGATATTGGCAAAGACCTGCGCACTGCGTTTCTTGTTGGCGTCTGACAGGGTGCTGCGCTTTGGAAAATGTTTAAGGTTCAAATGTCCTATCCTGCCCTCGCAGGCAAGCAATATGGTGGAAAGCTCACGCAAGGAGCTCACTCCGCTCAGGGTGGCATAGAGCATCGTCACCAAGTGGTCGTAGGTTTTAAATCTCTTGTAGTACCTGTCACTCTTGTGCCTGTAGGCTGTCCGACTAATCAAGGAATGTGGAACCAGCTTTAAAAGTTGTTTGATGATTGGCTGTCCGCTAAAATTTTTACTTTTGTTCATATATCTAGTTTTGTGGTAAAAACCAAGATATAAATAAAGCGGGAAATCCGTCAGGGAAATCCCGCTTTTAAAAATGTTTATCGGACACTACTGATTTTAATACATTTAAAAGCACTTCCATTTCGAGGTGCTTTTTCTATATTTGCCATATGATCAATCTGAATATTAACGACGAAATCTCCAAATTGCGATCTGTTGTACTGGGTAGGGCAGACAGTAACGGCCCAGTACCAAAGCTTGAGGATGCCTACGATCCAAAGTCGGCAGAACATATAAAGGCCGGCACCTATCCAAAAGATGAGGATATGGTGAAAGAAATGGACGCTGTTGCAGAAGTTTTCAAAAAGTATGATGTTAAGGTTTACCGACCAGATTCTATAAAGGATTACAACCAAATTTTTTCACGAGATATCGCTTTTGTCATTGAAGACAAATTTATAATTGCAAACATTTTGGAAGACCGCTCTATGGAAATTGAAGCCATAGAACACGTTATTAAAAGAATCGATCCTTCAAAAATTATTGAATTCCCCGAAAATGCCCATATTGAAGGCGGCGATGTAATGCCATGGGGTGATTATATTTTCGTTGGAGCCTATTACGGAGAAGATTATCCAAGTTTTATTACCGCACGCACGAATCTAAAAGCAGTGAAACATCTTCAGGAATTATTCCCACACAAAAAAGTGAAATCTTTCAATCTGCGTAAAAGCAACACTGTTGCCGACGAAAATGCCCTTCACTTAGATTGTTGTTTTCAGCCTTTAGGAAGAGGAAAAGCAATAATACACAAAGAAGGTTTTTTGATTGAAGAAGAATATGAATGGTTGGTAAATTTCTTCGGGAAAGAGAACTGTTTTCATATTACCAAAAATGAGATGTACAATATGAACAGCAACATATTTTCCATTTCACCTGACGTTGTTATTTCAGAAAAAAACTTCACAAGATTAAATACTTGGCTTCGCAAACAGGGTTTTACGGTTGAAGAAGTGCCTTACTCCGAAATTTCAAAACAGGAAGGACTGCTTCGCTGTACTACGATGCCTTTAATTCGGGATTAATGTAATTTGTTTTCTTTCCGGTCGACCAAAAAGAGCTTATTTACGTATGTATTGTAAATAATCCTTTTAAAAGTCTGCCATGAAAACTATAACCACACTCATTTTTTCGCTTTTCATTTTTTCATACGGTTTTGCGCAAGGAAAAATTGATGGTTTTTATAAAGGAAATAATAACGGAACTTTGGTTTTGGGATCCGGGTTTGAGAACCCAAAAAAATATTTTGCAGGAGAAGAAAAACTGGATCTTGAGAGAGATTTATATTATATAAATTTTTTTGTGGCCTATGGAATAACTGATTATTTTGATATAAACGTATCACTCCCGTATTTAAGTAGTGGAGATGAGAGCAGTTTTCAGGATATTTCAGCAATGTTGAAATATCGCTTTTTTAAAAATACTTCCGAAAATGGAAATCTCGAATTTAGCTTCGGTGCAGGTTTTTCAACTCCAATTTCAAATTATAATGTTGGCGGTTTGAATGATATTGGCCAACAAGCTACGATTATTGAAACCCGTGCAATGGCTCACTACAAATTGAATTCTGGTTGGTTTGCAACATTGCAAAGTGGTTTTTCATATAAATTTAAAGAAACCCCAAATAGTATTCCTGTAACTTTTAAAGTTGGAAAGGCAGCGGGTGATTGGTATTTTGATGGGTTTTACGACTATCAGCACTCCTTTGGTGGTATTGATTATCGGGGAACTCCTGCGCCACAGGATTTTAGGGCGTTGGGTGTTGATTATCAAAAAGTGGGTGGAACGCTCTACCGTTCGTTTTCGGAAAACTTTGGCGCAGCATTGAATTTTTCCTATATATTAAGCGGAAGAAATATTTTCCAAGGGCCAGCTTACGGGTTGTCAATTGTGTACAATCTGTAAGGCATTGTAACTAATTGTTATTCCATTTAAATGAGATTTCAAAGGCTTATTTAACAAAAAAACCGCCCCGCTTTCACAAAATTTTAGTAAACTTGGCATATTAAAATTTTAACACTTTGAAGAAAATAATCTCCCTATCTTTTTTAGTGCTGTTTTTAACAGCATCTACCTCAATTTCAGCCCAACAAAAAAACATAACCTTAGAAGATATTTGGAAACCCGGCTCTCCATTATTTAAAACCGAAAGGCTTGATGTACTTAGATCGCTAAACAACGGAAAGGAATATTCTGTGCTCAACTATGATAGCCAGAATAAAGTTTCTACAATAGATGTTTACGATTATAAAAGTGGTGCAAAAGTACGAACACTTTTAAACAGCAATGATTTAAAAGGTATTGATTATGTGATTTCCTATGAATTCAGTGAAGATGAATCAAAAATTCTTTTTTCAACGGAAATGCAGCAAATTTATCGCAGATCCTCTTTAGGAACCTATTATGTTTATGACGTAAAAACGAAAGATTTCAGCCTCGTTTCAACCAAAAAAATACAAGAGCCAACTTTCAGCAATGATGGGAGCAAAATGGCATATGGTTTTGAAAACAATCTTTACATAAAAGATTTAAATTCTGGGGAAACCAAACAAATAACTACTGACGGAAAGAAGAACTCAACAATTAACGGAATTACGGATTGGGTTTATGAAGAAGAATTTTCTTTTGTCCGAGCTTTTGAGTGGAGCACAAATGGCGATAAACTTGCCTACATAAAATTTGATGAAACCGAGGTGCCACAATTCAACATGGATTTGTACGGCTCTGAACTTTATCCTTCGGCAGATACCTTTAAATACCCAAAAGCTGGCGAAAACAACTCGAAAGTTTCCTTGCAGCTTTATGATCTTGCCAGCGGAAAAACTTCTGAAGTTGATCTTTCAAAATACAACAGCTACTACATTCCAAGGTTGCTTTGGACGAAAGACAATAACATATTGAGCGTTCAGCTAACAAATCGTCACCAAGATATACTTGATTTGGTTTTTGTGGATGCTGCCAGTAATTCATCAAAATTGGTTTTGCAGGAAAAAGATAAAGCCTATGTTGACGTAACTGACAATTTAAAATTTCTAAATAACAATAGTTTTTTCTGGACCAGTGAAAAGGATGGATGGAACCATATTTATCAGTACGACAAAAACGGAAAGCTATTAAATCAAGTTACGAAAGGTCCTTGGGAAGTAACAGCATATTATGGCTTCGACCAAAACACAGGGCGCGTTTATTACCAAAGTACAGAAAACGGAAACATCAATCGCGATGTGTATTCCATTCTTCCTTCTGGAAAAAACAAAGTTAGATTAAGCCAAAAAGCTGGAACGAATGATGGCGATTTCAGTGCAGATTTCACCTATTATATAGGTTCTTTTTCAGATACTAGCACGCCTTATTTATTCACGCTTAATGAAGCCAAAACAGGGAAGGTAATTCGCGAAATAAAGAATAACACTGACTTAAAAAACCGACTGGCATCCTATAAGATTTCCCCAAAAGAATTTTCAACCATAAACATTAATGGGGAAGATTTGAATATGTATATGATAAAGCCTTTGGATTTTGATGAAACCAAACAATATCCACTTTTTCTATTTCAATATTCTGGTCCCGGTTCGCAAAGTGTTGCAAACAAATGGATGGTAAGCAATGATTATTGGCACCAAATGCTTGCGCAGGACGGCTATATTATAGCGTGCATTGACGGCCGCGGAACAGGTTTTAAAGGAAGGGATTTCAAAAAAATGACCCAAAAGGAATTGGGTAAATATGAATTGGAAGACCAAATAGCCGCTGCAAAAAAACTAAGCGAGTTGCCATATATTGACGCAGCCCGAACTGGAATTTGGGGCTGGAGCTACGGTGGTTTTATGTCTTCAAACGCTCTTTTTCAAGGCGCTGATACTTTTGAAATGGCTATTGCGGTTGCTCCTGTTACAAGTTGGAGATTTTACGATTCCGTTTATACGGAACGTTATATGCAAACACCACAGGAAAACCCGACTGGTTACGATGAGAATTCGCCGCTGTCACACGTTGATAAATTAAAAGGAAAATATCTTTTGGTTCACGGAAGTGCTGATGACAATGTGCACGTTCAAAACACCATGCGTTTAATTGAAGCTTTGGTACAAGTAAATAAGCCATTTGATTGGAGAATTTACCCAGACAAAAACCATGGAATTTACGGCGGTAATACCCGTTTGCACCTTTATACATTAATGACCGATTTCATAAAGAAAAATCTATAAAATATCTAAAAATCAACTCTAACTCCTAATTCAATTTTTATGTCAGAAGCACTTCAATACCAAAAGCAAAAAGAACTATTTGGACATCCGGTAGGCCTTTATATTTTATTTTTAACGGAAATGTGGGAGCGTTTCTCATATTATGGCATGAGAGCATTACTTGTATTGTATATGACGGCTTCCGCATTAGGAGCTGATGACAGAGGTATCGGACTTGGTTGGACTGAAAAAGAAGCATTGGCATTGTATGGCTGGTATACTATGTTGGTTTACGTTATGTCAATTCCTGGAGGGATGATTGCTGATAAACTCATTGGACAGAAAAAAGCTGTACTTGTGGGTGCAATAATTTTATGTTTAGGACACGGAGTACTTGTCCTTACTGATACTTGGGCATTTTATACTGGTCTTGGTTTGGTAATTTTAGGAGTAGGATTGTTAAAACCAAATATTTCAACAATGGTTGGAGGTTTATATAAAGAAGGTGATATAAGAAGAGATAAGGGATTTAGCATATTTTATATTGGCATAAATACAGGGGCGATGTTGGCTACACTTGTTATAGGTTTGGTTGTTGCTGAATGGGGCTGGCACGCGGGTTTTGGACTTGCTGGAGTTGTTATGTTATTGGGTTTGATAAATTATATTTATGGACAGAAATATTTGAAAGAAGTTGGTAATTTTATATCAACCAAAGATGATTTCAATGAAATATCTTATGGTAAATTATATTCAAAATTGTTTATTTCATCAAAACAATTAATAATTACAATTCTACTACTCGGAGTTTCATTATATGGATGGTATGAATTAGGATGGCCTTATGGATTGTTGTTCATATTCTTAACGGCCATTACTGCATTGCTAATGATGATTTACAAAGATTTAGATTCCCAAGTTTTCAAAGACCGATTTTTAGTACTATTGTTATCCTTCATAATGGTAATTGTATTTTGGGGAGCATTTGAACAGGCCGGTGGTTTGATGAATTTATATACAGATACAAAAACCAATAGAATGTTATTGGGTTGGGAAATACCAACCGTGATGTTCCAAAGTTTAAATGCAGGATTTATTATTTTATTTGCCACTCTGGTAGCATCCATTTGGGCAAAAAGAAAGTTAAAGGGGAAAGAAGCATCTTCGCTTTTCAAAATGGCAGTCGGGATTATTATTATGGGATTTGGATTTGTGTTTATGGTTTTTGCTGCAATGCAATTCGAACAATCAGGAACTTCAAGCATGATATGGTTAGTATTGGCATATTTTTTCCATACTATTGGAGAACTTTGTCTTTCTCCAGTTGCATTGTCATTTATCACAAAATTATCGCCAATAAAATACGCATCATTGATGATGGGTGTGTATTTTGCTGCAACAGGTCTTGGAAGTAAAGTAGCAGGAATAGTAGGGGAATCGGCTTCAAATTTTGGAGAGTATACCGTGTTTCTAGGTATTTTCATACTTACAATTATTATTGGCATGTTGTTCATTTTAATTTTAAAACCGTTGAAACGTCTCACACATGGTGCCGAAGACAACGAACGCAAAATTGACCATGACAATGAGCCATACGAACTTGCAGACCCAGATTTTAATAAAGCCAATTAAATTTATCAAAGATATTTAACCAAAACAAAAACTGATGAACACCGACATAGAAAGCCTGTTTAAGGACAAAGTATTGGGGCATCCCGCTGGGCTTTTTGTCCTCTTCTTTACTGAAATGTGGGAGCGCTTTTCGTTCTACGGGATGCGTATCCTTTTAGTGCTGTTTCTTACCGCGCCATTGCTTAGCGACAACCCTGGTTGGGAATGGCCAAGAGAGCATGCCCTCGCACTCATTGGGACCTATGCCTCGCTGTTATATTTAACCCCAATCATTGGGGGATGGATTGCCGATAAGATCACCGGTTATAGAATGGCGGTGGTCATTGGTGGTATAATAATGACTTTGGGGCATGCCTCTTTGGCCATGGAAACAACGGCTTCCTTTTATTTGGGGTTAGCGCTATTGGTCATTGGTACCGGTTTCTTTAAGCCCAACATTACCTCCATCATTTCTGAAATGTACAAGGGCAAGGAGTCAAAAAAGGACGGGGCATATACCATTTTTTATATGGGCGTGAATGCCGGTGCGTTCTTCGGGATGATGCTCTGTGGTTATTTAGCCGAAAATTACGGCTGGTCTTATGGGTTTGGCCTTGCGGGCATTTTTATGTTCCTCGGAATAATTCAATTTTTATTGGCACATAAAATTTTCGGTAACATTGGTGCAAAACCTTCGAAGATTCACGAGGTAGAAATACCTCAAAACATAAACGAAGAAAGACCCGAACTGCGCGAAGATGATGAAGAAGCACCCACCAAATTAAACCCATTCACAATGTTTGATTATGTACTTATTGTGCTATCATCCGTTGGCGGTTTGCTATATCTGTTTAATGACCCACTAGAGAAAATTTATGACACATCATTAGTGCCCTTTGAGCTTTGGGGAATGAACGGAACCAATATTGTGGTTCTTGCTGCTTTGGCAATGTTCCTGATATTATTGGTTACACGAATAGCACGTTATTTGCCAATTGTTAGGGACAGGTTGATCGCTGTCTCAATTTTCGGTCTTTTCACGGTTTTCTTCTTTGCTTTTTTCGAACAATCTTTAGGCTCTATGACGCTCTTTGCGAGAGATTATACCGATAGGGTGTTGGAAGGAGATTCAGCAATGATCTTTAAAATTGTGGATGCGCTTTTGACCACCATCCCCTTAATAATCATTTCTTGGGTAATCTTTTTGCTTTTCAAAAAAACATTCAACAGGATTGGGGCATCAAATATTGTATTGGCAATCGCTTTTATCGGTGTATGGGGATTGGTAATCTTTAGGCTTGTCGATAAATTTTCACAGGAGGGGAACGAAGTGGATGCCACTTGGTTTGGTATCCTGAACTCTTTCTTCATTATTACGTTAGCTCCGCTGTTCTCAAGATGGTGGGAAAGCAAATACAATCCCAGTGCAGCAGTAAAATATGGAATAGGTTTAATTTTATTAGGTTTGGGATTCGCCATACTTTCATACGGTGCCTCTGATATTCCTCCTGGCGCAATGACGGCTTCCGTTAGTATGATTTTCCTGATTTTGGCCTATTTGCTTCACACTATGGGAGAGTTATGCCTTTCACCTTTAGGACTTTCCTATTTAAGTAAATTGGTGCCTGCAAGAATGATTGGCTTTATGTTTGGAGTTTGGTATCTTGCCATTGCGGTGGGTCAAAAAGCCGCAAATACTATGGGTGGGATGATTGATGAGATTTCAGCTAAATATTCCTTAGGAACATTCTTTTTGATTTTTGCATTGATACCGATAGCAGTGGGATTGATTTCTATGCTGTTAAACCCAGTTCTAAAAAAATTAATGCACGGCATTCGTTAATACACAATACATTCTATAAAAAAAGCGTTCCCTTTTGTGGAACGCTTTTTGTTCCAAATTTTAGACTTTTTAAAAACATTTCAATGAAAAATATTTTACTGCTTCTTTTATTTTTAACAATAGGAACCGTTAATTCACAAGAGATCAATTGGATGACGATGAACGAGGCCTTGGCTGCGCAGAAGAAGAATCCGAAGAAAATTTTTATGGATGTTTACACAACTTGGTGTGGTCCTTGCAAACTGCTCGATAAAAATACCTTTAGCGACAAAGAAGTAATTGAATACGTAAACAAAAATTATTACGCAGTAAAGTTTAATGCGGAAGGGACAGAGGAAGTAAATTACCAGGATTTTATTTATACAAACCCAAACTACGATCCCGCACGAAAAGGTAGAAACTCACAGCATTTGTTTGCTCATGCAATGAAAGTTAATGCTTACCCGACCGTTGTTTTCTTTCGTGAAAATGGTGATTTAATTCAAGGAGTTCCGGGTTATAGAACCCCTCCACAACTTGAAATTTTCCTAAAAATGATACATACGGATGATTATTTGAAAATAACAACCACTGAAGCTTGGGAAGAATACCAAAAGAATTTTAAACCTACATTTTAGCATAGCCATTTCGGTTTCATATTCGGGCTATTCTATTGGGAAATCTCCTTGTTTTGCGGTATAGCTGAACGGGAGCTTTTTTAATTTACAGGTTTTTTCCCAGCGTTTCACGTAGCTGAAATAATTGCTTCCGTCCGCAATTATACGTTTAGGTTTTAATTTGTCTACGAGTCGGTTGAGATTTATTTTTGGGCTATTTGTCAGCAAGACTGTATGAATATTTTTTCGCTTCGGAAAAATTCCCAAGCTATCCAAAATCAATATGTTTTTTTGATTATATCTGAATATATTGGGAAGTTTTTCTTCGGAATAATTTTCAGTATTTATGGCAGTTTTGAATGATTTAATTGGATAATTTTCAGAAATATTTTCAATGGAATCATTTGTGAAAACACTAAAATTCTTTCCATTTTTATAGCCAATCAAAGTTGTTTTGCTTTTCTGAAAAACAATTAATTGGTTTGTGGAAGTTCCAATTTCATCATAAATATAGATTGCTATAAATATCACGAGACTCACTGAAAAAGATACAAATCTTTTATAACTTGTTTTTCTAAGAAATAGAGCTAAAGCAATGATAAGCACATAAGCTCCCAAAACTTTTAAAGTTGAAAAATGAATGTCCTTAAATATAAAATTTTCATGAATCGCTATCCAATGAACAAAGCCATTGAGCCCTTCAATCATATAATTAAAATTTTCAGCGAGCCAATCTGGCAACCTGTTTAAACTGGCTAAAACCACAATCAAAATCCCACCGCACATTAGTATTGTCAGAAATGGCAGCACAACAATATTGGTCAATAAAAACAGCCCGGGAAATTGATGGAAATAATATAAACTCAGCGGCAAAACGCCAATTTGTGCTGAAAGTGTAACTGCAACAATTGACCATAATTTTCTAACAAATCTATACTTCGAATACCCTACTTTATAAAAAATGGGTTGTAGCCAAACTATAAAAAACACAGCCAAATAACTCAATTGAAACCCAACTTGGAAAAGCCACATTGGATTAATTATTAAAAGCATTAAAAAAGAAAGAAACAGCGTGTTTAAAGTATTGGTTTCCCTATTGAATATTTTAGCGATTGCGAAAAAACTGAACATGGTCACCGCTCTCGAAACCGAAGGTGAAAGTCCCGAAAGCATCGCAAAACCCCAGAGCAAAAGCACAATTAGTATTGAATGGAGATAGATTCCGTAGTTTATTCTTTTTAAAGGAGAAATTAGAAATGCGAGAATTACATACAGAATACCCACATGCAATCCAGAAACAGCCAAAATATGAACCGCTCCAGCCGCGGCGTATTCATTGTAAAGATTTTTGTCAATATCTCTTTTTTCACCCAAAACCAGCGCTTGGATTATCGCACGCTCGTCGGTTTTTAGTTTTGTTTTATTAAGCTTTTCTACGATGTGAGTGCGGAAGTTTTGTGCTGTACCCAACAAAGTTGATTTCCCGGTTTTTTTTTTTAAAATGTCTTTTTCTGAAATCCTTAATTGCCCATAAACACCAAGAGATTCCATATATTTTGAATAATCAAATTGGTGTGGATTTAGTGGTTTTTGGATTTCTGAAATGGATGAATAAACCAGCAAAATTTCATCCGAAGAAAATGTTTTTGACAAAGAATCCTTTGAAATATTCAATAGTATTTTGCCCTTTGTATCTTCTCTATTTACGGCATTTATTTCCGCAAAATATTTAAGGTTGAACTTATCAGGTTTTAGGCTTTGGATTATTTTCAATTGAAATAATCCCAAATCATTTTTACCAATATGCCGCGAATAACGATTCGGCTGAAAATGCGGCAACCTGATTTGATAGCTGAAATAACCTATTGAGAAGAAGCAGAGATAAGTAGCAATTCCGAAGTAAACATTTTGGAATAATTGATTTCGTGCAAAAAACCAAAGAATGAATATGGCAAATAAAACCGCCAAAAGAAAATTTAAAACAAGGGTGTAAATTGGGAAATAATGCGAAGCGAGAATTCCCAAAACAAGAAAAACGGAAAACTTGACTACCGTGAAGTTTATGAATTTCATACCCCAAGATTTTAAGTTAAACCTTAAATCAACTGGGGAGAATTATCTTATAATTTTAGGGAATCAGGATTTTGCCTGCTGTCCCAAATGGTTAATATGTATATATATTTTTCAAGTTCTTCGTAAATCAAATAATAATCTCTAATTAACCCGTTGTGCATTTTAAATAATGCTGATTTTAATATTGTTAATGTTTCTCTCAAAGATAAATTTGTTGATGTACTGAATAGTTGTCAAAGCTGTTATCTTAGCGATTATCCTGGTTTTGAACCCCTGAAACGTTTTTGCATAATTACGTCTGATCATAAACTGGTCACATAATTGAGAGAATAGTGTTTCTATCCTTTTTCTTTTTTTTCTGAATATATAAGGTTGTTTTTTATAATCTTTTTGGTTATTCCTCATTGGTGTGTTGAGAGTTATGTTGCAAGTTTCAAAAAGGTTAAGTTGTATTTTTGCAGATAAATAACCTCTATCCCCAATTAATGTACAGTCGCTTATCTGCATCTTGATATCTTTTAGATAATTGATGTCGTGCACAGAAGCAGGGCTTAGGTCAATACTTTGAAAAACTCCGTTCACAGAGCAAACCGCGTGTAACTTATACCCATAATAATTAGCACTCTGTGCGGCACAGTAACCCTTGTCGGGAAAAGAAAAATTGTCTTCTTTGCATATTTTGGAACGTGAACTGCGAGACAGTTTACAAACCTCTAAAGGCATACTGTCGACCACAAAATAATCTTCAAATTCATTAAAATGTGAAGCTAATTTTAAACGGATTTTATCAAGCTCATTGGCAAGCTTTCGTCTTCTTCTGTTGTAAACACTCCGTTCAATTTTTGTCCCGATGATTTTCGGAAGCTTTCTGAAAAGATCGTTTTCGCTATCTATACCCATAAACTCAGCTGTCAAACTCAAACTTATCAGTTCTAAGTCACTAAGCTTTGGTTCACGCCTTTGATAGGGTAAAAGTTGATCTTTTGATATTTTCCTCAAAACTTCCAATATTCTTTCGTAATTTGCATTTAAGTTGTTCATTATTAATGTTTTATATATAAAACAAGTTACTGATTATCAGTAAGATGAACAACTTTTTTCTTTTAAATCATAATGCACAACGGGTTCTAATTATTATAATTCTACTTTCTTTATTGTCAGTATATTTTCCAATTTCAGGGAAATCTGTAATTTTTGTTATTGCCTCGTCAAATAGGTCGCTCAGCTTAAGACTGTAAGTTTCAGATTTATTCCTATAATACCAATATTCAAGAATTTCTTTTAATTTAAATTTAGCGCGATCAGACCAAATTACTTTTTTAGCCATTTTTTAATATCCTTTTGAACTTCTTCGTGAGTACTAAATTGACCATTTCTGTATTGTTCACGAGCCTCCTCAATAGCCGCATTTTGTTCTTCACTAAGAATGTAGACATTTTCTTCCTTTTGAAGATCGAACCAACGAATAAGATTTTCAAGAATTACATTGTCCTCAGTGTTGTTGATTTTTGCAATCAACTTTTTTTTCAATTCCGCAGTCTCCATATTGAAAAGTTTATTCTAAATATACAAAAAAGTTCGTTAGATAATCCGTCGAACTTCTACAAAAGCTTTTTTCCAATAGTCCTCGTCCAAAGAAGAAATGATAACGCCAGCCTGTGTTGTGGAATGGATAAATTTAACCTCGCCTCTTTTTGATTCAACTACCAAACCAACGTGGGTAATGGTGTTTTTGCGGCTTGTTTTAAAGAAAACCAAATCGCCCTCTTCAATATCCTTAAAGGAAATAAGAATTCCTTTTGTTGCCATTTCACGGGAAATTCTGGGCAGAGTAATATTTTCGTTTTGGAATGCTGTGTAAACAAGTCCTGAACAATCCATTCCAGCTTTGGTCGTTCCACCAAATTTATAACGCGTTCCCTGAAAAGTTTTTGCAAAATCAATGATGTTATTGCGAATATCCTTTGGTTTTTCTAATACAACTTCCTCCATCTCCTCTTCTTGTCTGGTTTTTGATTTTGAAGTTGTTTTAGTCTTATTAGATTTGTTTTTATGAACGGCTTTTGGCTTTATTGCTTTATTGCCAGCTATAACTTCAGGTACTTTTCCGGTGTTTTTAGTGCTTCCGCAGGAAACAAGGAATAAAGTGAAAACTAAAAGAAGCAGAAATTTTTTCATTAATTGGGAATAGTGGATTAATGGTTAAAAATATACAATTTTATTTACTTCTTAATTGCTGAATGGATAACTAAGTTCAAACAATAAGTGCAACAGTTGAAAAAGATGGGAAAATTAATTTTCCCATCTTTTTAAAAACTGGATGCCGATGAATTATAGCCAATTAATCGACTCTCAAAGATACCAAATTGAGAGTTATCTGAAAGCAGGTTTTAGCCAAACAAGAATTGCCAAAGAGCTTGGTGTGGATAAAAGCACCATAAGCAGAGAGCTGAACCGAAATGGAAAAAAGCGGAGCTACAATGCCAATTATGCCATTATGGCAAGCAACGAACGCAAGAAAGAAGCTTATAAGCACCGTGTCTTTGATGACGGTATGCGGTACTATATAGACAAAAAGCTTACCCAAGAGCAGTGGTCCCCTGAGCAGATAAAGGGAAGGTGCGATCTGGAAGGGATTCCTATGGTCAGTACCGAGCGTATCTATCAGTACATTTACCAGGACCAGGCAGAGGGAGGCCTTTTGTACAAGCATCTGCGCACCGCCCGAAGGTGGCGAAAAAAGCGATTGAGCAGAAAACACCAAAGGGGACAGATACCCAACCGGGTTATGATAGGCCAACGTCCCGAAATAGTGGATGCAAAGGGGCGTTTTGGGGATTGGGAGGTCGACACCATCATTGGCCAAAACCATAAATCGGCCATAGTGACCCTGACCGAGCGCAAAAGCCAATTCGAACTGATGGCCAAGACCGATGGTACAAAAGCAGCATCCATCAAAAAGCAGATGATAAACCTCCTTTCCCCTTTCAAAGAACTGGTAAGGACCATAACCTCAGATAATGGAAAGGAATTTACAGAACACCAAAAAATAGCTCGAAAACTGGATGCGGATTTTTTCTTTGCAGACCCTTATTCGCCCTGGCAAAGAGGGCTTAACGAGTACAGCAACAAGCTAATCAGGCAATACTTGCCAAAGAAAACAGATTTTAATACCATAGAACACAGAACAATCAATATGATTATCAGTAAGTTAAACAGTAGGCCAAGAAAACTATTGGGATATAAAACTCCAAACGAAGTATTTTTAACTAAATTTAAATCCAATTGTTGCACTTGTTAATTGAATCTAGCATAAGTTTGGCGGTATTTTCACTCGCGCCTCTGCCTCCAAGTGCCTTTTCCAAATCGTAATATTCTAAAAACACGGTAGCTCGCTTGTAGGGATCCAATATTTTAGCAAGCTCGTCTTTCAGACGTTTTGTGTTGAATTCAGCTTGAATTAGTTCTGTTACAACCTCTTTATTTAGAATTAAATTCACCAAAGAAATATAATCCAGTTTAATAACCCGTTTTGCAATTTCATAGGAAATTCGACTCCCTTTATAGCAAACAACTTGTGGCACTTTAAATAGCGCAGTTTCCAAAGTTGCGGTTCCTGAAGTGACTAATGCCGCATCACTAATGCTCAATAAATCATAGGTTTTGTTTGAAACAAAATGTACATTTTTGGTGCTGAAAGTTTCGTAAAATGCTTTCTCCTGACTTGGAGCCCCGGCGATTACAAATTGATACTCCGTAAAATCCTTTGCCACGGAAATCATTATTTCCAGCATTTTCTTTATTTCCTGCTTTCGGCTACCTGGGAGCAATGCTACAATTGGCCGTGCGTCCAATCCATTTTCTTTTTTGAAAGTTTCTGGATCAACTTGAGTTCGATTATAAATAGCATCAATTAAGGGATGGCCCACAAAATGAACGGGGAAGTTGTGTTTCTTTTCGTAAAACTCCTTTTCAAAAGGAAGTATTACATACATCTCATCCACATCGCGCTTTATTTCCTTGATGCGGCCTTCTTTCCAAGCCCATATTTGTGGCGAAATATAATAATGAGTTTTAAAACCTTTTTTTCGAGCCCATTTCATAATTCTAAAATTAAAGCCGGGATAATCTATAAAAATGATAACATCTGGATTATAAGCTTCGATGTCCTTTTTGCAAAATTTAATGTTTTTGAAAATAGTTCCAAGGTTCATCACTACTTCTGCAAAACCCATAAAGGCCAAATCCCTGTAATGTTTTACCTCAACTCCTCCAACAGCTTTCATTAAATCGCCACCCCAAAAACGGAAATCTGCCGCAGCATCTTCTTTTTTTAAGGCTTTCATTAAGTTTGCTCCGTGCAAATCGCCGGAAGCTTCGCCTGCTATAAGGTAGTATTTCATTATTAAAAGTTATGAGTTATGGGTTATGAGTTATGAGTTATTGAGTTTTTAAACTTGAAACCTGTAACTAGTAACCTGAAACTATTTTAGAACATTCTGAATTAATATATCAAAAAATTCCGTGAGTGTCATTCCTGCTTCGCGCGCTTGTTTGGGTACTATACTTTCTGCAGAAAGTCCGGGGTTGGTGTTCATTTCAATAAAAAAAGGTTTTCCTTTTTGAACTATAAAATCGCTTCTTGTAATGCCTTTCATATTCAATAATTTGTAAATACGCACAGCTTCATTTTTTACCATTTCAGTTTCTTCCTCGGAAATTCTTGCAGGTGTTATTTCCTGTGATTTCCCAAGATATTTTGCTTCGTAATCAAAGAAATCATTTTCTGAAACTATTTCCGTAACCGGAAGCGCAATAATTTCAGCGCCATTGTTGTAAACCCCCACGGAAACTTCAACGCCAACCAAAGCGGTTTCAATAATTATTTCAGAGTCTTCGGTAAATGCGGTTTCAATTGCTGGCATCAATTCGTGCATTTCGTGAACTTTACTCACCCCAAAACTTGAACCGGAACGATTGGGTTTTACGAAACATGGCACGTCGGTTTTCTTTACAATTTCTTCCAAATTAATCTCAGTGCCTTGATTCACATAATAGGAATTTGCTGCGCGAACCCCGAAATTCTTCAAAACAGAAAGAAAGTCGCGTTTGTTGAAACTTAGTGCAGCTTGGTAATAATCTGTGCTTGTGTGCGGAATTCCGAGCAATTCCCAATAGGCTTGAAGATAACCATCTTCTCCCGGAGTGCCGTGAATTGTATTGAAAACGGCATCAGGTTTTATGGTTTCGGTGCCGTTATCAAAGCTGAAATCGGCTTTATTTATTGGGTGTTTTGTTCCATTTTTAGCAACGAAATACCATCCTTCTTCCAAAATATGGATGGGATATACTTCGTATTTATTTTTATCGAGAGAGCTGCAAACTACGCCACCGCTATTTATCGAAATTTCGAATTCGCTGGAATAGCCTCCCATTGCAACAGCTATATGTTTCTTTGCCATAACAAAATATTAAAATCTGCGTTTACAAAAGTATTAAAAATTAGAGTGCTAAAGTTTAAAGTTTAAAGCGCAAAGTATAAAGCTGAAAAAGATAAATTCAATGAAAAAATATGAGAACAATAGTATCCATAGTATCAACAGCATCAATAGCAACAACAGTATCCAAAGCACTAATTAAATTTTCATTAAAATAATAGACTCAATAAAAGATACTAACTTTGGGTTTTATATTTTTGTGGACTAACAAACAAACCTATGACTTTTTTCCAATTCGTGTTCACCAAGACATTTTTGAAGCAATTGTTGTTGGCTCTAGCGGCACTACTCATTTTGGCTTTTTTGATTTTATGGTGGTTGAGAATAACAACAAACCATAATGAAACCATTGAAGTGCCAAATTTGGCCAAAATGTCTTTGGACAAAGTAGAGGAGCAATTGGATGATATGGATTTGAGGTACGAAATTTTAGATTCGGCAAACTACAATCCAGATTTTCCAAAATTTTCTGTTATTGAACAAATTCCGAAACCTGGAAAGTTTGTGAAAGAAGATAGAAAGCTTTATTTAACATTGAATCCTTCGGGCTACAGAAAAATTGAAGTGCCAGACGTCTTGGGCCGTACGCCGGCAAGCCGAGCCAACACTTTTGGCAATGGGATTTGAGATTGGAAAAATAAGTTACCGTCCGCACATTAGCGACAATGTTTTGGAACTTCGCTATAATGGCGATAAACTTGATCCCGGAACGCCGCTTCAAAAAACTTCAGTAATAGATTTAATTGTTGGGGATGAATCCCAAAATAGAATACAGAGAGAGGATTCCATTCAATCAGATTTTGAACAAACCCCAATAGAGGAAGAAGGCAGTGATGAATTTTAAAGAAGAAGAAATTGACGACACGGACGGCAGCGATGATCTTTATGAGCATTTCCGTTTTAAGGCAGACAAAGGGCAGGGTGCGCTAAGGGTAGATAAATACCTCATGAACTTGATTGAAAAAGCCACCCGCAATAAAATACAAAAAGCTGCAACCGCTGGTAATATTTACGTAAACGGGGTTCCAGTAAAATCCAATTATAAAGTAAAAGGAAATGATGTGGTGACGGTTCTTTTTGAGCATCCACCGTATGAGTTTTTGTTGGTGCCCGAAAATATTCCGTTGGATATTGTTTACGAAGATGATGCTGTTTTGGTGGTAAACAAAGAACCAGGAATGGTAGTGCATCCCGGACATGGCAATTATAGCGGGACGCTAATTAATGCATTGACGTATCATTTTGAAAATCTTCCAAACAACTCAAGTAATCGCCCAGGTTTAGTTCACAGGATTGACAAAGACACCAGCGGACTTTTGGTTATTGCAAAAACTGAAGAAGCAATGACGCACCTTGCAAAACAGTTTTTTGACAAAAGTACGGAGCGCGAATATGTTGCTCTTGTTTGGGGAAATGTGGAGGCCGAAGAAGGAACTATTGAAGGTAATATTGGTCGACATCCAAAAAACCGTCTTCAAAATACCGTTTACGAAAACGACGAAGAGGAAAAAGGAAAACCTGCAGTTACCCATTACAAAGTATTGGAGCGTTTAAGTTATGTGACTTTGGTTTCCTGCAGATTGGAAACAGCCGCACCCACCAAATTCGGGTGCATATGAAATATATTGGGCACACACTTTTCAACGACGAACGTTACGGTGGCGAAAAGATTTTGAAGGGAACAACGTTTACCAAATACAAGCAGTTTGTAGAAAACTGTTTTAAAGTGCTTCCGAGACAGGCTTTGCACGCCCGAACTTTAGGTTTTGTACATCCTACAACGGGAGATTTTATGCGCTTTGAATGTCCAATTCCGGACGATATGGAAGCGTGTTTGGATAAGTGGCGGAATTATTCTCAGCATGTTACTGAATAGAATTTTATAGTACTTAGTTTTAAATTAAAAAAATCCCTTCCAAGAAATTGTTGGAAGGGATTTTCTTTTTTGGAGAATTATGATGATTGCCTATTTCTTCACCCACTTGGCGGTAAACGTTTTCTTGCCGTCAGCAATGCTTAGAAAGTAGAGTCCGATTTTCAAATGTTTTAGATTGAATGTGGATGTTGTTTCCAGATTTGTTTCTTCCGAAAAAATTATTTTTCCATCGATACTGTAAATCTTCACTTTTGCATTTTGGATTACTTGCGGAATTTTAAATGTCAATATTCCTTCGGAAGGATTAGGAAATATATTAATTGTAGACACAGCATTTAATTCATCTACACCAGCAATTGGTTCCAATTCAACAAAACCATCTCGGGTGTTATTGCCTTTATAGCCGTTTCGTTTAATTGTTTCGGGATTGTATGGCACATTCAAATTGTAAACGCTTACAAATGTAAAATCAATACCAGAGCCGAAAGTTAGAGTGTAACTATTCGCGGTAAGATCTAAAAGGCCATCGTTATCCACATCTCCTAAAACCGCTCCGTTTAAAAAAGTGAATCCACGTGGGCGTAAAGGAAACCCATCAATTTCACCACTTCCATCAGTATTGTAGGCGTGAATATATCCAAAGCCAGCTGCATCAGTTATTACACTTGGGAAAACGATATCTAAAACATCGTCATTGTTAACGTCTGCAAGCGAAATAACACCTTCAGTTCCGCCATATTTTTCTATTGGGAAATTAGGCAAGTTAGTACCGCTTTCGTCGAGGCCATATACAACGGGAAGTTCTTCGCCTTGTGTGCTGCTCGTATTTCTGTCTGACATAAATATTTCAAAACTACCATCATTATCAACATCCCATACCGTTGGTGGGGAATAGGTCCATTCGTTTGTAGCAATAGGCCATCCAGAATCTATAATTGCCCTCGTGTTCCATCACATAAAAGCCAGGGGAATTTC
The DNA here is from genome assembly GCA_963716065.1 of uncultured Flavobacteriaceae bacterium. Taxonomy (GTDB): domain Bacteria; phylum Bacteroidota; class Bacteroidia; order Flavobacteriales; family Flavobacteriaceae; genus Aequorivita. The sequence goes on from OY970287.1 coordinate 2,755,160, forward strand.
CGTGATTACTTCCAATGATTTCCAAATCGCCATCGTTGTCAAGGTCTGCTAACATAGGGGATTGATAGGAATAATTCACATTTGCATCAAATACAGGAAACCCTGGGAAAACTTGCCCTTGGTTATCAAAAACATACATACCTGCGGAAGAAGCAGCAATTACCACATCAGCATTGCCATCGTTATCAACATCTGCGATTGAAGGAGTAAATGCTGGAGTTGCGGCTATTTCAACTGGCCAGTTAGCGTTTATTGGTGTACCGTTCATTTTGATGGCGTGTACTAAACCTAGCACGCTTGTTACGCGTTCGCCCGTAACAATATCGAGCGTTCCATCGCCATCCACATCGGCTACGGCAGGTGCATTTATCATCCAATTGTCATCAAAATTCAGTGGCCATCCGGGAAGATCTTCGCCTACTGGATCTATAAGATAAACACGACCAGCATTAGGGGAGCCACCAGTGTTTAAAATTATTTCAAGAGTACCGTCATTATCTAAATCGGCAACAGTTGGTGGAAGAATGATAGTGCCGCTTACAGGTTTTTCCCAAAGGATGGAGCCATCCCCATTAAGTGCATAAAGCGTGTTCCAAATGCCATAAAGTATTTCATCAACACCGTCATTGTTTATATCGGCCAAGGTAGTGCCTCGGGTGTTTTTAAAGTTGGGATGTGCTGGTTCCCCAAAACGCCAAATTCTGTCAAATACTTGATTTTGTTTGCTATTGTAATAATTTTCGGGTAGAGTAATGCTTTTTACTGAAATAGTTCCGTCTTCATTAAGGTTTGCTTTTTTGCCTTCTTGTTGGGCGGTAACAATTGAAACTATTCCGAAAAGCAATACAGAGAGGGTGGGAATTTTTTTATACATAAGATAGTTTTTAGTTAACGTTTATAAATCTATTGATAAATATTGGATTTTCAAAAACCTTTTGTAGTTGAGGGTTTTGGGTTTTTTGGTTCTGGGTTATGTATTTCAGGTTGTATTCTATCACTTGTTTATTATATGTAAACCGAAATTTGTGTTCAAACATATTTTTAATCTTCCTTTTAATTTCTCTATTTTTATCCAATCACTGTAGGCTGTAAGCAATATGCTATAGCCATTACAATTATTCATTATTCATTAAACATTACTCATTAAAAAATGGCCCTAAGCTGGAACGAGATTAAAGACCGCGCACTTAAGTTTACCAATGAATGGAAAGAGGAGAGCCGCGAACGGGCAGAGAAGGATACTTTTTGGAACGACTTTTTTAATGTCTTCGGTATTACGCGACGTAGGCTTGCTACATTTGAGGAACCTGTAAAAAAAACTGAATAACCACCAAGGGTTTATCGATCTTTTTTGGAAGGGAACTTTGCTCGTGGAGCACAAAAGCAAGGGGCGAGATCTGGATGCGGCTTTTGAACAGGCTACGGATTATTTCCACGGAATAAAGGAACACGAACTGCCCAAGTATATTTTGGTGAGCGACTTTGAGCGCTTTAAACTCTACGACCTTGAAGAAGGCGAAACCCACGAATTTCCACTTACCGATTTCCATAAAAAAATAAAGCTGTTCGGGTTTATAGCGGGTTATCAAAAGAAGAGTTTTAAAGAGGAAGATCCTGTAAATATAAAGGCTGCCGAACTTATGGGCAAGCTACACGACCAACTGGAGGAAAGCGGCTATGAAGGTCATCCGCTGGAAGTGTTTTTGGTGCGCTTGCTTTTCGCCCTTTTTGCGGACGATACCGGTATTTTTGAAAAAGACACGTTTAAGGAATTTATAGACGTAAAAACAAATGCCGATGGCAGCGATATAGGCGCTTGGCTGGCACAGTTTTTCCAAACGCTAAACACACCAAAGGATAAACGCTCTACAAATCTGGATGAGCATTTGGATGCCTTTCCCTACGTAAACGGAAAACTGTTTGAAGAACCGCTTCCCATTTCTGCATTTAATAGCAAAATGCGCGAGATACTGCTGGAATGCAGCTCGCTGAATTGGGGAAAAATAAGTCCCGCTATTTTTGGAAGTATGTTCCAAAGTGTAATGAACCCTCAGGAACGCAGAAATCTGGGAGCGCATTACACCAGTGAAAAAAATATACTGAAACTCATAAAACCGCTGTTTCTGGATGAACTTTGGGCGGAGTTTGAAAAAGTAAAAGGCAACAGCAAAAAACTGCAAGAGTTTCACCACCGTTTGGGAACGCTGAAATTTCTTGATCCTGCCTGTGGTTGCGGTAACTTTTTGATAATTACTTACCGCGAACTGCGATTGCTGGAACTGGAAGTGCTGAAAAAACTTTATGGCAAACAACAGGTAATAGGCATAGATCAGATTTTACACATAAACGTTGACCAATTTTACGGAATAGAGTATGACGAGTTTCCCGCCCGTATTGCCGAAGTGGCGCTATGGCTTATGGACCACCAAATGAACCTGCTGGTAAGCGAGGCTTTTGGGCAATATTACGCAAGACTGCCATTAAAGAAAAGCGCAACGATTGTACACGGCAATGCGCTGCGAACCGATTGGGAAAGCGTAGTGCCGAAAACGGAACTGAGTTATATTTTGGGGAATCCGCCGTTTTATGGCTACTCGTTGCAAACCAAAGAACAGAAAGAAGATATGAAACTTGTTTTTGCTGGATTTGATGGCGCTGGTGTTTTGGATTATGTTACTGCTTGGTATGTAAAAGCTGCAAGATATGTACAAAACACTCCAATAAAAGTTGCTTTTGTTTCTACTAATTCCATAGTTCAAGGGGAGCAAACTGCTATTTTATGGAATGAATTGTTTACTACTTATTCTATTCAAATTCACTTTGCGCATCAAACTTTTAAATGGACAAATGAAGCAAGGGGGAAAGCGGCTGTTTATTGCGTGATTGTTGGTTTCGCTCCTTTTGAAACCAACGAGAAATATATTTATGAATATGAAGATATAAAAGGTGAACCACACGAAATAAAAGCTAAAAATATAAACGGTTATTTAATAGATGCTCCGAATGTATTTATTAATAAAAGAACCAATCCGCTTTGTGATGTTTCGCCAATGGTTAAAGGAAGTCAACCAACTGATGGTGGAAATTTATTGTTGAATGAAGAAAAAAAGGATGAATTGATTACAAAGAATTCGCTTTCTGAAAAGTATATAAAACCATTTATAAGCGCGCACGAATTTCTTCATAACAAAAAAAGGTATTGTTTATGGTTAACGAATATTTCAGCAAGTGAATTAAGAAGTATGCCATTGGTTTTGGTACGTATTTCAAAAGTGAAAAAAATGCGGCTTGCAAGTTCCAAATTGGCTACTAAAAAGTGGGCAGAATTTCCGAGTTTGTTTACTGAAAATAGGCAGCCAAAAGATAATTACATTTTAATGCCTTCACATTCTTCAGAAAACAGAAAATATATTCCAATTGCCTTAATGACAAAGGATGATATATTGAATAACTCTTGTTTCTCAGTTCCAAAAAGTACTTTATGTGAATTTGGAGTATTGACTTCTGTTATGCATATGGCTTGGGTAAAATACACTTGTGGTCGTATCAAAAGTGATTTCAGGTACTCAAACACCATCGTCTACAACAACTACCCCTGGCCCAAAGACCCGAGCGAAAAGAACAAAAAATCCGTAGAAGAAAAAGCGCAAAAAGTGTTGGACGTTCGCGCAAGTTTCCCCGAAAGCAGTTTGGCAGATTTGTACGATCCGTTAACCATGCCGCCCGCATTGGTAAAAGCGCACCAAGCGCTGGACAAAGCGGTAGATTTGTGCCACCGTCCGCAAGCCTTCCCAAACGAAACGGGACGGATTTGAATATTTGTTTGAGCTTTATAATGAATATACGATGCCGCTTTTGAAGAAGCTGAAAGCTAAAAGTTAAAAGCTAAAAGTTAAAAGTTAAAAGCTAAAAGTTAAAAGCTAAAAGCTAAAAGTTAAAAGTTAAAAGTTAAAAGTTAAAAGTTGAAAGTTATTTTCACTTTACAATCCAACAATCCAACAACTTATTCACTAATTCACCTATTCACTAATTCACTTCTCCTAACAAAAAGTTAAATTCAACGGCTTTTTATGTTTTTCAAATAGCTTTCAGAAGCTAGAAAAAAGAATCCGTTTATATTTACCGTTCTATTAATTTTAGCGCATTTCACGCTATAAAATTCTCTTATTCTAATGAAAAAATTTATTCTTTGTTTTATTGTTTCCGCGTTCATTCTGCCTATAAATGCAAATGAAGGAATGTGGTTTTTAATGCATATTGAAAGGTTAAATTACCGCGATATGCAAAAAATGGGGCTTCAACTTACTGCCGAAGAAATTTACAGTGTAAACAACGCCAGCTTAAAAGATGCTATTGTGCAATTCAATGGCGGTTGTACTGCCGAAATTATTTCTGCAAACGGATTGGTGTTGACCAATCACCACTGTGGTTACGGTAAAATTGCTGAGGTTTCCACCGCTGAAAATGATTATTTGAAAGATGGCTTTTGGGCCGCAAACTATAAAGAAGAATTGAAACCTGAGAAATTATCGGTTCGCTTTTTTGTTAGAATGGACGATGTTTCAAAAAGAATTTTAAGTTTGGTAAACGACCAAATGACTGAAGCTGATCGTGAAGCCACCATAAACCGTGAGATTGCAAAGATTGAACAGGAAAATAATGAAGGTGGAAAATATACCGTTTCGGTGAAATCTTTCTTCAACGGAAACGAGTTTTATTATTTCGTATATCAAGATTATACCGATGTGCGCTTGGTGGGAACTCCTCCAGCAAACATTGGAAAATTTGGTGGCGATACAGATAATTGGGAATGGCCACGCCACACCGGCGACTTTTCACTTTTTAGGGTCTATGCCGATAAAGATGGAAATCCTGCAGAATATTCAGAAAACAATGTGCCATTAAAACCGAAATATCACCTTACCACAAGTTTGAAAGGTTTTGAAGAAAATGATTTCGCAATGATTTTGGGCTACCCCGGAAGAACAAACCGATGGATGCCAGCTGGCGGAATTGAGCAAAATGTGAACTATGCATATCCAGCTTGGGTTGAAGCTTCAAAAACCTCGATGGATGTGATGAAGAAATACATGGACAAAGATCCACAGGTAAATCTTGATTACGCTTCAAGCTATGCTTCCACAGCCAACTATTGGAAAAACCGCCAAGGAATGATAGATGCGTTGACCCAGCACAAAACCGCAGAGAGCAAACAAAAGCAAGAAAAGGAATTTCAGAAATGGGCTTCCAAAAAAGAGAATAAAAAATATGCCGATATAATTCCTGTGATCAATAATTACTACAATAAGACCAATGACAAAAGCCGTCATAACAATTATTTGAGTATGTTGTTAAGAACTCGAATGGCTTCAATTCCTTATCGATTGGGTACTTCCATTGACTATTATTTAGAACAGAACGAAGCGAAACAGGCAGAGCTAAAACCAAAATTGGAAGCCGACATTGAAAATTTATACAAAGGACTTTACCTTCCTTTAGAAAAAGATGTTTTGGCGGCCCAATTGAAGCTCTATTCCACAAAAGCTGCAAACATTGCACCAATGGTTGCCGAAGTTGCTACAACAAATAATAGCAGCGCGAATGGTTGGAATACTTATGTGGACGCCGCTTTCAAGAATAGTATTTTTGAAACAAAGAAAAAGTTGCAGGCATTTATGGCAAATCCAGATGCTGCCGCTTTAAAAAATGATCCTTTGTATTTATTGTCATCTGATTTAATGAAGCGTCTTCGCAACAAATCGGAAGAAGAAAAAAAAATGGATGCTGATTTTGAACGTGCACATAGATTGATGGTTCAGGGATTGCGTCTTCAAAATCCCGATACAAAATACTATCCAGACGCCAACAGTACACTGCGACTTACCTACGGAAAAGTTATTGCTTTGCCGGCTGACAAACGCAACGATGCTTCAAAGAATTATTACACAACTTTAAAGGGAACAGTTGCAAAATACCAACCGGGCGATGATGAGTTTGATATGCCCAAAAAACTTATCGATCTTTATGAGAAAAAGGATTTCGGCCAATATGCAGATGAAGATGGATATTTACCTGTAAACTTTTTGACCGATAACGATATTACTGGCGGTAACTCAGGTTCCCCAGTTTTAAACGGAAAAGGAGAATTGATAGGATTGGCTTTTGATGGCAACATAGAAGCAATGGCTGGTGATGTTATTTTTGATGACCAACTACAACGTACAATAAATGTCGATATGCGTTACGTTCTATTTTTAATCGACAAGTTTGCTGGAGCAACTCACATTATAGATGAGATGACTTTGGTGAAATAAAATTTCCTAAATCAAAAGATTGAATTAAAAGAAATCCCGCAAATAAATTTAGATTTGTGGGATTTCTTTTTCATTTTACAAAAACCAATAACCAATAAGAAATGGCTTCAGGATTTTTTGCATTGTTAGATGATATAGCCGCACTAATGGACGATGTGTCCGTAATGAGTAAGGTTGCTGCCAAAAAAACGGCAGGTATTTTGGGTGACGATCTTGCCGTGAATGCTGAAAAAGCTTCTGGGTTTATGGCAGACCGGGAATTACCAGTCTTGTGGGCTATAAGTAAAGGTTCTTTTGTAAACAAACTGATAATTTTGCCCGTTGCATTTTTATTAAGTGCCTTTTTACCGTGGGCAGTAACCGTAATTTTATTGCTTGGTGGAATTTATTTAGGGTATGAAGGCGCCGAAAAAATTTATGAGTTTCTATTTCCGCATGCGCATGCGAAGCAAGATGTGATAGATGTAGAAATGACCGATGCTGAGATAAATGCCCTTGAAAAAGAACGCGTAAAAGCTGCAATAGTAACAGATTTTATTCTTTCTGTAGAAATTGTAATCATTGCATTGGGAACAGTGGTTGAAGAATCCTTAACCACTCAGATTATAGTGGTTTCAATTATTGCATTAATTGCCACAGTGGGTGTTTACGGTATTGTTGCACTAATTGTTAGAATGGATAACGTTGGATATAAACTGATAAAAAGCAGTAAATCCCAAACAGGTTTAAAAGTTAGTGTCGGTAAATTATTGGTAAATGCACTGCCCTATATAATTAAGGGCTTAAGTATTGTTGGCACACTAGCACTGCTTCTTGTAGCTGGAGGTATTTTTGTCCATAATATTGAATTTATCCATCACCTTATGCCTGAAAGCTTGCCTTCAATGCTTTTTGAATTTCTTGTGGGGCTGGTAGTTGGTTTTATCAGCTTGCTTTTCGTTTTCGGGTTTAAAAAGATTTTTAAAAAGAAGACAGCATAGTATTCAGTTTTAGGAAATATTTCTTACTTCAATTAAACCTTCTTCAGCTTTAGCTGTCATAAACCGAAGTTTATTCTGCTTTGCGGAGCATCTTTGTGTTAAATAAAATCTAACTTTTCAGTTAGAATGCCCATAAAAATTAGATTTGTAAGAATTCTAATTTGTTGGCTATAGCTACATTTTCCTTACACTAATATGAAAACCAAATACATCGTTTATTCACTTTTAATTATTGGGATAATATCCTTTATTGCTTACAGAATAATTCAAAATAAAGAAGAGAGCAGCGCGGGTGAAAAAAAGGGTGGACAAACAACTGCAACGGTTACCGGAATGGTGGCAACTCCAGAAAAATTTGCAGATAATCTTTCACTTTCCGGAACATTGGAAGCCAATGAACAAGTTGAAATTCGCAGCGAAATAAATGGCGTTGTTGAAGTAATAAATTTTGAAGAGGGCGCACAGATTTCAAAAGGCCAAGTGCTCTTGCGAGTGAACGATATGGAAATGCGCGCACAACTTTCAAAGGTTGGAACAGCGCAGCAACTTGCCTCAGAAAACGAACGGCGTGCAAAACTACTTTTAGAAAAACAGGCAATCAGCCAAGAGGAATACGATATTGCCAGCGCCGATTTTAAAAGTTCAAAAGCAGAATCCCAACTCATTTCAGCACAATTAGGGAAAGCAACAATAAGAGCACCATTCGCTGGAACCATAGGTTTGCGATATATTTCCAAAGGAACTTACGTTACTCCAGCCACGCCAATTGCAACTTTGGTAAACACAAAACAATTGAAAATTACTTTCAGCATTCCCGAGAAATACGCAAGCAGGATGAAGTTGGACAGTGAGCTCACTTTTACAGTTTCGGGTTCAAAAGAAGAATACAAAGCGAAAATTTACGCCATAGAACCAATGGTAGATTTGGCAACGCGTACATTAAAAATGCGCGCCATTGCTGAAAATCCTGAGGGGAAATTATATCCGGGAAACTTTGCGAATGTAATTCTGCCATTAGAAACGGTTGATGATGCTTTGATGGTACCAACAGAATCATTGATTCCTGTTCAAAATGGAAAGATGATATTTATTTCAAAAGCAGGAAAGGCGAAGCAAATAAAAGTTGAAACTGGATCGCGCACCGATAGTTCAGTACGTGTAATTTCTGGATTGAAAGCTGGAGATACTATTTTAACTTCGGGTGTTATGTCCTTAAAAGATGGAAGTCCGGTAAAAGTAAAATTCGAAAAAAGTAATATAGTAACCGGCGCCTAATGAATCTTTCAACCTTAAGTATAAAGCGTCCGGTTCTAACCATTGTGATGAACCTTGCCATCATCCTTTTCGGGATTATTGGCTATACGTATCTTGGGGTTCGCGAATTTCCTTCAATTGATCCCGCACAGATATCTGTCAGTACCAGTTATTCCGGAGCGAATGCAGATATTATTGAATCGCAGATTACGGAACCTTTAGAAAAGGCAATTAATTCCATCGATGGGATTCGAAATATAACATCTTCAAGTAACCAAGGTTCCAGCCGGATAAATATAGAATTCAACTTAGATAAGGATTTGGAAACTGCGGCAAATGATGTGCGCGATAAAGTTTCCCAAGCTATTCGGAGTCTTCCCGAAGATATTGATTCAGCCCCAGTGGTTTCAAAGGCTGATGCTGATAGTGATGCCATTATTTCCATGACCGTTCAAAGTGACAATAAGAACGTTTTGGAACTTTCCGATTATGCCGATAACGTAATTGCACCGCGACTTCAAACCATTCCCGGTGTGAGTAGTGTACAAATTTGGGGACAGCGAAAATATGCGATGCGTCTTTGGATAGATCCAATAAAATTGGCTTCCTACGGAATTACGGTTGCTGAGGTTAGAAGTGCTTTACTCGCTCAAAACGTAGAACTTCCGTCAGGAAAATTGACTGGAGCCAATACGGAACTTACTGTAAAAACAATCGGTAATCTCGCCACCGAAGAAGAATTCAACAACATTATAATTTTCGCTGATGCTGAAAAAGTGGTGCGAATGAGCGATATCGGGAAAGCAGTTTTGGAAGCCGAGAATATGGAAACCAAGCTCAGCGATAGCGGGCAGCCTATGGTTGCGATGGCTATCATTCCGCAGCCGGGAACCAATTATGTTGATATTGCCGATGCTTTTTATGTTGAATACGAAAAACTTCAAAAAGATCTTCCGGCAGATTTCAAATTAAACATTGCTCGAGACAATACGGTTTTCGTAACACGCGCCATCGTTGAGGTTGTTGAAACGCTTGGAATTGCAATCATACTGGTAATTTTGGTAATTTATCTTTTCTTCAGAAATTGGTCAATGGCTCTTCGTCCTTTGATTGATATTCCGGTTTCATTGATTGCTACTTTTTTCATTATGTGGCTTTTCGGCTATAGTATAAATGTGCTTACGCTTTTGGCAATAGTACTCGCCACAGGTTTGGTGGTGGATGACGGGATTGTGGTCACGGAAAATATTTATAAAAAAGTAGAGGAGGGAATGACGCCCATTGAAGCGGCGATAAAGGGTTCCAAAGAAATATTTTTTGCGGTGATTTCTATTTCAGTAACGTTGGCTGCGGTATTTCTCCCCGTAATATTTTTGGAAGGATTTGTGGGAAGACTTTTCCGTGAATTTGGGGTTGTGCTCGGTGCTGCCGTGCTCGTCTCCGCCTTCGTTTCGCTTTCGTTGACGCCCATGTTGAATGCCTATTTAATGAAGCCCGGAAAACAGAGTCAGGGTAAATTCTATATGGTTACCGAGAAGTATTTTGAAAAAATGAATGCTTGGTATGCCAATTCCTTGGAGCGTTTTATGACCAAAAAATGGCTCAGTTTTCCAATTCTTTTCATCTGTATCGCAATGATTGGGCTATTCTATAGTATTCTAAAAAAGGAAACAGCTCCTTACGGCGACAGAAGTTATATTCGTGCAAGCGTTACGGCACCCGAAGGAGCATCCTACGATTATATGGATCGTTTTATGACTGAGCTAACCGAATTGATAAACGATTCCATTCCTGAAAAGAAAGTGAATTTGATTATTACTTCTCCGGGTTGGGGTTCTTCTTCCGTTAACAGTGGCCGCGCCATCATTTCTTTGGTAGATCCGGAAGACAGGGAGCGTTCACAACAAGAAATAGCTGCAGATTTAACAAGATGGACCAAACAATTCAGTGATGCGCGCGTAAGTATTTCCAAATCGCCAACAATTGCCGTAAATAGGCGAGGCGGAATGCCAATTCAATACATTATACAAGCGCAGAATTTTGAAAAATTGGAGGAAAAAATTCCTTCCTTTATGGAAGCTGTGGAAAATAATCCCACTTTTTCAAACAGCGATGTGGATTTGAAATTTAACAAGCCAGAAATATACGTTACGATTAATAGAGAAAAAGCGCAAAGTTTGGGCGTTTCTGTTTTGGATGTGGCACAAACACTTCAACTTTCGTTGAGCGGTCAGCGATTTGGGTATTTCCTAATGAACGGAAAGCAATATCAAGTTATGGGGCAATTCGATAAAAAAGATCGAAATGCACCAATGGATCTTACTTCTATGTTTGTTAAAAACGACCAAGGGGAATTGATTCAAATGGATAATTTGGTAACAACTGAAGAGCATAGCAGTCCGCCGCAATTGTACCACAATAACCGATATATGAGCGCAACGGTTTCCGCAGCGCTTGCTCCGGGGAAAAGCATCAACGACGGAATTGATGCGATGGAAAATATAAAGGAAAATGTTTTGGACGAATCTTTCACAACTGATTTAGGCGGGGAATTCCGAGATTTTGTGGAAAGTAGTAGCAATACACTTTTCGCATTCGGCTTGGCTTTGGTATTGATATTTTTAATTCTGGCAGCGCAGTTTGAAAGTTTTATAGATCCGTTGATAATAATTTTGACGGTGCCGATGGCGGTTGCCGGAGCTGTATTTTCGCTTTGGCTTTTTGGACAAACCTGGAATATTTTCAGCCAGATTGGAACTATTATGTTGATAGGTTTGGTGACGAAAAACGGAATTTTAATTGTTGAATTTGCAAACCAGCTTCGGGAAAAGGGAATGCCAAAGCCAAAAGCAATTATGAAAGCCGCAGAATCTCGATTGCGTCCAATTTTAATGACGAGTTTAACGATTGCCCTTGGCGCCTTGCCAATAGCGCTTTCTTTGGGAGCTGCTTCAACCAGTAGAATTGGGATGGGAGTTGTAATTATTGGCGGAACTATATTTTCGTTAGTGCTTACTCTTTTTGTAATTCCCGCGCTTTATTTAATGTGGTCCAGAGAAAAAGTACATCGCCCAGAATTTGATGAATTGGAAAAATATGAAGCAGAGCAAATTGCATAAAATCCTTCTTTTATTTCTTGTTTTGATAGGCATTCATTCGAATGCCCAAGAGAAAGCATTGCTTACTGCAGAAGAAGCAGTTTCAATTGCTTTGGAAAACAATTACCAAATTAAAATTGTAACAAACGATCTTAAGATTGACGAAACTTCTGTTAGCCCAGGTTTTGCTGGAATGCTTCCGCAGATTAATGGTGTTTTGGACAATAATAGAAGTCAGCAGGACATCACCCAAGTGCGTTCTGACGGGACTGAGATTTCCCGTAATAATGCCAAGAATAATAGCCTCAGTTACGGAGTAGAACTGGATTGGACGATTTTTGATGGCCTACGAATGTTTGCCCGTTATGATCAATTGGAAGAATTAAAAAAGTTGGGTGAAGCCGAACTGAAGCAAGCAGTTTTAGGAACTGTTAGTAATGTAATGACAACCTATTTCGATTTGGTACAGCAAAAGCAACAATTGAATGCACTGGACAGTACACTCGTTATTTCAAAGCAAAGAGTTGATTTGGCGAATAATCGTTTCGAAATTGGTAAGGCCTCAAAACTGGAATTATTAAATGCTCAGGTTGATGAAAATACAGACCAAACACTGTATTTGCGGCAGCAGGAATTATTTCAGAATACCAAAACCCGATTGAATGAAATAATTGGAAGGGATATAAAAACAGATTTTCGGGTTGTGGAATTGATGCTGGTGGACGAAACCCTAGTTCTGAATTCTTTAGAAGAATTGGCAAAATCCCAAAACCCAGAGTTGCAGGCTCAAATAATAAATAAGCGGATTACCGAACTGCAATTGAAGCAGATAAAAGGAGATCGCTTCCCAACAATCAGCGCCCAAGCTGGCTATATTTTTAGCGATTCTGAAAATAGTTTAGGCTTCACTACAACCAACCAAACACAGGGTTTTAACTATGGACTTTCTGCCAGATTGAATCTTTTTGATGGTTTCAACCAAAACCGAAACGAAAGGATTGCCAAAATACAAATTGAAAATTCGGATCTACTAATTGAACAACAAACGCAAACCTTGTTGTCACAACTTTCCGTAGCCTTTCAAACTTATACAACCAATTTGGTCTTGATGGATTTGGAAGTTAAAAATGAAGCCATAGCTAAAGAAAATCTTGACATAACAATGGCGAAATACAGAATTGGAACTATCCCGACAATTGAATTTAGAACCGCACAACTAAATTATATAAATTCAGTAGTGCGATCCAGCAATGCGATTTACGAAGCCAAGCTTTCAGAAATTATTTTGAAGGAATTGGCTGGAAGCTTGAGTTTGTAGTTTTCTTTTCAGAAACAATTCTTCTTTTCTTCAACAAACAATATTTCTTCCAAACTGAATAAAACCATAAAAGGGATGTGCAAATACATTCAATTTTACGACATTTGGGAAACAGTTTATTTTCCATTGAAAGAAAGAATAGTTGCCATATCGTTATTGTTTGTGTTGTTCGCTCCGGTGATTACGATATATACATATCTTCAATATGAAAAATCTGCAATACGCCGCGAAATTAAATGGAAGATGATAGCCGGGATGAACCAAGAAGAATTGGTTCTTTTAAAATTCACAAAGGAAGAAATAAATACAAAACTGCGTTGGGAGCATTCCAAAGAATTTGAATACAACGGGCAGATGTATGATATTGTTTCAAAAGAAGTAATAGGCGATTACATATTCTACAGGGTTTGGTGGGATCACGAAGAAACCAAACTCAACAAAAATCTTAAAAAATTGGTTGCAGTTGCATTTTCTCAAGATGAGGAAAGAAACAAAGCGCAAATGAGTCTTTACGTCTATTTAGAATCTTTTTTCTTTAACGATATTTTTGATTGGAAAGCGAAACCGTCACAAAAATTGTGGGTTGTTTATCAAAATACTCTACACCCAGAAATATTCAATTCCTTTCTTTTATCTCCGCCCAAACCACCTCCAAAATTTAGTTAAGGTTCAAAATTCTTTTGATTATGCTGCTGCCAAATAAATTTTGGTGGCTAAAATTATTGTGCAATTCAGGGCACGTTAACTTAAAACAAATGAAATGACAAAAATATATTTGTTGTGGATATTGTTGGGTATGATAGGTACTGCTGCTTTTTCCCAAACAATAACCATTAAAGATCAACAAACAAATGAACGTGTGGAATTGGTAACTTTGAGCACGACCAATCCTAATTTGTTCGTTACTACCGATGCCAAAGGACAGGCAGATATCACAGCATTTAAAAATGCTGTGCGCATTGAAATTCGTTCCCTTGGCTACAAAACCCTATTTAAAAGTTATGCTGAATTGGAGGCTACTTCGTTTATGGTCGAAATGGAAATTTCAAATTTGAGTCTTGATGAAGTTGTGGTTTCGGGAACACGTTGGCGCCAATCTAAGAAAGATGTTCCTTCAAAAATAGTTAGTATTTCCGCAAAGGAAGTGGCTTTTCAAAATCCGCAAACTGCGGCTGATCTTTTAGCAGTTTCAGGAAAAGTGTTTATGCAGAAAAGTCAGCAGGGCGGGGGAAGCCCAATTATTCGTGGCTTTGCAACCAGTCGTTTGCTTTATTCGGTTGATGGCGTACGTATGAATACTGCAATTTTCAGATCTGGAAACCTTCAAAATGTGATTAATTTAGATCCTTTCGCCATAGAAAGTACCGAAGTGCTTTTTGGCCCTTGGTTCAGTTATTTACGGTAGTGATGCAATAGGTGGCGTTATGAGTTTCCAAACACAAACGCCGCAACTTTCACTTAATGATAAACCATTAATTAAGGGAAAAGCAAATGCACGTTATTCTTCTGCAAACAATGAAAAAACAGGGCATTTTGATGTAAACCTTGGGTTTAAAAATTGGGCTTTTGTAACAAGCGTAAGTTCTTGGGATTATGACCATCTGCGCCAAGGAAGCCACGGCCCGGAAGATTATATTAAGGATTATTACGTGGAAAGACAGGATAGTTTAGATGTTGTTGTTACGCAGGATGATAAACTTTTGCAAATTCCCTCGGCCTATTCGCAAATAAATATGATGCAGAAAATTCGCTTCAAACCAAACGAGCGTTGGGATTTTCAATATGGATTCCATTTTTCTGAAACCTCACCCTATGGACGTTATGATAGGCACACCCGCGTAAGAAACGAAACTGCCCGTTATGCCGAATGGAGCTATGGCCCGCAGATTTGGATGATGAACAATCTTAACGTGAGCTACAATGCCGACAATCCGGTTTTTGACCAAATGAGTTTGCGCTTAGCACACCAATGGTTTGAAGAAAGTAGGATAGACAGATCCTTTAATAATACCGAGCGAAATACACAAAGTGAAGAAGTGGGCGCATATTCCGTAAATCTCGATTTTATTAAGACTATCGGCTCAAAAAACACATTTTTCTATGGTTTTGAATATGTATTGAACGATGTGGATTCTTTTGGGGAATTGACTGATATTTCTACTGATGTTACAGAAGTTGGCCCTTCGCGATATCCACAATCAAAATGGCAATCTTTGGCGGCGTATGTTACCGATGAGTTTAAGGTTTCAGATCAGTTTACATTAAGCGCCGGGGCGCGTTATAACCATATTTTGCTGGATGCTGAATTTGATACCACATTCTATCCATTTCCATTTACAGAGACAAATTTAAGTAAAGGTGCATTAACGGGAAGTATTGGTGGCGTTTACCGTCCTGATGATTCCTGGGTTTTCAGCGCCAATTTAGGAACCGCTTTCCGCGCTCCAAATGTGGATGATCTTGGAAAAGTTTTTGATTCTGAACCCGGTAGTGTAGTAGTTCCAAATCCAGATTTAAAACCAGAATACGCCTATAATGCCGATTTGGGAATTGCGAAGGTTTTTGGCGATGTTGTAAAAGTTGATATTACCGGATATTACACGCACTTAAAAGATGCTATGGTACGTCGCGATTTCCAGCTTAACGGCATGGATAGCATTGTGTATCAAGGCGAATTGAGCCAAGTGCAAGCCATCCAAAATGCTGCGATTGCAAAAGTTTTCGGGGTTCAAGCAGGCGTTGAGGTGAAATTGCCAAAAGGTTTTGGTTTTTCTGCCGATGTGAACATTCAAAAAGGAGAGGAAGAATTGGATAACGGCAGCACCAGTCCGTCTCGTCATGCCGCGCCATTCTTCGGGGTTTCCCGCTTGAATTATAAAGCAAATAAACTTCAAATGGAAGTTAATCTTTCATATCAAGCAAAACGTGATTTTGAAGATCTGCCTGATGAAGAAAAAGAAAAGACTGAATTTTATGCTTTGGACGAAAACGGAAATGCCTATTCGCCTTCATGGTACACGCTTAATTTTAAAGCGCTTTACAAAATGAATGATACTTTTGATGTGAGCGGTGGAATTGAAAACTTGACTGACCGACGTTACCGCCCGTACAGTTCTGGAATTTCAGGTGCTGGACGCAATTTCATACTTTCGTTGACAGCACATTTTTAGAAGTTTTTTATTGTGAGAAAAATTTGATTTAAGAAATGACATACTACTATATAAGTAAATTCTTTCCTACTTCCTTTAAACGTATTGTATATTTATTTATATTTAATACAAGCATTTAGCTTATTTCTCCCCACTTAATTTGATAAGACCCGCATCGAAAGATGCGGGTTTTTGATTATTGGTAAATTTTATTTCGAAAAATTTTAAGTATGAATAAAATTTGTTTTAGGAATTTTGTTGCAATAAGGAATACCAACGAAGGAAAAGATCAATTTTACCATTTCATTTTCTTTACAAAATAATATAATTTCCTTGTTGTTTTCTTTGGCTTTTTCCGAAGCAATATAAAGCATATAAGCTCCTGCGGCATCAATCTTTTCTAAAGGATCCAAATCTACTATTAATGAATGGGTTTTGTCTAGTGCAGATTCAATTCTAAATTGAACTTCGGATAAATTTCCGCTATACAATCTACCTTCTAGGCTTAAAAAGCGATTGTTGATAAAACTACGTAACGGCATGCTAAGGAGATTAATAATTAATATCACATAGGTTTAGCGCAGGTAATTAAGGGCGAGGTTGATTGGGGAGTTTTGTTGAAGGTGAATTTACAAAATCTAAACAAAATAGTAACTATTATATATGTGCGAAGATGACTACCTAAGATTAAAAAATGTGAAGTTTATTCCTTCAATTTTGTCAAAAACAACTTCCGAATAAATTCACTTTCAATCCACTTGCTTTTATTAGTTTTGCAACCTCAAAAACAAGATATGATTACTATAGATAATTTGGCTGTGGAATTTAGTGGTGACACGCTTTTTAGTGATGTTTCATTTGTAGTGAATGAAAACGACAAAATCGCGTTAATGG
Organism: uncultured Flavobacteriaceae bacterium; assembly: GCA_963716065.1. Classification (GTDB taxonomy): domain Bacteria; phylum Bacteroidota; class Bacteroidia; order Flavobacteriales; family Flavobacteriaceae; genus Aequorivita. Next base: position 2,772,167 of record OY970287.1, read on the forward strand.
GGAAAAATGGAGCTGGAAAAAGCACGATGATGAAAATTATTGCTGGAGAGCAAAAACCCACCCGTGGAAATGTGCGTGCACCCAAAGATGCTGTAATTGCTTATTTGCCCCAACATTTACTTACCCACGATAATTGTACCGTTTTTGAGGAAGCTTCAAAAGCTTTCAAGCAGATTTTTGAGATGCGCGACGAAATGGACAGTTTGAACAAAGAGCTTGAAACCCGCACAGATTATGAAAGTGATGCTTATATGAACATCATCACGAAAGTTGCCGAGCTTGGTGAAAAGTATTATGCTTTGGAAGAAATAAACTACGAAGCTGAAGTAGAAAAAGCACTACGAGGCTTGGGTTTTAAAAGAAGCGATCTGCATCGCCAAACTTCAGAATTTAGTGGTGGCTGGCGAATGCGGATTGAACTTGCAAAACTGCTACTTCAAAAACCGGATTTAATTTTGCTGGATGAGCCAACGAACCACGTTGATATTGAATCGGTAATTTGGTTGGAGGATTTCCTTTTGAATAAGGCAAAGGCAGTAATCGTAATTTCGCACGACAGAAAATTTATCGATAACATAACCAATCGAACCATTGAAGTTACAATGGGACGCATTTACGATTACAAAGCAAATTACACCCACTATTTGCAATTGCGTGCAGATAGAAGATCGCACCAAATAAAAGCGTTTGAGGAACAACAGAAATTTATTGCGGAAACCCAACAATTTATTGACCGCTTCAAGGGCACATATTCCAAAACCAATCAAGTGAATTCGAGAGAAAAGATGCTCGAAAAATTACAGATAATTGAAATTGATGAAATTGATACTTCTGCATTGGCACTGCGTTTTCCGCCAGCACAACGAAGCGGAGATTATCCAGTAGTTGCAGAAGGACTTACGAAAAAATATGGCGATCACATAGTTTTTAACGACGCCAATATGAGTATTTCACGTGGGCAGAAAGTGAGTTTTGTTGGCAGGAACGGGGAAGGGAAATCCACAATGATAAAAGCTATTATGGGCGAAATTGATTTTGAAGGAAAATGCACTTTAGGCCACAATGCAAAAGTGGGCTATTTTGCCCAAAACCAAGCTGCACTTTTGGATAAGGAACTTACCGTTTTCCAAACTGTTGATGAGGTTGCAAAGGGCGATATTCGAACTCAAATAAAAAATGTTCTTGGCCGATTTATGTTTAGCGGTGACGCTATTGACAAAAAAGTTGGCTTGCTTTCCGGAGGTGAAAAAACGCGTTTGGCGATGGTGAAATTATTGTTGGAACCCGTAAATGTTTTGATTCTCGATGAGCCTACAAACCATTTGGATTTAAAATCGAAAGATGTTTTGAAAGAAGCACTTTTACAATTTGATGGAACATTGATTTTGGTTTCCCACGACCGTGATTTCTTGCAGGGGCTTTCAGAAAAAGTATTCGAATTTAAGGATAAACGCGTAATTGAGCATTTTGAAAGCATCGACGATTTCCTTCTTCGCAATAGAATTGAGAATTTGAAGGAGATTGATTTGAAAGTCTAAAGAGTTTAGAAGTTTATGTGTTTAAAAGTTTAGGTTTCAAAAAGTTTTTAACGCTTGTTTATGAGAGACTTCGGCTTTTAGATAATAATTTTAATACCTCAAAATAATAGATAATTTTATAGATATTATGAAAAAACGAAGCCTTTCATCTATTATTATTTCTTTTGTAATTATAAGCTGCAATTTCAATTCTGATCAATTCACAAATCCAGAAAGCAGCCCGGCAGACCCAGAAATTTCTGAAACGGAACAACAAGTATTAAAGCCAATAAATGACAGTCTTCCAATTATAGGGTTGTTAATGTATAATGGCGTTTTAACTACTGAAGTTACTGCAACTGCAGATGTATTTACAAAACATAGTGAAGCTGGAAAACAACTTTTCAACGTTATAACAATCGCTGAAACCGCTGATGCGATTGTTAGTGAGGAAGGATTGAAAATAGTTCCGGATTATAATTTTGAAAACTGTCCGAAACTTGACGTTCTTTTTGTGCCGAGCGCTTATGATATGTACACCCAAGTTCACAACCCGAAAATTGTAAACTTTATAAAAGAACAAAATAAAAACACCCAATATACAGTTAGCAATTGCGCTGGAGCGCACTTAATTGGCAAATCTGGAATAGCCGATGGCAAAAAAATTGTGACTTGGATTGGTGGGGGCGAGGAGCTTCAAAAAAACTATCCAAACTTAAAAGTTCAGGATGATAAAGTAGTGCGGTATATGGAAGATGGAAAATTTATTTCTTCAAATGGAAATCTTGTCAGCTATATTTCAGCCTTGAATTTGCTTAAAAAAATGTCGAGCCAGGAACATGTTGATTTTGTGGAATCTTATATTTATTTAAAAGAACTGCAAGAATGGAAGCAGTAATTCATTCTTCGTTTTTACTAATACTATTGGCATAAATGTTGCGAGGGTTTAGTTTAAAAAAAGCTATGAAAACACTTAGGATATTTTACGCATTATCTGTTCTATTCATTTTCGGCAGTGCAAGTGCACAAGACAAAACTGAAAAAGCAAAATCATCTATTGAAACATTATTGAATTCAAAAAACTTTGAGTTTATTGCAAATACCGCAATTCCATTAAGCGGTCCTACCAGGGATTTAGTGGGAAGTAATTATTCAATAACTTTCACACCTGAAAAAGTTATAAGCTTTATGCCTTTCTACGGAAGAGGGTATAGCGGAATGGCTTATGGTCGTGATAAAGGAATGCGCTTTGAAGGGAAGCCAGAAAATTTCACGGTAACAAATGCAAAAAAAGGCTATGAAATAACCGCGACAGTAAAAGGTGAAAGCGATACTTATGTTATTTCAATTTCAGCGGGAAACTCTAGTTTTGCAACACTTTCCATTAGCAGTGACGATCGTGGAACAATAAGTTATCAAGGGGAAATTGTTAGTAATAAACAATAAACAATTATCAATTATCAATAAACAATTATCAATAAACAATTATCAATAAACAATTATCAATAAACAATTATCAATAAACAATTATCAATAAACAATTATCAATTTCTTTTTTTAAATTTCCAACAATCCAACAATCAAAAATGAGTTTATTCAACAAAATATTAGGAAATGCTAGCGAAGTTTCTGCCGAAAAGTTAAACGAAAAATACAGCCGACTTTTAATCGATGGCGAAGTGGTGGAACTTGGGTTTTCACTTTTTCGCGATGTGTTTATGTTTACAAACAAGCGCTTGATTTTAATAGATGTTCAAGGATTGACGGGCAGTAAAGCCGAATATAAATGTCTTCCTTATAAACACATTTCAAGGTTTTCATTGGAAACAGCTGGGACTTTCGATCTTGATGCCGAGCTAAAAATCTGGATTTCAAGCGAGGATTTGCCAACGGTGAGCAAAAAATTCAACAAGAGCATTGATATTTACGAAGTACAGAAATATTTAGCAGCAAAGGTTTTATAAAACCAATTCTGAAAAAAGCCGTTGCAAAGTAACATCCAAATCATTGCTAAAACCATTGTGCGGGCGTGAGGTTTGAAGTGAAGAACTTCGTTGAGCTGTTAGCCAACGGAATCTATCGGGGATTTCCCATAGCGCTACAGGGCCGCCATCTTTGGAGCCTGAACAGATTTTTTCGAACGCTTTTAGGTTTTTTTCTATCTCTTTCAACTTCCAATTCACAAGAAAATAGTTTTAGCTTTTCAGTATCAATTTGGTGTTTGCAATTTAAGTATTGAGCTCCTTTGCTGAAAAGAATTATCCCAACATTCAAGAATTCCTCACGCTCCACGCGAGGCACCAAGCGGATTACCGAATACTCATACAAGTGTTTCCCGGGCATCCTGAATTTGTTTTACAAAGTTGTTTGAATGGTTTCTCCGCATCACCAAAAACTGGTAATAAACTTCCCTTATTTCTTCTGAATTCATTTCGGAACCTTCCCATTCCAACCAATCTATAGGAATGAGATTGGTTATTTCACGCAGTTTATCATCTGTCAAAAGCGAAATCATTTCCTCATTTATTTCTTCAATCATTGAAGCTTGCGGCAACAAAACGTGATCTTTTATATAGGTAAATGGACTGATGGCAGTTTTTTCCCAATTATCCCAAGCGTGTTGAAAACAGAAAGTTGCGCCGTGATCTATCAGCCATAATTCTTTATGCCACATAAGCATATTTGTGTTTTTTACCGTACGGTCAATATTGGTTGTAAACGCATCCAGCCAAACAATTTTTGAAGCCAAATTTTCATCTACTTGTGTCACCACAGGGTCAAAAGTGAGCGCCCCCGAAAGAAAGTGTAAAGCAAGATTGAGTCCGCGACTTCCTTTCAACAAATCCTGTATTTCCTCATCGCCTTCACTTCTGCCAAAGGCTTCGTCGAGATTTGCAAAAACAAGTTCGGGAACTTTCAATCCCAAAGTTCTTGCAATTTCGCCACCTAGTAATTCAGCGATCAAAGCTTTTATTCCATGCCCCGCGCCTCGAAATTTCAGTACATATTTAAAATCGTCATCCGCTTCCGCCAATGCCGGTAACGAACCACCTTCACGCAGAGGCGTTATATAGCGGGTTACGTTTACTTTTCTAAGATCGATTTTTGTGGATGACATTCGGCAATTATATCGGTCTGTAAAATTAGGGTTATTTGTTAAATATGTGGCATAATTATGATATTCTAAATGGCAATAAAGAAAAATTGAAGATGTTTTTTGGTTTGAAAATTCTATTTTTGTAGAAATGACGAACCACATTGAAACACCAAAAATATAGTTGAATTTAACCATTGAAAACATTCTGCTTGTTGGGTCGTTATTGCTTTTTATAAGTATTATAGCGGGTAAAACCTCTTATAAATTTGGCGTACCCACCTTGGTTCTTTTCCTGGGCATTGGGATGCTGTCAGGTGAGGAAGGTATTGGCGGAATTGCCTTTGATGATCCACAGATTGCACAGTTAATTGGTGTAATTTCCTTAAATTTTATATTATTTTCTGGGGGTCTCGATACCAATTGGAAAGCCGTAAAACCAATTATGAAGGAGGGGATTGCGCTTTCAACAATTGGTGTTTTATTAACGGCCCTAACTCTTGGTGGCTTTGTTTATTATATTACTGATTTTACAATTTATGAAAGCTTGTTATTAGGCAGCATCGTGTCTTCCACAGATGCCGCGGCGGTTTTTTCAATTTTAAGGTCGAAAAATCTTGCATTAAAAACAAATTTAATGCGCCAACCCTCGAAATGGAAAGCGGGAGTAACGACCCCATGGCTTATGTACTTACCATTGCTTTTTTAGGATTGGTGATTAACGATAATCAAGGAGTGGCCTCCATGATTCCTTTGTTTTTTCAGCAAATGATTATTGGCGGAATTGCAGGTTTTGGTTTTGGAAAGTTGAGCAAAATTGTAATCAATAGAATTCAATTAGACTTTGAGGGATTATATCCAGTTTTGGTAATCGCCTTAATGTTTATTACGTTTTCCGCAACCGATTTTGTGGGAGGGAATGGGTTTTTGGCAATTTATATCTGCGCTGTTTATTTGGGAAATCAATATTTGATTCACAAAAAAACAATCATGAAAATGTTTGATGGTCTTGCTTGGCTCATGCAGATTGTGCTTTTCCTTACGCTTGGTTTGTTGGTAACGCCCACACACATTGCGCCTGTAGTTGGTATTGGCTTGGTAATATCACTTTTTCTAATGTTTGTAGCCAGACCTCTTAGTGTTTTTATAAGCTTGATACCCTTTAAAATGAAATTACGCAGGCGGTTTTATATTTCGTGGGTTGGATTGCGCGGTGCGGTGCCAATTGTATTTGCAACCTATCCCTTATTGGCTGGGATCGAAAAGGCGAGTATGATTTTCAACATTGTGTTTTTCATTTCCCTAACGTCCATTTTAATACAAGGAACCACGCTTTCCGTAGTTGCAAAATGGTTGCACGTTGGTCTTCCTGAAAAAGCGAAACCTAAAAGCGCTACTGATGAATTTCTCTCGGAACACCCAAAGACTGAAATGCGGGAAATTGGTATAAGCAATGGAAATATATCCGTTGGCAAAAAAATTGTGGATATTGAATTTCCCAAAACTGCAATTATTGCGATGATAAAACGCGATGATAAATACATTACGCCAAATGGTGCTACAGTTATAAATGAGGATGATGTGCTTATCGTGCTTTCCGATTCCAAAAAGGGAATTCAAAAAGTTTATGACACTTTAAAAATTAGTCAATTTGAAGTACAATAGTTTATAGGACATCCTAGTGATAAATAACATCTCATATAAATTTACTTCCATAATAATTGTTATTTTTGAAGCAAACCCATTAAAATGAAAATAGTAGTTTCCCCAGCAAAAACGCTTGATTTTGAATCCAAACTCCCAACCAATCGTGCCACCCAACCGAAGTTTTTGGAAAAGGCCGAAATGATAAACAACAAATTGGAGCGCAAAAGCAAAAAAGCAATTGGCAATTTGATGGACATTAGCGATAAACTTGCCGAACTCAATTACCAACGCTATAAAGAATTCAACGTGCCATTTACAAAGCAAAATGCACGCCCTGCTGTATATACTTTCGCAGGCGATGTTTATATTGGGTTGGATGCCTATACAATTGAATCAGAAAAATTAGATCTTTTGCAGGATTCACTGCGCATACCTTCAGGAATGTACGGTATGTTGCGACCGTTGGATTTGATGCAGCCCTATCGTTTGGAAATGGGAACAAAACTTCCTGTAAACCGCAAAAAGGATTTGGTTTCTTTTTGGAAAAAAACACTTACCGAAACTTTGAACGCAGAGTTAAAAGATGATGAGCTTTTTATAAATCTTGCAAGTGTGGAATACTTCAATGCAATTGATGAAAAGAAATTAAAAGTGCCGGTAATTTCGCCGGTTTTTAAGGATTTCAAAAATGGCGAGTTAAAAATTATTTCTTTCTTCGCTAAAAAAGCTCGTGGCAGCATGGCGCGATTTGCAATCGATAAAAATGTAAAAACTCTGGATGCGCTAAAAGCTTTTGATTATGATGGATATTCCTTCAGTGAAAAATATACTGAAAAGGAAAATGAGCCTGTGTTTATAAGGTAAGTTGAAAGTTCGACAATCGACAATCGACAATCTAAAATCGTTAATCCCTTGTTTCACCACATTCACCCATATCCACCATTTATTCCTGAAAATGCAACTAAATTAATTGTTGGCACATTACCACCGCCACGTTTTACAACGGGAATGTTGAAGGAAGGCGATGTGGATTTTTGTTATGGAAGCAAGGATGGGCAATTGTGGCTAATTTTAGATAGAATTTTTAATTTGGGTTTGAAATTTGAAACCACGGCAGAAGCAATTATGCAACGGGAAAATTTTCTAATAAAGCGTGGCATTGGCATTTGCGATATGGTAGCATCGGCAAAACGGAAAAAAGTGGACGCTTCTGATATTGGAATGCAGGAAGTGGAACTGCGTGATTTGATTGCCGTACTTCAGCAAAATCCAAATATTAATACATTGCTTTTTACGGGTGGCAACAGTAAAAATGGTCCGGAATATTTCTTCAGAAAAAATCTCAAAGAATATAGCATTCCGATAAATCTTATTTCTAATATTATTCCACGAATCCATAAATTTCAGATGCCTGTTGGTGGTAGAATGATAAAAACAGTTTCTTTAATTGCACCATCTGGAGCTGCAAATAGGGCAATAGGAAGTCTTTCTGAATATAAAAAAATGAAAGACAATAATTCAAAGCTCACAACTATAGATTTTAGGGTAGGGCAATACAAGCCTTTTTTTTAATCCTATTGATTGTCTTTTACAGAAAAGCTTAAATCTTTAGAAATACATAAATTTCGTTTGAACATAGTATTATATGTATGATAGTGATAAAATCATGGTAGAAAAATATATTACCAAGCTTACATTTTTTGCTATTAACAAATAATTGTATTACTTTTAACCACTTTTTAACTATTAATTTAAATTAAGAATCTATGAAAAAAATTACACTTTTACTCTTACTGCTCTTTTTTGCCGGGAGTTCTTTTAGTCAATGTATAAGCCCAACCCTATGGCAGAGCTTTGTTTCCAATAATTCTGGGAATGTTCAGCAGCTTTCGACTTGTACCTTTGGGGGGGAATATAGCAATGTAACTGGGTTAATAGTAGGTCAGAACTATAGATTCACCTCTACTGCTCCTTCACTTACCATAACTGATGCAACTAACAATGTATTGGCTTTTGGAACATCTCCCATTACTATTAATGCTATTGGGGTTACTGCAATAAGAGTACATACTCACAGTAGTTTGTTTCCTACTTGTGGTACTGCAGCTACTTGTTATTCTTCACAAATTCAATTTAATCCACCACCACCACCACCAGCCCCAGCAAATGATTTGTGCGCAAACGCAATACAATTGACTGCTAATGGCACTGTTGCTGGTACTACTTTAAATGCAACTTCTGACAATGCTGGTACATGTAACACAGTTACAAATAGTATTGCTGGTGTATGGTACGAGTTTACCGATGCTAGTGGAGTAGGATCCTCAGTAACAATTAATACTTGTTCAGCTGTTGGTTATGACACAAAACTTTCTGTATATTCTGGAAGCTGTGGCGCTCTTACTTGTGTAACTGCAAATGATGACGCCCCTTGTACTTTTAGTGGTTTGAGAAGTCAAGTGAATTTCACAACTGATGGTTCTTCTACATATTACGTATTGGTTCACGGTTTTAATACTACAGGAAATTTTGAATTGAATGTATCTGGTTTGCCTCTTGTTGTAATTGGCGATGCTCCAGTTATTTCTTGCCCAGCTGATGTTGTTGCGAATAATGCTGCTGGAACTTGCGGTGCTGTAGTAAACTATTCAGCAGTTGCAATTGATACTGAAGATGGAAACATCTCAGGTGATATTACATCATCTCATCCAAGCGGAACAGTTTTTCCAGTTGGAAGTACTACAGTAACACTTTCTGTAACTGATAGTGACGGGAATACTTCAACTTGTGATTTTGATGTAACAATTATTGATAACGAAAATCCAGTAGCAGTATGCCAAGATATTACAGTAGAAGTTGATCCAGTAACAGGAATCGCTTCAATCACTGCAGCAGATGTGGACAATGGCTCTACTGATAACTGCGGTATTGCTTCTATGACATTGGATATTTCTTCATTCGACTGCTCAATGACAGGTCCTAACACAGTTACTATGACTGTTACCGATGATTCTGGAAATGTTTCAACCTGTACCTCTACAGTTACCGTTCAGGATACTACTGCACCAGACATCGTTTGTATTGGTGGATTTGGGTCTTTCTCTGTAACAGAGGATTTTGAAGCTGCTTCTATTCCAGCGGGATGGGCAACTGATGTTCAGGCTGGTACTCAGGATTGGGCTTTTGGTTCAGGCGACTTACCAACTGGTGATGATTTTGCAACCAATGCAGCTATCTTTAATGATGATGCAGCTGGTAGTGGTAGCACAAACCTTGCAACATTGACTTCACCTGCTTATGATCTTGGATTTGCTTCCAATGTTACGTTAGGCTACGATGTTGCTTTCCAGGAATTTGGAGATCAATCATTTACTGTTGAGGTATTTGACGGTGCAGCTTGGCAGCAAGTTGCTCTTTATGATGAAAACCTAATTCCAAATATCCAAACAGAATCAATTGATGTTTCTGCTTTTGCCAATGGTAATGCAGCATTCCAAGTTCGTTATGTTTACGATGACCTTGGTGGTTGGGGATGGCATGCTGGAATTGACAACTTCTCTTTGACCTATGATGCTCCTTCTGGAGGCGGTCTTGATGTTATTCTCGACGCAAATGGTATGGCTTCCGTAGATCCCAACGATCTTCTTACAACCGTTAACGAAGCTTGTGGATACACTGTTACCGCTGGTGGAGTTGGTGGAGGTACTATGGGCTCAATCACAACGGTGTTTAATACAAACAATGGTTTAGGGGCTAACGCTACCGTTTTTTATAACATAACTGTAGGAGCAAGTGATATTGAAATAACAGATCTTGATATAAATACTGATGCAACTACTGCCTTCAATTTAAGTATGTATACTTTGGTAGGTACTTATGTAGGTAATGAAACCAATGCAGCAGCATGGGGATCTCCAGTTTCTACTGGTACTGGAACTGGTGCGGGAGCTAATAACCCAAGTAATGCGGTTCTTGCAACTCCTGTAACACTTACCGCAAATACTACTTATGGTGTTGCAATTAATATGGATGTTGATGTGAACTATTCAGGAACTGGATCAGATCCAGCACCTGGTGCACTTACCTATTCTAACGCTGATGTAACTTTAAATTTAGGCTCGGCTGTTTCTGGATTATTTACGGGTACTCCTTTCTCTCCGCGTATTTGGAACGGAACAATCAACTATAGTATTGCTGCAAGTTCAGGCCTTGAGTTCACTTGTGCTGATCTTGGTCAAAACCTTGTTGAGGTAACTGTTACAGATGACAGTGGAAACGCTACAACTTGTATCGCAGTTGTTAATGTAATTGATGTAACCGCACCGGTTATCACTTGTGGCCCAGAACCAACAATTTCTGCTTCAACATCTGATAGTCCTGCATTGGCAATTGTTGACAACACTACCGTTTCAACAACGATAGATGTTACGGATGAGTTTGACATTACAGATTTGAATGTGGACCTAAACATTACCCATACTTGGGTGGCTGATATGATCATAACACTTCAATCACCTGCAGGAACACAAGTAGTAATATTTGATGGAGGAGCAGACGGATGTTCTGGAGATAACATCATCGACCTTTACGACGATGAATCCCTTAACGCCCTGTCTTGCGCCGCAACTGCAGATGCTTTCCCACTTGCAGATTACAGACCATCCAATCCACTTTCTGCTTTCGACGGCGAAAGCACAGTTGGAACCTGGACTATCTCTATTGAGGATACTGCAACAGGTAACCCAGGAACTTTAAACACTTGGAGCTTGATCTATTCATACGCCAACACAAATACCGATGTGGTTGTTGAATTGGGTCCTGATGGAACTTACGATATCGATCCTTACGATATCATCAGCAATGTAGTTGAGGCTTGTGGTATCTCTACCGCAGCTGTAGATGTGCCGACCGTGACCTGTGCTGACATAGGAACACCTATCCTTGTGACTGTATTTGTAACTGATGCCAGTGGAAACTTGGCTTCTTGTTCAGCAAACGTAATCGTTGTGGATCTATTGGGCCCAGAACTTACTTGCCCAGCTGACCAAACTGTTGATCCGGGAGCTGGTAACCTTTTCTATATCGTTCCTGACTACTTTGCAACAGGTGAGGCTATCGCTGATGACAACTGTACAGATCCCGTAACGGTAACAACCCAAGATCCTGCTCCGGGCTCTTCGTTATCTGATGGTACTTATACCATCACGATGACGGCTACCGACGAGTATGGAAACACTTCAACCTGTGACTTCGAGCTTACGGTTGAAACCATTCTTGGTACTAACGAAAACTCTTTGGATGCCGGTATTGCTTTATACCCTAACCCAGCGAGCAACATTGTTAACCTTGTGAACAAGACCAACATTTCCCTAGAGAAAATGATGATCTATGACATAAACGGAAAATTAGTTAACCAGACAAACCTTCGCTCAATGCAGGGTGAAAAGGCAGTAGATGTTTCATCTCTTGCTTCTGGAGTTTATGTTGTACAGATAATTGGTGAGAACGCAACCACTGTGAAGCGTTTGATTAAAGAATAATCACCAAGTAACCAACCAAAAAAGGAAACCCCTTCAGCTTTTGCTGAGGGGGTTTTTGATTTTGTAACATTTAAAGTGCAAGATGTACTAATCTACTATCTTTAAATCCAATGAGAAAAATCTTCTAAGTATGAAAAAAGCAATCCCAATTCTCGCACTTGCCCTTCTTGTATTGGCCTGTAACAATTCCAAAGAAAAAGAAAACCCAAATAATAATGATCAAATGAACAATACAGAAAACCCTTTACTTTCTGAAAGTACGTTGCCCTATGGCGCTCCAGATTTTTCAAAAATTAAGGATGAACATTTTAAACCAGCAATGCTCGAAGGAATTGCCCAACAACAAAAAGCCGTTGCTGCAATATCAAATTCCGAAGAAGAACCAACTTTTGAAAATACTGTGATTGCCCTCGAAAAAAGTGGTGATCTTTTAAATAGATCTTCGCAAATATTTTACGCCCTTGCAGGTGCAAATACCAACAAAACCCTGCAGGCGATTGAAGAAGAAATGGCACCAAAATTTGCTGCCCAAAATGATGAAATATATTTAAACGAGAAATTATTGAAACGTTTCAAAACTCTTTATGATAAAAAGGAATCACTAAATCTTGATCCCAAATCCTTAAAATTATTAGAAGAATATTACGAGGATTTTGAAATAGCCGGAGCAAATCTTTCTGCAGGTAACAAAGAAAAATTGAAAGAATTCAATTCCCGTTTGGCAACCTTAACTACAAAATTCGGAAAAGTTCTTTTGGATGCAAACAATGCTGCTGCGGTAACATTTGCCAATAAAGAAGATTTAGCTGGCGTTGACGAAGATTTTCTGAAATCAAAAGAGAGCAAAGATGGAAAAGGCTGGTCTATTCCGCTTCAAAATACTACCCAATAACCTTTATTGCAATTTATGGATAATAGAGCGAGCAGGGAAAAACTATATAAAGCTGCGTGGTTGCGGGCGGATGGCAGTGCAAATGATACAAAGGAATTGATTAAAGAAATCGTGGAAGTTCGTGCTCAAAAGGCAATACTTTTAGGATTCAATAATTACGCTGAATGGAGCCTTCAAAAAACCATGGCGAAAACACCAGAAAATGTAAATAAGTTTTTCAACGGACTTATTCCGGCTGCGACTGCAAAAGCACAAACGGAAGCTGATGAAATCCAAAAAATGATCAAATCAAAAGGACAGGATTTTAAATTGGAGCCTTGGGATTGGAACTACTATGCTGAAATGGTTCGCAAAGAAAAATATGATCTTGATGAAAACCAAATAAAGCCTTATTTTGAATTGAATAATGTATTGGAGAAGGGAGTTTTTTACGCTGCCCAAAAGCTTTATGGAATAACCTTTAAGCCTCGAACTGATATTCCAGTGTACCATGAAGATATGAAAGTTTATGAACTGTTCGAGGAAAATGGCGAACAGTTGGGTCTTTTCTACACAGATTATTTTGCACGCCCAAGTAAGAGCGGCGGCGCGTGGATGGATAATTTTGTGACCCAATCTAAAATGTACAACAAGAAACCAGTAATTTTTAATGTGTGTAATTATCCAAAACCGGCCAAAGGCGAACCAGTACTTTTAACTTATGACGAAGTGGAGACTATGTTTCATGAGTTTGGCCATGCGCTGCACGGTTTCTTTGCGAACCAGCAATATCCTTCACTTTCAGGAACGGCTGTGTCTCGTGATTTTGTAGAGTTTCCTTCACAGTTCAATGAAAACTGGGCGTTGTATCCTGAAATTCTGAAGAACTACGCACTTCACTATAAAACAGGGGAACAAATTCCCCAAGCATTGATTGATAAAATTAAAAACTCAGGAACTTTCAATCAAGGGTATAGTTTAACGGAAAACTTGGCTGCTTCCAATTTGGATATGCAATGGCATATGGTTTCTGCAAACAAAAAGATAGAAGACGTAAATGCTTTTGAGAAAGACGCTTTAATGAGAACTAAATTGGATGCCGTACATGCAGTTCCGCCACGATATCGTTCCACTTATTTTTCACACGTTTTTGCGGGTGGTTATGGCGCAGGTTATTATTCGTATTTATGGACTGAAATGTTACATCACGATGCCTACAATTGGTTCGAAACCCGCGGAGGTTTAACCCGTGAAAACGGTCAGCGTGTACGCGAAATGATTCTTTCCAAAGGAAATACGTTGGATATGGAGAGTATGTATAAAACCTGGCGCGGTGGTGATCCAAAGATTGAGCCTATGTTGAAGGCGAGAGGATTGAAATAAAGGCAAAAATAAGCCACGAATTCACGAATATTAATATATAATTATTCGTGAATTCGTGGCTTATAATATTGAGGCATATTCTAAATTCGGTCTCGATACAAATTTGAATTCGTTTCACTGCTTCAAATTCACTCGACCTGACATTACTTCTTCTTTTTACTTTTTCCCGCTTCCTTTTTAGGATGCACAAGTTTCAACTCATCAATCAGGTTTTTGGCTCCAGCGTATTTATCAATTATAAAAAGCACATAACGAATATCGACCATGATGTTGCGCGATAGGGCAGGGTCATAGTAATAATCACTCATGGTGCCTTCCCAAACGCGGTCAAAGTTTAAGCCTATCAAGTTTCCTTCAGCATCAATTGCTGGACTGCCGGAGTTTCCTCCCGTTGTGTGGTTTGTACCTATAAAGTTTATTGGCATCTTTCCGTTATCGGCGTATTGTCCATAATCCTTTGCTTTGTAAAGGTCTATCAGCTTTTGTGGCACATCAAATTCATAGTCGCCGGGAACGTATTTCTGCATTACACCTTCCAAATGGGTTACGGGCTCATAATAAACGGCATCAACTGGGGAATATCCATTCACCTTTCCGTAGGTTACGCGTAAAGTGCTATTCGCATTCGGGAAAATACGCGCATCTTTAGGACTCAACTCAAGCAAAGCTTTCATATAGTCGCGTTCCAAACCTGTGATATTTAAGTTTAGTTCTTCATATTTTGGAGCTACTTTTTCGAAGTAAGTATCAGCCATTTCCTTTGTAATAAGATAACCGGGATCTTTTTCCAATTTTGAAATAACGCTTTGTGCATCGCCTTCCAATAAGTTTTTTACCGAAGCATAATCTACAAAAGCAGAGTTTTTATAAATATTTTCAGTGATGCTCTGAACATTCAAATTTTTAAATGTTGCTGGTAGAAATTCTGCAGGCACATTCTTCGCATAAAGTGCAATCAAGGCTTCAAAAACCTCCTCGTCCACTTGCTTGCTGTAATCTTTGTATTGGCCTTCCAAAGAAGTTACAAGATTATTTCTTCGGTCCTCAAAAGATTGGGCGCCACGGTTATCGTAAACCTGTTTTAATTGATACACTTGATAGGCGGTTTTCAGCAATTCCACATTGCGCATTACGGTTTCCAAATAATACTCCCTTGCGAGTGCATAGGGTTCAATTTGTTTGTAATAGGTATCAAACTGTGGCAATAATTGCCCGTAATCCTGTTGTTTTCCTTTTTTATTTATTTCTGAAGTAAGTGCGGTTTCCTGTTGTTTTTTAATGCCAACAGCATTACTTTTTGTTAAACCAAGCGTTTCGCCTTGCCATTTTTTCCAATAGTTTGCGATGCGTGCATATTTGGAAGCATATTGAATTTTTATCTGTGGGTCGGCACGCATATATTTATCCTGAATAGCCAATGCTGCATCGCGAATGGCGATACGTGCAGGGTTGATGGTATTGATAACTTGTTGAATGGCTACAGAAGGCAAATATTCATCAGTAGTTCCTGGGTAACCGAAAACCAAAGTGAAATCATTTTCAGAAACGCCGTCCAATGAAATTGGCAAAAAGTGTTTTGGGGTATAAGGGACATTGTCCGCCGAATATTCTGCCGGACGATTGTTTTTATCGGCATAAATTCTGAAAAGAGAAAAATCGCCTGTATGTCTTGGCCAAATCCAATTATCGGTATCGCTTCCAAATTTGCCAATAGAAGATGGCGGAGCGCCTACCAAGCGAACGTCTTTATAGTTTTCTACTACAAAAAGCATGTATTGGTTTCCTTCATAAAAAGTGCGAATGCGGTTTTCCTGCCACGATTCTTTCGGGGAAGATTGCACCGTAAGTGCTATGTTTTCTTCTATCTTTTTTTGTTTATCGGCTTCATTCATTGAAGCGGTAATTCCGTTCATTACTTTTGTTGTAACATCTTCAATCTTTACAATAAAAGTGGCAGTTACTCCAGGATTTGGAAGTTCTTCCTTCAAACTCATTGCCCAAAAACCATCCTGTAAATAATCGTTTTCCAAAGTGGAATGGCTTTGAATTTGCGAATAACCACAGTGGTGGTTAGTAAGTAAAAGCCCTTGGTTGCTAATAACTTCAGAAGTACAGCCGCCATTAAAATGCGGAACGGCATCTTTAAGGCTAGCGTTGTTTACATCATAAATATCCTTGGCGGTCATTTTCATGCCGAGGTTTTTCATTTCAGTTTCGTTCATCCCCTCTAAAAGTGAAGGAATCCACATGCCACCTTGTTGGGCAAATAATGGGAGTGATAAAAAGATAAAGAGTAGGCGTAATGATTTCATAATAATTATTGTTTCAAATGATAACGTGCAAGATAACAATAGCTATCGATATGGCTATAGTTATCGTGATACAAAAGTATTGGTAAAGTTGATTTATTCCTTAATTACGGTATGCGATCTGCGTCCGTTGTTGGTTTGGAAATTTAATAGATACGTTCCCGCGGGATAGTTGAAGTCAAAAGAATATTGCTTTTGGCCAGCATTATTGATTACATCGCGCGCCAAACGTTCTAAAAGTTTTCCATTGATGTCATAAACTTCAATCAAGAGATTGTCGACGGTAGTAAAGTCTATGGATATATTTAGTTTGTCTTTAAATGGCATAGGAGCGATTATAATTGAAATATCCTCATTTTTTTCATCAGAAAAATCACCTACCGAAAGTACTCCTTCCTCAAATTTATAGATAGTCTCGCCCGCTGCAAACCCAAATTGATCATTAAAAATTAAAAATCTATTCAAATTATAGCCTAAGCCTGTATAATTCCAGGTATCTCCGCCATCAGTCGTTTCATAAAAACCACTATTGTGGCCACCCATCCAGCCACGAGTAGGTCTTACAAAGCCTATTCCCTGTACGCTTGGATCCGGGAAATCTTTTGTTTCCTAAGTAGCGCCCGAATCAAAGGGCTTAATTAATTTTCCCTGAAATCCAGACTCCACAGAACCGTATATATAAGTATTGTTTTCCATCAGTTGCAATTTCCAAACATACTCCCCTGGAATGTTTGTATGTAGATTTCTTCCCAATTTTCTCCACCGTCCTCAGTTCGTAAAATAACAGCGCCACTATCACTTTGACCCGAAGCATAGCCAAACTGTTCGTCAACAAAAAGAATTTCTACCAAAGCGATCGCATAATCGCTCATATCTTTATATACCCAAGTTTCGCCGGCATCTGTGCTTTTAATTATATAGGCAGGCATAAACCAAGCGCCACAAGCATACACGGTATTTGCGCCAACGGCATCTATTCCACAAATTGCATCAGGATTTGTTTCTATAAACACACTCTGCCAATTTTCACCCCCATTAGTGGTTCTATAAAATATACCATCTAGTGTACCCAAAAACCCTATATTCTCATCAATAAATTCAATATTCCGGAATTAAGAATTCAATTGTAGTTGTTGTTCCCAACTTTCCCCAGCATCAGTAGTTTTATATACAGTTCCGCCGGGTCGATTCGCCGCCCAACCCAGTTGTTCGTTTAAAAAAAAAAGATATCGTCAAATCTCCCGCCACTTGGTGCGTTGTCCAAAACTCTCCAAGTAGGTTGTGCAATTGTAGCTAATGTGAAAGCACAAAAACCAATTAGTGTAATAATAAATTTCATATTTATTATTTAAAATTTAAGTGCGAAAAATACACGTTTAA
This sequence comes from uncultured Flavobacteriaceae bacterium, assembly GCA_963716065.1. Classification (GTDB taxonomy): domain Bacteria; phylum Bacteroidota; class Bacteroidia; order Flavobacteriales; family Flavobacteriaceae; genus Aequorivita. The sequence continues at coordinate 2,789,908 of OY970287.1, forward strand.
TTTCAATATTGATAGTTAGATTTCAAGATTGTTGGATTGTTTTTACAAAAAAATACAGCCCCTTGTATGAAGCTGTACTTTTGTAAAATGTTATTTCCTTAAGATACTACTTAAATCCTTCCAATTCTTTTGCATCCAATTTCCCATCCTTGTTTTTATCCAAACGATTGTAAGTTGTTAGGTTTAATTCTTCAGATGTTATAAAACCGTCATTGTTTTCATCATAACTGCCGTAATATTTGGTATCCTTAAACCTAGCTTCAAACTCAGCACGCGATAAATATTGCGGTGCGTTTTCACTGTAACGGTCTGCAGGTATATACTCTCCGTAATTACTTCGGCCCGAAGTCCATTCTTCATTTGTTAGCTTACCATCCCTATTTACATCCAAATTGTTGTAATTGGAATCGTAAAATTCTTTGGTGCTCATTCTTCCATCCCTATCAATATCGAGGTCGTTGTACCCTTTGGAATACACATTGCTAAATTCTTCAATGTCGTAAAACCCATCACCATTTGTGTCTTGCCATTTGTTGGGGACTTGGGCATTCATTGCTGTTACTCCTAAGAGGAGCATACTACTTAAAAAGATTGTTGTTTTCATAACGTTAGTTTTTTTATTCAATTTACTACAGAAATACATTTTCAAATGGTTCATTTTTAAATATTTAACAATACTTTAAAATAGTTCTTAAAAAACAATAGGTAATTTTAGAATACCCCAAATCGAAAAAAATGCTACACACAGTTTGTTATATCAGCAACGCTGTTCAGTTATGGCAAAGTGACCAATTGGATATTCTTTTCAGTTGCGCCAAAAACAAGAATACCACAAAGAACGTTACAGGTTTATTATTGTATAGCGATGGTACATTTTTGCAAATATTGGAGGGAGAAAGTGAAACAGTACATTCTCTCTTTATGAAAATAAAAAATGACACCCGCCACAATCAGATAACCATAATGATGGATCGCGAAATTGAACAAAGAATGTTTAAAGACTATCAAACGGGATCGGGAGTTTTGGAAGATTTGAAAGAACTCAAAAAACTAAAATCGAGAATACATTTGCCCAAAGCATCTAAATATACCAAAAGTCTGTGGGCTATACTTAAACCTTTTTATGCTGTAAGGGCTGTGGGAATTACGGGATATGGAATTTAGTTGTGCCAATCGGGAGAATTTTAAGCAAAAATAATGATTACATTAAGTAATAAACTAAATATCTTCTATTTTGATTTATAGGCAAGCATAAGAAATAGCATCGATAGGTTCAATAGAAAAGAAATACCGTTGAAAATTATTATTGGAATGTCCATTTTTAAAACGCCATAAACCACCCACAAGCCAACGCCGAAAATTAAGATTGAAAACATAATGGGAGATACATCCATTACCTTTTTTGTGCGCCATGACTTTATGATTTGTGGAATCACCGCAAGTGTAGTGCAGGCGCCAGCCAAAATTCCTATTATGGTTTCTAAGGTCATACTGATTTTGTGAAATTTACTTTTGTTCTACATCCTTAATCAGCCATTCCTGTAGCTTAATATTTTCGTCGGCCGTATGAAGTACCAATATATCGCCAGTAGTTTCAAAGGTAACGGCGCGCACTTGAGCTAAATTTAGCACATTGGCTTCCCTTAATTTAGACCGAAGATCATCTTCCGTTACTCTCGCTTTTTTAAGATTATCATAAAGTATATTTTCGTCTTTCATAAGCAAGAGGGGTTTATTGTCTATTGCTTTCTGAATACTTTCAAACCGTCTTAAATACGCAGCCGTTAACTGTAAAATGTAAACCGAAAGTAACCCAACCATACCTTCCAGCAAAGAAACAGATTTTGAAAGTACGGTAGTTGCAATGATAGATCCAATAGCAACCGTCATCGCAAAATCAAAACTCGACATTTTACTAAAGCTGCGTTTTCCAAAGATTCTTGTGAACACTATTACGGCTATATAAATGCCAATGCAACTCAACACAATGGCAATAATATTTTCAGAAGATGTAGTAAACCATTTTTCCATAGGTAGTGGTATAAAAAAGCCCGTAGAATTACGGGCTTAAATTAAATTGAGAAAACTATTTCGCTTTTGCGTTTAGGCGTTTCTCTGCCAGATCATTCAAGCTTTTATCGGCATTGTATTCTTCATCCAATGTTTTTTGAAGTTTTTTGGCAATGTCCTTATGTCCAAGTTCTTTCGCGTATCGAACTGCTGTGCCATATCCAGAAATTTCATAGTGCTCAACGCGTTGTGCTTCAGCAATCATTCCGGCATGCAGAACATCATCGTCATCTGTCTCTTCCAAAAAATCTTCGGCTTCCTTTATAAGCCCTTTCATGGCTTTGCAAGTTTCACCTTTTGGATCGATACCCAATTCATCACAAATTTCCTTAATTCTGTTTTTGTGCTCTTTGGTTTCTTCAAGGTGGTCTTCAAAAGCCTTTTTCAGTTTTGCATCTTTGGCTTTTTTGGCCATTTTTGGCAAAGCTTTGGTGAGTTGGTCTTCTGCACTGTAAAGATCCTTCAATTGATGTTCAAATAATTCTTCTAAATTTTTCATGAGTTTGGTTTTTTTTTAAATTGAATCCTAAAATTACAGATAGTACAGAATTTAGAAAAAGGTTTTAAAATTGTATTAACAAAAAAGTAGTATATGAATTAAAAACTTACGGAATAATGTCAATGAAGGGAGGGAATTTAAACCAAAAAACCATCCGTGGGGCAGATGGTTTTTATGGCTAATTCTGTTTTTTTAAATTTAATTGCTTTACAAAGCTATTTTTTAATGTCAGAAACAGATCTGACTTTCTTTTCGCTATCTTTTCATACATAACCTCCTTTTTTAAAAATTATATACAAAAATAATAAGGTATAGTATTGTTATTTAACCCAATACATTATTTATTTGCCACAGATACTATCAAAATATATAAATTTGATAATATCTTTGCAATGTTTTTTCTGGGAGAAAATATGTTAGAAAGTTATTTTTTCAAGTTAAAAATACTTTTCAAGGCTGTCCACAAGTCGTATTTTGCATCATACTTTGGTACTTCATCTTTGTCCTTAAAATTGTAAGCCCTTAAGAAATCACTGTTGGACTTACTGTTTTCATATTTCTTGCGTTCATATTCTAATTTCTGGATACGATCGAAATCATCACATAATATTTGATTGAATAGTGGAAGCAAACGTTCATTCAGATCGTTAACAGGCTCTTTCAGGAAAAAACCTGAGGCTCCAGCATCTAAAAGTCGTTCACGGTCGGCTTCATTTTTAAGGTGAGCTGTAATAACTATAATAGGAATTTTGTTGTTGTAATCTTTGGTAATTCTTACAACATCGAAAGCGTCCATTCCAACCAAATTGAAATCGGTTATTACTATATCAGGTATATAGGTTTTAAGGGCATTAATGAGGCTTATTTCGCTATCGACGAATCGAATTTCGGGATGGGCGCTTATTTTTTTTAATTGTCTTTGAAGTAGAAATAAATCAGAGACCAAATCTTCAACAATTAAAAAGTTTAAATTATCAGGTAAATTCATAGTAGAGAGGTTAGGTATTCAGTATAAAATTATTGATTTTTTTTATTTTCAATTAACTATATTGCATTTTAATTTAGCTTATTTTGTCACATAAAAATTTCAATGAAAAGAATTAAAAAAATCGGATTTACCAATTTCATCCTTCTGATTTCTTCACTGATAATTGTCATCATTTTAATTGCTTTCTCCTTTAGCCGAAATGCTGCCTCGGCCGAACTTATTACACATACTTGGGAAGTAAAGAATACCATTCGCAGGCTTTCCTCATCTATTTCTGAAATGGAAAGCAGAAAAGTAGCTTATATCTATACCAATCAAATAAAATATAAACATGCATTTCAAGCTGCCCAGGACGAATATGATTCCTTGAGTAAAGCGCTCCAAATGTTGTTGATGGATAACCAAAATCAGCTGGACCGTTTGCAATTGGTTGAAGGAAATGTAGCGGTAAATTTTAAGGAATTTAGAAATAAACTTTCTGATGGTAGAACGCAGGTTATCATTCAGCAGGATGGCTTAGATGAAATTGAATTTTCAGATGGCATTCGTTTGCTATTGGAGGAAATGGCTACGCATGAAAATGTGTTACTTGAGGAGCGGCAGGCCGTTTATGAAAATTGGAAAATTGTAATTCTTGTAGCGCTTGGCTTTGCTACAATTATTGTTGTATTAAGTTTATACAACCTGATTAATAAAATACGGCCTTTGGTGGAAGAACTTTTGGCAACAAAGGAAAATTTGGAGGCTACAAACAGCAATTTAAAAAATACGTTAGACAAATTAAATCTTTCAAATGCTGAAAAGGAAAAGGAGATCAGGGCTAAAGAAATGGCTATTCAGGAAACCGAAAAACTGAATGAATCGCTGAACGTTAAAAACCAACAACTAGATCATTTCGCATATGTGGCCTCGCACGATTTGCAGAACCCCTTCGAACTGTTTCCAATTACCTAGAAATTTTTCAGGAAGATTTTCCAGAACGATTGGAGGGGGAGGCAACCATGTATTTTGAGTTTATTAATAGCGCCGTGGAACGCATGCGAAATTTAATTAGTGGGTTGTTGTCTTTTTCACGATTAGGAACCAGTGGCGAACTTGAACAGATAGATTTAAACAAAACCATTAGTAAAATAAAGGACGATTTTTCTACGGTAATTGCAGAAAGGGAAATTGAAATTAAATGCGACAAACTTCCCACCATTAGTGGTTATAGGATTGAAATAAAGCAATTATTTCAAAATCTTATTGCCAATGCAATAAAATTCACGAAGAGCGATGTGAAGCCAATAGTTGAAATCACTTATGAGGAAACAAGTAATTTTTATAATTTTCACATAAAGGACAATGGCATAGGAATCCCAGATAAGGATTTCACGAAAATATTTGACATGTTCAGCCGATTGCACAGTACGAAAGATTATGATGGACAGGGAATAGGATTGGCATTTTGCAAAAAAATTGTAGAACTACATTACGGAAATATTTGGGTTACTTCTGATTTTGGAGTTGGGAGTACCGTTCACTTTACAATAAAAAAGTAACAATGAAAAAGAAACTTAAAAATGTACTGCTTATTGATAATTCAGAAAGTGATAACTTTTATCACGCTCGTAAAATTAAAAAATTAGGAATAACTGATAATATACATATGTGTTTTAGCGGGGCTGAAGCTCTGGAATATTTGAAAAGTAAGTTAGAAGGATTATACCCGCAGCCCACCTTGATTTTTCTCGATATAAATATGCCGGGAATGAATGGTTGGGAATTTTTGGAAGAGTATGAGAAGCTGGAGATAGCGCAACAGGGTGAAATTGTTTTAACGATGTTGAGTAATTCTATAGACGAACGCGATAAACAAAAAGCTCAAGACTACAGGGTGGTGCAAGGATTTTACAGCAAACCCTTGAATGAGGATTATTTAAATTCGATTCTTGAAAAGCATTTTGCGGATTATATCTAGTTTTTAGTATTGAGTATTGAGAATTGAGAATTGAGAATTGAGAATTGAAATGTTGGGTTTCTGTTTTTAGTTGGTTCTTCATTAATATTTTATGTTTTTGTGTTTAAAAAAATAAACACGTAGCTTTCAATGATACTGAAGTATTTGAATAGCATAGTATTGAAAGAATGGCCAGGGATATTGAGATACCAACAATTGTTAGAATGGCATATTTCACAAAACTGGATGCGAGAAAACCATAGGTAACAGTTTTTTTATAAGGCATAAATAGGTGTCTAATTATGCAGGTTAGCGTTCTAATTGATTTGGGGGGGCCAATTGGGAACGTAAATTTAAAATGGACAATAAAATGTTATTAACTCATATAAAGATTTTTTTGACGGCAAAAGTTTTTGTTTCCAGTTTGTGATTTCTATTTACTTTTATATTGGCTCTTGGCTCTTGGCTCTTGGCTCATTCTATAAATAATTTTAACTATATCACTTATAGCTGAAATTACTAATCCTGCAAATCTGAAATCTTTTTATAAAATTGAAACTTTGAATTTCTTTACTAACTGTCCCCAAATAACTATATGGACCAATATTTACTTATTTTAATATTGATTGGAATTGCCACTTTCGGGAGTATGTGGATGCCGATAATTGCAAGGAAAACCGGAATTTCCTATTCTGTTATTTATTTGGCAGCCGGTTTTTTCTTATATCTCATTATTCCTGATTATTTACCCAATCCGCTGCCTCAAAATAATGAAATTTTTACACTTCACTTAACTGAACTTATTGTGATAATATCCCTAATGGGGGCCGGCATAAAGATTGATCGTGAATTTTCATTTAAGAAATGGGCCTCTCCATTAAAATTGATTGGAATTACCATGTTGCTATGTATAGCCGCCACCGTATTTTTTGGTTATTACCTCCTTGGGCTTGGCTTGGCTTCTGCACTACTCTTAGGAGCTGTATTAGCCCCAACCGATTCCGTTCTTGCAGCCGATGTACAGGTGGGGCCTCCCAACGAAACTGGCAAATCTGACACAAAATTTATACTTACCTCAGAGGCTGGCCTCAATGACGGTGTTGCTTTTCCTTTTACCTGGCTGGCAATTACTGTTGGTTTAATTGGTGTCGGAAAAGAAGCAAGCATTATAGATTGGTTTGCGTTTGATCTTTTTTATAGAATGGGGACAGGAATTTTACTTGGCTATGTTGCTGGAAAGGGGCTAGGATATTTAGTTTTTGGGTTGGCAGATAGGTATAAGATTCTAAATACCAGAAACAGTTTGGTTGCCATATCTATAACGCTACTCGTTTATGGGATAACGGAAATGCTGCATGGCTATGGATTTATAGCTGTATTTATATGTGCCATTACGCTTAGGCATTATGAAAAGGGACATAAATACCATAAAGAAATGCACTCTTTTACCGATCAAATTGAGCGCTTACTGGTATGTATTTTATTGATGTTATTTGGAGGGGCTGTGGCAATGGGAATATTGAAAGCCCTTACATGGAAGATGGCTGTTTTTGTGATTGCATTTATATTAATTGTTAGGCCCTTGTCCGGGTTGATTGCATTAAGTAAATCAGATTTAAAATTTAAACAGAAAATGGCAATCAGTTTCTTCGGGATTAGAGGGTTGGGGACAATCTTTTATGTAGCTTTTGCCTTCAATGAATTTAATTTTGAACATCAGGAGAAGTTGTGGGCTATCGTTTCGTTTACCATACTTATATCTGTTATTCTCCACGGCCTAACGGCGAACTGGTTAATGCAAAAGTTGAAGGAAAAGGTCCCGGAAGAGAAGTGATAATTTGCAATTCCAAGAATTACTGCGGAAAAAAAAGATTGAATATAACATACTTAAACAAGAGGAAAGGGTAGCATTTCCTAATGAAAAATCCGAACAAATTTCTTTGTTCGGATTTTCTTGTAAATCTTCAGAGAAAAATTTTCCGTTTACTTTTTATAATTTATCATCCAGTTGATGCCGTATTTGTCGGTACATCTACCATACATGGCACCCCATGATGTTTTTTGAAAGGAAGTGTGTACTTTTCCGCTTTTTGAAAGTGTTTCAAAAGCTTCTCTAGCTTTTTCCTCAGTATCCAAATCTACACCAAGTTGCATATTGTTTCCGTCGGTTAGTGGAGTATCTGGGGCAGCATCGTAGCCTAAAACCACGAAATTGGATCCTTTTAATTCAGCGTGTTGCCATTTTTTTCTGTAATTCTCTGGAATGTCGATTTCCTTGTCTTCATAGGTTTCCTTATTTTTAATTTCGCCTCCGAAAATTTCTTGATAAAAATGAAATGCTTCTTGACAATTCCCGCGGAATGATAAATAGGGTTCTATTCTCATGTCTATTTTTTTTAATTATTTAATTTTTAAATGAGTAAAAGGGGTTTGAAGTTATCTTCTGAATAGTCTTGAGAGTAATCCTAAAACTAATAGTACTATAAAAATGTAGAAAATAATTTTTGCAATATCGGTAGCTCCTTCAGCTATGCCACCAAATCCAAAGATGGCAGCTATTATTGCAATTACTAGAAAAATAATAATCCAACGTATCATAATTTAAGTTTTAATGTTAGTATAATCTAAAAGTAAAACAGAAATGAATGGATAAAAATAATTTTTCAAGAGTTTAACAAGGGTTGTTAAAATTATTGAAAAATGGGGGGGTGGTTAATGATAGTTATTGCTAGTTGGATATTCTATAAAAAACTATTCGTAACTAATGTTCATTAATTCAATGGTTCTAATATCTGTTCCCATTTTAAAAGATATTGATTCCTTTACTTTATGACCTGTTAATGCAACTGCAATGGGAGCGACAAAAGCGATTTTTCTTTTTGCTATATCAGCCTCATCCACACCTACAATTTGAAAAGTTTGGGGAGTCGGGGAACTGGAAATTTTATAGGTCACCGTTGCTCCAAAACGAACTTCATCTTTTGGTTGGTCTGCCGGATCTAAAATTCTGGCAGATATAATTCTATCATTTAATAAATCCAATTTACCATCGAGTACCGCCAGTTCTATTCGTCTTTGTTGTTCGTGGATAGTTGGGAGGGTGTCACGCTCATTTTCCAAATTCTCCTTTTCTTTCTGAAGCTCCAACATCCCATTGGGGGTAACATAATTGGTTTCACTACTCGGTAGTGCTGCCCGTGGGGGAATGATTGGAGTTTCTTCCTGATCTCCTTCCTTTACAAATCCTCTACTCATAAATTAACTTTCCTATTTACTTTCTATTCGCTCTTGGTTCCTGGTTCTTTGTTCCTGTTTCTATTAATAATAGATTTTATTCTTCCGAATCATTTATTTTTACTTCTCTTTTCTCCTTGCGGTATTCTTTCTCTTGACTGGCATTATTGTCGTCATGGCTAACGTCGTCTTTATTAGGACGCGTTTTGTCTTTAAATTTTCCCATAGTTGTAGTATTTATAAGGTACAAGATAAAAGATTATTGCACTACAAATTTTTTCTTTAACCCTCAATTAACAACACCTTAACTCGATTTTTGCATACTCACATTCTGAATTATCTATCTTTATAAAACAAAAAAATTCTATAAACTTAAAAATTAAAGTTATGAGTGCATTTTCAGATAAAGTAAAAGGTAATTGGAATATTGCCAAAGGAAAAATTAAACAACAATGGGGTGATCTTACCGATGATGATTTAGATTACCAAGAAGGAAAAGAGGACGAGCTGAAAGGTCGCATCCAAAAGAAAACTGGTGAAACCAAGGAAAGTGTCAATAAGTTTTTTGACGATATGAAGTTTGATTAAATCATTTTATGAAGTGATTTAAACTTTTTTTGAAAAAATAAAAATGGTTGTGGATATTTGTGTTGCGAAACATAAATAACTAAATCACAACCCCATATGTACTCGGTACTCGACAAAGATACAATAGAAATGGAAATTGTCCCATACCTGCCACTGCCAAAAAGAGGTTTTCCCCCAACTGTTCCGTTGGTCGAGATCGTCAACGCAATTCTCTACAAGCTGAAAACAGGCGTGCAGTGGCATCAATTGCCCACAGAGGTGTTCTTCAAGGAAAAGACATTAAGCTGGGAAATCGGTCTATTACCATTATAGAAAATGGTGCGTTACCGGAGTTTGGAAGACTTGCTGGATAGGTATCCTCGATAGGCACAGATCAGAACTGGCACCTTTCAAGTGTTGACCTGGACGGTAGCCACACACCTGCGATAAGGGGCGGTGAAGAAGTAGCATACCAAGGGCGGAAAAAGCGCAAGACCACAAACGCCCTATATTTGAGCGATAGGCAGGGACTGCCAATAGCCATGTCAGAACCGCTGGCAGGCAACCATAACGACCTGTACAACATAGAGGTACAGTTCGAGGTGGTCACGGCAACACTCGAACAGGCCAATATTACTGTGGAAGGCCTGTTCCTCAACGCAGATGCCGGGTTTGATTCAAAAGACTTTAGAAACTCTTGTGAGAAAAAAGAGATCAATGCCAATGTGTGTTTCAACAAGCGCAATGGGAATACCGATAGGGACGAATATTTTGACCAAGAACTATATGACAAAAGATATGTCATTGAGCGGACGAACGCCTGGATGGACAGTTACCGATCTCTACTGAACAGGTTTGATACGACCATTGCAAGTTGGTTGGGCTTCAACTATCTATCATTTATGGTAATATTACTAAAGAAAATGAAAAATAAAAAGTTTAAATGACCTCTATAATAAAAGAAAAAATCTCGCAATGTGCGGGATTTTTTTATGCCTTATATCTCCAAAAATACGAGATTCAATAACCCAATAATCCAATAATCCAATAATCCAATAATCCATAATGTAACTATTATTCACAATCAAAACACTGAATTAAAGCAGCAGTCAACTTTTCGTCTTCCGAACCTTTTAGGGGTTGATTTAGCGTACCTTGTTTGTCAAGTTCTTGCTTAAAAGCTACAGCATATGCAATTAGCTTTTCACGTCTGGCAATTATTTTGTCTTTTATTTTCATTTCCGTGAAGCTTATATATTTCCTTTGGCAGAGACGCAGGGCAGCTTCAATGGTAGCATCAGTAAGGTGGGTTTGTATAAACATAGCCTGTTCTGTAAAAACTTTTAAGTCTGTGTTATGTAGAAAATACCTATCAAATGGATATATTAAAGCTGGAAAATTTTCTATCTCTTTATCGAATGATTGCAATCTTGGCTCTATATGTTCAGATGCAACCACATTTGGAATTAGCCCTTCCATTGAGAAAAAGGCATTGTCGCGATCACTTGGTATTGGGGTGGCTTCATATATTTCTTCTTGTTTCTGAATTACCCATCCCCATTGCTTTGCGTGCCTATCCCAATCGCCGATAACAAGATCGAAGAGACGGTTGCGAACCAACTGCTGCTTATTAATTTTAAGTTTATTACCCCATTGCTGTTTTTTCAGTTGTAGGTTTTTGGTATCAACAATAGCAACTACGTTTTTTAGGTTAGTCCAATTCGTGGGGCTTTCGGTTTCAAATTCTAAATAATACAATTTATTGCCATAGGTTTCACTGTATTTTCCCAAACCATCTTGCTTTGGAACGAACACCAATGAGGGTTGAGTGTGTATTATTGAAAGTAAATCTGCCATTGCAGCAGCTGCAATGGCTCCGTAGGGATGTGTGCCGAGATGCCATCTATAACAATATTCTCCAAGCCCAATTGTTTTACCAAATCGGAGATTAAGGGTTCGGGATTTTTGGCTACACTTCGCAAGGTATAGTGAATACCTTGTGGATTTTGAAGTCGTAAGGATTGTGTTTGGTGTCCGCCACCCTTTTTTATAATTGAAAGGCCCCCATTTAAAGTATCAAGAAATACAATTGGAACTTTTATGGGAATTTCCCATTCCTTTCTGTAATGCTCCCCCTGCAACATATTTTTTAAAGCATTGCCCTCAAACATGTTTGTTACAGCTATGGTAACTAAATCCTGTTCTTTAAAATTGATTGTATTGATATTACTTACATCTACAATAATATTTGTAGCCGCTTTTTCTGGAGAGCTACATAAAGACAGGTATATCACCAAGACCACAATTGCGATTATACCCAATAGCAACGCTATAAACTTTTTCATTATATCAATAATTGGTTGGGATACGAATTTATTAATTTTCTGAATTATTTATATGCGGTATTGAACAGAAAAATGCCTCATTTATGTAAAATTCACTCGGCACCTTTGATATTATTTTAAATAGAAGTTCTAAAAAAAATATCGAGGTGACCCGACTTTTCGACGGCATGCTTGTGCTGATATGATCCGTTTTGTAAACCGTTCAGCATTTTACCGTTATAGTTCAGGAGCAAAATAAATATACGCCAAAGAGTTTTGATGCGAAATTTTAAACCCAATGCTAAAAGTCCGGATTCAAGGAGAAAATGTTGAACAATCGCGCTTTTGTGCTCAAATATTTATTCTGTAATTCAATGCCTTTTAGTTGTGCATCTATCAATTTACTCTCTCGCGTATTCACGAGAAATAGCGAACTTTCCCCAGAAGTGAATTTCCGTTCTTCGGCGGTTAGCATTTTTTCATAATCAGATAAAATATCAACTACAAAATTATTCTGTATCAAGTAAGATTCCAATTCCTGCTTGATTGCCGTCACTTTGTTTTTAAGTTTTATTCTTTCACTTGCAATATCATATTCCGTATCTTGAATTTTTACTTTCGCAAGTCTTAAGTCGCCACGTTCTTTTCTTAAAAACAATGGAAATCGAAAATTCACCCCACTTTTATATGCAGCCGTGCTAAATGAACCTTGTAAATCAGGATCTTCTGAAAGAAAATTATATTGAAGGTCAACTTTTGGCAACAACATGTTGGCTTTTAAGCGCCTGTCTATATTCAGACTTTCTAATTTATAATTGAGTGATTGTAACTTGGGATGTGAATCCACTTGAAAATCTATAGTTCTTAAATTGTCGATATTTAATGTAGCATCAACAACCAGCATACTCATAACATCTGGAATAATGCTATCTTGCAATTCAACTGGAATATTATTTTCCAACCAAAGGAAATTGGAAAGTTCGAGTTTGGTTTTCAATAATTCCAATCTCGATTTTTCCAGATTCAGTTTTCTGTCGGTAACAGTTATCCGGGCTTCTATGGAGTCTATCGCAGCAACTTCACCAACTTCAACGTTTCGCTTCACCCCTTTAAACCGATCTTGGGCATTTATTAAAAAATCTTCCAAAACAATTGTTTCATTGTACGCCTGCAACCAATTGAAATACGCCAAAGAGGCATCATATAGAATGCTATTCACCAAAACATCCCTATCTACTTTGGCTTGTTCCCGAAAAATTTTGGCTTGCTCTAAGGAAGCCATCCGTTCATTAATCAAAAAACCCTGTGCAACCGAAAAAGAAACACCAACACTATACAATCCATCATCGGGCAAATTGTTTTCCGGATTTAAAAAGATGCCATCTGCCTCTTCAAAATTGGCTTTCAATTCAATACCATACCAAGTTGGAATCTTAAAAGCCGCATTCAGTTTATCGTAATATTCCGTATTCTTAAATTTCTTTCGGTCATAATCAATTTCTATTTTAGGGTCAAAACTTCCTCTTGCCTTCATCAATTTGGCTTGACCTTCTTCAATAATCAATTCCGCCTGTTTTACAATAGGATGGTATTTTTTCACAAGGCCCAAATATTCATCAAACCGAAGTACAGATGTATCCGAAGATTGTGCAAAGGCAGATGAAAATCCAATAAAGACAACTAAGAATAGTATAAAAAATCTATGTCTTTTCATTAGAAGATTTATTTGCAGGTTGATAATAATTCAGAGGAAAACCGTTTACTTTTCGCCATAACTCGAACCAAATCGGTACATCTTCCAACAGCGCCATAGTTTGTGTGCCAGAACCTACTCTAATGGCTGTAGGCCAGGAATTGTCTTTTGCATCTGGTGCCAACAACACTCGGAATTTCCCATTAGGGCTGATGAAATTTTCTATGGCTACCACCTTTGCGCCGTAAGTGCCATAAGAAACATCAGGCCAACCGCTAAAAACAATTGCTGGCCATCCATCGAATTGTACCCTAACTTTTTCGCCAACGTGAAGCAAGGGTAAATCGATAGGGTGAATGAAAGTTTCTACTGCCAAATCATAAGCAGAAGGCATTATGCCAACCAATTGTTCGCCTTCCTTGAAAGTAACTCCAAGACCACCACGTAAAGCTTTATTGATATATCCATCTTGAGGTGCGAGTACGTATCTTAACTTGTTTCGCATTTCATAATTTGAATAAGAATTTTCCAATTTGCTAACCTGTGCTTCAGTCTCAAACTGATTAGATTGGGCTGAAAAACGATCACTCTGGGCTTTTGCAATTTTATCGCTGTAGGAAGTTCGGACACTTGAAATTTCCACTTTTGCGTTGATGACCTCGTTTTTGCTTGCCATTAATTTATTTTCTTGCGAAATCAATTTTGCCTCTGTTTCCTGTAATTTCAATCGTTTTTCTTCAACATCCTTCACTGCTTTCAAACCTTCATTTTGAAGCTCGACGGTTCTTTCATATTGACGTTCAGCGATAGTTAAATTGGTTTTGGCGGCTAGCAAATCAATACTATCACTTTTCACTTTCAATCGCGATTGGATAAGTTTGTTTTCTGCCTGTTGTAATTTGAGGCCAACTTCAGAGCTCAATGCCGTAATTTGGCGGTCCAAAGCCTTCACTTTTTCGCCATAAGAAGTTACTGAACCAACTTTTGCTTGAATTTGATCCCCAGTTCTTGACACTAAATTTGGATCGAAATAATCACTTTTCACCTCAGATATTTCTAAAATAGTATCTCCTTTTTTTACAAAATCTCCTTCCTGTACAAACCATTTTTCAATTCTCCCTGGAATAGGCGACTGTATAGTTTGTGGTCGCTGTTCTAGCCTTAAGGTCGTAACCTGGCCTTTACTATTAATTGTCTGTGTCCAAGGCATAAACAATAGAATGAAGCAAAAGATTGAAAACCCGATTAAGAACCGATTAAAATTTTTGAAATACTTGACCTCCAAAACCTTCTTTCCCGATTTGAAAGTGGCCATATCAAAAATCTTATTGACGTTATTATTTGAAATATTAAGCATCTTCTATGTTTTTGAAATTATTTGTCCGTCACGCAATTCAATGGTGTGTGTACATCTTCGTCTCCAATTCGGATTTTGACTAGCCACAACTATCGGTCCGATCCATACGAAGATTCCGTAAGGAAATTCATAATTCGATCGGCCTCATCTGGTTCAAATTGTTCTAATGAATCCTCGAGTATGAGCAACTTTGGCTTTTTTATTATAGCCCTCGCCAAAACAATTTTTTTAGCGATACTTGACGACAGGCGTTTACCTTCAGGATATATAATAGTATCGAGCCCTTTAGGTTGCTCTTTTATAAAATCCGCTAGTCCAAGGCTTTCAATTGACCAAAAAATTTCATTATCCGTAATTTTGAGATTACCAAAAGTGATGTTTTCCCTTATAGTTCCTTCAAAAGGCGTTTCGTCTAAAAGTGACAGACCAATATGCGACCGGTAATAATTGATATGAATGTTTTCCAGAGAAAAAAGACCTAAGGACACTTGACCTTTCGTTGGCTTTATAATACCAGCTATCAATCGCAATAAACTTGATTTCCCAGAACCATTTTTGCCCGTGATGAGCAAGATTGTGTTATTTTGGATATTTAAATTTATTCCTGAAAGAATTGGGCGCTCTTTGTTTGAGACCGAGTAATTCACATCATTTAATTCTATATTAAAATCGTTCTCGAAATTTGGTTTTTCTCCAGATTGGGTCTCCAGGTCCTTATCCACAAATTCACCAATTTTATCTAAAGAAGTCAATACATCATAAAAGGATTCCAAGCCGGTTATAAGTTTTTCGACAGAAGCGATGACCAAAAGAATGATTATCTCCGCCGCTACAAACTGACCAATGTTCATTTCCTGATTTAACACCAATATACCACCTATAGTCAACAAGCCAGCGGTAACAATTACTTTGAACCCAATCATTTGTATGAACTGAATCACTAAAATTTTAAAATGGCTTTCGCGCGCGTCCAAATAATCCATCACCAAAGTATCGTTTTTTTCAAGTGCCAAATTTGTCTTGCCGGACAATTTAAAGCTTACAACGCATCGTGCCACTTCTTGAATCCAAAACGCCACTTTGTATTTATTTTTTGACTCCTCAAGACTGGTTTCCATTCCTCTTTTTGCAGTGAATTTGAACACTACATAAATCAAAATCAAAAGCAAGATTCCAAATACAATAAAAAACGGATGGTAGAAGGACAGTAAAATCAAGGCAAATAAAATTTGCAATGCAGACGCCGGGATGTCTATCAGAATTTTGGAAAGTCCTTTTTGTACAATCAAGGTGTCAAAAAAGCGATTCGCTAATTCAGGCGGATAGTATTTGCGTAACTCTTCCATTTTTATTTTTGGAAAACGATATGCAAACTCAAAAGAGGACCTCGTGAAAATACGTTGCTGAATGGTTTCAACAATACGCATTTGCATCAATTGAAGCACCCCTACAAATGCAACGCCAAGCGTTACTAAAACAACCAATAAAATCCAAGACGTAGTAATTTGTGCACCTTGAATAAGGTTTACAATCGTTTGAATTCCCAAAGGAAGTGACAAGCCTACAAGTCCTGAAAAGATAGCATAGTAAATTACTTGGAGCATGGCTCGTTTTTCTAATTTTAATAATCCGACAAGACGCTGCCAGGGAGACATAGTTGGTTTTGACATTTTTTTATTTTATAGCGTTTCGGGGGTTTTTGAGATACACATTTTCGTGAACTGAAATTTAAAATCGGAAAACATATCGATCATAATAAATTATTTCGCTTGCAAATATAATAGTATTACTATTATTTAAACAAGTAAAATATATTTAATTTTTAAGCTACTTTCAATTGATTCACAATAACCCAAAACCCAAAACCCAAAACCCAAAACCCAAAACCCAAAACCCAAAACCCAAAATCCAAAACCCAAAATCCAAAACCCAAAACCCAAAATCCAAAATCCAAAATCCAAAACCCAAAATCCAAAACCCAAAATCCAAAACCCAAAATCCAAAACCCAACATTATAAAACACACAAACCGCTCTATCAAATGACAAAGCGGTTTCAGGGAATGTTCAAAATAATTCTCCCCAGAATATGAACAATTAATCCCCATACAAAGAAAGAAAGCTATTTAGCTATTTCTTTGCGGGATTCCGTAAAGGGATGTTTTTTTTAAAGACGGAAGACGGAAGACGGAAGACGGAAGACGGAAGACGGAAGACGGAAGACGGAAGACGGAAGACGGAAGATGGAAGACGGAAGACGGAAGATGGAAGACGGAAGATGGAAGATGGAAGACGGAAGATGAGAGACGGAATACGGAAGAAGAAAAGTCAAAAGCCAAAAGTAAAAATGCTTAAGGCTTACTGCCTATAGGCTAAACCCTTTTTTAAATCAACCCTAAATCTTTTACCATTGCCACTAGATGAATGGCGTTCTTTGCCTTAAAGTGAACACATAGTTTCCCAACCCGCTTTTCTACGGAGCTTAAACTATTTGGCTGCATGTTTACATTCCTAAAATGATCACTGATTTCTTTTTGGGACAGACCGTTTGCCAGTTGTTCCATTAATGCAATGTCGTAATCTTCTATAAGGGGTGTTGTTTTAGTAGAAAGCGCATTTTCAACTTGGGGGGAAAGATAGGTCTCGCCCTCAAAAACCCTGATAATTGCCGTCTTCAATTCTTGAAGTCCATTTCTCCCTTTGCACACATAGCCGTTTAGTTTGTGATTTATAACAAGGGAACGCACCCGCGGCAATCTGTCTTCCACGGAATAGGCTATAATAGGTAATTCTGGATGTTTTTGTTTTAGTAAAGCTATCAGGTCTTCGCCCGATGAAAATGTTTGTTCCCTATGGTCAGGAGTGTAGGAGAGATCTGTTATCAACAAATCAAAGGGGTCTTTCTCCAATATCGCCTTTTCTATTTTTAGGAAAGCATCATCGCAATACACAACTTCGGTAATGGCTTCAATCTTTAAAGCCTGCAATACAGCTATAACGCCTTGGTTAATACAATCTAGGTCGTCTGAAATAAGCACTTTTTTAAACATACTCAAATAATTATAGTTGCCTTAAACCCTTTATTTGGTTCTGATTCAAAAGTAATAGTTCCGTTTATTGCTGCTATGCGGGATTCCGCATTCTGAAGTCCATTCTTGTTTTTTAGTACGCCGCCCTTCCCATTATCGGCATATTTAATTATAATATTCTTTCCTTTTTGCTCGAAATTCAGCACCACAGTCGTAGCGTTGCTGTGCTTTGCCATATTAGTCATCAATTCTTGCAATACCCTAAAGAGGTTGGTTTTTTTAATTTCGGACACCGTGCTCCAATCAATAGGTGAAATATCCCTTCGGATTACCGATACATTTTGGTTCTCATAACCCAACAACAAATCGGAAAGAACTTCCTGAAAATTTTCAACATCAACCGCACTGTTTTCCTTGGAGATGTCACGACTTTTATTATAAATAGATTCCAAATCGTCCAAAACTTCGTCTTTTTCGGCGGGTTTGCTCTGTAGTTTTGCCATCAGCCTATACACATCGTTTGCTATTTCGTCATGTACCTTTTTTGAAATACGTTTTTCAGTGGTGTGTACCTGTTTTATCTTTTCTTGTTTGTGTCTGTTTTTTATTGCGAAATAGAGCACAATTGCCAAAACCAATCCCACTAAAGCCAACGCCAAAAGCAGAATTGTCCATGTCTTTTGCTTTTCCTTTTCCAATTGGGCGGCGACGGTATTTTTGCGTTCCTTTTCCACATTGTACTTCATAAAAGCATTTTTATTCTCTGCCATTTGCTTCTCCTTGGCGATGCTATCGGTTATTATTTCAAATTGAACAATCTTAGGGTCAGAGTTCATCTTTACAAACAATGAAAGGGCATCTTCTAAAAAGGTAAGGCCGTTCACGGTTTTCGCCACTTCATAGGCTTTGTTTGCATAGTCTATTGCCTGCTTTGTATTGTTTAGTTCAAAATAATAGAGCGCCAAACTTTTATAACTGGAGTATTTGCCATTCATATCATTTTTGCGTTCCCTTAGTTCCAAAGCCTGTTGCATATTCACCAATGCTTCTTGACTTTCCCCAATTTTAGCCAAAGCCACGCCCTTGTTGTTTAGTAACCTGGCGTATGCCTCGATGTTTTCCTGTAAGCCCTCTATTATCAAGGCACGGTCAAATTGCTCCAATGCTTTTTTATAGCGCCGCATATCCATATAGACATTTCCTATATTGTTAAAGACAGTAAGGCTGTCATATTTATTTGCAGCGTATTTCAGCGTATTTCCGTATGCTTTAATAGCCTCCTCGTGTCTATAGGTAGTTCGATAAATTCTGCCCAACTGATTGTACAGTCCCTTTTTGGAATCAAATAAAGTATCTGTTCGCTCTGATTTATCTATCAATTCAAAAGCCTCCGCGGTAGCGGTTTCACTTTCAAGGCTATTTCCCATATCAAACTGGGCTATGGCAATCATCCGTAAATCCTGAATGGCCTCATAGGTATTTTTTTCCTCTAAATGCTGTTCCTTTAATCGGGTAAAATAAGTAATGGCCTTGGGAAAATCAGTGCTGTGCTGCGGATTTAATATATGATCGAAATGATAGGCAGTGCTGTCAATTTTATATTGCCCTATCATCTTATAGGGTAAAACGAGCAATACAAGACAAAAAAAGAGGAATGAAAGTTGGGGCTTTTTCATTCCTCAAAAGTAGGAAGTTATTTTTGGAAATTGTTATCTAACCTCCGTCAAAAGGTGGTTTAGGCGGAATATTTCCATCATCGCCACAACAGCTTTGTGGTTGTGTCTTGTCTATTGAAGCTTCTGGAGTACAAGAGCTTATTGCCATAATAAATAATAACAGGCCGATTAATAATGTTGTTTTTTTCATTTGAATGTGAATTTTTAGTTGAAACAATAGGGTGGCCGTTCTAAAAAATCTGTTGAGATTTTTTAAAATGGAAAGGTTGAAAAGCAAGGGTTTAACCTCGCTCTGTAAAAAGGGAAGAAGGAAGTACTGGAGTAATGCGGTAGACTTATTTCCCCACTTCATCCGGTGGCATTGCTCAGTGCCTCCTTGCTGATATTGAAATCTTTAAAACCTCTAGATTTTCAATGATGGAGCAAATAAAGGGAGACGTTGAATAAAGGATTGGAAATGAGATGGAAACATTTTGGAAATGATCTTCCAAATAATTTCCAAGTGAATTTTGTAGTTTTAGGCTTTGGATAAAATAGCTGGAGTTGCACAACAGATTAATCATAGAAAGCTTTGAAAAGGCTTTGCGAGAAGAAGAGGAATTTGGGAACTTGAATCCCTCAAAATCGCGTTTGGCTACTATTTTGTCAGATTATATTGAAGAAACCCAACATTTTCAATTTGGTGAAAGAAGATTGAGGGATTATTACAATCAGGCAATAGCAGGTGTACAGGTGGAAATAAAACAGCCTGCAGTGCTTAACGGCCTTGCTTCTTTTTTGGGATATGATGATTATACTGATTTTGTTGTAAGGCTTAAGGAGAATAAAAAGGATCTCATCACGCTAAATCTGAAAAAGAAGTTGTTGGCGATTTTAGAATTAAGAAATTTCTAATAAATCATAAAATTTCTGTAGCCATAACAATAATTTCTGCAGTAGCAATATTTTTGATAATGGCATCCAAACAACAACGGTGGATGGAGTGGGATGGTACTAATTATGTTGAAACGCCTTTCGATGCCGACAAATTGAGCAAAGGAGAACTTAAGGTATATAAAGAAGATAGGATAGCGAGTTTTAAAATACTGATACCAGAATGTAATACCCAATTCTTCAATCCAGAGGGTAGCGTTCGCGTATGGTACAGCAAAAACAAAGATGGCAGTCTTGATTTCTTTTCAGACTATGGACTTCATCCCACCACAGGAAAAACCCTAAAACCCATTACAAAATATATTATTGATAAATATATCTGTCTGGAATAATTAGATAGTTTTCTTAATTTTTTTTCTACTCACGTTTAACCCTTCGTCCATTATAGCTTTGCGAATCAGGAACTCACGATTCAATTCCCATATTTTTTAAATAATTTAATTGGTTGTAATTGCTATAAACTAATTAAAAATTTAAAAAATATGGACTCATTACGGTATTCCGTAAAATATAACTAATAACAGATTGTAGGTTTGATATCACTAACCCATAAATCTTAAACCAATGAAAATTATTACTTCTATCCTTTGTACAATTCTTATGATAGCAACTTCTTGCTCAAGCTCAAAAAGCATAAGATTTTCAAAGAAATCTGACGACATTGTTAAAACGGAGTCTTTAAAAAATTTCCTTTCACTGAATAAAAACCCCAAAGTTGTTTTAAGGGTTAATGAAGCTTCCTATACTGTTACAGAAAATGAAAATATAGATTATCTCTACAATGCAATTGAGAATCAATTATTGGCTAGCGGTTTTATCGTAAGGGACAGACAATTATTTAACCAGATAATAGGGAACAAAGACAACAATTCGGATTATGAAGTTCTGAAAAACAAATCTGATACTGACCTTATCATTGAGTTAACAAAACTTGACCCCAAAATCAAATATTCTACGAATAAATTCTTCAACAAAAATGGTGATGAGAAAATAGAACAAACCTACGTACACGAGCGCTTTGGGGCTTCAGTTGAATTTAAAGTGATACTCATTAATTCTAATGAATTTGCAGGAGTGTACAAATTCAATTACACCCCGTGTACCGATGGATGTATTATCAAAAAATCCATGAAAGAACTAACAAAAGAACGTAGAGAAAGAGAAAAAAATGGTCCTCAGGGGTATGAAGGCGTTGAAAAGGATGAATTGGAAATATTTATAAAAGATGCAACACAACAATTGGTTGCAGAGATGAGAGGCTAATTAAAGTATCAATATTATGGGCTTTAGATATCAAAAAAGAACCAACCTAGGGAAAGGCTTGGGACTTAATATTTGTAAATCTGGTATTAGTCCAAGCATACGAACAAAAAGTGGAACATTAAGCGGCAAAGGCTATTCCCTTCGCTCAGGTATTCCCGGAATGACATATCGAAAAACCTTATAGTAAGTCAAAGAATAATGGGTGTTTATTTTCCATATTGTTTATACTCATTTTAGTCTCAACCCTTTTATAAACAGTGAAAAATGAGCTATCGTAAAGGATATTAATGGGAAAACGAAACATTTGTACAAGGACATTATAGTATTAATTATTTTACCAAATTTTTACAATAAAAAAAGAGCAATGAATACTTAGGAGTATTGGGATTATTGATTATTACAACAGTGAATAGCTACTACTTCTTGTTTTTAAAATTAGCTAACTAATAAATTTATATTATGATTACAACCGAATTAAAAAGCCATTTTCTAAATCTTTATATGCTCGCATTAAGCGATAGTAGTTTTGACGAGAAAGAATTAGAAATAATCTTGCAGATTGGGGAAGAAAAGGGAATTTCTCAAAAAGCCTTCGAAGAAATTATTATTAACCCAACTTCAATAGAAATAAAATATCCAACCGAATTCATTGATAAAATTAAACTTTTATATGATTTTACTAGGGTAATATGGGCGGATGGAAAAATAGAAGATGAGGAAAAAACCTCATTTCTTAAATTTTGTAACAAATTTAGTTTTGAAGAAGAAGAGAGCGAAGAGTTATTCTTATGGCTATTGGATTTGGCAAAAAAAGAAACTCCTGAAAACCAACTTGATATTGAGATAAAAAAACTAACCAACTGATTATGGCACTAACAAAACTTAAATCTCTTTTTAAAGAAAACTTAAATAATAAAGAGGTGACAACTTCGGAAATTACTGAAAATTATCACATTGAAAAACCAATTACTGAGAATTACGAGGATTGGGGATTTAGAAAGGGGGGGCATTTAAATGGCTCTCATATGGGATTACTACAATGTTTAGCGCGAATTCGAGAAGATCACAAACGAATGGTTAGAAAAGACGCCATTAAGCAAAATAAATTAAAGGAACCTTTGGTTACCTTGAGAAACACTTATCTCGGAGAGATTGAACATAAGCAAGAAGAAAGCACGGATATTGCTAAAGATAGAATCCCCAATCTTAAAAATAAAATTGAAGGATTAGAAAAAGAGATTATTTCAATTAGGCAAAATCCTGAAGAAATTATGCCTGACAAAATGAGTAAAGTAAGCTTTTTTATAGGGTTACTTATTTTATTAGCATTAAGTATTTATCTTTTTATATTTTATAGCTCAGCTTCATTTTCTGCATTTTTTAAAGAATTTACCTTGAATGAAATTGGTGTTGCAAATTCAATTTTTGATCCAAATGCTATTTCACAAGCTTACAAAGACGGAATTACCGAATTAATATTAATTATTTCAATGCCATTTGTATTTATCGGTTTAGGATTTCTAATTCACAAATTCCA
This sequence comes from uncultured Flavobacteriaceae bacterium, assembly GCA_963716065.1. Lineage (GTDB taxonomy): Bacteria > Bacteroidota > Bacteroidia > Flavobacteriales > Flavobacteriaceae > Aequorivita. The sequence continues at coordinate 2,813,015 of OY970287.1, forward strand.
GGAGAAAAAAGGTTTTGGTAAGTTTTTTAAGATAGGATTGTTAATTATAATCACTTTTGTATTTGATGCCATACTCGCTTATGAAATTACGGAAAAGATTTACAATATAAAGGCAGGAAACAGTTTCCAAGATTTTCCAGCATACAATTTTGAACTCGCCTTTTATCAAGTTAACTTTTGGTTAATTATTTTTGCTGGTTTTATAGTATATCTTATTTGGGGCTTTGTATTTGACTTTACGATAGATAGTTACGACAAAATAAACGTTGTTAAGCAAGCTATTAATGCAAAAAAATCAGAAATTATGCTATATCAAGAACAGCTAATTAAACTTAACGATCAGGTAAACGTTTTAAGAACTGATATTAACGACTTAAAGATTAAATGTAAAGAGTTACAAGGAAAAATTGACGGAGTAATTATAGACACTGCAGAGTTTGATAAAATTCTTCATGAATTTTTAGGGGGTTGGACACATTGGATGACTGCAAATCAAAAGAATCAAGAAGATATTGATCAAGCAAATGCTAAGGCGAATGATTTTATAAAAGTTAATATTAAAACTTTAGAAACTAACAACTTAACCATCGTATGAAAAAATCAATTTATTTATTAGCTCTTGCTTTCTTTTTTTTGAATTGTGCTGACGACAAAAAAGAAGAAAGTAAAGAAGAAAAGTCTCAAACCAATGAAGTAGCCAAGGTAGAAAGCAAAAAGCAGCTTAACATCACAATCCTATTAGATCTTTCTGATAGAATAGAACCTACAAAGTATCCAAGCAGTCCAGAACACTTTGAGAGAGATATTGAGATTGTAAATTACTTTACTGAAATTTTCAAAAAGGATATGCAGCAAAAGGGCGCTTATAATGCAAATGGAAAAATGAAAGTTATATTTAGCCCCCGACCAGAGGATACAGAGATAAATCAAATTGCTTCCGAACTTTCAGTTGATCTTTCGAAAGCAAAAAATCCTAAAGAAAAAAAACAAATTTTCGAGAACGTATCTTTAAATTTCAAGAAAAACCTTGAACGCATTTACTCAAAAACCATTGAAACAAAAAAATATCCAGGAAGTGATGTTTGGCGGTTTTTCAAAAATGATGTTATCGATTATGCAGTTTCAGAAAATGACAAATATCGAAATATTTTGGTCATCCTAACAGACGGCTATCTATTTCATGAGGCTTCAAAGGATAAAAAAGGAAATAGAAGCATGTCGCTATTAGGAGATGATGTAAAAAGAAATGGATTCCGCTCTAATAATTGGAAAGATAAGTTTGAAAAGGGAGATTATGGTTATATTTCAACAAGAGATGATTTAGAAAATTTGGATGTGTTGGTTTTAGAAATAAATCCTTCATCAAAAGATAAAAATGATGAAGATGTTATTAAAGCTTATTTGAAAAAATGGTTTGATGAAATGAATGTGAGCGAGTTTGAATTATATAATTCTGACTTACCACAATACACAAAAACGAGAATTGATAAATTCATCAATAATGGTTAATAAATTTCTAATTTTATTTATCCTTATTGCTATTTCGAGTTGTGAAAGTGAGGCGGAAAGAAAACAACGTGAAGCTAAAGAGGAGCAGCAAATAATTGAAATAGAGACTCAAAAGAAAAAAGAAACGGTTAAGCTTGAATATCAAAATGAACAAGATCGCATTGAACGTGAAAAAAGTGATGAAGCAGAGCGAGTTGAAAAAGAGATTAGGCTTAAAAAAGAACGAAATGAAAGAGCAATTTATGATGAGTATATTAATAATTCTTTAAATACAGGAGCAATACCCTATTCATATTGTTTTGGCAAGAATAATTCTTGTTCTGATTACGGCTGTTCTCAAATTAAAGTACGAACACCATCTAATTCTGATGTAATGGTTACTATCAAGAAAAATGATAAAGTGTATAGACACGCTTATATAAATTCCGGTAGCCAATACACTTTTGAGTTTCCTAATGGCACCTATCAAGCCTTTTTCTACTACGGTAAAGGCTGGAACCCCAATAAAATAATGAAAGAAACAGATTGCGGTACTTTAAAAGGTGGTTTTATTGCTGATGAAAATTTTGGAAAAGACAGCCCGCAATTATTAAGTAATAATATTTTGGAATATGAACTAATTTTACAGCAAAACGGTAATTTCAGCACACGACCAAGCACTCCTGATGAGGCCTTCTAAAAACAACAATGTATTTTTATTTAAAAAGCATACAATATAAATTAAAAGCAGTGTTAACAACACTGCTTCTTTCTTTTCTACTTCTTGCTTGTAATTCTTCGGAATATAAGAAGAATGAAATCTCTAGCTTTGTTCAAGTCAATACCTCAATAGGTAATATATCAAACAATAGTATTGTAGGAGGTTATTATAATTTTGAAGCGACAAACTTATCCCTCGCCTCTTGGAACATCCAAGACCTAGGAAGTACAAAATCTACAGAAGAAATTACAGAAATAGCAAAAATCTTAAGAAACTTTGATATAGTTGCATTACAAGAAGTGGTTGCTAAAGACCCAGCTGGTGCCCAGGCTGTTGCTAAAATTGCCGATGAACTGAACCGTATGGGTTCCAAATGGGATTACAGTATTAGCAATCCCACCAAAAGCGCTTCAGTGTATAAAAGTGAACGCTACGCATATCTCTGGAAAGCATCTAAAGTTAGTTTGGTCCATAGAGCTTATTTGGATAAAGAACTGGAAGACACATGTAATCGTGAGCCCTATATTGCAAGTTTTAAAATAAAAGGACAATCAGAACCTTTTTATATAATCAACTTTCATTCCCGCAAATACAACGACAGACCAGAAGAGGAGATTATTCATTTTTTGGATTATCCCAAAAGATTAAAAACAAACCGAATAATTATATCAGGCGATTTCAACTTAGATGAAAAACATCAGGTTTGGAAACCTTTTTATAGTAATGGTTTCAAGAGTGCGCTTCAAAATACCCCAACTACTTTAAAAATGAAAATGCAAAAATGGAGAATATTTAAACCATTCAATTGACAATATTTATTTCGATTCTGGTATAACATTAACCCAATCTGGAAGTATTGACTTTATCGGTTCTTGTGAAAAACTTGAAAAAGCGCGGCGAACCTCAGATCACTTGCCTGTTTTTATGGAATTTAATCTTACACAATAATATGGCCCCAAAATCAATAAAAATCATCCTTGCCATCCTTTTCTTCCTATGCATCTTAAAAATGCCCTACGGCTATTACGAGTTGGTCCGATTTTTAGCATTATTGGGTTTTGCAGTTTTAGCATATCAAGCCAATAAACAAAACAATAATACAGCAACGATAATCTATGTTGCTCTTGCTCTATTGTTCCAGCCTTTCTTTAAAATTGCCCTTGGTAGAGAGCTTTGGAATATTGTGGATGTAATAGTGGCCGTAGGTCTAATAATAACATTATTTATAAACAAGCCATTAAACAGCTCGAAATAATAGGACCTCTATATTCTGGATAAATTTGTCAATTTGAATTAAACCAAATAAACCTTTTTATTTCATCAATAATCCACGTAATTTTAAAGTAGCTCGTCACACGCTTATTCCGTCCTCATTTTACATTTCTTCAACACTAGTTCGCAAAATCGCACTTTTTGCGAACAATTTCCGAATAACACTCGAAGAACACGCGAACAAATGTTGCGCAAAAATTTGAAATGTCGGGTTTGGGTGGTTGCATTTTTGGTCAAAAGAAGGCAATTGTGTTCATTGGGTTTTTTATAAATACAAATGATAGCAAAGGTTCTTATCGTTTGGAATGAAAGCTGCAAATACTGTTATTCTTACTCAACAATTTACAAAAGTTATTACATAAAAGCATTGAAAATCAATGTTGGACAATTTTAGACAATGTTGTGCATGTATTTGGAAGACAGGAAAGTGCGTTTTAATTTGGTGCTCAATAACTAACTGATTGTCTAATTTAAATTTAAAAGTCATGGGTAAATTCAATGACGGAATTTTCGGATCCTTCTCGGGAAGAGTGGGAAACGTGGTGGGCGCTAACTGGCGCGGTATTGATGTACTTCGCAAGCGACCACGAAAAAAACCAGGTAGAGTAGGCACCGCTGCACAATTGGAGCAACGTGCCAAATTCGCTATGGTTGTGCAATTTTTGAACCCCATCAAAGAGGTGGTGGGCGCTTATTTCAGTAAAGACACAAAAACGAAATCGCGCTTTAACCTTGCAACAGGCTACAATCTTAAGAATGCCTTGGTTGAGGGACCTGGTAATACCTTTGAGCTGGATTACAGCAAGGTGTTGATCAGTAAAGGTGAGCTTCGCGGCCTGGAAGGGGGAGCAGTTGCCGCAGCAGCGGGCAATTTGTTGGATGTTTCTTGGGCGGACAACAGCGGACAAGGCTCTGCCGCAGCTACTGATATTGTGGTGGCGGTGGTGTATTCGCCTTCGTTGGATCTGTTCCAGATGTACAATCCCTCTACCGCTACGCGTGGGGATGCCGCCGTGCAGTTAGCCCTGCCAGCCTTTTACAACGCCACAGAGGTGCATGTGTGGGCTACTGTTTTGTCGTCAGACAGAAAGGTGACTGCCGTTAGTACCTATATGGGAACGGTGACGGTAACGTAGTGCGTGCTTTAGGTTTAGCAGAAAAGCCAATGGTAAGGTTTACACTTTGTCATTGGTTTTTTCATTTGTGGCACCCAATTCATCTTTTTTGTTGTCCTTCTTTCGAGGGGAATAAGTACGTTCCTTAATTATTTTTTTTAAGGAGCTTTGGATCATAATAATACGAAATACCGAATTTTGTAGGATGGAGTGTTCCATTGTCTCTCCATCTTTTTAGAGTGGACTTGCTAACACCAAAAATAACCATTAGGTCTTCCTCGGTGAGCAATACTTTGTTGAGCAGACTGCTCGGCATTTTTTTGCTCGCTTTTGCCATAACTGAAAATTTTAAAGCGGGGAGCTTAAGCTAAATTAATACATTCTTAAAAATTTAACAATAAAAAGGCTACAAAATTTAAAGTGCTGAGGTGAATGTTTATGTTTTTTATGGCATAAGGTTAAAACTTGCCCGTTAAAAATTAAAAGTTATATTTGATATTCTCCCCCCCTCGGTCTCCATAGCTTTAGCGAAGGAGAACAAAATTAGTTTGTTCTGTTGCGGATTTCCGTAATTGGATAAATTTCTATTGTTTTATATTTGAAGAAAACAGAAAATAATCAACCTTTATGAATCACTCCTCCCACAATAAATTAGTATCCTTCATCTGGTCTATCGCAGACGATTGCCTTCGTGATGTTTACGTACGCGGCAAGTATCGCGATGTAATTTTGCCCATGGTAGTCCTGCGTCGTTTGGATGCATTATTGGAACCAACCAAAGCAGCCGTTTTGGAAGAACTCGCCTTTCAACGTGACGAAGCCAAGTTTACAGAATGGGATGAAAACGGTTTGCGTCAGGCCTCGGATTTTGTTTTTTACAATACCAGCAAGTGGACGCTCCAAATGCTTCACGATACTGCTACCAATAGTCAGCAGATTCTACTAGCAAACTTTGAGGATTATTTAAATGGATTTAGCGATAACGTAAAAGAGATAATCGAGAAATTTAAATTGCGTAGCCAAGTGCGCCATATGGCAACTAAAGATGTATTGTTGGATGTACTTGAAAAATTCACTAGCCCACATATCAATTTAACGCCTTTTGAAAAACTAGATCCCGATGGCAGAAAGCTGCCTGCGCTCAGTAATTTAGGAGTGGGATATGTGTTCGAAGAATTGATTAGAAAATTCAATGAAGAAAATAACGAGGAAGCTGGAGAACACTTTACACCACGAGAAGTAATCGATTTAATGACGCATATTATTTTCGACCCTATAAAAGACAATTTGCCGCCCGTAATGACCATTTACAATCCGGCTTGTGGAAGTGGCGGGATGCTTACCGAATCACAGAATTTTATAAAGGATGAAGAGGGTATTATAAAAGCTTTGGGCGATGTGTATTTATACGGAAAAGAAATAAACGACGAAACCTACGCCATCTGTAAAAGTGATATGATGATTAAGGGCAATGACCCTGAAAATATTCGGGTGGGTTCTACTTTAAGCACCGATGAATTTGCAGGAACTACATTCGACTTTATGCTTTCCAATCCACCATACGGGAAATCGTGGAGCAGTGAACAAAAATATATAAAGGATGGCAAAGATGTTATTGACCCCCGTTTTAAAATACAATTGAACAACTATTGGGGCGTTGATGAAGATGCCGATGCTACTCCACGTTCGTCAGATGGACAATTGCTTTTTTTGATGGAAATGGTTTCAAAAATGAAATCTTTAAAACAAAGTGCATCAGGTAGCAGGATAGCCTCGGTACATAACGGAAGTAGTTTGTTTACAGGTGATGCGGGCGGAGGCGAAAGCAACATACGCCGCCATATTATAGAAAATGATTGGCTTGAAGCTATTGTGCAAATGCCCAACAACCTGTTTTACAATACGGGAATTACTACTTATATCTGGGTTTTAAGCAACCATAAAGCTGCTGATAGAAAAGGGAAAGTGCAATTAATTGATGCCGGACAACTGTATAGAAAACTTCGCAAAAACCTTGGGAATAAAAACTGCGAGTTTGCTCCGGAACACATTAATACAATAGTCGATATTTATACCAATATGCTAACGGAACCATCAAATAAAAAGGTGGCGGAGCCTGTTGAAGCCCAAATATTTGATAATGCAGATTTTGGGTATTACAAAGTAACCATAGAACGCCCAAAACGTTTAAAAGCACAGTTTACTCTAGAGCGGATTGAAACGCTTCGCTATGATAAAAGCTTGCAGGAACCTATGCAATATGCTTATGAAACTTTTGGGGAGAGCGTTTATGAAAACATTCAAAAGAACGAAAAGGAATTATTGGATTGGTGCGAAAAAAACGAACTAAACCTATCTGCTGCCAATAAAAAGAAATTGCTAAAACAAGATACTTGGAAAAAGCACTTCCTTTTGGTAAAACACGCCAGGTATCTTGAAAAATCATTTGGCGATAAAATACATACAGATTTTAACGCTTTTGAAAACAACGTAAGCGCTGTGCTCAAAAGTAATAAAGAGGTAAGTGCAAGCGATAAAAAAGCAATACTAAACGCGGTAAGTTGGTATGATGCCGAAGCGGAAAAAGTAATTAAAAAGAAAGAAAAGCTTACAGGCGAAAAACTTCAAAAACTAGTGCAGCATTTAGGTTGTAAAGAAAAAGACTTGACAGACTTTGGGTATTTTCCAACTGATAAAAAAGGGGAATACATAATTTTTGAAAGCGAAAGCGACCTCCGCGATACCGAAAACGTGCCGCTAAAGGAAAACATACACGACTACTTTTTAAAGGAAGTAAAACCTCACGTTGAAGAAGCTTGGATAAATTTGGACAATACCAAAATTGGCTATGAGATAAGCTTTAATAAATATTTTTACAAACACACCCCTTTACGGAATATTGAAGAAGTAACCGCCGATATTTTGGAACTTGAACGCCAGAGTGATGGGTTAATTGCAGAAATACTCACTGTCTGAACCGCTGATTTATGTGATTTATGTGATTAATATGATTTATATGATTAATATGATTTTGTTTGTGAAAAAGTGATAATGGTTAAGAATGAATACAAATATTCTGAGATTACCGCCAAAATTATTGGGGCGGCTATGAAGGTGCATTCAGCATTGGGCAATGGGTTTCAAGAAATTATTTATCAGCGGGCTTTGGCTATTGAAATGGCAGATAATGATGTAAGCTTTCAGCGGGAATTTGTAATGCCTGTTTTTTATAAAAAGATAGAGGTAGGAACACGCCGTGTAGATTTTTTGGTAGAAAATGTAATTGGGGTAGAGTTAAAAGCACTTACCCATATAGAAGACGTTCATTTAGCACAAGCCATAAACTATTTGGAAGCGTATGATCTGGAAGTTGGTTTGCTTATAAACTTTGGGGCAAAAAGTCTAGAATATAAACGAATTGCAAACAAGAAATTTAAACAAGGTCTGAACCGCTGATTATTTTGATTTTTGTGATTGTATGATTGCTGTAGTGCGAGAATTAAATAAAGGAATGTTACTTAAATGTACCTAACAAATTTAAATAAAGGAATGTCAAGTATAAATGCCACAATAAAATCAGAGAAATCAACTGAATCATACAAATCAAAGGTTCAGACAATTGTACGTTACGAAAGTTATAAAGATACTGGAGTAGAATGGTTGGGGGAGATTCCTGAGCATTGGGAAATAAAACGCTTCAAACATATTTTTAAAGAGAAGAAAGCAACATCCAATCTTGATTTAAATAGTGGTTCAATTAGTTTTGGCAAGGTAGTTTATAAGGATGACGAAAAAATTACTGAAGCAACAAAAAGGTCTTATCAAGTTTTAAATAAAGGAGAGTTTTTAATCAATCCTCTCAATTTAAATTATGACCTTATAAGTTTAAGAATTGCACTTTCCGATAAGGATGTAGTTGTTAGTTCAGGCTACATTATTGTTCAAGATATTATTGAATTATCTAAAGATTATTATAAATGGCTACTTCATATTTTCGATATTGCATTTATGAAAACATTAGGTGCAGGTGTTAGGCAAACTTTAAGTTTTAATCTTATTGCAAATACTGAGTTTGTCTTTCCACCCCTAAAAGAACAAACCGCCATCGCCCAATTTCTGGACGATAAAACCACCAAGATAGATGCTGCCATTGCCATAAAAGAGCAACAGATAAACCTACTAAAAGAACGCAAACAAATATTGATACATAAAGCCGTTACGCGCGGGTTGGATGATAGTGTTGCTTTAAAGGATTCTGGCGTGGAGTGGATTGGGGAGATTCCGGAGCACTGGGAGGTGAAGAATTTAAGATATGCATTTGAATTTTTGAATCATAAAAGGATTCCATTAAGTGCAATTGAGCGAGAAAAAATGCAAGGTGATTATCCTTATTATGGAGCAAGTGGAATAATTGACTATGTCGATAACTATATTTTTGATGAAAAGTTAATACTTATTGGAGAAGATGGAGCCAATCTTTTAAGTAAGTCAACACCTTTGGCATTTGTAGCTGATGGTAAATATTGGGTTAATAATCACGCCCACATTTTAAGACCATTGTTTAAAGGGTTTCTTTATTGGGCAGAAACAACTAAGTTTAATTGATTATACTGTTTTTATATCCGGTGCGGCGCAACCAAAACTGTCAAGAGGTAATTTAGGTGCTGTTAAAGTTTTAGTGCCTTCTGAAAAGGATATTAGAGAAATCTCAGCCTATATAGAAATCGCTTCACAAAAAATAGAAACCGCCATTGGTTTAAAACAGCAGGAGATTGAGAAGTTGAAGGAGTATAAGGGTAGTTTGATAAATGGGGTTGTTACGGGGAAGGTTAGGGTTTGTTAGTATTAGTTGAAAAAATTAAACATTCCAATATTGTTGTAAATTTGTGAAAAGATAAAAATTATGATAGACGAACTTAGACTACCAGAAGAAGATTTTACAGAGGATATAGTTGAAATTGAAGAAGTAGATGAATCTTTGGGTTTGATGGAAAAGCCATTTGATCCTACCAAGATAAATATAGAGACCAAAACACCTTCTTTAGATACACTTATCAAGCGCATACAGCACAACAGTATTGAGATGAATACTGAAAATTACTTTCAGCGGCAAGACGATTTGTGGGATATCGTAAAGCAAAGCAGATTAATAGAGTCTATACTAATTAGGTTTCCGTTACCAGCATTTTTCTTTGACGCTTCAGAAGATAGTAAGTGGCTTGTTGTAGATGGACTCCAACGTTTAAGTAGCATCAGAAACTTTTGTGTTTTAAAAGAGGGGAAAAAGCAACTTAAGTTAACAAAATTGGAATTTCTAACGCATTTAAATGGAAAAACGTTTGATGAGTTAAGTTTGGATTTACAGCGGATAATTGAAGAATCCCAAGTAGTTATTTATAAAATTATGCCTGGCACGCCAACCGATGTGAAGTTTAATATATTTAAACGTATTAATACTGGTGGCTTAGTTTTAGAGCCTCAAGAGATTAGGCATGCCTTGTTTCAAGGTAAACCCACAAATTTTATTGCAGAATTAGGTAAGAATCCAGAATTTATAGAGGCGACAGAAGGAAAGATAAAAACCCATAGGATGTTAGATAGAGATTTTGCCAATAGATTTTTATCTTTTTATCTTTTTGGTTATTTAGATTATACACCAGATCTAGATACTTTTATGAGTAAAGCTATGGCATCAATTAATGAAAAAACTGATGATGAATTAGAAAAAATTAAATACGATTTTAGCGAAGCGATGAAGTTGTCTAAAGAAATTTTTGGTCACGAAGCTTTCAGAAAAGTATATAATAATTATAAACGAAAACCTCCAATAAATAAAGCATTGTTTGACGCTCTCTCTACACAATTTGGTTTATTGTCAGATGAAGAGAGAGTTCAATTAAAAGCTAAAAAAAGGATTTTTAAACAAGAATTAAAAAACCGCTTGGCTCACGACCCACTCTTTTTTACTGCGGTAACAAGTTCTACAGGCGATAGAAATAGGGTTATAAATAGACACGGTTTTATTGAAGAATTGATTCAACAAGTAATTAATACCTAAGATGATACAACAAATAGTTTTAAAGAATTTTAAATCAATTAAGAATAAAAACTTCAGATTAAAAAATTTGAATCTTAATTTAGGTCTTAATGGAATGGGTAAGTCATCATTTATACAATCCTTATTATTGTTACGGCAGTCCAAAAACAACGTTGGAGAATTGGTCTTAAATAGGGATTATGTAAAAATTGGGACGAGTAAAGATGCACTATACCAATATGCCAAAGAGGGCGAAAATCTATCTATTGCAATAAAAGCTAAAGATTTAGATTTATATGAGATGGAGTTTAAATATGAAATTGAAGCTGATATTTTTAAGCAAAACAATTACACACAAATTTCAAGTTCTGCAAAAAGCAAAATGGAAAAACAAGAGTCCTTATTTGGTACAAACTTTCAGTATTTAAATGCAAATAGGATTGAGCCAAAGTCTGTTTATTCTAAAAGCTATACAAATGTTGTAACAGATAAAAATTTAGGAAATAATGGCGAATATACAGCACATTTTATTGAAACCTATGGTAACAATGAAGTGCAATTTGAGAATTTGTTACATAAAAATTCTGCGGTTGAAGACACTACTACTGGTAAAAAAATAATTGTAAAAACGCTTATCAATCAGATTAATTTATGGATGGGCGAAATCTCTCCAGGAATTAATATTAGAACAACTTCAATTTCGTCAGAGTTTGTAATGTTAGAATATGTATATAAACAACCCAATTTTGGTAACACCAATCGCTATAAACCAGAAAATGTAGGTTTTGGAATTACTTATGGTTTACCAGTTGTTACTGCGTTACTATCGGCGAGACCAAATGAATTAATTATAATTGAAAATCCAGAATCGCATATACATCCACGAGGCCAAGCTGAATTGGGTAAGTTGATTGCAAGAACTGCAATGAACGATGTGCAAATAATAATAGAAACACATAGTGACCATATATTAAATGGTATAAGAGTCGCTGTTAAAGAAAATTCGATAGCAAAAGATAAAGTAGCTATTTTTTATTATGATAAAGTAGTAGAAGAAAGCGAGCAATATACAAAAGTTACCGATATACAAATTGATAAAAATGGTACATTAAGTGAATATCCAGAAAATTTGTTGGATGAATGGAGCAATCAGCTTTCTAAACTATTATGATTTATGGAAATGCTATTTAATGAATTAAGCATTAACCCGCTTTCACCTGATAAATTCCAAGCCAATGATAAAATGGAAAAGTTTGCCAAAACTGTGGGTACGGCTAGAAAAAAAGGATTTAGAAATATTCGATACTATCAAGATACATTTCACATAAAATTATCAGAGGGATATTCCCTATATGATTGGTTACATAATAAAGATGTACCTGAATTATATAGAAACTTTTTATACGGAATGATTATTCAGCCTTTCATAAGTAATGATGATGAAGAGTTAGAGGAACAATTTGTTAATGCAAATTATTATTATGAAAACACAGAACATTTAGTTCCAAAAACTGAATGTGTAGGCTTAGCAGCAGCCCATTTATACGAAACTTTAAGTATAAGTCTATCTTCAATGTCTTTATGGGATTTTATTCAACTTCAAATAATAATTGAGCAAGATGAAAATATTTCATTACATAAGGTTTTCAACGTTTCTACCAAGGAAGCGTTTGAAAATTTAGAAATTTCAGATTTTGTTGATAGCTTAGGTGTTGTTAAGCTAATTAAAACCGTACTTGAGCCAGATTTAAAAAAGATTCATTTAGCAGATCATCACGGTAAGGCTGAATTACAAGTATTTTGTAAGAAATTAATATTAAACGAATATGTTGTTGAAATGCGCTCTACAAATTGGGGTGGTTCTAAATTTATTCGAAAGACTTTTAGCGACGGCTCTATTGAGATTGTATTGACAAATTCTGAAAGAAGTTATGCGTTATGGGTTCAGACCACTGGGAGGAATATGAGAGAAACAATAGCTATTTCAAAAATCCTTAATGATAAGTATTCTTAAACAATGTATAACCAAACAAACGAACAAGCCCTAGAAGCCGCCATAGAAAAACAACTTACGGGAACAACCCTTGAAGCAATAAAAGCAAAAGGCAATACTGTAGATGGCGTTAGCGAAGCGAGAGACTTTTATCGTGGGGGCAATGGTTATTATATTGGGCAACCGCTCAACTTTAACTCTCAGTTCGCCATAGACGAACAATACTTTTGGTCAATTTCTGGAAACCACCCAAAAAGAAGAACTAGAAAAACTTCAAAAACAAAGCGACTGGAAGTTAAAAATTCTCAACCGTTTTGACCGTATGATAAAAAAATACGGGGTGCTACATCTATTACGAAAAGGCCTAGAAGTTGATGATGCATATTTGACGCTTATTTTATCAATTGCCCTTGGCAAGTAGCAGCCAACCGTAAAAGATAATTTTGAGAGCAATCGTTTTAGCGTTACTCGACAAGTTACGATATTCTGTAGATAACCCTCGAGAGGAAATTGACTTGGTACTCTTCATCAACGGCCTACCCATTGTAACCATGGAACTTAAAAACCATTGGACCGGGCAAAATGCCAAAGTTCATGGACAGCACCAGTACAAGAACCAGCGCGATACAAAGCAGCCCTTGTTAAATTTTGCCCGTTGTATGGTTCATTTTGCGGCAGATACCGATGAGGCTTACATGACCACCAAAGCTTAACGGTAACGATACTTTCTTTCCTTCCATTTAACAAAGGCAACAAAAATGGAAAAGGCAATCCAGAGCTACCAAACGGTTTAGGCATAGAACCCTTACTTGTGGAATGAAGTTTTCACAAGGGAAAGTCTTGCCAATATTATTCAACATTTTGTACGATTGGATGGTAAGAAAAAAGACCCTTTACAAACAAAAACATTATTCTTCCCCAGATACCATCAATTGGATGTGGTTACGATGGCATTATAAGCCATGCCAGTGAAAATGGAGTCGGCCAAACCTATTTAATTCAGCATTCGGCAGGTTCGGGAAAATCCAATCTATTACATGGGCGGCGTATCAATTAATAGAAACCTATCCCGAAATATAAATGCGGTTCCGGGCAATAGGGGAGTGGAACATCCATTATTTGATTCGGTTATTGTAGTTACCGATAGACGTTTATTGGATAAGCAACTTCGGGAAAATATTGCTGAATTTTCTGAAGTAAAGAATATAATTGCTCCCGCCTACTCCTCCAAAGAATTAAGGGAGAGTTTGGAGCAAGGCAAGAAAATTATTATTACAACTATTCAAAAGTTTCCGTTTATAATTGACGGAATTGCCGATTTAAGCGAGAAACGTTTTGCGGTAATTATAGATGAGGCCCACAGTAGTCAAAGTGGCTCTGCCCACGATAGCATGAATCGTCCATGGGTCAGCAAATAGAAGAAGATGATGAAATGGATGCGCAGGATAAGATAGTAAAGGCAATGCAAGTCCCGAAAAATGCGAGGCAATGCTTCCTATATGGCTTTTACTGCAACACCAAAACCGATTACTCTAGAGAAAGTTTGGGGTAAAACAAGAAGATGGAAAGTTTACGCCTTTCCATTTGTACTCTATGAAGCAGGCTATTGAGGAAGGTTTTATTCTGGACGTATTGGCAAATTATACCACGTTGAAAAGTTATTATGAAATTGAAAAATCCATTGAGGACAACCCTTTGTTTGATACAAAAAAGCGCAAAAAAAGTTACGGGCCTTTGTAGAGCAGCACCAACAGACCATACAATACAAAGGCAGAGATAATACTTAGATCACTTTATTCCTAAAATAGTCAATGCGAAAAACGATTAAAGGGAAAGGCAAAGCAATGGTGGTTACGCAAAGTATTGAATTCTGCGATTCGATATTACAAATCATTAACCAATGTGCTGGACTCGATAAGGGAAATCCTTTTAAAATAGCCATTGCTTTTTCAGGAGACTAAAAACAGTGGATGGTATTGAATACACTGAAGCCTACATAAATGGTTTTGGAGAAAAAGATACTCGAGATAAGTTCAATGAAGATGAGTACCGAATTTTAGTGGTTGCGAATAAATATCTAACAGGTTTTGACCAACCAAAACTTTGTGCCATGTATGTAGATAAAAAACTTCAGGGCGTCATGGCTGTTCAGGCATTATCACGTCTAAACAGAGCAGCGGATAAATTGGGCAAAAAAACGGAGGATATTATTTGTACTTGACTTTTTTAATTCGGTCGATGCTATAAAAGATTCATTTGACCCTTTTTACACGGCTACCTCATTGAGTTCCGCAACCGATGTAAATGTGCTGCATGAACTTAAAGATGTTTTGGATGATGTTGGCGTATATGAGTGGGAGTGAGGTTGAAGAATTTGTAATACCAAATTTTTTCAAAAAGTCGATGCACAGGAATTAAGTCCTATTATTGATAGGGCGGCTGAACGTTTTAAAAATGAATTGGAACTCAAAGGATGATGAAAAGGCAGATTTCAAGATTAAGGCAAAACAGTTCGTGAAGATATATGGCCAAATGGCTTCCATCCTACCCTTTGAGGTGCTCAATTGGGAAAAGTTGTTTTGGTTTTTGAAGTTTTTGATTCCCAAACTCCCTATTAGGGATGCAAAGTGGATGACTTGGACGAATTATTGAATCGGTTGATTTATCTACATACGGATTAGAGCGTGTAAAATTAAATGATAGTATAGGACTAGATGATTCGGATAGTGAAGTGGATCCACAAAATCCTACTCCTAGAGGAGCTTATGGAGCTGACGAAGAAAAGGATCCCTTAGAGTTAATTATAAAATCTTTTAACGAACGATGGTTCCAAGGTTGGGAAGCCACCCCAGAAGACCAACGGGTTAAGTTTATCAGTCTTAACAAAATCCATACAGGCACATCCAGATTTTCAGACAAAAGTAGCCGAAAATACCGATGAGCAAAATAAAGATTTAGCCTTCAAAAGAATCCTTGACGATGTGATGTCCAAGCAACGCAAACAGGAATTGAACTTTATACGGTTTTACGCAAAGGATGATGCTTTTTATCGAGCATTTTTTGATACTATGAAGCGGATGGCAAATGTGAGTAATCTATAGAAAAAAAAAGCCAGCAAAATAACAGTAAGTATTATACGCTGGCAAACCCTTTAGGATTTTTACTTATGAAGTGATTAACCCTGCGTCAACCATCCTCTCTTGCTAGCTGTAACTATGGCAAATGGTGTAATTCAGAACAAGGCGAAGGTGTATAGAATGCTATAGGAATATGCCCAAATAGATTCAGATACATTATATCTTTTTGCATAAAACAGCACCGGGAAACTGGAGAATATCAGGATTCCAAATAGGGTGGAGCTGAAAAACAATACGGGATGCGTTACGATAAAGAAGAGCATAAACAGTATAAATGGGTAGTTCATAATAATCTTTAGCGACTGACTTAAAAACAACAGTCTGGTTCCGCTTTTGACACCCTCCCTAAAGTTGGTAAACACGTATTTTGACATTTCGATATTCTCGCGCACATTGCTACGTCCCCAACGGATAAACATTTTGTATAGCCCTTTGTAGCTTTCCGGTACGTTGGTGTAGGCATAGGCATTGCGTTGGAACAATATTTTATAGCCTTGTTTTAAAATCATATTGGTCATTGCGCGATCCTCCCCAATGTCGGAAGGTTTGCCCATAAAGGTTTGGTTGATCCATTCTGGCAGGCACGCAAAAACTGCATCCCTACGGTATGCAGCTAAAGCACCGGGAGTGCAGAGTACAGAATTTAGACTGCTTTCCGCGGAGCGTACAAATTCAAAGCTCAGTACAAAGCTTACGTCCAGCATTTTGGGTAAAAGTGCTTTTTTGTTGTTCAGCACACGGATGTTTCCGGCTACGGCACCACAGTTTTCATCAACCACAAATGGGCTTACCAGATTGCGTAGGGTATTGGGTTTTACTACGGAATCACTGTCCACGGTTACAAATACATCACCTGTCCCCAAGTTGAAACCACGGTATAGGGCGTGGCGCTTGCCTTGGTTATTTGGTTGTTGGAAGATGGTTACTTTATCACCCAAGATTCTTTTTGCTTCCTGCATCCAGTGCCAAGTATCGTCCTTGCTACCATCATCAATAGCCAACAGTTGTAGTTTGGTTTCGGGATAGTCGCTATCTGCAAGACTTTGCAAAGTTTCCCAAACCTGTTTGCCTTCATTATAGGCAGGAACAATTACGGTAAGGGTTGGTAATTCTTCAATGGTCACCGAAGGAATTGCCTTGTAGCAAAAATAGCGGTATAGTGTATATATAAAAAAGCAAGCCTTAAAAGCGAGTAGGCAAGTGGCGAGAATAAGAAATGGATAGCCCCAAGTTGAATTTAGACGTTCGTCGTGGAAGGCAGTGAAGTCGCTGTTTAAATAGAAAAACAAATAGGCAGCAACTACCATCAACAGAAAGGTGCTTACCAAAACAAAAATACCCCAAGGGTTTGCCTTTCCTTTGGAAGCGTTCTGCTTTTTGTTTTCTGAAGGGGATGTTTTGAGTTTATCGGTTATTGAAGTTGAGGTTTGAGGGTACTCGTTCATTTTAAATTCTTTAATTTATGTTTTACATTTTTTAGCTGGGATGAATCCTTTGGCAATTGATATGCCATTACGAGTGAGATGGTCTAGTTAGGCTGGACAGATTTTAGACAAACTTAAGTTTTTTTTAGGTTCGATGAGCAAAATAGATTTAAACATTATTTCTTTTTTGTATTTATACTTTAGGCTGCCATCTGATATACTGAGGCCGGGGGATTATTGTCCAGAGAGGAATGATCCCTTCTGTTGTTGTAATAGGAAATGAATTGTTTGCATGCCCTGTGCAGTTCCATTCCGTTTTCGGGCCTTTCCAAATAGAGCTTGTCATATTTGATCGTGCGCCAAAACCGTTCTATATAAACATTGTCGAGAGCCCTGCCCTTGCCGTCCATCGATATCTTGACAGTTTCCAGACCTTTGACAAAGGCAATGTAACAATCGGACGTGAACTGGGTGCCTTGGTCAGAATTGATGATTTCCGGCTTTCCCTGCGTCCGCACGGCCTCCCTTACGACCCCTGTTACCCATTCCGCTTCCATCGAGTTGGAAATGCTCCAGCCGACAATGTAACGGCTGTGCACATCAATAATGGCGGTGAGGTACATAAATCCCCTTGGCATGGGAATATAGGTGATATCTATACTCCATACCTGGTTGGGACGCTCTATTGCAAGGTTTCTGAGCAAATACGGATATTTGTACTTTGTGGGATCGGATATGGTGGTGCGCGGACGGCAGTATACTGTCTTTATCCGCATTACGTTCATCAGTGTGCGCACGTGGCAGCGCCCTACCTTGAACCCCGCTTTGACAAGTTCGTTGCGCATCCGCCGTGTTCCGCGCGTTGGATCCTCCAAGTGCAGTTCGTCGAGCAAGGCCATCATCCGAAGGTCTTTTTCTCGATATGCTCTTGCCGGGGCATAATAAAGAGTGCTGCGCGAGAGCCCCAACAGATGGCATTGATGTACTATTGAGGCTGCTTCTGCTGTGCGCTCGATCATTTGCCGTCGATTTTCCGTTGGGATCATAGCAGCTTTTTTTTTAACCAGTCCCGGTCCATTTTCAGCTCACCGATCTCCCGGTACAGCTCGTCCTGGGTCTTGCGCATCCCCTGGAGCTCCTCCAGATGGGCCTTGTCCTTATCAAAAACAATAGCAGCATTCAAGAGGAATTCTTTTTTCCATTGCGTTATCTGGTTGGGATGTAATTGGTACTTTTGAGCAAGTTCGCTCGTTGTTTCGTGTTCTTTGATGGCCTCAAGGGCAACCTTGGCCTTGAAAGCGGAGTTAAAGGTGCGACGTTGTTTTTTCATAGTTCAGAAAATTAAAGATTAATAATTTCCTGTCCAAAAAAACTAAACCACTATACGAGTTTATTGGGATTGTAGCGGTTGTTTGGGATTTTGGTATACGGAAAGTGTGTAATTTTTATACAGTTGTGTAGTTGTGTAATTGTTTAAATGTTTAATTGTGGGTTGTCTGTTGTCAGTTTTTGTTTTTTATTTAGCCTTTATCCTTTAGCCTTTAGCCTCTGGCTTTTGGCTCTTGGCTTTTCACTCTTCGCTCATCGTTCGTCGCTCTTAGCTCGTCGCTCTTGATTTTTGTTTCTTGATTTTTGTTTCTTGGTTTTTGTTTCTTGGTTGGAAAATTGCCTAATACACAAGGCCAGCGCATAACAGTTGGTTTGTTATTTGCTGGTCCGAGACCTCAATTATTTATTGATTATTGGTAATTGATATTTGCTATAGCAGATTCACCTACTCACATATTCACGACAGGCTCAGGATAAACTAAAGTCGAACCCCTCGGTTAGGGAATATCGTTTTTTTAATTACGTAGCACTTCGACCCTTCGACAAGCTCAGGACAGGCAAGCTCAGTGTGACAGATTTGTATTTTAAATACCAATAAAAAAAGCCTTCAAATATTTGAAGGCTTTTTCTTTTCATAGCAATTGTTCTTTTCTATTCTTCTTCGTTCCAATGTTCTCCTCTTCTTGTGGGATCTTGGTTGCGTTGGTTTTCATTTGGGTTTTGCTGGTTTGTTCCAGGATTATGGCTTTGCTGTTGCTGCTGTTGTTCCCACTCTCTTTGTTGTTCCTGTTTTTTAGGATTGTTGTTTTGCTGCTCTTGCCATTGCTGCTGCTCTTTCTGGTTTTGTTGTGGGTTGTTGATTTGGTTCGGGTCTTGTTGGTTATAACCCGGACGCTGTGGCCCATCTTGCTGTTGGTTTTTTTCTTGTGTGCTCATAACAATAGTTTTTAAGTTACTTTTTTTATTAAAGTTAATGTCAGAATTCGAAACTATATTCCCCTATAACATTTTTTTGACATTACATTTTTAAAAGTTTAACTGTTTTTATTGCAATGAGTTAGTGTTGAAATTAAATGAGCAAAGCCTCGCTTGTTTTTATGGTAATGATAAACAAAAGCAACTATTCCAACGGTCAATTATAGAATCTATAATTTATTAACTTGTTTAGAATAGTTGCTTTCTAATATATTGGCAACGCCTGCTTAAATATTATGCCGGCACCTGCTCAGCTATTTCCCTACGATCCCAATTTCTGTGTTGCTGGATTGCCTTTTTAAAGGCTTCGGCTTTTTCATTTATCAAAATTGCCTTATCATCCTTGTGGTTTGCAACAAAGGTTGTGTTTAGAAATTCCTTTCCTTCATCATCAACCGCAATGGCTTTGCAGTGCTTAAAGGCTTCATTTACAAATTTTGTGTACTTGGCAGTTTCTAGTAAGGCCTTTATTGATTTTTCACCTCCAGGAATGTAAATGGCATCAAATAGCACGCTCTCTGTTGTCATAATTGAAGCATCTACTTTATGCTCCATCTTTTCATCGCAAGTAATGGTGCCACCAATAGGTGCAATTATTTTTAGCATCGCTCCCTCTTTTTCTAAAAGGGTCTGCATTTTTCTAAGGTTTTTCATCTTAAAACCATCTGCCGCCAATACTGCTATCTGTCTAGTTGCGATACTGTCGAATTTAGTATTCGCCTGACTAAGCGCTGCCGATTTATCCAAATAATTCTTTTTTGCACCGGGTTGGTGTTTTTTTACATCGGCATCGGCACCTATGGCTTGGTTGATAGGCTTGTCAATGCTTTTCGGAACTTTCAGTCCGAGACCTTTGGCTACTGTTTTGGAAAGATCGGTGTCAATTTGCGCAATTAACCACAGCATTCTTTCCTTTATATAATCATGCTTACATTTTCCCAATTCAAAAGTATAGGCACCCGCCACGTGCTCCTTTTCCCAATCTGCAAGGCTGCGGTAAAAAAGTGCGGGTTGCGAAAAATGGTCACTAAAGCTTTCGCTTCGGGTACGTATTTTATTTGCATCTATACGTTCCTCAAAATGCGTAAAACCACCTTCCGCCATTCTGGAAAGGTGCGGGCAACCACTGCTTAACGTATTGGGGAAATAAGCAGTTTGCGCCTTTGGAATATCCATCTGCATATGCCCATCGCGTTGGTTGTTATGTCCTGAAGTAACAGGCCTGTTGATGGGAATCTGGTGAAAGTTCGGACTTCCTAATCGCGAAAGTTGGGTATCCCTATATGAAAACAACCTACCCTGTAGCAGCGGATCGTTGGTGAAATCGATACCCGGTACTATATGTCCCGGAAGGAAAGCTACCTGTTCGGTTTCTGCGAAGAAGTTTTCGGGGTTTCTGTTTAGGGTCATTTTTCCAACAATCTTTACGGGAACCATTTCCTCTGGAATGAGTTTCGTTGGGTCCAATAAATCAAACTCAAATTTATGTTCGTCCTTTTGTGGCACCAGTTGTACGCCCAGTTCCCATTCTGGAAATTGCCCAGCTTCAATAGCTTCCCATAAATCCCTTCTGTGGAAATCGGCATCGGCGCCGTTTATTTTTACGGCCTCATCCCAAGTTACGGAATGTACACCAAGTAAGGGTTTCCAGTGAAATTTCACAAAATGCGATTCGTTGTTTTTATTTATAAATCGAAAAGTGTGTATCCCGAAACCTTCCATCATCCGCAAACTACGCGGAATTGCCCTATCGCTCATCGCCCAAATATGGTTGTGCAGGGTTTCGGTGGTATGGGAAACGAAATCGTAAAAAGTATCGTGGGCGGAAGCTGCCTGTGGGATTTCATTATTGGGTTCCGGTTTTACCGAATGTATTAAATCAGGGAACTTCATAGCATCCTGTATAAAGAAGATGGGCATATTATTACCCACCAAATCCCAAGTGCCTTCCTCGGTATAAAATTTCGTGGCAAAGCCTCTCACATCGCGTGCCAAATCTGGAGAGCCTTTTGAGCCCGCCACTGTTGAAAAGCGAACAAATACAGGCGTGCGGCGCTTTGTATCGTTAAAAATTCCTGCCTTGGTATACTCTGGGATGGGTTTGTAAAGTTCGAAAAAACCGTGGGCGCCACTTCCGCGAGCGTGTACAATTCGCTCTGGAATACGCTCATGGTCAAAATGGGTTATCTTTTCGCGAAGCAGGAAATCTTCCAAAAGGGTAGCACCCCGTTCCCCGGCTTTCAAGGAATTGTTGGTGTCGTTAACCTTTAAGCCTTGATTGGTTTTCATAGTGGAACCATCCACTTCCCAACTACTTTGCTCGAGTTGTTCAATTTTCTTGGTTTGCTTTTCTGAATTGCTTGGTTTTTTTTCTGATGGGTTGTTTTTCTTTTTCATAGTATGTTTTTTATTGGTCAAATTGCCTTAACCCTAAAATTACATATTTTCTGAAAAGATTGTTTTAAAGAATTGCTATTATTCTTAATTGGCGGATTTGTTGATTAGCGGATTAGCGGATTAGCGGATTAGCGGATTAGCGGATTTGTTGATTAGCGGATTAGCGGATTAGCGGATTAGTTGATTTGTGATTTGGCACTTCGACTGCGCTCAGTGTGACAACTTTGTGATTTGTGATTTGGCACTTCGACTGCGCTCAGTGTGACAACTTTGTGATTTGTGATTTGGCACTTCGACTGCGCTCAGTGTGACAACTTTGTGATTTGTGATTTGGCACTTCGACTGCGCTCAGTGTGACAAATTTGGGATTTGGGATTTGGCACTTCGACTGCGCTCAGTGTGACAACTTTGTGATTTGTGATTTGGCACTTCGACTGCGCTCAGTGTGACAACTTTGTGATTTGTGATTTGGCACTTCGACTGCGCTCAGTGTGACAACTTTGTGATTTGTGATTTGGCACTTCGACTGCGCTCAGTGTGACAACTTTGTGATTTGTGATTTGGCACTTCGACTGCGCTCAGTGTGACAACTTTGTGATTTGTGATTTGGCACTTCGACTGCGCTCAGTGTGACAACTTTGTGATTTGTGATTTGGCACTTCGACTGCGCTCAGTGTGACAACTTTGTGATTTGTGATTTGGCACTTCGACTGCGCTCAGTGTGACAACTTTGTGATTTGTGATTTGGCACTTCGACTGCGCTCAGTGTGACAACTTTGTGATTTGTGATTTGGCACTTCGACTGCGCTCAGTGTGACAACTTTGTGATTTGTGATTTGGCACTTCGACTGCGCTCAGTGTGACAAATTTGGGATTTGGGATTTGGGGTTTGTCTTTTGGCTTTTGGCTTTTGGCTTTTAGCTCTTGGCTCTTGATTCTTTATTTTTCGCTCTTCGCTTTTCGCTATTTCCTATTCCCCAAAAAATCAATGCGGTAATTTATCTTTTACAATTCCGTAGAGGAAAGTGCCTAAGATTGCTCCAAAAATTACTATTAAGATAGAAATGTAACCTGCACCTGCAAGCACATACATGGGCACTGGGCAGGCTCCTGCCAATGCCCATCCCAAACCAAAAATGATACCGCCCAATAAATAACGGGTTATTCCTTTGTCTTTTGGCTTAAGGCTCATATCGCTGCCGTCAACGGGTTTCAGGTCTTTGCGTTTTATGAGTTGAACTCCGATAATGCCAATAACCAAAGCAGAACCGATTATTCCATACATATGGAAACTTCCGAACTGAAACATTTCATAAATACGAAACCAAGAGGCGGCTTCCGATTTAAACATTATAATTCCGAAGAAAAAACCGATTGTTATATAGGTGATGTATTTCATATTTTAAAATATTAGGGGATAAAGAAGATAAATCATAACTAGGCCACCAATAAAGAAGCCTATTACGGCAATAAGTGAAGGAACTTGCAGATTGCTAAGCCCAGAAATAGCATGGCCTGAAGTACAGCCGCTGGCGTAGCGCGCCCCGAACCCAACCAAGAGGCCGCCGACTAGAAGAATTAAAATATTTACAGGATTGCTTAAAGCCTCCAAAGCAAATATTTCGGGCGGCAAATAGCTTTCCCCGGCACTGCTTATTTGATAATCGGTTTCCAATTGCTGAGCCACTGTGGGATTAATCACAACAGTATTGTCGCTTAAATGATTGGCGGCAACATAGCCGCCAAGGATGGCACCGAGCACTACAATTAAATTCCAACGATCAGCTTTCCAATCAAATTTAAAGTAATCGGCTGCCTTGTCGCCACCTACCGCTGCACACACGGTGCGGAGGTTCGATGACATTCCGAATTGCTTTCCTGCAAAGAGCAATAAAAACATTATTAAGGCTATTAGTGGGCCTGCAACATACCAAGGCCATGGGTCGATAATCCAATCCATATATTAATTTTTGTACAAAGATTATGCTTTTAAATCCTCGGAACGGTAACATGGGTTACATAGCTACCGATTCCATATGGATTTAAAAGTGATTTGTTTTTTTATAAATTTACGAGAGTTAGTTCTGAAACTGTTTTACATCATCGCTGAGGTCGTAAATTTTTGCCCTTTCTAATTTCTTCTGCAAAATACTGCTGCCGGAGGCGCTTCTATATCCGCCAGCGCAATGCACCACTATGGGTTTATTGGTTGGGATTTCCCTAGCAGTTTCGCGAAGGGCGTTTAAGGGATGCGGCAAGGCATTTTCAAAAATCTTTCCTTCGTCTATTTCGCTTTGATTGCGAATATCAACAATAGTATAATTGTCGGGGTTCTTTTTGAAATCGGCTAAATCCAATTTCTCCGTTTGCTCCAAATTGCTTTTGGCAAGGCTTATCACTTTTTGAAGTTGTGCTTCATATCCAATTTTGGCAACGCGCTGTAACAACTGGTCTTTGTGTGCGGCATCTTTTGCTACTAAGGTGAAAGATTCCTCTGGCTTAACTATTGCCCCTAACCAAGTTTCAAATTTTGCAGTTTCTGAAACAGCCTGAATATTAAAGCTGCCTTTTATGTGCCCTTTTTTAAATTCTTCCTGATCCCTTGTATCTATAATTAATCCAGTGGCGGTAGCATTTTCTTCAAAAGAAATACCGTCAATGGAAGACTGTAAATTGGGAGCGCCATTTTTATTCAATTCTACATCGTATCCAAAATAATGGGGAATAAAGGGTTGCCCATCCAAAATGGTATCGATAAAATCTTCTTTTGATTTTGTGTTAAACGCCCAGTTGCCCATACGTTCATTGCCAAGGGTGCTGCTGTTGGCATCGCTTAGGCTTTTCCCGCAAAGGGAACCTGCACCGTGGGCAGGATAAACCAAGGCATTGTCTGGTAAATGGGTGAATTTATCTTGAATGGTATGGTACATCATTTCAGCAAGTTCCTTTCGTTTCGCTTTCATATTACCAGCTTTTTCACGCAAATCAGGACAGGCCTACGTCGCCAATAAAAAGGGTGTCGCCAGTGAAAAGTACGGTTTCATTTCCTTCCGTGGCAACAATAGTGATGCTATCTGGGGAATGACCAGGGGTGTTTATTGCATGCAGGCTGATGTTTCCTAGTTGTATTTCATCACCTTCATCAAAACCTTTATGCGGATAGTCGGCTCCTAATTTTTCGCTGTTGTAAATATTGGCAGCCGTTGTTTTGTGGATTTCCAAATGCGAACTCACAAAATCGGCATGCGGATGCGTTTCAATTACTGCCGTAATTACTGCATTGTTGGCTTTAGCATAGTCGTAATATTGTTGCGGATTGCGCTCTGGGTCTATTATCGCCATTTTTCCTTCACTTATAATTGCGTATGAATAGTGCGATAAGGGCTTGTATTCAAATTGTTTAATATGCATAATTCTAATTTTTTATAAATTTAAAAAAGATCATTTTAATTTTGGGTAACGTTTGTTACAATTCACTGATTTTATAATAAATAATTTATTTCACCTTAATATTATTAATATAACTTCTGCTAAATTGCCAAATACTTTTTAAGACAGCTCCTTATAGATAATGTATATACCCATAACGAGTACAAACCATCCAAAGGAAGTTTTAAGTTTTTTGCCATCTATAAATTTATTCAGCCAAATACCCACGAATATTCCAGTAACCGATATAGCCGAAAAGAATAATAGAAAGGTCCAATCTATATCCAAATTTTGTACATCGCCCAAAAATCCTATTAAGGATTTGATTGCGATAATCAATAATGAAGTTGCGACTGCTTTTTTCATGGGTAGCTTGGCAAAAAGAACCAAGGCCGGTATAATTAAAAATCCACCACCCGCGCCAACTAAACCAGTTATTCCGCCAACTACAAGACCTTCAATAATGATCAAGGGATAATTATAGGAAACCTTTTCAGTAGCAATTGTATCTTTTGTTTTATTGAGAATCATTGATATGGATGCCAGCAGCATAATGATGGCAAAAAATAACATTATCAATAAATTCTTTGTTACTATAAAGTCGCCAATTGAAAAAACCTCTATCGGGATAGCGGGTATTAAAAATGCACGGGTAAGATATACTGCAATAAATGCTGGAATGGAAAAAATAATGGCAGTTCTAATATCTACCATTCCCTTTCTAATATTTTTTATAGCCCCCACCAATGATGTTATTCCCACAACAAAAAGGGAATATGCAGTTGCAACCACTGGATTTAATGTGAGGGCATATACTAAAATGGGGACGGTGAGTATGGAACCTCCGCCGCCTATTAATCCCAAAACAAACCCAATGAATAAAGCCCCTATGTAGCCTAAAATTTCTATTATTTCCATCTGTAAATATTATTCTACAAAGTTATTGATGATAGCAGGATTGTTTGGTAACAGTTGTTACAGGACCTCAACAAAACTTCGATGCAGTTTTATTTTTTTATCGTTCTCCATTTTTTTCAGAAGACGGGATATCACTACACGGCTGGTATGCAAATCAGTAGCTATATCGTTATGGGTTTTGTAAATATGCTTACTATTTAAAATTTTAATCTGGTTTTGAATATAGCCTTCCAGCCTTTCATCCATATTATTAAAGGCTATGTTGTCTATGCTTTCCAGCATTTCCATCATACGGGCGTGGTAGCTTGAAAATACAAAGTTCCGCCAGGTTTTGTACTTGCTGAACCATTCCTCCATTTTACTTATGGGAATCATAATCAGTTTTACTGGCGTTTCGGTAACTGCGTGTATTTCACTTTTGGCGTTGCCCATACAGCAGGACATCGTTACGGCGCAAGTGTCGCCCCTTTCTAAATGATATAGCAGCAATTCGTCGCCATGTTCGTCTGGGCGTAGTATTTTAATACTGCCCGAAAGCAATAGGGGCATGGATTTTATATACTGCCCAGGTTTTATTAAATCTTCTCCTTCGGGCATTTCTACCAAAGTTGCTGCATTGTTTATTTCTTGAATCAATTCTGGTTCAAACTGGGAACCGTAATATTTATTGAGTTCTTCTTTCATTGGCAATTTTTTCAATCTGCAGCCTATGTTTTATGTGAAATTTCTTTAACTGAATTTGGATATGCAAAACAACAGTGAATATGTAATTATACACTTAGTTATTCAATAAATGTTGGGTAAAGCCAAAGATAAGTTCAAAAATAATAATTAAAACTTTAATAAAATACCTAATAAAAGGATGCTTAACCACCGAGATTTCCACCACCACGCTAATTAACGTTAGTTTCTTAGCTGAGGTACGGCACTTTTAGTTTTATTGAAACTTTTCCTGTAATATTCGACCTTAAAAAAGTGAATGCTGGGGTTTTCCAATTAAACTATGATAAAACATATGGTCATTACATATTTGTGATTACTCAAATTTATCGCTTTCTGAAGAACTATTTTTCTTGACCGAAAAATGGTGGTAAACTGTATTAATAAAGGTGAGTATTATACCAACACCAATTATTATATAAAAAATTGTAAACCATTTTCCAGCTTCAGTTTGCGGCGAATAGTCACCATAACCAATAGTTGTTAGGGTTATTATTGAGAAATACAAAGAATCAAGCCAGGTCCATTTTTCCAAAAAATGATATGCCACCGTGCCTAAGGCAATAACCAAATTGGTCGTAATGAGCAGAATTCTGTACTCTTTGTTTTTTAAGAATGTAAATATTGTTTTGAAAAATATCATGGCTTTACTAATTAAACATCGATTTCATATTCATTGTTTTCCTAACCATACCGTACCCTTGTTTACATAATAATTAGCTGAGCCAATACTTGAATAGATCAGAGATTGTAGGTTTCCACTTCATTTTCATTTTTCTTATATATGGTGTTTGCTTTTGCAAAAATTCGTGGGTTGAATAAAATCTTCAAAAGTGTATCACAATATTTCTGAAATAGTCTATTTCATCAAATGCATAACAACCTTTAATTTCACTTTAATTTTCAGAAAAGCTCCCATAATTTTGTAAAGGTATCTTTTTTTGTTATTCCGTTTGAAAAAAGGTTTTTTGTATGATTTGATTGGGAAATCCTTATGTCCAGATAATAAGGCTCCATTATTATTAAGGAATATTTTTTTTAATATGAAGATATCTATCGTTTCATTTTTATTTGGTTATTACTATTAAATGTCTTCATTTTCTCTTTTCAAAATATTAACTAAGTTCAAACAATAAGTGCAACAGTTGAAAAAGATGGGAAAATTAATTTTCCCATCTTTATAAAAACTGGATGCCGATGAATTATAGCCAATTAATCGACTCTCAAAGATACCAAATTGAGAGTTATCTGAAAGCAGGTTTTAGCCAAACAAGAATTGCCAAAGAGCTTGGTGTGGATAAAAGCACCATAAGCAGAGAGCTGAACCGAAATGGAAAAAAGCGGAGCTACAATGCCAATTATGCCATTATGGCAAGCAACGAACGCAAGAAAGAAGCTTATAAGCACCGTGTCTTTGATGACGGTATGCGGTACTATATAGACAAAAAGCTTACCCAAGAGCAGTGGTCCCCTGAGCAGATAAAGGGAAGGTGCGATCTGGAAGGGATTCCTATGGTCAGTACCGAGCGTATCTATCAGTACATTTACCAGGACCAGGCAGAGGGAGGCCTTTTGTACAAGCATCTGCGCACCGCCCGAAGGTGGCGAAAAAAGCGATTGAGCAGAAAACACCAAAGGGGACAGAGACCCAACCGGGTTATGATAGGCCAACGTCCCGAAATAGTGGATGCAAAGGGGCGTTTTGGGGATTGGGAGGTCGACACCATCATTGGCCAAAACCATAAATCGGCCATAGTGACCCTGACCGAGCGCAAAAGCCAATTCGAACTGATGGCCAAGACCGATGGTACAAAAGCAGCATCCATCAAAAAGCAGATGATAAACCTCCTTTCCCCTTTCAAAGAACTGGTAAGGACCATAACCTCAGATAATGGAAAGGAATTTACAGAACACCAAAAAATAGCTCGAAAACTGGATGCGGATTTTTTCTTTGCAGACCCTTATTCGCCCTGGCAAAGAGGGCTTAACGAGTACAGCAACAAGCTAATCAGGCAATACTTGCCAAAGAAAACAGATTTTAATACCATAGAACACAGAACAATCAATATGATTATCAGTAAGTTAAACAGTAGGCCAAGAAAACTATTGGGATATAAAACTCCAAACGAAGTATTTTTAACTAAATTTAAATCCAATTGTTGCACTTGTTAATTGAATCTAGCTTACTTCTTTATCAATATACTTGAACAACTATTAATTGGGTTGGTATGACATTGGAAAAAAATCTGAAGGAACGCATAAAAGAGCTTACCTGTTTGTATGAGGTGTCTTCGATTATCGTAAACAACGATTATAAGGAGCTTGACAAAACCCATTATTCCATTGCCCTGAGTCTTCGGAAATTGGTGCAGCACAATAAGAGTGCGGTGGTTGAAATTAGCTCCGCGCCCTTTCATCTTATAACTTCAGCACTTCCAAATAGGAGCATTTATATTGAGAGCATATTGAGAAGGGAATAGGAATTAGGAAATAGGGAATAAGGATTTTGAAATTTTAATTTTGCTAATTGCTAATTCATTTTCCAAGAGTATTGGTCTCGAAAGCAAGTTTTTCATCAATACGGTTGAAAGCATCTTCTTGTTGCAATGGTTTTGTTCTATTATCTGTTTCCTCTTTTTCCCTTTCTTTTTTAAGGGTGTTGAGATTTGTGATAAGTTTATTTTTCACCCATTCCCAAGCATTTTCACTATATACTGCTGAAGCAAAACACGTAAAGAATAGGGCATAGGCATTTAATTCCACTTGCTCACGCGCCAAAATGGAAAGACCTCCCTGTACTGCTAAAAAAACAATTAGAGCAGCACTAAAACCCCGTACAATAACACCCAATAAATCGGTTAATAAAAGCTCTTTGTTTTCTTCTTTTTCGGGCCTGCGAACCAGAGTAGCGACGACAGCTCCAAGAAAACCAAAACCTATAAGACCAGCAATAATAATGAAATGATACGAAAGACTTTTTAGTAACCATCCAGCTATCACATTAAAAACATCATCATTCACATTTACTGTGTCTTTGGTCAACGGTTTCATTGTATAGTTATAATTTATCACATCAATATTATAGAAATAGGCATCATCGTTTTTGTTTTCTGAAACTGTATGCCAGGCTGTGGTATTTTTAATGTAATTATTGAAATCTGAACTTACATAATTTTTCCATTCATTTCTAAATTTGTAATACCAAGCAACGATTCCGTTTTTGTATTTTAATTTATAATCACTGCTAAGTTTTTTTTGATCCGTTTCCCGAAGTAGATTAACAGCCATGTTCTTTTCCTGTTCAAGCCTATCAAATTGATGTTGAATATTATTAACTACTTTTTGGGTGTAGATATTTAATCCTTTGTCATCCTTTAGCGTGCTATCTTGTGCTATTAGATAGCTCATTTCAGTAATATTTTTAATGTAATAATTTTTGGTTACGCTATCAGTTGCTTCATATTTTTTGAACTCCCTTTCCAATTCAGCGGTCATCTCGTATTTGGAATCAGTGTTCTCGCTAAAATAGCTCACAGCAATTAGGGTAGTGATGCACAGATAAATGGATGCTAAAATAATGGCAGTGGTAAAAATGTTTTTTAATAAAGCATTGCGTTTTTTTAAAATTTTATCTGGAAGGTCGCCGTTCTTACCAACTTGGTATTTCATTCGAACCAAAGATGTAAAATAGCTCACCATAAAGAAAAAAGTAATTAATTGCACCTGCGAATAATGCAGAGATAGAATCAAATTCAGTACGTTTTAACTGGGAATCTGTGGAAGGGAGCATAAACTATGAGATCCAGATTGCCACTCCCAGCTTTGCAAATGCGAGCCAATTGGTTCTTAACACCGTCACTGATTCTACATTCTATCAGGTCGAACTCATTGAAAACGAATATGAGTGGCGGGTGCGGGCACAGAATAGTGGTTATTCCACATCTTACTCATCCTCAAAGTTTAAAATAGTCCCTATTACTAACTTTTCAAATTATACGTTAATCCTAATTTCTCCCTCAAACGGTATCATTACCAATGAAGATACCTATAATCTAAAATGGGAAGATGTTCCAGAGGCAACCCAATATAGAATTCAGGTACTGGATGAAAATGGGGAACCAGTCCAAAGTGAAACAACAACAGAGACTAGCTTGGATATAACTTTTACCGAAGGCAGTCTTGTTTGGCAAGTACGTGCGGAAAAGGACAATGAATTTACACTTTATTCCCAAAGAAATATTCTTGTAGACAAGACCACTCCAAATGTCCCGACCCTAACTGCACCCACTGATGAACAGATATTCACAAATCCTTTGGTCTCTTTCGACTGGACGAGAACCCTTATAGTGGGTAGTGTTGAATTTGACAGTATTTATGTATATCGCAACCTGAACCTTACAGATCTTGTTTTGCGGGAGGAAGTTGAGTCTCCCTTTGAAACCACTTTGGAAACCAATGACACGTATTATTGGTATATGAAGGCCTTTGACGAAGCGGGAAATGAAAGTGGTGATAGTACAGTCTTTAGCTTTACAATTAACTAATAGTTTTGACGGGCAATAAAAACATAAAGATACTCTTGCCTGTTGTTATTGTTATCTGGGGATTTTTGATATATAAGATTGTCGATGCCTTTCGTTCAGAAAGCTCAACTATTGCCAGAACAGAGAAGTCAAGCTTTAAAAAACCCAAGGGGATCAAAAGGGATACATTTTCTTTAATTTCGATAGAAGCCGATCCCTTTTTGGGAACGGTTTATGTAAAACCCAAGCCAATTCCGCAAAACATAAATCCTGCGTCTAAGCAAAGAGTAGAAAAAAAATGGCCGTCCATTGAGTATTTTGGTATCGTAGCAGATAAACAGTCCACTTCCAGTGTTTATATTTTAAGTATCAATGGACAGCAATTTTTATTAAAAAATGGAGATACCATCCAAAAACTTAAAATACTGAAAGGCTCGAATGAAAATGTATCCATCCGTTATGAAGGCCAAACTAAGGAATATCCCATAATGTGATACGGAAAAAAAAAATAAGAGCCTCCGCGATGCAGTTTGCCATATTGGTCGCAACCATTATTGCTATACTCCTTGGCTCTTTTTTGACCCTGTCCCAGACCCACTTATTTTTCAATACCCAATCAAAAATTCTAGATCACGTAATTGACAGTGCAAATGCGGGAATTCAGTATTCTTTAAGAAAAGAACATGCTCTGCTCGATTCCGTTTCAATAGAAAATGATATATATACCAAAATGATCAAAAAGACCAGTTGGGGCGGATTTTTAAGTATCAAAAGTACCACTTCAGCAAAAACTAAGAGTTTTTCCAAAATGGCACTTGTAGGTAGCGAATATTCCAATCCTGCACTGGGAATATATCTGACCGAAGGTATGCTACCTTTAATGCTGGTTGGCAATACTGTAATTGAAGGGGATGCTTTTGTTTCCCAGCAGGGAATTCAATCAGGTATTATAGCAGGGCATTATTTCAATGGAAGGGAATTGATAAAAGGAAATATCAATTTGGCAAAACAAATCCTTCCAGAACTCGACCCTATATTGATAAACAATATAAAAAGATATTTGGAATACGTGCCTTTTAAATCCAACGAAGTGATGCAGCGGGAATCGATAAACAAAAATTCATTTTTTGAAAAAACATTTTTTGTGTACGATGAAAATAAAATTATCCTTACGGAAACCTATATTGGCAATATCATTATCAAAAGTGAAGATGAAGTTGTGATAACAAGTTCTGCAAAATTGACAGATGTGGTGGTCATCGCTCCTAAAATTTCCATTGAAGAAGGTTTTACTGGAAGTGCCTCATTTATTGCTGAGGAAAAAATCGTCATTGCCGAAAATGTTCAATTGGATTATCCTTCCTCATTAATTTTAATAAATACCAAAATTGATGAAAGCGTAGCTGTACCTAAAGGCGAAGAACCTATATTTATTCCTGACAACTCCAGTGTACACGGAACG
This sequence comes from uncultured Flavobacteriaceae bacterium, assembly GCA_963716065.1. Classification (GTDB taxonomy): domain Bacteria; phylum Bacteroidota; class Bacteroidia; order Flavobacteriales; family Flavobacteriaceae; genus Aequorivita. The sequence continues at coordinate 2,845,955 of OY970287.1, forward strand.
GTCATCTACTTGGACGAAAGGATAGAAAAGATGAATAATGCAATGAATTTATTTACCCATATTTCTATTGCACCTATGGGAATAGTCAATGGATATGTATATTGCCAAGGTAATATTGAACTTATGGGGACGGTTACAGGCGCTATTTACACGAACCTTTTTTTGTCAAGGGAATTCGGTTCGGTCTTTATGAACCACATCTTTAATGGAAAGGTGTTGGGACGGAATATTGACCCGGCATTTGGAGGCCTTCCCTTCAAAGAATCAGATAAAGCAATTGTAAAATGGCTTTATTAAAAAAAGTAAGGGCGGCTACACTCGTGGAAACAATGGTCGCCTCCGTAATCATTATAATCGTTTTTTTGATAGCCAGTCTTAGCGTCAACAACATTTTTCGTGGAACTATCAATTCAGATGATACACTTCTTCAAAATAGGATCAATGAACTTACCTATTTTATAAACCATGAAAAAATAAAAATTCCCTTTTATGAAGAAACTAATCTTTGGGATATTGGTATCGAGTCTGGTGAGGATACATATGTAATGGAAGTCCTAAACAAAAAGAACGGAGTTGAACAACTGATGGAGCTTCCAAAATGAATTTAAAGAAAAAAATACCTGCTTTTACACTTACCGAGATGCTGCTTGTGCTGGCAATCACGGCAATTATTGCAGGCCTGGCCTTTGCAATAATTACTTTGTTTACTAAAAATATGGGGGACATTGAAAAAAATTACACCAAAAGCACTTATCTTGGTCTGTTTACCGACCAATTGAACCTCGATTTTAATAGATTCCATACTATTGAATACAATCAATCGGATCGGGAATTGACATTCAAAAATCCATTGGATTCTGTTAGGTACCTTTGGGAAGAAAATTGGGTACTACGAGGAACAGATACCGTACTTAATATGCCTAGCGGTCTGGAACTATATAATCAGGGGGAAAAAGTAGAATCCGGAAATACAGACGCCATAAAAATCATCTTTGGGGAAGAGGAGGAAGATTTTATATTTCTCTTTCATATCAAGGACGCATACGGCCAAATAAAGGAAAATGGGAATTAAATTTGAAAATAGAGCTTCGACCAAAAAGGTTGGAACTCCGAAGCCGACAACAAATTTTCTAAACAAGGAGATCTCATTATTTGGTAATTCCTTTTCAAATAAGGCAAAGGAACAATTCTACTCTGAACTCAGCGTCCTTCTCAATTCAGGGATTAATCTAAAATGTGCCCTGGACTTGATTTCCGAAATGCAAAAAAAGCAAAAGGACAAAACGTTAATCGATGATATTTCTGACCAAATAGTTGCGGGTAGTTCGTTGTCCGAGGCTTTGCAAAAGAACAAAAATTTCACTCCCTATGAATACCATGCCGTCAAAATTGGGGAGCAAACAGGTCAATTGAACAAAATAACCAACGACCTTCGGGAATTCTTTAATAGAAAGACAGAACTAAAAAGACAGCTAATATCCTCCCTTTCCTATCCATTGATAGTTTTGATCACCGCTTGTGGGGTTGTATTCTTTATGTTGCGATACGTGGTGCCAATGTTTGTGGATATCTTTAAACAGAATCGGGTAGAATTGCCTTGGCTTACCGAGGTAATTGTAAAACTTTCTGGGCTTGTGGTAAACAACGGCTGGATTGTTATTATTTCAATAGTATTGATGATAATCCTGTTTAAGATCGTTTCCAAAAAGAACTGGTACTATCGGTTTATTGGCAGTGTTCAAATTAGGATACCTATACTGGGCACTTACATCAAAAAAATTTATCTGATACAGTTTACCCAAGCCATGGCCTTACTTACCAATGCACGTATTCCTGTGGTAAGCGGGATTGCATTGGTGCGGGATATGATCAGGTTTTATCCGTTGGAAAAAACATTGGTCTTTGTAGAAAAAGATATTATCCAAGGAAAAAAACTATATGAGAGTTTCGCCGAGCACTCTTTCTATGACAAAAAACTCATAGCACTTTTAAAAGTTGCAGAGGAAACAAACCAAACCGAATATATTTTCCAAAAGCTTTATGACCAGTACAGTTTGGAAATTAAATATCAGGGACAAATCATATCAAACGTACTTAATTTTTTGCTTACCTTATTTGTAGGTTTAATTGTTGGTATTATACTGGTTGCGATGTATTTGCCAATGTTCAAGTTGAGCAGCGTAATAGGTTAAAGAATTATCTACTTTACTAACTCGATAAAGTATTTTTTTTATTGTTGAGTTTTAAAATATTTTACTTTCACAGTTATACATTGTAACCCATTTACATTTCATTGCTTTACAATACGAAAAATACGAGTATTAAAATATTTTTAATAAAACTCGAAATGAGGTAACGCCTATTTCATTTGTAATTCACTTATTGTTGAAAATGAACTATACTTATTAAAATCTTTAAGGTTAGTCCCACTTAAAATCTTTTATTAATTAGCAACATAGTTAAAACCCGTTCAGCCCATTCCCCTGCATTTCGCGAAAAGCTTCATTTCGGGAAAAGAGCTTCTCTGCATAGGTCTTGGACACCATACCCAATTTCTGCCCTCCATTCCGTTTGCCCTTCCCGCCCTTGAACTTCGGGGCTGGCAAGTGCACTCCATTCCCAGGCAGAAATCGTGAACGAAGTCCGCCCGTTCTGAATTGTCCTTATGTATTTGTTCCCACTTCCCTTGATCCCGTATTTCACATAGCTGTTTTAGAAACCTCCCGTACCGCCACTGTCCCTCCCTTTTTTTGAATGCAAAGTACCAACATTCGGAAGTTGAACGGACTGCATAAACCGTTCCCGCTGCGCTCCACTCTTTATAAGTCCTTATCAATTCCAAATATTGAAAATGTATCAGCAACAAAAAAAGGTAACAGCGACGGCACTATGGGAAGTAAATCTAAAACGGAAATTATGGAATCTTACGAAATCAATAACAGGGAAGCGGAAACAAGGTTAAAAAAACAAAAAAAGGAAAACGCTCTGGATATAATAAGTAAATCATTCCAAATAAATATAAACGCAAACTGTCCGAAGGGTTCGGACGGAATTTTAATTAATACATAAATTTTTTAATCATGAGTACACTAAAAAACAAAGTACAGCTGATCGGTAACGTGGGCAATGCCCCCGATACCAAGACACTTGAGAGCGGCAAGAAAGTCACAAATTTTTCAATCGCAACCAATGAGTTTTATAAAAATTCAGAAGGGGAAAAAGTGCAGAATACCCAATGGCACAATATTGTTGCCTGGGGAAAGATTGCCGGGATCGTTGAGAAATACGTGGGCAAGGGAAAGGAAGTTGCCATAGAAGGCAAATTGACCTCCCGTTCCTATGAAACGGAGGCAGGGGAGAAACGCTATGTAACCGAAGTAGTAGCCGATGAAATCCTACTGCTCGGAAACAAGGACAACACAAAGGATGAATAACAGCGGTAAAAATTAAGAGGGCGTTCCAATCGAAAGTTGCGCCCTCTCATTATTACCTATTGACCACTAAATCAAACTTATTATGAGAGCACAAGTTAACGAAATATTGGAAGGATTGCAACATTTTCATGGTTCGGAAATGTTCTATCAAATCCCATTGTTAGGAACACGTTTTACGGACGGACTGAAATATCTTTCAGAGGTTGCAGATTGCTTTTGGCTGATTACGGATACCTCGGTAATTGCTAAAAGTCTGATGAACCGAAGCGAATTTATAACAATAGACTTCAAAAGACTGACCGAGGAAAAGCTGGATTTTACGGGTTGCGAAGCGGAAATTATCTACACGGATGGCAACGATACCGTTTTGGAAAAGCACGGCTATCGTGCCACCTATTTTCCATTGGACGAACTGCGGTTGTTTTTTGTAAATGATACACTGATGTTACCGAGCGAATATTAGGAAATCCCAAAACAAATGTTATGATCTATCTTAATTATTCCAATCTGAACGAGGAAACCCAAAAGCGACTTTTAAAAAATTCCAAACAGGAAATACAGGAGCGGTTTGGGGATGATATCCGAAATTATGCAAATAAGCATCATATCGATTTTGAAAGGATGCTCGATGAGGAAGCACAGCGAAATCTTTACAGCTATGATTTTGTATTCAATATTTAAATTTAATCCAAAACCCAAAGACCCCTAAAATTTTAGGGGTCTTTTATTTATAAAATTCAATTAAAATATCCGCAATGGAATTGATGGTTTGATAAGGAAAGATGGCATTTTGAAAATTGAATATCACAAATTTTGTCGGCCAATTTTGGGACTGAAAAAAGAAGGCTAATTTTCAATATAAGGGTTCAAAATTTTGCCCGCGCGCGGGCAAAAAGGAGAAGCAAGAGGGTAACACGCTGCGCGATGTTAGAATTCCAATTTATTTTACAAATGTTTGATCTGTAATGATTTGTGTGCTTATGGCACTTTAATAAGATTGGGGTGGCAATCTTTTTTCACGGAAAAAGCGCCGCTCGCAAAGAAAATCAATAAATTTTTCACGAAAAAATGGATAGAGGATATGAAAGAGAAGGGTTTGAGAGCTTGAATATAAAGCGATCCGTGGCCAAAAAATTTAAGAAGTACAGTAGGACGTTATCCAGATCGCAGTCTATGACGCTTCTACTGATGTTGGACTTTTTTCGGGACAATGGCATTTCGCCCGTGGAATCCCTGCCTAAACCTGAAGGCATCTGAATTGCGGATAATGAAAAGAATAAATGCTGTGATAGCAATTATGAGGGATATGGAAAAGACACAGACCAAACCGACCGCCGCCATGATACTTTCCCTTTTTGAGGAATCAGCCCCAAATGAAAAACCCCTCATTTTGGAAAAGAAATTGACGGAAAAAAAACCATTGAGATATAGGGAACAAGAGGATGAAAATTAAAATTACTAGTAATGTATATAACAATCACACCCCAAAATTTGGGAGATAATTATTCACAAAGTGTGGCTGACTTTGTGGAATATCTGGAAAAGGAAAATCTAGGTCTGGATAATGAACATGAGGAATTCTTTTTCAATCAGTACGAGGATAAAATAGGAGCGAAGGAAGTGGTGGAGGAAATTGATGGCAACACCGCGAAACTAAAAAAAATTGAACCGAAATTTTATTCCATTACCGTAAGTCCTTCAAAATATGAATTGAAGTGTCTACAAAATAGTAGCGAGGATTTAAGAAAATATACAAGTGAACTGATGAAGGATTATGTGGCCTCCTTCAATCGTGAAATAAACGGCAAGGCCATAACCATAGATGATATAAAATATTATGCAAAAATTGAACACCAACGCACTTTCAAGGGATCGGATATACAAATTCGGGAGAACCAACCTTTTGCGACCAAAATATTAAAACTTGAAAAGGAAATACGCAAAATTCAAGCTGGAGAAAAGGAGGGAAGCATCAAGGTTCTGGAAAAGGAAATATTGAAATTGGAAAAGGAAGCTCCCCATCAGCAGCATGGAAAACGTATCGTCCGGGGAATGCAAAAAGAGGGCAACCAAAGCCATATCCACATCATCATAAGCCGAAAGGATGCCTCAAATTCCGTGAGCCTTTCCCCTGGAAGCAAATACAAGTCTTCCGAAGTAATGATGAACGGCAGGTTGATAAAACGCGGCTTTGATCGGGATCAATTTTTTGCCAAGGCGGAGAAAACTTTTGATAGCACTTTTGGCTACAAACGAAATTATGTGGAGACCTATGACGCAAGAAAGGAATTTATAAAAAATCCAAATTTCTACTTTTCCGCATTGTTGCAGTTACCAACAAATGAAAATGCGATGGCCTTTAAATTGATACGGGAATCTGGTATGCCAGTTCAAAGCATTCCAACAAACTCTGCGCAATTGGCACTGAAAGTTTTTAATAGGCTGAGACGGGGAGTGGACATCGCAATCAAATCCAGTTCAATAGGGATTTAATTTTTAAATGATGCAATTTAATGATCCCATAAATATTATTACCATCATCACGCTGGTCGGCATTATTTTCTATGGAATATTTCGATTGACAAAATATGGATTTTGGCTAAGCCTGATTTTGATATGTTTGTTGCTCTATATTATTAAGGATTCAAATGATTGGCCAACTTTACTTCTATATTTCGGATGCCCCATATTGCTGATGAACACCATATTGTATGTTTTTTTTCAAAAAGATGACCATACAATTAAAGACAGTTGGAAATACAAAGTACACTTTAGATTGAATAGCGGTAGTTTCAATATCCAAAATAATAATTGGTGCGGCAGGTAGCGGAAAAACGGAAAGTGTAGTCTATGGATTTCTGAAACATTTTAAGAAATATTCTTTCTGTGGGGTAATTCATGACTATAAGGATTTTGAGATTACCGAAATGGCTTATCCACTTTTTAGGGAGTCCGATGTCCCTTTTTATATAATTTCCTTCGATCAAATAATACATCGTGTAAATCCCATTGCTCCAAGATATATCGAAAATGAGGAAAGCGTTAATGAGCTCTCCAGAGTTCTTATTGAAAACCTATTGGAACATAGGGAATCCGGTACGTCGGGAAGCACGAAATTTTTTAATGATGCCGCGGAGGGATTGATCGGTGGTCTTATTTGGAAACTCCGCACCTCCTATCCGCATTTCTGTACCTTGCCACATCTTATCGCTATTTATCAATATCTTGACACCCAAAGTTTGGTGGCGTTTTTAAGCTCCAATACGACTTCCAGGGCGATGGCGGATGCATTTATTAGTGGCAAGGACTCTGAGAGGCAAACTGCAGCGGTAAAAAGTACGTTGGCCAATGCGTTGAAACGTATCAGCACCCAACATATCTTTATGGCGCTTTCCGAAGATGAGGTTCCCTTGAATATAAACAATAGGGATAATCCTGCGGTGATTTCGGTAGTGAACAATCCAAAGTTTGAAACTGCCTATTCCCCCGTAATAGCCACAATAATCCATACCATTACCAAACAAATGAGCGTACGGAATTCGCTTCCTTCATTCTTGATGATGGAGGAGGCGCCCACCATACGGTTATTGAATATGCATCGCATCCCGGCAACGTTGCGGAGCTACGATATCGCCACCATTTATGTGATGCAAGACAAGATACAGAATGATATGATGTATGGTGAGAAGGCGAGCAAGGCAATATTGAGCAATCTTTCCTATCAGTTCTTCGGAAAGGTCAATGATCCCGACACCGCGAAATATTATGAGCGTTTTTTCGAGATCATCAAAATGCCCACGCACAGCATCAGCAAAAGTAGCGGCCTGAGCTTTGAAAGCCGGATTACAAAAGGGGAAAAGGAGGTGTCCAAACGTAGGGCTGATGTTTTCTTTCGTCTGAAACAGGGACAATTTGTGGCTTTTGCGGATGGGAAGGATAGAAAGGTTCAGTTCAGATTGTCCAAAATCAAGAGGCAGTTACCTGACGAAGTAAAGCAATATTCAAATGCAGAGTTGCAGTCGAATTTTGATCGCATCCATGATGAGATAAGGTCAATTTTTGAATGAATTTTGGCAATCTAATAGGCGCTCTAAAAGATGGTAAAATAGTTAAATCTTATTCGGGAATATAAAGTGGTTTATAAGATAGTCTCCCTATTGAAACTGGTCCAGTGACCTGAAAAACCTTTACATTATCGTAATTATCCCTTACTGTATTCACAACATCCTTTACAAAAGTTGGTTCTGCATCAAAACCGATGAGCACGTTTAACAAACAGGAAGGCTTGAATTTGACCTTGCCAGTTTTGTCTTTAAGTAGTCGAAGTTCTTTCTCATAGGACCATTGTTCCATTTTTTTATAGAACAGATCTATTATGTGGTTAGGCTGCGAAATTGGACTGTATTCCCGTTCTCTTATTTTGGAGACATAATGAACCGGAAGGATATTATGAAAAAAAGACGGATCATCACTGCTATCAAGATGAAGACAGATACCTTTATCATTATCTGCATAGATCTCCCATAACCTCTCGTTCATTGGATACATCGTAAAACAGGCAATACCAATACTCGATATGAAAGCTTTGATTTTGGTAGAGGCAAATTCCTGAAGCTTTTCTTCGGTCATATTTTTATCAAAATAGTTCTTTACTTCCGGGTCGATGATATATTGTGCCAAAGTATCGTAAAGCAATTTGACCCCTTCTGGTTGGGTAGAAAGTTTTACAAATTCGGGATTTGAGTCCATTTCGTCATTCAACGAATCCCTGTCAGAAAACCAGATATAATTCTCCTTAATCTCGCTTATTGTATTTTCATTGGGTGGTCGAAATCGGAATACATGCGGTATTCCCATCCGTATGGTCATAAAATGGTCTTGATTAAAAATACTATACATAATTATATTATCTTGATTGTTGTATATTATCCACAAAAATATTAAATTTGTGGTAAATAAGCAACAAAATGAATACTAAGAAAGCTATCCTACTGCCAAAATACCAAAAGATTTTCGAGCAATTGGGAGAAAATATAAAGTTGGCCAGAAAGCGAAGAAAGCTCACTACCGAGCAGGTTTCAGAACGTGCGGAAATCAATCGGAGCACCCTTTATCGTATCGAAAAGGGCGACCCGGCGGTGGCCATAGGTTCCTATTTTAATGTGTTTAGGGTAATGAATCTACAGGATGGTTTTTTGAAATTGGGAACGGATGATGAATTCGGAAGAAAATTGCAGGATCTTGATTTGCTATAAAAATGGCTGAAGGAAAATTTGATATATACGTGTATGCTGATTGGGCGGGACTTGAAAATCCAACCTTGATAGGTATCTTATCAGCACATATTGCCAAAGGTAAAAAGGCATTCAGCTTCGAGTATGACAAAAATTGGCTGAGAACCAATGCGCAGCGCCTCCTAGATCCGGATATTGATTTTTATTCAGGGCCGCAGTTTCCAAACAATAAAGAGAACTTTGGAATCTTTCTGGATAGTATGCCAGATACTTGGGGTAAAACCCTAATGAAAAGAAGAACAACACAGGATGCTAGGGCAAGGAATGAAAAACCGAAAACACTTTATGAAATAGATTACCTTCTTGGTGTGTTTGATGAAAGTAGAATGGGCGCCTTACGTTTCAAAACCGATTTGGCTGGACCTTTTTTGGACAATGATACCCAAACCCCAACACCACCTTGGTCTTCATTGGGCGATCTACAGGAAGCGGCAAGACAGTTGGAAAGTGATGGGCAAAACGATGAAATACGAAAATGGATTGCAATTTTAATCGCACCTGGTTCTTCTTTGGGCGGAGCAAGACCCAAGGCTAATATTTTCGATATAAAAAGGAATCTATGGATTGCCAAGTTTCCATCCCAAACCGATACCATAGATAAGGCCCTTTGGGAATATCTGGCTTATCGGCTTGCCGTAGCTTCGGGAATAGAGATGGACTAAGTTCAAACAATAAGTGCAACAGTTGAAAAAGATGGGAAAATTAATTTTCCCATCTTTATAAAAACTGGATGCCGATGAATTATAGCCAATTAATCGACTCTCAAAGATACCAAATTGAGAGTTATCTGAAAGCAGGTTTTAGCCAAACAAGAATTGCCAAAGAGCTTGGTGTGGATAAAAGCACCATAAGCAGAGAGCTGAACCGAAATGGAAAAAAGCGGAGCTACAATGCCAATTATGCCATTATGGCAAGCAACGAACGCAAGAAAGAAGCTTATAAGCACCGTGTCTTTGATGACGGTATGCGGTACTATATAGACAAAAAGCTTACCCAAGAGCAGTGGTCCCCTGAGCAGATAAAGGGAAGGTGCGATCTGGAAGGGATTCCTATGGTCAGTACCGAGCGTATCTATCAGTACATTTACCAGGACCAGGCAGAGGGAGGCCTTTTGTACAAGCATCTGCGCACCGCCCGAAGGTGGCGAAAAAAGCGATTGAGCAGAAAACACCAAAGGGGACAGATACCCAACCGGGTTATGATAGGCCAACGTCCCGAAATAGTGGATGCAAAGGGGCGTTTTGGGGATTGGGAGGTCGACACCATCATTGGCCAAAACCATAAATCGGCCATAGTGACCCTGACCGAGCGCAAAAGCCAATTCGAACTGATGGCCAAGACCGATGGTACAAAAGCAGCATCCATCAAAAAGCAGATGATAAACCTCCTTTCCCCTTTCAAAGAACTGGTAAGGACCATAACCTCAGATAATGGAAAGGAATTTACAGAACACCAAAAAATAGCTCGAAAACTGGATGCGGATTTTTTCTTTGCAGACCCTTATTCGCCCTGGCAAAGAGGGCTTAACGAGTACAGCAACAAGCTAATCAGGCAATACTTGCCAAAGAAAACAGATTTTAATACCATAGAACACAGAACAATCAATATGATTATCAGTAAGTTAAACAGTAGGCCAAGAAAACTATTGGGATATAAAACTCCAAACGAAGTATTTTTAACTAAATTTAAATCCAATTGTTGCACTTGTTAATTGAATCTAGCAATTATAAAGGGGGTGTTGGGAAAACAACATTAACGGCAAATTTAGCGGGAGAATTAGCACATCGAAATTATAAAGTTTTAATGATTGACTTAGACCCACAAGCCAGTTTGACATTTTCATTCATAAAGCCTGATGAATGGATGAATGAATTAGCAGATAAAAAAACAATAAAGAATTGGTTTAAACCATCAAAAAATGATAAAAAACTAAAATTCAAAGATTTAATATTTAGTCCTAAGAACGTCATTCCCCATCTAAATGGGAATGGTGCTTTGGATTTAATTTCTTCACATCTTGAATTAATAAATGTTGATTTAGAATTAGCCACCACTCTAGGCGGTGCAAATATTGAACAATCCAAACAAAATTTCTTAAAAGTTCACAGAAAATTAATAAATGGAATTGATCAGCTTGAGGGGAAATATGATATTATACTAATAGATTGCCCTCCTAATTTCAATATAGTTACAAAGAATGCAATTGTAGCTAGTGACTACGTTTTAATACCTGCAAAGCCTGATTATTTATCAACCTTGGGAATAGACTATCTAATCAGAAGCTTAGATCAATTAATAAAAGATTACAATGATTACTGTAAAGTAGCTGATGATAATGAGTCAGATGAAATAAGTCCCGAAATTGCAGGGGTTCTATTTACTATGGTTCAGTTTTATGGTGGAATTCCAATTTCGGCAATTAGACCCTATATTTCTCAAACAAAGAAATTGAAAATTCCTGTTTTCAAATCATATTTTAGGGAAAATAAAACAATATTCGCAGATGCACCACAATATGGAGTGCCAGTGGTTTTGTCAAATAATCATCGCCCTGATATTGTAGATGAAATAAATGAATTTATTAATGAATTCGAAAACAAGGTTTTATAATTATGCGTAAAAAAAGAAATATATATATTATCCAATATGACAAATTAAGTGCCTTTATAAATGGTCTGAATGAGACTGAAATAGCTAATCTTGAGAGCGGGAAATTCGAGATTAAATTTGACCTATTAAATAGAAAGGAATTGCGTAATACCTCTGAAAAAAAAGTCCAAAATTTTGATGAATATACCTCACAATCAATCATTGATAAATTAAATCTAATAAAAACTAGAGAAGAGGGATTCAAATTTTTAATGTCTAAATGTTCATCAAGACTTGATTTTGAAACAATTGCCAAAAGAATGGATATTCCATTTCAAAAAAAAGATACTATTGAAAGATTAAAAGAGAAAATTATTGAAAGTAGTATTGGATATAAAATTCGTTCACAGGCAATTCAAGGAAATAATGGAAGCAACTAGCAACATTCTATTTTCTAATATTTATTAAGTTCAATCCTTTGTTGGTAAGGATTTCTACCTTTGAACATAAACTGGGGTATTCATAAAGTTTATATAACCAAACAGTCTACTAGCGATAAAGTCAGAGTGCATTAAGGCTATACTTAACCTGCCTTAATGGTAGGTTCATGTGGCGTTAATGTATAGTTCAGAGGGGTCTAATGCTACTCGAGTGTATGGTTTAAGCTACGTTAATGCTACCCAAAGGCTAGGTTAGGGCTACTTTCATATTTAATTCATTAGTTATTTAAATATCTTCCATTTATCTAGCATAGATTGAATGTTTGCCACCACTATGGATTTTTGCACATATAAAGTGCTTTTCTAAGGCTATCGTCCAATTTTTTCATTTCCAATAGCTCCGCTTCTTTTCCGGATAATTCAATTTGGTTATGATATTTAAATTTTCCCAAACTATATTCACCGCTTGACCTGGCTATTATATCCTCCTCCGTATCCATTCTCTTTTCGGCTAATGTATCGAGCTCAGACATCTCTGGGTTTTTGCAACCAAACATCACAACTGCGAGGATTAAAATAAATCGTTTCATTGCACTAATAAAATATTGAAAAACTTAAAACTATGGATTAAGAATAGAAATTATCCACTTTAAAAAAGGCTACAAATACCTATTTTGGCTACAAAAAGCCATGGTGATTTCTTGGACTTTGTAGTCTAAAAAAAACAAAAATGGCTACAACAAATAAAACTACAATAGTAACAGGCGAAAGTCGTGGCTTGGGTAGGGATATGGTTCTCAACTTTTAACCTGACAAAAGCAAATATTTGTCAGCTTATAAGCTGACTGAGCCGAATAAAAAGTAAGATTTTGGGCTGACATTTTAAACTTTTCTTTTTAATGAATTCAAAAAATTAAGAGGAAAAAATTTCTGAAAATTTATAGAAACGAAAAAAAAATCATTCTATGTGAGTTATAAGAGTATAGGAGTATGAGGTTCAATTTGAAGGGTAAAACATTATATATGTGAAATTTCTTTAGAATGATCTTTCTTGTTTACCATAGCCTTTTTATTTAGCTAACTTTAAACTCAATATTTTCATATCCTCACTAACTTTTCTATCAATAATTTTTGCATAATGCTGTGTAGTTCTTAGGTTTTTGTGTCCTAACAACTTGCCAACTGTTTCTAATGGAACACCATTTGTGAGAGTAACGGTGGTGGCAAATGTATGTCTGGCTAAATGGGTGGTTAAGTTTTTCTGAATGCCGCAGAGCAGTGCTATTTCCTTTAAATAAGCATTGGATTTTTGGTTGCTTAATACGGGCAGTACGCAATCTCCATTAAGCACTTTGGGGTGATCCGCATAGTTGTTCAAAATAACAACGGCAGGAGCTAATAACGGGATAACTAATTTGGTTTTCGTTTTTGTGCGCTTTGCCAGTATAGACAAATTGCCATCTATATCTCGAACAATATTATCAGGGGTCAATTTTTGAATATCAACGTAAGCAAGACCTGTATAACAACAAAAAAACAAACATATCCCTCACAACCGTCAATCGCTCCCATCTAATTTCACGCTCAGCAAGAGTCTTAAGTTCTTCCTTCGATAGAAATTCCCGTTCTACCGTTTTAAACTTAATCTTGTAATTGTAAAAGGGATCCTTGGTAATCCATTCGTTGCCTACGGCCATTCGGATTATTTTCTTGAAATTGTTGACATACTTTAATGAAGAATTATGATTGCAATCCTTTTTCTCCTTTAAAAAATACTCAAATCCGCGAATAAACTTAAGATTGACATCCTGTACGGGAATATCCTCTCTGCCGTAAACTTCCTTTAAATATTCATAAATATGGTTCCGGGTCGTAAAATATCGTTTATAGGTGCCAAGGGCGAACTCAATATCAATAAGCGTTTCCTTCTGTTTATTATGCGCATCAAATACCTCCAAGAGCATTTTAGGCTTTTCCTTTTTTCCAGTATACAAATTTTTTATATCCCGGGCAGTAAAGGGTTGGTTACTCTCAACTAATTTTTCATGAATCTTATTGACGCGGCTACGGATTTTGTCTAAATAAATATTTAGTTCTTTCGCTTCCTGGCTAATTCCCTGCTATTTGCGCGGGCATCCCATTTCTGCGGGTCTATTTTTCGGGAAATACTTACGCCACTTCGTGCGCCATTTACGGTGAATTGTAGGTAGATAGGGACTTTTAAGCCTTTTTCTGTTTTTCGGGATTTTAGGTAAAATAGTTGGGAGAAAGAAGTGTTCATTTTTTAGGGCATTTTATTATCAATAAAGATACTAAATCCTAAAAAATTAACTGCTCATATTTAACATATAATCAATCTGTTACAAGAAATTCGGTGCGCACTTTTTAGAGAAAAAATGCGCACCGAATAGGTGATTTTTTAAATGCGATTATATGCTTTCAAATGAGATTGTAAAAAATAAAAAACCCTGTAAATCATAGGATTACAGGGTTTTTAAATTGACTTGAGGATCAAAAAGTGGAGCCGGAGGGATTCGAACCCTCGTCCAAACAAGCAATTATAATGCCTTCTACATGCTTAGTTTTCATTTAGGTTTTCGTGGGATTGCCGGTCGAAAACTACCAACGCACCCCTTATCTTTACTTGAGCTTCACCCTGGCATCAAAGCACTAACAGGGCTAGGTTTACTTTTACGAAGTCACTATATCAACCGCCGCAAACCAAGGCCGTTGAGTGACTTCCTGCTTGCCCACCTTGTGGGCCGAGGCATTATCCTACTGTGATTCGGATTATGCAGCTAGGGCGTAGTTATTCTCGCCGTTTAAAAAGTGTGAAATATGATATTTACGAGCTGTATCCCAGCGCTCGGCATGCTTACAATACAATTAGACCCGCTGTCAAAACCAGTCGGCCCCGTTTTTCAATGAGCAATAAACAATGAACAATTAGCAATGTTTACAGCAACAAAGAAGCTTCTCCTTTGCTAAAGCTTCGGAGAGCGGTGGCAAAGATACATGAAAAACCATATCTTTGCCACCGCATTATTCATTCAAAAAATATACCAAATGCCAATAACTTTTGCCATCATCAAAGAACGCAAATCTCCTCCGAACCGTCGGGTAGTTTTCTCACCTGAAAAGTGCCAGGAAGTCATAAAACAATTTCCAGATGCACGGATAATTGTCGAGGCATCAAACGTTCGCATCTTTACCAATGAGGCTTATCGAAATGCAGGGTTTGAAGTGATGAATGATGTTTCCGAAGCTGATGTAATGCTTGGCGTAAAGGAAGTGCCCATAGATGCATTAATTCCGAATAAAAAATATTTCTTTTTTAGCCATACCATTAAAAAGCAGCCTTACAACCGAAAGTTGCTAAAGGCGATGTTGTCTAAAAATATTCAGATGTTTGATCACGAAACCATCGTGAATGCAGACAAACACAGGTTGATTGGTTTTGGTTATTACGCAGGTTTGGTTGGCGCTTACAACGGTTTTAGGGGGTTGGGCTTACGAGACAAGTTGTTTAATCTTCCAAAAGTGGAAAATCTTCCAGATTTGGATGCAGTTAAAGCTGAATTGGACAAAATAAAAATCCCGGCAATAAAGATTGTGCTTTCAGGTACCGGAAAAGTTACAAGAGGGGCAAAGGAAATTTTGGATCATTTAAAAATAAGGGAAGTTACCGATGCCGAATATCTTTCTAAAGAATTTAGTGAAGCTGTGTATTGCTTAATTGATGTAACTGAATATAATAAACGTAGCGACGGTGGCGAATTTGATAAAAACGAATTCTACAATGATCCTTCGGGATATGAGAGTGATTTTATGAAATATGCCAAAGTGAGCGATATGTTTATCACAGGTCATTTTTACGGCAACGGCGCTCCTTTTTTATTCACGCGGGAAGATGCGAAAAGATCCGACTTCAAAATAAATTTAGTAGCAGATATTTCATGCGATGTGGATGGACCAGTTGCGTGTACCCTTCGTTCCTCAACAATTGCAGATCCTTTTTATGGCTATAATCCAAAGACGGAAAGTGAAACTTCTTTTGATGCTCCAGGCGCAATTACAGATATGGCTGTTGATAATTTACCGTGTGAATTGCCCAAGGATTTAAGTGAAGGTTTTGGCGATATGTTTCTGGAAAATGTGATTCCTGCTTTCTTCAATAATGATAAGGATGGAATTTTGCAACGCGCGAGAATTACAACCGAAAATGGCAAATTGGCTCCCAAATTTACATATCTACAGGATTACGTGGATATTGCAGATTGATAATTTACTTTTTGAAACATTGAAGCTGACTTGCTCAACCTGAAATAGTAGCAAAACCTTTTTTTAAAAGGAATGCTTGTGAGTGGCAGTGGAAAGGTTTGCAACTAAATCTTATATTCTTTTTAATTCAATTGGTTCTTCAGACTGGATTTTTACCAAAGTTTCAAAAAACTGGCGCAAAGCTGGATAGGCTTCGGTGGAGAAACTGGTTGTGTTCAGTTTTGCACTAAGCCTAACATTTACTTTTCCTCCGGAAACATCATAAACAACAGATACTTCCCCGTCATTATTTGGAAGTTTTAGAATCTTATTTTCGGGAACTTTCACAATTTCATATTGATTGTTCATATCTATGGAAACCAAATAGTTATTCATTATGGGAAAACCAAAATCAATTGGGTATTCGCGGGTTTCTTTGGAAAAAGGATTTTCAGAAAAATAGGTTTGCATTAAAAATGGATACACAAATAGCTTGTCGCCCACAGGCTGTTCGTGAATATTTACAGTATAGTTTTCTTTATAGGGTTGCTCTAAATCGTCTTGGTTTTCAATCTCAAGATTAGAAATGTCCATAGCTTCATTGTTGCTTTGCTTTCTTTTTACAATCAATTCCTTTAAAAGATTATCGTTTTCATTCCTTTTTGGCACTGCAATATAACCCGTTGAAACTTCGCTAATTTTTCCTGAGAATAAGCCTTGCTCATCGGCTGCTAACTGCATGTTTATGTAATGCATATTTTTGTTGATAGGAATAATGGGTTCCCAATAACTTCCTTTTTTGAAATCCATTACACGTCCTTGAGGGCAAAGGTCTCGGAATGGCAATACTCCAAAGGGTGTATTCTTATCAGTTGCGTCCAAAAAGTATTTTTCATCCCCAATCTTCAAATATACAAGCGCATAAATAAAATCACTTAAAACTGGATATTGCATAGTGGGTTGACGAAAATCGCGGGTGGTGATGAGCATTATTTTTGAATCTATTCCAGCAGCTTCCAAGGCATTTATGAGCGCAAGGTTAATTTCGGAACTGTTGCCTGACTTTCGCTCAAAAGCTTCCTTTACACGAACTTCAGAAAAAATTCGTTATTTCTTGTCCCAAGTCATTTGATCTTGAATGTAATAATAGATGGCTTTGGCTTTTTCAAGTTGGCCAGCGGTATTCATAATTCCAGCAGGAATTACATCTTTGAAATAACTTGAATATTTAAGTTGACGCCCAAGATCTTTATCATATCTAAAAACATTATCAACGTCATCCCAATTTCGAGAATATGATTTTTTATCCCCAGTGAAATCAACAAATTCAATTAATTCATAGGCCATTCCAGAGTTGTAATTTTCAGGGGCTAGCATGTATTTTTCTTCTTCAAAAGCTGGCACATTCTTCATTCCATAAGTTGCAACTTCACAATCTGCATTTACACCATATCCAGGTAAAGTAACACAGTGCTTCATTATTTCGGCATTGTTGATATCCAGACTTTTTGGTCCGTACAGTGTACGGTTATACTTCATGTTTCCTGGAATTTTGGTGTACAATTCAGAATATATAACAGGAAGATTTCCCTGAAAACTCCAATTACCAAAATTTGAAAATAAATTGGATTCCTTTCTATAGGTATATTCCAAAATACTACCATTCTTAATATTTGAAAAAGTGAATCTTTTAACGGAATTTCTTGGGTACTCATCAACAGTATAGATTTCATTTTGCGGCAAATATGATTTAACCTTATCATTATGTGTTAATACCATAATGTTCTTAATTTCCTCTGAATTATTTTTTTCGCTGTAATAGGGAATTTCAATGGTTGCGTTTTCAAACCGTTTGGCATCAAACACTTTTATTTTCACGTGTACTTCGTTAGCAATTACAATTTTACCATCATAAATATCCAAGAAATTGTTGGCGCGTTCGTAAAGTACAACTGCTGCTGCTTCAGGATCGGGTTTATAATGATCCATAAGAAATTCCTCGGGCAAAGGCTCCCCGAAAGTTGGAACTGGAGGAGGGGTTTGCGAATACACCAAAAGGGTTAAAAGAAAACAACTTGAGAAAAGTAAAGTTTTTAATTGCATATTATTTTTTTTTTAAAACAATGGATTCTTCCTTCAGCATCGTAACCATAGTACCGAAAAACTCTTTCAGCGAAGGGTATGCATCAGGCGGAAAGCGATGGGCATTAAGCTTCATGTTAAAGCGGATGTTGCTAGATTCAATTAACAAGTGCAACAATTGGATTTAAATTTAGTTAAAAATACTTCGTTTGGAGTTTTATATCCCAATAGTTTTCTTGGCCTACTGTTTAACTTACTGATAATCATATTGATTGTTCTGTGTTCTATGGTATTAAAATCTGTTTTCTTTGGCAAGTATTGCCTGATTAGCTTGTTGCTGTACTCGTTAAGCCCTCTTTGCCAGGGCGAATAAGGGTCTGCAAAGAAAAAATCCGCATCCAGTTTTCGAGCTATTTTTTGGTGTTCTGTAAATTCCTTTCCATTATCTGAGGTTATGGTCCTTACCAGTTCTTTGAAAGGGGAAAGGAGGTTTATCATCTGCTTTTTGATGGATGCTGCTTTTGTACCATCGGTCTTGGCCATCAGTTCGAATTGGCTTTTGCGCTCGGTCAGGGTCACTATGGCCGATTTATGGTTTTGGCCAATGATGGTGTCGACCTCCCAATCCCCAAAACGCCCCTTTGCATCCACTATTTCGGGACGTTGGCCTATCATAACCCGGTTGGGTATCTGTCCCCTTTGGTGTTTTCTGCTCAATCGCTTTTTTCGCCACCTTCGGGCGGTGCGCAGATGCTTGTACAAAAGGCCTCCCTCTGCCTGGTCCTGGTAAATGTACTGATAGATACGCTCGGTACTGACCATAGGAATCCCTTCCAGATCGCACCTTCCCTTTATCTGCTCAGGGGACCACTGCTCTTGGGTAAGCTTTTTGTCTATATAGTACCGCATACCGTCATCAAAGACACGGTGCTTATAAGCTTCTTTCTTGCGTTCGTTGCTTGCCATAATGGCATAATTGGCATTGTAGCTCCGCTTTTTTCCATTTCGGTTCAGCTCTCTGCTTATGGTGCTTTTATCCACACCAAGCTCTTTGGCAATTCTTGTTTGGCTAAAACCTGCTTTCAGATAACTCTCAATTTGGTATCTTTGAGAGTCGATTAATTGGCTATAATTCATCGGCATCCAGTTTTTATAAAGATGGGAAAATTAATTTTCCCATCTTTTTCAACTGTTGCACTTATTGTTTGAACTTAGTTAATAGGAAATACGGTTTGAAATACGCTAACTAGGGTAGGAAACTCATTTTGAAATTCCCAGCCTTCAAAATCAAAAAAATAAGGGCTCACTAAAGTGTATTTATATTCTAATATGCTTCCATTTTGCACATTCGGAAAAGTGAATTTTAACGCTTTTCTTCCCCTTGATTTTTCAATTTTATAGTAAGAGTCGTCTTTTACAACATTCTGTAAAATTCCGTTGTGGGTTATTGCTTTATAGTCTAGTACTTCCTCTTCATAAAATCCATTACCAACATAATATGGAATTTCTACTGTGTAATCGCCGAATTTCGCAACATCAAAAACTTTGATTTTTCTATGTATTTCCTTAACAAGCCGAAATGCTGTTTTTTTTACAATAGAAACCGCATAATAATTACCCGATTCATATAAAACAACGCCTGCGGCCTCTGGTTCAGATTCATAGCTATTAATTTCAAAATCCTTGGCTGTTGGCTTGCCAAATTCAATATTTATGTCAGACTGTGAAAATGTTACATTGGCAAATAAGACAAAAACAAAAACGGAAATTTTCTTTATAGGCATTGAAAGTGATAGTATTTTATTAAAGTCGCAAAATAGAATAATTATTGGAATAGTGAAACCATATTTCTATTCTGGATAAATAAATTTTCCAAAAACCCAATATACCAATTTCAGCAAAAATCCTATTAAAACAATAAAAAGCCAGGCGTACATATTTTCAAAAGGGGAAAAAATTATATTGAGAACGTCCGTAATTATTTTACTCATAAAATATTTCGCTTATTTATTGAAAACAAAATCGCGATATGCTTTTGTTTGCACCAAGTATGTTCATATTTGAAAAATAAGAAAATGCCTAAAAAAAGGGGTATTTCCCCCCTCAAAAACAGTGCTTTTCCTCTTGACTTGTAAAGCTCTTCTTTGCATCTTTACAGTATCAAATTAATTGGAGAGTTAATTGAATATGGGTATAAAAGCTGTTTCCGCCAGGAGACAGCTTTTCCATTTTTAGGAAAGTATATTAATTTTTTATTATAGGAAAAATCCTGAAAAAAAATGGGGGAAATCCCTCTTGATTTATATATACTTTTTGTAAGATATTTGAATACTTATCAAATTGGGGAGTTTTATAAGTGATTAATTAAAAGACTGTTCCCTTTAAAAGGGGACAGTTTTTTTTAAAATTGTAAATTATTAATTATATAAATAATTTTGTTTTTAGCCAAAGCGCCCTGCCAATACATTTTGGCAGGGCGCTTTATTTTTTAGTACCTTCATTTTATGAATCCAGCAGCAGTTTATATTTTGGAAAAGCCAGAGCCGTTTCGCTCTATGCTGCTACATTTGGAGGCAACAGTAGAAAGTACATTGCAAAATGCTGAAATGAAGTTTAAATGGAATTTGCCTTTTTACTATATTGAGAATAACCCATTCTGTTATTTAAATTGCACAAAAAAATATGTTGATATAGTGTTTTGGCATGGGACGCACTTAACGCTACATTTAGAGTGTCTGGTTTCCGAAGGAAGAAAACATATGAAATCCCTTCGGTATCAAAATTTGGAAGATATTAATCAAAAAGTTTTGATGGATGTTTTGCTGGAAGCCTATTCTTTAAGAGATAGAAAATACTACAAATGATTTATAGTTTTACGAATTGCCACAAGGTCTGTCAAAAGTTTTTCGAGCAAACTTAAGTTTAGCATATTGGCACCATCGCTTTTTGCATTTGCTGGATCGAAGTGGGTTTCAATAAAAATTCCATCAGCTCCCGTTGCGATTCCAGCGCGTGCAATGGTTGATATCATTTCCGGTCTTCCGCCCGTAACGCCCACACTTTGATTTGGCTGTTGTAAGCTGTGTGTTACGTCCAAAACTACTGGCGCATATTGTTTCATCGTTGGAATTCCGCGGAAATCCACAATCATATCTTGATATCCAAACATGGTTCGCGATCGGTAATTAGCACTTGTTCGTTGTTACAATCGGTTACTTTGGTCACTGCATGCTTCATACTTTCGGGACTCATGAATTGTCCTTTTTTCAAATTAACCACTTTTCCAGTTTCCGCTGCGGCAACTACCAAATCGGTTTGACGCACCAAGAATGCTGGAATTTGCAAAACATCCACATATTCCGCGGCCATTGCTGCATCACTAATTTCATGAATATCAGTAACGGTGGGAACATCAAATGTTTCGGAAACTTTACGGAGAATTTTCAATGCCTTTTCATCACCAATTCCTGTAAAACTATCAATTCGGCTGCGATTTGCTTTTTTAAAACTTCCTTTAAATATGTATGGAATTTCGAGGGTATCGGTAATTTTTACAATCTTTTCGGCAATCTTCATTGCCATTTCCTCACTTTCAATAGCGCAAGGGCCTGAGAAGGAAGAAATTGTTTGAAGTTGTATGTTTTATTTTTGGGATTTTATTCAGTTGCATTGTTTCTCCTTAATTTTAAAACAAAGGTAGTTAAAAGCTTCTTTCGCTCAACTTTGAAAATGAAAGGGAAGTTTTCTAAAAATTACTGCTTCACAATTTTATGGGTTTGTGAATTTCCGTTTTCATCTTCAATCATTAAAAGATAAATGCCAGCCTCCGCTTTAGAGAGTTCAATCTGATTGGTGTTTTGTTTACTTTCAATTATTTGCCCCAAAAGATTAAAAACAGAAATTTGTGAAATGGGTAGCCTTGATTTTATATGAAGAATTCCATTTGTTGGGTTGGGATAAATTTTATATTTGGCAAATTCATTTTCTGTAATGCCCAACGTGTTGTTTTTGTACCAAGCTACTTTATCATCAAATGAGGATGCAGAAATAATATCTATTTTTGAATCCCCGTCTAAATCGCTAGCTGTGGCGTCCATTGCTCGTTCTACTTCTGTTGAAATTATTTGTTGTGAGCTAAAAACGCCTTGAGCATTTGTATTCTTAAACCATGAAATTGATCCAGAGTTTGAAGAATTATATAAAGATATTAGGATGTCATTGTCGCCATCAAAATCTAAATCGTAAGAACGAATGGAGTTTAAAAGCAAATTTCCTTTTTCATATATAAATTTAGGTTCACTAAATGAAACATTCCCAGTGAGATTTTCCATCCAATATATATTGTTTTGAAGCTCATCGTGCGATGTGTCAATAATTAAATCAATAAAATTATCGCCATTTAAGTCTTTTGGTACTATATAATTCACATTCACTCCGTCAGAAAGTAAATATTCAAATTGGTAAATTAACTGATCGTTCTCAAAATTCCCCTGTCCATTATTTTCATACCAAACAAGTTTTTGTGGAGCATTAACCGCAATTGCATATGCAATTATAATATCCAAATCTCCATCATTATCTATATCTAAAGTCGCAACGTCTTGACCATCGGGTCCGTAATAATTTTTAGTATCAATAATAGTTTCATTACCAAAATTTCCCTCTCCATCCATATTTTCGAACCATACTAATCGATCATCAAAACTACCGTTATATAATACAGCTACTATATCGAGATCGCTATCACCTTCAATATCAGAAGCCTCAATTGTATATGCAAAATCCGTTTGTGCGATTATCTTTTCTGGACTAAAGTTCCCACTGCCCAAGTTTTCCAGCCAAGCTATCTTGTCTAAATTTGTACTATATAGTATGTCTTTTTTTCCGTCTCCATTTAAGTCGAATAATTCCAAACTAAGAATGGCAGGTATATTACTTCCAAGTATCTGCTTCCCTCCAAAATTACCTTGACCGTCTAAATTTTTGAACCAAATAATTTCGCCTTCTAACCGTGCCATTGAGATAATATCTTCAAAACCATCTTCATCTACATCATATGGTATAGCCCGGATTACAGATTGCGCTTCCGTTGAAATAATTTGCTGTGATCCAAACTGCGCAAACCCTGAAACAGCAGAAAAGATTGATAGTATAAAAAGTAGTTTTATCTTCATAATTAAATATTTAAAATAAATATATCCATTTTTTACTTTAGATATTGAATTTTTCAGTCAAAATAAATCCCCAACATTTAGTTCTAATCCACTTAATAACACTACTTTTGCACCCTCTTAAAAAAGGAGCATTGCTATGAAAATTAAAAACATCGCCATTATTGCACACGTTGACCACGGTAAAACCACGCTGGTTGATAAAATTATGCACCACTGTAGTATTTTTCGTGAAAACGAAAACACTGGAGAACTGATACTTGATAACAACGATTTGGAGCGCGAACGCGGTATTACAATTACCTCGAAAAACGTTTCCGTTATCTATAAGGACACAAAAATAAATATTATCGATACCCCTGGTCACGCCGATTTTGGAGGAGAGGTAGAGCGTGTATTGAACATGGCCGACGGTGTTTTGCTTTTGGTTGATGCGTTTGAAGGGCCAATGCCGCAAACACGTTTTGTATTGCAAAAAGCAATCAACTTAGGTTTGAAACCTTGCGTTGTTATAAATAAGGTCGATAAAGAAAACTGTACGCCAGATGATGTACACGAAGCTGTTTTTGATTTGATGTTTGAATTGGGCGCTGAAGAATGGCAGCTTGATTTCCCAACCGTTTACGGATCTGCGAAGCATAACTGGATGAGCGATGATTGGAAAAACCAAACTGATAATATTGAACCATTACTTGATATGGTTTTGGAGCACATTCCATCTCCTAAAGTCGAGGAAGGAACAGTACAAATGTTGATTACCTCTTTGGACTTTTCATCTTTTACCGGACGTATCGCTATCGGGCGTTTGCAAAGGGGTGTATTGAAGGAAGGAATGCAGATCGCTTTGGTAAAGCGCGATGGAAGCAAAGTAAAATCAAAAATAAAGGAACTTCACACTTTTGAAGGCTTGGGTCGTAAAAAAGTTACTGAAGTACAAGCGGGAGATATTTGTGCCTTGGTTGGTTTGGAAGGTTTTGAAATTGGCGATACCGTTGCCGATGCCGAAAACCCAGAAGCATTAAAAACCATCGCAATTGATGAGCCTACAATGAGTATGCTTTTCACAATTAATGATTCTCCTTTCTTCGGAAAAGACGGAAAATTTGTTACTTCTCGACATATTAGAGAGCGTCTTGAAAAGGAATTGGAGAAAAACCTTGCGCTTAGAATGGAATCAACGGACAGTGCAGATAAGTTTATGGTTTTTGGCCGTGGGGTTTTGCACCTTTCGGTTTTAATTGAAACTATGCGCCGCGAAGGTTACGAACTTCAAATTGGGCAGCCACAGGTTATCATCAAGGAAATTGATGGGGTAAAATGTGAGCCAGTTGAAGAAATGACTATCGATTTACCGGAAGATGTTAGTGGTACGGCTATTAATATGGTTACCATCCGTAAAGGCGAAATGGTAAGTATGGAAGGAAAAGGGGACAGAATGATTTGTAAATTTATCATTCCATCTCGTGGAATTATCGGGATGCGTAACCAATTGCTTACTGCTACTGCGGGTGAAGCAATTATGACGCACCGTTTCTTGGAATACCAACCATTGAAAGGTGGAATCCCAGAAAGACAAAACGGAAGTTTGGTTTCTATGGAATTGGGGCAGGCTATTCCCTATTCAATAGATAAGTTACAGGATCGAGGTCGCTTTTTTGTGAACCCTAATGAAAATATTTACGAAGGTCAGGTTATTGGCGAAAACACCCGTCAAGATGATATGGCTGTGAACATTACAAAAACCAAAAAGCTTTCAAACGTACGTTCCTCGGGAGCTGACGATAAAGCACGTATCATTCCGGCTATCAAATTTTCTTTGGAAGAAGCGTTGGAATATATTCAAAAAGACGAATATGTTGAGGTTACACCAAACCACTTAAGACTTCGAAAAATATATTTGAAGGAAGTAGATCGCAAGAGAAACAAATTATAGAAAAAGAAAATCGCCGAGCAATTCAATAAACTCGGCGTTTTTTAGTTTATTTGTTATAGCCGAAAGGCAAACTTAGTATAAAATAATAAGTATGAATTTTCTTTATTTCGATCCAGGAATTGGAGCAATGTTGGCACAGGTAGCGGTGGCAGGAATAGCGGCAGTAGTGCTTTTTTCTAAAGCAATTATGTATAAGGTGAAATCTTTTTTCGGATTGACAAAGGAGAAAGAAGATACTTACGATTCAATTGACGTTGAAGAGGAAGACACCGATACAGATGATAAAAAAAACTGACGCACACCAAGCTTCATTTCGCGATCCTTCGGGATATATGTTTTATGATGGAAAAACTCTGCGAAGGGCCATCAAACCTATATACTTTCCGCAGTACAACAAACTGAAAGACAGTGGTTTTTTCAAAAATCTAATTTCAAACGGTTTACTTATTCCGCATGAGGAAACTTCGGTTTCTTCGGAAGAGATAATCATTACCCCGGAAGAAATTCCCTTCATCACAAATCCTTACGAGTGGAGTTTTGAGCAGTACAAGCACGCGGCACTTCACACTTTAAAAATTCAAAAATACGCACTTTCAAAAGGATTTATTTTGAAGGATGCTTCTGCATACAACGTTACTTTTCACAAGGGGAAACCTGTTTTTATCGACACACTTTCCTTCGATTTTTACGAAGAAGGAACCCCGTGGCGCGCTTATAAGCAATTTATCACCCACTTTTTGGTGCCGTTGGTTTTGGCAAAATATCACGGAACTGAAGTTTTCAAAATGATGCAAACGCACATTGACGGAATTCCCGTGAAATTGATTGCCTCAATGTTACCAACGCGTTCCAAACTAAGTTCGATACTTTACCCAAACATCCACTTGCTCGCAAAAATGGAAAGCAAGCACAGTGAAGATTATAAAGCGGAAACCAAAATCGCAACGCTTTCCAAAAAATCACAAGAGAATATTTTGGAAAGCCTTTATGATTTTATAAAGGGCTTAACGCTTAAAGAAGCCAGCGAATGGGGTGATTATTACAATAAAACAAATTACGACGAAGCCGCTTTTGAAGCCAAAAAAACGCTGATAAAGGAATGGATAAAATCATTGGCTCCGCAAAAATTGATTGATATTGGTGGCAATGATGGTACGTTTGCTCGCACAGTGATAGATTCTGTTCCGCATATAATTGTTACTGATATTGATAGCAATGCCGTAGATTATAATTACCAACAACTTCAAACAAACAAAGAAACAAATATGCTTCCGTTTGTGTGCGATGTTTTACAACCCGCGCCAGGCATAGGTTTCAACAATACTGAACGTAATTCTTTAATAGAACGTTTGGCAAATTATCAACCCGATGTTACCATGGCTTTGGCTTTGATTCATCATATCACCCTTTCGGGAAATGTTCCTTTTGAAAAGTCTGCTGAATTCTTTGCTTCATTTTCGAAGAATTTAATTATTGAATTTCCAACCAGAGAAGATTCGTGGGCACAATCTCTTTTGGTGCGTAAGCGTGAATTCATTAACCATTTCGATTTTTACAACGAAAATGAGTTCGAAAACGGCTATCTGAAATACTTCACTTTGGAAAAAAAGGAAACCGTAAAAGGCACAAAACGTTTGCTGTATCTTTTGAAAAATAAAAATTATGGAGCCTAAAAAAAAGCAGAGTTTCTTCTCGGTTTTTTTTAAAAAGGAAAACATATTTCCAATAACCGCAGCGATTGCAGCTGGCTTGTACCCATTACTTTTTTATTACACAAATAATTATAAAATGATTAATTCCTGGGGGCATCTCGGGTATTTTGTTTCGTTGTTTATTTTAGTGCCCATTGGTATTTTTTTTGTGGCCAATTGGCTTTCAGAATTTGAAGTTTTTAAAAAATTTCAGCCTTTTGTCCTTCCTTTCTTAAATTTTTTCTTTTTCTTTTTTTATGTGAATATTGCGCTCTATGCGGGATTCAGTTGGATTAGAACACTTATTGTTTTTGGAATTGCCGTTCTTTTGACTTTTTTGCTTCGGAAGTTTTTTAAAAAAATAATCGCTTTTCAATTCATACTGGCAATAATTGGTGTTTTCACGTTGGTGCCAGTTGTTTTGAAACAATTGAATTATTCCAAGGAATGGATGGAATCAGCCCGATGCCATTGAAAGTGCAATATTCAAGAAGAAACCAAACATCTATTTTATACAACCTGATGGGTATGTGAATTTTTCAGAATTAAAAAAAGGTAATTATAATATTGAAAATGCGGAGTTTGAAAATTTTTTAAAAGAAAAAAATTTCAAAACCTATTCAGATTTCCGAAGTAATTATGCCGCGACCTTGCCCACAAACAGTTCTGTATTTATGATGAAACACCATTATTACAACAATGGGTCAGACTTCACCGAAACCATTGATGCGCGCAATGTTATCGTTTCAGATAACAGTGTTTTACGGATTTTAAAGAATAATGGTTACAGAACTTTTTTTGTTACCGAGCAGCCTTATTTTTTAACTAATAAGCCTAAAATTGGCTATGATTTCTGTAATTTTTCAAATGAGGAAATTAGTTTTGTTACAACAGGTATTGGCGAGCCAAAAGATGTGATTGGGCCATTTAAAAATTATTTGGAAGAATATCCCGAAGGGCCTAATTTCTTCTTTGTTGAAATTTTCAATCCTGGGCACATTACCAATACCATTGAAGATTCAAAAGGAGTAGAGGGGGAGCGACAGCACTATATTGAAAGTCTGCGTGAAGCCAATAAAAAAGTTACCCAAATTACGGATGCAATTCTGGCGAAAGATCCACAAGCTTTGATAATAATAATGGCCGATCACGGCGGTTTTGTGGGCATGACAAATACATCCGAAACTTATACAAAAAACAGTGATCGCGACTTTATAAACTCTATTTTTAGTTCCATTCTTGCAATTCATTGGCCAAATGGAGAAACACCGGAATTTGACAATAAACTAAAAACATCCGTAAATTTGTTTCGGATTTTGACTTCCTATTTGAGTGAAGATGATTCGTATCTTTCAAATTTACAGGAAGATGGAAGTTATATAATAATTAATTTTGACGCGCCACAGGGGGTTTATAAATATTTGGATGATGATGGCAACGTGGTTTTTATAAAAAAATAATGCAGCCAAAAAAGACAAAAAATAATTCTAACGGATTTTTAAGTGATATTTCAGCAAGCCCTTTATTTATAGGTATTGCAACTGGATTATATCCGTTAGCGTTTTATTATTCCCGAAATTTTGGAATGATTAATTCCTGGGAACAATTCGGTTACTTTTTAATACTTTTTTTAATTGCTCCCATTCTTTTCTTTTTGGTTTTAAAATGGTTCTCCAATCTTTCTTTCCTTGGAAAATGGGGGAAATACGTACTTCCATTCTTCAATCTTTTTCTTTTCTTCTTTTTTATAAAAATCATTTTATACACCGATGTTGAACGGAAAATAATACTGGGAATCTTTATTTTGTCTGTTTTGATAGCTTATTTTTTACATAAGCATTTCAAAAAATGGCTGGCGGTTCAGCTTGTTTTGGCACTTATTGGGATTATTGGTTTGGTGCCGATAATGATGAAGTATTTAAACTATTCAACTGAATGGACGCAGCAACCAGATGATATTGAAACCGTAATATTTCAGAAAAAACCAAATATCTATTATATACAACCTGATGGATATGCAAATTTTTCTGAATTGGAAAAAGGGGCTTACAATTATGATAATTCAAATTTTAAAACTTTTTTGAATGAAAATAATTTTACGAATTATCCCAATTTCCGAAGCAATTACACCTCTACATTAACTTCCAACAGTGCTACATTTATGATGAAGCACCATTATTATCATAGGAATACGGGTTATGCCGAAATGATTAATGCACGGAAAAATATAGTTTCCGCAAATCCAGTGCTCACCATTTTCAAAAACAATGGCTATAAAACTCATTTTATTAGCGAGCACCCATACTTAATGGTCAATCGCCCAAAGATAGGTTTCGATTTTACCAATTTTCAATACAGTGAGATTCCATACATAACAAAAGGATTCGATGTTGTAAAGGATGTTTACCCAGATCTTGAAAACGCTATCGCTTCCAAAAATGATGTTGGAAATTTCTTTTTTATAGAGATTTTTGAACCGAGCCACATATCAACAACAAAAGTTGCATCACAGGGAAAGGAAAAAGAGCGTGAAATATGGCTTGAAAAAATAGAAATTGCCAATGCAAAATTGACAAAAATGGTAAGCCTAATTGTTGAAAAAGACCCGAATGCATTGATAATGATTATGGCAGATCACGGCGGTTATGTTGGGATGGATTATACACAAGAAGTTTACAAAAAGAACAGCGATAAGAGTTTTGTTAATAGTATTTTTGGAGCAATGCTTTCCATTCGTTGGCCAAATAATGAAGTGCCAAGTAACGATTTAAATTTAAAAAGTTGTGTAAATGTTTTTAGGATTTTATTCTCATATATGGGCAATGATGAAAAATATTTAAAGTATTTAGAAGAAGACAAAAGTTATTTGGTTTTAAAAGAAGGTACCGAAGAAGGCGTCTATGAATATATAGATGAAAAGGGAGATGTTGTTTGCAAAAAAATCTAACTTGCACTATTAATTTTATTCAATAAAACATTTCAGAAACCCATAATACGAAAAGCTTTGGCAGACTATTCCATAAAAAAATATGCCTCAAAAGATAGAGCCATTTGGCATTCTTTTTTGCAAAACGCAAAAAATGCCACGTTTCTGTTCCAACGAGATTTTATGGAATATCATTCTGATAGATTTGAAGACCATTCATTATTAATTTTCAAAAATGAAAAAGTGGTTGGGCTATTGCCCGCCAATATTTCCGATAAAACTTTGTATTCCCATCAAGGCTTGAGTTACGGCGGAATGGTACTGAATAAAAAAACGAAGCTAAAAGAAGTTGCAGAGATTTTTCAGAGTTTACTTCAATATCTACACAGTGAAGGAATTGAGAAATTGCAACTGAAATTACTTCCCAAAATTTACAGTAGTATTCCTTCCGATGAAATGGAATATTTGCTTTTCATCACCAATGCGCAAATAATTCGAACTGATGTTTTGAGCGTAATCGACAATCAAAACCCTATAAAAATCGCATCAAACCGATTGGAAGGCGTAAAAAAAGCGCAGAAAAATAATTTAAGAATAGAAGAGGGGAATGATTTTGAATCCTTTTGGAATGAAATTTTAACTCCCAATTTGGCATTACGCCACGACGCACTGCCAGTTCATTCGCTGGGTGAAATTGCGCAATTGGCAAGAGTTTTTCCAAATAGTATTCTTCAATTTAATGTTTTTAAAAATTCTGAAATAGTGGGCGGTGCAACCATTTTTGAAAGCGAAAATGTTGCTCACATACAATATATTTCTGCGAATGAAGATAAACAGCAATTGGGAACGCTGGATTTTTTATTTGAGTTTTTGATAAACGACCGTTTTAAAAATAAGAGATATTTCGACTTTGGAACATCCAATGAAAACCAGGGAAAAAACATAAATGAAGGATTGCTTTACTGGAAGGAATGTTTTGGAGCTCGGAGTATTATTCAGCCATTTTATGAAGTAAAGACTTCAAATTATAAAAAATTAGAATCCATTTTTATATGATTCCGTTTCTCGATTTAAAAGCAATTAACAAACGGTTTGAAACTGAATTTCAAAACCGGTTTCAACAATTTTTGGACTCCGGCTATTATATTTTGGGAAACCAAGTACAAGTCTTTGAAGAAGCATTTGCGAATTATTGCGGTGTGAAATATTGTATTGGGGTTGGCAATGGTTTGGATGCATTGCGATTGATTTTGGAAGGTTATAAAATTCTCGGAAAATTAAAGGATGGCGATGAAATTTTGGTTGCCTCAAACACGTACATTGCCACAATAATTGCCATAAAACAAGCTGGAATGATTCCCGTTTTAGTGGAAGGAAATGTTTCAAATTATAATTTTGATATTTCTTCGCTTAAAAAATCCATTACCAAAAAAACGAAAGCCATAATGCCCGTTCATCTTTACGGCCAACTTGCGCCTATGGAAGAAATTTTAAAGATTGCAAAAGAAAATGACCTTTTGGTAATTGAGGATGCAGCCCAAGCGCATGGCGCAAAAAACGCAGAAGGAAAACTGGCTGGAAATATTGGAAATGCAGCGGGCTTTAGTTTTTATCCGAGTAAAAATTTGGGTGCTTTGGGCGATGGTGGGGCAGTAACTACCAGCGATACCGAATTGGCCGAAGTAATTAAAAAACTTAGAAATTACGGAACTGCAACAAAATATATGAATGAATTTTTAGGAATAAATTCGAGGTTGGACGAAGTTCAAGCTGCATTTTTAAACGTAAAATTGCCAACGGTTGATGCTGATAATAATAGAAGAAGACAAATTGCCAAAAAGTATATTTCTGAAATAAAAAATCCAAAAATAAATCTCCCAACTTACGATAACAGCGATAACCACGTATTTCATCTTTTTGTGGTCCGTGTAGAAAATAGAACCAATTTCATGGAATATCTCACCAGAAAAGAGATTGGCAGTTTAATTCACTATCCAATCCCACCACACAAACAGCAAGCGCTTTTAGAATATTCACATTTAAGTTTTCCCATTACTGAAAAAATCCATCGTGAGGTCGTGAGTATTCCTATGAGCCCAGTAATGACTGATGCCGAGGTGGAGAAAGTAATTTCAGTTTTAAACAATTATTAATTGAAAATTCCAGAATTCATACGCGGCAATCTACTTTTAAAGATGACATCTTTAAATGCTGGAGCAATTGGGGTTCGATTGGTAATTTCAGCAGTGGTTCAGCGTTTTTTAAGTGAATATGTGGCGACCCGCTAATATAAAATTGGGCAACTTCGAAGTTTATCCCTCCTTTTAATGTCAATTACATCATTGGGAACTTTTAATGGAGTTGTAAAATACATTGCCGAATACAAACAGGATGAAATTAAATTACAAAAACTGTTTTCTTCTGTTTTTGTCTTTCTAATTATTGGAATTTCTATTACCACCTCAGTCCTTCTTTTGTTTTCTTCGGAAATAAGCAACTATTTATTT
Source organism: uncultured Flavobacteriaceae bacterium (assembly GCA_963716065.1). Classification (GTDB taxonomy): domain Bacteria; phylum Bacteroidota; class Bacteroidia; order Flavobacteriales; family Flavobacteriaceae; genus Aequorivita. The sequence goes on from OY970287.1 coordinate 2,878,282, forward strand.
TCGACCGATGAATACTCCTATTTAATAAAATTAACAGCGGTCGTTGTCCCATTTATAGCAGTTCAGCGAGTTTTTAACGGGGTAATAAATGGTCTTTCAGAATATAAAAAATTTACAAAAATTGATTTGATCAGCTATTTGCTGAGCGCAGTGTTAACAGTAGTATTTCTATTTCAATATAATTTGAATGGGGTGTTGATTGCAATTGCAATTACGCCAGTAATTCAGGTTTTGGTTATGCTTTATTTTTTTTATAAAGTGTTGCGTGAGTATATACAATTCAAAAGCCTGAAAATAGAAGCACCAATGGCAAGAGCCCTTTTTGCTTTTACATTAATGTCTTTTGTTTCCTCAATTTTATTACCACTTGTGGAGATAGATATTCGCGGTATGCTCGATGAAAAACTATCAGGAAGGGATGCTGGAATTTGGACGAATATGACGTTTATTTCACAGAATTACATGGTGTTTTCAAGTTCAATATTTACACTTTATGTAATACCAAAGTTTGCTGGAATCTATAATAGGGAAAATTTTAAAAGCGAAGTAATCTCAATCTACAAAACGCTTTTACCGCTTTTTGCCTTGGGGATGATTTTCGTATTTTTCTTTAAAGATATAATTATCGAATTAATTTATCCAGGGCAAATAGAGATGGCGCCACTCTTTAAATGGCAATTAATGGGAGACTTTGTTCGGCTTGCTTCCTTAGTTTTGGCGCATCAATTTTTAGCGAAAAAGTTGGTGCTAAATTTTATTTTCACCGAAATTATGTCATTGGTGCTTTTTTATGGCTTTGCCTATTATTTCACGGAAATCTACGGTATTGAAGGTGTAGTAATGGCGCACTTTTTAAGATACGTGGTGTACTTTATAGTTGTGTTTTTACTAGTTTTTAGGTATTTCAAAAAGCAAGGAAAAAAGATTGAGAACTAAACGTTCTGCCAAATTTCAATATACTTTTTGGCAATTAAAATATAATCGTGTTCCCTTTCTATAAACTTGCGGGCATTCTTTGAAATTGAATTTAGTTTTTCAGGATTTAAAATCAAATATTCCAATTTCCAGAACAAATAATCCAAATCGGGAAGGGCATTAATGCACACTTCGTCCTCGGCTAAATTATAGTGATTCAAAAACTCCTTTTCAGCTCCTGTAAAAACCACTTTTCCTTTCGCCATCGCTTCCAAGGCATTATAACCTTGGTCATACGCAAAAACTTGATCCAAAAGAATATGTGCGGAATTGTACTTTTCAATGTATTGGGAATACGGAATATTTTCAACAGAAATGATTTTAACTTTTGAAGGGTATTTTTTTTGAATTTTTGAAAGCGTCATCTCAAAATAATTGTTTCCTTTTTTGAAAAAATTCGCTCGATTGATGCCGTGAAAGATGATAATTTTTTCTTGCGCCTCCGCTGAAGCTTCGAGCGGCACGCGGACGGAAGAAAATGGTTGAAATTTTAATTTTTCAGTGTTCACGGGATTTGGAATTAATCCTAAATAGTTGTCTTTACCCTGCAGCGGAATGTCATAATCCAAATCGGAAGCAATTACACCATCAACTTTTTCAAAAACAAAGTTGTGCAAATTCTTGTATTCGGGTTTTAAATATTTCAAAACGGGGAAAAATTCCTTTTCGGAAACTTTTCCTTCAAAAAGTGGCGTCAAGATAGAGTATCGAAACTTTTTATCGAACGCATATTGCACGCTCGTAAAATCAGTTCCGCAGGAAAGTAGAAAGAGTTTTTTATTGTTCTGCTTTAAAAATGAAATAATTTCCTTTTCATATTTTGGTAAAATTCCCAGCGGACTTTCATTTATTAATTGCACTATATCAAAACCTTGAAATCTTTTTTTATTTTGAAAAAATTGATTTTTTAGCGATCGGGAAGCAATATCAAATCCGAAAATTTTGTATAATAAAACCTTTACTTTTTTTGAAAATCCTGTTTCGTAGTTTCTTTTCAAAAGAATATCTGAAGGGAAATTTTTAAATTCATCACCCGTTGAAACGAGAGTTACTTCGTGGCCAAGCACCTGCAATCCTTCTTTTAAGGAATTGTGCAACCGGCTGTATTCGCCCACCAAAAGTATTTTCATTTTCAATTTGTTTAAAGCTATATTTGCCTTGTGCGACCAAAAATACATAATAAATAGTGATGCCCGCTGAAAAGAGATTTAAAGTATGTATGGTTGCCATTTCTCTTGCAAAAGGCGGCTTGGAGCGCTCTTGCGCCATGCTTTCGCAAATGTTGGAAACACAGGGGCACGAAGTACATTTGGTAATTTTGAATGACGAAATTGATTATCCATACAGCGGAAAAATGCTGAATTTGGGAAAAATGAAGTCGGATAAAGATTCTATGGTGAAACGGTTGCTGCGTTTTCGGAAATTTCGAAATTATTTGAAAACCGAGAACTTTGATGTAATTATTGATCATCGGCCAAAGAACAAATACGATCGGGAACTGTTTTATTCAAAATTCATTTATCGTGAATTGAATAAAATCTATGTGGTCCATAGTTCTAAAAAAACTGAATATTTAACTGAAAATTCCTCGGCTTTTTCAAAAATATGTCATCAAAATATTCTCAATGTTTCAGTTTCAGAATATATTGAAACCGAAATTTTAAAAAAAGAAAGAATAAATAATTCCGTAACAATCCACAACGCTTTTGATCCCAATTGGGAAAAAGAAAGCGGCGACATGCCCGAAATACTTCAAAATAAAAAATACATACTTTCCTACGGCAGACTTGACGATACGATTAAGGATTTCAAGTTTTTAATCGAATCATTTTCACAATCAAAAGTTTGGGAAAAAGATTTTCAGCTTGTCATTTTGGGCGATGGAAAGGATAAAGAAATGCTACAAAATTTGGCGCTTTCAAAATCTTGTGCAAAACAGATTTTGTTTTTACCATTTACCAAAAGTCCGTTCGAAATTATTAAAAATGCCCACTGCATAACCCTTACTAGTAAATACGAAGGTTTCCCGATGGTTTTGGTGGAATCACTTTCGTTAGGAACGCCCGTGGTTTCTTTGGATATAATTTCGGGTCCTTCGGAAATTGTGCAACACCAAAAAAACGGTTTGCTGATTGCTGAAAGAAGTTTACCTTTATTTTCGGAAGCGCTGCGAACTATATGTTTTGACGAAGAACTTTATCAAAATCTAAAAAAGAACTCAAAACCTTCCGTGGAAAAATTTTCAATGCAGGCCATTTCTGAAAAATGGAACCAAACTTTACAGCATGCAATACGTTGATTTGGATAAAATAGAATTAAGGGAAATTCCTAAAATCAGTGATCCCGACGGTCGCGGAAATCTTTCTGTAGTGGAAAAGGATTTTTTACCCTTTGAAATAAAACGTGTTTATTATTTATACGATGTTCCCAGTTCCTCAACCCGCGGCGGACACGCCCATAAGGAATTGCAGCAGTTTTTAATTGCGCTCAGCGGCAGTTTTGATGTGGTTTTGGACGATGGTAAAACCCGAAGAGTAATTACTTTGAACAGACCCGACAGAGGTTTGTTGATTCCAAATGGGGTTTGGCGGGAATTGGAAAACTTTTCTTCGGGAGCTGTTTGTTTGTCGCTCGTTAGCGAAGAATACAACGAAGACGATTACATTCGGGAATACGGCGATTTTAAACTATTTAAAGGTGCTTAACCGCAGTCCGAATCTCTCCAAACTATTTTTTGTTTTCGATAAATATTTTAAAACGGTTTTGTTTTGACGAAGCAAAAATTGCTGTTTTCTACTAAGATTTTCTTGGTTTATCTTTTGAAAGTTTTTTTCAAAAACTTCTTTATTCCCTTCTATTTTAGCCAAAACACAAAGCGAATATCGGTTTAAATCCAAAAACTTTTTGAGCGCTGGATTATCTTTTTCATAAACCTCATAAGCTTCAAAATTTGCTTTATCGTCCAAATTTTTTACACTTTGAAACAAACTGTTTTTCCGAATAATATATGTTGCACAAATCTTTGGACTTAAAACCACTTTGTATTTTAAACCTATTCGCACATAAAGATCTGTGTCTTCGCCACTTTTTATTTCTGGATTATACCAACCAACGGTTTCAAATACTTGCTTTTTAATAACTACTGCTGAGCTGTGCAATATTGAATCGAATTGGCTCGCTTCAAAATAATCCACTAGGACGGAATCTTTTCCAATGTTGTTTATGGAGTAACTCTTTTTGAAGGTTTTCCCATTTCGTTTAATTTCGATTGCCGTTGCAAAAACTGATTCTTGGGGAAAAATCTTTATTAATCTATTTTGTTCCTCCAAATAAAAAGGATACCAATAATCATCTGCATCCATCAATGCTATATATTCTGAATTTGCCTGTTTTATGGTAAAATTTCGTGCAGCGGATACGCCTTGATTTTCTTTGGAATAATAACGAATCCGTGAATCCTTAAATTTTAAAATTTCAGCTTCACTATTATCCGTCGAGCCATCATTGAGAATTACTACTTCAAAATCTGTAAACGTTTGCCCCAAAACACTTTTTAAAGTATCGGCAATATATTTTTCTTTATTAAAGACCGCTATGACTACCGAAAATTTAGGCATCTTTTGTTTTTAAAGAACTAAGATAACCCAAGCGGTACAAATCAAAAAAGAAAAGCGATGGATTTGCAGAATTCAGATTTTTAAGCAACTGTTTTTTGGAAATGCTGAAAAAACCCCGAATACCAAAAAGAAGATTGTTGTTTTTAAGTTTTAAATATGTTTTTAGGATTTTCACTGTATTGCCATCAATCGCACCATTTTCATAAAAACGCAACAAATTTTGCAACGCTAATTCTGATTTTTTTATGAAATCTTCATTCGTTTCCAAATTCAAATGGACTACAGGGTTGTCAATATGCAAAAGTGGAATGTTGCTTTTTTGAAGTTCAAAAGCAAATACGGAATCTTCGTAGCCATATCCTGCAAGATTTTCATTGAATTTTATGGTTTCAAAAACGTCTTTTTTAATGGCGAATCCCATCGTTATAAAACTTCGATATGGATTTTTAAGACGTTCAGAAATTGAGAGACTTTCGCGTTCTGTTCCGTATTTATGTCTTAAACTGAAATTTTTTGAAGTGTTTTTCGGGTATTCAATTCCACCAAAAATCACTGAATTTTCATTTGAAAAAGCTTCCAAATAGTTTTGGATAAAATTTGAATTTGATGGAAAAGTATCGGCATCCAAAAAGAGCAACCAATCATATTTTGCTTTTTCTGCCAAAAGATTTCGGATTTTGCTTCTGCCAATATTTTCTTCCAAAACCTGAAAGGCGCAATTATCAAAAGAATTAATTTCTAAATTTTTCTCAGTTTTTTCTTTATCGGTTGAAGCATCGTCCAACACCAAAATTTCAAACGAAATATTTGCATTTTCACATTGCTGCTGAAGATTTTCAGCTAATGAGAAAATGTTGTAATTGTATGTTGGGATAAGAATGGAAATCATTTTTTTGCTACTAAAAATGTTTCTTCCATAAATCCGAAACGCTCCTCTTTTGGAAATGTTTTGGTTTCCACATTTCGAAAACCATTTTCATTTAATCTTTTCCGCAATCCGTCAACCGAATAAATGCGAACGTGATCTTCCTGTCCAAAAGCTTCAAGTCTTTCTCTTTCAGTTTTCTTTGAAAAATCTTCATAGATTTCCCCTTCTTTAAAAAGAGTTTGAATTACACATGTGCCATTTGGTTTCAAAACTCGGTACAATTCTTCCATCGCTTTTTTATCATCTTCAATATGTTCCAAAATATGATAGCAAATTATTAAATCAAAAAAATCATTTTTCCAAGGGAATTTGTGTAATGTCGTAACGATAATCTGCAAGAAATTCATCTTCGTAATCAGTGCTGAAATATTCAATATTCTTTTTTTCTTCTTCTTCAACAATCTATAAACGCTCCGCGAAGGCGAAAAATGAAGTATTTTTCCATGGATTAAATCATTTTCAATTAGAAAAGAATAAAGTCTTCGAGTACGCGAGCGGCTTCCGCAAAAGGGGCAAAGTAAATCGCCCTCTGGAATTTTAATGAATTTTTTAATTCCTTTTCCACAAACACTGCATTGATGATTTTTTCCACCTAAGTAAAATGCAAAAATGGAGCGAAAAAATACCTCATTTTCAAAAAGGATTTTTTTCGGAACAACGGAAAGCGCTACTTTTTTCAGCGTTTGGTACATAGGGCTAAAATACAGTAATCTTTTTGTACAAATAAATAAGCTTACTATATATTGTTAAAAAGCTAATAAATGGGTTGATTTTTTTAGTTCATAAAAATATAGTTAGTAAATTGTAGCAAGTGTGATCAATATTACTAAATTGATAAAAAATTAATAATGGGCCGCATATATATTATACTTTTTCTTTTGACTGGTTTGTGTGGATTTGCACAAGATGATTATTGGTTTTATTTGCGCACAAAAGATACTGCTACTATATCTTTTATAAAGGAAGGGAAGCTTTTGAAGTATGCGGGGAAAGACAAAATTCTGAAAGATATATTTGATAAACAGAAGATAAAAGTTTTTAAGAAAACACTTCGTAAAGCAAAAATTAAAGACTTAAATCGCACCTATTTTGTAATTGTGAGTAACCCAAACTTTTTGGATAATCTTTTAAAAAACGCATCACATATTTTTATTTCAGGGGAACCAATTTTAGGCGAGGACAAAAAAATTTATGAGCCTAATGACTATGGACTTACAAGTACTATTGGCGAGAATATTGGTATGCAGGCAAACCTCGACTATCTTGATGTGTTGGGTTTGCCGGAAGCTTGGTATTATACAACAGGTTCGCGTGATGTGCCCATAGGCATTTCAGATGGGCAGATTAATCCTAACGATATAGATTTTAAAGGAAAGACAACGCTTTTCAATAAATCCAATTATGCAGGGGGGCACGGTGTAAATGTAGCAGCGAATGCCGCAGCGCAGGGAGATAATGGGGTGGGTTTTACCGGGGTTTGCTATGACTGTTCAATTTATGGGACAAATTATGGGCGTTTCAGGGATTTTGCTGAAGTTGTGGGCCTTGCCAGGCCGGCGCCCGTGTTGTAAATTGTAGTTGGGTATCCACATTATTTAATGAAAGTGGACAAAAAGTAATCGATAGTTTGTTTAAAGAAGGTATTATTGTAGTTGCTGCGGCCGGAAATCGGAATTTTAATATGACAAAAGGAAAAGTGTTTTCCTATCCCGCTTCCTATCGTCATGTTATTTCGGTTTCATCGGGTATGTATCGCCATGAAAATCCTTTGGACAATATTTTACAATTGGAAAATGGTATCTATTACACAAGCAATCTACGTGGCTCGGTGGGAATGACCATGGGTTTCCCCGAAAATGATACGTTACAGGAACCCTATGTTTTTCCCGTTTCAACTGCTATGCTGAATACAGAGGTAGATATTTTGGCTCCTACCGCTGAACTATTAATGTTTCAGGAATTTATAAATAAAGGTGAAGTCAGAAACTATAAATTTGAAACTACATCAGGCGCTACGCCTTTGGTTTCGGGCACTATTGGTCTTATGTTTTCTTTATATCCGTGCCTGCCTGCCGAAGAGGTGGAGCCTATTCTCAAAATAACGGCGCTAAATGTAGATGATGTGCCAGGCAACAAGCGGTTCGCAGGACTTTATGGTGCTGGTTTGTTGCAAACTGGAAAGGCTATTAAATTATTACATCATCTTAAAAACGAAAACGAAACAGCTTACATCGAGAATCAAAATTTTAGTCGATGGGATTTTAAAGTGAAAGGAGTATCAAAGGAAATTGTTATTCGTAACCAAACTTTTAGTGATGGTTCCACTCTTGAAGTTGAATCAAAAAATAGAATACGGCTTACTGCAAATACAGTTTTAAAACCGAATAAAAGCGGAAAGATTCATTTAAAGATTAACCCAAAATTAAAAAACGAATGCGATTTGCAAACCCGAAAAGATAAGTGAATCTTGAATTATTCGGGAGGGGAATAGACTTCAAAATATTGGGTTTTCTTGATGAGCTTCCACGATTTTTTTATAATATCGTCCATTATATAGGTTTCCAATTGCTCCTCGGTAAATTCTGAAGTTTCAAGAAAGACAATTGTTTTTGAGGCTTCCAATTCAGAAATCAACCTTTCTCCTTCGTCGTTAATTTCTACATCTAATGGCCAATCGGTACCTATTGGATTAACGGTTTTTGTAAGGTAATGCGCAAGTGTAATTGATGGTAGCACAGTAAAATTAGGATATTCAGGGGCTAACTGTTTTAATTCGATGTATTTTTCAAAAGTTTCCTTATCACTTTTTATGCCCTTCAATTGCGGGAAAACTTCACCCATTTCATAAGTTAGTTCACTTCTGTCTGAGTCGCGATACAATACTTGGTAACCAAAATAAAACGTTCCTAAGAACACTACTATAACTGTTCCGTAAATTGGCATTTTCAAATCAGTCGTAATATTTTTTCCTTCCGAAAAAACCAAAAGGTACAGACTGAAAAAAATCGGCAACGAAAAATGGATTGGCGTTTGGTAACCATTGCTTATTGAAGCGCTCCAACTTACCCCTAAAAGTAATAGAAGAAAAATATAGCGATTGTCTTTTAGTGCTTTTAGCGCACAAAAACCAGCCGAAGCAATAAACAGCAATTGCATCACATATTGAATGGTATGCCATTCCCCAAAATTGTAAAATTGAAATAGAAAAACACCCGCAATAATTATGTTTAAAAGGAGATACGTTATTTTCTTCGGAAGAAATTTATACGAACTCCAAAAAAGCAAAACCCCAGCTACAACATAAATTATATTGAATTTTACCGCCAAATAATACGTTTTAATACCAACATCAACCAATGCCCCGCGACCAGTGCGTTGAAAAGTCTGCTCAAAAAATGGATAAAAACTGCCAGTTACAAACTTTAAAAGAAAATATACAACTACCCAAAAGAGGGCAAACCCTGAAAAATATATCAGTTTTTTATATTGTTTTGTGAACAACAAGTATCCGCCCAAAAAGATAGGAGTAAAGTAAAAGCTCTGCTTTGAAAAAACTCCCAACACCAAAAAGAAACAACCTAAAAACCACTGCCATTTTTTTGTTTCATTCCTCGCAATAAAGTAAATGCCCAGCACACAAAAAAACACTCCGTCTATTGTATTCCAGCCCATTGGTGGATAATTGTGTATTGATACTAACGCTCCTAAAATTGCTATGAAATAAGTAAAATCTTTAGAGTTTATTGAAAAATTCTCAACGAGCATTTTTGCGCCTAAAAAACTATAAATGAAAATCTGTATGTAAAAGAACGCCCTATCTAGTAAATAGCCATAGGTTTCAGATATGTAGATAAAAATAGTATGGAAATAAGCAGGAATTGCTGGCGTGTATAAATGAAATCACGATGTGGAAATTGACCATTATAGATATTCCAGGAAGAGCCAAAAATATAACCAGTATCAGTCCCTTCAAACCCAAAGGGCATGTAAAAAATGATGTAAAAAACACACAGTGCAAAAAACAGAAACTGTAAGGGAGAAATTTTATTTAGAATCCCATTTTGCATAAAATATTACTGTTTTTTTTAATGCTAAACCGTTTTCTGAACTACCTCAAAAATCTGGTTTTCATCACATTTTAAAGTTTTGGAAGGATATTTCAGCAAGAGCGCATAATCGTGAGTTGCCATTAATATGGTATTTCCATTTTTGTTTATTTCACGTAAAACTTCCATCACTTCAACACTTGTTTGTGGATCTAGATTTCCGGTAGGCTCATCTGCAAGTATAAGTTCCGGATCATTCAAAAGTGCGCGGGCAATAGCAACACGCTGTTGCTCGCCGCCAGAAAGTTGATACGGAAATTTAAAAGCTTTGGTCTTCATATCAACCTTCGATAAAACTTCGTTTATTTTACTTTCCATTGCAGGCTTGTCTTTCCAGCCCGTAGCAGTAAGCACAAAATTAAGGTTATCGTGAACAGTTCGATCGTTTAAAAGTTTAAAATCCTGAAATACAACTCCAAGCTTTCTTCGCAAAAATGGAATGTCATTTTCTTTCAATGTTGCCAAATTATGGCCTACGATTTCACCTTCACCTTTTTGAAGCGGAAGATCGCCATAAAGGGTTTTCATAAAACTACTTTTTCCAGTTCCTGTTTTTCCAATCAAATAGACGAATTCACCTTTTTCCACTGAAACGGAAACATCAGAAAGCACTAAGTTTTCCCCTTGATATATTGAAGCGTCTTTTAAAAATAATACGTGATCGGCCATGATGAATTTAGATTTTCGATTTCGATTTCAAAAGTAATTTGAATTACTTCAAACTGCAACTGAATACTGCCAACTTATTTATTTTTCGGCAATTTTCTCTTTTAAAGCATCAATTTCCTTTTGTTGCTGAAGTGTATAAAGCGTAAGCTCCTCAATTTTCTGAAGCAAAATCAAATTCATTTCTTTTAGTGAAATTCCTTCATTTCGCATTGTTTCAGCAGAAGGAACATTTGGCAAATGCTTGTTTTCTTTTAAAAATGCTTCCAATTCGTCCAAAGAAATCAAACTATAATCTGGCATCATTTCTGAAAAACCGTTGAAATATTTTTCAAAAACATAATCGGGAGCGACCGCTCCATCCAAATCTACCAAAACTTCCTGCGTGTGTATTTTGCCTTTTACGGTTAAAAGCTCGTCGGGATTAGTAGTGCCAATCCCAATTTTTCCATTTTTCTCGGTAAGATTTGAAAATGGATTGCGCTGCGCAGTAGCTGAAAATGAAAATAAAATAAGAGCAATAATTAATAATTTGTTCATAATAATAGAATTAGAATTTTCTAACATTTTAAAATTACATTATTTTTTTTAAGCGTTTCAGTTTATGTTAAAATCTATTTTGCAATACATACTTAATTCAATTTTATGCCGTTATATTGCTGAGAAATTCAATTAAAAATCATTCGTTAATTAAACCTTAAAAATTTACAGTATCGCCGAAAGCTACATTTAAAGTTAAATACCTTTACGCCACAAAAACTGTAAATAATGATAAAGAATTTTCTTGTCTTTTCGCTTTTTCTATTCCTTTCATTTTCATCATTTTCGCAGCAAACAGCTGCCTTTACAAACGACCTCGCCGAGTTTAACCAAGCACTGGAACTCTATAATAACGGTCAGTTTTTAGCGGCTCAAAGTCTTTTTGACAAAATAAAAAACAATAGCGATGATGAAACCGTGCAAAGCGATTGCGCCTATTATATTGCCAATGCGGCAGTTAGGTTAAATCAGCAAAACGCTGATCAATTGATGGAGGATTTTGTAGAGGAATATCCAACGAGTTTAAAACGGAATTCTGCATTTATAGATGTTGCGAATTATTATTTCGAAAACGGAAAATATCCGTACGCCCAAAAATGGTATGAGAAAGTTGATGAAGGAAGTTTAAGTGCCAGCCAACGGGATCAGTTTAATTTCAATAATGGCTATGCATATTTCAAGGCTAAGCGATATGACGATGCCAAAGGTTATTTCAACAAGGTTTCAACTTCTGAAAAATACGGTTCGCAAGCGAAATACTATTTGGGATTTATAGCTTACGAAGGCGATGATTATGAAGAGGCCAATAAAAATTTCGAAGAAGTAAAAGGTGAAGAACGCTATTCCGAAGATCTTAGTTATTACCAAGCCGATATGAATTTCAAACTCGGAAATTTCCAAAAGGCAATCGATATGGGAAAGGAGCAGTTCGACAAATCCAGCCCCGCTGAGAAAAGCCAACTTTCAAAAATTATTGGGGAAAGCTATTTCAATCTTGAACAATACGATCAAGCTATTCCGTATTTAAAGGAATATAAAGGTATGCGCGGAAAATGGAATAATACCGATTATTACCAGCTCGGTTATGCCTATTACAAACAGGGAAATTACGAAAGTGCCATTGGCGAATTCAATAAAATTGTGGATGGAAAGAATGCCGTTGCCCAAAACGCTTATTATCATTTGGCGGAAAGTTATTTGAAACTCGACAAAAAACAGGAAGCGTTGAATGCCTTTAAAAATGCTTCGGAAATGGAATTCAGTGCCGAAATTCAGGAAGATGCTTATTTGAATTATGCGAAATTGAGTTATGAAATTGGCAACAGCTACAAAAGCACGCCTCAGGTTTTGCTTTCGTTTATTGAAAAATACCCGAACAACGCAAATAACGACGAACTGAAAAAACTTTTGATTGACAGTTACATCACTTCAAAAAATTATAAAGAAGCGTTGGATTTGTTGGAAAACAACAAAAATTTTGCTGACAAGGCTGCCTATCAAAAAGCAGCATTTTATAGAGGAATTGAATTGTACAACGAAGCAAATTACAACGAAGCGATTTCGTTTTTCGATAAAAGTATGAAGGAATTGCAAGATGCAAGTTTTGCCGCCCGTGCTACCTATTGGAAAGCAGAAAGCGATTACCAACTTTCAAATTTTGAGAAATCGTTGGCTGGCTATAAAACTTTCGCGCAAATGTCCGGATCACAAAACACTTCAGAAAATAAAAATTTGAAGTATAATATGGCTTACAACCAATTCAAACTTAAAAATTATAACGAGGCCATTTTAAACTTTAAAAGTTATGTGGGCTCTTCTTCCGCTGAAACGGTTCGGAAAAAAGATGCTTATTTGCGATTGGGTGACAGCTATTTTGTGACCAGCCAATATTGGCCAGCGATGGAAAATTATAACGCTGCTGCGGAAATGGGCGGTGATAATGATTATGCCGATTTTCAAAAAGCAATTAGCTACGGTTTTGTGGATCGTCCCGAAAAGAAGGTTGAGGAATTAATTGCTTTCGCAAAAAAATATCCAAAATCGGTATATCGTGATGATGCGTTGTATGAATTGGGAAATACATATGTAGCGCAATATAAAACCAACGAAGCAATTTCGGCTTACGATCAATTGGTTCGCGATGTTCCTAACAGCAGTTTCATTTCAAAGGCATTGCTGAAAAAGGCTTTGATTTATGACAATACAGGAAAAAGTAACGATGCCTTGGCTATTTTCAAAAAAGTTGCGAACGATTTTCCATCTACACCCGAAGCTTTGCAGGCAGTTGCTTCCGCAAAAATTATTTATATAGATCAAGGAAATGTTGACGAATATGCACGCTGGGTAAAAACTTTGGATTACGTACAAGTTGGCGATACCGAGCTTGACGATGCAACTTATTTGGCCGCGGAACAGCCTTATTTGGAAAACAATCAAAATCAGGCAAAGAGTCGTTTTGAGGATTATTTAAAGCAATTTCCAAATGGACAACACGCGCAGAATGCGCACTTCTATTTAGGGCAGATTTATTTTGCTGATGGGAAAAATGATCAAGCCATCCCACATTTTGAATATGTTTTGAATCGCGAGCGAAGTGAATTTACCGAACAGGCTTTGGCACGGATTTCGGAATTGTATTTAGGGAAAAAGGATTATCAAAACGCGTTGAAATATTTAACCCGTTTGGAAGCCGAAGCAGATTTTCCGCAGAATATTATTTTCGCGCAGACTAACAGTATGAAGGCTTCGTATGAATTGAAACAATATTCCGAAGCGGTAAATTACGCCGAAAAAGTACTTCAAAATTCAAAAATTGACAATTCAATAAAGAGTGATGCGCAAGTAATAATTGCTCGCTCTGCAATGAAAACGAATAACGAAGCTAAAGCCAAAACCGCTTACGCAGAAGTTCAAAAAATTGCAACCGGACAGCTAGCTGCGGAAGCACTTTATTTTGATGCTTATTTTAAAAATAAGGAAGGCAATTTTGAAGGGTCAAATGCTTCCGTGCAAAAATTGGCGAAGGATTATTCAGGATTCAAATTATACGGCGCCAAAGGTTTGGTGCTGATGGCGAAGAATTTTTATGCATTGAAAGACGCTTACCAAGCAACCTATATTTTGGAAAGTGTGACAAAAAATTTCACCGACTTTCCAGAGGTTGTTGCAGAAGCCAGAGCTGAATTAGCAGTCATTAAAAACGCTGAGGCTAAAACAAATTCTTCCGTTGAAACGGGAGGAAACTAAGCAATTATTTTAAAACGATATTACGATAAATATGTCAAAGAAACGTATAGTATTTTTTTCAATCGCAGCAATTTCAGTGTTCAATTTCTCGATGTTTTCGCAGGAAAAAGAGCTTGATCCCGAAGTTGTAAATATTGTAAAACCATATACGCCCACAATTTCGGATGCCTTTAAAGTGAAGGAAACTCCGTCGTTGAACGATTCCATTTCCACTACAAAAAAGGAAGTGAAATACAGTATTTTCTCGAGTTCCGGTTGCTTCAACTTTTACGCCTTCAAAAGGAAAAGCTACAACGGTTGAAAAGTCAAAACCAATAAAATTATACGATAATTACGCAACGCTTGGCTTCGGAAATTACACTTCTATTTTAGGCGAATTTTACAGTAATTTTGAAATCAGTAGAACCGATAATGCTGGGTTTTTCTTTCGGCACAATTCCTCACAGGGAGATATAAAAGGTGTGAAATTGGACAATAAATATTACGACACCAGCCTTGATGCAAATTATACAAGCCGACAAAAAGATGCAACGTATAGATTAGATGCAGGAGTGGAGCACCAACTTTACAATTGGTACGGATTGCCGGAAGAATTTGCAGTTTTTGTTGATGAACTCACCTCTCAAATTGATCCCAAGCAAACCTATATCAGCGGTCACGCTGGCGGAAGTATCGCGTTGGACGATTCCTTTTTTGAAAGTGCCGCGTTGAATGTTCGCTATTTGACGGATTCATTTTCATCTTCGGAATTCAATGCTACTTTGAAACCCGAGTTTTCTTTTCCATTGGAAAGTGTATTATTCAAAATTGATGGCGATATTGATTATTTGAGCGGAAGTTTTGATAGAAATTACTTTAATGATTTTGGAATTAAATACAGTTATTTAAATGCAGGATTGGCGCCTTCAATCACTTTTGTAAATGATGATTTAACCGTTTCATTAGGTGTTGCAGCTTATGTGAATATGGATTCCGAGAATAGCGATACCGATTTTTCATTGTATCCAAGGTTGAGCGCATCATATCGTTTAGTGGATGAAACAGTAATTGTTTACGGTGGCGCCGAAGGTGGTTTGAAGCAAAATACATACTATGATTTTAAGGAAGAAAATCCCTTTGTTTCCCCAACATTGTTCATTGCTCCGACCAAAGAACTTTACGAAGGTTTCGCTGGAATTAAAGGAAAAATTTCAAATTCTGTGGGGTATAATTTGAGAGCTTCATACGGAAAGGATGAAAATAGGGCATTGTTTCAGGCAAACCCGGTTAAGTTTTTTTCCACGGAGTATGAAGGTTATGAACACGGAAATTCCTTCAATGTTGTTTATGACGATTTAAATACGTTGGCTTTTTTCGCAGAAGTGAAAGTTGAGATTTCCGATGTATTTTCATTGGGAATTAATGGAAATTATTACAGCTATAGTTCAGATATACAAGAAGAAGCCTGGAATTTACCGGATCTAAAAGCTTCTATATTTTCAAATTTCAACATTACTGAAAAATTATACGGCGGTGCTTCATTATTTTATGTTGGGGAACGAAAGGATCTTTATACCGATTCAGTAATTACGCAGGAAGTTACTTTGGACGGCTACGTGGATGCCAATTTACATTTTGGCTATAAATTCACTGACCAGCTTTCGGCTTTTGTGAAAGGGAGCAATCTTTTTGGTGATAATTACCAAAAATGGTTGAACTATCCGGTGCAGGGAATTCAAGGCTTGGTTGGGGTTACTTATAAGTTTGATTGGTAAAATTTTAGATTTTTTATTTTACTTTTTCATTCGTATCTTCATTTGATAAACAAAACCAGTATGTTGACCAAGAAAATACTACAATCGCATTTGTCTGAATTACCCGAAAAATTCACTATTGATGAGTTAGTTGAAAGGCTTATTTTAATTGAAAAAATTGAAACTGGTTTAATTCAATCTGAAAATGGGGAAGTAATTTCAGATTCAAAGCTTGATAAAGAACTTGAAAAATGGTTCAAATAAATTGGACGAAACAATCTACAGAAGACTTAAAGGATATTTTCGATTATATATCCAATGACTCGATAAAATTTGCAAAGTTTCAAGTTATTAGAATTAGAACTCGAGTGAAAATTCTGTATACCTATCCGCAATCAGGTAAAGTAGTTTATGAAATAAAAAATGATGCTATAAGAGAACTTATTGAACAAAATTATAGGATTATTTACAGAATAGTTTCGCAAAGCCAAATAGATATTTTGACTGTCCATCATACTTCCCGAGATTTATTAAAACGAAATATTCAATAAACATCCGTCTTTGGCGGATGTTTTCTATTTTTACACCTCAAATTATATAAAATGAAAAAACTACTATTCCTTTTTATTGCAATCACAATATTTTCCTGCGCTCCCGAAAAAATTGCTGCAGACCTATTAATAAAAAACGCAACTATTTACACGGTTGATGAAGATTTCAGCACTGCAAATGCCTTGGTTGTAAAAGATGGAAAAATCCTTGAAATAGGGCTAAAACCTGAACTTGAGTTGAAATATAACTTTAAGGAAACTTACGATGCAAAAGGTAATACTGTAGTTCCGGGCTTGATTGATGCGCATGCACATTTGTATGGGTTGGGTCTTGGCTTGCAAAATGTAGATTTGGTTGGAACTACTAGTTTCGAAGAAATTTTGGGTAAAGTTGTTGCTTTTCAGGAAGAAGAAAAATACAGAATATATAATCGGTCGCGGTTGGGATCAAAATGATTGGGACGATAAAAATTTTCCGACAAAAAAAGAACTCGATTCCCTTTTCCCCAATACACCTGTTGCATTACAAAGGGTTGATGGACATGCTTATTTGGTGAATTCAAAGGCGTTGGAACTTGCAGGAATTACTTCAAAAACAAAATTGGCTGGTGGCGAAGTTGTTTTGGAAAACGGTGAAACAACTGGGATTTTGATTGATAGTCCGATGGATTTAATTGATAAAACTTTTCCTCAAATAACAAAAGAAGTTTCCATTGAAGCACTTTTGGAAGCCGAAAAAATTTGCCTTCAATATGGTTTAACAACCGTTGATGATGCTGGTTTAAACAGAAATATTATCGAGTTGATTGATACACTTCAAAAACAAAAAAAATTTAAACTCAGAATGTATGCGATGGTAAGCAACAGTCCTGAAAATGTTGACTATTATTTAAATAATGGAATTTATAAAACTGAAAGATTGAATGTGCGTTCCTTTAAGATATATGCCGATGGAGCTTTGGGTTCCCGTGGCGCGGCGATGCGTGAGGAATATAGCGATATGCCAAACCATTTTGGAGCAATGATTACGCCAGCGGATAGTTTGGATTATTTAGCTGAAAGAATCACTACTTCAGAATTTCAAATGAATACACACGCAATTGGCGATTCTGCAAATATTGCGGTTTTGAGAGCCTATAAAAAAGTATTGGAAGGAAAAAGCGATAAGCGTTGGAGAGTTGAGCATGCGCAGATTCTTTCCGAAGAAGATTTTGAATATTATTCTGAAAATATTATTCCATCCGTGCAGCCAACCCACGCCACAAGCGATATGTATTGGGCGCAGGACAGAGTGGGAGCGGAGCGCATTAAGTATGCGTATGCCTACAAAACAATGATTGAAAAAGCTGGGAAAATTGCTTTGGGAACCGATTTTCCTGTTGAGCAAGTTAACCCAATGTACACGTTTTACGCCGCTGTTGCTCGAAAGGATTTAAAAAATTATCCGGAAAATGGTTTTCAAATGAATGAAGCACTTTCGCGGGAAGAAGCTTTACGCGGAATGACAATTTGGGCTGCCTACGCCAATTTTGAAGAAAAAGAAAAAGGTAGTATCGAGGTTGGGAAATTCGCAGATTTCACCATTCTCGATAAAGATATTATGAAGGTTGATGAAAAAGAACTGCCCACAACAAAGGTTTTGGCGACTTTCATCAATGGCGAAATGGTTTACAAAGCCAAATAACTCCCTCAGCGAACCTCAGCGTTTCTCTGGGATACTCAGCGTAATAGCTATTCCGCAGAGTTGCACAGTGGTTTCACAGTGTTGCGCTAAGAAACTTTAAAGTCGAAAATGGAAAACATTCTAAAACAACTTCCGCAGAAAGCAAAAGAAGCCGAAGCTGAAAACAAAAAGTTTTTCGCAAAGCTGAAAAAAAAACCACCCAAAAATCTGGACAGTTTGATGCAGGAATTGCACGATAATGAATTCCGAAGAACAGATTGTCTCACTTGCGCCAACTGTTGCAAAACCACAGGGCCTCTTTTTACAGATAAGGATATAGAGCGGATTTCAAAGCATTTCCGGATGAAACCGCAACAGTTTATTGAAACCTATTTGCGGATTGATGAAGATAAAGATTACGTTTTGCAAAGCGTTCCCTGTACTTTTTTGGGAGCCGATAATTATTGCAGTATTTATGATGTACGCCCAAAAGCTTGCCGAGAATTTCCACATACGGACCGTAAAAAATTCCAGCAGATTTCAAACCTAACAATGCAGAATGTAGCTATTTGCCCGGCAGCTTTTAATATTGTTGAAGAGATGAAACGTAGGGTAAATTCCAAATAACAAATCCCAAATTCCAAAAAAAAAATCAACCTCGATGGTACATTTTAAACCCTGTTCTTTTTACTAAGCCAGAATAGCTTTCGTTAATTGTTTTCTCTATCTTTTTTATATCTTTTTCATGTTGACACCAGTCGAAATAAAGCATTTCCAAAGCAACACTTTCCAAAAAATTAACTTCTTTTGTATATCCACTAACTGCTAATACGTTTGTTTTTTTTGAAAATTTTTTTAGTTCATGTTCAGTTAGATTTATAGTTTCACAAGAACTAAAGTGTACTAATTTGTTTTGAAAACAATTAGGAACTTGTACTGACAATTCATCTAAAGTCAATCCTTTTTTAGCAAGCTTGATATAGTTTTCACTTCCGTGTAAGCTGAAATATATGATGGAGAATTTATCATATTTTTTTAAAGAAATTTTTTTGAGATAAAATGTCAATTCTTCAATTGTCGCACATTTTCTATTAATGAATTGGAAATCTTTTAAGCCATAAATATTTCGGATTTGCTCAAGCATATTTAATGAAGATGAATCTTCAATCAAGGAATTATTAAATTCGGATTCAATACAAAAAATATAATTTTGAGAATTTTTGAATCTTGCCATCGTTTTTATTAATTGAAATTTATTTTTTGGAGCTTATTTGGAATTTGGAATTTGAGATTTGGTATTTTACTCGTAAAGTAAATACTTTTCCCGAATTTTCTGAAAATCAGCAAGCCCATCTTTCCAAGAATTTCGAATTTCTTCCGCAGATAAACCTTGTTCAATTTGTTTTTGGAGTTTGTCCGTTCCGGCAAGTTTCACAAAAAACGAATTGAAAAAATCCTTCTTTTTTCCATTGGCGTTGTAAGCATCAATGAGCCATTCCAGATTTATTTTATTTAAACGCGGTTCTTTCCGAAGATCTTTTCCGTAGCAAAGTTGCCCTTTAAATTTTGGATCTTTTGCACCTTCATTGGGTTGTGGCGTGTATTCAAAAGTGTATTTCGAAGTTGGCAAACTGGGCGCGCCAAAAACCTGAAACTGCATATCGGTTCCGCGACCTGCATTTATAAATGTTCCTTCAAAGAAGCAGAGGCTTGGGTATAAATTTATGGCTTGATCGTTCGGTAAATTTGGCGATGGTTTTATGGGAAGTGAATATTCCGATTTGTGCGTATAATTTTTCATTTGAATAATTGTGAGCTCACATTTCATTTTATTATTCAGCCATCCTTCGCCATTTATCATTGCTGCATATTCGCCAATCGTCATTCCGTGAACAATTGGAATTGGGTGCATTCCCACAAAACTTTCGTTTTCTTTTTCTAAAATTGGGCCGTCGATATAATGTCCGTTTGGATTTGGGCGATCCAAAACAATTACAGGAATTCCCAATTCTGCACAAGCTTCCATCATATAATGAAGTGTAGAAATGTACGTGTAAAAACGCGCGCCAACATCTTGAATGTCGAAAACCACGATGTCAATTCCTTTCAATTGTTCCTGCGATGGTTTTTTATTGTTTCCGTAAAGGGAAATCAGCGGCACGCCAGTTTTTTTATCAATTCCATCTTTTACATGTTCCCCGGCATCAGCTGTTCCTCGAAAACCGTGTTCCGGTGCAAAAACTTTCTTTACAGGAATTTTTTTAGAAACCAAAAAATCTACCAAATGTTGGTTTTCATTTTCCAAAAATGAGGTTTGGTTGGCAACCACGCCCACATTTTTATTTTCCAAAAATGCAGCATACAAATGAAACTGTTCTGCACCTGTAACAATTTGCTCAACGACGCTTAATTCGCCAGTTTTCACTACTACTTTATTAGTGTTCTTTTTTGTTTTTTCTTCCGTAAATGGTAAATTCAGCGGGTTTTCAGAATTCGGTTCTTCCAAAAGAACATCAGATACCAACCTGTTTTTTTCGGTGGTTTGGCTTCCGCAGGAAAATAATAGTAAGACTGTTAATAAAACCGTATTTTTGAAAAAAGTTAAGCCCATAAAATTTCCGTGAATTTCGAATTTTTCATCGCCCGGCGCATCATTGCTTCCAAGGACTATAAAAGTAGTATTTCGGCACCGATAATAAAAATTGCAATCACAGCAATTGCTCTTGGTATTATTATGATGCTTGTGTCAATCGCCACGGGCGTTGGACTTCAAAAAAAGATTCGCGAAAAGGTTTCTGCTTTTAATGGGGATATAATTATCACAAATTTCGACACCAATTTTTCCAACGATTCACAAAACCCGATTTTTAAAAAAAACCAAGCATTCTATCCAGAATTTAAGAATGTTGAAAGTATAAAACACGTGCAAATTACGGCTTCCAAAGGCGGCGTTATCCGTACTGAAAGTGATTTTGAAGGGGTTGTGGTAAAAGGAGTTGGCGACGATTATGATTGGACTGCGTTTGAAGATTTTTTAATTGATGGGAAATTGCCCGATTTTAAAGGTGATCTAAATGAAGATATTTTAATTTCGGAATATTTAGCTAACAGACTTCAGCTGAAATTAGGCGATAAAGTGACCACTTTTTTTCTGAATGATGAAGTTTCCAAAACGCCCCGAAGCCGTGGATTTGATATTGTTGGTATTTACAACAGCGGTTTTCAGCAATTTGATGAGCAGTTTATTATTACAGATATTCGCCATATTCAGCGATTGAACAAATGGGAAGAAAATCAAATTGGCGCTTTTGAGGTTTTTGTAAATGATTTTGATGAAATAATCCCGATCGGGCAAGAGGTTTACAACGAAACCGGAAGCACGCTAGATACACAGACAATCCGCGATAAATACGCCTCCATTTTTGAGTGGCTGGACCTTTTTGATTTCAATATTATAATGATAATTGGGATTATGATTTTAGTAGCTGGCATCAATATGATTACGGCCCTTTTGGTTTTGATTTTGGAAAGAACGCAAATGATAGGAATTCTGAAAGCCTTGGGAAGCAGTAATTGGAGCGTGCGCAAAGTGTTTTTGTATAACGCGATGTATTTGATTGGCGTTGGTCTTTTTTGGGGAAATTTAATTGGGATTGGATTATTATTAATCCAGAAATATGGCAAATTTTTTCCATTGAACCCAGATACGTATTACGTGAACGAAGCGCCCGTTTATTTAAGTTGGGATTATATTTTAATTTTGAACGGCGGAACTTTTTTGCTTTGCCTTTTAATGCTTTTGATACCTTCTTTTGTCATTTCGAAAATTTCCCCGGTGAAGGCAATTCGTTTTGAGTGAAAGTTAAAATTCTGAATTCTTTTTTAGCTTATCGCTATTCAATAATTTTGTAATCCTGTAAAAAAATCAATTTTTCGCCGTAAAGTTTTTTTTTTCTTTTCTTTATGGTCTGTCAATCTATTGATTGATGTTTAACTAATCAATATTAACCTTAAATTTTTTTTATCATGAAAGCATTTTTATCTTATTTCTTTACCTTTCTTACTTTCTTTTACACTTTTACTTCTTGTGCTCCGGAAACAGAAAATCCAGGAAAAAAAATTAGCGAATTTTCAATCGAGTCTACGGATACAAATGCAGTTGGATCAAAGGATGCAGATTATACTTTAATGGCTGATGAGTACATTGCGGGTGTTGATATTTTGAAAAGCCATTTTAATGATCCTAATAATTCTTTCCCTACAGAGATCGACCAAGCTTCCGTTAATTATTATACAGTTCTGCTTGGATATGGAACAGGAGTGCTTTCTGCGGAATTTGTAAACAGTGTGATAGAGAAAATGGGTATTATTAATGAACAGGGTGTTCGAGCTGTACTCGAGGATTATGATTTGGAGGAATTTACATTAACATCTTTAGAAACTATAGCAACTGGTCAACCTATTATTGACTTAACTAGTAACCCCGATTATCTTCTTTTGGATCAAGATGAAAGAGAGCTATTAAACATGGCAAATACAATTACTCTTGCAGAGATAGAACCTAATAATCCAGATCAAGGCAGAAACTGTAATCTTGGGGGAGGAATTGGTGCTGTTATCGGAGGTATTGTGGGATTAGCGCTTTGTGGTATATGTGCTCTCGGTGGCGCTTTGATATTTGGATCGATAGGTTGTTCACTGGACGGAGGTAAATAATTAAAATTTAGAAAAGATGATAAGACTATATATATATATGTTATGTGCCCTGCAAACTGGTGCATTTTTCGCACAGGAACAGTCATTTAGTGAGGAGAAAAGTGGGGAATGGTTTGTTGATACTTATTTTGGAACTGTAACACTTGAGGCAGAAGATTCTTTTAAGGTAAATGGAAATGTTACTGGAGGAACAATTGGAAGAGAGTTTATCTTGAATGAAAATTTTTCATTGCTCTCGGGTTTAGAACACTTACGGACTAGAGCGGATTTTCAAAATCAGAATCAACAAGTCTTTTTGAATAATAATTATATAAGAATACCCATAAACCTAAAATATGGTTATTTGTTTTCAGAAAAAACCTCTGTATATGTGGAAGGTGGTATCTATGGAGGATATCTTTACACATCGAAATTTGAAATAATTGCTGAAAATTTTGATGATAAGGAAAGAGGATTGGGATTCAATTTTGGTTTACACGCTGGCGTTGGCATTAAACACCAGCTAAATGAATATTTCAATATGTCATTGGGCTTTATCTCACAGGGAGATTTTGCAACTAGTTTCGAGAATGATATGCCAGAATATAGATTATCTGATTTATATGCGTTTCGCTTAAGCGCTGGGATAATGCTATAGTTATGGAATTTCGAATTATTTTTACATTGGGGTTGTGCATAAGCACAGCCCTTTTTTCATGTAAGAGTAAGCACTCTTATGAAGATATTTTAAAAAATGAAAAAATATATCTCGTTTTTCGGGGTACAGCAACTAAAGAAGGCTTTCTTTCTAGGGAATTTAACTTAAAAAATTCTAAACCTTCACATGTGGGGATTGCAGTATTTGATAATAGTTGGAAAATTTATCATGTTTTGCATTCACCGTCAAATACCTCTGCCTTAAAAATAGAAACATTTAACCAATTTTTGAACACTGAGGAGATGAAAATCTTAAATGCGAGTGTATGGGAAATAAAAGATATTAAAAAATCGCAAAGACAAATAATTATAAATGAACTAAAAAATCTTAAATCAAAAAATGTAATCTTTGACCGAGCTTTTTTATTGGATAACGGTTCATTTAACCTGTACTGTTCTGAATTGGTCAATGATATTCTTCATAAAACAGATTCAAAGAGATTTAATTTTGAAATTAAGACCTCGAAATTAAAACCTGTGTATTCAAAATTTCTTCGGAGAGATTCATTAAGGTATTATCCTGTTGATGTTTTTCAATATAACAAAAACATAACTCTTATAAAAGATTGGGATTTCGATTGATTCTATTAAATATATCAAAAATTTCTCCAGTGAAGGCGATTCGGTTTGAGTAGCGTTGCGAATGAAGCGAAGCAATCTTTTTCAGCTGGCTCAAAGAATTCATAATTCCTAATTCACAATTCTGAATTGATAATGCTACCTTTGCCCATCTAAAACTTGTTATGGAATACGCAGAAAATATATTGGGGACCATCGGCAACACGCCCATGGTAAAAATCAACAAGATCATTGGGGATATCCCCGCTTTGGTGCTCGCCAAATACGAAACTTTCAATCCTGGAAACTCGGTAAAAGACCGAATGGCGGTAACTATGATTGAAGACGCCGAAGCAGACGGAAGATTAAAACCGGGCGGAACAATAATAGAGGGAACTTCCGGCAATACGGGAATGGGACTGGCTTTAGCCGCAATCGTGAAAGGCTACAAAATGGTCTGTGTAATTAGCGACAAACAGAGCAAGGAAAAGATAGATATTTTGAAGGCTGTGGGCAGCAAGGTTGTGGTCTGCCCAACAAACGTTGCGCCCGAAGATCCTCGTAGTTATTATTCCACTTCAAAAAGATTAGCTGAAGAAACGCCCAACAGTTGGTACGTAAACCAATACGACAATCTTAGCAATACGAAAGCACACTACGAAAGCACGGGACCCGAAATCTGGAAACAGACCGATGGTAAAGTTACCCATTTTGTCGTAGGCGTTGGTACTGGCGGAACAATCAGCGGTGTTGGAAAATATTTAAAAGAGAAAAACCCAAACATTAAAATCTGGGGAATTGATACCTACGGAAGCGTTTTTAAAAAATACCACGAAACCGGAATTTTTGATGAAAACGAAATCTATCCATACATCACCGAGGGAATTGGCGAAGATATTCTTCCGAAGAATGTGGATTTCAGTGTAATTGATGGATTCACAAAAGTAACCGATAAAGATGCTGCAATCTATACGCAGAAACTTGCAAAAATGGAAGGTTTCTTTTTAGGAAATTCAGCAGGAGCAGCAATTAAAGGATTACTTCAACTGAAGGATAAATTCACCAAAGACGATGTGGTTGTAATTCTTTTCCACGATCACGGAAGTAGATATGTCGGGAAAATGTATAATGACGAATGGATGCGCGAACGCGGATTTGTTGAGGACGAAGCCAAAAATGCTTCCGATTTAATTCAAGAACATGCAGATAAACCTTTGATTACTGTGAAAACCGAAGAGCTTGTTGGCGACGCCATTGAGCGCATGAAAAAATATAATATCAGCCAAATTCCCGTTGAGGATACAACAGGATTTGTAGGTGCTTTGGATGAAACCGATTTGCTTAGAAAGTATTTGGAAAACAAAAATGTTGCAGATCTTCCTATAAAAGAAGTGATGCATAAACCCTTTCCAATAGTAAAGAAAAGCACCCCAATTGAGGAAGTTTCAAAATTGATCCACAAAGAAAACAACGCTGTTTTGGTAGATTTGGGTGAAGGGAACTTCAGTATAATTACTAAACACGATATTATTCGCGCATTATAGCTTTATTATATATAGAAAATAAAATCCCGCTTCGTTTCAAATGGAGCGGGATTTTTGTTTATTTTAGACTGAAATGAAAACAGAAGCACAAAAGTTATTTCGATTTTTACGAACCAAGCCCGTTCCCGAGAATACAAACGAAATTTTGGCTTTGGAACGCACAAAATTGGCCAATGAGCGCACTTTGCTATCCTATATTCGCTCTTCACTTTACCTTCTTTTAGGCGGAATTGGTATTCTTCAATTAAAGGATTTTAAAAACATAAATTGGCTAGGTTATGTTGCATTGGTAATATGTGTTGTCTTTTTGGCAATCGGTATTTTTAGATATGTGTTGCTTTACCGCCGCTTGTATAAATGGAATAGAATTCTTTTTGCCGATACCATTTCTGAAAAAGTAAAGAAACAAGCTGATTCCCAGCAGAAAATGGAAAAGGAAGAAGTGGAATCAAAATAATTTTTCCCTATATTTACTTCATCTTATTTAAAGCTCCCCGCTAAATTTATTAAAATGAAAGAGGATTTTCTGCACTATGTGTGGAAATTTCAAAAGTTGGAAGCGGGCGATTTTTACACTTCGAACAACGAGATTTTACACGTTAAGAAACAGGGGAGCCATAACTTAAATTCTGGCCCAGATTTTTTTAATTCCCAGATTGAGCTGGACGGGCAGCTTTGGGCTGGCAATATTGAAATACACCTAAAATCTTCAGATTGGTATGCGCACTGCCATGAGATGGATTCAGCCTATGATAATGTAATACTTCATGTGGTTTGGGAACACGATGCTGAAATTTTCAGGAAGGACGGCACTACTATTCCCACTTTTGTACTTAAACATCACGTTTCAAAAGCTACTTTGGAACAATACAAAAAACTATTTTCAAAACAGGAAAAATGGATTAACTGTGAAAGTGATTTTGAAAATCTCGATGACTTCATTATTGAAAATTGGCTGGAACGCCTTTATTTTGAAAGGCTTCAAAACAAAGAGGAAGTCATTTTAAAAGAATTAAAACTCACCCAAAATCATTGGGAAAGTCTGCTTTTCAGAATGCTTTTTAAAAATTTTGGACTTAAGGTAAATGCAGAATCATTTTTCAGCATCGCAAAATCGGTAGATTATTCAATTATAAAAAAATGTAGCCAAGAGCGGCAGGATTTGGAAGCCTTAATTATTGGGCAAGCCGGTTTGTTGGAGGGCGAAACGGAAGATTGGTATTTTAAAACATTAAAAACCAACTATGAATTTTTAAAACACAAATTTGAATTGAACAATGAAAATGTTGTTATTCCAAAATTTTTCCGATTGTGGCCCCCAAATTTCCCCACAGTGCGTTTGGCACAACTTGCGATGCTTTATTCTGAAAGAAATAATCTGTTTTCCCAAGTAATTGAAGCCCAAACCAAAACAGATTTCTATGAACTCTTCGATATTTGTGCAAGTGATTATTGGGATACACATTACAATTTTGGCATTTCTTCATTAAAACGGAAAAAACGGGTGACGAAAAGCTTTGTTGATCTCTTAATTATAAATACAATTATTCCATTAAAATTTTGTTACGCGGTGCAACAAGGGCGGGATATTTCAGCCGAATTACTGGAATTGGCTTCGAGTATTTCTTCAGAAGAAAACACGATTGTGAAAAAATTCAACTCCCTGAAAACAATTTCAAAGAATGCATACCAAGGCCAGGCTTTGCTTCAGTTGAAGAACGAATACTGTGATAAGAACAATTGTTTGCAATGTGCTATCGGAAATTCTATATTGGGAAGCACGCAAACAATTATAAAAAATCCCCAACTTCAAAATTGACCATTTTTAATTCGGACGAAATGTTTATTTTGCAGCAATGTTACAAGCCATATATTCATTACGTCATTATTTAGAAAAACGCGGATTTTACGTCTCCTCCCGCTTGGCTGATAGATTGGGAATGCGCGCCAAAAGTGTTCGCCTTTTCTTTATTTATGTTTCGTTTGCAACATTGGGCGCGGGCTTTGCAATCTATTTAACATTAGCTTTTCTACTAAAACTGAAAGACCTTGTAAACACAAAACGAACTTCAGTATTTGATTTGTAGCGTAAATCTTAAAATAGCGTTAACAAATTTCTAAGCAATTCTTTGAAATTGTTATTTTTTTTGAGCATCTTGCTCCGTTTTAATTCAAAAAAGATTTCATTTTAAAACTCCACTATGAATAAACAGCTGCTTTCGCTAATTGCTTTTTTAATTCCACTTTTCACATTTGCACAAGAAACCACAACCTCTGAAAAAGTTGATCGGGCTTTTAAAGATTATACAGGATGGTTTGTTGACTTTATTTTTTATGAAATCCCCTTTTCGGAATCATTTCAGATTCCTTGGGTTTTAATAGTATTAATTGGTGGTGCTACATATTTCACAGTCTATTTCAAATTAATAAATTTTACAGGTTTCGGAACTGCAATTAGAGTAGTTCGTGGAAAATATGAAGACATCGAAAAACATGGAGCAGATACGCTCTATGGAGATGTAACCCCCAACGAACAGGAAAATCTTATTGAAACCATTCGCGATGATAGCGCAGAAGGAGAGGTCTCTCACTTTCAGGCCTTGACCGCAGCACTTTCGGCAACAGTAGGCTTAGGAAATATAGCTGGAGTTGCCGTAGCGCTTTCCATTGGTGGTCCGGGAGCAACTTTCTGGATGATCTTGGCTGGTTTACTAGGTATGGCGTCCAAATTTGCCGAATGTACTTTAGGTGTTAAATTTCGCGACGTAGGTCCGGATGGTACAGTTTACGGAGGCCCGATGTATTACCTTAAAAAAGGTTTGTCTCAAAAAGGAATGGTCGGTCTTGGTAAAGTCTTGGCTCTGCTTTTTGCAATATTTGTAATCGGGGGTTCTTTTGGTGGTGGAAATATGTTCCAAGCAAACCAAGCAGCAGCCCAATTTGTTCAGCTTTTTGAATTACAGGAAACCAGCGCAGCAATCTGGTTTGGAATTGTAATGGCTATAATTGTTGCCGTAGTTATTATTGGTGGCATTAAGCGTATTGCGAAGGTTACTGAGAAAGTTGTACCATTTATGGCGGGTCTTTATGTCTTGGGAGCAATTGTGGTTCTGGTTGTAAACTATCACCATATTGGCGATGCCTTCGCATTAATTTTTGAAGGTGCGTTCTCTGGCCTTGGAATAGCTGGTGGTTTAGTTGGTGTAATGATTCAAGGAATTCGCCGTGGCGCATTCTCTAACGAAGCGGGGGTTGGTTCTGCCGCCATCGCTCACTCCGCAGTGCGCACAAAATATCCTGCTTCGGAAGGGATTGTGGCACTTTTGGAACCTTTTATAGACACGGTTGTAATCTGTACAATGACTGCTTTGGTAATTGTAATAACAAATTTTGACAACAATATTATTCAATACGGTGTTGAGGTGAAAGAAGGGGTGGAGCTAACTGCAACTGCTTTCGATAGCGTTATTCCACACTTTTCAATCGTACTTACAATTGCCGTAATTCTCTTTGCCTTTTCAAGTATGATTTCTTGGTCGTACTACGGAATGCAAGGTTGGATCTACCTTTTCGGAAGAGGAAAAGTTACCGAACTTGTTTATAAACTGTTATTTTGTATCTTTATATGGGTTGGATCAGTAATAAGCCTTGGTTCCGTAATCAACTTCTCTGATGCAATGGTTTTTGCAATGGTAGTGCCGAATATAATTGGTGTAGTATTGTTAACACCGGTGGTTAGAAAGGAACTAAATCGCTATATGAAAGCCATTAAAACCAAACATGACGCTATAGATGACGGTTTGGAAGATTTGCAGAAGCATATGTAAAAACTAAATTATATGGAATTAAAATCCCACTTCACGTTCAGCAAACAGCAAAGGAGTGGGATTTTGCTTTTGTTGCTACTCATCGTTTCGCTACTGTGCGTTTATTGGTTTGTCGATTTTTCTGAAGAAGATAGTTTCGACACTTCATCCGCTGAAATTGTTTCGCTTCAAAAGGAATTGGATTCGCTTCGTTTTGTTGAAATTGAAAAGAGAAAACCGAAAAAATATCCCTTCAATCCAAATTTTATA
The DNA here is from genome assembly GCA_963716065.1 of uncultured Flavobacteriaceae bacterium. GTDB lineage: Bacteria > Bacteroidota > Bacteroidia > Flavobacteriales > Flavobacteriaceae > Aequorivita. The sequence continues at coordinate 2,907,897 of OY970287.1, forward strand.
ACCGATTATAAAGGCTATACTTTGGGGATGACCAACGAAGAAATTGATCGTTTGCTTCAATACAGAAAAGAAGATAAATGGATCAATTCCGCAGCCGATTTTAAAAGAGTTACAGGAGTTTCAGATTCTTTGTTGGATGAATTGAGCCCGTATTTCAAGTTTCCAGATTGGGTAAACAATCCCAAACCAAAAAATAATTTCACGGATTATAAAAGTGAAAAAGGTTTTTCGGAAAAACCGTTCACCCAAAAAATTGATTTAAACAAAGCGACTGAAGAAGAGTGCAACAAGTAAGTGGAATAGGGGAAGCGTTAAGCAAACGCATCATTTCTGAACGGGAGAAATTGGGTGGTTTTTCAAATGATATTCAACTTTATGGTATTTATGGATTAAACCCAGAAGTTGCCCAAAGAACTCTAAATCTATTCACCGTGAAATCTCCAAAATCCATTTCAAAAATAAATATTAATAAAGCTTCCGCTTCCGATATTTCCACCATTCCAGGCGTTTCTTTTGAGTTGGCAAAGAAAATTTGGGAATACAGAAGACTCCACGAAAAAGTAAACAACCTGCAGGAACTTGACAAAATTGAAGGAATGACCGAAAGAAAGTTACAGCTAATTCAGTTATATTTGTCCGTTGAGTAATTAAAACAAATCGCCGAAAGGCTTATAAATAATAGTTTTAGAGCGGCATGGATAAATTGTATTTTACAGAGGAACACGAATTTTTCAGAAAGAGTTTTCAAGATTTTCTTCAAAAAGAAGTAGTGCCACACATTGAAAAGTGGGAAAAAACCGGGACAATAGAACGTTTTATCTGGGAAAAATTTGGTGAAATGGGCTACTTCGGAATCTATCAACCCGAAGAATACGGAGGGATGGATCTCGATCTTTTTTATACAGTAATTTTTTTGGAAGAACTTCAAAAAGTGAACAGTGGCGGTTTTGCTGCAGCCATGTGGGCACACGCTTATCTTGCAATGACGCACCTTAAAAAAGAAGCAAACCACGAGCAAAAAGAAAAATATTTGGCGCCGAGTATTTCAGGAGAAATGATAGGTTGTCTTTGTATTACCGAACCTTTTGGCGGAAGTGATGTTTCCGGAATGCGAACTACTGCCGTAAAAGAAGGCGATAGCTATACTTTGAACGGTTCCAAAACATTTATCACCAATGGAATTTATAGCGACTATTTAATAGTTGCAGCCAAAACTTTCCCCGAATTGGGAAATAAAGGGATCAGTATTTTTGTGGTTGACCGCGACACAAAAGGAGTTTCCGCTACAAAACTCGATAAGTTGGGATGGCGCGCCAGCGATACCGCAGAAATAGCTTTTGATAATGTGAAAATTCCAATTACAAATTTAATGGGCGAGGAGAATGCAGGGTTTCCATATATAATGCAGCATTTCGCTTTGGAAAGACTTATTATGGGTATCAACGCCCACGCGCGTAGCGAGTTTGCTTTAGATTATACAATCCAGTATATGAAAGATCGTTTTGCTTTTGGAAAAAGTATTTCGAAATTTCAAGCGTTGCGTCACCGCGTTGCGCAGATTGCAAGTGAAATTGAAGTTTGTAAAACATTCAATTACGTTACCGCAAAACGTTTGAACGATGGTGAATATGTAGTAAAAGAAGCTACAATGAGCAAATTGATTTCCACAAAAGTTTCAGACGAAGTAATGACCGAATGCCTTCAGTTTTTAGGCGGTTACGGTTATATGGAAGAATATCCGTTGGCGCGATTGTTGCGCGATAGCAGACTTGGACCAATTGGCGGAGGAACTTCAGAAATCCTTCGGGAGATTATTGCAAAAATGGTCATTGAGGGTACTGAATATAAGCCTGCAACATAAATTGTAATTGACCATTTTTGCAAAAATTCATTTTAATTATTGCAAAAATGGTCATTGAGGGTACTGAATATAAGCCTGCAACATAGATTTTAATTGACCATTTTTGCAAAAATTCATTTTAATTATTGCTAAAATGGTCATTGAGGGTTCTGAATATAAGCCTGCAACATAATATTTCTTTATTTTAAATTTAATCACAAGAAATGAAGCATTTCACTTTAAAAAGTCTTTTAGTATTATTTGTTTTTTTCATCGGCGAAACAACCTCCGCGCAAACAGAGCTAAAAGGAAAAGTTGCAGATTTCTTAACCTACGAATCCATTGAAAGTGCCAGTGTTTATATAGAAAACACAACGATTGGTTCAATTACAAATGCGGATGGTAATTTCGTTTTAAAAGTTCCGCAACAAAATTTGAGGGATACGTTGGTTATTTCTTCCATAGGCTATAAAAGCTTTAGGGTAGTTATAAGCGAATTTGAAAATGGATCCGATATTTTTTTGGAAGAAGATGTTGCTTCTTTGGATGAGGTTGTAATTATCGCAGATCCCCGACCCACAACCGGAAATGGTATAGTGCAGAAGGCTATAGAAAAATTACCAAAAAATTTACCAGAAGAGGCATATCTACAAAAGGGATTTTTGCGACACAAAGAGCGCAACAAAAAGGAATATAAATGGCTTATTGAAAGTGCAATTACCGTTTACGATTCCAGTTTTGCTTCCGGAGCAAAAGACAACCTTAAAATTAATGTTGATGAAAACCGCAAAAGTTATGATTTAAGAGATGTTGACAGTTTATTTACCTATTCGGCATATCTTAAAAGTATAGGTTCCAAAGCAGGAAATATTAGCAGAAACTCCTTAAAAACCTCTGCATTGGTTGAAGCAATAAAATGGAATGATGGCCGTGTGAATGGTTTGGAAAATCTTTTTAAAGGGAAACTTAATTTGATGCGGAATTCAAATGTTACGGGGGCACTGTTCGGTAAAAATATTTTGGAAAAACAGCAATTCGATTTAGATACTATCTTGGTTGATAACGGAAGAAAAATTTACAAAATCAAAATTTCAAAAGGTGCTGATTTTGTGGGTCTGAACACCCAAAATATTTACAACGAAGGTTTTGAGCCACAAGGTTGGATTTATATTTATTATGACAATTACGCCATAAAGAGAGTGGAATATGATTTGGTTGCCGCTTCCGATGTTCAGAAAAAGCGAAGCAAAAGTCTTTTTGATACACAAACAATCCATAAGCTTGTATTGACCTATAAAGAATACGATGGTAAAATGTATCCCAACTATATTTACTATGAAACTCCAAAGCTCGTAAATACTGGCGACAGATCTTCTGATAGAATTAAAACCGAAGCAGAGCCAGGATTTGATAAGGATGAGCAATATTATTACACGATTCAAGAGATATTGTTTAGTGAAATTATCCAAGACCCTGAAATCATTGCTCAGGAGCTGAAGCAAAATGATTGGTCTGCCGACATTTTTTCAACCAAACCGTATCGCGAATCTTTTTGGAAAGACTACAACGTTTTGTTGGAAAGTAAAGAGGAGGAAAAGCTTATTTTGGATTTGAGCAAACGGGCAACATTATTTAAGCAATAATTTTTCAAAAAAATATCATAACTCATAACTCATAACTCACAACTATTTTCTACTTTTGCCACCCTAAAGAAAGGAGGTGATGACACTATGTTAATTATACCAATAAAAGACGGAGAAAATATCGACAGAGCGCTAAAGCGTTTCAAGCGTAAATTTGATAGAACCGGAACAATGCGCCAGCTGCGTTCCAGACAAGCTTTTGTAAAGCCATCTGTTAAGAAAAGAGCACAAAATCAAAAAGCTCAATACATTCAGAACTTAAGAGATCAGGAAGAAATTTAATATTTCTTTTTTAACTCTAAAACCATATAAATCCGTTGGAAAAGTTTTCCAGCGGATTTTTTATTGAGGGCAAATAAGTTGCTGGATATATTTTTTGCTAATTTTAGCTTTTAGCTTTTAACTTTTAACTTCAGAAATGTCCTTTCAAGCCTTCACAGATTATCTTCAGCTGGAAAAAAAATATTCTCCGCATACTGTGATTGCTTATTTAAAGGATTTGGAAGATTTTCAAAATTTCGCTTCGGAAGAATATCAATATACTGAAATTGCTAGTGTGAATTATTCAATAGTTAGAAGTTGGATTGTTTCGCTTGTAGATTCGGGCATTTCAAACCGAACCGTAAACAGAAAGATTTCCTCATTAAAAACCTATTATAAATTTCTTCTGAAAACGAGCCAAATTGATATCAATCCTCTGGCAAAACACAAAGCACTAAAAACTTCAAAAAAAATTCAGGTCCCTTTTTCGGAAAAAGAAATTGATAATGTAATGGAAATGCTACAAACCGAAAATAATTTTGAAGGTTTGCGCGATCGTTTGATAGTGGAACTTTTTTATTCCACAGGAATACGAAGAGGCAGAACTAATAAATGTAAAACTGAACGATGTATCATTTGCGCAAAAGACAATTAAGGTTTTGGGGAAAAGAAACAAAGAAAGAATTATTCCATTATTGCCGAGTGTATTAAAGACAATCCATGATTATTTACCTTTTCGAAATAATCTCGAAAATATAGAAAATCCCGAGTATTTATTTATTACCCAAAAAGGGGTTAAAATTTATGAAACGCTTGTCTATAGGATTATAAATTCATACTTTAGTAAAACTTCAGAAAAAGTAAAAAAGAGCCCGCATATTTTGCGGCATTCTTTCGCAACACATCTTTTGAACGAAGGCGCAGATATTAATGCGGTGAAGGAATTGCTGGGTCATTCCAGTCTCGCTTCAACACAGGTTTATACACAAAACAGTATAGCTAAATTGAAAGAGGTATATAAAAATTCGCACCCGCGTAACTAGAACAAATCCAAAAGAGCTTATGGCGTAAAAATACATAGTATATTAACTGTTAAAATAATATAATATGAAAGTAAACGTACAGACCCCCAATTTTGCGGCCAAGGATGATTTATTGGTATTTGTTGGAAAGAAGTTGTCCAAGCTCGAACAATTTTATGATAAGATCGTTTTTGCTGATGTGTTTTTAAAAGTTCAAAAAACAAGTGAGAAGGAAAACAAGATTGTTGAAGTTTTATTAAGTATCCCCGGAGATGATTTGATGGTGAAGAAGGAAGCGAAAACATTTGAGGAGGCTACAGATGACGTTGTAAAAACATTGGAAAGACAATTAAAGAAAAGAAAACAGAAACAAAAAGCATATTTGTAATATAATTTTTTAGAAAAAGTTTTGTAGAAAAAATAATTTTTCTACATTTGCAGTCCGTTAGAAATAGCGGACTTTTTTATGGCTAAAAAATAGCGGTAAAAAGAAGTTAAAAAGCCGATGTAGCTCAGCTGGCTAGAGCAGCTGATTTGTAATCAGCAGGTCGTGGGTTCGAGTCCCTCTATCGGCTCTTTTAAATTTTGAAATGCCTATTCAGAAATTTGAATTTTATTACTTGAATTCTGAATACCTCGGGGAGATACTCAAGCTGGCGAACGAGGGCAGACTGTAAATCTGCTGACTACGTCTTCGCAGGTTCGAATCCTGCCTCTCCCCACCAACAATTTTTGCGTAGGCAAAAATTGAGAAGATTCAAATCTCAAAAAACAAATTCCAAAAAGGTTTGTTTGAAATTTGAAATAGTTCTTTAATAGATTGAAAATATCTTTTTTGATTAGATTCCCTAATCAATTTCGGTTTCCATTGGAACTTGGAATTTGAATTTTTTTTGGGATTTATTCGAAGAATTGCGGGAGTAGCTCAGTTGGTAGAGCATTAGCCTTCCAAGCTAAATGTCGCCGGTTCGAACCCGGTCTCCCGCTCCAAAACCTGTGAAGGCAGGAATATCTTCCTTTCTTTTAAAGGAAAAAATAAATACTTTACGCCGGTGTAGCTCAGGGGTAGAGCGTTTCCTTGGTAAGGAAGAGGTCATGGGTTCAATTCCCATCATTGGCTCAAAATTTAGAATACAAGTAACACTAATATATTTATAACTAAGATTAAAATTAATACAAAATGGCAAAAGAAACATTCGATCGGTCAAAACCACACTTAAACGTTGGTACAATTGGACACGTAGATCACGGTAAAACAACGTTAACCGCAGCTATTACCAAAGTAATGGCCGATGCGGGTTATTCGGAAGCCAGATCATTCGACCAAATTGATAACGCTCCAGAGGAGAAAGAAAGAGGTATAACAATCAACTCTTCACACGTAGAGTACCAAACAGCTAACCGTCACTACGCACACGTTGACTGTCCTGGTCACGCGGATTACGTAAAGAACATGGTTACTGGTGCTGCCCAAATGGACGGTGCTATTCTAGTTGTTGCTGCTACAGACGGACCAATGCCACAAACTCGTGAGCACATCCTTCTTGGTCGTCAGGTAGGTATTCCACGTATGGTTGTATTCATGAATAAAGTGGATATGGTTGATGATGAGGAGTTACTTGAACTAGTTGAAATGGAAATCCGTGACTTGCTTAACTTTTATGAGTACGATGGAGATAACGGTCCAGTAATCGCTGGTTTGCTCTTGGTGCGCTTAATGGTGAGGAGAAGTGGGTTAACACAGTTTTGGAATTGATGGAAGCTGTTGATAGCTGGATTGAACTTCCAACTCGTGATGTTGATAAGCCTTTCCTTATGCCTATTGAAGATGTATTCTCTATTACTGGTCGTGGTACTGTTGCAACAGGACGTATCGAAACAGGTGTAGCTAACACAGGTGATGTTGTTGACATTATCGGTATGGGTGCTGAAAAATTAACTTCTACTGTTACTGGTGTTGAGATGTTCCGTAAGATCCTTGATAGAGGTGAAGCTGGAGATAACGTTGGTATCCTATTGAGAGGTATTGAAAAGAATGATATTAGCCGTGGTATGGTTATCTGTAAAAAAGGTTCTGTAACACCACACGCTAAATTCAAAGCTGAGGTTTATATCCTTAAAAAAGAAGAAGGTGGACGTCACACTCCATTCCACAACAACTACCGTCCACAGTTCTACGTTCGTACAACTGATGTAACTGGAACAATTATGCTTCCTGATGGTGTTGAAATGGTAATGCCTGGTGATAACTTAACTATCCATGTTGAGTTGCTATCTGCTATCGCTATGAACATAGGTCTTCGTTTCGCTATCCGTGAAGGTGGACGTACTGTAGGTGCAGGTCAGGTAACTGAAATTTTAGACTAATTACATATTATAAAAAGCACTGGGTGTCCGCCTTAGGCGGATACCTTGGCTTTTATAACGGGTTTAGCGTAAAGTGATTTATAGAGTGCTATTCCTATAAACGGGTTTAGCTCAGTTGGTAGAGCACTGGTCTCCAAAACCAGGTGTCGTGAGTTCGAGTCTCCCAACCCGTGCAAAATGCTACGAAGGTAGAAATCCCATTGATTGGGATTACAAAAAATTAATAACGACGTTATGGTTAACTATATTACAGAATCGTATAAAGAGCTTAAAAACCACGTTACATGGCCTACTTGGGCAGAAGCACAGAGGCTTACCGTGATTGTTGCGGTATTTTCTGTTTTACTATCATTGGCTGTTTGGGGTGTTGACACTGTTTTTAGCAAAGTGGTAGGTCTATATTTTGATTGGATCAAGTCGTAAGAAATGACCGAAACAACAGGAACAAAAAAGTGGTATGTAGTCCGTTCAGTAAGTGGACAGGAAAACAAGATCAAATCGTATATCGAAAGTGATATAAAACGATTGGGTCTTGAGGATTATATTGATCAGGTGCTCGTACCCACTGAAAAAGTAATACAGATCCGTAACGGAAAAAAAGTAAACAAAGAACGAGTTTACTTTCCGGGTTACATAATGATACAGGCAAACTTGGGTGGCGAAATTCCACACATAATAAAATCCATAAACGGTGTTATTGGGTTTTTGGGTGAAATTAAAGGTGGGGACCCCGTGCCACTTAGACAGTCTGAAGTAAACAGAATGTTAGGAAAAGTTGATGAGCTTTCGGTTAAAGACGACAATGTAAATATTCCTTTCATAACAGGTGAAACCGTAAAAGTAATAGACGGACCATTCAATGGATTCAATGGTACTGTTGAAAAGATAAATGAAGAAAAGCGCAAGCTTGAGGTAATGGTGAAAATTTTCGGAAGAAAAACACCATTGGAATTGAGCTATATGCAAGTAGAAAAAGTTTAATTGTTACGCTTAATAGGTATTTTAAAGGCTTCCACTTTTAAAAAACCGCATTAAAAAATTAGAAATGGCAAAAGAAATCAGTAAAGTAGTTAAGTTGCAAGTTCGCGGAGGTGCTGCTAATCCATCACCACCAGTTGGACCTGCTCTTGGTGCTGCCGGTGTAAACATCATGGAGTTCTGTAAGCAATTCAACGCTAGAACCCAAGATAAGCAAGGTAAAGTATTGCCAGTAGCGATCACAGTTTTTAAAGACAAGTCTTTTGACTTTGTTATCAAAACTCCACCCGCTGCAGTGCAAATACTTGAAGCTGCGAAAGCAAAAAAAGGCTCCGGTGAGCCACATGCAAAAAAGGTAGCCACTATCTCTTGGGACCAAATTAAAATGATCGCGGAAGATAAAATGCCCGATCTTAATGCATTTACCATTGAGTCTGCCATGAAAATGGTAGCAGGTACTGCACGTTCTATGGGAATTAAAGTAAAAGGTGACGCACCTTTTTAATCTGAAAAAAGAATTTATAAAATGGCACGATTAACTAAAAAGCAAAAGGAAGCCGCTTCCAAAATAGAGCCTAATAAGGCCTATTCAGTAGCTGAGGCTTCTGCTTTAATAAAAGAAATCACCAGCGTAAAGTTTGATGCTTCTGTTGACATCGCGGTACGTCTTAACGTGGATCCACGTAAAGCGAACCAAATGGTTAGAGGCGTTGTTACCCTTCCACACGGAACAGGTAAAGACGTTAAAGTATTGGCATTGGTTACTCCAGATAAGGAAGCCGAAGCCAAAGAAGCAGGAGCGGACTACGTAGGTCTTGATGAGTACCTCGACAAAATTAAAGGAGGATGGACAGATGTTGACGTAATTGTAACTATGCCAAGTGTAATGGGTAAATTAGGTCCTTTAGGACGTGTGTTAGGTCCTCGTGGCCTTATGCCAAACCCAAAAACTGGTACTGTAACAATGGATGTTGCTAAAGCAGTTTCAGATGTAAAAGCTGGTAAAATTGACTTTAAAGTTGATAAAACTGGTATAGTACACGCAGCAATTGGAAAAGCATCTTTTGATGCAGACAAGATTGCAGGAAACGCAAGAGAAATATTAACAACCCTAGTTAAATTGAAGCCCCAGGCTGCAAAAGGTGTTTACATAAAGAGTATCTATATGTCTAGCACAATGAGCCCAGGAGTTGAAGTTGACACTAAAAGGTTTACTGAGTAGTAAAAACTGGAAATTATGACAAGAGAAGAAAAATCACAAGTAATTGAAACGTTGACTGCCCAGTTAGCTGATAATTCCAATATTTATTTAGCGGACATTTCAGGCCTTGATGCAGGGAATACTTCCAACCTTCGTCGTGCTTGTTTCAAAGCAGGAATTCAGTTGGCAGTTGTTAAGAACACATTGCTTAAAAAAGCAATGGAGAGTTCAGATAAAGACTTTGGTGAATTAACTGAAATACTTAAAGGAAATACATCTTTAATGTTTTCTGAAACAGGTAACGCACCTGCCAAAGTAATTAAAGAATTCAGAAGAAAATCTGATAAGCCTGTATTGAAAGGTGCCTACATCCAAGAGTCAATTTACGTTGGCGACAATCAATTGGATAACTTGGTTGACCTTAAATCTAAGGACGAACTTGTTGGAGAGATTATCGGGTTGTTACAATCGCCTGCTAAAAATGTTATTTCAGCTCTTAAGAGTGGTGGTAACACAATTGCAGGACTTGTTAAAACCTTATCCGAAAGAGAAGGATAAAATACATTTTGCACTAATTAATTTATATAAACACAATTATTTTTAAAAACGATAGAAATGGCAGATTTGAAAGATTTCGCAGAAAAATTGGTTAACCTAACAGTTAAAGAAGTTAATGAGTTAGCTACAATATTAAAAGACGAGTATGGTATTGAGCCTGCTGCTGCAGCTGTAGCTGTTGCTGCTGGTGGTGGCGGTGGTGCTGTAGAGGCTGCTGAAGAGCAATCAGAATTCACAGTAATGTTGAAGGCTGCTGGTGCTTCTAAGCTTGCAGTTGTAAAACTAGTTAAGGAATTAACTGGTGCTGGTCTTAAAGAAGCAAAAGAATTAGTTGATAATGCTCCTTCTCCAATTAAAGAAGGTGTGTCTAAAGATGAAGCTGAGGCTTTAAAAGCACAACTAGAAGAAGCTGGAGCTGAGGTTGAGCTTAAGTAAGCTCCTTACGTTCCAAACCTTAAGGTTTAGGTCTTCCGAATTAACTTCGGAATGACCTAAACCATTTTGCGTATATAATGGTTAATGCCTTTTTATACGATATTTTCATTTTTATTTTAATTAAAATTCCGTCCATAGATGTCAGCAACGCAAACTGAAAGATTGAATTTTTCCTCTGTAAAAAATAAGCCGGATTACCCCGACTTTTTGGACATTCAGATTAAATCCTTTCAGGATTTTTTCCAGTTGGAAACCAAATCAGAAGAAAGAGGCCAAGAAGGATTATACAAAACCTTTTTGGAAAATTTCCCGATTACCGATACCCGCAACCAATTCGTTTTAGAATTTTTAGACTATTTCGTAGATCCACCAAGATATTCCATCCAGGAATGTATTGAGCGCGGCCTTACGTATAGCGTGCCTCTAAAAGCGCGGTTGAAACTGTACTGTACAGATGCCGAGCACGAAGATTTTGAAACCATCGTGCAAGATGTTTATTTAGGTACTATTCCTTACATGACCCCAAGCGGAACTTTCTGCATTAACGGGGCCGAACGTGTAGTTGTTTCCCAACTTCACCGTTCGCCAGGTGTATTCTTTGGCCAGTCGTTCCACGCAAATGGAACCAAACTTTACTCTGCCCGTGTAATTCCTTTCAAAGGTTCATGGATTGAGTTTGCCACAGATATCAATAGCGTAATGTACGCATACATTGACCGTAAGAAAAAGTTACCTGTAACTACACTTTTCCGTGCCATTGGTTTTGAAAGGGATAAGGATATTCTTGAAATATTTGACCTAGCGGAAGAAGTGAAAGCTTCAAAAACTGGACTTAAAAAATACATCGGCCGTAAACTTGCTGCACGTGTTCTTAAAACATGGCACGAGGATTTCGTTGATGAAGATACTGGCGAGGTAGTTTCCATAGAGCGTAACGAAATTATTTTGGATCGTGATACTGTTCTTGAAAAAGAACATATTGACGAAATACTTGATTCAGGTACAAAAACAATTTTGTTGCACAAAGAGGATAACCTTCAGGCAGATTACGCCATTATCCACAATACTTTGCAAAAAGATCCTACCAACTCTGAAAAAGAAGCGGTGGAACATATATATAGACAACTCCGTAACGCTGAACCACCCGATGAGGAAACCGCTCGTGGTATTATTACCAAGCTTTTCTTCAGTGATCAAAGATATAATCTTGGTGAAGTAGGTCGTTATAGAATGAACAAAAAACTGGGTCTTGATATTGCCATGGATAAGCAGGTGCTTACCAAGGAAGATATCATTACGATAGTTAAATATCTTATCGAGCTTATCAACAGTAAAGCTGAAATTGATGATATTGACCACCTTAGCAACCGTCGTGTACGTACTGTAGGGGAGCAATTGTCACAACAGTTTGGGGTTGGTCTTGCCCGTATGGCGCGTACCATCCGCGAGCGTATGAACGTTCGTGACAATGAGGTATTTACACCTATTGATTTGATTAATGCGAAAACACTTTCGTCAGTAATTAATTCATTCTTTGGTACCAACCAGCTTTCACAGTTTATGGATCAAACAAACCCACTGGCAGAGATTACGCATAAGCGTCGTCTTTCAGCACTTGGGCCAGGTGGTCTTTCCCGTGAAAGAGCAGGTTTCGAGGTTCGTGACGTTCACTATACACATTACGGACGTCTTTGTCCGATTGAAACTCCAGAAGGACCAAACATTGGTCTTATTTCATCTCTTGCTGTTTATGCAAAAGTGAACAATCTTGGTTTCATTGAAACACCTTATCGTAAGGTTGTTGATGGAAAATTGGATTTGAAGAATGAGCCAGTTTATCTTTCTGCTGAAGAAGAAGAAGAAAAACACATTGCACAAGCAAACATTCCTCTTTCAGATAAAGGTGTAATTGAAACAGATAAGGTAATTGCACGTATGGAAGGTGACTTCCCGCTTGTAGACCCAACTGTTGTAAATTATGCAGACGTTGCGCCTAACCAGATTGCATCTATTTCTGCATCGTTGATTCCTTTCTTGGAGCACGATGATGCGAACCGTGCACTGATGGGCTCAAACATGATGCGCCAGGCGGTACCTTTATTGATTGCAGATTCACCAATCGTAGGAACTGGTCTTGAAAGACAAGTTGCTTCTGATAGCCGTGTATTGATAAATGCTGAAGGAGAAGGTGTGGTTGAATATGTGGATGCAAATAAAATCACTATTAAATATGACCGTACCGAAGAAGAGCGTATGGTGAGTTTTGAAAGCGATTCAAAAACATATCAATTAATTAAATTCAGAAAAACAAACCAGAGTACTTCCATTAACTTGAAGCCTATTGTTCGCAAAGGGGACAGAGTGAAAAAAGGACAAGTACTTTGTCAAGGTTACGCTACCGAAAAAGGAGAACTTGCACTTGGAAGAAACATGAAGGTTGCCTTCATGCCTTGGAAAGGTTACAACTTTGAGGATGCAATCGTTATTTCTGAAAAAGTGGTTCGTGAAGATATTTTCACTTCTATCCACGTTGATGAGTATTCTTTGGAAGTTCGTGATACCAAATTGGGTAACGAGGAATTAACAAACGATATTCCAAATGTTTCGGAAGAAGCTACAAAAGATTTGGATGAATTCGGTATGATTCGAATTGGAGCCGAGGTAAAACCTGGCGATATCCTTATCGGGAAAATTACTCCAAAAGGAGAAAGCGATCCAACGCCAGAAGAAAAACTACTTCGCGCCATTTTTGGTGACAAGGCAGGTGATGTGAAGGATGCTTCACTGAAAGCTTCGCCATCTTTGAACGGTGTGGTAATTGACAAGAAATTGTTTGCCCGTGCCGTAAAAGATAAGCGTAAGCGTGCTCAGGACAAAGAAGATATTTCAGCACTTGAGGCAAAATACTATGCTAAGTTCGATGAACTTCAAGAAGTTTTGGTTGAAAAACTTTTCACCATTGTTGGCGGAAAAACTGCTCAAGGTATAAATAATGACCTTGGTGAAATAGTATTTCCAAAAGGTAAAAAGTTCACGTTAAAAATGCTTCACGCCGTTGATGATTACACCCACTTAACTGGAGGTACTTGGACGACTGATGATGAAACCAACGTGTTGGTTGCAGATTTAATGCACAACTATAAAATTAAGGAAAACGACCTTCAAGGTAACTTGCGTCGTGAGAAGTTTACCATCTCTGTTGGGGATGAACTTCCTTCCGGAATTTTGAAACTTGCCAAAGTTTACATCGCTAAAAAGCGTAAACTGAAAGTAGGGGACAAGATGGCGGGACGTCACGGTAACAAAGGTATTGTTGCACGTATTGTACGTGAAGAGGATATGCCTTTCCTTGAGGACGGAACTCCGGTTGATATCGTGTTGAACCCACTTGGGGTGCCATCGCGTATGAACATTGGGCAGATTTATGAAACGGTTCTTGGATGGGCTGGACAAAAATTAGGTCGCAAATATGCAACCCCAATTTTTGACGGTGCAACTATTGACCAGATCAATGAATTGACTGATGAAGCTGGAATTCCAAGATTTGGACACACCTATCTATTTGACGGTGGAACCGGGAAGCGTTTTGACCAACCTGCTACTGTAGGTATAATCTATATGCTGAAACTGGGCCACATGGTAGATGATAAGATGCACGCGCGTTCCATTGGTCCGTACTCACTTATTACGCAACAACCGCTTGGTGGTAAAGCACAATTTGGTGGTCAGCGTTTTGGAGAGATGGAAGTTTGGGCGTTGGAAGCATATGGTGCATCCAGCACGCTTAGAGAAATATTGACTGTTAAATCTGATGATGTTATTGGAAGGGCAAAAACCTACGAAGCGATCGTAAAAGGGGAAACCATGCCAGAACCAGGATTACCGGAATCTTTCAACGTACTTATGCACGAATTGAAAGGATTGGGTCTTGACATTAGATTAGAAGAATAAATTGAATCTCTCCGCCACAGGCGGAGGGATCTTAAAATTCTTTCCGAAATCATTTTAAATGGTTTCAATAACAACAACAAAGTTTATTTAAATTATGATGAACAGAAACAAAGAAAACACAGTACAGAAATTCGATAAGATTTCTATTGGTTTGGCTTCTCCTGAATCCATTTTGGCGGAATCACGCGGTGAAGTTCTAAAACCCGAAACTATAAACTACCGTACGCACAAGCCAGAGCGTGACGGTCTTTTCTGTGAGCGCATTTTTGGTCCAGTAAAGGATTACGAATGTGCCTGTGGTAAATATAAGAGAATTCGCTACAAAGGGATTGTTTGTGACCGTTGTGGTGTTGAAGTAACGGAGAAGAAAGTACGTCGTGACCGTGTGGGGCATATCAATTTGGTAGTTCCTGTTGCGCACATTTGGTACTTCCGTAGCCTTCCAAACAAGATTGGTTACCTTCTTGGATTACCTTCCAAGAAATTGGATATGATTATTTACTACGAACGTTATGTAGTAATTCAGCCAGGTATTGCAAAATACGAAGGTGGAGAGAATGTAAAGAAAATGGATTTCCTTACTGAAGAGGAATATCTTGCAATTTTAGATTCAATTCCGCAGGAAAACCAATATTTGGAAGAAAGCGATCCAAACAAATTTATCGCAAAGATGGGAGCAGAGTGCTTGATCGATCTTTTACAGAGAATCGATTTGGACACATTGTCTTACAATCTTCGCCATAAAGCAAACAACGAAACTTCAAAGCAACGTAAAACTGAAGCGCTAAAACGTCTTCAAGTTGTTGAAGCTCTTCGTGATGCAAACAAAAACCGCGAGAACAAGGCCGAGTGGATGATTATGAAAGTAGTTCCGGTTATTCCACCAGAATTACGTCCATTGGTGCCGCTTGATGGTGGTCGTTTCGCAACTTCAGATTTGAACGATTTATACCGTCGTGTAATCATACGTAACAACCGTTTGAAGCGATTGATGGAGATTAAAGCTCCAGAAGTAATCCTTCGTAACGAAAAACGTATGCTTCAGGAATCGGTAGATTCATTGTTTGACAATACACGTAAATCTTCAGCAGTAAAAACGGATAGTAACCGTCCATTGAAATCCCTTTCAGATTCGTTGAAAGGTAAACAAGGTCGTTTCCGTCAAAACTTGCTTGGTAAGCGTGTGGATTATTCGGCACGTTCGGTAAT
This sequence comes from uncultured Flavobacteriaceae bacterium, assembly GCA_963716065.1. GTDB lineage: Bacteria > Bacteroidota > Bacteroidia > Flavobacteriales > Flavobacteriaceae > Aequorivita. The sequence continues at coordinate 2,923,362 of OY970287.1, forward strand.
CGTCGTTGGACCAGAATTGAAATTGTTCGAATGTGGTCTTCCAAAAGATATGGCTGCCGAACTTTACAAACCTTTCGTAATCCGTAAATTGATTGAGCGAGGTATTGTAAAAACCGTAAAATCTGCGAAGAAAATTATAGATAAAAAAGAGCCTGTAGTTTGGGATATTCTTGAAAATGTATTGAAAGGTCACCCAGTTATGCTTAACCGGGCCCCAACGTTGCACAGACTTGGTATCCAAGCTTTCCAACCTAAATTGATTGAAGGAAAAGCAATCCAGCTGCACCCATTGGTATGTACCGCATTCAACGCGGATTTCGATGGGGATCAGATGGCTGTTCACCTTCCACTTGGGCCAGAGGCTATTTTGGAATGTCAACTTTTAATGTTGGCTTCACATAACATTTTGAACCCAGCAAACGGTTCGCCGGTTGCGGTTCCTTCACAGGATATGGTTTTGGGTCTTTATTATATGACCAAACTTAAAAAGACAATGGGCGATACTGTTGTTAAAGGGGAAGGACTTACTTTTTATTCAGCTGAAGAAGCTATTATTGCCTACAACGAAGGGCAGGTAGATTTGAACGCCGAGATAAAAATTAGAACAAAGGATTTCAACGAAAACGGTGAATTGGTAAAACAAATCATCACCACAACTTTGGGAAGAAGTAATCTTTAACGAGAAAGTTCCCGAAGCTGCTGGATACATCAACGAAGTATTGACTAAAAAATCACTTCGTGATATTATCGGAAAAATCTTGAAAGTGACTTCTGTTCCTGTTACATCAGCGTTCCTTGACGAAATTAAGGGTCTTGGATATAAATTCGCTTTTGAAGGTGGATTGTCTTTCAGTTTGGGTGATATTATTATCCCAGCCGAAAAACAAAGTATGATTGATAGCGCCAACACGCAAGTGGATGGTATTATCAATAGCTACAACATGGGTCTTATTACAAACAACGAACGTTACAACCAAGTAATTGATATTTGGACTGCAACCAACGCTGAACTTACCGAGCTTTCTATGAAGCGTATTCGCGAAGATCAGCAAGGTTTCAACTCTGTTTATATGATGCTTGATTCTGGAGCGAGGGGTTCTAAGGAGCAAATCCGTCAGTTAACAGGTATGCGTGGATTGATGGCGAAGCCTAAAAAATCTAACTCCGGTGGTGGTGAAATTATTGAGAACCCGATTCTTTCCAACTTTAAGGAAGGTCTTTCAATTCTTGAATACTTTATCTCTACCCACGGTGCGCGTAAAGGTCTTGCGGATACCGCTCTTAAAACAGCGGATGCTGGTTACCTAACACGTCGTTTGGTGGATGTTTCACAGGACGTTATCATCAATATCGAAGATTGTTATACACTTCGTGGAATTGAAGTTTCGGCTTTAAAGAAAAACGAAGAGATTGTTGAAACACTTCGTGATAGAATTGTTGGACGTACTGCACTTAACGATGTGGTTAATCCACTGACCAAAGAATTGCTTGTTGCTTCCGGAGATCATATTTCCGAAGATGTTGCTGATGCAATTGCAGCATCTCCATTGGAAGGGGTTGAAGTTCGTTCAGCTCTTACCTGTGAGGCAAAACAGGGAATCTGTTCACAATGTTACGGTCGTAACCTTGCTACCAATAAAATGGTGCAGCGCGGGGAAGCTGTTGGTGTTGTGGCGGCGCAGTCTATTGGTGAGCCGGGAACACAGCTTACGCTTCGTACATTCCACGTGGGAGGTATTGCGGGTAACATTTCCGAGGAAAACAAATTGGTTGTTAAGTTTGACGGAAAAGCTGAGATCGAAGATCTTAAAACCGTTAAAGGTGAAGATAGCCAAGGAAAAACAGTTGATATCGTTATTTCACGTACTTCTGAAATTAAACTTGTTGACAAGAAAACAGGAATCACACTTAGCACCAACAACATTCCATACGGTTCTACATTGTATGTGAAAGATGGCGACAGCCTTAATGCCGGTGACATAGTTTGTTCTTGGGATCCATATAACGGTGTAATTATTTCAGAATTTGCTGGAAAGATTAAATACGAGAATATTGTTCAAGGTTTAACTTATCAAGTTGAAATTGATGAACAAACTGGTTTCCAGGAAAAAGTAATTTCTGAATCAAGAGATAAAAAACGTATTCCAACCCTTCAAATTTTAGGGAAGAAAGACGAAGTTATCCGTAGTTACAACTTACCGGTTGGGGCTCACTTGATGGTAGACGATGGCGACAAAATTAAGATCGGTAAAATTCTTGTGAAGATTCCACGTAAATCTGCAAAAGCGGGTGATATTACGGGAGGTCTTCCACGTGTTACTGAACTTTTTGAAGCGCGTAACCCTTCAAACCCAGCGGTAGTTAGTGAGATTGATGGTGTAATTTCCTTTGGAAAAATCAAACGTGGTAACCGCGAGATTATCGTTGAGTCCAAATTGGGCGAAGTGAAAAAGTATTTGGTGAAATTAAGTAACCAAATCCTTGTTCAAGAAAACGATTACGTTCGTGCAGGTATGCCACTTTCTGATGGATCAATAACTCCAGAAGATATCCTTCGTATTAAAGGTCCTTCAGCAGTACAGCAATATCTTGTGAACGAAGTTCAGGAGGTTTACCGTCTGCAAGGAGTGAAGATTAACGACAAACATTTTGAGGTTGTTGTTCGTCAAATGATGCGTAAGGTAAGAATTCAGGATCCGGGAGATACTACTTTCCTAGAAGATCAACTAGCTCATAAAGATGATTTCATTGAAGAAAACGATAAAATTTTCGGATTGAAAGTTGTTATAAATGCAGGTGATTCACAGAACTTGAAAGAAGGTCAAATACTTTCTCCACGCACGCTTCGCGATGAAAACTCTTTGTTGAGAAGAAACGATAAGCAATTGGCAGAAGCGCGTGATGCGGTTCCTGCAACGGCAACTCCGGTACTTCAGGGTATTACGAGAGCGTCGTTACAGACTAAATCATTCATCTCTGCGGCTTCCTTCCAGGAAACTACCAAAGTATTGAACGAAGCTGCTGTTGCAGGGAAAGTTGATACCTTGGAAGGCTTGAAAGAGAACGTAATTGTAGGACATAAAATACCAGCCGGTACCGGTATGCGTAGATATGACACTATAATTGTGGGCTCCAAACAAGAGCTTGAGGAAATGAATTGTATAAAGCAGGAAGTAAATTATAATTAAGATTATGGTCATTTCGACTCCGCTCAATGACCTTGGTCTGAGCGGAGTCGAAGACCTATATTTTCTATCAGAGGAAAATCTAAAATCTAAAATCTAAAAATGGCAGATCAAAAAAAAGAACAACCAAAACAAGGACAGATCAATATCGAATTGGATGAAGCTGTGGCGCAGGGTATTTACAGTAACTTGGCTATAATTAACCATTCCGTTTCTGAATTTGTGGTGGATTTTGTAACCATTATGCCAGGAATTCCAAAAAGCAAAGTGAAGTCGAGAATTATCTTGACGCCGCAACATGCTAAAAGATTTTTAAAGGCATTGAATGACAATGTAAAAAGATTTGAAAATGCCCACGGCGAAATAAAGGATTATGAGCAACCGCCAATTCCTTTAAACTTTGGCCCAACTGGCGAAGCATAACAAAAAAATCCAGCTCTAATAGCTGGATTTTTTTTATTCAATAATGAGTAATGAGTAATGATTAATGAATAATGAGTATTGAGAAATAAGTAATGAGTAATGAGTAATTTTGCCTACAGCCTACAGCCTACAGCCTACAGCCTACAGCCTCTATTTTGCTCTTTCAAACTCACTCACAAAATGCAATTTCACGTTCGGATATTTTGATTGTGTCATTTGCAATGTAAACGCTAAATCTGCAAAGAACACCAATTGGCCGCGTTTGTCCTTCGCCAAAAACTTCGCTTTTACTCTCTTAAAATCAGCAAATTCTTCACTTTTCGGGTCTTTTGCTTCAACCCAGCAGGCTTTGTGCACATTTAGATTTTCATAAGAACATATTGCGCCGTATTCGTGTTCCAAACGGTATTGGATTACTTCAAACTGAAGTGCGCCAACAGTTCCAATTACTTTTCTATTATTCAATTCCAAAGTGAAAAGTTGCGCAACACCTTCATCCATTAACTGGTCGATTTCTTTTTCAAGCTGCTTGCTTTTCATTGGGTCGGCATTGTTTATATATTTGAAGTGTTCAGGTGAAAAGCTTGGGATGCCTTTGTATTGCATTTCTTCGCCTTCAGTTAGGGTATCGCCAATCTTAAAATTTCCTGTGTCGTGAAGACCAACAATATCGCCGGGATAGGAAATATCAACAATTTGTTTCTTCTCGGCAAAAAAAGCATTTGGACTGCTGAATTTCAGTTTTTTACCATTACGAACGTGTAAGTATGGAGAATTTCTTTCAAAAGTTCCTGATACAATTTTCACAAAAGCCAAACGGTCACGGTGCTTCGGGTCCATATTTGCGTGAATTTTAAAAACAAAACCTGAAAATTCGTTTTCATCCGGCTTCACTAAACGAGTGCTGCTTTCCTTTGGGCGTGGAGTAGGGGCTATTTCAACGAAACAGTCCAACAACTCACGAACCCCAAAATTATTCAAAGCTGAGCCAAAAAATACAGGTTGAAGTTTTCCTTCCAAATATTCTTCGCGGTTAAAATCTGGGTAAACTTCATAAACAAGTTCTAATTCTTCACGAAGCGTATTAGCTGGTTTTTCGCCAATCAACTTTTCAAGTTCGGGATTCTGAACATCTTCAATCTCAATGGTTTCCTCAATATTTTTTCTGCTATCACCGCTGAAAAGATTTATGTTCTTTTCCCAAATATTATAAATTCCTTTAAAATCATAACCCATCCCAATTGGGAAACTTAATGGCGTTACGCGAAGACTTAATTTTTGTTCAATTTCATCCAGCAATTCAAAAGCGTCTTTCCCTTCACGATCCATTTTATTTATGAATACAATCATGGGTATGTTTCGCATTCGGCATACTTCAACCAATTTCTCGGTTTGTTCCTCAACACCTTTTGCAACGTCAACAACAACAATTACGCTATCTACAGCAGTTAATGTTCGGAACGTATCTTCAGCAAAATCCTTGTGGCCAGGCGTATCGAGAATGTTGATTTTTATGCCTTCATACTCAAATGCTAACACAGAAGTTGCCACGGAAATTCCACGTTGGCGCTCAATTTCCATAAAGTCGCTCGTGGCGCCTTTTTTAATTTTGTTACTTTTTACTGCACCAGCTTCTTGTATTGCTCCACCAAAGAGCAAAAGCTTTTCGGTTAGTGTGGTTTTCCCAGCATCTGGGTGACTGATGATTCCGAAAGTTCTTCGGCGCTTTATTTCTTTAGCTAAGGACATTTTTTTTAATTGTAAGGTGCAAAGATAAAGTTTGTAATTGGAGTATTAAACCGAAGTTGCTTCTAAAATAATACAGATTTATAGTTTTATCCCGCTCTTGAATTTTATAAGAATGAATTTTGGAGGAACGATTTAGTTTTATTAAGATTTTAAGAAAATATTTTCAATATTTTTTATGGTTTTTTAGTTGCTCATTTGATTTTTTTCTTATAATACGCTTAAAAGCCTTATTTTCAGAACATGTACGTATTAGCACGTATATCTTTTTCCTACAAAAAATACCATTTTTTATTGAAATTTATGTCGTTTGCCGACTATTCTTTACAGTTAAACTAATAGTTGCAAATTGGTAAAACCTTAACACTTTTTCGTACGTATATTTGAACTCTAATTGGATATTAATATTCAATTATTGTATTGTCAAAAGATATCGATACTAATAAAATTATAACGTATGTTTAAAATAATTACTAAATTATTTGCTTCTGATAAGAGGTTTTTAATAGGTCTCATTTTAATAGGTTGCTGGAGTAGCCAAGCCTATTCACAGGCTATAGGCTCAAACGATGAGGGAAAAGTGATATTGCCATATACTCAACAGTATTTGGATCAATACAACGCCACATTAGATAAAAAAGCTGCGCAGTATAATTCTACATTCCGTTCTCAATCAAAAGCCGAAGCTTCGAACAATACAGCTAGTCGTACGGGTGGGTGTAATTTAATTACTTGCGGTTCTTTTGAAAAAGGTGATGTAAGTGGAGGAACATTTCGTACCGCCATAGGTGGTACAAATGGACAATATCAAGCCGATGCGAGATATACATGTTGGGACGATGATGGAACTGTAGATTGGTCTGAAGGTCAATACATTTCTTATTCCACAACAAACGCAAACATTGTTTATCCAGGTATCATCGAGCCTTCTGAATTTGATGGTGGTGGTTTTGCGATATTTTCATTTCAAAATGAAGCGATACGCCAAACTTTAACCGTTCAACCAAATACTGTATATACGGTATGTTTTGAAATTGCTGTAATACCTCGATATGCCACTGTAGATAATAATAATGGTGGAGGTATAATTGAATACATTCCAGATTTAGATTTTGGAGTTAGAAATGGTGCTGTTCAAATTACCGATCCGCTTACTTACACTGAAGCTAATTTAGTGCCACATACAACAAGTGATTTTCCAACAAGATTATCCTTTTCTACAAGTGGTAATGGCGGAAATCAAAATCCTGGTGGTTGGACTGAAATAGACCCACTTTGGGAAAATAGATGTATTACTTTTAGATCAGGAAATAATGCTACATCAGTTGAAGTTTTTTATAAAACTGGAAACCCAGGAAGATCGGTAGTATTGGTTGATGGTTTAAGATTATCTGTAGAAGGTTATGCAAATGCTCCAGTTCTTTCTGTAACTGATAAAACATATTGCTCGCCAACGCAAGTACAACTTAATTCTTTTGTTACTTCACCCACTCCGGGAGGCGCTACTTTAAAATGGTCAGCTAATGCAGATTTAAGTAATCCATTGCCAAATAACCCGACAGTAACAACTCCGGGCGTTTGGTATGCGTTTTATCTTAATCAAGCTTTGGGTTGTACTTCTCCTTCAAGACAGCTTACATTAAGAAATACAACTTTAGATTCAAATTTCACAAAAGTAAATGTCACTTGTTTTGGTGGTAATAATGGATCTATTAATTTAAGTGTTTCTGGTGGGTCAGGCACATATACATATTTATGGTCAACAAATAATGGAAGTGGTCTTACTCAAGGAGTACAAGATCAATCTGGATTAACAGCCGGTACATATAATGTTACTGTTAATGATGGTACGTGTAGTACTCAGGAAACTATAATTATAACTCAACCAAATCAAATTGCAGTTGACGCTGGAAACTACGGTCCGTTGTGCAGCAACGTAAGCCCGATCACTTTGACCGGAAGCCCATTGGGCGCTGGCGGAGTTTGGAGCGGAACTGGGGTTACCAACAACGGAAACGGAACGGGAACATTCAACCCAACTGGATTGAGCGGTTCTATTACCGTTACCTATACCTATACAAATGGCAGCGGCTGTACAAACAGCGACACCGCGAACATACAGGTCAACACAGCTCCAACGGTTGATGCTGGAAACTATGGTCCTTTGTGCGACAACATAAGTCCGATTACCCTAACAGGAACTCCTACCAATTCCAACGGAATTTGGAGCGGAACCGGTGTCACCAACAATGGCAACGGAACGGCAAGCTTTAATCCTAGCGGTCTAGTAGGCAATATTGTTGTTACTTATACTTATACAAATAATAATGGTTGCTCCAACAGTGACACTGCTACTATTGTAGTATTTAAGTCGCCAACTGTTGACGCCGGAAACTACGGTCCACTATGTAACAACGTAAACCCTATCACTTTGACGGGAACCCCAACTAATTCCAACGGAACTTGGAGCGGAACAGGTGTCACCAACAATGGCAACGGAACAGCAAGTTTCAACCCAGCTGGATTGAGCGGAACAATTACAGTTACCTATACCTACACGGACGGCAACAGCTGCACCAATAGTGACACTGCTAACATACAGGTAAATACAGCTCCAACAGTTGAGGCAGGAAACTACGGTCCGTTGTGCAACAACGTAAACCCGATCACTTTGACAGGAAGCCCATTAGGTTCTGGCGGAGTTTGGAGCGGAACAGGCGTTACTAACAACGGAAACGGAACGGGAACATTCAACCCAACGGGATTGAGCGGTTCTATTACCGTTACTTATACTTTTACAAATGGTAGTGGCTGTACAAACAGTGACACTGCTAACATACAGGTAAATACAGCTCCAACGGTTGACGCAGGAAACTACGGTTCGTTGTGCAACAACGTAAACCCGATCACTTTGACAGGAAGCCCATTAGGTTCTGGCGGAGTTTGGAGCGGAACAGGCGTTACTAACAACGGAAATGGAACGGGAACATTCAACCCAACGGGATTGAGCGGTTCTATTACCGTTACTTATACTTTTACAAATGGTAGTGGATGTACAAACAGTGATACTGCTAATATACAGGTAAACACTGCTCCATTGGCACCTGTGTCTGGTGGAAACCAAACACAATGTGCGTTGAACCCAATACAGACTTTAACTGCGACAGCTTCAGTACCTGCAGGTCAATCCATTGTTTGGTATGATATGGCAGTTGGTGGTAATGTGGTTCCTCCAACATGGAATACAATAGGTTCATTTACTTTTTATGCTGAGGCAGTAAGCTCTTCAACTAATTGCATAAGTTCAACTCGTACTGCTGTTACTTTAACATTAAATAATTGTGGTATTCAAATTGAAAAAATCGCAAGTCCGAACAACCCACAAGGTTGTACTCCACTTGCCCCGGGTGAAACAATTTCATACACATTCAATGTTTCAAATCTAGGAAATACGCCTATAAATAATGTTGTGCTGAATGATCCTTTAATTGATCCTATTAATCCAATTCCTGGCCCCACTAGTGGTGACACATCAAATCCAGGTGTTCTAGATGTAGGTGAAATTTGGGTTTATAATGCTGTTTATACCGTATTGCAACAAGATATATTAAATGGTCAGGTCCAGAATACTGCAACTGTGAATGGTCAAGTTCAAACTTCGGGTAACCCTTACCCAGTTTCAAATTCTGATACTGTTATTGTAAACCTTTGCCAAAATGCTGAAATTTCGATTGTAAAATCTAGCACAAGCGCAACAGGAAATTGTATGTCTTTTGAAGTTGATGATGTCATAGATTATACATTCTTAGTAACAAATGAAGGTGATGTTGATATTTCAAACGTAGTTGTAAACGATACTAAACTTGGAGGTGTTATTTCAGGTCCTGCAAGTGGAGATGTTAATAATAATGGAATTTTAAATGTAGGTGAAGCTTGGACATATAATGCAAGTTATACAGTAACCTTAGCCGACATCAACTTTGGGTCTGTAGTAAATACTGCTGAAGTAGATGGAAATACTGCATTAGGTCAAATTGATGATACTAGTAATACAGTTATAGTTTTGATTTGTCAGACCGCATCGATCAGTGTGATCAAGAGCCAGACTAATGCTGCCGGTGGCCTTGGAGATTTTATAACTTATGATATAGTTGTTACCAACACTGGAAACACTACTGTGAGCAATATCGAGATTACCGATGCCAATGCTGTTATCACAGGCGGCAACCCAATTGCGAGCCTTCTTCCTGGGCCAGTGCCACAGTTACGGCGCAACACCAAATTACTCAGGCAGACCTTGACCTTGGCTACATTGAGAACATAGCTATTGGAACTGGCGACAGTGTGAACGGAATTGACGACGTTACGGATATTTCCGATACGGGGACTGATACAGGTGGGAACACAATTCCAAATCCAGAAACTGTTGAAACTCCTAACGGCGATGGCACTACCAATGGCAACACAACTGATGACCCTACGGTAACCGAACTTGAACAAATTTCGAGCATCGCTCTTATCAAGGAATCGACCGTACCTGTAGATCCTACCACGGGCTGTTCCACAGTAGTTGTTGGACAAGAGATCGCCTATACCTTTAAGGTTAAGAACACGGGCAACGTTACCCTTACCAACGTAATGGTCACCGACCTTGTTGCGGGCGTAACGGTACTTGGCGGTCCTATCGCCAGTCTGGCGCCGGGAGCTGAGGACACTACGACCTTTACCGCTACATATACCATCACACAGGCCGACATCGATGCGGGAATGTTCTCCAACAGCGCTGAAGCTGTGGGAACCCCACCGAGCGGTCCGGATGTAACGGATACTTCCGACGAAAGCAGCTATACAGAGAATGACCCAACGGTTATCACCATTTGTACCACTGCGAGCATCGCTCTTATCAAGGAATCGACCGTACCTGTAGATCCTACCACGGGCTGTTCCACAGTAGTTGTTGGACAAGAGATCGCCTATACCTTTAAGGTTAAGAACACGGGCAACGTTACCCTAACGAGCGTTATGGTTACCGACCTTATTGGCGGGGTAACTGTAATTGGCGGTCCGATCGTAAGCTTGGCGCCAGGGGCAGAGGATACATCTACCTTTACAGCCACCTATACCATTACACAGGCCGACATCGATGCAGGGATGTTCACCAACAGCGCAGAAGTTGTTGGAACACCACCGAGCGGTCCGAACGTAACGGATACTTCCGACGAAAGCAGCTATACAGAGAATGACCCAACGGTTATCACCATTTGTACCACTGCGAGCATCGCTCTTATCAAGGAATCGACCGTACCTGTAGATCCTACCACGGGCTGTTCCACAGTAGTTGTTGGACAAGAGATCGCCTATACCTTTAAGGTTAAGAACACGGGCAACGTTACCCTAACGAGCGTTATGGTTACCGACCTTATTGGCGGGGTAACTGTAATTGGCGGTCCGATCGTAAGCTTGGCGCCAGGGGCAGAGGATACATCTACCTTTACAGCCACCTATACCATTACACAGGCCGACATCGATGCAGGGATGTTCACCAACAGCGCAGAAGTTGTTGGAACACCACCGAGCGGTCCGAACGTAACGGATACTTCCGACGAAAGCAGCTATACAGAGAATGACCCAACGGTTATCACCATTTGTACCACTGCGAGCATCGCTCTTATCAAGGAATCGACCGTACCTGTAGATCCTACCACGGGCTGTTCCACAGTAGTTGTTGGACAAGAGATCGCCTATACCTTTAAGGTTAAGAACACGGGCAACGTTACCCTAACGAGCGTTATGGTTACCGACCTTATTGGCGGGGTAACTGTAATTGGCGGTCCGATCGTAAGCTTGGCGCCAGGGGCAGAGGATACATCTACCTTTACAGCCACCTATACCATTACACAGGCCGACATCGATGCGGGAATGTTCTCCAACAGCGCTGAAGCTGTGGGAACCCCACCGAGCGGTCCGGATGTAACAGACATCTCTGACGACGACAGCTATGTTGAAGACGATCCAACAATCATCACTATTTGTAGCAACCCTGACATCGCAATCGTAAAAACTGGAGTTTTCAACGACGTAGACGGCAACCAGTGTGCCGATGCGGGCATCGATACCATTACCTATACGTTCACTGTTACCAATGAAGGCAACGTGAGCCTATCGGATATCTCAGTGACCGACCCATTATTAACTTCACCGAACCCAATAGTGGACATAGTGTTCCAGGGCGGTGATACGGATGTTGACGGCAAACTGGATGTTACCGAAACTTGGATCTATACCGCTACCTCTTACACCATCACACAGGATGATATAGACACAGGAAGTGTAACAAACCAAGCTACCGCTGTTGGAACTCCACCGATAGGGGACGATGTACAGGATCTTTCCGGAACCCAGATCGACAATGACGATGCAACGGTAATCGAGCTTTGCCAGAACCCAGACATCGCAATTGTTAAGACAGGTGTCTTCAACGATGTTGACGGCAACCAGTGCTCTGATGCGGGAATCGATACAATCACATATACCTTCACAGTAACAAATGAAGGAAACGTGAGCCTATCGGATATCTCAGTGACCGACCCATTATTAACTTCACCGAACCCAATAGTGGACATAGTGTTCCAGGGCGGTGACACGGATGGCGACGGCAAACTGGATGTTACGGAGACTTGGATCTATACCGCTACATCTTACACCATCACACAGGATGACATAGATGCGGGCGAGGTAGTTAACCAAGCAACCGCAACAGGTACTGCTCCCGATCAAAGTACGGTGAGCGATCTATCTGGATCTGAAATAGACAATGATGACCAGACGGTTGTTGAGCTATGCCAAGAGCCAGTCATCGCTATCGTTAAGACGGGTATCTTCAACGACGTCAACGGCAACGATTGCGCCGATGCTGGAATCGATACCATTACATACACATTTACGGTAACTAATGAAGGAAACGTAAGCCTATCCGGCATCACGGTTACCGACCCATTGTTGCAGGCACCGAACCCAGTGGTTGACATTGTGTTCCAGGGCGGTGACACGGATGGCGACGGCAAACTGGATGTTACGGAGACTTGGATCTATACCGCTACATCTTACACCATCACACAGGATGATATAGATGCGGGTGAGGTAGTTAACCAAGCAACCGCAACAGGTACTGCTCCCGATCAAAGTACGGTGAGCGATCTATCTGGATCTGAAATAGACAATGATGACCAGACGGTTGTTGAGCTATGCCAAGAACCAGCCATCGCGATTGTTAAGACGGGTATCTTCAATGATGAGAATCAGAATAACTGTACAGATGTTGATGAAACAATCAGTTATACATTCACTGTGACTAACGAAGGTAATGTGAGCTTAAGCAGTATTGTGGTTGATGACCCACTATTGGGCGGACCAATTGCAGGACCAGATAGTGGAGACACTGATGGCGACGGCGAGCTTGATGTAACGGAGACTTGGATTTACACAGGAAATTATATTCTCACACAAGATGATATAGATAATGGTGAAGTTGTTAACCAAGCTACTGCAACAGGTATAGCACCTGACCAGAGTACTGTGAGCGATCTTTCAGGATCGACTACAACAACCGATGATGCTACAATAATCGTACTGTGTCAAAATCCAGCCATTGCAATTGTGAAGACAGGTATCTTTAATGATGAAAATCAAAACGTTTGTTCTGATGTTGATGAAACTATTGGTTACACTTTCACTGTTACCAACGAAGGAAATGTTAGCCTATCAGATGTTGTTGTTACTGATCCACTAATTGCTACTATAACCGGTCCAGCTGGTGATACCGATGGTGATGGTGAACTTGATGTAACAGAAATTTGGACATACGCAGGAATATATATTATCAATCAGGACGATATAGATGCTGGATTTGTTAAAAACCAAGCTACAGCAGTTGGTACCGCACCGGACACTACAGTTGTAAGTGATCTTTCAGATGAAAGTAGCGTGCTTGAAAACAATCCAACAATAATTGATCTTTGTCAAGATCCTGCAATCGCAATTGTGAAAACAGGTATCTTCAATGACGAAAACCAAAATGCTTGTTCTGATGTAGATGAGACCATTAGCTATACATTTACTGTTACAAATGAAGGAAACGTAAGTTTGTCTGATGTTGTTGTTACAGATCCACTTATTGCTACAATTACCGGTCCAGCTGGTGATACAGATGGTGATGGTGAACTTGATGTAACAGAAACTTGGATTTTCACAGGAACATATACCATAAATCAAGAAGACATAGATGCGGGCGAGGTGATAAACCAAGCTACTGTAAAAGCAAATGATCCAATGGATGTAGCTCTTACTGATCTTTCTGATGAAAGTAGTGTATTAGAAGATGATCCAACAGTTATAGAGCTATGTCAAATCTCAGATATCGCTATAGTTAAAACAGGAGTATTTAATGACGAAAACCAAAACGGTTGTTCTGATGTTGATGAAACTATTGGTTATACTTTCACAGTAACCAATGAAGGCAATGTGAGTTTGAGAAATGTAACTGTTACTGACCCACTAATTGTAACTATTACTGGTCCAAATGGTGATACAGATGGCGATGGTGAGCTTGATGTAACTGAAACTTGGACATATACTGGGTCATATATTATTACACAAGTTGATATTGATGCAGGTGAGGTAATTAACCAAGCTACCACTACAGGTACTGCGCCAGATGCAACAGTAGTAACCGATCTTTCTGATGAGAGCAGTATTCTTGAAGATGATCCAACAGTTGTTGAATTATGTCAAAATCCAGTTATAGCTCTTATTAAAACAGGAGTTGTGGATGATGCAAACGGAAATGGTTGTGCAGATGTAGGTGAAACTATCGATTATACTTTCAAAGTATTCAACTTAGGTAATGTAACCTTGTCAGAAATAACAGTTACTGATCCATTAGTGAGTGTAGTTGGAGGTCCGATAACATTGGCTCCTAACGCTACCGATGAAACATCATTCACAGCAGTTTACACTATTACACAAGCTGATATTGATGCTGGATTTGTTGAAAACCAAGCAACGGCTGAAGGTACTGATACAACTGGAGCAACTGTAACAGATCTATCTGACGATAACAGTGAATTTGAAAATGATCCTACCATTACTATACTTTGTCAGAATGCTACAATAGCATTAATTAAAGTTGGTGTTCCGACAGATGAAAATGGTAATGGCTGTGCAGATTTTGGTGAAACAATTGTTTACAGCTTCAGTGTTAAAAACACAGGAAATGTACCATTGACAAATGTAACGGTAACCGATCCATTGGTAGCTGTTGTAGGGGCACCAATTAACTTGGCAGTAGGAGAAGAGGATGTTACAACATTCACTGCTGTATATACAATAACACAAGGTAACGTTGATGAAGGATTTGTTGAAAACCAAGCTACTGCTAACGGTACTGCGCCAAACGGTAATGTTGTTTCCGATTTATCTGATAACAATAGCTATACAGAAAACGATCCAACTATTGTTGATGTTTGTAATATAATTCCACCACTTGGAACAATTTCACTTGAGAAAACAGGAGTATTCAACGATGAAAATGGAAATGGTGCATCTGAGGTGGGCGAAACTATCAGCTACACATTCAGTGTAACTAATACGGGAACAGTTATTTTGTATAACATAACCATATCAGATCCATTGCCAGGTATCGAAATTTTAGGAGGTCCAATTGCACAATTGCTTCCTGGCGAAACTGACGATACAACTTTCACAGGAACCTATATTATTAACGATCAAGATATAGAAAATGGTGAAGTGGTTAACCAAGCAACTGTAACAGCAGAGGATGAAAATGGAAATATAGTAACCGATGATTCTGATGATCCCACAGATTTGACTAATAACGATAACAATGGTGACGGAGAACCTGATGATCCAACTGTAGTAATCTTGCCAGGTGTATTGCCAACTACTTTTGAAATATTCAATGGTATTACTCCTAACGGAGATGGTTTGAACGATTTCTTTAATATTTTTGGAATCCAAAATTGGCGAAACAACAATGTGAAGATATTCAACCGTTGGGGTGTACTAGTCTTTGAAACTAATGGCTATGGGGGTTCAGACGGAAAACAGAATGTATTTAGAGGTCTTTCAGAAGGGCGTGTAACCGTTCAAGAAGAAAAAGAATTGCCAACAGGTACATACTTCTATATTCTTACTTTCCCAGCAGACAATCCAGGAAAGGATAGCTATAACGGATATTTATATATTAACAGATAGAAAATCAAAAATTCCCGGGAGGAAATTCCCTCCCGGGATTAAAAGTACATAACTATGAAACACAGTTATTTAACGCTGATAATTTTGATTTTACTTGGCACGTTTTCAAGTAAAGCGCAGCAGGATCCACAGTACACACAGTATATGTACAATACGCAGGTAGTAAACCCTGCATATGCTGGAAACCGCGAAGCCTTAAGTTTTGGTTTGTTGTATAGAACCCAGTGGGTTAATTTTGGAGATGGAGCCCCAAATACGGGAACATTCACTGTAAATTCACCAATTGGAAACAACATGGGCCTTGGCTTATCTGTAGTTAATGATAGAATTGGCCCTTCCGTGGAAACCAATTTTAATATAGATTATTCCTATGCCATCAATGTTTCAGAATCTGCAAAGGTGTCTTTTGGTCTTAAAGCGGGACTTGATATCTTGGATGTGGATTTCAGTAAATTGAATATAGCCGATGGTAACGATCCATATTTTGACCAAAATAATGTGGATAATAAATTGCAACCACAAATTGGTGCGGGTATTTATTACAATACTGAAAAATTTTATGCAGGGCTTTCAGTGCCAAACTTCTTGACTACAAAGCATTTTGATAAAAGCAGTATTGAAAATACACAAATTGAAACTACCGCCGCTGAACGTATGCACTATTTCTTAATAGCTGGATATGTGTTTGACCTTGGCGAGAATTTAAAATTCAAACCGGCAACTTTATTTAAAATGGTTAGCGGTTCGCCTTTACAGGCTGATGTTTCTGCAAACTTTTTAATATATGATAAATTAACTCTAGGGGCTGCATATAGATGGAGCGCCGCAATGAGTGGATTGGTAGGCTTTCAAGCTTCCGACAATATATTCATAGGTTTTGCTTATGATTACCAAACAACAGATATTGAAGCTTACAGTGATGGTTCTTATGAAATTATGCTGCGCTTTGAATTGTTCAATAGACCAGAACGAGTGCTAACACCTAGATTCTTCTAAAAAAAACAAGACTATGAATACAATAGTACGTAAAATAATACTTTTTGCTTTGGTGGTTTTTACTGCCGGTAGTGTATTTTCTCAACAGAAGGATATTCTAAAAGCAAACAAAGAGTTTGATAAATTTGCATATATAGATGCCCGAGAAATCTATCTAAAAGTTGTAGCTGATGGCTATGAATCTGCAGAGATTTTTAAGAAACTCGGAGATACATATTACTTTAACAGTGATTATACAAACGCTGCCAAATGGTATCAAAAACTTGTAACCCAATTTCCAAATGATACGGAAGCAGAATATTATTACCGAGCTGCACAATCATTGAAGAGCTTAGGTAAATATGACGAGTCCGATGCTCTTTTAGAAGATTATGTTGCAAAAGGAGGAAAAGGTTTGGTAATTAAATCGTATGAAGACGACCCAAATTATTTGAAAAGTACCGTTTTTAAATCAAGGGATTTCGTTCTTGAAAAAGTAGGTGTAAATTCTTCAAATTCAGATTTTGGTGCATCTTTCTTCGGAAAAGATAAAATTGTATATGCATCAGCAGCAAATACAGAAGGAATGAAAGTGTCTGAATGGACCGAACCAACCTTTCTTGGATTTGTTTGTGGCAGACAAGGATTCTACTGGAATGCTTTCTAATTCAATGCGTTTAGGTGGAGATGTAAATACTGAATATCACGAATCTTCATCTGCATTCACTAAAGATGGCAATACGGTGTACTTTACAAGAAATAACTTTTTGGATGGTAAAAAAGGAAAGGATAAAAATAAAACCATTCGTTTAAAATTATATAAAGCAACAAAAACGGGTGATTATAATTGGACCAACATTGTTGAGTTGCCATTCAATAGCAAAGAATATTCCGTAGCGCATCCGGCTTTAAGCAAAGATGGCAAACGTCTCTATTTTTCATCTGATATGCCAGGAACTTTGGGAATGTCCGACCTTTGGTATGTTGATATTTTAGGAAACGATACCTATGGAACTCCTGTAAATTTGGGTCC
Organism: uncultured Flavobacteriaceae bacterium; assembly: GCA_963716065.1. Lineage (GTDB taxonomy): Bacteria > Bacteroidota > Bacteroidia > Flavobacteriales > Flavobacteriaceae > Aequorivita. The sequence continues at coordinate 2,940,996 of OY970287.1, forward strand.
AGAAATTAATACTGAAGCAAGGGAGTCATTTCCTTTTATAAGCGAAAAAAACAATCTTTATTTTTCAAGTGATGGTCGTTCGGGATTAGGTGGTTATGATATTTTTGTAACTCCTTTAAATGATGCAGGAAAGCCAGGGAATATTACAAATTTAGGAGCTCCATCAAATAGTGCTCAAGATGATTTTGGGTTTATAATAAATGAAGATGACCGTATTGGCTATGTTTCCTCAAACAGAGGCGGAGACAGGGGTAGTATTGATGATGATATTTATTTGGTAAAAGAAAACTGCACCATTACAATATCAGGAAAAGTTTTTGATGAAGAAACTTTAGTGCCATTACCTAATGCTGATGTGACATTGCTTAATGAGAATAACCAACTGGTTAACCAAACAAAATCTAAGTCTGATGGAACTTACAGCTTTACTGCAGATTGTGATACACAATATACAGTAAGGGGTGCCAAAGAAGGATACAGCCCGTATGAAAAAATGATAAAGACACCAATGATTTCTGGAAATATAGACGTTCCGCTTCCATTAAAAAGTGTTGGTGCCTTGCCCTCCAAACGATTTGGGTTGCCGTTTAAATCTACAGCCTATCTACTTTGATTTTGATAAATCAAACATCCGTAGGGATGCTGAAATAGAATTGGCGAAAATACTTGCCGCAATGAGAGAGTATCCAGAATTGATTATCCACATAGAATCCCATACAGATTCTAGAGGTAATGATCGTTACAATGAAAAACTTTCAGAGCGCCGTGCACAATCAACACTTAAGTGGTTGGTTGGAAAAGGTATAGATGCTAATAGACTTACAGCAAAAGGATATGGCGAGAGCCAACTTGTTAATCAATGTTCAAATGGAGTAAATTGTACTTCCGAAGAACATCAGCTTAACAGAAGATCTATGTTCATCATAAAGAATTAATTAACCAAATTAAATAAGGCAAAGCGTTCAATACTTGTTATTGAGCGCTTTTTGCTTTTAAAACATTTTCCCTTTTTGTACTTTTGAGCCAAACGCTAATTTTTAGATGAAAGAAGAACAGGTTATACTCGTAAATGAAAATGACGAGAAAATTGGGCTTATGGGAAAACAGGAAGCTCATGAAAAAGGAGTTCTTCACAGAGCCTTTTCGGTTTTTGTTTTTAATGACAAAAATGAATTGATGTTGCAACAACGCGCAATGCATAAATATCATTCTCCCGGACTTTGGACAAATACATGTTGTAGCCACCAACGCGATGGTGAATCATCTATAGAAGCTGGGAAAAGAAGATTATATGAAGAAATGGGTTTCAGTATAGATTTAAAAGAAACCACTTCTTTTATTTATAAAGCACCTTTTGATAATGGTTTGACGGAGCATGAATTGGATCATGTCTTAATTGGCAGTTTTGATGGATTTCCAACTATTAATGAAGAAGAAGTTGCTTCTTGGAAATGGATGGATTTGGAAGAAGTGAGAAATGATATAAATGGCCAATCCAGAAATTTACACAGCTTGGTTCAAAATTATTTTTGATAAATTTTACCAACATTTACTTATATGAGTTTGACCGTTTATAGAAAAGCACATTTTAATGCTGCCCACAGGCTTTTCAGAAAAGATTGGGATGATGCTAAAAACCTTGAAGTTTTTGGAAAGTGCAGCAACCCAAATTACCATGGGCACAATTACGAATTGGAAGTTGGTATTACTGGTGAAGTAGACCCCGAAACAGGATTTTTGATGGATCTTAAAATTTTAAGTGATGTTATTAGAGAAGAAGTGGAAGATTCCTTTGACCATAAAAATCTTAATATTGAAGTTGTTGAGTTCAAAAATTTAAATCCCACGGTGGAAAATATAGCTATAGTAATTTGGAAAAAAATTAGAAATCGCATTGATTTGAAATATGGAGTTTCAGTAAAACTATACGAAACACCACGTAATTTTGTTGTTTACAACGGTCAATAATGACTAAAAAGATCCCACTATATCCTATAAAATTTGAACCGATACTAAAAGAAAAAGTATGGGGCGGAACTAAACTAAATGAATTGTTCCAAAAAAAAGCCAAAGGAAAAATTGGTGAAAGTTGGGAAATATCTGGAGTGGCTGAAAGTATTTCAGAAATAGTAAATGAGACGTTTAAAAGGAAAATCACTGAATTGGCTTCTAGAAAACTACAAAGAAGAACTTGTAGGCGAAAAAGTTTACCAAGATTTTGGAAACACTTTTCCATTACTATTTAAATTTATTGATGCGCATGAAGATCTTTCCGTGCAAGTTCATCCCAATGATTTATTAGCAAAAACAAAGCACAATTCTTTCGGAAAAACGGAGATGTGGTACATTCTTGATGTAGAAAATGATGGGAGAATTATACTTGGTTTCAATGAAAATATGAACCAGAAAAAATACCTGCAAGCACTATCAAAAAAGAAAATTACCGAAATTTTAAAAGACGAGAAAGTAACCAAAGGTGATGCTTTCATTTTAAAACCTGGAACGGTACATGCAATAGGAGCAGGGATTGTGTTAGCTGAAATTCAGCAAACTTCAGATATTACCTATCGAATTTATGATTGGGATAGACCCGGCACAAATGGGGAAATGCGCGAGTTGCATATTGATTTGGCTTTAAGGGCGATTGATTTTAATTCTTCGAACAATAAAATGGAATATTTGGAGAAAAAGAATATACCTGTTCCAATCGGGATGACCGATTATTTTGCCGTAAATAAAATTATTCTTTCGAAAAATTACAGTAGTGATTTCCTCGAAATGAGTTCTTTTAAAGTATATATGTGTTTGGAAGGTGCGGCTATAATTGAAACTGATGGTTTTTCTGAAGAAATTAAAAAGGGCGAAACAATTTTGAATTTCAGCCCAATTGTCTGAAATAAAATTTAATACAAATTCCGCAAGCTTTTTGGAAGTGTACATTCCCTAAATATTAGTACCTTTGCCCGATTTAAAAAATTACCAAGAATAAATAATACCAATATTAAATAAAGAATAAAATGGCAAACGTAAGAGATTTAAAAAAAGACATAAACTATGTTTTGGGCGATATTATTGAGGCAGTTTACATTTGGGAACTGACCAATCCAGATAAAGACAACAAAAAAGCGGAAGGCATCATCGATGAGGCAATCGTAACTTTTGATGAACTAATTACAAAGGTGAACCAAAAAGATGTTGAAAATAAAAAGAAGCATTTTCAAGCTGTAAATGTTGAACTTGAAGAAAAAGGAAGAAAATTAATTGATAAAATTAACGCGCTATAATATAGTATCCGTTTTTTTCGATTTACAATAAAAGACTCCAATTCCTTACCGTATTTGGAGTCTTTTATTTTTGGTGAAAGTATTTTGTAAACAGTATCCAAATATTTAATATTTGAACTATATGCCTCGCTAAGCATCAAATAAGGAGCAATTTCAAAATCTTTATGGTTCAGTGCAAAATTTATGGTTGCCAAGTATTTACTTGAAACCAATGCATTTTGTTGTTGGTTCAAAACTGTAGTTAAAGAATCATTTTTGCTATTCGTGCCTAATTTAAGTCGTTGTTCAATCAACTCTAAATTTCTAGAAATATAACGTTGTTTTACTTTGTCATATTCCTTAAGAATACTGTCGTTTTTTGAACCCGTAATTATTGCGGCACTTCCAAAATTTTGAAGATTTGTTTTAATATTCATTGCACTATTTTCTGCAAAAAAAGTAATGCGATCATCCCGCAACGTGCCATCTTTCAATCTTACATATAAATAATATATTTCAGGGCTTTCCACTTTTTCAGAAAAGGAAAAATCTGAATTACCATCCACAAGAACAGAATCAACGGTAATAAGAACTGTATCTTCAAATTTTTGAAGCAAAAGTGTTCCTTTTTTCAACCCCTTTACGGTGCCGGTAAGGTTCATCATTTCAGTTTCTGAAGTACAGCCAATAAAGGCTGCCAACACAATTATTACTGCAAGAAGATAGCGCATTTTATTCTTTTTTTAGGAAGTGCAAAGATGGATATTTTTTTTGAAAATTTTACCCAGCGGAAGCCAATTGCATCAATACAGTACATAAAATTGCACCAACGGTTCCAATGGCATATCCAAAAACTGCCAACAAAACCCCAACCGTTGCTAAAGAAGGGTGGAAAGCAGAAGCCACAATAGGTGCAGAAGCTGCCCCACCAACATTCGCTTGGCTACCAACGGCTAAGAAAAAGTAGGGTGCGCGGATCATTTTGGCAACAAAAATCATTATTCCTGCGTGAACGGCCATCCAAACTAAACCAATTACAATAAGCCACAAATTATCAAAAATCAAGGTCAAATCCATTTTCATTCCAATACTCGCTACCAAAATATAAATAAAGACGCTACCAAATTTACTTGCTCCAGCACCTTCGTAGCTTTTCGCCTTTGTAAATGAAAGCAAAACCCCAATGATTGTAGTTATGGTGATCATCCAAAAGAAACTGGAATCTAAAAAAGTAAATATGTTTCTAGTGATGCCTTTTGAGATACCATCTACTACAGAGGTGAAATAGGCACTTAATATATCTGCGCCAAAGTGTGCAAAACTTACTGTTCCGAAAGCAATTGCAGCTAAAATCATCAAATCGGTCAACGTTGGGTTTCTATCCATTTTCTTGGTATATTCGGAAACCTTTTCTTTCAAACTCTCTATTGCCGAAGTATCAGCTACCAGCCATTTATCAATTTTTGCAGATTTCCCAATTCCGAAGAAGAATTATCGCCATCCAAATATTGGCAACAACAATATCTACAAAAACCATCCCTCCGTAAAGTTTTTGGTTATAGCCGTAAATTTCCAACATTGCAGTTTGGTTGGCGCCTCCGCCAATCCAGCTTCCTGCCAATGTTGATAGTCCGCGCCATACAGCATCTGCGCCCACGCCACCAACGGCTTCGGGATGAATGGTTCCAACAATCAAAACAGCCAAAGGGCCACCAATAATAATTCCGGCAGTTCCTGCTAAAAACATAATAAGAGCTTTTGGACCTAAATTGAAAACGCCTTTTAAATCTATGCTTAGTGTCATCAATACTAATGCGGCGGGCAGTAAATACCTGCTGGACATATAATATAAACTTGAACTTCCTGCAGAAACTTCGCCAGTTTCCGAAACAGAAGTCCATTCTGGTGAAATAACTCCTGCAGTAGTAAGTAATGCAGGAAGAAAATAGGCCATGAAAAGTGCTGGTACTACACCGTAGAATTTCTTCCAAAAACCTTCTTTTTTGGATGATGTATAAAAAATGAAGCCAACGGCTACCATTAAAATACCAAAAACGATAGTGTCATTGGTAAAAAGGGGGGTGGAGTCTTGTAAGGTTTCGGCAGTTATATCTTGCATTTCGGATGGTTTGGATGCAAAATACAATTATTTTTTAAATCAATTTAACTTTTGATGAAATCGCTGATTGTATTAATCAATTCGGGCATTACGGGTAGATTGTAAATGTTGTAGGATTTACTGTTTTCCAAATCATTTCCCTCAATTTTTTTTAAGATGTGGTTCATGTATGGAATTATTTTGTATTCTGCATCTGGCTTCGCGTTTTTTAAAAGTTCAGCTTCAGAAACTTGAACCTGAATGTCTTTATCGCCATTTAGTATTAATACGGGAATGTCTAATTTGGTGATTTCCTCATTTGGATTATACTGCATCCAACTAAATACAAATGGCTGAATTTCTTTTCTGAAAATGGATGCAATTCCCTCACTGTAGTTGTATGCCACGCCATTTGCACGAAGATCGTCAAAAGAGTTACGTGCATTATCTGCCAATCCAGGTGCATCTTTCGTAATTTGGTCTACAATTAAATCATCAATCGCTTGGCCGGCACCCGCAATTGAGATGAATCCATTAACGCCATTTTGTGCGGCAATCATTCCTACTAGCGAACCTTCGCCGTGCCCAATAATATAGATTTTTGAAAACCTTTCATCATTTTTTAAATAGTCCAAAACAGCCACAGCATCGGTTATAAATTCGGTAAAGTTTGTTTTTCTCTCATCCAAAATTCTCTTTTTCATTTGTTTCACAATCCTCTTGTCGTAACGAAATGATGCAATATTCTTTTCGAATAGCCCTTCCGCCAATAAACGCAAAGAATTGTTTACCATCATTTGCTGGTTGCCATTTCTGTCTGTTGGCCCGCTGTCTCCAATTATTATTGCCAACGGCAATTTTTCGGATGTTTCTGGAACTATCAGCGTTCCGTCAATTAGAGGTGTAATGCTTAAATCTTCAGAATTGAAGGTTTTATTTTGTGAAGTTGTAATTCCGAAATAGAAAAGAAAAATTAGAATGCTATATTTCATTGAATTATATTTTTAAACTAAATCTCATTTATAAACAATTAAAGAGGAAGTATATTGCTCAAGTTCTACTATTTCTAGCATTTCAAAAATTAATGCACAATACTAAATATAGCAAATAATCACAGTAGAATTGTTTTTAACTTTTGAAAAGTTTTAAATCCATTTTTTATTTCAAGGATGCTATCTTTGCCGGAATTGATTTTATTTCAAAATAATATTTTTAAAAGATGAAAAAATTTATAATTATAGTTTTGGTATCCCTTTTTTCAAATGGTCTTTTCGCTGCAGACGATTGGGGCAAAACTGGCCATAGAGTTGTTGGTGAAATTGCCGATAAATATTTAAGCAAAAAAGCCGATAAGGAAATTTCAAAATTGTTGAATGGATATTCATTGGCTTTTGTAGCAAACTATGGAGACGATATTAAGAGTGACCGCCAATATAATTCTTTTGGCCCGAAGCATTATGTGAATTTCCCTTTTGAAGAAAAGTATGAAAACCATCCAAAAAGTGAGAAAGGTGATATAATTCAAGCCATTCAAGAATGTATTTCTGTTTTAAAAGACCCCAAAAGTTCACAAAAGGATAAGATTTTTAATCTGAAAATGTTAACGCATTTTATTGGGGATCTTCATCAACCACTGCATATTGGTTTAGAAGAAGATAAAGGTGGAAATGATTTTCAGGTGCGCTGGTTCAATGATGGGTCAAACCTACATACAGTTTGGGATTCTAAAATGATCGATTTCTATGATATGAGCTATACAGAACTGGCTGCAAATACAGATGTGCTTTCAAAAGAGCAAGTAGATGTAATAAAAAAAGGTTCAGTTTTGGACTGGATGTATGAAAGCCGCGCGCTTTGTCAAGATATTTATAAGAAGACAGAAATAGGAGAAAAACTTGGCTATAATTATATGTATGAATATATGGATACTGTAAGGAATCAACTTCAAAAAGGGGGGATTCGATTGGCGAGTGTTCTTAATGAAATTTTTGGTTAGAAAATTAAGTATACAGATAAGCCCAATACATAAGCCCAAATTGTAACGGCAAACGAAGTATTAAAACCCATTTTGGCAATTTCATCGCCGCTTTCTTATTCTGAAGCATATATACGTGGACTGATAAGAAAAGAACAAGCATTATTATTATTGCCCAAGCCACTGTTGCTTGGGTATTTTTATTCATTATCATAAACCCTAATATCATTTCAGCCATTCCACTTAACATAACCATGCTGCTATGTGCGGGAATATAGGGAGGCATAATACGCTCATACATTTTTGGCTTTCGAAAGTGATTCATTCCGGCAATTACATAAACTAATCCCATAAGATATTGATGCCAGGGTAACATAATTTTTTGATTTTAGATTTTAAAAGTACTCCTTTTAAAGTTTTCATTAACAACAATTTTTATAAAATAGAAAAGCCTCCTTATGTTTCCATAAGAAGGCTTTTTTATTATAATCTCTATAAAGGATTATTCTTTAATCAAACGCTTCACAGTGGTTGCGTTCTCACCAATTATCTGTACAACATAAACTCCAGAAGCAAGAGATGAAACATCTACTGCCTTTTCACCCTGCATTGAGCGAAGGTTTGTCTGGTTAACTAATTTTCCGTTTATGTCATAGATCATCATTTTCTCTAGGGAAATGTTGGTCTTGTTCACAAGGTTAACAATATTGCTCGCTGGGTTAGGGTATAAAGCAATACCGGCATCCAAAGAGTTTTCGTTAGTACCAAGAATGGTTTCAACCGTAAGCTCGAAGTCACAGGTTGAAGTGTTTCCATACTCGTCGGTAGCCGTCATCGTGATGGTATAAGTACCATCAGATAACGAAGAGCCCGGAGCAGGATCTTGGGTTGTTACCGTTACGGGATCTGTACAGTTGTCATCAGCGATAGCCTCACCTGTTGCAAAGTAGTCAGGAACGATATAGAAAAGGTTACCAGCTCCCGGATCAACAGTTTGGTCAGCTGGGCAAGTAAGTTCTGGGCCCAATAGATCCACAACGATTACGTTTGCTGAACAAGAAGCCAAGTTTCCACTGGCATCAGTTACAAATACAGTCACAAGGATAGGTGTTCCTATGTCAGCACAGGTCACGGTCGGCACATCTACAGCTGCGGTAGAGATACCACAAGCCTCAACTACATTGCTGATGATATCGTAAGGATCGATATCGTAAGTTCCATCAGGACCCAATTCAACAACCACATCGGTATTTGTGTTGGCGTATGAATAGATCAAGCTCCAAGTGTTTAAAGTTCCTGGGTTACCTGTTGCAGTATCCTCAATAGAGATAGTCCAGGTTCCAACTGTGCTTTCGCCGTCGAAAGCAGAAAGTGGATTGGATGGTCTGTAATCTGCAAGTGGGAAAGCATCTGCAGTTGCGGCGCAAGACAGGGCGTTAAGGGATTCATCGTCGTAAAGGTCGATGATGTTATCTCCAGAACATCCGTCTGCTCCTCCATCAAATATTACTACTTGTGTTCCTGCAGGTGATTGAAGTGTTATGATCATATCAGCCACCCAAGTATGGGTAATGTTTAGGTCCACATTCAAATCTGTAATGTCAAACTCATCCGTAACATCTATCGTTGTTGAAACGGTAGTGTTGTCAACAATTGCCAATGCAGGACTATCAGATGTTGAAGCAGAAATTGTTGGTTCTGGGCCACAAGTGATAACCGGTGCGGTTACATCAATTACATTAACAACTGCGATACAAGTTGTAGCGTTTCCACTGTCATCTGTAACAGTTACCTCAACAAGGTTTTGACCAAGATCAGCACAAGTGAACTCAAGGCCTGAACTTGCAGCAATACTATAGTTGATTGTTCCGTTCCAAATACGCGGAGAGAAAGGAGTACCCGTAAATAATCCAGAAACAGCCGAGCCTAAATTTAAAGTTACATCAGCGTTAGAATAGGTAAGTGCACCAGGTGCTGGATCTGATCCAGTTCCTGAATAGTTCACATCAACATCCATATTAATTGCAACACCATAAGTAGTATTTGCGGTAAGTGTTACAGGAGTTGCAAGAACCGCATTACTTGGGTTATTAGCTCCCGCACCAGTTCCAGTACCAGTAGAAACTGGAGATCCCCATGCTGCTGCATTGGTTTCATTACCTACATAAGTACCTACCAAAGTATACATACTTAAATTGAAGGCAGTAGTTGCATCAGTATTTATATCAAGATCTGTTATTTCAATATCACTTGCTCCTACAGTTATGTTATAAAAAACGGTAGCGTTAGCCCCTAAACCATTGTTTGTATTAAACACCGTTGTGATTGAGCCCATAGTACCTCCACCAACTCCACCAGCGGTAACAGTGTATCCACAAGCTTCGTTAACGGTTGTAAGAAGATCGTTGGGATCTACGGAAGCCATACCATTTGCGTCGAGAATAACATCAAGACCGCCTCCAGTTGAAGCATCATAATTTAGAGCAAAGTTATCAACTCCAGACATCCCATCCCCATTCTCCTCCATCGTCGTAAGTGAAACGAACTTGGAATGCAACATTTGCAAAAGCAGATACATCAATTGGTCCTGAGTTTATTGGATTTGTTGTTGTGGTTACCAATAAAACTTGTTGCCAAGCGCTACCGTCATAAACCTCAACCTCAAACTCACCAACACCTGCAATAGGAGTAAAGGCATAATCGAAAGAAACTTCAGCATTCTGTGAATTGGTTAAGTCATAAACTGGCGACACCAATCTTGCAAGGTTAACATTTCCTGAACCAGCAGCATCATCATCAAAAATTGCTGCATTGGTTGGGAAATCTGTTCCAATTGGCAAATCACCGGAGCCAAATGACCAATCGAAAGATCCCACTTCAATAACAGTACTCCATCCAGTTGGAATGGTAGCGCCTTCAAAATCTTCTGTTTCAGTAAAAGTTCCAAAACCACCAATACAAACGATGTCTGGTGCAGTAGTATCCTGAACGGTAACTGTAGAGGTACAGGTTGAAACATTTCCAAAATCATCGGTAACAGTCATAGTAACTGTGTTAGGACCTGTCATTGAGCAGTCGAATGAAGAAACATCCAATGTCATAGAAGCAATACCGCAGTTATCAGTAGAGCCATTGTCCACATCTGCTGCAGTGATTGAAGCAATTCCTGTTACTGGATCAACTTCTACTGTAATATCTTGGCATACAGCTACTGGATTTTCGTTATCAATAATTGTTACATCAAAATCACAAGTTGAAGTATTCCCGTCACTATCAGTTACAGAAAGTGTTACTGTAGTACTTCCAACTGGAAAAACGCTTCCGCTAGCAGGAGTAGCAACAATGTCGCCTGAAATATTTCCATCTTCAACATCTATTGCAACACCAGCAAAGTTTACAACAGCACCACAAGTTCCAGGTGAATTGTTTGCAACAATATCAGCTGGGCAAGAAATTACTGGAGCGTTTCCGATAACAACAATTGGAAATCCAGAAACGTTTAGATCAAATGGGCCATTATTAGCTAGAAATCCATGTACTAAAACGTAATATGTGGAAGTACCATCTGTTGTATATGTAACAGAAGGGTCATTGCCACAATCGTCATCTTCTCCTATAACACAAGTCAAAGCGCCACAAGAACCAGTAAAAACACTGATTTTAAAATCGTAAGGAGCTCCACATAAATCCATCGTTACTGAAGAACCAATTCCAGAAGTATCGGTAAACATATACCAAACTCCAGGAGATGTATTAGTTGTTATACAAGTTCCAGCATTATCGGGAGTAGCGAAAACTGTAGTTCCGCTTATAGTACCGTTTCCTGTGATTGTAATAGCATTAGCGCAAAAGTCATTTGGTGGAGCGGCTTCTGCTCTTACTCTCAAGTCCATAATAGCTTTTGGATTAGGGGGTACTGGTCGCAAAAAAGCGGGTACACCCATTTGCGCCAGCTGCACCACATACAGTAAATACATCAACGCCAAAACCTATTTCGGCAGCAGTTCGTGAACCTGCAGTACGGCCACTAACACCAGTTAACCATCCAATATCTGTTCTTGAAGCATTTAAAACAATACTTATTTCATTATCTGTTTCACTTGAAACATTAAGACCCGTGTATAAAAAAGTAACTTGATGTACTTGTGTTGTGGGGGTTACAGTTATTGTTTGGCTTGAGCCTGGAATAAGAACCCCAGGACCAGTACCACAGGCAGATCCAGTAGCGCCATTGGAACTACAATCAGTATACAAACTTACAGTAAGACTATAAGGTGTTAATAAATTAGGAGCATCATATAAAGAGACCGTTATTTCTTGAATAACTCTATTTGTGCCACCCATGGCAATTCCATCTCCTGTCCCTTGGGAAGCTGTAGGCGAAATAAATGCAAATGATACAATTTCGTGAGTAGTTTCATAAATTGCTTCTAATGCACGATTATTACTATTTGAATATGTATTCGATTTTAGGGCTTCCTTAGAAACGGGAAACACATCACTTAATTGCTGTGCTGATGCATGCCACGCAAAACAACAAAACACAAGAATTGTTAATAGTTTAGTAATTTTTTTCATAATTAAATTAATTTATAGTTCAAGGACTAAAGTATATTAAAATATTCACATTTTAATAGAATAATCAAAATTTTATGTTAAATAAAATATATGCTTTTTAATAGAAAATAATTTGAGAAGATATCAATAAAATAAGCCATTCCCGAATATTTGGAAATGGCTTATAAATAATTTTAAAATTAACTTTTTTATTTAATCATTTCATAACTGCGTTTTATGAAAGCTGTAAGCTCTTCACCTTTCAATAAATTTTTACTCAAACGAGCAAGATCCAACGCTTGGTTAACTAAACGTTCTTTTTTCTTTTCGGTTTTTGTATTTAAAATTTCGCCTACCAATTCGTGATTGGTATTTACAATTAAATTATACATTTCAGGAAAACCGCCCATCCCGAACATTCCACCGCCACCGGTCTTTTGCATATCTTTCATTCTACGCATAAATTCTGGCTCGGTAATAATGAACGGATTAGCATTACTATCTAAAGCTTCCAATTGAACACTAAATTTTTCCTTCGGAATAACCCCGTCCAAGAATGCTTTCAAACTTTCTTTTTCTTCATCGGAAAGCTTTGAAATTTGCTCATCATCTTTTTTGATTAAGTTTTCAGCGTGATCGCTGTCAACACGAACGAAGGAGATTTTCTCTTCGCTGCCTTCCAATTTTTGAAATAGATGCGTTACAATTGGTGAATCTAGAAGCAGTACTTCATATCCTTTTTCCTTGGCAGCTTCAATGTAAGAATGTTGCTCTTCCTTATTTGAAGCGTAAAGAATCACTAGATTTCCATCCTTATCTGTTTGGCTACCTTTTATCTTTTCTTTTAATTCTGATAAAGTATAGAAAGAATTATCAACAATTGGGTACAACGCAAAATCCTGTGCTTTTTCAAAGAATTTATCTTCCGTAAGCATTCCGTATTCAATCACGATTTTAATATCGTTCCACTTCTTTTCAAAACCTTCACGGTCGCTGTTGAAAAGGCTTTTCAATTTATCGGCAACTTTTCGGGTAATATAACTTGAAATCTTTTTTACGGCGCCATCTGCTTGCAAATAGCTTCGCGATACATTCAATGGAATATCCGGGCTATCAATAACACCACGAAGCATTGTCAAAAATTCAGGAACAATTCCTTCCACATTATCGGTTACGAAAACCTGATTTTGATATAGTTGGATTTTGTCTTTTTGAATGCTCATATCGTTCCCCATCTTTGGGAAATAAAGTATTCCTGTAAGATTGAAAGGGTAGTCAACATTTAAGTGAATATGGAAAAGCGGCTCCTCAAACTGCATTGGGTACAATTCCCTGTAAAAAGAGTTGTAATCTTTATCCTCCAACTCGGTTGGTTGCTTGGTTCACGCCGGAGTTGGGTTATTGATTATATTATCAACCTCTTGGGTTGGCGCTTTGTCTTCTTCTTTGGCATCTTCAGGTTTTGGAAGTGTTTCAGTGCGGGTTCCAAATTTTATTGGAATTGGCATAAATTTGTTATACTTCACCAACAATTCGCGAATGCGACTTTCTTCCAAAAATTCGGTAAAATCCTCAGCAATGTGAAGAATTATTTCAGTTCCGCATTCTTTTTTGTCAGCCTTTTCTAAAGTGAATTCCGGCGAACCATCACACGCCCAATGCACCGCTGGCACATCTTTATAGCTTTTGGTAATAATTTCTACTTTTTCGGCCACCATAAAAGCGGAATAGAAACCAAGACCGAAATGTCCAATAATTCCAGCTTCCTTCCCGTTTTTGTCTTTGTATTTTTCAATAAATTCCTCTGCCCCGGAGAAAGCGATTTCGTTAATGTATTTTTCAACTTCTTCCGCAGTCATTCCAATTCCTTGGTCAATAATTCGAAGCTGCTTTTTCTTTTTGTCCAACTTCACCTCAATCATTGGATTGCCATATTCCACGCCATCGGCTTCCCCGATGTTTGCAAGATGCTTCATTTTTAAAGTAGCATCTGTCGCATTTGAAATTAACTCACGAAGAAAAATCTCGTGATCACTGTATAAAAACTTTTTGATCAGCGGGAAAATATTGTCCACTGATACATTGATAGTTCCTTTGCTCATTTTTAGTAGTGTTTATTGTTATTGTTCATTCCCGTAAAACAGGAAGTTTTGTTTCTTAATTGAATTATTTTTCAATTGATAGTCAAATAAAGTACCAAGCAATAAAATGCTGACACTATGTCACAGTAAATGCTGATATAATGGTTTTAAACTTTAACACAACATTCTGTTTAATATTAACACCAAAAAATTAAACAGTACGTACCTTTGTGTTTCGATATAAATTTCGAGTTACATTTCAAAATTAAATACTTCACTTATGGCAACTGTAAATAAAAATTCCCCAGCTTCTAAAAAGCTTATTGATAAAAATATAATCAACAAACAGAAAATAATTTCGGCGTATATGGAATGGGTCCTCTCAAAGGAAAAAGTGCCATTAAGCATATTTAAATTCTGCAAAGAGAACAATTTTACCGAAGCTGAATTTTATGAATATTTCGGTTCTTTTGATGGATTGCAAATGGAAATCTGGAATTCATTCTATCAGCAAACTATGCTGTTGGCGAATAAGGATAAATCTTACGTCAGCTATTCCAATAAGGAAAAAATGCTAACATTTTTCTATACGTTTTTTGAATTGTTGACATTAAATAGAAGCTATATTCTTTTCAGTTTGAAGGAACATCGCAATATGATGAAAAACTTGAGCCAGTTGAAAGGGCTTCGCAAAAACATCAAACATTTCGCTGCTGAATTGATTCGAGAAAATAATGAAGACAAAAAGCTGAAAATTTTGAAGCAATCCGTTGTAATATTTTCAGAAGGTGCTTGGCTTCAAACACTTTTCCTGTTAAAATATTGGATGGATGATAATTCTGCAGGTTTTGAAAATACGGATGTTGCAATTGAAAAATCGGTTCGTGCAATTTTTGATGTTTTTGATACCCAACCTTTGGAAAGTGTGTTGGATTTTGGAAAATTTTTGTGGAAAGAAAAAATGGCTTAATGAAGACGATAGATAAAATTCCCACAAATAAAATTCAGAGAGCTTCAAAATTAATGACCACTGGCGTAAAAGTTGGCGGTAACTATTTGAAATACTACGGAAAGAAATTCGTCAATTCTGAAACAACGAGAGACGAACTAAACGAAAGCAATGCCGAAGATATTTACGATGGCCTTAAAAACTTAAAAGGCAGCGCACTCAAAGTGGCTCAAATGCTGAGCATGGAAAAAAACATTATGCCCAAGGCATATGTTGAAAAATTTTCATTAGCACAATTTCAATTTCCGCCGCTCTCAGCGCCATTGGTTCGTAAAACATTTAAAAAATATTTTGGAGATATACCCGAAAGTTTATTTGATACTTTTGATGCAGAATCTGTTGCTGCTGCAAGCATTGGTCAGGTTCATAAAGCTACCAAAGATGGCAAGAATCTCGCAGTAAAAATTCAATATCCCGGCGTAGCGGAAAGCATAAGTAGCGATCTTGCCTTGGTAAAACCCGTGGCTATAAAAATGTTCAACATAAAAGGGAAGGATAGCGATAAATATTTTAAGGAAGTTGAAAATAAATTATTGGAAGAAACCAATTATTTACTTGAAGTTGAGCAAAGTAAAGAAATTACGGAAGCGTGTAAAAATATTCCATATTTAAAGTTTCCTAAATATTACAAAGAACTATCAGGGGAACGAATTATAACAATGGATTGGATGACTGGCGTGCATCTTTCCGAATTTACAAAAACAAATACAGATAAAGAGAAATCAAACAAAGTAGGGCAGGCGCTGTGGGATTTCTATATGTTTCAAATGCATCAATTGAAACGTGTTCACGCAGACCCACACCCAGGAAATTTTTTGGTTGATGAAAATGCTAATTTGATAGCGATAGATTTTGGTTGCGTAAAAACAGTTCCAGAGGAATTTTATGTGCCGTATTTTGAATTGGCAAAACCTGATATTATAAATAATCCCGAATTGTTTTTAGAAAAGATGTACGCCCTTGAAATTTTGAAGGAAGAAGATTCGCCGAGGAAACAAAATTCTTTTCCGAATTGTTTTTTGAAATGTTGAGTATTTTTACTCAGCCTTTTCATAATGAAACCTTCGATTTTTGGAATGAAGAATTCTTTTCAAAAATCGCAGAGTTGAGTGCGAAATATTCGAAAGACACTGAAATTAGAAAGATGAACGGTAATCGTGGCTCCAAACACTTTCTATATATTAATAGAACTTTTTTCGGATTGTACAATTTAATGAACGATTTGGGTACCGAAGTAAAGATTAATAATTACAAAAAGTACGCTTAAACTTTAACAAAACTTTGTTTAATCCTTTAACAATATTGATGAACAAAGTGACGTATCTTTACAATAGATAATTGAATATTAATTGCTATGAAAAAGTAAAATATTCTATTATTTAATTGGTTAGGTTGTTTAAAAAGGGCTCATATTTAATGAGCCCTTTTTTATTTCTTTATTTCCTCAGAAACATTTACGGGGTTTTCGGTTTTGTTTTTTACATATTTATCCAACCAAGTATCTTGTTCCCAAAGCATATGTAATATGCTTTCTTTTGCGCTATACCCATGACTTTCCTTAGGAAGCATAACCAATCGCGAAGTAGCTCCCAAACCTTTTAAAGCATTGAAATAACGTTCGCTTTGCAGCGGATATGTTCCTGAATTATTATCTGCTTCTCCGTGGATTAGCAATAGCGGAGTTTTCATTTTATCAGCATGCATAAAAGGTGACATCGTATTGTAAGTTTCTGGGCGAATCCCAATAACTTCTTTCTTCACTTTGAAAACCAAAAGGCGTTAGCGTTCTGTTATATGCCCCACTTCTGGCAATTCCTGCTGCAAATAGATCGGAATGGCTTAAAAGATTTGCAACCATAAATGCTCCGTAGGAATGGCCGCCAACACCAACCCGATTTCTATCAATATAACCCATTTTATCAACGGCATCAATTGCAGCTTTGGCATTGCCTACCAACTGCGTTCTAAAAGTATCGTTGGGTTCTTCATCTCCTTCGCCTACAATTGGGAAAGCCGCATCGTCCAAAACCACATAGCCTTGCGTAACCCAATAAATTGGCGAACCGTAATATGGATAGATAAACTCATTAGGGTTGGTCGTGCTTTGCGAAGCACTGTTTTTGTCCTTAAACTCGCGCGGATAAGCCCAAAGAATCATCGGCATTTTTCCTTCTTTTTCACATCATAACCAATTGGTAAATACAACGTGCCTTCGAGTTCCAAACCGTCATCACGTTTATAAGTAATAACTTCTTTTTGAACATTTTGTATGCTCTTGAAAGGATTTTCAAATGAAGTAACTGGCGTTAAATCATTCTTCTTTTAAAATTTCTGAAATAATAATTGGGATATTCATTCTGCGATTCAATTCTAACCAAAATTTTCCCTTTCTTCATATCAATTGCTGAATTAAGGGTTTCAAGTTTATCTGTATATTCAGATTGATAAACGCGGTTGGTTTTTTGGGTTTTTAAATTGAATTCATCAATAAAAGGAAACTGCCCCTTTTCAGAAAAACCATCGCCCATAAGGAAGGCATTTCCGTTTTCCATTTCAAGCACCCTTTCGTCAAAATCGTTTTGGGTAGTTACAAAATTGCCAGGATCATTATAACTGTCCTGGTAATTTCTGTCGAAAATAATTTTTGGTGTTTCCGAAGCATTTGAGGGATTAAAAATATAGGTTTTTGTATTTGGATCGTTCCCACCAATAATCTGTTGCAATTGCCAGATTATCATCACCCCAAGTGATACCGGAATAGCGATTTTTTGTTTTCAAAAGCAATCTTTCCTTTCCGTTGAAGGGAGCATTTAATTCATAAACGGCGTCACGGAAATCAACTTTTACCTCGGGATCGCCTTTGTCCAAAGCTTCGGCCCAATAAATTGTTGCGGGTTTATCTGCACGCCAATTCATACTTCGCTTGCCCATTCGCGTAGCCATAAAACCTTTTGGTTCAACTTCATTTAACGGAACATCATTTACTTTTTGGATCAGTTTTCCTTCACGGCTGTAAATATTGCTTTCAAAAGGAAATCTATTGTACGGAACTATATAAGAAAAAGGTCTTTTAAGTGTATTTACCATTACATAGTTGCCGTCAGGTGAAAAATCGATATCGTCATACATTGCCGTTGGAAGAAAATCAGAAACTTTTCCATCCAATGAAATCTTTTTAATTTCTGAGCGCGCTAATTGCTCAAAGTTATATTCATCGTTTGGGCTGCTAAGCAAATCCTGATAGGTTCTGTTTTGCGCTTTCTCACCATCGCTCACGGTTACTGTTGGGCCTTCTGGAATTGCTTCAGAAGTGTTTATTAATTCTTTTCTATCCTGAGGAATTAACTTAACTAAAAGAGCATTGCTTTCTTTAAACCAGTTAATAGGGTCGCCCATGTTTGCATTTACTTTATGAGTTGCGAGCTTTCTTACGGTTGCTTTCTCAATATCTAAAATCCAAACTTCAACTCCGTTTTCAGTAGTGTTTAAAAAAGCCATCATTTTTTCATTCGGAGACATTGTTATGTTAGAAAACCTAGGGTTTTCAGGAATACCCATAACTTGTTTTGGATTATTTTCATTAGTTTTTTTAACCTTTAGGTTATTATAAAAATAGGTTCTGCTTCCAATATTTGTCTTTGGATTAATTCGAAGTCCACCTAAACGTAATTCTGTTACTGAAAGTTCTGCTATAGATTTATATTGGTCGCGATAGATAAGAACTACATTTTCACCTTTAGAATCCATTAAAACTGCGGGCGCCAAGGGTGCATCAACAAGTTCTAGAATTTCTTTGGGCGGTTTTTGATAGGTAAGTTTTTCCTGTGCTATAAAATTTGCCGGAGGAAAGAGAAATTGTAATAATTACAAGGCATTTTTTCATATTCTATATTTTGAGGCTTAAAGATATTCAAAAAAAGAAACATTGCATTTGCTATGCACGCATACTATATAAACTGTGTTTTGTTTCCTTTAAAAGGGGTATATACTTATCTTTCCAAACTATTTTAAATTGAAATAAATGCACACTTCAAAAATTACCGGTTTGGGTTATTACGTACCTGAAAATGTGGTTACAAATGATGATCTTTCAAAGTTAATGGATACCAATGATGCTTGGATTCAGGAAAGAACGGGTATTAAAGAAAGAAGACATATAAAAAAAGGAGATGGGAATTCAACATCTGTAATGGCTGTAAAAGCTTCCACGATCGCTTTGGAACGTGCAAAATTGTCCCCAACAGATATTGATATGATTGTGTTTGCCACCCTTAGTCCAGATATGTATTTTCCGGGAGGTGGGGTAGAAGTACAGGAAATGATGGGCATGCGCACGCATTCCTGCCCCTCGACGTTCGCAACCAGTGTACCGGTTTTGTTTATGCGTTATCGGTTGCCGATCAGTTTATAAAAACTGGGATGTATAAAAATGTTTTGGTGATTGGTAGCGAAAACCATAGCGGCGGACTTGATTTTACTGACCGTGGCCGAAGCGTTTCCGTAATTTTTGGGGATGGTGCCGGCGCTGCAACTGTTTCAAGAAATGAAACTGGAAAAGGTGGAATTCTTTCCACACATCTTCATAGCGAAGGGAAACATAAAGACGAACTTGCATTACAGGGGCCAAGCACAGCTCATTGGGTTCCGCAAATAATTGCTGAAAATCCGCAGGAAAATATTCCGTACTATCCTTATATGAATGGACAATTTGTTTTTAAACATGCTATTGTCCGATTCACGGAAGTTATAGAAGAAGGTTTACAGGCGAATAATTTGAAGGTTCAGGATATTAATATGCTGATTCCACATCAAGCAAACTTGCGCATTTCGCAATTTATTCAGCATAAAATGAAACTTTCGGATAACCAGGTTTTCAACAATATCGAAAAATATGGAAACACTACTGCGGCCTCTATTCCTATTGCATTGACGGAAGCTTGGGAAGAAGGAAAAATTAAGGAAGGAGATTTGGTTGTTTTGGCCGCTTTCGGAAGTGGTTTCACATGGGGCAGTGCGATAATTAGATGGTAGCTTCGATACAATTTAAGTTTGCCTTTCGGCAATCTTAAATCACTCAAATACCTTAGATAAGGAATGTCATTTTAAAATAAACAAAAAGCCTTTCAGCTAATGTGAAAGGCTTTTTTTTACCTAAAAAAGGTATAATTCGTTAAAGGCTAATTCAAATAAATTATAAAATGAAATTTTAGGTACTTCATTATATAGACGAAGAAAAGCGCTCCATAGTTTCACTAATTTTTTAATTTAACACAACAATAACATTGGAGTTTAAAAAAAAACAACCCCGAAGTAAGTACTTCGGGGTTGAACCTTTACTGCTATTATTAACACTAACCATCAACGTAAAAATTTTCGCAGCAAAGAATAAATCTTAACTACTATATAGACGCTCAAATTTTAAATATGTTTCATCAGCGTTTTCATTTTAACGAACATTTATGAATTGTTGAAAATGAGTATTGTATTTTTCAGAAAAACATCTAGAAATGAAAAAGACTTTAGTTATCGGCGCGAGCCTTAATCCCAGCCGTTATTCAAACCTTGCAATAAACCGATTGGTTACTTACGGACATCCCGTTGCGGCTGTAGGTTTAAAAAAAGGAATCGTTGCAGGTGTTGATATTTCAACGGAAAAAGTAAATTTTGAAAATATTGATACTGTAACTTTATATTTAAACCCGAAGCGACAGGAAGAATATTACAATTATATAATTTCGCTGAAACCAAGCCGCGTCATTTTTAATCCAGGCACTGAAAATCCGGAGTTTTATAGATTGCTTCGCGAAAAGAATATTGAAACTGAAGTTGCCTGCACTTTAGTTCTTTTGGGAACGAATCAATACTAAACCAATAAAGGTGATAATTCCATTTATGATTAGTATTTCAAAACCAACTTGATAATATAAATCTGCAGCCATAACTTCAGCATCCTTCCACGAAATGGTATTATTGAAATAAACATAAAGTTGTGAGGCTAGATTTATAAAAATTGATAAAAGAACGGAAACCACAGCAATTATCGGAACTAACTTATCTTTCACTTTCCATTTTGTGAAAAGACCAAAAGCATAAAGACCCGAACAGCGGCCATAGGTAAAGCCGGCAAATTTAAATACCTTGGAAATTACAGAATTGTCTGCAATTACATATTTGTAAATGATGATAACTAAAATCAACACAATGGATATTAAAATATGGATTAGTTTACGAACGCGCACTTGTTTTGCTTCGTCATATTTTTTTTCGATTTCTAAAATATCAATACTAAAAGAAGTTGTTAATGCTGTCAATGCGCTATCTGCACTGCTATATGCTGCGGCAATCAATCCTAAAATGAATAGTACGGCAACGCCAATCCCGAATTCATTCATCATTGCTAGCGTTGGGTACAATTGATCTTTGTGGGCATCAATGCCATTTTGCTGAGCGTAAACGGTGAGTAAAAGTCCTAAAACCAAAAACACAAAATTCACGACAGTCAAAACAATGGTAAACCAAAACATATTTTTCTGGGCATCTTTCAGATTGCGGCAGGTTAGGTTTTTCTGCATCATGTCTTGATCAAGTCCTGTCATTACAATAGCTATAAAGGCTCCGCTTAAAAATTGTTTTACAAAATGGTCACTTGATTTCCAATCTTCAAAAAAGAAAACCTGGCTCATATCGCTATCAGCAATAAATGTAAAGAGCTTGCTTCCTGAAAGGCCCAAATCTGTTGAAACATAATAAACGGAAACGCCTACCGCCACGAGCATAAAGAGCGTTTGCAAAGTGTCAGTCCAAACGATGGTTTTTATTCCGCTTTTAAACGTGTAAAGCCAAATAAGCAAAATTGTAATAGTTACCGTTGCCCAAAACGGAATATTTAATTGATCAAAAATTAAACTTTGCAATACAATCGCCACCAAATATAATCTGAAACAAGAACCTACAATCCGTGAAAGAATAAAGAATGAAGCCCCGGTTTTGTACGAATATTTTCCAAATCTTCCATCGAGATAGGTGTAGATTGAAGTCAAATTTAAACGGTAATACAGCGGAAGTAAAACGGTTCCTATTACCGCATAGCCTACTATATAGCCCAATACAACTTGAAAATAACTAAATTTTGAAGCCTCAACCCAGCCGGGTACTGATATAAATGTTACGCCACTAAGCGAAGCGCCAATCATTCCAAAAGCCACCAAATACCACGGCGACTGTTTCCCCGCTTTAAAGAAATCAGAATTACTTCCATCTTTATTAGTTAGGAAGGAAACGAAGATTAGTACTAAAAAATAGCCGGCAATTAAAAGCAGTATGTGTAAGGGTTGCATAAGGTGTAAGACTACAGTGTTTTAGAAATATTTACTTGGTAAAAATACAAAGTTTAGTAACCACACTATTTTAATTTTTAATACTTTTGAAAACCTTGTATAAATAATTACATAACTCACTAATTTTGATGAATATGCGTTTTAAACTATTACTTCTTATTACATTTTTTTTTGGTTCTTTTGGCGTTCAGGCTCAAGAATATCTACAAATGATCGATGCTGGCACCTATAAAGTGCAGGACATTATTGATAATGCTGAGGCTTATTTTGCGAATACTGACAAAGGACGCGGAACAGGCTATAAACAATTCAAAAGATGGGAATATAACGCACTCCGAATGGTAAGAGAGGATGGTTATCTTCCAACGACCCAAGAACGCTTAAATGAGTTGGAAAAATGGAATGCATATTTAAACAGTACTTCCCAAGATAGAACTGTACTTACAGATAACTGGCAAGAACTTGGCCCTTTAGATTGGAATGCAACATCTGGTTGGAATCCAGGGGTTGGTAGAATTACTGGACTTGCTATTGATGAAGGCGATATAAACCATATGATAGCTGGTGCTAATACTGGCGGTGTTTGGAGAACAATTGACGGCGCACAGAATTGGACTCCTTTGAGTGATTATTTTTCGAATTTATCGGTTTATTCTGTAGCGATTGACCCAACTGATTCAGATACTTACTTCTTTGGTTCTAATAACGGAAAAATTTTCAAATCTACAGATGCGGGGTCAACTTGGAACCTTTTGGGAACAATTGGAAATAGTGTTGTAAATAAAATTGTAATAAACCCATCAAATACCAACATTATTTTTGCAACTGCTGAAAACGCTGGTATTTTTAGGTCTTCAGATGCGGGTGCAACATGGAACCAACCCGTAGCTGATAATAGAGCTTATGATGTTGAATTTAAACCTGGGGATTTATCAGTTGTTTACGTTTCTGGAAGTGGATTCCATAAATCTACTGATGGCGGCGTAAGTTTTACAACAATAGGTGGTTTTACCTCAGGTCCAAAGATGATTGGTGTATCTGCTGATGATCCAAACGTAGTGTATGTTTTGGAGGCAGCTAACGGAATATTCGGTGCATTTTATAGTTCCACCAATAGCGGAACGAGTTTTACAAAACTAAATCACGGAGGTCTTAATTTCTTTGGTTATAGCACTTCGGGTAATGATAATAGCGGCCAAGCCCCGCGCGATATGGGTATTGCTGTAAACCCAACAAATGCTGATGAAGTTCATATTGCTGGAATTTTAACTTGGCGCTCTATGAATGCAGGAGTAAGCTTTTCTTGTACTTCAGATTGGATACCAGGAAATGCTGCATCGGCAAATATTGGCTATTGTCACGCTGATGTTGATGATCTTCAGTTTTATGGAACCAATTTATTTGCCATTACTGATGGTGGAATTTTTAAAGCAGCAAATACCGGAAATGTAAATGCAAATTATTATGAAGATTTAACCACTGGCATGGGAATTCGTCAATTTTATAAAATTGGTGTTTCACAAACGGCTAATGTTATTGTTTCTGGTGGAGCGCAGGATAATGGAACTTCATTTTATACTCAAGCTACCGGCTGGAAGGATTGGTTGGGTGCTGATGGTATGGAATCATTTATTGATAAAAATAACCCTAATCTCTTTTATGGAACCACCCAACAGGGTCAATTATATAGAAGCCAAAATGGTGGTAATACCTACTCAAACATTAATGAGCCAGGAAACGGTTCTGGTAACTGGGTAACACCATTTGAACAGGATCCAATTGATCAAAACGTTATTTATCTAGGTTATAACCAAGTTTATAAATCAACAAATTTTGGAGGTGCTTGGACGTCAATATCCCAAAATTTGGGCGCAAATCTTAATAATTTAAAAATAGCTCCTTCAAACAACCAAGTAATGTACGCTTCAAGATCGGCATTTATTTATAAAACCACAGATGGTGGTAATACAAATTGGGTACAAATAACGAGTCCGGGAGGTGGCATAAATTCAATAGCAATACACCCAACAAATCCAGATAAGGTTGCTGTTGCAACTACAGGAAGTGAGCGTGTATATGTTTCCGAAGATGGAGGTTCAACTTGGACTAGCTACAAGAAAAACCTTCCAAATTTTAGTTCTTTTGCTTTGGTATGGGACAACAATGGTGAAGATGGTCTTTACTTAGGGATGGATTATGGAATTTATTATATTGATAATACTTTTACAGATTGGCAGCCATACAGCAACCTTTTACCAAACGTTTATGTAAACGAATTGGAAATTAATAGCGTAGACAACAAACTATATGCAGCTACCTACGGAAGAGGTCTTTGGGCTTCTCCTTTGGTTACTGGAACTGCAGGAGTGAATGATTTAATTTCTGAAAACAATGTGAAAATATATCCTAATCCAGCTACTTCTCAATTTACAATTGAGCTTCCAAAAACAATGAAAGCTGAAATTAGGGTTTTTGATATCACTGGTAAATTATTGATTTTTGAAGCAGATGCTTTAATTTCAAATAAGCATACTGTTGATATTTCAACACTTACAACAGGAACCTATTTTGTTCGTTTAAATTCAGAAGAAGGTACTGCAACAAAAAAACTTCTAATAAACTAAGAGTTATTACTATAATTAGGAATGCTTCAGGAAAACCTTTTTTCTGAAGCATTTTTTTTATCTTGCCGGCTGGTATTATGCTATGGAATTTTCTTCAAAATTACTTGAAAACGCAGTAAACGAAATGTCCCAACTCCCAGGAATTGGAAAGCGCACCGCCCTGCGATTAGTACTTCATTTATTGAAACAACCCAAGGAACAGACTCAAAAATTGACATCCAATTTATTAAAAATGCGCGAAAACATAAATTTCTGTGCAAACTGCCATAATATTAGCGATACCCAATTATGTGAAATCTGTGCCAATCCGCGTCGCGATGAGCAATTGGTTTGCGTAGTAGAAGATATTCGTGATGTAATGGCAATTGAAAATACCAGTCAGTATCGCGGACACTATCACGTTTTGGGCGGAAAAATTTCCCCGGTGGATGGAATAGGCCGGGAGATTTGACAATTCCATCTCTTGTTGAAAAAGTGAAGGACGGTAAAATTAACGAACTTATTTTTGCACTAAGCTCAACAATGGAAGGCGATACAACCAATTTTTACATCTATAAACAAATAGAGCCCTACAATATTACCACAACAACAATTGCCCGTGGAATTTCAGTGGGGGACGAATTGGAATATGCCGATGAGGTTACATTGGGCCGCAGTATTCTGCACAGGATACCTTTTGAATCATCACTAAAAAGCTTATAGTTTGACACTCTCAGTTGTAATTCTTAATTATAATGTGCGCTATTTTTTAGAGCAATGCCTTCTTTCGGTACAAAAAGCAATTGAAAATTTGGATGCTGAAATCATTGTAATAGACAATGACAGTAAAGATGATAGTTGCCAAATGCTGAAAACCCTTTTTCCAAACGTAACTTTAATCGAAAACAGAGAAAATGTAGGTTTTAGCAAAGCAAATAATCAAGCTGTCGCCGTTGCGAAAGGAGAGTATCTTTGCATTTTAAATCCTGATACGGCTGTAGCCGATGACACCTTTCTAAAATGTATAAAATATTATGAAAGTACAGAAAATATAGGCGCCTTAGGAGTCTATATGATGGATGGAACAGGAAATTTTTTACCGGAAAGCAAACGTAATTTGCCAACTCCAAAAGTTTCATTTTTAAAGCTTACTGGCTTCACCCAAAAATATTATGCATCCCATATTTTGGAGACTTCCAACGGAAAGGCTGAAGTTTTAGTTGGTGCTTTTATGTTCTTGAAAAAAAGCATTTATAATGAAGTTGGTGGTTTTGACGAAGACTATTTTATGTATGGAGAAGATATTGATCTGTCTTACAAAATTTCACAAGTTGGTTATCAAAACCATTATCTTGGGGAAACTACTGTTCTTCATTATAAAGGTGAAAGCACTGTAAAGGACGAGGCTTACTTTGAACGTTTTTATGGCGCGATGCAAATTTTCTATAAAAAGCATTTCAATAAAAGCTTTCTTTTGGAAAGCTCTGTTACTGCTGGTGTTGCGTTGGCAAAAACAGCAAAAAAGATTTCTTCAGATAAAAAGATAAAAACAGTTTCAAAACTTGAAAGAAATTATTTTTTCACTGAAAACATTGAGCTTCTTGAAACATTCTCCGAAACTACGGCAACTGTTTTTCAAATGGTTTCTAAAAATATGCACTCTCAAGTTTCCCTTGAAAATAGTTTTTTGGTCTTTGATGTTGAATATATTTCCTATAAAGAAATTTTTAAATTGATGAAACAACTAAAAGGCAAGGGCAATCTTTTCCGCATACGTCCACAAGGTTGTAATTTCATAATCGGAAGCGACCAAAGTGATGAAAAGGGCGCGGTGGTTATTTTTTAAGAAATTTGAAACCCAAAGCGAACAATTTTTAACTATTTTTGCATCGGTTTAGGAAACCTATATTAATCATTATACATTAGGCATTAGACATTATAAATGTTATGGCAAAATTTGAATTGAAACTACCCAAAATGGGCGAAAGCGTTGCAGAAGCAACCTTAACTAACTGGCTAAAGGAAGTGGGCGATACCATTGAGGCTGATGAAGCAGTACTTGAAATTGCTACCGATAAAGTGGATAGCGAAGTTCCGAGTGAGGTTGATGGGGTTTTGGTTGAAAAACTCTTCAATGTTGATGATGTAATTCAAGTAGGTCAAACAATAGCCATCATTGAAATTTCTGGCGGAAGTGATACAAGTGAAAAACCTGTTGCTGAAAGCGCTCCTGCGCCACAAGCTGTGAAGGAGGTTGAAAAGCAAGTTGAAACAGCTAAACAAGCTACCCAAGCTCCAATTGAAAATAATGGAGATCGCTTTTATTCACCGTTAGTAAAAAATATAGCTGCTGCGGAAGGAATTTCGCAAGCAGAGTTGGATGGGATTTCCGGTACCGGAAAAGAAGGTCGCGTAACCAAGAATGATATTTTGGGCTATGTTGAAAACCGTTCTTCCGCAAAATCAGAAACATCAAAACCACAAGCTGTAGCTGAAACAAAAACTGCTGAAACTGCAAAAGAACAAAATTCAGAAGCTGCAAAACCAAAAGCCCCGGTATCTGTAAGTGGCGAAGATGAAATTATTGAAATGACCAGAATGGGCAAATTGATCGCCCACCATATGGTTGAAAGCACACAAACTTCCGCACACGTTCAATCTTTTGTGGAATGCGATGTTACCAACGTTTGGAACTGGAGAAATAAAGTGAAAAACGGATTTGCAAAACGCGAAGGCGAAAATCTTACTTTCACCCCAATTTTTATGGAAGCTGTAGCGAAAGCGTTGAAAGATTTCCCAATGATGAATATTGCTGTTGATGGCAATAATATCATTAAACGCAAAAACATAAACTTGGGAATGGCTGCATCCTTGGCAGATGGAAATTTAATTGTTCCAGTTATTAAAAATGCTGACCGATTAAATCTGTTGGGAATGACTAAAGCTGTAAACGATCTTGCAAACCGTGCTCGTGAAAACAAACTGAAGCCAGATGATATTCAAGGCGGAACTTATACAGTTACGAATGTGGGAACCTTCGGAAGTATTATGGGTACGCCTATAATCAACCAACCACAAGTAGGTATTTTGGCATTGGGAGCAATACGCAAAGTGCCTGCCGTTATCGAAACTCCGGAAGGCGATTTCATTGGTATTCGCCATAAAATGTTCCTTTCGCACAGTTACGACCACCGCGTTGTAAATGGTGCCTTGGGAGGGCAATTCGTAAAACAGGTAGCCGATTATTTGGAAGCTTGGGATGTAAATACAGAAATTTAATTTCACACACATTATAATATTAAAGGGGATTTTGATTTCAAATTCCCCTTTTCTTTTTTTATCTTCTTTCAAAACTTCAATAAAAAGTATCTTTGACTAACAAAACAAAACAATGGAACTCAACCTAAAAAAACCAATCTGTTTCTTCGATCTTGAAACCACGGGCGTAAACGTGGCAAATGACAGAATTGTGGAAATAGCAATATTAAAAGTTTTCCCGAACGGAAACAAGGAAAGCCACACTTGGCGAATAAACCCTGAAATGCCCATTCCTGCAGAAACATCAGCAATTCACGGAATTACTGATGAAATGGTAGCAAACGAACCAACATTTAAGGAAATGGCGCCAAAAGTGTATGCGCTTATTAAAGATAGCGATCTGGGGGGGTTCAATTCAAACCGTTTTGACATTCCCTTATTGGCTGAGGAATTGCTCCGCGCCGAAGTAGATTTTGATATGAAAAAAGCTCTTTCGGTTGATGTACAAACTATTTTTCATAAAATGGAAAAGCGCACTTTAGAAGCAGCATATAAATTTTATTGCGACAAAGATTTGAAAGATGCCCACAGCGCCGCTGCAGATACGAATGCAACGTATGAGGTTTTAAAATCGCAATTGGACAAATATCCAGAATTGGAAAACGATGTCAACTTTTTGGCAGATTTCAGTTCACATAGAGACCATGCTGATTTCGCGGGTTTCATAAGTTATAACGAAAATGGTGTTGAGGTTTTTTCTTTCGGAAAATATAAGGGAAGTTTAGTGACGGAAATTATGGACAAGGATTCTGGCTATTTCGGTTGGTTGCTGAATGCGGATTTTCCGCTTTACACCAAAAAGGTTTTGACTCGTATAAGACTTCAAAAGTTGAACACAAAATTCTAATTTTAGATGAAAATAATTTGTATCGGTCGCAATTATGCTGACCACATTAAAGAATTGGACAATGCAAAACCAACTGAGCCAATCATTTTTTTAAAGCCCGACACCGCAATATTGCTAAATAAACAACCGTTCTTCATTCCAGAGTTTTCAAATGATGTGCATCACGAGGTAGAATTGCTGGTTAGAATAAATAAAATTGGAAAACACATCGACCAAAAATTCGCACATAAATATTATGACGAAATTGGTTTGGGAATTGACTTCACTGCTAGAGATTTGCAAGCTGAATTAAAAACAAAAGGATTGCCTTGGGAAAAAGCAAAATCGTTTGATGGAGCTGCGGTTGTCGGAAATTTTATGAAAAAAGAGGTTTTTGGCGATATTAATGATATAAATTTTAGCTTAAAAAGGAATGGAAAAACCGTTCAAAAAGGCAATTCTACGCTGATGATGTGGAAAATAGATGCTTTAATCGAATATATTTCGAAATATTTTACGCTGAAAATAGGAGACATTATCTTTACCGGAACTCCTTCGGGTGTTGGGAGAGTGGAAGCCGATGATGTATTGACGGGATTTATTGGTGATACAGAAATGTTTTCCATAAAAGTAAAATAGAATGACAAGACATTACGCAAAAGAAAATCTTAGTGAAATTGCCGATGGTGATCAAGATTTTTTAGAAATATTAGCACAAACATTTTTGGATGAAATTCCTCCAGACTTACGTTCCATGGTGGAGGCAATTGAAAATGAAAATAGGGAACTGGCGTATCAATTTGCCCATAAAATGAAACCAAATATTGAAATGTTTGGTATAGATGCACTAAAGGATATCACTAGCATTGAAGCGTGGTCCAAAACTTCCAAAAGTAAAGCCGCAGTTCTTCCGCACCTAGAAAACGTTGTTACAACTTTAAATCTCGTATTTGCCGAGTTGAAAGAAGATTTCCAATTATAATATGCTTGCAGAAATTATTACCATAGGCGATGAGATTCTCATTGGCGAAATCGTTGATACCAATTCAGCCTATATTTCAAAAGAGCTGAACAAAATAGGAGTAAAGGTTTATCAAATCACTTCTGTACAAGATGATCGAACCCACATTCTTCAAACTTTTGGAGATGCTAAAAAACACGCGGACCTTATAATAGTTACGGGCGGACTTGGCCATACAAAAGACGACATTACAAAACAGACTTTCTGTGATTTTTTTGAAGATATTTTGGTTGAGGATCAAAATGTGGTTGAAAACGTAAAGCAACTTTTTGAAAAATATCAACTCAATAAACCTTTGCCTGCAAACTTTCAGCAAGCAATGGTTCCTTCAAAAGCAACTATTCTTACGAACTTGCACGGTACCGCCCCCGGAATGTGGATGGAAAAGGACGATACTGTTTTTATCTCCCTGCCCGGAGTGCCGTATGAAATGAAGTATTTGCTTCAGAAAGAAGTTTTGCCCAGAGTGATAAAACGTTTCAACAGACCTTTTATATATCATAAAACGCTTTTAACATACGGTTTGGGCGAAAGCGCGATTGCCGAAAGAATTGAGGATTGGGAGAATTCTTTGCCAAATACAATAAAACTTGCTTATTTACCGTCGTTGGGAAAAGTTCGATTAAGGCTATCATCCAGCGGAATTGATGAAAAAATTCTTCAAGAAAGTATAAATTCAAGAATGGATATTTTGAGCGAAATGCTTTCAGACATTGCAATTGGATATGAAGATGAAACAAGCATTGTAGGCAGAATTGCACATATTCTCAATCAAAAAAATGAAACTTTAAGCCTTGCCGAAAGTTGTTCCGGTGGAGCTATTGCTGAACATATTACGGCAGAGGCAGGCGCCTCATCATTTTTCTTGGGAAGTATTATTCCCTATAAAACAGAGCTAAAAACTAAAATACTTGGCGTGCCTGCGTCATTAATAGAAAAGCATTCCGTTGTAAGTATTGAAGTTGCTGAAAGTATGGCCCTCAATTGCTGCAAAATTTTTGACACCAATTATGCTATTGCAACAACGGGAATTGCAGGCCCAACAAAAGGTGATGGAAAAGATGAGGTTGGCACGGTATGTATTGCTATTGCTTCCCCGAGAAGAATTGTTTCAGAAAAATTCAGCTTCGGAAACGACAGATATCGCGTTATAGAAAAGACTATAAATAAGGCTTTTGAAATGCTTCTGAAAGAAATTTCAAAAAACTAATTTCTCTTTGTTGTACATCACAAAAGATTTATTTACATTTGCACCCTGTTTTAAAATAACTTAAAAAAGTTAAGGAAATGTCAAGAGTTTGTGAACTTACCGGAAAGAAAGCGATGGTTGGAAATAACGTGTCGCACGCGATGAATAAAACCAAACGTAAGTTTGATGTAAATTTGCTTAAGAAGCGTTTTTACATTCCAGAGGAAGACAAGTGGGTAACCCTTCGTGTTTCAGCATCTGCTATAAAAAACATCAACAAAAAAGGTATTTCTGCGGTTATGAAAGAAGCTCGCGAAAAAGGCTTTTTAACTAAATAATTGCAATAATCAATAAAGTCTGTTACAATGGCTAAAAAAGGAAATAGAGTACAAGTAATTTTGGAGTGCACAGAGCACAAGGAGTCTGGTAAAGCAGGAACTTCACGTTACATCACTACCAAAAACAAAAAGAACACACCGGATAGAATGGAGTTGAAAAAATTCAACCCAATCCTGAAGAAAATGACCGTTCATAAAGAGATTAAATAATATAAGTCATGGCAAAGAAATCAGTAGCATCGTTACAAACAGGTTCAAAGCGTTTAACCAAAGCAATAAAAATGGTTAAGTCGCCAAAAACAGGAGCATACACTTTTACTGAGTCAGTTATGGCTCCAGAATTGGTAAACGACTGGTTGAACAAAAAATAACCAGCTTTAAATATTTAGAAAAAGCCACTTTTTTGCGAAGGTGGCTTTTCGTATTTTTACTGCTTTGAAAAAATATAAAAGTTTTTTCATAAAACCCACAACCGACAATCAAAACCTGAAAAATGAGTTTTTTTAAAAAAATATTTTCCAAAGAAAAAAAGGAGACACTTGACAAAGGTCTTGAAAAATCCAATACTTCCTTTTTTGACAAACTGAGCAAAGCTGTTGCTGGAAAAAGCAAAGTTGACGATGATGTATTGGACAATCTGGAGGAAATACTTGTTTCCAGTGATGTTGGCGTTAATACAACGCTGAAAATAATTAATAGAATTGAAGCAAGGGTTTCCAAAGACAAATATTTGGGAACTGATGAACTCAACAAAATTCTCCGTGAAGAAATTGCCGGGCTTTTAAGCGAAATAGATTCTGGCAATGCCACTGATTTTGAAGTTCCCCAAAATAAAAAGCCGTATGTAATTATGGTTGTTGGCGTAAATGGTGTTGGAAAAACCACAACTATTGGAAAAATGGCTTACCAATTTAAAAAAGCTGGAAAGAAAGTTGTTTTGGGAGCTGGTGATACGTTTCGTGCCGCGGCAATTGACCAACTTCAAATTTGGGCTGATAGGGCAGATGTTACTATTGTAAAGCAAAGTATGGGCAGCGATCCCGCAAGTGTTGCTTTTGATACTTTACAGAGTGCGGTAACCCAAAATGCTGATGTTGTTATTATAGATACTGCTGGCCGTCTTCATAATAAAGTGAATTTAATGAACGAGCTCACAAAAGTGAAGCGCGTAATGCAAAAAGTTATTCCAGACGCGCCGCACGATGTACTTTTGGTTTTGGATGGCTCTACGGGTCAAAATGCTTTTGAACAGGCAAAACAATTTACGGCTGCAACTGAAGTTACTTCACTTGCCGTTACAAAACTTGACGGAACCGCGAAAGGCGGTGTTGTAATCGGCATTAGCGATCAGTTTCAAATTCCTGTGAAATACATTGGCGTAGGCGAGGGAATGGAGGATTTACAGGTCTTCAATAAATTTGAATTTGTGGATTCTTTTTTCAGATAAATGGAAAATAAGGAAATTAAAAGCCCGAGTAATTTTTTTAAATATCTATTGTTGGTTCTCGTAGCTTACATTGGAGGATTAACGGGTTATCACAGTTTTAAAATAATAGAGTATTTTATAAAAAAAGTTCCAAATCCGTTGATGCCTTTGGGAATGTACAAATACATGGCATTTCCATATATTTCTTTTATACCTTTTCTTTTGGGTTTACTTTTCTTGGGAATCTTCTTCTATAAAAAAGAATATTATAAAAAAGTTCACGTTATTTTTTACGGAATATTAATTTTGCTATTCCATCTTTCCCAAACAAGTCTCTTGAACTTTTTCGACAGTTTTAATCCGTATGGATAATATAAAGCCACTAATTCACGAATATTTTTAATATGTATTCGTGAATTAGTGGCTTTTTTAGTCTTTAATCTTTCAGCGAAGCGGTCTTATGTCTTTCGTCTTTTTAAAGCGTTTCTTTCAGCCAACTAAAAAATTCCCGTTGCCAAACCAATGCATTTTGCGGTTGAAGTACCCAGTGGTTTTCTTCAGGAAGATATAATAATTTACTTTTTATTCCTCTTAACTGCGCAGCTTGAAAAGCACCCAAACCCTGTTCAATTGGCACACGGTAATCTTTTCCGCCTTGAACAATCATAATCGGAGTGTCCCATTTATCAACATAAGTTATCGGATTGAATTCATTGAAAGCCTTTTGGGCTTTTGCATTATCCTTTTCCCAATATGCTCCACCAAAATCGTGGTTTACGAAGAATAATTCCTCAGTAGTTCCATACATTGCGCGAGTATCAAAAACACCATCGTGAGATATGAATGTTTTAAAACGACCATCGTGATTTCCAGCTAACCAAAAAACGGAATACCCACCAAAACTAGCGCCAATTGCACCAAGACGGTTTTTATCTACATACGTTTCTTTTGAAATAGCATCAATAGCATCCAGATAATCCTGCATTGCGTTTCCACCCCAATCCCCGCTAATATCTGCATTCCATTCAACACCGTGTCCGGGCATTCCGCGACGGTTTGGAGCAACAATAATATAACCTTGCGAAGCCATCAATTGGAAATTCCAACGGGTGGAATAAAATTGAGACAAAGCAGATTGCGGTTCACCCTGTGCGTAAAGCAACGTTGGGTATTTTTTGTTTTTGTCAAAGTTGGGAGGAAGGATTACCCAAACTAACATTTGCTTGTTGTCTTTGGTTGTTACCATTCTTTTTTCAACTGTTGGTAAATCCAGCTTTCCGTAGAAATCATTATTTACCTGTGTAAGTTGTTTGAAAGTTTTGTTTTTCAAGTCGAATGAAAAAATTTCCGAAGCGTGATTCATATCAGTTCGAGTAACAATCAATTGGCCATTATTTTCAGCAACAATTCCTGTAACGTCAAATTGTCCTTGCGAAAGTTGTTCAACAACTGCCATTTTTCTAGTTTTTCCCGGATGGTCAACTTTAAAAATTTGCTGGTTCCATCTACCGGAGCAGTAAAATAAATATCCTTATTGTTGCTTGCCCAAAGAAATCCGTTTACAGTCCCGTCCCACTGCGAAGTAAGGTTTTGTTTCACACCATCTTTAAGTACAATAATATCATTTTTGTCCCCCTCGTAGCCGTCCTTCGCCATTTGCAACCAAGCCATAGCCCCTTCTTTTGAAAAAGCTGGCTGGGTATCATACCCTTTATTATCCTCGGTGATATTTTCAGTTTTCTTATCGGAAAGATTGTATTTGTAAATATCAGTGTTGGTACTAATTGCATAATCCACTCCAGCAGACTTCTTGCTAACGTAATAAATATTTTCACCTTTAGGTCCCCAAACGTAATCCTCATCGCCACCAAAAGGCGCTTGTGGCGTGTAGTATGGTTGGCCCGGAGTGATATCAGTCTCAGCGCCGGTTTTCACATCTTTGTAAAAAACGTGATTGTAGCTTCCATCGTTATAGGTGTCCCAATGTCTGTAATCTAGCGAAGTATAAACGTAAGCATCAGATTTTGGAAGGTCGCTGTAAATATCCTTTCCCATGACTTTTTTAACGGGAACAGCTTTATTCATCAAAAGATATTGTCCGTTTGGGGAAAGGTTTTTATCGGCAACTTTTGCTTCTTCTTTTGAAATTTCGGTATAATTTCCGCCGCTCACTGGCATTTTGAAGTATTTGGAATCAAAGCTATTTTCTTCCATATTTGGAGTTGAAACTTTATAGAACAAATTTTTTCCGTCATCGGAAATACCAATCGGATTCACTTTTTTCACTTGCCATAAAAGCTCTGGTGTCATTGTTTTTTGGGCATACAAAAAGCCGGCGCAAAGAAAGGCCAGCAGGAATGTTATTTTTTTCATTTGAAAGAGTTTTTAAGAAGCGTAAAGTTACTCAAAAAAAGTGTTCAGTGTTCAGTGTTCAGTAGCAGTTCACAGTAATTGCAATTTGTGATTTCTTTATTTTATTTAATGGTATCTTTGCACACTTTTAAAAATTCAAATTAAAAATGCGTACCAAAACCTTAAAGAAGAACAAGATAAATGTTGTAACCCTCGGTTGCTCCAAAAATGTGTATGACAGTGAAGTGTTGATGGGCCAATTGCGCGCCAACAATAAAGAAGTGGTGCACGAGGAGGAAGGCAATATTGTGGTGATAAATACCTGCGGTTTTATTGCAAATGCAAAAGAAGAGCATCAACACGATTCTTGAATTTGTTCAAAAAAAGGAAGAAGGCTTGGTAGATAAGGTTTTTGTGACTGGTTGTCTTTCTGAAAGGTACAAGCCAGATCTTCAAAAGGAAATTCCGAATGTGGATGAGTATTTTGGAACTACTGAACTTCCTGCACTTTTAAAAGCTTTGGGTGCTGATTATAGGCACGAATTAATTGGGGAACGAATTACAACAACCCCAAAAAACTACGCATATTTCAAAATAGCCGAAGGTTGCGATCGTCCGTGTTCATTTTGTGCAATCCCAATTATGCGCGGGAAACACAGAAGTACGCCGATGGAAGATTTGGTAATTGAAGCCGAAAAACTGGCTGTAAAAGGCGTGAAGGAACTTATTTTGATTGCACAGGATTTAACCTATTACGGTCTCGATTTATATAAAAAGAGAAATCTTGCAGAGTTACTTCAAAAGCTTGTAAAGGTTGAAGGTATTGAGTGGATCCGTTTGCATTACGCATTTCCAACGGGTTTCCCGATGGACGTTTTGGAAGTGATGCGCAACGAGCCAAAAATCTGTAATTATATAGATATTCCATTACAACACATTGCAGACCCAATTTTGAAGTCGATGCGCCGCGGAACTACCAAAGCGAAGACCACAAAATTGTTGGAAGATTTTAGAGCTGCGGTTCCCGATATGACAATCAGAACTACTCTTATTGTTGGTTATCCCGGCGAAACCGAGGAAGATTTCCAAACCCTAAAACAATGGGTGAAGGAAATGCGTTTTGAGCGTTTGGGATGTTTCACGTATTCCCACGAAGAAAATACCCACGCTTATAATCTTGAGGACGATGTGCCGGAAGATGTGAAAATGGATCGCGCCAATGAGATTATGGAAATACAATCCCAAATTTCTTGGGAATTAAACCAGCAAAAAATATGCAAGGAATTCAAAGTTGTAATTGATAGAAAAGAAGGCAGCTATTTTGTAGGCAGAACCGAATTTGACAGCCCAGATGTGGATAACGAGGTTTTGATAAATGCCGAAGAAGGTTATCTTAGAACTGGAGAATTCTTCAATGTAAAAATCACGGCGGCTGAGGATTTTGATCTTTATGCTGAATTAGTTTAAGGTTCAAAGTCTAAAGTTTAAGCCTTTAACCAGAAACCTGAAACTTGAAACAACTTTTAATAATCGGTCACACTTTCCCAGAACCCAGCACTACAGCAGTGGGAAGCAGAATGATGCAGTTGATTGATTTGTTTCAGGAAGAGAATTACAGTATCACTTTTGCCAGTACGGCGACCATTTCTGAAAATACCGTTGATCTTGAGTCACAGCATATTTCAGTAAAAAACATTCTTTTGAATGACTCATCTTTTGATGGATTTATAAAGGAATTAAAGCCCGAAATAGTAATTTTTGACCGTTACATTACTGAAGAACAATTCGGGTGGCGGGTTTCGGAAAATTGCCCGAATGCTTTAAAAATTCTCGATACCGAGGATTTGCATTTTCTACGGAAAGCTACGGAAGAAATGGTAAAAAACAATAAACCTTTTTCCGAAGCGAATCTTTTTTCGGAAACTGCAAAGCGCGAATTGGCGAGTATTTTACGTTGCGATCTTTCGCTAATCATTTCAGAATATGAAATGGAGTTGCTTCAAAATACATTTAAAATCTCCTCTGAAATACTATATTATTTGCCATTTTTAGTTGAAACGATTTCTGAAAATACACCTTCGTTTGAAGAACGCCAAAACTTTCTCGCAATCGGGAATTTGTTGCACACTCCCAATGTAGATTCCGTTTTGCAATTAAAAGAACTTTGGCCAAATAAAAAAACAGCTTCCAAATGCTGAACTTCATATTTACGGTGCCTACGCTCCACAGCAAATTCTTCAACTTAATACTAAAAAGGATGGTTTTATAATTAAAGGTTGGGCGGATGATGTTGAAATTGTAATGAAAAACTATCGCGTGCAATTGGCGCCACTTCGCTTTGGCGCAGGATTGAAAGGAAAACTTTTGGATGCGATGCGTTTCGGTTTACCTTCGGTAACTACGGAAGTAGGAGCAGAGGGAATGCACGGGAATCTTTCTTTTAACGGAAGCATCACAACTTTAAAAGAGGATTTTATAAATGCTTCCGTGAAATTATATTCCGATGAAAAACTTTGGAACCAAGCCCAAAAAAACGGTTTCGAAATCATAAAACAACGTTTCCAAAAACAACTTTTTTCCGAAGATTTCAAAAAGCAAATCCGCCAACTTTCTGAAAACATTGAAAAACACCGCCAACAAAACTTCCTTGGCCAAATTCTTCAGCACCAATCATTGCAAAGCACAAAATATATGAGCAAATGGATTGAGGCAAAAAACTTTAACAATGAACAATGAACAATTAACAATGAACAATTAACAATTAACAATGAACAATGAACAATAATCAATAATCAATAATCAATAATCAATATTTTTCACTACTCACTACTCACTACTCACTACTCACTACTCACTAGTCACTACTCACTACTCACTACTAAGCTTAACACAACCTTCACGACTTTTAAATTTCTGCTCGTTATATTTAACCGTAACAATTTAAAAAACAGAAAATGAAAAAGTTAGGATTATTGGCTACTCTGAAAGCCAAAAGCGGAATGGAATCAGAAGTAGAACAATTTATAAAAGGCGCAGTAGATCTTGCCCAACAAGAAAACAAAACCCTTACGTGGTACAGTTTTAAAATAGACGCCAACACTTTCGGCATTTTTGACACTTTTGAAAATGAGGAAGGTCGCGATGCGCACCTTAGCGGCGAAATAGCAAAGGCATTGATGGCAAATGCCGACAGATTGCTTTCCGAAGCGCCACAAATCCAAAAAATTGAAATCCTTTCTTCCAAGTAGCTATAAGCTTCAGGCAAGAGACAATTAAACGATTAAACACATAAACACTTAAACATAAAAAAATGAACATCACATTGGCACAAGCGGAAAAAGTAATAGCCGCAGCAAAGAAAAAAGCAACTGAAATTGATACAAAAATGAACATCTGCGTGGTGGATGGCGGTGCAAACCAAGTTGCTTTCGCCCGTATGGACGGGGCGTGGTTGGGCTCTGCGGACATCGCCCTAAAAAAAGCCAAAACAGCACGTTTTTTTGATATGCCCACAGGAGAAATAGGAAAACTATCCCAGCCTGGCAAACCACTTTTTAATATTGAGCATTCCAATGGCGGACTTATTTCCTTTCCGGGCGGTGTGTTGCTGAAAAACAAAAAAGGGGATGTTATTGGTGCAGTTGGCGTTAGCGGCAGCAGTGTGGAAAATGATCATACTGTTGCTTCTGCGGGTGCTGCGGCAATTTAAAATTCATTTTTGCATATTTTTATAAAAGCCTCCTTGGAGGCTTTTATTTGTTATTACTACCTTTTCCTAATAGAAAAAAATGTAATTACTAAGTTCAAACAATAAGTGCAACAGTTGAAAAAGATGGGAAAATTAATTTTCCCATCTTTATAAAAACTGGATGCCGATGAATTATAGCCAATTAATCGACTCTCAAAGATACCAAATTGAGAGTTATCTGAAAGCAGGTTTTAGCCAAACAAGAATTGCCAAAGAGCTTGGTGTGGATAAAAGCACCATAAGCAGAGAGCTGAACCGAAATGGAAAAAAGCGGAGCTACAATGCCAATTATGCCATTATGGCAAGCAACGAACGCAAGAAAGAAGCTTATAAGCACCGTGTCTTTGATGACGGTATGCGGTACTATATAGACAAAAAGCTTACCCAAGAGCAGTGGTCCCCTGAGCAGATAAAGGGAAGGTGCGATCTGGAAGGGATTCCTATGGTCAGTACCGAGCGTATCTATCAGTACATTTACCAGGACCAGGCAGAGGGAGGCCTTTTGTACAAGCATCTGCGCACCGCCCGAAGGTGGCGAAAAAAGCGATTGAGCAGAAAACACCAAAGGGGACAGATACCCAACCGGGTTATGATAGGCCAACGTCCCGAAATAGTGGATGCAAAGGGGCGTTTTGGGGATTGGGAGGTCGACACCATCATTGGCCAAAACCATAAATCGGCCATAGTGACCCTGACCGAGCGCAAAAGCCAATTCGAACTGATGGCCAAGACCGATGGTACAAAAGCAGCATCCATCAAAAAGCAGATGATAAACCTCCTTTCCCCTTTCAAAGAACTGGTAACGACCATAACCTCAGATAATGGAAAGGAATTTACAGAACACCAAAAAATAGCTCGAAAACTGGATGCGGATTTTTTCTTTGCAGACCCTTATTCGCCCTGGCAAAGAGGGCTTAACGAGTACAGCAACAAGCTAATCAGGCAATACTTGCCAAAGAAAACAGATTTTAATACCATAGAACACAGAACAATCAATATGATTATCAGTAAGTTAAACAGTAGGCCAAGAAAACTATTGGGATATAAAACTCCAAACGAAGTATTTTTAACTAAATTTAAATCCAATTGTTGCACTTGTTAATTGAATCTAGCATTTCTTTCCGACTAAAAAATTTATCTTTACGGATAACAGCAATAAAAAACTTTCGATATCCTGAATTATTTACAGGATAACAGTGATAAAAGTTATTATATAACGCGTTGGCAGTAATTTGACAATAGCATTGAAACAGTAAATTAACTAAAAATGAAAAGAGAAATTGAGGAATTAAGAAATATGCAAGATTTCAAAATTTATTTGGACTTTCCTCGTATTCCAGAAGGTCAAAATGGGTCGGGACTTTTCCAAGAAATGAGATTTAATACTTGCAAGAATAATTCTGAAAGTTTGATTTCGTGGTTAAAAAAAGAAGATGCTTTATATCTAATTAGAGTTTCAAAAGAGTGTGTGAAACATATCAAGAAACCTCGATTTGGAATAGGTAATTTACCGATGATGTGTGAAGATTTGAGATTTATAAAGGGTGTAAATTCAGGAATTACTAAAGACGGAGATACATTAATATCAATTGAAATATTAATGCCGAATGAACTATCAGAACAAGAAATATATAGAAATTCTCACCCAGCAAAAGATGAAATTTATAAACAAATGAGAGAGGAAAATTATAAAAGGCAAACTTTTGAGGATTACAATGGTTCATACGCTCAAGATTATGCCGGCTTCAGCGACGAACAGATTAATGACATCTTTGATGGCGACCCAGATTTATATTGGAACATAGATTAAATGTTTGAACAGT
This sequence comes from uncultured Flavobacteriaceae bacterium, assembly GCA_963716065.1. Lineage (GTDB taxonomy): Bacteria > Bacteroidota > Bacteroidia > Flavobacteriales > Flavobacteriaceae > Aequorivita. The sequence goes on from OY970287.1 coordinate 2,981,960, forward strand.
CAAGTAAAATACTATATCATCAAGTTAATTCAATTTCAAAAATTGAATGGTGGCTTTTAACGTATTCCGACTTTTATAAAAAGACATATGCTTTTGTTTACAGCCAACATCTTTTCACAATTGATGATGGTTCGGTAATCCGACTTCCACCATTTGGAAAGCCAACCGATAAAGAAAGGTTTTTGGATTTATACGAATCTCTTGATAAGATTTCGGAATTGCATCGAAAAGAAAAATATTTTGAACAAGAAATGGTTGAATATCATAAAATCGAAGATTTCTCATTCTGAATTAAAACATTGGGTCGCTAAAAACGAAGATTTAGGTGCAGAAAAGTATGTCTGTTTTTTAATGGATTATTTAGACTATGATGAGAATAATGAAGAAGAACATTTAAAATTATTTCTTCTTGAATTATCTGAACTTGAAATTTATATTGACAGACAAGATTTTAAGAATACAATAGACTTTCTCGAAATCTTTATTGAACTTTATTGGGTTCAAGAAATTTTACCCGAAAATCTGAACAAAACGAAAATAAATACGGCAGAATAAAAACTACTGCCAACACCGTGTATAAACCATTGCTGGGACTGTTTTCATCTGGAAAATTCCTGCGGAATTTTCACATAGGTTTGTACTTGGAATGGTTCGTGCTTTAACACGCAACGATCCATACACAAACACGTTGTAGCCAATTAGAAAATTGTACTTTCCTGAAATAGGTTGACTAAAAATTAATCATTTAATTATAGTCACTTATGAAAACACAAAATGAACACTGGCGAAAAAAAAGCTATCAAAAAGTAACTTTAGAAACTAAACTTTTAGTCGTTGACCAAATCCTGAACGGTCAAGTATCCACAAACTTTGCTTCTAAAAAGTATGATGTTCCCAGAACTACAATTACCTATTGGTTGAGAAAATACAGTACTTTGGTACAACAAAACACAGGTATGAGTAAAAACGATGAGATTAAAAAATTAAAGGAACGCATTGAAGAACTGGAGTTTGTAAAGGACTTCCAACAAGATATTATCGCTGATATGGAACTTATTACAGGCGTCGATATGTCAAAAAACTCATTGCCCAAAACATTAGCAAAAGAGATAGAACTGAAGAAGAAAAACCGTTTAAAAGAAAATGGCCCTCCGCTAGCGCGAGCGTCTCGCTCGTGAACAACCCAAAAAAATAAAACTTCTAAAATCTCACTACTAAATACTCACTTCTATTTTCGCTACCTTTGTAGGGCATTGAAAAAGAACAAATGAATTTTAAAATAGCTTCCGAATTCCAGCCCACCGGCGATCAGCCCCAAGCAATAAAAGCGTTGGTAAACGGCTTAAATTCCGATGAAAAATACCAAACCCTTTTAGGTGTAACCGGCTCCGGAAAAACCTTTACGGTTGCTAATGTGGTGCAGCAAGTGCAAAAGCCAACCTTGGTTTTGGCGCACAACAAAACACTCGCCGCCCAGCTTTACACAGAGTTCAAAAATCTATTTCCCGAAAATGCGGTGGAGTATTTTGTGTCCTATTACGATTATTACCAGCCCGAAGCTTTTATCCCGAGCAGCGGAACTTACATAGAAAAAGATCTTTCCATAAACGAAGAGATTGAAAAAATGCGTCTCAGCACCACTTCGTCCTTGCTTTCGGGCAGGAGGGATGTGCTTGTGGTTTCTTCGGTTTCGTGTTTGTACGGTATCGGCAATCCAGCCGAATTTCAGAAAAACGTAATCGATTTGCACAAAGGGCAGATTATTTCCCGAACCAAATTGTTGCATCGTTTGGTGCAAAGCCTTTATTCGCGTACCGAGGCAGAATTCAACCACGGTCGTTTCCGTATAAAAGGAGATACGGTAGATGTGTATCCCGGTTATGCCGATGATGCTTTCCGAATCCATTTCTTCGGCGATGAAATTGAGGAAATTGAAGTGTTCGATCCGTTGAACAACAACATAAAAGCCAAGTACGAGCGATTGAATATATATCCCGCGAATATGTTCGTGACTTCGCCTGATGTTTTGAAGGGAGCAATTCACGCCATTCAGGACGATTTGGTAAAACAGGTGGAATATTTTGGCGAAATAGGAAAACATTTGGAAGCAAAACGCTTGGACGAGCGCACCAATTTCGACCTCGAAATGATTCGGGAACTCGGATATTGCAGTGGGATTGAAAACTATTCGCGTTATTTGGACCAGCGTCTTCCCGGAACGCGCCCGTTCTGTTTGTTGGATTATTTTCCGAAGGATTATTTAATGATTGTTGACGAAAGCCACGTTTCTATTCCCCAAGTGGGAGCAATGTACGGCGGCGACCGTTCCCGAAAGGAAAATCTTGTGGAATACGGTTTCAGACTACCAGCCGCAATGGACAACCGTCCGTTGAAGTTTGAAGAATTTGAAGCATTGCAAAACCAAGTAATTTACGTAAGCGCAACGCCCGCGGATTACGAATTGGAAAAGAGCGGGGGAGTGTATGTGGAACAAATAATCCGCCCAACCGGTTTGCTCGATCCACCGATTGAAGTGCGCCCAAGCCTAAACCAGATTGATGATTTGTTGGAAGAAATACAATTGCGCGTTGAAAAAGACGAGCGTGTTTTGGTAACTACTTTGACCAAAAGAATGGCGGAGGAATTGACGAAATATATGTCGCGTGTAAACATCCGTTGCCGCTATATTCACAGTGATGTGGATACTTTGGAACGTGTGGAAATTATGCAGGATTTGCGTTTGGGTATTTTTGATGTTTTGGTCGGTGTGAATTTATTGCGGGAAGGGCTGGATTTACCGGAAGTTTCTTTGGTAGCAATTTTGGACGCCGATAAAGAAGGTTTTTTAAGAAGTAATCGTTCGCTAACCCAAACCGTAGGCCGCGCCGCGCGAAACCTGAATGGAAAAGCAATTATGTATGCCGATAAAATAACTAACAGTATGCAGGCAACGATTGACGGCACTGAATACAGAAGACAAAAGCAGATTGATTATAACGAAAAGCACGGCATTACGCCAAGTGCAATTAAAAAATCTTTTGAAAACGCCTTGACAAAATCGAAGCAAACCGCTTATACTTTTGAAAACGCCGAAACTTTAGCCGCAGAAGCCGAAACCGAATATTTGACAAAGCCACAAATAGAAAAGAAAATCCGAGACACCCGCAAAGCGATGGAAAAAGCTGCGAAGGATTTAGATTTTATGATGGCAGCAAAGCTTCGGGATAAGATTAAGACTTTTCAGAAACAATTAGAGGAGGTTTGATTTTCGAGCGACGAACGACGAACTATTAGAGCCATTAGCGAAAAGCGAAGAGCGAAAAGTTTAAAATGAAAATTTAACAATAATGAAAATCAAAAATTTTCTAATCCCAAATCCCAAATCCCTATTCTCTATTCGCTAATTCCTAATTCCTAATTCCTAAATTTTAATTTTACAATGCCTTTAACGTATCTAACTTTAGCTATTTTGTATTTTACCTGTTCTATGGTAACAGCGCAAAATATCAATTTAGATAATAAAATTATTCCGGAAAGCATCAAAAAAGAGGTTATTGAGGCTATTTTATTTTATCCCGAATTATACGATACTGAAATTGAATTCAAATTCAAGGACAATATTAAAAAATCTACAATGCAGGCGCAGCCTCGGTTTTCTAGTTTTTTTAAGGCGAAGGAAAATAGGGAATACGTTATTTTGATTAGTAGAAAAATTCAGATTGATGGGGAGAAGTTTATAATGAAGGATATTCCTTCGGATGTGAAAATAGGTTGGATTGGTCACGAACTCGGGCACGTAATGGATTACCGGGAACGAACCAATATGGGAATGCTACTTTTCGGACTGAAATATTTATTTTCCCCAATGCATATAAAGGAAGTGGAGCGCGCTGCAGATACGTATGCCATTCAGCATGGAATGGGGGATTACATTTTAACCACAAAAAACTTCATTCTTGAAAATGCCCACCTTTCAGAAAAATATAAAGAGCGAATCCGCAATTTATATATTTCACCTGAGGAAGTTATGGAGCTTATAAACAAGAATAAAGTAGAGGAAGAACCTGAGATTGTAGGGGAGCAACAGTAACTTAATTGTTTAATTGTTGAGGTGTTTAATTGTTGAATTGACCCTTCGACTGCCCTTCGACTCCGCTCAGGACAAGCTATTCAGGGTTACAAAATTTTGAACTTGGGATTTGTTACATTTCACTACTCACTACTCATTCTGACTTTTCACAAATTCTTCCCAAGCCGCAAATTTTTCTTCATCCATCACTTTTTCCATTTTCACTTGTCCGCCTTTCTTTTTGTTTTTGGCATTCCATTCGTGGAAAATCTCAGGATTTATAATTGTCACTTTTATGCCTTTCAAAGCTTTTGAACGGGCGACTTCATAGTTTTTATTAGCTTCTTTTAAAGAGGCGTCCAAAGCATCCGCAATTTCTTCGGAATTGATTTTTGTTTCAGTTCCCAAATACCAATGATGATGAAATTCGCCATCGATTTTTACTGCAGCCAAAGTAAATTCAGGAATTTTAATGTCAAATTTCTCTTCCATTTCGCATAAAGCAACCTCCATTTTATTCACTGAAAGTTGAGAACCCACAACATTTAGAAAGAATTTTGTACGTCCCGTGATTTTAATTTCAGCCTTTTCCACATCGGTAAAAGCAACCGTGTCGCCAATCAAATAACGCCAAGCGCCGGAAACTGTACTAATTATCAAAACATACTCTACATTCGGTTCCACTTCTGCAAGACTTAGCGCGGGTGCATCCTGTGAAAGCGAGCCGTCTTCATTTATATATTCTGGCTTGAAAGAAACGAATTCAAAATAAATCCCATTGTCGGTAACCAATTTCATTGAAGTTGTTTCCGGTCTATTCTGAAAAGCCAAAAATCCTTCTGAAGCCAAATAGGTATCAATTACAATAATGGGATGCGCGAGCAATTGATTGAAACTTTTTTCATAGGGTTGAAATGCCACTCCGCCAGTGGTATAAACTTGTAAATTAGGCCAAATTTCGTGTATGTTTTTTGCGTCGTGATATTCCATTACTTTTTTCAGCATCAATTCCATCCAAGACGGAATGCCACTAAGCGCACCAATGTCCCATTCGCGCGCCCGCCTGGCGATGGTTTCCACTTTTTCGTCCCAATCTTCCATCAACGCAATTTCTTCACCGGGTTTGTAAAATCCGCGAAACCAAAAAGGAATGTTGCTAGCGCTGATCCCACTAATTTCCCCTTCCAAAAATTGGTCGTGTTCCTCAAGATTAGTGCTGCTGCCGAGCATCATAATTTCCATTTCATAAAAATCGGATGGAATATCAAAATTAGTAAGAGCACCAACCTGTTTGATTCCAGTGGTTCTAATTGCCTCAATCATTTCATCAGTTACAGGGATTTTTTTTGATGATTTCCCGGTTGTACCGCTGCTTCGCGCAAAATAGGTTGGTTTACCCGGCCAGCTTATATCTTCCAAGCCTTCCTGTGTTTTGCTCCACCATTCTATTTCCATTGAGGCGTAGTCAAAATAGGGAATCTTTTCAGCAAAAGACTTTTGAATATCCTCGGCTTCCAGAATTTTTGAAAAACCATAATATTTCCCGAAAGCGGTGTTTTTTGCCTTTTCGAGTAAATTTTTTAAAACTTCCTTTTGCGATTCAACTGGAGATTTTTCTGAAACAATAGCCCCGCGAAGGTCTATAGCTGTTTTTATGATGGAACCTAGTATGGCCATTTGTAAATAAATTTTTGTTGAAACTACAATTTTTGAATAGTTTGAAACGATTGTTTAAATCAATTTTAACCTTTTTCTTTTAACCTTCGGAAATGGTATCTTTACCAAAAAAAAATGAACCACCCAGATTCAGTCCGTCTTAACAAAGCCATTAGCGATAGCGGGTATTGCTCCCGCCGTGAAGCCGACACTTTAATTGAAAAAGGTCGTGTTACTGTGAATGGTGAAAAAAGTGGGCTCGGTGATAGGGTTATGCCAGGTGATGAAGTTCGGGTTGATAACAAGTTAATTACTGAAAATACTGCCGAAGTTTTTATAATGCTCAACAAACCGGTTGGTATCACTTGCACAACCGACACTCGTTTTGATGATAATGTTGTCGATTTTATAAACCATCCCGAGCGCATTTTTCCTGTGGGAAGATTGGATAAGCCAAGTGAAGGCTTACTATTATTGACCAATGAAGGCGATATTGTAAATAAAATTCTTCGCGCTGGAAACATGCACGAAAAAGAATATATCGTAAAAGTTGATAGGCATGTTACGGATGAATTTATAAAACGCATGGGTGCTGGAATCCCGATTTTGGATACAGTAACCAAACGTTGCAAAGTAGAGAAAGTAAGTAGATTTGAATTTCGGATAATTTTGGTTCAGGGCTTAAATAGGCAAATTCGCAGAATGTGCGAGTATTTAGGGTATGAAGTTGTGGCTTTGCAACGGATTAGAATTATGAATTTGGAATTGGGCAATTTACCAGTTGGCGAGTGGCGCAATCTCACTGCAGAAGAACTGAAATCGCTAAGAGATTCTGTAAAGGACAGCGATGGACTTTCAAAGGTTTATCAAAAAGATGGCCGACAAAAACCGGTTGAAACAATAAAACCAGAAAAAAAGAGACAAGAAGAACGTAATTTAAAACGGGAGCAAAGTAGAACTGTTGGAAGAAGAAGGCGAGGCCCAAATTAGTACCATGAAAAAACCGCGCACCGATTGAGTAGCACGCGGTCATTTCAACTAACTAACCAAATTAAATTTCAATTATGAAATCTCAACCATTTTCTTAAATACTTTCTTTTCTTCCATTTTAGGAAGGGTAATCCGAAGGACCCCATTTTCGTAATTGGCCTGAATTTCTTCAGTTTTTATGTTTTCTGGAAGCTTGAAAAAACGTTCAAAACTCTTGTAATTAAACTCTCTTTTTCTGAAGCGGGAGTTTGTTTCTTCGTTGTTCTCTTCCACTTTTTTTGAAGAGATTTTTCAGCGTATCTTCCTCAATGCCAATGGTGAAGTTTTCTTTCTGCAATCCAGGCGCAGCCAATTCGACCACAAAATTCGGAAAATTTTCAATGATATTTATCGCTGGAATGCTAAATGTTTCATAATTGTTATTCGCGTCAAGTTTGTTGTCCAAAAAAAGATTATCCAAAAGTCCTGGTAACCAAATACCGTTTCTATTTACTGTTTTCATATATAAAGTTTTTAATGTTTATTTTATTAATTATACGGTACAATAGTCAATAACAATTCCATTTTATGAAACAAGTCATTGTGTCTGTTTTTAGTTATTTTGAAATGACTTTTTGTCTGCTCTATTGTTTAAAATATCAATATTTATTTAAATTTTAGGAATATCAATGGCGCAATGATTACTTTTAATTGAACTAATTTTAACTATGAAAAAAATCTTCACGAGACTATTTGATTTCTTCAATACCGTTGAAAGTAAAATAGCTTTTTATCCCACATTACTAGCAATTTCTGGATTTTTCACTGCACTATTGATGATTTATTTGGAGCAACGCGGAATCTCCCGAAGAATAATGGATGTATTTCCACTATTGATGGTTGAGGATGGCGATACGGCTTTAACAGTGCTTAGCGCTTGCTTGGGTGGACTCATTTCTTTAATGGTTTTTAGCTTTTCAATGGTTATGTTGCTATTGAGCCAGGCTTCAAATAACTATTCCCCACGGTTGCTTCCGGGATTGATTAGCGATAGAAGGCATCAATTTATTCTCGGCATTTTTTTGGCGACGATTCTCTATAATATTTTTACGCTATTTTCCATAGAACCAAGCGAAAAGAAATATACACTTCCCGGTTTTTCGGTGCTGTTGGGGATTGCTTTTACAATTATTTGTTTAGTTGCCTTTATATATTTCATACATAATATTTCACAAAGCATACAAATCAATAATATTTTGGAAAATATTTTTGGCGATGCAGAAAAGCGACTCAAAAAATTGATAAAATCTGAAGAGGGAAAACAATATTCATTTCCAAACACTGAAAATTGGTATGAGTATAAAGCTGGCAGAAGCGGGTATTTTCAGAATATTTCTACAAAAAACATAATTGATATTTGTGAAGAGGAAGAAACGAAAATCTATATAACTGTTCCAAAGGGATTATTCGTTTTGAAGAATGCCGTTTTTATTAAATCGGAAAAAATACTTGACGAAAAAAAGCTGGAATCCATTATTTCAAACATAAGTTTTGCCCGTGGCGAATTGATTGAAGACAACTATATCTTGGCTTTTAAACAAACTACGGAGGTTGCGGTAAAGGCAATGTCACCGGGAATAAATGATCCCGGAACTGCTATTAATGCAGTTGATTATTTGACCGAGCTTTTTGCTTTGAGAATGCAGAAAAGAGATAATGGAATTATTGTTCGAAATGAAAAAGCTATATTGAAATTGGCAATAGTTAGTTTCAAGGAACTTATTTATAATGTAATGGCATCGCTGCGAACCTATTGTTCACACGACCCAATAATGGTAGAAAAGTTATTGTGGATGTTGGAATATCTTCAAAAACAACCAGCTGCCGAACAGGATTATCACGAGATTATAAAAGTAGAAATGCAAACGTTGCTGAAGCAGGCAAAAAAATCCTTCGAATTGGATAAAGACTTTGACGCGATTGATAAAAGAACTTTAGACTAGTTGTAGTATATTTTGAAGATTTTCAAAAGCTCGTCTGCAGGCACGATTTTATCTTCGTAGGTGTTCATTTTTCTGAGAATTTGATTGGCAACAATAGGGCGGATTCCCATTTTTAATCCAAAGTTTTTTAAAAGCAACCATTTCATCTTCGTGGGTTTCATTGTCAATATTCATCATCAAAATCAATTTATAAAAGTGTGTTATTTTTTCCACTTCGCTAAATACAATTTTTGAGGGTTGCGGATTTTCAAAAAGATCAATTACCTCTCTATCGGAAATGTCCATTCGCTTTGCAAGTTTTTGAATGAACTCAATTTCGGAACTATTAATTTTTCCGTCGGCCATCACCATATTTATTAAATCACTCAACAAAGATTTTGATTTCTCTTCCATAATTAAAATTCAAAAAAAAAGCCCTTGCAAGTTGCCAAGGGCTTTTATGTAGGTTAATGATTTTAAGATAATACTGCTTTAACTTTATCTGCAGCTTCCTGAAATTCGATAGCACTTTGAACGTCCAAACCGCTCTCGTCAATTAATTTTTTTGCGATATCAGCATTGGTTCCCTGTAAACGTACAATGATTGGAACGTGAATAGTTCCCATGTTTTTGTAGGCATCAATAACTCCCTGTGCAACACGATCACAACGAACGATTCCGCCAAAAATATTTATTAAGATTGCTTTTACGTTCGGGTCTTTCAAAATTAATTTGAAAGCAACCTCAACTCTTTCGGCATCGGCAGTTCCACCAACGTCAAGGAAGTTTGCAGGTTCCCCGCCAGATTGCTTGATAAGGTCCATCGTTGCCATTGCAAGTCCGGCGCCGTTTACCATACAGCCCACGTTTCCGTCAAGATCTACATAGTTTAAGCCTTTTTCCTTTGCTTCAACTTCCACTGGATTTTCTTCGCGTTTGTCGCGCATATCCTCGTAATCTTTATGGCGATAAAGTGCGTTGTCGTCAATGCTTACTTTAGCATCAACAGCAATAATTTTATCATCGCTGGTTTTTAAAACTGGATTTATTTCGAAAAGAGAAGAATCAGATTCGCTATATGCTTTGTAAAGTGCAGTAACAAATTTTGTCATTTCCTTAAAAGCCTTTCCGCTCAAACCAAGGTTGAAAGCAACTCTTCGCGCTTGAAATCCTAAAAGGCCAACGGCTGGATCAACTTCTTCAGTAAAAATTAAATGTGGGGTTTCCTCGGCAACGGTTTCAATATCCATCCCACCTTCGGTTGAATACATAATCATATTTCTTCCGGTGGAGCGGTTTAAAAGTACGCTCATATAATATTCTTCCGGCTCACTATCGCCAGGATAATAAACATCTTCAGCCACCAAAACTTGGTGCACTTTTTTTCCTTCGGCTGAAGTTTGTGGAGTAATAAGGTTCATCCCAATTATTTTCCTTGCGATATCCTCAACTTCCTGAATATTTTTCGCAAGTTTTACACCACCACCTTTTCCGCGACCACCAGCGTGAACTTGGGCTTTAATTACGTGCCAGCTCGTTCCGGTTGTTTCGGTAAGTTTTTTTGCGGCTTCCACTGCCTCTTTTGGAGTGCTCGCCACGATACCGCGCTGTATCTCAACGCCAAAACTGTTTAAAATTTCTTTTCCCTGATATTCGTGTAAATTCATAATAGCGGTTTTGTACCCTCCCTTTTGGCGGGTAGGCGTGTTTATGGATTGCAAAAATAACAAATGTCATAGGAATGCGCTAATGTTTTTTAAGGCATTCCTTCTGAAAGTTTGAAAGAATTATAGAAAATCAAAAATTAAGTGTTTATTAATGAAGTAATTCGGGATTCATCCCTATTTTTGCGCCTTAATTTTTTAAAAAATTTATTCTAAAGACGATGAAAAATCAAGACCTTTTGGCAATTGCCCAAGAATTCGGAAGCCCTGTTTATGTTTATGATGCCGCTAAAATTGAAAAGCAGTATAAACGTTTAACCAGCGCTTTTGAAAAGGTGGAGAGTTTGAAGATAAATTATGCGGTAAAGGCGCTTTCAAATATTTCAGTTTTAAAACTGATGGTAAAAATGGGTGCTGGTTTGGATACTGTTTCCATTCAAGAAGTAATGCTCAGTTTGGAAGCCGGTGCAAAACCTGAAAATATTATTTATACTCCCAACGGAATTTCTTTGGAAGAAATAGAAAAAGCCGCAAAACTTGGAGTGCAGATTAATATAGATAATCTTTCTATTTTGGAGCAATTCGGGACAAAACATCCCAAAACTCCGGTTTGCATTCGTATAAATCCGCACGTTATGGCGGGTGGAAATGCAAACATTTCAGTTGGACATATTGATAGTAAATTCGGGATTTCCATCCACCAAATGCCTTTGTTGAAAAGGATTGTTGAAAATACAGGGATGAATATTAACGGAATCCATATGCATACTGGAAGCGATATTTTGGATATCGATGTTTTCCTTTATGCTTCGGAAATACTTTTCAACGCTGCTGAAAATTTTGACAATCTTGAATTTATTGACTTCGGAAGCGGTTTCAAAGTTCCCTATAAAGACGGTGATATTGAAACAAACGTGGAAGAACTCGGAAAAAAACTGAGCAAACGTTTCAACGATTTCTGCAAAAAATATGGAAAAAAACTAACATTGGCTTTTGAGCCGGGCAAGTTTTTAGTGAGTGAAGCTGGACAGTTTTTGGTAAAAGTAAATGTGATAAAACAAACAACTTCCACAGTTTTTGCACAGGTTGATAGCGGTTTCAATCATTTAATTCGACCAATGTTTTATGGCTCGCAACACGAAATTGCTAATGTTTCGCGTCCGCACGGGAGGGATCGTTTTTACACGGTAACAGGATATATTTGTGAAACAGATACATTTGCCAACAATCGCAGAATTGCTGAAGTTCACGAAAGTGATATACTTTCGTTTCACAATGCTGGGGCATATTGCTTCACAATGGCTAGCAATTACAATTCCCGATACCGTCCGGCAGAAGTGCTTTGGTATAAGGGAAAAGCACATTTGATTCGCAAAAGAGAAACTTTTGAGGATATTCTGAAAAATCAAATCGCAGTTGATTTGTAATTTCTCGAAATTTTCAAATTCCCGTATTTCATTCTGAAGAAAACCATAGATTTGTTTAAATTCGATTAAAAATTTTTAAACAAAACTATAGCTTGAAAAGTACTTCTTCTGATTACACGGAAAATCATTTCGATACAATCATTATAGGCAGCGGCGTTGGCGGACTTTCGGCAGCCATTGTTTTATCGCGTGCTGGCCAAAAAGTTTTGGTTTTGGAACAGCACGATGTTCCCGGTGGTTGGTGCCATAGTTTTTATTTAAATGGGCATCGTTTTACTCCGGGCGTACATTATGTTGGTCTTTTGGAAAAAGGGCAGTCCACGGCAAAACTTTACGAGGCTTTAGGAATTGCGAACGACCTTACTTTTTTCAGAATGAATCCTTCGGCCTATGAGCATGTTTATATTGGCGAAGAACGTTTTGACTATCCTGGAAATTATGAAGACTTGGTTGCAGCGCTGATTGAAAGATTTCCGAAGGAAGAAAAGAACATAAAAAAGTATTTAAAACTTGTTAAAAATGTAAGTGCGGAATTGCAATTGCTTCCAGATATTGAGGGGTTTTGGCAGCATTTGACCATACCTTTTCGCACCAAAAATATGGGCAAGTATGCGCTTTTCAGTTTAAAGCGTGTTATTGATTGGCACATAAAAGATCCGCTACTCAAAAAGATTTTAAATATTCAGTTTGGCGATCACGGACTTGCACCAGCAAAAGCCAGTTTTCCGTTGCATTGTGCCGTTATGGACCATTACTTTAGTGGCGGTTTTTATCCTTCTGGAGGCGGGGCCGCCCTTGTGAAAGCAATGACCACGGCGATAAAAAGTAATGGCGGCGTGATAAAGACACAGCGAGCTGTCAATAAAATTTTACTTAAAGGAGAAAATAAAAAAACAGCGATTGGTGTAGAATTGGAAAATGGAGAGAAGATTTTTGCAGATAGAATTGTTTCAAATGCAGATCCAAATATTACCTATCTCAATTTGGTTGGCGCAGAAAATTTGAGCAAAAGATTGAGGAAAAAATTAGATAACACTAAGTATTCATGTACTTCGCTTATGCTGTTTCTAACGGTAGCTATGGATTTGAAAGCAGCGGGAATTGATTCTGGAAATATTTGGTTGATGCCCAATGAAGATATGGATTTGGTTTATGAAAAAATGATGTTGCCAAATATCAGTAATGATGAAGCATTCCCCGGAATGTTTATTAGCTGCACCACTTTAAAAGACCCTTCCAGTTTTGATGGGAAACATCACAGTATAGAGGCAATTACATATTTAGATTATAAAATTTTTGAAAAATTTAAAAACGAAAAAGAACCTCGCTCCCAAGAATACCTTCAGCTTAAAAAATTGCTCACAGAAAAGATGATAAAGACATTGGAGAAAGTTGTGCCGAATATCCGCAAAAGCATTGTTCACAAAGAATTGGGGACGCCAATAACCAATGAATATTATATTAATTCTACTAGGGGAAGTGTTTATGGAACAGAGAAGAAACTCACTCAAATAGGCCCATTTGCATATAAAGCTAAAAGCGAAATAGAGAATCTGTATTTATGTGGCGCCAGTACAGTGAGCCACGGTGTTGCTGGAGCAGGGTATTCCGGATTGCAAACCGCTGGGGAAATTTTAAACAAAAAACAAAAAGAGCTTTTAAAAACAGAAACCCAACAAACAATAACGATACTTGAAGCGGAAAATGCCGAGAATTATCCTGAATGGTTGAATAACAAAATAGAAAGCAAAAAAAGAAAAGTTGTAAATAAGTAAAAGGTGAATGGGTTAAATTTAAATATTTAATAATTGAAGTGTTAATTTTTAAATAATGCTTCAAATTTTTAGCTTTTTAAAATAAACAATCTTAAAAAGCTTATTTCTCAATTATAATATTATCTTTGCCACTTATTATTAATTTTTTATTTAAATACAATGAACAAAGGAACAGTAAAATTCTTCAACGATACCAAAGGTTTTGGTTTTATAACTGAAGAAGGAACCAACAAAGAACATTTTGTACACATTTCAGGCCTAATCGACGAAGTTCGTGAAGGTGACGAAGTAGAATTTGATCTTCAAGAAGGAAAAAAAGGATTGAACGCGGTTAACGTAAAAGTACTTTAATATACGCAACAGTTTTTTAAGACAAAGCCTCCCAATAGGGGGGCTTTTTTTTTGATTATATTTTTTTATAATGAAAACTAATTTGAAATTAAATTATATAAGTAGTTGATATTTATGATTTTATTCTAAATTTATCACAACTAACTTTAATCAAATTTCAAAATGAAAAAATCAAAACTTCTCTTGATGTTGTTTTGCATGCTGGTAATTCAGATTTCGGCGCAAAACAAAAATCAAGAAAAAGAAAAGGAGTCAAAACATTTGGCTGCAAAACCTTCCTCAATTTCACTGAATAATCTCATTATCCAAAAAAGCGATTCCTATGTAATTACAAAGGAACACGTTAGCAGTATCAGTGGTATTCGTCACGTTTATTTAAGACAGGCTATAAATGGTCTTGAAGTTTACGGAACCGAATCTGGCGTGCATATTGACAAAACTGGAAAAGTTTTAATGGAGCACAATAAATTTCTATCGGATGTTGGTGCAACTTTAAAAAATAGTTCGCAAGGCATTACTGCTCGCGCAGCTATTACTTCCGTAGCAAACCAGATGGGTTATAAAATTTCCAATTTACAAGAGATTAAAAGTGTCGGCGGCAAAAATAAAGCCGCTGTTTTCAATAAAGCTCGAATCTCTTCCGAAGATATTCCGACCAAATTAATGTACTATTATAGAGAGGGCGTTGGCACTCAATTGGTTTGAGAGCTTTCAATTGCTGAAAAGACTTCATCAGATTGGTGGAATTTTCACGTTGATGCCACCGGAAAAATTATAGATAAAGATAATTGGACTGTTTCCTGTAATATTTTAGGAGATCACGAAAGTCACGTTCATGCACAGGAGAAAGCGACGGCTTTCATTGGCCCAATGGAAAAGCCGGTTAAAAATGTTTCAGTTTCAACATCAACTATGGCTCCACCCCCGGCTGCAAGTTATAGAGTTTATGCTATGCCTATTGAAAGTCCAAATTATGGAACTAGAACGCTAGTAGCAAATCCTGAAAATCTTACGGCATCACCTTTTGGATGGCATGACACAAACGGTGTTGATGGGGCTGAGTTTACCAATACCCGCGGAAACAATACAGACGCATATTGATGATGACAATGCAAATAACAATCCAGATGGCAAATATGCATTTAGTCCGGGCGGAAACCTGGTGTTTGATTTCGTATTAAACACTGTTTACAGTGGGGCAAATCAATCTGAAAATGCAGCTATAACCAATCTTTTTTATTGGACAAACATAATTCACGATGTAACCTATCAATACGGTTTTGATGAAGCTAGTGGAAACTTTCAACAAAATAATTATGGAAACGGTGGGGCAGGTAATGACCCAGTAAACGCAGAAGCCCAAGACGGATCAGGAACTTGTAATGCCAACTTTTCTACTCCTGGAGATGGAAGTAGGCGCGCATGCAAATGTACGTTTGTAATTCACGAGATGGCGATTTAGACAATATGGTGATAATTCACGAATATGGACATGGAATTTCTAATAGATTGAGCACTTTGGGAGGCCAAGAACAAATGGGCGAGGGCTGGAGCGATTATTATGGTTTGATGCTTACAATGAAAACTGGAGATGCTGGACCTAATGCACGTGGTGTTGGTACTTGGTTGATAGGTGATCCTGGTGGTCCAGGTATTAGAGTTTATCCATATAGTACTAATTTTGGTGTTAACCCACATACTTATGACGCTATTAAAACAGCCGTTGCTCCACATGATGTTGGCTCGGTATGGGCAGAAATGTTATGGGAAATGACTTGGGAGTTAATCGCCGACCATGGTTTTGATCCAGATATATACAATGGAACTGGGGGAAACAACATTTCTTTGACATTAGTTACTGAAGGTCTAAAACTACAGGCTAGCCAACCAGGTTTTGTTGACGGGCGTGATGCTATTTTAGCTGCAGACATGGCAATTTACGGTGGTGCCAATCAATGTGCAATCTGGGACGCTTTTGCCAGAAGAGGTTTGGGCTTTAGTGCAATTCAAGGCTCTTCTGGAAGCAAGACTGATGGTACTGAAGCTTTTGATTTGCCACCAAATTTTTCAAGTTTAAATGTTATTGACGAAGTTTGTATTTCTGACGGAATTCAAACAGGCCTTTCAGGTGGAAACCCAACGGGTGGCGTTTACAGCGGTGTCGGTGTAACAGACGATGGAAATGGAACAACTTTTACTTTTGATCCAACTGTGGGAGGCCCAGGTTTAGTTACAATTACATATATAGTTAATGATTTATGTTCGGGAGCACCAACGACTTTAACGGATAACATTAATGTTACAAATGATCCTCCAGAAATTATATGTATGGGTTCTGGAAATGTGCCAATGACTGGTTCACAGTCTAGCAGCCCAGGAATCGCAATTCCAGATGGTAATCCCACTGGTGTAACGGTAACTATGAATGTTACCGAAAATGTTTCCATTACAGATTTAAATGTCAATTTAAACATATCACATACTTGGATAGGCGATCTAATTGTAACTATAAGATCTCCCTTAGGAACAACTGCAACAATAATTGACAGGCCCGGAAGAACAACTACAGGAAATGGATGTTCGGGCAATAATATTGTTGCTGCATTAGATGACGAAGCGGCAACTCCTGTTGAAACTGTATGTGCTGGTTCTGTGCCGACAATAAATGGTTCATTTATTCCAAATAACGCATTATCAATATTTGACGGTGAAAGCACCTTGGGATTATGGGAGCTTATAGTTTCTGATAATGCTGGAGCAGATCTAGGTACAATAAACAGTTGGGGAGTAGACTACGATTATGAAATTACAGCCCCGATTTTGGATGTTACTCTTGATGGTAGCGGAAACGCTACGGTAGATGCTGAAGATTTATTGTTTAGCGTTACTGTT
Source organism: uncultured Flavobacteriaceae bacterium (assembly GCA_963716065.1). Lineage (GTDB taxonomy): Bacteria > Bacteroidota > Bacteroidia > Flavobacteriales > Flavobacteriaceae > Aequorivita. The sequence continues at coordinate 2,998,745 of OY970287.1, forward strand.
GATTGCGGTGGTTATACTGTACTTGCAGGAAGCCCATTGGCAGCAACTGTAAGTTTTACATGTTCAGACACAGGTTTAAATACTATTGCTGTTGAGGTAACTAATGATAATGGAGCAATATCAACCTGCTCGGCTATTGTAAATGTTATTGGCAGTGGAGGTGGAGGGCCTTTTGTTTGTCCAGCTGATATTATCCAAGATAACGACCCAGGAATTTGCGGTGCTGTTGTAACCTATACAATTGATTCTCCTTCTGGTTGCGGTGGTTCTGGTCCTTTAGCTATCGCAATTCCTGGACTCACTCTTTCAAACGCAAATGGTGGAGGAGCTAACGTTAGTTTATGCTACAATCCTACTGCAGATAGATATTATAGTGTGAATGGGGGAGGTAGTGTTGGTATGGGAATACAATGTTTTGATGGCACAACAGGAGCTTCTATAAGTACTATTACTGCTGATTTTGATTTTAGAGGGGCTTGGTGGAATCCTTTGTTAAATCAAGCGGAAGCAAACGGTTATAACTCTGCTGGTATTGTAAGTTTAATTTTAAGCGCTGATTGTCCTGTATCAGGCTTTAATCCAGAACAGGCAGGAAATCAGCCTGATATACAATCGTGTGGTGATTTTAATTATGATAGTAATGAAATAATTTATTACAATTCTGGAGCCATTACACGTGTTAATCGAACAACTGGTGCGACTGTAGGAACCGATATTTTAACAGGAATCCCGGCGGGCACAAATTATAAGCAGTATACTGTTGGATATACAGGTGTGCCGGGTTATGAGTATATTCTATATGACAATGCTACGCTATCAGCCCATTTGTATGATTTAAGTGGTGCTTTTACAGGATCTACAAGTGTTGGGCAGACTACACCGCAACTTGTTGATTTTCAATTTACCTATGAAAACGGTCAGGCTTGGTTTTTTGACGGTGCTAAATGGGTTGGGTATATTATTTTTGGGGCTGCAAGCGGAACACTTACCCAAACAGCGGGCCTTCCAAGTGGAGACACATTCCCGGTAGGAACAACCACAAATACCTTTGAGTATGACGATGGCATCAACCCTGTACAAACTTGTTCTTTTGATATAACCATAAATGATACCGAGTCTCCAACAGCAGTTTGCCAAAATATAACCGTTCAGTTGGATGCTACAGGAAATGTTTCAATTACTGCTGCTGATGTTGATGGTGGAAGTACAGATGCCTGCGGAATTGATACTGTTGCTATTGATATTTCAGATTTCACCTGTACGGATATCGGTCCAAATAATGTTACCCTAACAGTAACAGATGTAAATGGAAATGTTAGTACTTGTGTAGCTGTAGTTACGGTAGAAGATGATCTTCCACCAACAATAGCTTGCCCTGCAAACATAACAGTCAATACTGACACAGGTATTTGTAGCGCAGTAGTGAATTTCCCAAGTGCAGTTGCTTTCGATAATTGTGATGTAACTGTTGCCCAAACAGCTGGTCTTGCAAGTGGAAGTAATTTCCCAGTAGGAGTAAACACTGTTGAATTTACAGCAACGGATGATGGCGCAAATACAACTGTATGTAGTTTTACAATCACTGTTATTGATAATGAGTTGCCAACTATGGTTTGTCAAAACATTACAATTCAATTGGATGCAACAGGAAATGCTACAATAACGCCAGGAGATGTTGACGGAGGTTCTACCGATAATTGTGGAATTGCGACAACAACAATCAGTCAAAGTACATTTGATTGTAACGATGTGGGTGACAATTCAGTTATCCTTACTATTACAGATGTGAACGGAAACTCAAATACCTGTACCGCAATTGTTACTGTTGAAGATGTAACTGCTCCTGTAGCTGTTTGTCAGAATATAACGGTTGAATTGGATCCTGTAACAGGCACTGTTACAATTTCTGGAAATGACATTGATGGCGGAAGCTCAGATGCCTGTGGAATAGACACCTATAATTTAGATATCGATACTTTTGATTGTTCAAATATTGGTGATAATACAGTGGTGCTAACAATAATCGACGTTAATGGAAATGCAAGCAGCTGTACCGCTATTGTTACAGTTGAAGACAATACAAATCCAGTACTTGTTTGTCAAGATTTCACTTTGGAACTTGGTCCCGACGGAACAGCGATGCTAGATCCTAATGATGTAATTGCAAGTAATACCGATAATTGCGGAATTGCAACAGTGGCAGTTGATATCAATGAATGTAGCTGTGCGGATATTGCAACCCCAGTAACGGTACAAGTTTTTACGAGCGATGTTAATGGTAATTTAAGCACTTGTACTGCAGTAGTTACGGTTGTAGATTTATTGGCACCGGTTTTAACCTGTCCAGCTAATCAAACTGTTGATCCAGGACCAGGTAATATTTTCTACATTCTTCCTGATTATTTTGCAACTGGTGAAGCAACTGCTATTGATAATTGTACCGATCCAGTTACTATAACAACTCAAATTCCTGTTGCTGGTACACCATTGTCTGATGGAGTTTATACAAATACGTTAACTTCGGAAGATGAATATGGAAATGTTTCAACGTGTACTTTTGAACTTACTATTGAAAGTGTCTTAGGCGTTGGTAATAACAATGCCAACATTGGAAGCTTACAAATGTATCCAAACCCAGCTAAGAATATTGTGACCATTGGAAACCCACAAAGTCTTTCTCTTGAAAAACTAAGTATTTTTGATTTAAGAGGAAGAATGGTAAAAACAATTGATCTTAGAAGTATGGGAACTCAAAAAACAATTGATGTTTCTGATATGGCTGCCGCCACTTATCTTGTAATTATTCAAGGTGAAAACGGGCAGATAACCAAAAGGCTTATTAAGGAATAAGTATTGAATTTTAATTTAAATAAAAACCCTTCCAATTAATTTTGAAAGGGTTTTTTATATTGAGGTCATTTAAACTTTTTATTTTTCATTTTCTTTAGTAATATTACCATAAATGATAGATAGTTTAAGCCCAACCAACTTGCAATGGTCGTATCAAACCTGTTCAGTAGAGATCGGTAACTGTCCATCCAGGCGTTCGTCCGCTCAATGACATATCTTTTGTCATATAGTTCTTGGTCAAAATATTCGTCCCTATCGGTATTCCCATTGCGCTTGTTGAAACACACATTGGCATTGATCTCTTTTTTCTCACAAGAGTTTCTAAAGTCTTTTGAATCAAACCCGGCATCTGCGTTGAGGAACAGGCCTTCCACAGTAATATTGGCCTGTTCGAGTGTTGCCGTGACCACCTCGAACTGTACCTCTATGTTGTACAGGTCGTTATGGTTGCCTGCCAGCGGTTCTGACATGGCTATTGGCAGTCCCTGCCTATCGCTCAAATATAGGGCGTTTGTGGTCTTGCGCTTTTTCCGCCCTTGGTATGCTACTTCTTCACCGCCCCTTATCGCAGGTGTGTGGCTACCGTCCAGGTCAACACTTGAAAGGTCCAGTTCTGATCTGTGCCTATCGAGGATACCTATCCAGCAAGTCTTCCAAACTCCGGTAACGCACCATTTTCTATAATGGTAATAGACCAATTCCCAGCTTAATGTCTTTTCCTTGAAGAACACCTCTGTGGGCAATTGATGCCACTGCACGCCTGTTTTCAGCTTGTAGAGAATTGCGTTGACGATCTCGACCAACGGAACAGTTGGGGGAAAACCTCTTTTTGGCAGTGGCAGGTATGGGACAATTTCCATTTCTATTGTATCTTTGTCGAGTACCGAGTACATATGGGGTTGTGATTTAGTTATTTATGTTTCGCAACACAAATATCCACAACCCTTTTTATTTTTTCAAAAAAAGTTTAAATCACTTCATTCAGAAAATTTTAAATATTATGAGTGTTTTTATAAATTTGAAATCTCTTTTTTGGCAATTTCAAACTCGTCAATCATATTTTTTAGTATTTCGGAAGCAGGTTTTATGTCGTGGATAATTCCGGCAATCTGCCCGATTTCCAATTCGCCCTCTTCAAGATCGCCTTCAAACATTCCCTTTTTTGCACGGGCACGACCCAAATGCGCAATCAAATCTTCTTTAGTGGGGTTGGTAGAATATAGCTCAATAACACTTTCGAAAAATTTATTCTTCAACATTCTTACGGGAGCCAATTCCTTTAAAGTAAGTAGTGTATCACCTTCTTTGGCATCAACCACCATTTGTTTAAATGCTTGATGCGAAGAAGCTTCTTCCGAAGCAACAAACCTACTTCCCACTTGAATGCCATCAGCACCCAAAACCATTGCCGCCAACATCCCGCGACCAGTTGCAATTCCGCCTGCGGCAATTAAAGGAATATCTAATTGCTCCTTTACCATTGGTATTAATGTAAAGGTCGTAGTTTCTTCACGACCATTATGCCCGCCAGCTTCAAAGCCTTCAGCAACAATTGCATCAGTGCCAGCTTCCTGTGCTTTTAATGCAAATTTCACACTACTCACCACATGAACTACCGTAATTCCGTGTTCTTTCAATTTTGTGGTGTATGTTTTTGGATTTCCTGCTGAGGTAAAAACTATTTTTACTCCTTCCTCAATAATGATATCTATTATTTTATCAATATCAGGGTAGAGCATAGGCACGTTTACACCGAATGGTTTTTCGGTTGCCTTTTTACATTTTTGGATATGTTCGCGAAGAATTTCAGGATACATAGAGCCTGCGCCCAAAAGACCCAAACCACCAGAATTGGAAACAGCGGAGGCTAAACGCCATCCGCTGTTCCAAATCATTCCAGCTTGAATTATAGGATATTGAATATTAAAAAGTTCGGTAACCCGGTTTTTCACTATTCCTTAATAATTTTATAGCTTGTTGTTTTGTTGTTTGAAGTAATTGAAGCAATGTACATTCCTGAGGAAAGCCCTGAAACGTCAATGCTATTTTTCAAAGTATTTATTTTTGTTTGTAAAATTCTTTCGCCCAATACATTATAAAGCGAAAATTCAGCATTTTCAGCAGATTTTGGGAAAGAGATGTTTATTTGTGTACTTACTGGGTTTGGATACAATGCAAAATTATTTTCCTGCATTTGCTCTTCAACACCCAAAATTAAAAGTGCATCCAAAGCATCGCCAAAGTTTGGAATGCCGAAACCCATCTGACTTGTAGGATTGTTGAATAATGTTGCAAATTCACGTATTGCTTGCATTACCACGTCATTTTTTAAATTTGGAACTGCTTGCCATAGTGAAGCAACAGCACCAGCAGTTATTGGAGAACTGAAGGAAGTTCCATTTGCAAAACTTACATTTCCGTTTTGTGTTACAATTGCAGCATCTGCACCTTTTGCCATTACATCTGGTTTAACAACTCCTGCAAAATTAGGTCCATAAGAACTAAAACCTACATAATTACCTTGAAAATCTACAGCGCCAATAGTAAAAGATCCAGGGGCATCAGCAGGTGTTGCCACGTACCCAAATCCATTTCCGTCATTTCCGGCAGAGGTTACATTTATCATTCCTTTGTCAAAACCGTGATTCGCTCCGCGGGCTCCGATAGTTGTTTGTCCGTCTAAATCTTCATATTGGTGGTCATAAGCTGAATTATCAAAATCTTGGTAACCAAGAGAGGTGTTGGTAACATATACCCCCAAACTATCTGCTCTTTCCAAAGCTTCAACCCAATATGCCTCTTCGGCAGGGCTTTCCTCATTATCATCTTCAGTAACAAATAAATAATAGGAAGCATCAGGCGCAGTACCCACAAATTGATTAGTCAAAAAACCTGCTGCATCACTAAAAGTTGATGCTCCGTGACTTCCAGTTCCATTTGGACTTTCAACACGTGCAACAAAATCATAATAGCCCAACAACCTGCCTTCGTTTCTAAGCGTAGCGTATGCTGGATTACTCAATACATTTGGGTAGCCATTATCCATAAAAGCAACAAGAATGCCTTCCCCAGTGTAATCATTTTCATGAAGATAATCTACATTCAGCATTTCAGTTTGATTTGCTGCATTTCCGTAGTTATAAACTGGTCTTGAAACAGATTGGTTTTCAATTTCAAATTTATCTGAAGTTGTAAATTGTCCTTTTCCAGGTCTATTTAGACTATTGTCAGCAAATTCTATGTCCGTAACAAAATCAAGGTTCAATAAATTGTTGATGTTTGTTTCGCTTCCACGAACGTAAACAGCATTCATCCATTTTGATTTTGCAAGAACCGTAATTCCTGTTGCTGCATCAATAGCAGCTTTTTGGGTTTCATTCAAAGGCACATCGCGGTCATCGATTGCAATACCTTGTGCATTTTTTCTATCTAAAGCCGCTTGGGTCAAGATACTTATTGGATTTGCCAAAGCAGCACTAACTATCGCTGGGTCTTTTGCCTCCAAAAATACAAGTGCATCTTCTTGTGCGAAGCTAATGGCAGAAATAAAAACAATAAATAATAGGGATAATTTTTTCATCATATAATTTTTTTAAGAAATAACACCACTGCCCAAAAGTTCAGAATCATTGTACCAAGCAACGAATTGCCCTTCGGTTATGGCGGATTGTGGTGCGTCAAATATAACATAAAGTCCGGAAACCGTGCAGTATATTATTGCTTTTTCCAATGGTTGCCTATAACGAATGCGTGCCATCACATCTATTTTTTCATCTTCACGAAGTTTTAGGTCTTCTCTTATCCAATGTGCTTCTTCATTTTTAACAAAAAGTCCACGGCGATAAAGACCTGGATGATCTTTACCTTGGCCAGTATAAATTATGTTTTCTTCCACATCTGTATCAATCACGAAAAGCGGTTCTTTGGTGCCGCCAACAGCTAATCCTTTGCGCTGTCCTTTGGTAAAATAATGTGCTCCATGATGAATGCCAACTTCTTTCCCATCTACTTTGGTATAGGTTCTTTTGGAAGACAGATATTTAAATTTTTCCTCTTCGGAAGAAAATTCATTTTTTATTCTTTTGTATTCAGAAAAACTTGCGGGCACTTCTAGAATAACGCCATCTTTTGGCGCCAGCTTTTGTTGAAGAAATTCAGGAAGCCTTACTTTTCCAATAAAGCACAAGCCTTGCGAATCCCGTTTTTCAGCGGTAATAAGATTTTGTTCCGAAGCTATTTTTCGAACTTCTGATTTTAATAATTCCCCAATAGGAAAAACTGTTTTTGAAAGTTGCTCCTGCGAAAGTTGGCAAAGAAAATATGATTGGTCTTTGTTTGGGTCTTTTCCGGAAAGTAATTGATAGATATCTTTTCCATCTTTTGTAATAGTGCCTTTTCGGCAATAATGACCGGTCGCCACAAAATCTGCTCCCAAACCGAGGGCAATTTTCATAAAAACATCAAATTTTATCTCACGGTTGCAAAGCACATCTGGATTTGGCGTTCGTCCCATTTGATATTCGCGGAACATATAATCTACAATGCGTTCTTTGTACTCTTCGCTTAAATCGACCGTTTGAAATGGAATGCCCAACTTTTCAGCAACAAGCATTGCATCGTTGCTATCTTCAAGCCAAGGGCATTCATCAGAAATCGTTACGGATTCGTCGTGCCAGTTTTTCATGAAAAGCCCAATAACATAGTAGCCCTGCTCTTTCAAGAGATATGCTGCAACGCTGGAATCTACACCGCCACTAAGTCCGACAACTACTCGTTTCTTCATATTAATTATTTGGATAGACAAAGATACTACTTGAAAGCATCAAAAAACAAATCCCAAATTCCAAAGAAATCACAAAGTGTAAAAATTAAAACAGAAAGTGAATTTTAAGGTATTTCTTTTGGAATTTGGAATTTGTGATTTGGAATTTAAAGGAGATTATTTCTGAGGTTTTGGATATGTTTCTTCCAAAACAACTTTTCCGTCTTTGTAATATTTCCAAAGACCGTGTTTTTTTCCGTCTTTATAAAAACCTTCAATTACTAAATTTCCATAAGCGTCATAATGTAAAGCTGTGCCTTGAAGCTGATCTTCTTTGTAAAGTAATTTCTTTAGCAAAATGCCATCCGGCGAATAGTAATTATTTTCACCTTCTTTAATGCCGTTTTTATAATTTACTTCTTCGGTAATCTTTCCGTTTGTATAATAGGTTATAACCTTTCCCTCAAGTTTTCCCTTTAAGTAATTTTCGCGTGTCATTACGCTTTTGGTTTTTTCGTGATAATATACCCATTCGCCAGTGCGGTCTTTATCCTTCATTTTCCCTTCGCTGACGAGCTTGCCTGTAATAGTGAAATATTTCACATAAGCCATCCCGTCTTTTCCGGTAAAATTTTTGACTACAGAAGGTTTGTCTTTGCAGGTTTCACAATAAAACTTGAATTCACCCACTTCCTTTCCATTCTCAAAAGTACCTTCGTAACGAAGTTGTTTGCTGCCATCGTAGGTTTTTTTCCATAAACCATGACGGTTACCTTGGGCATCCATTTTGTTTATTTCACTTTGTGAAAAAACCGGAGAGTCGCAAAGAAGTATTCCGAAGAAAAGAAGTAAAACAGTTTTTTTCATTGTTCAAATTCATTTACTTAAAAAGTAAACGCTGAATTTTCAGTTCTATTTTTTAACAGTCGATTTTGAAAGCTATCTAATTTATTTTTTTCCAGCTTTTTTCTGTTGCTCTGCTTGTTCCATCATTTCAGCCATTTTTCGCTGAAACTTGTTCTGTTTTTTTGGCTGTGCTTTTTTCACTTGAATTTTTGCGTGAATCTTGTCTTCATCTATAATGAAGTTTTTGATTACAAGCATAATCCCAATGGTAATCAAGTTGGAAACAAAATAGTACAATGAAAGTCCACTCGCATAATTGTTGAAGAAAACCAACATAAACAATGGCGAAAGGTACATTAGGAATTTCATGTTTGGCATTCCTGGTTGTTGCTGTTGCTGCATAGTTGCGCCCATTGTCATCATCATATAAACGAAGATGGCGATAGATGCAAGAATTGGAAACAAACTCACGTGGTCTCCATAAAAAGGTATGTTGAATGGCAATTCAGCAATCGTGTCATAACTTGATAGATCGTCCGCCCAAAGGAAACTTTTCTGCCTTAAATCAAAAGCTGAAGGGAAAAAAGTAAAGAGCGCATAAAACACTGGTATTTGCAACAAAGCTGGTAAGCATCCTTTCAGCGGACTCGCGCCAGCGGAATTTTGAAGCTTCATTGTTTCTTGCTGTATTTTAAGGCTGTTTCCTTTGTGCTTCTCTTTTATTTCGTCAAGTTCTGGTTTTAAAACCTTCATTTTTGCTTGCGCCAAATACTGCTTGTATTGAACTGGCGATAGCAATAATTTTATCAAAATAGTCAAAACAATAATCGCAATTCCCGCAGGTAAAAAGTCGGTTAGTAAAGCAAATACTGGTATGATTATGTATTTGTTTATCATTCCAAAAATACCCCAACCCAGCGGCATTGCTTCATCTAAATTGCGATCGTATTTTTTAAAAATCTGATAATCAGAGGGCCCGTAATACATATTCATATCATAGGCAATTTTTCCGCCTTTTGGTTCTAAAAGCATTTTTGCGCCGTATTGCTTTGTGAAAGTTGTATCAACTTCTTCATCCAATACCAAATCAATTGAAGAAAGTTGAACTTCCTTAAAAGGAGTGTCGGTAAGTAGCATAGAACTGAAGAAATGCTGACGGAAATTCATCCAAGTAACATCCTTTTCCAATTCAGCATCTTCACCCGTTGGGTCAAGTTTTGAATGTTTTTCGTCTTCATATTCATATGTCAAGCGAGAATAACGATTTTCATATGAAATACTTTTTGCGTGGCGATAGCCTTTCAACTTCCAATCTAAATACATAGGTTGTGAAGTGTTGATAACGCCATCCAAACCTTGGCTATTGATGCTGAAATCCATCATATATTCACCGGGATGCAATGTATAGCGGTATTCAATAAAACCACTTTCAGAAGTTTTTAGCTTCATGGAAAGAATTTGGTCGTCACCACTTTTTGTAAGGGTTGGCTCAAAATAAAGCTTTTCCGAATTCAAGGTTCTGTTTTCTGCGGCAAATTGAAGATTTAAAGAAGCGGTTCCATCTTTAATTAAATAAACAGGAACGGAATCGTATTTGTGAAAATTCTTTAAAAGTGCTTCGGTTATATAACCACCTTTATTGCTCACTTTTAATAGCAACACATCATTTTCCAAAACCGTTGTTGCATCGTTTGCGGAAGGCAATGTGCCAGAATAGGCAAAAGATCCCAATCTGTTTTTAAGAGCTTCAAGAGCCAAAGAATCTCCAGAGTTTGTTGTAATAGTTGAATCCTTTGTAGCAGCAGCAAGAGTTATATCCTGTTTGGTTGTTTCAGCATCTTGTTTTGCAGCGGCTTCGGTTTTTGCCTTTTCAGCCTGAAGTTCTTCCTCACTTGGTTTGTTCATGTAAAGCATCCAAACAAGGATTCCTCCAATTAATAAAAAACCTATGAGTGAGTTGATGTCGAATTTCTTTTTTTCCATACTTAGTCGCAGACTTGTTCCGCGATTGTTTTATTGAATTCCGAATTTATTTTCGGAAGATTTGTTTCTTATTTTAAAAATACCTACAAGGTTTTTGAAACCTTGCAGGAGTATTTTATGATGCAAGGCAATAATCCCACCTTAATTTTAAATACGTCAAATTGTCTTATTTCTTTTTTACCGCGTGTTGGTGCACCGCCTTCACAAAAGCCACAAAAAGTGGATGCGGGTTGGCAACAGTACTTTTATATTCTGGGTGATATTGTACACCCACAAACCAAGGATGGCTTGGGATTTCAACAATCTCTACCAAGCCCGTATCCGGGTTTATTCCTGTAGCGACCAAGCCAGCATTTTCCAATTGCTCACGGTATGCATTGTTGAACTCATAACGGTGGCGGTGGCGCTCCTCGATAGTTTTTGATTTGTATGTTTTGCTGGCAATACTGCCTTTTTTCAAATCACATTTCCACGAACCCAAACGCATGGTGCCGCCCATATTGGTAATGTTCTTTTGATCTTCCATAATACTGATTACCGGATTTTTGGTCTGCGAATCCATTTCAGTACTGTTTGCATCTTTCAATTTCAAAACATTGCGAGCAAATTCTATTACTGCCATTTGCATTCCCAAACAGATTCCCAAAAATGGTAAATTGTTTTCACGGGCATATTTTACGGCTGCAACTTTTCCTTCCACGCCACGCTCTCCAAAACCGGGAGCAACTAAAATTCCGTCAAGTTTTGACAATTTTTTACCGATGGTTTTTGCGTTGATATGTTCGGAATGTATGTATTCTAATTTAACCTTCACTTCATTTTCGGCTCCAGCGTGAATGAATGATTCCAAAATAGATTTGTAGCTATCCTGCAATTCAACATATTTTCCGATAAGGCCAATGTGAACTTCTCCTTTTGGATTTTTATGCCTTTGAAGGAATTTATTCCATTGTTTTAAGTCCGGTTTTTTTGAATTTTTCAGATTTAATTTTTCCAAAGTAACCGTATCCAAACCTTCGTCAAGCATCATATTTGGAACGTCGTAAATGGTGGAAGCATCAATAGATTGAATGACTGCTTCATATTTTACATTACAGAAAAGTGCAAGTTTTCTACGTAAATCCTTGGAAAGTTCGTGCTCTGTTCTACAAACTAAAATATCAGCACGTATTCCGCTTTCCATCAACGTCTTTACGGAGTGTTGGGTTGGTTTTGTTTTCAATTCTCCAGCAGCGGAAAGGTAGGGCACAAGCGTTAAATGGATAACCAATGCATTGTCATCGCCCATTTCCCACTTCATCTGGCGCACCGCTTCAATGTATGGCAACGATTCAATATCGCCCACTGTACCGCCAATTTCGGTAATAATTATATCGTATTCGCCCGTGTTTCCGAGCAGTTGTATGCGTTCCTTAATTTCGTTTGTAATGTGCGGAATAACCTGTACGGTTTTCCCTAAAAACTCGCCGCGGCGTTCTTTTTCAATTACGCTTTGGTAAATCCGGCCAGTAGTTACATTGTTTGCTTGTGAAGTATTTACGTTCAAAAAACGCTCGTAGTGACCCAAATCAAGATCGGTTTCGGCGCCGTCATCGGTTACGTAACACTCACCGTGTTCGTATGGATTCAACGTTCCCGGATCCACATTTATGTATGGATCCAATTTTTGGATTGTAACGCGGTAACCTCTGGCTTGCAGTAATTTGGCCAGTGATGCTGCGATAATTCCTTTTCCTAAAGATGATGAGACCCCGCCCGTAACGAAGATGTATTTTGTAGTGCTCATGAATGCCTTTGCTGAAATAACTATACGGGATGCAAAAGTACGTTTTTATTGTGGAAAGGAAGAAAGGTTAATGGTTAATTGTTAATAGTTAATTGAAGTCGAGAAAACTTTCTCAAACCGCCAGCTTATTTCCAATGAGTAAAGTATTGGTTCCGTTAACATTTTGGTGTATTTGGAACTGAAAATCACTACTGAAATTTGCTAATATTTTTTGTGCAGTTCCAGATTCTTTTTCAACATTTACGCCCACATTGAAGATTATAGAACCTCCTTTTTCCAAAAGTTTTGAAACATTTTCACAGAATTCTTTTCCGTAGAAAATAGGAGGGACATTGAGGTCGATAAAAAGATCGATTATTATTAATTGAAATTTTTCTTCGGAAGTTTTTGCAAACCTAAAAGCATCCCCTTCAATAATTTGAAGATTTGCGGAAGTTGAAATTCCAAACTCTTTTTTTGCGAGTTTAATTATTTCAGGATCAATTTCAACAGCAACAATATTTTTTGAGTATTCAAATCTGTTCCGAAGGGAATGGATAACGCTTCCGCCCCCCATTCCTAAAACCAGTATATTTACAACCGATTTCAAATCAACTTTTGTCAAGCCAAATTCCAATATTTTTTGAAGTGATCCAAAGGAATAGTTGGCGTTTTCAGAGTCCAAAACCTTTTTGCCGTTTATGTAGGTAACTTCCAAAGTGCCATTAATTTCTGAAGAAAATCGTTGTGTAGTCGGCCAAATATAGCTTAGTAATTTTTTCAAATTTAATGTTTAGAAATTTACAGCTTATAGCCTAAAGCATAAAGCTATTTTTTTATAAGCCTTTGAAGCAATCCTTCCAATCCGTTTAATTTTAACTCATGCATTTCAGCCATCATCCGTCCCAATTTTCCTTCGGGAAATCCTTTTTGTTTGAACCATACAAAATAATATTCGGGAATATTAGCTAAATAATAGCCTTCATATTTACCGAAAGGCATTTTATAATTGGCAAGTTCCACTAAATGGTTTGGGTCTAGGTTACTTCCAAGCATCGTGATCGGCGAGTTGTTTGGCAATGTAGTTTTCCCACTCAACTTCCTTTTTCTCGTTTCGGGAGTGGTCGGTTTCGGCATCAAACTTTGTTTGCATTGCGCGGCGTTGCTGTTCTACTTTTTGATAAATAGACTCAATTTCAGATTTTATCCTTTTGGAAAATTCTTTTCCGTAAAGATTCTTTCGCAGTATTCGGGCGTGCAATTCTGAAATGTCAAAATGTGCTTGTTCGTGCCTTAAAATATATGGGGTAACTCTTTCCGGAAGATACCAAGAGCCTTCGGGATTAAAGAAACTTTCTACGAAATATTCCACATTTATATCTCCATTTTGTATGGAATAGGAATATTGAAAACTGATCCCAGTATTTGTACTCGCAACAAAACTTGCACTTCTAATGGGTTTTCCGCGAAAATCATCCCAAGTAAGTTTTTGGCTTTCTTGCCAAAATATTTTTTCAGAATCGTTTTGTGGAGTTAAAATAAAGAAGAATAAAAAGGCGAGTAGTAATTTCATAAAAATTGAAAATCAAAAATAGTGCCTATTTAATTTATAGAAATATTTACCCCCAATTGAAAACAACAACCCTTTCAATATCTGGGTGAAGACTGTAATGAACAGGGCAGGTACGAGCGGTATTCTCCAATATTTTTCTCGATCTGTCGTCAATTCCGGCAGGAAAATTTAAAACAACTTCAATTTTTGAAATTCTTCGTGGATCTGCAGCCATTGTTTTAGTTACAAGCGCAGTAGTTCCTTCCAAATTGACTTGCATATCGCGCGCCTTAATACCCATCATTGTAATCATACAGTTGGCAAGTCCCGTTGCAACGGTATCGGTGGGCGAAAATGCTTCACCTTTCCCATTGTTATCAATTGGTGCATCGGTGATGAATTTATTGCCCGAGCCAAGATGCTCGTTTTCGGTGCGGAGGTTTCCCAGATATGTTACTTTTGCGGTGCTCATTCTACTACTTCAAATTTAAGTTCATCGTTATATTTCAAAATATAAGCGGACTCGTTGCAATATCCTTCTGAATCAGATTTCTCATAACGGAATTTATTTTCAATATAAACCGTTTCATTTTCAGGCATTACGGCGTCGTAAATATTATTTTCTGAAGCCAATCTCAAAAGCACATCATAAGTAATATCAAAACCGCGAATGGCGTAGCGGTTAGGAACAACACCGTACTTGTTTTTATAGCTTATTAAAAATGGATCGCGATCATCTTCGCATATGTTTTTGTTAACTGAAGGAAATGTAAAGTTAAGTTTTGACAAGCGACTGCTTGAAATTTCGTGCCACTCATAGGCATCGTTCTTGTCTAAAGTAAACATTCGCACTCTATAATTAGGGGAAATTGCTGCAAGTGCATTTACGGCACTACTTACCAAAACGGGATTTGATGATTCCAAAATAACCCAATTTTCGATGCCTTCAGTTGCTACGGCTACAACATCACTACTCTGTAAATAACCGCTGCCCCTTGGGGAAACAGATTTTGCCTCTGGAATTGCAGTTTGAATCATTTCTTTTTGACGGGACTTTTTTGAATCGGCGACTATGATAATATTTTTTCCCGAGGCGTGATTCTTTAAATAGCTAATCATCGTTTTTTGAAGTATAGCATCGGTTGGCAGCGTCTGAAATAGATTGTTGGTCATTGCCATATCTCTATTGCTCAAAGGCGAAAACACTGGAATTTTTTCATCTTCCAACATCTGTGAAGCCTTTTCAACATTTTTTTGAAGCAATGGCCCAATTACCGCATCCACATTCTTGAATTCACTTTTTGAAATTATTGAGGCAACTTTACTATCGCTTTTCTCGGTGTCGTAAACATTTAAAGTTACTGAAATACCTTTATCCTTTGCAAATTCAGCAGCCATTAGCGCACCGCTGTAAAAATCTAAAGCTACCCGAAGGGTCGGGTCTCTTTTTAACCAATCTTGATCGGTACCTGTAGAATCGCTAACGGTTCGGTTTAAACGAAAAGGAAGCATAAGCGCAACGGTTTTCATCTTTTTGTTCTCGATTCTGTTTTCAAGATCAACAATTGAAATATCTTCTTTGGAAATTGAGCTTCCTTCTTTTGGTAATTTCAAAATCATACCTTCTATCAAACCATCTTTTGCATATGGATTTAAAGCAATGATTTCTTCTTCCGAAAGACCGAATTTTGTTTTTAACCTGAAGAAACCTTCTTTTGGTTTTACTTCATAATACTGAAAATTTTCAGTGTCAATTTCAGCATTTTCAATCACCGTTTTATCAGGAACTATAAGCGATGTTCCCACTTTAAGGTTTTCTCCCAAATCTGGATTTAAATCTTCCAATTCAGCGATTGAAATACCAAATTTTCTTGCAATTCCAAATTTTGTTTCCTTGGGTTTAACTGTGTATTTCTGTGTACCGGGTAAGATATTTTGAGTATTGGAGCCGTTAGTTTCAATAGTTTTTGCACCTGCGGGAATCAATAATGTTTCTCCTTTTATTAATCCGCGAGAGTATAAATCTTTGTTCAGCTTTTTAATATCGTCAACACTTATATTATAAAGTTGTGCGATTCCGTAAAGCGTTTCCTTCTTTTTTACTTTATGGTCACGGTTATTATTATTGTTTGTTCCTGAACTTATCACACTGCTTGAGGGAATAATAAGAACGCTATTTACCTTCAAATCACTTTTTGCATCTGGATTGAGATTGTAAATGGTTTCTTCGGAAATTCCATATTGTTTTGCAATGCTGTAAACCGTTTCACCTTTTTGAACCGAATGGCTTTTATACTGTTGCTGTGCGGCGGAGCCACAGCTAATCATAAATAGAAAGGTAACCGAAACGTATATTAAACACTTCAACATAGGGATAATCAATTTTTTAGATTTGCTAAACATAGTCTCGATTTCATTTGGCTATTCCCACTCAATGGTTGCGGGCGGTTTAGAGCTGATGTCGTAGACTACTCTATTAACGCCTTTAACTCGGTTTATTATATGGTTGCTCACTTCCTGCAAAAATTCATAGGGAAGGTTTACCCAATCGGCCGTCATCCCATCAGTAGATTCTACAGCTCGTAAAGCCACTACTTTTTCGTAGGTTCTTTCATCACCCATTACGCCAACGCTGTTCACGGGAAGCAAAATTGCTCCTGCCTGCCACACTTTATCGTAAAGGTCCCACTTTTTCAAACCGTTTATAAATATTGCGTCAACCTCTTGTAATATACGAACTTTTTCGGCTGTAATATCTCCTAAAATTCTGATTGCAAGACCGGGTCCTGGGAAGGGGTGCCTACCCAATAATTCTGGATCAATACCCATTTCTTTTCCAACACGACGCACTTCATCCTTGAAAAGCATTCTTAAAGGTTCCACGATTTTAAGCTTCATAAAATCGGGCAGACCGCCAACATTGTGGTGACTTTTTATAGTAACCGACGGTCCATTTACTGAAACACTTTCAATTACGTCTGGGTAAATTGTGCCTTGCCCCAGCCAGTCTACGCCTGTTAATTGGTGCGCTTCGTCATCAAAAACTTCGATGAATGCGTTACCGATTGCTTTGCGCTTTCTTTCGGGATCGCTTTCGTCTTTTAGTGCATCCAAAAAGCGTTCCGAGGCATCAACACCTTTCACGTTCAGTCCCATATCTTTGTATTGATGGAGCACGCTTTCAAATTCGTTTTTACGAAGCAATCCATTATTTACGAAAATACAGTATAGGTTTTTGCCGATGGCTTTGTTCAGAAGAATTGCAGCAACTGTACTATCTACACCGCCACTCAAACCTAAAACAACTTTTCCGTCGCCAATCTGTTCTTTTAAACTTTCAACGGTAGTTTCAACAAAAGCTGCTGGTGTCCACGTTTGGGGAACATTTGCAATGTTTACTAAGAAATTCTCCAATAATTGTTTTCCGTGGGTGGTATGATACACTTCTGGGTGAAATTGGATTGCGTAGGTTTCTTCTCCTTCAATTCTATAAGCTGCATTAACTACGTCAACCGTGCTCGCCAAACGAACTCCGTTTTTGGGAAGTTGCGCGATTGTGTCGCTGTGGCTCATCCACACGTTTGTGTTTTCTGGAATATCCTTAAAGAAATCCTCGCCCGATTTTATCATTGAAAGTTTCGCCCTTCCGTATTCGCGAATGTTTGAAGGCTCCACGCTTCCGCCATTAAAATGTGCCAAATATTGAGCACCATAACAAACCGCCAAAAGTGGTTTGTGGCCTCTAATTTTTGAAAGATCTGGATGGGGAGCATCTTCCGCGCGAACGGAAAACGGACTGCCCGAAAGTATTACGGCCTTAAAAGGATCCAAGTTTTCTGGAATGTGATGGTAAGGGTGAATTTCGCAGTAAATGTTCAGTTCCCGTACGCGTCTCGCGATCAATTGGGTGTACTGCGAACCAAAATCTAAAATGAGGACGTTGTTTTGCATAGGCAAAAATACTTTAAATATATAAGTTGGGTAAATGGTTGTGTGGAATTTTTTTGTGGTTTTTCAACAAGATTTTTTCGCCAATAAAGAAACAATCTATTTTATTTCAATTGCTTTTTAAGTTTATTTGGATTTTGGCGAGAGTCGAAAAATGTGATAATTTCAAGTATGTCTTTTTGAGAATTTATCCGGTAATAAAAAGTATTTTGTTTTGTTACTACACATTTATAAATTCCACCGAGTTCTTTCGATTTTGGGCAACTTTCTGGCTGTAAAGAAATCTGATCGATTTTAAAAGTAAGCTTGGATAAAAAGTCTTTTTTTACTTTATTTCCCCATTCTGATAAAAGATACTTGGTAATTTCTTCAAGTTTACTTTCCGCTTGTGGCGATAGAATAACTTCCATTATGAAATCCTTTTAAGAACTTCTTTATATGGTTTGCCTTCACCTCGGTTAAGTTGCTCAATTCCTTTTTTAATTTCAGCCTGTTCATCTAAACTTAATTCATTCCAAAAATCAGCCTTTTCATTATTTATAAATTCAGCAACTTTATTGATAAAAGTATCGTTTTCGATATTTAGTATCATTTTTACCAATTCTATTTTCGAAGTTTTAATGTCCATTTTTAGAGCTTTTTTCAAAGTTAGTGATATTACTATTTATTCATTTGCAATTTCAATAGCTTTTTCCAAAACCTCGTCCTTTCCATCTCTAATTCCAGTAAGTGTTGGTTTAACCAAAATATCTATTTTTAAACCTTTCCTTTGTGTTTCAGTTCCATCCGGATAAAATATCCCAACACCAGTTAATTTAGTGTGATAACCACCGCCCAATGAAATTAAGGTTACGTCGCCATCTGCGCCTGCTGTCTGACTTCCAATTGTGGTTACATTATTTGCACTTTGAAACACCATGCCTGTGTATTCCGCGTGACTTTGAGTATATTCATTTACGAGGATTATAATATTTCCTTTATAATGTTCATTAATTATTTGACAACAATTCTTTGTTTCTAAAAATTTATATTTTCCAGGATATGATAAATCAGGTTTTAATATTTTAGCAAAAGGACTTCTTTCTGGTTTTATGTATTTACCAATACCATTAAAAATACGCCAAGCCCCATTTCTTAAATCTAGAATAATTGTTTTTGTATTCCGCAGCCTTTCCATTATATCAGGAATGTCCTTACCATCTAAATTTCCTAGGTTTATGTAACCTATATTTCCCTCAATTTTCTTCCACAAAGGGTTTGGGTTTCTCCATTTATAATCAAAATCTTTAAACTTATATCTTTTTACATCTTTTGAAAGTATCTCTCCGTTTCTTTCTAGTATTAAATTTGAATTATTTTTTGTACTATTTAAAACTGTAAAAGCATCTCTGTATTTAACAGAAATATTTGAAGCGGGAATATATTTTAGATTTGAATCTATTAATTCCATAGCATCCATCCCATCAACTTTTTCAATTACATCTCCAATTTTTAAGTCATTCTTTTTTGCTAAGTCTTCACTGTAATAACCTATAATTACGACTTTGTTATTTATGACTTTGTACTCAACAGGGAGCCAATAATATCCAAAATATTCATTAGTGCATTTTGAAATAAATTGTGCGTGGGTATCATTAACTTCTGAAATTAATTTTAAAAATATTAAGTTATAATCACATAAGGTTTCCGCATTCTTAAACCTCGGTATATAATCCATTAGAACACTATCCCAATTTTTGTCAGCGATATATTTATAAGGAAAAAAATATTCAACTATGTTCCAATACCTATATAAACCTAAAAGGCGATATTGATAAGATGACAATTGATTTTCTGGAAAATCATTTTCATTTCGTATAGTAACATTTCCTATATTTAAATTTTGTTCAACATAATGTTTTCTGCCCTTGTTGCGATTTAACTCAACATTTTTTAAAACTGAAGATAATTCCGTATTGAATAATTTTGAATTATTTACCCAACTTAAATCAAAATTATTGTTAATGCCATTATAAGCTTCTTCTGTCTTAATTTTGTCCTTAATGATTCCTAAAGAATTAATCCACTTTAATAAAACGTCATTAAATTCTTCTTTTGAATTTGAATTTAAAATTTGTGGGAGATTGTTTATTAATTCTTTGTCCCAATCAAATTTTCCTTTTGAAACTTCTGGATGATAATATTTTAGAAAGCCCCAAACCTTTGCGGTTGCAAAAAGCTTTTCAGTTTCAGTCAAATCATTTTGAGCGTTGGTAAAATTAAAACTGAATAAAATTATAAACAAAACTACTGCCTTTTTCATATTGCTCTTATTAAATCTTATATCTCTAAAACACTAAAATTTTCATCCAGTGGATCCAATTTTTCCTTTAATATTTCAAGCAATCCTTCACCATATTCCAAATAAAACTCCGAGAAATTAAGATGCCTTTCTTGCAAACTTTGGTTGGGAAACAATTGATTTTGAATTTTTTTAACTCTTTCCAGTTCTTCGGAAAGGTTTCTTTTTTGCGCTTTCAACAAACGTTTTTCAAGATTTTCCAAGCCGTTCAATTGCTTCTTTTCTTGAGCGCCAACAGCTCCCAAAAACGAAGCGTCGGTCTGTTTTGCCAATTCGTATAAATCTCTGAATTGCTGTTTCAGAAATTCTTTTTGTTGTGAAAAGTCAATATCTATTTTTGAAATTTCATTTGTGTGTTTGGTCATTAATCCGTGCTGCGAAAGAAATAAATCTTCAATTTTCACATTCAGTTTCTGCAATTTTTCAGAAACCATTTTTGGAACAAAAAGCGCGGAATTACGAAGCAACAAAATAGGAAAAGGAACTTCAACTTTATTAAAATAATCCTTCAGCTGAAACCAATAAGCAAGCTCACCGCCACCGCCAATGTAACACAGATTGGGCAAAATCTCTTCTTGATATAATGGACGCAACAAAGCATTGGGTGAAAACCGCTCTGGATTTTCGTGCAACTCCTTCAAAATTTCATCCTTTGAAAAAGAAAGTTCGGTTTCATTTACATAAAATCTGCCTTCCCGCTCAATAATACGCTCGCGCATATTTTTCTTTAAATAAAACAAATTGATTTCCCGCGGATGCACTTGTTCCGAAAAGCCTAAATCGGTTAACCTTTCCGTGGTTTCCGAAACTTTTTTATAGCTGAGGTTTTCAGTCAATTCCTTTTCGGCATAGGGAATAAAACATTTTTTAAATTCTTTGTCGTTTCCATCGATAATGACCAAACCTTGATGGTAAAACAATCGGTTCGCCAAAAAACGCGTGGCATCGGCAAGATTATCGTGTTTTGTATAAGCATCGGAAAACAGGGAAATTAACTTTTTGGCGTTTTCACTTTCGCCGAATTCCTTTTTTAATTGTTGCTTTACTTCTTTCAATCCTTCCGTAGAAAGCTCTCCAACAGCGCCCGAAGCTTTTCTGTCCCACTTCACTTTTTTTCCAAAAAGATTGAAATAATTTATTTCGTCAAAATCATGGTCTTCCGTCGCCATCCAATAAACAGGGACAAAATGGTTGGTAGTATATTTTTTATTGAGTTGCTCAGCAAGATTTATTGCTGAAAATATTTTATAAAGAAAATAAAGTGGCCCAGTAAAAAGATTGAGTTGGTGTCCAGTTGTTACCGTAAAAGTAGTATGCTCGCGCAGCAAATCGATATTGCTTAATGTGTGTTGCGAAAGGGAATTGTCGCCGTACTGAAACATAATCCGTTTCGAAAGTAGATGCCGTTTTTCATCCGTAAAGTTTTTCTGCTTTTCTACAAGTTGATGTTTAAAGTTTTCCAAGTTCGGAAATCGATTGTAAAAAGCTTTTAAACTTTCATCCTCAGCGAGATAATCGCATATTAATTTTGAAAAATACCCAGTGTTTTTATACGGAATGGAATGGATTGGCATAGGAATTTGGGAAAAGTTGTGAACAAAAATAACCGTTTTTGGTTGGCTGTTGGTTTAAAGATACGTTAATATGGTTTTCAAATTCCAAATAACAAGCACCAAATTCCAAATAAATCTCAAATTATAAGCCCCAAAATACAAAAGCAGCCCTCTTTGGAATTTGGAATTTTATTTTTGGAATTTGGTTATCTTTGGTCGTTTTATTAAAACTCTAAAATGACAAAAATAGTAGCCTTTCTTCTTTGTTTATCGCCTTTTTTTCTTTTCGCCCAACTTAAATCTCCCGCTGAATTTTTGGGATATGAAATTGGAACGGAATTCTCCCGCCACGCTGAAGTTGTCTCCTATTTTGAACATGTTGCCGCAAATAGTAAAACAGTGAAATACTTCGACTACGGAAAAAACTAATGAAAGAAGAAGGCTTACTTATGCCGTAATTTCTTCCGAAGAAAATCTTGCAAATCTTGAACAAATACGCACTGATAATTTAAAGAATATTGGTGTTCTTCCCGGAACTTCAAATCCAGATAAAACCATTATTTGGCTCAGCTATAATGTTCACGGAAATGAGGCCAGCAGTAGTGAAGCGGCGATGAATACGGTTTATAAATTGATTACCGAAAACCAAAATTATCTTAAAAATGTAGTTGTAATTATGGATTCGGGCGTAAATCCCGACGGTCGCGATCGTTATGTGAATTGGTACAACCAAGTAAAAGCTTCGCCATATAATGCTTCGCAGGATGCCACTGAGCACAGTGAACCTTGGCCGGGTGGAAGGCCAAACCATTATCTTTTTGATTTGAACCGCGATTGGATGTGGGCAAGCCAAGTGGAAACACAGCAACGCTTAAAAATATACAATCAATGGATGCCACAAATTCACTTTGATTTTCACGAACAAGGAATTAATGAGCCCTATTACTTTGCGCCTGCTGCCGAACCATTTCACGAAGTTATAACTCCGTGGCAAAGGGAATTCCAAAACAAAATTGGGAAGAACAACGCTAAATACTTTGACCAAAATGGTTGGCTTTTCTTTACCCGTGAAAGTTTCTATTTACTGTATCCCAGCTATGGCGATTCCTATCCTTTATTTATGGGGGCTATTGGGATTACTTTTGAACAGGCAGGGCACGGTCGCGCTGGTTTGGGAATTTATAATGACGAAGAAATTGAGCTCACTTTAATTGATCGCGTGGCGCATCATACAGCTTCAGGGCTTTCCACGATTGAGGTGGCTTCTCAACAAGCTACATCTCTAAATTCAGAATTTAAAAAGTTTTTCCAAAATGATAATTTGAAATTTAAAAGTTTTGTGCTGAAAGGCAATGCAGATAACATACAGGCACTTACAAAATTGTTGGATTTTCACGAAATAAAATATGGCTTTGCCAATGCCGGAACCGTAAAAGGCTTCAACTATTCTGAAAACAAAAAAGGGTCGATGGATGCGCAAAATGCATTGGTAGTAAGTACGAACCAACCAAAAGGCAAAATGGTCCAAATACTTTTTGAACCAAACGCAACCCTTTCAACACCTGTAACCTATGATATTACTGCCTGGTCTTTGCCATATGCCTATGGTTTGGAAACCGTTGCAAGTACTACATTGGTTGCGGTTAATGCTACTTTAAAAGCAGAAAATGTTTCAAATACGCCTACGCCTTCCGCGGCGGGTTATATTGCGAAATGGAACAGTTTGAAGGATGCGGAATTTCTTTCGGCATTACTGAAGAACGATATAAAAGTGCGCTTTTCAGAAAACGAACTTGAATTTGGTGGAAAAAGTTTTGGTCGTGGTAGTTTGATAATTACAAAAAGCGACAATAAAAGCAATCCAGAATTCCATAAAACTGTTACTGAAATAGCAAACAAAATGGCCGCCAATTGTACGCTTCACCTACGAGTTATGCCGATAACTTAACCGATTTTGGTTCGTTGTACGTGCATTTAATTACAAGTCGCCGCGTTGCGATGCTTCAGGGCGAAGGCACTTCCTCTTTAAGCTACGGTGCGCTTTGGCATTTTTTTGAAACCAAATTAAAATATCCAATTACTTCAATAAACACAGATGATATTGGTTCTGTGCAATGGAGCGATTATGATGTGCTTATTTTACCGGATGGCAATTATAAATCAATATTAAATGAGGATGCTTTCAAAACACTTGAAAATTGGATTGATGGTGGAGGAAGAGTAATTGCGGTTGCAAATGCTGTAAGTATTTTTGAAGGCAAGGAAGGTTTTGATCTTAAAAAGAACATAGACGAAAAGGCTGAAAAAGAAAAAGACACATTGGGAAATATGATTCCCTACGCCCAGCGCGAACTGGAAAATACCAAAGATTTAATTACGGGAAGTATTTATAAAGTTAAGTTGGATAATACCCATCCGTTGGCGTTTGGGTATGCCCATACTTATTACACTATGAAATTGGGAAGTGATTCGTATAAATTTCTGAATGACGGCTATAACGTAGGCTATATAAATGAACCCGAAAGCGTTTCCGGATTTTCTGGCGAAAAAGCAAAAGTTGCTCTAAAAAATTCCATCGTTTTTGCGGAAGCGAAAAAGGGTGGTGGTAGTGTTGTTTATATGGTGGACGATGTTTCCTTCCGCTCCTTTTGGCAAAATGGTCAGTTGTTTTTGGCGAACGCGGTGTTTTTTAATATGGGAAGAAATTACAATTAAAAAAACATTTATTTAACGGTAGATTGAAAATGAACAATCTTCCAGCTTCCGTCCACTTTTTTCCAGATTTTAGTTACAACCTCAATAATTTTTGAAGTTTCTTCTTGACTTCGGAAAGTGCGAACGGTATAGCCACTATTTTCCGAAAGCGGATTAATCTCTAGCTCAATATTGTTCGATTTATTTTTAAAAGGTCTGGAAATATTTTTGCAGAATTGGGCAATCATATCTTTGGATGGTGCTTTGTTGCCATTAGCATAAAATGAAACCGAATCATCAAAAATAGAAATCAAAGTATCGCAATCCGCCGGTTTCAAATGCAGTTTGTTCCATAAAAGCGGCTTGCTCTATTTCCATTTTAGTGGAACTAAGGTCAATTTCTTGGGCGTAAGTTGTATTAAAATAACTTAGCAACAGAATAAAAAAGCTTAAAAGTGTCGTTATTCTTTTCATATTTATATTATAGCTATGGATTAATTTTTAAATAGAATGATTTGAAAATAAAAGAGTTGTGTTAATTTAAAATTCAAATTTCTGAAAAGAAACACTGTTTAATCGGTAAGCTCGATTTTGGGTTAATTTGAAATTTCCACAGTAACGTCCTCGGTTTTTATTTCCGAAAGCAACTCCAGTTTTCCAGCTTCAAATAGCTCGTCAACTGTTTTTAAATCTACATTTTCCCAAGGTTCCACTTTGTAGTTTTTGTAATCTACAAAACGCAAACCTGAAGCAGTTCTTGGGTTGTAGGCTTTTCTGAAGCGGATTCCACCCTCGTCCGTATAAAATTTATAAGCGAAATAATCAACAGTAAAATCACTCTTGCTTATCCAATACACATAAATATCTTCGTGATCTGTGCCACCGCCATTTTTGCCGAAAGTTACTTGTATTTCGTAATATTTGTTACCCTCAATTTCAGCTTCGCCGACCAATTCCTTTTTAACTGCGGGAGCATTCAAGCCGAAGGGCAATTGCACAAAATACACAACTGAATTTACCGAATTGGAATATTTTGTGGCTGTTGAATCTGGCAAATCTATTCGCTGTGCGTTTACAAAACGGGTAAATTCATCATTGGTTAGCAGATCATTTATTTCGCCAATGGAATCGGTATAAGTTCGGCTATATTCAAAAAGTCCGTTTTTTCTCTGGCTTTTAAATTTTTTGTCTCGGAAAGTAAAGTTTATGGTTACAACCTCATACTTTTCACCACCCGCATTTTCAATGGTTTTATCAATAATTTGCTGGGCGGTGAGTTGTTTGTTTTCCTCTTTGCAGGAAATGAAAAGAACTAAAAAAATGATTATTGAAAGTAAACGCATCGGTTTAAAGTTTCCATAAAGATAGTTAGTTTGGGGATAAGTGAGTTTGTGAATGTGTGAATTTGTATGCTTCGACAGGCTCAGCATGACATCACTTACATTTCGAACAATTAGGTTCGCCAATTAAATTGCCTTTTTTGTCAAATTCATCAAAACTGGCATTTAGCAATTGCCAATTAAAAATGAGCAATTTGAAGAATTTTTTAATCCTTTTCTATTTGTTTTAAAAATCTTCCTCGCGGTGCATCACTTTTATGCAAAGCAATTTCGGAATGCAGAAATTGTGCGGCTGCAGCAGAATCTTTTACTTTGGAAGCACTGCGTTCGAGCATTTCTGATTCGAAATCATTTAAAACAGTTTTCCGTAATCCAACTTCTTTCCAATTGGATAAAGGTCTGCAAGCTTTAGAAATTCCACGAGCGAGCAAGAGTGCATCCAGCAGCGCTTGGTTTGCCCCTTGTCCTTTAAATGGACTCATTGGGTGGGCTGCATCTCCAATTAGGGTTGCATTTCCGCAGTTTTGCAATAATTCTGGTTTTAGTAATTCACGGTCATAAACAGGATAGCCGGAAACCTGTTTTTCCAAAGTTGCTGCTAAAATCTGAGGAATAGGTTCGTGCCATTGCGTTCTTTTGCAGGCTTCTTCTCTGAGTGCTTTAGCACCTTTTGCACTCAACGCTTTCGCTTCGTTTTCCTCCATTGGAAAACTGAGTTGCCACATAACCGAGTCCGGCGAAAAAGGCATAATATAAATCCGTTCATTACCATTGGCGGTTTGAAATACAGTTGCCGAATCCAACAAATCACTATCAACATCTCTTAGCGCACTTAAAGGACAAATACCCAATATAACAATACAATCCAAGTAGCGTAAAGGTGTAGTAGTTTCACCAATCAACAAGTTTCGCAAAGAACTGCGGATACCATCTGCGCCAACTATAAGATCTGCTTTTTCGATTTTGAGCTGTCCATTTACTTCAAATTTGATTTCAATAGTTTTATCCTCACATTCTTTAAAATCTACCAACTGATGTCCCCATTGCACGGCTTCATTGCCACCCAGTTGTTCAAGAAGTGCTAAACGCAACGATTGTCGGGCGATGTGAATATTGGATTTTTTTGGTAATTTGTTTTCTTTGTGCTGCATCCACTTCCGCATTCCCCATTCCCCAATTACTTTCCCATCCGTGGTATGCACCAAATGTCTGGTTGAAACAACACCTTCTTCCAAAGTAAAAATCCCGAAGCCCTCGATTGCTTTACTGGCTTGTTGCAATGTAAGTCCGTAACCCTGAGACCGAACGTCAAAACTGCTATCCCATTCATAAAGTGTAAAGGGAATTCCGCGGTGCAAACAGGTTACAGCAAGCGCTACTCCACCAATTCCACCACCGATAATGGCCACATGGGGGTAGTTTTTAGTATCAGGTATTGGATTATTTTTAGAAGGAACCAAGCCAGAACCCGAACAGTTTTGGCAGGTATTTAAATGGCCTTTCGGTTTTATTGGAGTTGTTCCTTTGCCATTTGTTTTTTCAAATGCATCCAATTCCCTTTGGTATTGAAGTCTCACTTTTTTTCGGAGCCTTTGGCTTTTCTTGCCACTTCCTTTGCAGACTTCACAAATACTCCAACAAGTTTTTTCGCTTTCCATCTTCTTCAATACTACTACATTTAAGAACTTGCGAGTTTCATATCGGCATTTAAAATTTGCGCAACTGCCTGTCTATATTTTATGGGATTTGAAGCTTTTTTGATGGCTTTGTATGTTTTCTGCGGATTTGAGGTTGACTGCGAAAAAAACTCCCAAAAACCGAGCATCTTCATTTTTATTGGTGTTGGTCCAGACAAATATTCATCGTATTGCTGATAAATGGTATCGTGAAATTCTGAAAAGATTTCCCATCTGTTTTCGGGATATTCCGTTGTATTGTTTTTAATCATGCTTGGCAGAAAAGGATCGGCAATCAAGCCACGGCCAATCATAAAATGATCAATACTTGGAAAACGTTTTTCAATGGTTTTGAAAGCAGCAACGTTCGTAATATCTCCGTTATAGTACAACTTGTGTTTGGTGCTGCCGATGCATTTTTCAAAAGCATCCAGATCTACCGGACCTTTGTAGAGTTGCTTGCCGATACGGGCGTGAATGGCGATGTTTTTAAGCGGATAGTTGTCCAGAATTTTAAAGGCTTCCAAAATTTCCTCAGGGTTTTCGTAGCCCATCCTCATTTTCATCGAAACCAAAATATCGGTTTCGTTGTGCGCTTTGTGCAAAACGTCGTCAATTTTTTTTGGATTGCAGATTACGCCAGAGCCCATCCCAGATTTTGCGACCATTGGGTAGGGGCAACCTAAATTCCAATTCAATTCTTTGTAGCCTAAACTTTGCACGTATTTGGCAACAAACACAAACTCGTCGGCATCGTTGGTGATTACTTGCGGAATTACTTCTAAAGTTGTGTTGTTTTCTGGTAAAATATCAAGCTGATAGGATTGCTTAATGGTCAGTTTTCCATTTAGCCGAATGTATGGGGAATAAAATGTGTCGATCCCACCAAAGTAATGATTGAAGGCATTTCGAAACCTGAAATCTGTAAAACCCTGTAAAGGGGATGAAAGTAGGGTGGAAGCCATCTTATTGTTTAGTGGGGCAAAGATAGGGTAATTGTTGAATCGCTTAATTGTTGATTTATTGAATCGGGAAACGGATGGCGCTAATTGAATATTTTCCTTTGAATATATCTATTGGTACAATTATTTGGGATGTATTGCATAAAGGTATATATCATTTAATTGCCTTAAAAAAAATTGTCCAATGTTTAAAACACAATTCTTATTCTGTTTAACAGTTTTAGTTAAAAGTTAAACATAATAATTTAATTGTTATATATTTGATCAAAATTAAAAATATATAATATGAAAAAATTAGTTCTTATTCTTACAATCATCTTGACATTCGGCATTTCTAATAATGCTTTTGCACAAGGAACAATAGTGGATGTTGCTGTTGGTAATGAAAATTTTTCAACATTGGTTGCAGCTGTAAAAGCTGCCGATTTAGTTAGTGCCTTACAAGGAGAAGGTCCTTTTACAGTTTTTGCCCCAACAAACGATGCTTTTGCTAAAGTTGATTCGGCAACATTAAGCTCTCTTTTAGAAGAAAAAAATAAAGAGGCATTGGCAAACATTTTAACCTATCACGTTATACCTGGAAATTTAATGGCTGCAGATGTAGTTGCTGCATTAAAGAAAGGTAATGGCAAAGTAGAATTGAAAGCTCTAAATGGCCAAATGATAACCGTGATGCAGAAAGATGGAAAAATTTGGTTGAAAGACGCCAATGGAAATTACAGCGAAATTGTTGCTACAGATGTTAAAGCTAGTAATGGCGTAATTCACGTAATTAATACTGTTGTTATGCCTAAGTAATTAGGTTTTATTTACATTAATTGCAAAAGCCTCGATAATTCGGGGCTTTTATTTGCGGTATTGTGAATTTACTTTAGTGGGATTGGTAATTCATATTGTCGGCTACCGTTTTTTGCGCTTACTTCAAACAAAATAATATGTAAGGTTGAATACTCATTTGTTTTCTTCACTTCAACTGTAAAATCAAATTTGCCCCATTTGGGTGCGCCGGCGTCGGTTGTTGCAAAACCATTTTTCAATTCATTATGTCCATCTTCAACTACCCAATTAATGCTAGCTTCAAAAACTTGAGCATGCCCTTGCACTCGGTATTTATCTTCCTCTTTTTTTTCTATTGTAACCTGTCGAAAACGTTCATTCGCAAATTCATTTACAACTTCTTTTTCTGGTTCTACGGGCTCTGATGTTTGAATGGTATCGTTAGCAACAAAATTCTCATCGCTTTTAGTATCACTGCTTTTCGTTTCCTTGCAAGCAAAAAATAATAAGGTAATTATCCAGATCGTGTATTTCATTTTCATAGTGATTATTTTTTAAATCTTAAATAAAGGCCTCAATTGATTTCCGTAATAATTCGTTTATAGAATGTTTTCAAACAATTATTTAGCTGCAAAAGAGAGAAGCTCGCATTAGTAGGAAAACTAATTAAAAATACTTGAAATCTTATTCAATCCAAAAACCTTCAAGCATAACTCTATTGATAGTTTGCGAATTTTTTATGTTCTCCAATGGATTTTCATCGAGCATTAGGAAACTGGCAATTTTTCCGATTTTAATACTTCCTATACTATCATACATTTTTAAAAATCTTGCGGGAGCTATTGTTACCGAACGAAGTACTTCTGCATTTGGCATTTCTGCTTCTGCCATAAACTCTCACTCTTTGTGGGCACTATACCCAGGGATAACTGAAGGATTTCCCGCATCAGACCCCATGAGTATAGTAACTCCTGCATTGTAAAAGGTCGTGAAATTTTGCATCATTATCTTTTTAACGGATTGTGCATCCACACCAGAACTGCGCAACATCATTTGCCGCACAGGCCAATTTTCTAGGCTGCGATTGGTTCTTTCAGAACTGTATTGCAACATAAAAGGATCATCTAAAATTTCGGCAGAGTCTACATATTGAAACATATGTGCTATAGAAAGTGTGGGTGTGTAAACAATGGAGTCCCTAATCATCTTTTCTAAAACAGGTTCTGCATCCATTAATAGATGATCTCCTACGGTATGGACAATAACAGTTACAC
The DNA here is from genome assembly GCA_963716065.1 of uncultured Flavobacteriaceae bacterium. Taxonomy (GTDB): domain Bacteria; phylum Bacteroidota; class Bacteroidia; order Flavobacteriales; family Flavobacteriaceae; genus Aequorivita. The sequence continues at coordinate 3,029,068 of OY970287.1, forward strand.
CAGCATTCACAGCATCTTCAAAATCATCTTGACAGGAAACATGGGCAAATACGGGAAAATTGTATTGTGCTGCTTTTTGCATCACTTTTTCAAGCAATTGATTGCTTATTCTTGGCTCTTCTGACTCTCCACCAAAACCAGATTCTATCGTGATTTTAATACCGTTGAGACGAAGGTCTTTCTTCTTAGCAAATAGTGCATCCAGGTTTGTTTTATCTGTAATAGTGATAATGCCTTGTTCATCCAAATCAATTTCATCTTCAGATAGGCCTGTCATCATAGACACAACTGGAATTGGATAACCATTTGGTGCAGTGAGTATATCTCCCGTTGCTAAAATCCGTGGACCCAATAATTCATGCTTTTGTTGTTTTTCTTTCAATTTTGAGGTGATCTCTTGATTAAAACCGTGGCCTCCTAAAGTAAAAATTGTACTCACTCCATATCGTGCAAACTGCTCCAATGCCATTAGCCGAGTGCTTTCGTCTGGCGGTACAAAGCCTCCACTGTTTAAATGGGTATGCATATCAATCATTGCAGGCATGAGGTATCCATTTTTTGCATCTACAATTTCATAATCTGATTTTAGGCTATCTGGAAATTGCCCTTGAAAAATGTGCTTGAAAACTCCATTCTGTATTATCAAATTTTGATTTTTATGGACTAGACCACCCTCAACATCAATAATATTTGCGTTGGTTATTAAAACTATTGCTTTTAGTAGGGCTATAAATTTCTGAAGCCTGAAGTTTTAGAAGGTGTTCTTTTGTATTATGAAACCAAATGAAATAGCCTACTACGGCAATCAATAAAATGATGCCTACTGCAAAAACAATAATCTTTAGTGCTTTTTTCATAATTACATTTTAAGCATTAATATCCAATAGGTTATGGCATTTAAATGTACAATCTTTTTTCAATTCTGAAAGGGTGGGAATACATGTTCCTTCACAAACGTATTTAATGGTGAGTTTGTCAATATGTGAATAGGTGAATGGGTGCGTTAGTGAATTTGTGAATGCGGTAAAGGCATACCAGATTTTAGTAATTGAAGCGGGGCATATTGTAGAACGTGTTACCCATGACCATTTGATTGCTAAGGAAGGTAGGTATTTTGAATTTTATATTTATCATGCTAAGATTTAAGTTATTAAAACAGATTTAGTGCTTTTGCATAAACTATTTTCAGGACTATCTTGTGCGGGGGACACGGGCGGGGCGTCCGCGCCAGCAGGGGGCTCTTGGGAGGTTAGCGCATATGCCGAAATTTTTGGAGTCAAACAATTCTGGTTTGAAGATTACTTTGTTTTGATTTTCAAATTGTAACACGCTATTCTTGTTCCATCATCATAATCATAGCCCAAATTCGGAACGTCTGGAGACCACCAAATTTCTTTTACTCCTAATGTGTTTACATTTAAAACATAGGTTGTAGCAAGTATTCCTTTTTCCTCATACATTCCGTTGAAAGGATATGTGATTGTTACCCGTTTGCCATTTAATACTGAATTATTAGTGACGGTCATTTTATTAAAATCAAAAGTGTGATAAGTAATTTCCCTATTAGTAATGGTGCTTCCATCTAATCTTTCAATGTCGTAAAATTCACTACTATATTTAAAAACTTTTTGCCCGGAAAAAATATTTGATTTGGAGTCTATAACATTATTAGAAAAAGTTTCACTTTTTTCATTTGCATCTTCTACAGTTTCTTTGACAGGGTCAATTTGATTTTCTACACTTTGGAACTTTGAATTTTGTTTTTCAATCAATAAATAACTTCTTATTCCGAAAAACCCAAAAATTAAAAGTATTATTACTCCTATTATTAAGTGCTTTTTATTCATAACGATTACTAATTCTTTTTTACTCATAAAGATTTTTTAATTGGCCAGGAATTTTTATTAATGGTAGTTGAGATTAGGTAGAATGTCCGTGCGAGTGGGGGGTAATTATTCCTTTAAAAATTCGTATTCGTATATCTTTGGTTTGATTTTGTCTGCTAAAAAGTTGAGTTGATTTCTTAACTCGCTTATTAACTCCATATATATCTCGTCATCACTTTTTGAGTTCATTCTGCCTTTGTCATTTCTGCCCTGAAAATACTCCCGTATATCATAATAACTTGCATTTGGGTTTACGTTTGGTTGGCTGTGATAATATTTCCAAAGTTCCCTTCCTGCCTCAAAAACGGCTGTTGCTTCTTCGGAAAATGTTCTTATTATAGCTTGATTTGTTCCATTGCCAAACAAGTCTTTTTCAGTATCTATTTTGATTTTGCCATTTATAAAGTCGGTCATAAAGTGGCTTTCAAACCTGTTTTGGGCGTTTACTTCTTGTTCGGTAAAGGGTATCCAGTGGTTGGTGCCCGAAATTGATGAAATGTTGTTACTATTATCGAACAAGCAGAAGGTTAAACAATCGTTTTGGAATTCTATATCGTTATTCCAATTATCATTTGGGTAAGTAAACTGGTCTCTATCATTTAGCCAAGTTGCTTCAATGCAATGGCGAACTGAAATGTATATTGATATTTCAATTATATTTTTATCAGTTACCCATGTGCCTCGTGGATGTGGTAATTGATTTTTATCATTTATAATAAATATAAAATTTACGTTTTGGAAGTCATTGCCTTTCGCAGACATGAAGCCAATATTTTTTTCATTAACCCTGTTTCTTGTGGTTATTATCCAATCATTTATTGATTTAAAAATTGAAGTATTAATAAATTTCTTATTACCAATAAAATCACCCTTTGTGTTATAAATGTCACTTTCTATTTCCTTGAAATCCTCTTTGACATTTGTATTCCAAATAAAAAAACCGATGGGGAATTTTCCTTTAACATTATCAAATGAGTTTGCAGGAACTACAAAAAAATTTTCGAGCTTCGCTCGAAAAAAACTTCGGAAATCCGAGAAGTTTGGTGCTTGCAGAATTTTCAAAGTTGAAAATTCTGCAAGCACGCTGTTAGGGATTTCAGCATATATTCTTGTAAGAAATTGGACGAAAAGTTCACGTCCACCAATGCCTATTGTGTTTTTATATTTTTCATAAATCATCGTAGTAACGGCTACATCAGTTTTATTAGTTCCTGTGTTTGATACAGTACCCTTGCTTGCTGCTTCAGCATATGGAGGGTTTATATATATTACAAGCTTTTTCCGTTTTTCATCATCATTAATAATATTCTGTAAGCTTTGGGGCAGTTTTGAAAAATCGTCATTCAGAAAATCAAACTGGAACACATGGTTGTGTAATAGATTTGCCCCGTGGTCTATGCGTTCGTGCATAACGCTAATATCTGCTTGGTCCAGTGTGCTTGCGTAAATGTTGTATTTATTGGTTAATCCTGCCAAGAGGTTGCCCGTGCCTGCGGCACAGTCCCAGATGTAATATTCGTCCTGCCAGTTTTCGCCCAAATAATCGGTCAAGTATTTTTGTGAAAGTTCTACCCAAATACGGGGCGTAAAGAAGGCGCCTTTACGTTCCCGAATATCTTGTGGTACGAGAAGATCCCGGCGTTCAATAATGTAATCTTGAAACTCCTTTATGGGCGGGCGCTTGTAGAGTTTCCAGAATTGGAGATAAGCATTTTTATTTCGGACGTTTATGGTGGCATCAAACATTTGCTTGATGTTTTCCTTAGCAATTTTGTAGCCCTGATTTTCATAAACCACAAATAGACTATCACGAATGGTTAAATCGTCTTCTATATTTTGTGTGTCTTTATCATCTACAAAAAGGTCTGCCAAATAAAAATCATTGTCGAAAATATTTGCTTTTTTAAGGTCATCCCAATTAACATCTATTATTGGTTTTACCACCTCAATCCAACGCAAATAAATTGGGATGAAATTATTTTTGTCAATTTTAATCTTGCTTTTGGTTGTGGCTTTTGCCACATTGTTTTTTATGAAGGTGTGAAGAAGTTTTTCGTCTTTTTGATAATCAAAAATGTATGTCTTTACTTTTAGAACAGCTTCAATTCTCTCTTTGATTAGCTGAAATTCTTTTGTTGCGTGATTGCTTGGTGTTACGTTCCAGTTAAAATCGTTGAGGTAAAAGATGTCTTGGATATTTATGTAGTCTACAAAAGCAATCTTTTTGTAATCAAAAGCTCCTAAGAATGCCGGGGGCAAGGTTTTGTCGAATGTGCGTGCTTTGCCTATTGTGAGAATGAGTTGCACAAACATTGTTGGAATGTCAAAATTACCAGTTTTGGCTTCTGCCCATAATAGTGGCGTTCTACCAAATAATGTGTCTTGTTTTGGAAAAACGGTGAAATCTATATTGCCAATTATTTCGGTAGTATCAAATTGCTTAAACCAGTCTGCACCAACTTTGTTTTTGAGTTCTTCTTCTCGTATTTTTTTATACTTCATTATTTTTCTAATCTTTTATTGGCGTTCTTTTATTTTAATAAATGTAGTCATCTAAATGCAGGTTAATTATTTTTTATAAAAGCATTATTAAAAATCACTCTCGTTGAAAACATAAAAGAAAATTAAAAAAGGAAGATCACCAAATATAGCAATTATCAATTAAGAATAACTAATAAACAATTATCAATACCTTTGCAGCATGCAATCCAAAATCCTATTCATAACGCCACCGTTTACCCAGCTAAATACTGCGTATCCGGCATCCGCCTATTTAAAAGGGTTTTTGGAAGATCACGCCATTGCTGTGCAGCAATGCGATTTAAGTATTGAGCTTTTTACCGCCATTTTTACGGGCGATTTTCTTCGCGCTATGTTCAAAGAAGCGCAGGATTTGAAGCATTTTGATTATCCGGAAGTTCGCAAAATGAAGTCCAAGTACATTGCGTGTGTGGATGTTGTTATTGGGTTTCTTCAAAAGCAGGATATAGCAACGGCGCATAAAATTCTGGAGCCTAATTTTTTACCGTTGGGCAATAGACTGTCTAAAGTAAATACTACTATTAAATGGGAAGCTGGCGAGATTGGCATTATTGATAAGGCAAAACATTACGGAACGCTTTTTATTGAGGAGATTGGCGATTTTATTCAAGCCAATGTAGATGAGTTTTTTGCCTTTACAAAATATGCCGAGCAGATTGCAACTTCAGCCAGTAGCTTTAATGAAATTGATGAATTTTTAAGTTTTCAGCCGACTATCATTGAAGAGAAAATGCTGGATATTCTGCTCGATAAAATTAAAAAAGAACAACCGCTTTTGGTTTGCTTTACCATTCCTTTTCCTGGAAATCTGTTTGCAGCCTTGCGTTGTGCGCAATTTGCGAAACAGTTTTTTCCCGATATTAAAATTGCCTTTGGCGGTGGCTATTGCAATACCGAACTGCGTTCGCTTACCGATTCACGGATTTTTGAATTTGTGGATTTTATTTCCTTGGACGATGGGGAAGGGCCTTTGCTGAAAATGGTTCAGTATCTGGAAGGGAAGGTTTCAGTACATGAGTTGGAACGGACGTATGTGCTGGAAAACGATGCTGTGGTTTATAAGAATAAATTCCCCAACACCATTTACCATCATAGAAACTTGCCGGCGCCCGATTATTCTGGCTTGCCTTTTGAAAGATATGTGTCTTTTCTGGATGTGGTGAACCCGATGCACCGTATGTGGACGGATGCCCGATGGAATAAAATGACCATCTCGCACGGCTGTTATTGGAAACAATGTTCGTTTTGCGATGTGAGCCTCGATTATATTGGGAATTACCAAAACACAACCGCTGAGGATTTGGTAAATAAAATTGAAAAGATAGTTAAGGACACCGGCATCGCGGGTTTTCATTTTGTGGATGAAGCTGCGCCGCCTAAAATGTTGCGGGCTTTATCTGAAGCATTATTAAAACGTAACGTAAAAATTACGTGGTGGACGAATATTCGTTTTGAAAAGACGTTCAGTTTTGAACTTTGTGAATTGATGGCAAAGTCTGGTTGCATTGCTGTAACGGGTGGTTTGGAAGTTGCTTCGGACAGATTACTCGCCAAAATGAAAAAGGGGGTCGATATTGCGCAAGTAACGCGCGTTGCCCATAATTTTTCCGAGAACAATATTATGGTTCACGCCTATTTAATGTATGGATTTCCCACCCAAACGGAACAGGAAACCATTGATTCCCTGGAGGTAGTGCGGCAATTGTTTGAACGTAATTGTATTCAGAGTGCTTATTGGCACCAGTTTACAACTACGGTTCACAGCCCGATTGGTAAGAACCCTAAGGAATTTGGAATTACAGTTACGGGACCCGAATTTGAAGGGTTTGCCCAAAACGATTTATGGCACGAAGATCCGCAAGGGGCAGACCATCCCAAATATACCAAGGGATTAAACTTGGCGTTGCACAATTATTTAAATGGAACTGGGTTTGATAAAGCGATGCAGCATTGGTTTGATTTTCCTGTGCCTGACACTAAGCATCCTGCGGATTTGATTGATGGGTTTTTGTTTGAGGCGGTAGGCAATAGGCTTTAAGCGGTAAGCTTTGAACGCTAGTGCGAGCGTCTCGCTCGTGCCCACAACAGTAAGAACCTATCCTTGAAAAGCATTTTGTATTATCTTTAATATTTTCTAAAATCCGATGAGTAGAAAATATAAATTTCACAATCCAAGTGCTGCATATTTTATATCGTTCGCAGTGGTTAATTGGATAGATGTGTTTACTCGTGAAGCTTATTTCAAAGTTATTACGGATAGCTTGGATTTTTGTCGAAACCATAAAGGGATGGCACTTTTTGCGTATTGTATTATGCCGAGCCACGTACATCTTTTGTTTCGTGACGATAATGAAGACCCATCTGCACTATTAAGGGATTTTAAAGGTTTCACTTCCAAAAGAATGATTGCGAGTATTATGGAACATCCACAGGAGAGCAGACGTGAATGGATGCTTTGGATGTTTAAACGAGCAGGGGAAAAGAATAGCAATGTAAAGGAATATCAGTTTTGGCAACAAAACAATAAACCCATAGAATTATGGAGCACTCCAGTTATAAAGGAAAAGTTTGATTATATCCATAATAATCCTGTAAAGGCTGGGTTGGTTACTGAGGCTTGGGAATGGAAACACAGTAGTGCTAGAAATTATGCCGAACTGGATGCGGTTATTCCTATTGATGAGATTGGATTTCTTGGATGAGTTTTTAGCTATTTTTAATTGGTTTCGGTTTTAAACGCTAGCGCGAGCGTCCCGCTCGTGCCGTTACAGTTTGGAAAATTATGGTTTGGAGGCCCGTTGTGGAGGACACGAGCGAGACGCTCGCGCCAGCGGGGGGTGAAGAATTGTTAATGAATGTCAGTGATTTTTAATTAAAATGTAAAGCAATTGAAAAATCTGTTAGATTAGGATATTTTTCTTTTGATGATGCATTATCAAATTATGAAGTTTCTTTAGTTAATTATGTTGCTTTTATTTTAATGAAGAGCGATATCAAAGGTTCAAATGAGCATCAATTATTTGAAACATTGATATATATGCTATCTAAAATCAAGCCATCTACAAACACATTTAATTCTACTTCAAAAAGCGCTATTGACCAAATTGTAGAAATTAGTAAATCTTCTTTAGAAAAGGTATAGCGAACTGGTTTTACGGAAGTCACGAGCGGGACGCTCGCGACAGCGGGGGGCTCCATAATGAAGTCGTCAGTAAGGTAAAGTTTTAGAGAAATGCGCAATTCATCTTTACTATCAAGCAGAATTTGCTGTGTGTGATGTAATGGCAGTGTTTGGATATACTGACCATTAAACGGGTCGAAAGATAAAATTATATCGCTTGGCTTTTCTGCATTAGGACTCACAATACCGAAACAGTATTTTAATTGCTCGGACAAATTGTAGTCTGTTGAGGGAACAAAATTAATATTGGAAATCTGTAAATTACTCATTCGGTCAAGTGCGTAGCATTTCACTTTTTCATCTTCTACGCCTTGTGCAAACACATACCAACGATATTTGAATTCTTTAATTGCAAAAGGTTTTACTGTTCGTTCTATTTCGTTTTCGTGGTAAAAAGTTTGATAGCTGAACAAAACTTGTAGGTTCTTGTTAATTGCGTGCAGCAAGTCATAAAGTTGCTCTGTTCCTGAACTTTGGCGAGTGTCTAATAAAATATGTTTTTCCTGTCGCTCTTTGATTCTTAGTGCATTAAATATGTCAAGAGCTTCAAGTCTTCGGTTTGTTATGTCATCTGAAAAATCAGCTTCAATAGAATATGCCTGTAACGAAAAATCGTATTTTATGTAAATGCCATAAATTTCGCCTATTTCGGCTATATCGCGAACAAATGTCCGTTTTGAAATGGTTAAATCCTCTCCCAGAATTGCAAATTCACGTTTGAGGTATTCACAAATTTCAGAAAATGTTGCTTGTTTTTGTCTTCTTAATTTGTTTATAATGGAATTGTGGCGCGATGTGGTTTTGATAAGAGACATTTTATTTTTCGTTTTTATAGATTTGTCCCTTTGGTGTATTTAAAGTTTGATTAAAAACATTTAGGTTTAAGCTAGCACAAATTTACTTGAAAAGCAAAAATGTAGATTATATATCTGGAACCCGCCTTTTGTCATACGGCTAGTCGTGTTTCGCTTTTTTATTTACAATTAATGAAAACTTTTAAAATATACTGATTTGCAATATTACTTATACCTAAATCAATATATTCATTTTTTATTATTTTTTCCCAATCTTCTTGATTCTCTACACTTTTATTTTCGATAGCCGTAATTTTACGCCCACATAATTGACGTTTGTCATAGCCATTTAAAAAGTATATATATAATAATGAAGCATTGATTTCCACTTTCGCTTCATTGTTTTTTAAATAATTTATAAGTGCTAATCTATTTGCTAATTGATAATGTTTTCCAAACCAATTATTATTTGAGATATTCAAATTATTTTGAGTTTCTTTAAATGCTTTTTCAATTTTTTCATTTGAAGCACTTTCGGTGTTGGATCTTATTTCTCGTAAATGAGCCTTTGCTTCAACAATAATCAATTCAATATGGTTCTTGTATTTACTTATAATGATTCCATCTAAATTTTGTTGAGAGCCTCTCGTTGGCCAATAATCTTTCCATCCTGCTTTTAACGATTGTATTTGGTCATAAGAAAATATATCATCAAATATGGGGTCATTCAAAAATTTAAGCCCAGTATATTCGCCATCTAATGACATCCTTTTAAGATCTTTAGGGTAATCTAACCACATTAAATCACCTATTAACCTCGTATTTGCTTTAATGATGTTATTTAATTCATTTCGATGGTGGCCAAGATATCTTAATAAATGATATTCGCTACCGTAACCTAAACCCATTTCTGCCATAATTAATTATCTATTTTATTTCATTTCATGAATTGTAAGGTTATCCCTCACATTTAGCAAGCGTAAATTCAAATATATTTCAAACTCAAATAACCCCATTAAGGAAAACCGCAAAGCATTAAATCATTCCCCCTTCCCCGAAAGCCCATCAAACTTCTCCGTCATTGTTGGATTGCCTCTGGTCAATTTTTTAATAGTCAAATCTTCCGCCTTATTATTGGCAAGGCGTAGGTTGTTTACGGATGCCAACAGATTGTCTTTTGTTTTTTGAAGATGATCCATTGTTTTGTCTATTTCCTCAATTGCCGTTTTAAATTGCCTGCTTGCCAAATCATAATTGCGTGCAAAACCTTCCTTAAAGGTGTTTATTTTTTCCTCAAAATTGGTTATGTCCACATTTTGGTTTTTTATCAAATTAAGTTCGGTTTTGTATTGCAGGGAGTTCATTGCCGCATTGCGAAGCAGGGTGATAATGGGAATGAAAAATTGCGGCCGCACCACGTACATTTTTTTAAATTTATAGCCTACATCAACAATTCCTGTGTTATAGAGTTCGTTTTCGGCTTCCAGTAAGGAAACCAGCACGGCATATTCACATTTCTTTTCCGTGCGGTCTTTGTCCAGTTTTGCGAAGAAATCATCATTGCGCTTTTTTGTAGCGGTTTCGTCGTTCTCATTTTTCATTTCGAACATAATGGAAATGATTTCATTGCCGGTTTCATCGGTTTCCCTATAAATAAAATCGCCTTTGTTGCCGCCTCTGGCGTCGTTGTCCTTTTCAAAATAGGCATTTTGAAAGGCGGTTGCCCGCAGTTTATTGAACTCGGCTTCGCAATGCTGTTCCAAGGTTTCGCCAATCATTTTTGTGGAAAGCTTTTGCTTAAAGTCCTTTAACCTATCAATTTCATCATTCTTCATTTTGATGGTTTCCTCTTTAACCCTGAGTTTTTCAGAGAACTTCTCGTTTATGGATTTTTCCAATAGCTGCGCTTCGGTTTCCTTTATTTTAAGATCGCTAACAAGCGTATCACGTTCCTTTTCAATGGCGCGAATGGCTTCACCCACGGTAAGTTTTTTGTCAATCTCCGCATTTTGGATTTTCGATTTCATATCGGCAATCTCGGCTTCTTTTTTTGCCAATTTCTCGGCAAGGGAACGTTCGTTTTGCGATTTGAGTTCGTTTATTTCACGTTCCTTCGCGGCCAATTTCTCGGCAAGGTTGCTGTCGCTTTTTGCTTTCAAAACCGTTAGGTCGTGATCCTTTTTTGAAAGTTGTTCCTGTAAGGTATTTTTTATGTTGGCTTCCGCGAGCTTTACGGCACTTTCTTTTTCCTTTTCTGCAAGGTTTAGCCTATTTTTAAGTTCGTGTTCAAATTCGTGGTCGCGCACTTGCTTGAGGATATCGGCAAATCCGGCTTCGTCAACTTTAAAAGCTTTTTTGCAGCTTGGGCATATTATTTCGTTCATGTTTTGTTTTTGTTGGGTTGCGACGAATTTTTATAATTAATAATCTTGAATTAAAACTTCCGTTGGGATATTTAAATCGGCATTTAATTTTCTAATCATTTCTAAAGTCAGTTTGCGTTTTTTGTTCATTATTTCGCTAACACGACTTTTGAAACCAATCATATCCACTAAATCCTTTTGTTTCAGCCCCATTTGTTCCATTCTAAAATTGATTGCTGAAATTGGGTCGGGCATTCCAATCGGGAAATTTTCGTTTTCATAATTGTCAATTATTATTGCCAATATTTCTAATTCATCGCCCTCTTCCGTTCCTCTTTTAGCATCAAAAATTACCTCTAAACGCTCCAGTGCATTTTTGTAATCTGCTTCGTTTCTAATCGGTTTTATTTTCATCTTAAATTTCGTTTGCGTTAATTTTATCATATTCTGCGTGAGTCCCGATAAATCGTATCCAAGCGAGTTGATACTCAAAGTTGAATTTTACAATAAGCCGGTAATCGTTTCCTTTGATATTAAAAACAATCCGATTATCTTTTAAAATACTTGCGCTGGGATATTCTTTTTTTAGTTCGTTAATTGACATCCAATTAGACCTTTCAATTTCTCGGTACCATGTTTTCAATTGCAGTTCACAATCGCCGTGTCTTTCCCAAAAATCTCGTAATGTACTTCTCGAAAATATTTTCACATCAACCTATTTATAGCAAATATACTGAAAAAGTTACCAAAATGATAACTTTTATTTTTCATTATTAATGGCTAAAATGATTTTAGATAAATTAATAGGTGTTCCGATAATTATCGGGACAGTGAATATATGAATCAGTAAGCTAATGGATTTCCACTACTACAAGCCCCAAAGCTTCGGAACTATTGATAGAAATTGAAGTAACGCTGAGGTCTTCGATAACCAATAAGTTTCCAATTTCTAGAATATAATTTTCATTCATAAGCTGAAAATCCATTTTACCGTAAGTTGCATATAAAGACAAAGTCTTGCAATTCTGTTTAGGTTTTAGAGTATAATTGCTATTTGCCTCCATAGCTATATAATATAACTCTGATTGTTGCTGGCCGGTTGTCATTACATTAAAATCGGTGCAAGTACCTTTAGCCGTGGTTTTCCAATCGCCACTAAAAGTATCGACCTCAAAAGGTTTTAGATTTTTGCTGTATTTGCCTTCGTGGGTAATTGTGATTTCTCCTTCCAAAATCATAAGCTTGCGATCTATGCCTGGCAAGGGCGTAAATGTTGATTCTGCAACTTCTACTTTAGCGGTGCTTATTCTTAGCTGAAAATTTCGCTCGGCATAAGAGGCGTTTTCAGGGAATATATAAAGTTGGGTGCTGCTGCCACCGGGCCATTGACTGGTTTGGAAATGCTGAGGTTTGAGGATTGATATTTTCAAATGTGAGAATGGTTGGGGGTGGGAGTAGGCAAATATATTTAAAGCAAATTTTTTGCAGTTCTTATTACAGTCTGTTTTTAACGTCCATTTGTTGGTGCAGAATCCTGACGATTTCTACAATTTCATTTTCTGCTTTTCTATAAAAAATTAGATGCGATTTAATTTTAGTTAATCTATAATTTTTTCGAGTTTGTTCTGCTGATTTTCCAGTCATAAAATTGTTGGCTATAAACTCGATTTCTCCAATTATCAAATCGTAATACCTATCCGCTTGCTCTTTGGACCATTTGTTTAATGTATAAAGCCAAATTTTATCCAAATCTTCAATCGCTTGTTTACTTATTCGGTAACTGTTTTTACTCATAAGTGTTTGCGATGTAATTCTTTCAAATGCTCTTTTGGGTCGAAATTCTCAACAACTCCACTTTTTTCTCCTATTTCGAGAGCCTTGATGAGTTCTCTTTCTTTTTTTTCTTCACTTTCCAACATTCGCAGGGCAGAACGAATTACCTCGCTAACAGAACTATATCTGCCAGATTTTACCTCATTAGCAATGAATTCCTCAAAATGATTTCCGAGTGATATTGATGTGTTTTTTCCCATTTCTTTTATGTTTTATTCAAATATACCAAAACTTGGTAACGCGTCAAATTTATTTTTTTGTGTAAATTTTTTAATAAGCAATAAGCAATGAGCAATGAGCAATGAGCAATGAGCAATGAGCAATGAGCAATGAGCAATGAGCAATAAGCAATGAGCAATAAGCAATGAGCAATGAGCAATGAGCAATGAGCAATGAGCAATGAGCAATGAGCAATAATGAATAAGAATATCCTGTAAAATGTTTTTTAATTCTTTTAACAAATCATCAACAAACGAATCTTTCCATCTTTTTCTTTTGGAGCGCAATGAAGGCAAGGCGGGACTTTACTTTCAGGATGATCAATCGCCAACCGCCATAAATGGCCAATACCCAAGCTAATGGGTTGTGCTTCGGGTAAAGCTTGATAGTGTAAGTCAAAGAAGTTTTCGGTTAAGAAATCTTCAAACCCAGCATTATCGGAGCCACCGTATATTTTTAGGAGTTCCGCTCGAATTTCGGGAATGAGGATTTTTTGTACGCCTTGATTGTTAGGCAAAATATCACTCGGCGCGCCGTAATAGGTGCATAAAAAAGTATCGGCTGTTATGGGAGCGCGATCTACGTGCCAAGAATAAACATCAGTTGGGAAAATGGGAAATGCATCGTCCCTTTCGTAGTATTTTATCAAATTCAGCGTTGGAGATGCCCCGTGGTCTTTCAGAAGTTTAAAATCATTCAGCAGGATTTCACGGGCAAGTTGCCCTTGTTCGCTTAACTTTAGCTCAAGTAATTCATCGGCATCAAGCGTTACTATATTTTCTTTTGATTCTACTTTTTTTACAATCTCAGAAAAATCACCCTTAAGTTCCCGTCTCCAACAAATCGCATTTATTTCTCCTTGAAAAGGAGTGGAAACCAATTCGCGAAAATTGGTCACTCTGTAAATTTGATTGGATGCGGAAGGTAAATAGATCATTGTTGATTGTTGATAGTTGATGGTTGATGGTTCTGGGTTCTGGGTTCTTGGCTCTTGGTTCTTGGTACTTTTTTTTGTCTTTTCGTCTTTCGTCTTTTGTCCTTTCGTCTTTCGTCTTTCGTCCTTTCGTCTTTTGTCTTTTATCTTTTATCCTTTTTTTCTAGTAACCGATTGCTCGACCAGATGTATCAAAACGCCCATTTTACTGTCGTCCATCCATCTCGTTACAACAACAATATCATTGGCTTCATCAATAACAATATAATTACCTCCAAAACCGGCGGCGTAGTAAATGTCTGGTGAGACATTTTTCCATCTTTGGCTATTATTCATCCACCACATATACCCGTAATCTTTATTGGGGTTCGAAGGTTGGTGGGCTGCTTTCACCCATTTTTCCGATAACAATTGTTCGTTCTTCCATTTCCCTTTTCTTAAGAATAGTAAACCAAACCTCGCTTGATCCATTGTATTTATAAAAATACCACCTCCGGAATGACCGCCACCACTTACCGATTGCATCATCAACCCATCAATATTTACAAAGGAGTTTTCATAACCATACCAGCGCCAAGTGGTAGAGGCACCAATGGGATCCATAATTTTTTCCTTTAAAACAATGGGTAATGGTTTTCTCCAAACTTGAAGTAGGGAATAGGCTAGGAGGTTAACGCGAACGTCGTTGTACTTATAGATAGAACCGGGTTCGTTGAGTTCTCTGTTTTTCCAATCATCAATTCCTCCTTCTTTTGGCGGACGGTCTGCCCAATCATGCAAGCCGAATAGCGTCCCACTCCAATCCGAAGATTGGTTTAACAAATGTTCCCAAGTTATTTTGGAATTGTGTTGCCCTTTAAAAGTTTCATTCCAAACATATTCTTTTACCGTATCGGTTACTTTTTTAATAAGTGCTTGGTCTATTGCCAATCCAGCAATTGTAGAAAGAAAACTTTTTGTTACGCTAAAGGTCATATCCACGCGGTTAACGTCGCCCCATTGCGCTACTATATATCCATTTTTAAGAATAATTCCAGCTGGCCCACCTCTTTCTTTCATAGGGCCAATAATTTTGTAATCAGGCTCCCTCGCGTAGGCTTTCATATTGGCAATACGTAAATCACGCTCCATTTTGTTTTCATTGGCTAAAGCCATATTTACTGCACTGTCTAGCAATATTTTATTTAGCTGCAGCTCTTCCGGTGTTTTTGTCTGCCAAGTTGCATCAGGGAAATAGGTGGTTTGCGCAGTTACAAAGGAAAAACAAATACTACACAAAAAGGCTAAGGCTAAATTTTTCATTCCTTTAATTTTATTTGTAATTTACTTATACGATTCTATTTCTTTAAGAATTTGCTCAGCATTCTTTTTAATCTTTGGCAAATGGCTATTTGATGAGAATATGGATAATGAATACAGCATTTCAATTTTCCCAAACACTTCGTTTTTTAAACTTAGCACATCTGAAATAATTGGTGCTTTGATGTTGTTTTCGGATTGCCGCTTGATTTCGGTAGCATTGAAAAAAGTAAAGAATGAATCAGAATTTTGTAAATAGTTGTTCATAATGCCTTGGTGAATATAAAAGGCATCGAGCTTATTTTGATAGCTGGATAAAGCGTTTAGCAGTTCCTTGCTTTGAATTATTTGAATTTGCCCACTACTCTTTAGCGTTTCTATTGTGTTGTTATGAGAATTGAAGTCGGGGAAATTCCAAGATTTTCGCCATAATTTATAACCTTCCCTGGTATCCTCCGCAATTGCATCTGAAGCTAATATGGTTTTCAGCGTATCCAATTTTTTCTGACGGTCCTGTAATTTGGGTAAAATGCTGTCAATGTTGGCTATATCGGCTTGAATTTCTTGTTTGATTTGTTTTAAATATTCCTGCTTCTTCAAGGCTGCTTTTTCTGGTTTCATTCCAGTTGTTATTTGTAATGCAATCAAAATGCCAATAACCACGAGTATAATTTCGCCCAAGGCATAAATTAGATAGCGACTGAATTTGTTTTCAGTTAATAGTCTTTGCCTGATTTTTCTGAAAAATTTTACCATGAATTTGTCGATTGGTCTGAAGTTGTTGCCTAATAATTAGGAATTTAATCCAAACTTAAGGAATTTTTAGATTGGCTATTCTTTTTATTTCTTGGCTCTTGTATCTCTATTGTTTTATATTCCAGTGCTTCGCAATTAAAATTATGGGTTTTCAGGAACTTTTTCACTTTCAAAATAATATCATTCTCACTTTCAATACGCAGAATTTTGTCACAGTCTTCTAAATCAAAATTCCATGCTGCTGTTGGCAGCATTTTATCAATATGAGGTTTGAGTTTCTTTATCTGTATTTTGGATTTTACAGATGTTTTAAAAACGTAAATCATTTTTGCGATAATGTTGCCAATAAATCTTCTAGATAGTTCAAGGTTGCCGTAAATCCTTCCTTGAAGCCCATTTCAATCATTTTTTCCATACGCTCAAGCGAATCATTATGAATGCTAATCTTCACTTTTGTGATTCCGTTTTGTTCGCTGAAATTCAAATCCCAATTAGAGCCATGTAATTGAAGATTTTCATTTTCGTCTGCAAAAGCATTTAAGAATTTGAAATTAGTTGTCGGATCAATAAATGTGTATTTCTGAACAGACCAATGTTTCTGTCCTTCAGGACTTACCATTGCATAAAACCTACGCCCACCAACCTTAAAATCCATATATTTTGTTCTTGACTGCCAAGGTTTTGGTGCCCACCATTGATCTAGAATTTTTCTCTTTGTAAAGGCGTCCCAAACGAGTGAAAGTTCAGCATCAAATTCCCTGTTAATAGATACCGTTTTTGATGCTTTGTCAACGATAAAATCAAATAACAAATTGTTTTTCATTTTTTCTGATTTTTAATGGTTTCTAATACAGTATCAAGTTGGGTGAATCGGGTTTCCCAAATTGCTTTGAATTGGCTCAGCCAGATATCAATCTCTTTCATTTTTTCAATTTCAAGTGAATAGTAAATTTTCCGCCCTTGCTGTTCCTGTTTCACAAGTTCACATTCCGTGAGTATGCGAAGGTGTTTTGAAACAGCTTGCCGGGAAGTATTGAAATTTTCGGCAATGGCATTTGGGGTCATTGCCTGTAGCGCAATTAAAGCTATAATTGCCCGTCTTGTGGGATCTGCAATTGCTTGAAAAATATCTCTTCTCATTTATTTGTAATTAAGAAACTGATTGGTTGCAAATATATGCGCAGCTATTTGGTTTCGCAAATATTTTTAAGTTTTTTTTTGAAATTTTAAAATGAATTGTTTTGAACCTATTGAAGGTTTACTGCTGCCTGCTTTCATTTGAAATTAGACGAAAACAATTTACATTAAACAGAAAAGAAATTAGCGGCGAGCGAGAATCGGAATATTGAAATTTACGAACCGTTTACTTCGCCAAGTTGTCAATAGCCTTCTCCATATTGATGCCTTTTTCAAGAACGGGGGTAAACCAGTCTCCCATTAATTCTATTCGTTCGGGCATCGTTTTGATTGTAAAGTCTAAAATTTCCAAGCCCGGTTTTACTTCTTTCCAAGATAATGGGGCCGAAACGGAAGCTCCAATTTTGGGCCTCACACAATACGGGGCTGCTAATGTTTGTGCGCGGCGATTCTGCAAATAATCCAAATATATCTGGTTTTTTCTACTCTTTACGGCGCGCTCCATGCTTGTTAGTTTTGGCAATTTTTCATGTATGTAATAGCACAGTAATTTGGTGAAATCACGCGCCTCTTCATAACTGTATTTTCCAGCCAAAGGAATATAGATATGCAGCCCTGTGGAGCCAGAAGTTTTGCAAAAGCCTTTTATTTTAGCCAAATCCAAAACCTCTTTTGCGGCGAGGGCAACCTCAATAACTTCTTCAAAAGTATTTTTATCTGAAGGATCCAAATCTATAACTGTGTAAGTTGGATTCTCCAAATTCTGAATAGGGGAGTTCCACGGGTTTATTTCAATACAGCCCAAATTCGCCATATACAGCAAAGTCGCTTCGTTTTGGCAGAGCAGATATTCAATTTCCTTTTTAGATGACTCGGAATAAATCTTTATGGTTTCCACCCAATCGGGTAAAGTTTCGTTGTCTTTTTGATAAAATGAAGGTTTGGAAATATCATTCGGATGGCGATGCAGGTTTTGGGGTCTGTCAATAAGATAGGGAAGGATGGTTTCAGAAATGTTTACATAATAGTCAATCAGATCGTATTTTGTATATCCAGTATCTGGCCAATAAACTTTTTCCAAATTGGAAACAGGAACGGAAATACCGTCCACTTCCAAATGTGAAGAGCTGCTTTTGCTTGATTTTGATTTGGATTTTTTTTGCGATACGATCTCTACTTCCTCTAGATTCTTATCTTCCCGCAGTCCTTTGTAAACAGGATGGCGCATCAAGCCGCTTTTTGTCCATTCAGAAAATTTTACTTCGCAAATCATTTTGGGTTTTACCCAATTTGGAATTCTTCCTTTTAGAGCCAACTTTTTTCCAAAGGGATTTATATCCGTTTCGATTTTTTTAAATTTCTTCAACAGGTCTTTTTGTTCCGAAGCGGAAAATCCAGAACCACAATTGCCAACGTAGGTTAGCTTTTCATCTTGGTACATTCCTAAAATAAGGGAGCCAAAAATTGAGCCTCCATTCACGGAATCGGTATAGCCGCAGATTATAACTTCTTCCGTAGTGCTGTCTTTTATTTTTAACCAATTTTCACTTCGGTATCCCGGCACATAAACCGAATCGGCTTTTTTCGCAATTACGCCCTCCATTCCAGCATCAACCGCGCGGTCATAAAGTGTGGGCCCATTGCCTCAATATGGTCGCAAAAAAGAACGTGTTTAAGCCCATCCAAAATATCGGGCAGCAGACTTTTCCTTTCAATTAGAGGCAATGAAATAGTATCGTGTCCATTTAAATGTAATAAGTCAAATACATAATACCGAAGTTCCCCATGGGTTTTATCGGCATCGTATTTTTGTAGTTTTTGAAAATCTGGCTTTCCATTTTTATCAACAATCACAACCTCGCCATCCAATATGCAGTCGTGGGGGATGCTTTCAAGTTCTTTTTTTAGCAGGGAGAATTTGCTGTTGTATGAAATGCCATTGCGGGAATACAATTCTGCATCACCATTATTCAAATTGGTAATAACTCGGTAGCCATCCCATTTCAGTTCAAAAATCCAGTTGGGGTCTTTAAATATTTTTTTTGCTTGAGTGGCAAGCATCGGTTGTATGAATTCCTTCGGATTGAGTTTTTTTACAATTCCCAGTTTGGTTTCTTTTGTAGATGAGGAAAACACTTCGGCATCATATTCCAAATCGGTGGCGTACTTATCTTTCTTTTTGATAAGCAACCATTGGTTTTTCTCTTCCCCTCTTTTTGTGTGAACAAGCGCAAAAGTGCCCTTAATTTTTTTTCCGAAGAATTCAATTTTAAGATCGCCTTTTCCCAATTGTTTTATTGGGTCTGTACCTTCATCGCTTTCTAAAACATTATAAGTACCCTCATCCCAAATATCCATAACCCCAGCGCCGTAATTTCCTTTGGGAATGGTGCCGTGAAAGCTGAGGTATTTTACGGGATGGTCTTCCGTCATAATAGAAAGACGCTTGTCCGACGGATTCATCGATGGACCTTTTGGTACCGCCCAACTTTTTAAGACGCCTTCCATTTCCAGCCGAAGATCGTAGTGCAATCTTCGTGCTTGATGGCGCTGAATTACAAAACGGTTGGCGTTATTGTTGTCCAATTCCCCCTTTGGTTCGGGGGTATTGTTAAACTTTCGTTTTTTTATGTAATCGTCTAAAGCCAAATTTAAGAGGCTTTACTTTTTTTCTTTTTCTCCAAACTGGCTTTAAGTTTTGCCATTAAATCATCTGCCTTTGTGGGGGTAGTATCTATTTTTTTGGCTTTGGATTTTTTACCCTTGGATTTATTGTTTATAATCTTCATCAGTTGTTTATTGTAAACATCCTTGTATTTATCAAGCTTAAAAGTGGTTGTATAGTTTTCAATTAAGGAAAAGCGGCCATATCCACTTCCTTTTTTGAAACTTTGGTTGTTGGCAATTTTAAATTGCCGGGATCGCGTACTTCATCTGCAAAGCGAATAACATGCAACACCAAGGCATTTTTATAAACTCCAATAAGACTCAGATTTTCCTTTTGCCGCATAACAAAGGTTGCCACTCCAAGTTTCCCAGTTTTTTTTAAGGCATCCCGAAGTAGGTTATAGCTTTTGCCACCCTCTTTTTGGGGTTCCAAAAAATAAGGACTTTTAAAAAGAAGATCGCTCACTTCAGCTTCTTCTACAAATTCCTCAATATCTATGGTTTTGCTTTTTTTCATATTAGCCTGTTCAAAATCTTCTTTTTCAAGAATCACATAGCTATCGTCTTTTTTAAAGCCCTTTACAATATCTTTCCATTCCACCTCTTTGCCAGTATCCTCATTAACGCGTTTATAGCGAATTCGGGCATTGTCGTGAACATCCAGCATATCGAGATCGAGTTTTCGATCTTCAGAAGCACTATACATTTTTATGGGAATTGACACCAGGCCAAAGCTGATTGAACCGTTCCAGATTGATCTCATAATCTTTTATTTTATTTTAAAAATAAAACTATTGTTCTGAAAGATTAAGTTTTTTCACGATACTTTAACGATGGAATTTTAAGATTGAGTTTTAAGGTTCAAGGTTCAAGGTTCAAGGTTTAATGTATAGTGATAAGAGAAAAAAAAGAACCCTGAACCCGAAACCTAGAACCCAAAATTCTTTTCGCTTTTCGCTAATTCCACAATTGTTCTAAAAGTCAAATTAATACGAGGGGAATTTACTTTTTTCGTCGGTGGCAATCTGTGCAACCAATGCGTTTGTGTATTGCCTTTCATAATCAAAAGGCTGCCGTGTTCTAAATTGAGGGAAATGGTTTCTTTTGTTTTTTTATGTTTAAACGCAAACTTGCGTTCCGCTCCAAAACTTACCGAGGCGATTGCGCCATTTTTTTTAAGATCCTTTTCGGCATCGCTGTGCCACGCCATACCTTCTTCGCCGGAGTGATAAAGATTTAGCAGACAACTATTAAAAGTTTCTCCGCTTTTAGCTTCAATCTGCTTTTTAAGTTGAAGTAATTCTGGCGTCCACAAATGAGCTTTTTTAGTAATTTTTGAATAGGTATATTCAAACTCGCTATCGCCATACCAAGCCACTTTTCGCCTCGTAATTATCTTTTTGCCAAAAATCATGGCTTCGTCGTTTTTCCAATTTATTGTGTTGAGAAGAATTTCATAATACTTGTTGGCTTCTTCTTCAGAAAAAACCTTTCCGAAATAATTCACCGTACCATCTTTCCGCAAAAGATTTCTTTCGCTATCCATTTCAAAATTGAACAAATCCATAGCAACAAAGCTATTATAAATTTTGAAGGTTGGAAAGTTCGGCTAAAGGGAATTTATAGTACCTTAGTGAAGGCTATATGCTTTAGGCTGTATGCTTTATGATAATGAATAATTTTCAATCAACCATCAACCATCAACCATCAACCATCAATTATCAATCATCAATTATCAATCATCAACTAATAACTAAAAACTAAAAACTACCAACCAAATGAGCATTCCTTTAATTATACTTATCGTTCTTATCATCTTCGGCATAATGCTGGTTTTTGTGTACAACCGTTTTGTGAAAAACAGAAACGTTGTGAAAGACGCCTGGAGCAATATTGATGTTGCCCTAAAACGCCGTTACGATCTTATACCAAATCTTGTGGAAACCGTAAAAGGCTACGCTGCCCATGAAAAAACTACTTTGGAAAGCGTTATCAATGCGAGAAACGCTGCAATGGCCGTCCCTACCGATGAGATAAACGCAAAGATAAATGCTGAAAACCAACTGCAGCAGACCCTACGCAGTCTTTTCGCTTTGGGAGAAGCATACCCAGATTTAAAGGCCAACACAAACTTTTTAGATCTTCAGCAAAAACTCAACGAGATTGAAGAAAATCTTGAACGCAGTCGCCGTTACTACAACGGAACTGTTCGCGAAAACAATACCTATGGTGAAAGCTTACCAGGCGCATTGTTTGCAGGAATGTTTAAGTATCAACATTTCGACTTTTTTGAAGCGGATGAGGTTAGCCGGGAAAATGTTAAGGTTGGTTTTTGAGTCTATGGGTTTATAAGTTTAAAAGTTTAATTGTTTAAGAATCCAAAAATCCAAAAATCCGAAGAATCCAACTATCCAACCATCCAACAATCCAAAAATCCAACATTCTAACAATCTAATCATCCAACCACCCAAATGATTGTAAAAACAAAAAGTATCCAAAATAGTAGAAAGTTGATTCTGCTTCTCTGTGGATTTTTGTTTTTTCTGAAAGGGTTTGCCCAGGATTTTGAAGTGAAGCAAGCGAAGGTTGATATTTACATCAGCGAGAAGGGGTACTTTGATGTGGTTGAAAATTACAATCTAAATTTTACTGCCTATAAGCACGGTATTTACAGAAACATACAGGTAAATTACGATCTGCTTACCGAAGAGGGCATTCAGGAAAAACGCCGGATAAAAATAAGAAAAGTTGATGTGCCGAATCACAAATATCAATCAGATCCAGATTTTGTACAGAAGCTTAGCGATAATCTTCAAATAAAGATTGGCGACGAGGATGAAACTATAATCGGGCCGCAGCAGTATCAAATAAAATATAGGGTTTACAACGCTTTTCTCTTTGAAGAATCACAAACTCGCTTCTATTGGAATGTTAAACCAGACGGGTGGAACGCCACTTTTAGCCAACTTGATTTTACCATTCATTTGCCTGAAAACACTAGTTCAAGCTTGGACGCAATTACTGTGTATTCAGGAGTTACAGGTGAAACTACTCCAAGCGATTATTTCGACGTAAATTATATTGATGGCGTATTTACGGCGAAAAGTATGGGTAATTTCTTCTCAATGCCGGGCAGTAGTGTAACTGTTTTGCTCAATCTTCCGCCAGGTTCAATTAAGGAAATAAAACCCTTGTGGCCTTTTTGGACTGATTACGGGTGGACGCTGATTTTAGGTGTTTTACTTTTTGTGTTCTATTTTATTTGGAACAAATATGGCAAAGATGATAGAGTAGTAGCTACCACCAGCTATTTTCCGCCAAATGGAATGGACCCAGCGATGGCAGGTTTTTTAATTGATGACAATGAAGATACCAAAGACCTAATTGCATTAATACCATATTGGGGTGCACGCGGAATCATAAAAATGGAACAGATTGAAAGTAAAGGTTGGTTTGGAAGTGATGATACAAAAATCACGAGATTGCGACCGCTTCCCGTAGATTCTCCCGATTACGAAGAGGAAATTTTCAACGGCCTCTTCGGAAGTTATTATGCAACGGGCGAAAAGGAAATTTTAATCAGCAGTTTGAAGGATACTTTTTACACCAAAATGGCAAGTGCCAAATCAAAACTGAAGGCAAAGGCCCAGATTTATTATGATGCGCAAGCCAAAAAAATGCAAACCAGAACTATTGTAGGTGTATTACTTGCAGCAGTTTTTTTATTCGTGGTTTTTCTGCTCACTTGGGGCCTTTGGGCGGCTTTGGCGGTAATTCCCATTGCTATTTTTCTACTGTTTATGACTGTTTATTTGGTTAAGAAAAATAATAAAGGCAATGAAGTTTTTTCAGAATTAAAAGGTTTTAAACAATTCATAAAAGTTGCCGAAGAGAACAAACTGAAAATGCTTTTGCAGGACAGTCCTAATTATTTTGAAACCACCATGGGCTACGCACTTGCGTTTGGGCTTTTCGATCAATGGGCGCGGAAGTTTGAGGCGTTGAATTTGCAACCGCCAAGTTGGTACACTAGCTATGCTGGCGCTTACACAATGCACAATTTCTCAAACTCATTTTCAAGTTCCATTTCATCGGCCCAATCTACAATGGTAAGTTCGCCTTCCAGTAGCGGTTCTGGTGGAAGTTCGGGTGGAGGTTTTGGCGGCGGCGGCGGCGGAAGCTGGTAAAAATAAAGTATGCGATAAAGATTGAATGGGCGGGAATATACTTTTTGAAAAGTCTTTTAATTTTCAAAATATATAATTAAACAACTAACAACCAATCGTTATGACAACTCGTAGAAAATTCATCAAGCAGATATCTGTGGCTACCGCTGGCACCATTTTATTGCCAACCCCTTCCTTCGGAAACATTTTTACACCAAAAGCAAAATCTGTAATTATCATCGGTGCTGGTTTCGCGGGACTTTCCGCGGCCTACAAACTGAAACAGCGGAACATTGATTGTATTGTTTTAGAAAGCAGACCACGTATTGGTGGCCGCGTTTTTTCGCATAAAATGGACAATGATTTAGTAGTTGAACTCGGTGGCGAATGGGTGGGAAATTCGCATACGCGCATTCACGAATTGTGCGGTGAATTGAATTTGGAACTTCAAAATAACCAGTTTGAAACGATATGATTTATAAAGGGGAATATTCCCCAGCGGGAAAATGGGATTATAGCGAAAATTGGAACAACACAATGACGAAAATGTTGGAAGACTATGGCAATCTTACCGAAAAGGATAAACTGGTTATGGACAAAATGGATTGGTGGCGATACTTAGTTCAAAACGGTTGTGATGGTCGCGATTTGGATATTCGTGAGCTTTTGGACAGTACTGATTTTGGGGAAAGCATCCGTCAGGTTTCTTCCTTTGCGGCTCTTGCGGAATATGCCGAAAGCAGTGAAAAGAACGAAATGGATCTAAAAATAAAAGGTGGAAATAGAATGCTTGCGGAACGCCTTTCGGATAAAATAGGGAAGGATAAAATCTTGCTGAAACACACCGTAAGCAAAATTGTACAGGATGGAAAAGTGAAAGTGTATTGCGACAACGGCCAAATGTTCGAAGCCGATAAACTTATCTGCACCATCCCAACTTTTGCAATGAATAAAATAGATTGGCAACCCGGTTTGCCAACTGAAAAAGTGAGCGCCATCAACGAATTGCAATATGCGCGAATCAACAAACATGCGATGTTATTTAACGATCGCTTTTGGAAAGATGAAAGCTTTGATATGATTACCGATCAAAGTCCGCATTATTTTTACCACGCTACCAAAAACCAGAAGTCGGATAAAGGCGTGCTTATTTCATACAGCATCGGCGAAAGTGGCCGCGGTAATGGCAAACCAAAGTGACGCTTGGAATGCGAAAATGATTTCTGAAACTTTAAATCCTCATTTTGGCGATGTGGCGAGCAAACTGAATAATCAAGTGAATTATTATTGGGGTGCGGACAACTATTCCAAAGGTGCTTATGCTATGTATGGCAAGGATCAATGGTTTAGGGTACGGCCTATTTTACAGGAATCTTTTCTGAATACGCATTTTGCTGGCGAACATTTGGCAGATTGGCAAGGGTTTATGGAAGGTGCTATAAATACTGGTGAAGAGGCGGCGGAGAAGATTTGAGGGGTTTACATAAGAATTTAATTAGTCTGTAACAATACAAATCTGTTGAAAATGTTTAAGTCAACGTTGGTTAAATAATTTCGATTATGCACTTTTAGCTACAGTACTAATTTCCCAATTCTTCAATAATTTGATTTTCTACGCGAGTTAGTAAATCCATTAGAAGTTTATGATCAGTCTCAGGTAAATTATTAAAATCCCGTAATCTGTGCTCCAATTCTTTATTGGGATATATTTCAACGATCGTTTTTCTAATTTTTTGCAAAACGGCTTTTCTATGATCGTATGCACCTTCTACCTCAATGGATGCAATGTATAAAGCACAAAAAAGGCTATAAATCTTATTTGCTACATCATCTTTGCATTTCCGATCGTCATTTCTGTTCCAATGATTTTCATCTTTAAGCAATGCCTTTGTTTTTTGGATAATCAATAAATCAGATTTAGTAATAGGCGGATCTGGGTCGTTATTCATTTCGAATGTAATACTATCGTTGTATATTTTGAGTTTATTCATTGCAAACCAACCATCAGTTGTTTTGATGAGAATTTGAGGAAATCCTTCTCGATTGGTCAAATCATACTGTGCTTTCAGTTCGTAATCAACTTTTTCATTGGAATTCGGTATATAGCTAACTTTTGCCGTGCCATTTAATGGAAGCTGTTTAAATAAATTCACACTATCCAATTTGTGATTTGTCAAATTAATTTCAAATTCAGTAAAAAAACTGTTTTTACATTCACCTGACAATTTACCATCCTTTAAGGTTAGTTTGCAGGTGGCTAATTCATTTTCAAGAATAAATTTTTCTTGACCAAATAATTTTGATGATACTGAAATGCATAAAACAAATAAGATAAGATAGAATTTCATTTTTTATATTTATTATGTGGTTGTATTGTAGCTATCGGCTTTGTATCTGAGCTTAAAAGTGTTTGTCGTTATCTCATAAAGATAATTTTTTTAAAAAAGCATTCAACCTATTTCTTAGTGAACAATAGCTATATTTAATAATTTACATAAACCCACCCAATAAATGCTTCGGGATATTTGGGGTCGTTTAAAACCAAAACATAATAATATGTGCCAACGGGAACGATGTCTCCTGTAAAAAGAAGTCCTTTTGTTGCTTTACCGTCCCAAAAACCATCTTTGTTGTGGGCGGTGTGAATTAGGTTTCCATTTCTGGAATAGATATTCAGTTCAAAATTTTCGTAAATATTTAGCAGGTTGCTTATTTCAAATTCGTCGTTTATACTGTCATTATTCGGCGAAAAACCCTGGGGAATAAAAGGCGCGCAGTTTTCCGTAGTCAATAAGAAAGAAGCGGTGGTAAAACAGATTTCGTTTTCCAAACGCACATAAATTGTTTGCGGATCGGTATTGTTTTGATATTCGGACGGATTTAAAATTGCGTTTGTGTTTTGCAAAGCATCTCCGGAAGTTGTGAAATACTGAATTACACCCTCTGCGCCAGTTCTGATTAAATCATCTTGAACGGTCAAATCAAAAATTGCAGTATCAAAACCTTTGTCACACTCCAAAAGACTCGGCAAATTGGGAATAGCGGGAATGCTTTCAAAAGAAATAGTTTGCGTAAAACTGTTGTTGTCTTCGCGAATTTCTTCTACAGTGCCATTACCATTTCCGTCATCATCCACCACAGCTGTGATTGTAAATGTGTTGGGCAAACTTTCTGGGAGAATTAATTGAATTTCTCCATTTTCATTTCCGTCAATTGCAATGGTTTGTTGGGTTTGCGAAAGTCCTGATAAAACGCCGTCAATATAAAACGCAATCGAAGTATTTGCAGGTAAGGGTGCTGTTGCATCCAAATTATAAACGCTAAAGGGAAGTAATAAAGCTCGATCGCGACAAGCTGAAATTTCTGGGATTTCAATGGATGCATCGGGCAAAGGGCAGAGGAGCACTTCCACCGTAAAACTGTCAATTAGAAAACAGTCCGGGTTTGAAACGCGAATGAAAATGGTCTGCGGGTTTTCGGTATTCTGAAAAGTTTCTGTATTGGGGATTGGGTTTTCGTTCTCAATCGCCTCTGTTTCAGAAAAGTGAAAACTCAATTGATAAATAGGATCTATTTCTGAAGTTGCTTCGGTAAGATCAAAAGTTTCGATTCCAAAAACATCACAGGTTTCCAAATTTTGAAGGCCTGTAATTTCAGGATTTAAAAGCAAATGAAATGGTGTTTCGTCTTCATTGTTTTCCTCATTTATTTCTTCCACAATTCCTGAACCATTGCCGGTATCATCCGCTACAGCTTTCAAAATAAAATTCGACCCAACACTTGTGGGAACTGTAAAAGTAATGGTTCCGCTTTCTTGTCCATCAATAGGAATTGCGGCTACGGTTGCACTTTGAGCTACTAACGTTTCATTCGCATAAAAGGCGATTGGTGTTGCCGCCGGCAAAACATCGGTACTATTAACGTTGTAAACTGTATAATCTACAGTAAGTTTGCTGTTGCCACATTCCGTACCGCCAATAATTGAATCAATGGAAATAGTGGCATCGGGCAATTCGGTGTTTAAAACCGTAATAATATTGTTAATCATCACAAAATCCTGCCCGCTTGTAAGCTGGATTTCCGCTGAGGTATCACCATTATTTATGAAGTTTGAAATAGGATAAACATCAATATCCATATTGTAAAGCACATCGCTTCCCGTAAAACTATTGGTGCCGTTAAAGGCGTTGTCGGCTGGGTTTAAAGGAAGGTTGCTGAGAATATTCCCGTTGATTCTTAGGGTTTCGTTAACTGCCAAACCGCGGTCGCCTTCCCAAGCTAAAAAACCTATTTTTGCACCTGTGGTGTCCAAAACAAGTAGGTTGTCCAAAGTTATGTTTAACACCTGATTGGTTTGCGAAACGCTTTCCAAGCCGTCAAAAACATTCACTTGATTAAGCGGAAGGCTGTCGTCTTCATAAACAACTGTTACTGCCCAACCGCCAAAGTTTGTCCCCGTTCCCGGCGGACTGCAATAGGGGGGAATCACAAGGGTGAGATCCAAATCGGACAGGGTATAATTGCCGTTTCCGGTGGTTTGAATTTGTTCGGTAACATCGGCAAAAGCCGAAAAATAAATATATTCAATACCTCCGCTAGTGAAAAGTACGTTGAAAGTACGCTCCGCAGTTATAGGTGTTTGATTGAAAGTAACATTGAAATCTCCCGCACCCGAACCAGCCCAATATAAATAAGCGGCAACAACTTCCCGGTTTGGATCGAGTTGAAAATCGGCGCTACTACTAGTGAGAATAAAGCATTGTCCGCCTTGGCCATTTTCTTCCACATTAAGTGTATTGCCGAAAGCGGTATAGTCATAATGCCCATTAAACTGTTGGTACAGCGAAATGTCCTGTGAGAAAATTAGGTTTGAAATCAAGAAACAAACTATGAAAAGATAAAGTCTCAATGAAAAAGAAATAGTGTTTGTTCGCTAAATATAGACAAAAATTGACGCCCTATTGATTTTAGAAGATAGGTTTTTTATTAAAAAAAGTTCTCTGTGCGACTCTGTGTTTCCTCCGCGCAACTCTGT
This sequence comes from uncultured Flavobacteriaceae bacterium, assembly GCA_963716065.1. Taxonomy (GTDB): domain Bacteria; phylum Bacteroidota; class Bacteroidia; order Flavobacteriales; family Flavobacteriaceae; genus Aequorivita. The sequence continues at coordinate 3,057,879 of OY970287.1, forward strand.
GTTTCAGCTATTACACAGAGGTTCACTAAGAGGCGCAGAGTTTCTCAGAGGAAATTATTAAATAGTATTTAATAAAATATAGACTTGTTTTACAAATCTCTTTTCTTCAGAATTGCATAAGACCAATAAATGAAAAGAGCCGTCCAAATAAGTACAATTATAATATTGAGAGCGCTTACATTATAGTCTTTCGTGAAATTTTCACCCAATTGATTGGCGGCAGATTGTATTGCTCCCAAACGGCTGATTGGTTCCTTTATAAGATTTGCCATTGCATTCAATGGAAAGAATTGCGCCACGTTGTCTGCAATTTCGGTGTCCTTAAAAAACTGCCATTTCATTAAACCGTAGAATAACCATTCAACAATTTGCCAAACAATTAAAAAGCCGAGTGCGAAGGCAGACCGTTTCACCAATACTCCAAGGAAAAGACAGAAAGAGAAAAAGGCAACCAGTTTTATGAAATAAGCGCCTATGTATTCCATATCGCTTAAAATGATGCTTAGTTCATTGTAGTCGGAAAAACTTAATCCTAAAACCAGCGAAACCAAAAAAATAAATACTGTGGAAATACCAGCAAATAAAAGAACTGTGAGAAACTTTGAAATTACAAATTCCTTTTTGCTGAGGCCGTCAATTAGGTTTTGTTTTAAGGTTCTGTAACTGTATTCGTTACTCATCATCGAGACAATCACAATAGCCAAAAACAATTTTAAAATAGCGGCAACATACGTATTGAAATGCCAGATATACGGAAAGTTGAAAATTCCCTGATCTGCAACACGAAAGTGAAAATCGCCAAAGTTGAATTCAATGGAAGCGATTAGAGCAATGAATGTGATGAGCACAAAATAGATTATTGAAATAACCTTTGCTGCTCTGTTATAGCGTAATTTCTGAAGTTCTATGTTTAGCAATCGTAGCATCGCGGTTAGTTTTGTTTGGTGAGTTGCAAAAATTGTTCTTCCAGGCTTTCCTTGCGTTTCACGAGGTGCGAAAGTGTAATTCCTCTTTCAAAAAGCAATTTGTTTACTTCGGAAGCATCCATTGGTTCGTTGAGGTAAGCAATCAAATAATCGCCTTCGCGTTTTACTAATCCAAAAGCAGGATTTCCTTCCAAAGCATTTTGAAGTAATTCCATATTGTTGCTTTGCATCGTGAGGAAACCGTGACTGGCGTTCATTGCGTCAACACTTCCGGAATATAGACTCACACCTTTGCGAAGAATGACTACATGGCTGCATACTTTTTCCACTTCATCCAATAAATGTGAAGCCAGCAAAATAGTAGTCCCCTGCGAAGCAATGGTTTTAATGATTTCCCGAATTTGATGGATTCCCTGTGGATCGAGTCCATTGGTGGGTTCATCTAAAATCAATATTTCGGGATCGTTTAACAAAGCCGAAGCGATTGCCAAACGTTGTTTCATCCCCAAGGAAAAGGTGCTGAATTTGCTGTCTTTTCTGTCAATCAATCCAACAAGCTGTAATTTTTCGGTAATCTTTTCTTCGGAAACTTCTTTTATTTTGCAGACCAATTGCAGGTTTTGAAAGGCGGTCATATATGGATAAAAGTTAGGGCGTTCAATAATGGCACCTACTTTTTTTAGGGCATCGTGCGTTGAAACGTTGCCATCAAACCATTTAAAGTCGCCGGCTGTTTTATTTACCACATTTAATACAATGCCAAGCGTTGTACTTTTACCACTACCGTTTGGTTCGAGGATTCCATAAACGTTTCCTTTTTCAATGGTAAAAGAAAGATTATCAACCGCGGTAAGCGAGCCAAATTTTTTGGTGAGATTGTTTATTGTGAGAATATTTTCCACGTAGTTGGTTTTGGATGGTTGTTGATTGTTTGACGAATGGGTTGGGGAATTGTTACATATATAGCTTAAAGCTTAAAGCTTAAAGCTTAAAGTTTAAAGCGAAAAGGGATTGGGAATGCGAAATTTATTTTAGATTAAAAAATTTACCTTTTCGTTGTAATCATTTCACATAAGAATTTGAAGTACTAATTGCTGAAATGCCAAACATTTCTATGGATTTATATATTCAAAGGTACTGTATTTATCTCCAGCTACTATTTCTTTTATAATACAGCTATTATTTTCATATTCAATATCTAAATCTACAATTCCCGCTTTTAATGGAGTGCTTGATGAAGGTCGCAATTTTAAAATTAAAAGAATATTAGATAATTCATAATAAACCCCAATTCCAACCACATCATTATTTTCTCCATTTATATGATTTGAATAGGAGTATGTACCTCCAAATGCCGTATTAGATATAATTTGATTTTGCTCGTTTCTGCTAAAAGTTTGTTCACGAAAACTTGGAGGATTTTGGGAATAATACTCTCTAGTTTTATCTACGTATATATCTGTATAATTTATTTCAATTCTTCTTTCACTATTTCTTGGGTTAAGCATAATAGTTGAGTTTGTAACTTCAATATCATCATATACTATCACCTGGTCCAAAGTGGGATCAAAATTATATATTATTTCATGTTGTATTTTAGATATTACATTTTCCTCATAGCTTACTTTATAATGTATAGAAACATCTGTAGTAACATCAAATTGATAAATTGAAACTATTCTTGAGACACTATCATAAAAAATTTCCTTCACATACGTTGGAAACCCTCCTTCATAAAATGTTTGTTTTTTAAAAAGTTTTTCGCAGGGATTTATTATTTCTTGTTCTTCTTGAGTGTTTTCATCATTATTATTACAGGATATAAGACTAATAATGAATATTGAAATTATAAATATTGTGCTTGATTTTATCATTTAATAATAAGGTTTAGTGTAACCAGTTACGGGATTTATGTACTTAATTTATGATTTACAATCAGTAGTGTCCGATAAACATTTTTAAAAGCGGGATTTCCCTGACGGATTTCCCGCTTTATTTATATCTTGGTTTTTACCACAAAACTAGATATATGAACAAAAGTAAAAATTTTAGCGGACAGCCAATCATCAAACAACTTTTAAAGCTGGTTCCACATTCCTTGATTAGTCGGACAGCCTACAGGCACAAGAGTGACAGGTACTACAAGAGATTTAAAACCTACGACCACTTGGTGACGATGCTCTATGCCACCCTGAGCGGAGTGAGCTCCTTGCGTGAGCTTTCCACCATATTGCTTGCCTGCGAGGGCAGGATAGGACATTTGAACCTTAAACATTTTCCAAAGCGCAGCACCCTGTCAGACGCCAACAAGAAACGCAGTGCGCAGGTCTTTGCCAATATCTATTATAGCCTGTTCGAGCAATATAGAAGTTTTTTATCGGACAGCAGTCCGTCGTCACTGCCCGTAAGGCACTTAAAGATTGTTGATTCCAGTACCATCAGTCTATTCAGCGATATTCTAAGAGGTGTTGGGCGCAATCCCATCAATGGAAGGAAGAAGGGCGGCATTAAAATGCACACAATGATCAGCGCCCTGGAAGATGTCCCCAGTCTTGTCCGCTTTACCAGTGCTGCAACGCACGACCACACGTTCCTGAAAGAGCTCAACTTGGAAAAAGGTTCTTTTGTCGTTTTTGACAAGGCCTACAATGATTATGGACAGTTTGCACAATGGATAGATGAGGACATCTATTTTGTGACAAGACAAAAGGAAAACGCACGCTACACAGGCATTGAAGAGTTTGACCTGTCCGATGCCACAAGCGATGCCGTATTAAAGGATGAGCGTATCATAGTACAGAAAAACAACAGGGGCGTTGAACTCAGAAGAGTTGCCTACTGGGATGCAGATACGAACAAGGTCTTTGAGTTTATCTCCAACAACTTTCTTATCGGTCCGGATAAAATAGCTGCAATATATAAACACAGATGGCAGATAGAGACAATGTTCAAAAGTGTATTATACTGAAATAGGTTGACCTTTTTTCAAGGTTTATTTTTTACTTTTCACGAAAGTTATTTCCGATTTTTTTTATGGCCTTTTAAATTGGCCAAAAAAATCAGAATAACTTTCTGGGTCTTTTCTTAAATCGTAAGTTCAGGTAAATTTACCTTATTTTTTCGATACGGCTTGTATTTGATGTTTGGATTTAAATGCACTTCCGCTGGTTTTCTTAAGCCCAGGCTAAAATGTGTTCTTAAATTGTTATAGATATACACTGCTTGATGTGTCATTTTTTGGGCTAAATCTGTGTTTTTGATTGTTTGTTTTAGGCCATATTCGTATTTGAGCGTTCTGTTAATACGTTCAGCGACAGCGTTTTCGTAAGGGTCGTACTGTTCGGCCATACTCATCGTAATTCCGTTATTTTCAGCAAATTCGGTATATTTAGGATTGCAGTATTGGAATCCCCTGTCCGAGTGATGAATAAGCTTTTGACTTGGATATTTTCTATTTTTTATAGCCATAGCGAGCGCCTCTGTGCAAAGCGATGTTCTCATATGGTTGTCTAGATTATAGCCCATAATTTGTTTAGAATAGGCATCTGTCACCAATGCTAAATAGTTATGCCCATTTTCGGTTTTAATGTAGGTTATATCACTTACCCAGAGTTGTTCTGGTCGTTTAGGAACGTGGCCTTTTACCAGGTTTTTATATTTTTTAAACATATGATTTGAGTTTGTTGTGGTGATGTGATTTTTTCTTTTAGGGACCAAAAGCTTATGTAGCCTTAGGAACCGGTAGAATTTATCTCTGCCCATTTTGATGCCAGCGTTTATAAAGTCTTGTTTAAGTGCACCGTAAAGTTTTATTCCACCCGTTTCAGAGCCTACTTTTTTACGATAGTCCTTGACCAGTGTAAGTATTATTTGATGGTCTAGCTCTTGTTTTTGTTGGGTTCTGAGTCGTTTGTAGAAGGCTTGTTTACTAATCCCAAAACATTGATAGAGCCATTTTCTTTTAAACGGTTTTTCTTCTTCAGTTCTATCTCTTTTGCTAATGTTTTGGGCAATGAGTTTTTTGACATATCGACGCCTGTAATAAGTTCCATATCAGCGATAATATCTTGTTGGAAGTCCTTTACAAACTCCAGTTCTTCAATGCGTTCCTTTAATTTTTTAATCTCATCGTTTTTACTCATACCTGTGTTTTGTTGTACCAAAGTACTGTATTTTCTCAACCAATAGGTAATTGTAGTTCTGGGAACATCATACTTTTTAGAAGCAAAGTTTGTGGATACTTGACCGTTCAGGATTTGGTCAACGACTAAAAGTTTAGTTTCTAAAGTTACTTTTTGATAGCTTTTTTTTCGCCAGTGTTCATTTTGTGTTTTCATAAGTGACTATAATTAAATGATTAATTTTTAGTCAACCTATTTCAGGAAAGTACATTTTTTTAATGTGTGCCAACGGTCTTGTGTATGAAACGTAGCGTATAAATAAACGCTACCTTTTTCGGATTTAGCACGAGCCGAATTTTTTATTTTTATGTTTTATTTTCTTTTATAAATATAACCAAATAAAAAATTTGGCGTACTTTGTAAATATACAAAAACCTCTCGGAAAGCCTATATTAGCTATGTTTTATACACGTTGTTAGCCACTGGCATTTCACGTTCTGCTTGGTTTTCCGATGTTTATTATTTAGTTCGGAAGTGAGCGTTGGCGAGACATACTCTTTTGCAATTTTTGGTGTAGCGTTGGCTGGTGCGAATTGCAAATGTGTATGGCTTTTAGCGTTGGCTTTTTGTTCTATTCATAATCAAACTTGCAAAAAGTCCAATTCCGACAATCACGTCCACAATATTCCATATTTCTCTTCCAAGTGCGATTTTAAAAAACGGTTGAAAGAGTAGTGCAAGTCCTCCGTAAATAATCATTTCAGTATTCTTATCCTGTTCGTTTGCCTTATAAGCCAAAATTCCAAATCCTATTAATGCCACAAATCGCACAAATTGATAAAATCCATAAGGCATATCCAACAAGCATAAAAACAGTAATAATGCTAATCCAACTTTTATAATTGTTTCGCTATTCTTCATTGCTTTGTTTAAAGCTGTCGAGTGTTTCAGCATCAATTTCGCTTATAAGTTCAAATTCATTTGAGATATGCGTATCAAAAAAGTCTTCTTGAAGTCTCGATAAATAAGATTTGCTTATAATATCTTGCTCTAAATAATCTTCAAAATCAGGATGCTTGTCAAGAATTGATTCATTACCTATTTTCAATTTAGAACGAATAACCTTAAAGAATTTAATTTCGCTGTACTCTACTTTATCGTCTGCTTTGATGGTGTCAATTGATACTTCAATTAACTTTAATTCGTTGGCTTCAGTTAGTTCAGAGGTTGTAAGTTCATTGAAATAATCTTTTAAAAATTGTTGACCATCTCTATTTATGGCTATTAATAAGTTTTCCATTTCCGAATTAATATCAATTTCACCAAAAGTCTTTTTTTCCTTGTGTAATCGCTTTATCAATTTTACTTCACGCTTATCAATATCACCATCACAAGCCATACAAGAAAACGCAGTCTTTAATAATAATTGGGCAAAGTTTATTGTTTTCATATTAATTGTTTTTAAAACCAATACTTGGTCGTTCATTTGTATTCTCCGTTAAACCTTCCATTTTTGCTTTTATAGTTATGTAACTGTTCAATTCTTTAAGTGAAATTGAAGGTCGATTACTATTAATCGTTTCTAACAAGATTTCCTTTGAAATTCTCGATTTAGTTTTAAGTGCTTTTCTTGAAGCTTCATCACATAGAAATTTTATATCACTTGAAACATAGTTTTCTGTTGCTTTTGCTAAAACAGAATAATCCAATCCAATTTCTCTTGGTCGTTTTTCTAAATACAGTTTAAACATTAACTCACGAGCTTCAAAATCAGGTGGCGGCAAATAAATTACTTTATCCAAACGACCTGCTCTTAAAATTGCTGGGTCAATTGAATTTGGTCTGTTGGTTGCTCCAATGATAAAAACGCCATCATCTCCACAATTATTCATTTGTGCTAAAAATTCATTTACAGCACTTGTATTCATATGATTTACACTCGAATTATCTCTATTTGGTACAACTGCATCCAACTCATCAATAAAAATGATGCTTGGTGCGTTTTCACGAGCTTCATCAAAAATGTTCTTGATATTTTCTTGTGAAGCATTGACGAATTTACTTTGAATGTCAGAAGGTTTTAATTGATAAAAGTTAAATCCAATTTCTTCTGCCATTCGTTCCGCAAAAAATGTTTTTCCACATCCTGGTGGACCATAAAGCAACATACCGTTTGGAATTGTCAAACCGTATTCGGCATAACGTTCTTTTTCGTTTAAAGCATCAATTACATCAAGTTGGATAGTGTCTTTTAATTCTTGCATTCCTGCAATTGCTGAAAATCCTTGTCCTTTTTTTATTTCCTTGAGTTTTGATTTGGGCTTTTCTTGTGGTGATGAAAGTTGTTGAACTTCTAATTCTCCATTAATAGCTTGAATAAATTCTTTTATACTCTTAAAACGATTTTCTGAATTCGGTTGTAAAGCTTTGGATATGATGTTTTGTGTTTGTTCATCTATATTTTTTTCAAACTTTAACGGCTTCTTACGTTCTTCCAAAACAGCATCTTCTAACTTTATTTTATCTGATTTGTATTTTGAAATTTCTACAAACCAAGGTGGCAAACCAAAAAGTAAATGATAATATAAAGCTCCAACCGAAAACACATCACTTTGTACAGAAAAGACTTTGTTGAAATTTTCGTTAGCTTGATAAAATGGATTTAATCCATCCTTTAAAAAGTCCTTGTTCGATTGGCTTAAATATCGAGCGTAACCAAAGTCAATAATCTTGGGAACTGATACTTTGCCTGATAAATCTGTCATAATATTCAGGTTTGTAATATCATTATGAATGATTGGTTTTTCAAGATTATGTAAGTAATTCATTCCATTTAAAACACCTGAAATAATATCTTTTGCTACATAAGTATTGAAAGTTTGCTCTCGCTTCATTTTATCGGCTAATGTTTCACCACTAATAAAATCGAGAATTACAAAAGCATATTTTTGATTTTCCAAAAGAAGTTCTCCACTATTGCGATACTTTACTAAATTTGGATGTGAGATTTGCTTCAGTATTTCAATTTCTAAAATATCTCCTTTATCATTAAATTGTGTTCTGTCTAATTTTGAGTAAGCAAAAAGTTTTAAGAGTTTCGTTTTTCCTTCTTGGTCTTTTACTCGATAGGATTCTGCGTAACTTCCTTTCTTAAGAAAGAAGGTTACTTTGTATTTTTCGTCAATTATTTGACCTTTGGATAATATGTAATTGGTTTTATTCATTAATTGTCCAATTTTTTAAACGATTCATTCTCTAAAAGTGATTTCATTTGCATAATGGCTACTTTATTTAGTTGAACCAATCTGTCTTTTTGAGATAATCCTTGTTCAATCAACAAAGCATTGATACTTTCCATATTACTTAAAACCACTAATTGTTCAATGCTGGCTTCATCACGCATATTTCCTTTTGCATTGGGATTTTCTTCTTTCCATTGCTTTGCAGTAATACCAAAAAGAGCCACATTTAATAAATCTGCTTCATTTGCATATACAAAGTTGATTTGCGATTTTGAAATTAAGTTCGGCACTATGTTTTCTTTGATTGCATCTGTATGAATCTTGTAATTTATTTTAGAAAGTGTTCTTTGTAAGTTCCATTCTAAATTTAATCGTTGGTTTTCGTCATCTTTTAGGCGTTGAAATTCTTTTATTAGAAAGAGTTTGAAAACTGGACTTATCGCTGAACCGAACTCAAAAGCAATATCTTTATGAGCGTAAGTTCCACCATACTTGCCTTTTTTAGTAAAAATGCCTTTCGCATTTGTGGTTTCAACCCATTTGCTAGGACTTAAAACAAAACTTGGTAAACCTGCTTCCATTTTAAAGTGGTCAAATTCGACCACTTTAAAATCTGGATTGTATAATTGTTCCCAAGTGCCTAAAAATTCAAGAGTTGTTCTTGTTCTAATCCAATTCTTAATAATATCCGCAGCTCTGCCACTTCCATCTTTAGCATTTGCCATATCTGTAATGCAGATATAATCAGAATCTTTTGCAAGTGATAGATTGATTACTGAACCTTGAACTTCTATTTGTTTTGTTTTTGCCATTTATTATCGAATTACTTTTACCCTGTTACAAGCCCACCATCATCACTAGGTCTTTCTGTGTCTGGAATCATATCGTAAAGTGAAATGAGTATTTGTCTCAATTCTTCTTTATCTGGATTTTCTGAAATATTTCTAATCCCGTTATTCACCAATTGTCTTGCTCTATTAGAATCACTCCAACTATAATTTTCAAAATTCTCATTAAAACCTTTTATCATTCCAATAAACTGATATATCTCTGTTAATTTGAAGAAAAACATACTAATTTCTTCTAAAAGAACATTACCAATTTTTACATCTTTAGTTTTTATAACTTCTTCTAATTGGGAACGGAATTGATTTACTACTTGTGTGGTTTTATCATTTCCTAAATCACAATTGGCTTCTTCTAATCGGTAAAATTCTTCCTTTAAAGCTTCTTCCAATTTTGGCCATTCTGTTGTTTCGTTTAATTCGTCAATTGATTTTAAAGATTTTCTCAAATTAGTTAAAACTTCTTGTTTGCCATCTACATCATTTTTGTTGTTTTCAAATGATTTTTCTAGCTGTTCTAATTCATCTTCAATTTTTTGAAGTTTGACATTATCAGAATTTCCATCTTGTTTTAATTCCGAAATACTTCCTTTAGCTTTTCTTATTTCATTTGCTAACCAACTAGTTTCAACAGATTTAACTTTGTTTTTGTCTACCTTAATTTCAGAGGTATGGTCTAAATATGGAAAGTAGACTTGTACGTCTATTTCTTGAGATTTATTGATGTTAACAGTCAATTCAACTTCACTATTTTCAGGTAAAAGAGCAGGTAAATCATTACCTGTAATAATTACATCATAAACGTGTTCATTATAAATAGCTCTTGTTCCATCAGAAGCGTGTTCCCCTTGATAAAGAGGGATTTTGATAAAATCAGAATCCATTCCTGGGCGAATTTGATTTTGAGTTTTTAATCCGTTTCTGATACCAACAACAGGAAAAGATTTGTTTCTTTCTAAACCTTTTACTTGTGAAAACACTATTTTACCTGTCGATTTTTGTTTTATCTCAATTCCAAAATTATAAGGTAGCGTTTGCATTGAACCTATTCCACTAATTCCTTGAATTATACTAAAACTGGAAGGTTCACTTTCTAAAATATTTCCTTTATCATCAAAAAGAACAACTTCAAAAATATTTGTTTTGCCTTCGTTCAATTGAATTTCAACAACATCACCAATAGTATTTATTTCTACTTTTCCACTTGACCAAGCTTTATCACCTCTTGTAACTTCTGCAAACACTTTTTCAGGGATTTCGCCTTCTGTTTTATCAGCTAAAATTTTTATAGGAACAAATTCTTCAGTTTCTACAGTCGAAGATTCATTAGCAATTTCTAGCTGAATCTTCGTTTTATCTCTTGTTTGTTCTTTTACTTCTTCCGAAATGTCAACTGTTGAAGCGTATAATGCAGCACCTTTTGAAACTACTGTCATTGGGTCAACACTCACATCAGGCTTACAAATTTGCTTTTCTAACATTTTTCGTAATACTGGTGAAAATGTAGGACCTCCAACAAGTATTAGTGAGTCAAGGTTTGAACCATCAATATTATTTCTAACTAATAATCTCTGACTAATATCAATAGCTTTTTGAAAAATAGGTGCTAGTGCCGTTTCAATTTGTGATTGCGAAACCGTTATATCAATTTCTATTTCTTCACCATCATCATCTATTCCGCATCTGTCTTCTTTATATAAATTGTATGAATCTTTAAAAGAAAGTTCATTTTTCAGTTCTTCCGCAAATGATTTTAGTGCTTCTCTGTATTGTGTTTTTGTATCTTCATTTTTAAGAATGTTATCAATCGAGAAATTCTCTTTGATATGAGGTAACAATATTTCATCAACGATAGCAAAATCCAAATTTTTACCGCCTAAATAATTATCTCCCTCTGTGTCAAGGACTTTCATTATTCCTTCTTCAACTTTTAAAAGTGCAGCATCAAAAGTTCCACCACCAAAGTCAAACACTAGCCAAAATCCATCTTTTTTGTTGGATTCTAATCCATAAGCCATTGAAGCAGCTACAGGTTCTTGCAGAACTTCAACGTGGTCAAATCCTGCCAATTTTCCTGCTCGTCTTGTTGCATCAATTTGATTAGTCTTAAAAGCAGCTGGCACAGTTATCACTATGGAAGAGAAATTTTCATCAGTAATAAAAGATTTTAAACTTTTTAGAATCTCTGCTGATAATTCCTCTGAACTTAATTTGTTTCCGAAATGAGGACTAAAATATTTTTTATCAGTACCCATTGTTCGTTTAAACTCAATGAAGGCATTGTTTTCGGTTTTTTTAGATAACGCTGCCTCCTTTTCACTTCGATAAGCTGCGTATGCTTTATCACCAACTAAAATTCCCTTTTTATTGAACGCTACACAAGAAGCCATTGTGTCTTTTTGAGGTAGTTTTTTTATCGTTGGTTCTCCATTTTCCATTCTGGAAATTGCGGAATTAGTAGTTCCTAAATCAATTCCGTAGTCAATTTTTGTTCTTGCCATTTTATACTTTTAATTTTGTGATACATCAACTTGTGCTCTCTGTATAAGAACACCATTATAGTTAACTTGTGGTTTTATTACTGCTGATATAATTCGTTTGTTCTCTGCTAAATTTTCATCTGTAATAAAATTGATTACATCAATATTATTTCTTTCATCATATTCAGTATTCAAGAGGTTAATCATTTCGTAACCATTTGCAGCAAAATTGTTTTGAATACGCTCGATTCCTTTTGTAAGAGGTTTTAGTCCTTTTGTTCCTTCATCCATTTTTGATATATTCTTTTGCATTCTCACAATTTCGTCTGCTACTTTTAAAGCTAAAGAATGGTCTGCTTTATCATTGGAAACACTAGGTTGTGATTTGGTTTCTTCTTGCTTTAGTTTTAATTGTGTTTCTAAAACTTCTACTAATTTGTTATCCAATTTCACGCTTTCCTCTTCTAATGCGATTTTAGTATTCTTTATTTGAGTTTCAACATCTGTTTTGCTTGATTGTATGCGTTTGCCTAATAACCAATAAACTAAACCACCTAATAAAAGTGTTGCCAAAGTTGCAATAATCCAATACAAGCGATTTTTATCTAAACTGCTATCTAATTCAGAAATTTTGGTGTTAGCATTTTCATCTGTTTGCTGAATTTTTGTGTTTAGTTGCTTGTTGATAGAAGATAACTCCTGCTTGCTTTTGTTAATTAGGGCGTTCAAGCTATCTACAGCTTTTACTTGATTGTCAATAATTGTTTGGTTCAAATCTTCTTTAACAATGCGATATGTTCTGTATTCTTTATTCAATTCGGAATAAAGTTTTTGAATATCGCTTTGCTGTTGGTTTACTTGAGTTTGTAAATTTTTAATTGTCTCAATTAATTCAGTATTTGGTTGCTCTTGAGCAAAAAGATTGGTTGCTCCCAAAAATGCAATTATTAGTAGTGTTTTTCTCATTGTTAGTATTTTGCTGCTGAAAGCTCCATTTTTAATTTATAAATCTTTTCTTCTTGAGATTTGATGTTTCTTCTCTTTTCTATTTTTGATTTCTCTGTGAGCTGGTCAATTTTCTTTTGTTGGGATTTAATTTGTTCTTGCTTTTCAGCGCTACCTCTAAACAGTTTGAATTTTTGAACTTCGCTCATTTCATTGCGAGCAAATCTAATTTCATTTTCGAGGTAATTTGTTTGATTTATTTTCCTTAATTCCTTTTCAGCACTTGATATTTCTTTTTGTAATCTTTCAGAAGGTGCTAATTCAATAACATATTTTTTACTATGTATTAGATATTCATCAACATATACTTCGATACGGTGTTCTCCAATGTCATAAGTACATTTGTCTGCATTTCCCCAACCTGAAAAATTGATATTCTTCGTGTGAATATCTAATGAGTGTGTTTCAGACCTAGAGTAACCATTTGGTGATACTTTTGAGTTTCTATTGATACTACCATTGGGTTTTATATACTTGAGGTAAAAAGTTACAGAAGTATCACTTTCAACTTTTATATTGAGGTTTATCCCTATGTATCTTACAAATTTGGTGTACAATGGTTTGTTGTCAGTATTCGTAATCTCGGATGATAAAATCTCGAAAGATAATTTTGGTGGTATCTTTTTGTATTTGGAAATTATGCTAGTTATGGTTGAATTACTTGAAGAATATTCCTTTAACCAATTTGTCAATTCAATAAATTCCGCTTTAAGTTGATGATTAGAACTTTCTTTAATTTTTTCTAAATTTTTGTCATCCAAAACTGCATTTAGCAAATTATTTACCTCTTTCCAATTTATTGAATTTTTAATGTTGTCCTCTACAGCAAATTGATTTATAGATTTCATTCCTAATCTTATTTCAACGTCTGTTTCTTCTAACTCTTTAACCTGTCTTCTTATAGTTGCTTCATTCGTTTCATAAGCATCTTTTACTGATTGTAATAATTCAACTGTTTGTGAAAGACTTTTATCTTTCATTTCTTCGAGTGAAGCAAGACTATCTTTTGCTCGGTCTTTAGTTAATTTACCAACAGCTATTTTATCTGCAATTTTTGTTAGTTTCTGTGCTGATTCAAGATAATTATCACTTGAATCATTTTCTTGACTATCATTGAAATAATCAATACCACATTGCATTATTTCATTTGCAAGTTGGTCTGCAATTGTTTTATATTTCAAATCATTTGTACCAAGTAAAGATTGTAGAAGTGTTAAATCGCTTTTACATTTTGTAGCTAAATTCAATCCGAATTGATAGGCTTCACTTTTGTTCTTGTTTCTTTTGTTTTTTGTGCTTTCAATTTGGCTTTCAATATTATGTATTGGTTCTTCCGTGAATTTTTTTGAAAGATATTTTTGTGTTGAACCGTTACAATTGCTAAATAATTGCAACGTTTCAGAACTAGAATATTGGTTTTTGAATTGCGTCAGCAATTCATCAACCAATTTTTCTATTTGTTTTTCATTGTCAATCGTGAAGGTTTCATCAGCAACAGAATGAACGAAATTTTCAAAATACTCGGATTCTATAAGTTTTATTTTGGCTTCAATCCCTTCTTTTATCTCATCTTGGGTTTGGCTTAATAGTTTGTAAGTACCCAAATTATTGAAAGCAGAGAAGTTTTTTGAATTTACCTCTTTATTTTGTGTTACTTTTTCCCAAATTTCAACCGCTTTTTCTTCGTCTCCATTTTTCAAGTATTCAATTGCGGTTTTGTCAAAAGGACTTCCATTTAAAAACCAAAACAGTGCGAAGTTTACTTTGTCTTGGTTTTGCTGAATGTGAGAAAAAGCTTGAGTTAAATTATCTTTATCTCGATTTATTAATTGCAGGCAACTATTAAAATCATATTCAGATTCAATTTCTTTTCCAACTTCAGCAAATTTTAGAAATCTACTTTTGTTTCTTTGTAATTCCCTTTCGGTTGCGTTAGATAGAATTCCTGCAATTCGATAAGGGTTATTTTGGATTAGCTCCATATTTTTTCGGTTGGTTTTAAATTCCTAAAAATACAATTCATTCTATTTCATTTATTACGGTTTTCCGCAGTTTATTCGTTTTTTTTCGAGCGTTGGCAAAAAACAGCTCTTTTGGTTTTTTCTGCGTTGGCTTATGTGTCGGCAAAAAACCAAATGTGCTGTTTGTGCGGCTGGCTTTTGCTTGTGGCTAACGTGTTTGTATATGGTTTGTTGCGTGGTTTAGCACGTAATTTAGCAAATAAAAACCGAATAGAAAATCCGCGAGGATTTTCGTAAGTAAGCGAGAACCAAGCAATAAATTATATACGGTGTTGGCAAATCGTTTTTTTTTATTCAGTTCGTTTCAATTCCGATACTTTTGAATAAATTTTTTGTTTCTGTGATATCAGATTCATTTTTTACTTCAATTAAGTCTCTTAACTTTCCGTTTGTCAGTTTTAGACTGAATCTTTTTCGACCAAAAACTTGCTTTTCGGTTAGAGAACTGATTTCAGATACATTCAGTTTTTCAGATGTTGATTTTTTTAATATTTGGTAAATCAACATAATCAAAGATACTAATCCAAGGATTATCCAAATAAAACCCATCCATTCTAATTGCTCTTTGTCCAAAACAAAAAGAGGAAAAAGAATTGAATTAATAAGGGTAAAAACCAGTGTCATTTTAATCAATAAATACTGTGTTTTCAATCCGTCTTTTATTTCGATTAACTTTTCTTTTTCGTTAAATTTTATTTTCATAGTTCTGTTTTCAAAATGTTTGCTAACGGTCTTGTATATGGCTCGTAGCGTGTAAATTAGCGATTATTTTCGGATGAAGCACAAGCCAGATTTTTAAATTTCACTATTTATCTTTTTATTGGAAATCGTCAAATTTAAAAATTTGGCGACTTTCCAAATATGTCTTAACTTCGATTAATCAATAAACTAGCTATGAGCTATATACGTTGTTAGCCACAGTTATTTCTTCACAATTTTTAATATTTCGGATTTCCCATTATTCAAATCTATAATTTTTAAATAATTTATTCCGCTCGTTAAATTGACCTTTTTTAAGTCAAATATTTTATCATTTAAAATATTTTCCTCGTGAATACGCTGTCCTAAATTGTTAATGATTTCTAATTTAACTTCTACTTGCACCATTTTGAATTCAACAACAGAATTTTCCGTTAAAGGATTTGGATAAACAACTATACTTTTTAGGTATTCGTTATTTTTTAATCCTAAAATAGTTCCTTCTCCAGTACATTCGTGATATTCTACTGAGTTATTCAATTCAGTTAATATTGGATAGATTTCAACGTTTGAGTTTATATTTACTACTCGCTGAAGATATTCTGATTGTGCAGTCGGGAAAGATTTAAAAACTTCCGTGATATTATCATTTAATGTAGTTAAATTCTCATTTGAAATATTGTCAAGACTAACAATGTGATTAATAAAATCAGTTTTATTAAAACTGTTAGGAATATTATCAATAATTAAAACAGCGTAATATGAAAATGTTCCGTTAGGTTGCGAGCAATCAGTTTGTTGTCCAAATGTTAAGTTGGTAGAAACTAAAAATATCAATAATAGTATTATTTTTTTCATAATTTTGGTTTTTTTAATTGTGGCTAACTATTGTATAAACGCAATATACCCAAAAAGTGCTTATATACAACCCATTTAGTATGGTTAGCAGTATGTTTTAATGTTGTTGCGTATATACAACCCATTAGCTGTATATACACAATAACACTTTTTATAATAAAACCACAACTTAATATTTCCCATTTCTAATTTCGTAATTCTTTTTTCAAAAACTATCTTTGAAGCAATGCAGCAAGTAAAAATTATAGAATGTCCGCGCGATGCCATGCAAGGCATCAAAGACTGGATTCCGACAGAGCAAAAGGTGAAGTATATTCAATCACTTTTACGCTGTGGTTTTGATACGATTGATGTTGGAAGCTTCGTTTCGCCCAAGGCAATTCCACAAATGCAGGACACTGCGGAAGTGCTTTCAAAATTGGATCTTTCCGCAACAAAAAGTAAGTTGCTTGCCATTATCGCCAACTTCCGCGGTGCCGAAGATGCCGTTCAGCATTCAGAAATTGATTATTTGGGCTATCCGTTTTCTATTTCGGAAAACTTCCAAATGCGGAATACGCATAAAACTATAGCTGAATTTTTGGATTTGCTTCAAGACATTTTAAATATTGCAGCAAAAAACAATAAGGAAGTGGTAGCCTATCTTTCCATGGGTTTCGGAAATCCGTATGGCGACCCTTGGAATGTTGAGATAGTAGGCGAGTGGACTGAAAAGCTTTCTGCGATGGGCGTAAAAATTCTTTCCCTTAGCGATACGGTAGGTTCATCTACGGCCGATATTATTTCATATTTATTTACTAACTTGATAGCCAAATATCCCCACATAGAATTTGGTGCGCATTTGCACACCACTCCAAACGCTTGGCACGAAAAAATTGACGCAGCTTTTAAAGCTGGTTGCACAAGATTTGATGGCGCAATACAAGGTTTTGGAGGTTGCCCGATGGCAAAAGATGTATTGACGGGGAATATGCCCACCGAAAAAATGCTCAGCTATTTCACCGCTGAAAAAATTTCTAGCAACATTAACCCGATGTCTTTTGAAAGCGCGCACAATGAAGCAACGAAAATTTTTACTAAATATCATTGATATGAATAGAGCATTACTTTTTCTTATTTCTTTAGTATTTTTTGCGAGTAGCTGTTCAATTTTAGAGCCCAATACGGAAGGTGTAATAAAAGGAAATGGACTGGTTACTTTAAAATTTGTCCAGGTTAACGATGTATATGAAATTGCGCCACTAAATGGCGGTGAATATGGAGGAATGGCACGTGTAGCCCATATTCGTGATTCCATAAAAAAACAATTCCCAAATACATATTTGTTTATGGCGGGCGATTTCCTAAATCCTTCCCTACTCGGAACTGTTAAAGTTGATGGAGAACGTCTTAACGGCAAACAAATGATTGACGTTATTAATGCCATGGATTTTGATTTGGTAACGTTCGGAAATCACGAATTGGATTTAAGTGAGGAAGATTTACAAAAAAGATTAGATGAATCTTCTTTCAAATGGAGCTCTGCAAATGTAAAGCACGTTACCGAGGGCGGGATTCAACCTTTTTCAACAAAAATGGAATTTTCAAAAGCTCCCATTTCAGATTATGCTACATTTCAGGCAAAAGACCCTAACGGCAATGAAATGAAATTTGGAATAATAAGCGTAACCCTCCCCTCAAACCCACGAGATTATGTGTATTACGGCGATATTTATAAAGAAGCTTTTCGCGCCTACAAATTAGCAAGTGAAAAGTCCGATTTGGTTTTTGGGCTTACGCATTTAACAATTGAACAAGATAGGGAAGTAGCACGCTTAATACAATCAATTCCATTAATTATGGGCGGTCATGAGCATAATGCTATGTTGGTAAATGTTGGTAAAACAGTTATTGCAAAAGCTGATGCAAATGCAAAAAGCGTTTACGTCCACACGATTTTATTTAACCCAAATACAAAATATTACAACGTTAATTCCCAACTGGTTTTTGTGGACGAAAAAATAAATTCAAATGCAAAGGTCGAGCGAATTGTATCAAAATGGACTGATATTTTGGATGAGAAATTGAAAGAAGTTATCGATAACCCCGATCAAGTTATTTATAGTCCAACAACTCCATTAGATGGAACTGATAGCGCCAACAGAAGCATACAGACCAATCTCGGCGAAATCATTGCCAAGTCGATGTCGTATTCATATCAAAATAAAGTGGATGCAGCTTTTGTTAATGGAGGCTCCATTAGAGTAGACGATATGCTTTCGGGAACTATTACGGCTAAAGACGTTTTTCGTGTTTTGCCCTTTGGAGGTAGTGTTTTGAAAGTTGATTTAAAAGGGAATCTTTTAAAGGATATAATAAAATACGGTGAAGAAAAACGTGGCACTGGAGCATACTTGCAGAGAGATAATATTTCGCAGTCGAAGAATGGCGAATGGCTTGTTCAGGGGAAAACCATTTCAGACAAAAAAACATACACAATTGCTATCAGCGATTTTTTACTTAAAGGCTTGGATATTCCCTTTCTCACTGCAGATAACAAGGATATTGTAAAAGTTTACGAACCTAAAGAATCGGAAACTGCTGCCGATATTCGCAAAGCAATTATTTTCTATTTAAATTCGCTGAAAAAATAACGATGTTTAAAAAGGGTATAAAAATTTTCTTGATTATAGCACTTATTGCTTTAGTGGTAATACAATTTATTCGACCTGAAAAGAATAATGGTGGTTATGAAAGTGTAACTTTATTCGAAACCGAAACGAAACCTTCGGCCCAGGTAGCTTCTATTTTAAAGGAAAGCTGTTATGATTGCCATAGCGACCAAACCCAATATCCTTGGTATTTCGAAATTGCACCTTTCTCATTCTGGCTTAATGATCACGTTGAGCACGGGAAAGGGCATTTTAATGTTTCAACTTGGGAAAGTTATTCCGTAAAAAAGAAAGAACACAAACTGGAAGAACTAATAGAGATGGTTGAAGAGGATGAAATGCCATTGCAATCCTACACCATCATTCACGGTAACCTTTCAGAAGACGATAAAAAATTATTGCTTCAATCGGCCGGAGTTGCCAGACTTCAATATAAACACCAGTTGGAAGTTTCTTCAAAATAGATTTATTCTCTATTTTAAAATTATTTAAATTAATTCTAAATAAACTTGCAGGTTTTCAATTTCGCTATTATTTTTGCGGCTGAAAAAACCAACTATTTAAATTTAATCTAAATAATCATAATGAAATTTTCTCTTATTACGGCTGCACTCCTTAGCACTATATTTTTTGTTTCCTGCTCTTCTGATGACGATCAACCTCAGGTTGAAAACAATGTTGAAGCTCCCGCTACTTATAATTTTATGCGAAACAATGAGTCTTCTGTTGATTTCAGCGGGTAGAAAACCCGAATTTTAATGGCGGGCGAAACCGCAAATGCTTTTGTTGATTTTGATAATGCTACTGAGGCTTCACTAATGGCTATGTTTAATCACCAAGCTGGAGATAATGATTTTTCTGATGCTACCTTAAATGTTTCAGATAAAAACCTTCGAAGCAAAACGGCAGCTTCTTATGATTATTTCCTTACAAATGCTTCAGAAAGTGCACAAATAAAAGCAACTTTTGAAAGCTATATTTCTGCCCAAACTAACGAAGTTTTTCCTAACATAATGGTTCTTGCATCTCCTGGAACAGCTGGCCAAATTGCCGATGGCAACAGAACACGCTACGTTAATGGGCAAGGTTTGGAATACAATCAGGCATTTGCAAAAAGTTTATTGGGTGCCGTTATGGTAGATCAAATGTTGAACAATTATTTGAGTGCGACTGTTTTGGATGAAGGCGATAATCGTGAAAAGAACGACAACGGAATTACGGAAGAAAACAAGACTTACACAACGATGGAGCATAAATGGGATGAGGCTTATGGCAATTTATACGGCAATTCAGCTGACCCAGAAAACCCGAATCTTACTATAACAGTTTCAACAGTTTCAGCGGCACCGTTGGGAAAGTTGGTTATTACACGTATTATAACTACAAAACTGGCGATGATTTCCGCCCAAATTCGCAGTTTGATTCGCACAACGCTTTTGCACATTTAGATTATAAATTTTCAGAAAAAACAAAGCTGGCTTTTGAAATGAGCTATTTGAATTATTTGGCACAGCAACCCGGCGGATTGACCGACAGACAGTTCGAGGAAGACCCAACGTTCAGCAACAGAACCCGCAATTGGTTTGAAGTAGATTGGAAACTGTATTCGCTACGTTTGGATCATTCTTTTTCAGAAAAAACCGACTTCAGTTTAAATCTTTTTGCGCTCGATGCTGCACGAAAAACTGTTGGATTTCGAGAAAACAGAGTTTCGCAGGAAGACAATTTAGAAAAACCGCGCGAGTTGATTTCTGGAAAATTCAACAACTGGGGAGCGGAAGCTCGATTATTGATGCGATATAAATTATTCAACAAAGAAAATACAATTCTTTTCGGCGGGAAATATTATCAGTCTAATAATAGCGAACGGCAGGGTTCGGGAACTAACGGAAGTGACGCCAATTTCGACTTTGCTTCTGAAGAGTTTCCTAATTATGAACGGCAAAGTGATTTTACATTTCCGAATTTGAATTTTGCTTTTTTCGGTGAAAATATTTTCAAATTACATCAAAATTTTCGGTTACCCCTGGCTTTCGTTTTGAATACATAAAAACGAAAAGTGAGGGGGAATACAAGAAAATAAATTTAGATCTCGCAGGAAATCCTATTGAGAATGTAACACTTTCCGATAACAGGGATTTTGAGAGATCTTTCGTTTTATTGGGTGTTGGCTTAAGTTATAAACCCGTAAAAGCGGTTGAGGTTTATGGGAATGTTAGCCAAAATTATCGTTCGGTAACTTTTAATGATATAAGAATCACCAATCCTTCGCTAGTTGTGGATCCAAATATTACCGATGAAAAAGGTTACACTTTTGATCTTGGCGCGCGTGGAAGAATTGGAAAACATGTTTCGTATGATGTTGGCGGATTTTTCCTGAGCTATGAGAATAGGTTAGGGGTAATTGTTCGTGAAGTGAGCGATATTCAAGAAGAGCGTTTCCGAGGAAATATTGGTGATGCTGTTACTTATGGCTTGGAAAGTTTTGTGGATTGGAATTTATTGGAAACTTTTAATGGAGATAAAAATTTCAGATTGAATGCGTTTGTAAATCTTTCTTATACGGAAAGCGAATATACTTCGTCACAGGAAATTAATGTGGAAGGAAAGGAAGTGGAATTTATTCCGAAAATAAATTTGAAAACTGGAATTCATTTCGGTTATAAAGACTTTTTGGGAAGTCTGCAATATACCTATTTGACTGAGCAGTTTACCGATGCAACAAATTCATCGCGGGATTTTGAAAGCCAAAGTGGAATTATTGGTGAAATTCCTGCCTATGATATTTTAGATCTTTCTTTGTCATACAGTTTTGGGCGTTTTAAGATTGAAAGTGGCATCAACAACGTTTTGGACAACAGTTATTTTACCCGAAGAGCAACCGGTTATCCCGGGCCTGGGATATTGCCAAGCCAGCCACGAACTTGGTACGCGACCTTGCAAATTAAACTGTAATATATTTCTTTTGTTGAATTGAGGTGTTATATTAGTATTTTTACTTTATAAAACCTTTTTGTTAATGAAACCCATTCAAAAATTCAGTAAGGAATTACCTTTTATTAAAGAAATTGAAAGGCTTAAAAAAGAGGTCGATAGCCATCGACCTTTGAATAAGG
Source organism: uncultured Flavobacteriaceae bacterium (assembly GCA_963716065.1). Lineage (GTDB taxonomy): Bacteria > Bacteroidota > Bacteroidia > Flavobacteriales > Flavobacteriaceae > Aequorivita. The sequence continues at coordinate 3,079,843 of OY970287.1, forward strand.
ATATTCAGAATAAGGTTTTGCAAAAACTACGTTTGGACTGGAATTATAACACCAATGCCATTGAAGGAAATTCATTTACTCGAGGTGAAACGGTTTCCCTTTTAATGGAAGGCATTACCGCTAAAGGAAAACCTTTAAAAGATGCACTTGATATTAAGGGACACAATGAAGCAATTGATATTGTTTTTTTATTATTGAAAGAAGAACGGGAACTGAATGAAGCCGATATCCGAAGTCTGCATAAAATTGTTTTGGGAGATGAATATTACAATCCAGCTAAAACTGCTGATGGAAAAAACACTAGAAAACTTATAAAACCTGGTCAATACAAAACTTCGCCAAATCACGTGGAAACATCAACGGGAGCCATTCATTATTATGCATCGGTTGAAGATACACCAGTAAAAATGAAAGAATTGGTTGAATGGTATAATGATTCGGCCAAATTACCCAATGTAAATCCAGTTGTTCTTGCTGCCCTTTTTCACCACAGGTTTGTTGCAATACATCCATTTGATGATGGCAACGGAAGGATGACGAGACTTTTAACAAATTACATATTGCTGAAATTTGGTTATCCTATTTCTGTGGTTAAGCAAGAGAAAAGAAGAGAATATTATGGTGCGCTTGCACAAGCTGATTCTGGCGAATTGATTCCCATTATTGAATTAATTTCCGAAACCGTAAATGATTCAATAGATGTTTTTTTAAAAGCTATTAATGGAGAAGATATAAATGAAACTGACGATATTGATAAGGAGATAGATTTATTAATAAAAAAATTAGGTAATAAAAACGTTGTAAGCGATGTCAAATCTGATTCAAGTTTATATAAAATATTTGAAAAATTCTTAATTAATTTTTCAAATATTTTGATTAATTATTCTAAAAAATTTGATATTCTATTTTATGAAAATTTAAAGGTTGTCAATTTTGATAATAGTGAAGTTAATATTAAAGATCATTATTTAATATTAGGTGTAAATGAAGATGTTGATGATGATGAAATTGACTTGCATTATATAGCAAGTAGTGAATTTGAATTAAACATTAAAAATGGAAACGAAATTATTGGTCCTGAAGTTGGAGAATATTTATTAGATTTTAAAACAATGGAAATATCTTTTGATTGGAATGGATTTTTGAAAAACTCAACACAGAACAATCTAAACCTAACAATTCAAATAATATTTGAAGAATATAAGTTCAAAATTAGAAATCTTTCCAAGTCAAGCGAAAATGAAGATTTATATTATGATTATTATCATAAAATTCCAGATTCCAAAGAAATAGAAAAATTGACTACTTATATTATAAAAGAATATATTTTAAATGTAATTGATAAATGGAATTGAGGTAATATTATATAATTAAACTATATTTGCACGCAATTAATCCATAACCACTTTCGCTCTTGAAAGTTAATTTAATTGCAATGACTGCACACGACAACAAAATTCTTGGAGAAGGCCTTACTTATGACGACGTACTTTTAGTGCCCGCCTATTCTGAAATATTACCGCGCGAAGTTTCAATCGCCACCAAATTTTCCAGAAATATTACACTTAACGTTCCAATCGTTTCCGCAGCGATGGATACCGTTACCGAAAGTGCCATGGCTATTGCTATCGCGAGAGAAGGCGGAATTGGAGTGCTTCATAAAAATATGAGCATTGAAGAGCAAGCTGCTGAAGTGCGAAAAGTGAAACGGCCGAAAGCGGGATGATTATCGATCCGGTTACTTTGAAGAAGAAAACACCGTTGGCGATGCCCAAAAAACGATGCGCGAATACAGTATTGGCGGAATCCCAATTACTGATGATGCTGGAAAATTAGTTGGGATTGTTACCAATCGTGACCTACGTTTTGAAAAGGATTTAAAAAGACCTTTAAGTGAAGTAATGACTTCGGAGAACTTGGTTACCGTTGCTCAAGGAACCTCCTTAAAAGAGGCGGAAATAATTCTGCAACAAAACAAAATTGAAAAATTGCCTGTAGTAAGCGACGACGGAAAACTTTTGGGACTTATTACATTTAGGGATATTACGAAACTTACCCAAAAACCAAGTGCAAACAAAGATAAATACGGAAGACTTCGTGTTGCCGCAGCGCTTGGCGTAACTGCTGATGCCGTTGAACGCGCTGAAGCTTTGGTAAACGCACAGATTGATGCCGTGATTATTGATACCGCTCACGGGCATACCAAAGGAGTAGTCGAGGTTTTGAAAAAAGTGAAACAAAAATTTCCAGATTTAGATGTAGTTGTTGGAAATATTGCAACCGCCGAAGCTGCAAAATATTTGGTTGAAGCTGGCGCAGATGCAGTAAAAGTGGGGATAGGGCTGGCTCCATTTGCACAACTCGTGTTGTTGCGGGAGTTGGTTTTCCACAGTTTTCTGCGGTACTTGAAGTTGCTGCAGCTATTAAAGGCAGTGGGGTTCCCGTGATTGCCGATGGCGGAATTCGTTATACTGGAGATATTCCGAAAGCGATTGCTGCTGGAGCAGATTCCGTAATGCTTGGTTCATTGTTAGCTGGAACGAAGGAATCTCCTGGGGAAACTATAATTTTTGAAGGAAGAAAATTCAAATCCTACCGAGGAATGGGTTCTGTGGAAGCTATGAAACAAGGCTCTAAAGATCGCTATTTTCAAGATGTTGAAGACGATATAAAAAAATTGGTGCCTGAAGGTATTGTTGGCCGCGTTCCATATAAAGGCGACTTGGTTGAAAGTATGACTCAGTTTATTGGCGGATTAAGAGCTGGAATGGGCTATTGCGGAGCAAAAGATATTGGGGATTTGAAGGAGAATGGCAAATTTGTAAAAATCACTTTTTCGGGAATAACCGAAAGTCATCCGCACGATGTAACAATTACTAAAGAATCACCGAATTATAGTAGATAATATTTTGTTTTGAATAGAATAATAAAGCGTTGGAGTTTTTCTCTGACGCTTTTTTATTTGTCATTTGATATTATTTTAAAGAGACAATCAATGCTTTTAAATAACTGATTATTTTTTCCAATTTCATTATGTGTTTTTTTCTTAATCTTGCCTTGTAAGATATTTATTTGTTTTCACAAATTAATTCTGAATCGGGAAAACTTAATACGGCAGGAGTGAACATATTGGAAAGTACTTTTTCGGCTAACTCGTTTCTTTTTCCGCGTATACTATAGTTGGGATAACGAGCAATCATACTTGCCAAGGGCATTTTCTTAATTTTACAAATATTTTCACTTTGAAATAAATACTGAGTTGGCTTTATTTCTATATAAATTCGGCGCTGCCATTTATAAGTAATTTCATAGTCCTGACCTTGAATGTTGATTGGTTCGGATTTTAAACCTGAAGTATTTTGTAGGATATATTCAATTATTTCTTCAGACACCAATCTTTTTATTTTGTTTTAGCAGAAAATTTCTATCCAGAAAAAAATCCGAAGTTCTTCAAATATAACTATTTCTTAATCCTATTCTAAAAAAAACGTGGAGCCAAATGACTCCACGTTTAATATTTATAAAGAAAAATGTCTTATTTCCCAGCTTCTTCTGCAACAGGAATAGTGATGCCAAGTTCTGTAAGAATTGGTAAAGTAAGATCATAATTTGGATCCAAATAAACCAAATCTGCAGTTGTCTGTGTTACTTGTGTATAGTTTTGAGCTTTTGCTACTTTGTCCAAAGCTTCACCTATTTTTTTGTACAAGGGCTGAAGATATTCTGTTTGTTTAATATCCATCAACTTTGTGCCATTCTGCTGAAACTTTTGAATATCGGCATCCAACGCTAAAAGTTCAGTTTGTTTTTCTTTTTTTACTTCAGGTGTAAAAGAAGCTTCCCCAGTTTTATAGGCCTCAGCCAATTTTTTGTACTCGTCAATTTTTTTATTGAGATCTACGTCCAACTGTTTTCCGTAGTTTTCCAATTGTGTTTGCACGTTAGTCATTTCAGGCATCTTTGAAAGAATGAACTCAATATCTACAGCACCAACCTTGCCTTGTGCGAAGGTTGAAAGTCCGATAAAAAAGATTGCAATTTTTAAAAATTTCATAGTGTTTGATTTAAAAAATATTTTGAGCGCAATATTACTATAAATATTGCAAATAAGCGAGCTGTGTTTTCATCGTTTGTAAAAAAATATAATCAGTAACAATGGGTTCAACGCCATTGCTTTTCAGGAAACTAATTAGCTGTCCGCGGTGATAGGTGCTATGGTTTATTATATGGAAAAAAATTTCTTGAGCGGTATTTGTATATATTAAGCCTTTACTATTCCTGTAATTTATTCTCTCAGTAAAATTTTTATTTTGGATGAGTTGCTTAGTGTCTTCAAAATTTTTATCGTTTAAGTTACTTAATTGATTAATATCCAATAGCTCCCAGACCGAAAAAGATGAAGGCTTTCCAACTATTCTATTATTCCATATATGATGTGCATTTAGAATATGGCTTGTAAGACTGCTTATCTTTTCTGAATAAAGTTTGGGATTTGCGAGAATAACCTCAATAAGCTTTGCATTGCTGGAATGTGTATACTGAAAAATATCTTGGAAAAAAGCATTCATTCCTCATCATACAATTGTCCGCGTGAAGGTTTTAAGCTTTCGCGAAGCGTATTCATCAGTTCTTTTTCCACAACCAAAAATGCTATATGGTGCATTGGAGTAATTTCTTCTTGGCCGGAAATGGTGTTTTGTAGATTTTCTGAATTGGCAAATTCAGCCAAATGTTTTGCGTGGTGTATTGCAATTGGCTCAGCATTTGGGCCTCTAAAATCCCAAATAAGTTTTACTCTATCAGTCATTTACGGTATGATTTATTGAAATATGTTTGCGGAACATAATAGTCGAAACATTTCATTTTGTAACATACCGCAAGATACAAGTTTTGAGAATTATTTGAAAAGCTTGAAACACTATAATTATATTAAATTCGTTTGCTTTTCTGATGTGTGTTAACATACCTTTTTGTTATTTTTGCACCTTTGTTTACTAAACAATAAGTAAAACCATATCGCTTCAATAAAATAAATATTTAAAAATGAAAAATTTTATTTCTGTATTCATTTTGGCCATTTTGTGTGCCAATACTGTTTCTTCCCAAAACAAAAAAGAAGTTTTGATGACTATAGATGGAAAGCCTGTCTATGCAAATGAGTTTAAACGAGTATATAAAAAGAACTTAGATTTGGTGCAGGACGAATCACAAAAAGATATCGATGGCTACCTTCAGCTTTTTATTGATTACAAATTGAAAATTACTGAAGCCCAGAATCAGGACTTGGATAAAAACAACGATTACATAAGTGAATTTTCAAAATATAGAGATCAACTTTCCAGAAATTATCTTTTTGAAGATAAGGTTACCGAAGAGCTTGCAAAAGAGGCTTACGAACGTGGAAAGGAAGATATAAACGCTTCCCACATTCTATTGCGAGTTGATTATGAAGCAGTGCCACAAGACACTTTGGCTGCATACAATAAAATGAAGATGATACGCGAAAAAGCTCTTAAAGGAGAAGATTTTGAGGAACTGGCAAAAACGTATTCTGAAGAGCCCGGGGCTAAGGAAAGAGGAGGAAATTTAGGATATTTTTCTGTTTTCTCTATGGTATATCCTTTTGAGACTGCGGCATACAATACAAAAGCGGGTGAAATCTCCGAGATTGTGCGAACTAGTTTTGGATATCATATATTGAAAGTGAAAGACAAAAGAGCAAAACAGCCTAAAGTTTCTGTTTCACATATAATGATTTCTGATAAAAAAGGCGCGCGTACGTTCAATCCAGAAGAGCGCATCAATGAAATATACACAATGCTTAAGCAAGGCGAATCTTTTGAAAGCCTTGCCAAACAATTTTCCGACGACAAAAATTCAGCAGTAAAAGGTGGGAAATTAAACCCGTTTTCAAAGGGTGATCTTCGCGCTCCTGAATTTGAGGATGCAGCATATGCACTAAAAAATGTGGGAGATGTTAGCAAACCTGTAAAAACAGATTTCGGTTGGCATATTATTCGAATGGATGAAAAATTGACTTTGGAAACATTTAATGAGCAAAAGGAATTTCTTGAGAAAAAAGTAACCGAAGGTGACCGTTCTAAAATGGTTACAAATGCCACAAACAGTAAAATAAAAGAGAAATATGGTTTTAAAAAAGGGGAAAGTTATCTTCCATATTTCGACACTTATGTAACTGATGATGTTTTAAAAAGAAAATGGGTAATGCAGCCAATTCCTGCTGATAAGGAAAAAACTTTATTTACTATAGGCAGTAAAAATGTAGGATATACAGATTTTGCAAAATTTATTGAAACGCGCCAAAGAACAAACAGACCGACTAAGCAAAAGGAAGCACTTTTGGTAAATCTTTATGACGAATTTGAAACGGAAACTCTAAAGGACTATTTTAAGGAAAACCTAGAGAATGAAAACGAAGATTATGCCGCTATACTTACCGAGTATCGCGATGGCCTTTTAATTTTTGATGTGATGAACAAGAACATTTGGGAAAAGGCAAAAAACGATTCTATTGCCTTAAACGAGTATTACAATAAAACCAAAAATAATTATCAATGGAAACAACGCATTGATGCTGAAATATACTCAGCCACTTCACAAATTGTTGCTTCCCAAATTCAAAAAATGTTGGCTGACGCAAAAACTGCTGAAGAAATAAAATTGGAAATCAACACAGCAGATAAAGTAAATGTATTGATTACACCAGGTGTTTTTGAGATTGACCAAGATGAACTTCCGAAGAACTTAGAAATTAAAAAAGGTACCTCAACAATTTATCCGGATAATGATTCTTTTGTGATTGTAAACATTAAAGATATAATGGCTCCAGGAACAAAATCACTTGATGAGATTAAAGGAAAAGTTTTGAGTAATTATCAAAACGATCTTGAAACCTCTTGGATGGACAGTTTGCGTTCAAAATATAAAGTTGAGGTTAACAAAAAAACCTTAAAGCAAGTAAAAAAAGAACTTAAATAATGCGTCAAATTCTTTGTATAATATTCGCTTTTGGTCTTTTAGTTTCCTGTGATTATTTTAAACAGGAAACCACAAAGGTTGAAATCGCCCGTGTGAATAACACGTATTTATATGAAGAAGATATTCAAAAGTTAATTTCAGAAAACACTTCTGCTGAAGATAGCACGCTAATAGTAAACAATTATATAACTCGTTGGGCTACCCAACAATTGCTAATAGATCAGGCAAAAATAAATTTAACTGCAGACAAACTTGATCAATTCAACAAACTTGTTCAAGAATATCAAAACGATTTATTGACGGAAGCTTATAAAAATGTGATCGTCCTTAAACAATTGGACAGCGTGATTTTGGAACAAGAGTATAAGGACTATTATGAAACGAATAAGGAAAACTTCAAATTAAAAGACCTGCTCGTTAAAATGCGTTATGTTCAACTTCCAGTTAATTTTGAAGGATTGGCGACTGTTAAGGAAAAATTGAATCGCTATAATAAAAAAGACAAAGCTTCACTAAACAGTCAGGATTATAAATTTGTGTCTTCAAATTTCAATGATTCTGTTTGGATAAAAAAGGAATCATTAATTACAACCTTGCCAGTATTAATGGGCAATAGCGAGCAAGTGTTAAAAAAATCCAATTTTTCACAGTTGCAAGATTCATTAGGAGTATATTTGGTGAAAATTGAAAACGTGCTGAATCCCAATGATATTGCACCTCTTTCCTACATCAAGCCTACTCTGAAACAAATAATTTTGAACAAACGAAAGCTTGAACTTATTAAAAAATTAGAAACAGATATTACAAAAGATGCTATTGAAACAAATAATTTTGAAATCTATAAAAGTGAATAAATTTTTATTGCTGTTAATTTTTTCTTCTACAATCCTGCAAGCGCAGGTAGTTGTTGAGGCAGATAGTATGGGAGTTGTGAAAAGCAACGATTCCATAATGGTACAACAAGTAGTTCAGCGCGATACTTTAAAACCTTTTAAAAGATACAAAGCCGAAGGCGTAAGCGCCGTAGTGGGCGAGTACGTTATTTTGGACAGCGATATTGACAAGGCCTACGTTGAAATGAAATCACAGGGAATGTCAACTGAAGAAATAACACGTTGCCAATTGATGGGAAAATTGATGGAAGATAAACTTTATGCCCATCAAGCAAAGCAGGATAGTTTGGTTGTCGCGGATGCCGAAATAAATAGCATGATAGATCAGCAATTGCAATACATGACCAGCGAACTTGGTAGCGAGGAAAAGGTTGCTGCCTATTACAGAAAAGATAATATAGCAGATTTGAAAAGAGATCTTTTTGAAGCGAACAAAAGCATAAAGCTCGCAGGTTTAATGCAGCAAAAAGTGATTGAAAAAGTTGAAGTTACACCTGAAGAAGTTCGAACTTTTTTCTTCTCAATTCCAGAAGAAGAACGCCCAGTTTTTGGTGCCGAAATAGAAGTTGCACAAATAGTTGTTGACCCTCAAATTACAAAACAGGCAATAGATGAGGTAATTTCAAGCCTAAATTCAATTAGAGCTGATATTATTGACAACGGTACCAGTTTTGCGACAAAGGCAGTTCTTTATTCAAAGGATCCTGGCTCTGCTTCAAAAGGAGGACTTTATACTGGTATTAAAAGAGATTCGCCTTGGGCTAAGGAATTTAAGGATCAAGCTTTTTCACTTTTGGAAGGCGAAATAAGCGAACCTTTTGAAACTGATTTTGGTTACCACATTCTTTATGTAGAAAAAATACGTGGACAGGAAGTTGATGTTAGGCACATTTTAATGTTCCCGGAAGTTTCACAGCAATCCATTGATGAGGCACAAAAAGAAATTGAGGATATAAAAGCACAAATTGAATCTGGTGAAATTACATTTGCTGCAGCAGCAAGAAAATCTTCAGATGATAAAGAAACGCGTAATAACGGTGGTCAATTGGTAAACCCAGTAAATTTTGATACCAAATTCGACCTCACGAAAATGGATCCAACATTAAGCGCCAAAGTTTACAACTTGAACGAAGGTGAAGTGTCACAAATTTTTACAGATAGAGATCGTACTGGAAAGAGCAGTTTAAAAATTTTTACCGTAACAAAAAAATACCAAGAGCACAAAGCAGATTACGCTAAGGATTATGAACGCATAAAGCAATTGGCGCTTAGGGAAAAACAGATTAATGTCATCAACAAGTGGCAGAATGAAAAAATAAAAGATACTTATATTAGCATCAATGAAGATTACCAAAGCTGTATGTTCAGCGGGGATTGGTTGAAAAAATAATATTAAAAAACATGTCAGACGTAGCAGCGGTAACGCAACTGGTTTCAAAATACAATGCCCTTAGACAGGAGATAAAAAAAGTAATAGTAGGTCAAGATGAAGTGGTGGAGCAAGTACTGCTCGCCATCTTTTCAGGCGGCCACGCTTTACTTATTGGCGTTCCAGGGCTTGCAAAAACCTTGTTGGTTAATACTGTTGCGGAAGCTTTAGGTCTTCAATTCAAAAGAATTCAATTTACCCCCGATTTGATGCCAAGTGACATTTTGGGTTCTGAAATTCTTGATCAAAACAGGGAATTCAAATTTATAAAAGGTCCAATCTTCGCAAATATTATTCTTGCAGATGAAATAAACAGAACTCCGCCAAAAACGCAAGCAGCACTTTTGGAGGCAATGCAGGAGCGCTCTGTTACAGTTGCTGGGCACAATTACAAACTGGATTTACCGTATTTTGTGCTTGCTACCCAAAACCCTATTGAGCAGGAAGGAACGTATCCATTGCCAGAGGCGCAATTAGATCGATTTATGTTTGCCATAAATTTAGAATATCCTTCATTTTCTGAAGAGGTAGAAGTGGTAAAACAAACAACCTCCGGCGAAACCCAAAAAGTAAATGCGCTTTTTAAAGCGCAGGAAATTATTGATTTTCAACAATTAATAAGAAGAATTCCAGTGGCGGATAATGTTGTGGAATATGCCGTTACTTTGGTTGGGAAAACTAGACCAAACAGTACTACAGCAACTGCTATGGTAAAAAACTACATTGATTGGGGTGCCTGAGAAGCTTCACAGAATTTAATTTTAGCAGCAAAATCGTATGCTGCTCTTCGCGGGAAATTTTCTCCGGACATAGAAGATGTTCAAAAAGCTGCAATCGGAATTTTAAGGCATCGATTGATTAAAAACTACAAAGCCGAAGCCGAAGGTTTAAGTATCGAAGAAATTATAAAAAGTCTATATTAGATTTCAATTACATCCTTTTAATGATATAAACTATATTTTGTAATATTTTGGATTCCTTAATTTTTCACATCTAAAATTACGAATTTGATAATTATATTCAATAAAAATTAATTTTTGTTGAATTATGTTTATTAAATAACCATTTTCATTATATATTTTTTAAATATTGCAAATTTTTGTAATTTTGCGTCAACAAAAAATACACTTATGGCTTTCGATATTGATATGATTAAAAAGGTTTACTCCCAAATGACAGAACGTGTTGACAAAGCTCGCGAAGTTGTTGGGAAGCCGCTTACCCTTTCAGAAAAAATATTATATTCCCATCTTTGGAATGGCAATCCCAATAAGGCTTTCCAACGCGGAAAGGACTATGTTGATTTTGCCCCAGATAGAATTGCTTTACAGGATGCAACCGCGCAAATGGCATTGCTTCAATTTATGCAGGCTGGTAAAAAAACTGTTGCAGTTCCTACTACAACACACTGTGATCACTTAATTCAAGCAAAACAAGGCGCGGCACCAGATTTAAAACGCGCTAATGAAACAAGTAATGAAGTTTTCGACTTCTTGGAATCTGTTTCAAATAAATATGGAATTGGTTTTTGGAGACCGGGAGCAGGAATTATACACCAAGTGGTATTGGAAAATTATGCGTTCCCAGGGGGAATGATGATCGGTACCGATAGCCACACGGTAAACGCTGGCGGATTGGGAATGGTTGCAATAGGAGTTGGTGGAGCAGATGCAGTTGATGTTATGGCAGGAATGGCTTGGGAGCTTAAATTTCCAAAATTGATTGGAGTAAAACTTACTGGCGAATTGAATGGCTGGACGGCTTCAAAAGATGTTATTTTAAAAGTTGCCGGAATTCTTACCGTAAAAGGGGGAACTGGAGCTATTGTTGAATATTTTGGGCCAGGCGCAAAAAATCTTTCCTGTACAGGTAAAGGAACAATTTGTAATATGGGTGCAGAAATTGGAGCAACTACTTCAACATTTGGATATGACGATTCTATGGAACGTTTCCTAAGAGCAACAGACCGTGAAGATATTGCTGACGAAGCCAATAAAATACGTGAATACTTAACTGGTGATGATGAAGTTTACGAGAATCCTGAAAAATATTTCGATCAAGTTATTGAAATTGATTTAACTACTTTGCGTCCACACTTAAATGAGCCTTTCACTCCAGATTTGGCAACTCCGGTTGGCGAATTGGGTGAAAAAGCAAAGAAAAACGATTGGCCAATAAAGGTAGATTGGGGATTAATTGGTAGTTGTACAAACTCTTCCTATGAAGATTTAACTCGCGCTGCATCTATTGCACAACAAGCAATTGATAAAAAATTAAAACCAAAAAGTGACTTCGGAATAAACCCAGGTTCTGAGCAAATTCGATTTACGGCAGAACGTGACGGACTTCTACAAGTTTTTGAAAATCTTGGCGCAACTATATTTACGAACGCTTGCGGACCGTGTATTGGCCAGTGGGATAGAAGTGACAGAAAAGGTGAGGAAAAAAACACGATCGTTCACTCTTTCAACAGAAACTTTTCAAAACGTGCTGATGGAAATCCAAATACCCATGCATTTGTAGGCTCTCCAGAAATGGTTGCGGCAATTGCAATTTCAGGACGTTTGGATTTTGATCCAATGAATGACACCTTATTAAATGAAGATGGTCAAGAAGTAAAATTAGATGTGCCGGTTGGCTTGGAACTTCCACCAAAAGGCTTTGAAGTAGATGATAATGGCTATTTAGCACCAAAAGAAGATGGAAGTTCAGTTGAGGTTAAAGTTGCAAAAGAAAGTGAACGTCTTCAGCTATTAGAGCCATTTGTACCTATAAAAGATTTTGAGTTGCAAGGTGTAAAATTGTTGATTAAAGCTTTCGGAAAATGTACGACAGACCATATTTCAATGGTCGTTGGTTGCGTTACCGTGGGCATTTAGATAATATTGCCAATAACACATTAATTGGTGCCGTAAATGCTTTCAATAAAAAAACAAATTTTGTAAAAAATCAATTTACAGGAGAATACGGTGGTGTACCAGACGTGCAGCGCGAATACAAAGCGAAGGGAATTAAAACTATCGTTGTGGGCGACCATAATTACGGAGAAGGTTCGTCCCGTGAGCACGCTGCAATGCAACCAAGATTTTTGGGTGTTGCCGCGGTTTTGGTGAAATCATTCGCTAGAATTCACGAAACAAATTTGAAAAAGCAAGGAATGTTAGGGTTGACGTTTGCAAATGAAGCAGATTACGATCTAATTCAAGAAGATGATATTTTTAACTTTGTTGATATTGCTGATTTCAGTGAAAATAAACCGCTCACATTAGAGATTGTTCACGGAGATGGAAGCAAAGACACGATAAAAGTGAACCATACTTATAACGATGCACAGATAAAATGGTATCGTGAAGGTTCTGCATTGAATTTAATTAAAAAGCAAAACGCTTAGAAATCTTATAATTATTAAATTTTAAAGCTCTCCGCGATGATTCGACGGGGAGTTTTTTTTAAAATATTTTAAAATGAAATTCATAAAAAAAAATTGGAGCAATATTCTGTTTTTTGCATTTTTGGCTTTGTTGATAATTCCGCAAACCCGAATGCCAATTCAGGTTTTTGTACAGCGGCTTATTTCATTTTCACCTTCGGAAACAGTTGAAAATAATAGGGCAAGTATTGCGGATTACAATTGGAATTTGGAGCAATTAAATTCTGAAGAAATAAATTTTTCCCAATCAAAAGGGAAGGTAATTGTTGTGAATTTTTGGGCAACTTGGTGTCCGCCCTGCGTTGCGGAAATGCCATCTTTTCAAAAATTATACAATGATTATGGCGACAAAGTTGATTTTTATTTCGTCACTTCTGAAAAAGTTGAAAAGATTGAAAAGTTTATCGAAAAGAATAATTATACATTTCCAATATATATTCAAACTTCCAATGCGCCAAAAACCCTTAAATCGAATGTACTTCCAACCACTTATTTAATTTCCAAATCTGGAGAAATTGTTATTGAAGAGGAAGGTGTAGCCGATTGGAACAGTAAAAAAATGAGATTACTCGTTGAAAAACTTCTTTCGGAATAACTTCAAAAATCAACCTGCAAAATGGTTTTTCAAAATTGAATCCATCTCCTTTTTACCTTCAGCTATTTGGGTAATCTCTTCCCGAGTTTTTGCTGAAATAAGTTGCTTTAAAGGTTGTTCAACTTTAATGATTGCACTAAAATTTTTCAGCAGTTGTTTGTCCCACATTTCGTGAAAATTCAGAAGATCATCGGGATAAACTGTCTTGCGTTCAGTTCCTTCTTCAACACCTCTAAAAGGCTCTGATACGTTTAAATAACCATAATCATCGGTCAGCTCTTCGCCGGGATAAATATCGCGGATCGCTATCTCAAAATCATAAGCCGTAGAAAGGCAATTACTTTTAAAGCTGTGATTTACATAACGGCCATAATCCCAGCAAAGAACCAAATTGCCTTTGTTGTTTCTATAGCAATACGTATCTAAAATATTTTGGTATAAAGGGTTCATTTTTTCGAACTGAGCAGGAGTAAATTCTCTATCAAGTTCATCGAGCGCCCAAGTGATGGTTCCGGCTGGGATAAATTCTCGGGCAACCACTCCGTACCCTATTTCTTTACTGATCAGTTTTAATTCAGTTTTAGGATGTATCATAAATAAGCTAAATTTTTTAATAAAAGTAACATAAAATTATTATTGTTGCACATAGCTAAATCTATTGCATATAATATTTTATTGCAGTTAATTTGCCGTCTTTTAAAAAAATTTGTGCGCTAAGAAATTTCTTTGGAATATTTTTCTTTGAATTTTTCCATCAAAACGAAGATCGTCAGCAACATCCCAAGGGCGTAAATGCTATCTTCAATCGGGACGGTTGCAATTCGCAATCCCAGATTTTCAGCATCATTATACCAAACAACGGCTTCATCTAGCCAACTACCGGTTAAAATTCCATTTACTATAAAAAAAGGGACCAATAATACTATAAAAACCGGAAAGAAAACATTTAAAACCTCTCGCTTAAAATTAAATACCAAAGCCAGCAAAACTATTGCATATCCAAAATTTATAGCGGTGTACCAGCGATCATAGAAATATAGAAGTGTAGCAATTAAAATTGTTTGCAGCGTAAAATAAAAAATTGCCGTGGTTTTGTTTGAAAATGTAAACTTCGGAGTTAAATTTTTAAAAGCATAAATTGTGAAAAGACAGGCGTAAGGAATGCAAATAAAAAAGAGCCACTCTTCCAAAGGTAAATTTCCGAGCTTTATTCCCGACAGATACTTTTCATTAAAACCCCAAATCCCATTTTGTGTGAATAGCATATCCCACGGAAGGAAGAACGCCATCATTATAAAAGTTGCTGGGAAGAAGTATTTCCAAAGTTTATAGAACTTTAATTTGGGATGAAAACTGAATAAAAAAGGAATGCTGAGCGATAGAATATTCAGCAAAAAATAAAGATGCCACATAATTTATTTTTTGAAATATTTCAGTGGCGGAAAAAGCATTCCGAAGCATTCGCCTTTATCTTTACCTAAATGTTTGTGATGCATTTTATGCGCTCTTCTCATTCCCTTAGCATACCAGTTATTTGCGTTTCGGAACATTTTAAAACGCTGGTGAATAAATATATCGTGCACAAAAAAATAGGCTAAACCGTAAGCGAAAATTCCTAAACCAATGGGAAGACCAGCCCAAAAGCCATAGTAGCTCCATCGTCAATAAAGCAGGCAATACTTACCAAGGCATAAAATATAAAAAAGTAATCGTTTCGTTCCCACCAGCTCCCGTGTTCTTTATGGTGATGGTCTTTGTGCAGTTTCCACAGAAATCCGTGCATAATATATTTATGCGTAAACCACGCCATAAATTCCATTATGCTGAAAGTGGCAATGAAAATAAGTATCCAAAGTGCGATTGTCATTTCAGGGTTTTAATTTTTTTTGAAGAATTTACTTCACCAAATTTAATTGATATTTTACGTAGCTCCTTGTTAAAAGACCTATTTTTTCAACATTTGGAACTCGTATGCGGGCATTTTTAATTTCAATAGCTGGAGTTTGCTGAAGTTTTTTCAATAATCTTTTGTAATACCTATAAGCAATGAAAACACCCAGTTTTGCATCGTGTGGCAAAAGCAAAATTCCTTGATAGCCCTTGTGGAAATTATCTTCAATTTCATCAATTATTTGCTTTTTTGAAACTTCATCCAAATGAATCCAAATTGGTATTTGGGAAATAAGTTCGGCTCAAGTTTTCATAGTCATCTTTCATATCCCGCAGGAAGTTCACTTTTTGAAATGCAGAACCTAAATTCATTGCAGATTCCTTCAAATTGTTATATTTTTCGGCATCACCCTTCACGAAAACCTTAAGACATATCAGTCCTACAACATCTGCAGAACCGTAGATATAGTTATTGAATTCGTCAGTTGTAGTATATGTATTTTTTGTAAGATCCAAACGCATACTATTCATAAAAGTATCAATCAAATCTCTTTCAATGTTGTATTTGTGAACGGTTTTTTGAAATGAATTTAGAATTGGATTTAAGCTTATTCTGTCATGAAGCGCTTCTTCAAGAGCACTTTCAAATCGTGTAAAAAGGATATCCTTTTCATAATCGTGGAAGGAATCTACAATCTCATCTGCAAAGCGAACGAAGCCATAAATATTATAGATGTCCTGCCGGATGGATTGAACCCAGCATTCGTGTAGCCAACGAAAAAGATGTACTGTAAGTTTCAGTAACCTTTTTGCTACATTTCTCAGATACTATGTCGAAAAGTTCTTTCAATTTTTATTTGTTTTTTCAATTAATCCAGCTACCAATTTTCCAGAAATAAGTGCCGGTGGAATCCCTGCCAGGAACTGTAAGTTGCCCTGTAAAAAAGAGATTTTTCACTTTTCCACTTTTAAGTTTTGGTCTTAAAAATGCCGTTTGTAGCAATGTATTTGCTAGTCCGTATGCGTTTCCTTTATAACTATTGTAATCTGAAACGAAGTCATTTATACAAAAGGATTCCTTAAATATAACGTATTTTTTCACCTCTTGGTTGGTGATTTTTTCAAATCTGTCCATTATTTTTTCAAAATATTCCTCCCGTATTTCTGGAATATCATCTAAACCGGGAGCGAGAGGTATAAGAAAAATACCAGCTTCTTTACCTTCAGGAGAAATACTTTTATCGGTTTTGGAAGGAAAACTTGCATAAAAAAGTGGTTCGTCTGGCCATTGCGGCACATCGTAAATTTCTTGCGAATGCTTTTCAAAATCAACATCAAAAAACAGCGTGTGATGATTTACATTTTCAATTTTTTTATCAAAACCCACATAGAAAAGAAGGGCAGAGGGGGCAAATGTTTTCTTGTTCCAATACTTTTCAGTGTATTGACGGAAATTTTTGTCCAATAATGTTTCTGTGTGATGGTAATCAGCGCCACTTAAAATGGAATCAGCTTTTATATTTTCGTCATTAACAACTATTGCAGAAGCAATTCCTTTTTCCACAATTATCTTTTCGACATTTTGATTTGTTTTAATTGTAACACCCAGATCCTCGGCAAGAGTCTTCATTCCTTCAATTACTGTGTACATCCCATTTTTGGGATGAAAAGTCCCGAGCCAAAATCGGCGTAATTCATAAAGCTATAAAAGGCAGGCGTATTGGAAGGCTTCGCACCTAAAAACAAAACAGGGAATTCTAAAATTGAGATTAATTTAGGGTTTGTAAATTCGCGACGCACATCTTTACTAACGGTACTGAAAAATTGTCCTATCTTTTTTATAGTTGCGGTTGTCATTAATTCCAAAGGAGAAACGCCAGGCCTATAAACCAAATCTTTAATGGCGATGTTGTAATTATCTAAGGCTTGGGACATAAATTTCTTTAGTTTCACTGAACTTCCGGTTTCTTCTTTCTCAAAAGCGGTGCAGATTTTTTCAAGCGTGTCTTCAATAGTAATGAAATCATTATCGCCGAAATAAACACGATACGCAGGATTTAGTTTTTCCAATGAATAAAAATCCGAGGGGAGTTTGCCGAAATCGCTAAAAAACCTCTCAAAAACATCGGGCATCCAATACCAAGTTGGACCCATATCAAAAGTGAATCCATCCTTTTTAAATTGTCTGGCCCTTCCACCAATAGTTAGGTTTTTTTCATAAATAGTAACTTTGTTTCCCGCTTGTGCCAAATAACAAGAAGCAGCAAGCGATGAAAAACCAGAACCAATAACCGCAATGTTTTTTTTCATATTGTTTAACAAATTTACATATTATTTAAACAAAAATAATCGTTGCATAATTTATTTTTTATGTTCTGTTATAATTTTTTATTATGACCTAATTTAAATTGGAAAGTTGTGGCTTAAAAGGTAGTCTGTATAAATGCCCAGATATCAGCTATTGGATATATTTTCAACGTAATCTGTAAATGGTTTTAAACTCTTGAAAAACTTTACGTTTTTAGTGTCCACTTTGTTTTTTCCTGCTTTTCTGCCTAATACCCAAAGTTCGCACGTTTGTTTTGAGCAAACGTCATTTTGAAAATCAGAGAGGTATTTTTCAAAGTTGTCATTTTCTGGCCGTACCGTGAAATAAGTTACGAAAGTAACTTTCACTTTGGCTTTAAGCACATAGGTTAAACTTTCCAAAGGAATATTTGCTCCTAAAAATATAGTATTAAACCCATTTGATAGAAGCTCATAATTGGCGTAAAGCAAGCCGATTTCATGAATTTCTTGATAGGGTAGATAAAGCACAAATATTTCTGCTTTGTTAGATTTTGGATTCTTATGGTTTTCTGATTGTTTAATTATGGAGTGTTTTATCTTTTCAGATACAAAATGTTCGTGAGATGGATCAATTGTCCCAGAATGCCACAAAATACCCATTTCGTTGAGTAGTGGTACAAAAACTTCTGAAAAGACATCTTTAAAAGATTTTTGTTCTATTAATTTTTCAATGGTAACATCAAACAAATCACCATCAAATTCAAACATCGCCGACTTTAATATATTAAGTACATGTAAACAATTATCCCCATTGATATTTTGTTTAATCAGCTCTTGAATTTGAATAGGATTTAAATCTGCCAATTTTGAGATTTTATACCCAGCGTTGTATAAATAGGCAATATTTAATAATTTTTTTAAATTCTCAAGATCGTATTTTCTGATATTTGTATCAGTTCTGTTGGGTTCTAAAAGATTGTAGCGTTTCTCCCAAATACGTATAGTATGGGCTTTAACGTTTGAAAGATTTTCTAAATCCTTAATACCAAATTGTGTTTTGACCACTCAAAAATTGTTTTAGAAATACTAGATCAATGTACTAAAAAGAAGTCAAAACTGTTCAGAAATTTTACAAATACTTTAAACAGTTGAAGAAGTTTGTACCCGGGATGGGACTTGAACCCACACATCCGAAGGACACATGGCCCTCAACCATGCCTGTCTACCAATTCCAGCACCCGGGTAAATGCTTTAAACAAAAAAAGTTAAACGTAAAGTTTAACTTTTTGTGACCTGGCTGGGGCTCGAACCCAGGACCACCTCCTTAAAAGGGAGGTGCTCTACCAACTGAGCTACCAGGTCTTCCTTTGAATGCGGGTGCAAATATACTATCATTAAATTAATTTTTCAAAACGAAAACCAATTAAATTTAAGAAAATATCAAAAGGGCTGACAAACAGGGCTTCACAATTGTTTTTTTATTTTAAAGTTAGCTTTAGCTTTCACATCCTTTAAAATATCTCAGGTTCTTTGTTTCTTAAAATTAAAAAATAGTACTTTGAAGACATGAAAATAGTCTTAATTGGATATATGGGGAGTGGAAAATCATCCATTGGAAAAAAACTTGCTACAGTTTTAAAAATTCCTTTTATGGATATTGATTTAGAAATTGAGAAAAGGGAAGGTATTAGCATTTCAGATATTTTTTATAAAAAAGGAGAAATCTATTTTAGAAAACTTGAAAACAGTGTTCTAAAAGAGCTATTATCAACCCAAGAAAATTTCGTTTTGTCGACAGGAGGAGGAACTCCTTGTTATGGCAATTCAATGGATTTCATTCTTTCCAAAGAAAATGTTGCTGCTATATATTTAAAATTAGGTATTGAAACTTTAAGCAGTAGGCTCTATTCAGAAAAAAATAAAAGACCATTATTATCACACCTCGATTCCAAAGAAGTATTGGAAGATTTTGTGAGAAAACATCTTTTTGAAAGAGCGTACTACTACAATCAGGCTCATTTTGTAATTGAAAATGAAGATGGAATTGATGAAACGGTAGAAAAGATTATCTCAAAATTATTCTAAGACTGCTCTATCATTATCTTTTTCAAATATCACCGAGATATTCTCATTTAAGGAAGTTGAAAGTGAAATGCCTTTGAAATCTGCTTTTACGGGATATTTTTTATGATTTCTGTCAACAAGAACGGCTGTTTTAAATTGCTTCAGTGGTACCTCCAAAAAATGTTTAACTCCGTAAATAAGGGTGGTTCCTGAGTGCAAAACATCATCTACCAATAAAAGTGATTTATTTTTGTATTCTTCTGGTTTTAGAGTGGTTTGTATTTGGTTTGTGGGTTTTTTTTTATCGATTATTACTTCGCACAAAAGCACATTTATGGATGAAATTTTTTCTAATTCTACTTTTATTTTTTTTGCAAGTAAAAATCCATTATTCATAATTCCCGCTATCACGACTTCCTTTTCATCAACATTGGTTTCATATATTTGATAGGCTATTCTTTTTATTTTATGCGCTATCTGCTTCTTATCGAGAATTATTGTTTTTGTTTCCTGCATAGTTGAATCTTTTTCCAAATATAATTATTACGCTTCGTTTTCTTCTTCTGGGTTATCGGTAAAATCATCTATATCCCGACGATCTTTTTTAGTTGGTCTGCCAACCCCTTTCTTTCTATAATAGGATTTTGCATACTGAAGCATTTCGTTTGTTTCAAAAGCTTCTTTCGGCGTAGTGTCTTTCCTATAAAGATCTACAAGCTTTGCGCCAACCCTGCTTAATGGTGTGTCGAGCACTTCTAATTGATAGTTTATTTGTTCCTTCCGAAGTAATATAACATCGCCTGGATAAACTTCACGAGAAGGTTTCACAATGTCCCCATTTACACGTACCGAACCTTTCTTACATAGTTGGGTAGCAATATTTCGGGTTTTTAAATACCTGACGCACCATAAATATTTATCAATTCTCATACTTAGTATCCCAAAAACAACGTTAACATGGTGTACAAAAATAGCAGAAAATTGTATCTTGCGCCCACAAAAAATTGACGATGATAAAAATTAAATATGCGATAGTATTATTGATCACAATACTTACCGTTACTTTTTCATGTAAAAAAGATGACAATGACAGACCTACATTAATTCCGCCACTTCCACGTGGGCGAAGCCATTCGGCTCAAGCGGAAATAGAAACATTCCTAGAAACACATTTCTATAATTATGAAGAGTTTGAGGCTGACCCTCAAAATTTTAAATTAAAGTTTGATACAATTGCCGGCGATAATGCTTCCAAAACTCCTTTAATGGAGCAAGTTGACTCTAAAGAAGTCAAGGATATAGTTGAAACGGATGTTACCTATAAAGTGTATTATCTAAACGTGCGTCAAGGTGGTGGGGAAAAACCTAACTTCTCTGACTATACAATAAATACGTATGACGGGAGGCTTTTGAATTTAGATTTATTTGATAGCTCTGTTATTCCAGTTAGATTTAATCTGGTTGATACTCAAACTTCTGCAGGTATAATTAGAGGTTTACAACAAGCCATAATAGAATTCAATGGTGCTGAAAATGTAATTACTAATCCAGATGGA
Organism: uncultured Flavobacteriaceae bacterium; assembly: GCA_963716065.1. Lineage (GTDB taxonomy): Bacteria > Bacteroidota > Bacteroidia > Flavobacteriales > Flavobacteriaceae > Aequorivita. The sequence goes on from OY970287.1 coordinate 3,100,988, forward strand.
ACTTTAACTTTTGAAAATTACGGTATTGGTGCTGTATTTATCCCTTCAGGATTGGCATATTACCAATTTCCACCAGCTAGTGGAGGATTGGAAAAATATGATCAATTAATCTTTTCATTTGAATTATTTGCATCTGAAGTTGCTGACCACGACGATGACGGCATTCCATCTTTTATGGAAGATTTAAATAATAATGGATTTCTATTAGACGACAACACAAGTGGTAATAGTACTCCAAATTATTTGGATGATGATGATGATAATGATGGCCGTTTAACCAAATTTGAGATTGAGATTGATGCCAATGGAAATATTACATTTCCAGATGTAGATGGCGATGGCATTCCAGATTATTTAGATTCTGACAGTTAATTTTTGAAAATTTATAATACTAAAAAAGCCGAATTCAGAGATGAATTGGGCTTTTTTATTAGCTCAGAAAAGTTATTTGCGAACCATTACTTTATTTACAGCATTTACTATAGCTGAGGCATTCAAGCCATATTTATCCATCAATTGTTCTGGGGTTCCAGAATTCTCCGAATGTATCATTTGTAGCTACAAATTCTTGAGGTGCTGGATGATTCGTTGAAAGCAAACGTGCTACACTTTCTCCCAAGCCGCCTAGAAAGTTATGCTTCTTCAGCAGTTACAACACAGCCAGTTTTTTTAACGCTTCTTAAGATTGCTTCATCATCCAAAGGTTTTATTGTGTGGATGTTTATAACATCGGCAGAAATTCCTTTTTCATTTAAACTCTCTGCAGCTTGTAATGCTTCCCAAACCAAATGGCCGGTCGCAATAATAGTTACATCCGTTCCTTCCTGTAAATGCACAGCCTTTCCAACTTGAAATTTTTGATCTACTGGGGTGAAGTTCGCAACCTTAGGCCTTCCAAAACGAAGGTAAACTGGACCTTCATAATCTGCAATTGCAATAGTTGCAGCTTTGGTTTGGTTGTAATCGCAAGTATTGATTACAGTCATCCCCGGAAGCATTTTCATCAATCCAATATCTTCCAAAATTTGATGTGTTGCTCCATCTTCACCTAAGGTAACACCTGCGTGCGAGGCGCAAATTTTTACATTTTTTCCGCTATATGCAATACTTTGGCGAATTTGATCATAGACTCTTCCCGTAGAAAAATTCGCAAAAGTTCCCGTAAAAGGAATTTTTCCGCCAATGGTCATTCCCGCGGCAATACCAATCATATTTGCTTCCGCAATTCCTATTTGAAAGAAACGCTCTGGATGGTTTTCTTTGAATTCATCCATTTTAAGAGAACCGGTAAGATCTGCGCAAAGGGCAACTACATTTTTATTTTTCTTTCCAATTCCGTTAACCCGTCACCAAAACCTGAACGTGTATCTTTTTGACCTGAATCTGTATATTTTTTCATAAGCCTCCCCAAACCCCTCCAGAGGAGGGGCTTTAACGGGTTGTGTTTTAATTTTTAATTTCATTTTAGAGTCTGTGTGAGTTCCCACTTAGGGGGCTAGGGGGCTTTTAATAATCTCCCAAGGTTACAGGGTTTTGTGAAAGCGCTGTTTTCAACTGTTGGTCGTTTGGTGCTTTTCCGTGCCAATCGTGGGTATGCATCATAAAGTCGACCCCGTTGCCCATAATTGTATGGAGCAAAACACAAACTGGTTTTCCATTTCCAGTTTTGTTTTTGCTTTTTTCATTCCTTCAACAATTGCTTTTAAATCGTTTCCTTTTTCAATTTCCATCACATCCCACCCGAAAGCATCAAATTTTTCTTTCAAATTTCCCATTGGAAGTACATTATTTGTTGAGCCATCAATTTGCTGACCGTTTAAATCTATCGTTACAATCAGATTGTCAACTTTATTCCCAGCGGCATACATAATCGCTTCCCAGTTCTGACCTTCCTGCAACTCGCCATCACCACAAAGAGTGTAAATAATATGCTTGTCTTTGTTGAGTTTTTTGGCAGCGGCAGCTCCGATTGAAACGGAAATACCTTGACCCAAAGAACCCGAAGCAATACGAACGCCCGGCAAACCTTCGTGGGTTGTTGGGTGACCCTGCAAGCGGGAATTCAAAAGTCGGAAGGTATTTAATTCTTCAACCGGAAAATATCCAGCTCGTGCCAAAACACTATAAAAAACTGGAGAAATATGTCCGTTTGAAAGGAAGAAAAGGTCTTCCCCAATTCCATCCATGTGAAATCTTCATTGCGCTCCATCAATTCATTGTATAATGCTACAAAAAATTCCGCACAACCTAATGAGCCTCCCGGATGTCCAGAATTTACTTTGTGTACTTGTCGTAAAATATCTCTTCGGACTTGTACTACCAAATCCTCAAGTGCTTTGTAATCTGCCATAATTAGTTTTAATTTTCAGTGTCAAAAGTAAAGCATTCAGCAAGCCATTCAAAGTTGAAGTGTATGCTTTTATTAACGATTTGCGGGTTTTGTTAACATAGGGATAGTGTCTAAAGTTAAAGAAACAAATAAATACCTAAGGTTAAAATGAGACATAAGTTTATTAATCCATCATTGGGCAAAAATTCATAAATCTAAAATCGTTAATCTAAAATCGTAAATACTATCTTTGACCCCTCAATAAAAATTGCTGCATGCACTTTAAATTAGAAGCTACAGATTTACAAAGCGGCGCTCGTGCTGGAACTATAACTACAGATCACGGGGTGATTGAAACCCCAATATTCATGCCTGTTGGCACTGTTGGTACCGTAAAAGGAGTTCATCAAAGAGAATTGAAAAATGATATCAATCCAGATGTGATTCTTGGAAATACCTATCATTTATATTTACGTCCACAAACCACTGTGATTGAAAAAGCTGGCGGGCTCCATAAATTTATGAATTGGGATCGCAATATTTTAACCGATAGTGGCGGGTATCAAGTGTATTCACTTTCTGCAAATAGAAAAATTAAGGAGGAAGGGGTAAAGTTCAAAAGTCATATTGATGGAAGTTACCACGTTTTTACACCCGAAAATGTAATGGAAATTCAACGTTCCATTGGCGCAGATATAATTATGGCTTTTGATGAATGTACGCCGTATCCCTGCGAATACAATTATGCAAAACGCTCCATGCATATGACGCATCGTTGGTTGGACCGTTGTATAAAGCATTTGGAGAAAACTCCTTTGAAATACGATTACGGGCAAACATTTTTTCCTATTATTCAAGGAAGCACTTATAAAGATTTAAGAAAACAATCTGCTGAATATATCGCTTCGGTTGGTGCTGAAGGCAACGCCATTGGCGGACTTTCGGTTGGCGAACCGGCTGATGAGATGTATGAAATGACAGCGGTTGTAACCGAAATTCTTCCGAAGGACAAACCGAGATATTTAATGGGAGTGGGAACTCCGGTCAATCTTTTGGAAAATATCGCTCTGGGAATTGATATGTTTGATTGTGTAATGCCCACACGAAATGGCCGAAACGGAATGCTTTTTACTTCCGAAGGAACTATCAATATCAAAAACAAAAAATGGGAAATGGATTTTTCTGTTATCGACCCAATGGGAATAACTTGGGTAGATACAGATTATAGCAAAGCATATCTTCGGCATTTATTTACTGTAAATGAAATGTTGGGAAGGCAAATTGCCACAATCCACAACCTTGGGTTTTATTTATGGTTGGTTCGCGAAGCCAGAAAACATATATTAGCGGGTACTTTTGTCAATTGGAAAAATGACATGGTCAAGAAACTGGACCAAAGATTATAAATATGCTTAGCATACTCGATAGATACATATTAAAGAAATATTTGGGCACTTTTACGCTCCTTTTATTGCTTTTTATACCTATCGGAATTACGGTTCATCTCGCTGAAAAGATTGATAAAATACTTGAAAACGAAGTGCCATTTATGGAGGTGATGCTCTATTTGTATAACTTCACTATTTATTTTGCAAACCTACTTTTCCCACTGTTTCTTTTTCTTTCGGTTATTTGGTTTACTTCAAAATTGGCCAATGATACTGAAGTAATCGCATTCTTGAGCAGTGGGGTTTCCTACTATAGATTTCTAAGACCTTATATTATTGGGGCAACAATTGTTTGTATTGCAGCGCTTGTTTTCAGTATGTATTTAGCGCCAAAAGCAAGTAAAGGTTTCAATGAATTTTCGTATACTTATCTGAAAAAAGGAAAGAAGGATCGCGACCAAAGTAACGTATATACTCAGATAAATGACAACGACTATATATATGTGAGCTATTTTAATGTGACTGATAAAATAGGAAGTAACTTCACTTTAGAGCATTTTAATGGCAATAAAATGGAGTATAAAATTTCTGCCGGACAAATTAAATACAATGAAGCAGATAGCACATATTCCCTTTTTCAATACACCAAAAGAAAGATAGGCGAGCAGGGTGACATTTTAGAAACGAAACCAAAATTGGACACAGTTTTCTCCTTTGCTTTGGAAGATCTTACCCCAGTTACTTACATCGCAGAAACGCTCAATTTTAATGAGCTAAATGATTTTATTAAAAAGGAGAAGGCAAGAGGCTCGTCATATATAAACCGTTATGAGGTGGTTCGTTATAAACGTTGGAGTTTACCCGTTTCGGCATACATTTTAACCATTATTGCAGTTGCGGTTTCTTCCGTAAAAAGGCGCGGAGGAATGGGATTGAACCTCGCAATAGGCATTAGTATCGGGATGATATTTGTGTTTTTTGATAAAGTTTTTGGAACCATGGCAGAGCAAAGTGATTTTTCTCCCCTAATCGCAACCTGGTTTCCTAATTTTGTGTTTGCAATACTGGCAATTTATCTTTTAAGAAATGCGCAACGATAAGCTCCTCAATTACCTCCATCTACATTTTATAGTTTTTATTTGGGGTTTTACAGCAGTACTGGGTGCGTTGATTTCTTTGGAAGCAATACCCCTTGTTTGGTATAGAATGCTTTTGGCGACTATAATAATTTTTGTTTTTCTGAAAATTAGAAAGGAAAAACTGAAGTTTTCACTTAAAACTCTATCAGGTTTTGCCTTAGCTGGAATTATCATTGCTTTGCATTGGCTCACATTCTTTGGGGCAATTAAAGCTTCAAATGTTTCGGTTACACTCGCAGTACTTTCTACGGGCGCATTTTTCGCATCGCTTTTGGAACCACTTCTATATGGAAGAAAAATAATTCTATACGAAGTGTTATTCGGATTGGTAGTTGTGGGCGGGCTTTACGTAATATTTGATGTGGAAGGCTCTTACACCCTGGGAATTATTTTGGCCCTCATTTCAGCATTTTTAAGCGCTCTTTTTTCAGTAATAAATGGAAAATTTGTGTTGAAACATAAGGCCTCAACAATTTCATTTTACGAGCTAATGTTCGGTGTATTGGGTATTTCAATTTACTTGGCAATTGCAGGAAAATTCACCACAGATTTTTTCACGGTTTCAGCCCACGATTGGATGTATTTAATAATATTGGCGTCCGCTTGTACGGCGTATGCTTTTATAGCATCAATACACGTAATGAAATGGATTAGCCCATATACTGTAATGCTAACAATCAATATGGAACCTATTTACGGAATTATTCTGGCACTTATCGTTTTAGGCGATTCAGAAAATATGAGCCCACAATTTTATTACGGTGCTGGTATTATTCTTCTAACTGTTGTCGCCAATGGGATTATTAAAATTACCCAAGAAAGAAAACGAAGAAGATTGTCTGACACCTAAGAACAAAATTTTATCTTTGTAAATTAAACCTTTATAAAAAGAAGGAAATAATTATGGAATATCTTGATTTTGAACTCCCTATAAAAGAATTACAGGAACAATATGAAAAGGCTTGCTTAATTGGCACCGAAAGTAATGTTGATGTTACAAACACCTGCAAGCAGATTGAAAAAAAACTGAACGAAACAAAAAAGGATATATATAAAAATCTTACGCCTTGGCAACGTGTGCAGTTATCGCGCCATCCAGATCGTCCCTATACAATGGATTATATTAAAGCCATTTGTGGGGATTCTTTTTTGGAACTTCACGGCGATAGGGGCTTTAAGGATGACAAAGCAATGGTTGGTGGTCTTGGGAAAATAGGCGATCAAAGCTATATGTTTGTTGGGCAACAAAAGGGTTATAATACCAAAACACGTCAATTCAGAAATTTTGGGATGGCGAATCCTGAAGGTTACAGAAAAGCACTTCGTTTAATGAAATCTGCTGAAAAATTTAATATTCCCGTAGTTTGCTTTATTGATACTCCCGGCGCATTTCCTGGTTTGGAAGCAGAAGAGCGTGGACAAGGCGAAGCTATAGCGCGAAATATCTTTGAAATGACCCGTTTAAAAGTGCCAATTATTGTAGTAATTATAGGAGAAGGAGCCAGTGGTGGTGCTTTGGGAATTGGTGTTGGTGATAAAGTTTTGATGCTTGAAAATACTTGGTACTCCGTAATATCACCGGAAAGTTGTTCTTCCATTTTATGGAGAAGCTGGGAATTTAAGGAACAAGCCGCAGAAGCTTTAAAACTTACCGCAACCGATATGAAAAAGCAAAACCTAATTGATGAGATTATCAAAGAACCTTTAGGCGGTGCGCACAGTGATCGTGAGAATACTTTTACAACAGTTTCGGGGGCTATAGAGAAGTCATATAAATCATTAAAAATGTTATCCCCATCAGATTTAGTTAAAAAGAGGATGGAAAAATATTTAGATATGGGCGAGTTCAAAAGTTAAAACTCACTATAGCTTATGTTACCATAAATCCGAGGCTGAAGCTTCGGATTTTTTTACGGATTATCAACAATATTTTTAAGTTATTAACAGTTCGATTGTTGAAGAGTAGTTAATATAGTACTCCAATTTTTCGCCCTTTTCTCTTAACATTTTCTTTACATTCGCCTAATGGAAAAAATCAAACCTCAAACCAGTTTTTCAACACGTACAGGGCAAATAATATCGCTTGAGAAGGGTAAAATACCGCCTCAAGCAATTGATTTAGAGGAAGTTGTACTTGGAGCATTAATGATTGACAAAAAAGGAGTTGATGAGGTAATAGATATCCTACATCCCGAAGTTTTTTACAAGCAAGCGCATCAACATATATTTGAAGCAATTCATAATCTGTTCGAAAACAGCCAACCAGTAGACTTATTAACCGTTTCAACGCAACTTAAGAAACAAGGCAAAATTGACTTGGTGGGAGGGGAGTTTTATTTGATACAATTGACTCAAAAAGTGTCTTCTTCGGCACACATTGAATTCCACGCACGTATCATTCTTCAGAAATATATTCAGCGAAGTTTAATTAAAATTTCAAACGAAATAATTGAAGAATCGTATAATGAAGGTACCGACGTTTTTGATCTTTTGGATACTGCCGAATCAAAACTTTATGAAGTAACACAAGGAAACATTAAACGTTCTTCCGAAACTGCTCAAAATCTTGTAATACAAGCAAAAAAGAGAATTGAGGAAATAGCAAATAAGGAAGGATTATCGGGAATTCCATCCGGTTTTGCAAAAGTTGATAAGCTAACTTCAGGTTGGCAGCCAAGTGATTTGATAATTATAGCCGCCCGTCCGGGTATGGGTAAAACCGCCTTAACTCTTTCCATGGCGCGAAATATTGCCGTTGAACATAATATTCCTGTAGCATTTTTCTCTTTGGAAATGTCATCCGTGCAATTAATAACACGTTTAATTTCTTCGGAAACACATTTGAGTTCAGAGAAATTGCGAACAGGAAATCTCGAAAAACACGAATGGGAACAATTAAACGTAAAAGTAAAAGGTCTTGAAAAAGCACCTCTTTTTATAGACGATAGTCCATCATTATCAATATTTGATCTTCGTGCAAAGGCACGACGACTTTCATCCCAACACGGCATCAAGCTTATAATAGTGGATTATTTGCAATTGATGACAGCCGGTGGAGGCCAAAAAGGAGGGAATAGAGAACAGGAAATTTCTACAATTTCCCGAAATCTAAAAGCTCTCGCAAAAGAATTAAACATTCCTGTTATAGCACTCTCCCAACTTTCGCGTGCCGTTGAAACCCGTGGCGGAAGCAAACGACCTTTACTTTCCGATCTTCGTGAATCGGGAGCTATTGAGCAGGATGCCGATATTGTATCCTTTATTTACCGTCCCGAATACTATAAAATTGACGAATGGGATGACGAGGAACACACACCCACTGCCGGCCAAGCCGAATTCATTGTTGCAAAACACCGTAATGGAGGTTTGGATGAAATTCGCTTAAAATTTATCGGTCATCTCGGTAAGTTTGAAAGTCTCGATAATTTTGATACCCCAATGGAAATTCATTCCCGAATGAACGACGCCGCCAACGATGATACTTTTAAAACCAAAAACTTGCCTTCTCCCAATGAAGCCTTCGGTAGTTCTATGAACAACGATTTTTCTATTGAAGAAGATAATGATGTGCCTTTTTAAGAAAAAACTAAAAAAAATCCCGGATTCACCGGGATTTTCTCTTTAACTATTCAGCCATGTTAAGGCTTTTTCCTCTTCATTTTCTGCAAAAGTTTTTATAGAAATTCCAGGAAGTATTTTTGATTCAATTTCTGCAATATTTTTTACCCAATTTTTATCGGTAACAATTGCAAATTTTTCAATATTCCCAATTCCCGCAAAATCTACTTTTAAACCTTCGGTGAAAGCTTTAAAGCTATCAAAACCATCAAAATTCTTATAGAAAGCCAAAAGTTTTATTTTGCCATTTCTGCTTTTATCTTTAAGAATATTATAGAGCGCGGACATTCCGCCTTCATCTATTTTTCCATTCACACTGAAAGAATATATATTGGTTCCCCGAATGATTTCAATGTTCATTTTTGAAAGATATTCTTTTTCAGGATAGCTTTTATCTTCATCTTTTTTAAGCCAAGCAATTGCTTCTTCACGCTCATCCACTCCAAAATGTTTCATTTGAATTCTGGGAGTTAAAAAATTACCAAAGGGTAAAAGATTTTCCAACCAATCCTTATCTGAAAGAATGGCATATCTACTCAGGGTCTCTATAGCCTTCTTTTTCATTTTTAGGGTTTCAGTAAAAGAACTGAAGTTTTCAAATTCAGGAAACTCCAAAATCGTCCCAAGTAGTTTTATTTTTTGATTATTCTCGGCTTTTAATTCTAAAAGTTTGTAGAAATTTTCGATGCTTTCTTTATCAATATCTCCTTTAATTGAAAATTCAAAAATATCCGTTCCTTCAATTTTATTTAAGTGTATCATTTTTTTTTGTTTATAAATTAAATAGCTGTTTAAACGTGTTTTAGTTCGTACTGCTAAAACATAAAACCAATACCCGTAGAGAATACAAAATTATGAACCTCAGAGTCTTCAATAATTTCCGTAACACCGTATGCTACCCTTGCTTGAACAAAAAAACCATTATCAAATTTATACTCAGCTCCTCCCGTAAGTTGAAGGTCGTAATCCTCAAAAATATCAGTTTCAGTGTCGCCTCCATTTTCAAAGGGATCGTTGTCGATTTCCTCATTTATTTTAAAACCTAACTGTCCTCCAGCCATTGCGCTAAGTCCTTTGATGATTCGCACTTTCGCCAAAATAGGCACTTGAATATAATCTACTTGAAATTGGGCATCATCCCTATCGCGGTCAGAAATTTCAAAACCTTGGCCTGAGTAAAATGCTTCGGCCTGTAATGAAAACCTGCCTGTAATTGGTGCTTCAACTACTAGTCCACCATAAAAACTTGCGCGGCCATCGGGGCTTTCAAAATCTTCGTCTTCCCCTACTACTGTTGATAGGTTAAGCCCACCCCGAACACCAAACTGCACTTTCGTTTGGGCAAAGGTTGTAATACTTGTAAGAATGATCGCTAAAATTAGAATCTGCTTTTTCATGAGGTTTATTTTTAAATTAATTTTTGGGTCTAAATTTATTTGTTGGCTGTTGGTTTCTTAAAAAAGGGATCAAAAGAAAGTCCCACATTAAAATATCCTGTGGCATCCTGCTCGTTTTCGTATATAAAGTCCTTATTGGCTTCCCCTTTTTCAGTAAGACGATTGCTTATAAAATTTGTGAGGCCACCTTTTACGGTTACTATTAAATTGCTGGCAAGCAAGTGTTCATAAATTACACCGCTGTTAATTTCCAGTTGGCTGTATTCAAATACATCGGGAAAATTTGGTGCGTCAACATTTACATAAAACCCGCTGCTGCCGAAGGTGCTCCCCACCGAAATTCTTCCGTAATCCCCAATTTGTCTTCTTATCAAAAGTCGTTGTGGAAGAATGAAATCCACTTCCCAAGGTGAGTTTTTAAACCTGTGCGTAAAACTGAAAGTTGGAAAAAAGGGTATTTGTGAAGTTGGATCTATAAACACAAAAGCTCCCAAAGTAATTGTTGTGCGTTCTGTTCTTTTCATAATAAATGAAAGGCTGACCAATCCCTTCACCCTTTCAAAACCTTCGTCATTACCATCTACAATTACACTTGCGTTATATATTACAGCTTTTTTGAAAAGAGTTGAAAAATAGGTAGAGCTCAATGCTCCGGAAAAATTATGGAAATCAACAATTCCGTTTTGTTCAAAAACATTGAAGTTTGAAGTGTTTTCTATATTGCTGAATTCAAATTCGTTAAATGTGTAGTTTCCCGAGGCAGTTAATGACCATTTTCTGGTTTTGTAAACTGGAATATTTGCGGATGCCTTAAAGGTTTTTTGATTTTTTATTTCGCCTTCCTGAAATTTTTCGTCAAATAATCGAGATTTAAAATCCCTGGATAATGATTGGCCGTATTCAACATTTAAAACCCGAGCTTGTGGAAATTCGGCTTTTATACCCTTCTCGGCATTTTCCTTAAAATTGGCAATGGTGTCTTGTGCTTTAAGTGCGCCCGCTGCTAATAATAAGGCTAGAAAAATTATTGGTTTGGTCATTTTTATTTTTTGTTTATATGAATGGTTTTATATGAATTTCTCTTGAATTCACTTCTTAATTGGATGATTAAAACTATTGTGAAAATCAACAATAGAATTAGTATTGAGATTACTGCCAAATAGGCTCCTAATTTTAAAATATTTGGAATGTTCATTTGATTAAAAATTTATTTCCTCTTTTTTTTTAATCGAAACAAATAGTGTAATTATTCCTAAAATGATAATGAGAATTAGGGTTATTATTGACAGGACGGATAATATGTTATTAGCCCACAGCATTAATATTTTTCTTCAAAGTTTCTAATTGCTCTTGTTTAAAAACCATAGTTCGATGCGGAAATGGTATTTCAATTCCTTCTTTATCAAATCGTTTTTTGATGCTTTCATACAAGTCACATTTCATTTGAAAAGCATCCTCAAAATTTGCTGCCCACGCCCACGCCCGAAGGGTTACGGCAGATTCGTCAAGTTTTACGACTCTGATTATTACTTTTTTTACATTATTATATTTATCCAATTCACTGCGGTTATCCAGTAGATTAGGATGGTCTTCACATTCCTCGCGCATAATGTGTTTTGCAGTGTCAATATTGCTGCCGTATGAAATTCCAACTTCTATCCATTGGCAACACATACGTTCTCCCAAATCGTAGTTTATCAGCTTTTCTTTATTTATTACTGAATTTGGAATCACGATCATTTTGTTCTCATAATTGCGGATAATTGTATGGCGCAGCGTGATGTCGGTTACCTTGCCCACCATTGTTTCATCCAGTTTTATAATATCCCCAATTTTAAAAGTTGCCTCTTTGTTAGTCTTAAAAAATTCAATCATTTTATGCGCAGGCTTTTTGAGTTATTACGTAATTGTAGGGCAAGTTTTCACAAAAATCCACAATCATCTTCAGGCTGATGTTTTTTACATTTTGGGCGATATCAAAATATATTTTGCCTTGCATATTTGTTTCGAATAATGACTCTATAATCAAAGAGACTCTTTCTTTTTCCGAAGAATTGAATTCCTGAGCAACCAAGATGGTTAAGGATTCATCCGATTTAATTTTGAAGGATACCATAAGATGTTGGATTTTAAGTTATTTATTTTTTTCGTTTTCGTCGGAATTATTATTTGTTGGCGAAAAGTGATTGTATAATGTATTTATGAAAGTGAGGATAATGCCCACCCCGATTATGATATAAAAAATAGTGAACCATTTTCCAGCATCAGTTTGTGGCGAAAAGTCACCGTAACCAATAGTAGTAAGTGTAATTATTGAGAAATACAAAGAATCAAGCCAAGTCCAATTTTCTATAAAGTGATAAGCCACAGTACCCAATGCAATTACCGCATTTGTTGTAATGAGCAAGGTTCTATATTCCTTGTTTTTTAAAAATGAAAAAATTGTTTTGAAGAATATCATATTCTCTTACTTTAATGAGCGGTATCAGTTTGTTCCAATACCTTAGGATCGGTTTCAACCTTTGCTTTTTTTCTCGTTGTTTCCCCTTTCCAAATATCAATAACTACATACATAATTGGAACAATGATTACCGTGAAAAGAAGGGAACTTACAAGCCCACCAATCAATACGAGCGCCAAACCATTTTTCCATTCAGAACCTGCTCCCGTTGCAAAAGCAATAGGAAACATTGCAATTACCATCGCAATCGTGGTCATTAAAATAGGCCGAAGTCTATTTACACCTGCTTTTTCAACAGCTTCCCTGCTGTTTAGTCCCTCTTCTTTATATTGATTAGCGGCATCCACGATTAATATTGCATTCTTTATTACCAATCCTACGAGCATAATTAATCCCAAAAAGGTAAATACACCCAAACTTTCCTTGAAAAGCGCGAGAATCAAAAATGCACCAATAAGTGCAGTTGGCACCGAAAACATTACTACCAGCGGATAGGCATACGATTCGTAAAGTGCTACCATAATTAAATAAACCAGCACAATTGACATTAAAAGTGCAAGCCCTAAACTGGCAAAGGCTTCTGTTTGGCTTTCCAAATCGCCACCCATTTCGTAGCTAACGCCATCGGGCATTTTTATCTCTGCCAAAGCAGCTTCAACTTCCGTGGAAACTGTTCCCACAGGTCTTCCGGCTACTTGCGCTCCAATGGAAATAGAAGATTTTTTATTGTTTCGCTCCAACTTTGTAGGCCCTGTAGATTGCTCCACATTTGCGAATTGTTGCATCTCTATCAACTGACTTTCGGTATTCATAAAAGTCAATTTTTTAATATCGTTGATGTTTTTTCTATCAAATTGATCCAATTTCACATTGATGTCATATTCATTTTCACCATCGCGAAACTTGTATTGTGTGTTTCCTGCAAATGCGTTTTGCATGGTATTTCCCACATCGCTCATGGTTAAATTAAGCACCGCCATTTTATCGCGGTCAACCGTAATTGCGATTTCAGGATTTCCACCTTCAACCGATAATTCTTCCTCACGGGTTCCGGGAACTTTATCAATCACCGTTTTCATTTCTTCGGCAACCTCAATTAATTGTTCAATTTTATTTCCAGTAAGAATTACTTGTATTGGCCTGCGGTGCTTCCGCCCACCATTCCAACGGCTGCGGTTTTAAATTTCACTCCGGGAATTTGCTTGGCTAAATCTTCTTTAACTTGTACGGCAAATTTTTCGGAAGTAATCGTTCGCTCATCCGGGCTAATCATCTTCGCATTTATCTGTGAAAGATTTGATGAATTTCCACCCGAACCTGAACCAGTTCCAACGGTCGTAAATACGGAAGAAACCACTTCCTGCTTCAATAAATATTCTTCCACTTGAAGCGTTGCAAGGTTTGTTTCTTCAATAGTGCTTTCTTTCGGGAGTTCCAACTCAACTAAAAATTCACCGTTGTCGCCATTCTTTACGAATTCAGTTCCTATAAATCCAAAACCCAATAAACTGAACGAACCAACAATCATTAAAAACAAAACCAGAGCAGTCCAACGTTTGTATTTTAAGGTGAATCGAAGTGAATCTTTGTAAAAATTATTTACACCGTCCAACCCTTTTTCAAACCAAATAAGGGGTCTGTGGAATATTTTACTGGGTTTTAATTCCATCACGGAAGAAAAACGGGAAGCGAGTAGGGGCGTTAACGTAAATGAAACCACCAAACTTACCGCCGTTGCGAAAGCTACCACGATTGAGAATTGCTTCAATAAATCGGCTATAAGTCCTGTAACGAAAGTAATCGGAAGGAATACAGCAATCAAAACCAAGGTGATGGACATTACGGAAAGCCCGATTTCCTTCCAACTTGCAATCGCAGCCTCAAAACGATTTTTCCCACGTTCCATATGGCTATGAATGTTTTCCAAAACCACGATACTGTCATCCACCAAAATACCAACTACCAATGAAAGCCCCAATAAAGTCATTAGGTTTAGCGTGTAGCCAAGCACGTTCATCAATATAAAAGTTGTAATAATGGAAACCGGAATGGAAACCATAACGATAATTGCATCTTTCCAGCTATGAAGGAAGAAAAGCATAATCAAAGCAACCAAGCCTATTGCCAATCCTAAATCAAATATTACTGAGTTTGCGGCTTCCAACGTAAAGATTGAGCTGTCCTGCGCGGTATCAATTTTTAGGTTTTTATCTGCATTAGCGGCTTCAATTTTTAGGACTACCGCTTTAACGTCATCTGCAACTTGAACTGTATTTCCGTCACTTTGTTTTGAAACGGTTAGACCAATACTGCTGATTCCGTTAATACGGGAAATGGTTGTTATTTCTTTTGAAGTGTCAAACACTTCAGCAATGTCTTTGATTTTTATAGTGGAGCCGTCTTGGCTGCTGCTTACGGTCAAGTTTTTTATTTCATCAACATTTTGAAATTTACCCGAAAGACGAACAATAACCTGTTGCGAATTATCCTTGATGCTTCCCGTGGGGAAATCGAGGTTAGCTGTTCCAATGGCTTGGCTTACTTGAAGAATACTCAAGCCATAGGTTTTCAACTTATCGCGATCTACATTTATACGTATTTCACGTTCGTTTCCGCCAATAACAGTAACTCGGGCAACACCATCCACTCGGGATAATGTTTCTTTGATATCGTTTTCAACCAAGTCATTAAACGCTACGGGGTCCATACTCGAAGAAACCCCGAGGCGCATAATTGGCAATTCATCGAAGGAGAATTTTTCAACACTGGGCTGATCCACTTGGTCGGGCAATTCACCAACAATATTGTTCACTTTTCGTTGCGCATCACTTAAAACTGCATCAACATCTGCATTGTACTGAAGCTCTACGTTTACAAGTGAAAGACCTTCCTGTGAAGTTGATGTAATTTCCTTTACACCTTCCAAACCTGCTACGGCATCTTCAACTTTTGTTGTTACCGAGTTTTCAACTTCACCTGGTGAAGCTCCCGGATAAACGGTGCTTATTGAAAGTACTGGAGAAGTGATTTTTGGTAAAAGTTCGTACCCCAAACTGGTATAACTTATAATTCCAATCAATCCTAAAATGGTAAAAACCACAACGGCAAGTGTAGGCCGCTTAACTGCTAATTCTGTAATAGACATAGTTTATTGTTTTGGTGATTTTTACTTTTGTGTTATCTTTTAAATTGATAATTCCTTTTGTAACCACTTGGTCACCGGCATTCAAACCTGAAAGCACCACTACGTATCCATCAAGGGTTGCACCTGTTTCAATTGTTTTCAACTGAGCGATGCTATCTTTTATAACATAAACCTGTGGATTTTGTAAACTTCCGGCAATAGATTCCCGTGGGATTACGAGCGCGTTTGTTTCAGTGTTTTTTAGAGTATCAAAGTAAACTTCCCCAAACATTCCAGGCGTAGTTCATCGTCATTGGTGTTTTTAACCTCAATAGTTACTTTGTATTTTCGTGCTTCATCGCCTTTTACGCTTATGTTGCTAACCTTTCCAGTAAACTCCTTTAAAGGAAAAACATCGGTCTTGATTTTTACTTCTTGGCCTTCCTTGATTTTAGCAAGATCACTTTCGGAAACATTTACTATTAATTTTAAGCGATCAATCTGAACGATTTCAGCTATTTCGTTTCCGGGCATCACGAAACTTGTTTGCTCAACCATTAAAGTATTAATTACACCATCAATTGGTGATTTTACAGTTGTAAAACTTAATTGCTGATTTATTTGGGCAATGTTTGCACGGGAATTTTCCAATTGAATTCGCACATCTTCAAGTTGGCTTTTGCTAACGGCTCCGGCTTTTTCCAAACGTTCGTATCTTGAAACATCCTTTTCAGTCTTTGCATAACTTGCTCTGGCAGAAGCTAATTGTGAGTTCAACGATACGGCATCAATCTTTGCGATTATTTGTCCTTTTTTAATTTCATCACCTTCCTCAAATCTCAAATTTTCGATGCTTCCCTGCGATTCTGCTACGAGCATAACTTCTTCCCAACCTCTAAACTCACCTGTTGCGGTCAAGGCATCGGTTATTGTTTTTTGCTCTGCCAATGCAACCTGTACCGGAATGGCAAAATCTGCTTCCTTTACATTGGCTTCAGCATTCATTTCTTTTTTATTATTGAAAAGCGTGTAAGCTATTGCGATTACTGCAATACCTACGATAATAGCTATGATAGTTTTTGATTTCATTTTTTTGGAAAATTGTATGATATTTAGTTTTGGGTAATTAATTTTGAAAGTTGTCCATTTGCTTTTAACAGGTTCAATTCGGAAACTCTGTATTGCAAGAGAGCGTTCAAATAGTTTGATTGTGCTTCGCGAAGGGCAAATTCGGCATCCAAAAGCTCGGTTATTGCAGCTACTCCTTCATTGTAAGAAAGTTTTATACCGTCGTAATTTTCGCTGGCGAGCTCCATGTTTGCTTGTTGATTTTCAATCTGGGTATTGCTTAAAATTATTTGCTCAGCAGCATCGGCATAATTTTTTTCAATAGTATTGGTAAGATTGATTTTGTCTTCTTTCAGTTTTTTTGTTTCCAATTGTTTTTGTTGCAATCTTTTACTTCTTTGAAAGCCATCAAAAATGGGTATTTTTAACGCCATTCCATAAGTGCCGTTAAACTGATCCCGATATTCTGGGGAAGAAAAGCCAAACTCATTATTATTCCCTTGATAATTGTAATTGAAGAAAGCACTTAGGGAAGGTAAATATTCAGATTTAACCTGCTTTTCATCCAATACGGCAAGATCTAATTGTTGCTGAATTTGTTGAAATTGAATATTTGAATCCAAATTGAGGCTTTGATCAATTGGATAGGGTGGGCGGTCTTCCAGTTTTTCTATCAAAACAATATCTGTTTCAATAGGGATGTTGAGGTAAAGATTTAGCAAGCGAATTTGTTCATTTCTTGTAAATCTTGCATCTTCAATTTGAGTATTCAGGTTAGTTCGGTTAACCACTAATTGATTTAAATCCAATTTTCTAATAATACCTTCATTGTATTTTTGTTCTGAAAGTTCCACCAAACTATTGGTACGGTTGAAATTTTCCTTAAGCAGTTCTATTTGTTTTTCGGTCACCTGAACTTGAATATAAACCTGGACAACATTTATAATTAGATCTTCGGTTGTTTGTAGCGTCTGCAAATCCTGTAATGTTTCAAGTGCTTTTGCTGCTTTTACAGAATTGAAAAGTTGAAAATTCAGCAATTGTTGCTGTACCTCTACGCCGGCATTAAAAGCATATCGGTTTCCAAAAGCGACATCTACTGTTGTGCCCGGTTCGCCTCCAAAAAACTCACCCGGAAGTTGTTGAGTAGCAAGTGAAAAGTTATCAGTAAATCTTCCGCTTCCGTTAATTTGTGGAAGGGCACGACCTTTTATTTCTGCTATTTGCGCATTTACTATTTGTTGATCAATACGCGCCTTATTCAAATCGGTATTATTCTTAATGGCAATTTCCACAGCTTGTTCCACGGTAAGTGGAAGGGGATCTTGCTGTGAAAATGCCAAAGAAGCAATCAATAAATTTAATAATAAAATGGTTTTTTTCATTTCTTTAGTTAAGTATTTTATATATAGTTCTGAATTAAAAGAACCAATTTGGGTAAAAAAAAGGTTTATTTTTTTTCCCAGGTGTCTATAATTTTTGTTGCTTCGGCAATATAATATTCAATGAATTGGGTTAGTTCCTTTAATTTATCATTATATTCAGGTGTTTCGGGAGTTCTTTCTACCAATATTTCCTTCATTACTTTATTATATTCCTTAAAACCGTCAAGATTTTTACGAAGCGAATCTTGCCATTGATCCATACGGGAGAAAAAATAACGTTTACGTTCGCCTAATTTCGTTTTATAACCAATGTAATTGATGGTTAATAAACTATTTATAGCATTACTAGTTGCGCTCTTGCTAAGAGCAAGAGTTTCGCGGATTTCATCAAAAGTAAGCTCCTTTTGATCGGCAACAGTTAATAGCGCATTAACCCTCGCAGATGCCGGGGAAATTCCCAATTGCTCTTGAATAACGCCATAGCGTTCCAAAAGTTCAATTTGTATTTCATTTAATTTAATGCTCATTCTTAATTATTTCTTTGCAAAGATAACAGGTTTTTTTGGTTCTGCAAATTAAGAACCAATATTTGTCTGTAATATTTTTAAAAATCATCATTCATCTACAGATGAAATCCAATATGGCTTAAAAATTGTCGTTATATTCGCACGATGCAACGTTTCATTTTACTCCTTTTTTTAATACTATTTTCATTAAAAGCTTCCGCTTCGTATATCCTTATTCCAATGGATGCCGATAGCCAAAAAGAACATTTAAAAGCTTACGGAATTACGTATTGGGTTTTAGAAAAGCAACAAAAAGTGAAATGGTTACTTAATTATCGCGGCGGTTCTTTTTTAATGCCCGATTCTGCGGAAATTCAACGTGAATGCCAAATTCGCGGTGTTTCCTTCGAAGTTATTTCTGATAGTAAAACCGAACAAATACTTACTGATATAAGTAGTCCGTCCGAAAACATGGATGCCGTTGTGCTTGAAAAAGCTCCAAAAATTGCAGTTTATTCCCCGAAAGGAAATCTTCCATGGGATGATGCCGTTACAATGGTTTTGACTTATGCCGAAATTCCTTACACCGTAATTTATGATGAAGAGGTTTTAGGCGACCAATTGATTCTTTATGATTGGCTTCACTTGCATCACGAAGATTTTACTGGACAATATGGAAAATTCTACAGAGCATATCGCTCAGCCCCGTGGTATATTGAAGAGAAGGCAAAAGCTGAAGCACTTGCCGCAAAATTAGGATACAATAAAGTTTCCGAAGAGAAATTGGATGTTGCAAAAAAGATCCGTGATTATGTTATTGGTGGTGGCTTTATGTTTGCGATGTGCAGCGCTACCGATAGTTTTGATATTGCACTTTCGGCTGAAGGCGTTGATATTTGCGAACCTATGTTTGATGGTGATCCAAGCGAACCGGGTTATCAAAGTAAAATTGATTTTGGTAAAACATTCGCGTTTAAGGATTATATTTTGGAACGAAGCCCAATGGTCTATGAATTTTCAAGTATTGATATGACCGAAAAGCGAAGAATTGCAAAAGAATCTGATTACTTCACTTTGATGGATTACTCCGCAAAATGGGCCCCAATCCCGACGATGCTTTGCCAAAATCATACTTCGTTGGTAAAAGGTTTTATGGGGCAGACAACCTCTTTTGATCCCGACGAAATTAAAAGTAATGTTTTGGTTATGGGTGAAAATAGAAGCAACAGCGAAGCGCGATATATTCACGGAATAAAAGGAAAGGGCTTCTTTACGTTTTACGGCGGCCACGATCCGGAAGACTACCAGCACAGAGTAGGGGATGCAAAAACGGAATTGGCGCTTCACCCAAATTCACCGGGATATAGACTTATTTTGAATAATGTTTTATTTCCTGCTGCGAAGAAGAAAAAGCAGAAAACCTAACTTTTTTAAAATTATAAAATATCAAATCCCAAATTCCAAATCTGTCACACTGAGCCTTTCGAAGTGCTAAATCCTTATTTCCTAATTAAACTTTCATAATAATCTTTCGGAGGTAAAACCGTAATTTCAACCCTTCGGTTTTGTTGTTTGTTTTCTTCGGAATCATTTGCAAAACGAGGTTTGCTTTCGCCGTAGGCTTTAATTTCGAATTCATATTTTGAATTTTCACCAAAAATTTTCATCAAGCGCTCCTTAACAGAAATACATCTGTTTTCTGAAAGCGTCATATTGGAAATTTCGTCCCCGTCACTATCTGTAAATCCTTGAATTAAAATTGTAGCTTTATCCACTTTTTCAATACTACTTTTAAGGGAATCAAGCGCTTGCTTGGCGGTTTCTTTTAGGTCATATTTGGCAACATCAAATAGGACATCTGCGTTAATAGTAAGTTTTATCACGCTATTGATGGCGCCAATGGCATCAATATCTGCACCTGCACTTTTGCTTCTGCAGAGATCTTTTAAATCTGTAATTTTTAAAAAATAGTAGACAGTTTCTCTATCAATTTTAACATCGCTTAAATCTAGGGAAGACTTTCCGCCTGCAATTTTTCCAGCATAAATCCAATCTATTCCGTTTTCTGAAATTTCAACTTTTGCGGGTTCTTGTGATGGGCCCACCTCAAAAATATAAAGATCCTCACCTTCTAGGTTCATAAAACCATTATCTGTAAATTCAACAGTTAGACTTCCGCCGCAACCTAAGGAAACAAAATTTGGAGTTTGATAATTTCGGTAGTTTGGTTCATTCAAACATTCAATACTATCTCGATATTTTTGAATGGGAACTGGATATCCAACTTTAAATTCTACAAGTTTATCTGCAAATGAAATTTTTCCCAAGGGAAGGTATATGGAGTTGTACCTATCAATTTTATAGATTTTGCCAGTTCTTTTTTGAGCGAAAATTAAATTTCCAAAGAGTAAAAAGGAAATTATAAGAAAATTGAAACGAAACATTCAAACTAATTTTAACGAAGATACTAAACTTATTTGTTTGAATTTTTCATATAAAAAAACCGCCTCATTGCTGAAGCGGTTTTTAGGCGAAATAATATAGTTTATAAATGTCTTATTTTACTTTGTTTATGATTGCGGCAAAAGCCTCTGGGTGGTTCATAGCCAAATCTGCCAAAACCTTACGGTTAAGCTCGATTCCACTGTTTTTTAAACTTCCCATAAATTGTGAGTAAGACATTCCATGCTGTCTTGCACCCGCGTTTATACGGGTAATCCATAAGGATCTGAAATTTCTCTTTTTTGCACGACGGTCACGGTATGAGTAAAGCATAGCTTTGTCCACAGCGTTTTTAGCAACCGTCCATACGTTTTTACGTCTTCCAAAGAAACCTTTGGCTTGTTTAAGAACCTTTTTTCTGCGGGCTCTTTTCGCAACTGAGTTTACTGATCTTGGCATAATTTTAATTTTTTTGTAGCAGGCGGTTCGCCGCGGCGAACACTTGTTTTAAAATTTCTTAAATCAACAATCGTAAATCGTTAATCTAAAATCGTTTTGGCACTACTCCAGGGTTTAAATAATTGTTTTAACCGGTGTAACGATTACTTCATTCGAAGCATTTGTTTCACATTACTCTCGTCAGCTTGGTGTACCAAACCGTCATGAGTTAATTTAAGCTTACGTTTTTTAGACTTCTTTGTTAAGATGTGGCTTTTAAACGCATGCTTTCTTTTGATTTTACCTGTACCCGTAAGCTTAAAACGCTTTTTGGCACTGGATTTTGTTTTTTGTTTCGGCATGTTTCCTACTTTTTATTATTACTTCGCTTTATTGTGATCTTCAATTTCTTTTGAAAACTGAAGTATTATTTCTTTTTCGGGGCAATGAACATAATCATTCGCTTGCCTTCCAGTTTGGGCATTTGCTCCACTTTTCCAAATTCTTCAAGATCTCGGGCTAGACGCAAAAGCAAAATTTCACCTTGGTCTTTGTAAATGATTGAACGTCCTTTAAAGAAAACATATGCTTTCAATTTTGAACCTTCCTGCAAAAACTTTTCACCGTGTTTCTTTTTGAAATCGTAATCGTGGTCGTCCGTATTTGGACCAAATCTGATTTCCTTAATGGTAACCTTGGTTGCTTTTGCCTTTAAAACTTTCTCGCGTTTCTTTTGCTCGTAAACAAACTTTTTATAGTCTATTACTTTACAAACCGGAGGAACTGCATTTGGTGAAATTTCAACGAGGTCCAATTCCTGTTCCTCGGCAATATCACGTGCTTTTCTTAAAGGATAAACTCCAATTTCAACATTATCTCCTACAAGGCGAACTTGTTCAGCACGAATCTTCCCATTGATTCTATGTTGATCCTCTTTAATTACCCTTGCAGGTCCCTTACTTCTTTTTCTACGTATTGCTATGGCTAAAAATATTTAGTTAAACGTTAAATTCTTTTGATTCTTTTTTACTGCTTGTTGAATTAATTCTGAAAAGGCTTTTATCGTCATTGTGCCAAGATCGCCTTCACCGTGTTTACGTACAGAAACCGTTCCATCTTTTTCCTCTTGCTCTCCAACTATCAGCATATACGGGATTTTGTTCATTTCAGCCTCCCTAATTTTCTTGCCAATTGTCTCGTTCCTATTGTCAACAAGGGCGCGAATTTCGTCATTTTCAAGCAAATCTAAAACTTTTTGGGAGTATTTTTCATATTTTTCACTTAAAGACAAAATACTTACTTGTTCAGGCATCAGCCAAAGTGGAAAATTCCCGCCAGTGTGTTCCAATAAAATAGCGACAAAACGCTCCATACTTCCAAAAGGAGCACGGTGTATCATCACTGGACGGTGGGTTTCATTATCGCTTCCTTTGTATTCCAATTCAAAACGTTCAGGAAGGTTGTAATCTACCTGAATTGTTCCCAATTGCCAGCTTCTTCCCAAGGCGTCTTTCACCATAAAGTCTAATTTTGGACCATAAAATGCGGCTTCGCCATATTCAATTTTATAGTCAAGACCTTTTGATTCCGCTGCATTTATAATTGCGTTTTCAGCTTTTTCCCAGTTTTCAAGACTTCCAATATATTTTTCGGGTTTGTTTGGATCGCGCAGTGAAACTTGGGTGTAAAAGTTTTCAAATCCTAAAGAGCCGAAAACATATAAAACCAAATCAATCACTTTTTTGAATTCATCATCCAATTGGTCTGGAGTACAGAAAATATGCGCATCATCCTGGGTGAAACCGCGTACGCGAGTCAAACCATGAAGCTCGCCACTTTGCTCGTAACGATACACAGTTCCGAATTCAGCAAAACGCTTTGGTAAATCTTTGTATGACCAAGGTTTGCTGTTATATATTTCGCAGTGATGCGGACAGTTCATCGGTTTCAGCATAAACTCTTCGCCTTCATTCGGAGTTTTTATTGCCTGAAAACTATCTGCTCCATATTTTGCATAATGGCCCGACGTAATATATAATTCCTTTTGACCAATGTGAGGTGTAACCACCATTTCATATCCAGCTTTTTTCTGTGCTTTTTTCAAGAAATTTTCAAGACGGTCACGCAATGCCGCGCCTTTTGGTAGCCACAAAGGAAGCCCTTGCCCAACTTTTTGTGAAAATGTGAAAAGCTCAAGTTCCTTTCCAAGTTTTCTATGGTCGCGTTGTTTAGCTTGTTCTAAAAGTTTAAGATATTCGGTTAAGTCTTTTTGCTTCGGAAAACTGATGCCATATATACGTGTAAGTTGTTTGTTCTTTTCATCCCCACGCCAATATGCGCCGGCGATACTCATCAACTTAACGGCTTTTACAATTCCAGTGTTTGGAATATGTCCGCCACGGCACAAATCTGTAAATGTATCGTGGTCGCAGAAAGTGATAGTGCCATCTTCAAGATTTTCTATCAGCTCAACCTTATATTCGTTGCCTTGTTTTTTGTAATAATCCAAAGCATTTGCTTTTGAAGATTCGCGTAATGAAAATTCGTGTTTTCCGCGAGCTATCTCTAGCATCTTATCTTCAATTTCTTTTAAATCCTTTTCTGAAATTGCTTTTTCGCCAAAATCCACATCGTAATAAAACCCGTTTTCAATAGCAGGCCCAATAGTCAGCTTTATTCCAGGATATAATTGTTCCAAAGCTTGTGCAAGAATGTGTGCGGAAGAATGCCAAAATGCTTTTTTACCTTCGTCGTTGCTCCAAGTATATAGCACCAAACTTCCGTCTTCCGTTAATGGGGTAGTGGATTCTATTGTTACATCATTAAAGGATGCCGAAATTACATTACGGGCAAACCCTTCACTAATACTTTTGGCTACATCCATAGGTGTAACCCCTGCATCAAAATGCTTTACACTTCCATCTGGTAAGGTAATGGCTATCATATACTGAGAATTTTAGGGTGCAAATATAGTGTGTTCCTAAATCGTGCACAAGATATAGCTTAGCGAGTTTTATATAAAGAAAAATTTACTTGGTGAAATTCCATTCATCGGCATACATACCATATATGTAATCCATTTCGTTTTCTACTACAAATGTTTCATCCCTTCCTTTGTCAAAATTTACATTAAAAACATAAGTTTTAATACCAGCTTCTTTGAGTTTAATAAGCATTGATAATTCATTTGCAATAATTCTTCTTGAAACACCAACATATTTTACGCCCCACTTTTTCAATGTTTCTACTTCTTTTCCTCTGATAGTTCTTAAAACATTTTCAGAAGCCATAGCTTTATTTATCCCAATTTCTTTTGCTTCTTTCAATGCTTCTTCACTGAAGAAGCTCCATCATCAACCGATCTTTGTCAATAAACTTGGAGGCAAATTCTTTCGGGGAGTTTACTTTATCAGTTACCAAAATGGCATCGGTGTGCTCTTTAAACCAAAGATTAATGGCATCAATGTCCAAGGGCGTATAATTCTTAATTGGGTTTTCAAGAAATACCTTTCGTGTTGGTGGCGTTTCTCCCTTAAAATTAGTCTTTTTTGACCAGTGGACCCAGTCATGGGCAGATACAAAAACATTGTCAGCGGTCTTAATAATATCCAATTCAAATAATCGAAATCCCTTTTTGTAATTATAGTTGAGTGCTTCCAATGAATTGGTATAGGTGTCACCATTTATTCCACCCCCAGCATGTGCTATAAATCTGAGTGTATCTTTTTTATTTTTACCAATTTCGTGATCTGGCGGCAAATTTTTAATGTCAAATTCCAGAGTAATGGACTTCTCATTTTTTTGTTCGAAAATTTTCCCATTTTTAATGTAACCAATATACGCTTCCCTTTCCTCAAGTTCACTTAAAATATTTAAGCCCAAATCGGAAAGGTCGTCTTCAAAGTTCTCTAATTCTTTTGCTGCGGCATCATGGGCAATTATGTAAAAATCAATTCCGTTTTTAACAAACTGTTTTAATGTTTGAATAAATGCCATGGCGTCATCGGAACTTCCATAAGTATCATAGTTTTTAACCTTGTATTTACTGTTTTCGATGTATAATACATTTAGCCCACGAGTAACTAAATGGGGTTTAAGACCAGTAAATATTCTGCTATTGCCGTAATTTTTAATGAAAGTATAACCTGTACTTCTCAAAAAGATTTTTGATGCATCCAAATCGTGCCCGGTTTTAGTTGTTTTCCATTGTTTAAATGTATTTAAATCATTTTTTGAAAATGATATTTCTTTTTCTCCGGCTCTGGCAACACCAAATAATCCTCCTTGTTGCAAATACCCATAAATAGAATCTCCAACCACAGAAAAAGTAAGGGTAGGGCTTGCCTTTCCTTTAAAAGCATTTTTTAATTCATCTTCTGTGTATCTATCAACGGAAAATGTTCCTTTTTCTTCGTGGTTAATTTTAATGTTTGACACAAAGCGCATGTCGTTTTGAAAATCAATAGTGTAAAGGGTATTTTCTTCAATTTTGGGAATGGAGGTTTTAAAACCATCTATTAAGGAGATGATCTCGACCTTTCCCTTATCACTTATTGCAAGTTTAAACCCTTCATTATAATTAAATCTTTTTAAGGATGCTACGTTAAGGGCTAAAAGGTTTTTTTTGTTTTTTTGTAGAAACTTATCCTTATTTCCGTCTTTAATATAGTCGGTCAGGAAAGTTGCATTAGTTTCAACGCCTGCTCCATTTAAGATTATTCTGGGAAGATCAATTTGTGTAATAGGTTCATAAAGATTTTTCGTTGCTTTATCAATATCTGCATTGGTAATTACGTAAAGACCTCTTTTGTTTGGGAACTTTCTAATTACGTTTGACATTTTTTTCATTAGCATATGATCCGGAAATATATAAATAACAGTGTTTTCCATCAATTTTTCATTTTCTAAAAACTTGATTAAATCCCCAATATAATAATCTACGGCAGAAGTCATAAATTCAAGTTTCGTCTCTTGTTTTGGCAAAACCTTTTCCATCCTTTGGTCATATACCCCATCTGGATAATGGCCCGAAATAGTTGACATAAAGATGGCAAATGGTTGTTCTTGGGTTTTCTTCACAAGAATTTCTTTTTTTGCTTCTTCGAACAGATCTTTATCGTGCAGCCCCCAATTGATTTTTGGGTATTTGGTTTCGAAATCTTCTTCAGATTTTACGGTAAAACCAAAGGTTTTCAACATATCTTGAATACCGGAAAACTCTTTATTTCCTATTAGGTAAGTTAAACTGTAGCTAGCTGAATTTAAAATATTACCCAAATTACTGACTTCAGAATCTATAGTATTTTGAAAAATTTGATTACCTTCATCTTTAAAATAAGCAGGAAGACCAGTTATTGTTGTGTACATTGATGCGGTTGTCCAGCCACTTCCGAGGCTTTCCTCCATTTTAATATAGGTGTTAGTTTTTGCAAACTCTCTAAGATTCGGGGTAAGCTTTTCCAATGGAGGTTCCAAATAACCACGTTCCAAAGATTCTAATGATAGGACGATTATATTTTTACCGGGTGTTGCGGTAATTTCATCTGAAGTAATATATGTAGCGGGGTCTATGCCCAAATTTTTTAAAGCTTCGTTAAAAGATTCCGTCTTTGCGGTCTTTAGATCTATAATGCCATAGATATTGTTTAAGGGGCCATTGGGAACAAACATAATTAAAACACCCACCAGAATAGCTAATGGCAATAGCCATTTAGGAAAAATTTTGGAGCGCAACCACCTACTTGTATAATACAGAAGCGTACATATTATTATATATACTATGGTAAAGACTAAAATTTCTGTTGCAAAGAAATCTTTTAGCGACCAAATATCCTTAAGTTTTATATGCTCGTAAAACCTATAATCAATTAAATTGCCACCCATATTGATGGAAACCAATTCTAATAAAAGGAAGAGCCCTAAAATGATTGATAGTAAAATAACCACCCATTTGTTTTTTTGCAAGGCGCATACAGCAATAGAAACCAAAAGCAATGAAGTGATTTAAACTTTTTTTGAAAAAATAAAAATGGTTGTGGATATTTGTGTTGCGAAACATAAATAACTAAATCACAACCCCATATGTACTCGGTACTCGACAAAGATACAATAGAAATGGAAATTGTCCCATACCTGCCACTGCCAAAAAGAGGTTTTCCCCCAACTGTTCCGTTGGTCGAGATCGTCAACGCAATTCTCTACAAGCTGAAAACAGGCGTGCAGTGGCATCAATTGCCCACAGAGGTGTTCTTCAAGGAAAAGACATTAAGCTGGGAATCGGTCTATTACCATTATAGAAAATGGTGCGTTACCGGAGTTTGGAAGACTTGCTGGATAGGTATCCTCGATAGGCACAGATCAGAACTGAGACCTTTCAAGTGTTGACCTGGACGGTAGCCACACACCTGCGATAAGGGGCGGTGAAGAAGTAGCATACCAAGGGCGGAAAAAGCGCAAGACCACAAACGCCCTATATTTGAGCGATAGGCAGGGACTGCCAATAGCCATGTCAGAACCGCTGGCAGGCAACCATAACGACCTGTACAACATAGAGGTACAGTTCGAGGTGGTCACGGCAACACTCGAACAGGCCAATATTACTGTGGAAGGCCTGTTCCTCAACGCAGATGCCGGGTTTGATTCAAAAGACTTTAGAAACTCTTGTGAGAAAAAAGAGATCAATGCCAATGTGTGTTTCAACAAGCGCAATGGGAATACCGATAGGGACGAATATTTTGACCAAGAACTATATGACAAAAGATATGTCATTGAGCGGACGAACGCCTGGATGGACAGTTACCGATCTCTACTGAACAGGTTTGATACGACCATTGCAAGTTGGTTGGGCTTCAACTATCTATCATTTATGGTAATATTACTAAAGAAAATGAAAAATAAAAAGTTTAAATGACCTCTATATTAAAATTTGAAAATAAAGGAATAACATCTATTTTTTTTGAATTAAATTCTTAACCTAAAAATAACAATTTGCAAACGTACTAAATTGATATTTCTTGTAAAGCACTGTTGTCTGTTTTTGTATTAAGTTATATTGTTTTATTTTCAAAGTCACTTAAATATGAATTCACTCTATTACTTTGCTTTATTTATTTATTTATTTATTTTGAATTTTTTAATAATGAAATACCTGTTCATTATAAAGATGCTATTTATATAGAAGAAGTCCTGGGGCGCTTTCAATAGTATATAATGATTTCGGAAATTAAAACTTTAGGTTTATTTAAAATTTATTTAGTGAGTAAGTGCAAGTTTTTAAGGTACTTATATTTTGTCTTGAAAATAACATTAAAAAAAGAGTTGAATAAGTTTGTGGGATTGAAAAAGCGTTTTATATTTGCACCCGCTTAGAACATCTGCAACGTGTTTTGAGAATTGAAATGAAAAGCTCTTTTAAAATATTTTTAATTTATTTTCCAAAAACATTGTGAGGGTAAAAAAGAGTTGTATATTTGCACCCGCTTAGAGAAATAGGCACGGTCTTAGAAATGGTGAAAAGGAAATAACAGCAACGGTTCAACTCCGTTCCGCCAACAATTGAATCTTTATTTTTAATAAGGATAAGTTCATTGAGATATTGAAATTGACAGCGTAGACCGCCACTTGAAAAGGTGGATGGTCAACAAAGAAAACTAAACTAAGTGAGAATCCCGAGATTTTTTTGAGAGTCGGGCTCTTTATTGATGTATGGTCGCAATATTATTGAAGATTATACGATGAAGAGTTTGATCCTGGCTCAGGATGAACGCTAGCGGCAGGCCTAACACATGCAAGTCGAGGGGTAGAGGGTGCTTGCACCCTTGAGACCGGCGCACGGGTGCGTAACGCGTATGCAACCTACCTATTGCAGGGGAATAGCCCAGGGAAACTTGGATTAATGCCCCATAGTCCATATTGAGAGCATTTGAGATATGGTAAAGATTCATCGGCAATAGATGGGCATGCGTCCCATTAGCTAGTTGGTGTGGTAACGGCACACCAAGGCTACGATGGGTAGGGCCTGAGAGGGGGATCCCCCACACTGGTACTGAGACACGGACCAGACTCCTACGGGAGGCAGCAGTGAGGAATATTGGACAATGGGCGGGAGCCTGATCCAGCCATGCCGCGTGCAGGAAGACTGCCCTATGGGTTGTAAACTGCTTTTTTACGGGAAGAAACACCCCCACGTGTGGGGGCTTGACGGTACCGTACGAATAAGGATCGGCTAACTCCGTGCCAGCAGCCGCGGTAATACGGAGGATCCGAGCGTTATCCGGAATCATTGGGTTTAAAGGGTCCGTAGGCGGGCGTCTAAGTCAGTGGTGAAATTCTGCAGCTCAACTGTAGAACTGCCATTGATACTGGTCGCCTTGAATCGTTGTGAAGTGGCTAGAATATGTAGTGTAGCGGTGAAATGCTTAGATATTACATAGAATACCGATTGCGAAGGCAGGTCACTAACAACGCATTGACGCTGATGGACGAAAGCGTGGGGAGCGAACAGGATTAGATACCCTGGTAGTCCACGCCGTAAACGATGGATACTAGCTGTCCGGCCTGCATTGGTAGGCTGGGTGGCCAAGCGAAAGTGATAAGTATCCCACCTGGGGAGTACGTTCGCAAGAATGAAACTCAAAGGAATTGACGGGGCCGGCACAAGCGGTGGAGCATGTGGTTTAATTCGATGATACGCGAGGAACCTTACCAGGGCTTAAATGTAGTCTGACAGGATTGGAAACAGTCTTTTCTTCGGACAGATTACAAGGTGCTGCATGGTTGTCGTCAGCTCGTGCCGTGAGGTGTCAGGTTAAGTCCTATAACGAGCGCAACCCCTGTTGTTAGTTGCCAGCGAGTCAAGTCGGGAACTCTAACAAGACTGCCAGTGCAAACTGTGAGGAAGGTGGGGATGACGTCAAATCATCACGGCCCTTACGTCCTGGGCACACACGTGCTACAATGGCAGGTACAATGGGCAGCCACTGCGCAAGCAGGAGCGAATCCACAAAACCTGTCTCAGTTCGGATCGGGGTCTGCAACTCGACCCCGTGAAGCTGGAATCGCTAGTAATCGGATATCAGCCATGATCCGGTGAATACGTTCCCGGGCCTTGTACACACCGCCCGTCAAGCCATGGAAGCTGGAAGCACCTGAAGTCCGTCACCGCAAGGAGCGGCCTAGGGTGAAGCTGGTAACTGGGGCTAAGTCGTAACAAGGTAGCCGTACCGGAAGGTGCGGCTGGAACACCTCCTTTCTAGAGAAAGACGACCGAAAATTCAACAAGAGAAGGCTCTTATATGAAAAAAGCAAGGGGTCTTGCTTGGTTTAGCTGTCAATTTTATAATTTTTTTTGGGAGAAAAGAAGAAAGAATAAAGAACAAAGAGAGATATCGTTAGAGGTCTTTTCTCTTTTATCTTTTGTCTTTACTCTTAGATAGAGTCCCATAGCTCAGCTGGTTAGAGCGCTACACTGATAATGTAGAGGTCGGCAGTTCGAGTCTGCCTGGGACTACCATTAAATGTAAAATGTAAAACCGAAAAATGATAAAGTAAAAACTTTTACATTTTAAATTTAGCCTTTTACATTTATCATTTACAAGTTCATTACATATTGAGAAATTTTAGAAGTTGGGATACCTATCCTTTTTGGAATTTGGAATTTAGAATTTTGGAATTTCATTCAGAAATGGGGGATTAGCTCAGCTGGCTAGAGCGCCTGCCTTGCACGCAGGAGGTCATCGGTTCGACTCCGATATTCTCCACCAAGGACAACAACCGTTGTTCCCATTAGCTGCCCGTTATCCGGGCCTGGGAACGCGGGGATCCGGACAGTTCATTGACATATTGGAAACAAAGAATACGAGAAAAGTAATAA
This sequence comes from uncultured Flavobacteriaceae bacterium, assembly GCA_963716065.1. Lineage (GTDB taxonomy): Bacteria > Bacteroidota > Bacteroidia > Flavobacteriales > Flavobacteriaceae > Aequorivita. The sequence goes on from OY970287.1 coordinate 3,132,154, forward strand.
AGTGCGCACTATTATATAGTGTGCGAAATTTGAATAACTCATTAAAAGAGCAAAAAGTACAATAAGCAAAATAAGGGCGTATGGGGAATGCCTAGGCTCTCAGAGGCGAAGAAGGACGTGATAAGCTGCGAAAAGCTGCGGGGATTGGCACATACAAGTTGATCCGCAGGTATCCGAATGGGGCAACCCAGTACATTGAAGATGTACTATCCGCCGTAGGCGGAGGCAAACCCGGGGAACTGAAACATCTAAGTACCCGGAGGAAGAGAAAACAATAGTGATTCCGATAGTAGCGGCGAGCGAAATCGGATTAGCCCAAACCGGTACCGTTACGGCGGTGCCGGGGTTGTAGGACCGCGACATTTGATGCGCAATGAACTAGAACACGTTGGAAAGCGTGGCCATAGACGGTGATAGCCCGGTATAGGCAAGGAGCGTTATCGATAGCGGTATCCTGAGTAGTGCGGGGCACGTGAAACCCTGTATGAATCCGGCGGGACCATCCGCCAAGGCTAAATACTCCTGAGAGACCGATAGTGAACCAGTACCGTGAGGGAAAGGTGAAAAGAACCGTGAGCAACGGAGTGAAATAGAACCTGAAACCATACGCCTACAAGCGGTCGGAGCCAGTTTACTGGTGACGGCGTGCCTTTTGCATAATGAGCCTACGAGTTACTGTTGCCAGCAAGGTTAATCCGCTCAGCGGAGGAGCCGCAGCGAAAGCGAGTCTGAATAGGGCGCCATAGTTGGTAGTAGTAGACGCGAAACCGTGTGATCTACCCTTGGGCAGGTTGAAGTTTGGGTAACACCAAATGGAGGACCGAACCCGTTGACGTTGAAAAGTCTTGGGATGACCTGAGGGTAGGGGTGAAAGGCCAATCAAACTCGGAAATAGCTCGTACTCCCCGAAATGCATTTAGGTGCAGCGTTGATATATAGTTTTATAGAGGTAGAGCTACTGATTGGATGCGGGGGCTTCACCGCCTACCAATTCCTGACAAACTCCGAATGCTATAAAATGATGATCAGCAGTGAGGGCATGGGTGCTAAGGTCCATGTCCGAGAGGGAAAGAACCCAGACCATCAGCTAAGGTCCCAAAATGATAGTTAAGTTGAAAAAACGAGGTTGGACTGCACAGACAGCTAGGATGTTGGCTTGGAAGCAGCCATTCATTTAAAGAGTGCGTAACAGCTCACTAGTCGAGCGGTCCGGCATGGATAATAATCGGGCATAAACTATCTACCGAAGCTATGGACTCCACCCTAGGGGTGAGAGTGGTAGGGGAGCATTCTGTTTGCGCCGAAGGTGCGTCGCGAGGCGTGCTGGAGCGGACAGAAAAGAAAATGTAGGCATAAGTAACGATAATGCGGGCGAGAAACCCGCACTCCGAAAGACCAAGGTTTCCCCAGCTATGCTAATCAGCTGGGGGTTAGTCGGGGCCTAACGCGAACCCGAAAGGGGTAGTGGATGGACAACAGGTTAATATTCCTGTACCTGCCCGCGCTAAAAGTGACGGAGGCGTAAATTTGGTGCGAACTGACGGAATAGTTCGTTGAAGCCAGTGGCAACACGGCGATAGTACACTGAGGCTCCGGCCAAGGTGATAATCCAGAGTAGCGACTTCCAAGAAAAACGAGCGAGGCAGCCCGTACCCTAAACCGACACAGGTGGTTGGGATGAGAATTCTAAGGAGCTCGAGAGATTCATGGCTAAGGAACTAGGCAAAATCGACCCGTAACTTCGGGAGAAGGGTCGCCCCCAGCAATGGGGGCCGCAGTGAAGAGGTCCAGGCGACTGTTTATCAAAAACACAGGGCTCTGCAAAATCGAAAGATGAAGTATAGGGCCTGACACCTGCCCGGTGCTGGAAGGTTAAGAGGAGATGTCATCCGCCTCGGCGGAGAAGCATTGAATTGAAGCCCCAGTAAACGGCGGCCGTAACTATAACGGTCCTAAGGTAGCGAAATTCCTTGTCGGGTAAGTTCCGACCTGCACGAATGGTGTAACGATCTGGGCACTGTCTCAGCCATGAGCTCGGTGAAATTGTAGTATCGGTGAAGATGCCGATTACCCGCTGTGGGACGAAAAGACCCCGTGCACCTTTACTATAGCTTAGTATTGGTTTTGGACAAGTAATGTGTAGGATAGGTGGGAGACTTTGAAGCTGCGTCGCCAGGCGTGGTGGAGTCATTGTTGAAATACCACCCTTTGCTTGTCTAGAGTCTAACCCTTCACAAAAGGGGACAGTGCTTGGTGGGTAGTTTGACTGGGGTGGTCGCCTCCAAAAGAGTAACGGAGGCTTCTAAAGGTTCCCTCAATACGGTTGGCAATCGTGTGTAGAGTGCAATGGCATAAGGGAGCTTGACTGAGAGACCTACAAGTCGATCAGGTACGAAAGTAGAGCATAGTGATCCGGTGGTTCCGCATGGAAGGGCCATCGCTCAAAGGATAAAAGGTACGCCGGGGATAACAGGCTGATCTCCCCCAAGAGCTCACATCGACGGGGGGGTTTGGCACCTCGATGTCGGCTCGTCACATCCTGGGGCTGGAGAAGGTCCCAAGGGTTGGGCTGTTCGCCCATTAAAGTGGCACGCGAGCTGGGTTCAGAACGTCGTGAGACAGTTCGGTCTCTATCTACAGTGGGCGCAAGAAATTTGAGTGGATCTGATCCTAGTACGAGAGGACCGGATTGGACCGACCGCTGGTGCACCAGTTGTCCCGCCAGGGGCACCGCTGGGTAGCTACGTCGGGAAGGGATAAGCGCTGAAAGCATATAAGCGCGAAACCCACCACAAGATGAGATTTCTTTAAAGGGCCGTGGGAGACTACCACGTCGATAGGCCGTAGGTGTAAGGGCGGTAACGTCCCAGCCGAGCGGTACTAATAGCCCGTAAGCTTATGTACGACGCCTTCCCCGCTACGGCGGGGAACGCAACTCTTTTTTTTGGGCAAGTTCAGCTTTTCCCCTATTGTTTGTTTCCCTATGTCAAGATATTTTCTAGCGATAAGCTAGAAGTTAAGAGTGCAGAGTGCCGGGTTATGACTTTCATAACCCTCAACTCAAAACTCCTAACTCAAAACTAAGGTGGTTATAGCGACGGGGCTCACCTCTTACCTTTCCGAACAGAGAAGTTAAGCCCGTTTGCGCCGATGGTACTGCAGTTATGTGGGAGAGTAGGTCGCCGCCTTCCTTTAAAGGCCCGATCATTTATTTGATCGGGTCTTTTTTTTGGAACAAAACGGAATAATCCGATCGGCACCACTGAATACCAAAGAGTAAGTGGGCAATTAAAAGATGGACCTCAAAATGGTATTGATCCCCCTGAAACAAAGGTAGATGGCGCCGGCACCGGCAACCAGTCCCAAGAGAAGAAATATATAAAACATAAATGTTTCTTTATTCAAAAAGGAGAGCGTAAGCAAATATGGGCTTAAAAAAAGTAAGGGCAAAGCAAAGGCCATAAGTTTTAGGCCCTTTTTCAAAAGTTCAAAATCTGTGTGTTCTTTACCCATTTTGAAAATTGTTTATTGCGTTCCGAACGTTTTTATGATTTTCTAAAAGTGCTAGTGCCTCTTTTTCAGAAATATTCAACTCTTCCATAATCATTCGTACGCCACGGTCAACAAGTTTATTATTGCTCAATTGCATATCGACCATTTTGTTTCCTTTCACTCTTCCCAATTAAATCATTGCCGTAGTGGATATCATATTCAGCACTAATTTTTGTGCAGTTCCAGCTTTCATACGCGAACTTCCCGTGACAAATTCGGAACCGACAATTACAACAACAGGAAATTGGGCAGTTAAAGCTAAAGGGCTTCCTTCATTACACGTAATGCATCCCGTTGAAATGTTTCGTCCATTACACATTTTTAAAGCTTCAATTACATAATGAGTAGTTCCCGAAGCTGCAATACCAATAACAACATCTTTTTCTGAAATATTTTCTTTCTCAAGATCTTCCCAACCTTGGTTTATAGAATCTTCAGCAAATTCAACAGCTTTGCGGATAGCGATGTCGCCTCCAGCAATTAAACCTATCACTAAATCGTGCGGCACGCCAAAAGTTGGAGGACATTCACTTGCATCCACAATTCCCAAACGGCCACTAGTTCCCGCGCCTATATAAAACAATCTTCCGCCAGCCTTCAGTTTTTCAACTACTTTTTCTGTAAGTTTTTCAATCTGAGGAAGTGATTTTTCAACAGAATAAGCAACTGTTTTGTCTTCGTTATTTATATTTTGAAGCAGTTCATAAACTGTCATTTTTTCCAAATGATTGTATTTTGAATCGGACTCAGTGGTTTTTATGAAATTCATATTCAAAGTTACGATTTTGAAATAAATGGTTATTGAACAGTATAATTAAGCGTTGAAACTTCAGAAACCCTAAAATACCCCAACGGATAATTGTCTGGACTTGTTTCATTCACTATGTTTCCACGAACGGTTGCAGGTTGTGTTTCGAAAGGTTCACCACCGCCACCGGTTTGTTGTAAAAGGATAAACATAAAGTTGTAATAGGCTTCGCTAACGCCATAAATATTGAATTGTACTTCATCACCAGGAGCTATATCATCTACTAAGTAATATGCAAAAATGGTATTACCATCAAAGAATTCATCACTATAAACATCAAGTTCATCCCCTCTTTCTGAAAGTCCTTCAAAAAAATAAAAATTTTGTTCGTCAGCGGGATCGGTAAAAAATGCTTTCAGTTCAATGTCTTCTCCTGTAAAACCACCATCGTCACGTTGTTCAACAAATTCCAGAGGAGAGACAGTATAAAGTGTTTCAGTAGCACTGTAGGTTTCATTATTGTATTCAATAGTCAACGTATATTCTAAATTCAATTGAGGTGTAAGATTGGAGGTATAAACACCGTTTTCAGTATAGCTAAAAGGGTAAACGATGCCATTTTCATCAGTAACTTGAACTATTGCATCCGTAACGAAAGGTACATCGTTATCAAAAAAAGGTGCGGTTGTGGTTAACCGAACTGCAGCACTTGCAGCGCCACTTTCCCAAATATTTAAATTTGCCTCTGCCACCAGTCTTGGGGGAGTATCATTCAATTCAACATCAATAACATCTTCACAGGAAATAAATGTTCCGAAGAATATCATCAATAAAAATAATTTCTTCATATTCTTAAAATTTAAAGTTATAGGTTACGGAAGGTATTATCCCAAAGATTGAAAGTCGAACCGCTTCGTTTTGGCTAATATCTGTATTCTCTCGAAATGATACTGAAGCCGCATTTTTACGGTTGTAAGCGTTATAAATACTAAAAACCCATTCGCCTTTCCAGCGTTTTGTAGTTTCGGGTTTTGGAGTCCAAGTAGCAGAAAGATCCATACGGTGAAATGATGATAGACGGCTACTATTGCGAGCTTCGTAAACAGGAACTACTACGCCATTATATTCATACTGACCTTCCGGATAGGTGGTTGGTATTCCCGTTTGAAAAATGAAATTTGCACCAAACGACCATTTTTTTGAAAATTCGTACTGCCCAGTTATTGAAATGTCGTGTGTTTTATCCCAAGCAGAATTGTACCATTCGCCATTGTTTATTCCGGTTTCAATAACTGTCCTTCCGGGAGTTCGTTGCTCGCTTCTTGAAAGTGTATATGCAATCCAACCTTGTAATTTCCCCGTATTTTTTTTGAAAAGCATTTCTAAACCGTAAGCCCTTGCTTCGCTTTTCAGAAGAATTTGTTCCACTGCATCATTGGCAATTAAATCGGCATCATCCACATAATCCAAACGGTTTTTTACCTTTTTGTAGAAAGTTTCCACTTCCAAAGAGTAATTGTTGAAATTTCTGAAATAGCCCAATGCTACCTGATCTCCCAACTGCGGTTCAATGTATTTTCCGCTAGGCGCATAAATATCAAAAGGAGTAGGCGAAGTTGTATTGCTAATTAAATGAACGTACTGCGTCATTCTATTATAACTGGCTTTTATGGAGGAATCTTCGTTCAGTAAATATGAAATTGCAAATCGAGGTTCTAAATTGGCGAAGGATTTAATGGTTTCACTACGGCTGAAAGAAACAGTATCAATTGGCTTTGCTTTTTGATAAATATCTAAACTTGGATTGTAAATAATTGGGTTGTCATTTTCATATAAAAATAATTGATCCTGCCCCAAACGATTAAAAGTTGACAATCGTAGTCCTGCCTGTACAGAAATTTTATCGGAAAGATCTATTTCAGCATCAACATAAACCGCGTTTTCCCAAGCGTATTTATCGGTAAGTTTAAAAGGATTAATTCCGGAATCTTCGGTTGTTGGCGTTACATCGCCAGGATTGAATTTGTAATAAATACTGTTTATTCCGTAGCGCAAATCCACATCGTTTGAAATGTAATGTGTAAAATCATATTTCAAATTGAAATTCCGAATACCGCTATCAAAATCAAATTCAACAAATTTCAATTCCAAACCGTAATAGTAATCTGAATAAATCAGCGATAGGTTTGAAAACAATTTATCTGAAAAGAGATGATTCCAGCGCAGGTTGAGCGTCGTATTTCCGAAGCTATTTGCGAAAGTATCCGAAATCTCGAACACATCCCTTCCGAAATAACCCGACAAAAAGAGGCGATTGTTATCGTTTAGATTATAGCTTAGTTTAGCGTTCAAATCGTAAAAATAAGCCACGTTGTCATTGTCAAAAAGAGGTAAGAATAAATGTGCATAACTACTTCTTCCGCCAATTAAAAATGAGGCTTCGTCCTTTTTTATAGGTCCTTCAAAAAGTAATCTGCTTGCTACTAAGCCAATTCCGCCACTTGCGTGATATTCTCTTTTGTTTCCGTCTTTTTGGTAAATATCCAAAACCGAAGAAATTCGTCCTCCATAACGTGCTGGAATTCCGCCTTTATATAGCGTTAAATCTTTAATGGCATCGGGATTGAAAACCGAAAAGAAACCAAACAAATGTGAAGAATTATAAAGCGTAGCTTCATCGAGAAGTATTAAATTTTGATCAGCTGCACCGCCGCGAACGTTGAAACCACTAGCACCTTCACCAGCACTTGTAACTCCCGGAAGTAGCGTTATTGCTTTTATAACATCAACTTCACCCAAAACCACAGGAATTTTTTTAATAGTTGTAGTGGAAAGTGTGTTCGCGCTCATTTGCGAACTGCGTATGTCCAGCCTTTCATTGTTGGTTTCGATAACCACTTCATCCAAACTTTCTGTATCGGTGGCTAATGCCAAATCTTTTTTCACATTTCCTGAAAGGGAAACTTGAACTTTTTGGGTAGCAAAACCTATACTGCTGTAAACAATTTCATACTCGCCTTTTGGAAGTGTAATGGAATAATATCCGTATTGATTGGTTACAGTTCCGGTTTGTAACGAAGGAATAATAACGTTCACGCCAATAAGGGTTTCGCCAGTTTCAGCTTCAGATATAGTACCGCTGAGCGTAAATTTTTCCTGTGCGAATGTTGCAACGCTTCCCAGAAAAAGTAGAATAAAGAATATTTTTTTCAAATGTTTATTTCTTAAGTATAAAAAAACCTTCAGCAATACTGAAGGTTTTAAAACGGTTTTGGGTTTACTTTATTTCTGAAAGTATTTTATTAAAAGTTTTGCTCGGCCGCATTGCTTCGGAAACCAACTTTTCCGTCGGTTCGTAATAACCGCCAATATTTACGGAATGCCCTTGAACAGCAATTAATTCATCATTGATTTTTGCTTCGTTTGCATGCAATTCTTTAGCGATTGGGGTAAATATATTTTTTAAATCTGCGTCTTTACTTTGTTTTGAAAGTGCTCCACCAATACATTGCTAAATAAAAATGGCTTCCTCGGTTATCAATTTCTTTAGCTTTTCGCGAAGGAGATTTACTGTTTTCAAGATATTTTTCGGTTGCTTCGTCCAGACCATCAGCTAAAACTATTGCTTTCGGATTATCATATTTAGTTCCCAAATGTTCCAAAGAAACAGCTAACGCTAAAAATTCACCCAAAGAATCCCAACGCAAATGGTTTTCTTCCAAAAATTGATCTACGTGTTTTGGGGCAGAACCTCCGGCACCGGTTTCAAACAAGCCGCCACCGTTCATCAACGGAACGATGGAAAGCATTTTGGCACTGGTTCCCAATTCCAAAATAGGGAACAGGTCTGTCAAATAATCACGAAGCACATTTCCTGTTACCGAAATAGTGTCTTTTCCAGCTTTTACGCGTTCCAAAGTATATTCGGTAGCTTTTTCTGGGGAAAGGATTTTTATTTCTAGTCCATTTGTATCGTGATCATTCAGATATTTTTTCACTTTTTTAATTACTTCTGCATCGTGGGCACGATTTTCATCCAACCAGAAAACCGCAGGAGTTTCTGTTGCTCGGGCACGTTCAACGGCTAGTTTAACCCAATCTTGAATCGGTAAATCCTTCACTTGGCACATTCTCCAAATATCACCTTTTTCAACACTGTGCTCAATTATCACTTTTCCGGAAGCATCCAAAATCTGAACTTTTCCATCATTCGAAATTTCAAAAGTTTTGTCGTGGCTTCCGTATTCCTCAGCTTTTTGCGCCATTAAACCTACGTTTGGAACAGTACCCATCGTTGTTGGGTCAAAAGCTCCATGTTTTTTGCAGAAGTCAATTGTAACTTCATAAATTCCGGCATAACTACTGTCTGGAATCACTGCTTTTGTATCGTGGCTTTTTCCGTCGGAACCCCACATTTTTCCAGAGTTTCGGATCATCGCCGGCATTGAAGCGTCGATAATAACATCACTGGGTACGTGAAGATTTGTAATTCCTTTATCGCTATCAACCATTGCCAAGTCTGCATTTTCGGTCATTGCTTTTTTAATGTCCTGCAGAATTGCATTTCTTTCAGATTCATTCAATTCGGAAAGTTTGTTTTCCAAATCGCCCATACCATTATTTGCAGAAACACCGATTTTTTTGAAAGTATCAGCATATTTTTTGAACAAATCCTCAAAATAAACTTTCACCGCATAGCCGAAAATGATCGGGTCGCTCACTTTCATCATTGTAGCTTTCAAATGCACTGAGAAAAGTACTTTCTTTTCTTTGGCATCTTTCACTTGTTCTTCCAAAAATGAAATCAATGATTTTGTGCTCAACATTGTTGCATCAATGATTTCTCCCTTCAGTACTTTTAAATTTTCTTTTAAAATGGTTTTATCTCCACCATTTTCAACTAAAACAATACTTAAAGTATTATCAGCAGCCATAGTGAGTGATTTTTCATTATGAAAGAAATCACCGTGCTGCATTGTTGAAACGTGGCTTTTGCTATCGCTGCTCCAAGCACCCATACTATGCGGATGTTTTTTTGCGTAGTTTTTTACTGCTTTCGGGGCACGACGATCGCTATTTCCTTCACGAAGTACTGGATTTACGGCACTTCCTTTTACTTTATCGTATTTTGCTTTTATCTCTTTTTCCTCTGAAGTTTTGGCCGTTTCTGGATAGTCAGGAATTGGAAAACCTTTCTTTTGAAGTTCCTCAATTGCCTCTTTAAGTTGCGGCAAGGACGCACTAATGTTTGGTAGTTTTATAATATTTGCTTCAGGTGTCTTTGCGAGTTCTCCCAACTCAGTCAAATCGTCATTAACCCTTTGTCCTTCGGAAAGAAATTCAGGAAAAACAGCCAAGATTCTTGCTGCCAATGAAATATCACGGCTTTCAAGTTTTATGTTTGCCGGGGCAGTAAATGCTTGAACAATAGGTAAAAAAGACTGGGTAGCCAAAGCTGGAGCTTCATCCGTTTTGGTATATATAATTTTGGAAGATTTTGTCATTGAAATGTTTTTTGAAATAAAATATTTGAAATTTTAAGAAATGCAAATATAGCGATTTGGAAGGGGTTTTGAAAGGGAGTTGATGAGTTTAAAAGTTGATATGTTTAGAAGTTTTAAGGAGTTTAGAATTGAAGTATTTTATTGTTGTGATTTATATTTTCTCACAGAATTCCCGAATAATTTTATATAAAAATTTTTGAATACGGCAACAACTGCAAAAGAGATAAAACAAGAAAAGCCATATCACTGTATAAATACATTGTGATATGGCTCCTTGTAAAGTAAATTTTTACCAACCAATTCACCAAAGTGAATTCAAGGCAAGATTATTATACCCTTGCGGTTGTGACTTACTTACACGGGTTTCGTTTTTGTAATTTCCATCTTCCGTGAGGTTGATGCCATTTTCAAAAAACTGACCCAAAAACTTTTTTTAATCTCAATACTAATAATCTAAAGATCGTGAGTATCTCAAGCAATCAAAAAAAGTCTGTAAAGTGTTTTCTTTATATCTTATCAAATCTGGAGGCTAACATTCTTTCGATAGTTAGCTTCGTCAGCAATCTGAAAAAATAATGTAAAAGAACGTAAACTTTATTTTATCATCTTGGCCGTTAGACCGTTTTGATACTGCTAATATAGAATGGAAATGTTGATTTGTTGCAATTTGAAATCTTTTAAAAATCAACAGATTGCAAACACCGCTTGTAAACAATTGTTCATAAAAAAAGCCCTGTAAATACAGGGCTTTTTATGGTTTTCAACAAAGAAGAACTACATGCGTTTTTCTTTGATACGGGCTTTTTTACCTGTAAGACCTCTAAAGTAGTAAATACGAGCTCTACGCACGCTACCTTTTTTGTTGATCTCAATTTTTTGTAGCGCTGGCATATTAAGTGGGAAGATACGCTCCACACCAACAGTACCACTCATTTTACGGATTGTAAAAGTTTTGGTAATACCTGTTCCTTTTACTTGGATTACAACACCTCTAAAGAACTGGGTTCTAGTTTTTTCACCTTCACGGATTTCATAGTATACAGTAATTGTATCACCTGCTCCGAATTCAGGAAATTCTTTTTTTGTTACAAATTCGTCTTGTACAAATTTTATTAACGCTTCCATTTTGTTAATTTGATAAAGTTTAGATTAAAACAACGTTCGCGATTTTCGCCAGAGGTTGGATTAAGTGGGCGCAAAAGTAAGTAATTATTGTTATTAGGCAAGGAAAAATAGCGATTGTTATTTCTTAAATGCATTATTATTTATTGCGTACTTATCCAGCCAGCTATATCTTCAAGTACTTTGGGTGAAATAGTTTGCTCAATTTGTCCGTATTCTTGTACAGTTCCAGTTTTGCACTCTTGAAACAGATGATTAAGATTTGGGTATGATTTTAATTTAAATTTTTTAGAAGCGTCCTTGTCCATTATTTTCTGCAAAGCTCCTAGGTTTTCTGTGGCGGGAACTTGTAAATCTTTTTCGCCGTTTATTGCAAATAATGAAGATTCAAGATTTTCAAGAGAATTTTTTGGGTCGTATTTTATAAAATTGCTAAGCCAAGGGCTTGAATAGGAATTTACAAACCCGTTGTGCATTTTAAATAATGCTGATTTTAATATTGTTAATGTTTCTCTCAAAGATAAATTTGTTGATGTACTGAATAGTTGTCAAAGCTGTTATCTTAGCGATTATCCTGGTTTTGAACCCCTGAAACGTTTTTGCATAATTACGTCTGATCATAAACTGGTCACATAATTGAGAGAATAGTGTTTCTATCCTTTTTCTTTTTTTTCTGAATATATAAGGTTGTTTTTTATAATCTTTTTGGTTATTCCTCATTGGTGTGTTGAGAGTTATGTTGCAAGTTTCAAAAAGGTTAAGTTGTATTTTTGCAGATAAATAACCTCTATCCCCAATTAATGTACAGTCGCTTATCTGCATCTTGATATCTTTTAGATAATTGATGTCGTGCACAGAAGCAGGGCTTAGGTCAATACTTTGAAAAACTCCGTTCACAGAGCAAACCGCGTGTAACTTATACCCATAATAATTAGCACTCTGTGCGGCACAGTAACCCTTGTCGGGAAAAGAAAAATTGTCTTCTTTGCATATTTTGGAACGTGAACTGCGAGACAGTTTACAAACCTCTAAAGGCATACTGTCGACCACAAAATAATCTTCAAATTCATTAAAATGTGAAGCTAATTTTAAACGGATTTTATCAAGCTCATTGGCAAGCTTTCGTCTTCTTCTGTTGTAAACACTCCGTTCAATTTTTGTCCCGATGATTTTCGGAAGCTTTCTGAAAAGATCGTTTTCGCTATCTATACCCATAAACTCAGCTGTCAAACTCAAACTTATCAGTTCTAAGTCACTCAGCTTTGGTTCACGCCTTTGATAGGGTAAAAGTTGATCTTTTGATATTTTCCTCAAAACTTCCAATATTCTTTCGTAATTTGCATTTAAGTTGTTCATTATTAATGTTTTATATATAAAACAGGTTACTGATTATCAGTAAGATGAACAACTTTTTTCTTTTAAATCATAATGCACAACGGGTTTTACAATTATAGTTTTATAGTATTCTTCAGTCATTCCGTGCTCAGAAGCGAATTTTGGGTTTTTCTCAAAATAGTCGTTAGTGTATTTTTCCAAATTATTCTTTAAAGAATCAGTTTGTGAATTAGTTATAATATTCATTATTCCCGTATCAAATTCAATTTCTTTTGAAATATAAGCTTCGGAAGAACCCATGGCGCGAAGTTGCAATTCTTTTTGGCAAATCAACAATTCGCTGCAGGAATCATTACGCCAGCCATAGCAACAACAAAAGCAATGTCTTTATTTTCTGAAGCAACCATTGGAGCTATTACTCCTCCTTCACTGTGGCCAATCAATCCAATTTTTTTTGTATCTATTTCTTTTCGAGTTTTTAAAAAATTGACTGCCGCCACAACGTCTTTTGCAAAATCTACCGAGTTAGCATTTGAGAAATCGCCCGTAGATTCTCCAACTCCTCTATCGTCATAACGCAGCACGGCAACGCCATTTCTTGTAAGATAATCTGCCAAGACCCAAAACGGTTTGTGCCCAAAAATTTCTTCATTTCTGTCTTGAGGACCGCTTCCAGTAATTAGAATTACTGCAGGAAAAGACGTTCCTGTTTTTGGATAGGTTAACGTGCCAGCAAGTTTAATGCTGTCTGAAACATTTGGAAATGATACTTCTTCAACCGTATATGAGAATGGTGCTTCGGGTGTTTGGCCGATTTAAATTTCCTTGTGCGAAATAGGTAGAGGAAACAAGCATCATTATTATTAAAGCAGCTGTTTTTTTGAATTGCTGATAGGAATGTGCTACAGGAATCAATGTAATAATTCCCGTGATTATTAAAAACATTGTAAGTGCCGTTTTTTCAGTAAAAATGAAAGATGAAAAGATTATCAGCAATCCTCCAATTACCCATAATTTTCCAGCAAGTATGTGCGTGCTTTTCCAGATAGCTTCGTTTTCTAAAGTCCATGGTGTTCTTATGCCAACAAAATAATTAGGTTTTATTGTTTTGAAATAATTGCCCAATAAAACGAAAAATGCCCCAATAATGGCAAATAAATAATTGGGATTTAATAATGACTCTTTTTTAACAGAGTAAATTATATAGGTGAAAAGGACAGCTAAAAAGAGCGCCATAATCAATCTGACGATATAGAATTTAGTACCCATGGCACCTAATCTTTTCTTCGGATCAATTAACGGAAGAAATAGAAAGAGGGCATATAAAATTACTGGAATTAGCCCTAAAAAAAGCAATTCTATTTTGCTTCCATATCGGTCTATTTCTCCATTGATTCCCCAGTGTAATGGAACTTCAAGAGGTAATTCTTTCCAAATAAATAATAGAAAGGAAGCTGGAAAAACTGCGAGCAATAAAAGAGGAAGCTCTTTTTTAAAACTGAATTTCATAATTATTATTTTTTGAAGGTTAGTAGCCAAGTAAAAACATCATCGAGTATAGTTGTGTTTAATGTATAGTGAATAAACTGCCCTTTTTTTTCACTTGTAATCAAATCTGCACGTTGCAAAATGTCCAAGTGGTGAGAAATACTTGGTTTTGAAATGTTGAAATTATCAGCGATTTCACCTGCTGTTAAATCTTCTTTTTTCAACAATTCAAGTATTTCCCTTCGGGTTTCATCATTTAAAGCTTTAAAAATATCTTTCACAATTTGTTTAGTTATTTAGACAAATATCTAAATATTATTTTAAATGGACAATTTTTTTAAAATAAAAAATAGGCGTACGATCTAACGCACGCCTAAAATAATTTCAAAATTTTATTTTTATTTGGAATCAGATATACATTTATTAATTTTATTCTCAAGCAATTGCAAGGGAACGCAGCCCGTCTCCAAAACTTGATTGTGGAATTCCCCAATTTTGAATCTATCGCCTAATTCCTTTTCGGCTTTTCTACGAAGCTCCAAAATTTTCAGTTGTCCAATTTTGTACGACAAAGCCTGTCCAGGATTTGCCATATATCTTTCTATTTCTGAAATTATTCCCGCTTCAGATTCTGCCTCATTTTCCAAACAATATTGAATTGCTTGTTCGCGAGTCCAACCTTTGGAATGCATTCCCGTATCAACAACCAAACGAACGGCACGGTGCATTTCTGCGCCAAGCATTCCAAAATATTGGTATGGGTCTGTAAATAATCCAAGTTCTTTCCCAAGCGATTCGCTGTATAATGCCCAACCTTCGCCGTAACCGCTATAGGAAAGTGTTTTGCGGAACATCGGCAAATCTTCATTTTCCTGCGTTAACGAAATTTGGTAATGATGACCTGGAATGGCTTCGTGCAAAAACAATGATTCATCGCTGTACACATTATATTCCGAAGCGTTCGGAATGGGAGTATAAAAAATTCCAGGACGAGTGCCATCCAAACTACCGGGATTGTATTCGGCACTTGCTGAATTTTCACGAAATTTTTCAGTTTGTTTTACTTCAAAAGTTGTTTTGGGTTTTTTGTCGAAAAGTTCTTCCAATTTTGGTTTCATGGTTTCGTGCATCGCATAAAAATTATCAATAATTTCCTGTGGATTATTAAAGGGCATCAATTCCTTATTTGTGCGCACATGATTAAAAAATGCTTTCAAATCGCCTTTAAAACCAATCTGCTCTTTTACCTTTTCCATTTCCGAAGAAATGCGCGCAACTTCATTTAAACCCAATTTGTGAATTTCATCAGCGGTCATTTCAGTAGTTGTGTACAGCTTAATTTGGTGTTTGTAATACGCTTCGCCTTCGGGAGTATCGGCAATTCCCGTGGTAGTTCTTCCAGCTTTTAAGTATTCGCCGGCCATAAAATCGTGAAGGCTTTTGTATGCGGGAACAATTTTTTCTGAAACCATTTTTGAATAGGCTTCCGTTACTTGTTTTTTATCTTCTTCGGAAAAATTTTCTGGGAAGTTTTTTATAGGGGAATAAAATAGGTTTTGCTCAACATTCGGCTCTGCCATTGCTTTTAACTGCGGAATTACTTTTGTAATCAGCGATTTTGGCAATACATATCCTGCAGCCATTCCTTCTTTCATACGGCTTTCGGCAGAGTTCAACCAAATTACAAATCCATCAACACGTTCTAACCAATTGTTGTAATCATCCACGGTTTTGAAAGGCTGTGCACTGCTTCCGCTTGCCAATTGGCCCATCAATAAATTTACGGACCACATTTGGTCGATAGGGAAATACATTCTGTTTTTGAACTTAAGCGTTTCTAAATTTATTTTGCATTCCCATAGCAGAATGTTTTTGCTCATTTTTTCAGTTTCCGACAATTGGGAATCTTCAAATTTTGAGACCTCTTCTTTGTAATGGGTGTAGTATTTTTTCAATTCAGAATTATATTCATCCGAAAGAATATTGGGGAAACTATTGTTATAACGAGTATCACCTGAAAAAGTGGCTTTCAAGGGGTTTAGCTTCAAACCTTCTTCATAATAATTGTCGAGCATTTTGTTTAAATCTGCACTCACGGGATTATCAGTTTTAGTGTTTTCTTTTTCTTTTGATTCATTTTTGCAGGCCGAAAAAGTCAATAGAATGAAAGCAATTAATGCGGTGTTTTTGAACATGGGTCGTTATTTAAAGTTGAACTTTGGTATAAAGAATTTACTATCAGTCTTCTGAACAAATTATTCGTTACAAAAGGTCTGGTCTGCGTTTCTTGGTGCGCTTGTAGGCTTCTTCTTCGCGCCATTCCTCTATTTTACCGGTATTTCCACTGGTAAGGATTTCGGGAACTTTCCAACCTTTGTATTCGGCAGGGCGGGTGTAAACTGGTGGGGCCGAAAAGATTGTCTTGAAAAGAATCGGTAAGGGCGCTAGTTTCATTTCCCAAGACTCCCGGAATCAATCTGATTATTGCATCGCAAACTAATGCTGCTGGAAGTTCGCCACCACTTAAAACAAAATCGCCTATGGAAATTTCGCGGGTAATGAATTGATCGCGTACGCGTTGATCCACACCTTTGTAATGCCCACAGAGAATGATAATATTTTCCTTTAACGAAAGTTCGTTGGCGGTGTGTTGGTTGAAAGTCTTGCCATCGGGAGTCATGTAGATTATTTCGTCGTAATCTCGCTGATTTTTTAATTCAGAAATACATTTATCTATAGGCTCAATCATCATTACCATGCCAGCGCCGCCGCCAAATTGATAATCGTCAATTTGATTATAAGAATTTGTAGACCAATCGCGAAGATTGTGGGTATGCACTTCCACAAGACATTTTTGAATGGCGCGTTTCAAGATTGAAACTTCAAATGGGCTTTGAAGTAATTCGGGAAGTACGGTAATTATATCAATTCGCATTATAGAAATTCTTGCTTCATTTTACACCGATCTATAGAGGTTTTGGCGCGTTCTATAACGCCTGTATCCAAAGTATCCAACGCACATTTTTTATAGTATTCCATAGCTTCGGCAAGTTTTCCTTGCTGTTCAAACATTATTGCGTACTCGTTGTAAATTGTAGATTTTGTAATGCCTGGAATGTTTAGGGCTGTGTCGAGCAATTCTTTTAAATCATCATACTTTCCAAGGGTTGAAAGTAATACTGCATAATTGTAGTAAACTGGCGGATACATTGGGGTCTTTTCCAAACAAAGTTTGTAGAGTGTTTCCCCTTTTTCAAATTCCTTGAATTTAACTTCATACAAATACCCCAAATGATTGTAGGCTTTTCCGAAGTTTGGATCCATATCGATTATTTTTTCGAGCTTGTTTGTAGCTTCGTCAAAAAAACCGTCTTTAATGTCCGTGTTTGCTTGGTTAAGCAGTTCCTCGAGTTTGGTGAGATGATCCATTCTTCAAAAATTAGGAAACAAAATTACATATTTAAAATACAATTAGCCTTTTTTTGCTTCCCGTTCTTTTTTGCGTTCCGCTTTGCGTTCTTCGCGTTCTTTTTTGCGGAGATCCCTTTTTTGATCGCGCGTAATTTCACCATCTTTAAAAGCGTCCTTAAATTCAATATCTTCATCTACATCGCCCGTAAATGCTTTTATCCATGCATTTCCAAATATATTGAAAATAGTGGCCAAACCCCTGCCTCCACATTGTTTAAATCGCCTTCAATGGGTACTTTGGTTGCCAGGGTATCCGTTCCCTGATTTTTCAGAATGAATTTAAAAAGCCCAACGAATCCTTCCCATAAAACTTCAAGAAATCCGTCGCCTTCTCCTATTAATTTAGTATCGATCAAAAGGGGTTTTACGTAGCCTACCAAATGTCCGTCTGCTATTGCAACTTCACTGTAAAGAGCGAATTTACCTTTGTCGAAATCAAGGCCAGCATAATAGTTTGTAAAATCGTTTAAGGCTGTTGCATCTGCATCTTCAAGAGAAAATGAAAGATCCATATCTGGAATTTCCTTTACCAAATTCATATTTCCTTCCAAGGCAACTTTCCCATTACCAATGGATACTCCAGTGGCGCGAATAGGCGAGGGGAGTATGCGTTGTTTTTCAACAACATTGCGCAAGTTATCTGCTGTAAGTTCAAGTTTATCAATTTGAAGATCAATATTTGGTTCTGCGGAAAGTTGAACGAAGGCTACTTTTCCGTCGTGTACTTCAAAATGGTTCACGTCAATGGGAATAATTCCGGTAAGTGCTTTTGTCCAATCATCAACATCAGCGTCACCACTTTCCTCTTTTTGGTCTTCAAAAACGTAAATAACTTCGGGGCTAGTCATTATAACTTCACTTACAATCTTTCCTTTGAAGAGTGATTTCCACTCAATTGAAATATCGTTTTTTGGAAAGTTTAAAAAAGGAACTTGTGATTCTGCGGTTCCTTTGTTCAAATACATTCCGTTAATTACATAAGCACCGCGATATAGAGAGATGTCAACATCTTCCACTTGTCCATAATAACCAGGTATATCCGCCAATACCTTATTTATATTATTTTTTACAAGCGTTGGAAGATATAAGCGAAAAGCTATAAGCAGAATTAAAATTATAATTGGAAGGGTATATCGTTTTTTTTTAAAACCTTTTCTCTTTTTTATATCAGCCATTTTTTGAAATAAATATTTTTAACAAATTTGATTTAAACCTTAGAAATTAATAGTTAATGATGTCATAAAAAAAGGTTTGACAATAGCCAAACCTTTTTATTTCCTGAAAATTATCTTTTACTAATAGTAAGTAAATCTACGAACTTTAGCAATATACTTCGCCAATCGCATTACTTGATGGCTGTAACCGTATTCGTTATCATACCAAACATAAAGCACCACATTTTTACCATCTTCGGTAACAATTGTGGCATTACTGTCATAAATTGACGGAGCGGAAGAGCCAACAATATCGCTGGAAACAAGCTCATTATTCATAGAATATTTTATTTGCTCTACCAAATCGCCTTCCAAGGCATATTTTTTTATTGTTGAATTGATACCTTCAAAAGAAGTGGGAGTAGCCAATTCAAGACTTAAAACGACCAAAGATCCGTTTGGAACTGGAACACGAATAGCGTTGCTTGTAAGTTTACCAGCAAGAACGGGTAAAGCTTTTGCAACTGCACTTCCGGCACCGGTTTCGGTAATTACCATATTCAGTGCTGCAGCACGGCCACGACGGTATTTGTCGTGCATATTGTCAACCAAATTCTGGTCATTTGTATATGCGTGAATGGTTTCCAAATGCCCACGAACCACTCCAAATGAATCTTCAACGGCTTTCAAAATAGGGGTGATGGCATTTGTAGTACAAGATGCTGCTGAAAAAATATCGACAGTATCGGGATTGTATTCGTTTTGGTTTACACCGTGAACTATATTGGGCACACCTTTTCCAGGAGCCGTAAGCAATACTTTTGAAACACCTTTTGATTTTAAATGACGGCTCAATTCCTTATCATCGCGAAAAGCACCTGTATTGTCAATAACCAAGGCGTCTTCAATTCCATATTTTGTGTAATCGATATCCTCGGGATTATTTGCTGAAATTATATGAACAGTCGTTCCATTTATTATTAAAGCACTGTTTTCAAGATCGGTGCGAACGGTTCCTGAGAAATCGCCGTGAACGGAATCATACTGAAGCAAAGATGCTCTTTTGTCTAAAATAGTTTGATCCATTTTTCCGCGAACCACGATTGCTCTTAAACGAAGTTGGTTTCCTTGGCCAGTTCTGCTCATAAGTTCGCGAGCTAGCAAGCGCCCAATTCTTCCAAAGCCATAAAGAACTACATCTTTAGGAACTATATTTTTGGTTTCTTTGGCGTTTTTCAATTTATCTGAAACGAATGCCAATGCGTTTGAATATTTGTCGTCTTCCAAATGGAACTCATAGGTAAGTTTACCGATGTCCAATTTTGCTGGCGGAAGATCCAAGGTTTTGATAGCCTGTGCAATTTCAACAGAGTCAAAAATTGAGATTGGCTTATTTACGAATTCGCCTGCATATTCGTGAAGATTTAAGATATCACTCACATTGCAGTCGATTAGCTGGTTGCGGAAAAGCACCAATTCAATGGACTTATCGTACCAAAGGTCGCTAATGATTTTAATAAATTCTACTGAGGCTTTCCTGCGGTCAGTTTGAAAAGACAGTTCTTTTTCATAAACGTCATCAAAACTCATACGGATGGATTTTTAAGGGTTTAAATTTTGTGCAAAAATACTTATTTCAATCGTTGTAAAGAAATAATTGTGAAAAATAAAACACCGCTGAAAGTTTTGATTTTCAGCGGTGTTTCAAATAATCTGTAATTAAATCTTATCTGAAAATAAATGAATTTATATTACCCTGAGTATCCATAAAAGTCATTTTAATGGGTGTGCGCTGATCACGCTCGGTCATAATCCGTTTTACATCGTCAATGTCGTTTACGGTTTCATCGTTTATTTTTGTAATGATAATTCCTTCTAATCTGTATTGCGCCACTTCCGGCGTTAAAGCTCTTGTTACCGTAACTCCATTTTTCAATCCACGAGCATTCAATTCTGCTGAGGTTGTATTTTTTACTTCCAATCCAAGATTGTCAATTGAAAAAGTCTCCAATTTTACAAGAGTAACTGGAATGGTTTTTTCATTTCCGTTGCGTAAAACAGTTACTTCCACAACATCGTTCGGTCTTTTCGAACCAAGATAGCCAGCCAAATCCGCAAATTTTGTAACACGAATACCATCTAATTGTTTAATAATATCACCTTCTTTAATACCACCTTTGTCGGCGCCGCTACCTTTTTCAATTCCGCCAACAAAAACACCTTCGGTTTCATTAATTCCATATTTTTCTGCAACTTGTGGGCTTATATTTCCTACTTGAATTCCTAAAATTCCACGTTGCACATTTCCGTACTCCAAAATATCCTCAATCACTTTACGTGCATTATTGGAAGGAACGGCAAAGGAATAACCCACATAACTTCCGGTTTCAGAAGTGATTGCAGTATTTATCCCAACCAATTCACCACGTGTATTTACCAACGCACCACCGCTGTTTCCGCGATTAACGGCCGCATCGGTTTGAATAAATGATTGCGGATTCCCGTCAAATTGATTCAAGTCGCGAGCCTTTGCGCTTATAATTCCTGCGGTTACAGTTGAGGTTAAATTGAAAGGATTTCCAACTGCCAAAACCCATTCGCCAATTTTCACATTATTTGAATCGCCAAAAGGAACAAAGGGAAAATCATCTTCCCCATCAACTTTTATCAATGCGATATCAGTATTTGGATCTGTACCTATCAATTTGGCAGTATATGTTTTGTTATTGTTTAGCGTAACCTCAAGGTTTGTGGCATTTGCGATTACGTGATTATTGGTAACGATGTAACCGTCTGGGGAAATTATTACCCCGCTTCCGCTACCAACCATCGCTCGCGGTTGACCGCCGCCCTGAAAATATTCCATAATATTTGTGGGTTGTCTGCTTACGGTGGTATTTTTTACGTGAACTACAGCGTGTACAGTCTTTTCTGCAGCATCCGTAAAATCAGTATTCATGCCGTCAGCGGTAGCAGAAAAATTGGTCGGAATAAAGTTTGTAGATGGTTGTGGAGCGAAGGAAATGAATTCCTTTTCCTCGAAAAATTTATAACCTCCAAGAGTAATGGCACCAGCAAAAAGTGCAACTAGAAATAAACGGATTGTTTGCTTCATTGTATAAAAGTTTTAATTAATAATATTTTAAAAGAGCTCAAAATTTGAAAGTTAAACATTGCGTTTTTAATTCTTTTTTGATGAAATATTTTTTAAATACTCCCACAAATTTAACTACGATGCTCCGAAAAAATTATGCCACAAAGGGTTATTTAACTTGCTAGATTCAATTAACAAGTGCAACAATTGGATTTAAATTTAGTTAAAAATACTTCGTTTGGAGTTTTATATCCCAATAGTTTTCTTGGCCTACTGTTTAACTTACTGATAATCATATTGATTGTTCTGTGTTCTATGGTATTAAAATCTGTTTTCTTTGGCAAGTATTGCCTGATTAGCTTGTTGCTGTACTCGTTAAGCCCTCTTTGCCAGGGCGAATAAGGGTCTGCAAAGAAAAAATCCGCATCCAGTTTTCGAGCTATTTTTTGGTGTTCTGTAAATTCCTTTCCATTATCTGAGGTTATGGTCCTTACCAGTTCTTTGAAAGGGGAAAGGAGGTTTATCATCTGCTTTTTGATGGATGCTGCTTTTGTACCATCGGTCTTGGCCATCAGTTCGAATTGGCTTTTGCGCTCGGTCAGGGTCACTATGGCCGATTTATGGTTTTGGCCAATGATGGTGTCGACCTCCCAATCCCCAAAACGCCCCTTTGCATCCACTATTTCGGGACGTTGGCCTATCATAACCCGGTTGGGTATCTGTCCCCTTTGGTGTTTTCTGCTCAATCGCTTTTTTCGCCACCTTCGGGCGGTGCGCAGATGCTTGTACAAAAGGCCCTCCCTCTGCCTGGTCCTGGTAAATGTACTGATAGATACGCTCGGTACTGACCATAGGAATCCCTTCCAGATCGCACCTTCCCTTTATCTGCTCAGGGGACCACTGCTCTTGGGTAAGCTTTTTGTCTATATAGTACCGCATACCGTCATCAAAGACACGGTGCTTATAAGCTTCTTTCTTGCGTTCGTTGCTTGCCATAATGGCATAATTGGCATTGTAGCTCCGCTTTTTTCCATTTCGGTTCAGCTCTCTGCTTATGGTGCTTTTATCCACACCAAGCTCTTTGGCAATTCTTGTTTGGCTAAAACCTGCTTTCAGATAACTCTCAATTTGGTATCTTTGAGAGTCGATTAATTGGCTATAATTCATCGGCATCCAGTTTTTATAAAGATGGGAAAATTAATTTTCCCATCTTTTTCAACTGTTGCACTTATTGTTTGAACTTAGTCTTGCATTTAACGTGAAAACTTTCCCGAAACCTGGCATAGCTTTTTATATCTTTGCGCAATTATGGAATTTATCTTTTACAAATACCAGGGAATTGGAAATGACTTCGTGATTATTGATAATCGGGAAGCATTTTTCCCCAAAGAAAATACCGAGCTGGTTGCAAAAATTTGCGATAGACGTTTTGGAGTTGGCGCAGATGGATTGCTTTTATTGGAAAATCACCATTCGGTAGATTTTAAAATGGTTTATTACAATAGTGACGGAAATCTTAGTACTATGTGCGGAAATGGGGGAAGATGTATTTCCCATTTTGCCAAATTCCTCGGTATCATTTCTGATAAAACAACTTTTGAAGCTGTTGATGGAATGCACGAAGCCACGATTTTAAACGACTGGGTTTCCCTAAGAATGAATGATGTTGAAAAAGTTGAAGTTTTCGAAAAATTTACTTTTTTGAATACTGGTTCGCCCCATCACGTTGAACTGGTGTCAAAACTTCAGGATTTTGATGTTTTTGCAAATGGCAGAAATATCCGAAATGAAATCTATGGAAAAGAAGGCGCAAATGTAAATTTTGTAGAACAAAATAGTGACTCCTTTTTTTCAGTCCGCACCTATGAAAGAGGCGTGGAAGATGAAACGCTTTCCTGCGGAACTGGCGTAACTGCTGTTGCAATCGCCATGTTTGAAACGGGTAAAACTTCAGAAAATAAAGTTAGCTTAAAAACACCCGGAGGAGAGTTGCAGGTGCGTTTTGAAAAAGTAGATTTAGAATACAAAAATGTGTATTTGGAAGGCCCGGCAATGCAAGTTTTTAAAGGAATTTGGAAATGATAACACTAAAAGGAGAAAATATATTTTTGCGCGCGTTGGAAATTTCTGATTTGGATTTTCTTTATAATTTGGAAAACGACGAATTGCTTTGGGAAGTGAGCAACACTTCAACACCCTATTCAAAATTTATTTTGAACCAGTATCTTGAAAACAGCCATCACGATATTTACGATGTAAAACAATTGCGTTTGGTGATTTGCAAAAGTGAAAATGGAGCCGTGGTTGGTTTTATTGATCTTTTCGATTTTGATCCGAAACACAACAGAGTAGGAGTGGGCATCGTGATTTTTTCTGAAGAAGATAAACGAAAAGGTTTTGCTTCGGAAGCATTGAAACTTACTTGTAATTACGCATTTTCACATTTAAATGTGAACCAAGTTTTTGCAGGAATTACTGAAGAAAATAAAGGAAGCATACAACTTTTTGAAAATGCTGGTTTTGAAAAAACTGGAGTTAAAAAGGATTGGGTTTTTTCCAAAGGAAAATATAAAGATGAATATTTGTATCAGTTGATTAGCAAATTAGCTAATTAGCAGATTCGATAATAGAAAAATTTAGAATGTATATAAAAAAAATATTGCTGATTATCGTTTTGCTTGGTGCCGTTGGAATGGGCGCTTTTGCTTGGTACGTTTATAACACTGCTTTTTCTGGAAACACGGTTTTCAATAACAAAGAAGCACACGTTTATATTCCCACGAACGCAACAATTAATGATGTAGTTGCAGAATTGGAGCCGCTTTTGGGTGATAAGGAATCTTTTGTAGCAGTTGCAAATCAAAAACAATATTCCTCAAATGTAAAGCCATTTCATTATAAAAAAGGGGATGACCAATAATGATATAATAAATGTTTTGCGCAGCAGGAATATCCCTATAAATATAAAATTCAACAATCAAGAACGATTGGAAGATCTTGCGGGCATATTTCTAAACAGATTGAAGCAGATAGCATTTCCCTTTTGGAAGCAATGCATGAGCCTCAATTTTTAAAGGAAGCAGGATTGAATGATGATACCGCGCTTTCTCTTTATATTCCGAATACGTATGAGTTTTATTGGAATAGTTCGGCTGAAACATTTCGAAATAAAATGAAGGCTGAATACGAAAGGTTTTGGAATGAGTCAAGAATTGAAAAGGCAAAAAACCTAAATTTTTCAAAAGAACAAGTAATGTCGCTCGCGGCAATTGTTCAAAAAGAAACCGCAAAAGTTGATGAGCGACCAAGAGTTGCAGGGGTTTACATAAATCGTTTAAGAACCGGTATGTTGCTTCAGGCTGACCCCACGGTAATTTATGCCATTAAACGTGAAAGTGGCGATTACAATCAAATTATTAAAAGAGTGTTGTATGCCGATTTGGAATTGGATTCTCCATATAACACCTATAAATATGCTGGAGTGCCGCCTGGCCCAATCGCTATGCCCGATATTTCTTCAATAGAAGCTGTGTTGAATCCTGAAAAACACGACTATTTTTATTTTGTTGCCGATGTTACGAATTTCGGTTACCATAAATTCGCAAAAAACCTAGCCCAGCATAATGCAAATAAAGTAGAGTATGTTCGTTGGGTAAACAGTCAAGGTCTGAACCGTTGATTTTTCTATATAAGTACTTCCCAAGCCTTTAAAAATAAGGGGTCATTTTCTTTTCACATTACTTTAACGCCTTATAAATCAGATTTTTAAAAAAAGGTTTATCTTTGCCCGCTGAAACGAGGATGTAATTTTATATCCGAATTTTAAAACTAATGAAAAAAAGAATATATCTAATTGCAGTTTTACTTGTTGTTACCGTACTAGTAGGGACAGGTTTCATTTCAAAAGATAGCTATGATTTTTCAGCATTTAGTGTTGAAGGATTAGAGTTAGATTACAACGTTCCCACAGAAGCCGAGCTTATGCCTTTAATGGCTCCTGTGACCCCAAGATTTTATTTGTTTTTGGGTAAGTCTTATGTAGGATTTAAAGAAGCCCTTGGTTTTAAGGAATCAAGAGGAAATTACCATATCGTTAATGATTATGGTTATATGGGTAAATATCAATTTTCAAGAGCTACACTCAGAATGATGGGGCTTAAGAATGCAGATAATTTTTTGACCGATACTCGCCAACAGGAAGCAGCATTCTTGGCTTATACCTCTTTGAATAAATGGGTTTTAAGAAAAGACATTAACCGCTATGCAGGAAAAACCGTTGGTGGTGTAAAAGTTACGGAATCAGGAATTCTGGCCGCAGCACATTTAGCTGGCGCTGGAAACGTTCAAAAATTTCTTAGAAGTGCTGGTGCAAATGGATTTGAAGATGCAAATGGTACTTCAATTCGTTACTATTTGAGAATGTTTTCAGGCTATGATACATCCCATATTGTACCAAACAAAAAACCACGGATACTATAAATTTTATCCTTGAATGATAAATAAGGTGGGTCTTTTATGAAGATCCACCTTTATTTTTTTCCATAATTCCACCGAAACAGTTTTAATATATTCTGATGGAAGTGTAATATCACAAGCTACACAGATTCTTGTTTGTGAGCTTAAGTTTTCGGTCAAGCTTTGCAACATTTGATTATTTCTGTAAGGTGTTTCTATAAAGAGCTGCGATTGGTCAAAATCTTTTGAAATTTTCTCCAAACGTTTCAACTCTGTCTTTCTTTCACCTTTATCAATAGGTAAATATCCATTGAAAGCGAAATTCTGTCCATTAAATCCGCTAGCCATCATCGCAAGCAAAAGGGACGATGGCCCAACCAATGGAATAACCTTAATCCCTTTTTCGTGGGCATACTGAACTGCTTTTGCTCCGGGATCGGCAATGCCGGGGCAGCCAGCATCACTTATAACGCCAACGTCAAAACCTTCCAAACAAGGATTTAACATTGGCGAAATTTCTTCTGGATTTGTGAATTTATTTATTTCCTGTAGTCTCAATTCAGATTGAATTTTTCCAGGGGCAATACTTTTTATGAAACGCCTCGCATTTTTTTCGTGCTCAACAATGTAATGATCAATCTTTTCAATTGCATTTTTAACCGAAAGCGGCAGTACTGCCAATGGCGGTACATCACCCAATGGACATGGGATTAAATATAAATTTCCTTTTTGGTTAGTCATTAATAATTACTGAACCCTTAATTTTTTTATAATAGATTGACCTTTGCCCGAAGTGATTTTGGCAAAGTAAATACCAGAATTTAAACTGGCTATTGAAACTGTTTTATTACTAACGGAAAGATTTTCTTCCGATAAAATAATTCGCCCTCTAACATCCATCAGCATAATACTTTCAAGAGTATCATTTTTCATAATGAACGAAACATTTTCACTAGCAGGATTTGGAAACATACTTAAGGAATTTTCAATTGAAAAATCGTTAGTTCCAGCAATTTCACCACCTGTTATTTTATAAATATCACCACCAATATCAATAATATAAAGCTCTTTGTTTACGTCCTCGCCAAAAGAAACCCAGTTGCCTGGAAAATCGCCTTGGTTAATTAAATTGCCAGCGTTATCGACGGTGCCAATAAGGCCACTGCAATAATCCGCAAAAAAATAAAACCCTTCAATATCTATATATGTTGAGCCTCTATAAACATACCCTCCAGTAATAGAGCAGTTTCCGCTTGCGTGGGTGTATTGTGCAATGGGAAAGGTTAATTCTGATTGTGGCGGGCAGTTTTGAGTGTTAAAGGGTTGGTCACCTTCATAACAACGCCAGCCATAATTAAGCCCAGCTTCTGAAATTGAGGCACGGTTTATTTCTTCAATATTATTTTGGCCCACATCGGCAATCCAAATATTATTTTCAGTTAGATCAAAAGAAAAACGCCAAGGGTTTCGCACGCCATAAGCCCAAATTTCTTTTTTTATACCTGGATCGGGATCAGTTGCAAAAGGATTGTCGGTTGGAATTCCGTAGTTATTTCCCCCCGAAGGATTATCGATGTCAATTCTTAAAATTTTACCCAAAAGTTCAAATTTACTTTGGGATCTATTGCCGGGATCACCGCCGCTTCCGCCATCGCCTGAGGCGATATAAAGATAACCATCGGCGCAAAAGCTAAATTTCCACCATTGTGATTTGAGAAAGGTTGAGTATAGCCAATTATGGACAATTCAGAATTTTCGTTAGCTAAATCAGGATTTCCAGTATCTACAGAAAATCTTGAAATTTGGGTATTGCCATTGGGAAGCGTATAATTAACGTAGAAAAAACCATTGTTGGCATAGTCTGGATGAAAGGCAAGCCCAAGAAGACCACGTTCGTTTCCACTTGAAATCTGCCCTGAAATATTCAAAAATGGCGTTGCATTTATGGTTCCGTCTCCTTGAATTATTTTTATGCTTCCGCCTTGTTCTACAATAAATAGGCGGTCGTCATTTGCATGTTGCAAACTTAAAGGAGCGCTAAATCCTGTTTTAAATAATCCTATATCAACTTCTTGAGCGAAACTAAACTGTGATATAAAAAGTAAAAGGAATAGGGGTAGTAATTTTTTCATAGCATATTTTATTTAGAACTAAAATAAACAAAAGTGTTGGATAATTCTACTAAAGACTTTTAGCAATTTGATCACAGGCTTGGTCCAGCATTTGGAAAACATTTTCAAAACCCACATTCCCACCAAAATATGGATCGGGAACGTCCACATTTTCTCCAGGAAAAATTTCTTCCAAAATTAACTTCACCTTTTCTTTTTGAATTTCGTTTTCTGCCATGGCGAAAACATTATCCTTGTTGGAATTGTCCATCACATAAATAATATCAAAATCCTCAAAATCCTTTTTGCTGAATTGTCTTCCGCGTTGGGCGGTTATATCAACATTATACTTTTTTCCAACAGCAATACTTCGTTTGTCGGGTTCGTCCCCAACGTGCCAATCGGCCGTTCCTGGAGAATCAACTAAAACTTTTGAACTGTCAACTTTAGATTTTAAAATTCCTTCCGCCAAGGGCGAACGACAAATATTGCCAAGGCAGACCATTAGTATTTTGTATTTTTTCAAAACTGAGAAAGTAAGTTTAGAAGTTTATGGGTTTAAAAGTTTAGCAAATTTACCAAAAAGCATTTACTGCAGACTGCTATTGAATACAGTAAACTAAATTTATAGCGTCAGTTTTTTGCTAAGATCTTCCACATATTTGCGGAATTGTTTATCTGTGGTTGAAAGATTGTCAACCGTTTTGCAAGCATGAAGAACGGTTGCGTGGTCGCGCTGCCCAATTTGCGAACCAATTGAAGCAAGGGATGCTTTCGTGAATTTTTTCGCAAAAAACATTGCTAATTGACGAGCCTGCACAATATGCCTTTTACGGGTTTTTGACTGAAGTGTATCCACATCCATTTGGAAATAATCGCTCACCACTTTTTGAATATAATCTATGGAAACTTCACGTTTGGTGTGTTTCACATAATTGTCAACAATCTTGCGGGCAAGTTCAATTGTAATTTCTTTTCTATTAAAAGAAGAATGGGCAATAAGTGAAATAATTGCGCCTTCCAGTTCGCGAATGTTAGTTTTAATGTTATTCGCTAAAAATTCTACAATATCATCTGGCATTTCCACGCCATCGCGATATAATTTATTTTTTATGATTGCAACACGAGTATCGTAATCGGGATGGTTCAATTCAGCGGAAAGTCCCCATTTGAAACGGGAAAGCAAACGCTGCTCAATATCAATCATGTCAACCGGAGCTTTGTCGCTGGTTAAAATTACCTGCTTACCGTTTTGGTGCAAATGATTGAAAATATGGAAGAAAACATCCTGAGTTCCAGCTTTACCAGAAAGCAGCTGAATGTCATCCACAATCAAAACATCTATAATTTGATAGAAATGAATAAAATCGTTTCTATTATTCTTTTTTACTGACTCAATATATTGCTGCGTAAATTTTTCCGCAGAAATATAAAGCACGGTTTTTTCGGGATATTTATCCTTTATATCAACGCCAATTGCATGCCCCAAATGTGTTTTTCCCAAACCAACGCCACCAAATATAAGCAATGGGTTAAAGGAAGTTCCACCAGGTTTATTGGCAACAGCTAAACCAGCTGAGCGCGCCAAACGGTTTGATTCGCCTTCAAGAAAATTCTCGAAATTATAATTAGGGTTTAATTGAGATTCAATTTTTACGTTGCGAATGCCAGGGATTACAAAAGGATTTTTCAGTTCCGGGCTTTTGTTTTTCAAAGGCACATCAACCTCTTGCGATTGTAAATTGCTTCGGTTTGAACTTGGTATTTTTTCAGTGAAAGGTTGTTTGTTGCCGTAAGTGTTTTCCATTTTAATAATGTAAACCAGTTTTGCGGTAGCTCCCAATTCTTTTGTGAGCGCAACTTTTAAAATTTTAACGTAGTGTTCCTCAAGCCATTCGTAAAAAAATTTGCTGGGAACTTGGATGCTAAGAGCATTATCAGATAATTTTACCGCTTTAATTGGCTCGAACCAAGTTTTGTATGCTTGCGAAGTTATGTTATCTTCGATAAATGCCAAACAATTGTTCCAAACCAATTCCGCAGTTTTGCTCATAGTTAAAATTTGTGTTTTGTTTTTTAAAAGGTGTGGCTAAAAATTAGGGGATGGAGTATTTCCGGGCTATTTCTTAACTGTGCAAATATGTGAACAAAAAAATGAAAAAAAAAACCATTGGGGTATTGAATTTTTAGTTTTTTTTCCGCATACTTCCCTTTCGGTTAAAACTACAAAAAAACTTTCTTTAATTATCAAAAAACTTTGAAGAATACAACTACAAATATTAGAGTGCGATATGGGGAAACCGACCAAATGGGAGTAGTCTATTACGGCAATTATGCACAGTATTTAGAACAGGGCAGAACCGAATGGCTTCGCGAACTGGGTTTTTCATATAGATGGATGGAAGCCAACAATGTACACCTTCCGGTAGTACATTTAAGCATAGATTATAAACAACCTGCTTTTTACGATGATTTGCTTACTGTAAAGACAACTTTGAAACAAATGCCAACAGTAAAAATTGAATTTCACTATGAAATTTATAATGAGTCTAAACAGCTTTTGGTTACCGCAACAACGGTTTTGGTTTTTGTAAATAGTACCACCAAAAAGTTGATGAAGGCGCCGCAGTATTTGATCGAAAAACTTTTGTAATATTCCAAATCCCAAATTTCAAATCCCAAATCCCAAATCTCAAATTCCAAATTTTTGACTTTAGTTGGAATTTGTGGTTTTTTATTTTGTGGTTTTTTATTTTGTGATTTTTATTTTGTGGGTATTTTCAAATAGCTCAAAAATTCGTTCCGCTTCTTTTTTTCGAACCGAAATTTCTATTTGGCAATTCAATTCCATCTTTTGGTCGACGATATTTATATCTTCTTCCTTAATAATCCGCATCACCGTATTCATTTCAGGATATTCAAATTTTAAAAGTAAATGTTCATCAATTGTTTTTTCAACAATTTTTGAAGCTTCCAAAGCCATTTGTGCGGTGGTTTTGTAAGCTTGGATCAAACCGCCAACGCCAAGTTTTGTTCCGCCAAAATAACGAACAACTACTACTAAAACATTTGTGACATCAAAAGATTGCAATTGACCATATATGGGCATTCCCGCACTGTTTGAAGGTTCGCCATCGTCATTTGCGCGATATTGCTCATAGCCTTTTCCGAGTTGCCAAGCATAGCAAAAATGGCGGGCGGTGTGGTGCTGTTTCCTCAGATTTTCAATGTAATCTTTTACATCTTCTTCAGAAAAAACCAGAAATGCATACCCAAAGAATTTGCTTCCTTTTTCCTTAAAAAAAACTTCTTCCGAAGGTTTTAAAATGGTTTTATATGTGTCTTTTTCTGATGTCAAATCATTTTTTTATGTGAATTTATTTCTTCCAGCTTCCGTCTTCCATCTTCCAGCTTCATTACCATTTTTCCAAAGCAACAAATAAAATCCCAAGAACCGCCAATCCAATTCCTATCCAGTTTTTTGGCAGTAATTTTTCCTTGAAAAGCACTATCCCAAGCAAAGTTGAAAACATTACAATGGCTACATTATTAACGGTAAAAATTCCTGAGCTTTCAAAAATACCGCTTCGCAATGCTTGAACCAGAAAATAAACTGAAAAGTAATTGGGAATTCCCAGCACAATCCCGGCTAAAACATTTTTCAGTTTAAACTGGAATTTTCCTTGAATCGCGTGAATGCACAAAAGAAGAATCCCCAGAGTTGCGGCTGTGGCGAAAATTGTTGCCGAGAAAATCGGGATATCATTCTTAGCGACATATTCACCTTCCAAATATTTAATGGCGGTGTCAATAATGCCACTTCCCAAAAAAACTAAAACTGGAAAAATTAAATTTGAAGTTTTTATTTTTAATCCGTCGCTTGATTTTATTGAAGTGAGATAGACAGCAACCAGTGCCAAAATAATTCCGATAAATTTAAAAATCCCCAGACTTTCTTTATAATAAACCAATCCGAAAACTACTGGAATAACCACGCTCATTTTTGTGGCAACCGAAACTACTGAAAGCCCACTGCGCTGTGTTGTTAATGCCATTAAATTGAAGACCGTTATAAACAAAGCGCCGAGTCCCAATGCAAATGGAAACCAAGCATTTTGCGGAATTTCAGTTATGACTATTTCACTTTCCTGGAAAAAGAGACCGCTGCAGCAAGCCACCATATAATTTACCACTATCGCGTGCAGCGTCTGTATTTTGTATTTTGAAAAAAGCTTGAAAACCACAAAAATAATTGTGGAGGAAAGTATGCTGAGTATAAGTGCGATCAAGGATTTTCGTTTTTAAATGTTCGAAATGTATCGTTTTTAATTTTTGTTTCCGACATAAATTTCCCTTTGAAAATAGATACAGAAATACCTTTGCCAAATGAAATGTTGCTTTTAAAAACTAATGCTTCATCCCATAAGTTTAAATTAATGAATGTTTGAAGTGTTTTTGCGCCGCCTTCAATAATTAACGACTGAATGTCTTTTTCGAATAAAACATTGCAAATTTGTTTTGGTAGGTTTTCAGAAAAATCAATTTTTATAAATTCCAGACTTTCCTTTTCGGAAGCATTTTTTTCATTGAAAACAATGGTTTTTACTTTTCCGTCCAATACAGAAAAATCTTTAGTGATTTTTAAATTTCTATCAATAACGACACGCACGGGATTTTCACCGCTCCAATCACGAACAGTCAACGAAGGATTATCCTGTAAAACAGTATTTGTTCCAACCAGAATTGCCATTTCCTCTGAACGTATTTTATGTGCTAATTGGCGTGAAAATTCATTGGTAATCCAAACGGGTTTGGTTTCCTTTCGTGTTTCATTTTTAGGAGCAATAAAACCATCTGCAGTTTCTGCCCACTTCAGAAAAATATAGGGTCTTTTTTTTCTGTGAAAAGTAAAAAACCGCTTATTCAGTTCAGTGCATTCGATTTCAGAAACGCCCAGAATTACATCACAACCAGCTTCCATTAATTTTTTAATTCCGCGCCCGGCAACTTTTGGATTTGGATCTGTGCTTCCAATAACCACTTTTTTAATTCCTTTTTCAATAATCAAATCGGCGCAGGGCGGGGTTTTTCCAAAATGGCTGCACGGTTCCAAGCTTACGTAGATAGTTGCTTTTTTTAAAAGATCTGTTTCACTAACGCTCATTATTGCATTCACTTCAGCGTGTGGATGTCCAGCTTTGAAGTGAAAACCTTCGCCAATAATTCTATCATTGTGAACAATAACACTTCCAACCAACGGATTTGGATAGGTGGTTCCCAAGCCGTTTTTGGCAAGCTCGATGCAGCGCAACATATATTTTTCGTGTATCTTCACGAAGTAAAAATACAAGGATTTAATTAGAATGAACACACCCATAATCCGTCTCATTGAAAAAAAGGACAATCCACAAATAGCCAAAGTAATACGAAGCGTTTTGGAAGATTTCAACGTGCCAAAAGTAGGAACTGCTTACGCAGATGTTTCACTGGATTCTATGTTTGAAAACTACCAAAAACCGAAATCAGTTTATTTTGTGGTTGAAGAAAACGATAGAATAATTGGGGGTGCCGGTGTTGCGCAACTCGATAATTTTGACGGAAACATATGCGAACTCCAAAAAATGTATTTCCTTCCCGAAGCAAGGGGCAAAGGAATTGGCGCACAAATGATGGAATTTTGTTTGGCAAAAGCACGCGAGTTTGGATTTGAAAAATGTTATCTCGAAACGATGGAATATATGACCCACGCCCAAAAATTGTATAAACAATCGGGTTTTGAATATATAGATTGTGCAATGGGCGATACGGGTCATTATTCCTGCCCAGTGCATATGCTGAAAACCCTTTAAAAACGAAAATCCCAAATCCCAAATCCCAAATCCCAAATCCCAAATCCCAAATCCCAAATCCCAAATCCCAAATCCCAAATCCCAAATCACATCAATAATACACAGAATTTTCTAACGAAATGTCACACTGAGCGCTTCCGATAGCTATCGGAACGAAGTGCTTATGAAAAATAAAACATTAAATCTTTTAGAATTAAAATCCAATTTCAAAACTGCACTTTCCGAACTATATCCCACGGAAGAAATACAGTCGTTTTTCAATATTCTTCTTGAAGAATACTTAAAACTTTCCCGAGTAGAAATTGCGCTAAATCCCGAAAGGGAAATTTCAAAAGAAGCTATTCAAGATTTTAAAAATGCAATACTTCGCTTAAAAAATCACGAACCAATTCAATACATAATTGGTGAAACTGAATTCTACGGACTTCCATTTAAAGTAAACAAGCACACCCTAATTCCCCGCCCAGAAACTGAGGAATTGGTGGATTGTATTATTTCAGCACAAAAACTCATAACTCATAACTCAGAACCCATAACTATTTTGGATATTGGAACTGGCAGCGGCTGCATCGCTATTTCGCTTGCAAAAAATCTGCCCCATTCAAAAGTTTTTGCTTTGGATATTTCAGAAGAAGCTTTGAAAGTTGCAAAGGAAAATGCTGATATCAATAAAGTGGAAATTGATTTTTTTCAAACCGATATTTTAAATACAAAAGCACTTCCGAAGCAATTCAATATAATAGTTTCCAATCCGCCTTACGTCCGCGAATTGGAAAAGAAAATGATGCAGCAAAATGTTTTGAAATATGAGCCGGAGTCAGCACTTTATGTTGCTGATGAAGATCCGCTATTGTTTTATCGGGCAATTTCAAATTTGGCAAAAACCCATTTGAATCCAAACGGAAAACTCTTTTTCGAGATTAATGAGTATCTTAGTGAAGAAATGAAATCACTTGTAAGAAGCGAAGGTTTCAAAAATATCGAAGTAAAAAAAGACATTTTCGGCAAAGACCGAATGCTAAAATGTAATCTATAAATCTCCGCGAATCTCAGTATTTTCTCTGTGTAGCTCTGTGAAAGAACTATTCCGCAGAGTGGCGCAGAGAAATGCAAAGTTGCACAGAGAATTATGAACAAGCTTGAAAAAATATGTGTTTTCTGTGGAAGTAGCGAAGGCAACGATTTAGCCATTACCGAGACATCAAAAAAACTCGGGGAAATTTTTGCCGAACGCAATATAACGTTGGTTTACGGCGCTGCGAAAATAGGCGTGATGGGCATAATCGCCAAAAGCGTTTTGGACAACAATGGAAATGTAATTGGCATAATCCCAAGTTTTCGAAAGAAAAAAGAAGTTGTGCATCTCGGTCTAACCGAGCTTATCACTACCGAAAACATGCACGAACGCAAAATGAAAATGCAAGAATCAAGTGACGGTTTTATAGCACTTCCCGGCGGAATGGGCACGTTGGAAGAGCTTTTCGAAATTATTACTTGGCTTCAACTTGGCTTGCACCAAAAACCGATTGGGCTTTTAAATATAAATGGTTTTTACGACGATTTAATTAAAATGCTCGAAACAATGGTTCGCAAAGGATTTCTTACCATTGAAAATTACAATCTGCTTTTGGTAGATTCCAATCCATTATTTCTTCTTAAAAAGATGGAGGAGTTTAAAGCGCCGCAACTTCCAAAGTGGCTGAATGAAAATAGAGCTTAAAACCATTTGCAAAAATTTTAAAATTTTATATTTGTTGTATGAACAATGAGCAGCAAATCATAACCCTTCGCAACGAACTTCGCGAGCATAATTATAATTATTACGTACTCGATAAACCAACGATTTCCGACTTTGAGTTTGACCAAAAACTGGAGCAGCTTCAAGAATTGGAAAAAGCGCATCCTGAATTTTATGATGCCAATTCGCCCACACTGCGCGTTGGTGGCGAAATCACAAAGAATTTTGAAACCGTTCCGCATGTTTACAGAATGTATTCTTTGGACAATTCCTACTCAAAGGAAGATTTAGAGGATTGGGAAAAACGAATTGAAAAAGCCGTTGACGGAAAAGTGGAATTTACCTGCGAACTTAAATACGACGGCGCTTCAATAAGTTTGACATACGAAAATGGAGTGTTGAAAAAAGCGGTAACTCGTGGTGATGGTTTTCAGGGCGATGATGTTACCGCAAACGTAAAAACGATTCGTTCCGTTCCATTGCAATTGAAAGGCGATTTTCCATCGCTTTTTGAAATTCGCGGCGAAATTGTCTTGCCTTTTGCAGGTTTCACAAAAATGAATGCCGAAAGGGTAGAGGCTGGAGAAGAACCTTACAGAAATCCTAGAAACACAGCATCCGGCAGCTTAAAATTGCAGGATAGCGCTGAGGTTGCAAAACGTCCGTTGGAATGTTTATTATATAGTTTAAAAGGCGAAAGGCTTCCCATAAAAACCCAATTTGAAAGTTTGGATAAAGCCCGCGATTGGGGTTTTAAAGTTCCCGAAGCGGCAAAGCTTGCGAAAAATCTGGATGAGGTTTTGGAATTTGTAAATTATTGGGATATCCATCGCCACGAATTGCCATACGAAACGGATGGGGTTGTTGTAAAAGTGAACAATTTGCAACAACAGGAAGAACTCGGTTACACTGCAAAATCGCCACGTTGGGCGATGGCATATAAATTTAAGGCAGAGCAAGTTTCCACTGTTTTAAACCAAATTACATATCAAGTTGGAAGAACGGGCGCAATCACGCCGGTTGCAAATTTGGAGCCTGTGGAATTGGCGGGAACCATTGTAAAACGCGCATCGCTTCACAATGCCGATCAAATTGAAAAACTTGACATTCGTGAAGGCGATACTGTTTTTGTTGAAAAAGGCGGAGAGATTATTCCGAAGATTATTGGAGTAGATTTTACTCATCGCGATCCAAATTCTAATCCAACAAATTACATAACCGAATGCCCCGAATGCAGAACAACTTTGGTGCGAACCGAAGGCGAAGCGCAACATTACTGCCCAAATTTTGACGGTTGTCCGCCACAGATTATTGGTCGCATACAGCATTTCATTTCCCGAAAGGCGATGGATATTGAAGGTTTGGGTGGTGAAACCGTTGCTCTTTTGGTAAATAATGGTTTGATTAATAATTATGCCGATTTGTATCTTTTGAAGGAAGAACAGATAATTCCGTTGGAAAGAATGGCGCAGAAAAGTGCTGAAAATATAATAAAAGGAATTGAAGCATCAAAGCAAATTCCTTTTGAAAGAGTGCTGTTCGGTTTGGGAATCCGTTATGTTGGCGAAACGGTTGCAAAAAAACTGGCGAAACATTACAAAACAATTGATGCATTGAAAAATGCTTCGGAAGAAGTTGGTGACCGTTGATGAAATTGGCGAGCGTATCGCCCAAAGCGTGGTTTCCTTTTTTGCTTCCGAAGAGAATATTGAAACTATTGAACGGTTAAAAAGTTATGGCATTCAATTGGAAATTTCCGCAGAAAAACTTGCAAACCAGACCAATACTTTAAATGGGAATACGTTTGTAGTTTCGGGTGTTTTCACAAAAGTTTCGCGGGACGAATTGAAAAAGCTGATTGAGGATAATGGCGGAAAGATTTCAAGTTCCATTTCTGCAAAAACGAATTATGTGGTAGCGGGCGAAAATATGGGTCCGAGCAAAAAAACAAAGGCTGAAAGTTTAGGAGTGAACATAATTTCCGAAGACGATTTTTTGCAAATGATTTCATAAACGAAATAAAGAAAGAATTGAAAAAACCTATTTTTGCAGCCAAATTGATTGACGTTCTATGTTGAAAAAAGTAAAACATCATTCCTTAAAAAAACACACCGAAAAAAAACTAAAGGAACGGGACATTTCGCAACGAAATTCTCCTTTAAAATATTTGGGGTTTTTGGTGGATGAAGCTTTTTTTGACGATTTTGAAATGCTTTATGAGTTTGGAGTTGAACTAGGTTTACAAAGAAAGGATGTAAAAGTTTTCACTTTTGTGGAAACGAGGAGGAAGATTCCATCGCTTCGGCAGAACCAAATAACCAATAAAGAGTTCAGTTGGCGAGGGGAAATTGATAACCAATATGCGCGAGAATTTCTCGATATCCCTTTTGATGTGCTGATTGGTTTCTATAAGGATAAGCAGGAGTTTTTAGGTGCAATGGTGGCACAGAGCAAAGCGAAATTTAAGATTGGGTTTAATGGGGCAGATGAAAGAATTTATGATTTGTTGCTTTCGGTTGACGTTCAAAAACAAGAGCTTTTTAAGGCGGAAGTAAAAAAATATTTACAAATCTTTAATAAGATTTAGGTGACGGATGACGGATGAGCGAAGAAATTTAATAATAGAATCCATAGTATCAACAGTATCAACAGTATCAACAGTATCAAATAAAGATTTAAGTTTAACCTCAAAAGATACCCGCCTTCGCGGGCATGAAATATGAAAGAATTAATAGGAACCGGAGTAGCACTAATCACACCTTTTAAAAGCGATTTTTCAGTTGATGTGGAAGGGCTTAAAAATGTGGTGAATTTCAATATTGAAAATGGAATTGACTACTTGGTCGTTTTGGGTACAACTGCCGAAAGCGCAACGCTTTCAAAACAAGAAAAACAACTTGTTATTGATACCGTTATTTCTGTAAATAATGGAAGATTGCCTTTGGTTTTGGGCATCGGCGGAAACAATACAATGGAAGTTATTGAGGAAATGAAAACCCGCGATCTTTCAGCTTTTACTGCAATTCTTTCGGTTTCTCCATATTACAACAAACCTACACAGGAAGGAATTTATCAGCATTTTGCAGCGATTGCGAAAGTAGCCCCGTTGCCAATAATTTTGTATAACGTTCCGGGAAGAACTGCTTCAAATATGCTTCCGGAAACTGTAATTAGATTGGCGAATGATTTCGAAAAATTAGTAGCTATAAAAGAAGCTGCGGGCGATATTGTTCAAGCAATGAAATTGATTTCCGGTTGCCCAAAAGATTTTCTTGTAATTTCTGGGGATGATATGGTTACCCTTCCAATGGTTCTTGCGGGTGGGGCGGGAGTTATTTCTGTGATTGGTGAAGGTTTCCCGAAGGAATTTTCAAAAATGGTGAAACTCGGTTTGGATAAAAAAACTGATGAAGCCTATGAAATCCACTATAAAATTGCTCCTGCAATCGACTATATTTTTGCAGAAGGAAATCCCGCTGGAATAAAAGCGGTTTTCAAATCTTTGGGAATTTGTGGCGACACTGTACGCCTTCCTTTGGTGGGAGTTAGCGATGGTTTAAGAAGTAAAATAGATTCTTTCACTAAAAATTTCTAAAATAAATCTTTTAGCTTGGAAGTTAAATATTTCAAAAGGCTTGCAAATAAAAGTCTTCAGAGCAATATTTTAGCCAAATAATAAGTTTGTTCAATCATGTTTAATTCCCTATTTTTGCACGATGTTTTTTAAGCCCATGCGATTACCACTTTTTATTTTACTCTGCCTTACTATTTTACTTTCGTCTTGTAGCGAATACCAACAGGTGCTTCGAAAGGATGATATGGGAAAAAAATATGCTTTAGCAGAATTCTCTTTACCAAAAAGGCAAATACAAAAAAGCTTTAAAGTTGATGGAGCAAATTGTACCATCATATCGTGGAAAGCCACAGGGTGAAAAGTTGATGTTTATATACGCAAACACCTATTACAATTTAGAAGATTATTATCTTTCCGGGTATCAGTTTGAGCGATTTACGCAAGCGTATCCGCAAAGTGATAGTATAGAAGTTGCTTCTTTTAAAACCGCAAAAAGCTTTTATCAACTTTCCCCTAGATATTCCTTGGATCAAAAAGATACCGATAAAGGTCTTGAAAAATTACAGGAATTCATCAATAAATATCCAAATTCCCCTAAAAGAATTGAGGCAAATTCACTTGTAGCTGAACTTAGGGATAAATTGGAAAAGAAGGATTATGAGGTTGCTAAACAGTATTTAAGGGTAGAAGATTACAAAGCGGCTATTGGCGCTTTTGATAATTTTGTTACCGATCATCCAGGCTCAAAATTTAGAAAAGAAGCCTTTTATGGAAGGTTTGAGGCATCCTATAAACTTGCAATCAACAGTATTTCTGTGTTAGTGCAGGAACGTCTCGTTACCGCAAAAGGGCACTACAATAGTTTTATGAAATATTATAAGGATACAGATTTGGCTCCAAAAGCGACTGAAATATATCAGGACATTGAGAGCAAAGTTGTACCAATAGAAACAGAACCCACTATTTAATTAATTATATTATGGACATTAAAAATTCAGAAGCACCAATCAATACTGTTACAGTTGATAAAAATTTGATCGATGCGCCAACTAATAATATTTATGAGGCTATCTCGATTATCTCGAAGAGAGCATCGCAAATCAACGGCGATATAAAGAAAGAGCTTCTTGAAAAACTTGACGAGTTTGCAACTTATAACGACAGTTTGGAGGAAATTTTCGAAAATAAGGAACAAATAGAAGTTTCCAAGTTTTACGAAAAACTTCCAAAACCACACGCTTTGGCTGTACAAGAGTGGTTGGAGAATAAAATCTACTACAGAAATACTGCTGACGAAGTAGTTGAAGAGTAAAAAGTTAATCGTTAAAAGTGAAGAGTCGATTCGGCTTTTACTTTAAACTATAAACCAGAAACATAACAAATGTCTGTTTTGAACGGGAAAAATATCTTGCTTGGCGTTACCGGCGGGATTGCCGCGTACAAAGCAGCATCTTTAGTTAGGCTTTTGGTGAAAAAAGGAGCCAACGTAAAAGTTGTAATGACTACTTCCGCAAAGGAATTTGTTACGCCGCTCACTCTTTCAACACTCTCAAAAAACGAAGTATTTTCTTCCTTTACAAATGAAGAAAACGAGAATGCCCAATGGAACGATCATGTAGAATTGGCCCTTTGGGCTGATTTGTTTTTGGTAGCTCCAGCAACTGCAAACACGCTTTCCAAAATGGCGAATGGCACTAGCGACAATCTTTTATTGGCGTGCTATCTTTCTGCAAAATGTCCCGTTTATTACGCCCCAGCGATGGATTTGGATATGTATCAACATCCAACAACAGAGCAAACTTTTGAGAAATTAAATAGCTTCAGAAATATTCAAATTCCAGCAGCTTTTGGCGAACTTGCAAGCGGTTTGATAGGGCAGGGCAGAATGGCCAGAACCGGAAGAAATTGTGTCTTTTTTGGAAAATGATATTCTGAAAAAACTTCCCCTTCGAGGCAAGAAATTTTTAATAACAGCTGGACCCACGTATGAAGCCATTGATCCCGTTCGTTTTATAGGAAATCATTCCAGCGGAAAAATGGGTTTTGCAATTGCTGAAACAGCTGCCAAACTTGGCGCTGAGGTTGTTTTAATTTCAGGCCCGACCGCGTTAAAACTTCAAAACGATTTCATTAAAATTATTCTTGTTACTTCAGCCGAAGAAATGTATCAGGCAGCACACAAATATTTCTATAAAAGTGATGTTGCCATTTTAAGCGCAGCGGTTGCAGATTATCGTCCTTCAGAAATTGCTTCGGAAAAAATAAAAAAGAAAGAAGAAAGTTTTACACTTCAACTTACAAAAACCAAAGATATTCTTGCTTCGCTTGGCGAAATAAAGAAAAATCAATTTTTGGTTGGCTTTGCTTTGGAAACGCAAAATGAGCAAGAAAACGCAAAATTGAAACTCAAAAAAAAGAATTTAGATTTAATTGTTTTAAATTCGCTTCGGGACGAAGGCGCGGGTTTTAAAACCGATACCAACAAGGTTACTTTAATTGGTAAAGACAATAAAGTGATGCCTTTTCCTGTTAAATCAAAAAAAGAAGTAGCTAACGATATTTTAGAATATATTATAGAACAGATCCATGCGTAAATTTTTACTTTTCATATTTTGCACAATCTCCGTGCTTTCTGCAAAGAGCCAAGAACTTAACTGTACAATAACAATTGATGCGGAACAAACCGGACTTCCCAATTTACAAATTTTCCGTACTCTTGAAACCCAATTGCGTGAATTTGTATCCAATACAAAATGGACGGACAAAACTTATAAAAATCAAGAGCGAATTGATTGTAATATGTCATTGATTATAAGTCAATATGACACCGATAGTTTTACTGCAACCTTACAGATACAATCCTCGCGTCCTATTTTTGATTCCACCTATGACAGCCCTGTTTATAACTATTTTGACAGGCAAGTAACATTTAATTATAAAGAATTTGAGCCTTTAAATTTCAACATAAACACTTTTAATTCAAACTTGGTTTCTGTAGTTGCATTTCACGTGTACACTATTTTAGGTTTAGATGCTGATACTTATACTCCAAATGGCGGCGAAGCTTATTTTGAAATTGCAAAGCAAATAACCAATACAGCAGCTTCAAGTAATTTTCAGGGTTGGAAAGCGAGCGATGGCAACCAATCTAGATATCGATACAATGATGCTTTAATTTCGCAAGTCTATAAGGAATTTCACGATGCAATGTACCAATACCACAGAGAGGGAATGGATATTATGGCAGCTGACCCTAAAACGGCGAAACAAAAAATTGCTGCATCTATTGAAAAATTGAAAAACATAAATGACAGACGTCCAAATTCATATTTAGTACGTACTTTCTTTGATGCGAAAAGCGACGAAATACAAGCAATTTTCAGTGGAGGTCCGCAGGTTGACATTACTAAATTGATCGAAAACTTGAACAAAGTAGCGCCTACAAAACAAACCAATTGGGCTGAGATAAAATTCTAGATTTTCTTTGAAACACACTTAGTCGATTAATTTCTTTCTTTTAAATTTATAAGTTCAAAATTTAAAATGGATTCTTTCGCATTCTGAAATTATTCATTATTTTGAAGTTCTCAATCCGAAAATCTAATTATCTAAAATCTAATTTCTAAATTGATAACCACACTTGCCATAAAAAACTATGCGCTTATCGAAGATATTCGCGTGGAATTTAATGAAGGGTTAACAATTATTACGGGAGAAACCGGCGCAGGAAAATCAATACTTTTGGGAGCAATGGCGCTTCTTTTGGGAAAAAGGGCCGATTTAAGTAGCGTAAAAGATGCTTCAAAAAAGTGTGTTGTTGAAGGCCATTTTTCCATCGGAAATTATTCTTTGGAAAATATTTTTGAAGAAAATGATTTAGATTTTGAATCACAAACAATTATTCGCCGAGAAATTTTGCCCGGCGGAAAATCTAGAGCATTTGTAAATGACACTCCAGTGGCACTGACTCAGCTTCAAGCGCTATCGCCATATTTAATTGATGTCCACAGCCAGCACGAAACTTTGGAAGTGGTTTCTGAAAACTTTCAAATGGAAGTAATTGATGCTTTAGCTAACAATGATTTGCTTTTGAAAGAGTTTAAAACTCAATTGGAGCGTTTCAAAAAAATTTCGGAAGAACTTTCAAAATTAAAAAATCAAAAGGAAAGCGCTTCCAAAGAATTAGATTACAACACCTTTCTATACAACGAACTTCAACAGGCTGGTTTAAAAAAAATAAACCAACAAGAGCTTGAGGAAACATACGAAACGCTAAACAACGCCGAAGCAATTCAAGAGTCTTTGGCGGCAGTAAACAAACTTTTTGATGAAGAGCAAATCGGCATTTTGGAGACTGCAAAGGAAGCCCGAATTGTATTGGGAAGGATAAAAGAATTTTCAAAAACTTTTGAAAATTTTTGGCAGCGATTGAATAGCGTAATCATTGAATTGGAGGATCTTTCAAATGAAGTAGCTGATTCCGCTGAAAAAATTGAAGCAGATCCTGAAATGCTTTTTCAGATAAATGAAAAATTGCAGACACTTTATAAACTTCAGCAAAAACATGCTGTTTCCACGGTTTCAGAATTGATTGGAATTGAAGCTTCGCTTGAAGAAAGGGTAAATACAACTTTGGGTCTTGACGACCAAATTGAATCTTTGGAATTGCAGCAAGGAGAATTGCGGAGAACGGCGCTGAAAACTTCTGCAGAACTTCATAATAAGAGAGCGGAAGCAATTCCGATTTTAAAGAAAAAATTGGAAGAAACATTATTGCCTTTGGGCTTGCCAAACGCCCGATTTCAATTTGAGCTTTCCGCTTCCGAAGATTTTAAAAATACCGGAACGGATTCGCTACAATTACTTTTTACGGCGAACAAAGGTTTGGCATTTGGACCATTAAAGAAAGTTGCTTCGGGTGGTGAAATGAGCCGAATTATGCTTTCAATAAAAGCGGTTTTGGCAGAATACAAAAAACTGCCGACCATTGTTTTTGATGAAATTGACACGGGAGTTTCAGGGGAAGTTGCAAATAAAATGTCAGATATTATGTATCAAATGAGCAAGAAAATGCAAATTTTGAGCATTACGCATTTGCCGCAAATTGCAGCAAGAGGCGATCAGCATATTAAAGTTTTCAAAGAGGATAACGACGATGTTACGTCAACGCACTTAAAAATCTTGAGCCAAGAAGAGCGCATTGTGGAAATAGCACAGATGCTGGGTGGCAAAAATGTTTCGGAAGCTGCGATAGCCAATGCAAAAGAATTATTGAATTAAAATGTATCTTTACTTTTCAAAATTTTAAAAAACTATTCAACCATAAAAACATTAAAACATGTCTTATAATTTACTAAAAGGAAAACGGGGAATCATTTTTGGGGCGTTGGATGCAAATTCAATAGCTTGGAAAACTGCAGAGCGTGTGCACGAAGAAGGTGGAAAGTTTGTGCTTACAAATGCGCCAATAGCTATGCGGATGGGGCAAATAAAAGAACTTGCTGAAAAGACAAATTCTGAAATCATTCCAGCTGATGCCACAAGCATTGAAGATCTTGAAAATTTGGTAGAAAAGGCAACCGAAATATTAGGAGGTAAATTGGATTTTGTTTTGCATTCTATAGGCATGTCCATCAATGTTAGAAAAGGAAATCATTACACCACACAGAATTATGATTTTACACACAAGGGTTGGGATGTTTCCGCAGGCTCTTTTCATAAAACAATGCAAGTGCTTTACCAAAAAGATGCCATGAACGAGTGGGGTAGCATTATTGCTTTGACGTATATGGCCGCACAG
This sequence comes from uncultured Flavobacteriaceae bacterium, assembly GCA_963716065.1. Classification (GTDB taxonomy): domain Bacteria; phylum Bacteroidota; class Bacteroidia; order Flavobacteriales; family Flavobacteriaceae; genus Aequorivita. The sequence continues at coordinate 3,177,149 of OY970287.1, forward strand.
CGTGTTTTCCCAGATTATAATGATATGGCAGATAACAAAGCTTATTTGGAAAGTATAGCGCGTAGTTTTGGATATTTCTTCGGAAAGGATAAAAAAGTACGTGTGAACACGATATCACAATCGCCAACCCCAACTACGGCAGGGCAGGGCGTAAAAGGTTTTGATGGGTTTATAAGCTATGCTGATAAAATGTCACCTTTGGGTAATGCAACAGCATTGGATTGCGCAAATTATACAATTGCAATGTTTAGTGATTTAACCAAGCGCGTAACGCTTCAAAATTTGTATAATGATGGAGGTTTTTCCAATATGGGTGTAAGCGATGCCGTTATGGAAGCCTTCGTAGAAAAAAATTAAATCTTCTTTTTAAAATATTTTTAAATAGCCCAATTTTATTGGGCTATTTTTTGTGGAATAGTTTTAAAACTGTATAGATTAAGTTTTGCGATTAACATTTTTTTAGATACTTTTAGGGGATTATTAACTAAAATTTATTAAATTATGAGAAGAAGTACTATTATTGGGCTTTTCGTCGGTATGCTCGCGCTAACGATGAATGCTCAAGTTACTCAATCCTCTACCTCGCGATCCAATTCTGGGACCTCGACCGTGGAAAATCAAAAAAAACCTGCCGCTTCCATTCAGGAATTGCTGACTAGGTATCAGAATCTTGGAAGCAAAAATGGTTCCATTTCGGAATATTTTTCAAAAGAGGAGCAGCAACTGTTGCAGTCTTACTTTAAAAGTAAATCGCCAAAAACTGCCAATTTAAAAGAAACTAAAGAGAAAAATATTTCTTTAGCAAGTCCTGAGAAGGCATCAACCAATGTGAAGTACACTCCTTTATTTGTGGATTTTTCAAATAGCGGAAAATCTTCGAATAATGTAGCACTTCCTGCAGCTTACAAAAATAGAAGTGTATCTTCTGTTGGCGAGACAACTGGAAAAATCAACAATGGAAAGAGGAATTTTGATCTAAATGCTAATGTTCCATTTACAGGAAGGTTTTATTCAAAATCTCCAAATGCTATTGTTTATGACAATGGACCATATTTTAACATAGCTGGAACTCCAGACGTTAGCTTGCTTGAGGACACTTCTTTGGCAATGAGTTTATTTGGTGCAGGAGCACAGTTTACTGCTAATAACCGTATGGCTGATGAAGTAGTACTTACCGATACATATGATATTACATCTATCGATGTATTTGCATATCAAACTGGATCTATTGCACCATCTATTACCGCAGTTTATATGCAAGTTTGGGATGGTGACCCAAGTGGTGGTGGAGCTACGGTGATTTGGGGTGACCTTACAACAAATGTGTTAGATGTTGCTGCTGCCACAAATGCCTTTAGACAATTAGAAAGTGCTCCGGGTGCAACCAATAGAGAAATTCAAAGAGTAACAGCAAACACTACAGGTTTATCATTATCTGCTGGTACTTACTGGATTGATTATACCTTTGCAGGTAGTGGAGCTTCAGGACCATGGGCACCACCGATTGCAATAACTGGGAATGCTACTACTGGAAATGCAATACAATTTTTAGGAGCTTCAAATGCTTGGGCTCCACTTATTGATGCAGGTTCCAACACACCACAGGGTATGCCTTTCGTAATATACGGAGACCTTGTTGGAGGTGGTGGCGGTTGCCCAATAGTAAGCGATTGTAACCTAAGTGATGTAACTCCAGATGATGCCACTAGTAGTGATATTTGGGATCGTCCATTTGCTGACGGAACCTGCTGTTCTGGTCTTGGCCCTGTATCTTATGACGTTTATGGTCCTTTTACCGTAGATGTTTCAGGCCTTTATACAATTGATAGTGATCAAGACGGTGGAGCTTGGGACGGATATTTATTCTTATATGAAACATGTTTTGACCCATTAGATCAAACCACAAATTTTGTTGCTGGTGATGATGATGGGCCAGGAGGTCTTGGCACTTCTCAAATTTTAGATATAAACCTTACTGCTGGAACTGAATATTATATTATTACAACAGGTTTTGGTGCAGGTGATTTTGGAGCATTTACAACTACTATTAGTGGTGTTGGTACTGCTACTTGCGGTGGTGGCGGCGGCGGAACTGCTTGCAGTGAAAGTAACCCTTCAAATAATTTTGAGGATGGATTTACATCTTCTAATAATACGGCTCAAGTTATAGCTGCAGATATTACTGTTGCTGCAGATACTGATTTTAGTTTGGAGGCAATTCAGGCTAATTGGTTAGTTTTTGATGGAGAGGTAATTGCTTCTGCGGATATTACTATATATGGTGATCTTGCTGGACTTCCAGACCCTTCCAATGTAATAGCTACATTATCAGGTGTTGTACCTACTTCACAAGCTGTTATTGGAGACTTTCCTGCTAGCCCAATCTTAGATGTTTTAGATCTAAATTTTGATATTACTCCTGAAGTGCTAAATGGACAAGCGGGCGTGACAACAACTTACTGGATAAGTATATACGTTGATAATACAACTGCAAATGGTTCATTTTGGGAATTTAGCACCGCGTCTACTGTTGGAAATGACGGAGCTTTTTCTCTAGATAATGGAGCCACTTGGGGTGTAGCTTTACCAGGATCTGATCAAGTTTATGAATTTTCAGGTCAATGCGAACCTATTGGGGGCGGCGGTGGCGGCGTGCTTGACACTGCTTATGGCGTAAATAATGGCAATTTTGAGCTTATAGGTTTCCCAGTTTCTGATCCATCTATGGTTGAAGTATTTGGGAATTCTCCAATAACAAATCCTGCTCTTTTTGAAAATGCCGGTGCAATTGATCCTGCAAATCCAACTACTGGTTATGCTTTGGACAATGGCGGTAATTTTTATTCTTTTGATGTAGAAAGTGGTTTCTATACTTCATTAGGAAGTATCCCTGGTGATTGGGTAGGTATGGAATTTGACCAAAGTTCAGGAATTTTATATGCTATTGCAGGTGCAGATCTTTACACAATAGATCCAGTTGCAGTTTCGGCAACATTAGTGGGCGCAACAGGTATTCCTCCAGGAAATTTCCCGATTGCACTTGCAATTGATGGTGCTGGAGTAGGATATACCTATGAGGTAGTAACGGATAATTTGTATTCAATAGATCTTGCAACTGCTACCGCAACACTTATTGGTAATATTGGTTTTGACGCCAATTTTGGTCAAGGAATGTGTTATGACGCGCTTACTGATACTGTATATATGGCGGCTTTTAACAATGCTACTTTTGCTGCGGAATGGCGCTCTGTAAATGTGACTAATGGCGCATCAACTTTAATTGGGCCAATTGTTACTACTGCAGTAACTACTCAAGTTGCATGGGTATCTATAGGAGAAACACTTCCTCCGCCAGCTTGTCCTGAGCCAACTAACCTTGCGGTTACAAACATTGCACCTGATTCCGCAGACCTTTCTTGGACTGCTGAGCCTAATGCAAGCAATGGTTATATTTGGTATGTTTTCGTTCAAGGTGACAATCCGGTAAGTGATCCACCAGTTGCAACTGGAACTGTACCTGCTGGTACAACTACTGCAACTGCAACAGGTTTGAGCGGTGGTTTTAATTATGATTTCTATGTGGTTGCAGACTGTGATACAGATGGATTGAGCCAGTTAGCTGGACCAGTTACATTTGCTACCCCACCTTCTTGTGGTGGTAAGTTTTATGATACAGGAGGCCCTGGCGCTAATTATCAAGACAACGAAAATGTTACTACAGTAATCAACCCTGTGAATGCAGGCGAACAAGTAACTGTTACTTTCACTGCTTTTGATGTTGAAGAAACTTGGGATGCACTTTATGTGTATGATGGTCCGGACACTTCATCTCCATTAATATCAAGCGGAAATCCACCAACAAATAGTGGATTCCCAGCAGGTGGTTTTTATGGAACAAGCATTATAGGACCATTTACATCAAGTCATTCAAGTGGTGCACTTACTTTCGTGTTTTTGAGTGATTCTTCTGTGCCTAGAGCAGGATGGGAAGCAGACGTAACTTGTGCTTTATCACCTCCACCCAACGATATGATAGTAAACTCTATTGATGTGGATGAAATAGGTGTTCCTTATACTGATCCCGGAGTACATATGCCTGCCGCAACTACTGAAGATGGCAACCCACAGGGTTGTGACCTTACGGGAGCCAACGGTGTTTGGTATAACTTTGTTGCCGCTGGCGACGGTACTGCGATTGCTAGTATCGTAACTCCAGGCGGAGCAAGTTCAGTAACGTTCTATACGGCACCAGATGAAAGCTCGACTGAGACGGACCTTGTTTTGGTACCCCAGAACAGTAACCAGTGTGCTCCTGGCACCTCGACCTCGATCTTCACCCTTGGCGGACAGGCATACTACGTGTTCGTCCTGAACAGCGGTGCGATTACCGATATCGTTATCGACGGCACAAACCTTTCGGTTTCCGACAATACTATTGAAGGTTTCAGCTATTATCCGAATCCAACCAATGGTATTTTAAACTTAAAGAGCGTTGAGAATATCGAGAATGTATCATTATATAACCTTTTGGGTCAAATAGTGATCGACAACCGAGTGAATGCAACAACTTCACTTGTTGATATTTCAGGGCTTAGCACTGGCACTTATTTGATGAAAGTGACTGTAAATGGTCAAATAGGTACTTATAGAGTTTTAAAGCAGTAACTTTTAAAACTTAAATTTTAATTTGAGCCACCCGCAATTTGCGGGTGGTTTTTTTAGAAATCTTTTTAAAATAGATTTCTATGAGATATGCTATTTATGAATGTGTGTACACACTCTAATCTGAAATTGAAAAATTGATATTAATTGAAGGGATTTGTTTTAAAATACATTTAAAAACGGTTACTTAAATTAAGTATCTATAAATATATTGTGATTATTTTTATCAAAAACTTTGAATTGTTCTTTTTTTGGAATAGATTTAATTGCTTAAAAATCAATACTAACTAAACTATTTTATTATGAAAAAAATTACGATGTTAATTTTGTTCTTTGTCTGTGCTATTGGGTTCAGCCAGACAAATGCAAAAGCTATAGGGTCTAAGGATCCTGTTTCCTTTAAAAAGGAAAAACAGATTAAGAATGATGATAGGTCTCGCTCTACATTCGGACTTTCGGAAACCCGATCTGCGACCGCATTAAAAGAAGTTTCCCAACCATCAAGAAAATTGAATGGTAAAGCATCTTTTACTCCATCAGTTAATACTTGGGGCGCATCTATAAATGCTCCTGCAGGAACTGCATCAAAGAATGTGCAGTCTAATTCTTTAAACAATAATTTGGTGCCTGTTGTAATTACACACAGTGTTTCCCAAAATATTGTTGCGGGGTCGATAACATGTAATGCTGCAGGTATTCCCACTGAAAACAGTTTTTACCGAGATTTTGACCTTGATGGCGATTTTGGTATATCTGGCGATTTTAACGTTACAAATGTTGAGTTTGGGGTGGAGCAAGTTACTGGGGCTGTAGCTTTAACATTGAATGTATATTCAACAGCAGGTCCTTTTCCAACAGGTTTTCCCGGTTCATTAACTTTGCAGGGAACAGCTAATTATTCTGTAAACTTACCTGATAATTTAACGATAGTTTCAGTTCCTTTAATTGCTACTATTCCAGCGGGTTCTATTATGGTTTATGAATTGAAAATAAATGCAGGGGCTACTAACTCCTTTTTTCCTGGTTCTAACGCTGCTGGTCAAACAGGGGTTTCATGGATTGCGGCTACCGATTGTAGTATAACTGCACCCACTAATTTAGCAGATATTGGATTTCCTAACGTCCATATGATCATGAATGTTGTTGGGGAAGAAGCTGGCGGCGGCGGTGGCGGAAATGAATGGACCGTAACTATAGAAGATACTGCAAATTTTGGTGATGAGGTGACTTGGGAATTGAGGGATAATTTGGGCGCTGTAATATTGAGCGGTGGTCCTTATGGTGGACCTCCATATACTGATACCCAAATGGTAACAACAGCAAACGAACCATTAGAGTTTTATATAGAATTTATTGGAACCTTTGGTGACAATACTCCTGCATATACGGTTTCATGTAGTGGCGAAGTTGTTGTTCAAGGCGTATTGGTTGGAGGTACAGAAAGCACGGAATCAGGATTGGTTTGTCCTGGCGGTGGTGGTGGGCCTTGCGCAAACGCTATTATTGAAGTAAATCAAGACTTTACAGACACTTGCATGGCATTCATTAATCAAGGTGGCCTAGCCCAATCATATATGCCAACTGAAGCACAATCTGCGGGTGCTGGTATTATGTTTACAACTACCTCTAGTGGATTAGACGTAAACTTATCATTATGGGATGGTCTTCCAAATGCTGGAGGTACCATGCTTGCAAGTGGAACTAGCCAAACCGATGGAACCATTTGGGCCGATGTTTTCTGGGATCCAGTTGTGAATGTTACCGTTGGAAGTACATATTATATTGTTATAGACGGTGATGTTGCTCTACCTTGTGTGGCTGGCTCTCTTTCAGATATATATGCAGGAGGTAATGTTTTCGCAAATAATTATAGCTCATTTCCACAATTTGATTACACTTTTAGAACCTATAGCTGTGATGGCGGCGGTGGTGGTGGACCTTGCGCTCAGGACAACCCTGAAAATGCTTTCGAAAACGGGTATACTACATCTTCTGACCAGGCTCAGCGGATTGCGTTTGATATCACCGTTCCTGCTGATACAGACTTTACCTTAAATACTGCAACAGTTGATATTTGGACGAATCCAGGCTCAACAATTATTTCTTCGGACATTTCTTTCCACAGTGACTTAGCTGGTACCCCTGGTGCGTTGATAAATAATCAGGCAGCTGTAATACCAACATCTCAAGCGGTCATTGGCAGTAATTTTGGTTTTGATATTTCAGAAGTTGTTTTTGATATCACCCCTGAAATGCTTGCCGGTCAGGCTGGTGTGGAAACAACCTATTGGGTGGTATTTACTCCCACTATTTCATCAGGAAGTGGTTTTATTAGTTCCACTACAGCAAGCATTGAAGGTTTTGACGCTTTCTTTTCACCGGATGCTGGCGTAACCTGGATAATTATTGCAGGAAATGATATTGTTTACAATTTTGAAGGCCAATGCGACCCATTAGGTGGAGGAGCAACCTATGACGATTGTGCTGGTGCCATAGCTTTATCATGTGGCGATAGCGTAACTGGAGAGACCTTGACCGCTACCGATTCAGGCGGCAATCCTGCCCCTGATGTTTTCTATAAGTTTACTGGTACTGGAACCCCACAGTCTGTTACGATCTCGCTTTGCGGCGGCGGTACGGACTATGATTCTTTCCTTCGCGTATATGATGATTGCGACCTTCTAAACGAGCTTGCTGCCAATGATGATTCTTGCGGTCTTCAAAGTGAGGTTACTTTCTTCTCTGACGGTACATCGACTTATTATATAATGGTTGAGGGCTTCGGCAGCGGTTCAGGAAATTTCAGCCTTGATGTAACTTGTATCAACCCACCTGCAAATGATCTTTGCAGCAATGCGATAGCCGTTGGTTGTGGTGACTCTATAACTGGTACTACAATTGGTTCGACGCTTGACACGAATGTTGCGGGCGATTGCGGCACTACGCTAACAGCCCCAGGAGTTTGGTATAGTCTTGCAGATACCAGCGGTCTTGCTGGCAGCATTACGATTTCGCTTTGCGCTGCTACAGACTTTGACTCGAAGATATCGGTATACACAGGTGACTGTGGAGCGCCACCGCTTACCTGCGTTGCGGGTAACGATGACTCCTGCGGTCTTCAGAGTGAGGTTACCTTCCCTACCAATGGGAACACAACCTTCCTGATTCTTGTTCACGGATTTGGCGGTGCTACTGGAAACTTTAGCTTAGATGTTAATTGTACTCCTACACCTCCACCGAACGACATGATTGTGAATTCTATCGACGTTGACGAGATAGGATTCCCTTATACTGACCCATCTGTTGCGATGCCTGCGGCCACCACAGAGAATGGAAATCCACAGGGTTGTGACCTTACGGGAGCCAACGGTGTTTGGTATAACTTTGTTGCCGCTGGCGACGGTACTGCGATTGCTAGTATCGTAACTCCAGGCGGAGCAAGTTCAGTAACGTTCTATACGGCACCAGATGAAAGCTCGACTGAGACGGACCTTGTTTTGGTACCCCAGAACAGTAACCAGTGTGCTCCTGGCACCTCGACCTCGATCTTCACCCTTGGCGGACAGGCATACTACGTGTTCGTCCTGAACAGCGGTGCGATTACCGATATCGTTATCGACGGCACAAACCTTTCGGTTTCCGACAATACTATTGAAGGTTTCAGCTATTATCCGAATCCAACCAATGGTATTTTAAACTTAAAGAGCGTTGAGAATATCGAGAATGTATCATTATATAACCTTTTGGGTCAAATAGTGATCGACAACCGAGTGAATGCAACAACTTCACTTGTTGATATTTCAGGGCTTAGCACTGGTACTTATTTGATGAAAGTTACTGTAAATGGTCAGATAGGTACTTATAGAGTTTTAAAGCAATAATTTTATATTAAGAAAAAGAAACTATAGTATATTTCTTTTTAAACTTAAGCCATCCATTAACTATGGGTGGCTTTTTTTATGAACTTAACTTTAAAAAATTCTTAGATAATATTTTACATTAGTTTTTTTTTAATATCTTTAAAGAATTATTTAAACTTTTATTTAACTTCTAAAACAAATTAAAAATTATGAAAAAAATTACTTTAATGCTTTTTACCGTTATTGCTTCTTTTGCAGTAAACGCACAACAAATTCAAGGTAATACTGACGCACCTACTACTACAAATACAAATAATGAAGCGCCAGTAAGATTAGCTCCGGTTTTATTAACGCAATCTGTAGATTCTGAAACTGTAAGTGCTGGAGGTGTTGCGTGCTGGTCATCTGGTAGTGGAGAATACAGAGAGAATTCTTTTTATAGATCTTATGATTTGGCAGATTTTGGAATTACCAATCCGGTAGTTGTTTCTTCAGTAGAATTTGGTCAAGGTTCAGCTGATGAAGGAAAGGAATTAATACTAAACCTTTATACTGTTGATAATGTTGATTTGGAATTTGCTACAACTTTTACCCTAATTGGAACTGCTACACATATTGCTAGTGCAGCTAATGATTTATCTTTAGTTAGTGTGCCTATGGTAGCTGTGATACCTGCTGGTTCAATTGTAGCATTTGAGGTAAATGCTCCAGATGGTGGTACCGCTACAGGACAAACGTTTTTTCCTGGTAATAATGGTGCTGGTGAAAATGCACCTAGTTACCTTAAAGCTGAGGCTTGTGGAATAACTGTTCCTACTCCTGTAGGAGATATTGCTGCTCCGGAAAGTTATGTTATGAATGTTGTTGGTGATGACGTTCTTAGTGTTCAAAGTAACTTGATGTCTCAAATTTCTGTTTACCCAAATCCTACTTCTAGTGTTTTGAACCTAAAAGTTCCTGCCTCTGTTGAAGTGAATAGAGTTTCAGTATTTGATTTATTGGGCAAATTGACAAGGGTTTCTTACAATAATGGAGTTATCAATATTTCAAACCTTTCTCAAGGTGTTTATTTGTTGAAAGTTGAAACTTCTGCAGGAACACTTACCCAAAAAGTTGTTAAACAATAAATTTATTTTAAATTTTTTAAAGCCATCCGCGAAAGTGGGTGGCTTTTTTTATTTGATTAACTTTGCCCAATGGAGCGAAAATATTCCTTTGTAATTCCTGTTTTTAACCGTCCTCAAGAAATAAAGGAACTTTTGGAGAGTTTTAAAAAGTTAGATTTTTCTGGGGAATTCGAAATTGTATTAGTGGAAGATGGTTCATCAGAAACTTCTGAAAATGTAATTCAGAAATTTTCAAAAAAGCTCTCAATCTCATATTATTTTAAAAATAATTCCTGCAGGCAATTCCCGAAATTTTGGAATGAGAAAGGCTAAAGGAAATTATTATATAATTCTTGACTCTGACTGTTTATTACCGCCACATTATCTTACAACTGTAGATTCATTCCTTAATAATACATATTATCATTGTTTTGGTGGGGCAGATGCTGCACATAATACATTTACGCCCCTACAGAAAGCTATAAATTATGTAATGACTTCATTTTACACTACAGGAGGAATAAGGGGTAATGAAAAAAGCATTAATAATTTTGAACCTCGAAGTTTCAATATGGGAATTTCAAAAGAGGCATTTGAAAAAACTGGAGGGTATGCAAAAATACATCCAGGAGAGGACCCAGATCTATCACAACGAATTTTAAAGGCAGGTTATAAAACCACATTTTTGCCAAATGCATTTGTTTATCACAAAAGGCGAATTTCTTGGCAAAAATTTTATTTACAGGTTAAAAAATTTGGACTTGTGCGTCCTATACTCAACAGCTGGCACCCTTCCGCATCGAAGATTACATTTTGGTTTCCCACATTATTTGTTTTTTTCGTTTTCCTTTCTCTCATTTTTTCTTTTATAATAACACCTTTTGTCCTAGTGCCACTTCTATTATACCTTTTACTGATATTTGTTGATTCTTCCTTTAAAAATAGAAGTTTGTATATCGGGTTGCTTTCCATAAAAGCGGTTTTCATTCAATTTTTTGGCTACGGAATTGCTTTTTTAAAATCTTCTTTTTTTATAAATTTTTTGAAGAAAGATCCCGAGAAACAATTTCCCTTTTTATTTTTTAAGTAATTTTAGTGACTTCCAAAAAAGGTATATGTCTAGAGGATTCTTTAAAAATTATAAAAGTTCAAAGCTAAAGTGGTTTCTTTTCTTTTTATTTCTTGCAACTATTTTTTGGGTTTTGACCAAGTTTAGCAGAGAGTTTACATCAACTATGCAAGCTAAGATCAACTATGAAAATATTCCTGAAACTACGGCTTTATCTGAAAATAGCATTAAGAAAATTACATTCGATCTAACCGCGAACGGTTTTGAAATTCTGTTCTATAAATTTAAAAAGCCTACCATTGATATTCAAGTAGGAAACTACTTTTCCAAAGGGCAGCGTAGTTTTATAATTTCCAAAAACGAATTAATGCGTTTGGTGTCTTCCAATTTCAATAGAAATTTAGCGGTCAAAAATCTTTCTGAAGAAGAATTGAAAGTGTACTTAGACCCAATTGTTTTGAAAAAAGTTCGCGTAATTGCAAAAACAAAGATTTCTTTTGAAAATGGCTTTAAACCTGTGGACAGCATAAAAGTTATTCCAGATTCCATTACAATTTCAGGTCCGTCGGTGATTTTGAAAGATATCAATAGTATTGCAACTGAATTGATTTCTTTGGATAAAATTGAAAAAAGTATTTCTGAAACAGCAAAAATAGCAAGTCCAAATGCTGAAATAGCATCAATAAAACCCAATAAAGTAGAGGTAAAATGGAAAGTTGCAGAATTTTCACAAGGAAAATTTACCCTTCCAGTTGAAATCATCAATCAGCCACCAGATTTAGAGATGAAATTAGTGCCAAATAATGTAACTGTTTCTTTTGATGTTTCTGTTAATGAATTTGCCAAAATTTCGAAAGATAATTTTAGGGTGGTTTGCGATTATTCAAAAAGGAATGATGAAGAAAATTTTATGGTTCCTTATCTTGAGAAAAAGCCTCAAAATGTTATTAATGTTGTTTTTGAACCTAAAAAAATTGACTTTTTTGTATTTAAATAAGTCACATTTTAAATTGAAATTATACAGATTTTGAAAATCATTGGACTAACCGGCGGTATTGGAAGTGGAAAAACAACTGTGGCAAAGATGTTTGCCGAACTCGGGACACCTGTTTATATAGCCGATATTGAAGCAAAAAAATTAACCAATTCCTCCAAATTCATTCGTAAAAAAGTAATAGAACTTCTTGGGGAAAAAGCCTATACCAATGATGGTTTGAATCGAAAATATGTTGCAGATAAAATTTTCAACGATAAAAATTTATTGCAATCAGTAAACAATATCATTCATCCAAAAGTGGCATTACATTTCAAAAACTGGGTCTCCATGCAGAACGGTCCATATGTTATAAAAGAAGCCGCTATACTTTTTGAAAACGGGGGTTATAAAGATTGTGATTTAATAATATTGGTTACCGCTCCCAAAGAAATTCGTATTAATAGAATTATAGATAGGGATAAGACCTCTAAATATGAAATAAAACAAAGAATGGCAAATCAATGGAGCGATGAAAAAAAAAACAATTGGCAGATATAATCATTGAAAATAATGACATTGATGTTACCCGCCAGAAAGTTTTCTCCATTCATAAATCATTAATCTAAACTATCCCCTTATTTTCTCCTTTTCTTTTGTTAACATTTGGTTAAATGACAAAGTGGCTAAATGTTAAAATCTTACTTTTGAGAAATGAACAAAAAGCTATTCGTATTGCTTATAGCACTCATGAGCCTTTCATTGTTGGGAATAGTATTTGTTCAGGGATATTGGATTGCTAACGCATACCGAACCAAAACTGACCAGTTTACGGTCAATGTGAAACATGTGCTCTTGTCCGTTGCCAGAGAAATTCAACTTCGAGAGGTAGAAGCTTATTATGAAGTTTACAGTTCCTATGTTGATAGTATTCAAGTGCCTGATAATGCTACTTTTACAGAATTGGCATATAGAGTTCAAAATAAGGCAACCAATGAAACATATATTTTTACCGACGGTATTTTAGAGCAGGATTATAAACTTTCATCTGGTCTTTTAGATACAGATGCCGACACTATTCAGTTTAAAAAACTGACAAATAGAAAAACAAAAACTAAAATATCAAAAGGTTTAGATGGTAACGTTATACCAGACACGGGAGTTGAAACATTCAATAGGCTAAAAGATTATGAAAGGAATCAGTTCGAAAACTTTGTTGGAAATGTAACAATGCTTACTCCAATTTATAAAAGGGTAGAAGAGAAGCAAATTTCAGAATTGATTAATAAAGAATTAAAAGAGAGAGGGTTAAACTCCAAATTTGAATTCGCGATTTACAGTAATAATATTGAGACTAAAGTACGTTCAAAAGATTTTAAATTAGACCAAGAGAGCACGTATGTTGTACCACTTTTCGTAAATGAAAACAAAAACAACTACCAGCTCTACGTAAATTTTTCTGAAAAGGAAAAACTTGTCCTAAATAGTATTTTAGGAATGGCAATTCTTTCATTGGTATTTACGGCTGTAATAATACTGGCCTATTCAAGTGCAATATCTCAGATTTATAAACAAAGGCAGATTTCGCAAATAAAAACTGATTTTATTAATAATATGACCCACGAATTTAAGACTCCAATTGCTACTATTAATCTTGCATTGGACTCACTTAAAAATCCAAAGGTTAAAGACAATAGAGAGTTTTTAGATCGCTATTTGGGAATGATTCGGGATGAAAACAAGCGTATGCATGCACAGGTGGAAAACGTGTTGCGAATTTCAAAACTTGAAAAAAACGAATTGGACTTGCCAAAAGAGAGATTGAGCTTGCAAGAAATTGTTGAGGATTCCATTTCACACGTTAGTTTAATTGTTGAAGATAGAGGGGGATATATAAATACTCATTTCGGCGCATCGAAATCAACGGTTTTGGCAAATGATTCGCATTTAAGTAATGTGATTGTAAACATATTGGATAATGCAATAAAGTATTCTGAAGACGAACCTAAAATTGATATCTATTCAGAAAATGTAAAAAATAGCATTATATTAAAAATAAAAGATCAAGGAATGGGTATGACCAAACCTGTACAAAAAAGAATATTTGAAAAATTTTATCGCGAGCATACTGGTGATATACACAATGTGAAAGGTCATGGTCTTGGACTGGCTTATGTGAAACGTATTTTGGATGATCACGATGCCGAAATATACGTGGAAAGCGAAAAAGGAAAAGGCAGCACTTTTATAATAAAACTACACTTAATATCTTAAAATTATGGAAACAGAAAACAAAAAAATCCTTCTTGTTGAAGACGATCCCAACTTTGGTACAGTACTAAAAGATTACCTTGCTATGAACGAATATAACGTTACTCACGCTAAAAACGGGATGGAAGGTTTTGAAAAATTTAAAAAAGACGATTTCGATCTTTGCATCCTCGATGTAATGATGCCGTACAAAGACGGCTTTACTTTAGCGAAAGAAATTCGCGAAAAAAACGAAGATGTGCCTATTATTTTTCTTACCGCAAAAGCGATGAAAGAAGATGTATTGAAAGGTTATAAAGTGGGTGCCGATGATTACCTTAACAAACCTTTCGACAGTGAAGTATTGTTGATGAAAATTAAGGCCATAATACAACGTAAGGCTACTGATTCTATCGCTGACAGTAAGCAATTTGAATTTCAGGTTGGTAATTTTCACTTAAATTCTAAATTGCGCTTTTTAACTTATAATAAAAATACTCCAATAAAGCTTTCTCCAAAAGAGAACGAATTGTTGCGTCTTTTGGCTCTTCACAAAAATGATTTGATGCCACGAGAGCTTGCACTAACCAAAATTTGGAGAGATGATAATTATTTCACCTCCAGAAGTATGGACGTTTATATTGCTAAACTTCGTAAATACTTAAGTCAAGACGATGGTGTTGAAATTATAAACATTCATGGGGAAGGATTCCGATTGGTTGTTAAAGATGAAGTAGACAACTAATATATATTAAGATAAGTGTAAAAAAAACGCCTTTTTTTAGGCGTTTTTTTCTTTTATAAAATTTATAATTTTTGAAGCGTCCGTATTAAAATCAAACCAACTGATGGCTTCATTTTTTTTGAACCAAGTGATTTGTCTTTTTGCAAATCTTCTAGTATTTTTTTTAATTTCAGAAATTGCTTCATTTTCTGAAATATTCCCAGCGAAAAATTCAAAAAGCTCCCGATAGCCTACCGTTTGTAAAGCGTTTTTTTCCTTGTATTTATAAAGTGATTTGGCTTCATCAATAAGTCCTGCTTCAATCATTTGATGAACTCGTAGATTAATTCGGTTGTAAATTGTTTCCCTTTCTGAAGTTAGGCCAATAAAAATTGTTCTGAAATCTCTTTCTGTATTTTCTTTCTTAAGATAAGAAGAATAGGGTTTTCCCGTGGCTCGATATATTTCCAATGCACGTACTAAACGATGCGGATTGTGAATATCAACTTTTTCAAAATAAACTGGATCAGCATTCTTCAATTCATTTTGAAGTTTTTCAATTCCATTTTCTTTTAGTTCTTTATTTAATTGCTCCCGTAATTCCGAAGCTACTTCCGGAAATTCATCCAATCCATTTATAACAGCATCAACATACAGCCCAGAACCTCCAACCATTATTGCAATAGAATGTTTTTCAAAAATATTTTTTAAAAGCAAAAGAGCATCCCGTTCAAAATCACCAACAGAATAATCTTCAAAAATACTTTTGTTTTGAATGAAGTGATGCGGAGCTTCTCCCAATTCTTTATGAGAAGGAACAGCAGTTCCAATGGACATTTCTTTATAAAATTGTCTAGAATCTGCCGAAATAATTTCCGTCGAAAAAGCTTTTGCAAGTTTTATTGCCAGAGAAGTTTTGCCAATGGCGGTAGGGCCAACTACGCAAATAAGCAATGGTTTTTTTAAGTGCATTAGGTTTCTATATGACTTTCAGGATTAAGTCGGTCACCACATTTGTGGCAAAATTTTGAATCATCCCTGTGTCGCTGTGCACCACAATTTAAGCAAGCTTGCGTATTAACGTGAACGTAATCTTTATCCATAGCATCTGCTTTATCCATGCTTTTGGTGTATTCAGCGCTAACAATTCCTGTTGGTACCGCAATAATTCCATAACCCAAAATCATAATTACTGTAGCCAGTAATTGACCCAGCGGCGTCACAGGGGCAATATCGCCAAAGCCAACGGTAGTAAGGGTAACGATACACCAATAAACACTAATAGGTATACTATTGAACCCATTTTCTGGACCCTCAATTAAATACATCAACGTGCCAGTGATTACAGAAATAACGACTACTGCAAAAAGGAAAACTAAAATCTTTGCTTTACTGTTGGTTAAAGCTTTCCTTAATTTCGTTGCCTCGCCAATATAACGGGTTATTTTTAATATTCTGAAAACCCTTAAAAGTCTTAATGCACGTACAGTAAGCAAAAAACTGCTTCCTGCAAAAAGTAGCGATAGATAAAGTGGAATTGTAGATAAAAAATCGATAATTCCATAAAAACTGAAAATATATGCTTTCGGTTTTTTTACTGTAATTATCCTAGCAATGTATTCTATAGTGAAAAATATGGTAATGACCCATTCTCCAAAATAGAGTATATCATGGTATTTTGCATCAATCTCACTAACACTTTCCAGCATTACCAAAACGATACTCAAAAGAATAAGAACGAGCAATACCAAATCGAAAAGCTTGCCCATGGGCGTATCTGCTTCATAGATTATTTCGTGAAGCTTGTGACGCCAAGATTTATTATTAGTTGATTTCAATTATAAAAATGCTGAATTACGAAAATAAGCAACTTTAGCCTAACTAACAGTATTGGTTGAAAGGTTTACCGTTTTAATCACTTTGTTTTTGCGCAGGTAACTCTGAATGATGTGCTGGGCATCAAGAGTGTTATGCATTGGATTGATGATGGATTTTAAAATCTCTGGATTATTGATTTGATAATTTAGATTGTAAAATCCATATCCTTTATAAATTCCATTTTCAATTAAAATTACCGATCGTTCTTCAATATCCCTTCCGCGATCAATAATCAGCATATTTTGGTTTTCAAAACTTCTTTTTTCTAAAAAAAATTTAACTCGAGTATTGTATTCTTCTGCAGATTCCTTTTGAATGCAAGCTCCGAAACACTCTTTTATAGCATAATTAAAACAAGCTTTCTGGGTTGTATCAAGCCCAGTAAGTTTTTGGCAAAGTTGATTTTCATCTGTTATTTTAAAAAGTGTTGACTTTGCCTGCTCGTAATTACTGAATGTGGTAATAGCTTTTTTTCTACCATCCGCTTTTTCAATCTTCAAATTTATATAACCTTTACTATCAACAAATGACGTGAGTTGGTGGGTACATAAGGTTTTACGGACCGAGCGATTAAATAATGGTTTGTTCTGTTTTATTTCTTCGCTTTCCTTCAAATGTGCAATTAACTCATTACCGGTTTTTTCAAAAGTAACCGATTTAACTTCCAATTGAATTTTTTTCGACTTTTTGTTATCGCTCGTAAAATGCTGTAGCAATCTTTTTTTGATATTTCTACTTTTTCCAATATAAATAACCTTTCCTGCTTCATTGTGCATATAATACACTCCGATTTCTGAAGGTATATTTTGAATTATATCAAACAACTTGGGCTCTAGCTTTTTTTTGGGGTCTTTGCGAAGTGTTTCGGTAATTATTTCTTTTGAAGTGTCTTTTGCCAAAAGCATTTTAAAAAAATCCAACGTTGCTTTAGCGTCGCCCTGTGCGCGGTGGCGGTCACTTAACGGAATCCCGAGCGAACGCACCAATTTCCCCAAACTGTAGGATGGCATATCTGGAATCAGTTTTTTAGCTAGCTCAACCGTACAAAGACTTTCTTTTTCATAATTATAGCCCAATCGATCAAATTCCGTAGTAAGAATTCTATTGTCGAAAAGTGCGTTATGCGCAACCATAATGCAGCCTTCAGTAATTTCAATGATGCGTTTGGCGACCTCATAAAACTTTGGCGCTTGCCGAAGCATATCATTATTTATGCCTGTAAGATTTACAACGAAAGGCTGAATAGGTTTTTCCGGATTTATCAAACTTGAAAATTGGTCCACAATATTGTGGCCGTCAAACTTGTAAATTGCAATTTCGGTAATTCCTTCCTCATTGTATTTTCCTCCAGTTGTTTCTATATCTAAAATTGCGTACATCAAAATTTTATTCTCTATGCTAATTAATTGTAATTCCGTTCGCCAAAAATTGCGCTGCCAATGCAAATCATATTGCTACCGTTTTTAATGGCAATTTTATAATCGCCGCTCATTCCCATACTGAGAACTTTTAACTGTGAACTTTGAACTTTGAACTCATCAAATATTTTCTTCAATTTCTGAAACTCTGCTGAAATCTGTTTTTCATCATCAGTAAAAGTCGCCATTCCCATTAAGCCAACAATTTTTACATTTTGAAGTTTTTTAAATTCTTCGGAAGCGAGAAGTTTTGCCGCATCAGCTTCGTGCATTCCGAATTTGCTATCCTCATCAGCAATTTTAATTTGAAGCAAACAATTTATTGTTCGCTCGTTTTTTTGGCCTCCTTATTTATTTCATTCAAAAGCTTGAAACTGTCCACAGCATGTATCAAACTCACAAAAGGTGCCATATATTTCACTTTGTTGCGCTGCACATGACCAATCATATGCCATTCAATGTCCTTTGGCATTTCCTGCCATTTGGACTCCATTTCCTGAATTTTGTTCTCCCCAAAAACACGCTGTCCTGCATTATAAGCCTCCATCAAATCACTAACAGGTTTGGTTTTGGATACTGCAACAAGTGTAACCTTTTCAGATAATTCTGAATTAAACTTTTTTAAATTTTCTGAAATATTATTTTTACTCATTACTCATTACTCATTACTCAAATCAAAATTCATAAATAGTAACCCCACTTCGAAGTTTCGGTTCAATGTAAGTACTTTTTGGGGGCATCTTCAAACCTTCGTCCGCAATCATTTTCATTTCTTGAGTACTTACGGAAACCAAACCAAAACCTACCGAAAAACCTCCGAAATCAACGGCGGTTTTCACGTATGCTAAATCTTTTTTTCCGTGGGAATATTCTATGCGTTGGTCGTTTCGCAAATCTTCAATTCCGAGCAGCGGTTTTAAGACAGTCACAAATAGAATATGGGTATCCAGTGCTTCTAGGGCATTATTGACTTTATATTTGCTTTTCCGAAGATAAAGCGAGTAAAACTCTCCATCCAAATACATACTGAAATGATGCTTTTTCGAGGGTTTGTAATATTCCATCCCACGATTTTCTATCCTGAAATTTTCATCGAGTTTTATCAAAAACTCTTCTTTTTTCAATCCATTCAAATCTTTCACCAAACGGTTGAACTCATAAATTTTCAAATCACTTTCCGGAATTAGGAAGCTCATAAAAAAATTATAAGGTTCATCGCCGGAATGATCTGGGTTTTCTTCCTTTAAATCCTTCGCTAATAAATAAGAAGAGGCAGAGCGATGGTGGCCGTCAGCTATATACAAAGCCGGGATTTCACTGTAAATAGCTTGAATTTTTTGAAGAAGCTCTTCATCATCCACATTCCAAAGATAATGGGTGTCCCGATACGTAGTTGTAAATTCATATTCGGGTCTGCTCTGCATCACTAAATCAATAATCGTCTCCAATTTCGGATTGTCGGGATAGGTGAGGAGCACAGCTTCGGCGTTAAAACCAACCGTCTTTAAATATTCCTTAAAAATTATCTCGCGATATTCCAAAGTGTCCTCGTGTTTTTTGATAACATCATTTGCATAATCCTCAACACTTGCCGCTGCAACAATACCATTGAATTCTAGTCCATCGCGATTTACAATTTTATAAATATAGAATGAAGGTTTTTCGTCCTGAATAAAAATACCATCCTCCTTAAACTCTTGATACCGATTGTGGACAAGGCCATAACGCTCCACACCCGAAATTTCTTTTTGGTATTTATAGCCGGGATTTACTATATGCAAAAAAGAAAATGGATTGTCCCGAAGCCTCGACTCTACTTGCATTGCCGTATAGCTATCGTAGGAGCGGGCAGCCAGTAAACTCACTTTGTCGCGGGTAGGGCGGACGGCTTTAAAGGGGATAATTTTGGCCATGAATTCAGTAATCAGTGATCAGTGTTCGGTGTTCAGTTTTCATATTAAATCTTTACTCCAAATTTTTCTGGGTGAAGTATCATATAATTTATAAGTTTACCAACTTCAATACTTGATTCTATGAGTTTTTTAAAATCTTCATCATTAATATATTTGCATCTTAAAGCATACTCTAACCAAACTTGTGTTTCTGAATTTTCAGCATCGCTATCAGTCAATTTGCTTACAAAATTTTTTGGATAAGATCGTTTTCGATATGCTTCGGCGATATTTGCTGAAACACATCTTCTTATTTGATCAGTAAGCGAATAAGTTTCTTCTTTTGGAGATATTTTTGTCATTGAAAAAATTTCCATTGACAATTCCATAGATTTTTGATATGCATATAACTCTTGAAATTTCATTGCAAATTTTTCTGATCACTGATCACCGAACACTGAATACTTTTAAAAGGGTTATTTCTTAAACATTTTTGCAACATCCTCCGCCTTTCGGTTTTGACTATAATCGTAAAAACCTTCTCCGTTTTTTGCACCGAGTTTTCCTGCCATTACCATATTTACCAACAACGGACAAGGAGCATATTTTGGGTTTTTAAAGCCTTCGTACATTACTTTTAAAATAGAAAGGCAAACATCCAAGCCAATAAAATCTGCCAAAGCCAACGGACCCATCGGGTGCGCCATCCCTAGCATCATCACGGTATCAATTTCCTTTACACCAGCAACTCCGTTGTAAAGTGTTTCAACGGCTTCGTTTATCATAGGCATCAAAATACGGTTTGCTACAAACCCAGGATAATCGTTAACTTCTACGGGAACTTTATTCAATTTCTTTGAAAGTTCTTCAACAGTTTTAAAAGTTTCCTCGCTGGTGCTGTAACCTTTAATAATTTCGACCAATTTCATAATCGGCACAGGATTCATAAAGTGCATTCCTATTACCATTCCGGGGCGCGATGTTACTGAAGCAATCTGCGTGATGGAAATAGAGGATGTATTACTAGCAAGAATAGTATCTTCCGGGCAAAACTTATCCAAATCACGAAAAATCTTAAGTTTTAAATCTACGTTTTCGGTTGCTGCTTCAACAACAAGGCTAGCATATTCAACACCATCTTCAAGGTTGGTGAAAGTTGTAATATTTTTTAGCGTACGGTTTTTATCTTCTTCAGTGATGGTTTCCTTGGCAACCATTCTGTCCAAATTTTTGGTGATGGTTGCAATTCCTTTGTTAAGGGATTCTTGTTGAACATCAATCAATTGTACTTTATAATCAAATTGCGCAAAGGTATGGGCAATTCCGTTGCCCATGGTTCCAGCGCCTATTACTGCTATATTCTTCATTTCTATGCCCGCAAAGGCGGGTATCTTTTGGGTTAAACTTAGATTTTATATTTACGATTTTTTTGCTTCCGTCAACTGTCTTCCAACTTCCGACTTTTTATATTTTTTTGAAATTTTCAATTATCATCATTGCCACGCGAAGTGCTTCAGTTCCTTGTTGTAGTGAAACTTCCGGAGTTCGGTCTGCTTTTATGGCTTCGTAAAAACTTTCCAACTCATCAAGGATTGCGTTGTTATTTTCAATTTTGGGGTTTTCGAAATAGATTTGCTTTTTTATGCCTTCCGCATTCGTCAAAACCATTGCGAAATCATCAATTTCAGCGGGTACATTCTTCATTTTTACAACCTCACATTTCTTCTCCAAAAAATCTACTGAGATGTACGCATCACGCTGAAAAAATCGTGCCTTGCGCATTTTTTTAAGTGAAATTCGGCTTGCTGTCAAATTTGCTACGCAGCCATTTTCAAACTCAATTCGGGCATTCGCAATATCCGGCGTTTCACTAATAACCGAAACTCCGCTTGCACTCACGGCTTTCACAGGACTTTTAACCACGCTCAAAATGGCATCAATATCGTGGATCATCAAATCCAAAACTACAGAAACGTCAGTCCCACGTGGATTGAATTCTGAAAGTCGGTGGGTTTCAATAAACATTGGGTCGGTTATTTTATCTTTTATAGCCATAAACGCTGGATTGAAGCGCTCCACTTGACCCACTTGGCCACGAACCTTTTGTTGTTTCGCTAAATCCCGAATTTGCTCGGCTTCAGCAACGGTTTGTGAAATTGGTTTTTCAATAAAAAGATGTTTTCCGGCTTTGATTACCTTTTCGGCACATTCAAAATGTTTGCTTGTAGGCGTTACTACAACAACCATTTCGCTAGCATCTATAAGGCTTTCCATAGATGGGAAACTTCTGTAGCCGAATTCAGAATTCTATTTGTTCCGAAGCTTCTTTGCTGGCGTCGTAGAAACCCACAAGTTCATATTTCGTGGATTGTTGCAGCAATTTTAAATGTATTTTTCCTAAGTGTCCGGCACCTAGAACTCCCGCTTTTAGCATTGGCGTGTGTTTTTTTCAAAGATAATGGTTTTTGGGAAGACTAGAAGTCGATGGGTTGATGAGTTTATAAGTTTAATAGTTTATAAGTTATATGATGTGAAATTTGTTGCTAATTTGACAAATTTGATTACTTTGTAAAATCTATTATTTCAATACTCATATCTCAAATCTGAATAAAGTGAAAGATACATTTACCCACAAAGGAATGCGCAAAAAATTAGTTGAAACCCTTAAAAAGAAAGGGATTGAAGACAAAAATGTTTTGCAAGCAATAGGTAAAATTCCACGGCACCTTTTTATGGATTCTAGCTTTGTAGATCACGCTTATGTTGATAAAGCTTTCCCGATTGCTGCAGATCAAACTATATCACAACCATATACCGTAGCCCGCCAAACAGAACTTTTGGAGGTTAAAAAAGGTGATAAAATTCTTGAAATAGGAACGGGGAGTGGATATCAAGCAGCTGTGCTTTTGGAAATGGGCGCGACGCTTTTTACTATTGAAAGGCAAAACGAACTTTTTAAAAAGACGAAACTTTTTCTTCCCAAACTTGGTTACAAACCTAAAAGATTAATTTTTGGGGATGGTTATATCGGTCTTGAAACGGAAGCTCCTTTTGATGGAATTATTGTAACCGCCGGAGCACCTTTTGTTCCGAATCCGCTTTTAGCACAATTGAAAGTTGGGGGCAAATTAGTAATTCCTGTGGGAGAAAAAGTGCAAATTATGACCGTCTTTTTACGCAAATCTGATACTGAATTTGTGAAAGAGGAGCACGGTGAGTTTCGTTTTGTGCCGCTTTTAGAAGACAAGAATTAACGGTTTATATGATATACTTCATTATTTTGTTTATCAAGGTCTTTGATTCCATAACTTGGAATAAATCCATGTAATTTTAGAAGCGTTTTTGAGGGAATATTCCTATAATCTGTGTATGCTTCGATGGTTTCAAAACCCTTTTGGTTGAACCCGAAGTCCAAAACAATTTTTAGTGCTTCACTCATAATTCCTTTGCCTTGAAATTTGGGATCGAGACCGTAACCTACTTCCGCTTTCTTTTTATCTTCTGAAAAATTCCAGAGACAAATTGAGCCAATTAAAAAATCGGATTCTTTGGTGGTAATTCCCCAAGTAAGAGATTCGTCAGTCTTTAAGGCTTTTGTGATAAGTTCAATATGGGCAATCGTCATTTCAAGTGTTTGTGGCTCTCTCTTTATAAATTTATTGATCTCTTTATCAGATCGGAAGAAATGAACTCTGTCCAAATCTGACATTAAAATTTTACGAAGATTTAATCGCTCTGTTATTAGTATTGGGAAAGGAATGGCCATTGTGGTTTTCTTTGTGCGTCACTAGGTTTCTTTATGCAACTCTGTGGAGTAGTTATATCACGGAGATACACAGAGAAGCGCTGAGTTTCGCAGAGGTTTAGTTTTTCTTTAAAAATTTAATCAATTGCACAAAAGATTCATTTGCTGCCTCTTCGTCATATTTCAAAAGATATTGCTTTTTGCTAATAAAGGGAATAAATCTGAAATATTTTCCCTTTTTTAAACTCTCAACATCGTATCCATGATTGGCGTCATCATAAACTTGGACGGTCGCATTTTCAGCAATCATGTATTCCAAAACAGCATCAACTTTCACTATTTTATCCTTTCCGCCAGTCATGACTAATATCGGAACTTTTGGTTGAAGTTGAATTTCATAACCATTTGCTGGGTAGAATAATGCGAGTGATTTTATTTTAAGTTTTTCCAATAGTTCAGCATCATTTGCAAGCGGAATTAAACCCAGCCCGGCACGAGACCAACCCACGATACTTCCGTTGGAATTAGGGTCTATGTTTCCATTCTGTTTTGCCCATTTTAATGCTTCTTCGAGCGTCCAAAGAATTTGTGCAGGTTCTTCTTCGGCAACATCTCTTTTTGAAGCTTTATAGGCAGCAACATTATCAACCAACAAAACCGAAATACCTTCAGCATTTAATGTTTCGGCAACATTGTAATAGTGCATTGTGTCTTTGAATATTCGCAAACCACCCGTGCCGGGAAGAAATACAGCCCATTTGGAAGCATCGTAATCCTTCGCTTTTTGGAAGTGGAAAAAGTCAGTCATCTTTGCACCTTTTGGTACTTTTTGCATTGGGATACAACTGGTGAAGAGTGAAAAGACAAGTAATAATTTCAATATAGTTTTCATGGTTTTTTAAATTATAAACCCAAGAGATCCAAAAACTTCAGCCCAAAAATAAAGGCTCCGTCGTTGCCGCCGTTGTAATAAGAGCGAACGTAATCTACCCGTAGCAACCTAAATTTTCCAAATCCAAGGTTGTCTATACCTACGGAAATTTCGGAATAAGGTTTTCTTTCTTCGGTGCTTAAAAAATGCGTGCCTGTTACCAAGTTCAGGTTCAATTGATTGATTCCGGGAATTTTTCCTAAAATCCAACCACGGAAATCGTGCTCTATATGTCCTTCAAAATAACTTTTGTTTGTGCTAAATTGATAGTACGGCATCAAATTGAATACGTTTGTGTAATTCGGAGAAGTGCCCACCCGAGTTTGGTTTCCGTTGAAATGTTTGTAATCTATAAACGAAATTCCGTCTTCATTAGTAAAAGTTCCACCTTTTACATTGTAATAAAACTGGCCTTTATTTCCTAGGGAAATGGATTGATTTAAACTCGCTTCAAACTGTGTATAATCATATTGACTTTCAGTAATTGCTGCGCCGTTTTCAACTGAAATGTTCAGTTCCGGATATTTATCAACACCCACATTGAATTTCATATCGGGGTTTGAAAAATACTTTTGCGCAAAGTTAATACGCGCACGAACTTTACTTTTCACGATGTTATGCTCAGCAATTGCAGCATTGTTGAAATCGTTTGGTGAAAGCGGATTATTGCTCGTATAACTAACGTCATCAAAAGGGATAGTGACGTAATCTGTGTTGTTGAAAAGCGGTTTTCTATTTTCATAAGCAACGTTAGCGTACAGGTGAAGACCATTAAAGATTTCCTGACTATAGCCGATTCGTCCGAAATTGAGCTCATACAGCTTCATATAATTGCGTTCGAAGAAAAGCGTGGCGAACGTGTTTATAAGGGGAGAAATAGGTTCTGTATCGTTAAACTGGGCAACGTCGCTTCCGCCTGAAAGTGAAAACCGCAGTTTGTCGGTCCAATTAAAATTGCGAACCAAATTCGCCGAAAACCGAAGTCTGTCCTCAGCAATTCCATAATCTGCGCGAACGGCTGCGGAAATTGTATTGGTTTGGTTATCGTCATACCATTTGTAAAGCGTCAATCCAGCCTTGCTGTTCCAACCCTGAACGGTGTTGAAGTTTATACCCCGTAACGGACCTTCGTAACCAACAGACCATTTTTCAAAGGAATTTTTAAATGTGTAACCCGTTAAAATACTTAGTGCTCCAATCCTGTTTGATTTCGCATCGATTGAATCCAAATACGGTTTTGAATTTCGAAGAATTTGAATGCTATCTTTTTTTATATAATCCCGCAACTCTTCATCGGTCAGTGGCACAGGACGACTGCCTTTCCAAAAAAGGCTGTCTTTTTTGTTGGCTCCGGTTTTAAAGGAAAGCACTTCATTAGTAAAAGATTTTTTGGTGAATTCGGGTTTAAAATCATAATTGCTATAAACGGCTATAAAATTTCCATCTCCCGTAACTCCAAAAGCACCAAAACCGAAATCTACATTCTGTGAAATTTTTACCCAAAAATCATTTTGAGTATCATATTTATAATTCTGTTTCACGGTCAAATTACTCACAAACGGAACTTGTATTGCCGCGCCAGTAGTTGAAAGTTCCGCTCCATAAAGTTGCCAATCATCTTCAACAATATAAAGAAAACCTTGCCAAATCCTATCGTTCGGGCGCTTGGGAATCACCTTAATTTTGTTGATGAGTTTTGGTCCTTCATAAAAAACGCCGTCTAGTTTATAATTGTAATAGCTAAAGGCATTGTTTGCAATTGGAGAAACCAAGGCAGCATTAATTTCGATTGTATTCTCATAAAAAGACAGATTTGCGCTCTGCGCACTGTTAAAACTGAAGCCGTTATCATTCCCACTCACTTTGCTGGCAATGATTTTTTCGGTGAATTTATCTGGTTTTTGGTAAGCGATTTCTGAAATGGTTTCCGAAAGGTAAATGATGCCTGTGCGTGTAGAATCCAGCATTCCATCAAAATCGCCTACTTCTTGTCCCATAATTTTTTCGGGAACGTCCTTTACGTGCCAAAGTCCACGTGAGTAGAAATCGGCAGTATATTCGCTCAATTTATCAAGGTTTATCTTCCGTTGGGCAATTGTATTTCGAATGATTCGGTAAGCCGGATCTTCAGAAATATTTACTACCACTTCATCCAAACTTGTGGTTTCTTCAACCAGGGAAACATTTAAAATATTTGGAAAAGAAGATGGAGTAATTGTTTTAGTGAGGGTTTTATAGCCCAAAAACTGATAGGTGATTTGGTATTCCTTCTTTTCAGAAACACTTAAAGAATAGTTGCCGTCATCATTGCTTGTTGTTCCAATATAACTATTTTGAAGGTAAATATTTACGTAGGGCAGGGGCTGGCCTTCGGTATCGGTCACTTTTCCAATTATTTGGGCTGAAAGATTTGCTGAAACAAAAAGAAAGAAGAGTATAAATTTGAAATGCATGCAACTATGTCCGGTCGAGCGCAGTCAAGACCTTTAGATTGTTATTTTTGATTCACAAAAGACCCCTCGACTGCGCTCGGGGAGACAATTTGAATATACGCAAAGTACTAATAAAAGGGTTTTGAATTTGTTAAAGAAGCGTTATTGATAAACGAAATGAATTGATCCCGAAATGATTAATTATTAAAAGCTTTCTTTATCCTGCTAAGCTGCTTTTTGGAGTCGCGATCCTTTATGGTTTCGCGCTTGTCGTATTCCTTTTTACCGCGGCAAAGGGCAATATCAACTTTCGCCAAACCTTTGTCATTTGTGAAGAGAACCAACGGAATAATTGTAGGCCGGAATTTTTCACTTCTTTTTCCAGCTTTTTAAGTTCGCTGCGATTCAAAAGAAGTTTGCGTTCGCTTTTGGGAGCATGGCTGAAATGGGTTGCGTGACTGTATTCCTGAACGGTCATATTTATTGCAAACAATTCGCTGTTGCTGAATTCGCAAAAGCTTTCAGCAATGGAAGCTTTTCCTTCTCGGATTGCTTTTATTTCAGTACCGCGCAAAACAATGCCCGCAGTGAAAGTATCGAGAATTTCGTACTCAAATTTTGCTTTACGGTTTTTTATTTTTATGTTTTTCTGAATCGCCATTCCTGCAAAGGTAGAATGAATAATAAAGAATGTATAATGTTTAATGAATAATTAATAATGGAAGAATAAAGAATAAAGCTAGATTCAATTAACAAGTGCAACAATTGGATTTAAATTTAGTTAAAAATACTTCGTTTGGAGTTTTATATCCCAATAGTTTTCTTGGCCTACTGTTTAACTTACTGATAATCATATTGATTGTTCTGTGTTCTATGGTATTAAAATCTGTTTTCTTTGGCAAGTATTGCCTGATTAGCTTGTTGCTGTACTCGTTAAGCCCTCTTTGCCAGGGCGAATAAGGGTCTGCAAAGAAAAAATCCGCATCCAGTTTTCGAGCTATTTTTTGGTGTTCTGTAAATTCCTTTCCATTATCTGAGGTTATGGTCCTTACCAGTTCTTTGAAAGGGGAAAGGAGGTTTATCATCTGCTTTTTGATGGATGCTGCTTTTGTACCATCGGTCTTGGCCATCAGTTCGAATTGGCTTTTGCGCTCGGTCAGGGTCACTATGGCCGATTTATGGTTTTGGCCAATGATGGTGTCGACCTCCCAATCCCCAAAACGCCCCTTTGCATCCACTATTTCGGGACGTTGGCCTATCATAACCCGGTTGGGTATCTGTCCCCTTTGGTGTTTTCTGCTCAATCGCTTTTTTCGCCACCTTCGGGCGGTGCGCAGATGCTTGTACAAAAGGCCTCCCTCTGCCTGGTCCTGGTAAATGTACTGATAGATACGCTCGGTACTGACCATAGGAATCCCTTCCAGATCGCACCTTCCCTTTATCTGCTCAGGGGCACCACTGCTCTTGGGTAAGCTTTTTGTCTATATAGTACCGCATACCGTCATCAAAGACACGGTGCTTATAAGCTTCTTTCTTGCGTTCGTTGCTTGCCATAATGGCATAATTGGCATTGTAGCTCCGCTTTTTTCCATTTCGGTTCAGCTCTCTGCTTATGGTGCTTTTATCCACACCAAGCTCTTTGGCAATTCTTGTTTGGCTAAAACCTGCTTTCAGATAACTCTCAATTTGGTATCTTTGAGAGTCGATTAATTGGTTATAATTCATCGGCATCCAGTTTTTAAAAAGATGGGAAAATTAATTTTCCCATCTTTTTCAACTGTTGCACTTATTGTTTGAACTTAGTATTTTTCATGCAAGACAAATTTAGGTTTTTGACCCTAAACACTTGGGAGCAATCCCAAGTGTTTTAAATTTATCTGTTGCACTTATTACTTGAACTTACAAAAGAATAAAGAATAAAGAATAAAGAATAAAGAATATTTTCACTCACTACTCACTACTCACTACTCACTACTCACTACTCACTACTCACTACTCACTACTCACTACTCACTACTCACTACTCACTACTCACTACTCACTACTCACTACTCACTACTCACTACTCACTACTCACTACTCACTACTCACTACTCACTACTCACTACTCACTACTCACTACTCACTACTCACTACTCACTACTCACTACTCACTACTCACTACTCACTACTCACTACTCACTACTCACTACTCACTACTCACTACTCAACTGTTATCGTCTCCACTTTTTTATCGTTGCCATTAATGGTTACTTTAAATAGGGTAGAATTGTCGCTATCATCCATATCCTTAAATTTTTCTTCGCCAATCAGTTTATTCACAAATTGTGGAATTGAATTACTATGCCCCACAATTAGAATGCTTTTGCCGTTAGTTTCCTTTAAAAATTTGTCAGAATAAATAGTATTTGGATCATAAGTGGTCGGTGTAACCTGCTTTTCCTGCGAAATAAATGAAGCTGTCTGTTTAGTGCGAACAAACTTTGTAATGTAAACTTTATCAATCTTGATAGGTTCAAAATAGGTTGCCCAACGCTTGGCTCGCATCATACCTTTTATTTCCAAAGCTGGATCTTGGTTATCGGGGTCTGTGCGCACTTTTTCGGCGTGCCTAATTAAATAGTATGTGGTATTTTTATTTGCGGTTGAGTTTTCAACACCATCTTCCGATTTCATTTCTTCATTTATTTGTTCCGAGTTTTCTTCTTTTTGATCTTTGCAAAATGTGAAAAATGGCAATAGAGTTAATAGTAGAATGAAATGCTTCATAGCTAGGAATTTTAAATAACAGTTTTTAAGACTTGTTGGCAAAGTTATAACTAAAACTGCGTATTCTTTAATATTTCATTATTATAAATGGCTAAAGACGCTTTCTATCTTTACGAAACGAAAAAGAAAAACTAACAATAATCTTAAAACAAAATTGCTATGAATGAAGATCAATTTAAAGGAAAATGGAACCAAGTAAAAGGTACATTCAAACAAAAATATGCTGATTTAACTGATGACGATTTACTATACGCAGAAGGAAAATCAGACGAACTACTTGGTCGCCTTCAAGAGAGAACTGGTAAAACCAAAGAAGAGTTGAAAGACCAAATTGACAAGTGGTAGTTTTAAGCTAAACTTAAATTACCGCTTTATTTGAAGCCGGACCCACCAGAATTTCATAATTGAAATTTTGGTGGGTCTTTTTTTTGCTGTTAGGGTGTTTTTTTTGCATAATAGAAAAAAATGCCAAAGTCAAATAATACTGGGTATATAAAAGTGTTATGCCTATATTAGGAGAAGATGTAAGAAAAACTGAACTCATTAAAGAAAAGTAAGGCCAAAGAATAGTTTAGAAAAACACCCTATTCTGGTGCATAGCGGAAAGCTATAAATTAATCTCCACATTAAATCGACTCCAATACACTCAAACATTGCATAACTTCTTCTTCTGTATTTAAGATGCATGGCGTTAGTCGTGCATAAATGGTCTTGTATGGTGACGTGCTTCCGTAGATGTCAAAATCTCTAAGTTTATTGACCAATGAAACCGGATCGATTCCTTTAAATTCAAATGCATTAATACCCGAAGATAAGTCAGTCGATAATGGCGTATGCAACTTTATTTTAGTATTTGACAACATGCCTTCTTTCATCAGTGTATTCAGTTCACGTGTTCTGTTCTGAATTTTTTCCTTACCTATTTTAATATGATAATCAAACGCTTCATTAAGTGCCCATCGATGCTCAAAGGAATGGAACCCACCAGGTGTAATTCTTTCAAAAAAGCTAAGATTACCTTTTGGAACAACACCCATCCACATGCCATAGGCGCTGCTGAAGGGTGGGATGATTGGTTCCACCATATCCCAAGCATCTTTTTTCGCCCACAGTATTCCCGTACCTCTTGGTCCATACAACCACTTGTGTGTTCCCGCTGCCAGAAAATCACAGCCAAGATCCTTAACTGTAATATTTTCCACTCCAAATCCATGAACACCATCTACACAAAAATAAATTCGATTGTCTTCTGCTCTTTTTTGATTAATGTCAGCAATCATGTTCGACATCGCCTTGATCGGCAATTTCACACCTGTCATTGAGTGAACATAGGTGACTGCCACTAATCGCGTATTCTCCTTAATGCCCCTTTTAAGCCGCGACAAAATAGCGTCAAGACTTGCTTCATTCGCTTCATCGTAGAGTGATATATTGCTGAGAGATGCCCCTTTTTTATTCACAGCAAATTCAAGTGACTTTATTGTTGAATAGTGATCATGTGTGGTGCTCAACACATGGTCTTTGGGGCTTAATTTAAAACCTGAATATAAGATTGCAAGGCTCATGGTTGTGCTGTCCGTCAAAGCAAGTTCTGCAGGATCACATTCGAGATAAGCTGAGGCAGATTTCAAGACATTTTTTTCCTTTTCAATTCTTTCATTATGCCAATATTCTGAAGGATCAAAATCAAGCTGTGTTCTGTAATTCTCAATAGCTTTCCTGACAGACCTCGGATGGGATGCCAATAGAAATTGCGCCATCTGAATGCCTTCTCTGGTTAAATTAAAGTCTGATCTGACCGATTCCCATTCGCTTTCCCTATTATCAATAATAAGATTTCTTCCATACAAGGGTAATACAGTACTGATGCCCAATACAACTCCTGTAGCTGATATAAATTTCCTACGATCCATTGAATTTTATTTTATTGTGAATTAATATGAAATATATGGATTTAACCCGTTGTGCATTATTATTTAAAAGAAAAAAAGTTGTCCATAGTACTGATAATCAGTATTTGTTTTAGTCATAAAATATTATATATGAACAACTTAAGTGCAAGTTACGAAAGAATATTGGAAGTATTAAGAAAAATATCAAAAGATCAGCTTTGCTAAATTCAATTAACAAGTGCAACAATTGGATTTAAATTTAGTTAAAAATACTTCGTTTGGAGTTTTATATCCCAATAGTTTTCTTGGCCTACTGTTTAACTTACTGATAATCATATTGATTGTTCTGTGTTCTATGGTATTAAAATCTGTTTTCTTTGGCAAGTATTGCCTGATTAGCTTGTTGCTGTACTCGTTAAGCCCTCTTTGCCAGGGCGAATAAGGGTCTGCAAAGAAAAAATCCGCATCCAGTTTTCGAGCTATTTTTTGGTGTTCTGTAAATTCCTTTCCATTATCTGAGGTTATGGTCCTTACCAGTTCTTTGAAAGGGGAAAGGAGGTTTATCATCTGCTTTTTGATGGATGCTGCTTTTGTACCATCGGTCTTGGCCATCAGTTCGAATTGGCTTTTGCGCTCGGTCAGGGTCACTATGGCCGATTTATGGTTTTGGCCAATGATGGTGTCGACCTCCCAATCCCCAAAACGCCCCTTTGCATCCACTATTTCGGGACGTTGGCCTATCATAACCCGGTTGGGTATCTGTCCCCTTTGGTGTTTTCTGCTCAATCGCTTTTTTCGCCACCTTCGGGCGGTGCGCAGATGCTTGTACAGAAAGGTCTCCCTCTGCCTGGTCCTGGTAAATGTACTGATAGATACGCTCGGTACTGACCATAGGAATCCCTTCCAGATCGCACCTTCCCTTTATCTGCTCAGGGGACCACTGCTCTTGGGTAAGCTTTTTGTCTATATAGTACCGCATACCGTCATCAAAGACACGGTGCTTTTAAGCTTCTTTCTTGCGTTCGTTGCTTGCCATAATGGCATAATTGGCATTGTAGCTCCGCTTTTTTCCATTTCGGTTCAGCTCTCTGCTTATGGTGCTTTTATCCACACCAAGCTCTTTGGCAATTCTTGTTTGGCTAAAACCTGCTTTCAGATAACTCTCAATTTGGTATCTTTGAGAGTCGATTAATTGGCTATAATTCATCGGCATCCAGTTTTTAAAAAGATGGGAAAATTAATTTTCCCATCTTTTTCAACTGTTGCACTTATTGTTTGAACTTAGTTTTTACCCTATCAAAGGCGTGAACCAAAGCTAAGCGACCTGAATTTATGGGTATAGATAGCGAAAACGATCTTTTCAGAAAGCTTCCGAAAATCATCGGGACAAAAATTGAACGGAGTGTTTACAACAGAAGAAGACGAAAGCTTGCCAATGAGCTTGATAAAATCCGTTTAAAATTAGCTTCACATTTTAATGAATTTGAAGATTATTTTGTGGTCGACAGTATGCCTTTAGAGGTTTGTAAACTGTCTCGTAGTTCACGTTCCAAAATATGCAAAGAAGACAATTTTTCTTTTCCCGACAAGGGTTACTGTGCCGCACAGAGTGCTAATTATTATGGGTATAAGTTACACGCGGTTTGCTCTGTGAACGGAGTTTTTCAAAGTATTGACCTAAGCCCTGCTTCTGTGCACGACATCAATTATCTAAAAGATATCAAGATGCAGATAAGCGACTGTACATTAATTGGGGATAGAGGTTATTTATCTGCAAAAATACAACTTAACCTTTTTGAAACTTGCAACATAACTCTCAACACACCAATGAGGAATAACCAAAAAGATTATAAAAAACAACCTTATATATTCAGAAAAAAAAGAAAAAGGATAGAAACACTATTCTCTCAATTATGTGACCAGTTTATGATCAGACGTAATTATGCAAAAACGTTTCAGGGGTTCAAAACCAGGATAATCGCTAAGATAACAGCTTTGACAACTATTCAGTACATCAACAAATTTATCTTTGAGAGAAACATTAACAATATTAAAATCAGCATTATTTAAAATGCACAACGGGTTGTTATAGAATAATTTTATTAATAACCGCTAAAGATAAAGCCCAAAACAAAATATGTTTTGGGCTTTTAATTTATAGTAAATTTTTCTTTAGAATATTGAACCTAAAACTAGTCAACCAAATTTTCTTGGTTTCTAAAAACAAGCGTATCATCAAAACTATCAAGTAAAATGATACTGTCGGTAGTAATCTTTCCTGCAAGTATTTCCTTGGAAAGCTCATTTAAAACTTCCCTCTGAATTACCCTCTTCACAGGTCTTGCTCCATATTGAGGATCAAATCCTTTTTCAGAAAGATAGGTGATAGCTTCTGGTGTAGCATCGAGAATAATATTCTGTTTCAGCAATATTTTGGAAACACCTTTCAGCTGCAACTCCACAATTTGGTGAATGTCTTGTTTAGAAAGTGGCGTAAACATAATTATATCGTCAATTCTATTCAAAAATTCTGGACGTACGGTTTGTTTTAAAAGGGCAAGCACTTCTACTTTGGCGCCTTCCATTGCCGTTTCTGGATCTTTCACTGTTTCAAAACGTTGTTGGATTATATCGCTGCCCATATTGCTGGTCATAATAATTATCGTGTTTTTAAAATCTGCCAATCGGCCTTTGTTATCCGTCAATCTTCCTTCATCCAAAACTTGCAACAAAATGTTGAAAGTATCTGGATGTGCTTTTTCAATCTCGTCCAATAAAACTACACTATATGGTTTGCGGCGAACGGCTTCGGTGAGCTGTCCGCCATCCTCGTAACCTATGTATCCCGGAGGAGCACCAACCAATCGGCTTACGCTATGACGTTCTTGATATTCGCTCATATCAATTCGAGTCATTGCATTTTCATCGTCAAACAAGTATTCAGCCAAAGCTTTGGCAAGTTCGGTTTTACCAACGCCCGTTGTTCCAAGAAAAAGGAAACTACCAATAGGTTTCTTTTCATCCTGTAATCCGGCACGGCTTCGGCGGATAGCGTCACTCACCGCAACAATAGCTTCATTCTGCCCAACCACACGTTTGTGTAAATGATCCTCAAGCGTCAATAGTTTTTCGCGATCGCTTTGTAGCATTTTGGTTACTGGAATTCCCGTCCATTTCGCAACTACTTCGGCAATGTCCTCACGGGTTACTTCTTCTTTAATCATTGAAGTGCCGTTATCGTTTTGGGCAAGTTGGGTTTCCAATTCAGTTAAAGCGGCCTGTGCATCTTTAATTTTCCCATAACGAAGCTCAGCGACTTTTCCAAAATCACCATCGCGTTCTGCTCTTTCTGCTTCTAGTTTATAATCCTCAATCTGGGTTTTAAGATTCTGAACATTATCTACAACCTCTTTTTCACTTTGCCATTTTGCATTAAGCTCGTTGCGCTCCTCCTTTAAATTGGCAAGATCTGAATGAAGAGATTTCAACTTTGTTTCGTCATTTTCCCTTTTTATTGCCTCGATTTCAATTTCGAGCTGCATAATTTTTCTATCCAAAACATCCAATTCCTCAGGTTTTGAATTGATTTCCATCCGAAGTTTACTCGCAGCTTCATCCATCAAATCAATCGCCTTATCTGGAAGAAAACGATTTGTAATATACCTTTCAGAAAGTTCCACCGCTGCAATAATCGCTTCATCTTTAATTCGAACTTTATGGTGGGTTTCA
This sequence comes from uncultured Flavobacteriaceae bacterium, assembly GCA_963716065.1. Lineage (GTDB taxonomy): Bacteria > Bacteroidota > Bacteroidia > Flavobacteriales > Flavobacteriaceae > Aequorivita. The sequence goes on from OY970287.1 coordinate 3,212,479, forward strand.
TATTTCTCCTTAATTCCGCGTAGAATTGAAATGGCGCTCTCGGTATCCGGTTCATCAACTATCACTTTTTGGAAACGGCGTTCCAATGCTTTATCCTTTTCAAAATATTTTTGATATTCATCCAAAGTAGTAGCTCCAATCGCACGAAGCTCTCCACGTGCAAGTGCTGGCTTCAATATATTTGCGGCGTCCATCGCACCCTGACCGCCACCGGCGCCAACAAGCGTATGGATTTCATCTATAAAAAGAACGATATCGCCTTCGCTGGAAGTGACTTCTTTAATAACGGCTTTTAAACGCTCTTCAAATTCCCCTTTGTATTTTGCTCCAGCAATCAATGCGCCCATATCTAAGGAATAAATTTCCTTAGTCCGTAAATTTTCGGGAACATCGCCATCCACAATTCTATGAGCCAAGCCTTCTGCAATTGCGGTTTTACCAGTTCCCGGTTCACCGACAAGCATTGGATTGTTTTTTGTTCTTCGGGTAAGGATTTGAAGAATTCGTCTAATTTCCTCATCACGACCAATCACGGGATCCAACTTTCCATCGCGGGCAAGTTGGTTGAGGTTTTTGGCATATTTGTTTAATGAATTATAAGTTTCCTCAGCGCTCTGCGAAGTAACATTTTCACCACCACGCAATTCTTGAATGGCGGCTTTCATTCCTTTTTCTGTTACTCCTTGGTCTTTCAAGCTTTGTGCAATCCCGCTTTTTGAATTTAAGATTGCTAAAAGTAAATGCTCAATGGAAACGTATTCGTCGCCCATTTTTTTGGCAATGTTGCTTGCTTCTAAAACAGTTTTGTTGGCTTCGCGCGAAAGCATAATATCTCCACCAGAAACTTTTGGAAAACTTTCCAATTGTTTATCAAGTATCTGTTTTAAGGTTGTAAGATTTACATTCAGTTTTTTTAGGATGAAAGGAACTGCGTTCTCATCCACCTCAAAAATTGCTTTGAGGATGTGTTCGTTTTCTATCTGCTGATGGCCGTAACCCTGCGCAATCTGTTGCGCTTGTTGGATTGCCTCTTGGCTTTTTATTGTAAAATTGTTGAAGTTCATATATAAAAAATTCTTTTGTTTATGTTTTGATGTATTGTTTTCAAATACAGAGCCACTTTAAAATTAAGACAAAATGTCTGTGAAATAGTAGGGTTTAAAAGACATTATGACTGTTTTTAGAATTATTTTTTATCATTTCCTTTAGAGAATTCCGCGCTAAGAACTTTTAACTTTGTGAAAAATAAAATTATGGGATTTTTTGATAAGTTTAAATCATCAGCAGATATTGCGAAAGAAGAAATTATTGAAGTGCCTTGGCATGTTTTGAGCAAGATGGAACAATTGGATGAATTGGTGGAAAAGTCCAAAACAAAGCCAGTCGCCATCTTCAAACATTCCACACGATGTGGAATTAGTAGGGGAGTACTAAAGTTGCTTGAAAAGAATTACAATCTTAAAGACGAACAATTGAAGCTTTATTACCTCGATCTATTGGAAAATAGAGGAATATCAAGTGAAATTGCTACCCGTTTTAAAGTGCAGCACGAAAGTCCACAAATGATTGTTATCAAAAATGGAGTTGTGGTTCATCACGATTCGCATCATTCAATTGAGGCTTCTCACTTGGAGCGGTTTGTTTAATTAAACGAATTATTCCTCAAAATTTCTTTAAACCTTTCTTTAATATCGCGCCCGGCATCAAAAACCATTTGCTCGTTATTGGGAAAAGGGATGAAACCGTTGCTTATCAATATTCTGTCTTCACCGGTTAAAGCCCGCTCATCGCCACGGTAGGTTGCGAAAGCATTTTCAAAAATGAATTCGGTAGATAAAGGAAAACTATTAATCTGTTGTCTTCGGCTTAAATCTTTATAGATAACTGTTCCGCCAACAAAAACACTTTTTTGTTGTGTGGTAATTATTATAGTAGCTGAAACATCTTTAAATTTTTCAATTTTTATTGCGTTTCCAAGACTGTCGCGAATAATATTTCCAACTCGGTCGCGTCTATAATCGAAACCGTCCTTTATACGTTGTTTTCTGCTATACTGCCTGTTTGAAATGCGTTCCGGTGAAATTTGTATGGTTTGAAAATTTAAATCGATACCCAAATCATAATTTATTCCATTCTCGCGATTACTATGATATTCGGTCCATAAATTATCCAAACCGTAGGTATTGAAATCCAATAAATCCTGTTCCAATCGAAATGGGATAAATTGCCCAGTGCGGTTGTTGATATCCACAAACACAAAATCAGTCCCTTTGAAATGTGCGTCTTCCTTCAGTTGGTGCACATTGCGATAATTTGGTTGCACTTCATCCAATTCACATAAAACATTAAAAGCACTTCTGTAGTCCTGCTTGCTATCTCGCTGAATATAAACCAAAGCTTCTTGGTAAAGGGATTGCAAGTAAGCGTCTTTCGCGGCCAACAAATCATTTGAATAATCAGAAAAAACAAAGTTTGCGTTTCTTCCCATTTCAGTACTGTAAAGTGGCAGGAGTGGGCGAATCAAATCTTGACGCGCTTGCAAATCTAAAAAAGTGTAATAAATTTCTTTTGCACTTGATGAATTGTTTTCTTTTTTCAGAAAAGCAATTTGGCGCATATCGTCGTCCTTTGCCTTTAAATATGCATCTTCAAGAATACGAATATGTGCATCATATTCTTTTGCGCCTTTATCTTTTTGAAGTTTTTTTGTGGCAAGCTCAATTGCTTCATCATAATTTCCTTGCGAAACGAACTTTTGGGTTCGTTTTACACTGTTGCAAGATATGCTGAAAAGAGCCGTAAATAGAAGAAAGTAAAAAGCCTTCATACCGATATTGATTTGGTTATGAAAGCGAAAATACAATAGTAATGCCAATTTTGAAGTAATTATTTTTAGACATAAAAAAGCCACTAATTCACGAATATTTTTTAGAAATCATTCATGAATTAGTGGCTCAAAATATTTTATTCACTGCCTAATGCTTATTCGCAGGAAGCAATTTCGTTCTACATTCCCCGAAACCAATTCGCACATTTTCATTTTCACAGAAACCCTTTAGAATAACGGTATCGTTATCATTGATGAATTTACGCTCCGTTCCATCAGAAAGCTTGATGGGCTTTTCCCCGCGCCAAGTAAGTTCAAGCATTGAACCGTATGAATCTGGAGTTGGGCCGGAAATTGTTCCACTTCCCATCATATCGCCACTATTCACATTACAGCCGTTGATTGTGTGATGCGCCAATTGTTGACTCATATTCCAATACATATATTTGAAATTTGACGTAGAAACCTTGTTTTCTTCACCGTTTTCCGGGCAAATAAAAACTTCCAAATTTATATCGTAACTCTTCTTCCCTTTATATTGAAGATAGGGCAGTTGTTCCATTTCTGGCTTATGGGCCTTCAACTTTAAAGGGCTGCAAAGCATCCATGGTTACAATCCATGGTGAAATAGATGAAGCAAAGTTTTTTGCCAGAAATGGTCCCAAAGGCACGTATTCCCATTTTTGAATATCGCGCGCACTCCAATCATTGAAGAGAACCAATCCAAAGATATAGTCTTCGGCTTCATTTATTGGAATGGGATCACCCAAAACATTTGCATCTGTAGTGATAAATGCCATTTCAAGTTCAAAATCTACCAATCTAGATGGCCCAAAAACAGGTTCCGTTGCGCCATCGGGCATGGTTTGGCCCCAAGGTCTGCGGGCATTAATCCCACTTGGAATTATTGAAGAACTTCTTCCGTGATAACCTACAGGAATGTGAAGCCAATTGGGCATCAACGCGTTTTCTTTTCCACGGAACATTGTTCCAACGTTTGTTGCGTGCTCTTTGCTGGAATAGAAATCGGTATAATCACCAACCTGAACTGGAAGCTGCATTTCAACTTCATCCATTGTGAAAAGTATGTGTTTTCTGTGTTCTTTATTATCGCGAAGTTTCGGATTTTCGTTATCAAAAATTTCGGCAATACGGTTTCTCACAAGTCGCCATGTTTTTCTTCCGTCGCTAATAAAATCGTTCAAAGTGTCTTGTAGAAAAATATCATCCGTCAGTTCAATACCATCAAAATAACCTAGTTGGTGCAAACCTCCAAGATCAATTGCGTAATCACCAATTCGAGTTCCAATAGTTATGATATCATCGCGTGTCAAAAAAACGCCGAAAGGAATATTTTGAATGGGAAAATCTGTGTCTGGCGTTGTATCGAGCCAGGTTTTACGTTTGGGGTCGTTGGCAGTTATAGGCATGTTAAAGTTTTTTGTAGTTGTAAATAAAACTAATTAAAAAATTTTCAAAATATTAAAAATCAATCAATTAATTAATTTTTAAATTTCAATTACAACGAGGGTTTTGTTAGTAAAAATCTTCATCAAATATATGTATTTCATAATAGTTACCGAATGGAATTACTATTTTTGGATTTAATTAACTTTTACAGAAAATATGCAACGCGACGAACAAATTTTTGAACTTATTGAAGACGAAAAACAAAGACAGATCAACGGACTTGAGCTTATTGCTTCCGAGAATTTTGTAAGCGAACAAGTTTTGGAGGCCGCTGGTTCCGTTTTAACAAATAAATATGCCGAAGGCTATCCCGGAAAGCGCTATTATGGCGGTTGTGAAGTGGTGGACGAGGTAGAACAAATAGCGATTGACCGCGCAAAAGCTTTGTTTGGTGCTGAATATGCGAACGTGCAGCCGCATAGTGGTTCGCAAGCAAACACAGCTGTTTTCGCAGCTTGTTTAAAACCGGGAGATAAATTTTTAGGTTTTGATCTTTCGCAAGGGGGGCATTTAACGCACGGCTCACCCGTAAACTTTTCGGGCAGACTTTACGAACCTGTTTTTTATGGTGTTGATAGAGAAACGGGAAGAATTGATTATGATAAAGTAGAGGAGATTGCTATAAAAGAAAAGCCTAAAATGATTATTGCCGGAGCTTCGGCATATTCACGGGAAATAGATTATGAGCGTTTCCGTGAGATTGCGGATAAAGTGGGAGCAATTTTGTTTGCAGATATTGCACATCCCGCAGGATTAATTGCTAAGGGAATTATCAGCGACCCTCTCCCGCATTGTCATGTTGTTACAACAACTACCCATAAAACCCTTCGCGGTCCACGCGGTGGAATGATTTTAATGGGGAAGGATTTTGACAATCCATTCGGCCAAACTTTAAAAAATGGAAGTCTTAAAAAAATGAGCAGTCTTTTGGACAGTGCTATTTTCCCAGGAAACCAAGGCGGCCCTTTGGAACATATTATTGCTGCAAAAGCCATTGCTTTTGGGGAAGCCTTGACTGATGATTTTCTTCATTATATGGTACAAGTGAAAAAAAATGCAGCAGTAATGGCGCAAAAATTTGTTGATAAAGGATACGATATTATTTCCGGCGGAACAGATAACCACATGATGCTAATTGACCTTCGCAATAAAAACATTTCAGGAAAAGAAGCTGAGGAAGCATTGGGAAAAGCAGATATTACCGTCAATAAAAACATGGTTCCTTTTGATGATAAATCACCTTTTGTTACCAGTGGAATCCGAATAGGAACCGCCGCTGTAACAACGCGCGGTTTGGTTGAAAAGGATATGGAAAAAATTGTGGATTTGATCGACGATGTTATTATGAATTTTCAAGATGAAGCCAAATTGGAAAGCATTTCCGAAAAAGTAAATGAAATGATGTCTGGTTTGCCATTATTCAAAAACTAAAATGATTGAAACCGAAAGACTAGAACTAAGGGAGTACACTTTAAAAGACGCTCCCTTTATTTATAAACTGATGAATAGCGAAGGCTGGCTCAAAAACATTGGTGATAGAAATATTAATTCTATTGAAGATGCAGAAACGTATATGCAGAAAAACTACATAAGCAGTTATGAGAAACACGGCTTTGGGCCTTTTCTAGTTTCGTTGAAAGAGACGGGGGAGCCAATAGGTTCGTTGGGTTTATATAAACGTGATAATTTGGAATACCCTGATGTTGGTTTTGCGTTTTTGCCGGAATTTGCAAATAAAGGATATGCTTTTGAATCTGCACAAGCTGTGATGAATTATGCTTCCGAAACGTTGAAACTTCAAACCATTGTTGGCATTACCTTGCCTGAAAATCTTTCTTCCATAAAACTTTTAAAGAAATTGGGACTTTCTGAAATCGGAACTTATAAATATGAGGACGGGGAAAAGTTGCTTCTTTTTTCAACTTAAAAGGATATGAAGTTTTTACCTTTTATTTTTACATTTTTTGTCCTTCTTGGTTGTGAAAAAAAAATACCCCAAAAGCCCACACTTTCAGGACTTTGGAAGCTTGAAAGCATGAAGGTACGCGATACCGTTTCAAATACGTGGAGCCATTATAAAGGTGGAATGGATGGATATTTACTTTATGATGGAAATGGTCACGTTTCACTCCATTTGTATGAAAAAGGATATGAAAAATCTGGAATTGAGTTTCCGAATTTCAACGATTCCATTCCTTTGGAAGCGTTGAAACATATTACTAAATCCTACTATTATATGGGAAATTATACTGTTTCAGAAAAAGATAGCGTTGTTTCCCACTATAAACTTTCACATTCAAATCCTTCAGAATTTGGTTTGACGGCTGAAAGAAGATTTTATTTTATTGGTGATACTTTGGTGATGGAACCCGTTGAAAAGAAAAACTTGAATCTGAAACCTAAGTGGTTGAAAAATTAAGCCCTATTGGTTCGGAGAATATTGCTTTAAATTTTATTTTGTTGAAAATTATGCACGAATTATAAATTTATTTAATTATACCTGTTGTGCATTTTAAATAATGCTGATTTTAATATTGTTAATGTTTCTCTCAAAGATAAATTTGTTGATGTACTGAATAGTTGTCAAAGCTGTTATCTTAGCGATTATCCTGGTTTTGAACCCCTGAAACGTTTTTGCATAATTACGTCTGATCATAAACTGGTCACATAATTGAGAGAATAGTGTTTCTATCCTTTTTCTTTTTTTTCTGAATATATAAGGTTGTTTTTTATAATCTTTTTGGTTATTCCTCATTGGTGTGTTGAGAGTTATGTTGCAAGTTTCAAAAAGGTTAAGTTGTATTTTTGCAGATAAATAACCTCTATCCCCAATTAATGTACAGTCGCTTATCTGCATCTTGATATCTTTTAGATAATTGATGTCGTGCACAGAAGCAGGGCTTAGGTCAATACTTTGAAAAACTCCGTTCACAGAGCAAACCGCGTGTAACTTATACCCATAATAATTAGCACTCTGTGCGGCACAGTAACCCTTGTCGGGAAAAGAAAAATTGTCTTCTTTGCATATTTTGGAACGTGAACTGCGAGACAGTTTACAAACCTCTAAAGGCATACTGTCGACCACAAAATAATCTTCAAATTCATTAAAATGTGAAGCTAATTTTAAACGGATTTTATCAAGCTCATTGGCAAGCTTTCGTCTTCTTCTGTTGTAAACACTCCGTTCAATTTTTGTCCCGATGATTTTCGGAAGCTTTCTGAAAAGATCGTTTTCGCTATCTATACCCATAAACTCAGCTGTCAAACTCAAACTTATCAGTTCTAAGTCACTAAGCTTTGGTTCACGCCTTTGATAGGGTAAAAGTTGATCTTTTGATATTTTCCTCAAAACTTCCAATATTCTTACGTAATTTGCATTTAAGTTGTTCATTATTAATGTTTTATATATAAAACAAGTTACTGATTATCAGTAAGATGAACAACTTTTTTCTTTTAAATCATAATGCACAACGGGTTTGATTAATAATTGATTGTGAAAATGGTATTCCAAATTTAAAATACAAAATCTATATAGGGAAGGTATAATTACGTCAATTTAAAGGATGATTTGCGGCATAAAAAAAAGGCTCAATCAAAAAATTGATTGAGCCTTTAAAATAAGTTTTGTCAAATTAATTTTCATCACAATCTATTTGTTCCAATGCCATCCCAACGTTAAATGTAAATTTCGCATTGTCTTTAAATCTCATTTTTCCTTCTACTTCTTCAACAGCTGCATAGCCTTCCACCATTTTGTTTTCTTTTTTAACGAACATTATTTCCCGAACTGAAATACTTCCTTCAGATTTAAAAGTGTAATCTGCGTAAAGTGTATCGCCAACCATTGTCCCTTCAAAAGTGCCATCGTTTTTATCTTTTTCGAAATAATTATAACTTAATGTTCCATCTACATCGTCACCCATTTTTTCCATTTGTATTAAAACGGTGTCTCTATCAGAAACAAAACGATAGCAGCTCATTTCTGATGAATTAACATCACTTTCCATAATATCCTCTTCTTCGGGAGCCATGAATTCTGTATCGGTATTTTTAGTTTCATTTTTACAAGAAGTAATTGCAAAAAGTAATAGGAAAGAAAAGACAAGTAGATTTTTCATTATTCTGTTTTTAGAGTATTATAAAGCTAAAAAAAATAGTAACGTTAGTGTGAATTGCTTATAATTATTTTAAGATTTTATTCTTATTCGTGTTGAATTCTTTTCAATATTTTTCGAGCTCTCGCTTGATACCCGGCACTTTGGTGTGGTGCATTTTTGGTGAGTATGTTTCGCAATTCGGGATAAATCCATTTTTTGTCTTCATCCCATCCCAAATAATAAAGACATTGCATTGCGGGCGCTTGGCAAGCCACTTTTTGGTCGGTGATCAGCCAATCAAAACAGCACTCTGTAATAATTTTTCGTTCATCATCACTTAAAATATCGGAATATATTCCGAAGGTTTCCATATAATGAAAATGGCAAAGCATCTCGCATATTTTTGCACAAGAACGGAGTGCCGAATCATTTTTAATATTTGGAAGTTGTTCAAAAAATAAATACATGTATTTGAAGAAATTTTCCGATTTGTATTCACAGATAATTTCCAAAACCCAAGCCGATTTTACCAAAAGCTCACTTTCTTCATTGAAACTCCATTGTAGTGTTTCCCGAACGTAGTGTGGTTTTTTTGTAATCCAAAAAGCAATTTCGTATCTCTTTTCGCGACTGCTATTAACCTCCATCAACTTTTCCTTTAAATCTTCCGGAAGCATAATTTTCACTGTAATAATTCAACAACTTTTGGAATTCCTGTTGACGCATTTTCCGCAAAAACTTTAATTCTCTTTGTTTCTGAAATGGAGGGTTTTGGATCAACAAAATATATTTTCGCATCGTCTTTTGCATATTGCACCAAACCAGCCGCTGGATAAACCTGCATTGAAGTTCCAACAATAATAATCACGTCAGCTTGTTCCACTATTTCGGCGGCAATTTCAATCATCGGTACCATTTCGCCGAACCAAACAATGTGTGGACGTAGTTGGTGATTGTGTTCGCAGAAATCGCCCAAATTCAAATCATCTTTCCAATCTAAAATCAAATCTTCATCAAACGTACTTCTCGCTTTTAGCAATTCTCCGTGAAGGTGAATCACATTAGTACTTCCCGCGCGTTCGTGCAAATCGTCTACATTTTGGGTGATAATTGTTACTTCGTGTTTTTTTTCAAGATCTGCCAAAGTAATATGTGCAGGGTTTGGCTGAACTGTCAATAATTGTTTTCGGCGTTGGTTGTAAAAATCCAGCACTAAAATTGGGTTGCGCTCAAAACCTTCAGGCGAGGCAACTTCCATGACGTCGTGACCTTCCCAAAGACCATCGCTGTCGCGAAAAGTTTTTATTCCACTTTCTGCACTCACTCCGGCACCGGTCAATACTGCTATTTTCATTAAGATTAACTATTGTTGATAAATGATTTTTGATTTTTGAACTTTGTGGTGTTCAATATTGACTGAATACTAATTTAGTATCTTCGCTTAAATTTAATTATTTTCTTTGGATTTAGCCTTATTACATCACCTTCAAACGTTCTTAACAGATCGCAGAAATAACCTTTTTCAAAAAGTACTTTCTGAAAGAACTCGGCATTTCACCGTAGTTACCGAAGACGTTTTTCAACTTCACAATACGAGCGCGGTAATGCGAACGTGTGATGTTTTTGGAATTCAGGATTTGCATGTGGTTGAAGAAAAAGTGAGTAAGCGGATTGATAAGGAAATTGCCATGGGCGCCCAAAAATGGGTGGATTTCAAAAGATATAGTTCCATTACCGATTGCATCAAAAATTTGAAAAATTCGGGCTATCAAATTATTGCAACCACGCCACACGACAATTCCACATTGCTCCACGAATTTGATGTCTCAAAAAAGAGTGCTTTTTTTTTCGGAAGGGAAAGTGAGGGTTTGAGCGATACCGTGATGAATGCCGCGGATGGGTTTTTGAAAATCCCAATGTATGGTTTTACGGAGAGCTTAAATATTTCAGTTTCCGCGGCTATCATTCTTCAAAGTGTAGTCTCAAAAATGAAACAAACCGATGTAAATTGGCAACTTTCCGCAGCAGAAAAATTTGAGATTGAAATGCAGTGGTTGAAGAAAACCATTAAGGCTTCGGAAGAGATAATTCAGCGTTATCACGCTGAAAAATCTAAATCTCAATCCCGATAGTTATCGGGACCAAATTCCAAATAAAATTATGGATGCCCAACTTAAATCAATATTTGATTTTTTAAAAAACAATAGGATTTATAATAAAGAATTGCAGACGCGATTTTACTTGTCAGTAATTCAATCTCAGAATAGCAAATATGAAAAGATTATTTCCTTATTGCATCAAATTGCAAATACCCAAAGACAACCTAAAATAGATGCCCTTGCGGCATTCTATCAAAAAATATATGAAAACAGAATTCATTTGAATTCATTTGAAAATTTTATAAGCATTCTAAGCCCAAAGGCTGAAAATAAAAATAGTTTTGATTCACTTTATAAAGCATTGAAAAGTCATAGTGGCTGGGGAGAAAAAACATCGGCACTATTTGTTAAAACCATTTATCATTTACATAATTCTAACTATCCAATTGAATTGAAAATATGGGATGATGTGCCAGCAGAAATAAAGGATAATGATAGATTCTATTTGCCGGTTGATGCTGTCATCATCTCAATTTTTAATTTTTTAGAAATTAAAAATTGGGGTTTTAAAAACATCAATAAAGAACTTAAGCAATATAATGGAAATGATATTGAGATTTGGGATGATCTTTGGTTTTGGGGTTTTATTACTCAAAAAGGAACAGGAAGTGAACGAAAAATGGAATGGAATTTAAATAAATATTGGACTTTACGAGAGAGCGATAAAAATCCTTTAATGATAGCGGAAATTAAATGTAAAGCTGAAGAGTTTTTATCTATACTTCGACAAAATCAAAAATCGTTAATCAACAATCGTTAATCAAAATGAAACTCGTCTTCGCAACACACAATAAAAACAAATTCGCTGAAGTAAAAGCAATGCTTCCAAACTATTTGGAGTTACTTAGCCTAGACGATATTGGCTGTAATGAAGACATTCCCGAAACTGCCGAAACCATTGAAGGAAACGCTATTTTAAAGGCAGATTATGTTCGAAAAAAATACAATTTAAACTGTTTTGCAGATGACACTGGTTTGGAAGTAGAATCCCTAAACAACGAACCCGGAGTCTACAGCGCGCGCTATGCCGGAGATTCGAATAATTCAGAAGCAAATATGAAAAAACTGCTGAAAAATTTAGAAAAAAAAGAAGACCGAAGCGCCCGCTTTAAAACTGCAATCGCTCTTAATATGGAACACGAAGAAATAATGTTTCTCGGAATTTGCGAGGGGAAAATAACTGAAAACCCTCGTGGCAATTCAGGTTTTGGTTACGATCCAATCTTCCAGCCAAATGGATTCGAAACAACTTTTGCTGAAATGACGCTCACACAAAAAAGTGAAATTGGCCACCGCGGAAAAGCGATGCGACAATTGATCGATTACCTCTCGAAATGATTAACGATTTTAAATTGACGATTGTAGATTTTTGAAAATCCATCATCAGTCATCCAGCACCTTTCATAAATAAATCATAACCAGTCATGGTTTTTCACAAATAAAACACTACTTTTGCGCCCTTGAAAAATCTGATGTTTATAGACGTTAGATTTCAAAAAAAATCCTCAGGGTGAGGGGTGTTATAGTGAAGCTGTCCGTTTTTTATATGTCCAGTAGCTTCCCATTAGCACACATATAAAAACTATTATTAAATAAAATGACAGCATTTAAAGCACTCGGCTTAGAAGAAAATCTTCTAAAAGCCATCGCCGACATGGGTTTTGAAACCCCTTCAGAAGTACAGGCAAAAGCAATCCCAATTCTTTTAGAGCGCGAAACCGATATGGTTTCCTTAGCACAGACTGGAACTGGTAAAACCGCAGCATTTGGTTTCCCAATGTTGCAAAAAATTGATGTAAAAAGTCGCACTACGCAAGGTTTAATCCTTTCGCCAACCCGCGAACTTTGTCTTCAAATTACTAATGAAATTATTGCCTACGGTAAATATATGCCAGGCCTTAATGTTACCGCCGTTTACGGTGGTGCGAACATAACCGACCAAGCGCGCCAGATTCAAAGAGGTTCACAGATTATCGTTGCGACCCCAGGCCGTATGAAAGATATGATTGGTCGCCGAATGATCGATATTTCAAAAATTGAATATTGCGTTCTCGATGAGGCTGATGAAATGCTAAACATGGGCTTTTATGAGGATATCACTGAAATCCTTTCACATTCTCCAAAGGAGAAAAGCACTTGGCTTTTCAGTGCGACGATGCCGAAAGAGGTTTCTACCATCGCCAAGAAATTTATGCATACGCCCGTGGAAATTACCGTGGGAACAAAAAACGTAGGTTCAGACCAAGTTTCTCATGAGTATTATTTGGTAAATGCCCGCGATCGCTACAATGCTTTAAAGCGTTTGGCGGATGCAAACCCAGATATATTTTCAGTGGTTTTTTGTAGAACAAAACGCGACACCCAAAAAGTTGCAGAACAACTTATTGAAGATGGGTATAACGCTGCAGCCCTTCACGGAGATTTAAGCCAAAACCAACGCGACTTGGTAATGAAATCATTCCGTGCACGCCAAATACAAATGCTTGTTGCAACCGATGTCGCAGCCCGTGGAATTGATGTTGACGATATTACGCACGTAATAAACTACCAACTGCCAGACGAAATTGAAACTTACACTCACCGAAGTGGCCGTACCGGACGTGCTGGAAAAACTGGTATTTCTATGGTTATTGTTTCAAAAAGTGAAGTGAGAAAAATTCACACGATTGAAAAAATGATCCAAAAGAAATTCATTTCAAAGGAAATTCCTTCCGGAATGGAAATCTGCGAAGTGCAAATGTTCCACTTGGCAAACAGCATAAAAGACACAAAAATAAATCACGAGATTGACGCATATCTTCCGAATATAAATGAAGTGTTGCAAGATTTCAGCAAAGAGGAATTAATTAAAAAAGTATTTTCGGTTGAATTTACACGCTTTTTGAATTATTACAAAAACAGTAAAGACCTTAATATTGCTGGTGAACGCAATTTTTCGGAAGAAGATAATAAAGATAGCACACGTTATTTCGTAAATATTGGAAATAAAGACGATTTTGATTGGATGAGTTTGAAGGATTTCCTTCGCGACTTGCTTCAATTAGGAAAAGACGATATTTATAAAGTTGACGTAAAAGACAGTTTTTCTTTCTTTAATACTGACACAACCCACCAAGAATTGGTGATGGGAATTTTCAAGGATTTCAAACTTGACGGACGTCAAATTAATATTGAAATTTCTAAAGACACTGGTCGCAGCAAAGGCAGAAGTGGCGGCGGTGGCGGCGGACGTGATCGCGATCGTGGAAAAAGAAGAGGCGATAGAAACGACCGTGGCGACAGAGGTGGTGATAGAGGAGATAGAGGCGGTGACCGCGGAGAACGAAGAGGAAGTTTCAAAAAACGTAGCGGCGGCTCAAGCAGTAGCTCAAGTTCTGGAGGTGATAAACCTGGTTTCAAAGGCAAAAGCCGTAGATCGAGTGAACGCCCTGATACCAAAGGTACCGGAGGAAGACGCAGAAGAAAAGATTAATCTTTAAGTTAAAGACAAAATTGTTTAAAGAATTTGAATACTCCCTTTAAACTTTAATATCACTTTAACGTCTATATAATTATATTTATGGGTCTTTAGTAAAGAGACCCGTATTTTTTTAGGCTTATGCAAACCTTTAATTTTCTGCAGGAACATATTCTGGAAAACGACGTTGTGCGTTTGAATCCGTTGCATCATCACGATATTGATAAACTTGTTCATTTTTCCGAGCAAGAGCCAGAGCTGTGGAAATATTCCCTTCAACCTGCCGATGGTTTGGAAAATCTAAAAACATATATTGATTTGGCTTTAAGCGGAAGAAAAGAGGAAACGGCATACCCATTTATCGTTTTCGATAAACGTACCCAGCAAATCGCCGGTAGCACCCGTTTTTATGATTTTCAGAAAGCCCACAATACTGTTCAGTTAGGTTATACTTGGTACGGAAAGGATTTTCAAGGCACTGGAATAAATAAACAATGCAAGCTATTAATGCTTGAATTTGCATTTGAAACGCTTGATTTGGATAGAGTAGAGTTTAGGGCAGATGCTAAAAACGAACGCAGTATTGCCGCAATGAAAAGTATTGGCTGCACTGTAGAAGGAATTTTGAGAAATAACTGTGCAGCACCAAATGGCAGAAGAGACAGTATCGTTTTAAGCATTTTGAATGACGAATGGTTTGGTGGCGTAAAACAAAAAATTGATACTTCGACTTGGCTCAGTAACCTAAATAAAATTGAAAAAGAACGGAACTCTTCAGCCCAGTGAAATTTTTCCGTATATTAAAACCTTTATGAAAAGATATATCCTACTTACTGCCTTTCTTTTTATTGCCGCAAATTCCTTTGCACAAGAGCAAACCATCGTCAAGGGAATTGTGATGAACGATGCCGATGATAAACTTTTGGAAAATGTAAACATTGTAAACTTAAATCAAGTAGTTGGAACGACCACTAGTGAAAAAGGAGAATTTGCAATAAGAGCCGCAATAAACGACACCCTATATTTTTCATACCTCGGTTTTAAATCCATCCGGGTTCGCGTGACTAATGACTGGCTTCAGTTTGGCGATATTAAAGTAAAAATGACCGAGCTCGGCATCGCTTTGGAAGAAGTGGTAATTAAACCAGTTCAGCTAACGGGTTATGTGGAAATTGATGCGAAATTAATCCCAATTTACGATAACTATCGCTACAGGATTTCGGGTTTGAGCACGGGCTATGAAGGCGGAAGCAACCAGCCTGGCGCAGTAAGCAAAGTTTTGAGTTCCATATTCAATCCAGCAGATTTCCTTTACAATGTTTTCGGAAAGCGACCGAGGCAGATGAAAAAACTCCGACAAATGAAGGAAGACGATGAAATACGAAACCTCCTTCAAAGCAAATTTGACAGAGAAACGCTGATGGCTGTGCTCCAACTTGAACGCGCAGATATTGATGAAATATTAAACAAATGCAGTTATTCAAAAGACTTCATTCGTACCGCAAACGATCTGCAGATTCTTGATGCCATCAGTGGTTGTTACGAAGAGTATAAGATTTTGAATAGGGATAAGTAACAACATTTCTCCTTTTTTTAACAACAATCAATTTCATTAAAAGTATTTTTAGTGAAAATTGATTCCATGAAGCCAATTATAAATGCCCAGCGCAACTTCTTCAACACCCACGCCACAAAAAATATTCAATTCAGAAGAGCGCAATTAAAAATTCTTCAAAACGCTTTAGAACACAACGAAAAACTGTTGCACGAAGCCATTTACAAAGACTTCAAAAAATCTGAATTCGATAATTACTCCACCGAACTTTCCCTGCTTTACAAAGACATAAAACAAGCCCGAAAAATGATTTTTGAATGGGCGCGCACAAAACCCGTTTCCACGGGCATCCTCAATTTTCCTGCTTCAAGCTATATAATTCCTGAGCCTTTGGGAGTGTGTTTGGTTATCGGTGCGTGGAATTATCCCTATCAACTTTCCTTCGCTCCAGTCATTGCAGCCATAGCTGCAGGAAATACCGTAATTTTAAAACCCAGCGAACTGCCCACAAATACTTCCGCAGTAATGGCAAAAATTGTAAAGGAAAATTTCGATCCAGCTTTTTTTACCGTTGTTGAGGGCGGGGTGGAAGAAACGGAACAATTATTAAAACAGAAATTCGATAAAATATTTTTCACCGGAAGTACCAAAGTGGGAAAGATAGTTTACAAAGCCGCCGCTGAAAACTTAACGCCAGTAACGCTAGAACTCGGTGGTAAAAGCCCAGCTATTGTCACAGAAAGTTGTGATTTGAAAATTTCGGTAAAAAGAATCGTTTGGGGTAAGTTTCTTAACGCAGGCCAAACTTGCATCGCACCAGATTATGTTTTGGTTCATAAAAGCATCGAGCAGAAATTTTTGGAACAAACAAAAAAAGAAATCATAAGTCAACATTTCGCTTTTGAAAATGATAACTACCTGCAAATAATAAACAATGATAATTTTGAGCGACTCACCAAAATGCTCGTCCCTGAAAAAATATATTTCGGCGGTGGAAACCACTCTGAAACCCGTTACATCCAGCCCACAATAATGCAAAATGTAACTATGGAAGATGCTGTAATGCAAGAAGAAATTTTTGGCCCATACTTCCCGTTATTACTTATGAAACTATCGAAGAAGCGATTGCCATAGTAAACAGCTTTCCAAAACCTTTGTCTTGTTATTTATTTACAAAAAGCAATTCCATAAAAAAGAAAGTCTTAAAAGAAATCTCTTACGGAGGCGGAGCAATTAATGAAACCTTGATGCATCTGAGCAACGAAAATCTGCCTTTTGGGGGTGTTGGTCAAAGTGGTATCGGCAGTTACCATGGCGAAGCAGGTTTTAAAGCATTTACCCATTACAAAAGCGTGATGGACAAACCCACTTGGCTCGATCCGTCTATCCGTTATTATCCGCATACACCGTTTCGATTGAAATTGATGCGATGGTTTTTAAAGTTTTAATAAAAAATTTACTTTAGCAAATTTTTCAACTATGAGGAAATATATAAGTGCCATCGCTATTGGATTAGCATTTTTGTCGTGTTCACCTAAAATGGAAAAAATAATAGCAATAGATGTTTTATTGACGCCTTCGGAAGAATTGCATTCACAGTCAATTCAGTTAAATACTTTGATGCATCAAAAAAATCCTGAAACTATAAAACTCGATGCTGGTCACGTTCCGCACATTACCCTTTTGCAATGTTTTATAAAAGAAGAAGATTTGCCTGAAGTGAACAATGCTTTGGAAGGGCTTTTTGGTACTATTAAAAATGAAACTGTAACAGCAACAAATCTTTCTTATGATAATACCGAAGAAGATAGTTTTGCAATGATTTCCATTGAAAAATCAGAAGCATTGCTAGAACTTCATAAAAAAACCATTGAAATTTTAAAACCATATATTGTTGCAAATGGCTCTGAAAAATCATTTATTCAAAACCCTGATGGAAGCCCAATTGGTAAATTTACATTAAATTATGTTCCTGCTTTTGTGGAAAAATACAGTTATGAAAACTTTGACCCACACATCAGTTTGGGTGTGGCGCCTAAAATATTTTTGGATAGTTTGGCGGAAAATGTTTTTAAACCAATTCAATTTAAAGCATCATCGCTGAGTGTTTACCAATTGGGAGATCACGGAACTGCACAAAAATTGCTTTGGAAATATCAATAATATTTGGATTCCGTTTTCTGAAGATGATATTAAACTATTGAAGCAATTAAATCTTCAGGCGCATCTTCTTCAAAATCTGATAATTTAAGGATGTCGAGAAAATCATTCGAAAAAACCTTAGCCATATCTTTAGACATAAGGCTACTTCGGTATTCTTTCCAAACTTTTGCATTGTTTCCATACATATGTTCCGCAAGCCCGGAAATCCCCAATCTGAGTTTTTTCCCCAATGAAGCGTGAAAGGAATATTATTTTGCTGAAGCACCTCAATCATCCTTCGGCCATATTCTTCAAGACTCATCAAGTTTTTTGATTTTTTCCAAAGCACGCCATCAATTTCAAGCATACACGTAATAGGGAATTTTGTAAAAGCAAGAGTGGCGTCTGATTGTTTCACAAAACGCATCGCAAAAATACCAGGAATTGGTCCTTCATTTTTGGTCATAGTGCTTACAACTTCCAAAGCCCTAACGGAATCTTTGCTATCAACCCCAATAGAACAGGCAAAGGCTGGTCCTTGATAGGCTGCGTCCCAAAATGTTTCGTAGAGCGTCCCGATTGTTTCTTCGTTTACCGCAGGAAGTATTGTTGTTTTCAATTGTTTTATAAACCACGGGATACTGGATGGAAATGTCTCGCTAATTTTTATAAACAAATAAATTAAATCGCGATACATTGATTTCTGCATTTTGGTAAAAGGGTCGGGATATGGCGTTTTATATGGTTTTTTATACATTACTTCCACCACATATTGGCTTTCATTATTATAGGGATTCATAAAAACCTTATAATGATAGGGGCGTAACGGTTTGCCGTCAGCATCTATTTCTCCTTCAATTTTAAATGGAGAATTTTTAAAATCCATTGTTTTTGCAAGATCCAATGCAATGTTCTTATCGATTTTTCTCACGTATCTTTTCAGCAGAAAAAGATTTTCGGCTTCGAGAAGCACTCCGTGTACAAATCCAAAAGATCCCAAACCAACCAAAGCGGCATTGAATAGCTCATCATTCCTAATTACTTTTGCATTTATTTTTTGGGCAAAAGCATCAATAAGTCCAGGTATTGTATGCCGTTCCAAATAAACATTATCTTCCGCATTTGGCCCTATAATTAAATTTAACCCCACCACATAATCCTGTACTGAGCCTACATCCAAAGCTGATCCATGAACTCCCGTGGAAATGCAACCCGCAATAGTTTGCCCATTACTCGCACCAGTAGTTTTAAGCGATTTTCCGTGCTCTTCCAATTTTTGGGAAATCTCTTTTATTGTATTTCCGCATTCAAAAAAGTATAGATCTTCAGACTCAAATGACGATTGTGGATGAAGATCTTCGGGAAAAATATTGATGTCCAAATTCATCAAATTGTTTTGGTGTACCCTATCTTTTTGATGTGCAATACTCGACATAGACCAACGCGAACCGTATGCCCTAAAACCATAATTGCTATCACGGCTTTCTTTCAACAATCGTTGTATTTCTGCCGCAACATCAGTGTAGCGATCTATTGTTGAAGGCAGGTTCGTTTTTCCTTCAAGCCTTGTTATGTAAAGTTTTTTTAATGGGAATGGTCGATTTTTATGAAGTGTGTCCCATTCAGTTTTATCAAATACGGTTGTTGTTGCCATAGCTTTAATTTTCAGGTTTCATACATACATATTTTAGCTTCACTTTGCGTTTGTTGCCAAACGTAACGAAGTAAAGCATGCTTCCGCCGAAGGTGTTTTTATATTCAACAGAAAACAATTCGCCTGTCTCGCATCCTTCCCTTAAAACACGAAATGCTATATCGTCAGTAAGAATCCCAGCTTTTATTACGGTGTCAATTTCAACAACCATTTTGTCCCGATACCAATCGTCGCTAGTCATTTCATCTGGTGGCATTGGAGCTCCTTTTGTACTTACAATTCTAACTGAATAACACGAAGACAGTGCAAAAAAGAGTAAAATAAAACATAAGCAGTTGGCTGAAAATTTAATAGTTGATTTCATACAGTAAAAAATTAGAAATTAAAAAAGAGGGGAGTTATACTGCTGATTTATTGGCTTTTATAAATGTATGATTTTTTTCTGAAAAGGTTAAAGTATTCTTTTGATTTTTAAATTTTAGTGAGTTTACGCTAAAGTGTATTAAATCTTTTCCTGAAATAAAACAGATTTCGCTTCAGCCATTCCAACTCTGTGTATCTTTGTAAAACACTCTTTAAAAAATTAAAATGGACTACACATCAAAAATGCTTCGCAATGATGCGCTAAAAGGAAAAACAATAGTAGTAACGGGCGGCGGAAGCGGTTTGGGAAAGGCAATGACAACCTACTTTTTGGAACTTGGCGCCAATGTGGTTATCACTTCGCGAAACATAGAAAAATTGCAAGCAGTTAAAGAAGAATTGGAAGCCGCAACCGGTGGAAAAGTATTGCCTGTGCAATGTGATGTGAGAAATTACGAAGAAGTGGAAGCTATGGTGGAAGCTTCGGTAAAAGAATTTGGAAGTGTGGATGTTCTTTTGAATAACGCCGCAGGAAATTTTATTTCGCCCACAGAAAGACTTTCGGCAAATGCTTTTGACACTGTAATTGACATTGTTTTAAAAGGAACAAAAAACTGCACCTTGGCCTTCGGAAAACATTGGATCGATAAAAAGGAAACCAATAAAACCGTTTTGAATATTGTTACAACTTATGCTTTCACTGGCTCAGCTTATGTGGTTCCGAGTGCGACTGCAAAAGCTGGTGTATTGGCAATGACGCGGTCTTTGGCTGTGGAATGGGCAAAATACGGAATTCGTTTTAATGCTATTGCTCCGGGACCATTCCCAACAAAAGGAGCTTGGGACAGATTGCTTCCAGGCGATTTAAAGGAAAAATTCGATCCCGCGAAAAAGGTCCCTGTAAAACGAGTTGGCGAACACCAAGAATTGGCAAATCTCGCAGCCTATTTGGTTTCAGATTTTTCTGCATATATAAATGGCGAAGTGGTTGTAATAGACGGCGGCGAATGGTTAAAAGGCGCGGGACAAATGAACTTACTCGAAGAAGTTCCCCAACAAATGTGGGATATGCTAGAAGCGATGATTCGCGAGAAAAAGAGTAAATAAAAATGCTTTAAGCTATAGGCAATAGGCTTTAAACAAAAATGTAAAAGCTTACAGCCTAAAGCTTACGGCTTAAAGCCAATGTTCACTTCCTGTTAACAAAAATCATTTTCTATCCACATAATTAATCGTACTTTTAACTGCTAAAATTTCAAGCAAATTAATGGGTAAAATTATTGCAATTGCAAACCAAAAAGGAGGCGTGGGAAAGACCACGACCTCGGTAAATTTAGCGGCCTCATTGGGCGTTTTGGAGAAGAAAGTTTTACTTATTGATGCAGATCCACAAGCCAACGCAACCTCAGGGTTGGGTGTTGATGTTGAAGCTGTGGAAATAGGAACGTACCAATTGCTTGAGCACAGCGCTTCTGCAAAGGAAGCCATCGTTTCCACAAACTCTCCCAATTTAGATTTGATACCGTCCCATATTGATTTGGTGGCCATCGAAATTGAATTGGTTGATGTGGAAAACCGAGAATATATGCTAAAGAAAGTAATTGAAGCTTTAAAGGCAGATTATGATTATATTCTTATAGATTGCGCTCCATCTTTGGGATTGCTTACGTTGAATGCACTTACGGCGGCAGATTCCGTAATCATTCCAATTCAGTGTGAATATTTCGCTTTGGAAGGTCTCGGAAAACTTTTGAATACTATAAAAAGCGTTCAAAAAATACACAACGAGAACCTTGATATTGAAGGCCTTTTGTTGACAATGTACGATCAGCGACTTCGCCTTTCAAACCAAGTGGTTGATGAGGTGAAAAAGCATTTCAACGAAATGGTTTTTGAAACAATCATTCAGCGCAATGTGCGTTTAAGTGAAGCGCCAAGTTATGGCGAAAGCATTATCAGTTACGATGCCGCTAGTAAAGGTGCAGACAATTATTTAAGTTTGGCGCACGAATTAATTCAGAAAAACGAAAAGAAATAAATGGCGAAAGCGACCAAAAAACAAGCCTTGGGCCGTGGACTTTCAGCATTGTTGAAAGATCCTTCCAATGATATAAAATCTGTTGCAGACAAAAATGCCGACAAAGTTGTGGGTAGTATTGTTGAACTGGAATTGGGAAGTATTGAAGTAAATCCTTTTCAGCCTCGAACCAGTTTTAATGAAGAATCGCTTCGTGAACTGGCTTCGTCCATTCGTGAACTTGGGGTAATTCAGCCTATCACGGTTCGGAAATTAGATTTCAATAAATACCAATTGGTGAGCGGGGAACGTCGTTTTCGCGCTTCAAAGTTGGTTGGTTTGGAAACCATTCCTGCATACATTCGTATCGCCAACGACCAAGAATCCCTGGAAATGGCTTTGGTAGAAAACATCCAAAGACAGGATTTAGACCCAATTGAAATCGCACTTTCCTATCAGCGTTTGATTGAAGAAATTAACGTTACCCAAGAAGAATTGAGCGATAGGGTGGGTAAAAACCGTTCTACAATCGCCAATTATTTGCGTTTGTTGAAATTGGATCCAATTATTCAAACCGGAATGCGCGATGGTTTCATAAGTATGGGGCACGGCGGTGCACTTATAAATGTTGACGATTTAAGCGACCAACTTGATATTTACGAAAAGATTTTAAGCCAAAACCTTTCCGTTCGCGATACCGAAGCCTTGGTTCGAAATTATAAAAATCCCAATCAAAAAGCGGAGCCACAGAAATCAGCAGCGCCACCTTTCGCCAAAAAAGCAAAGAAGGAATTGACCGATTTTTTCGAAACTTCGGTAGAAGTGAAGGTTTCGAAATCTGGGAAAGGGCAGTTGGTGGTGCCTTTTAAAAATAAAGAAGACTTCGAACGTATTTTGAAGCTGATTAAAAGTGAAAAATAACTTCCTAAATATTTTATTTTTAATCTTCGCCACATCATTGTTTGCGCAGACTGCTGATTCTCTAGCTGTTAAAAAGGATTCTTTAACAGTAAAAAAAGAAGAGCAGGTTATTATTGTAAACGATTCCATTTTACCAAAAGAAGAATACAATCCCTTAGCTCCTGCGAAGGCTGCATTTTACTCTGCAGTTGTTCCTGGATTGGGACAGGTTTACAATAAAAAATATTGGAAAATACCAATAATTTATGCGGGAATGGCGGCTGGAATATATTTTTACAAACAACAGGACAAGGAATACGACCGCTTTCGAAATGCCTATAAAAGAAGGCTTGCAGGTTTTACTGACGATGAATTTTATGGAAATGGCGCTGAGCCAATAATTTCAAACGATCGACTGATAAATGCGCAACAATCTGTCCAAAAAAATAAGGATATAAGTATTATTGTTACGATTGTATTCTATTTGTTGAATGTTGTTGACGCCAATGTTGACGCACATCTACGACAATATGCAGTAAGTGAGGATCTTTCCCTTGAGCCTAATTTCAACTATAATCAATACAATACAAAACCTCAGTACGGAATGTCATTAACCTATCGATTTAAGTAGAAAATAGAATAAAGATGAAAGAGCCAAGAATCAAGAACCAAGAGCTAAGAAAAATCATTTCGAATAATATTCGGTGGTTTTTATGCCTTCCGTCTTCTGTCTTCCAACTTCAAACTTTCCACTTATGAAAATAGCTTTACTCGGTTATGGAAAAATGGGCAAAACGATTGAAAAATTGGCTTTGGAAAAGGGGCATTCAATTGTTTTTAAAAGCACGAGCGAATCTTCCGAAGGAAATTTCAAAGATGCAGAGGTTGCCATTGAATTTTCATCTCCGGAGGCAGCAATTTCAAACATTTCAAAAGGCTTGGAAGCAGGAATTCCAGTAGTTTCCGGTACAACGGGTTGGTTGGAAAAATTGGATGAAATGGTAAAACTATGTGAAAAACGTAACGGAAGTTTCATCACTGCGTCAAACTTCAGCGTTGGGGTAAATCTTTTTTTTAGCATTAATGAATATGCTGCAAAATTGATGGCGCCGTGGAAAGAGTATAATGTTTCGGTCGAGGAAATTCATCACCTTCAAAAGAAGGATGCCCCCAGCGGAACAGCAATAACAATCGCGGAAGGAATTTTAAAACACAGTAAAAAAGAAACTTGGAAATTGGATTCTTCCAACGAAAAGATTTTAAATATTACTGCAAAACGGGAGGAAGACGTAAAAGGAACCGACATAGTTTCCTACGATTCAGCCATAGATACAATTTCGTTTACGCACGAAGCACACAGCCGCGAAGGATTTGCTTTGGGAGCAATTTTAGCAGCGGAATTTTTAAAGGATAAAAAAGGTATTTTTACAATGAAGGATGTTTTGGGAATTAAAGATTAATAAATCTCAAATTCCCGAATTCACGAATTCACAAATTCACAAATTATGAGTTGGACAGGTTGGTTTATATTTTTTTTGGTAGTTCAGTTAATCCATTTTGCGGGGACTTGGAAGTTATACCAAATTGCAGGCAGAAAAGCTTGGGAAGCCGCAGTACCGGTTT
The DNA here is from genome assembly GCA_963716065.1 of uncultured Flavobacteriaceae bacterium. GTDB lineage: Bacteria > Bacteroidota > Bacteroidia > Flavobacteriales > Flavobacteriaceae > Aequorivita. The sequence goes on from OY970287.1 coordinate 3,236,743, forward strand.
ACAACGCAGTGGTTTTGATGAAAATAATAAACCGCCCGTGGTGGTGGACCATTTTATTGTTTGTCCCCATTGTAAATCTAATTATGTTTCCCGTTGTTTGGGTGGAAACGCTGCGTAGTTTTGGTCGCAATTCAACAACGGATACCATCTTGGGAATTGTAACCTTTGGTCTTTACATATATTACATTAACTACACCCAAAATGTAGTTCATATAAAAGAAAGAAGCCTGAAACCGCGGACTTCAACAGGGGAGTGGGTGAGCTCCATTCTTTTTGCGGTGGTTGCTGCTACTATTGTACATACTTATTTTATGCAGCCTTTTACAATACCTAGTTCATCTTTGGAAAAAACACTTTTGGTTGGTGATTTTCTTTTCGTGAGTAAATTTCATTACGGAGCACGCACGCCAATGACGCCTGTTGCGTTCCCAATGGTACACGACACAATTCCACTTGTAAATACAAAATCATACCTTTCAAAACCGCAAATTCCATATTTCCGAATTCCCGGATTTCAGGAAATTGAACGCAATGATATCGTAGTTTTTAACTGGCCCGTTGATACTTTGATTGACATTCGTCCAGGAAGCATGCGTGGAAGCGTTCAAAAACCAATCGATAAAAAATCGAATTACGTGAAGCGTTGTGTTGGTATGCCCGGCGATTCTTTGGAAGTTCGAGATGGCTATGTATTCATAAACGGAAAGCAGAACGATTTGCCCGATCGTGCTAAAATCCAATTTTCATATTTGGTGAGAACTAATGGTCAGCTTAATCCTGAAATGCTTCATAACAGGTATAATATTACTGATCAATATCAATATGAAAATAACACTTACTTCTTTGCTGCGATTTCTGATGAATTGCTAAAGATGTTGAAAAACAATCCAAATGTGGTTGAGGTGAAAGTGTTTCATAATGAAAAGGATCAATGGGATGATAGCATTTTTCCGTACAATCAAAATTACCAATGGAACAATGATTTCTTCGGCCCGGTTTATATTCCCAAAGCTGGAGTTAACGTGAAAATTACTCCCGAAAGCATTCCTTTTTATAAACGAATTATTGAGGTTTACGAAGGAAGCGAAATAGGTATCGAAAATAAAATTACCCAATCAGGAACTGAGGTTTTACTTAATGGTAAAGCCATAACAGATTATACTTTCAAAATGGATTATTACTGGCTGATGGGTGATAACCGAAATAACTCCCAAGATGCCCGTAGTTGGGGGTTTGTTCCATTCAACCACGTAGTTGGAAAACCTGTTTTCATTTGGATGAGTTGGGATGGCGTAAATAAAAGAGTGCGATGGGAACGCCTTTTCACCACCGTTGGTGGAAGTGGAAAACCAGTTTCTTATTTAATGTATTTTGTAATTGCAGTAATTGGATGGTTTGCTTTTGATTTTTATAGAAAAAGAAAAAAGGGAGCTAAAAAGTAAAATTTTATAGGCCACGAATTCACGAATTATCTTTAAAATATTCGTGAATTCGTGGCTTATCTTATTCAGGAATCAATCTAAAAATTCCCTGTCCTTCCAAGGCGATATATATAAATCCATCCGGACCCATTTTCACATTTCGAACACGCCCAATATCCTGTGCAATTTTTTCGCGATTTACAACTTTTTCGCCTTCAAGCGTAAGTAATTCCACATAAGCGAATTTCAGCGAACCCACTAAAAGTTTCCCTTTCCATTGTGGAAATTTATCTCCTGTTACGAATGCCATTCCGCAGGGAGCAATTGATGGCGTCCAATAATATATTGGTGGCTCGATACCAGGTTTTGTGGTTTCATCAGTGATTTTTGTACCGCTATAATTAACTCCATAAGTAACAACTGGCCAGCCGTAATTTACTCCTTTTTTAACAATGTTTATTTCATCGCCGCCTTTTGGTCCGTGCTCGTGCATCCAGATTTTACCTGTTTCGGGATGCTTTGCCATTCCTTGCGGATTACGGTTTCCGTAAGTATAAATTGCTTTTTTTGCATTCAGTTCGTTGTAAAAAGGATTGTCTGTTGGATACTTCCATCATCATTCAATCGGTAAATTTTACCTCCGTCGCGAGTAATATCCTGCGGGTTTACATCTTCTTCACCACGCTCGCCAATTGAAAAATAAACGAATCCTTCATTATCAAATTCTATCCGCGACCCAAAGTGTTGCCCAGCAGTGGTATTTGGCCCAGCTTTATAGAGTGTTTCAATATTTGTCAAGGAATTTCCTTTTAGTTTGCATCGCATCAATGCCGTATGTCCGCCATTTCCTGTGCCTTCTTCTGAAGAATAGGTGATATAAATCCACCCGTTTTCAGCATAATTTGGGTGCAATTCAATATCCATCAATCCACCTTGCCCGCTGTTGTAAACCTTCGGAACATTTGTTATTTCGGTCTTTTCTCCATTTTTGAAATGAATCAATCTTCCATCCTTTTCTGCAATCAACATACTGCCGTCCGGAAGCCAAGTCATTCCCCACGGGTTGGAAAGATCTTTTACAAATTCATCAATTTTATAGGATTGTGGTTCAGTTTTCAGTGCCACATCATCTTTCTTTTTCGGCTGTGCACACGATACGAAAACAACTAATGCGGTGAAAATAAAAATATACTTTTTCATAATTTTTCCTTTTAGCTAAAGATACCAAAGTTGAATGAAATTTTCTGAAATCATTATCAATAGCTTTTTGTTGTTGGCTGGTACAAATAGTATCTTTAAAAAAATTTTTAAATATGAATGAAATTTTTCAAGTTTCGGTAGATGAAAATTACGAGTTTCAATTGAACTTAAATGACACCGAAAATATTGACCAAACCAATCTTTCAGAAGAAAAAGTACATCTTCTCCACAATCAAAAATCCTTTGCAATTGAACTTTTGCAAAATGATTTTCTAAAAAGAATATATGCCGTGAAAGTTAATGGCAACACCTACAATGTAAAGATTGAAACCCCCTTGGACCAACTAATTAAGGAAATGGGACTTTCATTGGGAAATGCTTCAGTTGAAGACGAAATACACGCGCCGATGCCGGGAATAATTTTGGAAGTAAATGTTGCTGATGGAGATGAAGTGAAGAAGGGCGATTTCCTCTGCGTTCTTGAAGCGATGAAGATGGAAAATACATTGAGTGCACCTCGAGATGGAATTATTAAATCGGTTAATATTACAAAAGGCGAAACAGTCGATAAAGGGAAACTGCTAATTGAATTCCAAAAAAATGATTAAGAAAATATTAGTTGCCAATCGTGGCGAAATTGCTTTGCGAATAATGAAAACCGCCCGAAATATGGGTATTAAAACCGTGGCAGTTTTTTCGGAAGCAGATAGAAATGCACCTCATGTAAAATTTGCAGATGAAGCCGTATGCATCGGTCCGCCACCGTCAAACGAATCCTATCTTTTGGGCGATAAAATTATAAAAGCTGCGAAAGAATTAAACGTTGACGCAATTCATCCCGGCTACGGATTTTTGAGTGAAAATGCTGAATTCGGAGAAAGCGTTGAAAAAAGTGGAATGATTTTCATAGGGCCGAAAATCGCACGCCATTCGGGTTATGGGAAGCAAACTGGCAGCCAAAGATGCCGTGAAAGAATATAATATTCCAATGGTTCCGGGAACTGCCGAAGCAATAACTGATGTTACTGCAGCAAAAGAAATTGCAAAAGAAATAGGTTTTCCAATTCTTATAAAAGCTTCAGCCGGAGGCGGCGGAAAAGGAATGCGAATTGTTGAAAATTCTGAGGAATTTGAAGACCAAATGAAGCGCGCCATAAGCGAGGCCGAAAACGCTTTTGGCGACGGATCGGTCTTTATTGAAAAATTTGTGACTTCGCCGAGACATATTGAAATTCAGATTTTGGCTGATAATTTTGGAAATACGGTTTATCTTTTTGAACGTGAATGCAGCATTCAGCGCCGCCATCAAAAGGTTGTGGAAGAGGCACCATCTTCAGTTTTAACTCCGGAATTACGAAAACAAATGGGCGAAGCTGCTGTGAAAGTTGCAAAAGCTTGTGATTATGTGGGCGCGGGAACGGTGGAATTTCTTTTGGATGATAAACTGAATTTTTACTTTTTAGAAATGAATACGAGACTTCAAGTTGAGCATCCGGTTACGGAAATGATTACGGGTCTTGATTTGGTACAACAGCAGATAAATGTTGCCAATAATGAAAAACTTTCTTTTTCACAGGAAGATTTAAAAATAAGAGGTCACGCCTTTGAATTACGTGTTTACGCTGAAGATCCACTAAACAATTTTATGCCGAGTGTTGGCAAATTGGAAGTTTACCGTCCGCCGAGCGGAAAAAACATTCGTGTTGATGATGGTTTTACGGAAGGAATGCAAGTGCCAATTCAGTATGACCCAATGCTTTCAAAACTGATTACTTACGGAAAAACACGAAACGAGGCGATGCAGACAATGCTCGAAGCTATTTCAGAATATGATATTGAAGGCGTGAGCACAACGCTTACGTTTGGGAAATTTGTATTTGAACACGAAGCTTTCCGAAGTGGAAATTTCGATACCAATTTTGTGAAGAATTTTTATTCCGAAGAAAAACTGAAAGCAGTTAATGAGGAAGAAGCAAAGGTAGCAGCCCTTTTCGCATTGAAACAATATTTAAGAGATTCAGAAAAACTTCGATTACCAAAAACTCAGTGAAACTCTGTGGCTCGCTGCGAACCTCTGTGTTATAATTGTCACACTGAGTGGCACAGAGAAAAACACAGAGTTACGCGGAGAAATAAAAACTTATATGAGCGATAACAACAAAAAATTGCAAGAAATAATTCAAGAAGCCAAAAAAGGCGGAGGTGAAAAACGAATTGCAAAACAACACAAAAAGAAAAAACTTACCGCTCGCGAACGCGTGGAATATCTTTTGGATGAAGGTTCTTTTGAAGAAATGGGAATTCTTGTAACCCACAGAACTACAGACTTCGATATGCAAAAGGAAGTATATTATGGCGACGGCGTAGTTACTGGTTACGGAACGATTAATAGTCGTTTGGTATATGTTTTCGCTCAGGATTTCACGGTTTTTGGTGGCGCACTTTCTGAAACCCATGCTGAGAAAATTTGTAAAATAATGGATCACGCAGTGAGCGTTGGTGCGCCAATTATTGGTTTAAACGATTCTGGCGGTGCTCGTATTCAAGAAGGAGTTCGTTCTTTGGGCGGTTATGCGGATATTTTTTACAGAAACGTGCAAGCTTCGGGCGTAATTCCGCAGATTTCTGCAATTATGGGGCCTTGCGCCGGTGGTGCGGTTTATTCCCCAGCGATGACCGACTTCACTTTAATGGTACAGGACAGCAGTTATATGTTCGTTACGGGACCAAATGTTGTGAAAACCGTTACAAATGAAAATGTTACTTCCGAAGAATTGGGTGGCGCGAGAACCCACGCCACCAAAAGTGGCGTAACGCATTTCACTGCTGCGAACGATATTGTTTGTTTGGAACAGATTAAAACCCTACTCAGTTATCTTCCTCAAAATAATAAAGGTGTTACTGAAAAGTTGCCGTTTGAAGCTGCTGATGAATTTAGAGAGGAATTGGAAACAATCATTCCCGATTCAGCAAACAAACCGTACGATATGCACGAAGTAATCAAAGGAATTATCGATGATGATTTTTTCTTTGAAGTGCACAAAGATTACGCAGATAATATAATAGTCGGTTTTGCACGTTTGGGAGGCAGAAGCATCGGAATTGTTGCAAACCAACCAATGAGTTTGGCGGGTGTTTTGGATGTTGACAGTTCCAAAAAAGGCGCTCGTTTTACACGTTTCTGCGATTGTTTTAATATTCCGCTTTTGGTTTTGGTAGATGTACCGGGGTTTCTTCCGGGAACGGATCAAGAATGGAATGGGATTATATTGAACGGTGCAAAACTGCTTTATGCCTTAAGCGAAGCAACAGTTCCGCGCGTTACTGTAATTACTCGAAAAGCTTACGGTGGCGCGTATGATGTGATGAATAGCAAACACATTGGCGCCGATATGAATTATGCGTGGCCAACTGCTGAAATTGCGGTGATGGGAGCAAAGGGAGCGAGTGAGATTATTTTCAAAAATGAAATTTCGGAAGCGGAAAACCCTGAATTAAAACTTTCTGAAAAAGAAGCGGAATATGCTGAAAAATTCGCGAATCCCTTTAAAGCTGCACAGCGCGGATTTATTGATGAAGTAATTCAACCTCGTGAAACGCGTAGAAAATTGCTGAAAGCTTTTGCAATGTTGGAAACCAAAGATGTTCCGCGACCGAATAGAAAGCACGGAAATATTCCGTTGTAAATTTCTTTCAATATATATGTGTCGAGAGGAACCGAGGCTTCGTTTAAATTTCTAGAAAACTTCATTTTTGTAGATGATACTTGTCATAAACTAAGGAGTTAACAATTCATAAATTTATAGATCAATTCAAGGTGCTCTATAAATGGCTATAACAAACTTCGACCTAAAAGGGCTGACTGATTCTGAAGTACTGGTTTCGCGGAAAAAGTTCGGCAGTAATATTCTTGAATCAAAAAAGAAAAATCATTTTCTCGAAGCCATAAAAGGCTTGGTAAAGGAACCGATGGTTATTTTGCTTTTGGTTGCTGCTACACTTTATTTTTTCACGGGAAATACGGGTGACGGACTTTTTCTTGCAGCGGCAATAATCTTGGTTGCAGCAATTTCGCTCTATCAAGATGCCAAAACCCATAACGCACTTGAAAAACTCAAAGAACTTTCACAACCGCATTGCAAGGTAATCCGCAATGGGGAAGTCATTGAAATAAGGAGTCAAGATGTAGTTGTGGGCGATTTTTTAATGGTTGAGGAAGGCTCAACTATTGTTGCCGATGGTACTATTGTGCATTCCAATGACTTTTCGGTCAACGAATCCATTTTAACGGGAGAATCATTTTCTGCAGAGAAAGACGCTCTTTCGGAAGACAATAAAATTTATATGGGTACCCAAGTAGCGGGAGGGCTTGCCATTGCAGAAATAGACGCGATAGGCAACCAAACAAAGGTGGGGAAAATAGGCAAAAGCATCGAAGATATTTCTTCCGAAAAATCCAACCTTGAACTCCAAATAAACAATTTTGTTAAGAAGATGGTAATCGCGGGAGCGGTTATTTTTTTATTGGTTTGGGGAATAAACTATTACAATTCCGAAGATATTTTGGACAGTCTTTTAAAAGCGCTAACCCTTGCAATGAGCGTTTTGCCAGAAGAAATCCCCGTTGCCTTTACAACCTTTATGGCCATTGGAGCCTGGCGATTAATGAATATGGGCGTCATTGTAAAACAGATGAAAACTGTGGAATCCTTAGGAAGTGCTACCGTAATTTGTGTGGACAAAACGGGTACCATTACCGAGAATAAAATGCGGCTGGACAAGATTTACACCTTGGAAAGCAATGAAATTACTTCGGTTGAAGAAACGCTCTCCGAAAGTGAAAAAGAACTTATAACCACGGCTATGTGGGCCAGTGAACCCATTCCTTTTGATACGATGGAACAATCACTTCATAATTTTTATGAAACAATTGTGGAATATGATGAAAGGCCAAATTTTAAAATGGTGCACGAATATCCGTTGGGCGGCAAACCCCCGATGATGACTCACATTTTTGAAAATGCTGAAGGGAAACGAATCATTGCCGCGAAAGGCGCACCCGAAGCAATAATGGCCGTTTCAAATTTAAGTGATAACGATAAGGAAAATTTGAAGAAGAAAATTACTGTTTTGGCAGCTGAAGGATATCGCGTTTTGGGAGTTGGAGTTTCTTACTTTGAAGGAACCAATTGGCCAAAAAAGCAACAAGATTTCAATTTTGAATTCAAAGGATTGGTGGCTTTTTACGATCCGCCGAAAGAAAATATTACTAAAGTATTTCAGGATTTCTACAATGCGGGAATTGATGTGAAAATAATTACTGGAGATATTGCTGAAACTACCGCGGCAATTGCAAAAAAAGTAAATTTTAGAGGTTCTGATGAAGTAATTTCAGGAGACGATCTGTTGGCTTTGGATGATTTGGAACTTCAAAAAATTACTTCAGAAAAAAATATTTTTGCCCGGATGTTTCCCGAAGAAAAACTTAAAATTATTAATGCACTCAAAGCCCAAGGCCATATTGTTGCGATGACGGGTGATGGGGTAAACGATGGACCAGCATTAAAAGCAGCAAATATTGGAATTGCAATGGGTAAAAAAGGAACCGAGATTGCCAAGCAATCTGCATCACTTATACTTGTGGATGATGATCTTTCCAAAATGGTAGATGCCGTGGCGATGGGCAGAAAGATTTATTCGAATCTTAAAAAAGCCATTCAGTATATTATTTCAATTCATATTCCCATTATCCTCACCGTGTTTTTTCCGTTGGTTTTAGGGTGGGTTTATCCCAATATTTTCACTCCTGTACACGTAATCTTGTTGGAATTGATAATGGGGCCAACCTGTTCTATAGTCTATGAAAATGAACCATTGGAAAAGGAATCGATGCTTCAAAAACCACGACCTTTTTCCACTACGTTTTTTAATTGGAGTGAACTTTTCACGAGTATAATTCAAGGATTGGCAATCACGGTGGGGGTGCTTGCTGTCTATCAAATTGCTGTAAATAATGGAGAAAACGAAGCAATAACCCGAACAATGGTCTTTACCGCACTTATAATCGCGAATATTGTGTTGACCTTTGTAAACCGTTCTTTCATCTATTCTATTTTTACCACTTTTAAATATAAAAATAACTTGGTGCCAATTATAGTGGGCATTACTGTCGGCATTACTTTATTACTTCTTTTTGTGCCACCATTCACAAAATTCTTTGAATTTGAAAGTCTTGATTTGAGTCAAATTGGAATAAGTGTTGGTTTTGGAATCACAAGTGTAATATGGTATGAAATTGTGAAATGGTGGAAGCGTAACAAATCTCAAAAGCTTTTTATTTCACCAAACTAATTTAATGTAAGTTATTGATAAAGAGTTTAAACCTGATTTTTGTCATAGGAAAAATTTTAATTTCAAGTTAACTTTGACTCAGGCTAATTAGAAATTAAAATAATATGAAGAAGTCTAATTTTTGCTTCTCGCAATAATATTAATCTCGTTTACTGTTGTAGCGCAAGAAAAGTGGTCTGTTGAGTTTAGACCGGGTCTCAATTTTCCAACTGTTGATATGGGAAATGTTGATTTAAAAGTCGGTTTTGGATTTGAGTTAACGGGTGCATATAAATTAATGCCGCACTTAGCTGTATACGCTGGTTGGAGTTTGAATCAGTTTAAAGGACCGGATAGAGATTTTAAGAAAGATATTACTATTAAAGTCTAATTGATATTTAACTATGTGCGAGCAGGGAATTTTAAAAATGGAGTTCCCTTTTTTAATACCCAAAATGTTAAACAAATTTTGTATTGGACTTGAGCTCTTGTGCTAAATTAGTCAAATTCATAGTAGGCAGTGTAACACTTCTATTTCCAGATAAGTTAGTTAACGTACTTATATAAGCCCTAATATAAGGAAAAAGCAATGCAGAAGAATTCACATAGAAATAAGAACTAATATCTTCAATTTTTTCAATTTTTTCAAATTTGAAATTTCCTATTGCTTCTATCTCAATTTTTAAATCTTTAATTTCATTTGCAATATTTACAGAAAGATAAAGTAAGAATTGTTGTGCTTCGGTTTTAACAATTCCAGAAGCCTTAAATCCTATCTTCAAATCATCAAAATTTGAATTTTCTTGTAATTCAATTAATGATTTTGTGATTCTATATCCTTTAAATTGAAATTTAGAAACTTCACTCATAGTTTAGGCTGCTAATGCGTAATTATTTTCTCCGGCTACTTCAAATTCCATATTTTCAAATGAAACAAAGCTATTGATATCTTTAAAAACGTTAAAGTCTGCTAAGAAATGACCCTGCTTTTCTGAATAAATTTCAAAAATTGGACTAGAAACTTTATTTAAAGATTCAGTAGAAATAAATATGATTTCTTCTCCGAGAAAAAATTCATTAAAACTATCTTCTAATTTTATCTCATAATCAATATATTCATCACTTGAATAAAATTCAAAGGGGGTGATTTCAATCAAATGAGCATTCGTCGCTTTACTAACTTCATATCTAATAGTAACATTAGGGAAGTTGTTGTACATAGTTTTTAATTCCTTAATTAAAAATTCTGTTGCTGTCATTTATTTTAGTTTGGTTTTAATTGCGTCTTTTATTTGATGGCTAAAGGAATGAGATTTTTCAGCTTCATCGATTTTAATTTCTACGTTATAATAATCAGACGTAATTCTAAATTCTTTTAAATCAGTAAGAAATCTTTTGATTCGAGAGTATTCTCGATTATTTGTTTCTACTTTCCTATACTCATTTAATATGCCATTTATTATATAACCGTGAGTTCCTAATGGTGATGTTTTGCAATTTAATTCAATAGTACTATAATCTGTTGCAGTATAATTTTTTAGGGTAAACTTTAAAAATTGAAAACAGCTGTAATAAGAACAATGTACACTCGAAGCATACATATGATTCTTTATTAATAGTTCTGCAGCATCTTGATTAAAAAGTGATTTTTGTTGTAAATAACTCAATATGCGCTATATAGATTTAATGAATTTAAAAAATTTATGTAGGGATTACAAAATATTTTATGCTTCAAATATAGATAATATTAGTTAATACACAACTCAGCAACTATTTTTAACTAAATATTAAATTAAATAAATTTCTTCTATAATATACCTTACTATTTTAAAACTTCCGCATTCTGCCAGTAATTTCTTCAATGCTAATTGTGAAAATAACCGCAATATCATCTTTATAAATCTTACTTGAAAACTGACTTATAAAATCTAAATCACGCATTTCCTTTAGCAAAATAAGCTCTTTTACTCCCAATGAAAATTGATGCAATAAGGCCTTGGCAGTAGCTTCCGTATGCTCTTCATACTTACCTTGAACCAAAACAGATTTCCAATCGTTCACGGAATTAATATCAGTAATAGCTAAGGATACTGCATTGTTTTTACGCAATGCATTTATTTTATGTCCATCAGCTGAATAGCAAATTATGTTATTTTGTTCTTCATTATAAAAATATGTTATAGGCACTACAAAGGGTTTTCCATTATATACATAACCCAAATTGCCTATGTAGCTTGAACTAAGCAATTTCATTTTTTCTTTATCGTCTAAAACTTTGATCATAATAATGTGAGTTTTAATTTATAAAAGTAATGGGTTTAGTTTGTATTTTCTGAGTATAGGCATTAAGCGCTCCAAAGGAATTTCAACGGAATACGTTCCTGTATAAGATGGGCAAATAACGCAATCATCAAAGTAGTATTCCACCTTATAATCATCAACCACAAAATTGTTTTTATATTCAAAAAAATCGTCGAAGGATATTTTCCAACAATCGTAATATATTTCGCCTGAATTCATTTTTTCCAAAAGAACTTCATTCAGTATTTTGGTCATTTCTTCTTCAGTTCCTTGATTAAAGAAATCTTCATAATTCATAAAAACAGAGCGTTCCAAATCAAAATTGAGACAATCAAAACTATAAGCAGGGTGCAAGGTTCCTGAATAATAGTTTTCTTTATAAAATAGTACGCTAATAATTCGCTCATTCAAGTTATATAATTTGTAGTCTACCAAGCGCTGCTCCTTGAATTTATTGATGCTAACGGTGTCACAATTCAGTTCTTTACTTTTTAAAATACTTGCTTCCACTCCAGCAATATCCATATAGGTTTTTTCCAAATATTCGTTGAAATTTTCATAGGAAGGTTTTATGCTTTCATTTAAGTAAGGATATTTATAATCAATAAGATAGGAATCCTCGTCCTTTTTAAATGTTTTATGAAGCACCAATTTTTCCAACTCGGCCTTGTCATCTTTTTTGTCGATTAGATTTTGTCTTTAAATAATTATGGATTTGGTTTTCTGCAATTCGGCATCGTTGGTTGTGTAAAAGCTTTCAAAAGGAAGTATATCCTCAAAAGGAAGCGTGTCCCTTTCGGTAATTACTGGCGATTCTTCCATTTCCTTTGATTTTTCAATATCGCTTTTACAAGAAAATAATAGCAATACAACAAGGATGATACTAAAGTATTTCATCTATATAATATTTATAATTAGTGTATAATGAAAATGTTGAAACTCAAATTTTTTAGGAATTCAAAGTTTCGGTTTTATTTATTTGTAAAAAGTAATTGCAATTTTGTAATCATAACAAGTTCACTTTTATTGGTTCCGCTGAAGGAATTTGCAATTTGTTGTACGGTTTTTAGAATTAATTTTTTTCTTTTTTCTGAAAAGAGTTTGGTGTTTTCGTTATAGTAGTCACTGAAACTTTCGTAACAATCCTGAGCATCCATGCGCTCATAATCAAACCACTCAAAAACAATGGAAATTTGATACGCGGCATCGGTTTCCAGACCATCTTCAAAATCGTCCATCGATTTCCATTCTTCTTCAACTAATCGTGTAAGTTGTTTATATTCAGCTTCACGCACTAATTTATCGGCGGCGGCAATTGCATAAAAAAGTTCTCCCAGTTTTTGGTAAAACAGCAATTGTGGCTTATCTACGGTACCCATAATTATATATCTTTTCGTTTATCAATGTGTAAATCTAAATTGTTTTTGAATGAAATTTTATGACATTAATCAGTTAACAAAAACTGTTTTAAATTCTTACTTTTGAAAAATGAAGGTTTTCGAGGCAAAAAAAGGAAATATTTTCAAGATTCTATCTGAAGCCATTTCAGAGGGTATTGTTATCGTTAATGAAAATCAGGAGATTGTAACTTCAAACGATGCCGCGGGTAAAATGTTTGGGTACAAAACCGAAGAACTTTTGGGGCAAAGCCTGGGTATTTTGATTCCGAGAGAATATAGAAATAGCCATCCAAAACAGGTTGACGATTTTCTGCAAAAGAGCGATCCAAGACAAATGGGCCACGGTCGCGATTTGTATGGATTGCGAAAAGACGGAACCACATTTCCGGTTGAGGCAGGCTTAAATCCTTTTGAAATATACGGCAGCAAATATGTGATGGCGCTTGTAACCGATATTTCATTCCGTAAAAACCAAGAGATGGAGATACTCAATCTCAATCTTTCCTTAGAACAAAAAATAGAGGAACGTACCAAAGAACTTCATCAAACAATTAAGGATTTAAAGGATGAAGTTTCAAAGCGAAAAGAAGCAGAAAACAGAATGAAGGAATTGCTACGGAAGGAACGCGAATTGAACGAACTGAAAACAAAGTTTCTCTCCTTAGTTTCCCACGAATTTAAAACACCTTTAAGCGGAATACTTACTTCAGCAACGCTTGCTGGAAAGTATACGGAAAGCGACCAGCAGGACAAAAGGGAAAAGCATTTGAAAACTATTCAAAGCAAAGTGAAATATTTAAATAATATTTTGAATGATTTTCTTTCCATAGAGCGTTTGGAATCTGGAAAGGCTACATATAAATTTGATGTTATTCCATTAAGCAAAGTGGTTAACGAGGTAATTTACAATGCAAATATGTTGCTCAAAGATGGTCAGAAAATTAATTATCCAAGCAATATTGACGATATAACAATCAACTTTGATGAAAAAATATTAGAGCTTTCTCTGACCAACCTTATTAACAACGCTATAAAATACTCAACTGAGTATACAATTATTGATGTTGTGGTAACAAAAAAAGAAGATGCCATTGAAATAAAAATAATTGACGAAGGAATGGGAATTCCCGAGAAGGAACAGAAATTTATTTTCAATAGATATTTTAGGGCCGAAAATGCACTGTTAACGCAAGGAACGGGAATAGGTTTAAATATCGTGAAAAGTCACTTAGAAAATCTTGGGGGCACAATTTCATACAAAAGTGAGGAAGGAAAAGGGAGCACGTTTATAATTACTTTTCCAACAAAAAATAATTTAGAATAAAATGAAAACAGTACTTCTAATAGAAGACGACAGTGCATTAAGGGAAAATACCGCTGAGCTTTTAGAGCTTGCAGGTTACACCGTTTTTACTGCACCCAATGGCAAAATCGGGATCGAAAAAGCAAAAACAGAAAATCCAAACGTAATTGTTTGTGATATAATGATGCCAGAAATTGACGGTTACGGGGTTTTGCAGGCTGTTTCATTAGAAGAAAAAACCAAGCACATTCCCTTTATTTTTCTATCGGCAAAAACAGAACATAAGGAAATTAGAAGGGGTATGGATATGGGCGCCGATGATTATCTCACCAAACCTTTCGATGAGGAAGAATTGATGAGTGCCATTGAAAGCCGTTTGGCAAAAGCAACTATTCTAGCTATGCAGAATGAAAGCAGAGCAGAAAATGCTATTGATGCTGAAAATCCGCAAAACCTGAATCAGTTAAAAAACTTTTTTTGTGACGAAGGTGAAATTGCAGCCTATAAAAAGAACGAAACAATTTATCAAAAAGGGGCCGATTCAAACAGTATGTTTCTTATTTTAAAAGGAGTTGTGAAAACGCACACAATGGATGCCAACGCCAAAGAATTAATTACTGGATTGTATAAAGCCGATGATTTTTTGGGCTTTACTTCTTTTGACGATAATATTCCCTACAACGAAACCGCAACAACGGTTGAAGAAACCGAAGTTGTAGGTATTTCAAAAAAATATGTAAAGGATATTTTAAAGAAAAGTCAAGACGTTTCTCTGGAATTGATGAACTTGCTTACAGATAATCTTTCTGAAATAAAACAACAGTTGGTACGAATGGCTTACAGCTCAGTACGGAAAAAAACCGCTAGTACTATCCTTCAGTTTGTTGAGATAATGAACAAAAAACCCGATGCCCCCCTTCGCATTTCCCGGAACGATTTGGCAAATACTGCGGGAATAGCAACCGAGAGTTTGATACGCACCCTGTCCGATTTTAAAAAAGATGGAATTATTGAAATTGAAGGCCGCGACATTCGTATTATAGATTTGGAAAGCCTGCGCGCTATTGAATAAATCCCAAAAAAAATCAATTAATTTATTTCCTCAAAACTGACTTTTATCATTTTCTGTACCGAGCGATACAAATATTTTTGTCGGTAAGATTATGATGAAATGATGAATGTATTGATACCGACGGATTTCTCCGAAAATTCACACAATGCCATTAGGTATGCGCTGGATTATTTCGCAGATATTTCTGTGAATTTTTATATTCTTCACATTTCTCTCAACGCGACCATTTATAAGAATGAGGAGCGGGATGGTTTTTTCAACTTATCTGAAAATATAGAAGGAGTCCAGGTATTGCAAAATTCCTTTGCATTGTTGAAAGAAGAAATTAAAGCGTGCAAATTGTTGGCAAAAAACACCAATCATCATTTTTATCCTATTTACGAAAATGTGCTTTTAGTTGAGGCCATTAGAAAACACGTTGAAGAAAAGGAAATAGATTATATTTTAATGGGGACTAAAGGTGCTTCAAAATCAAATCGGAACGAGATTGGCAGCAATACCAGTGAAGTTATTACGAAGGTGAAATGCCCAATACTTGTAATTCCTGAAAATGCAAAATTTAATAAAATTGTAAATATCGCATTATTGACTGATTACAATTCCATTTATAGAAATAAAGTAATCAGTAAACTTTCCGAGACTTTGAGTTTACAGCAAGCGGCATTGCGGGTGCTAAATATACGTTCACAGAATTCTTTGTTGACGGTATCCCAAACGGACAATAAGGGATTTCTACATTATTTTTTAAAGGAAACAAAGCACAGTTTTCACTTTTTGGAGAATAAAAACATTGAAACAGGAATTCAGGCATTTGTTGAAACTTGGGAAATAGATATGATTGCCATATTTGCCAAAAATTTAAACTTAATCCAACGGCTACTTTTTAAACGAATAACACAACCAATTTCCTACCAAACCGAAGTCCCATTTTTGGTTCTCCACGAATAAAAATTTATAAATTGGATTAATTGGATTTATTTCAAATTTCGAGTTTCACTTCCAAGAAATTAATTTTCAAAAATGACAACTAATTTTAATTACTCCAACCGATAAATTAATAAATATTTTTTTTTGGAAATTTATACAAATCAAGGTGTTAGCTGATATTCGTCATATTTTTTCGATGGGTTGATCACTAACTTTACGTATTGCAATTTTAATTTAAAAGCTATGCGAAAAATACTCATTCCCACCGATTTCTCTGAAAATTCATTGAACGCCATAAAGTATGCTACCGAGCTTTTTAAATACGAAAGAGCTGAAATATACCTGCTCCACACATTTGCCGAGGAAGTATATGATGAAAAAGTGCGTTTAGCTGATTTGATTTTTGAAGACCTTAAGCAAAAAACGTTTCAAAAAACGAAGGAAGTATTGGATGATTTTAGACAAGAAATTCTTCATTTTTCACCAAATCCAAAGCATACAATACACACAATTCCAGAATTTGGGTTGCTTGTAGATTCAGTAAATGATTGGGTTGAAAAAGAAAATATAGATGTGGTGGTAATGGGCACAAAAGGACATACAGCTGATAAAACTTTAACCTTTGGCAGCAATACACTCCAAGTTATAAAGTATGTGCAATGTCCCGTGCTGGCAATTCCTTCTGTTTTTAAAGATGTACACCCGAAAAGTATTTTGTTTCCAACAGATTTTCAGTTGCCTTATAAACGGCGCGAATTAAAATTGGTTAGCACTATAGCGAAACGCTTTGCTTCAAAAATTGATTTTTTGTACATATCTAAATTTCCAAGTCTGTCTTTACGGCAAAAGGATAACAAAACTTTTATGGAGACTGCGTTTAGTGAAAATCAAGTTCATCTTAATCATGAAATCTTCCGCTGATGTTACCAAGGCGATTAATGTTTTTATCATTGAAAATCCCATAGATATGCTAGTTATGGTAAATACTCGCCATTCCTATTTGGAAAATATACTCTATCAATCTACTATAGAAAAAATTGGGTTGCACATAGACATTCCTTTTTTAGTACTTCAAAATTTACCGCGATAAACTTTTATAAAAATTATTGAAATGAAAAAAATTCTAGTTCCCACCGATTTCTCAAAAAATGCGTATGCAGCTTTGTTTTATGTTTCAAAATTGTTCAGTGATGAACCTTTGCAAATAACCATTCTTCACTCTTTTGGGGAAGAAGTAGGTAAGCTCACAAGCCGTGTGGACATAGGTAGATCTGAACAGATTATTGAAAAACTCTATTCACAATCGGACGAAGACGGAAAACAATTGGTGCATCAAATTAAACTTGATTCGCCTAAAATAGCTCATAATTACGAAGTGATTTCAACTCCAGCCCCGCTTTCAAAAACCATAAATACCTTAGTTGCTACTGATGGTATTGATTTAGTAGTAATGGGCAGCAAGGGCCGTACGGGAGCAGAAGGATTAGTTATGGGAAGCACCACCGTTAAAATCACAAAAACATTGGAAGGCTGTCCACTACTTATCATTCCTCGGGAAGTAGATTTCGTGGTTTCTACCAGCATAGCCTTCGCGTCAGATTATAACGAATTTTATCAGCTGTCAAAACTGCTGGCCAATTCTTCGTTTGGTGCGGCAATATAATTCAGTAATCCATCTTATTCACGTGGGAGCTGAAAACGAGTTGGAACAAAATCAAAAGCAAAATTTAGAAAAATTCAGAAATGATTTATCAGAATATGACACTGAATTCCATTTCATTCCCAAAGAAGGAAGTATTTCCAAAACACTTCACAATTTTATAGATACTAAAAGAATGGATTTGTTGGCATTGGTCTATAATAAACACGCCTTTCTAAAAAAACTTTTTAGGGAGCCTGTTGTTAGCAATGTTGGAAAACACACGCATACCCCAACATTGGTAATCCCAATTAAAAATTAAAAGCGAACACGAAAACGAAATGATTGCAATAGTCAATAAAGCGCATCATTTATTTGGAAGTTTTTTTTTAAATATTATGCAAAAACAACCTGGAATTCCCACCACTATGCCTTTGCTAGCTATGTACAAGTTGAGTAATTAATATATGATGAATAAAACCCAGCATATTGAAATAGTAAAGCACTCAGGAGTAAAAACGAGTTTTTCAATTGAAAAGCTAAAGAATTCCCTGCGAAAAAGTGGTGCCGAAGAAAATCTTGTAGAAGAAATTTCGAATAGCGTTCGCGATGAACTTTACCAAGGCATTTCAACAAAAGAAATATACAATCGAGCTTATGCGCTTCTGAAAAAGAATAAAAACGGGTATGCTTCAAAGTATAAATTGAAAAAAGCAATTTATGAGTTAGGACCCACTGGATTTCCCTTTGAAAAATTTATAGGTGCTTTGCTTTTTCACAGCGGTTACAAAGTGAAAACTGGTCAATTCTTACAAGGAAAATGCGTAACACATGAAGTAGATGTAGTTGCACATAAAAACGTACAACATATTATTGCGGAATGTAAATTTTACAGCGATGAAAGGCCGCAATTGTGATGTAAAAGTGCCGTTATACATACATTCCCGCTATCGCGATATCCTTAATTTTTACGATGAAAAAAATAGAAACAAAAGCCCTAATGAAGGTTGGGTTGTAACCAATACCCGCTTTACGGATGACGCTTTAAAATATGGCAAATGCAGCAATCTCTATTTGCTTAGCTGGGATTTTCCAATAGGGAACGGTATAAAAGACCGCATAGATAATTTGGGACTTTACCCTATAACTGTTTCCACGCTTTTAAGTGAAAGGGAAAAACAGTTTTTGCTCAGTCGCGATGTTGTGCTTTGCAAACAATTAATAAATGATGCTTTTTATCTGGACCATTTGGGAATTGCTGAAAAGAGAAAAGAGCGAATTTTAAATGAAATAAAGCTTCTGTGTAAATAATACCGATTGCAAAAAATACAAATACATTTCCTAGGAGCTGCGGAACCGTAACGGGTTCCAAATATTTAATTGAAACTCCCGAAAAGAACATTTTAATAGATTGCGGCATGTTTCAAGGTTTAAAGGAACTGCGAGAAAAAAATTGGGAATATCTTCCAATTGATGTTTCCAAAATAGATGTTGTATTGTTAACACACGGCCATTTAGACCACACGGGTTATTTGCCGCGATTAGTAAAACAAGGTTTCCGTGGAAAAATAATAGGGACTGCGCCAACACTTGCAATTACCAAAATAATCTTGCTGGACAGTGCCAAAATCCACGAAGAAGAAGCTGAAAGAGCGAATGAGGAAGGTTATTCAAAATACAAACCTGCAGAACCGTTTTACAGTATTGAAGAAGCTGAGGTTACATTAGGTTTTTTTCACGCTGAAGAAAAAGATCAATGGATTGAACTTTCAGAAACATAAAATATCAATTTCGCTATAACGGGCACATAATTGGCGCCACGTTTATTGAACTTGAAATCTTCGGAAAAACTTTTGTCTTTTCGGGAGATATTGGCAGGGAAGAAGATCTATTGCTTTTTCCGCCAGAAAAACCTGAAAAGGCGGACTTTCTTTTTATGGAAAGCACCTATGGAAACAAACTTCATCCGCAGGAAAGTGTTTCGGATAAACTAGTGGAACTCATCAATAAAACCATTCACAACCGTGGAAATTTGATTATTCCTTCTTTTGCGGTGGAGCGTTTGCAAACGCTAATGTTTTTGCTTTGGAAACTATATAATGAAAACAAAATCCCCAATATTCCAATCTTTATTGACAGCCCGATGGGCAATAATGTGCTTTCGGTGTTTCAAAACTTTCCGGATTGGCACAACCTGCCGATGAAGGATTTCAACGCCATGAATACTATCCCTTAAATGCTGAAATCCATCATATTGAAAGTCTTTCGGCGCACGCTGACCAACAAGGACTTTTAGACTGGACAAGCAATATAAAAAATAGTCCCGAAGAAGTATTTCTTATTCACGGTGAGCCTACTGCGCAAGATGTTTTGCGGGTTAAATTGCGCGATACGAAGGGCTGGAAAGTAACTATCCCGAAGTTATATAAGATAAAGGAGATAAATATTTGAAAATAATTATTGAAAATAAGAATAATAATATTCAAGATTTTCTTTAATACTAGCTTTAACCACAGCACCTTCCTCAGTACTTCCAACTTTTTCTAGAGCCTAGATTTTTTCAATTAACGGATGTAAAAAAACATGCAAATTATCATGTGATGCGACTTTTCATGGTGCATTTTTTCACAACAAAATTTTTATCTTTATTAAGTTTTGAGGCCAAATTATGATAGTCTTCCACTGTTTTAAGGTTACTTGTTTTTACCGAATTCAGCATGTTGTCCACACCTTCCGTTGTTTCTATGTTTGCTTGCCACTTCTTGCCGTCGTCCAGCTTAATATCGGTTACCCAAGCATTGTTTATTGCAGGTATTTCAGCAGTTATTTTTTCATCCGTACTGAGCGAACTAGAATCGGTAGTTTCGGTAAACTTTTGTTCTTTTTTCCCTTCATTACAGCTTATTAAAAATGCTGCAATAATTCCGGTAATTAGGATTGTTTTTTTCATAATATTAGTATTTGGAAATATTCAAAAAATTAAATTTTGTTATTTTGAAGCCTCCTCGTGTAAAACTAAAAGTGGGATAGGCGAGCCATAGCTTATTGTTGAAGTTTCTGAGCCAAAAATAAATCGGTCTATAAAACCTTTTCGTTCCACAATCATAATATGTAATTGAACTGGGATTAATTGCTCAAATGCATTGATGGCCACCGCTGCAGGGAGATTTTTTATTGAGAAATGTTCAAAATCAATTTCTTTAAAAATTTCATCACCTTCCCTTTTTTGGGAACTCAGCTCAATATAATCTTCTTTTATTTCTAAAATTTTTA
Source organism: uncultured Flavobacteriaceae bacterium (assembly GCA_963716065.1). GTDB lineage: Bacteria > Bacteroidota > Bacteroidia > Flavobacteriales > Flavobacteriaceae > Aequorivita. Next base: position 3,257,609 of record OY970287.1, read on the forward strand.
AAGACGCTTTATGCTTTTCAATGATTTCAGAAACAACAGATACTAATTTTTTAGACACGTTATATTGATAATTGAGCGAAAGCAGTACCGATTGAATTTTTTCGAAATTATATCCTTCTGGAACTACTATAACGGGACAATCAACATTTCGAATAATTTTGAGGGCATTGCTCCCAAACAAAACTTCTGCAGCACCTGTTGCGCCGTTTGAACCCATAATAATCAATTCAATATTATTTAAAGCTACCGCTTGATTTACGGCATCAACAATATTGTCAAAATCAAGTTTTGGGACAAAAGTAAAATCTTCTCCATCAGAAATCAATTCACAAAATTGAATTATTTTATCGAGTTCCATTTTATTATCATTCAATATACCATTATGAATTGAACTGCCCGGTGCGCCATAAAGCACATCTGCAGTTATGTAATTAGATGGTTTTTGTGAATTGAGAATATAAAAGGTACAAGTTTCACCTTCGTAAAACTTTAAAGCAAATTTGATTGCATTCTTAGAATTTTCTGAAAAATCGGTCGGTAAAAGAATAGATTTCATTGTATAGAATTTTTCCAAAAATAGGCCTAAAGAAATCTCTTTAATATGATTTTCATCATACCTATATTTGGAGAATTGCAAAGCGGAAGTATTTCTAAGCTTAAAATATCAATATATTAGTTGGTAATACGGAATCTGAAAAAAACTGCAAAACGTTTACAAATGTGGTTTTCTCAAAACTGATATTTATTTGATTGATAATTATCATTTCCAGTTTATAATTTTGCCGATATTTTTGTAATTTATAAAATAATATTATGAAGAATTTACTTGAACGAAGTATTTCCAAGGCAATGGATTATACGCAATACAATCTACTTTTAAAACAGTTGGTGGAAGCGGGAAGAACTACCGGTGAGCAAACCCAGGAAAAAATAGATTATACAAAATTGAATTTCAGCCGAACAAAAAGATTGGACAAAACAGCTGCAATTTCAGATGAAGCTATTGAAGCTTTCAAAAATATTTCTGAAAAGCAAACCTGGCTTGTAATTACTGAACCATGGTGCGGCGACGCTGCGCAGACAATTCCTTTTCTAAATAAAATCTCTCAACTTTCAGAAAATATAAATTTAAAAATTGTGCTTCGCGACGAAAATCCAGAATTGATGGATGCGTTTTTAACTAATGGCTCGCGATCCATTCCGATAATTATTATTTTTGATAGCGATTACAACATTCTTCAACATTGGGGGCCACGCTCCAAAGCTGCTATGAAATTGCTTAACAATTACAAATTACATCACGGAAAGATTGATGAAGCTTTTAAGGAAATGCTACAGATTTGGTACAATAATGATAGAGGCGTTTCTATTGTGAATGATATTTTGGAAACTTTTCTTTCTAAAAAAGAAGTTTTGTGACAATTGTCATTTCCTTATTATAGGAGATTCCCCAAATTTGCATAAAAATAAAACTATGCAAATTGTTTCCGCCCACGAGGCTGTATCTATAGTAAAATCAAATAATCGCGTTTTTTTTCAGGGAGCGGCAATGACGCCCAATTTATTGATTGACACTTTGTGTGAACGATATCGCGAACTGAAAAATGTTGAAATAATACAAATCCACACCCATGGTGAAGCTAAATATACGCACGCTCCCTACACCGAGGCATTTCATCTCTCAAGTTGTTTTGTTGGCGATAATGTTCGCAAAGGGGTAAATACCATTCACGGAGATTATATTCCAGTTTTCTTAAGTGAAATCCATTGGCTTTTCAGAAGGAATATTCTGCCGTTAGATGTTGCTTTTATTCAAGTTTCACCACCAGACAAACATGGTTATTGTTCGTTGGGAGTTTCGGTTGATATAACTTTGCCAGCCATACAGACCGCAAAACGGGTCGTGGGGCTTATAAATCCGCAGGTTCCTAGAACTCATGGGGATGGAATTATTCATATAAAAAGTATGGATTTTGGGGTAGAGATAGATATGCCAATCTATGCTTCGGTTATAGGTGAACCATCTGATATTGAAGCAACAATAGGAAGAAATGTTGCTGAATTGGTGGAAGATGGCGCCACAGTGCAAATGGGTATTGGTAACATTCCAAATGCCGTTCTTCATAATTTGGGCAACCATAAAAGACTGGGAATTCACACTGAAATGTTCAGCGATGGCATTCTTCCTTTGGTTGAAAAAGGTATTATTACTGGCGAAGACAAAGAAATTAAAACTGGAAAAATAGTTACTTGTTTCGCGATGGGAACCCAAAAATTGTACGATTTTATTGATGACAACCCCATTGTACATTTCAAGGAAGCAGGTTATACAAATGATACTGCAATAATTCGCCAAAACCCAAAAGTAACTGCAATAAATAGCGCTATTGAAATTGATTTAACAGGCCAGGTTTGCGCAGACAGTATAGGGATGTATCAATATTCTGGGGTTGGCGGACAGATGGATTTTATACGTGGCGCATCGCTTTCACAAGGAGGGAAGCCTATTATAGCAATGCCATCAATTACGAATAAAGGCGTTTCAAAGATTACTCCATTTTTAAAGGAAGGTGCCAGCGTTACTACCACGAGAGCCCATGTTCATTATGTTGTTACTGAGTATGGCATGGTTAATCTTTTCGGAAAAGGTTTGGAACAGCGTGCCAAAGCACTCATTTCAATTGCCCATCCCGACCATCGCGAAATTTTGGAAAGGGAAGCCAAGAAAAGGTTTAATAATTAATTGTGGGTTAAAACAAATTTGAAATGTGAGAAATGTTTCAATAGAAAATTGAATCTCAAAAGAAAAAAAAGTTGAAAATAGGATAGCTATGGAAAAGAAAACACCTATAAAGCGACATAAAGCATTACAACCGCTGAGCCGTCAACATCATTTTGGGTTGCTCTTCAGTTGGAAACTTCGGAAGGGATTCAGTAAAAATATTGAAATTGAAAGGCTAAGCGAATATGCAAAATGGTTTTTTAAAAACGAAATTCAACAACATTTCAGAGATGAAGAGATACACGTTTTCCCAATTCTTGGCAATGACAATGAACTTGTGACTGGCGCATTAAAAGAGCATCGCCGAATTGAATATCTTTTTAAAGACACAAAAAATCCCGAAAAATCACTGAGCTGTTTAGAGGAAGAACTGGAAGCCCACATTAGGTTTGAGGAACGAATTCTTTTTAATGAAATCCAAAAAGTGGCAACGGCTGAACAACTTAAAAAAATAGAAGAAATACACCGTCACGTTGAAAAAACTCCAGAATATAAAGATCTATTTTGGGAAAAATCTTTTAAAATAAGATAAAAATATCTTTTTATGATTTAGGTCATATTGTGCCACTTAAATTCTTCTGAAATTTGCTTCATAATAATCCATAAATCTTAAAAGAGATGACAACACTTCAAGAGAAAACAGTAGCCGATGTGGTTACCGAAAACATAAAAGCCGCACATATTTTTAAAAAATACGGAATAGATTTTTGCTGTGGCGGAGGAATAAGCATTAAAAAAGCCTGCGAAAAAGTAAAAATTGATCCATCAGTTTTAGAATCGGAAATTTTAAGTTTGGATGCCGTGCAGGATCGCACGAAGGATTTTAATAGTTGGAAACTCGATTTTTTGACAGATCATATTGTTAATATCCATCACGCGTATGTTGAAGAAAGCATGCCGTTATTATTGCAATATGCACAACGTGTAAGGCAAGTTCATGGGCACCATTATAAAGAGTTGGGCGAAATAGAAGCATTGGTAAAAAAGGTTGTGCAAGAATTGGCAGCACATATGAAAAAAGAGGAATTGATTCTTTTTCCCTTTATAAAAAAGTTGGTAAAAGCAGAACGCGAAGGCAGTGAAATTCCGGAAATCCATTTCGGAACGGTTGAAAACCCAATAAAAATGATGGAAGCAGAGCACGAAGAAGCTGGTGAAATTATGCGCAGAATTTCAGAATTAAGCAATAATTACACCCCACCTCAGGGTGCTTGCAATACCTATCGTGCATTTTATTCAAAACTCGATGAGTTTGAGCAGGATTTACACCAGCATGTTCATTTAGAAAATAATATCCTTTTCCCAAAAGCGTTGGCTTTAGAGAAAAAATTAAAGAAAAACTAAAGTTTGGAAGATTGTTTCCAGCCCCAAATCTGGATTTTTATTTGATTGGTTTTTAATGACAGTTCGGAAGATTGGCAAAGTTTATAGCCAAATTCTGAACTGTTTTTTAATTTTAATGCTTGATTGATTTAAAAAAACATATTAGCATAGCGTTGGGTTATTTCTTGATTGTAGCCTTAATGGGTCTATTATTGCGGTTTTTCTTCGTAATTCCTATTCCGCTTAATTATAAATTTATTCTGCATGCACATTCGCACACCGCATTGTTAGGGTGGATTTATTTGGGATTGACGACCCTGATTTACAAAATTTTCATTTTCGAATCGCAAAAACCACAAGTTTACAAACGCATTTTTGTCTTTACAAATATTTTTATTTTTGGAATGTTAGTAACCTTTCCCATACAAGGTTACGCGCTGTTTTCCATTGTTTTTTCAACGCTATTTTTGTTTGCTTCCTATTCGTTTTATTGGTTCGCTATAAAACATATTCCGAAACATTTTGAAAACAGATTTTCGTGGAAACTGATAAAGACTTCACTTTTGTACCTCGTAATTTCCAGCATTGGTCCGTGGGCAATTGGGGTAGTGATGGCTACTTTAGGATCGGAATCTATCTGGTATAAAACTTCCATTTATTTTTATCTTCATTTTCAATATAATGGGTGGTTTATTTTGGCGCTTTTGGGTTTTCTGTTTTATATTTTTGAAGAAAAGGGAATCCAGTTCAATCCACAAAAATTGAAATCATTTTTTCTTCTTTTAAATTTTGGGGTACTGTTTACCGTCTTTCTTTCAGTACTTTGGTTTATTCCGCCAATTATTTTTTATATACTTGGTCTGTTAGCATTGGCCCAAATTTTGGCTTTTCACGAACTTTATTTTTTGTTTAAAGAACATTTCCCGATTTTGAAAAAATCCTTCACACCCCGCGCTTTCTTTCTTCTGAAAATCGCCGGAAGTTTAATGATTTTAAAACTTTTGATGCAAATCCTTTCAGCATTCCCGTATATCGCCAATCTCGCATTTCAATTAAAAGATTTCGTTATTGGTTATCTCCATTTGGTTTTTTTGGGAATTGTAATCACAACTCTACTCGCCGTTTTAAAATATTTTGAATTAATTCAACTTCCAAAAAGTTTCACCCCAATTTTTCTTATAGCTTTCATCACTACCGAATTGCTCATATTTTACAAAGCAATTGCCTTTTGGCTGGCCTCCAATTTTTTCAGGATTATTATATCTGGCTCACAGTTTTAAGTTGTCTTTTCCCAATTGCCGTAGCAATTTTATTTTTTACAAATTTTAAAATCGTAAATCGTAAATCGTAAATCGTAAATCGTAAATCGTAAATCGTAAATCGTAAATCGTAAATCGTAAATCGTAAATCGTAAATCAAAACTGACATTTGTCATTTTTCAAACCACATTCATTCCCAACCTTTGCAGCAGGTATAACGAGTAATTATAGATTGATGGTAAACTGTTTCCACTGCGGCGATTCGTGTTTGGAATTCGAAATTAAACACGACGAAAAGTCGTTCTGCTGCCACGGTTGCAAAACTGTTTACGACATTCTAAACGATAACGACCTAAGTTATTATTACGATCTTGAAAAAACTCCAGGTATTTCGCCAAAGGAAATTGCGGGGAAATATGATTTTCTCGACAATGAAGCCATTGCTGAAAAGCTACTCGAATTTAACGATGGCAACACACAAATCGTTTCTTTTTTAATTCCTTCAATACATTGCAGCAGTTGTATTTCAATTCTTGAAAATCTCAACAAACTAAATCCTGTCGTAAAATCCTCTCAAGTAAATTTTCCTGAAAAAACAGTTCGTATAACATTTACTTGCTCCCCCGCTGAAGCTACTGAATACAAGCGGGCGGAAGAAAATTCACTAAAAAACTTGGTTATTCTTTTAAGCAGAATTGGTTACGATCCATACATTTCACTTGACGATTCAGATAAAAAGGAGAAACAAAACAACCGTAGTTTAATCTATAAATTGGGGATTGCTGGTTTTGCATTCGGAAATATAATGTTCCTTTCTTTTCCGGAATATTTTGAACATTCCGAGTTTTGGTTAGACCAATTCAAACCCTTTTTCCGTTGGTTGATGTTCGCGTTTTCGCTGCCAGTGGTTTTTTATTCGGGAAGTGGTTATTTCACTTCGGCTTATAAAGGTTTGCGTTCTAAAATTCTAAATATTGACGTGCCGATTGCTTTGGGAATTGCGGTTCTTTTCATTCGAAGTACCATAGATATAGTGATGGATTGGGGCACAGGTTTTTTTGATAGTTTAAGCGGGCTTGTTTTCTTTCTACTTCTGGGGAATTTTTTTCAGCAAAAAACCTATAGTTATCTCTCTTTTGAACGCGATTACAAATCCTATTTTCCCATCGCCGTTACACGGCTTTTCAAAAATAATGAAGGGAAATACGTGGAAGAACAAGCCGAAGTTTACACAGTAAAAAAAGGCGATAGATTGTTGATTCGCAACAATGAAATCCTTCCAGTTGATGCAATCTTGATTAAAGGAAATGCATTGATAGATTACAGTTTCGTAACTGGCGAGGCCAACCAATCTCAAAACAAAGCGGCGATAAACTCTTTGCCGGCGGAAAACAACAAGCCGGAATTCTCGAAGTGGAAGTGCTGAAACCTATTGCGCAGAGCTACTTGACTCAACTTTGGAGCAACGACATTTTCAGAAAGGATAAAACGGGAATTTTTGAATCGCTGACCGACAGTATCAGCAAAAGGTTTACTGGTGCCATTCTTTCCGTGGCGTTCATTTCCACCATTTTTTGGTTGGTGTTCGATTCTTCAAAAGCGTTCAATGTGTTTACGTCGGTATTGATTGTTGCTTGTCCGTGTGCCATTGCACTTGCGGCGCCATTCACTTTGGGAAATGTTTTAAGAATTTTCGGAAGGGAAAAATTGTATTTAAAGGAAGCTTCGGTAATTGAACAAATGGCGAAGCTTGACACCGTGGTTTTCGACAAGACCGGAACGCTAACAACCAATCAAAAAAACCTGATTACGTATGAAGGCGTAGCACTTTCTTCCGAAGAAAAACAACTTCTCACTAATACTTTACGAGCTTCCAGCCATCCCCTCAGCCGTTCGCTTTATACTATTTTGGAAAAAAATGATATTCAAACTTTAGACGATTTTGAGGAAGAAGTGGGGAAGGGGATTTCTGCGACTTTCAACCATAATTCAATTAAAGTTGGTTCATATGACTATGTTGGGTTTCATGATGAAATTACTTCCGCCCACGTGCCATCCGAAGCTTTAGAGAAGGGGCAAATTAAGAATAGAACTACAGTCCACATCAGCGCCAATAAGGTTTACAAAGGTTGCTACATTTTTAATAGCGAATACAGAAAAGGCGTTGCCGAAATTTTTGAACAGTTGGGAATTGATAAAGATGTAATAGTTCTTTCTGGCGATAACGAAGGCGAGCGCGAACGTTTGGAAGCACTGTTGCCAATGGGAACAAAACTTTACTTCAATCAAAAACCTGACAACAAACTCAATTTTATAAAAACCCTTCAGCAAAACGGAAAGCAGGTATTGATGATTGGCGATGGTCTCAACGATGCCGGAGCTTTAAAGCAGAGCAATGTGGGTTTCGTTGTTTCTGAAAACACAAACGTTTTTTCACCCGCTTGCGATGGAATTTTGGATGCTTCCCAATTCAATAAAATTGGTGATTACTTAAATTTTTCAAAAAGTGGTGTGAAGATTATAAAATGGGCATTTCTGCTTTCATTGTTTTACAATTTGATAGGGCTTTCGTTTGCGGTTACTGGACATTTAGAACCTGTTGTTGCTGCTATTTTGATGCCATTGAGTTCCATAAGCATTGTAGTTTTCACAACACTCGCTACACAATATTTTGGAAAGAAGTTAAGAATGGATATAAATAAACAAAGTTGACGAATGTCATATTTTAAAGGCGCTCACAACAATAATTTTGACCTATAAGTTTTAAAGATGAACATCATTTATATGTTATTGGCAATCAGTGTTTTTGTAGCACTTATCTTTTTTGTACTGTTTATTTTTTCAGTAAAAAAAGGACAATATGATGATACTTATACCCCTTCCGTACGGATGCTTTTTGAGGATGAACTTGTTAAGGAAGAAACACCAAACAAAAAAGAAACCTCAAAAGAAAAATAACCAACCAAGAAAAATAATTCTATTAACACTATGCAAACAGAACAGTTTTACTACGACAACCAAATTGTCAAGAAATTTATCAACGCGACCATTTTTTGGGGTCTTATTGGTATGAGTGTTGGCTTACTGCTGGCATTTTTGTTTTTATTCCCAAATTTAACTGACGGAATTTCGTGGTTAAGCTTCGGTCGCTTACGACCGTTGCATACCAATGCAGTGATTTTTGCTTTCGTTGGAAATGCAATTTTTGCTGGAGTTTATTATTCTTCACAACGTTTGCTGAAAGCGCGAATGTGGAGTAATTTTTTAAGTAATCTAAACTTTTGGGGTTGGCAAGCAATTATTGTTGGCGCTGCTATTACACTTCCTTTGGGTTATACAACTTCAAAAGAATATGCCGAACTTGAATGGCCAATTGATATTGCCATTGCTATAATTTGGGTAGCATTTGGTATAAACTTGATTATGACGATGGTGAAAAGACGCCAACGCCATTTGTACGTTGCGCTATGGTTTTACTTGGGAACTTGTGTAACCGTTGCAGTTTTGCATATTTTTAATAGTATGGCATTTCCAGTAAGTGTTTTGAAGAGTTATTCAGTGTATGCTGGGGTGCAGGATGCACTTGTGCAGTGGTGGTATGGTCACAATGCAGTAGCTTTTTTCTTAACAACACCGTTTTTAGGATTGATGTATTATTTTGTTCCGAAAGCAGCAAACAGACCTGTATATTCTTATAGACTTTCCATTGTTCACTTTTGGTCTTTAATCTTTATTTATATATGGGCAGGACCGCATCACTTATTATATACTGCACTTCCAGAATGGGCTCAGAATTTGGGTGTTGCATTCTCTGTTATGTTTTTAGCTCCGTCTTGGGGTGGTATGATCAACGGTCTTTTGACACTTCGTGGTGCTTGGGATAAAGTACGAACAGATCCTGTTTTAAAATTTTTGGTGGTTGCTATTACTGGTTACGGAATGGCAACTTTTGAAGGACCAATGCTTTCGCTTAAAAACGTAAATGCAATTGCACACTTTAGTGATTGGATTATTGCACACGTTCACGTTGGTGCTTTGGCTTGGAATGGTTTCTTAACTTTCGGTATGATTTATTGGTTGGTTCCAGAATCTTTTCAAAACAAAATTATATTCCATTAAATTGGCGAATGTCCATTTCTGGATTGGTACTTTGGGAATCATAATGTACGCATTACCAATGTATGTTGCCGGTTTTATGCAGGCTTCTATGTGGAATCAGTTCAATCCGGATGGAACGCTTACCTACGGAAACTTTCTTGAAACCGTTACCCAAATTATACCTATGTACTGGATGCGTGCTATTGGGGGAACTTTATTTATTGTTGGATCATTTATTATGCTTTACAATGTAGTAATGACGGCAAAACGAGGTAGTAACGTAACTGATGAACTTGCCGAAGCTGCACCTTTAACACCAGTAACAAAAAGACAAACTGCAGGCGAAGGCTGGCACACTTGGTTGGAGCGTCGCCCAGTTAAATTAACTATTTATGCAACCATCGCAATATTAATTGGGGGGGCGGTACAAATTATCCCTTCGTTGATGGTTGATGAGTATGTACCCAAAATTACCAGTGTAAAACCTTATACACCATTGGAATTGGAAGGCCGCGATATATACATACGCGAAGGTTGCGTTAACTGTCACTCACAAATGATTCGTCCTTTTAGAAGTGAGGTAGAGCGTTATGGTGAATATTCAAAAGCTGGGGAATATGTTTATGATCATCCATTTTTATGGGGAAGTAAACGTACAGGCCGATCTTCACCGTATTGGCGGAAAATATTCAGATAACTGGCATTTAAATCATATGTATGATCCGCAGAGTACTTCTTCGGGTTCCATAATGCCTTCTTATAAATGGTTGATAAGTTCAGAATTGGACAAATCAGACACCGAAAAGAAAATGGAAGCCTTAGTAACTCTGGGAGTTCCATATACCGAAGAGGAAATTGCAAATGCCCAAAAATGGATGGATGAACAGGGAACCAAAATTGAAAAAAACCTGTACAGCGATCCTGATTTTGTAACCACTTATGAGGCTGATAAAAAATACGCAAAAGACAATGGCGAAGATTTCATTGAAATGAAAAACCGCGAGATTGTAGCTGTAATTGCTTATCTGCAACGTTTGGGAACCGACATTAAAGTAAAAACCGCTGAAGATGCTTCAGCCAAAACCGAATAGTTATGTTGAAATTTATAAAAGGAAACCTCGAGAACATCGATAATGTTCAAATATATCCACTGATTTCACTTTTAATATTCTTCATCTTTTTTGTGGTGCTTTTTTATTGGGTAATCACAGCCAAAAAAGATCATATTGCTGAAGTGAGCAATATTCCATTGGAAAACGACACTAATAACCAAAACGACAAAATTTTATGAAAACCACAGCATCATATTTAAGAGTCATTGGCTTTATGGTTCTTGCCTTTTTTCTAATGGAAATCATTGTTGATTCGGGGGAAGAATTAGCAATAGTGAAATATCCAATAATTTGGGCAGTATTGGGAATGGTATTTTTCTTTGCCCTTGCTTTGGAAATTGTTGCCGCAGCATTGCAACGCATTCTGTTTGGCGGCCATTAGTGAAGAAGCTAAATCACGATATATTGCGGCAGAAGCTTTGCGCAATGAAAACCGTTTTGCCTGGTTTAAAAGAAAATATATTGAAATGCTCGGTGCCAAACCAATTGCAAGCGAGCAAGAAATTGTATTAGGCAGATAATTATGATGGAATCCGGGAACTGGACAACAAACTTCCGCCATGGTGGACGTCTCTTTTCTATATTTCTATAGTATTTGCCGTTGTGTATTTTGTGTATTATCAAGTATTTGACGGTCCGACCCAAATAGACGAATATGAAACGGAAGTAGCACAGGCTAAAGTTGACATTGCCGAATTCAAGAAAAATAATAAGGATTTAATTGACGTAAATACTGTTGAAATTTTAACGGAATCGGCAGATCTCGCTGCTGGGGAAGCTGTATTTACAGCAAACTGTGTGGCCTGCCATAAAGCCGATGGTGGTGGAGGAATAGGTCCGAACCTTACCGACGACTATTGGATTTTGGGTGGTGGAATTAAAAATGTATTTAATACTATAAGTGAAGGTGGCCGTGCTGGAAAAGGAATGATTGCTTGGAAAACAGATTTAAAACCAAGCGAAATGGCACAAGTGGCAAGTTATGTTTTGACGCTTCACGGAATTACGCCCGCAGAACCAAAAGAACCCGAAGGTGAAATTTGGGTGGATGAAAATGCTCCAAGTGGAAATACAGTGGTAATTGATTCAACTCAAGTTGAAGCCAATAATAATACGGTTATTGACAGCACTGAGTCAATTAAATAATTTTAAAATAAACTTTTGCTGATTAACGATTTTTGTTTTGTGAAATGTCCGTTCGAGCGCAGTCGAGAACTTCAAGTTTCCACTTGCAAATTAGGTCTCGACTACGCTCGACCTGACAAACTGAAAAATCATAATTGTATAGTCTTAATTTGAAATCAAACATATAAAAATCTAAAATCTAATTGGATACTCCAGAAAACGAAAGATTCCGGGATATGCTCGGAACAATGACGGAAGATGGCAAAAGGGCTTGGGTTTATCCCAAAAAGCCTTCGGGCAAATTGTACGAGTATAGAAAATATGTAAGTTATTTTCTGCTTGCATTTTTGTTCGCTGCACCTTTTGTGAAAATTAACGGCAACCAGTTTTTGTTGTTTAATGTGTTGGAGCGCCGTTTCAACATTTTCGGGTTTCCTTTTTGGCCGCAGGATTTTTACCTGTTTGTAATTATGATGATTATTGGGGTGGTTTTCATCATCTTTTTTACGGCAGCTTTTGGAAGAATTTTCTGTGGGTGGATCTGTCCGCAGACTATTTTTATGGAAATGGTTTTCCGAAGAATAGAATATTGGATTGATGGGGACGCGGGGCACAGATTCGTTTGGACAAAGAGGAATGGAATGCCGAAAAGATTAGAAAACGTGTCTTGAAATGGTTCATATTCTTTGTCATTTCGTTTTTAATTGCAAATGTATTTTTGGCATATTTTATAGGTAGCGACCGACTTTTGCAGTATGTTTTTGAGGGACCTTTGGATCATATCAGCACGCTTATTTCCCTAATAATTTTTACTGGAGTTTTCTATTTTATTTTCGCTTGGTTCCGAGAGCAGGTATGTATTATAGCCTGTCCGTATGGAAGATTGCAAAGTGTTTTGCTGGACACTAAATCCATCGTTGTTGCCTATGATCATAAACGTGGCGAAAAGGAAGTGGGGCGTGCAAAGTTCAGAAAAAACGAAGATCGGGAAGCTTCCGGAAAAGGAGATTGTATTGATTGTTTTCAATGTGTGCACGTTTGCCCAACGGGAATCGATATTCGCAACGGAACACAATTAGAGTGCGTAAATTGTACTGCCTGCATAGATGTTTGTAATGATATAATGGAAGCGGTAAATCTTCCAAAGGGATTAATTCGTTACGCAAGTGAAGAAAATATTGAAAAGAAAGCACCCTTTAAATTTACGCCTAGACTGAAAGGGTACACCGCTGTTTTGGTTATTTTAATTGGTGTGCTCACCGGACTTCTATTTTTAAGAAGCGATGTGGAAGCGAATATTCTACGCCTTCCCGGCCAACTTTATGAGCACAAAGCAGACAATATTATAAGCAATGTTTTCACCTATAAATTGTTGAACAAAACCACGAAGAATATTGAAAACGTTCACTTTAAATTGAAATCTCCCAAAGGAAATATACACCCTGTAAAACAAGGAGAGATTATGGTTCCAGCACAGGATCTGGCTGAAGGAACGCTTTTTATCGAAATAAACAATTCAGCATTGAGCGGCGATAAAAACCGCGCCGTCATTGAAGTTTACAGTGGTGAAGATTTAATTGAAACTACGAGTGTTACATTTCTGGAACTGAGAAGTTATAAATAAATATAAAATTATGAAAATAAACTGGGGTACAGGATTGGTGATTGGAATGGTGCTTTTTATAGCATTCATACTCTTTTTCGTCATAAAAATAAGTACGGATAAGAAGTATGATTACGATTTGGTGACCGAAGAATATTATAAAAGGGAAATGGTTTACCAAAAGGAAATTGATGACGAGGAAAACTCAAATTCACTTGAAAACAATATTTTAGGTGAAAAGATTGCGGAAGGTTGGCTGCTAACGTTTCCGGAAAATATTGAATACTCAAAAATAGAAGGTACCGTGTTCCTTTATAGGCCGTCCAACAAGCAATTGGATTTTCAACTTCCGTTGAAGCTTACAAGTAATAATTTGCTAATACCAGATCAACGTTTGGTGGCCGGCCGCTGGAACACTATTGTGCAATGGAGTTATGAAGATGAGGATTATTTATATAAAAAGGAAATTGTTTATTAGTTGAAATCGAAATCAAAATCGAACTTGAAACTTTAAACCAGAAACCAGGAACCAGGAACTAGGAACCAGGTACAATAATGTTATACACCGCCCTTATATTCGGATTATTGGGAAGTTTCCATTGCGTGGGAATGTGCGGGCATTGCATTTTTATTGCCGGTTGATAGAACCAATAATTTTAAAAAACTTGGGCAGATATTTCTGTATCACTTCGGAAGAATTATAGCCTACAGTATGCTGGGATTGGTTTTTGGACTCGTTGGTAAAAGTTTAAACCTTTTCGGCTTTCAACAGCAACTTTCAATAATCATTGGGATTTTGATTTTGTTTGTAATATTTCTTCCACAGAAAACTTTCAACAAATACAATTTTTCAAAACCAGTTTTCAAAATTATTTCAAAAGTGAAATCGGCTTTGGGAAAAGAACTCAAAAAGAAAACCCCCGATACATTTTTGACTATCGGATTTTTAAACGGTTTCCTTCCGTGTGGATTGGTTTATATGGCAGTTTTTGGCGCGATTGCCTCTGGAAATGCATTTCAGGGAAGTTTATATATGGCGTTTTTCGGACTTGGGACAGTGCCGTTGATGACCTCTGCCATTTACCTCGGAAATTTTTTAAATGGGCAAGTACGCCAGCGAATCCGTAGGGCAATTCCCGTGTTTGTTGTAATTATTGGTTGTTTTTTTATCGTTCGTGGTTTAGGATTGGGCATTCCATATATTTCACCCAAACCAATGACGGAAACCGTGGACGCCAATTACAATTGCCACACGGCTTCAGAAAACATATCAATCAATAACAATTAAAATATTTAGACTATGACAAATTTAATCTTGCCACTGGCCAATTGGGGAATGGGAACTGCTATTATAATTTTCTTCGCAATACTTTGCGTTGGGCTTTCCGCCCTCGTGCTCAGCTTCGTATTTAGTGGGAAAAAGAAGAATGATGAGGTAAGTCCTTCCGAAAATGATAATCTTTAAATTCCTTTTATTATGAATACATTAAATTCTATTTCGTTGGCCAATTTTACTGCTGGTATTGTAGCCACAGTAATTTCAATAGTTATCACTTTAATTATTATTGGGGTCCTTTTAAATTTTGTTGTAAAAAGCAAAAAGCACAAAAAAATGGTGAAAAACAGAAAAAAACCGAACGATACTCCTGAAGATAGAAGTTAGATGTTAGTATTGAGTATTGAGTAACACTGTATTTACTTTGCCAAATCAATAATAGCTTGCACGGTTTCTTTATTATCAACTCCCAAACCTTCCTGTTGGTGCGCAAGTTCGCCAGCTTTATTGAAAACACTAATAATGTTTGAATGTGAAAAATCCATTGGGGAAATCTGCTTGTAATTCACAGCCAAAACAGCTGCAAATTCACGGGTATCGTCATCACTTCCGCGCAGGAAAAGCCATTTATCATCTTCCATTTCATTTTCTTTTGCAAAGGCCGTAAAGCGTTCCGGGGTATCCGTTTTTGGGTCAATACTCACAAAAATGTATTGGATATCATCTTTTTTATCTTCGGGAATTTGTTTTTCAATGTTGCGCATATCGGCTACCAATCTTGGGCAGGCTGCTTGGCAGGAAGTATAAATCATTACCATAACAAGTACTTTTCCCTGTAATTGTTTTAGTTCAATTTCGTTGCCATCTTGGGTCGTCCAATGGGAGGGAAGGTTGTAAATGGACATATCTGAAATTTTAATGTCGCCAATATTTTCAGAAGTATTTTCCGTAGTTATTTCTGCATCTTTGTTTGAAGTATTGTTGCACGAAATGGCGAACAACGAAAGTGCGAATACTATATATTTAAAATTTTTCATCAGTATCGTTTTTAGTTTTCTAAATCCTTTGCACAGCGAAAGCCCAAATTTTGGGAAGAGTATCGTGCTTTCATACTTCCGCGGAATGCGTAACGCATAAAGGCGGCATAATTCATTAAATCTGAAGCGCCCACGGCGGCACTTCCGCAGAAAAGATTGGAATCTTTATCAACATCTTTTCTGGACTCCCCAGAAATAAGTACTGTATTAAAATCCTGTGTCCACTCCCACACCAAACCGTGCAGATCATAAATTTCCCAATAGTTTTTAAAGGTTGAACCAACTTCTTTATTAAAGGTTTTTGGAGTTTCATACCAACTCAAAATATATTGATTGTAGGATTCTACTTTTCGTGCATCAGCCACATTTTCATTCGCCATTGCGGCGAATTCCCATTCATCCATTTTTGGTAAGCGTTTGCCTTGGCATTCGCAATATTTTTTTGCAGCAAACCAAGAAACATTCGTTACTGGAGAGTTTTGATTACCGCTGAAATTTTCATCGGTTGTCCATTTGGTCAGATAACTTTCATCTGCAAAAAGAAGTTTAATATTACTCTTTTTCCATTGCGGATTTTCTTTTACAAATTTTAAAAATTCGGCATTTGTAACCGGATAAACATCCATCAGAAATGGATCTACTTTCACGGTTTTGTCTGCAGCTCCGTATAGCGGAATATAAACACCGCCCTTTACCGTGGCCATTTCATCATTTTGCGCTGAAACCATGCTAAAAAATAATGAACAAAGAAGGAAAAGGGCGGTGTGAAATATTTTCATTTTAAACAATTTTATTTTTTGTTTCTAACGGCTTTTACCATTTCTGGAGTAACTTCTTTTTTTGAATTTCCCCAACTGTTATAAACGTAGGTAAGTACGTTGGTAACATCTTCGTCAGACAATGCTTGAGCCGTCATTACACTATTATATTTTTTTCCGTTTACGGTAATTTCTCCAGTTTTTCCATGTAAAACAATATCGATAGCACGGTTAACATCGGCATTTAAGTAATCTGCTTTTGCGAGGGGTGGAAAGGCACCACCAATTCCCTGTCCATTTGCTTGATGGCAGGCAGAACAAGTAGCCATATATTTATCTTTACCAAAAGTCATTCGTTCTTCAAGACTCAAAGCTTTCATTTCTACTTTTTCCTGTTTAGCTCCACCCGTTGGCATAGATTGAATTGCGCCACCTTCTGGAAGATAGATGCCGTCACGAATTTCTCCGGAATAGATTGCCTTGTTTTCTTCGCCTTCTACTTTCAGCATTGCTAAAGCACCTTTGTTGAATGCTCTAAAAATAGAGTGATCAACCAATATAAAAGTTCCCGGAACATCTATGCGGAATTCTACAATTGCTGCACCACCAGCGGGTATCATTGTAGTTTGAACATTATTATTAATTAAATCGCCACCTTCCACGTAAACTTTATCAAAAATTTCTCCAATTACGTGAAACGAAGAAACAAGCCGCCGCACCGTTTCCTACAAAGAGGCGTATTTTTTCACCCACTTTTGCAGTAAGTGCATTATCGCCAGTCATAGCCCCAACGTGTCCATTAAAAACAACGTAATCAGGTTTTTCATCAATTGCTTTCTGCATATCAAAGGGTTGCACACCACGCTCGCCATATTTGCCTTCAGTATAGAAATCACCTTGCATAATATAGTATTCTTTATCCACTGGAGGTAAACCACCTTCAGGCTCTACTAAAATAAGACCGTACATTCCGTTAGCAATGTGCATCCCCACAGGTGCAGTGGCGCAATGGTACACGTAAAGCCCTGGATTAAGAACTTTGAACGAGAATACTTTTTCGTGACCTGGAGCCACAAAAGAAGATTCTGCTCCCCCGCCAGGACCATTTACTGCGTGAAGGTCAATGTTATGTGGTAGTTTGTTGTCTGGGTGGTTTTTTAAATGAAATTCAACTTCATCACCTACGCGGGTTCTAATAAAGCTTCCGGGAACAGTTCCACCGAACGTCCAATAAACATATTTAACGCCACTTGTCATTTCGCCTTCGCGCTCTTGAATTTCCAAATCAACAATCAGTTTTTTAGCCATACGTTTTCCCACCGGAGTTGGAACAAAAGGTGGTGCTGTGAGCTCTGCAATCATTTCCTGATTCACAGGAATATCTACAGTGTCTTCGTACGTTTTGGCGGATTGGTCATTAACACAAGCCGAAAAGAAACCAATTAATGTTAAACTTAAGAGGGCTTGAACCGCAAAACTTTTTTTAAAATTTATTTTCATGATTATGGAGGTTTTGGTTATTTTCTATTTTTAATTTTTCGTATTTATTTTGTCTTGTGAATTCCAAGCAATCAAAACTGGATCAACGGTAAGCATTAGCCAGGCCCAATTGTTTGTATTGCCATCGTAGTTGTTTTTTACAATTTCGATTCCGTCATTCGCAAAAAATTGTGAATACCCAGCTTGAACACCCACAAAATCACTTAATTTATAAGATGTTGTTAAATCGATTTCAAAACCTAAATCTTTTGAACTTTCGTTTAATACTTCCGCAGCGGCTAAAAATTTGTGTAATCCTACATTTAGGTTTGATTTTTTGTTGAAAGAATATTTAATGTTTCCATAAATATCAACCAAACCAACATTGTCAATATGGTTACCAACATAGAAATAATCCATAAAGCCATTAAATTTATGATTGGTGCCATAAAGCGGATTGAAGGCATTGTTTTTTCCATTTGAAGGAATGCCATAATCATTACCGCTTTGAAGTTCAGCGCCCAAAGCAAAATTTAAATTTTCCATTGCGGGATAGTTTGCTTCCAAAGAAATTAGGTAAGCGCTCAAATCATTATCGGCAATATCTTTCCCAAATTGATAATAGATATTTGAAATGAAATTAATTTTTTTTGCATTTGCTTTTAAATGCAATCCCACAGTTTGACTATATCGCGTATCGTTTTTAGATTCGTCCGCTTCGTCAATATATTGAAGACCATTATTCAAAAATAGAAAGCTTGCGGAGAGTTTTTCCCAATCTTTATGAAGCCATAAATATTGGAAACTTTTGTACGTATTTGTTGTTAGAAAATTTCCCGTTAACGCTTCTTTATCTTGATTGTAAGCAGCGCCTAAATGAAGTTTTAAATAATTTGGCTCATATTTTATGAGTGCGGCATCGTGACTTCTGGCTTGCTGTGCCCAATCTACATTTCCAAAAAAACGATGGTCGTCATATACAATTTCCTGTCGGCCGATTTTTAAATTGAGGTTAGAAATTAATTCTATTTCAGCCCAAGCTTGGTGGAGGGAAAACCCATTTTCATCAGCAACATTTAGTTGAGGTACATCGCCCCATACTCGAACATCTTGCCCACTTAAATACAAATTTAATTTTTCGGTTTTATAATTAAAATTGAGTCTTGTTCTTTGTGAAACAAAAGCAGCGGGATCTGTATTATCGGGGAAAAGTGTTTTAAAGCCGTGACGGAATTCAAAACGCGGACGCAGTTGTGCATCAACGGTAAATTGAGCATAGGTTTTAGTGATACAAAAAAATAGAATTAAGCAGAAAATACTTTTTGAAAAGCCCATAATAAACTTTTATATTGATTTCTAAAGCAAATGTCCGACTATCGTTCCTTAGAAAATATGACCTTAATCATATTGAAAATATTTATAAAAATTTTAAATTCAATTTTTTAAATTGTCATTGAAAACAGTTGCGTTTCGGGTTTGCTTCTTTGTAAAAGCACGTCAAAAGCCATGCATATATTTCGAACGAAGGGGCGTCCTTTCTCGGTTATTTGAAGATTTTCAAAATTAATTTCAACCAGACCATCCTCCTCCATTTCTTTCAATTTTAATAGCGCCTCGGGCAATTTCTCAAATTGAAGTGAAGCATCTTCCCACGAAGTTTCCAAACGGCACATCATATTTAGAATATGCTTTCGGATTATGAGATCTTCTTCATTTAAAAGATGACCGCGATACACGGGAAGAATTCCATTACCAACTAATTCTTGATATTCCTCAACGTTTTTTGAATTTTGTCCGAAACTATACCAACTATCGCCAATTGCAGAAACTCCCAACCCAAGCATTAATTGGGTTTTGCTGTCAGTATAGCCCATAAAGTTGCGATGTAATTTTTTTTCTTTCACCGCCCTATAAAAACTATCGGTTTTCAGCGCAAAATGATCCATCCCAATTTCAATATAACCTGCTTCTTCCAGCATTTTTTTACCAGTTTCATACATATCCCGTTTTTCTGCTGCAGTGGGTAAATCTTCTTCTTTGAACCCACGTTGGCCGTTGCCTTTTATCCACGGTATGTGAGCGTAACTGTAAAACGCAATGCGGTCTGGCATCAGTTCCTTTGTTTTTTCTATGGAATATATTACGTGCTCCTTCTTTTGAAATGGAAGCCCAAAAATAATATCGTGGCCTACTGAAGTGTAGCCAATTTCACGAGCAGTTTCGGTAACACGTTTAACGTTTGCGAAAGGTTGTAACCTATGTATGGCAATTTGGACGGTTGTGTTGTAATCCTGAACACCGTAACTGACCCGCGTAAAACCACAATCAAAAAGAGTTTGCAAATGCTCTCGGGTAGTGTTATTTGGATGCCCTTCAAAACTGAAAGAAGGATTTTCGGCAATAGTGGCATCGCGAAAAATTCCCTTTAAAAGCAACCGTAAATTTTCTGCAGAAAAAAAGGTAGGCGTTCCGCCTCCTAAATGCAGTTCCTTAATTATTGGACGTTCAGAGAATAGTTCCAAATAAAGTCGCCATTCGTTTAAAACGGATTCCAAATATGGGGTTTCAACACTGTGATTTTTGGTTATGCGTTTGTTGCAGCCACAAAAAGTGCAAAGGCTTTCGCAAAACGGAAGGTGAATGTAAACACTTATGCCTTCATCAGAGTTGCTTTCCGAAAAACTTTGAATCACGTTTTTCTTCCATTCCATTAATGAAAAGTCTTCATTGTTCCAAAAAGGAACTGTGGGATAGCTTGTATATCGCGGACCGGGAACGTTATACTTTGAAACTAAACTATTATTCATGGCTTAAAAATTATAAGGCCAAAAATACTTTTGCTCCGCTTTTTATAAAATGATATATATCAGTTGGGTACTATAAAAAAGACTCCAGAAGGTTTCTTTTTAAAATTAAAGTTGGGATGACAAAACTTAAAGAATCTTATAAAACCCTCGTTGTAAATGGAAAATGAACGCTAATAGCGTTCCCATTTTTTATTTCCGTCCACTTACAAAAGCTCGCTTTTGACGTTCCCGAAAATAAAAAATGACCTGGACAGGCCAGATCATTTTCCGTTAAGTCGGGATGACAAGATGAAGCATCATCTCATAAATTATTAAATATCAATTAGTTATAAAATTTTTTAAAATTAGGTAACCTAATAGGTAACTTTTCAATCGATTTAACTAACTCTATAAATATACAATATAATTTAGTTTTATTTGATAATAAACTAATTCAATTGATATAGCTTATGGCCTGCCTGCCATAAACCAAACGAAAACATTTGCGACCACTTCTCGTATAATTCATCGGTGCTATTACTTTTTCCGTGTCCCGCATTTTCTTCTACTTTATATAAAATTGTTTTTTTAGAATCCGTGTAAGCTCTCAATTTAGCTACAAACTTGCCAGTCATCCAAGGGGCAACTCTGGGGTCATTCATCCCTGTCATATACAATCCTGCTGGATAATCAATTCCTTTTTTTAGCATCATATAAGGGTCCATCGCCAGCAATCCTCTAAACTCTAGGGAATCATTTACAGTTCCATATTCTTTGTAATTTGAACTACCGGAAAAGGCTTCTCTTCTCAAAGGGTTTAAAACTCCAACATCAATTATTGTTGCTTTGAACAATTTAGGTCTTTCCGTTATCGCTCCACCTACCATTATACCTCCGGCACTGTTACTGTACAAAATAATTTTCTCAGGATTTGTGTATTTTTCTTTTATCATATATTCGGCACAAGCAATCAAATCCTTCCAAGTATTCGGCTTGGTATTTTTAAACCCACCTTTGTGCCACTCTTCCCCTTTTTCACCACCTCCTCTAACGTGTGGAATGCATAAAATTCCACCATTTTCTACCCAAGTCAAAAACAAGGGGGAAAAAAATGGACTAATCGCATCACCGTATGCTCCATATCCGTAAAATAAGGTAGGTGTATTATTATTTTTTTCAATTTTTGAGTTATAAATTATTGATAAAGGCACCAATACTCCGTCGTAAGAAGAAATCAGAATTTCATCAACGATAAAATTTTCATATTCTATATAATTTGCTTTAATGGCTAATTCTTCTCTATTAAATTTTCCATCACTTACTGAATAAAAATATCTTTCATCACTCGAAATCCACCCGCTTAAATTCAACCATATTTCTGGAAGATTTACACTTTTGGAAGTTAGAACAATCTTGCCAGCTTTTTTGGCAAAACTATAGCATTGGATTCTTGATATCCTGCCTTGTAAAAGTTGGATTCAACACCATTTTTACTTGTACTGTAAAATAAGCCTTCAGAAGTGATCTTAAATTCATCCAAAACCTCTTCTTTTTTTTGAGGCACTAAAACTTTAGGTGATTCGAACTGTTTACTTTCCAATGATACCTTTGATATATTGAAATTTGGGGATTTTAAAGCCGATTTGTAAATATAATCCCCATTGTAAAATATGCCTAAATCCGTATAAACTTTATCATCGCTTTTATAAAATGGCTTCCACTCTAAAATCTCGTCTTTGAGCTCTTCGATAGGTAGATAATATGCATCCCAAAAATTTTCTACAGTGGCTATATATGCAATTAAAAATGGGTCATTTTTTGATCCCAATGTTACAATTGGATACTCGTTCGGTTTAATATTTAAAGTAGAAAATAATTTTGAGTTGATTAGTATTCGTAGATTAGAGACATCATCACCAATCTTATATAAAACAGATTGTGTGTTTTTCTTAAATTCGTTATTTTCATTATCAGTTATTGGGAATTGAAGAAATATAAAACCAGAACTATCAGGTAGCCAACTGATTCCTAAAAAAGATGATGGCCAAGCTTTGTCCAATATATTTGGCAGTACAATTCCTTTATTAACATCGAATATTAATAATTCTGAAATTTCCTTTCCAGAATATGATAAACTAATTATAATGTAATCACCCTCCCAACTGGGTTTTATATAATTTATTGAATAATTTTCATTGGTTTCTGGCTTAAAGTTTTTCGGATTATATAAAAGTATTTCTTCATCACTAAATTGCTTTCTGTAAAAAAGTTTATAAATGTTATCTACCTTATCTTTTTTTAGATAAAATAGATTTCCATTCTCCAAAATGTTAATCATTTTTACATAAAACTCTTGTCGGTTGTTAATTTCCTTCATTCTATTTTTTAGATTTTCAACACCAGTAATAGAATTTAATATACTCTCCGCATATTGATTTTCCTTTTTATACCATTCACTAACTATTGTATCATTAACGTCTTCAAGATTTCTATATTCATCAGTTATTTTCAATCCAAAATAGTCTTCTGTTATTGGAATTGGGTCAATACTTGGAGGATTAATTTTTATGTTTTGAGCGTTACTCCACTCACCAATATATAAGAATATTATAATGTATAATAGCTTTTTCATAATTTCAGTTTCTTAAAAAAAACAGACCCCACTTAAAGATGTGAGGTCTGCAATAATTAATTCTCTCCATTTTGAGGAGGGTCTAATTTGTCACGGTCAATTCCTCCATTACCGCCTAAAATTGCAGAAGGATTTTTGATTTTGTTAATCAAAAATTCATCAAGTTTTTTGTTACTCTTTTGCTTTTTCATAATCAAAGAATTTAAATTATATTTAAAGATAATCTGCAATCATTTAAAAATCAATTATATATACTTGATATTTATAAATTTCAACTTAATTCGTTTAATTTTTTAATGAAATAAGATGGATATATCCCTGTTTGTTGAAAGAAGGCTTTAGAAAATGATTGAGCAGTTCCGTAACCAACTTCTTCAGCAATTGCTTTTATGGTATATGAGCGTAATTTGGAATCTACTTTCAATTGTCCTACTATATATTTAATTCTCAATTCGTTTAAATATTGACTAAAGTTCTGACCCTTTGAATCATTAATAAATTTTGATAAATATGTTGTATTTGAATCCAACTTTTTTGCAAGTTCAGCTAATGTAATGACTTCCAAATATTGATTTTCATTTTCAAATTGATGCAATGCCAATTCTAATTTATCATAAACTTCGCTAGATTCAATTAACAAGTGCAACAATTGGATTTAAATTTAGTTAAAAATACTTCGTTTGGAGTTTTATATCCCAATAGTTTTCTTGGCCTACTGTTTAACTTACTGATAATCATATTGATTGTTCTGTGTTCTATGGTATTAAAATCTGTTTTCTTTGGCAAGTATTGCCTGATTAGCTTGTTGCTGTACTCGTTAAGCCCTCTTTGCCAGGGCGAATAAGGGTCTGCAAAGAAAAAATCCGCATCCAGTTTTCGAGCTATTTTTTGGTGTTCTGTAAATTCCTTTCCATTATCTGAGGTTATGGTCCTTACCAGTTCTTTGAAAGGGGAAAGGAGGTTTATCATCTGCTTTTTGATGGATGCTGCTTTTGTACCATCGGTCTTGGCCATCAGTTCGAATTGGCTTTTGCGCTCGGTCAGGGTCACTATGGCCGATTTATGGTTTTGGCCAATGATGGTGTCGACCTCCCAATCCCCAAAACGCCCCTTTGCATCCACTATTTCGGGACGTTGGCCTATCATAACCCGGTTGGGTATCTGTCCCCTTTGGTGTTTTCTGCTCAATCGCTTTTTTCGCCACCTTCGGGCGGTGCGCAGATGCTTGTACAAAAGGCCTCCCTCTGCCTGGTCCTGGTAAATGTACTGATAGATACGCTCGGTACTGACCATAGGAATCCCTTCCAGATCGCACCTTCCCTTTATCTGCTCAGGGGACCACTGCTCTTGGGTAAGCTTTTTGTCTATATAGTACCGCATACCGTCATCAAAGACACGGTGCTTATAAGCTTCTTTCTTGCGTTCGTTGCTTGCCATAATGGCATAATTGGCATTGTAGCTCCGCTTTTTTCCATTTCGGTTCAGCTCTCTGCTTATGGTGCTTTTATCCACACCAAGCTCTTTGGCAATTCTTGTTTGGCTAAAACCTGCTTTCAGATAACTCTCAATTTGGTATCTTTGAGAGTCGATTAATTGGCTATAATTCATCGGCATCCAGTTTTTATAAAGATGGGAAAATTAATTTTCCCATCTTTTTCAACTGTTGCACTTATTGTTTGAACTTAGTATTTTTCAAAGCTTTCGGAATTAAAAACATCCTTGGGACTGATTCAGAATATAGAAGTTTCAAAGCAGGGCTTGAACACTAAAATCTCCAATGAGGACAAGTTATTAAGCAACATAGAAAAACAAATCAACATTTCTATTGAAAAAAGTAATCTTTCCAACCAAATCGAAAGAGCTCGAAAAAGAATTGAAAAAGATTGATAAAAAGGAACGTGATTTAATCGCTCAATATAGTGCTGATAAAAGTACGTTGGAACAAAAGTTGCGGTTTTTACCTTCGCTTGAAAGCCAACCTTCCGACCTCGAAAAATCAATAAAAAGTTTAGATGATGAAAGAAAAAAACATACATCTAATTTTTCTACCTATTTTCCAGATTTAGACATTAAGGATATTGAAAAAACAAAATACAAAAGCATTGAAAGAAACCCTGTATTTACAGAATTTCAGTCCAATAAAACTAATTATATTGGTGATTATAAAGCCATTATAAATTCATTTCAACAAATAAAGAATGACCCTGAAATAAATGAACAAGTCGATCAAGGCACATTCAATTTTGAAATACTTGAACGAGTTCTTTTGGGTCCCAAAATAAAATACTCTGCGAATATTTCCGAAGAACTCAAACAACTTAACAGCAGTAGATTTAGAATGTTTGGTGCGATACACGAAACAATGCTCAATATCTTTAAGCAGACCAAAGGTAAATTCGACGAGTACCACGAAACCATTAAGGCTTTAAATAAATTTTTTAAAGGGAAAAAAATTAGTGGAAAATATTACTTTCAATTGGAATTTAATAAACCACCAGATTTTGACATCAATTGGATTAACGATTTACAGGCTACATCACAGCAAGTACATAAATCTGGTGAACTTCCATTGGGGGAATCGGTAGAGAGCTTTGTTGAGAATTTTTTCATCAAAGTAACAGGGTTCAGTCAAAAAATAAAGTTTTCAAATCTGCTCGACCCGAAAACTTACTTTGAGTTGAGAACAAAGTTTACAGATGAATTTGACATTGAGAAATCTGGTGGAAGTACTGGCGAAAGCTATGCTGCCATTGTATTGCTTGGTATTGGTAGATTATCAGTGGTCTTGAAGGCAGATTTACCAGGACTTCGGTTTCTGATTTTAGAAGAAGTGTCAAATTTGGACACCGTAAACTTCAGTACCTTCCCAAATATTGCTGAAGAATTTGGCTATCAAATCCTTACAATGACACCCAGACCATTTGGTTCAGATACCGAACAAGGTTGGTATTTACATCATTTAATTGAAGGTGCGGGGGACAAAAACATCAACTATCCAATTCCCAACAGTTATTTTAAGACTAATGAAGGAAGAGAGGATTTGGAAACCTACCTGAAAGCGCAATCAAATTAAAATGAACTGGACTGTAATTAAATCTCTGAATCAACTTTATTTTGAACGAAAGACTAAAATTAAGCCTTCACTGAAAGAAGATTCATCCTTTCAGTTATTGATATCAAATAAAGAAATTATAGAAGTTGGCAAATACTATCTTCCCGGAATACCTTTCGATTCATATTATGAAAAGCATCATTTGGCTCAATTTCCAATCTATTCTAATTTTTTAGAAGTTAATAATCTTTTGACCAAACGATTTGAAGAAGAGGATATAAAAATCCTGATGGAATTGCAATCGAAAAAGCAAAATGAAACATTGATACCAAGTCGGGCGCAATTAATTGAAGCGCAAGAAACCGTTAGGGGGTTTTCAACAATGTTCTTTAAGAACGATAAGCATTTGGACAAAAAGCCTTCCTTAATTGAAGCCATTAATCAAATACTGGATATAACGCTTGTAGAAAACAAAGACCAACAATATCTCTATAAACTTCAATGTAAGAATCCAAAACTCATAGTGCTGTGCGAGAATCTCGACTTTTTGAGGAAAGATAAAATGCCACGAGAAAACAATTATGAATTGTGGTACGCAGGCGGAAGAAATGTACCAAAATTAAAATATGCTGATACCAGAGGGCTACCAATTTATTATTCTGGTGATTGGGATAGGGATGGTCTTGAAATCTTCGAATTAGCAAAAGGAATTATTCCAGAACTTCAACTATTGTTCCCAACTTCTGCTTCCAAAAGTATTGTTGAGACCGAGCATAAAAACCATTGGAAACATTCAGTAGACCCAAAAAAGCTCTCTGAATTAAATCAAAAATTTTATCCAAAACATTATCAAGAAAAAATAATGAACCTTATAGAGTTAAATCATTGGATAATAGAGGAGGCAAATGATCTAAAGGGAATGATAGAAAATTTTCAAAAGAAATTCTAATATCATTAAACTTATCTGGTTTAATTTTGAATATTAAATTAATTATTTTTTATATTCTTTAGAAAACATTTCCGTGATTAGAAAAGTTCATTTTTAACCCTAATGATCGCATTAAGATGCCAATTAACAATTTTAGAACGACCATCCCTTGTCATTAGAATAGATTCAAATTCTTCCAAATTATCCATAAAAAAGTTTTCTGTTAAAATCGCTGGCATTTTGGTTTTAGCCAAAACATAAAAATTTTTCTCTTTATCTAAATCTCCATCAGAAAAATCAGTTCGTAAAACCGTATTGGGAAAAATAGTTTTATATTCCTGACCAAATATGGTTGCAATTTTATCACTCCTTGTCTCTCCAATTGAAGAGAATATCTCACTCCCTTTACCGCCTCCAGCATTAGAGTGTATACTTAAATAGAAACTTGGAATTCCAGAGTATTCGTTTGCTCTTTCTACTCTAGTTTTCAAACTAACATCCCAATATTCTGGTGCTATATTTACATAAGGAATTTTTAAGAAAGTAAGCTCTTGAACTAATCCATTGACAATAGACCGATTAAATTCTCCTTCATAGATGACATTTCCATTACCCCAATCTTTTCTCTTTCCCTGGGGTTTGATAGACTCCATTAATAATTCCACCGTGTCCATTATCTAAGAGTACCAACATATAGAAAGAATTTTATATTTGTATCCAATCATTTTCATTAAAAATAGTCAAGATATTTTCTTCTCTACTTAACATTCCTGCAGTGTTCTCTGAAATTACTTTAAAATGATGAAATTTTCGACTATCGCCATCGCTTAAAACAAGGGTGTCATCTTGCAAGTCTGTATCATTTAATGAAACTTCAATTTCACTTTCATTTGAATGTAATTGATAAATCTTATACCAATTTCCTTGATTATTCATTTTATAAATATGGTATTTCGCATTATAAGCAGTTTTATTCCATTTTAAAGAAACCATATTAATTTCATCATTGGCATTGGGTGCAGTTGATTTAAACTTCAATTCCGGAGATATGGGAGCAGATACTTCAACAATTAAAGTTGCGACTATTTTTGAAGCTTGTGATGGTGCATATTCTGTTATTTTGTTGCCATTCGTATCTGTATATTCTACTTCTCTTAACGCAGTAATTCTATAAAACAATGGGTCGTTATAAGGTATTTCGATTAAATCATTGAAATTATCTTTAATTAACCAAACAGCTTCGCCTAATAACTCATCAGTTTCCAAATCGATGACTTTAACTATTTCCATTGAACGTATTGACTGTGCATCTAATTTATTATATGCTCTATAAATAGTAATTTTTTTAATTTTCTGAACGCTAGGATAGGCATTAACTTCAATTTGAATTTCTGGAGAAGTTCCCAATACTTCATTCTCTAAAACCGGAATAATTCTTTTTATTGTTGGTGCTTCCGGAGGATTGGTATTTACCAGTTTTATGGGCCAAGAAATGGACTAAAAGCACTCATTTTCATTTGAGTGCTTACTTCTTTTGCTCCATAAAAATAAAGATTATCAGAAGTCCCATCAAGTTTAAAATCAGTAAATAAAGTTTCGTGAGGGGCATCGCCAATAATTTTCATCATTGGAGCCATATCAAATCCGTTGGGTTCTGAATTCTCATCTTTAGGGTCAACAGGTGGTAGCGTATGTCCATTACTATCCAAAATAACTTGTTCTTTATCTATTGGCTGATAATTTTCTCCATTTAAATAATTGTATAAAATGGGGACTCTAGTCAATGGAACAAAAGCATTATAAATGTAACCTTTTACAAAATTTATGATCCTTGGATTGCCTACATTAAAAGTGCCGTATTCATTTTCCTGAAACAAAGGGATTGGTGGATTTTGAGGGAATGCATTATTATTATTTAACCCGTTGTGCATTTTAAATAATGCTGATTTTAATATTGTTAATGTTTCTCTCAAAGATAAATTTGTTGATGTACTGAATAGTTGTCAAAGCTGTTATCTTAGCGATTATCCTGGTTTTGAACCCCTGAAACGTTTTTGCATAATTACGTCTGATCATAAACTGGTCACATAATTGAGAGAATAGTGTTTCTATCCTTTTTCTTTTTTTTCTGAATATATAAGGTTGTTTTTTATAATCTTTTTGGTTATTCCTCATTGGTGTGTTGAGAGTTATGTTGCAAGTTTCAAAAAGGTTAAGTTGTATTTTTGCAGATAAATAACCTCTATCCCCAATTAATGTACAGTCGCTTATCTGCATCTTGATATCTTTTAGATAATTGATGTCGTGCACAGAAGCAGGGCTTAGGTCAATACTTTGAAAAACTCCGTTCACAGAGCAAACCGCGTGTAACTTATACCCATAATAATTAGCACTCTGTGCGGCACAGTAACCCTTGTCGGGAAAAGAAAAATTGTCTTCTTTGCATATTTTGGAACGTGAACTGCGAGACAGTTTACAAACCTCTAAAGGCATACTGTCGACCACAAAATAATCTTCAAATTCATTAAAATGTGATGCTAATTTTAAACGGATTTTATCAAGCTCATTGGCAAGCTTTCGTCTTCTTCTGTTGTAAACACTCCGTTCAATTTTTGTCCCGATGATTTTCGGAAGCTTTCTGAAAAGATCGTTTTCGCTATCTATACCCATAAACTCAGCTGTCAAACTCAAACTTATCAGTTCTAAGTCACTAAGCTTTGGTTCACGCCTTTGATAGGGTAAAAGTTGATCTTTTGATATTTTCCTCAAAACTTCCAATATTCTTTCGTAATTTGCATTTAAGTTGTTCATTATTAATGTTTTATATATAAAACAAGTTACTGATTATCAGTAAGATGAACAACTTTTTTCTTTTAAATCATAATGCACAACGGGTTATTTATATTAGTAATAATATTATTTGCCCATACAAAAAGTGCTCTTTTGTCTGGTTTAGGAAATTTATAGCCATCAGGTGAAACACCAGTTGGGGGATAAAGTGTAAAATCGCCGTCTGTTTCTAACGTATCGAAATCTAAGAAATTTTCCCATCTATTGGTGACATAATCTTCATTATTTCCACCCAAAAGTTTTAATTCTTCCCGAATCTCTATAACTGTGGATTTTTCATATAAAGCGTTTAATAATGCTTCGTCATTAGAGCGATAAAATAAAACCCCGTGTGGCTTATGTGTGTACTTTGTTTTCAGAGTATAGGTTGATCTTCCAAAATAATCTGGACGCGTAGCGTAAAGCGATCCTTCTGGGCGTTCGGGCGGAAGCGCAACTATCAACTCTTGTGCAAACATTAAACAAGGAGCACTTATTTTTGAAACATAGTTATCATCATTATCAACACTTCTAAAACCGAAGATTGAATAACGCATACCTTCTCCTTCGTCAGGTAAAAGATCATCCATTGTTAGTCCAAAATTTAAATCTTGATATAAATAAACTTTGTATCCCGGATAAAAATTGACGCTAATGTTGTTACCCGTTTAAATCTTATCATAACCACTATCTTGACTGAAACTTGGATCTTCTATTATTAAAACTAAATTCTCTGGCGCACTTGTATCAAAAGGTCTAATGATATTTCTTAATTTTATTACTGGCAGTACTTTACGTTTTTTGACAGCAATTCCACCTTGAAAAGAGCCTTCTGTAAATATTCTTACGATTCCTTGGTAGTATTCTACTGATTTGTCAGTTTCAGAAAATTGAGAATGTTCATTTAATTGAAAATCTGTAAGTTCAATTCGATATAAACCGATATGCCCTGTTGTGATAACATTCCCATCCCTATCAATGGAATCGATTTGAGCACTTTCCCAAATTCCCCTTGATTTTTCAAGCCTTCTTTCAGTTTGGCCTTCATCATCTGTTATCTCTATAATTTCTCTGTGAATTTGTGATTGAATGCCTACATTTATTTTGTAACTGTATGGATTAGGACTTCCCCAGCTATCTTGCGATTGCATATTTTCAATGGCCATAAAATAACCATCGCCTTCAATAGTTGGTGGTTGAAGTACCACATTACTGCCTACTGATGGAAAAACTCCATTTACTACTGGAAGGTCAATTTCATACCCATCCTCATCAGTTGGATTTCCTCCTCCCACTATCGAATCACTAACTTGCTTTTTATAGACTGTAATTTTTGGCCCAGATGTTCCCTGTGCTATCTCGTGTATTACATATCTATTATTTCCAATAACAAATATTCCTCCTATAAAATTGTTTTCAGTCCCTGAAGGAATTTCAGGCACAATGGTTTCATTTGTACTTGCTATATAGTATTCCCCAGTATCAATTATGGATAAGATTTCTATGGTATTATGGTCATTTATGGAAAGAATTTTTCCTCTTACATTATTTGGAACTTGATTTCTAAAGAAAACTTCAACATCCTCTGCAAAAATTTCATCTGAGTCACGATAAATACTATCCTCATTATTTAATATCTGATTATTGGATAACCCTGAGTTCAAAGGAATTAAATAATCTTTAAGTTCTTGAAAAATATGATAATTGAAAAACAATCGAATCAACGTTTTATCATTACTTGTAATGGCTTGTAACCGATTTTGTTCACTTTGGGAAGTCAAGAATAATGGACTTTCTTGGCGTATTAAATGACTACTTGTATTTGATGGAGCCTTTAATGGATTTGCTGGAATTAATTGTGTGTAAATTGAAATATTTGTCCCACTTGAAGTTGCTCTTGAAAACCAATTTATTCCATAAGAATTATAAGTGTGCAAACCATTTTCTGTTTGCTGATGCACAAAATATGGCTGTAACGGCTCTGGTATTAAAATAAAGCGAGTTTCAAAATGAGGCTCTTCAATGCTTGGGACTACATTGTAATATCTTGGGTCATTTGAAAGCTCAGGCTTTTGCCAAGGAGATAGATCAATTTTATGTTCTAAACCTCCAAAAACTGGTGTTGTTGCTGCTCCCAAGTTTTTCTCTTCATTTGAAAAGAAAAATGGAGTATTAATGTCTTCTAAAGGTAATTCTTGAGAGTATAGACTTATATACCTAGAAAGTCCATCGTGGGTATATCCACCTTCGTCAGTTAGTGGAACGGATTATCCGTTCTGACCGCCAATAAATACCCCTGGAATTAATTGCGAAAGATTCAAAGGTGATGGTAATCTATTATCGCTATTAGATGTTGGCAAAGTCATAAATATATGGTGAACATCTCTTTTACCTAGACCATCTTCCAAGTCAGCTTTTGTGTAATATTCAGCTACATATAAATAATTAGGTTTTAAATCTACAAAGCTTGCAGCTTTTCCAACTTTATTACCTTGTGTAAATTCAACTGGTGTATCAATATCAAGAATTCCCAGCCCCAACAATCGAGCTATGTGATAATCATAAGCCGCTATATTTAAAAGATCTAAGTTTGAAACTTGGAGAAAATCATTGGGGTCATTTGGATTGTTTCCAAGTGGAACATTTTCAATGGCTGCAGGATTATTGGTATCATCACTTAAACCAATATATTTTTCTACTACAGTTTTAATATTTCGGTCTCCTATATCAACAGACCCATACCATTTATTTTCGTAATTTTCAATATTTACATAGGCATCATCATTAAATCGTTGCCAAACTCCGTGAACGTCTCCTGCATTTGGCTCTAATTGTTTCAATGCTGTTAAATCATCAAGTGTTAATGCATATTCACCAAGCTTATTCCAGCCAGTTGTATTGTTTATTTCTTCAATAGTGTCGTTGTAAAACTCAAAATCAACTGAAATTATATTTTTATTTAAAATAACCCCTCTAACGGATCTTCCGTTTTCACATACTAATCGCAACGGTGCATTTAGTGAGCTTCCTTGAATAAATTTTCGATTTGATACAACTTTATTGGACGTTATCGCATTAGATTCAACTGATAGCGTTTCAACTTTAAAAGTTGGAGTATTTGCAGGGTTGTGTATTCCTTGTGCGAATTTTACAGTTACGGCAAAGAAAAGATCCTTTATATTTTCTATTTCAATTAAATTATTGCCATAAGCTCCTAAAAACTGAGCTGGATTAGTTACAGGATTTATTGATGTGAGAATTTGGTCGTACTTAACGGTATTATCAAATCGGAGATAAAACTCCTTTTCTTGGATTCTATATATCCAAAGGTAATTGGAATTGTCAATCACTTCCGGTGCATTTTGCACCAAATGTAGCGTCACAATTTTCTTTTTATAGGCAGCTCTATAAATCCTAACAAAATCATCCCCTTTGTTAAAATTTACATATTCCAATGCGTAATTGCCTTTAGGAAGATGCTTTTCTCCTAAAGCACCTCTAAATGCCCATCTTAGGTGTCTTCCTTTGGTACTATCCGCCCCAATGGAACCTGCTCCTTGAAGATACAAGTGTGGAGACTGTAATGAGGTTATTTCTGTTATATTAATTATTTCACCTAATTCAACAAATTGAACACTAGCCATATTGTCACTATCACCGAATCCAGAAACAGAAAATTTTAAAATAGCTGATTCTTCCTGATTTGATGAAGTTAAAATAGCTGTATATGTACCGTTATTACCTTGAGTGCTACTTAAAGTTCCAACGTTATTAAAATTAATTATTTGAACATTGTAAGTTCCACTAATAATTTGATTTCCATCAGTATCATATAATCTTACAGTTATTATTGATTGCCCTTGAATTCCACCACCTGTAGGAATTGATGTAGGATTAGCTACAATGGTGCTTTGGTTGATATCTAATATGGGTGTCGATGGACACAAATTTGACTTAGTTACTTCAAGAGTTGTAACAATTATTGTTGGTGTACTAACTGCTTCGGAGAATGATTCTATGGAAAGTATTCCATCATTGATTATTGTATATCCATTTTCTATATTTAGATTTATATTACTAATATTATTTTCAGTAATACAGCTATCCAACTCTAAATTTGTTGATGCTAAACCTTCTTTTTGAAGTATTAACTTAATTGTGTCTTCCGAAATTTCACCAATTCCAGAATGAGCACTTTCAATTTTCTTATTCCAAACGAAATTAACATTATTATCGAATTTGAATAGACCATCAAAATTAGTATCTATGTAGATATTGTTACCGTAAAAATAAAATGAGTTTAAAGGAAAGATAATTAAATCATTTAAACGTTTAAATATCTCTAATTGGTAATTTTTAAGATCAATTCTAGCAATAAAGAGGGACAAGTTTACAGTGTCAAATGTAGTACCTATTATAAAAATTTTGTCATTTATAACATTACTAACTTTTGATATATTAATGACAAAATTTGGATTGGTATACGATAGTAAATGTATATTAATTTGACTAAAATTTAAATCTATCGTTCCTATAAATCCATCATTATTAGGCAATGATTGTCCAACTATAATGAATGTATTATTATGGAAACTAATATTAGTTTGATATGCTTGGTTTGAAAGATTTATTCTCTTACGCAATACTGGTTCTCCTTGACTAGAAATTTTGTAACAAACAATTCTATCCTTTGTAGTATTATTAGTAGTCATTATACGATCCACAAACGTTGCATATAAAAATCCCGATACAAAATTCAACGTTTGGAAATGAATAGCTCGAAACTGAAATGAACCATTGTATGGATGATTCAAGGAAGAAAATATTTCTTTATTCCAAATAAGATTACCATTATAATCAATCGCGCAAAGTCCAGCACTATTTTGAGTATTAGAATGTCTTGAGGAGTATCCTAAAATTATGTTTTGGCCAGTATCAACAGCTTCTAAAAATTTAACAGGAATAGAAGAGTTACTAAAAGAATAAAGCTTTGACCATTGAACATCACCTAAAGTATTAATTTTTGTCACAAATCCTTTATTAAAGGATTCACCAATTAAATAAAAATCATTGGTATATTTAATAATTTTTCTTATGTTTTTATCTGGTCCGTTTGAAAGATATCTATTTACAAAAAATGCCATCTGTCTCTATTTATTCGTTAATAATTATATTCTCAACAGGAACATCGTTGTCTGGATTTGAAACATATTCATCCTGTTTCCATTCAAAATATTTAAAATTGAAATGCAAATGGGATGCAGTAATTTTTTTACTTGTATGCATCACTAACGTTTGCGAATAATCCTTACTGTGCAACAAATGATATGAATTGTTAACACTCCCATTTGCAAATGTTACCTGTATCATTTCTTGCGCTACTTCCAAAGGAATTTTAGGAATATTAAAAGGCTCAGGATTTCTTATCAGGATAGCCACAACATCTCCTGTATTTGTGTTGATTATCTTATTAAACTCAGTTGTTTCTGCTGGATCTAATGGTCTTTTTCCAATCACACCTTCCATCACACGATCAAATAAATGCTGAAATTTGGCTTCTAATAAATCCCCAATTTGGTTTTGAGGGTTTGAAATGATATCATACGCTTTGTCTATCATTTCATTAGTTAAACTTAATTTAACATCATATACTGCCTGTCGTTCCTCCAAAGATGCCTCATCCATTAATAAAAAGCTATTTACCTGGGATTTAAAATTTGGATATCTGGACGTCTGAAAAACAAATTCGTGTACTGGTTCGCTAACGATGTTGTTATCGGTTACTTCAAAAGCATTATAAAGCAATGCCGTATAAAGTTTTCTAGGCTTTAAATTGGTTAACGTAACATTAAACGCTTGACTTAAAGGCGCAATTAATTCTCCCAATTCAATTTCACAAGGTATTTCTCCATTTTCTATCATATTCATTAATACCTGTATATGGGCAGGAATTCTAGGATCATCGGCTATCCAATTGTCTTCTTGGGAAGGCACTGGAACGGTCTCATCATAATCAATAGGTAAAGGATATGGAATTATAACATCCGTAACAGGATCTTTAATAGCAATATGTAACGCGTTATCCAATTCGGTTAAACCTTTGTATTCATTCCATTTATTAAAATGGTGATATGCCATAGGCTTTACAAAATGAATTGTAATCTTACATTCCCCGTTAGAATAAAATATGGGTTTCGCTTTCAGCAAATCCCCATCTGCATTAGGATAGGATTTATTGTAATCAATATAGGAACGAAGTGACGTTAATGGATATTGATCGGCAACGGCATTTTGTGGTATGTATTCTACTGAAGGATTTTTATGAAAATGGCCTAAGGCCCAACAGTTTTAAAACCATAATAATAATTAAAAATACCAGCGCTACTCTGTCCGTTATCTACTTCATCCTTTAGTTTATATTTTACATAGTATGCTGTGTTTGGTCTCCAAATGGGTTGTATGGTTTTTTGAATTCCTTGAATCATATCTTGGTATTCTCCTTCAATTGCACCAGAACCCTGGAATTGTTTGATTCCATTCGTGATTTTGCAATGTTAACCAACAAATTTGTTGTAATGACGTAGCACACTTTTTAATAGTATTCTCACAACCACAATTGCCTAATTTCTTAATAATATCCAATAGCCTTCTAGCAGATTCTATAAGATCGCGAAATCTAAGAATTTGTTCGTGATGCCCAACCAAACTTTCTATATGCGAAAGAATGCTACTATAAATCTCAAATTCTGAATTTAATTCTGAATTTGTTTCAATTTGAATTACCTGCTGTACTAAAGATTGAAATTGATTAAAACAATATAGGTTATTATCTACTTGTTCATTGGTTTGTATCGGTACAAAACAACTGTTAAATAGGCCAAAAGTTTAGTATAAAAATCACAGATTTTTGGATTGGAACATTCTTCTTTTTCTTTCTCTTTACAATAACTGGATTTTAATTTAGCTAC
This sequence comes from uncultured Flavobacteriaceae bacterium, assembly GCA_963716065.1. GTDB lineage: Bacteria > Bacteroidota > Bacteroidia > Flavobacteriales > Flavobacteriaceae > Aequorivita. Next base: position 3,294,656 of record OY970287.1, read on the forward strand.
GTCCGAAACCAATTGCTCGTACAATTGTAAATCAGAAGGTTCAGAAATACTTACTTGACCTTTTGCTTTGTCATAGGTGGTTTCGAATAATTCAGCTATTTGCTCTGTTAAAGATCTAATAGCTGAAATGCTAAAATCTTCTAGATTTACAGGCTCAATAATTATCTTAGTTATTGGAACATTATCATTATTATATCCCACTTCGGAATCAAGCTCAAAAGAATTTTTATATTCTTGAAGCACGAGCTCATATTCCACAATACTCGTAAGGTCGTTTATTACAGATTTGTAATATTTTATTGTCATCCCACTTGTATCAGTGGTTAATAATAATTTTACTTCCACAGATGCTTCAGGAAGTATTATTACCAAACTATTATAATTACTAAATGAAATAGACTTTTCAAAACCGTGGACATTGCCTGTATTGGTCACTTCTAAAAATTCATTCTCCACATTTACTATAACACCATTTACGATTTCAAAACCCGAAATATTCAACAATGTAAAATAAGCCCCATTAATAAAATTACCGACATATTGGGTTGGAGGGTAATACCTCAAACCCAAAGTTTTGTTCAATACATTTGAGCAATCAAGTTCCCTCAATTTTTCAGAGCAAAATAATGTTGAGGGCGTGATACCATAAATTTCTGGAATAGACCAACCTGGTTCTCCAGCCTCCATATAGGTAAAGGGTGTAGTGGCCAGTAACCGTATGGTATCGTATTGTTTTTCCTTAATCTGCCAATATCCTAACTTTAAGTTGCTTACCTCTGGCCGTGTCAATGCATCTACCACGGCTTCAAAAGGATGATAATCCACCCATTGCGAACCATTCCAAGCCTTTACCTCAATATCTTCTATGGAATAATTATGTTTTACCTGTCTTATTTCTCGCCCTCCACGTATCACTTTTTGGGGTGGTACTAAATCGATGTTCTTTTCTGGTGGAAATACATAGCCCCCAATTTTACCTGAAATGGCACTTGGAACTAATCCTTTTTCTACCTTGAATTCAATATAAGTATCTAAAGGAATTATCTTATGTATTTGATCTATAAATGGAATATTGATATTCTCATCTAAATAATTTAGATCAAAAGCCTCATTGGTTAGCATACTAATTCCTTTTACTAATTCATCAGTACGGTTTACTCCATTCTGAGAAATTGGCAACGGTTGAATGGCGCTTCTGTCCACTGTGGTATCTTTCTCCCATTTAAGTTTTATGGTAAAGCTTTTACAGACTTTTGCGAACAATATTTTGATACAGCCACGAACATTTAATTCTGCATAAATTAAAAATGGTTTGGCAGCTTCCGCAGAGAAAATGGCATCTAAGGATATACTTATGGCAATAATCCAGATATCAATATCTATACCCCCGCCTGCGGCAATATAACCGCCAATTTGAGGACGTTCAAAACTGATGTAACCTCCAACTTCCAAATAAGCATATAAATGAACTTTGGCAGGGCCAAACGTTTTTTTCAATTCAAAGGAAACCCGTGCCCCAGCCTCAATACCTTGTGCAGAGAGCATCAAATAAGTTTCCGCAGTAATAATGGTTAAAACCCTTGCCGAAATAGGAACATCCCGAGTTCCAAAATTGACATACCAACCCGAAGGATTGTTGAAGAAGAATCCGGATTGTACTTCTGCATATAAATCTAATATCCATCCACTTTGCCCCGGAATCTGGAAATCAGCACCCATTCCCGCTTCAATGGAATTATCGCCCCAAGCAACAAAAGCAAAAAATGGAGGTTCACGGTCATCGGTAAGGCCTAGCCTTGCGCTTAAAATACTGGCACGGCCTTCTATTAAAAATAATGTGGGTAAGGATAGCAATAACATTACCCGTATGGAAATTACCTTTCCGCTGTCAAAACTAGTTCCTAAAACAGCACCTGCACCTATGGAAAACGGAAAGTCATATTGTTCAGTACGTTCAGGGCCACTAAATTTGGTTACGTGAACACCCTTTGGTGGATATGTATAGTAGTCATACCAAGTGTCCTCTCCTGAAACCAAGCCAACAGCTTCTTTTTCTGCTACATATCGAAAGCCCAACAATCCTCGAAATCCATAAATTCCTAAAGGCCCAATCGGAATAGGAGCTGGTAAATCAATATAGGCATCTATAACAAAGGCAGGGTATCTAGGCTGCATTTTCATAGCCGCACCTCCAGCTATTTTAGCTTTCGGCAGTTTTATGGATATTTCGCCTACATATTCTGGAGTTTCCCCAGGCTCAGGAAGGGACAGCATTCCGTGGATAATGGCCACCGCACTTTCGGGACTGGCAGTTCCAGGAATTATTAAATCTATTTCTATGGACTGAATATGTAAAAAATTATCGTGATTAGTATATTTAGGATTTTCGTTCTCATCAAGTTCATCATTATCAACGGTATAATAATATTTTATACCTTGACCCCTTGCATCAATGCCTAATGGATCAAGACTCATCGCTCCATCAAATCCCCAATAATTGTACTTGCGCATATCACCATTAAATTCCAATTGGGTAGATCCAAAGTGAATACCAGTAACTGCAATCTCAACTGGACCTAAATCAATGGAAATATTTGTGGGTATAAATGAATTACCGCCCACAATTTCCATTTTGCCATTTTCATAAATGCGTAATTGGGGAATCTCTATTTTCTGGCCATTTAAGATTTTGTTCATTATGGCATTGTCAAACCATATTTGGCAAGACGTACCAATGTAAAATTTATCATCTTCCCGCCCTAATTCTAGTGTCAAGAAGTTAATGGTTACAAAATTGAAAAGAGTAAGCGGGATGCCTTCAGGTTCTGATGCCGTGAGATTAAAGTCGCCATCTTCGTTAATATGGCCTTTTATAAATACTTCCGCTGGGTTTCCGTTGGCATCTTCAAGTTTGGGAATTTTTATAGTTCCAGCTATATTGGATTCTGTTATTACGTTTTGATGAAAGTTGATATTAAAATAATTGAACCCAAGTTCCCAATTGCCAATATTAACTTTTAATTGGGCTTGCCCATTATTGGGAGATCCTCCAACAGTTTCTAACGCTATAGTTCCAGAGATCCCTCCAGTGCCTATTAACAAGTTTCTTCCGGCTATCTGAAGCGTTGTATTATCAACATTGTTAAACCATTTTTTTGGGAGCGTTATAGAAACTACATCTGCATATATACCTTGAAATTCCTTTGGACGACCATCTGCATCAGCTTCGGGAATATTTTTATCTTTTCTAAAATCAAATTTTAAATTATCTATGTCTATCAGCAATCCCGTATCTCCAATTTGTGAGGGGGTTAAATCAAAACTATCAGGATTTAAAAACTCTAAACCATTTTCTGAATGATAGGTCAAACTGCCCACTGCATACGTAAGCCTCGACTTAATCGTGTTATCTTGAATAACGTTGCCTTCAGCGTCAACTGGTTTTAACCACGTTCTAGGAAAAGCCAGAGCAACTTCAATAACATCAACCGAAGCTGAAAATTTTGGAATAAAGAGATTTACAATTGTATCTAGGTCAAAATCTCCCACCCACCTATTAAAAAGAATACTCAGGTCAGCAAATCCTTCCGGCAAACTGCTTTGGTTGATATAATTATTTTAAATATAGACTATGCTATCAAGACTTCTATCATTCAATTGTGTAATTAAATCCAAAACATCTGTATAAAAATCTCCAGTTGTTGGATATGTCAATTGAGGGTAATTGTTATATACAGGATTTTGATTAAATTGATTTACAAATTCTTGAATAGGGTTCTCATACCCATTTAAAAATATTTCAACTGACTCAAAAAATAATTCTTCTTTAGTTATGTGAAACATATCTAATAGGAGTAAAAAATAATCCTCAATAGTACTGAGATTTTGTAATTGTACTTTCCGAATGTATTTTAAAATTGGAAGATTATAATAAATTGAAATTGGAATCTCTGTTGTCCCTGGAGTAGTTCCAGGATTTAATAGTAATTGAAAACCATCATCACCCCCAAAAAGATTAAAACCCACTTGGGTATTTATTAGGAGAACTAAATGATGATAGGCAGTATCACCATAAACACTTTTTTCAACATAATATGTTTTGTAAAATAGTTTGTTGGTAAGAGTGCCAAAAGCAGTTTTCAAAGGCTCAGGTAATGTTTCTGGTCTTATAAGATTATTTAGGGCCGGATAAAACTGTGGTGCTGGCATTAGTTGTCTTTTTTAATTAATCTGTAAACATTATTATATTTAACTATTTCAAAATCATCTAAAACAAAACTTAATGTACTATTATAAATATTTGATAAATTTTCCAATTGAAATGTTTTTTTAAGCTTCTTACCTTTTTTTTCTTCTTTAATATCGAAGGGCAAAACACTCTCAATTTTCCAATTTATGGTATCTAAATGATGGATTATTGGAAAATTCCCATCCGAATATTCTAAGGATTGTGAATGTATATAAAAAAAATATTCACCATTTACATATTTAAATGGTTCAACATAGAATGAATCAAAAGGATTTATGTTTTTAACATTATATTCATAACTAATAATTAATAAGCTATCAAGTGAAGTAGGTATAATATGTTCTGAATTCAATTGATTAAAAATAAAATCAATTTTTGAAATTCCAATATTAGAATAATCGTCATTATATCCATAATAATACTTTATACTACCCTTGATATTTTTATCTATTAAAAATCTATCCGTATACTCAGAAAAATTATTTTCATTTAATTCTATTCTTGATTTATTAAAAAAATATGGCTTTAATTCATAACTATTATTATACTTTAATTCTAATCCAACATCAGATTTATAGAGTATTTTTTTATTTTCTAAAGTGCCTTTAATTAATCTAATTTCAGAACCACTTTTAATTACCTGAAATTCACCAACCAATTTATCTGTTATTTTAAAAGAATTGGCAATATCTTTAATTTGGGGCTTATTAATTTTTATTAAGTCACTTGATATACTATCCACCAAATAGATATTTAAAGAATTATACCTATATAAACTTTCATAAATATCATTTATACTATTTGGTAAATAGAGCTTTCCTATATATTTTGCAAGAGAAGGATTCCAAATTGTAGTAAAATAGCTATTCTCAAATTTAACAAAATCTCGAATTTTTAAATCAAATGATGTACTGTCAAAAAACTTAAAAATTGTATCTCTATTTTTGTTTTGAACTAAGTATAAAAAATGGTTGGTTTTATTATTTTCGTATAAAATAAATTTTAATAAAGAATCTTTTGAGTACCAATTATTTTCTTGTCTTTTATCCTCTTTATAATTCCCATAACTTTCAAGATTAAAATTGGATATTAATTGTTTAACATAAATAGAATTGTGTTTTTTACAAGATGCAAAAACTGAAACAATAACTATTATATTTATTAAATACTTAATCACTTCTGTTTGATAGATTTCTTACGTAATATGGGTTCTGTGGAGTTGAATTATATATTGTCAGTACGGGTTTTATTGTTGGATTAGAAGAAGCAGAATTAATTTCCAGAAAATGTCTTAGAGGATTACCTAATCCATTATAGGTCTTTAATAACATAGCATCAAAAAAAGACTTTAATTCTCTATTTCCTTGATTTACAATATTTGGTGGTGTTCCTTCATCGAAAAGATCATTGTAATTAGCAAATTCTGCTATTTCACTTGCTGTCCAACAATAAATTATTAAATCATAATATTCTGGTGTTGGTACAACTACTAAATCTGTGGGATGTGCATTATTCCACGTAATTACTCTATTTCTAATAGTGTTAATCTTGCTTATAGTTGCGTTCATTTTTATTGTTTCTAAAAACCAAACACCTCTACCAATATTCTCTTTCCAATGCCATACCTCTTGATCTGTGGCAACTATTTTTCTGTAATGATCTACAGTACGAGTTCCAGCCGCTGGCCCTGAGGTAATTTGTACTACTATCGTATCTCCAACAGCTGGAGGGTTTGGGACATCAGTTTCATTTGCATCATCAAGATTATCTATTTGCGCCATTCCATAACCCCTTGGGGCCCCAAATACTGGAAGGCCATTATCTGAATTCTTTCTAAGATTATATTGGCTAATGTTAGTCACTCTATCAAAATGTCTAAATTCATAATTATTATTTGTTGGATTATTACCATTAAAATTTCCAATAGAACCTGATTCGTGGCGGAGTTTTCTCATTATAAACCAAAATCTAGCTAAGTAATTTTGATTTGTTAGATAATTTTGTACTTGTAAATATGTTGGGTTTTTACCTCTTATATGAAAAGTAAACTTTTGTATTTCTGCTTGCCCCCAAGTTTCTGACCCTTTGACAAATTCAATTTTTACTTCTCCACCTCTAATCCTATCATCATAATTAATATCCCAAAAACTTTGTGAAGGTAAATTAACTGTAAAAACCCCGCCTTCATTATTATTTGAATTTGCTTGATTGGGAAAATAGTCCAAAAAGTGTCTATTTAAATGGACTCTTTCATTGGGTCCAATTGTTCCATCTAAATTGTTATCATTAGGTATTGCAGGTCCAAAAGCTCCTGCCATACCACCTTCGGTTTCAGGATTAACATAATTATAATATTCTACCTTAATTCTAAGTTTAAGGGAAATATTAGCATTATTGAAAACACGAACAGATGGCATTACAGGAACTGCATTTGCATTTAATCCAATCAAAAGAAATCTTCCATTAGCTTCATTTTTTTCATTGAGAAGATTTATTTCATTTTCCTGACTTTGGCCCTGGGATAAATTAGAATTATTATACACACCTAAATAATAAAGTTTTTGAACTCCCGAATTAGCAATCGCTCTAATATTATTTGCCTTTAGAGCCCAATCATTATATACACTTACAAAAGCATTTTTTGCTTTATCTTTAAAATTCGTTAAATTATGCAATGAATTAATTATAAGGGTTGTCCCGTTATCCAATGCGCTTACGTTCAATTGAAAATTTAAATTTCCATTTGATATGTAAAAACCAATTGTATTAAACATCTGTGAGGCTCTTGTTAAAACTATTTGTGAGTGAAATAATGGATTTATTACTTCATTACTTATCTAAATCAATAAACTCTTAAAAGCAGATGTAATGTTACTATTAACAAATTCGCTGGCGCCAATGAGTGATTGTATTTGAACCTCAGTTGGAATGACAAGTGAGTTATTATTCTCTAAAATCTCCACTTCTGAATAACTACTAATATCTGTAATTGCTATCATTTCAATTTATATATTTAATTAGCATAATTTTTTAAAAGTTCATTTTAAAATTATGGCTAATTACATTTAACATCTATTATTTTTTCTTCTTTTAATTTCCCTTTTTCATTGTATTTGTCAATTTTGAAAGCTCTATTTTTTTTGAAATGTTCTTTCATCTGAATAATACCAAATTTTGAGTATGTTTCTCTTGAGATTAAATTACCTTTATCTATAATAGTTCTTCTCTTAACAATATTGTTAGGGTAGTATTCTACAATATTCCCATTTACCGTATCCTTGTGATAGGGGGTTTCTCGTCTTTCTCCATTTTCTTTATATTCTATCCATAGACCATCTTTTAACCCATTTTTTATGTAGGATTTTTGTGAAAGTTTATTCTCAACATAAATTTTATATTCTCCATCAGGGATGTTTTTTTTAAGACTAAAGCTTTCGGAATAAATTTTCCCAAAATCCCCAGAACGCCTGAATTTTAAAAAGATTGAATCTTTTGGATTTAATAATTCATAATAAAATTCAAGGCTTTTATTTTCTCCATTTTTTACTGCACTTACATAGATATTATGTAAATCTTGAAAAAATCCATCAATGTATATTTTTTTATCAATTGCTAAGCTTTGTAATAAAAGATTATAGTCTCCCCTAAAAAATTGAATTTCTATATTGTAATTATTTAGATTATTTCCTCCCAAAGTTTTAATATACATTTGATTTTTATTATTATCGAATATTGATATTCCCGAGATGCTAAATGGGGGATTTAATTTTATTCCAGTATTAACTACAATATTTCCATCATTTAATTGAATAGGTTTGATATTTTTAGAAAAGGATGAGGTAGTAATTTCAACAGAAAAATTATTTTTCTTGGATTTAACTAAATATATACATTGACTAAAACTTGAACAAGAGTCTTTTATTTGAATACTATCAAACACCAAACTATTTTCATTAAATTTAATAATCAACTCAGTAGAGCCAGCCACAATTGGTTGTGCTTTAACCACTTGAATTATTATTAAAAATATTGATATGCAAATAATCCTATATTCCATCTAACGATCTTATTAAGGCGTTTTCTACTTCTTCTAAAACAGATTGTAAATCCCATCCTGCCGTGTTTTGATTAGCAATATGATAATGTCCTGTTTTAACATTACTTCCTACACCTACTCGTTTACGTGCAATTCGATAGAATATCTCATTAGAGAGGTAATTACTTCCAGAACCTGTTTGACTATTTCCATTAATTTCAGTTATGGAAAAACTATCAATATTTGTGTTGGGTTGAGCATTGTCAATTGTCACGTGAGAGCGTTGATTCCCGTTCAACGTAGAATAGGACTGATCATAAAAGATTTTTTGATTACTTATATCATTTATATTAAAATTGTTAGCAACTTGAGCTGTTACAATCTTCTCCGTAGGTAATGTTGTTTCATAAAATTCATCTCCATTACTTAATTGAACTAATAAATTGCTTGAGTTACCAATGTTAAGGTTATCCTCAAATCCACCCCTAAATTTGCCGGCAAACCTTTCTAAATCAAAATATTTTTTAGAACCATTTAAACTTAAGGATACAATCATATCTATAGAATTATTTATAAGATATTCCTCAATCAAATTTTCGACAACATTTTTATCAAAGTCAAAATATCTCACAGGAAAAATTGCTGTTTGGATAAAGGCATTATTGCCCAAGTTATCTGATATAACTTTATTGTGTAAACTAAGTGCAGAAATACCCGAAGGGTTCTGAGTTTGAATATCAAGATTAAGTTGAAACGGATCAAAACCAGTAATCAAAATTTTCTTGGCACCGGAAGGAGTATTGGAGAAATTAACACCTGTATAATTTCTACTTTTCTCTTCAAATAATGTAAGCATTACATCAAGCTCAGAATTAAAAATAACTTGAGAATTTGAATCAATGTCTCCTAAAAAATAAGGGTGTTTTTTTAAGGCGACTGCCATTTTCAGGCGCGCCCAATAAAGAGGCCTATCATCGGGGTCAGAATTGTTGGGAGGTGGTGCTTGAACTGTATCAATAGCATTGGTCCAAAGTAAAGAAGCTGAATCTTTAATCAATGATTTTATTGCTCCTAATATATAGGTAGTAGAGGCATTGATATTATTTAAATTATCAATAAATTCATTTGCGACATATTTAATATCTGGTTGTTTTGCGATAAAATAATCTTCATATCTGATATTTCCAGATTGAAAATTTTCATAACCTATTTTCTCCTCATAATTGCGTACATACTCACTTCCTTTAATTTTAGTATCAGTATATAATACAATAGGTGTGGAAGGACTTGCCGAATGAACTTCTATTTCACCTGCATTTTCGACAAGACCTGTTAACTTGCACTCAAATTTGGAATAACTGACTCCATTATCATCAATAGCATTTTCTATATTTTCTATGGAAAGATATACTTTATAGTCTTCAGGAAATTCTTGCTGCTTCAACTGTAAAAGGGTTTGATATTGCTGGTTTGAAAGGGAAATTATAGTTACATCGTTGAATGTGAATTTTTCAGTTTGTTTTTCAACTTCCTGTTCAATAAATTTTAAAAAACCATATTCTACACCTCCAATTAAAAAATTACTTCTTACTAATTTAACGGAATCTACAAGTTTATCCAGCTCTAATAAAAAGAGGCTATCAGTTGAACCCTCTAGACTGCTGAGAGTAATTTTGTCATCAATATTTGCCTTAATGTTTAAATTGTATTTATTTGGATAAGCAATAAAAGTATAGGAATCATTGTCTTTTGCAATGCCAATATTTGCGGTATAATTGGAAGAATTAATACTTGCTTTATCAATAAAATTAGAGTCATAATATAATTTTAAATAACTTTTCCCCGTACTATAGTCAAATGGAATTATTAAATCAAAAAGCGGAAAAAGAGTGTCTAAATAAACTTCTTTATTTAAAGAATAACCTAATGAATTTGGATTATTTTCGAGGCTTAATTTTTTAATTACTCTTATTTGATAGTAATTGGAGATTAATCTGTCTGAGGATCTTGGTACAATTAAATCCTCAATTCTAATAATATCCTCTTGAATAAGAGGAGTCAAAAATGAATCAGTTCCCTCCGGCAATAAAAGTCCCAATTTTTCTTTATATGCTTTTTTGTAATAAAATAAGGGCGAGGTATTATCCCCTGCAACAATAGCAAGTTTTATAACTTTTTCAGTATTTATGGGGTCAAATTCACTATTTGAAGTTCCATCATTAATTATCAAACAAGGCCAATCAAAGTTCCTATAGTAATCTACATTTGTTAGGACATCTGTATCATCCAGGCTCCATTTAATGACATCATCATAATTTTCATAATAATTAAAGGAATCGTTGGTTTCATTTCTAATATCAATATATATCTTGTTTTTATTAAAAAACTTGGAAATAACCTCTGTATATAATTCATCCTCCACTCGATTTATAAAATTATTACCATCATATACATTTAAACCCAAATTAAAATATGAACCAAAAAATGCTGCTCCATCAATAAAACTTAAAATATCCTCTTTGTGATGCTTTCGTCTGAAAATCTCTGCATTTGATGAATTGCCTGGGAGTGCAGCAAAGCTCAAAATAGAGTCCAATTCTCTGGCCAACTTAAATGTAGGGTCAAAACCAATTTTTTCGAATATAATTACTATGCCAAAATCTCCACTTTTATCAAAATCCCCGATGTGGTCGCCAGAAGAAACAAATGGAAGTGTGACTGGGTTATTTGAATAAAATGCTTTATTCAAACTATCACTATTTTCTAACTTATATTCTTGTTCGGTTGCATTTGAATCATAGATAAGACCTAAGGAAGTATTAGCAGCTGGTTCTGAAGCAGGCATTGTTTCTCCTGCATTCTGATACCATAAATTTGCATTTTCGTGAATTGTATTTGTCAGGTCATTTGCTGTTGGATCTGCTACTTTAGTTCCATCAATAAGGCTTTCTTTTTTAATCCCTTTATAAATTATAAAGTCTATTTTAGGAAAATTTAAATCTGGTTGTTGTGTAGGTTTTAAAACAATATTGTATTTATTAATCCCATCTATTTTTTGGACCAAAATTAATCCATCTGAAACTGCAAAAGCTTTTGGATTTGTACTCGCGCTAGAACTAAAGATATTGCCTAACCGAAACTGATTTTCGTCTATAGCCCCATATTCCTGCCCTAATATTTGAATATTTAATTTTGAAGGTTCAGTAAAAAAATGAAAATCACTCATAGGTCAAAATATTAAATAGCTTGATATAATACCAAACATTTGAAATCAGTATAATTCGATTTGACAAGAACAAGGTTCTTATCATTTTTTTGGTTGACGCTAAGAAAGTCTTAGATTAAAAAAGACTTATTAAAGGGGGAGTTATTTTATTATAGTGGTTTAGTTTTTTTGGACAGGAAATTATTAATCTTTAATTTTCTGAACTATGAAAAAACAACGTCGCACCTTTAACTCCGCTTTCAAGGCCAAGGTTGCCCTTGAGGCCATCAAAGAACACGAAACAACGAGCGAACTTGCTCAAAAGTACCAATTACATCCCAACCAGATAACGCAATGGAAAAAAGAATTCCTCTTGAATGCTGCTATTGTTTTTGATAAGGACAAGGCCCATCTGGAGGAGCTCCAGGGGATGCGCAAGACCCAGGACGAGCTGTACCGGGAGATCGGTGAGCTGAAAATGGACCGGGACTGGTTAAAAAAAAAGCTGCTATGATCCCAACGGAAAATCGACGGCAAATGATCGAGCGCACAGCAGAAGCAGCCTCAATAGTACATCAATGCCATCTGTTGGGGCTCTCGCGCAGCACTCTTTATTATGCCCCGGCAAGAGCATATCGAGAAAAAGACCTTCGGATGATGGCCTTGCTCGACGAACTGCACTTGGAGGATCCAACGCGCGGAACACGGCGGATGCGCAACGAACTTGTCAAAGCGGGGTTCAAGGTAGGGCGCTGCCACGTGCGCACACTGATGAACGTAATGCGGATAAAGACAGTATACTGCCGTCCGCGCACCACCATATCCGATCCCACAAAGTACAAATATCCGTATTTGCTCAGAAACCTTGCAATAGAGCGTCCCAACCAGGTATGGAGTATAGATATCACCTATATTCCCATGCCAAGGGGATTTATGTACCTCACCGCCATTATTGATGTGCACAGCCGTTACATTGTCGGCTGGAGCATTTCCAACTCGATGGAAGCGGAATGGGTAACAGGGGTCGTAAGGGAGGCCGTGCGGACGCAGGGAAAGCCGGAAATCATCAATTCTGACCAAGGCACCCAGTTCACGTCCGATTGTTACATTGCCTTTGTCAAAGGTCTGGAAACTGTCAAGATATCGATGGACGGCAAGGGCAGGGCTCTCGACAATGTTTATATAGAACGGTTTTGGCGCACGATCAAATATGACAAGCTCTATTTGGAAAGGCCCGAAAACGGAATGGAACTGCACAGGGCATGCAAACAATTCATTTCCTATTACAACAACAGAAGGGATCATTCCTCTCTGGACAATAATCCCCCGGCCTCAGTATATCAGATGGCAGCCTAAAGTATAAATACAAAAAAGAAATAATGTTTAAATCTATTTTGCTCATGGACCTAAAAAAAACTTAAGTTTGTCTAAAATCTGTCCAGCCTAACTAGACCATCTCATATATACAAAATCTATTATTTGATTTCATATATTATAAAGAACGCAAATATTCCAACATCTTGTATATAAAACGCAATGAAATAATTGTTAAATTAATGATAACTCTGTAAAGAGTGTTGAAAATCAATCTATTAGAATTGTATAATAGTTTAAAATAAAATTGCCCACTTTTTTAAGGCTTAACAAAAAAACAATGTAATAAAGTTATTTTACTATATTTGCTGCCATTCCAACTAACTTTCCAAGACCTTTTAAATTATAATCTATTTGGTATCAATAATGGTATTGATATTCTAATTATTCTCGGCTATGAATAAAGTTTTACTATTAATTGTTTCATTATTTATAAACAGTGCTATTTATGCACAAAACACTTTTGTTCCCGATGACAATTTTGAACAGGCTCTTGTAACCTTGGGATATGATACCTTGCCTCTGGATAACTTTGTGCCTACTGCAAACATCCAAAATGTAATTACACTTACATTAACAAATAAGGGAATAAGTGACCTTACAGGGATTGAGGATTTTGCAGCATTGCAGATACTGATCTGCCCAGTTAATAATCTTACCACTATTAATGTAAGTGAGAATGTCAATTTAAGAGAGTTAAACGTAAACACGAATAACCTAACAAGTCTTAATATTAGCAACAATTTAGGTTTGAGAAAACTCTCTTTCAACTTTAATAATCTTAACTCTATAAACGTTACGCCCCATACCCAACTTGAAGTTCTAGGATTTATCTCTAATAATCTGAGCAGTATTAATGTTTCCGAAAACCCACAATTACGGGAACTGTATTGTGATGATAATCAATTATCCACCATAAATATTACACAAAACCCATTACTTCGGATATTATTTGTAGCCACCAATCAATTAAATGGTTTAGACGTCACCCAAAACTCAAATTTGGAATTACTAAGTTGTTCTTTCAATCCAATACATAATCTTGACGTCTCTCAAAACATTCAATTAACAAATTTAAGTTGTTTAAGCAATCAACTAAATATCCTTGATGTCTCACAAAATATAGCTTTGGAAGCATTAATTTGCTATACAAATAATTTGTCCACTCTAGATGTAACCCACAATCCCAACCTGGTTACATTGGGATTTATATCAAATTCCATTACAGCGTTAGATCTTTCTCAAAATCCATTTCTTGTTTCACTTGGGGCAAACTTCAACCAATTGAATACACTTGATGTCTCTCAGAATGCAATGCTTACACAGATAGATATTACCGATAATAATTTGGAATCTTTAAATGTAAAGAACGGGAACAATTCTAATTTCACTTTTTTCAACGCACTTAACAATCCCAACCTTTTTTGTATAGAGGTTGACGATGTTCAATATGCCGAAGCAAATTTTACCAATGTGGACCCACAAGTAACCTTTAGCGAAAATTGTAATCCCCTTGGTATTTCTGACTTCTCCAATGAAAGTTTTGTTGTTTATCCAAACCCGTTTGATAATTTGTTGAATATAGAATCAAGTACAGAATTAATTTCTTCTATAAAAATTTTCAACACATTGGGGGAAACAGTCTATCAAGAAAAGGGCAACAATACTTTGCTACAGCTATCCCATTTGCCTCAGGGCATCTATCTTTTGAATATCTCATTTGAAAATGGGCAAAATATTCTTCAAAAAATTATAAAGGAATAGTTTATTCACTTAATTAGATTTTTTATTGTTTTTATGTGAAGATTCGACTTTATTTTTCAAAGTTTAATTTTTTTAAAATGCTATTATAATAATTAACCTCTTCCATAAATCCACCACCTGGCTTAACATTCAACATTTTCACAATATCGCATAAATCTGCGTACTGGATTTTTTGCTGGCTATTTTCATTTTTTACTTTCATTTCAGGCATTCTATTTAGCGAAACTCCCCATTTCTCAGAATAAGAACTACTTGAGTTTACACCCCTACTAACAGGTATAATTCTTAAGTATTTGTAACCTTTATATCTGGCGATTCTTCTATTTAAAATATGGTCTAGAACAAATTCTTGAATATTATCTTCTGGAAATGCTTTTTTGTATGCATTTCTATAATTATTATAATCTACGTGCACCCAAATTTGTAAGTTGTTTATTAAAATATTTGACCTAGTATGAGTCCAAATAGATAAGTTTGGAAAGTTTATATTTATAGAAGGTATTGAAACTAAAAAGGCATTGTTTGTTCCTTTTTTAGATAATTCGCATTTTAGTTCACCAATATATTTTGAAATTGAAGCTAAATCTTTAGCTGCTATGGGAAGGTGCAATTCTTCTGGCAAAACAAACTTTTTTGTCACCTCAAATTTTGCTAAAGTATCAACGTGTAGCATAAATAAAATTCATTTAATATTTTACACCCGTATCAAATATTCCCTTAGAAGCTTTAAAATAAGGTATAACATACCAAATATAAACATAATCCCTTTTCAATCGAAATATGGCAAGCAATTCATTGGGACAGAACGCAAGAATTTAATATATAGTTTTGCATAAATTCCATTATTTCTAAAATACTTTATTCAGCTATTAATTTATTGATTTTGAATTAATTACTTTTTAGATATTGCTACATTAGTAAGCTTTTTAATTTTTTTTGAGTTTAATTTATATCTTAATTCCATCATATCACTACTCACTTTTTGTTCAACTACCCTAGCATAAATTTGAGTGGTATTTAATCTTGAATGACCTAATAATTTTGACACGGTTTCAATAGGTACATTATTCGATAATGTAACTGTAGTTGCAAAAGTATGTCGGGCAGAATGAAAAGTTAGTTTTTTAGGAATTTGAGCAATTTGAGCTATTTCCTTTAGATATACGTTTATTTTCTGATTGGAATATACGGGAAGTAACCTATCATTTTCATCTGCATATCTAGTATGTTTCTTTAAAATTAAAAGGGCATTATCCAATAATGGAATCTTTAATGGTTGCTCGTTCTTTTGCCGTCGTGCAGATATCCAATGGTTTCCATCAATACCCCTTACAATATTCTCTTCTGAAAGAGATTTCACATCCGAATAAGACAAACCAGTGTAACAGCAAAATATGAATATATCACGAGTGTTTTTGTGATGCTCTTTTCTTAGAGCAAGCAATTCTACTTTTTCTAATTCTTCTTTAGATAAAAAATCTCTTTGATATTTCTTAAATTTTAATTTAAATCTTTTGAATGGATCTTTATCAATCCAATCTAAATTCAAAGCAAGATTTATCATCTTTTTTAAACGCTCTAAATGTTTCATAACTCCATTATTTGTTAATGGTCTAGATTGCAATTGTGCAATGTTGCTTCGCAGAAAATTCTCAAAATCAATAATGAAACTATATGATAAGTGATTTAAATAAATATCGCTTGTTCTTCTTTTTAAGCAAAAACTTCTTAATATATTTTTCCGTAGTAAAATAATTCTTAAGCGTTCCGGGCTTAGAATCATTTCCATATTAATATTATGATATTGAATTAGTTCAAGCAATGTCTTATGTTGTTCGTCTTCGCCAAGGAAGCGAGCTTTAATTCCTTGTGCCGTTACCAATTCAAATTCGGAGGAAAGTTGTCTATGGCATTCTTGTAAATGAGCATATGCCTGATTTAAGTATGGGTTCAAATGCAAACCTTCTGGAATTCGTTGCTTTACTCTTTTAGTTTTGGTGTCCCAATGGGTAACCAAAACTGATCGTTTTAAACTGATTTCTGCACGTTTACCATCGACAGTAATTCGTGCATAAATAGGTGCTAAGTTGTTTTTTTCTTTGGAAAAATTAAGCCAAAAATGAATGGAAAATGCTCGTGAAGTCTGCATAGCTGTTAGCTTTTCGTGAATATTCGATTTGTGTTACGAAAGTCAAACCGAAGCGAAAGTTGAACGCTACTATGGTACTAATGTAGATAAAATTTTGTAACCATTGAGGTAACCGAATAGGTAACCATTCAATTGATATTAAAGCTAATCTTATGGTTTCAGAAATTATGAAAATATCTGATTTTCATAAGATTAGCTGATTTTTGGTATCCGTTGACACCCATTTTGTCGGGATGACAAGATTTGAACTTGCGACCCCACGCCCCCCAGACGTGTACGCTACCAGGCTGCGCTACATCCCGAATGATGTTTTATTGTTATCCTTTAAATTTTGCACGACTGGTTATTTTTTCGGAATCTTCAGGTAGTGCAGTTTACACTGAGCCTGTCGAAGTGCTACATCCCGAATTTTTTTTTCAGACGACAAAATTAACCAAAATATAAAGTTGGACAAGAATTTTTCAAGTTTCTTCCCATAGCTTTTTACTTTCATAGGAAACGATAATATTTTGATAACAAATCTTCATAACTTTTAAAGGCACATTCTTTTTAAAGTTGCTATTTTTACCATTTCGAAAAAATCTTGAAGAATTATATTATGAGTGATACAGTTGAAAGAATAAAATGCTTAATTATTGGCTCTGGCCCTGCGGGTTACACGGCGGCTATTTACGCTGCGAGAGCTGATATGAAACCTATTATGTACACAGGAATGGAACCTGGCGGACAACTTACAACTACTACCGAAGTTGATAATTTTCCAGGTTATCCAGATGGAATTGATGGCCCAACGATGATGATTCAATTGCAACAACAGGCTGAGCGTTTTGGAACCCAAGTGCGCATAGGGATGGTTACTAATGTTGAGTTTAGCAATGAAGTAGGAGGTATCCATAAAATTACCGTTGACAATTCTACCCAAGTTGAAGCTGAAACCGTTATAATTTCAACTGGGGCAACTGCAAAATATTTAGGATTACCGAGCGAACAAAAATTACGCGGTGGCGGAGTTTCTGCCTGCGCCGTTTGTGATGGATTTTTCTATAAAAACCAAGATGTAGCAATTGTTGGAGCAGGGGATACCGCTGCAGAAGAAGCTACTTATTTGGCAAACATTTGCAATAAAGTTACTATGCTGGTTCGTAAGGATTATATGAAGGCTTCCAAAGCAATGCAACACAGGGTGAACAACACAAAAAATCTTGAAGTTCGCTACAATACTGAAGTTGATGAAGTTTTGGGAGAACAGGTTGTGGAAGGTTTACGAATGGTAAATAACGAAACTGGCGAAAAAGAGGAAATTGCTATCACTGGTCTTTTTATTGCAATTGGCCACAAACCAAACACAGATATTTTTAAAGGTCAGTTGGATATGGACGAAACCGGTTATTTAATTACCAAAGGAAAAACCACAAAAACCAACAAACCTGGCGTATTTGCTAGTGGCGATGTTCAGGATAAAGAATATAGACAGGCAGTTACTGCAGCAGGAACAGGTTGTATGGCGGCATTGGATGCAGAGCGTTATTTAACTACTATTGAAACTGAGGTTACTGCGTAATCAAGTTTTATAAAAAATAATTTTGAACACCTGAATTTTTTTCAGGTGTTTTTATTTTCAAATAAACCCATTCAACAAAACAATCTCGGTTTTTAATAAATTATATTTGCAGGAAATCCATTGTTTTCAATGAAAATACGATTATTCAGTATACTTTTTTTTTCAATAATTTCTATGGTGACCTATGCCCAGGAAATTATGGAAATGGATCAGATTTTTAAGAAAAACCTGAATACTTACCATAAAAATCCAGAACAGGCGAGTAAGGTTGCAATGTATCTGTTAGAAAATTCAAAATCTGAAATTGAAGAAGCCAAAGCTCTTTTCTTGTTGGCACAGTGTAAATTTCTCTTGGGATTGAGAGCCGAGGGTACTGAAAAATTGTTTCAGGCAAAAGAAGTTTTAGGTGAAATTGAGGATCCTTTTACTTCAGCCTTAATACTTATTTCCCTTTCTGAGCAATTCCGAATTTCTGGAATGGATGATTTAGCATCAAACTATCAAATCCACGCGGAAAATCTTCTAATGAAAATAAATTCCGAAGAAGAGGATTTAATTATTCAAACTATACTTTTTACGGAACAGGCAAGAATCTTTGAAAAGAATAACAATTATGAAGGGGCGCTCAATAAACTGAAAGCTCCCGAAAATATATACAATGGCGAGCTGGGGTCTCTAAAAGCAATAGTTCAAAATGAATTGGGGCAACAATTTCTGAATATTAAAAACGACAGTGCTGAAGTTTATTTCAGGAAAGCGATATCAATTTTAAAAGCTTCCGAATTGGATAAATCCGCTATCGAAAGTGTTTCGTTGTTAGGTCTTGGAAATGTATTTTTACTTAAAAACCAACCCGATAATTCCATTCAATTTCTTAAAGAAGCGC
This sequence comes from uncultured Flavobacteriaceae bacterium, assembly GCA_963716065.1. GTDB lineage: Bacteria > Bacteroidota > Bacteroidia > Flavobacteriales > Flavobacteriaceae > Aequorivita. The sequence continues at coordinate 3,313,880 of OY970287.1, forward strand.
TTGAAATTCCAATAATTGAAAATTCAGTAAAAATTGAAATTCTTGAAAACCTATCTCACCTTTATAAAAATAAGGATAGCATAGCATTGTCGCAAGAATACTACAACGAAAAAGTAGCCCTGAGTGCCGTTACGTTGGATTCTGAAAGGGAAGTCCGCAGTATAATTATTTCTTATATAGATACAGAACAAAAAGAAAATTTACAAGACGATAAACTGCAATATTACAAGTGGGGTTTGGGATTAGTTATTTGCTTTCTGCTTCTTTTTTTAGCGTATTATTTTTACAATAGAAAGTTAAATATTGAGTACAAGCGTTTTCAACAAATAATAGCAAAAGTTGAGAATGATGAAAAGTTAGAAACTCCTTTCAGTATCGAAGATACTCCTCACAACCTTCAAAGGGAGTTGTTATCCCAGCGGAAACCCAAAATAATATTCTGGAACGTTTGGAAGAATTTGAAGCTTCTAAAAAATTCACAAATAGTAATATGAATTTGAGTCTTTTAGCGAAGCAACTAAAAACTAATTCAAAATATATTTCTGAAATAATACATACCCACAAACAGAAAAATTTCAACACTTACATCAATGAACTAAGGGTAAACTACATTATCCATCTCATGAAAACCGATAAAGCCTATCTCAATTACAAAGTAAGTTACTTGGCTGAAACCTGTGGCTTTTCTTCACATAGCGCCTTTACCGTTGTTTTTAAGTCCATAACTGGTTTTACTCCGAAACAGTTTATTGCATTTTTAAAGAAAAGCAAAAAGGAGAAATCAGCATCTTTTTAGTACCTTTCCATTTAATGGAACTCCAATATTTTATAGATAAATTTAAGTTTGCTTTTTTGGCAATTGTGTTTCTTAATAGCGTTACGTTTTATGCACAATCGCGTGCTAAATTGGACAGTTTGAGGGCAGAGGCTAATGTTTTAACTTACAGTAACCCCGAACTTTCCATTCAAAAAGGATTGCAACTTTATAATTTGGCCCAAAACGATGCGTCTATTCAAATAAATGCTTTGTTGGTTGTTGCCAATGGCTATGCTGTTTTAAAAAATCATGACAAAGTTTTTGAATATGCTTTTAAAGCAGATTCCATAGCAAAAAAGAGCAATAATTTTACTGACAGAATACGTGCTTTGGGTTTTATAGGCGGGCAGTACCAACGTCTTAATCTAGGTGATAAAGCATTAAATTACTTGGATGAAGCGTATGATATTTCAGTAAAAAACCAATTGCCGGATTCTTTAAAATTTCTCCAAGGAAACATTCTTTTTGTTAAAGGGTTGATCCAAAAAGACAACTTAGGCTGCGAATATGCTTTAAAATATTTAATGGAAGCTGCCGAAGTTTTCAAAAGCAATATTTCAAGTAAAGCAATAAACGCGAGTGTTGCCATAGCAAAGAATAAAATAGGCGATTGTAATTTTGAAATGAAAGATTACAAAAAGGCAAAGGCTAATTATGAAGAATTTATTTTTTACGCCAAAAAAATAAATGCAACAAAAAACATTGCCTATTCTGAACTTGGTTTGGCAAATATTTTATCGGAAGAAGGTGAAAATGCCAAGGCTATTGAAATGCTAGAAAATGCAATTCTCTCAATTAAGGATGTAAATGATATTGGTACTAATAGTGATATTTATAAAGCGCTTTCCAAAAATTATTCAGCAATTGGCGATACCGAGAATTCCAATAAATATAACTCACTTTATTTGGGAGAACAGGAGAAACTTCTTTCTGAAGAAAAAAAATCACTCAATAAAGTGGTTAACGATTTATCTTCAGAGAATGTTAGAAAGAGGGCTGAACAAAAAAGTAAATACACTTATATTTTTTTATTTTTAGGAATTCTATTATTGCTATTTCTTTACTTTATAGTTAAGAAAATTATAGCAAAAAGAAAAAAAATAGCCCTTCACAAGCAAGAAATCGAAAAATCTACAAAAACAAGACAATAATCTGTTAAATGTCTTAAAATCAAATATTTAAAAATTATTTTTGTTTTTTAAATTTCGTGAAATTTCACGAAAAACAAAAAACCTTTCCTTTTATTATAGTATTTAGCATTGTAGGTTTACACTTCAGAATATTAATTTTTTAAAAAATTTTAGAAATGAAAAAGTTACTACTATTATTACTGCTAGTTTACATTTGCGGGGTACAGATGGCAATCGCGCAGTGCGACATCTCTGAGAATTTTGATTCTTACGATGCGGGACAAGTACCTATCGATTGGACGATGATAAACACGACTGGTGTTTCTGGAAGTTATGGACAAGTTACGGGTAACCCTGCGGCGCCAAGTCCATCAAGATATTTTAGAATATACAATGCAGCTGCAACTACGGGTGATTTAATTTTTATATCGCCAATGAACGCTACAACTTCTGATGGTAACCACCGTTTAAAGTTTTTTGCACAAGGAAATGTTGAATCAAGTTTGATAGTCGGTACAACAAATGTTGGCGATGGAACAGGAGTTTTTACAACCGTTGAAACGATTGCCTTAACAGGAGTTACCAATTCAAATTGGGTATCGCACGAAGTAGTTATTCCTGCAGGAACAGATCAATACATATTTTTTCAGCATAACCTTGGTTCTACTTTTGACCAAGTGAATATTGATAGCGTTTGTTTGGAAGTAATTCCAACTTGTTTGGAAGTTACCAATGTTGGTCTTTCAAATCCAACCCAAACTTCTGTAGATTTAACTTGGACTGAAAGCGGAACAGGTGAGAATAATTGGGAATATGTGGTACAAGAAGTAGGTATTGGTGAACCTACTACAAATGGTACTGACTATACATCTACAGATACAAATTTATCCGTTACAGTTGGTAATCTTGAATTTGACACGGATTATGAGGCTTATGTGAGAGCAAATTGTGGAGGTGGTGATTTTGGTGCTTGGATAAAAGCTTCCAATACTATTAGAACATTATGTGGAGCATTCACTGCTAATTTTTGTGATGATTTTGCTGGTATTCCGGACAATACAGTGCCTTACTGCTGGAGTGTTGTTGATGAACCTAATGGAGGTTGGGCCTATGTAAATTATATTGGGTCGTACGGTAAAAATATGTTTGAGTTAAATTTTACAAGCACAACTACTGGAGAAATAATTGCAATTTCCCCAGAATCAACCTTTGCAACTGACGGTACACACCGTTTACGTCTACAAGCTGGCTCTTCAACCGGAACCCCACAAGTTGCGTTGCAAATTGGAACAATGGATGCTTCAAACAATTTTGTGCAATTTTCAGAACTTACACTAACTGCAGATAGAAACGCTGAGTACTTGGTAGATTTACCTAATAATGGTCATTCAAAATTTGCATTTAGACACAATGGAGCTATAAACAAATACATTTGGATAAATACAGTTTGTGTAGAAGATATTCCATCTTGTCTTGAAGTGACTAATGTTAATGCAACAAACGTTCAGTACAATTTAGCAGATATTTCTTGGAATACAAGTGGTTCTGGTGAAACTACTTGGGAATACTTAGTTCAAGAAGCTACCATTGCTGCTCCAGATGCTTCAACAAATGGCACGGAGATTTCAACAAATTCTGTAACAGTTCCTTTGGCTCAAAATACTGCATACAAAGCTTATGTTCGCGCTAAATGTGATGTTTCAGATTTTGGAGCTTGGTTTGCTTCCGAAGAATTTACAACTGCTTGCGATGTTAACGTAGCTGAATACAGCGATAGTTTTGAAAGCCTCAACGAAGACGGTCAAGATGTTAAACCTTGCTGGTCTATTTTAGATACAACCACGGGTGACTTTAAAACCTACGCGTCACAAAATAATATTTTACCATCAGACGGTAATTTAATGCTAAGAATGTTTTTCAGCTCAAGTTCTACAGTTGATGGCTTAATTTTAAGCTCTCCTCAGACATCAGATTTCAATGCTGATAAGCAAATTAAATTCAAGATGAATAAAAGTGCTTCAACTACAGAGGGCTTCAATATAATTGTAGGCACAATGTCAGATCCACTGGATGCAGCAACATTTGTAGTTTTGGACGATACAACCCTTAATGAAACAAGTATTGTTGCAGAAAATTGGACAGAATTCACCATAGATTTCTCCAACTACAACACTAGCTTAAATCATAGCTATATAGCTTTTAAACCACAACACTCTGGTAATGGAAGTAATTTCAAAAATATTTATATGGATGAATTTAGCTATGAGTATGTTGCGCCACAAGGTTTAAATGATGAACCAGTTGCAGCTGCAATATTGACTGTATCTGATGACTATAACTGTAACAATGCAATAACAGGAGATTTTGTGGGTGCAACGCGTACTACAAATTACCCATGTGTAAATCCAGACTATAATGATTATAACGATTTATGGTATCGTTTTACGCCAACTGAGTCTGGAAAATATGCTTTTGCTGTTGAAAGTTTAACCGGTGAAGATATAAATATGTTCATTTTTGAAGGCTCTTCAGTAGATTTACAACCTTTCTCTACTGGTTGCAATACACGCTATACCGCACCAGTTTTGAATGCAGGTGAAACTTACTTTATTTCAATTTCCAGTCCAGATCCGAACACACAGTTTTCTCTTTGTGTATATAAATTCCCAGAAGTTCCTGTAAATGACGAGCCAATTGGCGCAATTCTCTTAACGGAATCTACAGACGATACTTGTAACAATGGATTGGAAGGATATACTGCTTCTGCAACCCATTCTATAGATGTTGATTGTGGAACAGATTTCGCTGATGTTTGGTACACTTTTGTGCCTTCACAAACCGCAAATTATACTTTTAGAAAAACTCTTATAAATGGTACAGCTCCAACCTATGTTACTGTTTATTCTGGAACACCAGGAAATTTAACTCGTATATCAGATGTATGCACCACTTATTTGCAGAGAGTAGATTTAACGGCTGGAGAAAACTATTATGTTTCTGTATCAAGTTCAGGAAGTGCTAGGGCTACCTACTTCACAATCTGTGTGTACCCTTCCCCTCCAGCACCTGTTAATGATGAATGTTCTAATGGGTCTGAATTAATTGTTGGGATTGATTTTGAAACTAGTTATATCATTGGAGATAGCACTTCTTCAACGAGAAATGTAAACGATCCAGATGTAGATTGTGAAGGTCTTGAATTTTTAGATAAAGGTAAAGATGTTTGGTATACGGTAACAGTTCCTGAATCGGGAAGACTGAAATTGGAAACCAAAACAAATAACGATCCTTATATGACTGACATGGGTCTTCAGGCTTATAGTGGTATTTGTGGAAGCTTAACAAATCTTTTTTGTGATGCTGATGGTGGCGATGGTTTCTTCAATTACATTGAACTCGACAACCTTGAGCCAGGAACAGAGATTTTGGTACGTGCTTGGGGTATTTCAGGAGATTATGGATATTTCAAAATTGCTGCCTATGATGATTCGCCAACATGTAATTACCCAACAGATATTGCTGTAACAGATATTACCGAAACTACTGCAATGGTTAGTTGGTTAGAGCCAAACCCAATACCAACTGGTGGTTATGAATATATGGTGCAGTTAGCTGGCACAGGATATCCAGGTGCTGGTAGTGGAACTACCACTTCAGCAACCGAAGTATTGATTGAAAATTTAATTCCAGATACAGATTATGAAGTATACGTAAAATCTATCTGTAGCGAAAATGGAAGTGCTTGGGAAGGTCCAATTTTATTTACAACTGAAGAAGTTCTTGGAGTAACGGAGAACAGTACAGATTCATTCAAATTTTATCCAAATCCTGTAAAAGATGTTTTGAATATTTCTTGTAAAGGTTTGATTGAACAAGTTACAATCTACAATCTTGCAGGTCAAAAAGTGTATTCTGAAAAAATGAACGCTACAAAAGGTGAAGTGAATATGGGCCATTTAGCTTCAGGACTGTATTTGGTTGAAGCAAATGTAGATTCAGAGATTATACGTTTTAAAGTTATTGTAGATTAATTTTTCATAGTTAGTTAATATGAAAACCCCCTTTCAAAATCAATTTGAAAGGGGGTTTTGTTTTCTTTAAAAATTATAATTAAATCTTTGTAAACGTAAGCGTTTCAGGTTCGCCATTGTTACCATTGGCAACAGATAATTGCACTTGTGTATTGTTTACGGATTCAATTGTCCAATTCTCTGTAATTAAATCGAAAGGAGTAGTGGCACCAAATTGTAAATTGAAATTTTCCTGAGTACTTGCGGTATTGTCATAATCCCAAGTTCCACTTTCAGAAAAAAGATCATTTGCGCCAGTTACGGTTCCATCTTCATTAAACGTAAAAATGAAACTTTCAAAACTCAGTGTTTGGTCAGTTTCACCTTCGGTATATCTACTTACCTCCCAAGTTCCTTGAGGAATTGTAGTTTCAATTTCTTCAAATTGATTGTTGTTTACATCTCCCAAATCGTCATCTGAGCTGCACGAAACGAAAAAAATTACGGATAAAATAAAAATTAGGTTTTTCATAACTTAAGGTTTTTGTTTTCCAATTTCGCATTAATTCAATAAAACCCTCTTAAAATTATTATAAATGAAAAAAAGCCTAACAGTCATTTATGATACTATTAAGCCTTTTTTAGTAATTCGGAGATAATTTTAAATAAAAAGAGTGTCGATAGCTTTACATTTTGTTTACACTTCCCGAATGACTTTCGTTTGAATTTACGGAAATAGGGTTTCCGTAATAATTTATATCACCGCCGCTGCTTACTTGAGTCTCCAGTTTTTCTTTCACATTCACAGTAACGCCCGCACCGCTTGAAGCTTCAGCGTTGCAGTTAATTACCAAAAGTTCTTTCGCATCAAGTTCGCTTCCGCTTGAAGCATCTGCTCTTAAAGAGGAAGCTTTTCCAGACACCTCTAAATCTGCCCCGCTGCTGCTTTTTGCAATTAAATCTTTTGCGAAAACTTCAACTTTTAAATCGGCACCACTGCTACTTTTAAGAGATAAATTTTCACTTTTTATGACAGAATTCCCAGTTACGTCGGCTCCGCTACTTGCTTCTACAGCAATTAGTTCTTTATATGTTACATACACTTTTTTTGATTTTGAATTGCCAATATTTTCCGAAGTCGTAATATGCAATTTTCCATCTTCGATGTCAGTTTCAATATATTGAAGTAAATTTTCATCGGCTTCAACCATTATTTTGTTTTCGTCTCCTTGCGTTAAATAAACGTCAAGTCCTGCACTGCCTCTTACTTCATTAAAATCTTCGGAAACAGTTCTTTCTTCAGTAACAACATTTCCATTTCCGTTTTCGCCGGTATGAATGTTTAAATTACAAGAGCCAAAAGCAAAAGCAGCTCCAATCGCGATTATAAAATTTGTAGTTTTCATGGTTATGTGGTTTTTGGTTATTAATCAAATGTTATTGTTATACTTTCACTTTTATTTTTTGAAGCATTGCTTTGGCCTTTAAGCCCATCATTCAATTCATCCTCCCAACTGTTATTTTTATTGGGTTTTGCACTATCTAAAACTTTTTCAGTTTCAATCATTTCCAAGGAATCATTTTCTTCGAGATCTTCAGTTTTTTCAACACAATCAAGGCATTGATTTTTGTTTTTCAAAATTCTATAATAATGCGCCTCATTGTCCCAATCGCTCAATTCAGCAAAATTTGAACTGTAGTTGTAATAGGAATTTACATTTTCATCAGAGTATAAAACGGTTCCTTCCGGAACAAACACAGTAATCTGCATTTGCTGATCGCGATACTTGTTGGCAGTATCGGTGATAAAAAATCCATCCAAAACTAGTTTATTGTTCTCAAAAGAATACTTGTATTCAATTGCCTCTGCACGTGTTTTGGCATCCAAATGATTGTTACCCTCGGCCATTTTTCCAATTACAATTTTTCCAATTGAATCTTTTGAGGATTTAATATTTAAGGTGATGTCGCTTGAATAGATTATTCGCTTTTTATCTTCAGTATATTTTATTTCAACCCCGCCTTCCTGCGAAACATTATAACTGAACTGTTTATCGGCGCGCATTTCTATTCGAAGTGTGTCACCCGTACGTACCTGCAATTCCTGCCTCTTCAATAAAATTACCATCGTAAGCCTGTTCTGTGGCTTGTTTTATTCCGAAAATAGCCAGTCCAATAACCGATAATGCCCACACAACAATCAATAAAATCTTCACTGTTGAACTCATTGATTTTAGATTGCTTATTAAAAGTTTCAGTCCTAAAACGAACAATACAAAAAATGGAATTCCTATTGCAAATAATGATAGCAAGGCAATTAACCACAATGGAGCGTTTGTAGTATCAACCAAAGCGATGTATTCTGTTATTTCAGAATTGCCCCAAAAATCCAAAGACCCAAATGTGAAAAATCCAACTACCAGTCCAATTATTACAGATAGCGAAACGATTATTATCAAAATCCCGATGCACTTTACGAATACTTTAAACAGGGTCATGATTACGTTTCCCAAGCCATCAAAAAAACTGGAAGAGCTGCTTTTTATTTTATTGCCATATTTGTCATAATCTACATTTCTAACACGGTCTGCAACATTATCAAAACCTTCTTTAAATTTTCGCTCAATGTTTGAAATATTGATTGCCTCCCCAGTCATTTTCAATTTATCCGAAGTTGTAAGTGCTGGAGGAACCAGCACCCACAATAGAATGTAAACGAGAATTGGAGAACCAAATCCTGCAAAAATCAGGAGTATCCAAATAAGCCTAACCCAAATGGCATCGATACCAAAATAATGGCCCAACCCAGAAGAAACTCCAGAGATATACTTATTGTCAACATCTCTAAAAAGTTGCTTGTGTGAAGCATTCCCTTTTGCTTTTGTGTAAGTGTGCGATGATGGTGGAACATCCTCAAAAATTTCATCATTCACTTCGTAATCTTCGGGTTGCCCCATAACAGCGATCACTTCATCGAGAGTTTGTAAGGTCACAACTTGCGCTGAACTTTCAATTTTTTCAGAAAAAAGTTCGCCTATGCGGGATTCAATATCCTGCATTATTTCGTCGCTTCCGTCAGCGCTTTTTAGCGATCTGCGGATGGCATCGAGGTAGCGCGAAAGTTTCCCAAAGGCATCTTCGTCTATATGAAAGGAAGTGCCTGCCAAATTTATGTTTACTGTCTTGTTCATTTTGTGTTTTTTTCACTGGTTACTTTGTTTACGGCCTGTTGCAATTCTGCCCAGGTATCGCTCAATTCGGTTAAAAATAGTTTACCGGTTTCGGTAAGTTCATAATACTTGCGTGGCGGTTCGCTGGTAGATTCTTCCCAACGGTAAGAAAGCAATCCCTCATTTTTAAGCCTTGTGAGCAAAGGGTAAATTGTGCCTTCCACGACAAGCATTTTTGCGTCCTTTAGGGTTTCAAGAATGTCTGAAGTGTATGCCTCACCGTCTTTTAGGACTGAAAGAATGCAGAACTCCAAAACCCCTTTTCGCATCTGCGCTTTTGTGTTTTCGATTTTCATAAATTTTCGTTTACTTGTTTTTTGAACTCCTGTTCGTTATTGATGATGAATGAATAAGGAAGCACACTTGCGATTTCTTCGCATTGTTGATGATTCAATACGCTAACAGTTTCCTGTTCCTTCGGCATGCTTACACCTATAAACTGTAAAATGGCAGCCAATAGGTAACTAACTAATGTGCTCATTTTGAATTGGATTTTTAAGGTTAGTTTTTATGAATGGTATGCAAAGTGGATATTGATATAACTCCCCACGTGAAGCATGAATTGAAGCGTTTATCACTGCGTAAAGTTCAAAAACGAACAATCCTAATAATAATAGAATTGCTAGTCCAAAGAGCAATATGTAACCTGAGAAATTTTGAATGTTGTTTACTGAAAACTCTCCGGCATTGTGGTCAATCGTTTCTATAAGCGAAATAAAATCCGTTGCAAAAACTAGAAAGAAAGGAAGACAGATTAAACCTATTAATATAGTATAGATTAAAACGCTCAATTGAAAATTGATTGCTTGTTTTCCGTGTTCGTCCACAAATGCTTTTTCTTTATTGAATGTCCAAATTAAAAGTGGCGCAATAAAATTTGCGAATGGAAAAAAGTATTTTAAAAAGGTTGACATGTGTATAAAGGCACTAGTATTTTTTTGGTTTTCTGAAAGTGTAGTTTCCATAGCTTGATATTTTCTTATACAAACATATGTCTAAAAACTAGTAGTGTGTTACACATAGTACTAAAATTAACATATTTTTAACAAATAGGAAGTATGTTAATTATTGGATATATTAGCGGAATATTATACTCATATGAAACTTAGCCCTAGTAAAATCAACACTTTTCTACTTTTTAAATTACCATCCGCTTACTTTACTGGCGTGAGGGTAAAATCAATTTCAGAAACAAGCTGTGTTACTACTGTAAAGCATAAATGGATAAATCAAAATCCTTTTAACTCCATGTTTTGGGCAATACAAGGGATGGCTGCCGAACTTAGTACCGGAGCGATGGTAATGGCTAAAATAAAAGAGAGCGGGCAGAACATTTCAATGTTGGTGGCTAATAATAAAGGAACATTTTCCAAGAAAGCTAAGGGAAGGATTACATTTAGTTGTAATGACGGTGTGTTAATAGATCAAGCAATTCAAAATGCGATTCAAACTGGAGAAGGGCAAACAGTTTGGTTGAAATCTGAAGGTATAAATGCTACTGGAGAATCAGTTTCGGTTTTCGAATTTGAATGGACAATAAAGGTTAAATAATGTGGCTATCAATATTTAGGAAATTTCTAAAATCTTTTACATACTAAGTTCAAACAATAAGTGCAACAGTTGAAAAAGATGGGAAAATTAATTTTCCCATCTTTATAAAAACTGGATGCCGATGAATTATAGCCAATTAATCGACTCTCAAAGATACCAAATTGAGAGTTATCTGAAAGCAGGTTTTAGCCAAACAAGAATTGCCAAAGAGCTTGGTGTGGATAAAAGCACCATAAGCAGAGAGCTGAACCGAAATGGAAAAAAGCGGAGCTACAATGCCAATTATGCCATTATGGCAAGCAACGAACGCAAGAAAGAAGCTTATAAGCACCGTGTCTTTGATGACGGTATGCGGTACTATATAGACAAAAAGCTTACCCAAGAGCAGTGGTGCCCTGAGCAGATAAAGGGAAGGTGCGATCTGGAAGGGATTCCTATGGTCAGTACCGAGCGTATCTATCAGTACATTTACCAGGACCAGGCAGAGGGAGGCCTTTTGTACAAGCATCTGCGCACCGCCCGAAGGTGGCGAAAAAAGCGATTGAGCAGAAAACACCAAAGGGGACAGATACCCAACCGGGTTATGATAGGCCAACGTCCCGAAATAGTGGATGCAAAGGGGCGTTTTGGGGATTGGGAGGTCGACACCATCATTGGCCAAAACCATAAATCGGCCATAGTGACCCTGACCGAGCGCAAAAGCCAATTCGAACTGATGGCCAAGACCGATGGTACAAAAGCAGCATCCATCAAAAAGCAGATGATAAACCTCCTTTCCCCTTTCAAAGAACTGGTAAGGACCATAACCTCAGATAATGGAAAGGAATTTACAGAACACCAAAAAATAGCTCGAAAACTGGATGCGGATTTTTTCTTTGCAGACCCTTATTCGCCCTGGCAAAGAGGGCTTAACGAGTACAGCAACAAGCTAATCAGGCAATACTTGCCAAAGAAAACAGATTTTAATACCATAGAACACAGAACAATCAATATGATTATCAGTAAGTTAAACAGTAGGCCAAGAAAACTATTGGGATATAAAACTCCAAACGAAGTATTTTTAACTAAATTTAAATCCAATTGTTGCACTTGTTAATTGAATCTAGCCATTTTTAAATTTACATCAATAACAATTTATCTCATTTTTATTTGTTATATTTAAACAAATTAATTTAAAAAACTTCGCCTATTGTATACTGCTACTTAATTTTAAATTAAACCTCAATTAGCTATGGCAAGAGCAATGTTTGATTATACCAAAGCTGTACTTTCAAAAGTAAGTTTTGACGTCAATTTGTTTTGCAAGGAGTTGAAAAAAGCGTTAACCAGATTGCTTCCCTACGAAGTAGAGGAACTTAAACTCTGGATTAATTCGCTTATCAAGCAGAACCCCCAATTAAATCAATGTTTAATCTATCTAAACCCATAAAAAAATCCCTCTGAGAAATCAGAGGGATTTTTTAGTTTTACAAAAAGCTTAATTATTAATTGATATAAACCAAGGTTCTTCATTAGCATCTTCAATTACATTAAATCTTTTTATAAAATTATCATTTTTATACATGTCAAAATATCGGAATTCTGGATAAAGAAGGCTGTCTTTAGCCCTAATAGTATCTATTTGTTGACTCCCTTCGTAACGTAGGAGCAGTATTTGATTATTTACTGTTATCGTTCCTTGTTCTGGTTCAGCCCCTTCGATAATTCCTGTCCCAACATGAAACGGGCCAAAATATTTTTCTCCCATTTGATCGGAGAAATTTTGCTCAATCCTAAAAACACTCCAATCACCATAATATTCAATTTTTCCTTCTTCATCAACATATCCTGGTCTTGCCTCCACTTCACCTTCAAAATATGAACTTCCGTCTGGCCGAGAGATATGAAGTAAAACACTATAATCTTTAGGTTGCACCTCACTATTCGTTTTGTCTTTACTGCATCCAAATAATATGGACAAACAAATTGTTGTTATAAAAAGTTTTGTTTTCATGTTATTATTTGTTTAAAATTAATTTTTTACTAAGTTCAAACAATAAGTGCAACAGTTGAAAAAGATGGGAAAATTAATTTTCCCATCTTTATAAAAACTGGATGCCGATGAATTATAGCCAATTAATCGACTCTCAAAGATACCAAATTGAGAGTTATCTGAAAGCAGGTTTTAGCCAAACAAGAATTGCCAAAGAGCTTGGTGTGGATAAAAGTACCATAAGCAGAGAGCTGAACCGAAATGGAAAAAAGCGGAGCTACAATGCCAATTATGCCATTATGGCAAGCAACGAACGCAAGAAAGAAGCTTATAAGCACCGTGTCTTTGATGACGGTATGCGATACTATATAGACAAAAAGCTTACCCAAGAGCAGTGGTCCCCTGAGCAGATAAAGGGAAGGTGCGATCTGGAAGGGATTCCTATGGTCAGTACCGAGCGTATCTATCAGTACATTTACCAGGACCAGGCAGAGGGAGGCCTTTTGTACAAGCATCTGCGCACCGCCCGAAGGTGGCGAAAAAAGCGATTGAGCAGAAAACACCAAAGGGGACAGATACCCAACCGGGTTATGATAGGCCAACGTCCCGAAATAGTGGATGCAAAGGGGCGTTTTGGGGATTGGGAGGTCGACACCATCATTGGCCAAAACCATAAATCGGCCATAGTGACCCTGACCGAGCGCAAAAGCCAATTCGAACTGATGGCCAAGACCGATGGTACAAAAGCAGCATCCATCAAAAAGCAGATGATAAACCTCCTTTCCCCTTTCAAAGAACTGGTAAGGACCATAACCTCAGATAATGGAAAGGAATTTACAGAACACCAAAAAATAGCTCGAAAACTGGATGCGGATTTTTTCTTTGCAGACCCTTATTCGCCCTGGCAAAGAGGGCTTAACGAGTACAGCAACAAGCTAATCAGGCAATACTTGCCAAAGAAAACAGATTTTAATACCATAGAACACAGAACAATCAATATGATTATCAGTAAGTTAAACAGTAGGCCAAGAAAACTATTGGGATATAAAACTCCAAACGAAGTATTTTTAACTAAATTTAAATCCAATTGTTGCACTTGTTAATTGAATCTAGCAAATGAAGTGATTTAAACTTTTTTTGAAAAAATAAAAAGGGTTGTGGATATTTGTGTTGCGAAACATAAATAACTAAATCACAACCCCATATGTACTCGGTACTCGACAAAGATACAATAGAAATGGAAATTGTCCCATACCTGCCACTGCCAAAAAGAGGTTTTCCCCCAACTGTTCCGTTGGTCGAGATCGTCAACGCAATTCTCTACAAGCTGAAAACAGGCGTGCAGTGGCATCAATTGCCCACAGAGGTGTTCTTCAAGGAAAAGACATTAAGCTGGGAATCGGTCTATTACCATTATAGAAAATGGTGCGTTACCGGAGTTTGGAAGACTTGCTGGATAGGTATCCTCGATAGGCACAGATCAGAACTGGACCTTTCAAGTGTTGACCTGGACGGTAGCCACACACCTGCGATAAGGGGCGGTGAAGAAGTAGCATACCAAGGGCGGAAAAAGCGCAAGACCACAAACGCCCTATATTTGAGCGATAGGCAGGGACTGCCAATAGCCATGTCAGAACCGCTGGCAGGCAACCATAACGACCTGTACAACATAGAGGTACAGTTCGAGGTGGTCACGGCAACACTCGAACAGGCCAATATTACTGTGGAAGGCCTGTTCCTCAACGCAGATGCCGGGTTTGATTCAAAAGACTTTAGAAACTCTTGTGAGAAAAAAGAGATCAATGCCAATGTGTGTTTCAACAAGCGCAATGGGAATACCGATAGGGACGAATATTTTGACCAAGAACTATATGACAAAAGATATGTCATTGAGCGGACGAACGCCTGGATGGACAGTTACCGATCTCTACTGAACAGGTTTGATACGACCATTGCAAGTTGGTTGGGCTTCAACTATCTATCATTTATGGTAATATTACTAAAGAAAATGAAAAATAAAAAGTTTAAATGACCTCAGTATATCCCTGCGGGAAATTGCTCAGTTCTCAATGTAGTTTTTCCTAATATTTTCTCTGATTTTACATATAGAATACGTCCGAAAAATCATAGATAACTAAAGAATATATATCTTGATTCGGAGGGATTATGTTAACTTCTATGGACGTGGGATTTGGATAAAGTAAAATATCGCCAATAACATTTCTTTGGGTTTGTTTATCACTGCTTCCATTAATTTTATAAGAGAAACATTGTTCGGCGGGAGGTGGTGGATCACCATGGGTTACTATTTTTTGTCCATAAATACTATTTGTACACAAACCTGTTACTTCTAAATCGACTATAGACTGGTTTGTTGAGCTTGTTGTGAGCGCAATTTGAACTTCGTTAGTGCTTTGACCAGAAACTACATAACCATTGGTAACGCTCCAATCATAATCCGCTGATGAAAAATAAGGCGCAGTGAATGTATATGTGTAAAGTGGACAGGCCTGATCAAAACCGTCGATGGTTATAGAGTTTATATTCATAATAGTAAATTTTGCAGATTTTGTTCCGCAATTAGGGGTGACGCTTAATGTCCCTCCAAAATCACTCACAGCATATAATGTTATTGAATTTGTACCTTGACCACTAAGGATATTCATGTTATATGGTTTTTGCCAAGTATAGGTAGTAACTCCTGGTATTGTGTTTACAGTATAAGTTCCAGTTTGTCCACCACATAAACTAGTTGGACCTGTAATATTAAATGAGGGGTAATTTATCCCAATATCATCAATATATCCATACATTTTCGCAACTTGTAAGGGCGAAAAATTGTCGAATACAACATTGTTAGCATATCCCATTATGTTTTCTACCTCAGGCGTCCAAGTATCATTCCAATTATCTTTTTTCCCATTATTACTATTATATGTGCAATTAAAAGGACTATAATAAAATTGAGGATTTCGAGTAGGCCATCGCAAAGCGGGATCTGCTTCTGTGTCACATAAATAATCTCCATTAACCTCACATTTTAATTTATTAAACGTACTAACACAGATAGCCCCCTGTCGCTTAGAACGGCTTACAGCTTCTTGATAACAATCACCACAATCTTCATTTTTTTGCTCATCGGGATATTTACGCCCTGGGTGATGTGTATGGTATAGACCTAATGTATGTCCTATTTCGTGAGCTAAAATTTTAGCAACATCTGAAGCGCTGATTCCAAAAGGATTATAATTAGTTTCTACCGCACAGGAAAAATTAGGATTTTCCCAAGGGAATTTGGCTTTGCCTCCCCAGCTATACGAATTTTTTACAAAATGAACATTAATAACACCTTGGAGGTGATTTTCCGAAATGTAATCGTCAAAGTATTGGTCACCAGAATTATTATAATATGTGTTATTTATTTGACCAATATCACAAAGTAGGTAAAAATTAATATTGGTATTGGACGAATAAATATTATTTAAATAATCAATAATTTGATACGCTTGACCAGAAGAAATATTTCCAATACCATTATTGTCTTTATATATCCATGCTTTTATTGGAATATCGTAATGAGTACTTTGTTGCGTCAAAAGCTCAGAATTCATAAAGGGCATTGTGTCTTTGGCTCTTATCTGTTCCAAATAATCTTTGTTAATATCTACTTTGTTATCTAAAAGAATATTAACTAATTTTTGATTGTCACCATAAAACTTATCTTGCTTATAAGATTCAAATCCCGGGTCAGAGCCACAAAAATCTAATAAGTTTGAATTGTTCTGAGAAAAAAGACCAGAAGAGGTCACCAAAAGAATTAATAAAAAATTTACCTTTATAAGGCGATGGGGGGGGGGGTAGTTTAACTTCCATAATATAAAGAGTTTTAAAGACTAAAATTTATATGAAAATTTGTGAAAAATAATTTTCCTATAAATTTTAAGTCAAAAAGGTTAATACTAAGGGGAGTTATTTTTTTTAAAAATAAAAAAATATTTATAGAAAACAAAATAAATTTAGGATAATGTAAGTTCAAGTAATTATTAACTTTTCTAAAAAAGTCATTCATATCAATTTAAAACTAAAATAGTTTATTTTTTGGACTAATTATTTTTACGTCCTGAAACGCAATAGCGCCACGTATTATCCCTGAGATTATATCATGGAGCACATTTATAATCTGTAATTTCAATTCATTTTTACTGTAAATCAGACTGACTTCGCGTGCAGGGGAAGGTTCTTTAAAATATTTAATGTATTTGGTTTGGCTGGGTAAAATATCCAGCATATGCAAATAGGGCAGAAGTGTCATTCCCAAGCCTTCGTTTGAAAGTTTTATGAGCGTTTCAAAACTTCCACTTTCCAATTGAAATTTTTCATCACCCATACTTTTTGAAGTTTTGCAGAGATTAATTATCCCATCGCGAAAACAATGCCCGTCTTCCAATAAAAGTATATCGTCAATATCCAAATCAGAAACTACCAAATTTTCCTTTGTTGACAATCGATGGTTTTCCGGAATGTACCCCACAAATGGCTCATAATATAAAGGGCGTTCCTTTATTTTTTCCTGCTCCAGCGGTGTAGCTGCAATCGCGGCATCCAAATAACCATCGTTTATTTTTGTAATAATTTCATCAGTGTTTAATTCCTCAATTTTTAATTGCACTTTGGGATAGCGATTTGAAAAGGTTTTCAGAAACATTGGTAATAATGTGGGCATTACCGTTGGGATAATCCCTAATTTAAAAGTTCCGCCAATAAATCCTTTTTCTTGATCAACAACATCCTGCATCCGTTCAGATTCGTTGACGATGTTTTTTGCCTGCTCTACAATTTTCTTTCCGACGCCAGTAAGTTCAATTGGCTTTTTGGTTCTATCGAAAATCTGGATTTCAAGCTCGTCTTCCAACTTTTGAATTTGCATACTCAATGTTGGCTGGGTAACAAAAGTTTTTTCTGCGGCTTTGGTGAAGTTTTGATGTTCGGCTACAGCCAAAACATATTTAAGTTGAGTGATTGTCATTGTAAATATTGTTTATACAAATATAGTGTTTCTATCAATATAACTTATAGGAAAAAATTGAGCCACGAACCACGACTGAAGGGAAGCAAGACTAATAAAAATAGCAATTAATAAATAGACTTTTACACTTCGACAATCAAAAATCAACAATCGTTAATCGTCAATCAAATCTGCCCTCTCGCCTTAATTTCCAAATATTTATTAATTGTATTTACAGTCAGATTTTCGGGAGCGGTTAGAATGGATTGAATCCCGAATTTATGAAGTTCGTTTACCATCAATTTCTTTTCATAAATGAATTTTTCCGCGATTGTCTTCTCAAAAACTTGGTGAGTTGTAGTTGCTTTTTTATCCAAAAATGATTTCAATTCAGTGTTTTCAAAAAATATGACCACCAAAAGATGGGTTTTATTTATCGCTTGCAAATAAGGAAGCTGGCGATGCAGAGCATCCATCGTTTCAAAATTGGTATATAAAAGCAACAAACTCCGTTGCTTTACGTGCCGCTTCACATCAACATACAAACGCGAAAAATCGCTTTCCGAAAAATCGGTTTCCACATTATAAAGTGTTTCCAAAATAAGATGCATTTGGGCACTCCTTCTCTGTGCAATTACGCGATCGCCAACCTTTCGGGAAAAGGTAAACATTCCAGCTTTATCGTGCTTTTTCAATACAATATTTGAAATAACTAATGTAGCGTTTATGGCATAATCCAATAAACTCAAATTGTTGAAAGGCATTTTCATCACCCTTCCTTTGTCAATTACGGAATAAACAGGCTGTGATTTTTCATCCTGAAATTGATTTACCATCAAGCTGTTTCGTTTTGCAGTCGCTTTCCAATTTATATTCCGAACATCGTCGCCCGAAGTATAATCCTTAATTTGCTCAAACTCCATTGTATTCCCAATTCTTCGGATTTTTTTAAGTCCGAAAAGTTTCAATCTATTTGTAAACGCAATAAAATCATATTTTTTAAGCTGAAGAAATGACGGGTAATTTGGAACCATCGCTTCCGCGGAAAATTGTTGTTTTCGAGCAATCAATCCCAAAATGGATGAAGAAAAAATATTCAAATTTCCGAAGTGATATTCCCCGCGTTCCGTAGGCCGCACATGGTATGTAAATTTCTTTTCTTCGGAAGAAATTAAAAGAGCTTCAATTTTAAAATCGCGAATTTGCCATTGAATAGGCAATTCGTCAATAATTTTTACGGAGGTTTTAAACTGAAATCTATTTACAATTTTAATTTCAATAGAATTATCATCGCCGTTTGAAAGTTTTTCGGGAAGAATCCGTTTAGCCTGAATTCCCGTTTTGTTTCTATAAAGTAATAAAATATCAAAAATAGTAGCAACTAAAAGCGAATAGAATAAAAGCTTTAAAACCCCAAATAATTCCTGAAAGAAGTACGAAACCACAAACAAGGCCACAAGGGAAAACAAAACGATAAAAAATCGTTTTTTTAGATATAAGCTTTTAAGGAAACGTTTCAATTTTTGTTTTTAAATTTAAAACCCTTCGACTGCGCTCAGGGTGACATCCAATTTTTAATTTTCTACTAACTACTAACTACTAACTACTAACTACTAACTACTAACTACTAACTACTAACTACTAACTACTCTCTACCTCGGAATTTCAATAGTTTCAATAATCTGCTGTACCACATTATCAGCCGTTATTCCTTCCATTTCGCGCTCTGGCGTTTGCATAATTCTATGTCTTAAAACAGACGGGGCTATTTTTTTAATGTCATCCGGAGTCACAAAATCACGACCGTTCATTGCAGCCAAAGCTTTGGAAGCGTTCATAATTGCAAGCGATGCACGTGGCGAGGCACCCAAAAATAAGTTGGCGTTGCTTCGCGTATTGTCAACAATTGCCGCAATGTATTTCAGCAAATTACTTTCAATAATTATTTGTTTTATGGTGTGTTGGTACTCCGTGATTTGTTCTGCATTTAAAACTCGAACCACACTGTCCAAAACAAAAGCGTCTTTCCGATTGTGTGCATTTTCAAGAATGTG
The DNA here is from genome assembly GCA_963716065.1 of uncultured Flavobacteriaceae bacterium. Lineage (GTDB taxonomy): Bacteria > Bacteroidota > Bacteroidia > Flavobacteriales > Flavobacteriaceae > Aequorivita. The sequence goes on from OY970287.1 coordinate 3,333,649, forward strand.
GATTTCCTCTTCCAAACTTGGGTACGGCACATTTATTTTGAAAAGAAAACGGTCCAATTGCGCTTCTGGCAAGGCATACGTTCCTTCCTGTTCCACAGGGTTTTGGGTTGCAAATACCAAAAATGGCGGTTGCATTTTGTATTCGGTTCCGTCCATTGTTACTTGGCGCTCTTCCATAATTTCGAAAAGAGCAGCTTGCGTTTTTGCTGGCGCCCGGTTTATTTCGTCAATCAAAACTATGTTTGAAAAAACAGGGCCTTTTTTGAATTCGAACTCACTATTTTTCACGTTGAAAATTGAAGTTCCCAAAATATCGCTCGGCATCAAATCTGGCGTAAATTGAATTCTGCTAAAATCTACATCCAATGTTTTTGCCAATAGTTTTGCAGTCAACGTTTTCGCAACGCCCGGAACGCCTTCAATCAGCGAATGCCCATCGGTTAAAATTGAAATGATTAGCATTTCAAGCATATCGTGCTGCCCAACAATTACTTTTCCCAATTCGGCATTTATTTTTTCAACAGCTTGCTGCAGCTTTTTTAAATCTAAACGTGAATTAAATTCCAACGGATATTCCTGTGTTTCTTCCATAATTTTATAATCTAAATGCTTCTATTTGTTTGTTCAGTTCCAGCAAATCGGCTTCGCTGTGAACAGATTTTTCTTTTAAATGTTTTATTAAATGCATCAATTTTTGGCTCTTTTCAAAAGTGTTTCCACTTTTCAGCGCCAGTTTTTTGATGAAATCTTCGTTAATATCGTTAGTATTCAAATAATATTTTGAACGAAGTGATTCCATAAAATAAGTGATTTTCTTCGCAATAATATTGCTGAAATCTTTATGCTGAAAATACAAATCACCAATGGTTTTTGTAAATTCAATTGAAGTATTTTCCAATGGTTTTATCACTTCAACAATGCGCTGTTCCCGTTTTCCTTTGAAAATTACAAAAATCAATAATCCTCCCAGCAAAACGTAATAAGCCCAAGTGAGCGGGGCTTGATCCAAAATAAATCGCATCGGCGAAGTCACCACTTTTCGGCCAGACTTTAAATGTTCGTCCCAATAAATTTTATCGGCATCAATAAATGAAAGCACGGTGCTACCATACTTTTCATTGCCTTTCAATAAATAATAATTTGAAAATGCTTCGGGGAGAGCCTGTAGTAAAAATTGCCCTTTTCCAAACTCTATTTTTATGTAATTTATCTCTTGCAATTTTGGCTTATCGGAATCGTAATAACCCAAAGCGGTGGTTTTCAAAGTATCTATTTCAACAAAAGACGTTTTAAAAACACCCTTTTTAAAGGAAGAAAGTGAATCTTGTTTTAGGGATTTTGAAAAGAAATTGGGATGAATTTCTTCTTCGAGAATATTGTAATCTGTAGTTCCAGAAACTTTGAGTGTATCGGCTAAGAAGTTTCCGATGTTACGGGATGAAATAAATACAGTATTTCCATTTTCAGCATATTTTAAAATTTCTTCGGCTTGTCTTTCATCAAAATAAATTTCGTCATTAATGAAAATGTAAGCTGAATTATTTGAATATGTACTGTCAACCAAAAACTCATATGGATCCTTTTGCACCTTCTCAATTTCGGTGTTTTTGAAAAGGGAATTAATTTCCTCAAAAAGCACAAAACTGCCAAATGGAATTTTATCTACGGAAGTATAACTTGGCCGCCAATCAATCGGTTTTGGGCGCACCAATTCAGTAATCACAATGCCAAGCAACGCAAGACCGAAAATCCACAGCACTCTTTTTGAACGTTTATCCAGCATTTTTCAAGTTTTGGTTTAATCGTTCAAAATCTTTTTCGGCATTTTCAAAACCGGATTTGTCCAGCGTAAATTCACCGTACCAAATATTATCGTACAAATAGGAAACCTTTTTGAATTGACTTTTTGTATCTAAATTTTCAATTTCGCGGTAATAATCGGAATTTGTTTTTTCAAAATGCCAATCGATAATGTTATTCAACGAAAGTAATTTCAAGGATTTCAAATACATATATCGAATTGCCAAACGGTAATTTTCTTCCTTTAAAGCATTTTTTATGTAGCTGTCCAAATCTACATTTTCAATGTGTTCTTCCTGAATATTTAAAGGTGCGACCATCTTGCTTTTTCTGCTGAAAAACGACGAAGCATTATCGCCGACGAGTAATTTCACCAAAATAAAAATCGCAAAAATTATAAGAAGAATGTAAACCACAATCTTAATGATTTGATACATTTCCGGCGAAATATCTATTCCGAACAGTTCGCCAAGTTTTTTAAAAAACCAATTGATTGCTCTTTCCAAAAAGTTTTCGGCTTCGCCTTCCATTGAATCGTAATCAAATTCATCCCCGGAATATTTATCGGAAAGGTTTTCAGAGAATTCCTTTTGAATAACCGTACTGCTATCAATAGAAACCGTGAGACTATCACTCACTGTTGCAGTTGCAAAGAAAGTATTCAAAAAGAAAAATAATATGAAAAAGTATCTACTCACCCGTACCAATATTATCAATCCGCTCGCGGGTAACTTCGTTATAGGTTTCTTCGTGAAGGGAATAGTAGAGAATGCCATTCACAAACTGGGAAAAAGATTGGTTTAGCGTTGACACAATTAATAAGACTGAAAGTGCCAAGGTCCAAACTATATTCGCTACTGAAGAGTTTGCAAGATCGATGCCAGAATCTAAAGAATGGAAGGCGTAAACCGCAATTAAAATTCCAGGAACAGTTAAAACTATCATTATCAATATAAACAAAAGAATACCGACAACAAGGTTGGTAAGTACGCTTTTCCAGAAGTATTTTTTCATCAATTTCCATCCCTCGCCCATAGCATCAGTTACTTCTTTTCCATCGTTAATCATTGCCATAAAGGAAAGTCCCATCCAACTCATAAAAGCCAAAATCATAATGTAGTAAGCAAATGTTCCCAAAATGGGAATGAACGAAATGATTACGCCAATAACCATCAGGAAAATATACATTATAAATGCCAAAATAACGAATAGGACAATCTTGCCGAGATTTTGTTTTACTACTTCCCAAACTTTATTTTTTTCAACGGAAATACTTTTGTTCTGTTGATATTGAATTGTGTAAATAGCGGCAAGACTGTAATTCATTACTGAAGTAATTATTATTAGAATAAAGAAACCTATAATGCCAACAATAAAATATAATTGATCTGTGGAATTATCAGTTTCAATACCAAAAGTTGTTGGCGCTAAAAAAGCTCCAATAAATCCGGTAACCAATAAATAGCTTACGCCAAGAAAAGCCAGAATGAAAAGCCCATTGTAACTGATGAAAATATTTAAAAACGGCTTGAAATTTTGTTTGAAGAATTCGAAATAGGTAGTTATCATTTCGCCTACATCTCTTTGTCTTTTCAGCTCAATATGTTTGTCTTGCATGCTTTTTGTTCAGGATAATTGGATAAATAATGTAATAAAAAATAATAAGTGCCAAGGAACTAAAAATAATAGTCATTGCCAACCAAACCGGCATATTGCTGTAACGAGTTATGAACCCTTCAATAAACCCGGCGATAATGAAAAACGGAATCGTGCTCACCACAATTTTGAGCCCGTCTTTAGCGCCTTTTAAAAATGAAACTTTCCGTGAATATGTTTTGGGGAAAAGAATGCTGTTGCCCATCACCATTCCCGCGCAACCTGCAACAACAATCACAGAAATTTCAATAGTTCCGTGAAGCCAAATGTTTTTTGAAGCTACAAAAAGCAGATCTCTATTGTAGAAAAATGTAAAAAAAGCCCCGAGCATCACGCCGTTGCTGAACAGCAAATATGCAGTTCCCAACGAAGTAATAACTCCAAAAGCATACGCCAAAAATGCAACCCGAATGTTGTTAATTGTTATGCCCAAAAAAGTACCGATTTCACTTCCGCTTTTGTAAATGGCAGTTGGATCGCCTTTGTCGATATTGTTCAAAGTTTCATTTACATAGCCATCGCCTAGAATGAGGCGCACAAAGGAATCATCATTTATTGCTGAAATCGCTCCAATTGCGGTTGCAACGGCAAATATTAAAAATGAAAAAAATAGCATACGTTGGTGCTGCAGAAAAAACAGCGGAAACTCATATTTCCAAAAGCTAATTATGCGGTTTTTGTTTTCTTTTTTGTTTTTATAAATCTTTTGGTGGGCTTGCGAAGCCAATGAATTTAAATGCTGAAGTGCTTTGCTTTCAGGATAATAGGTTTGCGCATAAGCAAGGTCGTTGGTAAGCTGATTATAGTGGTCGGCAAGCTGGTCTGGACTTATTTTTGAATTAAGTGTGATTGCCTTTTCAAAAGCAATCCATTTTTCCTTATTTTGCTTGACGAATGCTGCTTCGCGCATATTCTAAAAATTTCGATAAATATAACTACTTGCTTTTACATGGCAAACTTAGAAATCAATACCACCCAAAACGTAAATCTGGATTATAAAATAGTGAGCGTTGGCGAACGTATGCTCGCTTTTTTAATTGACATTTTTCTGTTCTTCATTTACTTCTATCTTGTTGAATTAGCCACGGCGGCAATGAGCATGGCCTTTAGCGATAATTGGACAGTTTTTGGAATACAGCAATTACTGCTTTTGCCAGTTATGTTTTATTCGCTTTATATGCACATACTTTTCAACGGAAGAACTGTGGGGAAGATGGCGATGAAAACACGCGTTGTAAAACTGGACGGAAGCCCGGCAAGATGGAGCGATTATATGGTTTTGTGGATGCTTAGGTTGGTAGATGTCTGGATATTTTTAGGATCTATTGGTTTGCTTTCCATTATTTTTTCTGATAAAAGGCAGCGTGTTGGCGACCATGCGGCGGGAACTGTTGTAATAAGTACAAAAGCCAAAGTGAAAATAAGCCACACCATACTCGAAGAAATTGCGGAAGATTATCAACCTAAGTTTTTAAACGTAACAAAACTTACCGATAAAGATGCGCGGCTTATTAAGGAAACCTATATTATAGCTGTAAAATCTGGGGATTACAAAACATTGAACATGCTTCGGAAGAAAGTGGAACTTGTATTGGAAACTTCTTCCGATTTATATGACAGGCAATATATTGATACTGTAATGCGAGATTATAACCACTTTACCCAAAACATGTGAAATGCCTATTGACAATTGATAAACTAACCGAAGATTTATAATTTGGGCATTCTATCTTCCACTTCATCAAATATTTTGTAAAGATAAAATCAATATTACTTATAGGCATTTGGGGGAACCATTGCGTTCGCAATTTCAGGAATGCTAACCGCACTCAACAAACGTTTGGATCCATTTGGGATTTTAATAATTGCCTTTGTAACTGCTGTTGGTGGCGGAACCTTGCGCGATATTTTGATTGACGTTCCAGTCGCTTGGATGCGTAATTTGACCTTCGTTTACTTAATTGTTGCTTCCACTTTTGCGGTTATTTTCCGAAAAAGATTGGGTTATATTCGGCGTTCGCTGTTTTTATTTGATACAATTGGGATTGCACTTTATACAATCGTTGGGGTAGAGAAGGGGATTGCAGCTGGTTTTCCGCCAGTGATTTGTGTTGCTTTGGGAACGATGACGGCTTGTTTTGGCGGTGTAATTCGCGATATTCTTTGTAATGAAATACCTATAATTTTCAAAAAGGAAATTTATGCAACCGCTTGTATTTTGGGGGCAACTGCCTATTTTCTTTTGCACGCCACCCCAATTTCCGAAGACTTTATTGTGATTATTTCGGGGTCTATTGTAATTACCGTGAGACTTTTGGCAGTTTATTTTAATCTTTCTTTACCGAGTATTTATAGGAAGGATGTTGATGAGACTATTAGTTGATGGGTTTATTAGTTTATGGGTTTAAATGTTTAAATTTTTTACTTGTCACAAACATTTATAAAAGCATAATATAGTTTTGGAAAATTACTAATTCTTAAAACTTATTATTATGAATACTTATGAAACAGAATCCTTTAATTTTGAAATTTTTTTTTACAATGCTGTTATAAATAGAAGCTACAAAAGAGGCCATAAGAGTGAATTAAAAATTTCTATTTATGTGAAAATGGATTTTTTATAAAGGTCTTCCAAATTATCAAAAACAACTTGAAAATTTAAAAAACCGTTTAAGTTTAGCATATAACTTTATGCTTGATAATAGAAAATATGATAAATATAGAGAACATTTAATCGTAAAATTATCCCTAATAGAAAGGGCAATGAATAGTAAAGATATTTCTGAAATTGTATATTTTGGACTTGAAGTTCAAATGAGAGTGTTGCCGAAATATAAAAAAAAATCTTGATGTTTTTAGTTTTAAAATTTGGTATTTGAATCTTGAAAGTTATTTAGAATCTGGCACTTGATTTTTAAATTTTCTTTGGAATTTGGTGCTTGAGATTTGGAATTTCTATTCAATCACCTTCGCCGAAATATAAATATTGTTTAAAGGCCAATCGCCATCGTCGGTTTTTACTTTTGAAATCTCTTCCACCACGTTCATTCCTTTAGTCACTTTTGCGAAGATGGTGTATTTTCCGTTTAAATGGGTTGTTGAGGATTTTGGTCCGAGGAAGATGAAAAACTCATAGGGAGCCGTTCTATTATCTGGGTTTTCGCGATATTCCTTTGCTCCGGAAACTGTTCCATATTCGTGAATGCGACTGGGAATTATTTCTGCCGGAAGCAAATAATCCTTTCCCAAATCTGCTCGCTTTTTTTGTGTGGAAACCAAATCGGTGTTTCCTGCTTGAATTATAAAATTTGAAACCGCCCGATGAAAAAAGGTTTCGTCAAAATATTTATTCTTTATTAAATAAATGAAATTTGCGCGATGCAGTGGCGTGTCATTGTAAAGTTCAATTTCAATTTCACCAAAACTGGAGGTTATCAAAACCTTTGTTTCAGGATTTTTTTTACCGTATCCCGTTAAGAAAGAAACCACATTTTCATTTGTGATTTCGGGGTAATCTTGAACTTCCTCTTTTTCGAATTCAGAATTTATTTCTGTTTTGGTTTCGGTTTTGATTTCAGTTTTGATTTCATTTTCCGTTTCGCCCCCCTTTTTCTTATCTTCACAGCTTCCGAAGAAAATAACAATTCCGAACAAATAAATAAACAACTTTCCCATAAATGAATTTTCGCGATTTTGAAAAACAGATTGTAAAAGTAACAAAAATGGAACTTCCCGGCGAAGCGGTCCAATTTAAAATGGCGCCCATTGAGCGTTTGCAAGAATTGAAACGCATTGCAAAAGAAAAAAATACTGCGAAAAAAGCTGGGGTAATGGTACTTTTTTATCCCTCGGAAAATTTAGAAACGCATTTAATTTTAATTCTGCGGAAAACTTATAAGGGCGTGCATTCTGCACAAGTCGGTTTTCCCGGCGGAAAATTAGAAGAAGGCGAAACAATTCAAGATGCGGCTCTACGCGAAACCGAGGAAGAAGTGGGAATTCCGCGCGATGCCATTTCAGTATTAAAAAAACTGACAGAAATTTTCATTCCGCCGAGTAATTTTTTTGTGCAACCTTTTTTGGGAATTACTACAGATACTCCCAAATTTGTTCCACAGGAAGTGGAAGTGGAAGCATTGATTGAAGTTTCTTTGGTTGATTTTATGGACGATGGGAATATTACTACCCAAAACCTTTCCACATCATACGCCACAAGTATTGAAGTTCCGGCTTTTAAACTTAACGAACATATAATTTGGGGCGCTACAGCGATGATGCTCAACGAAGTGCGCGAATTGCTTAAAAAAGTGCTGTAATTGCTTATTTTAGTATATTTGTTTTCGAATGAATAATGTTGAATGAATAATGCTGAATGAATAATGCTGAATGAATAATGCTGAATGAATAATGCTGAATGAATAATGCTGAATGAATAATGCTGAATGAATAATGCTGAATGAATAATGCTGAATGAATAATGCTGAATGAATAATGCTGAATGAATAATGCTGAATGAATAATGCTGAATGAATATATACACTTAATTACTAATTACTAATTACTCATTACTATTACTGAATACTGACCACTGAATACCGACCGCTGAAAATGAGTCTCTTCAAAAAAAACCCGTTTGGACATTATCTTTTTTTAAAACTCTGGCTTATTCGTATTGCTGGGGCTTTAACGCATAGGCGCTTTAAGGGTTTCAACGATTTGAAAATTCACGGGAGCGAGATTTTGAAAAACCTTCCTGAAAGAAACGTACTTTTTGTTAGCAATCATCAAACCTATTTTGCTGACGTCGCTGCAATGCTCCACGTTTTTAATGCCAGTTTAAGCGGAAGGGATGATAGTATAAAAAATGTGGGTTACTTATGGCGACCAAAACTCAATATTTATTTTGTTGCGGCAAAGGAAACTATGAAAGCTGGATTGCTGCCAAAAATTCTTGCTTACGCTGGTTCGTAAGTATTGAACGCACTTGGCGTGAAAAAGGCAAAGATGTAAACAAGCAAGTAAAGATGAGCGATGTGAGCAATATTAGCAAAGCATTGGATGATGGTTGGGTAATCACATTTCCACAAGGAACTACCAAACCTTGGAAACCAATCCGTCGCGGAACTGCACTTATTATTAAAACCAATAAACCTGTAGTTGTACCCATTGTAATTGATGGTTTCAGAAGATCTTTTGATAAAAAAGGGATTCGAATTAAAAAGCGTGGTATTCTTCAATCCATGGAAATAAAAGCACCGCTCGAAATTGATTACGAAAATGAAACCATGGATCAAATTGTGGAAAAATTGGAATACGCAATAGAGCAGCATCCTTCTTTCTTGAAAGTAATTCCCACTTCAGAAATACTCAGCGAAGAAGAATTGAACAAAGAGCGTCAGTGGAGGTATTAGTTTTCAGTACTCAGTAATTAGAAATTCAAACTACTATTTGTAAATCTCGTCAGATTTTTAATTTTATGATTATGAACTGATTACCGACTACTGAATATTAACTACTGACTACTTACTTTTTCAAACTTCCAATTTCTCAAGTTCTTTATAGTTTTTGTTCAGTCTTAACAAAAGCGTTCCGTAAACAAGCCTATAAAAAAGTAGTATAAGTCCAATCATTATTATTGCAAATACAAACTGTATTACAAAGAATACTTGTATAAACTTTTCTTGAGTTATGTTTCTAGAAATTCCATAATCGGCGACCATCATTTCAAAAATGATATCTTGGTTTAAATAATAGTAAATATTTATTCCAATAATCATTAATACGGAAGCGCCCACGTTATAAATTACAAAGTATTTCACGGTTTTTCGCGTTCGTAAAATGTTCCCCATCAACTCTTTTATAGAATCGGTTGTGGAAATTTTCCTGTAATTTAAGTAAAAGAGGATAACAAACGATACAACAATTAAATGCCCCACAATATTGGTTATTATCAGCGCATTGTGAAGCCCTATGTGATCACTGAATTTTTTGCTGGATTCCGGTACAAGGATTGAAAGTAGGGTCCAAAAAATCATTTCGGCAATACTTATATAGAATATCCACTTCACGATGGAAGAGGATTTTTTCAACAACATTTTATAAATGTCGTCAAAGGTCAATTTCGGAAGTTCCTGCTCCCGATTTTGCCATTGTTTTTTTAATACTTCAAGTTCATCCATAGGGAGTTACGGATTTAATACAGTTCGTAATTTTTCCTTTATTCTATTCATTTTCACACGTGCATTTACTTCGGTTATACCCAATGTTTCAGAGATTTCTCTATAGTTTTTGTCTTCCAAATAAAGAAAAACCAAAGCTTTATCAATATCGTTCAAATCCTTCACGGCGCTGTACATCAACTTCATTTGTTGTTCCACAGTGTCGTCATAAGGCTCTGATAAAACCTTAAAACTTACGCCTTCAAAATCCTGGGTTTTTATGGTTCGTTTGGATTTTCTATAAAGCGTTATTGCGGTATTAAGAGCCACGCGATACATCCAAGTACTAAATTTTGCTTCGCCCCTGAATTTGGGAAAAGCGCGCCAAAGCTGAATGGTTATTTCCTGAAACAGATCGTTGTGCTCGTCACTGTTATTGGTGTATAACCTACATATTTTATGTACAATGTTTTGATTTTGCTCCAATTGGCTCACAAAACTATGTTCAAGCTCTTTGTTCAATGGTTTGTTGTTGGTTTAAGGTTAGTGTTCCGAAGAAGTGCTTTGTTACAAAATTCATAAAAATTAAGGTAACTCGACCAACAAACCGTAATTTTATATCATATAAAAAAACAATGAATATTCCTGAAACCGATGCCCCTCGAATTGTTGTTATTGGTGGCGGATTTGCCGGTATTTCCTTTATAAAAAAACTTCAAAAAGAAAACGTTCAGATAGTACTTTTTGATCGGCACAATTACCATACTTTTCAACCATTGCTTTACCAGGTTTCAACTGCCGGATTAGAGCCAGATTCCATAGCATATCCACTTCGGAAAATTTTCAGAAAAAATAAGGATTTCCATTTTAGGCTGGCTGAAGTTGAAAATATTGATACTGAAAACAGCAGTATTTCCACGTCGATTGGCTATTTGAAATACGATTATTTGGTAATTGCCACGGGTACGCGCACAAATTTCTTCGGAAATGAAAGTATTGCGAAAAATAGTATGCCAATGAAAACCGTTCCGCAGGCATTAAACATTCGCAGTTTGATGCTTCAAAATATTGAAAAGGCAGATATTACCACAAATGAAGCTGAAAAAAAACGATTACTCAATTTCGTAATTGCTGGCGCTGGACCAACAGGAGTTGAGCTTGCGGGAGCTTTGGCTGAGTTCAGAAAAGGAATTTTGGAAAATGATTATCCCGAACTCGATGAAAGCGAAATGAACGTTCACTTAATCGAAGGATTGGATAGGGTTTTGCCTCCAATGAGCGAAGAGGTTTCCAAAAAAGCCCAAAAATATCTTGAAAAACTTGGGGTGCAGGTCCACCTCGAAACTTTTATAAGCGATTACGACGGAAAGACGGTAACAACCAAAGACGGTAAAAAGTTTGACACCGCAACATTCATTTGGGCGGCGGGGGTTACGGGCGCACCTGTTAAAGGTATTGATGGCGAAGCCTTAGTTGAAAAAGCAAATCGTTATAAAGTTGATGAATTCAATAAAATAAGCGGTTTTAAAAATATTTATGCATTGGGTGATATAGCTTTTATGGAAACAGAAGAATTTCCAAAAGGGCATCCCCAGGTTGCACAGCCTGCAATACAACAGGGAAAACATTTGGGTGAAAATTTCAGAAAAATGCTCAAAGGCAATAAAATGGAGCCTTTCAAATATTTTGACAAAGGAACTATGGCTACAATTGGAAGAAATAAAGCTGTGGTTGATATTGGTAAATTACATTTTGGGGGTTTTATAGCTTGGTTACTTTGGATGTTCGTTCACCTTTGGTTTTTGGTTGGCTTCCGAAATAGGGTAGTAACCTTTTTTAATTGGACGTATAGCTACATAAATTACGACCGTGCGGCGAGGTTGATTATCCGTCCGTTTACTAAAGCTAAAAGCTGAAATCTAAAAGTTCAAAGTTGAAAGGTTAAAGTAAAATGTTATTGGTTGTTGGGTTCTTTAAAAATTTAATTAGAAACTAGAAACTTACTGAATCTTCACAGGAATCGGACCTCCGTTAGAAACCCAACCGCCTCCAATTTCGTCAAGGTTTACATCCAACTCATCAGTAGTCTCGATACTTTTCAGATTTACTTTTACTTCATCATACGTATCAACACCTTTTAAGTTGACGTTCAGTTCATCGTAAGTGTTTATATCTACTATACGTACATCCAAAACTTCGGTTACGGGTTTTGTTACTGCATTTTCATTTTCACTGGCATAGGCCGACGGAAAGATCTGAAAATCCTTTATCACATTTATGGTTAAACAAATAGCGATTATTGTGAGGATTGTTTTTGTGTAATTGTCTGTTTTCATAATTAGTTTATGGGTTTAATAGTTTATGAGTTTATTTTTGTTAAAGCTTACAGCTTACAGCCTAAAGCCTATTTTTTCAAATAAGTAACCAATTCTATTTCTTCGCTTTTGCCGCGTAGTTTTTCTTTTCCCACATCTTTTTTGGTTACACCTTTCGGCAGTTTGTAGGCAACATTTGCAAATTCTTTGGAAGCCAAGATTTCTACACCCAATTCGTTGCACATGGCTTGAATACGGGAGGTTGTATTCAAAACATCGCCGGAAAAAGCGATATCGCGCTTTATTTGCCCTATTTCGCCAACCATTACTGTGCCGTAGTGAAAGCCCACTTTAAATTCTGGAACCACTCCGTATTTTTTTAGATATCTGGGTGATTTATATTTAATAATCTCTTTCATACTATAAAAGCATTGAATGGCATTTCCGCGCTTCAATCCCCATTTCATTTTCCAAGAAACTACTACTTCATCACCCACATATTGATAGACTTCACCCCGAGTTTGCACAATGGCTGGCGCAATATTTCTGAAAAAATCCTTTAGAAAATTGAAGTATTTTTCTTCCCCCAAACTTTCAGCAATTCCGGTAGCGTTTTTAATGTCGGCAAACATAAAAATGCGGCGTTCGTGTTTCGGTCTGAAATATCTTCCCATTAAATAATCGGGAAAAACGCCTGGCCCATATTTATCGTTTACCATTAAAACAATCAATGTTACCAAAACGATAAAAAGCCAAATAACATAATTTTTAATGAAAAGCCAAGTTCCAAAAAAATAGAAAATTTCCTGCAATACTTCCGCTTTGTAAAAAGGAATTCCCAGATTTTCACTCGTTATATAAAGCGCCCCTAATGAACCAACAAGAAATGCTGTTAAAGAATAAGCAACAATTAAATAAAGAAGCGCCTTCCAAAAAACAAGTCTGCGCAACCAACGTTCCATCAAATTCACCGTTACAACACCCCCAATAATTCCTGCAGAAACGGCAACAACGAGGTTCGCCATAACAGCAGAATAAACATCATAGCTTGAACTTAAAACCCCGTTGCTTTTTAAGGTTATAAATTCATAGAAAAACATAATGTTTGAAATGATTACCCAAGCAATCAAAATCCAAAACGCACGGCGTGTGTAAAACCATAGTTGGCGAGAGGTATATCGTTCAAAATTTGGTTTAATTGCCATTAACAGTTTTTGTATTTATCGTGAAGGCCAACTCCCTTTTTAATCATTTCTGAACACTTTTCAAGACGGCTTTGTTGGGTTGATTCCCGTTTGGCTTCGCCAATATGTTCGGCATATTCGCGCTGTCTTCCGGGGGTGAGTTTTTGAAAACTTTCTTTTAAATTTTTGTCTGCTTTAAATGCTTTTTCTAGAATTTCTGGAATTGAAACTTTCTTTTTTACAGCCTTTTTCTTTTCTTTTCCAGCTGCTGCATTTGCAATTGCTTCTTCAATATATTCCAAAACGTGATCGCTATCAATTGTTTCCTCTTTTTCAAAGCGCCATTGCCGAAGCGCTTTGGCTTCTTGTGCATTTATAAGTTGGTTATGTCTATCTTTTAAATAAACGCCTTGATGGAACCACAGCGCAATATGGTTTTTGAAATCTGCCATCGCAGCAACCAGTTTTCCGTCCAAAGTATACGTTGGTTTACCCCATTTCACTTCTTCTTTCAGCTCGGTTTTTTGAAAAACCTCTCGCAGTTGTTGCAGTTTTTCTTTCCACTGTGTTTGATTTTCTATAAAGGAATCAACTTTTTGGGAATCGGTCATTTTGTTTTCTTTTCAGTCGAAGATACAATTTTCAGAATTCTTTCATTAACGGAATCCATATAAATTAATATTACAATTGAGTTGCTTTTTTTTACAGTTCGGTCTGTTTTTTTCTGAAATGATGTCGCGAAATTTCACCTTTGGACTGTAATTAAAAACAACCAACCAATGAAAATTTCAACCATCACTTTTTTAATCGCTCTTTTTCCAAGCTTTCTTTTAGCACAAACCACAGTTTCTGGAACGGTTATGGACAATAATGGAGTTCCTATTAATGGTGCCAACGTTTTTCTTGATGGAACTTATGACGGAAGTACTTCGGGCGAAAATGGAAATTTCTCTTTTGAAACTTCGGAAAAAGGAACAAAAATATTGATGGTTTCATTCGTGTCTTTCGAAACATTCTCACTAGCGGCAGATGTTTCCCAAATGAAAAACCTGAAAATTGAACTTCGCGAAGACGTTAATTCCTTGGAAACCGTAACAATTTCCGCAGGTTCATTTTCTGCGGGCGACAACAGCAAAATTTCGGTTTTAAAACCGTTGGATATCGTTACTACTGCAAGCGCTTTGGGCGATTTTGTTGGCGCACTGCAAACGCTTCCCGGAACCACAACTGTTGCGGAAGATGGAAGGCTTTTTGTGCGTGGTGGCGATGCGGGGGAAACGCAGATTTTTATCGACGGTATTCGTGTTTTTGCACCCTACAGCCCGACGGCAAATAATATCCCCACACGCGGACGTTACAGTCCGTTTCTTTTTGATGGAATTACTTTTTCCACCGGCGGATATTCAGCGGAATACGGACAGGCTCTTTCTTCGGTTTTGCTTTTGAACACGATTGATGAACCAGCGCAGGAGAAAACAGATATTGCAATTATGACCGTTGGCGGTGGTTTGGGCCACACCGAAAAATGGGAGAAAAGTTCTTTGAGTTTGAATGCCTCATACATAAATCTTGCGCCTTATAACGCAATTTTCAAGGATCGAAATGAGTGGATAAAACCTTTTGAAACAGCTTCGGGCGAAGCTGTTTTCCGTCAGAAAATAGGGGATGGGTTGTTGAAAATTTACGGCGCTTTTGACGCTTCCAATTTTGAACTTATACAGGAAGATATAAACCAATCCGAAGGCACGCGGTTTAAATTGAACAATAAAAACTTTTACACAAATGCCAGTTTCAGTGAAATGTTGGATAACGATTGGACCATTTTTGCCGGTGGAAGTTATACCTACGGAAATACGAAAATTGGGATTGATGAAGCTAAAATAAAAGACGTTGAAAATTCCGCACATTTTAAATTGAAAATGAAAAAGAGTTTTAGCAGTCGTTTTAAATTGAACTTTGGGGCTGAGCAATTTGTAACCGATTTCAATGAAAATTATAGCGATCCAGATTTTGCTGCTCAGCTTGGTTTCAACAATAATATTACTGCTGCTTTTACGGAAGCCGATATAATTTTCTCCCGAAAACTTGCTTTGAAATTGGGCATTCGCGGAGAATACAGCGAGCTTTTTAAGGAATTTACAGTTTCACCAAGAGTTTCTTTTGCTTACAAAACTGGGAAAAATAGTCAGCTGTCATTGGCTTACGGCGATTTCTATCAGCAACCGGAAAGTGATGTTTTGAAATTCACCAATAATTTGGAAGCTGTGAATACCCAACATTATATTATGAACTATCAATATTCCGCAAACAACAGGATTTTCCGAGCTGAGGTTTACAGAAAAGAATACAACAATCTGGTTACTTATAATGAAGATTTCCCCGATTTTGAAAGCACATTTTTAAACAATGGAAATGGGTATGCGCAAGGATTGGATCTGTTTTGGCGCGATAATGAAACCTTGAAAAATATAGACTATTGGGTAAGCTATTCGTACTTGGATACCGAACGTAAATATAAAAATTATCCAATTTCTGCCACGCCAAGTTTTGCAAACACACACAATGTTTCAGTAGTTGGAAAATATTGGATTGAAGATTGGAAAAGCCAAGTAGGTTTCAGCTATCAATTTGCAAGTGGAAGGCCTTATACAGATTTGAACCAATCAGGGTTTCTTCAAAATACAGCAAAAAGTTATAATAATATCAGCTTGAATTGGGCGTATTTAATATCGCAACAAAAGATACTTTACGTTTCGGTAAATAACGCTACAGCCTTTAAAAACGTGAATGGATATCAATATGCAAACACGCCAGATTCCAATGGAAATTTTGCGCGAAGAGAACTTCGTCCGGCGGCAGATCAGTTCTTTTTCGTTGGCTTTTTCTGGACAATTGGCGGCGGCGGAACTGATAACCAACTTGATAATTTGTGATGACGGATGACGGATGACGGATGAGGGATGACGGATGCTGGGAGTTATTTGTGTTTTTTTCGGAAAAACAATTCAGCCTTAAAATTCGACAGTTGAGTGCTTTCTATTTTGGAAAACACTGCTTTTAAAAGAAATTTGAATAAAAATTAATACTAACTAATAAAATAGAAACCATGCAAAACGTACTTACTTATTTCACTCTTTTCTTCGCTGCTTTGGTAATGCAGGCACAAACAGAAAATGCAACAGTTAACATCACTGAAACAACTCCAACAAAATATCAACAGGGAATGCGAAGTGCTTTCCAATTGTGGGGAGAAGACAAATCCTGGGAAGCCGCAAATATGTTTGAGCGTATTGCCAAAGCGGAACCTGAAAATTGGTTGCCGGCATATTACGTTGCACAAGTAAATGTAATGAACAGTTTTTCGGAAAAAGACCTTACCAAGCTAAAAGCACAATTGGATAAAGCACAGGATTCCATTGATGCTGCATCCGCTATTTCCAAAGAGAACTCTGAAATTACACTCTTGCAGGCCCAATGGTACACCGCTTGGATAGTTTTTGACGGAATGCAATACGGAATGATGTATTCTGAAAAAGCTTCACAGCTTTACAATAAAGCATTGGCGCTTGAGCCAAATAATCCGAGAATGATTTTTGCAAAAGCAGAATGGGATATGGGCGGCGCAAAATATTTTGGGCAATCTGTGGAGCCGTATTGTAAAGACCTTCAACGTGCCATAGATCTTTTTGCTACCTTTAAACCAGCCGGTGAATTTTACCCAACGTATGGTGCTGAACGCGCCAAGCAAGTAC
Source organism: uncultured Flavobacteriaceae bacterium (assembly GCA_963716065.1). Lineage (GTDB taxonomy): Bacteria > Bacteroidota > Bacteroidia > Flavobacteriales > Flavobacteriaceae > Aequorivita. The sequence goes on from OY970287.1 coordinate 3,350,514, forward strand.
AGGCTGAAAGCTGTAAATAATGATTTCAACTTAAAAAAGATTTATGCGTATTTTAAAAGAATTAGCCAAAGCATTTTTTATTGGAATATTGATATTTCTAGTCCTGCTTGCCATTGAATATATAACCAATGGAGAGATTGGAAGTGGAAGGAATATCTTGGTTAAGTTTGGTTATAACCAATTATATTCCGTGGTTTTGTATATGGTTAACGTTCCTTTGTTTTTACATTTCTTAAGGAAATACAAAGGAGATTTTTTTAAAATAAAGAATCTTCTAAAAAGTTTTTTTGGCGCGATAGCTTCAACTTTATTCGGTCTTTTTTTACTGCAATTCTTTTTAAATGTAATTATAGAAGGTCAGAATTTTGAACAATTTATTTCTGAACAACGTGTAGATTACTACTATGTAGCTTTCATAATTGCGATGGTGGTTACCTTAATTTTTTATGCTGTTTACTACTACAAACACAAACAGGAAAATAAGGTAACCGAACAGAAAATAATAGCGGGAACGGCTTCCGCAAAGTTTGATGCGCTGAAAAACCAATTGGATCCGCATTTTCTTCTTCAATAGTTTAAATGTGCTTACCAGTTTGATTGAGGAAAATCCTGAAGCTGCAACTCGTTTTACAACTGCGCTTTCAAAGGTGTATCGCTACGTTTTGGAACAGAAAAGCAAGGAATTGGTAACCTTGGAAGAAGAATTGAAATTCGCAGAACTTTATATGTCGCTTTTGGCAGTTCGGTTTGAAGATAGCTTAGTTTACACAGCGCCTTCAAAATTGGAAAATCCACAGGCTAAAGTTGTTCCATTATCGCTTCAACTTCTGCTGGAAAACGCGGTGAAGCACAATCAAGTTACACCTTCAAAAAAATTGCATATATCCATTTTTGAAGAAAATGGAGCATTGATAGTTACTAATAACGTGCAGCCGAAACAGGTTTTAAAAGAAAGTACCGGCGTGGGTTTACGAAATATTCGGGATCGCTATGCCTTATTAACAAAACGTCCTGTAAGCATTCAGGAAAATAGAAAAGAATTTAGAGTCGCTATTCCCATTTTGGGAGAAAACATGAAAATTATGAATACTTCAGAGAATTTTATTTCAGAAAAAAGATACAAAGTTGCCCAAAAACGGGTTGAAGATTTAAAGGGGTTTTACATCCATTTTGCTATTTACCTCGTGTTTGTTCCGGTTTTTATTTTCTTAAATTATATTTCAGGCACTAATTTTCCGTGGGCGCTTTTCCCGATACTTGGGTGGGGTATTGGCGTTACTGGCCACGCTGCCGAAACTTTTAATTACAACCCATTTTTCGGAAAAAAATGGGAGGAACGCAAAATCCGTGAGTTGATGGATAAAGAAGATTAAGCTACAGTTCATCCCGTAAATACTACGGTTCGGGCATTTGTATTTCTTTATAGAACTATCCTTCATTATTTTTGATGTATAATTTTAAAACTACGGTTATGGAAACTAACAACAACGAGAATAAATATTTTAAGGCCAAACAACGCGTTGCCGAAATAAAGAAATTTTACAGTAGCTTGATGTTTTATATAATTTTCATCAGCGCCTTGGGCGGGTTGAATTATTATTTGAATGAATGGCGGAATGCTTGGTTTTTATGGGCTGCTTTCGGATGGGGAATCGGAATATTTTTCCACGCGTTAAAAGTGTTTAAATGGTCACCATTTCTTGGAAACAATTGGGAAGAACGAAAAATGAAAGAGTTTATGGAAGAGGAAGAAAAGAAAAATCAAAATCGTTGGAATTAAATTTTAAAGCAATGGAATATTCAGAAAACAGAAAAATGCGAATAGCTATGAAAAAGGTAGAAGCGCTAAAGGGCTTTTACACTCATCTATTAGTTTATCTATTAGTGAACATAGCTTTGTTTATTGTAAGAGGCAACGTTTTGGATTTTTTCCAAAGAAGCAATCCCGACAAAAGTTTTATTGAATGGATAGATTGGAATATATTAATAGTACCCTTCTTTTGGGGAATTGGATTGTCATTTCACGCAGCGAAAGTATTTCAGTATAAATTTCCATTTGTAAAAAACTGGGAAGAAAAAAAACTGGAGAAATTTATAAAGGAAGAAGAATCAAATTCATTTAAAAATTAAGGAATCATGGAAGAAAAAAGAAGTCTTTTCTATTTAAGGCCAAGAAAAAAATAGAAACACTTAAAGGATTTTATGGACATTTAACTGTTTATATAATTATAAACACCTCCATTATACTTGTATCAGCAAACGTTTTCAGTAGCAAGGATATTGATTTTGCCGATTGGGGAAATTATATAACAGCATTCTTTTGGGGATTTGGTTTGGTATCGCACGCAACCTATGTTTTTTTTGTAATGAGAATTGACAATAACTTTTTAAAGCGTTGGGAAGAGAAAAAAATAAAACAGTTTTTGGAAGAAGATCGTTTTTGAAATGTAAAAAGTAAAAATGTAAAATGTAAAATGTAAAAAGTAAAATGTAAAATGTAAAAAGTAAAATGTAAAATGTAAAATGTAAAATGTAAAAAGTAAAATGTAAAATGTAAAAAGTAAAATGTAAAATGTAAAATGTAAAATGTAAAATGTAAAATGTAAAATGTTTTAGTTTTACCATCAACCATCAACCATCAACCATCAACCACCAACCACCAACCATCAACCATCAACCAATGAACGTACTAATTATAGAAGATGAAAAACCTTCCGCCCGTTACCTTCAGCGTATGCTGGAAAAACAGGATGTGATTGTTAACCAAATGCTCCACTGTGTTGAGGAAGCTGTAAATTGGTTTCAGAATAATCCGCATCCCGATTTAATTTTTCTCGATATTCAATTGAGCGACGGACTTTCGTTTGAAATTTTTGATGAGGTTGAAGTAAACAGTGCTATAATTTTCACCACGGCTTTTGACGAATATGCACTGCAGGCATTCAAATTGAACAGCATTGATTATTTACTGAAACCGATTGGTGAAGAAGGAATTGAAGGCTGCTGTAAAAAAATACAAGTCTTTAAAACCACAGACCCAAAATGTGCAGTTCAATTTTGATGACATTCGGAAATTGCTTGTAAATCCTGTTGAACGTGAATATAAAAAGCGTTTTACAACGAAAATCGGGCAGCATATAAAAATGATTTCCGCAGACGAAATTGAATGTTTTTATTCTGAAAATAAAGGAACTTATGCACATACTGTTGATGGGCGTGATTATCTTTTGGAAACCACTTTGGAACAATTGGAAGAAGAACTTTCCCCAGAGAATTTTTTCAGAATTAGCCGAAAATTTTATGTGAATATCAATTCAATAAAAGACATTATTTCATACACAAATTCGCGACTTCAACTGAAATTGAACAGCTATAAGGAACAAGAAGTTGTGGTTGCACGGGAACGCGTAAAGGATTTTAAACTTTGGATTGAATAATGTTCAATGAACAATTACCAATTACTAATTAACAATTATTTAATCCTATTATCCTGAAATGAGGACGGCAAAAGCTTTGGTATAAATTTCACCAATAATGGCAAAAGCACGCCACCGCCGGGAAGCAGAAAAATTGTTAGTGACGGAATGCTTTTACAAATATCTAAAAGTTGTTCCTTCACTTTTGTTTTTTCTTCTGCAGATAAATCACGAACGGTTGATTGTCCCAGCAAAACCATAAGCTCCCCACTTTCTTCAAGCTCGCGCGCCAAGCGATCTTTATTGCGAATAATCAACAATTTTACCGTTGAGGAAGATTGTTTGTAGAACTTCTTCACAGGGTGTGAATACTCAAAAAGCAGAATTTTTTTGGTATGTTTTTCTGAAAAACTTTTTAATTCCTCAAAACTTTTTTTGATTTCATCTTCAGAAAAATCAATCGTTACAAGCAATTGTTGCAAAAATTGATGTTCGGCATCGTCGAGTTTCAAATCTTCCAAAACAGTAAGACAACACAAATCGAGGATATACTTTTTTTCGAGTGAATTTTTACTGTTATTTAAGTAATTTATAATTTCTAAAAACATGGCTCCGCCGCCGTTGGCTTCGTCAATTATGTAACCCGAAGAGGTTTCGAAAAGCTCAATTAAAAGCTTATCGTATTTATTCTTTTTTCTTTTTGATTTTAAAGTATAGAAACATGCAGTTAGCACAACAGTTTCCATTTGCTTGTAATATTTTTTGGCATTGGTTGGGTCTATAAGCCATTGCTTATAAGCCAAAACATCCAAATAAAGCAAAGCGTGTGTAAGCAGGGAAACAGTGTTTTTTTTCAGAAGCGTGTTTGCTTCCTGCAAACGAATGGAAAGAATTTGTTCCAATTGATTTGAGGGACTTTGTGAAAGGGTTAATTTCTGAAAAAAACGGCTTTTCCCTTTTTCAATTTGCTTGTAAAAAAGCAGTAAACTTTGAATTGCTTCACTGTGTGGGGAATTGTTGTTTACCTGATAAAATTGAAAAAGCAATGCGTGGAAGAGATTTATTTTGGTAAGTTCATCTTCAGTCAATTTTAAATTCCCCAAAGTTTTCTTCGGAATTGTAATTACTGAAACTCCATAAATAAATCCTGTTTGCTTTAATGCTATGTAAAAAGAATGTTCATCAACGAATGAATCTATGAGTTCTTTCTTTTCAAAAAGATTTAGAAGTTTTAAAATCCAATCGGGAGCTGATGGGTTCATTGTAATTATAGGTAGTGATTAAATTTATTAGGAATGCATATTATTAAGTTAACAAAATATTAACGCTTTAAAGAAAACCACCCAGTTACATTTAAACGTAAGTATGAGCGAACAAGTAAAAATAATTAATAAAAACCAACAAAAAAAAAGATGAAAAAATCAAAAATTTTTGCAGCGATTGGTGGAATAGGCGTGGCCGTTCTATCGATAGTTTTAATTTCCGCAGATCACATTGACGCACCAGCGGTTCAAGGAACAACGGCGGACATTACAGACTTTTATGCATTTCAAGGTGAAAATGCAAGTAATTTTGTTTTTGTAGCAAACGTACAAGGACTTTTGCCACCGGGACAACCGACAGATCAAGCTAAGTTTGATGAAACGGTATTAGTTGAATTCAATATTGATAGCAACAATGACCTTCGGGAAGATTTAGTTATCCAAGCAATTAAGCGTGGAGATTCAATGTATTTCTTCGGGCCAACAGCACCAGCGACTACAGGTTTGCAAAGTACAATTTCAAGTTCTACACCAATGAGCGTGAAAATTTCTACAAAAGCTGACGTTCAAATTGGCGAAAGCAATGGAATGAAATTTTTTGCAGGACCAAGAGAAGATCCTTTCTTCTTCGACTTTAACCAGTACAATGCAGTCCTTGGTGGCGCATCAGGTTTTAACAATCCTGGAGACGATACATTTGCGGGAACGAATGTATTGAGCGTAGTAATTGAAGTTCCTAAAGCTATGATTCCTGGTGGTGTTGCTGGAGTAAATCCATTTGCACCGAATACTCCAATGTATAACGTTTGGGTTGAAGCCAAAAGAAAACAATAAAATTTGCTAACCTTTAAAAATATAAAAAGATGAAAACATTAAAATATATAACCCTTTTTGCTGCAATCTCTACTTCATTATTGTTTGTGCAGTGTAAAGACGACGACGATAATGTAATTGGAACTCTACCGCCTACATGTACTGACGGAATAATGAACGGTAACGAAGAAGGTGTTGATTGTGGTGGCCCATGTTTACCTTGTGACGTACAAGGTGAAATTCCATTAGATTTTAGCGGAACTTATGTGCAGCAAGACCAAATGGGTCGTCCAGGAATAAACACAGTTTTTGGTTCAGACGGTTTTAAGGATGCTTTTAACGTAACAGTACCTTCAGAAATGCAAGCTGCTTTTCAAACTAAATTTCAAGATAAATTACTTGCTTTAAATGCTGGTTATACTACGAATGCTCTAGGTCTTGATGCCCCTACATTCACTACTGTACTTTCAAATGACGTTTTGTGGTTGGCTAAAACAGGGATCACTACTTATTTTAACGGTACTGAAATATTAACTGGTAGAGCTTTAAGCGATGATGTAATAGATGTGTCATTATTATTGATTTTTGGTGAACCTGATGGAAGTGAAAATCCTGGATTAACCAGTGATGGAGTTCCAGCAAATGATGTTCCTTTTTCAAGTACATTCCCATATTTAGCAGGACCATTTTAATTTGAGAATTTTAATAAAAAAAGAGAACCTTTGTGTTCTCTTTTTTTTTAAAGCATTTTTGAAAAACCAACTAACAAAAAACAATTAGAAATGAAAAAAATAATCACAATATTGACAATTGCGTTATTTTTTGGCTGTCAAGAAGAACAGAAAAAAATAACGGATTCTAAAGATTACGACCCCTATTTAATTACAAGTGTAATTCCATCTCGGGATGCTATTCAAAAAGATTTCGAATTTTGGCAAGCCCGCTTTAAAAACGATTCTACAAATTTAATGGAAATGAGTCGATTATCTAGCATTCACGCTGCCCTTTTCGGAAGTACGGGCGATATAAACGAATTGAAGACTTCAGAAAAATTGATTTAAAAATCACACGATGTTTCCGCCAGAAGCAAGGATACTTATTTACGAAGCCTCGCTCACAATTATATTTCACAACATCGCTTTAAGGAAGCAAAGGTTTTGCTTGACAGCGCTTATACTTATCTTGATAATCGTAAAGAAACTGAAATGATGCTCTTTGATATTGCTATGGAATTGGGCGATTATGAAAGAGCAGATACGCTTCTTGGAAAAATAAAAAGTCCAAAGGATTTTAATTATTTAATAAGATTGGCAAAATGGAGCGATCACAATGGCAATCTTGATGCTGCCATAAAATATATGGAACAAGCAAAACAAGTTGCAGAGGAAATGGATAATGATGCATTGAAAGTATGGGTTTATAGCAATATTGGCGATTTTTACGGCCATGCTGGAAGAATTGAAGATTCCTATAAAAGTTACTTGCAAACATTGGCGCTCGAGCCAGACAACCATTACGTAAAAAAACAAATTGCGTGGATGGTATATTCTTCTGAAGAAAATACCAAAGAAGCAAACCGTATTTTGGATTCAATAATGGTGAATCACAAAACTCCAGATTATTATCTTTTGAAAGCAGAAATGGCAGAATTCGACGGTAATACTTCCGAAGCAACTAAACTAAAAAACATGTTTTTAGAAGCTGCAGAAAATCCTAAATATGGAAGTATGTACAATGCATATCTTATAGAGTTATATGCAGAAACAGAGCCAGAAAAAGCCTTGAAACTTGCAGAAAAGGAAGTGACAAATAGAGCTACCCCAGAAACCTATCAATTATTGGCATATGCTCAATTGAAAGCAGACGATAAAAATGCAGCATTAAAAACGATAGAAAATCACGTTGCTGGAAAAACATCGGAACCAACAGCGCTGTTTCATTCCGCTTTAGTATATAAGGCTAATGGGAAGGATGATAAAGTAAAGCCAATAAAAGAGGAACTAATGGGCGCTTTTTATGAGATGGGACCATTGACTGCAAAAGAAATTAAAAAATTATAATAATATGAAAACCAATCTCCAAGTTTTTCCGTAAATAGTTATGAGGTTGGTTATCTATCAATAATATTGATAGATTTTTTAAGCCGGTTAAATCCGGTTTTTCAGAGTTTTTTTGTTAGTTGAGAAGCGTCCGTCAGTTATGATGGGCGCTTTTTATTTTAAACCCGATAACCTTTCCTTTAAAAATAGACTCTATATGGTTGTAGCTTAAACAAAATAAAGAACCCCATGCAAATTTGCACAGGGTTCTTTGTTTTAATTTGATTTTCTTTTTATATAGACACTGCTCCTAAAATATAAAGTTGCGACAGTGTAGGAGTTTCGCTTCCGCCCTCAGGCTCTAGTGTAATTCCAAATGCCTCTGGGTCTGGAAAGTCTGCAAACCTATATATTCCGTCGTTAGTTTGGTTTTGTTCAGCAATTAAACCAACACTTGTTGGTGTAAGAGGTTCCATTTTAAGAGACCAAACCTGATATACTTTTCCTCGTGGTGGTGCAGGCAAGCCCATCACATCTATATAGGCTACATTGTCTTTTTTATTCAAATATACCTTAGCAAAAGCTTCTGGGGCAACTGCTTGATTTCCGGGAAGTGTAAAGGCTTGATAATCTTTTGACCTTAGCACTTCAAGAATTTCATTGTTTTCAGCAAGTTGATTTTCAACTGTTGACTTTTCTTCCTTTAAAATTACATTTTCGGTTGAAGTTACTTGTAGCGAATTGTTAAGTTTATTTGTTTCGTTGAACATCCACATAATTCCGCCCATAAACAATATGGCCACGGCAACCAGTAACAGCTGGCCAGTTAAGGCTTCTTACTTTATCAGCTTCACCGTTATTTACATTTCTGATTGCGTTCAATATATACGTCCAAGTCATTGCTTGAACTGGCGGAGCTACTTGTTTAGCTAGATGCAATAACGATTCTTCAATAATTTCGATTTCTCTTTTTACTTCGGGGTAGCTTTCAATTGCTTGTTCTACCTCTAATGCTTCATCTGCGGGCAAAGCTCCGCAAACGTACATTTCTAATATTCCTGATGTTATTATTTCTTCGGGGTTCATAACTTTTATCCTAAGACCATTACTCTTAATTCATTAATACAAGTTCTATTTCTTGTTTTCAAAGTTCCAATCGGTATCTCCAAAGTTTTTGATGCTTCAGCCTGTGTAAAACCTTTAAAATACAGCAAGTCAATAATTTTGATACAAGCTGGTTTTAATGCATCTACAAACTTTTTTAATCCAATTGCATTTGTTGATTTGTTTAAACTATCAGAGGATGATAATATATCTACGAAGTTTGTCGTGCTTAGGTTTTTTTTCGAGTTTTTAAATGCTTTTGATCGTGTTTCATCGATTGCGGTGTTGCGCGCTATATTCAACAACCACGTAAAAAATCTACCTTTATTGATGGAATAGGAAGAAGCATTATTCCATACTTTTATGAAAACGTCCTGCAATACTTCTTCTGCGGTATTTTCGTCCAAAACGATACTATATATAATTCCATATATAGCTTCACTGTACATAGTATATAATCGCGAAAATGCCTTTTCATTTCCATTTTGCATCTCAATAATGAGATCGTTAGGTTGTTCCATAATTTTTTTTTTGTTAGAAAGTAAATGTAACAAATTTATTATCATTTTTTTCGAAGAGTTTATTTACTACTGAAAAACCACCTGTTTTTATAAAATATCATTACTGTCCGACTAAAATACGGATTTAGACAAAAGTAATGCTTGCGCCCAATAAAAACGTTGCAAATACTTTGAAACCCAATAGCAAGGGGTGTGTCAAAATAGGCTCAATTGTTCATCTGGAGGTTTAGTTGTCAGTTCGAGCCATTTTTTATTGGGATTTTCGAGGAATTTAAACAGATCGATGTAGGTCATTAAATGGAACCTGACCATTGACACCATATTTGAATATGCCCATCTTCGTTTGGTCCTGCGCTGGACCACCAGCATTAGCAGCTGGATGATGAGCCCGCACCAGATCTGTATTTCGATGGCATTTTGATTGTCCCCCAAAAAGTACTTCAATGGAAAGTTTTGCTTAAGCCTTTTGAACATTGTCTCTATCTGCCATCTGTGTTTATATATTGCAGCTATTTTATCCGGACCGATAAGAAAGTTGTTGGAGATAAACTCAAAGACCTTGTTCGTATCTGCATCCCAGTAGGCAACTCTTCTGAGTTCAACGCCCCTGTTGTTTTTCTGTACTATGATACGCTCATCCTTTAATACGGCATCGCTTGTGGCATCGGACAGGTCAAACTCTTCAATGCCTGTGTAGCGTGCGTTTTCCTTTTGTCTTGTCACAAAATAGATGTCCTCATCTATCCATTGTGCAAACTGTCCATAATCATTGTAGGCCTTGTCAAAAACGACAAAAGAACCTTTTTCCAAGTTGAGCTCTTTCAGGAACGTGTGGTCGTGCGTTGCAGCACTGGTAAAGCGGACAAGACTGGGGACATCTTCCAGGGCGCTGATCATTGTGTGCATTTTAATGCCGCCCTTCTTCCTTCCATTGATGGGATTGCGCCCAACACCTCTTAGAATATCGCTGAATAGACTGATGGTACTGGAATCAACAATCTTTAAGTGCCTTACGGGCAGTGACGACGGACTGCTGTCCGATAAAAAACTTCTATATTGCTCGAACAGGCTATAATAGATATTGGCAAAGACCTGCGCACTGCGTTTCTTGTTGGCGTCTGACAGGGTGCTGCGCTTTGGAAAATGTTTAAGGTTCAAATGTCCTATCCTGCCCTCGCAGGCAAGCAATATGGTGGAAAGCTCACGCAAGGAGCTCACTCCGCTCAGGGTGGCATAGAGCATCGTCACCAAGTGGTCGTAGGTTTTAAATCTCTTGTAGTACCTGTCACTCTTGTGCCTGTAGGCTGTCCGACTAATCAAGGAATGTGGAACCAGCTTTAAAAGTTGTTTGATGATTGGCTGTCCGCTAAAATTTTTACTTTTGTTCATATATCTAGTTTTGTGGTAAAAACCAAGATATAAATAAAGCGGGAAATCCGTCAGGGAAATCCCGCTTTTAAAAATGTTTATCGGACACTACTGATAAAATATATGTGTTAAAGTTGCTTGGAATTTTAAGAAAAAGTTGTGAAAGATTTAATTTTTGATAGCTTTACAAAAACTTAATCTGCTTAAAACTAATATTAATCTAAAAAAATCAAAAATGAGAAAATTTACCCCGGTTTTTTCCTGGCAATTATTTTAATGTTTTCGGGCACTATGATTGCGCAAAATTTTTCAGGAGCAATCAACCAACATTTAAATCATTTTGTAGAACAAAATGAATTATCGCCACAAGACACACAATGGCAAATAACTAGCGAAACCTTTAGTAAGGCTAGTGGAATTCAACACATTTATTACAGACAAACTCTAAATGGTATTGAAATTAATGGTACTGAATCAAGTATTCACCTTTTAGCTAACGGAAAGGTAGTTTCTAAAAGCAATAAATTTATAAAGAACACGTCTCAAAAAATTGCTGGACCAAGTACTCCATCACTCACTGCAGTTCAGGCTGTTCAAGCAGCTGCAACACAGTTTAATTATTCCATTTCAAAACCTCTTGCAACCATAGAAGGAGCTCGTGGTGTAGAAAGAAAAACATTGTTAAGTGATGGCGGAATTTCTTTAAGCCCTATTCCAGCAAAATTAATGTATGCAATAAATGAAATGAACGAATTGGTTTTAACTTGGGATATTTCAATTCAGGAGAAAAGCCAACAAGATTGGTGGAGTTTAAAAGTTGACGCAAATACCGGCACAATTGCAAACAAGGCAAACTGGATGGTTAGTTGTGAAATCCATCACGACCACAGTGATGATGTGAAACAATTGAATTTTAACAGCAATTTATACGACATTCCAAATTATAACGAGCAAAAAAATACTGCTGAGTTAGGTTGTACAGAATGCTACGAAGTAATAGCGCTTCCCCTTGAAAGCCCATATTATGGTGCTCGCACCATAGTTAATCAACCCGCAAACCTTACAGCTTCCCCGTTTGGATGGCATGACACCAACGGTGTTGCTGGAGCGGAATTTACAACTACAAGAGGTAACAATGCGAATGCTTATGAAGATGGAAACAATTCGGGCTATCAACCAAATGCTGGTTCAAATTTAGATTTTATTGGCTACCCTTTTAGTCAAATATATACTAATGCAAACCAATACGAAGATGCCGCCATTACAAATCTTTTTTATATGAGCAATGTTTTTCACGACATTATGTACATATATGGATTTGATGAAGTAAGCGGTAATTTTCAAGAAAATAACTACAATAACGGCGGTGCAGGAAGTGACTCTGTAAATGCTGAAGCACAAGATGGTTCGGGAACTTGTAATGCCAATTTTGGCACACCTCCAGATGGAGGTAACCCAACCATGCAAATGTTTATCTGCAATGATAAGGATGGTGATTTTGACAACTTGGTAATTCTGCACGAATATGGGCATGGTGTTTCAAATAGATTAACTGGTGGTCCGGGAGCTTCAAGTTGTTTGCAAAATTCAGAGCAAATGGGTGAGGGATGGAGTGACTATTTCGGAGCTGTTCTTACCATCCAGCCAGGAGATGTAGGAGCTGACCCTAGGGCAGTAGGAACATACCTTTTTGGACAAGGTCAAAATGGCGGAGGTATACGCGATTATCCGTATAGTACTGATATGGGTGTTAACCCACAAACTTATGATTTTATTAAAACCGCAGTAGTTCCTCATGGTGTAGGTTCTGTTTGGGCTCAAATGCTTTGGGAAGTAACTTGGGATTTAATAGATGAATACGGTTACGATCCAAATCCATACAATTTCACAGGAAATATCAATCAAGACGCTGGAAATATTATTGCTTTAGCAATTGTTACCGAAGGTATGAAACTACAACCCTGTAGCCCTGGTTTTGTGGATGGTCGTGATGCAATTTTTGCAGCAGACCAAGCAATTTATGGTGGAGCTAACGAATGTTTACTTTGGGATGCGTTCGCACGAAGAGGACTGGGCTTTAGCGCAAGTCAAGGTTCTTCAGGTAGTAGAAGTGATGGAACCCAAGCTTTTGATACTCCTTCGCAAATTGCATCGCTTACAGTTCTTGAAGAAGTATGTGCTTCTTCTGAAATTCTTACCGATTTAGGTGGTGGAACGCCAAATGGAGGAACCTATAGTGGTCCAGGTGTAACTGATAATGGTAATGGTTCAACATTTACCTTTGATCCTGCAACAGCTGGAATTGGAGTTCATACAATTACCTATGAAGTTCCAATGAGCTCTTGCGCGATTGCATCTTCTGATACTGATACTATTGAAGTACTTGCAGTTCCTGCTGGACCTACAACTACTGGAGTAACCGATTTTTGTGTTGGCGATTCTGTTACTGTTACAGCCACCTTAAACGATCCAAATAATGTAATAAGATGGTTTGATGCGCCAACTGGAGGTAACTTCCTTTTTGAAGGCCCTTCTTATACATTTACTCCCACAGGAACAATAAATGTGTATGCTCAGGAAAGTGCTCCTGGTCCTTTATCACAATTAGTAATTTCAGAGATAAATTTAGAAACACCTGATAAATTTGAAATTCAAAATGTTGGTGTGGCCACAGATTATTCTGGATATAGTGTTGCTGCAAGTGACGAGCCTTATGCTAACATCAATACGGTAAATGCAATTGTGAAAACGCTTGGAAATATGCAAGCTAACTCGGTTGTTTTTTATGATGACAGTGGAAGCTGGGGTAATAATTTATTTTGGGATAATACAGGTACAGGATGGATTTTAATTATTGATCCAACCGGTAATGTTGTGGATTCAGTTTTCTGGAATTTTAGTGCAGCTCAAATAGCTGGGTTTAACGTTACCATTGCTGGTTTTAACATAACTGCAGCAGACCTTGATTGGTCCGGTATTGGTGCTGCTTTAACAGGCGAGTGTGCTTCTGGTTCTTTCCGAAGAGTTGGTGATTCAAACTCAGCGGCTGATTGGTCTGGAACTTGTGAAACATCAGATTTTGGTACTGCAAACAGCGATATAAACCTAGGAACAGAAGGTTGTGCCGGGGAACGCACAATAACAGAAGTTATTGCTGAAACTGAAAATCCTGTTATTACTTGCCCAACTAATGTTACGGTTTTTGTAGCTACGGGTGAGCAATTCACTTTGCCAGATTACACAGTTGACGCATCAGCAACCGATAACTGCCCAGATCCTGCAATTACTCAAAGTCCAGTTGCGGGAACTCTGGTAGGAGCTGGTGTTACAACAATGACAATGACTGCTACTGATGGCGCAAGTAATGAAGATACTTGTACATTTACGGTTACTGTGGAAGAAGAGATACTTGGTGTTGGCGAAAATGAATTTTATAACAATCTTCTGCTTTATCCAAACCCAACAACTGGTGAAATTACATTAATGAATAAAACCGCTGCCGAATTAATCGATGCTGTTATTACTGATGTTAATGGTAGAATTATTTCTAAAATCGATTTAAGCGAAATTGGAAATGTGACAAATATCTCTTTGCAAAGTTTTGCTACTGGAATGTATTTTATTAAAATAAATGCTGAAAACACAACTATTGTGAAGCGCATAATTAAGCAATAATTCCTTAGAATTAATTTTTTAGAAAACCCGCATCAATTTATTTGGTGCGGGTTTTTTTACATCATGCTTTTCAATAACTTTGAAAAATGAAAAAAATACTTTGCTTTGCCGGCAGTAACAGCAGTAAATCCATAAATCACAAACTTGTCACATTTTCAGCATCGCAAATTGTTGGGCAAAATGTTGAAATCCTAAAATTGACTAATTATGCTTTGCCAATTTTCAGCGAAGATATTGAACGAGAAAAAGGATATTCCATAAATTTAAAAATGCTTTACAACAAAATAAAGGAAGCAGACGCTCTGGTTGTTTCGGTGAATGAACACAATGGGATGGTTTCTGCTTTTTTCAAAAATACAATCGATTGGTTGTCAAGACTGAATCGAAATTTTTTGGAGGGAAAAAAAATATTGTTGATGAGCACTTCAAACGGAAAGCGCGGCGCGGCTTCTTCTTTGGAATACACAAAAACTATACTTCCCAGATTTGGCGGAACGGTAATTGAAAGTTTCAGTTTCCCTTCTTTTTCTGAAAATTTTTCAGAAGAAACCCAATCAATTTCAAACGAAGTTTTAGTATTGGGCTTTACTGATGTTATCCAAAATTTTGTTCATCAAATTGAACAATAATGCGCACTGTAAAGAAATATCCCCTTTCTTTAAACGAAGTTTCAAAAAGCCGTTTTCTACTTTGGGCGCAACAGTTCGAGGAAGTTATTTGGTTGGACAGTAACAACTATTCCCAAAAGCATGAAACCTATCAGGCAATTCTCGCTGTTGATGCTTTTACATCCCTAAAAACAGATTCCCAAAACGCTTTCGGTAAATTAAAAGAATACCAAAATACCACTAAAGATTGGTTGTTTGGCTATCTTTCCTATGACCTTAAAAATGATGTGGAAAATCTGCAGTCCAATAATTTTGATGGTTTGAAATTCCCCGATCTCTATTTTTTTCAGCCAAAAAAACTATTTCTTTTTGGCGAAGATCATATTGAAGTTCAATACTTGAATATGGTTGCTGACGAAATGGAAGAGGATTGGAAAGCGATTGCCGAATTGATTTTCAAACCAAATATTGAAACCAAACCTTTAAATATAAACGCCCGAACCTCGAAAGAAAGCTATATTCAAAAAGTGAATGAAATGCTTGACCATATAAAACGTGGCGATATTTATGAAGCAAATCTCTGTCAGGAATTTTATTCAGAAAATGCAACAATAAATCCGTTGGAATCTTTTATTCAGCTCAATAAAATTTCAAAACCCCCATTTTCCGTTTTTTTGAAATTGCACGAGCATTTTGCACTTTCCGCTTCTCCCGAACGTTATCTTAAAAGAACGGATAATACTGTAATTTCCCAGCCTATAAAAGGAACTGCTAAACGTTTGGAAAATAGGGAAGAGGATCTAAAAATGGTTCAAGAATTGGCCAAAGATCCCAAAGAGCGCAGCGAGAATATTATGATTACTGATTTGGTTCGGAACGATCTTTCCCGCATCGCTGAAAAAGGCAGCGTAAAGGTTGAAGAACTTTGCGAAATCTATACTTTCGAACAAGTTCACCAAATGATTTCAACCATTACTTGCAAAGTTTCCCCAACGATTGAAAGCGTTGATGTTTTAAGAAATACCTTCCCAATGGGAAGCATGACCGGTGCACCAAAAATTTCAGCAATGCAGATTATTGAAGAAATTGAAGACGCCAAACGTGGCATTTATAGCGGTGCCATTGGCTATTTTTCACCTTCTGGGGATTTTGATTTTAATGTTGTAATCCGAAGTATATTGTACAATTCTTCTGAAGAAGTATATAAGTTTTTCCGTGGGAGGTGCTATCACTGCTAATTCAATTCCTGAGAAGGAATATGAGGAATGTCTTTTGAAAGCAAAAGCAATGCGTCAAGTTTTGAATTCATCTTTATAAGTCTCAAAACACATAAATTATCTTTATTAGCTCTATAGCTTATATTTGTTATTTATTAGCTTTTAAACTTATATTTAATGTTTATTAGCTTAAATACTAATAAATTGTTATATTTGATAAAATTAATAGATTAATGGATTATTCGGTAATATCTGGAGATATAGTTTCCTCAACAAGTTTGAATAGCGAAGACCGCAAGCTTGTGGAGGAAAATCTTAAAAATCTTTTATTGGATTTAAAACGTGAATTCAACGTTTATGGCCGAATTATTAAAGGCGATTATTTGGAATGTGTGGTTCCAAATCCCAGCGAGGGGCTGCAAGTAGGTTTGGCTATTAAAAGTTTTGTGAAGGCGATCCCCATTGAAACAAAAGGATATGTAAATGAAGACAGCCGAGTAAAACAATTCAAAACACACGGAATACGTCTTGCCATTGGCTACGGCGAATTGAGCCGCTACAAACCGGAAGAGGGTATAATAGACGGGGAAGCAATATACTTTTGGCCGTGAAATAAGCGGAGAAACTACTTATAATAAAGAGCGAATTGTAATAAAGAACACCTTGTTTTTTTCTTCAAAAGATGAAACTCTCAATAAAAATTTTCGACCTTTATTGTCATTATTAGATGTTTTGATGGGCAAAGCAACTTCACGGCAATGTGAGGTTTTGTATTTAAAATTGTTGAATAACCAAGAGGATGAAATAGCCAGAAGGCTCGGTATAGGGCAATCTGCCGTAAACCAACATTCCACCAGCGTGGGCTGGAACGCCATTGATGAAGCGGTAAATTATTTTAAAATGATAATCTCAAAAGAAGCATAATGGGAATAAAGGAATTTTTAGTGCTCCAGTTTATTGCACATTTGTGTTTGGATTATTTTTTTCAGACCGATGCGCTAGCAAAACAAAAAAATACCATTGGTTTTAAAAGTTCATTTTTGTATTGGCACGGTTTGGCGTGTTTTGCGCTTTCTTGGCTTTTTTCGTTGCAGATTAGTTTTGTTTTGGGCGCAGCAATTATTGCAGTTACCCATTTTTTAATTGATGGATTTAAGCGTCATTTGTGCAGTAGCAGACATTTGGGACGCTATGCATTTTTTATAGATCAAGCGCTTCATTTGGCAATTTTGGCAATTGTTGTTGTTTTATTTGATAAATGGCAGGGAATAAGCCCTTCGGTTGAGGTTCTCCTTGATTTTAAATATCTTTTAATAATTACTGGATATTTGGTGTGTTTAAAACCCGCAAATATTTTTATAAAAGAAGTATTCCAAGCTACCGAAATACAAGTGTCCAGCGATAACGAAATGCCAAATGCAGGCAAAGTAATTGGCGTTTTGGAGCGAATCTTAACGCTGACTTTTATCATAGTTTTACAATATTCGGCGGTTGGGTTTCTTATTGCTGCAAAATCAATTCTGCGTTATGGAAACAATGAAACTTTAAAAACCGAATATGTGCTTATTGGTACCATGCTTAGCTTCGGAATAGCAGTAATTGCTGGGATTTTAATCAACTTATTTTAATTAATTATTACTGAATTGCTTTCAAAATTTAAAAAAACCGCTGCTAATATTTTTCCTTTTTTAAATGGAAAAAAACTGCTGATTGCTTGTAGCGGCGGACTTGACAGCGTTGTGCTTACTCATTTAATGAATAGTTCCGGATTTGAAATCGGCTTGGCGCATTGCAATTTTTCGCTTCGCGGAAAGGAGAGCGATGGTGATGAAATGTTCGTGATTGGATTGGCAAATAAATATGAAATCCCTGTTTTTGCCGAAACTTTTGACACTAAAAAATTTGCAGCTGAACATAAAGTTTCTACCCAAATGGCAGCCCGCACGCTTCGCTATAATTGGTTTGAGGAAATTTTAAAAGATTTCAAATACGATTTTCTGTTGACCGCCCATCATTTGGATGATGATTTGGAAACATTTTTTATCAATCTTTCCCGTGCAACGGGTTTGAATGGATTGACCGGAATTCCGAAGAAGAATGAAAATATTATTAGACCGATGCTCAATTTTTCTAGGGAGGAAATTTTGAAATATGCTGAAGAAAATAACTTGAAATGGCGCGAAGACAGCAGCAACAAAAAAGCTGATTACCTTCGGAATAAATTGCGTTTGGAAGTGCTTCCGAAATTTAAGGAAACCAACGTTTCCCTTCTTAAAAACTTTCAAAAAACGCAGCAAAACCTTAAATCTTCACAAAATTTAGTAGAAGATTATATGGCTTTGATTTACAAATTGGTAATTACCGAAACTATTGATTCATACAAAATAAACATTCCAAAACTTAAAGAACTTCCGCATCCCAATGCGATTCTTTACGAGCTTTTAAATGATTTCGGGTTTACGGAATGGGACGATATTTCAAATTTATTGGAAGCGCAAACGGGCAAACAGGTTTTTTCAAAAACCCATAAACTTTTAAAAAATCGAGATGAATTATTGCTGACTGAAATCATTTCTGAAAAGTTCGAGGATGAAATTTTAGTTTCAGAAAAGGGAATTGATTCACCGATTATTCTAAAAATAGAACCTACAAAATACATCGGGGAAACTGAAAAAAACTTAATTTACATTGATTTGGAAAAATTAAAGTTCCCCTTAAAACTGAGAAAATGGGAAGAAGGCGATAGCTTTCAGCCTTTCGGAATGAAAGGAAAAAAGAAGCTGAGCAAGTTTTTCAAGGATGAAAAAATTCCATTAAATCAAAAAGATAAAATTTGGATTTTATTAAGCGACGAAAAAATTATTTGGATACTTGGTCATAGAATGGACGATCGATTTAAAGTAACCGAAAACACAAAAAACATAACAAAAATAATTTATGAAGAAATTTAAAATACTCTCAATTTTATTGTTCATCAGCTTTTTTTCAATTGCACAGGATGAAAATTATGCCAAAGAAAATTATAATAAAACGGAAACCACAATTACAATGCGGGATGGGGTGAAGCTATACACTGTAATTTATTCGCCAATAGATACTTCAAAAAAGTACCCGATTCTTTTCCAAAGAACACCTTACAGTTGTCAACCTTATGGTGAAGACCAATTTCGGTCGAAGATAAGTCCCAACGAATTTTTGATGAAAGAAGGTAACATTGTAATTTATCAAGATGTGCGCGGGCGTTGGATGAGTGAGGGTATTTACGATAATATGCGGGCATATGTCCCCAATAAAAAAGGAAAGCAAACTGATGAAGCCAGCGACACTTATGACACAATTAATTGGCTAATAAAAAATATAAAAAACAATAATGGAAATGTGGGAATTTGGGGAACAAGTTATCCAGGTTTTTACGCAACTTATTCATTATTGGACTCGCACCCTGCATTGAAAGCCGTTTCACCCCAAGCAACCATTGGTGATTTCTTTTTTGATGATTTTCATCACAATGGCGCCTATATGCTTAGTTATTGGAGGGTAACAGCTTTATTTGGTTATGAAAAAACTGAGCCGAAAAATAAAGCGTGGTATGAGTTTCCAGACTTGGGAACGAAAGATCAATATCAGTTTTTTCTCGATGCAGGGCCGTTATCCAATCTTGATAAATATTATAAGGAAGACAATGTTTTTTGGCAGCAACTTAAAGAGCATCCCAATTATGATGAATTCTGGAAATCACGCGGAATTGTTCAGCATTTAAAAAATATAAAACCTGCAGTAATGTTTGTTGGTGGTCTTTTTGATGCTGAAGATCTTTACGGACCTTTCAACAGTTATCAGGCGGTTGAGAAAAACAGTTCAAACTATAATACCCTTGTTTTTGGACCGTGGAGCCATGGCGATTGGGCTCGAACTTCTGAACGCCAAGTTATTGGGAATGTTTATTTCGGTGATAATATTTCACGCGATTATCAGCGGGATGTTGAAACTAAATTTTTCAATCATTTTTTGAAAAACGGAGGCAAAGGGGAAATCGAACTTCCGGAAGCTTATATGTTTGATACTGGAACAAAAGAGTGGAAATCTTTTGAGCAATGGCCTCCAAAGAATAGTGAAAAGAAAAGCTATTTTCTTCAAAGCAATCAAAGGTTGAATGACAAAGCTGAAAAGAGTTTCACTGTTGAGGAATTTGTAAGCGACCCAAAGAAGCCAGTTCCATATTCCGAGGATATAAAAATGGTTTTTACGCCCAGAAAATATATGACCGACGACCAGCGATTTGTGGCCTGACGACCCGATGTTTTGGTTTTTGAAACCCCTGTATTAACTGAAGAGATTACAATGGCTGGAGATATTTTAGCAAAGCTGAATGTATCAACTACGGGAACAGATGCTGATTGGATCGTAAAAGTAATTGATGTTTTCCCGCCAGATACCGAAGATTATCCCGAAACACCGGAATATTTAAAAATGAGCAATTATTTTATGATGGTTCGAAGCGAAGTGATGCGTGGGCGTTTCAGAAATAGTTTCAGCAATCCCGAACCTTTTATTCCAAATGAAAAAACGGCTGTTGACGTAAAACTTCAGGATATAAATCACACTTTTAAAAAAGGGCATAAAATTCAAATTCAGGTTCAAAGTACTTGGTTTCCTTTAATTGATTTAAATCCGCAGACTTTTGTTCCGAATATTTTTGAAGCGAAAGAAGAAGATTTTACAAAACAAACCCATAAGGTTTATAATGATTCTTCAATTGAATTTACCGTTTTAAAGAAGATGGAATAGGTATAAAAATAAGTTTCCCGACCATTGGCCGGGAAACTTTTAACAAACCTAACTTAGTAAACTTTAAAGTGCACTAAGAATATTTTCTATCCCCACAAAAAATATTGCTTTGTACATTATCCACTAATTCTATAATTCAAATATATACCAGCATGTAAATATTCACAATACGTACTTACACGTATTTTTTTTATGTTTGATATAATTTTGTATTGCAAACAATTAAGCTAACTTTCCAAATATGGATAAATTATTAAAAATTGGAGTTCTAACAAGTGGTGGCGATGCTCCGGGAATGAATGCTGCTATACGAGCGGTAGTGCGTTCCTGCGCATATCATAATTTGGAATGTGTAGGGATTTATAGAGGTTATGAAGGTTTGATGGATGGCGATTTTAAATCGCTCGATGCCCGCTCGGTTAAAAACATTATTAATCGTGGCGGTACATTTTTAAAATCCGCACGCTCGGAAGATTTCCGCACCAAAGAAGGAAGAAAAAAGGCATTCGAAAATCTTAGAAAAGAAAATATTGATGCCCTTGTAGTTATTGGTGGAGACGGAACTTTTGCGGGAGCATCTATATTTATTGAAGAGTTCAACTACCCAATTGTTGGGCTTCCCGGAACTATAGATAACGATATTAATGGAACCGATTATACCATTGGTTATGATACTGCATTAAATACCGTTGTTGAAGCGATTGATAAAATTCGCGATACGGCAAACTCACACAACCGTTTGTTTTTGGTTGAAGTAATGGGCAGGGACGCAGGCGATATTGCATTAAATGCAGGGATTGGAGCAGGAGCAGAGGAGATTCTTATTCCCGAAGAAAATATGGGGAAAGATCGCTTGGTTGAATTACTATGCCGAAGTAAACTCTCAGGAAAAACATCAAGTATTATTGTAGTTTCCGAAGGTGACCAAATTGGAAAGAATATCTTTGAGCTTGCAAAATATATTGAAGAAAATTTAAAGGGATACGAAGTACGTGTTACTGTGCTTGGCCATATCCAACGTGGGGGATCGCCGAGTTGTTATGATAGGGTTTTAGCAAGCCGATTGGGTGTTGGCGCAATTGATGCATTATTGCGTGGAGAAACGAACGTGATGATCGGTATTGTTCACAACAAAGTTACATCGGTACTTTTTTCTGAAGCGATTAAAGGCAATAATGAAATTGACGAAGAATTAATCCGTGTGGCGGATATAATTTCCATATAAAAAAGAAAAAGAAGAATGACAAAAATTGGAATAAACGGTTTTGGCCGAATTGGAAGAATTGCTTTCAGAATTGCTTCCCAAAGAGAAAATATTGAAATAGTTGCAGTAAATGATTTGCTTGACGTAGAACACCTTGCCTATTTATTAAAGTATGATTCCGTACACGGAAAGTTTGATGGTACAATTGAAGTTAAAGATGGCAACCTAATAATCAATGGTAAAAAAGTAAGGGTTTCTTCAGAAAAAAATCCAGAAAATTTGAAGTGGGATGAAGTGGGTGCCGAAATTATAATTGATTGTACCGGAATTTTCACTGAAATGGATAAGGCTTCGGCACATTTAAAATCTGGGGCGAAAAAAGTAGTAATTTCCGCACCTTCCAAAACAGCGCCAATGTTTGTAATGGGCGTAAACCACAAACAAATTAAGGATACAGATGCAATAATTTCAAACGCATCCTGCACAACAAATTGTTCTTGCGCCTATGGCAAAAATAATAAATGACGAATATGAAATTGTTGAAGCTTTAATGACAACTGTTCATTCCGTTACAGCCACGCAGTCAACTGTAGATCAGCCTTCAAAGAAAAATTATCGTTTGGGCAGAAGTGCTCTCAGCAATATTATTCCGACAAGTACGGGTGCAGCGGTTGCCGTAACGAAAGTTATTCCTGAATTGGAAGGAAAGCTTACAGGAATGGCGTTTCGCGTACCAACGACTGACGTTTCAGTGGTAGATTTGACCGTAAGAACAAAAAAAGCTACGACTTACGATGAGATTAAAAATCTTTTCAAAAAGGCTTCCGAAAATGATTTTAAAGGAATTGTAAATTATACCGAAGCCGAAGTTGTTTCACAAGATTTTCTTTCAGACCCTCCCACCTGTACTTTTGACGCAAACGCTGGGATTGCGCTTAATGATAATTTTTTTAAGTTAATAGCCTGGTATGATAACGAATACGGCTACTCAGCAAAATTGGTAGATTTGGTTGCATACATTTCAACTTTAAAAAAATGATCCTAATAACCGACGGTGGTTCTACTAAATGTGATTGGGTTTTGCTGGATAATTCTGGCAATATCCTTTTCAAAACCAGCACTTCTGGCTTGAACCCAACTGTGGTTCCGAAAGAAGAATTATTTCTACGAATTTCAGAAAATAAAGAACTAAAAACCGTTTTTCAACAAATAGAAACTTTGGATTTTTATGGTGCCGGATGTGGAACTGAAACACCCAGAAATATTTTGAAAGAAGTACTGATGGAACTTTTTCCAAAAGCCAAAGTAAGCGTTTATGAAGATATGAGCGCTGCTGTATTTGCAGCTACTACAGAGCCGGGAATTGTATGTATTTTAGGCACTGGTAGCAACAGTTGTTATTTTGATGGAAATGAAATTCACGCTCCAATTGCTTCTTTAGGCTATATTTTGATGGATGAGGCTAGTGGAAATTACTTTGGTAAAAGATTGATTCGCGATTTTTATTACAAGCGTATGCCTGCTAAAATTGCTTCACAATTTGAGAAACAATTTAATTTGGAAGCCGATGATATAAAGGTGAATATGTATAAAAAGCCCAATCCAAACGCATATTTAGCTTCATTTGCACAATTCATTTTTACACAGTCTGCCCGCCAACTTAATTTTGGGGAAACTGAAACTGGCGGGAAGGAAATAAACCCATACTTTTACGCCCTGATAAAAGAAGGTATTTCCAATTTTATTGAATGCCGAATCCTTTGTTATGAAAAGTCACACGAAGTTCCTGTTCATTTTATAGGTTCCATTGCTCATTTTTCGGAAGAAATAATTAAGGAATGTTTTAAAGAACACAATCTTAAACTTGGAAATATCGTTCAACGTCCCATAGATGGTTTAATAGAATACTATAAAAAAGGAATTCAAAAATCAAAAATCTAAAATCAAAAATCGTTAATCATAAATGTCTTTACCTTCAATAAATCCTACTAAAACCGAAGCTTGGAAAGCACTTAAAAAACATTTTCAAGAAATAAAAGGGTTGGAAATGCAGGATGTTTTTTCAAAAGATCACAGCCGCTCCGAACGTTTCAAGATAGAATGGAAGGAATTTTATTTGGACTATTCAAAAAATAGAATTATAGATGAAACAATTTCCCTTTTATTAAAACTTGCCGAAGAAGTACAACTTAAGGAAGCAATAAATCAACAATTTTCTGGGAAAAAAATAAATGAAACTGAGGAACGGGCGGTGCTTCACACTGCTTTGCGTGATTTTGAAAATATGAAACCTGAAGTGAAGGAAACACTTCAAAAAATGAAATCTTTTACCGAAGAAATTATTAACGGTAATCACAAAGGTTTTACTGGAAAAGCAATTACCGATGTAGTAAATATTGGTATTGGCGGAAGTAATTTGGGACCAGAAATGGTAACCGAGGCGCTACAGTTTTACAGAAATCATTTAAAAATTCACTTTGTTGCGAATATTGATGGCGATGATGTAACTGAAAAACTTAAGAATTTAAACCCAGAAACAACCCTTTTTATAATTGTTTCCAAAAGCTTTACAACGCAGGAAACAATTGCAAATGCAGAGTTAGTAAAAGATTGGTTTTTGAAAAAAACCGATATAAAAGATATCCAAAAACATTTTGTAGCCGTTTCAGAAAATGGAAATGGAGCAAAAGAATTCGGCATTTCAGAAAAAAATATTTTTCCGATGCAGGATTGGGTTGGCGGAAGATTTTCTCTTTGGAGTTCTGTTGGACTTTCCATATGCTGTACTATTGGTTTCAAGAATTTTGAAGAATTGTTGAAAGGCGCTTTTGAAATAGATACTCATTTCAAAAATGAAGATTTTAGCAGTAATATTCCTGTCGTACTCGCTTTAATTTCAGTTTGGTACAACAATTTTTTTAAAGCAGAAAGTGAAGCTGTAGTTTCATATTCACAATACCTGCACAAATTGGTTCCATACCTTCAGCAAGCCATTATGGAAAGCAACGGAAAAAATGTGGATCGTAATGGTGAAAAAATCAATTATCAAACAGGAACAATTGTTTGGGGAAATGTGGGAAGCAATTCACAACACGCCTATTTTCAGCTTTTGCATCAAGGCACAAAATTGATCCCGACGGATTTTATTGGTTTTTGCGAATCATTGCATGGTAATACAAAAAATCACAATATTTTAATGGCGAATTTCTTCGCCCAAACCGAATCTCTTTGGGAGGGAACGAATTCCAAAACGGTTGAAAGTCCATTTAAAAATTTTGAAGGAAACAAGCCAACGAATACTATTCTAATAAAAAAACTGACGCCAAAAAATCTTGGCAGCCTTATAGCTTTATACGAGCATAAACTTTTTGTTCAAGGTATCATTTGGAATATTTTCAGTTTCGACCAGTGGGGAGTGGAATTAGGAAAAACCGTTGCAAAGGGAACTTTAGAGGCTATTGAAAATGATAATATTTCTTATATTAAAAACACTTCAACTTCGAGTTTATTGAGAATTTTTTCTAAAGAACGTTCATAAACTTCAAATTTCCAACTTTAAATTTCCCATTTTTTATTATCTTTCATTTGTAAACTCCCCGTTTATACTGAACTATCATGCTGACAAAAGTCTTTGGAAGTGCTGTTTTTGGGGTGGAAGCCACAACAATAACTGTGGAAGTAAATGTTGATAATGGAATTGGTTACCATTTGGTTGGCCTTCCGGATAACGCAATTCGCGAAAGCAATTTTCGCATTGCCGCCGCACTTCAAAACAACGGATACAAAATTCCCGGAAAAAAATTGATTCTCAATATGTCTCCCGCCGATCTTCGGAAGGAAGGCTCTGCTTACGATCTTACTTTGGCAATGGGAATTCTCGTTGCCACTGAACAGATTGAAGAACAAAATCCACTTTCGGAATATATAATTATGGGCGAACTTTCCTTGGATGGAAATCTGCAACCCATACGCGGTGCGTTGCCTATTTCTCTAAAAGCAAAAGAAGAAGGTTTTAAGGGATTTATTCTCCCGAAACAAAACGCGAAGGAAGCCGCTATTGTTGAAGGAATTAATGTCTTCGGAATCGAGAATATTAAGGAAGTGATCGATTTTTTCAATAAAAACATTCCGTTAGAAAAAACTGAAGTTGATATGGTTGCTGAGTTTTACGACCATTTAGAACATCCAGAATTTGACTTTGCCGATGTAAAAGGCCAGGAATCCATAAAACGATGTATGGAAATTGCAGCTGCTGGGGGTCATAATATTATTTTGATTGGCCACCCGGTTCTGGAAAAACAATGCTTGCGAAACGTTTGCCGAGTATTTTACCGCCAATGACGTTGCAGGAAAGTCTTGAAACTACGAAAATCCACAGTGTTGCTGGGCGAACGATGGAAAAAGGAGGAATAATGACTTCACGACCTTTTAGAAGCCCTCACCACACAATTTCTGACGTAGCCCTTGTCGGCGGTGGGCAATATCCACAGCCGGGCGAAATAAGCTTGGCACACAACGGAGTTTTATTTTTGGATGAATTACCTGAATTTAAACGCGGCGTTTTAGAAGTAATGCGACAACCCTTGGAAGATCGCGATGTAACTATTTCCCGTGCTAAGTTTACGGTTACCTATCCTTCAAGTTTTATGTTGGTAGCGAGCATGAACCCAAGTCCAAGTGGTTATTTCAATGATCCTAATGCTCCGGTCTTGTCTTCTCCGGCTGAAATGCAGCGATATTTAAGTAAAATTTCTGGACCGCTTTTGGACAGAATTGATATCCATATTGAAGTAACTCCAGTTCCTTTTGAAAAACTTAGCGAAGAACGCCGAGGCGAAGCCAGCATCGTTATTCGCGAACGCGTTACCAACGCCCGAAAAATACAATCCGATCGATTTTTGACTTTTGAAAACATTCATTACAATGCCCAAATGGGCGTAAAGCAAATTCGGGAATTTTGTAAATTGGATGAAGCTTCATTGCAACTTTTAAAAATTGCCATGGAAAAGTTAAATCTTTCAGCCCGCGCCTATGATAGGATTTTAAAGGTAGCAAGAACTATTGCAGATTTGGAAGCTTCGGCAAATATTACTGGAAACCATATTTCCGAAGCCATTCAATATAGGAGTTTGGATCGGGATGGGTGGTTTGGGTGAAAGGTCAATTTGAAGAAATTTCATTTTCCTTTTAACTTTTTTTTAAGACTAAAACTTACTTCGGATAGTATCTTTAAAACTTTCTTAAAAATCCCAATAATTATGTATAAAACTTCTCTTAAAATGAGCTTCGTGGCCTTGGCCTCGGTAGCTCTTTTTACAATTTCCTGTAAAAACAATCAATCTGTAACTACAGATGAAAACACAAAACTTTCAGTAGAGTTTGAAAAATATGAGCTTGAAAACGGGCTTGATGTAATTCTTCACCAAGACAAGAGCGATCCAATAGTTTCGCTTGCCATTCAATATGGAGTTGGTTCAAACCGCGAAAAAACTGGGCGTACCGGATTTGCACATTTGTTTGAGCATATGCTTTTTCAGGAATCTGAAAATGTACCGCAAGATCAATTCTTCAAAACTATTCAAGATGCCGGGGGTACTTTAAATGGGGGAACCTGGAAAGATGGAACCATCTATTACGAAGTAGTTCCTAAAAATGCAATGGAAACCGTGATGTGGCTGGAAAGTGATAGAATGGGTTTTTTAATAAATACCGTTACTGAATCTGCTTTTTACAACCAACAAGAAGTAGTTCAAAATGAAAAACGTCAGCGCGTTGATAACAATCCCTACGGGCACACGGGTTGGGTAATTGACAAAAATATGTACCCTGAAGGCCACCCATACAATTGGCAAGTAATTGGGGAATTGGAAGATTTGCAAAATGCTACCGTTGATGATGTAAAGGAATTTTACGATCGTTTTTACGGACCTAATAATGCGACTTTAGTTTTAGCCGGTGATTTTGAAACAGCTGAAGCCAAAAAAATGATTGAAAAATATTTTGGCGAAATAAAGCGACGTCAGGAAGTTGAGCCGTTAAAGCCACAGCCAGTAACACTTTCCGAAACCAAAAGATTGTACCACGAAGATAATTTTGCCACTGCTCCACAATTGAATATGGTTTGGCCAACATTGCAACAATATACAGATGATGCTTACGCATTGAATTTTTTAGGGGAAATTCTTTCTGAAGGGAAAAAAGCACCGCTTTATAAAGTTTTGGTAAAAGAAAAGGATCTTACCGCAGAACCTCGAGCCTATAATGGTTCCAGCGAGTTGGCGGGTGATTTTCAAATTAGGATCACAGCAAATAATGGTGTTGATTTAGATGATGTTGAAAAAGGAATTTTTGAAGCATTTGCCCTTTTTGAAAAAGAAGGAGTTACTGACCTTGATATTGAAAGAATAAAGGCTGGTCTTGAAACCCAGTTCTACAATGGGATTAGCAGTGTTTTGGGAAAATCTTTTCAATTGGCGCGTTACAATGTTTTCACAAACGACCCAGGTTTTATAACCAAAGATATTGAGAATATTAAAAAAGTTACTAAAGAAGATGTAATGCGGGTTTATAACAAATATATTAATGGTAAGCCCTATGTTATGACAAGTTTCGTCCCGAAAGGACAACTTAATTTAATTGCCGAAAATTCTGAAAAAGCACAGGTTGTTGAAGAGGAAATTAAAGAAAATGTAGCTAAAAAAGTAGAAGACGCAAGTACTGATGTTGCCAAAACACCTTCAAATTTTGACCGTTCAACGGCACCTGTTCAAGGTTCGGCACCTGAATTGTCAATTCCGGAAATGTGGACAACAAATTTAGAAAATGGAATAAAGGTTTCTGGAATTGAGCAGAATGAAATTCCGACCGTAAATTTTAGTTTGGTGATTGAAGGAGGCCATTTGTTAGACAATATGCAGAAGAATGGTGTAGCAAATTTGATGAGCGATATAATGATGGAAGGAACTGCAAACAAAACGCCGGAAGAATTGGAAGAAGCCATCGCTCTTTTGGGAGCAAGCATAAATATGTACACCACAGACGAATCAATCGTTATACGGGGAAATACCTTGACTCGTAATTTTGATAAAACGATGGATTTGGTCACAGAAATTCTATTGGAACCCCGTTGGGACGAAGAAGAATTGGCGCGTATTAAAACAAAAACGATCAATCAAATTGAGCGCTCAGACGCAAACCCAAATGTAGTTGCAGACCGTATTTATAACAAAATTCTTTACGGCGAAAACCATATATTCAGTTATCCAACCATTGGTACGGTTGAATCTGTGAAATCAATTACAATGAATGATTTAAAGGAATTCTACAATAAGAATTTTTCACCTTCAATTAGCTCTTTTCAAGTTGTTGGAAAAATTGATAAAGCAGCTGTTTTAAAAGACTTGAAGGGAATGGAAGAACGTTGGTTGGCAAAAGAAGTAACCATTCCAGAATATCCAATTGCAAACAATCGCGATAAGGCTTCACTATATTTTGTTGACATTCCCAATGCCAAACAATCCGTTATAAATGTGGGTTATATTGCATTGCCACGAACCGACAAAGATTTTTACCCAGCAGAAGTAATGAACTATAAATTGGGCGGTTCTTTCTCTGGAAATGTAAATCTTATTCTTCGCGAAGAAAAAGGATATACCTATGGCGCAAGAACTGGTTTCAGCGGCAGCAAAATGCCGGGAACTTTTACGGCTTCATCAAGTGTACGAACTAATACGACTGGTGAATCTGTTCAAATTTTTAAAGATGAAATTTCAAAATACAAAGAGGGCATTTCTCCCGAAGATTTGGAATTTACAAAAAATGCACTCATAAAATCAAACGCACGACGCTTTGAAACTCAAGGTTCATTGCTTGGAATGTTGCAGGAAATAAATGAATATGATCTTCCTGCAAATTATATTGAAAATGAAGAAAGTGTAGTGAAAAGTATGACTTTGGAACAACACAAAGCACTTGCAAATAAATATTTGGATGCTTCGAAAATGGCTTATTTAGTGGTTGGAGATGCTGCGACGCAATATGCACAGTTCAAAAAAATGGGCTTCGATGAAGTAAAACTTCTTGATAAAAATGGGGAAGAAGTGAAGCTTGAGGATGTGAAGCTATAAATTTTTTAGCTTATTTTAGAAGCCACTAATTCACGAATATTATACAATTATTCGTGAATTAGTGGCTTCAACTTTTGCTACTTTTATATAAAATTCTTTAATTATGAATAAATTCATTTTTGCGTTTTTAGTTGGAATTATCTTCGGTTGTAAAAACCAACAAAATGAAAATTCAGAAGTTTCAAAAAATGAAGAGATTTCGGTTCAAACCTTTCCGGAACCCACATTTACTTTAGCGGAAGCAAATAAACTCATCGAATTGCCTTTACACTGTGTTGGCACAGAATATCCGTACAAACCGGGTGAAACTTTAGAAAGTAAAGCAGATTTGGTTGAACCGGCTTCTGTCCACCCAATTTTTTATGGATGTTTTGATTGGCACAGTGCGGTACACGGCTATTGGTCTATGGTTACTTTGCTACAGCAATTTCCAGAAATGGATAAAGCTGAAGAAGTGAAAAAAATATTGAAAGAAAAAATTACAGCCGAAAATGTTCAAATTGAAGTTGCTTTTTTTCAAAAGGAAGTAAACAAATCATACGAACGAACTTATGGATGGGCTTGGTTGTTGAAACTTTCTGAAACACTTCACAATTGGGACGACCCAATGGCGAAAGAGCTTGAAAAAAACCTAAAACCATTTGCAGATTTAATTGTTGCCCGCTACAAAGAATTTCTTCCAAAACTGAATTATCCAATACGCGTTGGCGAGCATACAAACACAGCTTTCGGATTAACTTTTGCGTATGATTATGCTGAAGCTATTGGCGATTTAGAATTAAAGCAATTGATTAAAAAACGCGCAAGGGAATTCTATTTAAATGATGAAAACTGCCCGATAACCTGGGAACCCAGCGGCTACGATTTTTTTTCGCCTTGTTTGGAGGAAGTTGATATTATGAGAAGGATACTTTCCGCTGGAGAATTTACGGGTTGGTTGCATAAGTTTTTACCGGAACTTGCCAATGAAAATTATCATTTAAAAGTAGGGGAGGTGAGCGACCGAACCGATGGCAAACTTGTGCATTTGGATGGCTTGAATTTCAGCCGAGCGTGGGTTTTTTATGGATTGGCGAATCAATATCCAAAATATGAACACCTTAAAAATATCGCCAATGAACACGTGGTATATTCCTACCCAAATTTGGTTGGAGATAGTTATGAGGGTGGGCATTGGCTGGGTAGTTTTGCTATTTATACTTTGAATATGCTTGGAGAAAAATAAATTAATGGGTTCAGATTTCTTTTGAAGACACACATTATCTTTGTGTTCATATTTATTATAGATTCTTAATTTAAAAAGCAATTTCAGGATTAATATTTTTTTCCATTTTTTTAGTTTTTATAATTTTTTCGATTTCTGAAAACTGTTGTTTTAAAAATGGATGTTCAAGAATTGCATCAATATAATTAAGGCTGCTTTTACTTAAATGCCGCGAAAGTGTAGGTTCGTAAAATTCCCAAGGATCAAAAAAGGATTTATCGGGTTTTTCGGTTAATGAAAGAATTAAGTTATTTTCTTTTTCCAGAAATATTTCAAGCTTTGCCCTTGTAATTGTTCCTTTCAAAAATCCTTCAACCTCATCAATAGAGATTTTGTGTGGCATAAAAATTTTAAAATAGCGCAGTTTTCCGTTTTGGGATTTTTCCCAACTTGTAATATAATCGCTAAGATATCCCGGGATTTTATCAAGGTTTAAACCAGTTTCTAAATCGACCACAATATTGTCCGATTCATTTTCATTCTTGTTTATGTGTACAATTTTGTTTTCCTTCTTAAATTTTTCAACCAAATAATTTATGTAAAGGGTTTTGCTATTTATAATCTCAATGTAAGCAATCTGTTTATCACCCAAAACTGGGTTGTGAAGTAAATAATTATGCAAATCCAAACAGCCCAAAAGCCCGCTATTGTCAATTGCTCCAGCATCTATAAAGTGACCGTGGCCTTTTATTTTTGCTGCGGGGCTGAAAATGGGGAAGCGATTTGTAGTGGAAACCGCTTGATAAAAAGGTATTGTTTTATCGCCAGCCAAATCGGCTAAATTTTCTGCATACGGAAAAATATCGTTGAAGTTATTTTGTTTCACCGACCAAAAAATACCACGATTTCCTTTTTGGCCAGCCGTATTCATAATCAATGAAGGAAAATAGCCGTCTTTCACAAATGCTTCTTTCCAATAATCGCGGAATGATGTTTTGGAAAGTGTTTTGGATTTTTCATTCTGAATGTTGTTTTGATATTTCAACATTGCATAATAGGGGCGATCCCGAACCCCGATACGTTGGCTTAACGGCCAGATTTTTCGATAGGTATCCAGCCCAAAAGTGAGAGTTAAATCCAGTGAGGTATAGTTTTGTTTGGCAAGGGAATCAATTTTCTTTTTAATACGCAGTGTATCAATCCCGTCTTCTTTGTAAAGACCTGTGTACAAAGCCAAACCAAGCGAACCTCCGGAAGCACCAGAAAAAGCGATACTTTGTTTAAGAAGTTTTCCTTCGGTTTTTGTTTGAAGGGTATTCAGTACGTTTAGCGTCCAAACGTTAGCTTTTAATCCGCCCCCGTGGGAAGCTACAAAGAATAGCGTATTATCCGTTTTTGCTTTTAAACTATCAATAAATACAGCTTCCGGAATTTCTGCTTTTGTATTTTTTACTATATCAAGTTGGTGTGTTTTTACCTCAATATCTGCGCAATTGGTTATAGTAAAAAGTACCATTAATATAAAAATTACCCCTAAAAATATTCTGTAACTCAAGGTATTTCTTAATTTCTTTTTTTTGACAACAAAAAAATACTTACCCAAAGTGGCAAATATGAAATAATAGAAATAAAAAAAAGCCAATAGAATAGGGATTCCGTTTAGTAATGAATTCCCCAAAATACTATCGACGGTTAAAAAAATCAATAAAACTGTTGCGCCCAAAAAGATTAAGTAGAAAATTAAAGTATAGTTTTCCGATTTTTCCAAAAAATGGATACGTTCAAAAAAGATGCTAACGGGTAAATATTTTGAATTTGTTAGGGTGCTTAAAATTATAGTAGTTTTTGACCGAAGGAGCCTAAAAAATATATAGTTAAACATGAACGCGTAACTCGTCAATAATAGTAAGGTAAAACCCGCAGGGCTAAAATTTCCAATAGAAAGTGTATTGATCAAAAAAACAACGCAAAGTATAGCTATAATAAGATACCAAATCGCAAGCTTTCTATAGAATAGCGTTAATTTTTCAGGTAATTCACTGGATGTTTTTTCTGTTTCAAGCTTGGTTATTTTTTCCTTTAAATAGATATAAAGAACGAAAGGAACGAACAATAAAATGTAAATAATGAATTTATAATTATCAAATGCATAATCTTCAAAAATAAAATTTGGTCGAAAACTGCTAATGATGAAATGTATCCAAACAATATGTATTAAAATTCCTGTGGAATAACGAAAATAATTGGCCCAATTATCTGGTTTATAGCCCGTATTTTCAATTGTTTTATAGATATATATTGTAAATTTTTTAAAAATCAACCAATTAATAGGATGTGTGGCATGCCATTCTGTATAATCGCCACTATTGTTTAAATCAGCCGCGTAGTAGGTGTATATTGGATAATGCGAGAGCGCTACTGCCAGACCATTAATAAATACAAACGCCAATAACATGGAAACCCATTTGCTTTCTATTAAATCGACCATCATTGTGAAGGCTTGATCCATTTGGGTAAGTAAAAGCAAAATGATAAGAATAATTAAAAGGCTTAAAATAGAAGATTTAAAAAAGTTCTTGAACGATCTAAAGAGATGATGAACCACATCTAAAAGTTTTGTTATCCAAGATTTTTTCGCTTCTAAATTTTCCATAAAATATTAGGTGAAATTTCTAAATATAATTTTGTAAAGTTCGGATTGTTCTTTAGGGAAATCACTTCCTCGATATTTAAAAGTAAAAAAATCACTTTGTCGTTCATTGTAGTTGCATCAGGACGGATAGTAAATTTATGAGACAAGTTTCATAAATCATTGTGAGAAATCATTAATGAAATTAAGACTCAAATATATGAATTTGTAACTTGTTAAAAAACAGTATTTTACTATTCTCTTATAAAAGGATTCCATTTCTTAATATCGAAAATACTTACAAAGAAATAGGGAAAAGCCTTTTTAGTAAATAGGATTTTCCCTGTTTATTATATTATTGAAAATGTTATGTGATTGTTTTTACTACTTTCGTGAAACAACTAAAACCAGAAATAATTTTAATTATGCCAAAACCATCAAATTGTATTACCGTGGCTGAAGCCAAACAATTGCAGAATAACTGGAAAGCTACACGCGCGGTTGATATAGAAGTAGCAATGGGCTCTCCCGATACTCGTGAATTTTTATTTAGTGTTGCAGAGTTGCAGCAATTTTTGGATTACATAAGGGAAGGTTCTGAAACTTTGAATCCGGGTATCCGCATTTATTTTGCGGCCTATGATAATGATCTTACTGATAAAGCCACAGTATTTTTGGCGCCAACTTTGGGAGTTACTGCAAACTCACCTAATAATTATAAATTAGAGCCTTTCAACAAGGGTATTACTGGTTTTCCTCCAACTAATTACTAATTCAGTGGTAGCCGGTTTACTTATAAATTTATTTGAACTTGTAGCATTTATTACTGGAATATATTATTATCGAAAAAACAAATCAAAACCGACTTTATATTTAGTTTGGTTTTTAGGGATAACTGTTTTTTCAGAGCTATTTAGTTGGTACGCCTATTTTGTGAAAACAGGATTTCTATCGTTTTTAATTGATACTCCGTTCGAAAGTAACAATTGGTCTGGAAATTTATATTCTATAATAAGTTACTTATTTTACATAAATTATTTTAAGTGGTACTTAACTTCAAAAAATTCTATCACACTGCTTAACCGTTTTTCAATTGTATTTTTTTTGGTAAGCATTTTGGAAATTATTTTTTTCGATGGATTTTTTACAGGTTCTATGGCCATTACAAATATTTTTGGAACCCTTCTGGTTTTTTTGAGCATTTCATTTTACTATTTGGAATTGTTGAAAAGCGACCAGATTTTGCAAGTTCAAAAAAGCTTACCATTCTATGTTTCCGTTGGGGCGTTGATTTTCCATTTATGCACAACTCCCTTATTTCTCTATAGTTCGTACTATAGCAATTCTATAGATCCAGACTTTGTCAATTTGTATAGGCAGGTTATCTTTGGAACCAACTACTTACTATATTCTATCTATACAGCCGGATTTTTAATATGCTCGCAGAAAAAGGACCCTTACTACAGCAGGAAAAGCTTTTAAT
Source organism: uncultured Flavobacteriaceae bacterium (assembly GCA_963716065.1). Lineage (GTDB taxonomy): Bacteria > Bacteroidota > Bacteroidia > Flavobacteriales > Flavobacteriaceae > Aequorivita. The sequence continues at coordinate 3,385,971 of OY970287.1, forward strand.
AGTATACTTCATTGCGGTATTGTTGTTCTTTACCGTTTTTGCTATAGTTTTTGTAATTGCTTTCCAACGCCGAAAAAATAAATTTCTTAAAGATAGCTATGAAGCAGAGCAGCGCTATCAGCGTGAGCTTACCAATTCGCAGATTGAAATACAGGAACAAACCCTTAAAAATATTGCATGGGAATTACATGATAATGTAGGGCAATTGCTTTCCGTGGCCAACATTCAATTAAATATTTTAATGAACTCTACGCCAGAGTCTTATCACAACCAAATTAAGGAAACAAAAGATATTATTCAGGAAACTGTGCAGGAAATACGATCACTTTCTAAAGTGCTCAATAATGATGTAGTGCTTAAAAATGGACTCGTAACATCACTACAAGTAGAATTGGATCGATTTAAGCGTTTAGGTTATTTGGACGCTTCGCTTGAAATTACAGGCGATATTATGCCAATAAATAGTGCCAGTGAAATAATCATTTTCCGTATTCTGCAAGAGTTTCTTTCAAACGTGATTAAGCATGCAAGAGCTTCAAAATTATTTGTACATTTAGAGTATAAAGAAAAGACGCTCGAAATCAACGCAAATGATAATGGTATTGGTTTTGATTCCTCTTTGAAAACAGATAGTTCTGGAATGGTAACAATGCGAAGTCGTGCAGCACTCTTAAATGCAGATTTTTCAATTGTTTCAGAACTTGGGAAAGGTGCAAAGCTATTTTTAAAATATCCATATAAAAGCGCACAATGAGTTCAGAAAAAACACATACAGTTGCAATTGTTGATGACCATTCACTTTTTGCGCGCTCTTTGGAAAAACTCATTAATTCTTTTTCAAATTTTAAAGTTCTTTTTCATGCTAAAAATGGGGTGGAACTTCAAGAACGTATTGGGGATGGTACCAATAACATGCCCGACATCATTCTACTAGATATCAATATGCCAATTATGGGAGGTTTTGAAACCGCTGAATGGCTTTCAGAATATCATCCCAATATAAAAATCATGGCGCTTTCAATGGAGGATGATGAGCAAACAATTCTAAAAATGTTACGTAAAGGCGCTAAGGGGTATTTATTAAAGGACATAAATCCTGAGGTTTTAAATCTTGCCTTAAAGGAACTGATTGAAAAAGGATATTACCATTCTGAAAAAGTATCGGAAACCTTGCTGCATTCCTTAAATTCTTTTGAAAATGGATCTCTTTTGGATTTTAAAGAAAACGAAATGACTTTTATTAAGTTGGCATGTTCCGAAATGACTTATAAGGAAATAGCCGATGTGATGGATTTAAGCCCGAAAACCATTGATGGTTATAGACAGGATTTATTCAGAAAACTGAAAATTAAAAATAGAGTGGGGTTGGTTATTTTTGCGCTAAAAAATAATTTGACAAAAATCTAATTACAAGCCTTCCAAATAGAATCTTCGGGTGAAGGTGCTGTAAGTGTTATATCTTCTTTTAAAACGGGATGCATTAGTGTCAACTTTTTTGCGTGAAGGTGGATACTTCCGTCCGCATTGCTTCTGTCAAAACCATATTTTAAATCGCCTTTAATGGAACATCCAATAGCCGAAAGTTGCGAACGGATTTGATGGTGCCTTCCGGTTTCCAGAACAATTTCCAATAGATAATAATTATCTAATTTTTTCAGGATTTTATAATGAAGCACAGCTTTTTTGCTTTCTGGAACTTCTTTAATGTGAGCGTAGGATTTGTTCTGTTTTGGATTTTTTTTTAAATAATGCGTAAGTGTATCTTCAGTTTTTGGTGGTGCATTTTTAACGACAGCCCAATATATTTTTTCGGTTTCTCTTTCAGAAAACATTTTGTTCAAACGTGCCAATGCTTTTGACGTTCTTGCGAAAACCACAATCCCGCTTGTGGGACGGTCCAAACGATGGACAACGCCTAAAAACACTGCGCCAGGTTTATTGTATTTTTCGGCAATATAATCTTTTACAACTTCGGAAAGGGGAGCGTCACCAGTTTTATCACCCTGTACAATATCGCCAGGGCGTTTGTTTATAACAATTAGGTGATTGTCTTCAAACAAAATTTGAAGATTATCTTTTGTGCTATGTATGCTGGATTGTTGGATTTTTAGATTGTTGGATTATTAGATCTTCAGATTATTGGATTAGTCTAAAGATCTAATAATCCAACAATCTAATTATCGATCTATCTAATATTGTTCACTTTCATTCGGGAAGTCGCCACTTTTCACATCATTACTATATTGTGTGAAAGCATTTTTCATTTCAGTATATAAGTCTAAATAACGTCGAAGAAAACGCGGATTAAATTCGTGCGTCATCCCAATCATATCGTGAGTTACCAAAACCTGCCCGTCAACACCATTTCCGGCACCGATACCTATTACTGGAATGCTTATAGTTTCAGCTACTTTTTTTGCTAATTTGGCTGGTACTTTTTCTAAAACCACAGCGAAACAACCTGCTTTTTCAAGTAAAATTGCATCTTGGAGTAATGTTTCTGCTTCTTCTTCCTCTTTTGCTCGAACTGTATAAGTTCCGAATTTATAGATAGATTGGGGGGTTAATCCTAAATGGCCCATTACTGGAATTCCCGCGTTTAAAATCCGTTTTATGGAGTCCTTTATTTCTTTTCCGCCTTCCAGCTTTACGGCGTGCGCCACCGCTTTCCTTCATAATTCTAATGGCAGAACGCAAAGCTTCTTTTGGGTCGCTTTGGTAACTTCCGAAAGGTAAATCCACCACAACCAAACTACGCTCAATGGCACGAACCACAGAGGCCGCGTGATAAATCATTTGATCCAACGTTATGGGCAAGGTAGTTTCGTGCCCAGCCATCACATTACTTGCAGAATCACCAACCAAAATCACATCTATTCCAGCACTGTCCACAATCTTCGCCATCGTAAAATCATAGGCCGTAAGCATGGATATTTTTTCGCCTTTCTTTTTCATATCTACCAGCGTTTTGGTAGTGATGCGTTTGTATTCTTTCTTGGCTGTGCTCATATTGTAACAAATTGGAGGGTAAAAGTACTAATTTTGAAGTTCACTCCTTTAATATGTACTTATGAAGTTTTCCGTCTTTCTACTTTGCTTTACAGTTTTTACAAATTCATTTTCGCAAAATGCTTTTTCTGAAGAAGATGCAAAGAAAATTATTGATACTTTTTTTGAAGGTTTCCACAAAGGAGACACAGTTTTAATGAAGTCAGTAATAGCTGAAAATATGATGATGCAAACCGCGTATGCAGATAAAAATGGTAACAACAGAGTAAACAGTGATAATGCCGATGGTTTTATAATTGCAATTGCAAATCGTGCGGCAGATCAAAAATGGGATGAGCGGTTGTTGAATTATAAAGTTGAAATGGACGGAAATCTCGCCCACGTTTGGACGCTCTATGAATTTTGGTTAAATGAAACTTTTTTGCATTGTGGAGCCAATAGTTTCACGCTAGCAAAATTTGATGATGGTTGGAAAATAATCCACATAATCGATTCCCGAAGAAAAGCAGATTGTAGATAATTTACGATTTACGATTTACGATTTTGGAATTTGGAATTTGGAATTTGTGATTTGGGATTTGGAATTTAATTTCAACAATCACTAATATTCACCTGAACCGCCAAGCCACCTTCACTAGTTTCCTTATATTTTGAAGTCATATCCTTAGCGGTTTCCCACATCGTAGCAATTACTTTATCGAGTGGTACTTTAGCTTTTGATGGGTCACTATCCAGTGCCATTTCGCAAGCATTTATAGCTTTTATTGCGCCCATTGCATTTCTTTCTATGCAAGGAATTTGAACCAGACCGGCAATAGGATCGCAGGTCATTCCCAAGTGATGTTCCATCGCGATTTCGCTCGCCATTAAACATTGATCGGGAGTTCCGCCCATCAATTCGCAAAGTGCTCCCGCAGCCATTGAGGAAGAAACACCAATCTCTGCCTGGCATCCGCCCATAGCTGCAGAAATGGTAGAGCCTTTTTTGAAAATACTCCCTATTTCACCCGAGGTTAGTAAAAATCTGCGAACGTCCTCAAAATTGGCGTCGTGGTTTTCAATCACCATATAATACATCATCACTGCAGGAATTACTCCTGCGCTTCCATTTGTGGGAGCAGTAACTACGCGTCCCAATGATGCATTTACTTCATTTACGGCAAGGGCAAAACACGAAACCCATTTCAAGATTTGCCGAAATTTTACTTCCGTATTTCTTATTGCGGCAATCCATTCCTCGGCATTTGAATATTTGCTATCGCCAATTAGGTTTTTGTTCATCTCAAAAGCCCTTCGCGTAACGTTGAGTCCGCCGGGTAAAATCCCCTCGGTGTGGGCGCCAACGTACATGGAATCTAGCATGACATCCCAAATTTTCTTTAAGCCGTCGTTTATTTCAGCCTCGCTACGTAGTGATTTTTCGTTCTCTAAAACAATTTCTGAAATGCTTTTTCCTTCAGCTTTGCAATATGCCAAAAGTTCGGTTCCTTTTTCGATAGGGAAGGGAAATTGCGCAAATTTCGCCAGTTTTATTTTTTTCCGAATTCGTTCTTTTTTCACTGTAAAACCGCCACCGATCGAGTAAAAGGAAGAAGATTTTTTAGAGCCGTCTTTTAGCGTTGCCTTAAAAGTCATTCCGTTTGGGTGAAATTCTAAAAACTTTCGGTTGAAAATGATATTTTGCTTCGGAAAAAAGGGAACTTCCAATTCGCCATTCAATCTCAATTTATTTTCTGAATTTATAAATGCTACTTCCTTTTCAATATTTTCAATAGGAAATGTTACGGGATCAAAACCTGAAAGCCCCAACATTACTGCAATATCGGTAGCGTGTCCTTTTCCGGTTAATGACAATGAACCATAAAGGTCAACCGAAATTTCCACAACTTCCTCAAATTGGTTTTTCTCTTTCAACTCACCAATCCAACGCAACGCGGCACGCCAAGGCCCAAAGTGTGGGAACTGGACGGACCAACTCCAATTTTCAACATATCAAAAACGCTGATACTTTCCATTCAATCTTCTTTTGAACAAATATAATGGTATGTTTTAGAATTTGAACAACCTTTCCAATATTTGACATTGTGTTGTATATTTACATAATTACTGCAAAAAACCATGGAAATTTCAGAATTAAAAAATAGCGTTCTCGATCACATAGAAATAGCAGATGAGCGGCTTTTAAAATTAATGAAAGCTCTTGCTGAAAGCTATGAGAACAATGAGAATGTAGAAAATACTCTTTCCGAGAAACAATGCGAAATGCTTGAGAAACGTAGGTTGCGGCATATTGCTGGTGAAAGCAAATCGTTAAGTTGGGAGCAAGTAAAACAGAGTGCGCGTAATGTTAAAAAATGAAGTATCTACTTCATATTAAAGAGGAGGCCAACATTGATTTTATTGAAGCGTATGCATATTACGAATCCAAGAGTATTGGTTTGGGTGAAAGATTTATAGAACAAATTGACATTTTTCTGGAACTTATTCTTCAAAACCCTTATCTTTTTCTTTCCAAACAAAATCCTTATCACGAAGCATTTATAATTGATTTTCCCTATTTCATCGTTTATGAAATATGAGGAGGCAACATAATAGTATACGCTTTCTTCAATACTTGGAAAAATCCGAAGAAAAAGCCTTCAAAAAAATAAACACAAACTTATTTGGAAATATTCCATATAATAGGAAATATTCCTATTTTTGAAGTATGGAAATTTTCACCTCAGGAAAACTCACAAAAGTAAAAAATCGGCATGAGCCGGGCGTTTCAAAACAGACTGGTTTTACAAGTCCTGCCACACATTATTTGGAGCCTACTGTAGATTTAAATCAAGAATTGATTGCAAACCGCGATGCTACTTTTTTTGTGCGTGTTGATGGAGATGCGTTTGTAGAACATACCATTCTTGATAAAGATGTATTGATTATTGATCGCTCCCTTGCCCGAAATTTTGATGATTTGGCCCTTGTAATTCAGGAAGGCGAATTTAAAATACAGCGTATTCCATTCGGTTTTTCTGAAGAAGAGTTTACCGTTTGGGGGATTATAACCTATATAATTCATTATGCCCGATGATTGCCTTGGTTGATTGCAATAGTTTTTATGCCAGTTGCGAGCAGGTGTTCCGTCCCGATCTTTTGGGAAAGCCAGTTGTGGTTTTAAGTAATAATGATGGGTGCGTGATTGCTGCAAACAAAGAGGCAAAGGCGATAACGGACATTCCAATGTTTGAACCGGTTTTCAAAATAAAGGACCAGTTGATTGCGCGTAAAGTGAATTTTTTTTCTTCAAATTATACGCTTTATGGTGAAATGTCGCAACGGGTTATGAACATTTTGGAAACGTTTTCACCCAATGTTGAAATTTACAGCATTGACGAAGCTTTTGTAGATCTTTCGGGAATGGATAATTTTTCATTGAACAAATACGGGCATTTAATAAAGGACACCATTTTTAAAAATACGGGATTGCCCGTGGGAGTGGGAATTGCTCCCACAAAAGTACTGGCAAAGTTGGCAAATAGAATTTCAAAAAAGAAATTGGAAAACAACCATGTTTTTGTAATCGATTCCGAAGAAAAAAGAATTGAAGCGTTAAAATGGTGTAATATTGGCGACGTTTGGGGGATTGGCAGAAAACATGCCGAACGCTTGAAAAATATTGGGGTTTTCAATGCCTTTCAATTTACTCAAATCCCGCTGCAATGGGTTCGGAAAGAAATGACAGTGGTGGGGGAGCGTACGTGGCGGGAACATTGAAAGGCGAGCCGTGCAAGGAATTTGTAATCCAACCGCCACCCAAAAAAGGTATAGGCACCGCAAAATCTTTCGGCGCAAAATTGACAGATTTGGATCTTATTGAAGAAGCTTGTGCTTATTACATCAGTGAAGTAAGTGAAGTGCTTCGCGCCCAAAAATCCTGTGCTACCTATGTTCACGTTTTTATTGTTACCAATTATCACAGCAATGTAGATAAGCAATATTCGAATAAACGAACTGTCACTTTGGATATTCCCACAAATGATACATTCAAACTTATTTCCGCGGCACGAAAGGCATTGATAGAAATTTATAAACCTGGGTATCGCTATAAAAAAGTAGGAGTGGATTTAACCGGGATTATTCCGCAGGAATACGTGCAGGGAAATCTTTTTCACCAGCCTTCCAAATTAAATAATGAAAAACTCATTAAAACTTTCGATGCTATCAATAGAAAATTCGGAAAAGCTACAATTTCCTCAGGTTTGGTGGGAACGCGAATTGATCAATGGGAGCTCATCAAAAAAAGAACGAAGCCCACGTTTTACTACGCAATGGGATGAATTACTTCAAGTAAATTCCAAATGAAAAAATCCCAAATTCCAAGAGTTGCTTTTTTGGAATTTGGGAATTGTTCGGATGCTTAGTAGGATTAAGTTTTTTCTTACTTACTTTAAATGTAAATGAATTTATTTTTTTACAATTTTTTTAGTTTCAGTTTGCGCCGTTTTCACCCATAATTTTTTACGAAATAAATTCCTTCAGTTAAAATTGAAATATCCATATGGTTTTTTTCTTCGGAAGTGAAAAGCAATTGCCCCAGATTGTTATATATTGTTATTTCTGCAATAGGCAAGGTAGATTTTATATTTAGCAAACCCTCAGTGGGGTTTGGGTAGATGCTAAAAAGATTGGCTGTGTTTTCTTCTATACCCAATGGACCAAGGTTTTCCAACCAGATTACTTTGGTATCATCAAAGTTGAATGATGCTGTAAGAATGTCCATTTTTCCATCTCCATTGTAATCATCGGTAAAAAGCGAGGATGCGCCTGTTAAATCTGTTAGAATAATTTGTTCTGGGCCAAAGTTTCCTAATGCATCGTTTTTAAACCAACTTATTTTTCCCGCATCATTATTTAATGCAATGACGTCATTGTTTCCGTCTGCGTCAAGATCATCAACAAATATTTCATAAATAGGTTCAGAAGTAGAAAAGATCATTTGCGCTGGTCCAAAAGTTCCTTGACCATCCATATTTTTAAACCAAACAATTCCATTTGGAAAAGAAGTGGAAACAACGTCAAGGTCTCCATCATGGTTCATATCTTTTGTTACTACCGTTCTCGTTCCAGTGGTTTGGTCCGATATCATTTGTTGTCTGGCAAAAGAGCCAAGACCATCTGTGTTTTCGAACCAGACTATCATATTATCCACCAAATCTGCATAGGTTATATCTATATCGCCATCCCCATCTATATCACTTACTTCAAATGCTTGCGAAACCGTTATGGAATCAGAGATTATTATTTGTGGGCCAAAATTGCCCAATCCGTCCAAGTTTTCCATCCAGATAAGGTGATAATCCCCTGCGGCAACTAAGTCCATATCGCCGTCATTATCAATATCTGCAGGGTGTACTACCAAGGCATAATGCAATTCGGTAACGGCATCGCCGTTACCGAAGTTTCCTTGACCATCTAAATTCTCGAACCAAGATATATTGGGATGGAAACCCCAATTTGCTACAATAGCATCAAGATCGCCGTCGCCGTCCATATCGGCAGCTTGTATAAAATTTGGATCATCGATGAGTATTCCTCCTGTAATTCTTTTAAACGAGGAAAAATTTCCATTTCCATCAAGGTTTTCATACCAAGCAATAACATCTGCAAACCAATAAGTTACAAGCACATCCTTGTCACCATCACCATCCATATCGGCGGAAATTGCAGTTTCTGCTCCTTGAATGGTATCATTATCGGTAATTAATAATCGGGGATCAAAACTTATTTGCGCATTAGCCACTATGGTTAAAAATAGCAGAAAGATTAAAAATAATTTTTTTTTCATTTTGATATATTAGGATTAATGCTAAAAGGGTTGTTGACCTTTTATGCTAACATCGAAAAAATAAATTAATATCATCAACCCGTTGTGCATTATGATTTAAAGGAAAAAAGTTGTTCATCTTACTGATAATCAGTAACCTGTTTTATATATAAAACATTAATAATGAACAACTTAAATGCAAATTACGAAAGAATATTGGAAGTTTTGAGGAAAATATCAAAAGATCAACTTTTACCCTATCAAAGGCGTGAACCAAAGCTTAGTGACTTAGAACTGATAAGTTTGAGTTTGACAGCTGAGTTTATGGGTATAGATAGCGAAAACGATCTTTTCAGAAAGCTTCCGAAAATCATCGGGACAAAAATTGAACGGAGTGTTTACAACAGAAGAAGACGAAAGCTTGCCAATGAGCTTGATAAAATCCGTTTAAAATTAGCTTCACATTTTAATGAATTTGAAGATTATTTTGTGGTCGACAGTATGCCTTTAGAGGTTTGTAAACTGTCTCGCAGTTCACGTTCCAAAATATGCAAAGAAGACAATTTTTCTTTTCCCGACAAGGGTTACTGTGCCGCACAGAGTGCTAATTATTATGGGTATAAGTTACACGCGGTTTGCTCTGTGAACGGAGTTTTTCAAAGTATTGACCTAAGCCCTGCTTCTGTGCACGACATCAATTATCTAAAAGATATCAAGATGCAGATAAGCGACTGTACATTAATTGGGGATAGAGGTTATTTATCTGCAAAAATACAACTTAACCTTTTTGAAACTTGCAACATAACTCTCAACACACCAATGAGGAATAACCAAAAAGATTATAAAAAACAACCTTATATATTCAGAAAAAAAAGAAAAAGGATAGAAACACTATTCTCTCAATTATGTGACCAGTTTATGATCAGACGTAATTATGCAAAAACGTTTCAGGGGTTCAAAACCAGGATAATCGCTAAGATAACAGCTTTGACAACTATTCAGTACATCAACAAATTTATCTTTGAGAGAAACATTAACAATATTAAAATCAGCATTATTTAAAATGCACAACGGGTATCATCATTAAAAAATTATAAATTTGGAAAAGCCACCATTTCCTCAGGATTGGTGGGAACGCGTGTTAGCGAGTGGGAGCTCATAAAAAAGAGCGAAGCCCGCGGTTTACAACACAGTGGGATGAATTGTTGTGTGTAAATTCCAAATAGTAATTGCCAGCCCAATAGCTATCGGGATCAAAGAAATCCCAAATCCCAAATTTCAAATTTCAAAAGTCTAAACTGTCACATTTGGAATTTGGGATTTGGGATTTGACTTTTTTGAAATTTATATTTCTGCCATCATGTCATAAACCTTCCACTGGCACAATCATTGTTTTATACACCCCGTAAATAAAAATTTTCAGAGTTTAATAATAACAATAAACGATAGATATGAGTAAAATAATTGGAATCGACTTAGGTACAACCAACTCCTGCGTTGCCGTAATGGAAGGTAGCGAACCGGTAGTTATTCCTAATGCCGAAGGAAAAAGAACAACTCCTTCCGTAATTGCATTTGTGGAAGGTGGCGAAATTAAAGTAGGCGACCCTGCAAAACGTCAGGCTGTTACAAACCCTACAAAGACCATTAGCTCCATAAAAAGATTTATGGGGAACAAATATTCCGAATCAAAAAGCGAAGCGGAACACGCAGCATATAAAGTGGTTAAAGGTGACAACGACACCGCCCGTGTTGATATTGACGGACGTATGTACACCCCACAGGAATTGAGCGCGATGATTCTTCAGAAAATGAAGAAAACTGCTGAAGACTATTTAGGACAGGACGTTACCCGTGCGGTAATTACCGTTCCTGCATATTTTAACGATAGTCAACGTCACGCAACCAAAGAAGCGGGCGAGATTGCCGGACTTAAAGTGGAAAGAATCATCAACGAGCCAACTGCTGCTGCACTTGCGTACGGACTTGATAAAAAAGGAACTGACCAGAAAATTGTGGTTTTCGACTTTGGTGGTGGTACGCACGACGTTAGTATCCTTGAATTGGGTGACGGCGTTTTTGAAGTACTTGCAACCGATGGCGATACGCATTTGGGTGGTGATGATGTGGATCAAAAAATCATTAACTGGTTGGCTGATGAGTTTAAGGCTGAAGAAGATTTTGATCTTCGCAAAGACCCAATGGCGCTTCAACGTTTGAAGGAAGCTGCTGAAAAAGCTAAAATTGAACTTTCATCAACTACGCAATCTGAAATAAACTTACCATACGTAACGGCTACTGCCAGCTGGACCAAAACACTTGGTAAAAACGTTGACACGCGCAAAGTTTGAGCAATTGATCGAGGATCTTGTAAAAAGAACAATCGCACCTTGCGAAAAAGCAATGAAAGCTGCGGGATTAAGCAAAAGCGATATCGACGAAGTAATATTGGTAGGTGGTTCCACACGTATTCCTGCAGTTCAGGAAGCGGTTGAAAAATTCTTCGGAAAAAAACCTAGCAAAGGTGTGAACCCAGACGAAGTTGTGGCCGTAGGTGCTGCAATTCAAGGTGGTGTTTTAACCGGTGATGTGAAAGACGTACTTCTTTTGGATGTAACCCCACTTTCCCTTGGTATTGAAACTATGGGCGGTGTAATGACCAAATTGATTGAGAGTAACACAACCATTCCTACCAAGAAAAGCCAGGTATTTTCTACTGCGGCAGATAATCAGCCGAGTGTTGAAATTCACGTATTGCAAGGGGAACGCCCAATGGCGAACGACAACAAGACAATTGGTCGTTTCCATTTAGACGGTATTCCACCAGCGCAGCGCGGTACGCCACAAATTGAAGTAACGTTTGATATTGATGCCAACGGTATCATTAAAGTAAGCGCTACTGATAAGGCTACCAACAAATCTCAGGACATCCGTATTGAGGCTTCTTCAGGATTAACCGAAGAGGAAATCAAAAAGATGAAAGCGGATGCTGAGGCAAATGCCGAAAGCGATAAAAACGCGAAGGAAAAAGTAGATAAACTGAACGAAGCTGATGGAATGATCTTCCAGACTGAAAAGCAACTGAAAGAGTTTGGCGAAAAATTATCTGACGATAAAAAGAAACCAATTGAGGATGCTTTGGAAGAACTGAAAAAAGCTTACGAAACCAAGGAAGTTGAAACCATTCAGCCTGCTTTGGATAAAATAAACGAAGCTTGGAAAACCGCTTCCGAAGAAATGTACAAAGCCCAGGCAGACCAACAAGGTGCGCCAACGGGTGATGCACAACAGGATGCTGGAAATGCTTCTTCAAACGGAGAAGAAAACAGCGATGTTGAGGATGTAGATTTCGAAGAGGTAAAGTAAAAGCCCCCTAATCCGCCGTGGCGGAGGAATTGGGAAATGCTTAAAATGCAAAAACCGCAACCTGATAGGGTTGCGGTTTTTTATATTTCAATTTCTTTAAAATAATTTTCAAACTCAATCTTCGATGGAGGAATATTATATTGTTTAAAAAAGCGTACGTATTTTTCTAGCTCATTCCACCTTTTATAATTGTAAGAGCGAGAACAACTCTCTATTTCTATTGTTCTATTCAAACAATTCCATATAAAATCGGAAACCTCGGAGTAATTTATGTATTTGTAGCCCTTTCCTTTCCACTCCTCAAGTTGTGGGCAGAAAAATGTAAATTTGAAATTAAAATTACCAAACGAAAATTTCTCTTCAAATTGAGTAAAACTTTTAAATTTTTCTGATCCGTGACTATTTAAATATAGCTTAAATTTTTCCACACAATCTTTTTCATTTTTTTCATAAATGCCCAACCATTCTATTAGCTTAAAAACACTTGAATTATGTTTACGTAAACCATCATTGAATTTTACTTTATTATTGTTTTTTACATTTTTAACATCTGCAATAATTATTTCAATGCAATCTTTTCTACATTCCAAAAATTCACTAGTTGTAACATTTCTGTCAATCTGATTATGATACGGCATTCTTATTCCAATTATATCTAGTTCAGATTTTGAAGCGCCAATTTCATTAGAATGAATTATTAAGTTGGAAACAATATATCCATTTAATCTTAAATATAATTTTGATAAATATTCATAATGCGTATTTGTATATCCGTAATTAGTCATAGCTAGTAATATTAGCAATTACAAGTCTATCAAATACCTTTTCTCCAAAGTACCTTCGATTGAGTTTGTAAACAAATTCATTGAGATATAATTGCAGATATTTCTTTTTGATTTTATGATAAGTACCTACAAAATTCCGTTTGGCATTGCTTATTGTAATATGTACCCATTTTAAGGTTTCCTTTGTGGTGTTTTCATCCGACTTTTCACTAATGTGCAACTCTACATAATCAGCTATATTTACATAAGAAGTACTTTTATCTGTGAACACAATAGTTTGTTCTTTGTCTATAGCTTGCTCAAAAGTTTGGTCAGTACCATCTGCATTATGGTTTTCTAAAACTTTAGCTTTAAAATAACGACATTGTCTTTCTACTTTTCCTGTTTCTATATCTTCTAAAACGGTACTTTCTGCCATTACCATTACATTAGATCTGGTTTTACTGCCACGACCAGCCTTTTGTGCAGCGTGTTGTTGCCCAGAGGCTTCTATGGTAAAGTAGCCTTCATCCATTTCAATCATACCCTCTAAGGTGTACCTATTATCTCTATTACCCATCGCTTTTCGTAATTTATGAACCATAGCCCAAACTGGTTCGTAACGTTTTAAACCCAGTTGACGTTGTATCTCTTTGGAGGAAAACCCTTTTTTGGTCGCTGTTAACAAAAACATCGTCTTATACCAAATCATAAAAGATAGATTAGAACTCTGCATTATTGTCCCACTTCTTAGTGAGGTTCTACTTCTACATTTTTTACACTCATAACTCCATTGGCTCTTTATCCAATAATGTGTAGTGTTTTGACACTTTTTGCATACAACTCCGATTTTATCACGCTCTTGTTTAAAATGGTTTCTGCAAGACTCTTCGCTGTCAAATTCTGCCGTAAAACTGAAAATATTCATATCTTAGATTTTACTAAAGATAAACATTAATTATCAATTATTAGTGTTTACGGATATACAAATGCGTATCTAAGGTATTCATATTAATTCTTAAAAAAATCTTTTTCAGGCTTTATATCATTCCCCATTAATTTCAATAAATGAAGCAAACCCTTTTGAATTCGTTCGGTCATTTCATTTTGACCTAATTTTGATATTGGAATTGTAACTTCTGAAACGAATTTTTTTCCATCTTTCCAGATGCGCTTATCCTTTGAAATGATAAAAATATCAAGTGTATTATTTGTTCTAATTTTTGTTGAGACTATTATAGAGGAAATTGCATTTGGTAGAAAGCTATAATGTTCAAACATATCTCTGTCTGATAATGGATTACGTGTTTTTTGTTTAAAATAAAGTAGCTCTCCGTAATTTTCATCATCAATAATTTGAACTTCAAACTTTCCCATAAATGTATCAGTATACTCTTCAAATTTATTATTTAACCAATCGATAGTTTCCTCTTTCGTCTGAGAATAACCGATAGCTGATGTTAATATTAAAATCAAAAATATTTTTTTCATTTTAAAGATATTTTATGTTCAATTTTAATTTTTCATAATCCACCACAAAAAATCTTTAAAGTACTGAACGGGCAGAAAGTATAAATATAGCTAAAAAAATTTTTTGTGATAAATGCTTAGATACCAACCATAAAACAAATTGACTATCTTTCCTTAAAATAATAATTAATGGATTCTATCTCTACTATTATCCTCGCCGGATCGCTAATAGTTATTATGTTAGGAATGGGGCTTACGCTTCAAGGAGCAGATTTTAAAAGAATATTCCGCTATCCAAAAGCTATTTTTATTGGGTTGGCAAATCAGCTGCTGCTGTTGCCACTAATTGGTTTCTGCATTACGTTACTTTTCCCAATGCAGCCCGAAATAGCAATAGGAGTTATGATTTTGGCAGCTTGTCCCGGCGCTACTTCAAATTTAATTTCACATTTGGCAAAAGCAGATTTGGCGCTTTCGGTTACACTTACGGCTTTTAGTAGTTTGATTACAATTTTAACAATTCCATTTATAGTAAATTTTTCCTTGGAATATTTTTTGGGTGTTGGTCAAGTGGTTGAACTCAATGTGCTTTCAACGATAGTCCAAATTTTTGTGATAGTGGTAATACCTATTATTATTGGGATGTTGGTGCGCAAATACCGTCCAGCTTTTGCGGATAGCATGGAAAAGCCTGTACGTATTGCATCTGGCGCTGTATTGGGGTTAATTATTGTTGGCTTGGTAATTAAAGAAAGGGCCAACTTCGTTTCCTATTTTGAGCAGGCTGGGATTGCTGCATTGGTGCTGAATGTTGTAACGATGGTAGTGGGTTACTTTTCGGCAAAATTGTTTGGTTTGGGAAAGGCAGCGGCGCGCTCAATTTCTATTGAATCGGGAATTCAAAATGGTACATTGGCGATTACAATTGCAGTTGTGTTATTAGACAATGCTTCATTTGCAATCGTGCCTGCAGTATATAGTTTATTGATGTTTATAACTGGAGGAATGCTGATTTATTTGTGTAACAAAAAATAGTAATTAACCCGTTGTGCATTATGATTTAAAGGAAAAAAGTTGTTCATCTTACTGATAATCAGTAACCTGTTTTATATATAAAACATTAATAATGAACAACTTAAATGCAAATTACGAAAGAATATTGGAAGTTTTGAGGAAAATATCAAAAGATCAACTTTTACCCTATCAAAGGCGTGAACCAAAGCTTAGTGACTTAGAACTGATAAGTTTGAGTTTGACAGCTGAGTTTATGGGTATAGATAGCGAAAACGATCTTTTCAGAAAGCTTCCGAAAATCATCGGGACAAAAATTGAACGGAGTGTTTACAACAGAAGAAGACGAAAGCTTGCCAATGAGCTTGATAAAATCCGTTTAAAATTAGCTTCACATTTTAATGAATTTGAAGATTATTTTGTGGTCGACAGTATGCCTTTAGAGGTTTGTAAACTGTCTCGCAGTTCACGTTCCAAAATATGCAAAGAAGACAATTTTTCTTTTCCCGACAAGGGTTACTGTGCCGCACAGAGTGCTAATTATTATGGGTATAAGTTACACGCGGTTTGCTCTGTGAACGGAGTTTTTCAAAGTATTGACCTAAGCCCTGCTTCTGTGCACGACATCAATTATCTAAAAGATATCAAGATGCAGATAAGCGACTGTACATTAATTGGGGATAGAGGTTATTTATCTGCAAAAATACAACTTAACCTTTTTGAAACTTGCAACATAACTCTCAACACACCAATGAGGAATAACCAAAAAGATTATAAAAAACAACCTTATATATTCAGAAAAAAAAGAAAAAGGATAGAAACACTATTCTCTCAATTATGTGACCAGTTTATGATCAGACGTAATTATGCAAAAACGTTTCAGGGGTTCAAAACCAGGATAATCGCTAAGATAACAGCTTTGACAACTATTCAGTACATCAACAAATTTATCTTTGAGAGAAACATTAACAATATTAAAATCAGCATTATTTAAAATGCACAACGGGTTTATAGTGTAAAATGTTTAAATATAATTTAAGTGGAAGGCCAGAGTTACTGGTTTTACTCAAAATAATAAATAGTCTCGGTATCTCTGCCCACGGGCAACCCCGTTGGGTCTAAAATCATCGCTTCCTGCACATCTGCTTTTTCAAGGGATGCCCCGTTAAAAATCATTTTATAGTTATTTTCATACACTGTGAAATAGCCGGCAGGATAAGCGTAATAGCCATTCGGTAACAACGTTTTTACGGGTTGCTGAAATCCCCAAGAGATAATTTTCTTATCCTTTATAAAGGTGTTATAGGCTTCTTCGAAAGTCATCGTTGGGTTTTAAATTGAAATTTAAAGTCTAATCATTTCTATTTTAAAATAACAGCTTCCAATTCAACAAAATCTCTGAATTTAAGAGGTGAACCCTCCAATATTAAATCTGCAGATGTAATAAAGAAATATTGTAAATAAATTGGCTCAGCAGTATCATTCGCGGCATAATAAAATCCATCTTTTTTCAACATTCTTTTAGAACCGTCTGGAAACGACATTTTCATTGGTATTAATTCTGGAATAGTATGGACCTGATTATATGGGTAATAAATTTTGTAATGTAAATAGACCACATCTTTGTCGTTTAATTGTGGTATTCCAAGAGTTAATGCATATCCCATACATCTTCGGTCAACGCAACGGGTTGGTTCGTCATAATTAATTCTGAGTTGTGCGCTATAGTAGCTTACATCGCCGTCTTGTTTTTCTAATTTGTATCTTATTTGCAGTGCTTCATAAGGGTTTTTAAATGTTGCCCAGTCACTATAGTCTGCGTTAGTGTTGGTGTTGCTTTGGGCTAATAAGCCGGTTGAGAATAGGAGTAAGATTATTAGTGTGTTTTTCATATATAACATAATTTTTTAATTTTAAAATGAGATATATAACGCTAAGAATTTTTTGTTAAAATTGTGATTTATATTTATATGTTTTAAAACTATTCATTAATTCTTTAGCTTTTTGTTTATCCTTTTCAACCACCTTACCCTCTTTATATATTATTGCTAATTCATAATAGGAATTGGACTCAAAATGAGAACTTTTTGATCGATTTCCAAATCTTGCAAAAAGTGATTCCTCATAATTCGGAATTAAACTTTTTGAAAACCATTCAAATGCGGTTTTTTCATTAATTTCAACATCATATTTAACATAAAAATCACGATTAAATTTTTTTAGTGCTCCGCTTTTCGATAAATCTATTGTCATGCCATATTTGTATAAATGGCATTAATTTGTTTTACATTATTTAATGTTAGACTTCACGTAAATGGTTATTGAGACTAGCTTTTTTTAAGTTTATCTATTCTTTTTTTTACTTTATCTGTGTTTGTAAAATTTGCTATTTCCAAATAGGATGAGGAAAGATCCAATGTTAAATTATCAATACTAAAATCATTTAATATATTCTTGCCAACAGTTTTAGTTAAAGTATTACTTGATATAACAATGTTTGGTTCTTTTAATAGGGGAACATCAATATTGAGTACCAAACTATTAATTTTTATTTCAGGAAAACCTTCACCTGCTAGTCCGTCTATAATATTCATTTCATCTTCTCTGTAAATTATATTGTCTTTTTTAAACCTTAGTGTACCAAACTTAACGTGATGCCTAATGTTTTTAAATTTATAGTGTAAAATCAATTCTTTGGTTTGTATATTTTTTGCAAAATGGTATTCAATTTCAAAATAAATATCCATCGGACCATAGGTTTGGCTTTCAGGAAGCGATAGCGACCATATTTCTGTTGTAGACTTTGATTTATTAGGATTTGATTGGGCGCTACAAGCTATGCTGAAAACAACAAAAAAAATTATTATTATTTTTTCCATAAATATATTTATTTATTAGTTCCTTCACTTCTAGTATTTGGCAATCCTGTACCAAATGATATATTCACACCAAGACCAAGCCATCCATTCCTGTTATGGACCCAATTGTATCTTTCTTGGTCTTTATCAGATAAAAAATCAAATCCCAAAATTGCACCCAAATTTACATTTTCTGTTATGTGAAGGATTAGACCCCCATTAAATGAAAATGCACTTATATTAGTGGTTTCTTCAAAATCGCTATTGTCGCTATTGAGCGAAATTGATGATAGACCTATACCTAAAAGCGGCTCAAAGGCAAAGCTTTTTTCTTTTTTCTATATAATCTTATTTTTGCACCAATGCTTGTTCCAATGTTAACATTGGACTCAAAAATAAAATCACTAAATCTTAATTTAAAAGGAACTGTAAAAATCCCATATTTCCATTCCACTCTATTATATACAATTGATGTCGCATTTTTAAAGTCTTTTATTGACATACTATATACTTTATCATTCTCTCCATTTAAAGCTTTATTTTTAGCTTTAGCTTCATCGCTTTTACCTTTAATTGGCCAAAATTTAAAATAAACTGTGTCAGCTTCAATACCAGTAACTCTTAACGAATAATTACTGTTTTCTATCGAATCTAATTCAGATCCTTTCTTTGTTTTATCTGAGGAAATAAGTTCGAAATTAGATGAACCAACAGCATTGCTGATAAAATAATTTCCTCCTTTAATAACTGGATTTTCCTGAGAAAATCCACCTTGAAAAAATCCAAGAATAACAACAAAAAGTAATTGTCTCATAATTTAATTAATTTTAGGTTTATAATAATAAGTTACCCTCAAATCCAAATCCTTCACGATTAGTTCTGAAACATCTAGTTTTAAAATCTTAAAAGTGTTTTTCTCCGCCGTTTCCCATTCCATTAGCAGTTTTTTACAATCCAGCAAATACTCCCCAGATGTAGTATGTTCCGATATTTTTGAACGGTTATAAAAGGCGCGATTGGTTTGAAACTCAATTTCAGTTTGGTAAAAAAGCTCTAAAAATCCCGAAGCCTTTTCATTTACTTGTTCCAATTCATATATATCCAAGCGTTGCTCATCATTCAATTGATTGTATAATGCAGCAGTATATACATTGCGAAATTGTTCTTGTCCTTCAATATTGGTGGCGACACTATTTTTATAGGAAATAGAATCGAGTTGCCAAATACCGATTAATTGATTGGAGTGTTGTTGGGGAAGTGCATTCAGTCCAAAAATGAAAAAGAAAATAATAAGTATTGTTTCTTTCATAATTGTTAATATTTTAACAAATAACTTATATACTATGTTTTGAAACAATACCCCTTAATGAGTATTTTTTAAATAAGGCCTTGCAAAATACATTGCCTTATAAGCTGTGATGTATTTTTGCAATCTGTTTTTTTGAGAATATTACTACGGTGTTTTTTCACTGTTAAGCAACTAATGAATAATTTTTCTGCTATCTCATTATTCGTATTTCCCTCAGCAATATGCTTTATTATATCAATTTCCCTTTTAGAATATGTTATGGAAATATTACTATAGCCTGGTACTGGAAGATTAAAATAGGAGGGTAAGTCCCTCAAACCTAGTAACGACAGTGTATAAATATTGGTTTTTATAAGATGGTCTATACGGGTATGTATATTTAATGATTTGCCTAAATTTCCGTTTTCGTCAATCGTTAGTACAAGTGCTTGATGGTTTAACATTGCATATTCGCCATCTTTCATCCTGCTTCTGAATGAAAAACAAGATTTGTAGTTTAGAACATTTTCTTTTCCCAATTTACCATATAAAAAATCGAAATTGGCTTGCTCGGCAGCGGCAACAAAGTTCATATCATCAGAATGTATAGTTGCTAAAATATCGTTGAAGCAAACGGTGGCGGGGTCAAAACCGTGTATGTCAGTTATAGATGAACTTACATTTGACAAAGACATGTCAAAGAAGTCTATTATATAGTAATAAAAAGGGCCTGTGCTTATTATGGAATTTATTAATTCTTCAAATTTAAATTGCGGTAAAAATGTATTCTTTGTAGCAGTTAGTTGGGTATTCTCCCAAACTGTATGAAGTTTATTAATTTCTTCGCCCATAAATTGATAAAATATTTGTTATAAATATATCATTTTTTTTCAATCCACTTTTTAGCATTTACAAGCGCCTCAACCCAAGGCGAAACTTCATCGGTTTTCCTATCTTTTGGATAGTACGCCCAATTCCAAGGAAAGGTAGAACGCTCTAAATGTGGCATCATCACTAAATGCCTTCCAGTTTTATCGGTCATCATTGCGGTGTTGAAATCACTTCCGTTTGGGTTTGCGGGCAAAGAATCATAACCATATTTTGCAACAATATTATAATGGCTTTCTGCTTTCGGAAAACTAAATTTTCCTTCACCGTGAGCCGACCAAATTCCCAAAGTACTTCCGGCGAAAGAGGATAGCATAACAGAATTATTTTCCTGAATTTTCACCGAAGTAAACACGCACTCAAACTTTCCGGTTGCATTGTGAAGCATTTTCGGCTTTTCATCGTCCTCAGGATTCAACAGTCCCAATTCTACAAAAAGCTGGCAACCGTTGCAAACCCCAAGGGAAAGTGTATCTTCTTTTGCGAAGAAATTTTTAAGTGCTTTGTTCGCTTTTTCGTTGTATAAAAACGATCCTGCCCAACCTTTTGCACTTCCCAAAACGTCGCTATTGCTGAAACCACCAACGGCAACGATAAGTTTAATGTCTGCCAAAGTTTCGCGTCCTTCCACTAAATCAGTCATATGCACGTCTTTCACGTCAAAACCGGCGAGGTGCATCATATATGCCATTTCGCGCTCGCTGTTGCTTCCTTTTTCGCGGATTATTGCAGCTTTAGGGCGCTCCCCTCCTTGGGAGGGGCTGGGGGAGGCCTTTCCGTCGAAACTCTTCGGAAATTCAAACTTCAACGGTTGGTTTTTATAATTGCTGAAACGCTCTTTTGCAGCCTTTTCACCGCTTTGGTTTCTGTCCAATAAATACGAAGAATTATACCAAACATCGCGCATTTCAGAAATATTAAATTCTAATTCTTTATCGTTATTCTTTATTGAAAGTGAATTTGATTCTGAAACAGTTCCAATCTTTTTAAAATCAATTTTGTTATCTGAAAGCATTTTTTCTATCGAAGCATCTTCAGAAGCTTGAATTACAACACCACAGTTTTCAGCAAAAAGCAATTTTACCAAATCGTTTTCTCCTAAAGTTGAAAGATTTAAATCGGCTCCCAAATTCACATCTGCAAAACACATTTCCAGCAACGTGGTAATCAATCCACCCGAAGCCACATCGTGCCCGGCAAGTATTTTTTCATCGCGAATTAATTGTTGTAAAGTATTGAAAACAGTCTTTACATATTCAGCGCTTTTCACATTTGGCGCATCATTTCCGATGGAACTCAAAATTTGTCCAAAAGAAGATCCGCCCAATTTAAAGTCGTCTTGCGAAATGTTAATATAATAAATACTACCCATCCCAACGCCTTGGGACCTTTGAAGAACCGGCTCAACAACCTTCTTAATATCATTACAGTTTCCAGCTGCGGAAATAATCACCGTTCCGGGAGAAATTACTTCGCCATCCTTGTATTTCTGCTTCATGGAAAGCGAATCTTTTCCCGTGGGAACATTGATTCCTAAATCAATTGAAAAATCGGAAACAGCTTTCACCGCCGCATATAAACGCGCATCTTCTCCTTCGTTATTTGCAGGCCACATCCAGTTTGCCGAAAGTGAAACGCTTTTCAATCCATCTTTCAAAGGCGCCCAAACCAAATTCGTCAACGATTCTGTAATGGCATTTCGCGAACCAGCAGCAGGATCAATCAAAGCCGTTAAAGGCGAATGACCAATACTCGTTGCAACACCTTCATTCCCGTGATAATCCAACGCCATTACGCCGCAATTATTAAGCGGAAGTTGCAAAGGTCCAACGGTTTGCTGCTTGGCAACTCTGCCCGTAACACAACGGTCAACTTTATGTGTAAGCCAATCTTTACACGCCACGGCCTCTAATTGAAGCACATGTTCAACATATTCCTTAATCCGTGAAACGTCGTAATTCGGATTTTTATAATCCCTGTTGATGGTTTTATCCTGCATCACCGTTCTTGGCGAGCTGCCAAACATATCCTCAAGGGCAAAATCCATCGGTTTTTCGCCATTTTTATTTTCAAAAGAAAAACGATTATCGCCCGTAACTTCGCCAACTTCGTACATTGGCGCACGTTCACGGTCTGCAATTTTTCTAAGTTTGTCTAAATTTTCTTTCGCGATAACTATGCCCATTCTTTCTTGGCTTTCGTTACCCATAATTTCTTTAGCGGAAAGAGTAGGGTCGCCCACGGGAAGTTTGTCTAAATCAATCTTACCGCCAGTGTCTTCAACCAATTCGCTCAAACAATTTAAATGGCCGCCAGCACCGTGATCGTGAATTGAAATAATTGGATTCTCATCGCTTTCCACCATCGCGCGGATTGCATTTGCGGCGCGTTTTTGCATTTCTGGATTGCTTCGTTGAATTGCGTTCAATTCAATACCGCTGTGAAATTCGCCAGTATCTGCTGAAGAAACGGCAGCACCGCCCATTCCAATTCTATAATTTTCACCACCGAGCACTACAATTTTATCGCCTTCGTGTGGTTTTCCTTTTATAGCTTGATCTGCTTTTCCATAACCAATTCCGCCCGCTAACATTATTACTTTATCGTATCCCAATTTTCGAGAGTCTAACTCTCCCCCTTCGGGGGAGCCGGAGGGGGCTTCCTCGTGTTCGAATGTTAGAACAGAACCAGCAATCAAAGGTTGCCCAAATTTATTTCCAAAATCTGAAGCGCCATTACTGGCTTTTATTAAAATATCGAGTGGCGTTTGGTACAGCCAATCGCGTTCTTTCATACTTTTTTCCCAAGGTCTTTCGTCATTCAATCTTGAATAGGAAGTCATATAAACCGCGGTTCCCGCCAATGGCAACGAACCTTTTCCGCCAGCCAATCGGTCGCGGATTTCACCACCACTTCCCGTTGCGGCACCGTTAAATGGCTCCACTGTGGTTGGAAAATTGTGCGTTTCGGCTTTAATTGAAATCACGCTTTCAAAATCTTTTTCTTCGTACCAATCAGGTTTATCACCACTTTTTGGTGCCCATTGTTTCACCGTTGGACCTTTTACGAAAGCAACGTTGTCTTTATATGCCGAAACAATATCGTTTGGGTTTACTTCGGAAGTTTTTTTAATTAATTTGAATAGGGAAGTAGGCATTTCCTTTCCGTCAATTTCAAAAGTGCCGTTGAAAATTTTGTGTCGGCAATGTTCACTATTTACTTGACTAAAGCCGAAAACTTCGCTATCGGTAAGTTTCCTGCCCAATTTTTTTGACAGATTTTCAAGATATTCAACTTCTTCCGCGTTTAGCGCCAAACCTTCTTTTTGGTTGTATTTACTAATATTTTCAATCTCCAAAATACCTTCCGGTTGGATGTGAATATCAAAAATATCTTGGTTCAATTCCGGAAATTTCTGCGAAAGCATGGGGTCAAAAGTTCCCTTTTCTACAGAACTGTTATGAAATTCTTCAATGCGAATAATTCCTGCAACCGCCATGTTCTGTGTTATTTCAACGGCATTCGTGCTCCACGGGGTAATCATTGCGGCACGGGGCCAATAAAAAAATCCGCCGTGTTTGTGGACAGGACGGATTTTTCTATTTTTGGTTGGTTGCCGAAAAGCCACGACAATTTTTTATTGCATTCTTCTGAAATATTTCCGTTGGTTTGGACTGCAAAAACAGTGTTTTTTATGTTCCCAAAAAAGTGAATCATTCTTGTAGATTATTTGTGAATTTTGAAAGCGCAAAGTTAACCAAATTTGAAGATAATTCTATAAAATTAAAGCGGCTTATTTGCCGTATTTCTTTCTAAATGATACTTAATTAGATTCTATTTTTTCTGAAGCAACGAAATATAAAAACCATCAAAACCACTTTTACTTGGCAATATTTTTTCTTCACTTAAAAGGCTAAAGTTTTTTCCTTCTTCCCTTGCCAAAAATGCTTTCACTTGCTTTTCGTTTTCCGATGGAAGTATGGAGCAGGTAGCATAAACCAATTGCCCGCCCGGTTTTACCATTCGGGAATAACTGTCCAAAAGTTCTTTTTGGGTAGCGCGAATGTTATCTAAAAACTCAGGCTGCATTTTCCATTTTGAATCCGGATTTCTTTTTAAAACGCCCAATCCCGAACAGGGCGCATCAATCAAAACCTTATCAG
The DNA here is from genome assembly GCA_963716065.1 of uncultured Flavobacteriaceae bacterium. Lineage (GTDB taxonomy): Bacteria > Bacteroidota > Bacteroidia > Flavobacteriales > Flavobacteriaceae > Aequorivita. The sequence goes on from OY970287.1 coordinate 3,410,597, forward strand.
CTTTGTCAATTAATTTTTTTATCACTTTAGTGGAATTCTATCAATCGCGTTTCAATATTGAAAATTTCGTTTCGTTTTGCACGACGTTTTAGCTCGTTCAGTTTACTTTCATAAATATCCATCGCGATCAACTGCCCTTTGTTTTCCATCATTGTGGCGATATGAAGACTTTTTCCACCAGCTCCGGCGCAAGCGTCAATCACGCGCATTCCGGGTTTAGCGTCTAAAATTTCAGCAACGCGTTGCGAACTTGCATCCTGCACTTCAAAAAGACCATTTTTAAAGGCTTCGGTTGTAAAAACATTTCCGCGTTCTTTCAGCTTTAAAGCATCGGGATAGCCTTTTATGGTTTCTGTTTCAATTTCTAAATCTGCCAATTCATTTTGAAGACTTTCAACAGTGGTTTTCAACGTATTTACACGCAAAACCACATCTGCCAATTGGTTTAAAGCAGCAATTTCCTTATCCCACTTCTTGCCCAATTCCTTTACTCCCAATTCATCCATCCAATCTGGAATGGATTCGCGGTATTTTCTGATTTTTGAAAGCTCGTCAAACTTTCCTTTAATTCGGCGAGTTGGCGTGTCTTCAAATTGTTTCCAATCTGGAATTGTAATTCCATTTAAAGTTGCCCAAACGGTAAAAAGTCTGAAAAGATTTTGACGGTCAAAAGGTTCGCGTACTTCAGCAATTTCGGCATATAATCTTTTCCAGCGAACAATATCGTACGTAGTTTCAGCAATAAAGCCTCTATCGCGCGCGCCCCAACGTTTGTCGAGCTTCAATGTGTTTTTCAAAACTTTGTCGGCTTGCTTGCCTTCATTAAAAATTTGATGAAGCGAATCTATTGTGGCGAATACGAGGTTTCGGTGTAATTTCATTAGTGTTATTTATTGGGTGCAAAGGTATCACAATTTTGATTTATGAAATAGGAAATGGGAAATACGAAATTTTAAATGTGAAATAGGGAATGTGAAGTGAGAAATGAGAAACGTAAAATGTAAAAAGTAAAAAGTAAAATGTAATGCGAAATGCTAAATTATGGAATCCATTTTTTTTTGGGATTTGGTTTTTCGCCTTTCGACAGGCTCAGGGTGACATTTTTTTGTGGTTTGGAATTTTAGAATCATTACTTTTGAAGAAATTTAAAATGATGCGATTCATAATTATCCTTTGTTCGGTTTTTTTCCTTTTTTCCTGTGAAAAGAAAACTGAATTTGATTTCACTTCTGTTGAAATTACTCCTGTATTTATTGATAGTTTGAGCATTCGTGCCATTGAGCCTTTGGACGAAAACAGAGTTTGGTTTGCGGCCGACAAAGGAAAAGTGGGTTTGATTGATGGCGACACCCCAAAACTTGCGGTTATAAAATATGGTGATTCGTTACTTCATTTTCGTTCTGTCGCCGCGAATAAAGACGCGATTTTTGTGTTGAGCATTGCCAATCCTGCTGTGCTTTATAAAATTGGTTTTAACGGTAGCGAAGCCACTAATATTGAAGAAGTTTACAATGAAAAAGGCGATGATGTTTTTTATGACTCTATGAAATTTTGGAACGAAACTGAAGGCATTGCTATTGGCGATCCCGTTGAAAATTGTATGTCGATAATCGTTACCCGTGATGGCGGAAATACTTGGGAAAAACTCCCGTGTGAAATTTTGCCGAAAGTGGAAAAGGGCGAAGCAGCTTTTGCAGCAAGCAACAGTAATATTGCTATTTTTGGAAATCACGCATGGGTTGCAACGGGCGGAAGAAAATCGAGAGTAATGCACACGGCCGATAAAGGCAAAACGTGGGAAGTTTTTGATACGCCAATCGTTCAAGGCAAAGCGATGACGGGAATTTATAGCATTGATTTTCGTGATGAAAACAACGGAATTATTTTTGGTGGAAACTGGGAAGACAAACCTTTTAACGAAGGCAACAAAGCGATTACAAAAGACGGCGGAAAAACGTGGAAACTCATTGCGAACGGCAAAGAACCCGGCTATCGTTCCTCAGTGAAATTTGTTCCAGGAACAGAGGGGCAGGGGATTGTTGCTGTGGGCTCGCCCGGAATTTCCTTTAGCGGCGATGGCGGAAAAAGCTGGAAAGAACTTTCAAAAGAAGGTTTTTTTGCTATTGAATTTGTGAATGATAGCGTTGCTTTTGCTTCTGGAAATAATAGGATTTCGAGGTTGGTTTTTAAGGAGTAATTATTTCCGAATGGCAATAAGGGTTTATGCAACTTTAAATTCCGATTCGTCAATTTCAACACTAAATCTCACATTTGCTTTTAAAGCTTGAAAAACTTTTAGAATTGTTTCTATTGTTACATTTTTAGTATTTCGTTCCAATTTCGAGATTTGAGATTTTTGAACCCCGATTAATTCCCCAAGTTGTTCTTGGGTTAAATTCCGTTCTTTTCGCACTGACTTTATCATATTCCCGAGAACTTCCATTCGTAATTCAAATTCGTATTTGTCTCTTTCTACTGTTCCAACTTTACCGATATCGTTTTCCTTCATTTGGTCCAATGTCATCATTTTCATTTTTTTATTTTCTGTTGCCATAATTTTAAATTTATTTGTCAAAATAATTTTGGTGAATTTAACTTAAGTCTTTTAAACTGGCAGAGGCTATTTTAATTTGTTCCAACTATTTTTCTAAATTCATCTTCTATTTCTATTGAGATTTCACTCATATTAATTAACAAAGGCCCAAATGCATTAGAATTCCAAATTCCAGCTAATATTGCACCATTATTTAAATCTGCATTCATTTGTTTTTCTTCAGGAGACATTTCTGGAAATAATCCACTAGAAAATGTACTTATAAATTCGTCAATTTTTGGTATTAGTGATTCAATTTTAAAGCATAAATCTTTGGCAAATAACAATTTATTTTTCAGGAATGTCTTTTTGAAATTATGTCTCAAATTGATAATGTGATTAATAATATCTCTTGGATTTTCGGATGAAGAAAAATTTTCGCCATTTATTAAAAAATCTATAGACATATTCATTTCGCAAAAATCTTGATAGATTTTATAAATCGCATCGACTTGGTTTTGATGCATTGATTGAAACTTAAAAAATTCCTTATCAATATTTGATTGATAGGTCTTTAAAGTTTTTTCAGAAGTTTCTTCAACTTTTTTCTCAATAGATTTATTTATAAATTTCCATAATAGGTAAAAAGCAATTGTTATTAAAATTAAAAATATTAGAGCTCCAAGCCCCAAGTTTTTTTCAATTTGTTCTAATTGTTCAATGTAAAATTGTAAATCTTCTTTTGGTGGCATAAATATAAATTTTGCTAAAATACTCCACTATCATAAGTGACGTATTTTAGCACTTAAAAATTTATAAAATATTCTGAAATTTCAAAAGTAACTTTCAGAATATGCAAATAATAGCATTTACTATTTGTTTTTTTTTGCAATTTTTCTCCTCAAATTTTTTCAAGAATTTTTTCTTTTTTTGATTCAGATTTTTTTATTTCCTCATTATTTTTTTTATCCCTTTCAATCTGTTTTTGATAAACTTTAAGGAAATTACTTAATGAACTTTCTGTCCAATATTTTATTGTCAAAATTGAATCTCTGTCAATTTCAAAAGTTATTAATTTATTTTTTTGTTTGAATAAAGTATATTTTTCGTTGGCAAAAACTGTATCATTCGGGAATCCATATTTCTCGTAATAAAGTTGAATGGCCATATTATACTGACTATTTTTAATAGGGTTTTTACTCTTAAGATTAACCGAATATTTTTGCATTGATATCATTAAGCTAATTGCATTTTTTGAGCTAAACAGTGAATTTTTTGTCTGACTAGAATCTAACTCAAATGAATAATAAGTAAAATCTTTATTAGCATCAGATCCAAAAGTTAGATTCCGATTATCCTTTTCTATTTTTAAGTATTTTCTATAAATGTCATTATGCATTCCCGGATAAAAGGATAAAAACACAATATCATTACTATGATAATTATATATTGAATCAATCTCTTGATTATTTAAATTCACATATTCGAAACTATAATCTTTTTTTGCTTTATCAGTTTTCGGCTCGCAAGAACATAAAATCAAAAACCAACTAAATAAAAAAAACATAATTTTTTGCATCTGATTTTTTTTCAAAATTTTAAATTTAATTTCTTAAATCGCAAATAAATGTACTTGTTTATATTAATTATATATGTGAAAAGTATAAAATCAAATATAGCTTGTTTTTTTATAACCTAATCCTAGTTCAAGCTTTCACATTCAGCAATTCCATTTCTTCATAAAAAAGAAAAAAATCCCCCTACCAAAACTTTCAAGTTTTTCGACAGAGAAGTTTTGGCTAATTCTATTAAGCTACCTCAATAGCAAATTCTTCTTTTGGCAATCGCACTTTTTTAAACCAAATCCATTTTATTAATCTCCATCATAATTTCCGCAAACAATCTTGTGGATTTCAATCGGTCGTCACTGTTGTACATTGTTGAAACGACTATCAATTCATCTACCTGCGTTTCGGCGATAAATGCTTCAATTTGTTTTTTTACGGTTTCCTTATTTCCCACAAATGAATATTTCAGCATTTGGTTGAGCGCGGGATGGTTTAATAATTCCTGCATTTCCGCATTAAAATCCGTTGGCGGTTTCAAGGCAGCTCTCGCACCGGTTAACACGCCCAAAAACATTCTTATTAATGTGGTGAATATTCGTTCGGCTTCTTCATCGGTATCTGCAACAATTGCATTTATACCCGCGATGGTGTATGGTTTTTGCAAAAATTCCGAAGGCTGAAATTCTTCGTGATAAATTTTTAAAGCGCTCAACAAATGTGTGGAAGCAAAATGGCTCGCAAAAGCATAAGGCAATCCTTTTTCACCCGCTAAATACGCGCTGTCTGAACTTGATCCCAAAATATACAAAGGCACGTCAACACCTTCCGCAATTGCAGCGCGAACTTTTGAATTGGCGTTTTCTGAAGAAAAGTAGTTTTGAATTTTACTCACTTCATTCGGAAAGGAATGCGCTGCCTGCATAAAATCGGATCGGATTGCTTGTGCGGTTTGTTGGTCGGTTCCGGGCGCTCGGCCCAATCCTAAATCAATTCGGTTTGGGTATAAATGGCCCAAGGTTCCAAATTGTTCCGCAATAATTAAAGGCGAATGGTTTGGCAACATAATCCCGCCAGAACCAACGCGAATTTTCTCCGTGTTTTCCGACACATAACCTATGAGTAGGGAAGTGGCGATGCTGCCAATATGTTCAGAATTGTGATGTTCAGCAAACCAAAAACGCTTGTAGTTATATTTCTCTGCTTCCTTCGCCAATGTAAGTGAATTGTGAAGGGTTTTCTGAATTGAATTTCCTTCCGAAACAATGGCGAGTTCAAGTATTGAATAAGCTATTTCTTTTGTAATCATAATATTTGTATGCATTGATTTTAAGAATAATCGGAATGTCAGGTTGAGCGCAGTCGAAACCCATTAGCATTTCGACTGTTTAGCACTTCGCCTGCGCTCAGTGTGACATTTGAATTTTATTTCTCTGAAATTGTTATTTCAGCAGAATCCTTCTTAGGCAATAAAACCTGAAGTAAAACCGCAATCCCCATCACCAAAGCACAACCTGCAACATTCAGCCACAAATAGGGCATAAGGTCTATGTAATAAAAGTAGATGATGACTATTTGCGTGATTAAAGCAGCGATAAAAACTGCTTTACTTCGCACGTATTTAATGAAGAAAGCCAAAAGGAAAATTCCCAAAACATTTCCGTAGAAAATTGAGCCGATAATGTTTACGAGCTGAATAAGATTGTCAAATAAATTCGCCGTGCACGCTACCAAAATGGCTATAATTCCCCATAGCAACGTAAAACCTCGTGAGGCGGTAACGTAATGTTTTTCCCTTTTTCCAGGAACGTTTCGTTTGTAAAGATCGATGGCGGTTGTGCTCCCCAAAGCATTGAGTTCCGAAGCTGTTGAAGACATTGCGGCGCTTAAAATTACTGCCAATAACAAACCAATAAGACCGCGTGGTAAGTTTTCTAAAATGAAATGTATAAAAACGTAATCTTTATCATTTGTTTCGGCATTCGGATTCGCTTTTTTGATTAGGGCAACCGATTGCTCCCGTAATTGATTTTCTGACTCATTCAGTTTTTTAATTTCGGCAACGTATTGCTGTTTTTCAACTTCAGTTTGCGCTTTGGAATAGTCAATTTGTGTATCGGCTAGTTGCTCGTCCAACGCTGCTTTTTTTACTTCTAAAGCCTTGTATTCGGTAGCGTATTCCGATTTGTTTACATTCTTTACTGCCGAAGGATTAAAGTGAAGTGGCGATGCGTTGAATTGATAAAAAACGAAAACCATCACCCCAACCAGCAAAATGAAAAACTGCATCGGCACTTTTAAAAGCCCGTTCATTATCAAACCCATTTGGCTTTGTTTTACACTTCTTCCGGAAAGATAGCGCTGCACTTGGCTTTGGTCGGTTCCGAAGTAGGAGAGTGACAGAAAAGTTCCGCCAATAATTCCACTCCAAAAAGTATAGCGGTTTTCAAAATCGAAAGAAAAATCGAGGATGTCCATTTTGCCGTTTGCTCCAGCAATTTCAAGCGCTTTGCTAAAGGAAATATCCAGCGGCAAATAATTTAAAATCAATAAAAAAGCAATCAACATTCCGAAGAAAATAACCGCCATTTGTTGTTTTTGGGTAACGCTCACAGCTTTAGTGCCACCGCTTACGGTGTAAATTATTACAAGCACACCAATGATTATATTTAAGTGAATTAAATTCCATCCCAGCACCGCCGAAAGAATAATTGAAGGGGCGAAAATGGTAATTCCACTAGCAATCCCGCGCTGAATTAAAAATAAAATCGCGGTAAGGGTACGTGTTTTTTTGTCGAAACGGGATTCGAGATATTCGTATGCCGTATAAACGTTGAGTTTATGATAAATGGGAATAAAAACCAAGCATATAATAACCATTGCGATTGGCAAGCCGAAATAGAATTGCACAAAGCCCATTCCATCGTGAAAAGCCTGTCCGGGCGTGGAAAGAAAGGTAATCGCGCTGGCTTGGGTTGCCATAACGCTCAAGCCGATTGTCCACCAATTGGCGCTATTTCCGCCTTTGAGATAATCGCCCACATCTTTTTGCTGACGCGCTTTCCAAGTTCCGTAAAGCACGATGAAAACGAGGGTTCCGATTAAAACGATCCAATCAATCTGCTGCATTTAGGCGAAGTTTTGCATTAGTAAATAAAACAGATAAATATATGCAGCGTTGAACAGAAGGACCATTGTGTACTTCCATTTCCAAACGAATTTTTGTTTTTCTTCGGTCACGTTTTCAAAATTATTTACCGATTGAAAGCATATTTGCAAATAATCTATAAGCTCCGGGAACGCCGGCGGGAAGTTCGCGGAAAAAGCTCAATCCCGTATAAATATAATACCCTTTTCCGTATTTCGCCACGAGTAACGAACCTTTTGTTTCGGCTTCGCCTTTGTCATTCATCCCTAAAATTGGCGTGAATTCCTTCGCCCATTCATCGGGGAAATAAAGTCCGCGTTCCTGCACCCAGCCTTCAAAATCTGCTTTGGTGATTTTATTTGGAGAGTTCAAAATTGGATGTTTTTCATCGAGCATTTTTACTTCTGAAAATTCGTCAGTAACTCGATCGCGGGAAAGTTTTAGGGAATAGGGAGCAAGGTTTTCAGTCACCAAACTTTGATTGGTATTGTATTGAACGATCGTTGTTCCGCCATTTTCAACATATTTATTCAGAATTGGCTGCGCAAAAGCGAGTTCGGGAACGGTATTGTAAGCACGTATTCCAACTACAATTGCGTCAAAACCCTTTAAAGTGTTTTCTGAAATATTTGAAGGTTCAATCGTTGTAACCGAATACCCGATCTGTTTTAAACTTTCGGGAATGGCATCGCCAGCGCCGTTTATATATCCTATATTCTGTCCTTTTTTCTGAATTGCAATCTTTGCAACTTTAGCTTCCGAAGGCAGCAAAACACTTTGATACGGAATATGATTGTAATCAATAATCACCAATTCTTTATCGAATGTTTTTCCTTCAGCATTTACTATTGGCTTTAAAAATCCTTCACTTTGTCCATTTGGCGGAGTTACGGAAAAATTAAAAGTTTGCGATTCCCCATTTCTATCCAACTTAAAAGAGTGTTGCGATGGTTCAACTTTCCAACCATTTGGATGCTGTAAAGTCACATTTCCAGAAATACTGTCTTTTCCGGCACGAACGATTACAGAAACATTTTCCGGATTTTCATTCGCAAAAATCAGCACCTTTTCAGGGATTGAAGTCGTAACTTCTGGAAGCACTTCGAGCGGTCGGTACACTTCGCCATCCACGGGATCGTTGAATTTATAAACAATATCTTTTGTGAAAGGAATTATCGTTGTTCCAAATTGAAGTTCAAAAACCAATTGCTCCAATGCTGGAGTTTCCGGCAAACCAATTAATTCTTCGGGGGCAGCATACATTCCCTCAGTTCCTTTTGTATTTAGCCAATAAGGCGAGGAGTAAGGTGAATTGTTTTTAGAGGAATTAACTGTGAGTTCAATTTTTTTATTCTTATTTGAAAGAAGTGTTTCAAATTCGCTCCAAAGAATTTTCCCTTCGGAATTTTTAATTGATTTTAAAACCATTTCGCTTTTTCCGCGATTTATGGTTTCAATAGTTACTTTAAAATTTTGATTCGGATTTACTGAATTTTCTGCGGAAACGGCTTCAATAAATATTCCGCCGCAATCCAAAATGAGCTGTTTTAGTTGCTCGATTTTTATAGCTTGCCAGTAATCATCCTTTAAATTTGAAACCAACGAATACGCTTTCAAAAGTTGCGGAAGCATTTCCGAAGGATTTTTAAAATTGAAATTTTCTTCCAACGGATTTAAAATTGAACCTATTTCATTTCCGCCTTCAAGCCTTGACCAGGTTGTATTAATTCCGTCAAACAAATTGTTTTCTGAAGGCAAAGTTCCTTCCAAAAGTTCCAAATATTCCGTTTCGGAACCACGCGAGCCTGTACTTCCAAATCCTTGTGATTTGTGCATGCTTCGGCTTATTGAAGCAATTTCACCATTCGAAAGCCCAAGTTGTGGAAAGTAATTTCCTGTTTCAACCGAAACGAGTTTTGATTTGTCAGCTTTTTCAAACTTCTCCCTGTTTCCATAAAACCACCACGAAGTATTAAAAAATAGTCGTTGCGGTTTCCAAGCGCCATATTTTTCAAAAGATTTCGGATATTTTGAAGCATTGCCCACCAAATTAAAAGCTTCCATACTCAGCATTGCAGATGCAGTGTGATGTCCGTGGGTACTGCCGGGACTTCTGTGGTCGAAACGATTTACGATAACATCTGGTTTAAATTTTCGGATTGTCATTACAACATCGCTTAACACATCATCTTTTGTCCAAAATTCAAAAGTTTCTTCAGGATTTTTGCTGTAACCAAAATCATTGGCTCGTGTAAAAAACTGTTGTCCGCCATCGGTTTTTCGTGCAGCCACAAGTTCTTGCGTTCGTATAACACCCAATAGTTCGCGTAATTCTGGGCCACCAAATTTTGCCCGCCATCGCCTCGCGTTATTGAAAGATAGGCTGTGTTTGCGTGCACATCGTTCACCAAATAGGAGATGAGCCGCGTGTTTTCGTCATCGGGGTGGGCGGCGATATATAATGCAGAACCAACAAAATTGAGCTTTTGAAGGGAATGGAAAATTTCTGAAGCAGTTGGTTTTTTGGGCGTTTGGGCAGTTGCGGTTATTGTAAAAAGGAAGAATAAAAATTGAAGAAAATATGATTGACGCATAAAATATGGTGAATTATTGAAAACCTTTCAAATATACTATTTGTAAAAAACTATTCGTGCGGAAGCCCTTCCTTATTTTTATCCAATTCGTGTAGGTGCTCGTGATATTCTTCTGCACGAACAATACTCACGCCCTTTTGAAGCATCATACTGTTGGGGTACGTTACAATTTCATTATCCTTTGTATGCAAAATTATATGGAAGGTTTTAATGTCTTCAATAATACCTTCGCAGGGCATTTCCTTATCGTGTATTTTTATGTAATCGCCAATTTTATATGGGAAGGTGAAAAACATAATCACGCCACTGGTAACATTACTAAGAATAGACCATTGCGCGAAAAAGGCAATCCCGATAACCGCAAAAATCGACGACATTGCCAATCCCAGATTTCTGAAATCCACTCCCCAAATTAATATAAGTCCAGTAACCAAGAACGAGAATGCCGCAAAATCTACGTGCTTCATTATCAATCCTGTGCGATGCTCGAGCCTTTCTATTCTCTTGGCATAATTGCGGACTGTTCTTTTCAAAATCAACCTTAATAAAATCACTACCACAACTAATATCGCCGATTCTATAATTTGTAGTGAATATGCTTTCAAATCTAATCCTATCATAATTTTAAACTTTATAATCCCAATGAATCCCGAAGATGCAAAAACTCATTTCCGTTTTTTGTCCAATAATCGGTTCGCAATCTCTTTAATTTTATTGCCGTGGTTTTTAATCGTAATGTATCATTTTGATCGGCTGCGTTAGTTTCTTCCCATTTTTCGATTTCATAGGGAAAAGTGCTATTGAAAAACAGCATTAATTGACGTTGTAATTCTGGATAATTCAATGTGTAAATAGTAACTGAATCTCCCTGTTTTATGCTAGCGAAAGCATTGTGTTGTTTTATTTCCTTGTGGCGAAGTTTTAAATACTCAAAGGAAGGGATTATCATAAGGTCGCCCATTGGTAATTCTTCGGGATTAATGCGGATGAGGCTCCAAAGTTCATTTTCGAGCCACGTTTTTTTAAGCGATAGTTTTTGATCGGCTTCCCCTTCAAAATAGGAATGACTTTCAATTTCGAAATCATCGCGATTGTTGAGCTGCATATAAACCTGCCCGCACCATTCCTGTATGCTATTTGTAATTTTCAGCGGATGCCCAATAGTTGGAATCGGACTGAAAGTACTGCTCATAATTGAGTACGGATAAATTCCTGTATTGAAATTTTTCGATTGGTTTAATTTCATCACAGCCACATTTTCTTCCGAAAAATTATTTGCTTTTACCTGTTCTTCCGGCAGAAAATCCTCGGTCACAAAGATATTTACAGCAGTTCCCTCGCGAATCTCGCCGTAGCGTTCCTGCATTAAAGTATAGGATGTAATTTCAGCTTTTCCATTATACCAATATTCCTTAAATTTATTTGAAACATTTCGTGGTGTTTCACTTTTCTTTTTTTCCTTGTTTTTTGAAATAGGCGTAGAGGCGCTTTTTTCTTCGGAGTTATTGCAGCCTGCAAAAACATTAAAAATTAAGAGAAAGGAAAGTATTTTGAAAAACGCCATTATCGCTAAAGAATTTCCTCAAAAATACCAAAAATTCAACGGTCGGCAATCTCGGTTAACGTTTTATAAACAAGTCTTGTTGGAAGTCCCATTACGTTGAAATAACAGCCTTCAATTTTTTCGATTCCAATATATCCAATCCATTCCTGAATACCGTAGCTTCCAGCTTTATCGAAGGGTTTGTAATTTTTAAGATAATAATCAATTTCTTCATCACTAAGTTTTTTAAACCAAACTTTGGTAACATCGTTTATTGTTATTTGAAATACTTTTGAAGTGAAACAAACCGAAGTAATTACCTCGTGCATTTTGTCGCTTAGGTTTTGGAGCATCTGTTTCGCATCTTCAAAATCTTTCGGTTTTCCGAGGGCTTTTTCATCTTTCCAAACAATGGTGTCACTTGTAATCAACACATCATTCTGCGTTAAATTGTTGAAAACTGATGCTTTAAGCTGTGAAAGGTAATCTGTTATTTTTGAATGTTTTAATTCCGAAGAATATATTTCTTCAACTTCCTTAACCTGAATGGTAAAATTCAAATCCAATTCTTTAAAAAAAGCTTGTCTTCGCGGGGAGCCGGAGGCGAGGATAATGTTATAATCTTTTAATTTTTCCCTTAGCATTATTTAGTTGATAGTTGATAGTTGATAGTTGATAGTTGATGATTGATGGGTTTTGATTTATTTCAAAATTACGAACTGAAAAAGTAACATTGACCACATTCCCAAGAGCATAATTATTTTTAAAAGATTAGAAAGAAATCCGTACTCTTTTTGTGATTCGGCACTCCAAGATTTTAGGCAGAAATATAATAATGGAGCTACAATCGCAAACAAGAAATAGAGCAATAATGCCTGCTGATTATATAAAAATTCATACATATAAACTACAACTCCCAAAACTAGCAAAGCGCCTAAAATGAAAACAATCGTAATGGTTCTTTTTCTACCCAAAGCTATTGCGAGCGTATTCATCCCGCCTTTTCTGTCGCCATTAATATCCTGAAGATCTTTTACTGTTTCTCGAATAAGATTGATGATAAAAGCAAAAAGGGAATAATGCAAAACAATTTTAAAAATAGCCGATTGTGAAGCTTGATTTTCCACATTTATTGCTGGAAGTAAATCAAAAAGTGCAACAATAATAAGGCTCATCGCAACCAAAAAGGAAATCAATAAATTCCCGATAATCAATATTCCTTTTAAATAGGAAGAATACAAATAAAGCAATGCTGAAAAAACGATAAACATCGCTGCAAAACCAGGATTTCCGATGCTGTTTGAGAGATAAAAACCGATAAAGACGCCGATTACATTTAAAATTATAAACAGCCGATTTGCACTTTTTTCAGAAACCTTTTTTCCAATCAAAACTTTATTTGGCTTGTTTATTTTATCAATCTCCACATCATAAATATCGTTGATAATATTTCCAGCAGCTGCGATGCAAAGTGTTGCAATAACAAGTAGTGAGAACTCAAAAGTATTTAAAACAGTGGCAGCACCTAAGGGCCCAAAAAGGCCGTATTTTATAAAGATTTGAACCAGTGCTATTAACAGCAAATTTTGGTAACGGATGAGTTTTAGGTAGTTCAAGGATTAGTGGTTCAAGGTTTAAAGTTCAAGGCTTAAAGTATTTTTGTCACGTTTGATGGCGGATGTTTGATGACAGATGAATAATTAATTATTTTAACTTCCATCAACGGTCAACCGTCAACCGTCAACGGTCAACCGTCTTCCGTCAACCGTCAACCGTCTTTAGTCATATTTCGCACTAATATTACTTGTAACCATCCATTTCCCCTGCACTTTCATCACTTGTTCAATTACATCGCGAACGCAACCTTTTCCGCCTTTTTTGTGGGAAACGTATTTGGAAATTGATTTGATTTCCTGAACCGCATCTTGCGGACAAGTGGGAAGCCCAACTTGTTGCATTATCTCATAATCTGGCAAATCGTCGCCCATGTAGAGTACGTTTTCACGCTTAAGATTATTGTCTTTTAAATATTGTTCCAGTATTTCAGTCTTCTTATGCGAGCCCAAAAAAACATCTTTTATACCTAAATTTTGAAGCCTAACGCGCACGCCTTCGTTTGTTCCGCCGGAAATTATGCATACGTTATAACCCTTCTCTACAGCATCTTTGAGTCCGTAACCATCCCTAATATTCATTGTTCTGAACATTTCGCCTTGGGTGTTCACTTGTATGCTGCCGTCAGTTAAAACCCCGTCAATATCAAAAATAAATGTGCTTATGTGTTTCAAATATTCTTTATAACTCTTTTCCATATTTATGCCCGCGAAGGCGGGTATCTTTTTCAATTAAGGTCAAAATATGATTTTATATTTCTTTTTTCAATGCATTTGAAAACAATTCGTAAAACTTTCTGTATTCAGAATTCTCCAACAAATGTAAATGTTTTTCAATGGTTTTGGTGTCGTTTCGCTTTGCGGGCCTGTTTGCGCATCTTGTGGGGAAAGGTTTTCAATTTTGGATGCAGTTTCGGCAATAAGTGGTTTCAGCAAATCGAATGGCAAATCCTCTTTCTTCAAAATTTCGCTGCCAATTTCATATAAATAATTCGTGAAATTATTTACGAAAACTGCGGCGAGGTGGAGTTTGGCTCTTTTTTCTGAAGAAATTTCAACTACTTTTTCAGAAATCATTTCGCCTAGATTCCGAAGTAATCCCAAATCTTTTTGATTTTCAGCTTCAATACAAATTGGGATATTCCTAAAATCAACTTCCCGCTGTTTTGAAAAAGTTTGCAAAGGGTAAAAAATACCGCGTCTGTTTTTACCTGAAAGTTTCTCCATCGCAACTCCGCCAGATGTATGAACAACTAATTTATTCTGAAAAAGTAAAGTTTCCGAAAAGGTAGAGATAGCATCGTCGGGAATCCCAATTATGTAAACGTCGGCGTCTTCAATTTTTGAAATATCATCGGTAAAAGAAACGTTTTCAAAAGGAGAAATTATTTTTATATAATTTCTATTAAATACCTGTTTTACAATAACTTTATCTCTTTTATATAAAGCGTTGAACAAATGACTGTTCACATTTCCAAATCCTAAAAAAACCACATTTAGCATAGAGCGAAGTTACTGTTTTTTGATCTTTTTTTATGACATTACTTTTAATTTATACCTTTGCTTAAAAACCATGCTAAAGAAAATTGAAACCCGAGAAGATGTGTCTTTTCTTGTAAAGACATTCTATTCCAAAATAAGAAAAGACGAACTTCTCGGGCCTATTTTCAATGGAATAATTACCGATTGGGAAACGCATTTGGAATTGCTCACAGATTTCTGGGAAACCAATCTCTTTTTTGAAAGGAAATACTTTGGAAATCCTTTACATACGCACGCTGAAGTAGATAAGAAAATAAATCATACCATCAATGAACTTCATTTTGGATCGTGGCTAAATCTCTGGTTTCAAACCATTGAAGAAGAATTTTGAGGGCGACGTAGCAGAAATTGCAAAAAATCGCGCTAGGTCTATGGGCACCTTTATTCATTTAAACATTTTCAATGCCCGAAAAAAGGATTAAAATAAGTGTCAATAGTTACAGTTTTCAATAGCTTAAATGGACGTAATTCCTTATTTTTGCGCCAAAATTCCCTGTAATGCAAAAAAAGATTTCTTCCGTTCTTTTCTCCACTCGTTTAACCTCCGTTTTATTCATTGTTTTCGCCGTCGCTATGGCAGCGGGAACATTTTTGGATGCTTCCTCAGAAACGCCTCCAACCCCTTACACACGCGAACTTATTTACAACGCGTGGTGGTTTGAAGCCATAATGGGGCTTTTTGTAATCAATTTTGTTGGAAATATTTTCCGATACAATCTTCACAAACGTAAAATGTGGGCTTCCTTGATACTGCATTTGGCTTTCATTTTAATTATTATCGGTGCTTTTGTTACACGATATATCGGTTTTGAAGGAGTGATGCATATTCGCGAAGGGCAGACGGAAAATGTCATTCTTTCTGAACAGGCCTATTTAACAACTTTCATTGATGGGGAATATATAGTTGATGGGATAACCCAACGCCGCAAATTGAAACCTAAAAGCCTGAGACTTTCCCAACGTTTAGATAATAGTTTCACCATTGAAACTGACTATAACGAACAGCCAGTTACAATAAAATATAAGAATTTTATAAATGGCGCGGAAGAAACTTTAGTCGAAACCGAAGACGGCGAGGAGTACCTGAAAATTGTAGAGGCCGGTGAAGGGGAGCGTCACGAGCATTGGTTGAAAGTTGGCGGCACTACACTTATTCACAATATAATTTTTGCAATTAACGAACCAACCGAAGGTGCCGTAAACATTACCTATTCCGCAGATGGAAATTATACAATTAAAGCTCCTTTTGAAGGTAGCTTTTTGAACATGATGGAAATGAGCGCTGCGGGAATTGATCCCACAAAAATGGATCCTTCCAACCTTGGAATGATTGAACAATACCGACAGCCGTTTTTAAAGGATAGCTTACAAATAATGATGCTCCGCTCCCAATATCAATTGGCGGGGATCGCTTTTGTAATTCCGGAGCCTGTTACTAAAGGTAAATTTGGGGTTGTAAAAGTAAAAGAGGGTGAGGTTTCAAATCAGGACGCTTTGATTGTTGAAGTTTCTTCAAAAAACGAAACAAAAACCGTAGAGCTTTTGGGAGGAAAAGGTTCAGCTCCAGATCCCGAAGCCGTTGAAGTGGGTGGTTTGAAAGTGTATTTAACGTACGGTTCACAGGAAATTAATCTTCCATTTTCAATTACTTTAAACGATTTTATTGCTGAAAAATATCCCGGTACCGAAAAAGGATATTCCTCTTTTAAAAGTAAAGTCACTATTATCGAGGAGGACAAAACTCATTTTGACACCGAAATTTTTATGAATAACGTTCTCGATCATCAAGGCTATCGGTTTTTTCAATCCGGTTTTGATCCCGATGAAGGTGGAACCATTCTTTCGGTAAACCACGATTGGTGGGGAACTTGGATAACCTATATTGGTTATTTTCTGTTGTATTTTGGTTTGATGGCAATTCTTTTCAGCAAACACAGTCGCTTCGGAAAACTTGAAGAAATACTGAGTCGCATAAAACGAAAGAAGAAAAGTATGATTACCATTTTGGTGCTTTTATTTTCACTTTCAGGAATTGCACAGCAGCACAATCCTACCGCTCATAACAGCGTACCAAAAAGACAAATAGACTCTCTTATAAAGATTAATGCCGTAAGTAAAGAACACGCTGCAAAGTTTGGACATTTAATAATACAAGATAATGGGCGGATGAAGCCTATAAACACTTTTGCCAGTGAGCTTTTGCGGAAGATAACCCGAAGCGATAGTTACGAAGGTTTGGATGCAAACCAGGTTTTTATTTCGATGACGGAGTTTCCAAGACTTTGGGTTGAAGTTCCACTAATTGCCCTAAAACGAGGAAACGATAGTATTCGCCACGTTGCTGGAGTGAAAGATGGTAAAAAACAAATAGCATTGCTCGACCTTTTTGATGAAAAAGGAAATTATAAACTGGAACCGTATTTGGCTGCGGCAACGCGAACCAATACGCCAAACCAATTTCAAAAGGACTTTATAAAAGCACACGAAAATTTTTCATTGTTGAATGCGGCATTGAGTGGAGGTATATTGAAAATATTCCCAATTCCGAATGATGAAGGAAACAAATGGGTTTCTTACCCAGAGTTGAATGAGGCCAAATTGATAGGAATGGATTCATTGTACGCTAAAAATATTCTTCCCTTATATTTTGACAGTTTGAAAATTGCGCGTGATAGTGGAGATTATTCCAAAGCCGAAGAATTTTTGGAAAGCATCACCAATTTCCAGAAAAAATATGGGGCGGAAGTAATGCCTTCGGAAAACAAATTAAGAGCAGAAACCATTTATAACAAAGCTGATATATTCAACAGGTTGTATAAATATTTCGCAGTGTTCGGAATAATAATGTTTGTGTTTATAATCGCACAACTTTTCAAAGACCGAAAAATACTTCGCAATCTCATTACAGCTTCGAAAATCATAATGTGGGTTTTGTTTGCAGTCATGACGCTTGGGCTTGCGTTACGTTGGTACGTAAGCGGTCATGCCCCGTGGAGTGATGCGTATGAATCTGTAATTTATGTGGCTTGGGCAACGGTATTCTTTGGATTGTCTTTTGGTCGCCGAAGCGATTTAACAGTTGCTTCCACAGCCTTTGTGGGAGCAATAATTCTTTGGGTTGCCCACGGAAGCTGGTTGGATCCATCCATCGCAAACCTACAACCGGTTTTGGATAGTTATTGGTTAATGATTCACGTGGCGGTGATTGTTGGTAGTTACGGACCTTTCACTTTGGGAATGATACTCGCAGCAACATCTTTGTTTTTGATGATTTTCACAACAAAAAATAATTACTCAAGAATGGAAATCAACATCAGCGAACTCACCGTTGTAACCGAAATGGCACTGACCGTTGGTTTAGTAATGCTAACCATTGGAAACTTTTTGGGCGGACAATGGGCAAATGAAAGTTGGGGGCGTTATTGGGGTTGGGACCAAAGGAAACTTGGGCGCTTATCAGTATTATGATTTATGCTTTTGTAATCCACGCCAGATTGGTTCCCGGACTGCGTGGACGTTGGATTTTTAATGTGTTTGCCCTTTTTGCATACGCTTCAATTATGATGACTTATTTTGGGGTAAACTTCTACTTAAGCGGCTTACATTCCTATGCGAGTGGCGATGCGCCAGCAACGCCAACTTTCGTTTGGTATATAACCATTTTCGCAGTGATTTTAAGTACTGTGGCTTATTTCAGGTATAAAAAGTTTTATGGGAAGAAAAGGCCCCCTAACCCTCGAAGGGGGAATTAAAAAACCACGAATTCACGAATATTTTATAAGATAATTCGTGAATTCGTGGCAAAAATCTAAGTATATAACGTCTACCGACTAAAGACTGCCCTCTTTTAAATCATATCCTCCGGCTTGACCCAGGCATCAAATTCTTCCGCAGTTACGTATCCAAGATTTACGGCCTCTTCTTTTAAAGTAGTTCCATTTTTATGCGCGGTATTTGCAATTTCTGCGGCTTTGTAATAACCTATTTTTGGGTTTAGGGCAGTAACCAACATCAAACTATTGTTTAATTGTTTTTTAATTACTTCGTAATTTGGTTCAATCCCTTGCGCACAATGTACATCAAATGACACACAAGCATCTCCAATTAATTGTGCAGATTGAAGGAAGTTGGCAGCCATTACGGGTTTAAAAACGTTCAGTTCAAACTGTCCCTGCATTCCGCCAACGGCTATTGCCATATCATTTCCTATAACTTGTGCACAAACCATAGTCAACGCTTCGCATTGCGTAGGGTTTACTTTTCCGGGCATAATGGAAGAACCGGGTTCGTTTGCAGGAATATTGATTTCGCCAATTCCACTTCGAGGTCCGCTGGCAAGCATTCTTACGTCGTTTGCTATTTTATTCAATGAAATAGCCAATTGTTTTAAAGCTCCGTGACTTTCCACAAAAGCATCGTGTGCGGCAAGGGCTTCAAACTTATTTTTAGCAGTTTTAAAAGGAAGATTGGTAAATTTTGCAATGTATTCGGCAACTTTCACATCATACCCTTTTGGGGCGTTTAATCCAGTTCCAACTGCAGTTCCACCCAAAGCCAGTTCAGCCAAATGCGGAAGCGTATTTTTCAAAGCCTTAATTCCATATTCCAATTGCGCGGCATAACCACTGAATTCCTGGCCGAGGGTTAAGGGAGTAGCGTCCATAAAATGGGTGCGGCCAATTTTCACAACATTTTTATATTCTTCCGATTTTTTGGCAAATGTTTTCTGAAGTTGTTCAACGCCGGGAAGCGTGGTTTCAATCAATTTTTTATAGGCAGCAATATGCATTCCTGTTGGAAAGGTATCGTTTGAAGATTGCGATTTGTTAACATCGTCATTTGGTTGCAATGTTTTTTCGCCTTCGCCAATGGTTTTGCCATTAAGTTGCTGGGCGCGGTTTGCAATCACTTCATTCACGTTCATATTGCTTTGGGTACCACTTCCGGTTTGCCAAATTACAAGGGGAAATTGATCGTCGTGTTTTCCATCCAAAATTTCATCACAAACTTTCGCAATAAAATCTCTTTTCTCTTCAGAAAGGACGCCGAGGTCGCAATTAGTATAGGCTGCAGCTTTTTTAAGATATGCGAAACCGTATATTATTTCCAGCGGCATGGAAGCTTTTGGGCCGATTTTAAAATTTTCAAAAGAACGCTCTGTTTGCGCGCCCCAAAGTTTATCGGCAGGCACTTTTACCTCACCCATTGTATCTTTTTCTATTCTGTATTGCATCGTGAATTGTTTTATTTTTTTATTAATTGAACTCCTACGCCAAGGCTTCGGAGTTTGAAGACAAAGGTAACGAAAACCCAAAAGTTGTTCAACCCGCTCAGATGTTTATTTGTTGTGAATAAATCAAAAAATTTTGTTGTAGTTTTTCAAAAAAACCTTTTATCTTTGAACCAATATTTAAAAACGCCACACCATGTTTACTTTTGAACAATACTTAGGATTTCTTGCATTTTTAATGATACTTACATTAGGCTTTTGGCTAATGATTTTTTTGGTGAGTATTCTTCCTTATTGGATTGGCGGTTCACTTTACGAAAAATGGAAAATGAGTCGTGAGGAAAAGAAAAACAAAGAATTGAAATCATAGTTTCAAACTAACATATATTTAAAAAGGGAACCAATTTGGCTCCCTTTTTTGTTCTTAATCAATACCTACAAGGTTTTGAAACCTTGCAGGAATAATCAAAATTTATCCTTCGAATCCACCCTCGTCATCTCCGCCGTTACTTCTTTCAGGGCGTTGGCGCTGTTTTTTCTGGTTGAAACGGTATGTGAATGAAACATTTACCTGTCTTTGTCTCCATTGAAATTCACTGTCACTGGTAAAAGTATCAGTACTTGTGAAACTTTTTCGTACTCGTGAATTGAACAAATCGCTCACGTTGAGCGCCAAAGTTCCATTACCGTCAATTATATCTTTACTCATTGCCATATCAACGGAGAGAATTCCTTCCGTTTCGGTTTGGGCATTGTTTGATGGACCTCGGTAGAAAACATTGGACTGCCAATCAATTTCCCAAGGAAGTTTTACTTTGCTACTAAATCTTCCAAAATAACTGGTATTTTCAGCGCCGTAATCTACACCGTCAAAAGATCCTTCAGTTTTAAATTGGAAGTAATTAAAGCTTCCATTTAAGGTTAACCATTTGTATGGATTGTATAAAAGCCCAAGCTCAAAACCATATCTTTCGTTTGTTGAAAGGTTAATGGGCAATGTTGTTATAATTGGAATTCCATTACTAGTAACTCCGCCAGTTTCTCTCTGAACTCGTTCAAAAGCATTTGTTTCGTTTTGATAATATATTGAAGATGTAAGCGTAAGTTTTTTCCATCGTTTTAAATATCCCAAATCGAAAGCACTTGCATAGGCAGGATCCAAATCTGGATTTCCCTGAAAAACGTTTGCTTCACTCGAACGGGAAGGGAATGGATTGATGAAATATCCTCGTGGTCTATTGATTCTTCGGTTATATCCTAAGGTAATGTTTTCGTTTTCCTTCAATTCAAAAGTGATATTAACCGTTGGAAATAAACCCGTGTAGCTTTTATCAAAATTTAGATCAAAATCCTCGTTGGCGGCTAGATTTTCTGCTTCCACGTTTCCTTTTAATTGGGTGTTTTCAAGGCGAAGCCCTAAAAGGAAAGAGAATTTTCCATATTTATTTCCATATTGTGAATAGATGGCATTCACATTTTCATCGTAGTTAAAAACATTAGAAAGGCTGTCATTGCGAATAAAATTCCCAGAAACTCCCGTTTCTTCCGAAAGCGTATAATCTGTAATGGTTTCTTTAAAATTTCCACGATAGCCAGCTTCAAATTGTGCATTTTCACCAATTGGCAAAACATAATCTAACTGTGCTAAATATTCTTTTTGGTTTACTTTATTTATGATGTCTTCCGCTGGTAAAATTTCAAGATTTGGAAAGGTACGTTGTTCCTGAATGAAGGAACGTTCGGTTCCTTCATCACGCTCATATTGAATATCTGCAGTTAACTTATGCCCGTTGTCATTGAAATCGTTCACATAATTCAATGAAAACTGATAGCTTGTATCGTCTTCACTTTCGTTTTCTATTCTTGTGATTTTTTCTTCCGCTATATTATCATTAAAATTTGTAGTGTTGTTGGTCGTAACATCATCGCCATCTCCCAAACGCAAAAATGCGCTTGCAGTAAGGGAAGATTTTTCCGTAAGAAAATATTCAATCCCAAGATTTGTGTTGAATCCTTCACCAATTCTGTCATAATCCCTATTTTCCACCACACGATCAAATTGTGGGTCAAAAGTTATTGGATCGCCATTTTCATCAAGAGTTGTTCGGGAAAAATACTGGTTGTTGAAAAAGGCATTTCCCGGGGAAGTTCTGTAATAAAGTCCTGTAGTGTTGAAAATATTGAATTTGTCAGTCCGTAAATTTATATTCCCAGAAACGCTACTGTTTAAAGGCACACCAATATTTGTTGTGAGCGAGCCGTTAAGCCCAAGTGTTTTTTCCTTTCTTAAAATAATATTTAAAATACCTGCAGTTCCTTCGGCATCATAACGGGCGGAAGGAGATGTAATTACTTCAACCCTTTCAATGGCTTCTGCAGGAAGTTGGCGCAAAGCATCGGTTGAACCGAAGCCCGCAATTGCGGAAGGTTTTCCATTGATCAAGATTTCTCACGTTTTCATTTCCACGCAAAGCGATGGCGCCGTCAACATCTACGGTTACAGATGGAACATTGTTTAATGCGTCACTAACGGTAGCACCTCCCGTAGTTAGATCTTTCCCAATATTGTATATTTTTTTATCCAATCGAACTTGAACCTCCGTTGTTTCTGCACGTATTACAACTTCGTCCAAACTTGCAACATCCAAAGCCAATTTCATGGTGGGAAGCGTTGTGTTTTTGGTTAGATTTTGGTTTGCGAGTTGTTTGGTTTTATATGAAATAAATTCAAACTGCACTGTGTATATGCCTTCCGGAACCTTAATGTTGTAGTTTCCATCAAGATCGGTAATTCCACCAGTTATGGTTTTTCCCTGCGGATTTATAAAAGAAACTGTGGCATATTCAAGAGGGTAGTTTGTGCCATCTTCAAGAATAATACCTTTTACGGTTACTTCTTTTTTTTCGGATTGTTGTGAGAATAGAATTGTTGTGAAGCAAAATAGAAGTGCAGAAAGTATAAATTTCATCTTAATTTAAAATTTTAGAAATAGGAAGATGGAGTGCCCTAAATATGTATTGTGGTTTTGCAAATACATTATAAATAGGCGCATTTCATCCAGAATTGTTTAGCAATTTTGACTTACGAAAATACCTGTGGTTTAACGAGGATTTGCCAAACTTCTGTTAAATAACGAAAGGGAAACTATAAAATATCAAGCACCTTTTGGGGAGGTCTGCCAATCACTGCATGGGTACCTTTTATGGCTATGGGACGTTCAATTAATCTTGGGTGGGTTATCGTTGCTTCAATGACTTTATCATCTGTAAGGTTTTTTCCTTTATAGTTTTCTTTCCAATCAACTTCTCCAGTGCGAACCAACTCGATGGGTTTTATGCCCAATAATTCAATCACCTGTTTCAGTTCGTGATGTGAAAGGGGCTTTTCAAGGTATTTAATAATCTCTATTGTTTCTCCTTTTTCTTCAAGCAATTGTAGGGCTTCGCGAGATTTGCTGCAGCGTGGGTTGTGGTAAAGGGTCGTCATTTTTTTTTATTGAAAAGATAAAAGTTTAAAGTGCAAAGTTTTAAGATTTAAGTTCTTCGAGTTCAAGTTTATAATCGTATTGCAGATCTTCGTGCAAGCCTGTTATTTTTTTTGAAATGAAATCGAGCTGTCTTGAATATAAATTACTGAGAGTTGTATTTCGTTCTATTGAAGGTTTGAAATCTTTTAGTTTTTCGCAAAAATAGAGCAAAAGCTCCATTTCGGTTTCCTTTTTTTGTGAATAGCGGATGAATTTTTTTAGCTCCCGTAAAATTTTCCGAACGCTCTTTTTTATGCAGAAAAATGTTTTAGTGTTGATGGCTTCAAAATCTGAATCTATTTTTGTCTTTATACTTTGAATAAAACTTTGCTCATCTTCAGCTTCAAAAAGCAAATAGGTGAGCAGTTCTTTGTTTTCCTTTTTAAATTTTGAAAGACGAAGACAAAGTTCCAACAATTCCTGTGTTGAACGATGGTTTAGCTCAGTTTTGATTTCCTTCAAAGACGCGGCTTTCATATTTTTTCTTTTGAGTAAAAGTACTATTTGATTTTTAGTTATTCTGAATTATCTATTTTAAAAAAAGCGCTTCATATTTTAATTAGCATTTAAGTGACTTAAATTCCAAATGGGAATCATTTTTACGTACTTTTAAAATCGCAAAAAAACAAAATGCCATTACTCAAAACAAAACTCACTTTTACGCTTCTTCATTTTCATTGGTTTAGTAACTTTTTCCCAAAACAATTCACAGAATAGCATTTATGAAGCCTACGATGCCATTGTTAGTTTGGATAATACCGGACTTTATAATGGAACCGAATTCAACGATCCTTTTTTGAATACTGATGGAACGTATAGATACTTCAATGGTTTCGATTATACCAAAGGATTTCTCGAATATAATGGTCAACAATATGCGAACGTTTCTTTAAAATATGATCTTTTGGAAGATAATCTCTTGACGCGCTCCAATGATAATTTGAGCATTTTCAATGTAAAACTAATTCCTGAATTTGTAAACTCATTTTCTATTTATAACCACAATTTCGTTAGGCTTGATAATACCAATTTAAATATAGCGGGCAACGGTTTTTTTGAAGTTGGCCATTTGGGAAATGAAATTAGTTTGTACATAAAACGAGCAAAAAGGAAAAAAGATAAACCATTGAAAACTGGCGTGCAGTATAAGTTTTCGGAAAATACTTCTTATGTTTTAAAACACAATGGAGTTTACAATGTTGTTGGAAAAGCAAAAGATGTCTGGGAAATTATTCCGGAAAAAGAAGCGCAAATCCGTGAGTTTTCCAAAACGTATAAAACGATTTCAAAGTCAAATCCCGACAGTTTTATGATAAAACTTATTCAATATTTGGATGGGTTAAGCCAAAACGCAAAACAATAATCTGCTGAAACATTTAAATGAAAAATATTTTTATCGCTTTCGTTTTATTCTTTGCGACTATTAGTTCGGTAACTGGTCAGAATTCCGAAAAAATCACGGTATCGTTTTCAAACTCATCTTTGAAAGAAGCCGTTTTAAAGGTGGAAAACATTTCTGGCAATACTTTCTTTTTTGATGAAACCTGGCTGAGAGGTTATTTTGTTACCAAAAATTTTGAAAATGAATCACTGCGCAATGTCTTGGATGGTTTGTTTGAAAATACAAATATCAATTATGTTTTTAAGGATGGGAACGTAATTTTATTAAATAATACTTACGTATACACTGAGCTGCCTACGGATTATTTTAATGATGCAAAACCTGAAGACAACGTAATTCAGGAAAACAATAATGCACCAATTTTTCAGGAAGAATATATTTCCCAAACCACGGTGCAACAAAGAAAATTGGTTACAATTGGAAAACAACGACCCAATTCAGCAAACAAAACCTATACTTTATCCGGTGTTTTTAAAAATGATAAAACTGGCGAGCCGCTACAAAATCTTTCCATTTCAACAACAGATCGTAGTAAATATGCAGTAACAGATGCTGAGGGTCGTTTCAGTATACGTTTGCCAAATGGTTTGAATAAGCTTGAAACAAATCTTTTGGGTTATGAGAAAATCCGTCAAGACGTTATTATGTATGGCGATGGCTCTTTAAATTTATCGCTTCGTGAAAATACCGAATCACTCGATGAGGTTGTTGTAAAATCGAACAAGGATGCAAACGTACGCGACGCTGTTGTGGGCGTTACAAGTATTGATATTGAAGCCATAAAAACAATTCCGCTTGTTTTGGGCGAACGCGACATTTTGAAAGTTGCCACAACACTTCCCGGAATTAAAACAGCGGGTGAGGGGTCCAGCGGATTCAACGTACGCGGAGGTCGTGCCGATCAAAACCTTATTCTTTTGGATGATGCCGTACTTTACAATCCTTCCCACTTTTTGGGATTTTTTCCGCAGTAAACCCATTTACAACTGGAAGTCTTGAGATTTATAAAGCCAGTATTCCTGCGGAATACGGGGGAAGGCTTTCTTCCGTTTTTGATATTGAAACCAAATCGGGCAATATGGAAAAGTTTTCTGGCGAAGGTTCTGTTGGTCCCATAACCGCAAATCTCGCGGTTGAAGTTCCCATAATTAAGGAAGAAGCTTCTTTAATCGCTGGTTTTAGAGCAACATATTCTGATTGGATTTTGCGAAGTCTGGACGAAGAAGAATTAAAAAATAGCCAAGCTTCTTTTTATGACGGAATTGTAAAATACAAACACAACATCGACGAAAACAATAACATTCAAGGTACATTTTATTACAGTAAAGATCGTTTCAGCATAACTTCCGATTCTATTTTTGATTACAACAACCGTCTTATTTCCTTAAAATATGGGCATACTTTCAGTGAAAAGAGTAGGGCGGAACTTATTTTGGTAAATAGCCAATACAAATACGGAATAAATTACGAAGCAGATGCCAACGAAGATTTTGATTTTGATTACGAATTGAATGAGTACCAAGCGAAGCTAAATTTAAACTATAAGCTAAGTGACAAACATAGATTGAGCTATGGGTTAAGCAGTAAACTTTATTCCATTGATCCCGGAAATATTGTTCCCGTTGGTGAAAATTCAGATGTTGATGCGAAAAGTATTGACCGGGAAAAGGGTTTGGAGTCGGCAATTTATCTTTCAGATTTATTTGAAGTGAGCGATAAATTTTTATTGGATGTTGGTTTGCGTTATTCATTTTATGCAGCACTTGGCGAGGCAACCCAAAATGTATATGCTGAAGGTGTTCCAAAAAGTGAAAGCTCGATAATTGAAGTTAAAACTTACGGTAAAAACGAAGTGATAAAAACCTACGGCGGACCGGAATATAGAATTGCAGGTCGCTATTTGTTGGGAAATGATTTCTCTATAAAAGGTGGTTTCAATAGAACCATCCAATATCTGCACTTGCTTTCAACAAACACCACCCAATCTCCGACAGATATTTGGAAACTTTCAGATTTGAACATTGCGCCACAACGCGCAAATCAATACAGTTTGGGATTATTTAAAAATCTTCCCGGAAAGGATGTGGAATTCAGTATTGAAGGGTACTACAAAACAATGAACGATTTGTTGGATTATAAAATTGGCGCCCAATTAATTTTAAATGACGACTTGGAAACCGAACTTTTGCAAGGCGAAGGAAAGGCGTATGGGGTAGAATTTCTTGTGAAAAAAAATTCGGGAAGATTCAATGGTTATTTTGGGTATAGTTATTCGCGAGCTCAGGTGAAATTGGATAGCCAGATTATGCAGGAACGGGTTAATAACGGCGAATTTTTTGCTGCAAATTATGATAAGCCGCACGATTTTTCAGTGGTTGCAAACTATAAATTGACAAGACGCTTTAGCTTTTCGGGGAATTTCACATATCAAACAGGCCGACCTATAACGTACCCAATTGGTCGCTACGTTTTTGCTGGGGAGGAACAGGTACTTTACAGCGACAGAAACCAATTCCGCATTCCAGATTATTACCGTTTGGATTTGGGCGTAAATATAGAAGGAAGTCACAAATTGAAAAAGTTGGCGCACAGTTTTATAAACATTTCTGTTTACAATGTTTTGGGAAGAAACAATCCGTATTCCGTATTTTTCGTGAATGAGGATGGGCAGATAAAAGCCTTCAAAACATCCATTTTTTCTGTGCCAGTGCCAACAATTACGTATAACTTTAAGTTTTAGGAATTATGAAGATGAAGCTATTTTACCTCGTATTTTTTTCAATGATTCTTTTGAATGTTGGCTGTACCGAACCATTCGAAATTGAAACAATTGACTATGAAAGTGTTTTGGTTGTTGAGAGTACAATTACCAACGAAACCAAACAACAGCTTGTGAAATTGAGTAAAACTTCCACTTTGGAAAATCCAGGAATAGTAACTGAAAATAATGCAAACGTAACCGTAACTGGAAGCAATGGCGAAAATTATAGTTTTTCACAAAATGGTGATGCAGGCGAATATCTTTCAGACCAAGTTTTTAGTGCTTCTCCAAATGTTCAATACACGCTTACTATTTTAACCCAAGATGGTAAAACTTACACTTCTAGCGAAGTGACTTTAACGCCAATAGTTGAAATGGATGAAGTTTATACAGATAGAATTATTGATCCAAATCAAGAAAAAGATGGTGTTCAGGTTTTGGTAAATACGGAAGACCCAACGGGGAATGCGAAATATTTCAGATATGAATATGAGGAAACCTATAAAATAGCTGCTCCTTTTCCATCACCATTTTTTGTTGAAATTGTAAATTACGACGGTCTTGCTGGAACCTATGATGTTATACTAACGCCAAGAGAGCCAGAGGAAATTTGTTATTCTTCTGAAATATCAACAGGAATTACGCAAACCACAACCACTGAACTTAATGAAAACAGAGTGTTCCGTTTTCCTGTTAGATATCTTTCAAAAGACGATGCAAAAATACAAACGCGCTATAGTATTTTGGTAAAGCAATACGTTCAAAGTGTTGAAGCCTATACCTTTTATAAAATTGTAAAAGAATTGGGTAGTGTAGAAAGTCTTCTTTCACAAAACCAACCGGGATATGTTGCGGGAAATATGGTTTCGGAAAATGACCCCGATGAAAAAGTGTTGGGTTTCTTTGAGGCTTCTTCAATGACCTCGAAAAGAATTTTCTTTAATTATGAAGATGTTGGGCTGGAAAAGCCACCCTATTTTGTGGATTGTGAAGTCTTATTATTGGATTATAATGATGCCACAACATTTGATGACGATCCCGACGAGCGCGCGGCTTTTTACCAGCTTGTTAAATTTAATGACTATCAAGTGCTCTCTGCAAGCTCACGACAAATTTATAGAATTGTACAGCCAGAGTGCAGTGTTTGCACCTATTTTTCCTCGAATGTAAGACCTGATTTTTGGGTAGATTGATTATGATAAAAAAAGTTATAATTATAGTGTTTATGATATTTGGGTTTGTTGCCGCCGCGCAAATTCCGAAAGAAGAAATCACTACAGATATAAGTATATTTCCTAAAGAAAAAGTTCAACTTGCAGTTAATTCCAATATGTTATTGGCAGGCGAGTTGTTTCAGTATAAAAGCTTTATTCTCGATGCAGCAAATAAGGAAAGCAAGCTCAGTAAAATTGTTTATGTTTCGCTTCGCAACGAAAATGATTCTATAGTTTTCAGTCATAAAATTAAAATTGAAAATGGATCGGGCAGTGGCGATTTATTTATACCTTCCTCATTACAAACGGGTATTTATAGACTTATAGGTTATACAAATTTTTCTCGAAATAGTGTTGAAAATGCATATTCCCAAAAAAATATTTACATTATTAATACTTTTTTAAAACTCGAAAAAAGTACTCAGAATAGTAGCGATACATTAGCTTTTGAAAAAGCTCAAGGCTTTCCCACATCAGAAATGCTGAGTTCGCAGTCAAGTAAAAATTTAATTAAAACCGATAAATCTTTATATAACCAGCGCGAGAAAGTGTCTGTTACTATTGAAAACCCATCTCTAAAAGAGAATGGGAATTATATGCTTTCCGTACGAAAAGTAAACCCGTTAGAAGTCTCAAAATTTGATACAAAAGATGTAAAAAGCGAAACTTCTGAAATATTCTATATACCCGAAGTTCGTGGCGAACTCATTTCTGGAATTGTAGTTTCTGCAAGTGATAATATACCTGTTTCCGGCAAAGAGGTTTCACTTACAATTCCTGGAAAAGATTATATTTTCAAGATCGCTAAAACGAATAGTAAGGGTAGGTTTTTCTTTTCAATTGCGGAAGGTTACGATTCTGAAAATAGTATAATTCAATTAAATGAAAAGCAGGAAAATGCTGAAAAATTTAAACTTGTTTTGGACAAGAAGGATTTTGAATTGGGAAAAAACAAGTTCCCTATAATTAAACTCGATGCAAATTTAAAAGATTGGTTGCAGGAACGCAGTGTTCAATTACAAATTGAAAACGCATATTTTGATGTGAAAAAAGACAGTGTTTTTAATGAAAATGCAAGCCCAGCATTCTTTAATAGTATGGGTACTGTCTTTAATTTGGATGATTATACACGTTTTTCAACCGTTAAGGAAACTTTTGTTGAGGTGGTTACACTTGCGGCCATAAGAGGTTCAGGGGCAACCACAAAATTTATAGTCAACAACGTTTACGACCCCAACGGAACTGCAAAATTTAATGAGATCGATCCTCTTGTTCTTATGGATGGAATGCAAATACTGAACAATGAAGATTTGCTGAATTATAACGCGAAGGAAATTGAAAGCGTGCGGGTTATAATTCAGCCCTATCGTTACGGTTCAAAAATTTTCAGCGGGGTGATTGCTATTAAAACAAAGAAAGGGGATTTTATGCCTACCAAAAAGGAAGGTTATATTGAAGAAATTAATATTGAACCCGTTGCAAAAAGAAAACAATATTATACTCCCAATTACGGAAATAATGCTTCACTTTCAAGAATTCCGGATTATAGGGTACAACTGCTTTGGAACCCTAATGTAAAGTTGAATGAGAAAACCTATTCAACAACATTTTTCACATCAGATGTTTCAGGTGTTTATGAAATCTCTTTTGAAGGTTTTTCTAATGAAGGTGAATATATTTCAGCTAAAAATTATTTTACGGTTTCTGGGGATTGAGGAAAGCTAAATTTAAGAACTATCATTTACAAAGGGAACGAAGATTTTTCAAATCTTGTTCCCTTTTATTTTGATTAAAGTTCATCTTTCTTCTCCTTCTGCCCAGTCATCATCAAATAAGCTTTTAAAAACCCATCAATCTCTCCGTCCAACATCGCGTCGGTATTTCCAGTTTCGTGGGCAGTACGAACATCTTTAACCAATTTATAAGGGTGCAAAACATAATTTCGAATTTGAGAACCCCATTCAATAGCAAGTTTGTTGTCTTCAATTTCGGCACGTTGGGCGAGTTGTTTGCGCAATTCAATTTCATATAATTGCGATTTCAGCATTTGCATTGCTTTTTCGCGGTTGTCCAACTGGCTTCGGGTTTCACTATTGTGAATAATAATTCCAGTAGGGTGGTGGGTAAGGATTGCTTTTGTTTCCACCTTATTTACATTTTGTCCACCGGCTCCGCTACTTCGGGCGAAATCCCACGAAATGTCTGCTGGGTTTATTTCAATCTCGATGGTATCATCTACTAATGGATATACATAAACACTGGCGAAACTTGTGTGGCGTTTGGCATTGCTATCAAATGGAGAAATACGAACCAAACGGTGTACGCCATTTTCACTTTTCAACCAACCAAAAGCATATTCGCCTTCAATTTCTAAAGTAACAGTTTTTACCCCAGCCACATCGCCCGCTTGAAAGTTGAGTTCCTTTACTTTATAACCGTTTTTTTGTGCCCACATTAAGTACATTCGCATCAGCATTTGTGCCCAATCACAGCTTTCTGTTCCTCCCGCACCGGCTGTAATTTGTAGCACGGCACTCAAGACATCACCTTCTTCGCCCAGCATATTTCTGAATTCCAATGCTTCGATTGCGCTTTCTGCTTTTTCAAATGCGGCATCAACCTGTTCGGGAGTGCCTTCGCCTTCTTTGTAAAAATCGAGCAAAATTTCAGCTTCATCGGTAAGATTTCCGGCGGTTTCAAAATCGGTTACCCATTTCTTTTTGGTTCGCAGAATCTTCATAAATTCCTCGGCTTCCCGAAGGATTGTTCCAAAAGTTTGGATCAAATGTTTTTTCTTCGTCGTTGGTTACTTCTACGCTTTTGCCGGCAATGTCAAAGATA
Source organism: uncultured Flavobacteriaceae bacterium (assembly GCA_963716065.1). Taxonomy (GTDB): domain Bacteria; phylum Bacteroidota; class Bacteroidia; order Flavobacteriales; family Flavobacteriaceae; genus Aequorivita. The sequence continues at coordinate 3,442,110 of OY970287.1, forward strand.
TTGCCTCAAGGCGATAACCCGGCTCTTAAGGTCTTTAATTTGGTCTGTTGTAGTCATGTTTTATGCTGTATTTCGAGGCCGCTCAATATTAACTTTGGCGGGTATCTTTTGTTAGAAATTCAATAGTCTTTTTTGAAAAATTTATTTCAAAATAAGTTGGTTGCAAAAATACTATTAACTTCGTGAGCCAAAAGTATTTTTTCGGCTAATTTTATGGTTTCTGAAATGATAAATCCAACAATAAAATTTACTGTTATGAAAAATGTAATGCTCATTTTCTTTTTAATATTTACAAGTTTCTGTTTTTCCCAAAATGACGAAGCATTCGTAGATTCAATAGTTGCCCAAAAATTGGCAGAGCTGGAAATGCAGGCAAATCCTGAATATTATTTCAGAAAAGATTACTGCGAAGGGAATATCCAAATGTTCACTATGCCCGACGGAAAATTGTGTACTTCAACTTCAACGTATTATTCGGTGTATCTTTTTTGGCGCGTGGATGAAAAAATAATGAACATTCAAAAATTTGATAATTGCGGAAGTTTTAAGCCTATAGCTATTGGCATTGGTAAGCAAATGACAAAAATTTTAAAGAATAAAAACATTTTGAAAACGGAAGAAATAAAGCCATACAAAGGTGAAAAAGTTGATGAAAATGCATTTGGAAATATGGCCGTGAAGTCTTGCCACAAAGAATACAAATTTCTCTTGGGTAAAGAAACCATTGAAAAAAGTTTTCAGGAATTTGATTTGAGCAACGATTCAAAATATAAAAATGTAAATGCAGATCATAATAATTCCCTTGAATTGATTGCCTTGGATAAGGAGATTTCTGAGCTTGTAAAGTATTTTGAAAGTACTGGAAAGTTTTTTCGCGAAGATTAAAAATAGAAAATGATTATAGATTTAAGAAGTGATACCGTTACCAAGCCTACATCAGCAATGATGCAAGCTATTATGAATGCTGAAGTGGGCGACGACGTTTATAAAGAAGATCCTACGGCAAATGAGTTGGAGCAAAAATTGGCGGATATGTTTGGTATGGATGCCGCGCTTTTTTTCCCTACCGGGAGTATGGCAAACCAAGCCGCCATAAAAATGCACACCCAGCCGGGCGAGCAATTGATTGCCGATAAATGGGCACACGTATATAATTACGAGGGTGGCGGAGTTTCCTTTAATAGTGGGGTTTCGTGCAAACTTTTGGATGGAAATAGAGGAATGATAACAGCTGCTCAAGTTGAGGAAAATATCAATCCACCCGATTTTTACCATAGTCCGTTAACAACTTTGGTTTGTCTTGAAAATACTACGAATAAAGGTGGGGGAGCCTGTTACGATTTTTCGGAAATTAAAAAAATCCGTAAAATTTGCGATGCACATAATTTAGGATTGCATCTTGACGGCGCACGAATCTGGAATGCGCTTGTTGCAAAACAGGAAGACCCTAAAAACTACGGAAAGGTTTTCGATACGATATCGGTTTGTTTAAGCAAAGGTTTGGGCACCCCAATGGGAAGTGTGTTGATTGGTAAGAAAGATATTATGAAAAAAGCAATGCGCGTCCGTAAAGTTTTGGGCGGCGGCATGCGACAGATCGGTTTTATGGCGGCTGCGGGAATTTATGCTTTGGACAATCATATTGAACGTTTGGCAGAAGACCATAAAAAAGCAGCAGAAATTTCTGAAGTTTTAGCCCAACAATCTTATGTAAAAAAGGTAGAGCCAACGGAAACTAATATTGTAATTTTCTACCTTTCGGAGGGAATTTCCGATGAAAAATTTATGCAGGATTTACTTCAGAAAAATGTAAAGATTAGCGGAATCGAGGGAAAACTCCAAATCGTTACACATCTCGATTACACAGATGAAATGCACGGGAATTTTTTGGAAATTCTAAAAAACTTCAAATAGCGTAAAATAAAAAAACCACGAATTCACGAATAATTATTTTAAAATATTCGTGAATTCGTGGCAAAATTTCTTCAAAGTTTATTTAAACAAATCCATTCCCGGAATGTTCGGCATTCCTTCTTTTGCGACCGCAGCCAATTCTGCTTCGTTTATGCTGGTAGCTTTTTCGATGGCTTTATTCAACGTAAGAATTAAATAATCTTCCAATTGTTCTTTGTCTTCCAACAGACTTTGGTCAACCTCAATGGATTTTATTTTTCTATTTGCGGTAAGTGTTATTTTTAGAAGCCCGTCATTACTTGCTTCGTCAATTAACACCGTATCCAACCGCTTTTTAGTGGCTTCTACTTTTTCTTGGGTTTCTTTTAATTTGCCCATCATTCCCATTAAATCTCCAAACATAATTTTTAGTTTTAGTTTGCTGCAAATTTACTACTTTGTGTGGCTATTCAACAACCTTCAATTATGAAAATTTAGCTTTCCTTTCAATTGCTTGTCTTACTTTTGCCGCTTCAATAAACGCGCAGGAAACTCCAAAAAATATGATGAAAATCAATCCCCCAAAAGCCGAAAAAATTGCTAAGGAATTAAAAGCCCATGGCGATGTTCGAATGGATAATTACTATTGGCTCAACAATCCCGAAGATGAAAAGGTAATTAATTATTTGAAGGAGGAAAATGAATATTACGAGTCTATGACTGCGCATACCAAAAAATTTAAGGATAATCTTTTTAAGGAAATGAAGGCGCGCATAAAGGAAGATGACGAATCTGTTCCCTACAAAATGAACGGTTATTACTACATAACCCGTTTTGAAACTGGAAAGGATTACCCAATTCACACCCGAAAAAAAGGCTCTTTGGATGCTGCGGAAGAAATTCTTTTTGATGTGAATGAAATGGCAAAAGGCCATTCCTATTATAACTTATCTGGGTTGAATGTGTCCGAAGATAATAATTTGGTCTCCTTTGGTGTAGATACTTTAAGCCGAAGAAAATATGACATTTATATAAAAAACCTGAAAACAGGTGAAATTTATCCCGAAAGAATTCCATTAACAACGGGAAGCGCAACTTGGGGCAGCGATAACAAAACACTTTTCTACACAAGAAAGGATGAAAAAACCCTGCGTGCCGATAGAATTTATCGACATACAATGGGCACAGACCCAATTACCGACGAACTTGTTTTCACTGAAGAGGACGAAACTTTTGGAACGTACGTTTACAAAACAAAGTCGAAAAAATTTATTGTAATAGGCTCTTATAGTACGCTAACTTCAGAATACAGAGTTTTGGATGCAGACAATGCGATGGGGGAATTCAAAATATTCCAGCCACGCGAAAGAGGATTGGAGTATAGCATTTCACACTACGGCAATAATTGGTATGTACTTACTAATAAAGACAAAGCGCTCAATTTTAAACTCATGAAAACTTCGGAAGATAAAACTTCCAAAGAAAATTGGGTAGATATGATTCCGCACCGAGACGATGTTTTGGTGGAGGATATTGATATTTTTAAAGATTATTTGGTTGTTAGCGAGCGAAATAATGGCCTCACAAAAATCCGCATAAAAAAGTGGGAGGGAAGCGAGGATTATTATCTTCCGTTTGATAATGAAACCTATACGGCTTTCACAACCCAAAATCCCGAATTCGACACTAAAATTCTTCGCTACGGCTATAATTCATTGAACACTCCAGCTTCTGTAATTGATTTTAATATGGAAACCAAAGACAAAACGGTTTTAAAGGAAACCGAAGTTTTGGGTGGAAAGTTTGATAAAGATAATTATGAAACCGAGCGTTTGTGGGCAACCGCTGCTGACGGAACAAAAATACCTATGTCCGTTATCTACAGAAAAGGAACTAAAAAAGATGGCAAGAATCCTTTGCTTATTTATGGTTACGGATCTTACGGCGCGACAATGGATCCCTATTTTTCATCGGTTCGGTTGAGTTTGCTTGATCGCGGATTTATTTATGTAATTGCACACATTCGCGGTGGGGAATATATGGGAAGGCAGTGGTATGAAGATGGAAAACTGCTGAAAAAGAAAAACACATTTACAGATTTCATTGATGCTTCAAAATATTTAATTGCTGAAGGCTATACTTCCAAAGAACATTTATACGCTTCGGGCGGATCTGCTGGCGGACTTTTAATGGGAGCAATTATAAATATGGCACCTGAACTATACAATGGAGTTGTGGCTTCGGTGCCTTTTGTTGATGTAGTAACTACAATGCTGGATGATTCTATTCCGTTAACAACGGGCGAATACGATGAGTGGGGAAATCCAAATGAAGTGGAATCCTATAATTATATGAAAAGTTATTCACCGTATGACAATGTTGAAGCAAAAGATTATCCAAATATGCTTGTAACAACGGGCTTGCACGATAGTCAGGTACAATATTGGGAGCCTGCAAAATGGGTCGCGAAGCTTCGGGAATTAAAAACCGACAATAATACGATTCTATTACAAACCAATATGGATGCTGGGCACGGCGGGGCTTCGGGACGTTTTGAAGCCTTGAAAGAAGTTGCAATGGATTATGCCTTTTTATTGGATTTGGAAGGAATTAAGGAGTAATAAAAATATTTCCTTACCTTTGTCCGGTTGAAAAATTCAGTTTTGAATTAATTGTTTTTTAGAACGAACTCCCTTTTTATGAAAGAAGAAATAAAAGCCTATAATAATGTGTTGGAATTAATAGGCAACACACCGTTAATAAAGCTTAACAAAATTGCCCAAAAAATGAAGGGCAAATACTTCGCAAAGGTTGAAGCATTCAACCCGGGACATTCTACCAAAGATCGTATAGCACTTTATATTATTGAAGAAGCCGAGAGAAAAGGTATTCTTAAGCCTGGTGATACCATTATTGAAACCACAAGTGGAAACACAGGTTTCAGCATTGCTATGGTAAGCATCATTAAAGGCTACGAGTGTATTTTGGCAGTAAGTTCAAAATCGTCAGCTGATAAAATTGATATGCTAAAAACGATGGGCGCAAAAGTTTATGTTTGCCCAGCGCACGTTAGTGCAGACGATCCGCGTTCATATTACGAAGTGGCAAAAAGACTTCACAACGAAATAAAAGGTTCGGTTTACATCAACCAATATTTCAATCAATTGAATATTGATGCACATTACAAAACCACTGGCCCAGAAATTTGGGAACAGACTGCTGGAAAAATCACACATTTGGTAGCTTGCAGCGGAACTGGAGGAACAATTTCTGGAACGGCTCGTTTCTTAAAGGAACAGAATCCATATATAAAAGTTATTGGAATTGACGCGTACGGCTCGGTTCTTCAGAAATACCACGAAACAAAAGAATTTGATTCAAATGAAATTTACCCATATCGTATTGAAGGTTTGGGGAAAAATTTGATTCCAACTGCGACAGATTTCAATATAATTGACAAATTTGAAAAAGTAACCGACGAAAGCAGTGCGCACACAGCCCGCGAACTTGCAAAAACGGAAGGTCTTTTTGTTGGTTATACAAGCGGCGCTGCGATGCAAGGCTTAAAACAATTGGAAGAAGAAGGTGAATTTGATGAAAACAGTAACATTGTTGTAATCTTCCCAGATCACGGTTCCCGCTATATGAGTAAAGTCTTTAATGATGAATGGATGAACCAACAAGGTTTCTTCAATTCTGAAACTGCTGAAATTCACAAAATAGAGTACATAAAGTAAGTGCGAAATACGAGCTACGAGCTACGAAATAAATAGTCCGAAAAATAAAATTTGAAGAATTAAAAATCCCGATAAGAGAAAATCTTTCGGGATTTTTTCATTTTGAAAAGTAAGATTCTAAAATCTAACGTCTAAAATCTGAAATCTAATTTTTATTTATTTAATTTTGTCGCTTATTTTAACAAAAACCTGAATGAAAGATTTATTTGATAAAATCTACAAAGATAAAGGTCCGTTAGGAAAATGGGCTGAACAAGCGGAAGGCTATTTTGTATTCCCAAAATTGGAAGGTCCAATCTCCAATAGAATGAAATTTAAAGGCAAGGAAGTAATCACTTGGAGTATCAATGATTATTTAGGTTTGGCTGATCACCCCGAAGTTAGAAAAGCGGATGCTGAGGCTGGTGCGAAATGGGGCTCTGCATATCCTATGGGTGCGCGAATGATGAGCGGGCATACTGATCTTCACGAGCAATTGCAAAGAGAACTTGCTGAATTTGTTAGTAAAGAAGCAGCTTATTTGCTGAATTTCGGTTACCAAGGAATGGTTTCAACCATCGATGCACTTGTTTCAAAAGACGACGTGATTGTTTATGATGTTGATGCACACGCTTGTATTATTGACGGCGTTCGTCTTCACTTGGGGCAACGTTTTACCTACAAGCACAACGATATGGAAAGTATCGAAAAAAACCTGCAGCGTGCCGAAAAAGTTGCTGAAAAAACCGGAGGAGGAATTCTTTTAATTTCCGAAGGTGTTTTTGGAATGCGCGGGGAACAAGGGAAGTTGAAAGAAATTATCGAACTAAAGAAAAAATACAAATTCCGTTTCTTCGTTGATGATGCGCACGGTTTCGGAACATTGGGTAAAACTGGTGCCGGAGCGGGCGAGGAGCAAGGCGTTCAGGATGGGATTGACGTGTATTTTGCAACGTTCGCGAAATCTATGGCAAGTACCGGAGCTTTTATTGCTGGCGATGAGGAAATAATGAATTACCTAAAATACAACCTGCGTTCGCAAATGTTTGCAAAATCATTGCAGATGCAATTGGTGGAAGGTGCTTTGAAGCGTTTGGATATGCTTCGCACAATGCCCGAATTGAAAAACAAACTTTGGGAAAATGTAAACGCACTTCAAGGCGGACTTAAAAAGAATGGCTTTGATATTGGAACAACCCAAAGCTGCGTAACTCCAGTTTACTTGAAAGGAAGTATTCCAGAAGCGATGGCGTTGGTAAAAGACCTTCGTGAAAACCACGGAATTTTCTGTTCAATTGTTGTGTATCCAGTAATACCAAAAGGATTGATCCTCCTGCGGATGATCCCAACGGCTACGCATACCATGGAAGACATCGAACTTACTTTGGAAGCGTTTTCATCAATCCGAGAGCGATTGGAGAATGGAACTTACAAACGTCTTTCAGCGGCTGTTGCTGAGGCGATGGGAGAGAAGATTTAAAAATTTAATATTTATATATTTAAAAATCCACCTTTTTTGGGTGGATTTTTTATGGCTTGTATTTGTTTGGAATAACTGTTTGGTGTTTTTGAATAACTTTACGGGATAACAGTTACAAAAAAGTTATTATATCCTGATTTATTTACGGGATATCAGTAATAAAAGTGACGATATAACGCGTTGGCAGTAATTAAAAACACTCTCTTAAAAGCTAAATTCAATTAACAAGTGCAACAATTGGATTTAAATTTAGTTAAAAATACTTCGTTTGGAGTTTTATATCCCAATAGTTTTCTTGGCCTACTGTTTAACTTACTGATAATCATATTGATTGTTCTGTGTTCTATGGTATTAAAATCTGTTTTCTTTGGCAAGTATTGCCTGATTAGCTTGTTGCTGTACTCGTTAAGCCCTCTTTGCCAGGGCGAATAAGGGTCTGCAAAGAAAAAATCCGCATCCAGTTTTCGAGCTATTTTTTGGTGTTCTGTAAATTCCTTTCCATTATCTGAGGTTATGGTCCTTACCAGTTCTTTGAAAGGGGAAAGGAGGTTTATCATCTGCTTTTTGATGGATGCTGCTTTTGTACCATCGGTCTTGGCCATCAGTTCGAATTGGCTTTTGCGCTCGGTCAGGGTCACTATGGCCGATTTATGGTTTTGGCCAATGATGGTGTCGACCTCCCAATCCCCAAAACGCCCCTTTGCATCCACTATTTCGGGACGTTGGCCTATCATAACCCGGTTGGGTATCTGTCCCCTTTGGTGTTTTCTGCTCAATCGCTTTTTTCGCCACCTTCGGGCGGTGCGCAGATGCTTGTACAAAAGGCCTCCCTCTGCCTGGTCCTGGTAAATGTACTGATAGATACGCTCGGTACTGACCATAGGAATCCCTTCCAGATCGCACCTTCCCTTTATCTGCTCAGGGGACCACTGCTCTTGGGTAAGCTTTTTGTCTATATAGTACCGCATACCGTCATCAAAGACACGGTGCTTATAAGCTTCTTTCTTGCGTTCGTTGCTTGCCATAATGGCATAATTGGCATTGTAGCTCCGCTTTTTTCCATTTCGGTTCAGCTCTCTGCTTATGGTGCTTTTATCCACACCAAGCTCTTTGGCAATTCTTGTTTGGCTAAAACCTGCTTTCAGATAACTCTCAATTTGGTATCTTTGAGAGTCGATTAATTGGTTATAATTCATCGGCATCCAGTTTTTATAAAGATGGGAAAATTAATTTTCCCATCTTTTTCAACTGTTGCACTTATTGTTTGAACTTAGTAAACAACAGAAATTTAGAAAACCGATTTAAAAACAATATATTTGTTTTATGGAGGATTTTGAAAAAAGAAATAAAATTATTAGCCTGTTTAGCGGAGCCGGAGGAATGGATATTGGATTTGAGATGGCAGGATATAAAACTGCTGTCGCTGTCGAGTATGACAAGTCTTGTTGCGAAACACTTAACACTAATAAACCTCACCTTCCAGTAATACAAGGCAATATATCTAAAATTACTACGCAACAAATATTGAAAGTAGGCAATCTTAAACCCACCGAGCCTGCTTTAGTGATAGGTGGTCCACCTTGTCAGTCATTTAGTTTAGCTGGTAAACGAATGGGAATGGATGACCCAAGAGGGTTATTAGTTCTTGAGTTTATAAGAGTGGTTAGAGAGAGTCTACCTGTGGCATTTGTAATGGAAAATGTAAAAGGAATGGTCAATTGGGAAGGGGGAAAAGCAATGGACGCAATAATGAATGAGATTTCCGAACCAATCATATTTGAGGGACAAGAGTATAAATACACAATATCGAAAGCGGTTCTAAATGCAGCAGATTATGGTGCTTCACAATTTCGAGAAAGAGTATTCATTGTTGGCAATCGAATTAATAAAACCTTTCAGTTTCCAGAATCAACACACGGCAAGTCGGAAAGTGCAACTATTGACCTTTTTGGAAACAAAAAGAAAGAGTACAATACTGTTTGGGACGCAATTGGAAAATTACCTAAAGCTGATGAACCATCAGAAACTGCAATAAGAATTTCAGAGACTATAAAAGAAAGAATTGAAAATTATGGATATTAAAAATCATCAACAAACGGCACATTCACCTTCAACTTTAGATAAAATAAAAATAGTTCCTATTGGTGGTAAACTTTCTGACATATTACAAACTTTTGGGTCAACTTACAGAAGATTAGACCCAAACAAACCTTCCCCTACTGTTACAAGAAGTGGTTACAGAGATTTTATTCATCCTTACGAGGACAGAATGCTAACAGTAAGGGAACTCGCTTGTTTACAATCATTTCCATTAAATTGGGAATTTACTGGCACAAGATTAAATTCTTATAGTAGTAAAAGAGTAGTTTCAATGACGCAATTCGGACAAGTGGGTAATGCAGTTCCCCCAATTCTTGCAAAAACCATAGGTTTGGCTTTAAAAAAACAAATCTTTGATGTAAGTTCAGATGATTAATGAATACGTAAAACAAGCTTCCGACCTTGTAAATACCCACGAAACTACGAGAAATGGTTTTTTAGAATATGCATTGCGTAAAAGCAAAGAATCCATTCCATATATAGACAAAGCAAAGGCATTAAAGTTAATACTTGAGCAAAAAACGACACAGCCTAAAGATATACTTCTACTTGATGAAATCAAAAACAATTGCTATGAGGCTGCAGGTGTTTCGGTTAAGGCAAATAAATATTTGACTGAAACCGATTTGAACGACATACTTTTGGAATTTATCAAAGAGTTTTTAGAACCCGCAAAAGAGCAATATGTAGAAGAATTAATATATAGATATTTATTGACTTCTGGCGATGCACTTGGTGGTAGAATGAGAAATTTAGTGGGCTCAATAGCCAATGAAAAACTAACAAGAAACATAATTTCGCAGTTACAGGTTCTCAATTTAGAATTTGAATATTTCGATAAACCTTCAAAAAAATGGTTATCCTCAAAAAATTATAATATTGACCAAGTTCCAGATATTCGTGCAATCAAATGGACTTTAAAAACAGGAGAAAAACGACAGCTCGTTTACAATCTTACCGTACCAATTGTAAAAAAGAATATCGATTTAGTTTTGTTCAACTCACATTCTCAAGAGTTAAAAGGAACTGAATACAAAAAACTAATTTTAAATCCATCAAGTTATGTGCTTTTAGGAGAACTTAAAGGTGGTATTGACCCAGCAGGAGCAGATGAGCATTGGAAAACTGCAAATTCTGCGTTAACAAGAGCGAGAAGTAGTTTTAAAAATCTTGATATAGATATACCATTAGTGTTCATTGGAGCTGCAATTGAAAATAGTATGTCGAAAGAAATTTTTGAGCAATACTCAAATGGAAAAATAACAAATTGTGCGAATTTAACTGTTGAAAATCAACTTGTAAATCTTTGTTATTGGATAGTAACTAAAATATAAATCGGAAGGATAACTACCGCCAACATGCGTATATAGCATAAAAATTCTTACATAAAATCTTACTTCTAAAAATTTTATTATAAACTCTTCCTAAAAGTACTACGCTCCTTATGTTGCACAGGATTATAATCCTTCCAAAGTAACTGTACCGCAGTATTTTCCTGTAATTCGGGATTGGTTTCCACAGTATGTATTCCTTTTGAATTGAAAAGGTATTGCATTTCCTCAAAAATAATTGCAGTCACGCCTTTCCCTTGGTATTCTGGGTCAATTCCTATTAAATAAAAAGCCGCGGTGTCGTTCTTTTTCTGAGCTTTAAGTATATAATTCCAACCAATAGGAAAAAGTTTTCCATTCGCTTTTTTCAACGCTTTTGAAAAAGAAGGCATCACGATTGAAAATGCGATCAATTTTCCTTCTTCGTCCTTTATGCAGCAAATATAATCTGGATGGATAAAGCTGAAGTATTTCTCTTTATAGTAATCAATTTGGTATTGTTGAATTGGCACAAAAGTTTGGAGTGTATTGTAAGTTTTGTTCAGCAAACCAAACATAGCATCCACATACGGCAGAATTTCCTTTTTATCCTTAAAACAAATCACGGAAAGTTTGTAGCGTTCACGAACTATTTTTGAAAACTTTGCCACTTTTTCAAAAATAGTATCTGGAATTCTTAGCCTGTATTCAACCCAAGTTGCCTGCTTTTCATAACCAAGTTTTTGCAAATGTTCGGCGTAATAGGGGTAATGGTACCAAGTAATCATGGTATTCATTTCCTCAAAACCCATTGTGAGAATCCCAGCTTTTTCCATATTGCTGAAACCTACGGGACCTTCGGCGTATTCAAGATTGTGTTCGCGACCTTTTTCGTAGGCTTTTTCAAGCAGGGCTTTCGTAACTTCAATATCGTCAACCATATCGAGCCAACCAAAACGGATTTTTTTCTTTCCCTGTTCGTTAACTTCTAAATGATTCAGAATAACAGCAATCCGGCCAACAATTTCATCACCTTTATATGCCAAATAATACCAAGCATCTGCATTTTTAAACACAGGATTTTTTTGAGTGTCTAGAGTTTCCATTTCATCTTTAATGAGGGATGGAACCCAATATTCACTGTTTTTGTATAATGTAAAGGGGAACGTGATAAATTTTTTAATATCACTTTTTGAGGTGGTTTGTTTTATGCTAATCATATTAAAATACTATTATTATTCTCCGTCATTTTCCGGGTCCAATTCATCCAGACGTTCATCTTTTTTGCCAGTTGCGTCCTTTTCTTTCATTTCTTTTAATTCCTTGTTTGCATCATCCTCCAAATATTCGTCACGATCGTGCATATCAAAACGATACGCCAAACCTGCACGGCCATAAAATCTAGATGGGGTGTCCTTAAAACTATAAGTAAGCGAAAGATCTACTTGAAGATTCGGGTTTATTAACGCAGCAGCGCCGCCACGAATTAATTGATCTGAATAAAAATCACTTTTTAAACCCTGATTTTCCAGAAAAACAGAGAAGTAATGATTTGTGGCGTGCGTTAGCGTTACAATATAACCATAAGTTGGAAAATCTGTAGTAACGCGATCAACGATTATATTGGTAACAAATACCCAGCCACCCATAAAATTGTTTTGGGTTGAAAGGACAAATTTTGGACTGATTGTGGTTTTTGTTTCAGGTATGAATGGATTTGGGGTATTTATACTCGAAAAGTCAAAGTTAGCACCTACATAGACTGAAATTGCTGGAATTAAATCTGCCCATTGTGTTTTGTTGTTTGCTTTCCAACTGTATAAATTTGGACCTTTTAAATCGCGTTTTCGGTATGGGTCGTAAATCAAATATTTTGCGCCAAGGGTATTGCTTTTGAAATTGGCGTACTTTTTTTCAGTTGGATTGGTAGAGCGATTATCAGTAACCTTGTTCGATTGAAACTCGCCCATAAGACTCACTTCCAGTCGTTCTTTCCAAAATCCGTAACGAATGGAATAGTCTATTGCCAAACCGTCGGTCTCGGTTTTCAGAAGATTGTGTTTTTCTTTTCCGTAGCTAAATCCGGATTCAAACTGAAGTACATTGGTGCCCACGGAAAAAGCTCCCTGTGATCCGCCGGGACGGTTGGTGTTTATCATTTCGGTATATTGTGCAGATACGGTTGAAAAGGAAATTGAGCACAGCAGAAATAGAAAGGGAAGTTTGATATTCATGAAAAGTTGGGTTTAGTTCAAAGATATAAGATTTTACCATTTATTTAATAGTCAACATTCGTCTTTTTATACATCAATCCTTATTTTTGGAAAGAATTTGACAGTTATGATGACATTCCTAAAAACGATATTAATTGTTCTTCTGGTATATTTTGGGCTTAAGTTTTTATTTAGGCTCGCAAAACCTTATTTAATACGCTATATCTCGAAAAAAGCTGGGCAACAGTTTGAGCAATTCTTCGGAAACAATCCAAATATGAATACCCAGCGCGAAAAAGAAGGTAATATTACCATTGATAAAAACCCCTCAGAAAATTTGCGTTCCAGCAAAAAAGTTGGGGAATATGTGGATTTTGAAGAGGTGAAATGATTTATGACCGATGACCGATGACTGAAGACGGAAGTCCGCTGACAGATGTGCTATTTTATCTACACCCGTCATCCTTCATCAAGCACCCGTCATCATTCAATAATTTTCGCTAATTTCCCCACTTCATTTCACAAGCTAAATTATGCAGCCCAACTATAAAAAATTTCTTCCTCATTTAGTTGTTTTCGTTTTATTTATTGTGGCTTCGTTGGCCTATTTCAATCCAGTTTTACAAGGAAAAAAAATATTCCAAAGCGATATTGTGCAATATAGCGGAATGGCGAAACAACAAAACGATTTCAGAGAGGCAACGGGCGAGGAAACATTTTGGACTGATGCGGCTTTCGGCGGAATGCCAACCTATCAATTGGGAGCAAAATACCCCAACAATTACATAAAACAACTCGATCTTGCAATACGTTTTTTACCGCGCCCGGCTGATTATCTTTTCCTTTATTTTATAGGAATGTACATCCTCTTTTTGGTTCTGAAAGTGGATTATAAATTGGCTTTTCTCGGTGCTTTGGCCTTTGGTTTTTCAACGTATTTAATCATTATTCTTGGCGTTGGGCACAATGCAAAAGCCCACGCAATAGCTTATATGCCGTTTGTTTTAAGCGGAATATTTCTCACATTTCGCAGAAAATATCTTTGGGGATTTTTATTGCTGACGGTTTCAATGGCTTTGGAATTGGTAGCAAACCACTTTCAAATGACGTATTATTTGATGCTTTTGGTAATCATAATCGGCATCGTTTATTTTATTGACGCTTTCAAAAAGAAATTACTCCCACATTATTTTAAAGCTGTTGGAATAATGGCCGTTGGCGTTGTGATTGCAGTGGGTTTGAATGCTACAAATATTTTGGCAACCCAGGAATATGCCGATACTTCAACCAGAGGGAAAACCGAATTGACCATCAATGCTGACGGCACGCCAAAAGCCAACGAAACGGGACTCGATTACAATTATATTACTGAGTACAGCTATGGTAAATTGGAAAGCTTGAACCTTTTTATACCACGTTTTATGGGTGGAAGTTCAACCGAAGAATTTCCAAAGGATTCAAAAACTGTTGAAAGTTTAATGCGAATGGGCGCTTCTTCGCAGGAAGCAAACCAAGTTTTAAACCAAATCCCAATGTATTGGGGCGATCAGACTTTTGTTGGTGCTCCAGCTTATGTTGGCGCAATCATTATATTTCTTTCTGTTTTGGCTTTGTTTTTAATTCGAGGCCGCTTAAAATGGTGGGTAGTTTCAGCATTCGTTTTAACGCTACTATTATCTTGGGGAAAAAACTTTGAAGGTTTGACGCAGTTTTTCATCGATTATGTTCCGATGTACAATAAATTCCGTGCAGTTTCTTCAATACAGGTTATTATTGAATTGATTCTTCCAATACTCGCAATTGTTGGTTTACATCAGTTTTTCAGTCAATTTGATAGGGAAGAGGAGAAGAAAAAAGCATTGCTTTGGTCCACGGGAATTGTGGGCGGTCTTACATTGATTTTCATTCTTTTTAAATCAGCAATATTTGATTTTGCAAGTCCGTATGATAGTTATTTTAGGGATGAAATGGGCCTTCCGTTTTTGGAAGCAATCCGCGAAGATAGAATGTCTTTATTCACTTCCGACGCAATCCGTTCATTGATTTTTGTGGTTTTGACCGCTGCAGTTCTTTGGTTTTTTATGAAAGGAAAACTGAAAAAAGGATTAGCAATTGCTGCGCTTTCAATTTTGATGGTTGTTGATTTGGTTGGTGTTGACAGAAGATATGTTGATGAAGAAGCTTTTGTGCAAGCAAGATTGGTTGACGAGCCTTTTCAGAAAAATGGTGCCGACATTCAAATTTTGGAAGACGATGGGCATTTTAGGGTTTATGACGCAACTGCAAATGCTTTTAATAGTGGGCGTGCCAGTTATTTCCACAATGCTTTGGGCGGTTACCACGCGGCAAAGCCTGGCAGAATGCAGGATTTGTTTGAGTTTTATATTGCAAAAGGCAACATTGGTATTTTAAATATGATGAACGTTCGCTACATTATTACCGAAGCCAAAAATGGTGGGGCGGTAGCGCAACGAAATCCGTATGCAAACGGCGATGCTTGGTTTGTTGAAAACGTGCAACCAGCCGAAAATGCTGATGAAGAAATAAAATTGTTGGATAGTTTGAACACCAAAACGACAGCTGTAATCAACAAAGAATTTCTTTCAAAAGTACCTTCTCATCAGAGAGACACGCTTTCAACTATTGAACTTTTCAGTTATAAACCAAATCATTTGGTTTATGAAGCCGCTACAACGTCGCCACAGTTGGCAATATTTTCTGAGGTATATTATCCAAAGGGATGGAATGCTTATATAAATGGAAAACCTGCGGAATATTTCCGCGCAAATTATATTTTGCGAGCAATGGTTGTTCCTCCCGGAAACAATAAAATAGAATTCAAATTCGAACCTAAAGTAATCCAAACCGGAAGCACGATTTCGTTGGTGAGTAGTATTGTTTTTCTTTTAATATTCTTAAGCGGGTTATATTTTGCTTTTCGGAAAAAAGAAGTGAAGAAATAAATGAAACGCGCCCTAATCATCACATACTATTGGCCTCCCGCGGGCGGTCCGGGCGTACAGCGATGGTTGAAATTTGTAAAATACTTTAGGGAATTTGGCATTGAGCCAATTGTTTATGCCCCCGAAAATCCGAACTATCCTTTGGTTGATAATAATTTTTCATCGGAAATTCCTTCAGGTATAGAAATCATAAAACAGCCAATCAGCGAACCATATCGTTTTGCTAAACTTTTTTCAAAGAAGAAAACGAAGCAGATTAGTAGCGGCATCATTTCAAAAAAGGAAATTTCCGCAATGGAAAAGTTGATGCTGTACATTCGCGGAAACTTTTTTATTCCCGATGCGCGCGTGGGTTGGGTGAAACCTTCCGTGGCATTTCTTTCAAAATATATTTCTGAAAATGCTGTGGACGTTGTAATAACAACCGGTCCGCCGCACAGTCTTCATCTCATTGGAATGCAACTTCAAAAGGATTTGAATGTGAAATGGATTGCAGATTTTCGAGAATCCTTGGACTACGATTCACTACCACAAATCACTTCGATTAAATAAATCTTCGGAAAGGAAACACAAAGAGTTGGAAGCTTCAGTTTTGAAATCGGCAGATTTAATTACCGTTACTAGCCCGACCACAAAAAAGGAGTTTGAAATGATTCCTGAAACTCCCATAGAAGTTGTTACGAATGGTTTCGATATTTCAGAAAAAATTGATTTTGAAATGGATTCCAGCTTTTCAATTTCGCATATCGGCTCTCTTTTAAGCGAACGAAATCCAGAAGTTTTGTGGAAAGTACTTGCTGAAATTTGCAAAGAGAATCCCTCTTTTAAAAACGATTTACAATTGAAATTTGCTGGCGCCGTTAGCGAAGAAGTGAAGCGGAGTCTTGAAAGTTTTCATCTTGTTGAGAATTGCAAGTTTTTGGGATATGTCTCCCATTCCGAAGCTTTAAAAATGCAGCATCAAAGCCAAGTTTTGCTTTTGGTGGAAATAAACAGTGCCGAAACCCGTGCGATAATTCCAGGAAAACTTTTTGAATATCTTGCAGCAAAGCGTCCAATAATTGCATTTGGGCCCAAAGAAAGTGATATTGAAGATATAATTACCGAGACCAATTCTGGGAAATTTTTCAGTTATTGGGATGATTATGCATTGAAAATTGAAATACTTCAATTATACGATCAATTCAACAATGGAGATTTGAAAATTACTTCCGAAGGAATTGAAAAGTATAGTAGGAGGGAACTCACGAAACAAATGGCTTCTTTAATAAACAATTCTTAATTCACAATTTAGAATTAAAAAGTAAACCCCCGATCTTCCGTCTAAGACGGATTTACAGAGGTTTAACCAACCAACCAAAAAACTTTCTTTATCCTCTTCCTCGTGTAGTTTTGCTACTTGAAGAATTTCCCCTTGAAGAAGTAGTTGCTTTTGAACTGCTTCTTGAAGGCGCACTGGATTTACTTACTGTGCTGCGGCTTGCCGTTTCTCTTTTTGGAGCCTGCGATGTATTGCGTTTTACGGAACCACTTTTATTATTTGATGAAACTGTTCGCGTTTGTTTTTGCTGTACAGATCTTCCGCTGGAAGCGGTTTTGGTATTACTTGATCTAACTGCATTTTCTCTTGAATTTTTTACACTATTTCTAGAATCACTTTTTTGAAAATTACCTCTAGTGTTTGAACTTTTCACATTAGATGAATTGTTTCTTCTCGAATTTTCTACACTATTTCTTGAATCATTTTTTTGTACACTACTTCTAGTGTTTGATCCTTTAATAGCAGTTGAATTATTTTTTCTTGAATCTACAGAACTATTTCTTTGTGTATTATTTGAAGAGCTTCTTGTATTTGCAGAATTTCTATCAACTTTTTGATTGCTATTTCTTACAGCACCCTTACTGCTTGTACTACTATTTCTGGTAGTTACGCTGCTTCGAGTATTGTTATCACGACCCGAATTCTTGCTTCGAGTATTGTTGGCAACCATTGTATTTCTTCTATTTGGATTGTAATCTTTATTTATTGATGACCTTCCTTTTTTATCATATACTCGGCTACCTGGGCGGTAAAAATCCCTTCGGCTATTGTGATAGGCATCATTATGCCTGTTTTTATAATACACTACGTGATCTTGGTAACTGTATCGAACAGGAGTATAGTATGTTCTGTAAGGTAGATCATGAACTACACTGTTGCCATAAATAGGTCTTGCATAATATCTATGCCAAGGGCGATATACATAATATGGATTAAAAACATTAATAACACCTACAGAATGAGAGAAGTGACCGTAATTATTGTAAACTACACGTAGCCCGCCAACACGTACTAACCGTCTATTATTATATTGAATGTCAACATTTCCAGCTTGGGAAATATGGCGATATTCATCATAATAAACAGGGATATCCTCAACCTGAATTACCGCGCCATAATCATCGTATTGCACGTAGGCTTCATAATCATAACCAGAGTTGAAACTAACGTTTACATTTGGAGTATTTATGGTTACCTGTGAACCAGTTTGTGGCCCTACATATACAAAGTCAAATTGACCGTCGGGAAATACAGAAAATTCTACGTTACCTTCAACGAAGATGTATGCGTTTCCGTCATAACCTCTTCCAAGTTCGTTTGTGTTTTCTGGGGAATTGGCATTTGCTGAAAATCCTATTAAAAGGATGCTGAAAATAAATGCTATGTTTTTCATAAGTTTCAAAAATTTAGGGTTCGTACTTGCTTGAGTTTTCTGGAAAGCTGTGTACGATTTTTAAATAACCAACGACCGTGCCAAGTTTTTAAGCACTTGATTTTAAGATGTGTTTATATGGGATTGTAAACTGGAGGGGATAATTTTATACATTCAAATAAAAAAATCCGCTGAATTGTTTTACCATTTCAACGGATTTTAAAAAACTAACCAACCAAAAACTAAATGTTCTCTTATAATTCAGATTTTCAATTAGTGTGCCAAAAGATTAAATTTTCTCTTTCAAATATTCTGCGGTACAAGATTTTTTATTTTTTGCCACTTCTTCCGGAGTGCCTGCTGCAATAATCTGCCCACCAGTTTCGCCCCCTTCAAGTCCTAAATCAATTATATAATCGGCACATTTTATCAAATCTAAATTATGCTCCACGACAATCACAGTATGCCCTCTATCCAGCAATGCGTAAAAGGAAGTCAATAATTTTTCAATGTCATGAAAGCTGAAGCCCGGTGGTAGGTTCATCAAAAATGAAAACTGTTTTTTCTTTGGAAGTTCCTTTCACTAAAAATGAAGCTAGTTTAATACGTTGTGCCTCGCCACCAGAAAGGGTGGAAGAGCTTTGACCCAATTGTACATAACCTAGCCCAACATCTTGCAAAGGTTGCAACTTTGCTGAAATTTTATCTTGTTTATTCTCACCGAAGAATGCAACAGCGTCATCCACCGTCATTGTAAGAATATCGTCAATGTTTTTATTTTGGAAGCTAACTTCCAAAACTTCTTTTTTGAAACGTTTGCCATTACAAGTATCACAGAGCAAATGCACATCGGCCATAAATTGCATTTCAATAGTTACTTCGCCTTCGCCTTTGCAGGTTTCGCAACGTCCACCATCAACGTTGAAAGAGAAATGTTTTGCCTTGTAACCTCGGATATCTGAAAGTTTTTGGGAAGCAAAAAGATTTCGAATATCATCATAGGCTTTTATATATGTAACTGGATTGCTCCTGCTGGAACGTCCAATTGGATTCTGATCGATAAATTCGATACTTTTTATAGTATTAAAATCTCCCTTTATTTCTGAAAACTGTCCGGGCTTTTCACCATAACCGCCAATTTCACGAAGTAGGGCAGGGTAGAGAATTTTCTTCACCAACGTACTTTTCCCGCTTCCCGAAACACCTGTTACTGCTGTGAAAATATTTAAAGGAAAGGTTACATCGATGTTTTTCAAATTGTTTTGGCGTGCGCCAGTAATAACAACTTTGTTTTTTGAAGTGCGGCGCTTTTTTGGAACTTCAATTTCCATTTCGCCATTTAAATATTTTGCTGTAAGCGAATCTGATTTTAAAATTTCAGCATAATTCCCTTGTGCAACCACTTCGCCACCAAAAGTTCCCGCTTCCGGGCCAATATCTATTATTTCATCAGCGGCTTTCATTATGTCTTCATCATGTTCCACAACAATTACCGTATTTCCTAAATCGCGGAGTGCTTTTAAAACAACGATAAGCCGTTCGGTATCTTTTGGATGAAGCCCGATGCTGGGTTCGTCGAGAATATACATAGAGCCAACAAGGCTGCTTCCCAAGGAAGTTGCAAGATTGATTCGCTGTGATTCCCCACCGGAAAGGGTGTTTGATTTTCTGTTAAGCGTTAAATAACCCAAACCAACATCTCTCAAAAATCCAAGTCGGTTATTAATTTCAAGTAATAAACGCTTTGCAATTTTTGCATCAAAATCTGAAAGTTCAAGATTTTTGAAAAATTCTGCAGTTTTATCCAGCGGCAATTCAACCAATTCCTGAATCGCAGTACCGTTTATTTTTACGTATCCTACTTCTGGACGCAGTCGCTTTCCTTTACAAGTTGTGCATTTTGTTTTTCCACGGTAACGCGAAAGCATTACTCGATTTTGGATTTTATAGCTTTTCGATTCTAAAAAGGAAAAGAAAGAATTTAATCCCTCAAAATATTTATTGCCATCCCAAACCAATTGTTTTTGTTGATCTGTAAGTTGAAACCAAGGTTTATGAATTGGAAAATCAAATTTATAGGCATTGTTTACCAACTGATCTCGATACCAACCCATGCTTTCCCCACGCCACGGGAAGACTGCATTTTCGTAAATAGAAAGTGCTGTGTTTGGAATCACCAAATCTTCATCTATACCAATAACATCACCATAACCTTCACAAGTAGGGCAAGCGCCATAAGGATTATTGAAACTGAAAAGATGTACATTCGGATCCATAAACAGGATTCCGTCAGCTTCAAAACGGTTGTTGAATTCAGTAACTTTTTTTGTGGAAATCTCTTCTACAAACAATTCTCCTTTCCCTTCGAAAAAGGCCATTTCAACTGCGTCTGCCAAACGATTGTAAAAATCTTCTTCGTCTTTGGTAATGATCCTGTCAATAACCAAATCAATTTTTTTTGAAAAAGATTTCAATTCATCGATTCTTAAAACTTCCCCAGCAATTTTAATTCTTGAATATCCTTGCTGGGTCAAGGCTTTTATTTTATTTTCCATTGTTCTACCTTCTTCCAAATGGATAGGAGCTAGGAGAAGCAATTTTTCACCTTCAGGAAAATTCTTTATGAAATTTATAACATCAGTTGTGGTATCCTTTTTAACTTCTCTTTGTGAAATGGGCGAAATCGTTTTTCCAATTCGGGCATAAAGAATTTTCAGATAATCATAAATTTCGGTGGAAGTACCGACTGTTGATCTGGGATTTGTGGCATTTACCTTTTGCTCAATCGCGATTGCTGGGGAAATACCTTTTATGGAGTCTACTTTTGGCTTATCCAGTCTTCCCAAAAATTGTCTGGCATAGCTGGAAAGGCTTTCCACGTATCGTCGTTGGCCTTCTGCATATAGCGTATCAAAAGCAAGACTAGATTTTCCACTTCCGGAAAGACCGGTTATAACCACTAATTTATTTCGTGGAATGGCTACTGTAATGTTTTTAAGATTGTGAAGTTTTGCACCCTGAATTAGGATGTTTTTTTTGATATCTATTGTTTCCGTATTCAATTTATTTATTCCTTTTTTTCTAGCTTTTCGCAAAGATACTATATCGAATTCAGCAATACACATTTGAAGTTGTTATTATTTTTTAATGAAAAATTTAACCTTTTTTTTGCATTTGTTATTTCTTTGTTGTTATATTTACGGCTCTTAACGTCATATAAAAAAATTATTGCCTATAGCTGATCATTACTTTTAACAAATAAACATTGTAACCAAGCAACCAAATTCATAGTTGTTTATTTATTAAAGAAGTATTGATATGAAGCAAAGCACAAACTCTGATGCGTTTTTGGTAAACGCTTATATGAACGGTAATGAACCTGCACTTTGTGAGCTAATAACTCGCCACAAACAAAGAATCTACAGCTTTATTTACTCAAAAGTTTTTGATAGGGATGTCGCGGAAGATATTTTCCAGGACACTTTTATTAAGGTTATTAAGACCCTAAAACGGGGGGCTTATAACGAAGAAGGAAAATTTCTACCTTGGGTTATGCGTATTGCACATAATTTGGTGATAGACCATTTTAGAAAAAACAATCGTATGCCGAAATTTGAAAACAATGATGATTTTAATATTTTCTCAGTTCTCAGCGATAATTCATTAAATATTGAAAAACAAATCATAAAAGGTCAAGTAGAAAATGACGTTAGAAGATTGATTCAGGAGTTACCTGAAGACCAAAAAGAAGTCTTGATAATGCGAATTTATAAGGACATGAGTTTCAAGGAAATAAGTGAACAAACTGGCGTGAGTATTAACACTGCCTTAGGTAGGATGCGTTATGCACTTATTAACCTGAGGAAAGTGATTGAAAAACACAATATTATATTAACCAATTGATACAATAAATTAATTTTTGCAGCGTTATTTGAAAATAAAACATCAAAAAACCACTCTATGCAAAAATTTTACTCTGAAACCTCACGGTTGGACGACGTGAATAAAAAACTTGTTCCAAAGGAAGAAACTATTAAATTTCTTCTGGATTATTCGATGGCTTTAAGTGTTATAGATTATAATAAATTGAAGTTTGAAGCACTTCTAAACTAAACTTTGGAGAAACCCCGGAATTAGCTTTTCGGGGTTTTTTTATTTCTTTCGCTTTTTCCAGTACTCATAAATTACATTCTTTCTACCAATAGTTTTGGTGATTATATCTTTTTCAAGATCCCAACCACGTGCAGGGGAGTATTGCCTTCCATACCAAATAATTTGAAGGTGAATTGAATTCCATAATTCTTCTGGAAATAATCTTTTAGCGTCTTTTTCTGTTTGAACCACATTTTTGCCATTTGTAAAGCCCCATCGGTACATTAATCTATGAATATGAGTGTCTACTGGGAAAGCCGGAATATTGAATGCTTGGCTCATTACAACGCTTGCCGTTTTATGGCCAACCGCTGGAAATGATTCCAATGCTTCAAAATCAGCGGGAACCTTCCCGTTGTATTTTTCGATTAAAATTTTGGAAAGACCGTGAATTCCTTTCGATTTCATTGGGGAAAGACCAACGGGTTTAATGATTTCACGTATTTCTTCCACTGATAATTTTACCATATCGTATGGATTATCTGCAATTTCAAATAATAAAGGTGTAATTTTATTTACTCTTAAATCAGTACTTTGGGCAGAAAGTAGAACAGCAATAAGCAATGTATAAGGATCTTTGTGATCTAAAGGAATAGGAATTTGTGGGTATAAGTTGTTTAACGTATCAATAACAAATGATACCTTTTCTTGCTTGTTCATTTTAAGTACTTTTATGCAAAAATAAGGATTATGAAAACATTACAAGCTGGAGAGAAAGCTCCAAATTTTAAAGTAAATGATCAGGATGGAAATAGTATTTCCTCAATTGATTTTATTGGAAAAAAATGGATTGTATTTTTCTATCCAAAAGCTAATACTCCTGGCTGCACCGCTGAAGCTTGCAATATTCGCGATAACTATAAAGAGCTTCAAAAACAGGGTTTTGAATTGCTCGGTGCAAGCGCTGATAGCGAGAAGAAACAAAAGAAGTTTAAAGAAAAATATAAATTTCCTTTTCCATTATTGGCTGATGAAAATAAAGAAGTAATTAATGGTTTCGGAGTTTGGGGTCCAAAAAAATTTATGGGAAGGGAATATGATGGAATTCACAGAAAAACCTTCATTATAGATGAAAATGGAATTATTGATCGCGTAATCGAAAACGTAAAAACCAAAGAACACGCAGCACAAATATTAGGTTAATTGCCTACTTTTTCCGTCTCTACTTTATAGTTAAAAAGGTGCTTTTCCTTAATTATTTCGGAAACACCGGCGGGCAACATTTCTTCCCAACCTTCATCACCACTTTCAATTTTTGAAAGTACTTCGCGTGAAAAGATGTCGAGGATTTCTGGGTTGTAATCAGTAATATCAACTACTTTTCCATTGTATTTAAAGAATTTGTATAATTCTTTCATACGCGGGTGAACCTTCAAATTTTCGCTGTTTGTGTATTCCCCAGTTTCTGGATCTTTCATTGGATACAGATATACTTTCAAATCTTTAAAGAATAATTTTCCAAATGCTTCCAAAATACCACCACTTAAATGGCGATAATATTTTTCATCAAAAACATCAACCAAATTATTTACACCCATCGCAAGCCCCATACGCATCTTGGTGAAACGGGAGAAATATTCAACCAATTTATAATATTCCTGAAAGTTGGAAATCATAACAGTATGCCCAAGGGAACACAGTAATTTTGCGCGCGTGCATGAAATCTTCTTCGTCAATTTCTCCTTCCGCTCTTAAATTTGAAAGTGTAATTTCAAAAATAACTTCAGTACTTTCCTTATCAACCCTATTCTCATCAATAAACATTTGATATGAACGTTCGAACATATCAATATTTACCTTGGTTACAGGCCTAAAGCTTCCGCGAAGCGCAAGTATATTTTTCTTATAAAGAATTCTTGCAGGAAGAATGTTATGGCCGTCTGGGCCAAACATTATTGCATCAGTCATTCCGTTTTTAATCAATTGAAGACTCATTAAGCGGTTATCCACATCCTTAAAACGTGGTCCGGAAAAATTGATAGTGTCTATCTCAATTTTGTCTTTATCAATATGGTCGTATAAATAACGAAGCAATTTTCTTGGTTGATCATATTTATAATATGCCCCATAAATTAGATTAACGCCCAATATTCCCAAGGTGACTTGCTGCATTTGAGCATCGTTCTCGTGAAAGCGCACATGAAGCGTTACTTCATTATATGCTTCTTTTGGATCAACTTGGTAACGGATACCGAGCCAACCGTGGCCTTTGTATTGTTTTGCAAAATCAATTGTCGCTACAGTGTTTGCAAAGGCAAAGAAAAGTTTATTTGGATGTTTCTGACGAATAATACGCTCCTCAATCAAATTGATTTCGTGGGAAAGCATTTTAATTAAACGCGCTTCGGTAACATACCTGCCATCTTCCTCAATACCATAAATTGCATCGCTAAAATCCTTATCGTAAGCCGACATGGTTTTTGCAATAGTGCCCGAAGCACCGCCAGCTCTGAAAAAATTACGCACTGTTTCCTGTCCTGCACCAATTTCGGCGAAGGTGCCGTAAATGTTTTCATTCAGGTTAATTCGTAAGGCCTTGCTTTTTATCGAGGGAATGTTTTCAAATTCCTTATCTCCTAGTATGGTTTCCGGCATAGCAGCGTTCTAATTTCTTATTAACAAAGGTAGCAAATACAATAGGTATACAAAAAAAATACAGTTATTTTTGCGTTAATGAAATCAATAATTACCGTTACATTTCTTGGCACAGGAACTTCACAGGGAATCCCCGTAATAGGTAGTAATCACCCGGTTTGTAAGAGTAATGATTTAAAAGATAAACGCTTGCGGGTATCAGTTTTATTGTCTTGGGATGATTTTAAATTTGTTATTGACTGCGGCCAGATTTTCGGCAGCAAATGCTTCGCGAAAATGTCCAGAAAATTGATGGCATTCTACTTACTCATGAGCACAGCGATCATACAGCAGGACTGGACGATATAAGGCCTTTCAACTTTATGCAGGGAAATTTGCCATTTTACGCACATAAGCGTGTTTTTGAATCCTTACACGAGCGGTTTGCCTATATTTTTGCCAAAGAAAATAAATATCCCGGCGCCCCAAGTATTGAAGAAGTTGAAATAGATAAAAACACAATTTTAACAATTGGTGGAAAAAAGGTAATTCCAATTGAAGCTTATCACGACACCTTACCGGTATTGGGTTTCCGGATTGATGATTTTACATATTTGACGGATGTGAAAACTATTTCGGAAGAAGAAATACAAAAAATTGTAGGCACCAAAGTTTTAGTAGTGAACGCTCTTCGTGAGGAGCCACACTATTCGCATTTCAATCTTTCGGAAGCACTTGATTTTGTTGAAAAAATTAAACCTGAAAAAACATATTTTACGCACATAAGCCACGTAATGGGCTTTCACGAAGAAGTTGAGAAAAAGCTTCCAAGGAATGTACATTTGGCTTTTGACACACTCAAAATAAATATTTGATTATGAAAAATAAAATTTTTATGTATCTGTTTCTTTTCGCGGTTTTGTTCATTATTTTTCAATATATGAATGAAAAGAATATTTTTGAATCACAGGAAAAGAAAATCGAAAATCTTGAAGCAAGTGCACAGCAGCAAATAGATTCCATTGCATTTTTACAGAATAAAATGATTGATTTAAACTATTTCTCGCTTCAGGGAAACGATAATGCAATGACTTATTTGGAAAATATGGGTTACGAAGCAGCTGCAGTGGAAGCTATGGTTTCTGATGAAATATTGGAATATAATTTTGTAAAAGGAAATAATCCATTGGTGCCTTTTGAAGGTATGAATGGTGATATGAAAATCAACAGATTGAAATTTTTAAACCACAAATGGATTCTTTCGGAATTTACTGATGGAAAATTTTGGGGCGAAATGATTTTGGAATATTCCTTCAACGAAAATAGAGAGCTCGAATTTAAAACTGTATCATCTTTTCTCTATCCAAATTGAGTTAATTAATATTCAGTAATACAACTACTGAACACTGAACACTGACCACTGACTACTGCTTCTCCAGCCAATCTTTCAATTCATAAAAATTCTGCGGAGCTACGCCGTGGCCCACTGGAAATTCAGAATATTTACAATCAATATTCAATTTGTTTAGAAATGGTTGGGTTTTTCGAGCCCATTCAACTGGAATTACCTGATCCACATTTCCGTGGGAAGTGTAGATTTTAAGTTTACTGAAATCATTTTTCTCAAAACCTTCTTTTAAAATTCCTTCATTAATATAACCGCTCAAACCAATAACATTTTTCACTTTTTCAGGGTAACTCAGCGCAACGGCAAACCCTAAAATTGTACCCTGACTGAAACCGAGGAGCGTCAAATTATTCGCATCAGCTTTATATTTTTCTACTATTTCATCAATACATTTTGCAACCAATTCCCGCGAAGCGATTGCTTGTTCATCATCGCTGAATTTCCCTTGGGAATTGTCAAAATAAATATTATACCAAGCATTTCCGTAGGGTTCCAATCTAATTGGAGCTTTCAAAGAAATGATTGCATATTTTTCTGGCAGCTCATTTGCGAAAGAAAACAAATCGTTTTCATCACTCCCAAAGCCATGAAGCATTATAATTACGGGCGGGTTTTCAGAAGTATTTTCAGCTGGACGGTAATTGTGATCTAAAAGTAAAGTTTCTTTTTTCATAGGTTGCAAAAATAAACAAGACCTTTTAAACTGAAAGTGTTTTAGCTTAAAAGGTCTCAGTGAATTTTAATTATTTTTTAAATTCCTTTAAACCATTCTTGAAATTGCTCGCCAAGAACTGGAACGGGTTTCATTTCTCCTTGGACTGCGCTTAATAATCCGAGTACCCAAAATACAAGCAATGCAAGATTTACAATTATTGATAAAAAGCCATATACCGATTACTCCCGTAATAATACTTAATATTACTGCCACACACATAATCCCCAACGATTGACGCGCGTGAAATTAACCCAATGCTGTTTTATTTCCGTTATTCATTACTAATGCGATAATCCAGCCAATTAAGGTTATGTAGGCAATTATTGCTACGGTTTTTCCATTGTCGGTAGTTGTTTCCATTTTAATTGATTAGTTAGTTATTTTGTAAGTTAATAGAATCAATACTTTAATTCAAAAATGTAAACCATTCCTGAAATTTTTCACTTAAAAATGGAATCCCTTTTTTTTTGTTGAAAAATGCCATCGCCCAGCAAAATAACCAAATTAAAACACAAACAAACCAAGATATATCACCAATTTTTACATTAACTTGCGATTGGATTACTAATGAAATAATGAATAGCAAGGTCAAGCCAAACATATTTTTAATATGCCATCTTGGAAATTCATTTTCCTCATAACGATTAATAAAATATGCAATTATAAAGCCTACAAATGGAGCGTATGCAATTAATGCGGTAGATTTTCCTGCGGGTGAATTTTTCATTATTTGTTTAAAACCAACTTATTGTTTGAAAAAATTCCATACGCTTTTCCTTTCAACTTAGTTCTGAGAAGGGCTGCGTTTTTTGATGTTGAAAGAATATCTCTTTCTGTAAATTCCCAAGTTCCATCTGGGTTGAAGAGCGTTAAATTGGCAGTAGTTCCTTCTTCAATTTTTTCTGAAGAAATTTTGAATGCTTCTTTCAAATTTGTAAGTGAAGAAATGGTTTCTTCCAGATTTAAAAGCTTACTCAAAGCGCCAAAGCAACCTTCCAAACCGATACTTCCAAAGTAGGCGTGATCAAATTCCGTTTTTTTGTGCTCCACATCTATTGGGTTATGATCGCTTGTTACGCCATCAATAGTTCCGTCTTTCAAACCTTTCAGCAACGCTTTTGTATCTTCTTTTGTGCGAAGTGGAGGCAACAATTTGTAATTCGTATTAAAATCTTCCAAAACATCGTCCGTTAAAGCAAGATTGAAAATCGAAACGCTGCAAGTTACATTCAATCCTTTTTTCTTTGCATCTTTAATTAGCTCAACCGATTTTTTTGTTGAAATAGTGGGGATGTGAAGTTTTCCACCCGTATATTCCAAGATATATAAATCTCTAATTATTTGAAGTTCTTCCGAAAGCGCAGGAATTCCTTTTAATCCCAAACGCGTGCTGTTAATTTCCTCGTTCACCATTCCATTTCGTGCAACCGATTTTTCAAAAGGAAAAGATTGTACCAACCCATCAAAATTCTGGGCATATTGCAAGGCAATTTTCAGCAGATTTGCATTTGCAATGGGAGTTTTATAATCGTAAAACGAAACGGCTCCTTCGTTTTGCATATCGAATAATTCAGCCAAATCAACGCTTTTGCTTCCAACGGTGAGTGCGCCAATAGGGTAGAGGTTCACTGCATTTCCTTCGGCTTTTGATTTTAAGAATTTTATATGTCCTTTACTGTCCGTTACGGGAAAACTATTCGCGTTTACCGCAACCGCTGTAAATCCGCTTAATGCGGCAGTGTTTAAACCGTTTTCAATAGTTTCGCGTTCCTCAAAACCTGGTTCGCCAAAGGAAACGCTACTATCAAACCAACCTTGCGAAATATGAAGATTTTTCAATACAACTTCCTTTACTTTTTCTGAAGATTGAATGGTTGCAGCAATTTTTGAAATTTTACCGTTTTCAATTAAAACGTCGCGTTTCTTTAAATGATGCTTGCTGGAAGCATCAACAATGGTGGCAGATTTCAGTAAGATCTTCATTTGTAGAATTTTAAGATAAGCATTTCAATCAGTAAAAAAAGCAAGGCAAAAATAGCAAACCATTTCCAAAAACTGTTGATGGAATTCGCCTCAGAAATAGAATCAAATAGATTTTCAATAGAATTATGAACTTCAGCACCGTCCCAATCTTCAGGATTTTGGTACTGTAATTGGCTTTCGCTTCGTGAATAATTATAACTTATGTTTTCCAAAAACTCGGTTTCTTTCAACACTTCATAATTCCCCGCATTATTGGGTTCATCAGTAGTTGTCATTAGAACAAAGTTTGCTTTGGTTTGTTGTAAAGGTATAAATTGGGTAATGCTATCTTTTACGGTTAAAATTTCATCGGGCCCTAATTTTACAGGAATTGCTATGGAATTTTGCATCCCAATTGAATAATATAATTTAGGCAGTGGCAAGCTTTGCAAAGCCATATTGTATATTGTGGGAACAACCAATGGCGAATTTTTAAAGTTTGAATTTTCGGTATTGATTGGCGCGGTAAACAAATAAATTTTATCCCTTTGAAGTGCAAATGGAGTGTTGTCTTCAAAACCCAAAGCAGAAGTTGCGTTCGATGAAATACCGTAAAATGAATTTACCGTTGGATATTGAAAATTGATTACCTCTTTTTCAAATACATTATTAAAAAGCGGGTGCGAGAAAACAATCTTTGTAATCTTTTTTTCCTGTTCCAATTTTTTGGATAGCGTTCCCATTGAAGTGGAAACAAGAAAATTATTGTATGAATTTAAATCTGCTTCGGCAGATGGAATAATCAAAACACCTCCGCCGGCGTCGCTGAACGATTTTAAAGCCGTAGCCAATGACGCTGGGATTTCCTTTAATTCATTCAAAACAATAAAATTCTGGTCGGGAATTTCGTTGTAATTCAATGTTTGAAAGGATTGCTGAATAAATTGAAATTCATCTTTCGAAAAAAGACGTTGCAAAAAGTTTCCGTCGGTTTCGTTAATTGCTAAAACATTTATCTTTTTCGGCTTATTTATATTGAAAAACAAGGTGTTGTCAAAAGGTAAATTTTGATCGTTAAGTTCCAGTTTTCCTATAAAAGAATCAGAATTATCGATGTCAAAAGTGACAATTCCATTAGTGTTTTCTGAAAAATCAACTGCTGTTTTGGCAATTAATTTTTGATTGTTGAAAAGTGAAATTGGAGCTGCAGAAATATCGGTGTCACCTTGGGGTTTGAGGCTTGATATTTTAACTTTGAGCTGCGTTGTTTCAGCGTTTTTGGAAACTATATAAACACTATCGATTGAAACATTGTACGTTTTAACGGGTTGTAACTGTACGGCATCCACTAATAAATCTTTCGGAATTTCAGGAAATGCTTTCTTTTGCTGAAAATCTGAAAGGTAAACTAACCTTTTCACGGCATCCTTTTCATCGGAAAAAAGTTGATTTGCTTTTAGCAATACTTGTGCTGGTGTCAATTGATTTTGGGTATATTCAACCGAAAGAATTTCATTTTTAAAATCCTGTGTTGAAGTGTTTTTTCTTTCTGAATTGTTTGTGAACCAACTTATTTTTTCAGCACTATTATTTATTTCAAAAAGATCTTGAAGTGCGCGTTGCAAAAGTTCTCCCTGTTCGCCCTTGGCTTGCATACTGAAGGAATTATCAATATAGATAACCGTTTCTTTTTTTGAATTCAATGCAGTTTTTGAAGCAGTAAAGGGTTGGGCAAAAGCAACGATAATACAGGCCAAGGCAAGCAATCGAGTCAATAGCGTGAGCCATTTTTTTATTTGGGAACTTTTACGGGTTTGGATCGTTACTTTTTTAAGAAAAGCAACATTGGTAAAATCTACTTTTTGAAAACGCCGAAGCTGAAAAAGGTGAATAAATATTGGAATAAGAAGCAGGAAAAGGGCGTAAAGGATTTCTGGGTTTTTAAACTGCATTCCAATGAATATTTTTCAAAGATAAAAAACGGAATGTAATTATAGCTATTTCTGAACGGTAAACGTAAAGGTACTTCCTTTTCCAGGTTCAGACTCCAACGAAACACTGCCGCCAAGTTTTGATACCAAGCTTTTTACGGTTGCCAAACCAATACCGGTTCCATCTTTACCATCCCTATCTTTAATTCCAGTTGTTTTAAAAAGACTGAAAATTTCTTCCTGCACACCAAGATCGATACCCATACCATTATCTTTAATTGAAAATTTATGAAAGTCGGGTTCATCAAAATAACTGATCGATACGAGTCTCTCATTACTAAGGTTGTATTTTAGGCTATTATCTATAAGATTTAGAAAAATTTGGGTCAAAGCCGCTTTGTTTATATTTTGCAGAACTCCTTCTTTCGGATATTGAAAAACAATATCATCAGTTACCAAAATTTCTTTGATTTCCTCAAAAAGAGATTTTAACTGCACATCCTTTTTTTCTTCTTCAAGCAATTCTTCCGATTTATAAAATTTTAGAATTCCATTGATGTAATTTTTCAGCGTGAATGATGAGTCTTCAATGTAATTAAGGTATAGCTCGGAATCTTCTGAAAGGACTTCTAGATTTTCTTCACGTAAAAGCCGCGTAAGCGAGGTTATATTTGCCAAAGGCGATTTCAAATCGTGCGAAACAACTTGTGCAAAATTTACGAGCCTTTCATTTCGTTGTTGCAATTCAATTTGATATTCAGTGAGCAAAGTATTTTTATTCCGAAGCTCAAAAAGATTGATAACTTGTTTTGCCAACGCTTTTAATGATTTAATCTGAACATCATTCAATTGCCTTGGCTTATGGTCAAAGACGCAAAGAGTTCCAAGTTTGTAACCGTTGGGATTTATAAGCGGAACCCCAGCATAAAAAATAGCTCTAGCTTCCTTAATCAACGGATTTCCGATAAATCTTTCGTCTTTTCTAGCATCTTCAACGATAAAGATCTCGCTTTCATCAACTATGGCGTGCCCACAAAATGAGATATCCCTTGGGGATTGGTTAAAGTCAAACCCAAAATGCGATTTAAAAAAATTCCTGTCCGAGTCTAAGAGTGTTATTAATGAAATTGGAACCTCACATATCGCTGCTATGAGGGCGGTTATATTATCAAAATCGTTTTCTGAAAGGGTATCGAGGAGATTGTATTTTTTTACTTCAGCAAGTCTCTCTTTTTCGTTTTCGGGGAATTTTGGGGGAATCATAAAATTTTATATGCTCAGTTTATATTTTAATATAAACGTAAATATATGTTGATGTGGTTTTAATAAAAAAAGATTAACAGGATATAGAGTAACGTTAGTTCTTTTTATGCTGAATTCAAAAGAAGTTCCGGTTCCCAATTCAGAAGAAACCTTTATTTTCCCACCCAATTTTTCAACGAGTTTTTTTACGGTAGATAAACCAATGCCGTTTCCTTTTTTACCATTTCTATCTAATTTCCCTGTAGTAATAAAAAGCTCAAAAATATTTTTTAATTTATTTTTTGGTATCCCCATACCATTATCAGAAATTTTAAAATGGTAAAAGCTCTTTTCTTCCCTACAATTAATGTCGATTTTTATTTTTTTCTTGTCGTTATATTTTAAACTGTTTCCCACAAGGTTTAGAACTATTTGTTCCAGAGCCACTCTATTGGCGTACATTTCAATATTTTTTTCCGGGAGATTTATTTCACAATCAACATTGATGTTCATTAGTTCGATTATTTCTTCCAAAAGATCTTGAGTATCAAAAGATTCATTGTTTAAAGAAGCTGTCTTATCACTTTCATAATGTTCTAAAAGTCCAGTTATATATTCGCTTAAGGTAAAAGAAGATTGTTTTATGTAATTAAGATATTCCTTTCCCTGTTTATCCAATAGATGTCCATATTTTGTTCGGAGCATGTCTGAAGTGATTATCATATTTGCCAAAGGCATTTTCATATCGTGGGAAACAATTCCCGCAAAATTTTTAAGTTCTTCGTTTTTTTCGCGAAGTTCTTGTTGCACTGTCAATAAAGTTCGGTTTCGTTTTCGAGCTTCAAAAAGATTAACAACCTGATACGCCAAAGCAATGAGCGCTTTTTTTTGTTGGGTAGAAAGTTTTCGGGGTTTTTTATCAAAAATGCACAAAGTACCCAATGGGTATCCGTCAGAATTTACCAATTTTACACCTGCATAAAATATTGCATCCAAGTTGCTAACAAGTGGATTGTCATTAAAGCGCGGATCTTTCCGAGCATCTTCAACTATAAAAATATGGCTTTCATCTAAAATTGCATGCCCACAGAATGAGATATTGCGTGGCGATTCATTAAAGGGAATTCCGTAATGCGATTTTAAAAAATTTTTATCTGTATCAAGCAGTGTCACTAAAGCAATAGGAACATCACAGATACTTGCTGCCAATGAGGTTATATTGTCAAAATCCTTTTCGGGTAAGGTGTCAATCAGGTTGTATGACCGCACTGCGGCAATACGTTGTTCTTCATCGACAGGAATTTCTGGTGCTATCAAGGTTTTATCTCCTATTTTTTGTTATATAAAAATAATCGTTGTTTAACGATTTTTAGTAAATGTACAACATTTACTAAAAATGTGTTAAATTCAAAAAAAATAATGTTAAATGGGTTAGTTGAAAAATTAAAAACGTTCAAATGCTCCCAGTCCGAAAAGTGCAAAATCATACTTCACGGGATCTGTTGGATCCATCTTTCTTAGCACGAAATCCAATTCCTTTAAGGCTTTGCCATCGTTCTGTTTTCTTTTAAGTATTTTTAGTTTTCGCGCAATGTTACCAGAATGGACATCCAATGGGCAGGAAAGTAGGGAAGGAGAAATACTTTTCCAGATTCCAAAATCAACTCCCGCATTGTCATTTCTGACCATCCATCTTAGAAACATATTTATTCTTTTGGCTGCTGAATTTTTAAGCGGGTCGCTTATGTGCTTTTGGGTACGAGTGGAATGTGGTATTTCAAAAAACGTTTTTTTGAACTGATGAATAGACATTTGCAACGAATCTTTTTCGGCATATTTCGAAAAAGCCGCTTCCAAACCCCCGTGATTTCTATAAATATTCTGAAGTGATTTTACAAAGAAAATTAAATCCTCACTATTAAAAGTTCGATGCACAAAATCTGAAAGGGATTCTGAATTGTTTTCTGAAAAATTCACCACAAAATCATAAGGTGAATTTCCCATCAAATCCATCAATTTATTACCATTGTTTATGATGCTTTTACGGTTTCCCCAAGCAATTGTTGCAACCAGAAATCCAGCTATTTCAATATCTTCTTTTAGTGAAAATTTATGTGGAATTTGAATGGGATCGGTTTCAAT
The DNA here is from genome assembly GCA_963716065.1 of uncultured Flavobacteriaceae bacterium. GTDB lineage: Bacteria > Bacteroidota > Bacteroidia > Flavobacteriales > Flavobacteriaceae > Aequorivita. The sequence continues at coordinate 3,476,604 of OY970287.1, forward strand.
AAAATTTGGATTGTTGTAAATGATGACTTTTTCGTCAAGAAAATCTTTTAACTCGCTTAGCTTCATCAATTACATTACAATTTTTCCGTCTTGCATCACTAATTTTCTATCTGCCATATTTGCAAGCTCTTCGTTGTGGGTTACAATTACAAAGGTTTGTCCAAATTCGTCCCGCAGTTTAAAAAATAAATTGTGAAGATTTTCAGCACTTTCTGTGTCCAAATTTCCACTGGGTTCATCTGCAAGAATTATAGCGGGATTGTTTATTAATGCTCTCGCTACGGCAACCCTTTGCTGCTCCCCGCCCGAAAGTTCGTTGGGTTTGTGATCTTCGCGGTGCGAAAGCCCTAAAAAGGAAAGTAACTCCTTTGCTCTTTTTATAGCTTCAGCTTTTGGAGTATTTTTTATAAAAGCAGGAATGCACACATTTTCCAGAGCAGTAAATTCAGGCAATAATTGATGAAACTGAAAAATAAAACCAAGATTTTCATTTCTGAATTTTGCCAACTTTTTTCCCGCAAGGGAATCAATATCTACTCCATTAATTTGCAATTTACTTTTGCTATCGTGCAAAGAATCTAATGTGCCCAATATTTGTAGCAAAGTAGTTTTTCCAGCGCCTGAAGCGCCAACAATAGAAACAATTTCACTCTTTTTTATATGAAGATCAACCCCTTTTAAAACGTGGAGATTTTCGTAATATTTATGAATATTTTGCGCTTCAATCATAGTGAAATTTTAAAGCGTGAAAGTACTATTTATAGTGCTATAATGCAATCCAATTGGTTATATTGTTCTTATATGGATTTATGTGTTTACTTTTGATTTCAAATACTTAAACAGAAAAAAATGTCCTCATACAGATACTTCGAAGAATACGATCAGCCGGTTACTGATAATTTAGTGGAAAACTATAGCAAGATTTTAAGTGGAATAGGTGAGGAAGTTTCCCGTGAAGGATTATTGAAAACTCCTGAAAGAGCCGCAAAAGCAATGCAATTTTTAACTTCTGGAAATTGCCAAGATCCTGCCGAAATACTGAAAAGTGCAATGTTCGCGGAAGTCTATCACGATATGGTTATTATAAAGGATATTGAACTTTATTCGCTTTGTGAGCACCATATTCTTCCTTTCTTTGGAAAAGCGCATATTGCTTATATTCCGAATGGCCATATTGTTGGTCTTAGTAAAATTCCCCGTATTGTTGATGTTTTTGCTCGTAGGTTGCAAGTGCAGGAACGATTGACGCACGATATTTTGGAATGTATAAATAACACTTTAAAACCGAAGGGAGTTGCCGTAGTTATTGAAGCCTCACATATGTGTATGATGATGCGCGGGGTACAAAAGCAGAATAGTGTAACTACAACTTCAGGTTTTCGCGGACAGTTTGAAGCCATTGAAACTCGGAATGAATTTTTGAAATTGATAAGCAGCGATTTGTCCTAATTTTTTGGAATGTTTTTTGCTTCTCTTATATCAAATTAAACACAACGAAAATGACAAACGAAAAATATAAACTACTGCGTCAAGGAATCATTTATGACGCTGTCGGTATGGTTACTATGGTAATCCCGGTTATTGGTCCATTTTTAGATTTATTATGGGCACCATTTGCTGCAAAGAAAATGAACGATATGTATAAGGGAACTGAAGGAAAGATAGCTTCCGTTTTGGTATTTATTGAAGAATTACTGCCATTTTCTGACGTTATTCCAACATTTACATTAATGTGGTTTTACACCTATGTCTGGAAAAAACAGCCAACACCGCGAACCATTAAGATTCGAGTAAACGAATAAAAAAAGCCCCAATTTGGGGCTTTTTTCTTTTAGATTTCCAATTTCAAATTCACATTTATACTTCTTCCAATATTGAAAATACCATCCGGTTTAAATCGGGAGAGGTGCGAGACGTACTCTTTGTCAGTTAGATTTGTTCCATTGACACCAATTTTCAACATCACTTTTTGAAGTTTAAAGCTACTTTGAATGCCTGCACTCAATAGTGAATAACCACCAGTTCTTGTTTCAAAATCACTAATATTTTTTTGATCCAATGTGTTTTGAAGGGTAATAAATACTGAACTTTCCTTTCTGATTTTTCCGTTGTTTAATTCAACACGAAATGTATTTTTTACGGAGTTAGCGGGAATTAACGGCAAATAATTATCATCTTTTAATTTACCAGTAACAGTTTCAAAACTGCTTTCCAAATGTAGCCAATCTAACGGATGCGGATGCAAATGCAATCCGAACTCTCCTCCGTACAAGGTTGCATTGTCTTGTAAATATTCGAAAACTTGAGATTCTTCAATTACTTCATTTGTTGGGGAAATGAATATATAATCGTTCACTGCATTATAAAATCCATTTGCAAAAAGTTCAATATGCTCATTTCTATATTCTAAAGAAACATCAGCTTGAAAATTTTGTTCGTTTGTTAAATCGGCATTTCCTATTTCATATCTATTAGTACCTTCATGTTCTCCATTTGAAGTAAGCTCAGCTAAATTAGGCGCCCTAAAACCACTGGCTAAATTTACTCTTGTGGAAAGGTTTTTTAATACATCAATCTTTGCGCCCAAAGCTCCCGTAAAACTTGTAAATGATTTGTTGACTGCAGGAATAAAATCTGCGTCCAAAGGGTCGCGTGCTGCTTCGCTTTCAATTTTTCGGGAGTCGAAGCGGATTCCTGCCTGTAAATCAATTTTTTCTAAATGATAATGCGAAGTGGCTAGAACCCCAATATCGGTAGTATTTGCATTGGGGATCAAAATTTCCTCACCTTCGTTTTTGTTGTTTTGAAACATTCCCTGCAAGCCAATTATCGTTTCAAAATTCCCCATCTGCGGGAGATTATATTTTACGTCGTAATTAAAAGTATTCAGTTTTAATCGCAACGCAGCAATTTCAGGTCCATCTTCAAATTCGCGGCGATCGTTGAATAAATAACCAGTTTTCACATCTAAACTTGAATTGTTTAAAAACAAAGTATTATCCAAACTCAAAATGTGGTTGTCAATTTCCTGAAAAGGGAGCTCTAAACTTTTAGACCGTGTTTGTTCGCCAATTTCTTCGGGGATACCAATGTTTGATCGGTTGTAGTTATAACGGAGCGTCGATTTAAATTTTCTTCCCAAATATTGGACGCCTGTTTTCAAATCTTTTTCGTTAAATCGCGAATTGGTTACGCTGTAATCGGCTCCAGTTTTATAATCACTAAATTCTGAATAGGAACCGCGAGCTAAAAATTTCAATTTTTCACCGGAAGTTTTCAATCCCACATTTGTTGAACTTCCATAGGTATTTGAAAAATAAATACTGCTTAAATCGCCGTGTGTTTCACCGGAAATTGCAAATTTTTCAGGATTTAAATAAAGCACACCTCCCAAAGCATCACTTCCGTAGAGCAATGAAGCTGGGCCTTTTATCACTTCAACGCTCTCTATTCCCGCTTCGTTTATTCCCAAGCCGTGCTCGTCGCCAAATTGTTGATTTTCCAAGCGAACGCCTTGTGCATAGGTTAATACTCTATTTGAACTTAGTCCACGAATAACGGGCTTTCCAATTCCAGGGCCGGTACTTATAATTTCAACCCCAGCAATATTTTGTATCCCATCAGCTAAGGTTATAGCTCCTGATGAATTTAAATCTTCTGTGGAAACGCGTTCCACTTTCATTACGTTTTCACTCTGTAGTTTATGAAAAGGAGTGGAAACGATTACTTCTTCCATTTCTACGGCGCTTTCTTCTAGCTGAATATTTTGAGTTATACTTAGCTTTTTTGAGAAATTAATTTTGTTTGAAATTGTTGCGTATCCCAAAGCAGAAAACACAACGCTGTACTTTCCCTCGGGAATATTATTTAATGAGTAATTGCCTTCAAAATCTGCGACAGTGCCTTTTTCCAATTGTGGAATGTAGATGGTTGCAGATACGGCTTCGTTAGTGTTAGATGTTATTTTTCCATTTAAGGAATTTTGCGAGCTCGCTGCAATATATATAAATAATACAGTCAGCAAGCATAGAATATTTTTCATACTTTCTTGATTTAAAATTAAATGTGAATTAAAATGGTGCTGGAAAATCAAGAAAAGAGGGGCGGACCTCGAAGATAGTAATGTGTAGTATTTAAACTGAAATCTGGCAACAAATAAAAAGTCTCTGCCTTTTGAATTTCTTCTTTAGCTAAAAACTCAGAGTGTTGCTGGGGTGTAAAATCAAAGAATGAAAAGTGAAAATCACAAATGGAGCAATCCAATTGTTTTTCGTGAAGGTGTGTGGAAAGGTCTGTACAGGCTTTGTGTTCGTGACCTTCAAAAGAATGCGCAAAATTTACCGCGGTGGGCAAAAGAAGCACCAACGAGAAAATCGCTGCCGAAATAATTTTAAATATTTCTTTTTTAAAAGTCATTATTTTTTAAACAAAAATCCCAATCCCATGGAACGGAGCATTTTCTTTTCAAAGTTCCAAAAAAAATCAAATTCGCCAAACACCCAACCGAAAAAAACCAAAAGCACTTGGTATATGGGTAGAATTACCAAAATTCTGAAAGGCCAATAAATGTACCATCCCATTTCTTTTTTTACTTCGAAAAATTCTGTGAGCGGCACCGCAAGTTTTGCGGCAGAGCTCCCAGTGATTGCAAATACCAAAAATATTGTAATTAGTTGTTCGTTGGATTCAAAATTCCAGCGTTGTTTCAGCTTTTTCAATTTCGACCGCCTATAAATTTTTGATTATACCTTTGCTGAAAAAAAACAAAGTAATTGTAGAGCAAGTAATTCACTTCATAGCCGTAATCTATTGTAGGATCATAGTTGATTTGCTGCAAATATAAATCTCTGGGATAGCGATTGGGTTGCAAAACACGATTGTTATACTCAGAGACAAAAAGTCTGTTTTGGGTTTCTAATTTCGGTTGCCCATAAAACCCACGTGGCGGTTGTGAAATTAACCAGGAATTGAAACCGTTTTCAACAATTATTATTTCATATTCCAAGCTATCATTTACAATCCTAATGGTATCATTTTTTGAACTTTCAGAAGAAACGCTATTCATTTTATTACCCGAACCACAACTGTAAATTGTTATAGAAAGCGCAAAAAGAAGGAGAAATGTTTTCATAAATATGATTTTAGCAAAGTTAACAATTGTAATAAGACGCTATTGGAATTTAACTTTCATTTAAAAAAAAATACCGTTCAATTTTAAATGAACGGTATTTTGAATTATAAAACCTTAAATATTATTTTCCAAATAAACCGCCCAAAAGACCACCAAGTCCGCCTTTTTTCTTATTGCTACCCATAACCATTCCGGCTATGTCGTCAACAACGCTACCATCACCATCGGCATCCAACATTGTTTCAATAAATGAACGATCGTGATTTGTATTCTTGCCAAGCACGGAGCCAAGCAAATCACCAATTCCGCTTTCCCCAACATTGTCTTTTCTTTTTTGGCTTCCTAAAACGGCCATCAAAATAGGAGCGGCCATTTTTATTATTTGTGCAACAGATCCAGCATCAACGCCACTAGTTTTACTTATATTCTGCGCTACTTTTTCTTGATTGCCACCAAGAACGTGACTTAATATACCTGCACCATCATTCATAAGGTTTGAATCTGCGTTTCCACCTCCCAAAAGGCCACCCAGTTGATCTAAAATTGATCCATCGTGACGGCTATCTTCCAAAGCACTATTTAAACTATTTGCTCCTTGGGGCGTTGAAGCATTTCTTTGCATAGCAGCTAAAATAGTAGGCAGTGCCATACTTAAAACATTTGCAGTTTTGTCAGCCGGTTGACCAGTTTGCGCACTTGCACCACTAATGAGCTGCTTGCCCAAATCACTACTGAGTAAATCTAATATTGAAGCCATGGTTTAAGATTTTAGATGAGTTACTAATTTAGCCAAAAATGTTATGCATTTGCCATAATCTTTATTATTTGTTCAGCAAGCTCAGTACCAATTCTATCTTGTGCTTCATTAGTAGCAGCGCCAATGTGTGGAGTTAGAGAAATTTTTTCATTCATTAATACCTTAATTGAGGGAGTAGGTTCATTTTCAAAAACATCGAGTGCCGCAAAAGAAACTTTTCCATCTTCAATTGCATTTAAAAGGGCGGTTTCATCAAGCGTTCCGCCGCGAGAAGCATTAACAATGCCTACACCATCTTTCATATTTGAAATTTCTTCTTTCCCAATTAAATATCCCGATTGTGAAGGCACATGCAAACTAATAAAATCACTGTGCTTTATCAATTGATCAACAGGTTCGGTTTTTATTTTTAAGGTAATTTTTTGTCCGTCATAAAAGTCGAGCGTAATATCAACTTCGCCATCGGTATTATCACTTGCAATTACTTTCATCCCACAGCCTAAGGCTATTTTTGCCACTTCGCGACCTATTCTTCCAAAGCCAATAATTCCAAGAGTTTTTCCACGCAATTCACGACCGGCTCCATAATTTTTTTTCAATTCGTTGAATTTTGTATCTCCATCCAAAGGCATATTCCTGTTGGAATCGTGTAAGAAACGAACTCCACCGAACAAATGTGCAAACACCAATTCAGCAACCGAAGCGGAAGATGAAGCGGGAGTATTAATAACCTTCAATCCATTTTCCCGTGCATAATCAACATCAATATTATCCATACCAACGCCGCCACGGCCAATAACTTTTAGGGAAGGGCAGTTGTCAATAATATCTTTGCGAACCTTCGTTGCACTGCGCACCAAAAGCACTTCTATTTTGTTTTCGTTAATATATTTTTGAAGCTGTTCCTGCGCAACATGCACTGTCAATACTTCTAAACCTGCTTTTTCAAGCGCTTTGATTCCACTTTTTGAAATTCCGTCGTTTGCTAAAATTTTCATTTATAAAATTTACTTTGTTGTTAAATTTAAATTATGCGCCTTTTTCCAAAGACTGCATTACGTCAACCAAAACTTGAATACTTTCCAATGGCAAGGCGTTATACATAGAAGCACGATAGCCACCAACACTTCTATGTCCATTTAATCCGTTTATTCCGGCTTGCTTTAATTGTGTTTCAAATCTTTCTGCCAAATCTTCATTCATCAAATTGAAAGTTGCATTCATTTTTGAACGATCTTCTTTTTGAGCCACAAAACCTTTAAACAAAGGGTTTTTATCAACTTCTGAATACAGAAGTTCTGCTTTTTGATTGTTCACTTTTTCAATTGCTGAAACGCCGCCCAAATCTTTAAGCCATTCTAAGGTTAACATAGAAACATAAACAGGAAAAACCGCTGGCGTGTTGTACATGCTTTCTTTTTCAATATGAACTTTATAATCTAGCATTGATGGAATTGCACGCGAGACTTTGCCTAAAATACCTTCTTTTATCACAACTAGTGTTGTTCCCGCAGGACCCATATTTTTCTGTGCCCCAGCATAAATCAAACTGAATTTTGAAAAATCGAGCTGACGCGAAAAAATATCGCTACTCATATCGCAAACCAAGGGAACGCCAGTTTCGGGAAATTCCTGCATTTGGGTTCCGAAAATGGTGTTATTACTTGTGCAGTGAAAATAATCTACGTCTTTTGGAACTGTATAATTTTTAGGAATGAAGTTGAAGTTTTCACTTTTTGATGAAGCAACTTCTACAACCTCGCCTAAAAGTTTTGCTTCTTTTATCGCATTGTTTGCCCAAGTTCCCGTGTTTAAATAAGCTGCTTTTTTCTCTAATAGATTGTAGGCTGCCATCAAAAATTGAAGACTTGCGCCACCTTGCAGAAACAATGCTTGATATCCCTTATTTTGAAGACCCAAATGTTCCAAAGCAAGATCGCGGGCTGTATCCATAACCTCAACAAAATCCTTGCTGCGGTGTGATATTTCAATTAACGAAAGGTTTGAATTGTTGAAATTTAAAACCGCGTCGGCAGATTTTTGTAGCACAGATTGCGGTAGTATGCAGGGACCTGCACTAAAATTGTGTTTCTTCATTTGGTGAGATTTAGAACTGCAAAGATGTGAATTATGAACCTAAAATAAAGGGAATTATGATTATTTTATCAATGAATTTTTAACAAAAAGTCAAGTGTGTCAACTCCGTCTGCATAATCCCATAATTCGGGATTTTGTGCTTTCCCGAAAGAGATTTCATTTTTAATTCCAGCTTTTGATACAACGCATTGTATGTTTTCAGATTGTTCTTCCAACTCATTTGAAATGTTTTCGAAAGAAGCATATTTTTCATAGAAAACAACTGAAATGGGAGAGGAGAAACCTTTATCTTCCTTTAGCAGCATAAATTCATTGTCCAACAGCGGAAAACTGTCCATCAAATAAACCGCTTTGTTGTAATCGTAATTATTGATGTATTTGTGGTTGTGGATTATTTCTTTCCAATTGAACATTGCTTTAAAAAAATTTTCAAAATTATAGTTTTCGGGAACGTATAATTTTGAAACATTGCGGCAGCCAAGACCGAAATATTGGAAAATATCATTTGCAAGTTGCGAAAGCTCTTCTTCGGTTTCAGTTCCCGTTAAAACGGCAACTGAATTTCTATTTTTCCGAATAATGTTTGGATATTTTCCGAAATAATATTCAAAATATTTTGAAGTGTTATTGCTTCCAGTTGCTATAACTGCATCAAAATTCTCAAGTTTTCCTTCAGTGAATTCAATATAATTTTTGAAGTTGGGTTCAATTTCAATTAATTTTTGAGTAAGAAAGGGTAGGAGGGTTTTATCGTTTGAAGATAGCTTTGCCAAAACTTTATTTCCGGTTATCAAAACCGAGATAAAATCGTGAAAACCAACAAGCGGAATATTTCCTGCCATTATAATTGCAACAGTTTTCGGTTGGGTTTCTTCAATTTTATAATTTGAAATCCACTGCTCCAGATTTTTTTTTGAAAGTGCTTCGCTCCAACTATTCAGAGAAAATTTTATATTTTCTTTGGTAAACCATCCATTTTCTATTTCGGCCTTTTTCAAATTTGGTTGCTCGTTTTCCGAAGCTATTTCTTTCAGAAATTTTCCCAATTTCGCAAAAGCGTTAATTCTTTCTATTAATTGCATAGTTATTTTGGTGATGCCCTTTCTAGGCATTAAATTTGCGCAAAGTTAGAAAAAGTATAGCTATGGCAATTATAATAACAGACGAATGTATAAACTGCGGGGCATGTGAACCTGAGTGCCCAAATACTGCCATTTATGAAGGGGCTGACGATTGGCGCTATGCCGATGGAACCGATCTTGAAGGAAGTGTGATACTTCCGAACGGGAAAGGAGTTGATGCAAATGAAGCGCAGGAACCGGTAAGTGACGAAATTTATTATATAGTTGCAGATAAATGTACGGAATGCAAAGGTTTTCACGATGAGCCACAATGTGCTGCCGTTTGTCCAGTAGATTGTTGTGTTCCCGATGATGATAATGTAGAAACGGAGGCAGAGCTTTTAGCAAAGCAGGCTTTTATGCATAAAGAGAATTAAAAAAAAATTTACTAAAAAAAGCAACCTTTTCGGGTTGCTTTTTTTTTGAATTAAAGTTTTTCTAATTTTTTATAAACCTCGTCATTGTATTTGCGCCATATTTCAGCAGATAAGTTCCCACAGCAAGATCGCTAATATTTATTTGGTTATTTGTTGCGCCCAATTCATTTTCATTCAGTTTTTTTCCTGTTAGGTCATAAATTTCAAACTTGGTATTTTCTTTCAAATTTCCAATAACAATATATTCCCTCGCAGGATTAGGTGAAATAGTTACCTTATTTTTTTCAAAATCCTCGACGGACAAGGGCCGCAGCTAATTACCGCAAAATAAAGAAAGTCCTGCCCTGTATAGGTTTGAAAGCCTGAGGCATTATTGGGTATTGGACTTCCAAATGGAAGATCGTCAAAATAAACAACGCTGCTAACGGCATTTTGTTTAACATTACTATGGTTGGAGCTAGAGCCATTGCTATCCTAAACGGCCATAATCCAATATTCTCCCGCAGCCAGTTGAGTTGGAGTAACTGGTAGGCTGTTAATTCCATTTCCTACTGTTGAAAGTGCAGTTTCCGCAACAAGATTATTTGGAACTCCTCCGTTATCGTTATAAATTGCCATTTGAAAATTAGCTCCCGTCCCATTCCCAATCATATTTAATGATTGAATTACACCTGTCTGTGAAAGTGTAAAATCCACACCCAATATGAAATTTGATCCAAAATTACCAGTCATAAAATCAGGGTCAGAACCATCCGAATTGCCAATATTACAATCCTGTGTAAATGCTGTAAATGCAATAAAGAGCATTATTAATAAAGTAGAAATTTTCTTCATAATGATTTGTTTTTAATTAATAATGAGTTAGTTATATTTAAATTTGTGAATTTCATCAAATGAATATTCAATTCATTTTATTTATAATCGAAAATCTTTTAAGAAGTCATCATTAAAAACAAAAAAAAGCCCTTCAAAGTAAATTTGAAGGGCTTTTCTAAAAGTGGGGATAGTTTTTTTAAAATTACATTTTGTCTTTTTTCATCATTTTAGTTTCTTTCACCTGCAACTGATATACAGTTGAAATAATAGCATCTGTTTTTGAATCATATCTTTCAACAACAAAATCCCCGTTTTGATTAAAATAACCGAAAGAGCTATTTCCATCTTGGGACATTATATAATATCCTTTTTGCGATGAAGGGCGAATAATTGCATAATCCTTAACAGAACCGGCATCCGTAGTTATCATTTTGTAACCTACTGGAGCAGTTTGAAATGTGTAGTTAGTACCTTCGTTGCTATAATTTACGTTAGTATTAACTTTAACTGGAGACAAAACAACATCTTGATTCGTTTGGTTTGCATCACTGGTTTCAAGTGCAACAACTTGTTTCTCAGTTTGAGTTACTGCTTTGGTTGAAACATCTTTCCCATTTTCACTTTTCACAGCGGTTTTGGTTACTACAGTTTCCTGTTTTTCATTTTTATTTTCCTGTGCAAATGCAGTTGTAAACGCTGCCAATGCAAAAATCATCAATACTTTTTTCATAATGCTTTGTTTATTAGTTTAATATGATTCAAATATAGCCACTGATGATGTTAAAGAATCAATATCTTTTTATAAGAAATTCTTAAAAAAATACACATTAATTATACTTAAGCAAAAAGCCCCATCAAATATTTGATGGGGCTTTTAATTATCTATTAAATGTTTAATTTAAAAATTATAGTTCACTCTAGCATAATAAAATGCCCCGCCAAAACCCATTTGAACGGAATCCCAGTATCCACCGCCTTCAGTCCAATCATCCTGTTGATCTGGATAAATGTTGAAAAGGTTATTTGAGCCAACATTCAATTTTATATTTTCTGAAACCTTAAAGCCAAGATTAAGATCTGTTACAAATTTTGCGCTGTAAGTATCCGTTGCCGCAATAAGTTGATTTTCGAAACCTCCATAATCTGCTGGATCTTCAAAAGTTTGGAAATCCAGAAGCTCAACTTCGCTAAAACGTGTAACAGTTAATCCTGCACTCAACCGGTTTCTTTCATAAGTAAGATTTCCAACCAATTTACTTTCCGGAGCCGATGCTAATAGAAACGCCTTGTCTCTTTCTCCAAAAAATGTTTGTTCGTCCAAATCTCCATTCTTCACATCTTTTATAACCATATTGTTGAAGTTAGCCAATACTGAAACGCCAATAATATTACCGTCAAAATTATCCTTATACGTCAAAACCACATCCAGCCCTGTAGTTTCAGTATCTACACCGTTTGCAAAAAATTGCGCGGAATCTACATTTTCAATTTGTGGTGCTGGGAAATTTCCAGTTAAAACAATACGATCCCGAACATCTATATAATAAAGATCTGCGGTTGCAGTGAACTTGGAAAAATTAGCAGTAAAACCTAAACCTGCATTTGTAGATTGTTCTTCTTTTAAAGGACCAATTCCGAATGAAGCCGTTACCGGACTATTGTTTGGAGACAATAATTGATCGCTCGCCACACCGCCAATAAAATTGGTGAAACGTAAATTGTAATAAATTTGCGCCAATGAAGGAGCTCTGAAGCCAGTACTTACAGACCCTCTCACGTTGATGGCTTCGGTAGCTTTAAAACGCATTGCAAGTTTTCCATTTATGGTACTTCCAAAATCGCTATAGTTTTCAAAACGTCCAGCTGCGCTTATTAGGAATGCTTCACTTAAATCAAATTCCCCGTCTGCATAAACTGAAATATTTGATCTGCTTCTGTCCACTTCATTCGCTGGGCCATAACCTGGAAAACCTTGTGAGCCACCTGGTCTAACAATCGTGTTGCCGTCGTCATCAAGAATTGGGTTTCCATCTTCGTCCCTGTAAATTACAATATTTGCTTCTGGCGTATTTGCATTTACGGGAACTCCATTTACGTCATAAGTTGCATAAGAGCCTTCCTCTCCTGCAAAGATTTTAAAGTTCTCAGTTCTATATTCAGCACCAAAAGCTAAGTTCATTCCGCTTAAAACATCGTCGTAATATTTTGAAAAATCAAGATTTATTGTGTTTTGTGAAAGACTGTGTCCACCAGCATCAAACTCAGTTGGCGATAAATCAACCAAAGATGCATTTAGTGTTCCTTTTATATAATAATGAAAATTGTTGATTCCGTAAGCGTTACTTATATCAACTTTCCAACCGTTTTCTGTTTCGGTTTTAACTCCAGCAACTATTGAATTATCTGTAATTATGGAAGTAATTCTCGGAGTATATCCGTTTGGAAAAATTGACTCAACAACACGATTTCCACCATTTCTTGTAAAAGCGTACGCATCGGTATCTCTGTAATTTCTTCCGCCGAAAGCATATACTTCGGTTTTATCACCCACAGGAATTCCAACATTTCCCATTAAATTAAAACCTTCAATAGAAGCTTCTCCAAATCCTTTTCTGAAATCGAAAGTAGGACGCAAGGTTTTATTTTTGTTGATATATTCAGTAGTGAAGTTCGCAAAACCTCCTTTATCGCCAAGTGCGAAACCATAATTTGCTCCAAACTTCACGGAACCTCCATCAAAATTTTTGTCTTTGCCAATAGCATTTCCATCCTTTTCCGTGTCAAGACGATACCCATCAGTATTCCAAAGTCCGTAAGCATCCTCTGTAAAAGCACTCGTGTCAACATCTGCATCTGTGCTATAGGCGCCATAGGAAACGCTTCCAGATAATTGATCAACATTATCTTTCAAAACAATATTTATTACTCCGGCAATAGCATCGCTCCCGTATTGTGCAGAAGCACCATCTCGCAATACCTCAATTCTTTGAATTGAAGTTGCAGGAATAGCGTTTAAATCGGTTCCCGTATTTCCGCGGCCACGTGTTCCAAAAACATTTATCAATGATGATTGGTGTCTTCTTTTTCCGTTGATTAAAACCAGGGTTTGGTCAGGTCCCAATCCACGTAATGAAGCTGGGTCAATATGGTCAGCACCGTCAGATCCGGATTGTTTGCTGGCATTAAATGAGGGAGCCGCATATTGCAAAAGCTCATTAATTTCAACTTTACCAATTTGTAGCACTGTAGTTTCCACGTCTATTACATCAATAGGAACGGCAGTATTTACAGCGGTTCTTTTTGGGCTTCGGGAACCTACTAGCATAACATCTTCCAAGGATTCTCCTTCAGACATCGTCACCGAAATATTTGTTTGCCCATTTACCTCGATTTCTTGGGTATTGAAACCCACATAACTAATTACTAAGCTTGCCGTTTCACTCACCTGAATGCTAAAGTCGCCATCAATAGACGTGGTTGTTCCATTGCTAGTGCCCTTTTCCAAAACATTTACAAAAGAGAGGGGAATTCCGGAGGCATCCGTTACCTTTCCGGTGACAGTAATTTGCGAAAAACCAATTCCGCAAAATAGAAATAATAGAAGTGTAATTTTTTTCATCGGTTTATTGTTTTTTATGTTATTTATCCTGTTAAAGTTACTCTTTTAATACATCCATTTATAGTTTCTGCTTGCATTTTATAAACAAGATATTGCGAATAACTTTCCTGATTTGAAAATCAGGGACACAACAATTTAGATGATAGTGATAGTTATAATAATATTTTAAAAATAGAATTAAAATAAAAAGGTCCGAAACAATATGTTTCGGACCTTTAAAATATTATTTAAAATAAATTAATCTTTCTTAAGTTTAACCATTCCTTCTGGTCTACTCATTAATGCTGCTCTTCGAGCTTCAAGATCTGCTTGTTGTTGCGCTAAAATAGCCTTACGCGCATTTTCAGCTTTCATTGCTTCAGCTGCTTTTTGCTCGGCGATTTTTCGTGCAAGTTCAGCTTCTTGCTGTTCCTTTATTGCCATCATTTTTTGTTGGTTGGCAACATCTAAAGAAACATCATCCACAACAACTTTAGAGTCTTTAATATTATTAGTTATTACCTTAGAATCTTGATCTTGTTTGGTAGTTCCTTCAACTTCTATAACCTCAACATCTGTATTTGTGTTTTTAATTACATGTGTTTTCACATTTCCATCTTTTTGGGTTACTTTTTTTACAGTTGATGTTGCCTGTACATCCTTGTTTTCTTGTGCTTGTGCCGTCAAAACCGTAAGAGATATAACAGCAATACTCATTAAAATACGTTTCATAATTATTGGTTATTAAGGTTTATAATGTAAACTTAACGCCACATTCGTTAAGTTCTTGCAAAATTTTAGTGAAATAAAACCCAATCTTTTTCTTAAATGCCTTTCAAATCGATTATAAAAGTCTGTTTTGAAGATGTATATTTGCACCCTGAAAAACTAAAATTAAATGAAAGCAGGTATTGTAGGATTGCCAAATGTTGGGAAATCAACTCTTTTCAATTGTTTGTCAAATGCGAAAGCGCAAAGCGCAAATTTCCCATTTTGTACTATTGAACCAAATGTTGGGGTTGTAAACGTTCCTGATCAACGTTTGTTGAAATTAGAAGAATTGGTAAAGCCAGAGCGTATTTTGCCTGCAACAGTGGAAATTGTGGACATTGCCGGTCTTGTAAAAGGAGCTAGCAAAGGTGAGGGTTTGGGCAACCAGTTTTTGAGTAATATTCGTGAAACTGATGCTATCCTTCATGTTTTGCGTTGTTTTGATAATGATAATATCGTGCACGTTGATGGCAATGTAAACCCTATTCGGGATAAAGAAACTATTGATATTGAGCTTCAACTTAAAGATCTTGAAACGGTAGATAAAAAACTTGAAAAAGTAAAACGCGCAGCCCGTACTGGAAATAAAGAAGCCCAAAAAGAGGAAACCGCTCTTTTGAAAGTGAAGTCAGGTTTAGAAGCCGGAATTTCTGTTCGTGCGATTGATTTAACGGACAGCGAACGTGAAGAATTTATTGTAAATGCACAATTTATTACAGACAAGCCCGTAATGTATGTTTGTAATGTTGATGAAGAATCAGCCGCAACTAGTAATGCTTACGTTGAAAAAGTAAAAGCTGCTGTTGCCGGAGAAAATGCAGAGGTATTGGTACTTGCCGTTGGAACCGAAGCAGATATCACTGAATTGGAAACCTTTGAAGAGCGCCAAATGTTTTTGGAAGATTTAGGTCTTGACGAAGCCGGTTCTGCTAAATTGATAAGAAGCGCATACAAACTATTAAACCTTCAAACGTATTTTACTGCGGGTGTTAAAGAAGTGAGAGCTTGGACTGTTCCCGTTGGTGCAACTGCACCACAGGCTGCTGGGGTAATACATACCGATTTTGAAAAGGGTTTTATCCGCGCCGAAGTTATAAAGTATGACGATTACGTGACTTTCGGAAGTGAAGCTAAAGTAAAGGAAGCTGGAAAAATGGGAGTGGAGGGAAAAGAATATATCGTGAAAGATGGCGATGTGATGCATTTCCGATTCAACGTTTAAAATACTATTGGTTAATAAAAAAATCCCGCCAAAAGCGGGATTTTTTTTTTAGTCTAATTCCTAAGAATCGAATAATCTAATAATCTAATTATCCAAAATTCTAAAAAGAATATCTAAACGCCATTCCGTTGTAGTTATCTCCATTAAAGCTAGTTCCAGAACTTGGGTAAATATCTATAGTGTCATTTTTCCTTTTATGTAATTCAGGAACTAATATTCCTGTTCCTGCACCCAAAACATAGCCTACAAGTACATCTGTTAAAAAGTGTTGGCCCGGCTTCCATTCTAAGTACCCCAACGACTGCTGGAAGTGCTGCCGCTCCACCCCAAACAAAGGCTTTTCCGCTGGCATCTGGATTAAAATCGCTATAAGCTTTTGCAGCAAAAAACGTTGCCGTAGCTGTTGCTGCTACGTGACCGGAATAAAAGGAACGCTGCCCATTATTTTTAAAACGTCTATCTTCCCCAGTATCGCCACTATTGTCATAAACATACGGACGACTTTTGTCAACCAAACCAGCGGTAATGGTAAACAATGCTGCTGTTGTTGCTAGACTTTCTATATACATTCCAATATACTGGCCAGTATGATCGTTTATTTCATCGTCAAATAGAAGTGCAAATGGAGCTGCAAAGGATATTGCGAAGGGAATATTGCTCATTTTACTTGCTTTTTCATTATGCTTTCCGGCAACCCATCTGTCCAAAAAGTTGATATTGTCAATTTTTCCCTGAAGACTTTGTTCGTCCAAGAAAGCAGCTCTTTCAGTCTGCGGTAAATCCTCTTTTTCCTTTATCAAATAAAGACCGTAAGCACTTCCAGCAAGGGCGGCTCCAGTCCAGATACCATCGCGCACCCATTTCCATTCATATGGGGAGGTGCTTTTTTCAACAATATTCTTCGAAAAATTTTGCGAAAAACCTGTTTTGGATTGCTGCGTTGATGAAAAATTTGATTGACTTATATTCCCAGAATTATTAGTGCTTGGGCTAATTGAATCTTTCGAAGCCATTGCGTTAGCATTAATATTATAGTTTATGTTGCTCACGCTTAAGGAGTCTTGTGCGAACGTATGCATTGCACACAGTAACGCTAGTAGGTAGATGGTTTTTTTCATAAAAGCGAAGATATATAGATAGCTTTTATAGGAAATATTCTTTAACTTTTATTTAGATTTTTTTTTGAAGGTAATTTTAATTGGGCTTATTGATAAAGTTTGAGTTGCTTCTGCATTAATCCCAATTGTTTTTCCAATTTCTTCATTCGTTTTTGCATGTGGTTTATTGCGTCGAGTCCTTCAAAATTAATACCCAATTCGTGGTGAAGGCGAAACATTTTTTCTATTTCCGAAATATCTTTTTCGTCAATAAAAACATCATTTTCCTTTTTGGCAATCGTCACCAAACCATATTCATGCAGGTTTTCAACAAATGCAATCTCAATATGTGTTTGATCGCAAAAATGACTGACCAGTATGTATTTTTCTTGTGCCATTATCTAAGTTTTGAAAGTTTGTTAAACAGTTCTTTTTCTTTATCCGAAAGGTTTTTCGGTAATTCAATTTTATAAGTGATAAAGAGATCTCCGCGCTGATCTTCTTTCTTATATTTCAGAAGTCCCTTTCCTTTCAGTTTAACTTTAGTATCATTTTGGGTTTCGGGTTTTACATTGAGTTTCACTTTTCCGGTTAGGGTTTCAACAGTTATTTCACCTCCCAAAAGTGCTGTATAGATAGAAATTTTTTCAGTTGAATAAAGATTGCTTTCCAGTCTTTTGAAACGCGTATTGTTGAAAATCTCAAACGTAATCAGCAAATCTCCATTCGGGCCGCCGTTCATTCCCTCACCGCCGTAACCTTTTATTTTCAAAGTTTGGCCGTCTTCAACGCCAGCAGGAATGGTAATCCGAATTTTCTTTTCGCCAATGCTGATTGTTTGCTTTTGGTTTTCCAAAACATCAGTCAAATTCAGCCGAAGCGTTGCGCTTAAATCCTGCCCTTTAAATTGTGAAGTTTGCCTACTGTTTCCGCCCCCGCGATTAAAACCGCCGCCGCCCCCAAACATAGATTCAAAAAAGTCTGAAAATTGGCTTTCATCAAAATCTTGTCCGCCGCCGCCGGAATACGTTCTTTGTCCGCCAAAACCTTGTGAACCCTGTTCTTGTTTGGCTTTTTCAAAAGCATCTGCGTGTTGCCAATCCTTTCCGTATTGGTCGTATTTTTTTCGTTTTTCTACATCGCTCAGCACTTCGTTCGCTTCGTTTAATTGCTGGAATTTTTGCTGTGCGGTTTTATCGTTTGGGTTTAAATCGGGATGTAATTTTCGCGCAAGTTTTCGGTATGCCTTTTTTATATCTGCAGCAGTAGCGCTTTTCTCAAGCCCGAGAACTTTGTAGTAATCTATAAATTCCATTTAGATTTTTGTTTGTGGTATGAAATTATAAAAACTATTACAACCAATCAATGGAAAGAAGATTTCTTCACAAAAGTTTAGTAGTTGTGCTTTTGGTTTATAAAGATTTGGCTCCTAAAGTTCCCTAACCGAATGCGCCATTTTTTGATAAGTGCCTGTATATCTTTTTGCATATTTATTTAATGTCCAAGTCATAATCATATACATATCAATTTCCCCTTCCAAAAAAGTAAGGATATAGGCTATTTCATCATCAACACCGGGAACCTTCCCTACAAATGAAACCTGCACAGCTTCCATATTGTTGATGGTCATTTTTTCCGACTTTTTTTCTTGGCTTATAGAAATATTATCACTCAAAAGTTACAATTGTATATTTCTGTAATTTTCTACAACGGAATAAGAAGGGTCGTTTATTTCCGCTTCATCCATTGCTGAAATAAATTCCTCCTTACTTTCATCAATTTCAATTATATAGTTTTCTTTAAAAAGATTGTTGTATTGCAGAGAAGCTTCCTCATTTAAATCGTTGGTTTGCTTCATATAATTAGGTATCGCGATCTGGTATTTATTCAGAATTTTAACTGTCTTAAAATCCGTTTCCAAGGAAAGATTGTCCTCCTTATTGGGTTGAAAAAAATTGCACGATGTAAATAATAGTAGGATTGAAAGACAGCCGGAAAATTGAAGAATTCTTTTCATTTTAAAAATTGGTTTGGTTTTAAGTTCAATATATTGAATAGAATAATATCGTAATAAATTTGCCCTAGTTGTTCTTAACAATACTGCTTAGATTATTGTTAATTACTTTCCGAAGTATTGGTTTCACAAGTGCTAACGTATATTTATATTAGCAACCCTACACCAAATCCTTATGTCCGAAACCCAATATACCGAAGATAACATTCGCTCCCTCGATTGGAAGGAGCATATTCGTATGCGTCCCGGAATGTACATTGGGAAACTTGGTGACGGTTCTTCGCCCGATGATGGTATTTACATTCTTCTCAAAGAAATTATCGATAACTGTATCGATGAATTTGTGATGGGAACAGGAAAAACCATAGAAGTTCGAATAAAGGACAAAGAAGTAAAAGTTCGTGATTTTGGCCGTGGAATTCCTTTGGGAAAAGTAATAGATGTTGTTTCCAAAATGAATACCGGTGGAAAGTATGACAGCCGCGCCTTCAAAAAATCAGTGGGTTTAAATGGGGTCGGCACTAAAGCCGTGAACGCGCTTTCCTCGTTTTTCAAGGTTGAATCCATTCGCGATAACCAATTGAAAATTGCTGAATTTTCGAAAGGTGAACTCACCAATGACGTTGCAATTGAAGATTCTACAAAACGCAAAGGAACAAAAGTGGTTTTTATTCCGGACGATAGTATTTTCAAAAACTTCAAATACCGAAATGAGTACGTAGAAAAAATGCTGAAAAACTACGTCTATCTCAATCCGGGACTGACGATAGATTTTAACGGCGAAAAGTTCTATTCCGAAAATGGATTGAAGGATCTTTTGATGGAAACTATTTCAGAAGAAGATTGCGCATACCCAATAATTCACTTAAAAAGTGATGATATTGAGGTAGCAATGACGCATAGCAAAACGCAATACAGCGAGGAATACCACAGTTTTGTAAACGGGCAAAACACTACGCAGGGTGGAACGCATTTGGCGGCTTTTCGCGAAGCTTTGGTTAAAACCATCCGCGAATTCTACAATAAAAATTACGATGCCAGCGATGTGAGAAAATCCATCGTTTCGGCAATAAGCATAAAAGTAACCGAACCTGTTTTTGAAAGCCAGACCAAAACCAAACTCGGCTCCACCGATATGGGCGGCGGACTTCCAACGGTGCGAACGTTTATAAATGATTTCCTAAAAACGCAACTGGATAATTACCTTCATAAAAATCCTGAAGCGGCTGATGGAATTCAGCGTAAAATAGTTCAGGCCGAGCGAGAGCGTAAAGAACTTAGCGGAATTCGCAAACTCGCAAAAGACCGCGCCAAAAAAGCCAATCTTCACAATAAAAAACTTCGTGATTGCCGCGTGCACTTGCAGGACATAAAAAACGAACGCAATCTGGAATCTACTTTGTTTATTACCGAAGGGGATTCCGCGAGTGGTAGTATTACCAAAAGTCGCGACGTAAATACGCAAGCCGTTTTTTCACTACGTGGAAAGCCGTTGAATACGTACGGAATGACAAAAAAAATAGTTTACGAAAACGAGGAATTCAACCTGCTGCAAGCCGCGCTGAACATTGAGGATTCGATGGAAGATTTGCGTTACAACAATATTGTAATCGCAACGGATGCCGATGTTGATGGGATGCACATTCGTTTGTTGCTCATCACATTTTTCCTTCAGTTTTTTCCTGAATTGATAAAGGAAGGACATTTGTATATTTTGCAAACGCCGTTGTTCCGAGTTCGAAATAAAAAGGAAACCATTTATTGCTATTCCGAACAGGAGCGCATTGATGCCATAGAAAAACTAAAACCGAAACCGGAAATCACCCGCTTTAAAGGTTTGGGTGAAATATCGCCGGATGAGTTTGTGCATTTTATTGGGAACGACATTCGTTTAGATCCTGTAATGCTCGATAAGTCTATGAGTATAGAGGAACTGCTTTCGTTTTATATGGGAAAAAACACACCGGATAGGCAGGAATTTATTATTGATAATTTGAAGGTTGAACTTGATAGGGTTGAGGAATAAAATGGTAGTAAGAATCTCTGAGTAACTCCGCAAAACCACTGTGCAACTCTGTGTTATAGCTATAACGCAGAGGTTCGCAAAGAATCACAGAGTTACACTGAGGAATAAATAAAATAAAGAATAAAGAATAATAAATGAGTGAAGAACTCGACAATAACGAAGAACAAGAAAATACAGGCCCAGACTATTTGGGCGTAAACGACGATACTTCCGGCGAATCCATTAAAAAGGTAACGGGAATGTACCGCGATTGGTTTTTGGATTACGCCAGCTACGTAATCCTTGAACGCGCCGTGCCCGCTATTGAGGACGGTTTTAAACCTGTACAGCGCCGTATTATGCAGTCGATGAAAGATTTGGACGATGGGCGTTATAATAAAGTTGCAAATATTGTCGGCCACACAATGCAATATCATCCACACGGCGATGCCAGTATTGGCGATGCGATGGTGCAGATTGGACAAAAAGATTTATTGATTGACACCCAAGGAAACTGGGGGAATATATTGACCGGCGACGGCGCTGCAGCTTCGCGATATATTGAGGCAAGGCTTTCAAAATTTGCTTTGGATGTGGTTTACAATCCAAAAGTTACGACTTGGCAAGCTTCTTATGACGGACGTAGAAAGGAACCTGTAAATCTTCCCGTAAAATTTCCTTTGCTTTTAAATCAAGGTGGGGAAGGGATTGCGGTTGGACTTTCCACTAAAATTCTTCCACATAATTTTATTGAATTGATAGATGCTTCCATCAAGCATTTGCAGGGTAAGAAATTCACGATTTATCCAGATTTCCCAACGGGTGGAATTATGGATGTTGCAAATTATAATGATGGTTTGCGCGGTGGAAAAATCCGTAGTCGAGCACGTATAAACCAACTCGACAAAACCACACTTATAATTACCGAAATCCCCTTTGGCACCAATACTTCGTCGCTGATTGATACCATTCTAAAAGCGAATGAAAAAGGGAAAATAAAAATAAAAAAAATAGAAGATAATACCGCCGCAGAAGTGGAAATCCAGATCCATTTACCGAGCGGAATTTCTCCGGATAAAACCATTGATGCGTTATACGCATTCACCGCTTGTGAAACTTCCATTTCACCTTTGGGTTGTGTGATTGAGGACAACAGACCGTTGTTTGTTGGCGTTTCGGAAATGCTTCGTGTAAGTACAGACAGAACGGTTCAATTGCTGAAAAGTGAATTGGAAATTCAATTGGATGAATTGGAGGATCAGTGGCATTTCGCTTCCTTAGAGCGTATTTTCATTGAAAATAGAATCTATCGCGATATTGAAGAAGAAGAAACTTGGGAAGGTGTAATTACAGCTATCGATAAAGGTTTAAAGCCGCATATCCAGCATTTAAAACGTGCCGTTACCGTAGAAGATATTGAACGTTTGACGGAAATTCGCATTAAAAGAATTTCAAAATTTGATATAGATAAAGCGCAGCAAAAGATTGATGCACTTGAAGATAACATTGCTCAAATAAAGCATCACTTAGCTAATTTGATTGAATATGCTATTGATCATTTCAAAAGATTAAAGAAGGATTACGGCGCCGGAAAAGAGCGAAAAACTGAAATCAAAACTTTCGATGACATTGAAGCTACGAAGGTTGTAATCAGAAATACAAAACTTTATGTAAATAGGGAAGAAGGTTTTGTGGGAACAAGCCTAAAACGCGACGAATACGTTGCGGATTGCAGTGACATTGATGACATAATCGTTTTCACCGAAGACGGGAAAATGATGATTACCAAAGTGGATCAAAAAACATTTGTTGGTAAAGGAATTATCCACGTTGCCGTATTCAAGAAAAAAGACAAACGTACCATTTATAATATGATTTATCGCGATGGCGCGCGCGGGGCAAACTATGTGAAACGCTTTGCTGTTACCGGTACTACAAGGGATAAGGAGTACGATATGGGCAATGAGACCAAAGGCTCAAAAGTGCTTTATTTTACTGCAAATGCAAATGGCGAGGCTGAGGTTGTAACTATTTTTCTTCGTCAAACAGGTAGTATTAAAAAGCTAAAATTTGATTTGGATTTTGCCGATCAATTGGTGAAAGGGAGAAACAGTAAAGGAAATATTGTTTCAAAATATCCCATTAAAAAAATCGAATTGAAAGAAAAAGGGCTTTCAACTCTAAAGCCTCGGAAAATATGGTTTGATGATTCCGTGCAACGTTTGAATGTTGATGAGCGTGGGGAGCTTTTGGGGGAATTCCGCAAAGAAGATAGACTGCTTATCGTAAATCAAAAAGGCACAGTTAAAACCGTAATTCCGGATATTCAACTTCGTTTTGATGACGACATGATTATTCTTGAAAAATGGGTTCCCAAAAAACCGTTGAGCGCTATTTATTGGGAAGGCGAAAAGGAATTGTTTTATGTGAAACGCTTCTTTATTGAGCATCCCGATCGCGAAGAGACCATTATTACAGAGCATCCAAATTCTTATTTAGAGAAAATATTCACGGATTATCGTCCTATGGCAGAAATAATTTTCGCCAAAAAAAGAGGGCAGGAGCGTGAGGAAAATATGGAACTGAATTTAGAGGAATTCATTTCGGTTAAAGGAATTACTGCAATGGGCAACCAGCTTACCAAGGAAAAAGTATTGGAGATAAATACTATGGAACCTTTGCTGTACGAACCGCCAGCGCCTGTGGAGCTTGAAGAAATGGATGTTGTGGATGAAGAAAATATGGGCTCAGACATACAAGATTCCGAAGAAGAAAAGAATTCCGACATAGACGATTTAAAAGACCAAAATGATTCAAAAATAGATGAAGGCGGGCAGGGGCTTTTGTTCTAACTTTTTTCAATATTAATTTGACATTTTTTTGTCACGCTGAAAATGCCAGCCCTGAGCTTGTCGAAGGGGTCGAAATCGCAAGCGAAGAATGTCTTCGACAAGCTCAGACTGACATCCTACAATTAATTGACATTTCTGCATTTTTCAATTAAATATAAAATTCTTCAAAAAAAATTGAGTTTCAGTTTACAAACCTTTTGAGTTTCAAAAGAAAAACCTTATTTTTGCGCCCCTCTTAGCGACAAGGCAAGAATAAGAGGAACTGAAACAAAACAAAAACAAACCCTTCTGTGGGATAGTCGCATTAAATTCTTGTAATAGCGCAGAATACAAATAGTTTGATTATGAGATTTCCGCCTTCGCGGAAATGACAAAAAATCAAACATTATTAAACAAATGGCTGATAAAGCAAACAAAGAAGAAGTGCAGGTAGAAGATACTGCAACTCAAAACGGGGAAGCTACAAAACCCCAAAAAGAAGTTTCCTTAAAGGAAAGCAACCCTGAAAAATTTCTTGCAGATTTTAACTGGCACAACTACGAAGAAGGCATTGACCCAATCGATGATGGCAAGTTGGAAGAATTCGAAAAATTGGTAAAGGCAAATTTCGTTGACACACTTGATGATGAAGTTGTTGAAGGTAAAGTGGTTTATATCACTGACCGTGATGCAATCATTGACATTAACGCGAAGAGTGAAGGTGTTGTTTCGTTGAACGAATTCCGTTACAATCCAGATTTAAAAGTTGGTGACAAAGTAGAAGTATTGATCGACGTTCGTGAGGACAGTACTGGTCAACTTATTCTTAGCCACCGTAAAGCTAGAACCATTAAGGCTTGGGACCGCGTAAACGCTGCCCATGACGAAGCTACAATCGTAAACGGTTACGTAAAATGCCGTACAAAAGGTGGTATGATCGTGGATGTTTTCGGTATCGAGGCTTTCTTGCCAGGTTCGCAAATTGATGTTAAACCAATCCGTGATTACGACGTTTACGTTGGTAAAACAATGGAGTTCAAAGTGGTTAAAATCAACCACGAATTCAAAAACGTTGTTGTATCCCACAAAGCGCTTATTGAAGCGGATATTGAAGAGCAGAAAAAAGAAATCATCGGCCAACTTGAAAAAGGTCAGGTACTTGAAGGTGTTGTTAAAAACATTACTTCATACGGTGTATTCGTTGATCTTGGTGGTGTTGATGGACTTGTTCACATTACTGACCTTTCTTGGTCACGTATCAACCATCCAAATGAGATCGTTGAACTTGATCAGAAATTGAACGTTGTAATTCTTGATTTTGATGAAGATAAAACACGTATCCAATTAGGTCTTAAGCAATTGAACGCTCACCCATGGGAAGCTCTTGGAGAAGAGTTGAAAGTTGGTGATAAAGTGAAAGGTAAAGTAGTTGTTATTGCAGACTACGGTGCGTTTATTGAAGTTGCTGAAGGTGTTGAAGGTCTTATCCACGTTAGCGAAATGTCTTGGAGCACTCACTTGCGTAGCGCACAGGATTTCGTAAATGTTGGTGACGAGGTGGAAGCGGTAATCCTTACAATGGATAAGGAAGATCGCAAAATGAGCCTTGGTATTAAGCAAATGACTCCAGATCCTTGGACTGATATCACTAAAAAATACCCAGTTGGTTCACGCCATAAAGGTATTGTTCGCAACTTCACTAACTTCGGTGTTTTTGTTGAACTTGAAGAAGGTATCGATGGTCTTATTTACATAAGCGACCTTTCTTGGACCAAGAAAATTAAGCACCCAAGTGAATTTACCAATATTGGTGACACACTTGAAGTGGTTGTATTGGAATTGGATGTTGAAGCGCCGCAAACTTAGTTTAGGTCACAAACAAACCGAAGAAAATCCTTGGGATAAATACGAAGCTGATTTCGCACTTGGAACCAAGCACACAGGTTCAATTGACGAAGTTGTTGACAAAGGTGCAACCGTAAAATTCAATGAAGATATCGTAGCTTTCATTCCAAGCCGTCACCTTGAAAAAGAAGATGGTTCTATGTTGAAGAAAGGCGATGAGGCAGAATTCCAAATTATTGAGTTCAACAAAGAATTCAAGAAAGTTGTAGGTTCGCACATGGCTATTCACAAAGAAGAAGAAGCTAAGATTGTAAAAGCTGCTGCTAAAAAGCAAGCGCAGGATGCAGAAGAAGCAAAACCAACTTTAGGTGATGCAAATGCAAAATTACAAGAGCTTAAAGACAGAATGGACGGTAAAAAATAATCGTTGTATTTATAAATAATGAAAAGCCTTTCGGAAACGAAAGGCTTTTTTTTGTTTCGTATGAAGGGTATAAAAATAATTTTAAACAAAACAGATTCAAAATCTCGAAATGTGTGTTTAATGAAAGTAAAATTGACTAATTTCAGAATCTTTTTTAATAGAAATAATTTTACATATGAAATTTAGGATTCTCACACCATTATTGCTTTTAGTAGCGTTCTCTTGCGCCGCTCCAAAAGATGCATCAAAAGGAAAACCAGCAACTGATGAAAAAAAATCAGAAAAAGATAAAGTTGAAATTAAACCTTATGAAAAAGTAATAACCAAAGAAGCAAAAACAGACGGTGGACTGTTTAAAGTGCATACTATAAAAGAAAATTATTTTTACGAAATTCCCGATTCCCTTTTTGGAAGGGAAATGTTGATGGTAACTCGCATAGCAAAAACCGCAACAAATATTGGTTTCGGTGGCGGTAAAACAAATACACAGGTTTTAAGATGGGAGAAGAAAGCAAGCAAAGTATTGCTTCGGGTAGTTTCGCATCAAATATTTGCGGCAAATTCGTTGCCAATTTATGAAGCCGTGGTAAATTCAAATTTTGAGCCCGTTCTTTTTTCTTTTGATATTAGAGCTTTCGGAAAAGACACTACTTCTACGGTTATTGAGGTTAATAAGCTTTTTGAAACAGATGTAAAACCACTGGGATTACCGATCAGTTATCGTGAAGACTACAAAGTTTCATCATTAGAAAAAGACCTTACCTATATTGAAAATATAAAATCATATCCACTTAATATTGAATCCCGCCACGTAAAAACATACGCTGCAAAGGAGCCGCCAAGCAATTCTGAACTTGGTTCTATTTCTGTGGAAATGAACAATTCAATGGTGCTGCTCCCGAAAGTGCCAATGAAACGTCGCTATTTTGACGAACGTGTGGGTTGGTTTGCCCGCGGACAAACGGATTATGGTTTGGACAAGCAGGAAAGCAAGACCATTAAATATTTAGATAGATGGCGTTTGGAGGTTAGGGATGAGGATAAAGCTGCATTCGCAAGAGGAGAATTAGTGGTTCCAAAAAAACAGATTGTGTATTACATTGACCGTGCAACACCGGTAAAATGGAGAAAATATATAAAAGAAGGAATTGAGGATTGGCAAGTGGCTTTTGAAGCTGCAGGTTTCAAAGAAGCAATTATAGCCAAAGATCCGCCAACAATTGCAGAAGATCCTGAATGGTCGCCAGAGGATGTTCGATATTCAGTAGTGCGTTATTTGGCATCGCCAATTCCAAATGCGAATGGACCGCACGTTAGCGATCCACGAAGCGGAGAGATTTTGGAAAGCGATATCAACTGGTATCACAATGTTATGACGTTGCTTCGAAATTGGTATTTTGTTCAAACTGCCGCTATTAATCCTGAAGCGCGAGGCGTGGCTTTTAAAGATGAAATTATGGGTAGGTTGATTCGCTTTGTTTCTGCCCACGAAGTTGGTCATACTTTAGGATTGCCACATAATATGGGTAGTAGTGTTGCTTATCCTGTAAATTCTTTGCGCTCTGTTGATTTCACAAAAAAGTACGGAACCGCTCCTTCCATTATGGATTATGCGCGTTTTAATTATGTTGCCCAACCAGAAGATGGTGAGGTGGCATTGATGCCAAATATTGGTGTTTACGACAAATATGCAATTGAATGGGGATACAGGCCGTTGCCAAATCTTTCCGCTGAAGCAGAAAAGAAAACCCTTGATTCCTGGATTCTTAAACACGCCGGTGACCCGATGTATCGTTTCGGAAGACAACAGTCCGGTGGTGTAATTGACCCAAGCAGCCAAACCGAGGATTTGGGTGATGATGCCGTAAAGGCTAGCATGTATGGAATTTCAAACTTGAAGTTAGTTGTTCCCAAATTAATAGAATACACACGGGAGGACGGCAAGGATTATGAAGACCTTTCAAAAATGTATGACCAATTGGTTGGCCAATTTAATAGATATATGGGGCATGTAACTGCAAATATCGGCGGGGTATATGAATATTATAAAACATACGATCAAACCGGTGCCGTTTACACACACGTTCCGAAAAAGAAACAGGAAGAGAGCATGGCCTTTTTACAGGAGCAACTTTTCACAACCCCTGAATGGCTTATAGATGAAAATATTTTCAATAAAATTCAATTTGATGGAAATGTTGAGAATGTAAGAGATTTGCAATCAAAAACATTGAATAATATCTTGGATTTTGGAAGAATGGCTCGAATGGTTGAGAATGAATCCATAAATGAAAAGGAAAGTTATTCGTTGCTTGAAATGATGGAAGATTTGCGTACTGGTATTTTCAGCGAAATTAAAGCTGGAAAATCCATTGATACCTACCGAAGAAACCTACAGCGCGCGTATGTTGATAGGTTAAATTATTTGATGACCAATGAACAAGAAGGTAGAAATAGGACGAAAGTTAATGTAAACCAAAGCGATATCCGTTCAGTAGCGCGGGCGGAACTTAAAACCTTGGATGGCGATATTCAAAATGCCATAGGCAGAACAAATGATAAAATGAGCAAGATCCATTTACTGGATTTGCGTGAACGGATCGATGTTATATTGAATCCCTACGCTAAATAATCTCAAAATTAATTTTAAAAGTAATCAAGCCTGTCTTAAATTATAGACAGGCTTTTTCTTAAATAAACGAAAAGATTTTTTCTTGAAATGGCAATTTTGCATCAAAATTAAATTCTTCAGTTTTAAAAAGTAAAAAAAACGTATTTTTGCTTTCAGTACCGATAGATATCGGGAACAATTCAGAACTTCCTATGAGCCAAAAAGTGTTACTGAACGCAACCGAGATAAACATTGCGCTTAACCGTTTAGCTTGCCAATTGATCGAAAAACACGACAACTTTTCAAAAACAGTACTTATCGGAATACAGCCGCGCGGCGTTTTTTTAGCTGAAAGGTTGAAAACACTTCTCGAAAACGAATATAAAATCAAAAATATTAAGCTAGGCTATTTGGACATTACTTTCTATCGCGATGATTTCCGAAGAAGCGAAAAGCCTTTGGAAGCCAACAAAACCCGAATAGATTTTATTGTTGAGGATAAAAATGTTGTTTTTATTGACGATGTTCTGTTCACGGGAAGAAGTATTCGTTCCGCATTAACAGCAATGCAATCCTTTGGAAGACCTTCAGAAATAGAATTACTTACGTTAATTGATCGCCGTTTTAGTCGCCATTTACCAATCCAACCCGATTACCGCGGAAGGCAGGTAGATGCAATAAATGGCGAAAAAGTAAAGGTGTGCTGGAAGGAAAACGATGGGGAGGACGCAGTTTATCTGGTAAAAAGTTAAAAGTATTAAGCAAAAAGTTCAAAGAATTATAAAATGAGCGAACTAAGTGTAAACCACTTACTGGGAATAAAATACATCACCGAAGCCGATATCCAACTCATCTTCGAAACGGCAGATCATTTTAAGGAAGTAATCAACAGGCCGATTAAAAAAGTCCCTTCCCTTCGTGATATTACCATTGCCAATCTTTTTTTCGAAAACAGTACCCGAACCAAACTTTCATTTGAATTAGCTGAAAAAAGACTTTCAGCAGACGTTATAAACTTTGCGTCCTCAAGTTCTTCAGTAACCAAAGGCGAAACGCTAATTGATACCGTAAACAACATTCTATCAATGAAAGTTGATATGGTGGTAATGCGCCATCCAAATCCGGGTGCAGGTATTTTCCTTTCAAAACACGTAGATGCGAGTATTATTAACGCCGGCGATGGCGCACACGAACATCCAACCCAAGCCTTGCTCGACTGTTTTTCAATTCGTGAAAAACTGGGAGATGTTGCTGGAAAAAAGGTATTAATTGTAGGGGATATTCTTCATTCGCGAGTTGCTTTATCCAATATTTTTGCACTTCAAAAACTTGGAGCTAAAGTTAAAGTATGTGGCCCTAAAACGCTTATTCCAAAATATATAGATAAACTTAATGTTGAGGTTGAAACAAATCTTCGCAAAGCATTGGAATGGTGCGATGTTGCAAATATGCTAAGGGTACAAAATGAACGGATGGACATCAGTTATTTCCCCACAACTCGGGAATACACACAGCAATTCGGCTTAAATAAAAACTTATTGGATTCCTTGAATAAGGAAATTGTAGTTATGCACCCAGGCCCGATAAATCGAGGGGTCGAAATTACAAGCGATGTGGCAGATAGCAAGCAATCCATTATTCTGGAACAAGTTCAAAATGGCGTTGCCATCAGAATGGCGGTAATCTATTTATTGGCTTCAAAAATAAAACACAATGAAGATTAAGAATCATAGCAATTTCGTGGTCCTTGAGGATGAAAAGGATGATATTATGGACTTCGCATCGTTTATTGAGTGGCCAAGTTCCGGAGAAATACAAAGGTCAAAATGTAGTTTTGAATCTTTTGAAATACGAAGATTTGGATCTTCCGCAATTATTGTTGTTTCTGAAAACATCAGACCTTCACCGCAAAACAAAGCAATCCTTTGTAATTGTAAATGACGCTCTTGAAATCGAGGAAATTCCTTTTGAAATGATTGTAGTGCCAACGTTACAGGAGGCTGAAGACATTATTGAAATGGAAGAAATTGAAAGAGACTTAGGATTTTAGATTTACATTCCGATAGCTATCGGAAGCCGATTGTAGATTTTTCAAATCCCAAATCCCAAATCCCAAATTCCAAATCCCAAATCCCAAATCCCAAATTCCAAATTCCAAATTCCAAATTCCAAATCTCAAATCGTCAATCTAAAATCGCACATCGTAAATGAACTTAACAATCCTAGGCTGTCATTCCGCAACACCAACAGTCTCTGCGCATCCAACTGCGCAGATTTTGGAGATGAAAGGCCATTTATTTTTGATTGATTGTGGCGAGGGAACACAGATGCAACTTCGAAAATATCGGGTTAAGTTTTCAAGAATCAAGCACATATTTATTTCACATTTGCACGGCGATCATTTTTTTGGTTTGCCTGGTTTGATTTCTACTTTTTTGCTTTTGGGAAGAGAGGCAGAGCTTCACGTTTACGGCCCGAAGGGAATTAAAGAAGCAATTTTACTCCTTCTGAAATTAGGAAAAACTTATACAAATTATCCGCTGTATTTTCACGAATTTGAAGAAACTTCACCACAAATTATTTTTGAGGATGAAAAGCTAACTGTTGAAACCATTCCGCTAAATCACAGGGTTTATACCAATGGATTTCTTTTCAGGGAAAAACCGGACGATCGAAAATTAAACGTTGAAGCGGCTCGGGAAGCAAATATTGATTTAAGTTATTACAACAAAATAAAACAAGGTTTTGATGTTGAAAATAAGGCAGGGGAACTAATTCCAAACAGTCAAATAACTTTTGATCCGCCGCCTACAAAATCCTATGCTTATTGCAGCGACACATTTTATAATCCAGCAATGGTTCCACAAATTGAAAATAGCACAGTTCTTTATCACGAATCAACATTTTTACAAGAGCACCTTTATCTTTGTGAAAAAACCAAACACAGCACCGCAAAAGAAGCTGCCGAAATTGCAAAGGCTGCAAATGTTGGAACTCTTATTTTAGGGCATTACAGCGGGCGTTATGGCAATTTGGAACTTTTCAGAAAAGAAGCACAGGAAGTTTTTGAAAATGTGGAATTGGCTGAGGATGGTAAGATGTTTTCGTTTTGAAATTAAAATCGAAATCCAAATTTTGAATTCTTATTTGAAACGAAAGAAGCAATAAAATCTATAGATTCCATAGAATCAAAAGGATCAAATTTTAATAGAGATTTAATAACACTGTGTTTTAAAGATTATTTAAAACTCTTAACTTGCGGTAAAACTTGAATAATGGCCGAAAAGCTTCACGAGTACCGAAAATCCTATGAAAAAGGTGAACTTTCCGAAACTTCGGTTGATGAAAACCCGATGCAGCAATTCCGTACATGGTTTTTTGAAGTTAAGGATAATGGCGGTGTGGATGAAGTGAATGCAATGACCCTCACAACCATTGGCACAGACGGGTTTCCGAAAGGTAGAGTAGTGTTGCTTAAAAAATATGATGAAAACGGGTTTTACTTTTACACCAATTACAACAGTGAAAAAGGGAAATCGATCGAAAACAACAATAAAGTTTCCCTTTCCTTTTTTTGGCCAAATATGGAAAGACAGATAATAATAAAAGGGACTGTTGAAAAAACCTCAGAAGCAGATTCTACCAACTATTTTCATTCCAGGCCAAAGGGAAGTCAACTGGGCGCAGCAGTTTCACACCAAAGCGAAATTGTGGAATCACGAGAAATTTTAGAGAAAAATCTAGAAGAACTTGAAAAGAAATATGAAAATACTGAAGTTCCAAAACCAGAAGACTGGGGCGGCTATTTGGTAAAACCTATTTCTATAGAATTTTGGCAAGGAAGACCCAACAGGGTACACGATAGAATTCGTTATACCCTTAAAGAAAACGATTGGATTATTGAGCGATTGGCGCCTTAAGGATTTACGATTTTAGATTAACGATTGTTGATTTTTAAATTAAAAAATAAAAAATGAAAACACTATACTTAGTTAGGCATGCAAAATCATCCTGGGAACACGATGTGGACGATCACAAACGTCCTTTAAAAGGTAGGGGAGAGCGTGATGGGAAATTGGTTTCAAAAAAGGCAAAGGCTGAAATTGAGCCACCTCAAAAAATTATAAGTAGCGATGCTACGCGAGCATTAACAACGGCTCATTTCTTTAAAAAGGCTTTGAATATTGATGATGCAAATTTCGAAACGAATCATGATTTATATGATTTTAGTGGGCAAAATGTAATGCGCATTATAAAATCATTGGACAATTCATTAGACAGTGTAATGATTGCTGGGCCACAATCACGCATTTACTTCCATTGCAAATATGCTTGGAAACCGTTATATTGAAAATGTTCCTACTTGTGGTTTTGTGATGTTGGAGTTTGACGAAAAAAATTGGAGCGATATAACAACGGGTAAAACAGTAAATACAATTTTCCCAAGGGATCTTAAATAATGACTGAAAAAGTAGCAGCACATCCGCAAGTGCGCAATATGTATAACAATAGGGAATTAAGCTGGCTTCAGTTTAATGCCCGCGTTTTGCAGGAAGCGAACGATAAAAAAATTCCCTTAATAGAAAGACTTCGGTTTTTGGGTATTTTTTCAAATAATCTCGATGAATTTTTCAAGGTGCGTTATGCTACAATCAAACGAATTGTAGATGCTGGAAAAATGGGGCGTAACTTTTTGGGTGGCATTTCAGCTAAAGATCTTTTGGAAGAAATTACCCAAACCGTTATCGATCAGCAAGCCCATAGTTTAAATATTTTGAGCGATATTCAAAATGAGCTTAGCAAGGAAAATATCTTCATTATTGATGAAACCGAAGTATCACCCGAGCAAAGTAAATTCATTTCAGAATATTTTGTGAGATACGTTAGCCCCGCTATGATGACAATTATGATTGGAGAGCTGGACGAATTTCCAAGCCTTCGCGATAGTGCTGCATACCTTGCCGTTACCATGGTTATGAGCAAGGATGACGATACTTTTGAA
Organism: uncultured Flavobacteriaceae bacterium; assembly: GCA_963716065.1. Taxonomy (GTDB): domain Bacteria; phylum Bacteroidota; class Bacteroidia; order Flavobacteriales; family Flavobacteriaceae; genus Aequorivita. The sequence continues at coordinate 3,510,323 of OY970287.1, forward strand.
GCAAAACACAACTACGCGCTTATTGAAATACCTCGGACTATTGCCCGTTTTGTGGTGTTGCCACAGCAAGGCGAAAAGCAGTACGTTATAATTTTAGATGATCTTATTCGTCACTGTTTACACTATATTTTTAGCATTTTTAAATACGAAAGTATTTCTGCGTACATGATTAAGATTACGCGCGATGCGGAATTAGATATTGACAGTGATTTGAGCCGAAGTTTTATTGATAAAATTTCAAAAAGTGTAAAAAACAGAAGCGTTGGCGATCCCGTTCGTTTCGTTTACGATAAAAGCATCGATAAAAAGACACTTCAATTTCTGTTGCATAAAATGGGAATTGATAAAACCGATAGTATAATTCCCGGCGGGCGTTATCACAACCGTCGTGATTATATGGATTTTCCGCGCCTGGGAAGACCCGATCTTCAATACGAGCCCAAGGAACCATTGCCGATTCCAGGCCTGAGTCTTCAGGGAAGTTTGTTTGATAAAATTGCTGAAAAGGATTATTTGCTGCATACGCCTTATCAAACTTTTATGTATGTAATAAAATTTTTGCGCGAAGCCGCTTTGGATCCTAAGGTGAAATCAATCAAAATCACTATCTATCGTTTGGCGGAAGTCTCACACATCGCGAGTTCGCTAATTAATGCGAAGAAAAACGGAAAAGAAGTAACCGTTCAAATTGAACTTCAGGCGCGTTTTGATGAGGAAGCAAACATAGAATATGCTGAATTATTGCAAAGTGAGGATATTCGATTGATTTTCGGGGTTAAAGGACTAAAAGTGCATAGCAAAGTGTGTTTAATTGAAAGACTCGAAAACGATAAATTGGTTCGCTACGGAATTTTAAGTACAGGGAATTTCAACGAATCAACCGCTAAAATTTATACGGATTATACGCTCTTCACTGCAGATCAAAGAATTTGCAAAGAGATAAATAAGATTTTCGAATTTTTTGAAGTGAATTATCAAGTAAAGAAATATCGTCATTTAATTGTTTCACCGCACTACACTCGGAACGCAATCTATAATTTGATTGATACTGAAATTAAAAATAAAAAAGCTGGCTTGCCTAGCGGAATAAAATTGAAGTTAAACAGTCTTTCCGATTTCAAAATGATCGATAAACTTTACGAAGCGAGCAGGGCAGGAGTGAAGATTAAAATGATTGTTCGCGGTATTTGTTGCTTGATTCCGGGAGTGAAAGGAATGAGCGAAAACATTGAAGCAATCAGTATTGTCGGTAAATTTTTGGAGCATCCACGATTGTTTATTTTTGAAAATGCCGGCAACACCAAAATATATATTTCTTCCGCAGATTTTATGGGGAGAAATTTGGACAATAGGGTGGAAATTTCGTGTCCAATTTATGATGAAGACATTAAAAAGGAAATTCTGGAAAATTTTGAAATTGGCTGGAGTGATAATGTGAAGGCGCGTTTATTGAGCATTAAAAACGACAATGCTTATTTAAAAAACAACAAACCGCCCGTTCGTTCCCAATTTATGATGTATGATTATTATTTAAACAAACTTGAAGTAAATTAATTTGTTAAACATTGAAAAATATGGCGCAGTAGATATTGGTAGTAATGCCATACGTTTGCTAGTGGCCACTGTGGTTGAACAGGAGGGAAAGGATACACTTTTTAAAAAAACTTCGTTGGTTCGGGTGCCAATTCGTTTGGGAGCCGATGTTTTTCTTGAGGGAAAAATTTCAGAAGGCAATGCAAGCCGAATGGTTGATGCCATGAAAGCATTTAAACTGTTGATGAAAACCCACGGAATTAAGCGTTTTAGGGCTTGCGCTACTTCCGCGATGCGGGAAGCTTCAAACGGACAGGAAATTGCTGAAATGATTGAAAAGGAAAGTGGAATATCCATAAACATTATTGACGGCAACGATGAAGCCGCGATCATTGCTTCCACTGATTTGAAAAGCCTAATACAGAACGATAAAGTTTTTCTATATGTTGATGTTGGCGGCGGAAGCACCGAGTTTACTGTCTTTGCAGAAGGGCACATAGTTGCTTCCCGCAGTTTTAAATTGGGAACCGTTCGGCTTATTAATGATCGTGTAGATGAAAGTATGTGGAGCGAAATGGAAGGATGGATAAAAAAAGAAACGAAAGATTATCAGAAAATTTCATTGATTGGAAGTGGCGGAAACATCAACAGTATTTATAAAAGCAGCGGAAAGATAATTGGTTCGCCATTGAGTTATTTTTATCTTCTGTCGTATTACGAACTTATAAAATCCCTTACTTACGAAGAGCGTATTACTGAACTGGATATGAACCCAGACCGTGCCGATGTTGTGGTTCCAGCAACGCGAATTTATCTTTCAGCAATGAAGTGGAGTAAGGCAAAAAATATTTTTGTTCCGAAAATCGGTCTTAGTGATGGAATTGTGAGAAGTCTTTACAATGAAAAGATTGCTGCTGAGCTTGAAGTTCGCTGATAATTGTTAAATAATTTTTCTTCTAAATTATCTAAGGGCTCTATTCGATTTAAAACTTCCTTTTGCTGAAGAAATCTTTCCTGCATCCAAATAGCGTTTCGTTACTGCAGCCCTGTTTTTTGCATGTGTCATTGGCGATGTTCCGAAAGTTTCCCGAATATTCAAATATTGATTTATTACTTTCATTTCTTCCAAATCCCCACCATTTTTTAGTTGATCAAAAGTGATTCCCGAATTGCTGACCGCTTTTGCTACACACGGATATAAATAGCCTGGTCTATTAACGTGGTTATCCAAAAACAAAGCGGCTGCATATTCTGAGGAAAGTAAATCATACAATGAATTCCCGCCCAGTTTATCAGTTTTGTTAAAATAAAAAAGATTGAAACGATTGATGGCATGCAAAATTTGTACGGCACAAACCCTGGAATCCATTCCGGCAGCAACAAAGCGATATGCAGCCATGTTACTTCGGAAAAATTGTTTGCTTTCAGCAGTGGCTACTTTTTTGTTATTGTGCATCAAGTAACCATAAGTGGCATTTGTATCTGCTGAAACATCTACACCAAACTGCCCGCAAAACTGCTGAAAAGCATCGGGATATTTCTCTTTTACCAATTTTACTAACGCCGGCAATTCCCCTTGGTCAGTCCCTGCGCCCAGCGTCCACTGAAACATTCCGAAACTCATAAAGGAATTATCCCAAGTATTCACGGCGTCCAGATTGCCTTCGTTTTCCGAAGTTGCCAATAGAGCGTTTATCTCCGACTTACTGATTTTTAAATCTGTTAATACCGTTGGGTTTTGCTGAATAAATGTTTCGGTAACTTGACTGCCGGGTCTAAAAATTCCTTTTTTAAACTTTTTACCCAAATATTTTCGAGTGGTATCGGTTTGATATTGATAGTAAATTCTGGGGTCTTCTTCAATAATAACCACGTCCGCCCGTTCTGTGCTGGCTTCGGGTTTGCTTTCTATGGGCAATTGCAATACTTGACCGATCTCAATTTTACTTGGGTTTACAACATTGTTCAATTCAGCAATTTCGCGCCATTTTGCTGTTGCTCCCAATTGTTTGAAAGCGATTGAACCTAAGGAATCACCGCTTTTTACTGTATATGTTTTCATAATGGCATTTTTGATTAGTTACCATTAAAGATACAGAATATGAGTGAGTTATGAGAAGTTGGAAGGTGGAGGTTAGAAGTGAGAAATTTTTGATTTGGTGTTTTACAGCCACGGGCGGGACGCTCGCGACAGCGAGGGTTGCTATTTTATCAAGACAATAAATTTATGACTTACAAATTCATTTTTGTTATTTTTATAACTTAAATGCAATTTAAGAGTATCAGTTTCAAATATGTCTTTAGATGGAGTTATTTCTAAATCAAGTTCATCATTTTTTGTTTGTCCTATTTTATACATTATTCCTGGAGCAGATAAAGTAATTTTTTCTTTCTCTATATTTTCTAATTTAAGATTTAATGTAGAAGAGTTATTCCAATAAACATTCCTCTCTCCATCATTAATTCTCAAACTAATTTTTTGATTACCATTTACAAAAACAAAATCATCTTGTAAGTTTATTGAAAAGTAAATAATCCAATTAGTAGGGAAATAATTTTCATAGTAAGTGATGTATTTACGATTAGGTTTCTGCAATCTCTGCCAACGTTTAGTATAACCGCAGTTACGGGATTAAATTTAAGGTTTTTCGGATAAGCACCTACGGTAGCAATTAAGCGTGGATTCGGACGCAGTCGAATCCGCCGTAATTGCAGTTATACATTGTTGTGGGTAGTGGTTATTCACACTATTTCATTCAAATGATTTCATTATTTCGTTAAATCTTTCTGTTGCTTGGGAGGTTTCTCGTTCTCTGAAATCTATATTATATTTTTGTAGTCTTTTAATGTAGGCTTCGTATTCTTCAATCACTTGCTTCCGTTCCAAATAGCTCAAATCTTTTGTCATTTTTTCATTTACGAAATGAAGTTTGTAAACACCTTTAATGTGATTTCCTTTATTTATTATAGCGAAAATTGTATCATCCTTGTAGAAAAGATTACTTACACGAGGTGTGCCACTACTCCAATAATGACTGTCCGAATAATCTTTAACCTCATAAATTGTGACTTCTCTGGAATCGTATTTATATTTAACAATCACATTATCAAAAAAGTAATAATTTGTTCCAATTTCGTTTATGTATAGATATTGCCAATTGCGCCAATCAAAGATTTCCTTATTTCCGTTTCTACCATAACTAGATGTCCATTCTATATCCTCTGTTTTTTCTATATAGCATTTATATGTTTCCTTTGTGAACAAATCCCAATTGCCATATATATTCGGTACTTGAACTTTCTCATAATATCCATCTTTTTTTTTGCAAATTCTTTAAAATCATAGACAGTCTGCGGAATTTTATAAATACCTTTTTTAAATGGAATACTATCTAATTCAATATCTTGAATCTGAATATTTGGTGGATAAATACGCATAGTATCCTGTTGATGAATAATATCTATAAAAAAATCATCACTGACTATTCCTCCTGCGGGAGTGGGCAATGGTACAATGTAAAAAAAATTGTTTTTTTGTCCGGTAAGAGATAGCTTTCTGTATTAGTACTATCCGCCAAAGTTATATTTGCTGGTATTACTCTCCATTCTTTGTCAGATAAATTCACTAATTCTCCATTTTTGTAGAGCTTAAAATTTAAAAATCCACCGTATGCCCCAGGTTGGGCATTACTTATTTTTGGAAAAAATAAAATAACTAATAATGCAACTTGAGATAAAATTAAAGATTTCTTTTTAAGTCTGCGGATCACATTTTTATTTACTGCTGTTATTCTCATTAAGCATTTTTTTTCCATTACCCACAACATGCGGATAAACACCATATGGTGTTTATTTTCATTATATGTATATATTTTATTCGTTTCTTACTTTCAAATATAACCCAAAATAAAGTTCTTAGAATGATGATTTACAAACCAAGTTCTTAAAGTTGGCGGGAGTATTAAAACTAAAAATTAGTCCAACACAAAATCCATCAACTTAACAGTACCATAATAAAGTTCGCCCGAAACTTGATCTTTGGGCATTGCAAAATATATGCTAAACGTCTCCGATTTAAATTCCTGAGAATTTAAATAAATGGGTTTTTCGTGGGGTTTTCTTTCTGTTCCATAGTTGATGGTGGTTTCAATATCCTTAAAACCTTCCATTTGAAAATCCTTAAAAGTATCGGGAACTTCTGGTTTGTAGTGGTAGCCGTAGTATGGAGTTTTGTCGTCTGGTTTCACGTCGACCAACTGTATAAAGTCGCCATCAAAAGGTCTTAAGCGGAGTTTTTTATCTCTCAAAACTACATAAAGATTATTGGGGTTGAATATTTCCTTTTCGCCATTTAAGGAAATCGCTTTTATTTTAAACTGAATTTTCTTGCTGTTTTCTGGTATTCTTATGTAGTATCCTTTAAAATGCATTTGGAACAGCCTCGAACGTTGGTCAACTTTTTTTATTTCTAACTGAAAGGTGTTATCAACTTTAATGGTTTGACAATAGCCGAATGTAGTAGTAATTATTAATAAAAGGGTGATGAAAATTTTCATGGATTTGATAGGGGATTTATATTGAAATCTAACTTTTATCGCTTTTATCCTAAATAAATAAATTTTGAAAATAGATCAAATGTGATTTATTTAAACATCCGATTATTAGTTAAATGGCCAAAAAATGGGAACCAATATCATTAGCAAAATAAATAAAATTAAAGTTAAAGGCAGTCCTACTTTTAAGAAATCCATGAATTTGTATTTTCCAGGGCCGAAAACCAAAATGCACGAAGGCTCAAAAGGAGCAATAAGCGAAACCGAGGCGCCGAGCATAATTGCTATCGCAAAAGTTCGCGGATCAGCATTCATCATATTGGCGGTGTCAATCGCCACGGGCAAAACAACCAATGCCGCTGCCGCGTTGCTCATAGGTTGGGTTAGTAATATCACCAAAATTACAAAGCCACCCAAAACATATATTGGGCCAAGATCACCCAATAAATTCAAGATATTTTCCGCCAAAAATTTTGAAGCACCGGAATTTTCCATGGCGGTTCCAAATGCCGTCATCCCGCCAATTAGAATTAAAAGCTTCCAGTTAATTACTTGATAAACGCGTTCTACATTTATAGCTCCGGATAGTACGGAGAGCAGTGCTGCCGCCATAAAAGTTATGGATAGCGGAGCCCATTCCAAAGTTCCGGCGAGTACTGCAATCAAAAATATTACAGCTGCAAAAATGCCCTTCTTTTCCTTGAACATATTTACCCGAAAATCTCCAATGATTGAAAACTCGTTTGAAATTCTATTGTTGTCAATATCTTCCTGTGTTCCTTGAACATGTAATGTATCGCCAATGTGTAGTTTTAAACTCCCAATTTTTTGCGAAACCGTTTCGCCAAATCGTTGTACGGCGAGAACCACTAAATCATAATTTTGCCTAAAACGGGATTCTTTAAGTGTGTGGTTTATCAACTTTGAACCTGGAGTTATCAAGATTTCCGCCATAATTATTTTAGCGTTTTCTATTTCTTTGTGGTTTATGGTGTCTGCCAAAACCTCCAACCCCGGTGTTTCCTTAATTTTAATAACATCTTCCACACTACATTCAATTAGTAAAATATCATTTGCGAGAATCCGTGTTGATGGGTCAGGAATAAATTCCTCTTTTTTCTAATTATCTTCAGAATTCGTATTTCCTGTTTTGCCAAATCTGAATAAAAAGCAACTTGACCAACAAGGGCTGATTTTTCTGAAACAACTACTTCAGATAAATATTGGGCAATTTCATAACGTTCATTAAAACCACCTTCGGCGTGATTTGGCAATAATCTTTTATAAAATATTAATATGAAAATAATACCCGTGGCGAGAAAAATAAGTCCAATCCCCAAAATTTCGAAAAAGTTTAGCGGTTCCATTCCGGCTTGGGCTATATAACCACTTACGGCAACGTTCGTTGAAGTTCCAATAAGCGTACAAGTTCCGCCAAGGATTGAAGGGAAGGCAACGGGAATCAATACTTTTGATGGACTTAAATTCAATTTTCGGCACATTCCAATTACGGGACCGTACCAATGCGGTAACTGTTGTATTGTTCATAAATGCTGAAAGCACTCCCGTAACAAACATGGTATAGCCAATAAAATGAGTTTTGCTTTTTACCACTTTTATCATTTGGGAACCCACTTTATCAAGCAATCCAGTTTCGGCAAGTGCACCCGAAATGATAAAAATAGAAGCTAAAATTATTATGAAATTACTGCTAAACCCTTGAAAAGCTTCTTTCGGACTAATGATTCCTGATAGAGAAAGACCTAAAATTAAACCAATGGTAACAACATCAACGGAGAACTTTTCGGTAACGAAAAGAATAATTGCTACAATCAGCAATCCGATGACAAGGGCTATTTCCATAATGGCATTTTTGAAAGGCCATTAAAGATATAAAAAAGGGTTAAATGAAATTATGCCTCGAAAAAATATTTTTATGAAAACTATCCATGAATAGATTGGTGTTTACTGAGGTTTTTCATTACATCAGCTTCAAAGGAAAGAAGGTCGTTCCATTTTTGATCCACTTCTTTTCGGTCGCCATATTGACGGGCAAAACCAAGAAACATAGTGTAATGATTTGCTTCGCTAACCATTAATTTTCGGTAGAATTCAGCTAACTCTTTGTCTTCAAGTTCTTCGCTTAACAATCGGAAACGCTCGCAACTTCTTGCTTCAATCAAAGCGGCATATAATAATCTATGAACTAGTTGTGTGGTACGGCTTCCGCCTTTTGGAAAAAATTGTATTATTTGCATTACATATTCATCCTTTCTATCGTCGCCAAAACCCAACCGTTTTCTAAAATTTTGTCGTGCACCATTTTAAAATGGCTGATTTCTTCTTTTACGAGCGCAATCATTTCCTGAATCAAATCGGTATATTCTGGGAAACTTACTATAAGAGAAACCGCAGTGGAAGCAGCTTTCTGCTCGCACCAAGCGTGATCGGTAAGAATATCTTCTATGTTTTTCTCAACAATATTTACCCATCGAGGGTCTGTGGGAAGTTTTAAACCAAGCATTTTAATAATAGTTTAAAGTTAAAAGCTTAAAGCTTAAAGCTTTTGGCTTAGAGCTAAATTAAATATCCAAATCAAATTCCTTCCGAAGTTTTTCAATCATCGGATTCATTTCCTTCAATTTTTCAAATTTTTCCCTTGCGGAATAGGCATAACGTTTTTCGGCTATTTCGTTTACAGTTATGTCTAAATCAATATCGTAATTCTGCAGCTTTTCTCGTAGAAAACTGAGCAGTTCGTGTTTTGCGCGCTCAACTTCAGTCTTTATGGTATGATTTGGAAATTCAAGATGAATTATGGAGCCATCCAATTTTGGAACGCCCATAGTTAAATGTGAAAGTAAATTGAATTTTCCATCGCTTTCAACACTTGTTGTGTATTCAATCCAAACTGCTTGCATTGCTTCTTCTGAAAAATCATTTATCGGAAGATTTTCCGTGTCAGGTTGGTTGGCAACCATTTCCTGTTTTATTTCCTGCTTTTTTTGAATACTTTTTAGAGAAAGCGCGGAGACCTTTTTGGCATTGCGCTCAGCAAGAATTTGTGGGCGCTCAATTACTTTTTGTGGCTCTTGGTTGTTTTGTTCTGGGTTGGTGGGTTCTGGGTTATTGGGTTTTTCTTCAGAAGATTTTTCCATTTTTGAAATTTCTTCTGAAGGTTCGCTGACATTGATAATTTCTATTTCTTCCGAAAGTTCGGGAGCCGTTTCAACCTTTTCTATAGATTTTGGGACAACATTTCCAGCAGAAGTTATCTTTTCTGAAGTAAATTTTTCACTCTTAAAATAGGAGGGAGGTATTACGAAACGTTCGTTGGAACTAGAGTTTTTTTTTTCGCCCTGAAAAGTTAGGGAAGCTAGCTGAAGTAAGCACAATTCAACCAAAAGCCGTTGGTTTTGGCTGTTTTTATATTTTAAATCGGTGGTGTTTGCAATGTCAATCCCTTCAATCAAAAACTGTGTTGCTGTTTTTTGGGACTGTTCAAAATACATTTTTTTCACTTGCTCGCCAACTTCCAAAAGAGCAATGGTTTCCTGATTTTTACAAACCAACAAATCCCGGAAGTGGGAAGCAAGCCCCATTATAAAATGATGCCCGTCAAACCCCTTCGAAAGAATATCGTTGTAAGTAACCAAAACCTGCGGAATGTTGTTTTCCAAAAGCAAATCGGTAATTTGGAAATACCAAGTATAATCAAGCACATTCAGGTTTTCGGTAACGGCTTCACGGGTAAGGTTTTTTCCTGCGAAACTTACAACTCTATCAAAAATAGAAAGTGCATCACGCAAAGCACCATCAGCTTTTTGGGCAATAATGTGAAGTGCGTCGTCTTCGGCGTCAATATTCTCTGCCTTTGCAACTTCAGCTAAATGTTCCTTTATATCGCGAACTCCAATTCTTCTAAAATCGAAAATCTGACAGCGTGAAAGTATGGTTGGTATTATTTTGTGCTTTTCAGTTGTTGCCAAAATGAAAATAGCATGTTTCGGTGGCTCTTCCAAAGTTTTCAAAAAAGCGTTGAAAGCTGCAGAAGAAAGCATATGCACCTCATCAATAATATAAACCTTGTATTGCCCAACCTGTGGCGGGATTCGAACTTGATCAATCAAATTCCGAATATCATCTACCGAGTTGTTTGAAGCTGCATCCAATTCAAAAATATTGAAAGCAAAATCCTCATCTTCCTTTTGGGTGCCGTCTTGGTTTATTTTTTTTGCAAGAATACGTGCACAAGTTGTTTTGCCAACGCCACGCGGACCAGTAAACAATAAAGCTTGTGCAAGATGGTTGTTTTCTATGGCGTTTTCCAAAGTATTGGTAATTGCCTGTTGCCCAACAACGTCTTTAAAAACGGCGGGGCGGTACTTTCGGGCTGATACAATGAAGTGTTCCATATTGCGGAAACAAATATAAAGATGTACAACGGGTTTTAAAAAAATAGCTGTTCGTATTTTCCCATATTTATTAACATTAAAGTACTTTTGCGCAGCAGGCCGCCTTATCGTCCCGAACTTGCTTCGGGGAGGAAAGTCCGGACACCATAGGGAAGCATAGCGGCTAACGGCCGTCGTCCCGAACTAGCTTTGGGATTAGGACAAGTGCAGCAGAAAGTATGTACAGGTAATGCTGTAGTGAAACCAGGTAAACTCTATGCGGTGAAATGCCACGTAAACCTGTGCTTGAGGGTTCCCGCCCGATGCAGGAGGGTAGGCAGATGGAGCGTTTTGGTAACTTAACGCCTAGATAAATGATAAGGATTCGTCTTTTTTGATGGATACAGAACCCGGCTTATAGGCCTGCTTTTTTTCTTCTTCAGCAACCAATGTAGCAATCCATTGCTTTGCTTCTTCCAAATTTTTGAAAACTTCAAAGGGCCAATTGTAAAATGATTTTTCAAAATTGGCGCTTTTCACAGCATTTTCTGTGTAACATACAATACCAATACCAACCATTTTAGGGTAACGCGAATTATAAAGTTCGGGGCTTAAATTTATTGCATATTGATGTTCTCGATTATCAATATATCCAAAACTTCTATCTGAATAATATTTTGCAAACACTTCGTGAAAAGCTGCAATATGATCTAATTCAATTAAAACGCCCTCATTCACCGTTGCGGTAACACAATGTTCAGTAAGCTCCATTTGAACGAAACTTAAATCAATAGTTTTGTTTGTAAATGACAAGGTTTATTTTGTTTCGTTAAAAAAACTGAATACGGAACTTCCGTACCTTCGGGCCTCGACAAAATTTGGAAATGAAGAAAGATCGTTCTGTTTGGCGTGCTCAATAATAAACAATCCGTCGGGATTCAACAAAGAATTGCTGAAAATTTCCGCTGTCAAGTTTTTTAAAACTTCCGCAGTAAAGTCATAAGGTGGGTCTGCAAAAATAACATCGAACTTTCCCGAAGCGTTTTCAAGATACTTTTTTACATCAGACTTTATTGTTGTAATTGGAAAATCAAATTCTTCCGAAACTTTATTTATATATTGAATACAGCCGTGATGGGCATCAACCGCAGTGATATTATTTACACCACGGGAAGCAAACTCAAAACTGATGTTTCCAGTGCCGCTGAAAAGATCGAGAACCGAAATTTCTTCAAAAAAATAACGAACGCGGAGGATGTTGAAAATGGCCTCTTTTGCAAAATCTGTAGTTGGGCGAACGGGCAGGTTTTTTGGAGCTGTAAGTCTTCGGCCTTTGTATGTGCCTGAAATTATCCGCATTTAAAACACATTTTTAAGAATGAAATGATGGTGCTTTTTATCTTCACCATCAATTTTTATTTGGGAAGTATTTGTTTCCGCAAATTCAATATTTCGAATATAGGTATATGCCATTTTATAATTGTCGTCATCCTTTTGAATTTCACCACAAAGAATTACAGGCAGATTTTCTGGATTCAGGTTTAGCTGTTCCATACAGAAAAGGGTGTAATAGATGAAATCTTCCGGGGTTTTATAGGTATAACTATTGCAAAGTTGTAATTCGCCATTTTTCAAAACGATGCAGTCAAAACTGTTTTTCTGAAAATGCAAATACATTTTTGGAAGTGAATATTTTTCATTTTCCAAAATTGTTTTCAGCATAACTGTTGTGGAGTGATAATAGCTGAATGAGCCATATTTTTCAAAGAAAAAATTATTGATGTTCATAAACGGAATATAAACTACGACGATTCCGTAATGTTCCAAAACATCGTACGCCATATAATCATTAGCCAATATTTTGGAATTGAATTTTAAATATTCGCTCGCCTTTGTTTCGTCAAAAAGAGGAGCGGGAACTAGACTGTAAACGGGTGTGGAATAAATGAGGGAAACATCTGAAAAGTTATTGCTTAGAATATCATTCTTAAACATAATGGATTCGATGTCCATTAGCAATTCTTCTGGTGTGGTACTGTGATTCAGCGTTTTTTCAATAAAAAAAATAACTTCATTATTATCTGAATTCGTCACCAAAACAGACTGTCCGTTCAAAGAAACTTGAACGGACAGTCTGTTTTGTAATGTATTGTGTATATTATTTGTCTTTTGCAGCGTCATAAATTTTTGGCCAGTTTCCTGTAGTGTTTACGTCTTCCAAAGAACCAACTTTAATTTCTGGCACCATTAACACCGTCTACTGACTGTACTTGTTTTTCTTGTGCTAAAAGATCTTTATCCAAATCGCTTAGAATAACTTCTTTAGCAACTTTAGCCTCAAAAACAGAATAGGTAGCATCATTCTTCACAATTTTTCCAGCTTTAAGGTCAAACTTTGCATTAACGCCTTCTACAGGAACATTCATCATTGTTTTATATCTACCTGAGTTACCATAAAGTGAATCTTTAACTGGCGTAAAACCTAAAGTATCTATAAGTGATTCTTCAATAAAGTAACCCTCATTAATACCAAATGCTCTGTTTTTAGCTACGTCGGCATAACTTGTATCGCGTCTTTGGGTAATAGCAAATTTTGCAGTCTCTATGAAATTTACCAAACTGTCCCAGTTTCCAGTAAAACTTCCGGTTATTTCTTTATGAGCAAGCTGTGCAGCTTGAATATCTTTTAAATTCGCAATTACTTTAGCATATCTAGCTTCTTTAACTTCGTTGAATTTTACAGGCCCTATAACGGAGTTGTATAGTTTCCAGCCTAAAAAGATGATGACAATCCAAAGAACAATCTGAATTACTAATTTCATTATTAATATTATTTAAGTGTTGATTTACTAAAAGGTCTATCGCAAATCTACAATTTTTTTTTGTTCACAAAAGTATATTCCGAAAAAATGATGGCTATCTTTAAACCCTCATTGACAGTAGCGAATGATGAATGTATCAGAATTTTACAGTTTTTTAAAAAATGATTTCCCACATAATACAACTACAAAGCAAGATATTGCACTTCAATTATTGGCCAAATTTGTGCTGAGCCTGAACAAAAATGAAACATTTTTACTGAAAGGTTACGCGGGAACTGGAAAAACTACAATTGTTGGTTCTTTGGTGAAAAATTTGGTGAAAGTAAAAAAACGTTCCGTGCTTTTAGCTCCAACGGGTAGGGCTGCAAAAGTTATCAGTAATTATTCAAATAAGCAGGCATTTACAATTCACAAAAAAATATATTTTCCAAAAAGTGAAAAAGGTGCTGTTTCTTTCACTTTACAGGAAAACAAACACCGCGACACCATTTTTATAGTTGATGAAGCTTCAATGATTCCTGATATTAATCAAGATTCCAAACTCTTTGAAAACGGTTCTTTGTTGGACGATTTGATGCAGTACGTTTACAGTGGGAACAATTGTAAATTACTTTTAATTGGAGATTCTGCCCAATTGCCGCCAGTTCATTTAAGTATCAGCCCAGCACTCGACGCAACTTTGCTGGAAAATCAATACAACCGTGAAGTAATAAAGATTGAATTGGACGAAGTAGTGCGTCAGCAAAAGAACAGTGGTATTTTAGTGAACGCCACAAAAATTCGTGAACGCTTGGATGATGAGTTATATGAAGCATTCAAGTTTTCTGGGATTTCTTTCCCGATATAATTCGGCCGAACAGATGGGCAGGAAATTATGGACGCCTTTAACGATTGCTATTCCACTTTGGGCAATGAGGATACCGTAATTATAGTACGCTCCAATAAAAGGGCAAATCTTTATAATCAAAGCATACGCGAGCGTATTCTATTTCAGGAATCGGAACTTTCGGCGGGCGATTATTTGATGGTGGTTAAGAACAATTATTTTTGGGTAGATAATACTAGGGAAGCTGGATTTATTGCCAATGGAGATATTGTAGAAGTTTTGGAAATTTTCGCATTTAAGGAACTATACGGTTTTCGCTTTGCGGAAGTGAAAATAAGAATGGTAGATTATCCAAATATGAAACCTTTTGAAACTGTTTTGGTTTTGGATACCTTAACTTCTGAAAGTCCTTCGCTCACTTATGACCAATCCAACCAATTATACCAAGAAGTGATGAAGGATTATGCAACTGAAAAATCCAAATACAAAAAATTTCTTGCCATAAAGAACAATAAATATTTTAATGCGCTTCAAGTAAAATTCAGCTATGCCATTACCTGCCACAAATCACAAGGTGGTCAATGGAATACCGTTTTTGTAGAACAACCCTATCTTCCGAACGGTGTTGACAGGGAATATCTTAGGTGGTTATATACAGCTGTAACACGAGCCCGTGAAAAATTATATTTAATAGGCTTTAAGGATGATTTTTTTGTAGATTAGTTGCTTTAGTAGTTGGTAGTCTGTAGTCGGTAGTCAGTAAAATAATACAGAATTAAGAATTTGATTATTTTTCCAAAAATCTAAAAATCTAAAAATCTAAATATCTAAACAATTAAACCCATAAACAAAAAATGGAAACCTTCAATATGGTAATCAGCATCTTCCTGGGCATTGGCCTTGCTGCTGCTGTTGGGTTTCGGGTTTTTTTTCCCTTGCTTATTTTAAGTTTGGCCGGCAATTGTGAAGTTATTCCATTAAACGAAAGTTGGGAGTGGGTGGGGAGTATCGCTGCTATTATAACATTGGGAGTTGCAACTGTTATTGAAATATTTGGGTACTATATTCCCTGGTTGGATAATTTATTGGATACTATAGCTTTACCACTTGCAACTTTGCCGGAACAGCTGTAATGGTTGCAACAGTTGCTGATTTGAATCCTGTTCTAACTTGGTCTTTAGCCATTATTGCTGGAGGTGGCACAGCAGCCGTTATTAAAGGAAATGCTTTAGCGGCCAGATTAACATCAACTACAACAACAGCCGGAGTGGCAAATCCAATTCTTACTACAGTGGAAACTGCTGTGGCTACCGTAATGTCTTTTGCCTCAATATTTATCCCTATTTTGGCTTTTATATTTGTACTGATTTTGTTTTTTTTGATTTTCCGGTTTTATAAAAAGCTTCGGAAAAAACGATTGCCACCAATATAAACTTCTTATTTTTGAAATCATTTTAAAAACTTTGCCTTGAAAATAATAGCAATGATTCCAGCGCGTTACGCCGCGTCTAGATTTCCCGGAAAATTAATACAGGATTTGGGTGGAAAACCCGTGATTGTCAGAACTTATGAAGCAGCAAAAGCCACCAATCTTTTTGATGAAGTGTATGTGGTTACCGATAGCGAAGTGATTTTCCAAGAAATTGAAAGAAATGGCGGAAAGGCAATTATGAGCCAAAAAGAGCACGATTGCGGTAGTGATCGTATTGCCGAGGCAGTTGAAAATATGGATGTTGATATTGTTGTGAATGTTCAAGGCGACGAGCCATTTACAAGCCGTGAAGGCCTTGAAAAGGTTTTGGCGGTATTCAATGAACCCGATGCCGATAAAATTGATTTGGCATCCTTAATGACTGAAATCCACGATTGGAAAGAAATAAGCGATCCTAATTGCGTTAAGGTAATTGTTGATAAAGATAATTTTGCGCTTTACTTTTCGCGTTCGCCCATTCCATATCCACGCGATAAAAATATGGAAATGCAATATTATAAGCACAAAGGCATTTACGCTTTCAGAAAACAGGCAATTATGGATTTCTACCGTTTGCCGATGCGAACTTTGGAAGCTGTTGAAAAAATAGAATGTATCCGTTATTTGGAATACGGAAAAAATATAAAAATGGCAATCTCAAATACTACGGGAGTTGAAATAGATACCCCGGAAGATCTTGTAAAAGCTAATATACTGTTGAAAGAAAAGGACCCTGAAACTGTTGTAAATAAGAAATTCAGAAACTTCCCAATGGTTCCAAAAGTTGTTTTTGGAGAAGGGTGCTTTGATCAACTCTCATCAATTCTTTCTTCCCAGAAAAAGGAAAAAGCTCCTTTTATTTTTTTAGTGGACGATGTTTTTAAAAATAATACGGAACTATTAAATAAAATAAATCTTCGCTTCAATGATAGATTAATATTCATTTCTGCGGAAGAAGAGCCAAAAACCTCGCAAGTTGATAATTTGGTAAAAGAGATTAAAGCTGAGTTCACAAATATCCCTTCCGGAATTATTGGTATTGGTGGCGGTACTGTTTTGGACTTGGCAAAAGCTGTTTCCATAATGCTTACCAACAAAGGAAGTGCTGCCGAATATCAAGGTTGGGATTTGGTGACTGAAAAAGCTGTTTATCATGTGGGTGTGCCAACAATTTCCGGCACTGGGGCTGAAGTTTCAAGAACTACGGTACTTACTGGCCCTATTCGTAAACTGGGAATCAATAGCGATTTTACACCTTTTGATCAAGTTATTTTAGATCCTCAATTATGCAAGGGCGTCCCCAAAGATCAATGGTTTTTTACCGGAATGGATTGTTTTATCCATTGTGTCGAGTCATTAAACGGTACTTTCTTAAACGCTTTTAGTCAAAGTTATGGCGAAAAGGCATACGATCTTTGTTTGGAAATTTTCTTAAACGGATCTCTTTCCGATGAAGAATCTCGCGCCAAATTAATGATGGCTTCCTGGCATGGCGGAATGAGTATTGCCTATTCGCAAGTAGGCGTTGCACACGCTATGAGCTATGGCCTTGGCTATGTTTTGGGCACAAAGCATGGCGTTGGAAATTGCATTGTTTTCCAACATTTAGAGAAATTTTACCCAAAGGATGTAGCGCTTTTTAAAAAAATGTTTGAGAAATATAATATTGAAATTCCGCAAGGCGTCTGTAAAAATCTTACGGAAGAACAAATGGAAATTATGATTTCTGTTGCGATTGGAATGGTTCCGCTTTGGGAAAATGCTCTGGGAAGCAATTGGGAAGCAATTATTACTCGCGAAAAATTGAAAGATCTATATTTAAAAATGTAGTTTTCGTCTTAAATCTTATATGGGAATCGCAAAATTTGTATTTGAAAAGCTAATGGGCTGGAAAATTGAAGGCTCTTTCGATCCAGCAATTAAAAAAGCGGTTGTAATTGTAGTGCCGCATACGAGTTGGCATGATTTCTACATAGGTGTATTTACCCGAAAAATTTTAAAAACCGAAATCAATTTTATTGCAAAAAAGGAATTATTCCGGTCTCCTTTTGGTTGGTATTTTAGATGGATGGGGGGAGTACCTCTTGACAGAACCCCAAGCCAAAATAAGGTAGAAGCAATTGCCCAAGTTTTTAAGGAAAAGGAGGTGTTTCGTTTATCGATGTCTCCAGAAGGAACACGAAAAAAAGTGCTGACTTGGAAAACTGGATATTATTATATATCGATGACAGCGAAAGTTCCCATTATATGTGTAGCCTTTGATTATTTAACCAAAAAAGTAATCATAAATAAACCTTTCTATCCCACAGGAAATATTGATGAGGATACACTGAAATTACGCTCTTTCTTTAAGGGTATAGTTGGAAAGAATAAGGAATATTCATAGCTAAGAAACTGTTAAACAAACTTTCATTTATTAGACTCAAGTATTTGATAATCAATAATATGTTGTTAAAAGTTAGTTAATCATTTTATGGTATTATAGAATTTTTAGATTCTTATTGTTACCTATGTGTATAAATCTAAAAATTTTAAACACATGAAAAAGATCAAATATTTAATTCCTGCTTTTGCTATTGTTCTTTCATTATTCTCTTGTAGTGACGATGATGAAGGTGGCGGAGGAAACAATCTGCCGAACCCAATTTTGGCAAACGTTTTTGCTACAAGTAATACAAGCAGTACTATAGTAGCATATGATTTTACTCCAAATGGAATTGGTATACGGAATTTCTCAACCAGCTCTGTTGATAATGAAGGTATTTATTATAATGATGATGCAGATAACTTAGTAGTTCTTTCTAGAGGACAAAATGTAATCAATACCTATCAGAATATTGAAAATACACCTGGAAATGGAGAATTGAATTTGTTGGCATCTGGCGGTGTCGCACTTGACAGCCCCCGAGATCTTGCAGTAAAGGACAATTTCTATGTTGTTGCTGATAATACCGATATAGACGGTGATCTAAATACTGATGAGGGGAGATTTTACATTTTTACATTAGATACACTGGCTTATACCTTGCGTAATATCGTTACAGTGGACTATGCAGTTTGGGGAATTGAATTCATTGGAAACGACCTTTATACTGTAGTTGATAAAACTTCTGATGTTGCTGTTTTGAAAAATTTTACGGCAACATACACCACTGATGTAACTGCAACACCTGATAAACAAATTACAATTGAAGGTATTGTTCGTACCCACGGTATTGCTGCCGATGGAGGTTTTGTAATTCTTACCGATATTGGTGACGCTGCAAGTGAAAGTGATGGTGGTTTTCACTTTATTAATGATTTCGTAACCAAATTTGATGCTACGCCAAATGGAGGTACTTTAGCTGCTGCGGGAAATCAAGTAAGGGTTTCAGGAGCATTAACTGAATTGGGAAATCCAGTTTCCGTTGATTACGATAGTGCAAGTCAAACTGTTTTTATTGCAGAACGTGCTAACGATGGAGGTAAAATACTATTCTTTACTGAAGTTGGAGCAGGAGGAAACCTTATCCCTAGCTTTAGTTCACCTTTTGCTGGAGCCTCCTCATTATATTTTATTGACAAATAAAGTCCTTTTAAGATAAAAAAAAGCCACCTTAAAAGGTGGCTTTTTTATTTTCAAATATGTCTTTTTTATTCTTCGGAAGATTCTTCCATAGTGTGATATACGTTTTGAACGTCATCATCTTCCTCAATTTTTTCCAAAAGTTTTTCTACATCTGCAGCTTGATCTTCAGAAAGTTTCTTTGTTACCTGAGGAATACGTTCAAATCCAGAAGAAAGAATTTCAATTTTATTTCCCTCCAAATAGGACTGGATAGCGCCAAAACTTTCAAAAGGAGCGTATATCATAATTCCGTCTTCATCTTCAAAAATTTCATCAATACCGTGATCTATCAATTCCAACTCTAATTCCTCAATATCCAAACCTTCCGGATTTATTCTGAAATTGCAAATATGGTCAAACATAAAAGAAACGGAGCCTGAAGTTCCCAAACTACCGTCACATTTATTGAAATAACTGCGAACATTTGCCACAGTTCTAGTATTATTATCGGTGGCCGTTTCTATTAAAATTGCAATTCCATGGGGAGCATAGCCTTCAAAAAGAACTTCTTTGAAATCCCCTAAATTTTTATCGCTGGCACGTTTTATGGCACGTTCCACATTTTCTTTTGGCATGTTAACTGCCTTTGCGTTTTGGATAACCGCACGCAATCTAGAATTGGCATCCGGATCGGGACCGCCTTCCTTTACTGCCATTACAATATCCTTCCCTATACGCGTAAAAGCTTTGGACATTGCTGACCAACGCTTCATTTTTCTTGCTTTTCTGAATTCAAAAGCTCTTCCCATAAAATATTATCTATTGTTATTATTTATTCTTCAAAAAGAAAGGGTCAAATATAAAAAATTCCAAAAACGAAAACCCAAAATCCAAATAAATTCCAAATCTTAAAACCTAATTTTATAAAAGCTTTGGAATTTGGTATTTGTAATTTGGAATTTCTACCCTATAAGATCATCAATAATCTTTGCAAGCTCAAAATCCTTTTCGGTAACCCCATCAGCATCGTGGGTGGAAAGATAAATTTCCAAAGAATTATAAACGTTGCTCCATTCAGGGTGATGTTGCATTTTTTCGGCTTCAAATGCAATTCGCGTCATTGCCGAAAATGCTTCCTTAAAATCCTCGAATTCGAAAATGGTATGTAACGCACCTTCGTGATAATCCCAACCTTCAAATTCCTTTAATTTTTCGTTAATCTGTTTATCTGTTAAAGCTTTCATCTGTAAATTTTTTATTTAATTGATATAATCTCTTCATTTAGACTACACTCCTCAACAATCTGTGAAACAGTAATTTGTTGTGAATTTGGAAGCCTATTTTCTTTTGGCAAAATTGCGCTATATTGATCTTCATTACTGCTAAAAACACTTTTAAAGATAGGCATTTTATCTCCCATTTTTGAAGCAATTTCTTTGAAAAGATCTTCATGATGCACCATATCGTTGCTCGCCAAATGAAAAATTCCGCGAAGCGATTTGTTGATAATGTAGTGAACTTGTTGGCAAACTTTGCTTATCGTCGTTGCGCTAATTACCAAATTTGGAAAAACTTCAAAAGTAGCTCGATGCCGAATACACTGCCGCAAATGGATTATTTCTGGAGAATTAATCCCCAAAACAAGCGGCAATCTTAAAATTGAAGTTTGTGATGAAATAGTATTCAGCAATAAATTTTCGATTGAAATTTTAAATCTGCCAGATGCAGTTTGCGAAAAAGGAATATCGTTTTCATACGACGGATGTTTGTAATTTCCATCAAAAACTTCCGAAGAAGAAATATATAAAACTGAGCATTTTGGATTGATTAAGGCATAATTTACCAATTCCTGATGAGCTTCCAATTGGCTTTTATAATCACCATTAATTACCGAAATAATTATTGTCGGCTTTATTTTGTTTAGCAAAAGAAACATCGAATCTTCCTCAACACAGAAATTGGAAAAAACTTGGTTTTCGGAAAAAGCGCCGTGTTGATGGCAAAAAGTACAGTGAATTTCAAAATAGGAGAGTAGCTCCTTATAAAGCGCGTTGCCTATAAAACCGCTACCGCCCAAAATTAAAATCCGTTGTTTTCCTTCTTTCCTCATTAAAATCAGTTCCTATCTTTTAAAAAATAGACAATTTCGTTTTTGTGGTAAATTGCTCCAAAGCCTGCATTCCTAAATATGAATTTCCTTTCGGGTTCAAAGCCGGTGCCCAAGTTGCTATTGTAAAGCAATGTGGCAATAATGCTACAATTCCTCCACCAACGCCACTTTTTCCGGGAAGTCCCACTTCAAAAGCAAACTCTCCCGCTTCGTCATAAAAACCGCAAGTGAGCATTACTGCATTAATTCGTTTTACTTGACTTGAAGTTAAATGTTGAATGTTTTTCAAACATTTTCCCTTGTTTGCAAAAACGAAAAAAGCATTGGTAAGTTGCTTGCAATCCATCATAATTGAGCATTGATGGAAATAAAAATCCAAAACATCCTCAACTTTATTATTCAGATTTCCGTAAGCTTTTAAAAGATTGGCTGCGGCATAATTATTGAAACCCGTAATACGTTCAGATTCGGCTATTTTTTCGTTGTATGAAATACTTTCGTCGTGTGCCAATTCTCGAACAAAATTCAAAAAATCTTCTTTTGGGTTTTTTAAATTTGAAAGCAAAACATCAGCAACCACAATTGCTCCCGAGTTTATAAGCGGATTTCTGGGAATTCCGTTTTCAAGTTCCAAAAGTGAAAGATGGTTGAAAGGATTTCCCGATGGTTCAACGTCCACGCGTTCCAAAAGATCGTTCCCTATTAATTGAAAGGCTTTGGAAAGCGAGAGAACTTTTGAAATACTTTGAATGGAAAATTTTTCCGAAGCATCGCCAACCGAATAGTTTTCACCCGTAATTAATTGTAAATGAA
The DNA here is from genome assembly GCA_963716065.1 of uncultured Flavobacteriaceae bacterium. Taxonomy (GTDB): domain Bacteria; phylum Bacteroidota; class Bacteroidia; order Flavobacteriales; family Flavobacteriaceae; genus Aequorivita. The sequence continues at coordinate 3,532,392 of OY970287.1, forward strand.
TGCCGAATTTATCTTTCGGTACATTTTTTAATTCTGGAATATAACTGGCAACTTCCCCAGTATTTTGAATGCTTTTGAGTGACTCGTGAATTTCTTGTAAAATAGTTTGGTAATCCTGCATTAACCCTTGTAAAATGGAGTTTTAACAACCGTTGCGGCAACAGGTTTATTTCTAATTTGAATAAATATTTCCGTATCTGGAGCGCTGTTTTCAACAGTTACATAACCCATCCCGATTCCTTTATTTAGCGAAGGAGCCATTGTGCCGCTGGTAACAATCCCAATGTTTTTTCCTGCTTTATCAACGATTTCGTAATCGTGGCGTGGAATGCCTCGTTCAGTCAATTCAAAACCGATCAATTTTCTTTTTACACCTTTTTCTTTTTGTTTCTTCAAATTCTCTGAATTTGTAAAATTCTTGGTGAATTTTGTAATCCATCCCAAACCTGCTTCCAAAGGCGAAGTTGTATCGTTTATATCATTTCCGTAAAGACAAAAGCCCATTTCCAAACGAAGGGTGTCGCGCGCTGCAAGCCCAATTGGCTTAATGCCAAATTCTTTTCCAGCTGCCATCACCTTATTCCAAACCTGTTCAACCTCATTGTTTTTGCAATAAATTTCGAAACCACCGCTTCCGGTATAACCGGTTGCACTAATTATTACGTGTTCAATTCCTGCAAAATCTGCAACTTTAAACGTGTAGAATTTTATAGCGCTTAAATCTTCTGAAGTCAGTGATTGCATAGCTTCAATAGCTTTTGGACCTTGAATGGCAAGCAACGAATAATCTTCAGAAAGGTTTCGCATTTCGGCACCCATAGTATTGAATTTTGAAATCCAATTCCAATCTTTTTCAATGTTTGAAGCATTTACTACCAACAACCACTTTTCGGCTTCCAAGCGGTAAACAATTAAATCGTCTACAATTCCACCGTCTTCATTAGGCAAACAGCTGTATTGTGCTTGGCCATCCACCATTTTTGAAGCATCGTTGCTCGTTACTTTTTGAATTAAATCCAAAGATTTCGGCCCTGTAATCAAAAATTCGCCCATATGCGAAACATCAAAAACGCCCACGCCATTGCGCACCGTTTCGTGCTCAGCATTAACGCCTTCGTAAGAAACTGGCATATTGTAACCTGCAAAAGGAACCATTTTGGCGCCCAATTGTTCGTGTATATGTGAAAGTGCTATGTTTTTCATTTGATTTTGCTTTATTAGAAAATCTCTTTAAGATGGCTCAAAAAGAAAATTCATAAAAATTTATAAGTTGGTTTTTGAATAAAAATTTTCACAAATGTATTACAATACTTAAAAGGTAACGATTGTTTCAAGCGTTTATTTTCAACAAATGTGAAGTTAAAATCATCTTAATCGGCTGTATTCTTCCCAATGTTTTCAATACTTTTAAAAGAAAAACCATGGCCACGACCACTTCAGTCAATCCGTATAACGGAAAGGAATTGAAATCCTATAAAAACCACACAAAAAAAGAAGTTTCAGAAATAATTGACAATGCCGATAAGCGATTTTATAGTTGGCGGGAAACTTCGTTTTCAGAACGGAAAAAGTTAATGTTCGCTGCAGCTTCGGAATTGAAAAAAAACAAAAAAGAATATGCCGAAATGATGACTTTGGAAATGGGAAAGCCCATTTCACAAGCAATCGCCGAAGTTGAAAAATGTGCTTGGGTTTGTGAATATTATGCAGAAAATGCTGAAAAAATACTCCAAAATGAAATAATAAAAACCGAGGCACACAAAAGTTATGTGAGCTATGAACCTATTGGAGTTGTACTAGCAATTATGCCTTGGAACTATCCTTTTTGGCAAGTGTTTCGCTTTGCCGCTCCTGCTTTGATGGCTGGAAATATTGGGATTTTAAAACACGCTTCAAATGTTTTTGGGAGTGCTTTGAATATTGAAAAAGTCTTCAAAAGAGCAGGTTTTCCAGAAAATTGTTTTACCACTCTATTGATTGGAAGTGATGGAATTGAAGAAATTATTGAAAATGAAAAAGTGAAAGCTGTAACGCTTACAGGAAGTGGTCCAGCAGGTTCTTCCGTAGCTTCCATTGCTGGAAAAAATATAAAGAAGACTGTTTTGGAATTAGGGGGAAGTAATGCTTTGGTAGTTTTGAAAGACTGCGATATTGAAAAAACCGTCGAGACTTGTGTGCAAGCGCGTTTTCAAAATACGGGGCAAAGCTGTATTGCTGGAAAAAGATTGATAATAGACGAATCTATTTCCGAGGAATTTGTTGAAAAAATGCTTGTGAAAATCCGTGAGCTTAAGAGCGGTGATCCAATGGATGAGGAAACGTATGTGGGAACTTTGGCGCGTGAAGATTTAGCGAAAGATTTAGAGAAGCAAGTAAATGATTCGTTGAAAGCGGGTGCAAAACTCGAAATAGGGGGAAAGCGGCAAGGAGCCTATTTTGAACCTACAGTTTTAACAAATGTTTCGAAAGAAATGGCTGTTTTTAATGAAGAAACTTTTGGCAGGCACTTTCGGTTACAACTTTCAAAACTATTGAGGAAGCGGTTGAATTATCAAACGATTCAAAATTTGGGTTAGGAGTTTCTATTTTCACAAAGAATATTGAAGAAGCTGAAAAACTTGCATTTCAGTTTGATGAAGGTGCGGTTTTTATAAATGAATTAGTGAAAAGCGACCCAAGACTTCCGTTTGGAGGAATCAAACAAAGTGGTTATGGACGTGAGTTGAGCGAACACGGAATTCGCGAATTTGTGAATAGGAAAACAGTTTTTATAAATAAGTAGAAAATAATAGCCACTAATACACGAATATTTTAAAAAATAAATTCGTGTATTCGTGGCTAAAAAAAAACTGATTATCCCTTCTTTAAAAAATTTTCTTTGGTTTGAATTTCGGGTTTTGGTATATTGTTCTTTTCCAAAAATGAATTGAATTTCTTTCCTTGGTTTTTCATTATTTCCTCGTAGCGTTTCTTTTCAGCTGAAAAATTTTCCGAAATCAACTCAAAATTCGCTTGGGAAGCGCCTGAAACTTCATTGAAATTTGAAGCAACTCTGCTGTACAAATCAGCCATTTTCTCACGCAATTCGGGTTCAGCCGCCGCAACGTAATTATCGCCGCTTGTGATCACCAAATCCTTTCGAAGGGTTTCAAGCGCGTCATATAATTTTTGCGCATCTTTTTTACCATTAGGATTGTTTGCAATTACTTCTGAAGCTTTTGCTTGTGTTTCTGTTATTTCATAAACCATATAAGCTAAATCTTCAACCATATTGTAAAGTTTTTTGGTAAGCGCTTCCTGTTCTTTTCGCTGTTCCAAAGTGGTTATGGATTTTTCATCATATTTCACTTCAATCTCGTGATTGTATGTTTCGTTACCTTTCGTTAAAACAACTTTATATTTCCCCGCTGGAACTCTAGGTGCTGCAAAGCCTCCATAAGAAATAGTCTTTGCTTGGGCAACTTTCGGATTTACTCCTGAAAAATTCCACGTAACAACATTGATTCCTTTAGATTTCCCAGGTGAAAGCGTTGTAATCTTATTTCCTTCCATATCTTGGATTTCCATTTCCATTTTTCCGAAAGTGTGACGCTTTTGTAAATAGTAAACAATGCGAGCATCAGTATTTTTGTTTTCTCCAGCAAATTGTGTTTCTGCTCCAAAGCTTCCGCTGAAACCACTTTTCTCTATCATTTCGAAAGGTTTTGTTTTGAAAAGGTGAATGTCTTTTTTCAAAATTTCTGGAGTGAGTTCGCGCAACGGGCTTATATCATCAATAATAATTACGCCACGACCATGCGTGCCCATTACCAGATCATTGGTTCGTTTTTGAAGATCTATAAAATGCACTGCTACAGGAGGTAAATTATTTGTGAATTGAGACCAGTTTTTACCACCGTCAATTGTTACATAAAGTCCGAATTCAGTTCCCAGAAAAAGTAAATCATCATTTTCAAAATCTTCCTGAATATTTCTAACAAAGGCCTTTTTATCAATATCTTCAGAAATAATAGATTTCCAGGTTTTTCCGAAATCGGTTGTTTTCAAAGTGTACGGTTTCATATCACCAGAATTGTGTCCTTCAAAAACTGCGTAAGCTGTTCCTTTTCCGTGAACACTGGCTTCAATATGATAAACCCAAGTATTTTTGGGAATGCCAGTAAGATTTTCGGTTAAGTTTTGCCAAGTTTTTCCTCCATCAATTGTTAGCTGCACATTACCGTCATCGGTACCTACCCAAATTACGTTTTGGTCGAGCGGGGATTCAGCAATTGTAAATATTGTTGTGTGATTTTCAGCACCGCTATTATCCATGGAAATTCCACCGGAAGCTGCTTGGTCTTGTTTTGCTTTATTGTTGGTCGTTAAATCGGGTGAAATAATTTGCCAGCTATCTCCCATATCGTCGGAACGATGCAAAAATTGGCTTCCCATATAAAATCTATCTTGAACAAAATTGCTTATTGCCATTGGTGCGTTCCAATTAAAACGAAGTTTTGGATCTCCCTTTTTTGGTTGTGGTTGCACTGTAGTAGTTCTATTTCTGTCCACATCATAACGCCAAACATTCTCAGCGCCCTGCATTTCAGAATAAATAATATTTTTAGTTGGATGCTTCAATACCCTAAAACCATCACCGGGACCAATACTATTCCAGTCGCGAGCCGTAACGCCACCAGTTGCAGATGACGGTCCGTACCAACTTCCATTGTCCTGCAAACCGCCATAAACATTGTAGGGTTCAGCATTGTCCGTGCTTATGTGATAGAATTGTGAGAGCGGTAAACTTTCCACAATTTCAAGAGTGGAGCCGCCATTCCAAGAACGGTAAACGCCGCCGTCGGTACCCACATACATTATATCGCTATTGTTTATATCAAAAGTGACATCATGAATATCTGCATGCATGGCTCCCATATTTTTGAAGGTTTTACCACCATCGCGACTTATTGAGCCGAACAAACCTCCTTTTGCAACAATTTCAGGATTTTTTGGATCTACCACTATTCTTGAAAAATAAAATGGGCGAACAGTCAAGCCAAAATCACTGTTTAAATGTTCCCAAGAATTTCCGCCATCTTTTGATTTCCAAAGACCATTTGTTTCTTTTATTCCGGTTTCAATAACAGCATAAATAATTTTACTATCGCTTGGCGCCATTGCAATTCCTATTCTTCCCAAATTTCCTGTGGGAAGATCTTTCGTTAATTTATTCCAAGTTTTTCCGCCGTCGGTTGATTTGTAGATAGCGCTATTTTCCCCGCCAGAATTAAATCCCCAAGCACTTCTTCGGAATTGCCACATAGAGGCAATCAAAATATTTGGGTTTTTTGGATCCATCAAAATATCTGAAACACCGGTTGTTTGGTCTATATACAGAATTTTATTCCAAGTTTTTCCTCCGTCAATTGTTTTGTAAATACCTCTGTCTTCGCTATCGTTCCAAAGTGCTCCCAAAACCCCAACGTACACTTCATCTGTATTGTTTGGATTAATAACCACTGAAGCAATCCGTTCCGAATTTTCAAAACCTGGAATTTCCTTCCAGTTATTTCCGCCATCGGTAGATTTATAAAGACCGTTACCAACCGAAACTGAATTTCGCGTCCAAGTTTCACCCGTTCCAACCCAAATAACCTCGTCGGGTTTTTTAGGATCTAATGTTACCACACCAATTGATTGCGCGTGTTCATCAAAAATAGGGGCGAAGGTTGCACCGCCATCTCCAGATTTCCAGACCCCACCGCCAGCGGTACCAGCATAAATTATTCGAGAATTTGTGGGATGGTTTTCCAAATCATTTATACGTCCGCTCATAAGAGCTGGCCAATATGCCGCGCTTTCATATTCCCGAAAAGTTCTTTTCCTTTTAAGGATGTTTCTTGAGCGTAATTGAAAGTTAATGAAGAAGCTATTGCAAGAACTGTGAGTATTGAATTTTTCATTTAGTTGTGTTTTAGATATTGGTAATAAATATCAGAGAGTTTATTGAAAAAAAAATCCCCGACGAGCAGGGATTTTAAATCAGGTATAAATGTTATTCTTTTTTCTCTGATGGAGTTGCAGAAACTGGAAATGCAAACATTGCATTGTCAATTTCTGGGTTTAAAACCACTTCTTTCAAAGCAATTCCTTGGCCAGCCATAGAAAGTGCAAATGGGAAATACAAGCCATTCACTTCTTGGTAATCGCTCATTGTGCTTACATTCATTTGACCCTTCATTGGACCTTGCTTTATTTCGCTTTCCGTAACAATAGGTACAAAGGTTTCGGTATCAAAATAGTAGTAAGAAACGTTTGGTTGTTCTACACCATCAACCATAATTGGCGATTGGGTAAGCATAACTTTAAATGTTTCGGTTCCTTCTTTGGTTTCTTTGCCCATCATTTCAACAGTGAATCCTTTTTCTTTATAGTTTATAAAAGGAGTTGGAAAATCCTGAGCCTGTTTTTTCATATTGGCAGTGCTTTCAGCATCACTTTTTTCAGCTTGCATCGTCATGAAGTTTGTGGTCCACATTGTTTCTCCATCAAATGCAAGTTGGGTAATTTCCTGTCCCTGAAAATTGATTTTAATCAATTGTTTCCCTTCTTTGGTTTGGTAAATTTCCACAGGAATTTCCATTCCCTGTGCATTTGCAGTTGCTGTCATTTTTACGCTTTGCAGTTTTTCCCAAGCTGCTTTTCCGCCTGTATTTTCTAAATAATTATTTATAATCTCGTCTGCAGTTTGTGCCGAAACCGGAACAATTGCAGTTAATAAAAAGGCGATGGTAAGTGTTTTTAAAATTTTCATTTTTACATTTTTAAGTTTGAGTAAATATAAGACTATGACGTTTATAAAAAGTTACAGAGTAATATTTTTTTAAGGTTTTCATTTTAGGGCTATCTTTACGTAAAACTATTTATCAAATATGAAATTCGGAAAAGTTGACGATCCCGGGAACATAGATTTTACACTACCTCCAGATCATCCTGGAACAAAGGAAGTTCTTTCAAAACATAAGAAAGCCAAAAAGCCCAATCTATACGTGGGCTGTGCAAAGTGGAATAAAGCAGATTTAAAAGGATTTTATCCGCGAGGCACAAAGGATGAATTGGAATATTATTCAAGACAATTCAACAGTATTGAGTTGAATGCTACATTTTACAGAATTTTCCCGGCTGATACATTTGCGGGTTGGTATGAAAAGACACCAGCAGATTTCCGGTTTTTCCCGAAATTTTTTCAGGGAATTTCACATTGGAATAGGCTTCAGGATTGTGAAGCCAACTTGAATGAATTTATTTTGAATTCATCAAATTTGAAGGAAAAATTGGAAATGCCATTTGTGCAATTACCCGATAATTTTGGGCCGAAAAATATGGACAGATTGGAACCATTTTTCAAAATGCTTCCAAAAGATATAAAGCCCGCAATTGAATTCAGACATACAGATTGGTTCAACGAAGCAGAAGTTGCGGAAGAACTTTATAAAATTCTTGAAAAATACAATATTACAAATGCAATTGTAGATTCTGCTGGAAGGCGTGATCTGCTTCATATGCGATTGACTACCCCAACGGCTTTCATTCGTTATAATGGATCAAACCACGAAAGCGATTATACACGACTCGACGATTGGATAGACCGTTTGGAAACTTGGATTGATCAGGGTTTACAAAATATCTACTTTTTTGTACATCAAAATCTTGAAAAAGCATCGCCATTACTTTCGGCACATTTCATTAAAAAAGCGAATGAACGTTTTGGAACTGACCTTCACATTCCACAAATGGATAATCCCGATACTTTATTTTAAAAAAAACAACTAATTTTTTATAAGGAAACTCTTTCTGCTTGTTTTTGGGCTCGTTCCAGTTGATTTTTAGTGGGTTTTTCAGGTTCTTGTTCGTCTGCTTTTTCAGGTTCAAAACTCAGTTTTGCAAAAATGGGAAAATGGTCGGAGTTAATATCTTTGCCTATTTTCAAGGAAACAACCCGGAATTCTGCCGAAACAAAAATATGGTCCAATGGCCAGCGCATTAAAAAACTTTTTGCGTTAAATGTATTATAGAGCCCTCTTCCTTTTCGCAAATCCAATAATTCACCCACATTTTGAAAAAGGGACGTTGTGTTTGACCAAGCAACATCATTAAAATCGCCCAAAACTACCACCGGATATTTTGATTTTCTACTAAGATTTGCAATTTTCATCATTTCAGAATCCCGATCTGTTGAGCGTGGATTGTGTTGCGGCATTGGTGGAGTAGGGTGAATGGCGTAAAGCTGAATGGTATCACCTGCTGGAAGCTGTACTTTGGAATGGATTGATGGTATTTCTTTATCAACTAAAAATTTTACTTCGGGATTAATCAATTTATATTTTGAATACAGCAGCATTCCATAGGTATTGCTTAAAGGAATTTCAGTTTTATATGCATATTCTGCTGGCAAATTTGCAGTAATATATTTCATCCAGTTTTCATCTGTTTCTACAAATAATAACACATCTGGGTTCTTTTCAGTGAAATCCTTTAAAAGTTTTTCCCGCTCTTCGTTTTTCTGAAGCACATTTGCGGCATATAATGAGATTGGTTTTTTTGGATTTAGATCTTCAGTTTTAGAAATTTCAACAGGCGCCAGCGATGTGTAAGGATATATTTTTGCTAACTGGAAAATGAAGCACGCCCCAAGAACACATACGAAAAGATAATCATTCAACCTTTTTACATCAAACCGCATAAAAAAAACAACGAGCGCTGTAAAGGTTAATATGGTGAGTTGCACATGAGGAAAATCAAAAATGCGTATCCACCAATAATCTACAGCTATTAATGGGAAAATGGTCAGCGTGATTGCAACAATCCCAAATATAAAAAGGAAGGGTTTTAATTTCATGATTATAAAATAGAATTTTAAAACTACAATTACTTTATTAAATAACAGTGAGTACTATTCTATTTTCAATTGCGAAATATCTTTTCCGGTTGGCAATTCAAATATTTCCAAATCAAAATAGGGGATAGCGGCCAGTAAATGGTCAAAAATATCTGCTTGTATATGTTCGTAATTTTCCCATTTTTTTTCGTGGCTGAAACAGTATACTTCAATAGGAATTCCTTTATCGGTTGGTGCCAAGTGGCGAACCATCATAAAAAGATCTTTGTTGATTGCCGAGTTTTCATTCAAAAAAGCATCTGCATAATAGCGGAAAACGCCAAGATTTGTTTGGTTTCGGCCGTTAATCAATAATTCTTTATCGGCTTCCATTTGGCGGTTGTATTTTGAAACCTCTTTTTCACGATATTCCAAATATGGCTTTATTAGCTGAATGCGACTTAATTTTTCAATATCTTCCGAAGAAAGAAATTTTATGGAAGACTGCTTTATAAAAATAGCACGCTTAATCCTTCGGCCTTTACTTTCCTGCATTCCGCGCCAGTTTTGGAAAGAATCTGCAATCAGACTATAGGTTGGAATTGTTGTATATGTATTGTCGAAATTCTGCACACGAACTGTTGCCAGATTAATTTCTGTAACATAGCCGTCTGCGCCAAATTTGCTAAAAGTAATCCAATCCCCAATGCGAAGAATATCGTTCACAGAAACTTGAATACTGGCAACAAAACCGAGAATGGTATCTTTAAATATTAATAATAGTACTGCAGATGCTGCCCCCAGTGTGGTGAGGCTAACAAGGGAAAATCCCGTAAGTATTTGAATGATCCAAAAAATGCCAACTCCCCATGCAAAAATCATCAAAATCTGCACGTAGCTCTCCATCGGCTTGTCCTTAAACCGTTCATTTTCTTCAAGGAAATTCCTCGTGGCGCGCAAAATACTTCTGAAAATAAGGATGAAAAGAATTACTGAATAAACCTGCGCTAAAACCAACAATACATAGGTTACAAAAGGATATTCCATAAAAACTATTGGAATTAAATGCCACAAAATTACTAGTGGTAAAATGTGCGCAACAAACCTTGGAAAATTGCTTTTTACAAGATAATCGTCAAAAGTTGTTTTGGTTTTGTTGCTAAAAGCTTTAAAGGTTTCAACAATAAATTTTCTGAAAACGACATCAATTATCTTTACCACGACCAAAAGGATTAGGCTGTTTACGATAACATTCAAGAAAATAGCCCATTCAGTGACCATCCCTTGATTTACCAAGTAATCCTGAAATATGCAGCTATATTCTTGAAGCCTAGCTTTATTCAACTTTTAAATATTTGCGTTCAACGTAAAATGGGCCAAAAGGCAAGATGGAGCAGGCAATCACGATAAACAGATCGCCGAAAGACCAATTTAATTTTTTAAACATATAAAAAGCTCCGGCCACATAAAGTACAAATAAAACGCCATGTGCCATGCCGACAATTTGAACCATTTGGGGCATATCCCAAATGTATTTTAAGGGCATTGCAATTCCTAAAAGGACAAGGAATGAAATAGCTTCCAAAGTACTTATTATTCTAAATGATTTTACTGAAAGATCCACTATTTTTAATTTTTAACAAAGATATGATTTGCAAATTGCTTCACTAAATTTTATTATTAATTTATAGTAAGAATTCTTTTGCACAGAATACTTATCTTTAAAAGAAAAAGTATATGATTCTATTATTACAGTCGCCAACTGAAACCATCCAAAATTCACTTGAAAAATATTATGAAGAGTTTTTAAAAGTACTTCCCAGAGTTGCATTGGGGGTTTTGGTAATAATATTGGGCATTTTGCTGGCGCAATTACTCACTAATTTTTATAAAAAGAGATTCCAGCAAAAATCAGAAGACCCACTGATGTCAAGGTTTTTGGCGCAAGCCGTAAAAATAATTTTAATAATTGTTGCAATTATGCTAGCCCTTCGTATTGCCGGAATGGACGGGATAGCAACTGGACTTTTAACTGCCGTAGGTGGCGGCGCCATCATTTTAGGTTTTGCTTTTCAGGATATTGGAAAGAACTTTTTGGCGGGCATTATTCTTGCATTCAACAGGCCTTTCAACATTAATGACACTATTAAAATAGATGATATTTTCGGAAAGGTAAAAGAATTGAGTTTTCGGTATTCGCACATAAAAACTTTTGACGGGCGCGATATTTACATTCCCAATAGCGATGTGCTTACAAAACCAGTTGAAAACTACACCGCTGATGGTTTTTATAGGGTTGATTTCACTGTGGGTATTGGTTATGAAGACGATATTAAATCTGCCAAAGCTGTTATTCAGCAAATTTTGGATGAAAACAAGGAAATTGTACGGGACGAGTTTCACGAAAACTTTGTTATCGAGGACGAACTTGCCGCCAGTACCGTAAACCTTAAAGTCTATTTTTGGGTAGATACCGTAGATTACCGAATAGCATCGCGCGTTCTACGCGGGTTGGTAATTAAAGAAGTAAAGGAAGCATTGGCTGCCAAAGATTTCAATTTACCTTCAGATGTTGTTGAATTAAAACTTTATAAAAACACACCCGAAATTCCTTTTAAAATAAGTAATGAAGCCCAGAGTAAACTTCCCAAAAAAGAAGATTGATTTATTCACACGGAAGTGGAACATTCAAGGTTTTATAGTTCCAGTTTTTTCGAAAGCTGAAATGCCACCATTCCGTTCTAATTGTATTGAAACCAACTTTTCGCATGCCTTCAAAAAGCAATTTGCGGTTGGCTAAAATTTCTTTTGAAAAATTATAATTATCAATATGCGCTTCCCTTCCGAAGTAATCATAATCGCTGCCCATTTCAACATAACAGCCATCCAAGGTTTCCAAAGTAATATCAACCGCCACACCTTTATTGTGCACTGAACCATTTCCGTATGGATTGCCAACGTAAGTTGCTCTTCGGGACTTTTTTCCACATTTTTTTCTGAACATCCAAAGGGCGATAGCAATCGTAAATTTTTATTCGGTAGCCTTTTTCGCAAAAAAACTGGTTGGCTTCCAGTAAGGCTTCGGCAACTTCGGGTCGAAGCAAACATTTTGGACAATTGTAAAGCGTTTCGCCAATAAAATTGTTTGGCGTGGCATAACGGATTTCATAACTAAACTCTGTTGAAAGCTCTTCAAGATTTACAAGTGGTTCCTGAAATTTTTCGGAAGAAAAACTGAAGAAAAGGACGGTTAAAAGTAGAATTGACATCAATTTCATTGCTCAAATTTAAGCAGAATTTAATAACATTCGAAATTGCTATTTGTAACTTTGGTAAAAACGAAAAACAATGAATGATTTAGGAAAAAAATCCGCACTTATTACGGGCGGTACAAAAGGAATAGGTTACGGAATTGCAGAAGCGATGCTAAAAGAAGGCATAAACGTTGCGATAACCGGAAGAACAAAAGAAACTGCCGAGGAAGCAGCAAAAAAATTGAATGCCAATGGAAACGATAGGGCACAGGCAATAGGTTTGGAGGCTGATGTACGCAGTTATGAAAGTCAGCAAAATGCGGTTGAAGCGGCGATTGATAAATTTGGAGGTGTTGATATTGTAATCGCAAATGCCGGATTGGGACATTTTAATTCGGTTGAAAATATTACTGTTGAAGAATGGAAGGAAACTATTGATACAAATCTTTCGGGACCGTTTTATTCGTTGAAGGCTAGCGTTGAACAATTGAAGAAAAACAAAGGCTATTTTATAAGCATTTCCAGTTTGGCGGGAACCAATTTCTTTAAAGGCGGGAGCGCTTATAACGCAAGTAAATTTGGACTTACAGGTTTCACGCAGGCCGCAATGCTTGATTTACGCGACCACGGAATAAAGGTTTCTACAATTATGCCTGGTTCAGTTTCAACACATTTCAACGGAAATGAGCCAGATTCTGAAGATGCTTGGAAAATTCAAATTGAGGATATAGGAAAACTGGTAGTTGATTTATTAAAAATGAACTCGAGAACATTGCCAAGTAAAATTGAAGTTCGACCAACAATGCCTAAATAATAATTTCAATATTTGGAGAAATAAAAAAAGGCAATTCAGTAATGAATCGCCTTTTTAATAGTGAAGTGATTTAAACTTTTTTTGAAAAAATAAAAAGGGTTGTGGATATTTGTGTTGCGAAACATAAATAACTAAATCACAACCCCATATGTACTCGGTACTCGACAAAGATACAATAGAAATGGAAATTGTCCCATACCTGCCACTGCCAAAAAGAGGTTTTCCCCCAACTGTTCCGTTGGTCGAGATCGTCAACGCAATTCTCTACAAGCTGAAAACAGGCGTGCAGTGGCATCAATTGCCCACAGAGGTGTTCTTCAAGGAAAAGACATTAAGCTGGGAATCGGTCTATTACCATTATAGAAAATGGTGCGTTACCGGAGTTTGGAAGACTTGCTGGATAGGTATCCTCGATAGGCACAGATCAGAACTGGACCTTTCAAGTGTTGACCTGGACGGTAGCCACACACCTGCGATAAGGGGCGGTGAAGAAGTAGCATACCAAGGGCGGAAAAAGCGCAAGACCACAAACGCCCTATATTTGAGCGATAGGCAGGGACTGCCAATAGCCATGTCAGAACCGCTGGCAGGCAACCATAACGACCTGTACAACATAGAGGTACAGTTCGAGGTGGTCACGGCAACACTCGAACAGGCCAATATTACTGTGGAAGGCCTGTTCCTCAACGCAGATGCCGGGTTTGATTCAAAAGACTTTAGAAACTCTTGTGAGAAAAAAGAGATCAATGCCAATGTGTGTTTCAACAAGCGCAATGGGAATACCGATAGGGACGAATATTTTGACCAAGAACTATATGACAAAAGATATGTCATTGAGCGGACGAACGCCTGGATGGACAGTTACCGATCTCTACTGAACAGGTTTGATACGACCATTGCAAGTTGGTTGGGCTTAAACTATCTATCATTTATGGTAATATTACTAAAGAAAATGAAAAATAAAAAGTTTAAATGACCTCAGTATATAATTACTTTCTTAGTTAGCAGAAAGCAAAGCCAAGAATTTATCAAGGTTTGGCAAAATTACAATACGTGTTCTTCTGTTAGAAGCACGACCTTCCTTTAATTCGTTTTCCGTAAGCGGGTGGAAACTACTTCTTCCAGCTGCAATCAGTTTTTCAGGAGCAACTCCGTAATCATTCTGTAATTTACGGATAACTGCGGTTGAACGATCAACACTCAATTCCCAGTTATCTTTAATGTAAGCACCTGGCTTAACGGTTTGGCTGTCTGTGTGACCTTCAACCATTACCTCAAGAGCAGGCTCACTATTAATTACATTCGCAAGACGCTCTAAAAGAGGATTAGCTTTAGAATTAACGCTTGCGCTTCCTGATTTAAACAATAATTTATCAGAAATTGTAATCATAACAACAGTCTCGTTGATATCAATTTTAATATCATCCTCTTCACCTTCACCAACTAAATTGGTATCAAGGTTTTTCTTAAGATTGTGTGATACAATAAGATTCATAAATCTTTTAACGTTTTTGCCTGTGCCAATTCTTGGGGATCTACATTGGCAAGGGCTTGTCTCATTTTAACTTTGTCGTTTTCAGAAACAACAACGCCTTCAATGCTTTGCAAGCGCTCGTTGTTACTGTCAGTAAGAGACTGGATTTTTGAATTGTAGCTAGCAACACGCTCTTCAATCTTGGCGTATTTGGCTTCAATTTCTTCTTTTTCTAGCTGGGTTTTAGCTAAAGTAGAACGAGTGTCGTTATACTGTGTTTCAAGTTCTACGTACTTCTTTTTTGATACACATGAGGTAGCAATCATTGCTCCTGCTAGCATGGTTAGTGCAATAGCTTTTTTCATAATACTAAGTTTTAAGGGTTTGTTATGCAAATATAACCGCATAGCTCACCAAAAAATTAGTTAACGGATGCTATTGTTTTGTTAAAAGAAATCTTCTAAAATACTTTGAAAACAAAGCCTAAAAGCCAATAAAGAATTATAAAAACAACTATGGTTCCAATGCAGCCACACTTGCCACCACCAATTTTTTTGGCACCCCAGCCGGCCAATAATGCTCTAAGTATATTTTTCATAAAAATTGATTTTTTGATTTTCGATTGATATGCTATTCTTCTTTATTTGGTAAAATTTGAAGCTTATTCTTTCCAAAATCCAAAGTACGGATAGGGAAGGGGATATTTATTCCAGCTTCGTCGAAGTTTTTCTTGATAAGCTTTATAGCCTTATGCTGTGCTTCCAGTTTTGGTTTCGGTTTTTTGCTTTCAATCCAGAATCGAGTTACAAAATTAATTGAACTATCGCCAAACTCCTTGTAAAAGAATTCAACGCCTTCATTTTGTTTTTGTTCAAAATTTTCAGAAATGATTTTCACCACCAAATCTTCAACTTTTTGTAGATCACTTTCATAGCCCACGCCACACTCAACATCTATGCGTGAACGATGTGAAAGTGAATAATTTGTAAATGGATTTTCAATAAAAACTGAATTGGGTATTATAACATATTCATTGTCTGTTCTTCGTAGGGTTACGTTTCTTAGATTTATTTCATCTACAAAACCATCATTGTCTTGTGTTTCAATATAATCTCCTATACGCACTTTTGGTAAAAATGAAAGCATCAAACCTGAAAAAGTATTGCTCAGTGTACCCTGCAACGCAAGACCTATAGCCAAACCAACGACACCTGCACCAGCAAGAACTGAGGTAAGTAGTTTGTCTAGTTGCATCACTCCCAAGGCTATAAAGAATCCAATAAGAATAACAACACCGTAAACCATTTTAGACAGTATTTGCCTTATGGATTCTTGGGAGATTTTTCTAAATAATACTTTATAGGAAAGCTTTTTTAATCCTTTGGCTATAAAATAGAAAGCTACCATCACTAAAATTGCAAGCGCGAAATTTGGTAGTTTTAAAATTATTGCATCTAGCCAGCCGTCAAGCTTAACCCACAAATTTGAAATTGAATCATTTACTGAAAATTTTTCTGACATATATATATAATTTAAAAAAGAGTGGAAAGCATAAAAGTACCTAAAACCCAAAGAATAATAGATAGTATGCCCCCTATAATGAAAAAATGTTTGAATTTATAAAAGCCCATTCCATAAATTAAAGTGTTGGTCTGATAGCCCATTGGTGTGAAAAAACTAAAATTTGCTCCAAATAAAACTGCTAAAATAAATGGTTTCATAGATAAATCAAGTCCAACTGCAACTGCAATTGCAATTGGGGTCATTATAATTGCTGTGGCATTGTTGCTAACCACGCTACTTAATAGCATCGTTATTAAAAATATGAGTCCAATTATAACCAAATTTGATTGTCCGCTTAATATACTGAGCAAAAAATCTGAAATATATTTGTCGGCTCCAGTATTGTTCATTGCAAGCCCCAGTGGAATCATTCCAGCTAATAAAAATATTACTTGCCAATTTACGCGGTGGTATACGTCATTCAAATCGAGGCAACGGGTGAGCAACAACAGGCAAACGCCAGTGATAGCACTAATTAATATTGTTAAAACCCCACTTGCTGCCAAACCAACAACTAAAATTAAGATAGCGAAAGCTATAGTTCTTTTTCTTTTATTGACAGAGGATTTTGGTTGGTGTTCCTGAAGAATTGCAACATTCTCCATTTCATAAAGCTGGTTTATCTGGGCTTTTGGTGTTTCTACTAACAATCTGTCCCCAGGCTTTAATGTTATTTGATTCATACTTTTTCGAACCAAACGTTCTTCTGTATTTCGGATATTTCTTCTTTTCTTGATAGCAATTGGAAAAGCATTTTTGAAAGTTTGTTTTCTAAGTTGCTTTAACGTTTTACCAATTAATATGGAGCCGGGCAGAATTAAGAGTTCAACAAAACCTATATCTTCAATTTTTCGTTGATTTTCAACACCATCTTCTTGAATTCCGTCTTGTTCAATTTCAGCTTTTTCCTGTTTTTTATGAATGCTTAATCCTTCAGCTTCGTTGAGTTTTGTGAGATTTTCCAAATCACACATCAATACCAATTTGTCATTTTCTTTCAGTGTAATGTATCTTCCCGGAGCATTTGTTATTTGTTTGTTTCGTGTAAGTTTTAATATTGAAATTTCAGGATTGGTATATAGAAAGGTGTCTTCAATATTTTTATCGATTAAATTGGATCCTTTATTTATTACTACCGTTGTAAGATAATTTTCCAAGTTGTAGGCATCGTGCAAATTTTCCTTTGCATCCTTTGGAAGCCACCGTGAAGCTATAGTCACCACAATGACACCAACAATTAAAAATATAACTCCAAAAAAAGAGAATTCAAAAAAACTAAATCTTTCTGCACCCAAATCTTTAGCTATTGAGTTTACAATAAGATTGGTAGAGGTTCCCATCAACGTACAACTTCCACCCAAAATTCCCGCAAAAGAAATAGGTAACAAAAGTTTTGATTGCGGAAGATTAAAGCGTTTTGATAATTCTGAAATAATTTTGATAAAGACAATTACAACGGCCGTAGTATTTATAAATGCGGAAATACCACCCGTGATAAACATGAAAGCGGGAAGCAATAAAAATAATGGCAGGACATGTAGTTTTTTAAGAAAAAGCGCCAAAGTTGCAATAACGCCATTATCTTCCAGCGCAAGTGCCAGTATCATCAAGGAAAGTACTGTAATAGTTGCAGGATTTGAAAAGCCCGAAATTGCTTGTTCGGGTTCCACCAAACCAGTTAACGCAAGCGAAGCTATAATAAGCATTGCAATTTTATCTACTGAAAAAACTTCAAAAGCAAATAAAATTATGGTAACAAATAGAATAGAAAAAACGAGTATTATTTCTGCAGTCATTTAGTTTGATGGTTGGTATCATAAAGATAACCGCAGAAATAAACCCCGTTCCTAAGAAATTCACAAAATATTGAAAGCTTCAATATTTTAACATTTATATTATCCCAAATAGTTTTTTAGAATATGGCTTTTTGATGTTTGACGAAGCCTACGAATTGCTTTTTCGCGAATTTGTCTAACGCGTTCCCGGCTCAGATCAAAAGTATCGCCAATTTCCTGTAACGTCATTGGTGGCTGCCCGCCCAAACCGAAGTTTAATTTTACAACATCGGCTTCGCGAGGTGCTAAAGTTTCCAAAGCACGGTTGATTTCTATTTGAAGCGATTGGTGCAATAAATTTTTATCTGGGTTTGGACTTTCGCCCGAACTTAAAACATCGTATAGATTATTATCGTTTTCACCTTCTTGAAATGGAGCATCCATCGATAAACTTCTTGTTGAGTTTTTAAGGGAACTTTTCACCTTAGATTCACTAAAGTCAAGTTCGTTGGCAATTTCTGCTGCAGTAGGAATTCTTTCAAACTTTTGCTCCAAATGAATGGAAGCCTTTTTTATTTTATTGATATCCCCAATTTTATTCAATGGCAAGCGAACAACACGGGACTGCTCTGCTATTGCTTGTAAGATTGCTTGACGAATCCACCAAACAGCATATGAAATGAATTTGAAACCTCTTGTTTCATCAAATCTTTTAGCGGCTTTTACTAAACCAACATTTCCTTCATTAATAAGATCGGGAAGGCTCAATCCTTGATTTTGGTATTGTTTTGCAACAGAAATCACAAAACGTAAATTTGCCCGGCTCAATTTATTCAGCGCGTTTTGATCTCCTTCACGAATTCGCTGTGCCAACTCTACTTCTTCTTCTGCAGTAATTAAATCTATCTTGCTAACGTCCTGTAAATAACTGTTTAAAGATTTTGTTTCTCTATTGGTAACCTGTTTCGTGATTTTAAGCTGTCTCATATATTCTGTTTAGTTTGTTATAACACGGCATACTACCATTTTATATGGTAATTTCCAAATACTTAACACAATCTGTTAAAATTTGCTGATTGAGTTTTTTTTTGTCTATATTCAAACAAAAAATATTAAATGAAAAAAAAAACCATTCCTCTGATTATGGGCTTGTTCTTTAGTTTAGTTATATATTCACAAAAGCCTACAGATGTTCCCAAGCCTTCAGAGAAACCAATAGATTTAACGAATCCTGCCGATATTATAATATACATTATTTTACCTTTTTGTGTTGTTTTGCTTGTATTTATTTGGCGCAGAAGTAAAAAATCTAAAAAGAGAAGTTAAGCGTTTAAAAAACTATAAGGATAATTTTCAACACTATTTTTGGTTTAATTGTTGTTATCTGTTTTTTGAAAATTATTATTATGATTAAGAAATCCTTCCAAATAGTATTGATATTAGCGTCTTTAAATGCATTTTCGCAAATAGACTTGCCAAATAATTCAGTTAGGTTTGATGCTCCCGAAACAAACAGTAGTAGTCCGACCGGTTTTGAAATACCAGCAATCAAAGCACCAACCCTTTCAAACACTAAAAACCCAAATACTCCGAACAATTCAGATTTAGGAAAGGAAAAGGAGAGGCAAATAGATATGCAGAATGGCGATGGTTTGATTGATTATAAAGGAACAAACAAAGCTCCAAAATTCTTCACAAAAGATAAAGAGGAAAAACCTGAGTATGGTAAAGACCAATATTTAGGTGATTTTAAAACGACTGCAAAAAAAGCAACCTTTATGTATCGAGATCACGAATTCGTGGATGGCGATATGATTCGTGTGTATATAAATGGTGAAATCGCAATTTCAAACGTAAGGCTGGAGGGAAGTTTTAGAGGCTTTGACCTTCCACTTCAAGATGGTTTCAACAAAATTGATTTTGAAGCACTAAACCAAGGTTCTTGGCGCAAATACTGCTCAGCTCAATATATATGATGAAATCGGTAATTTACTTGCATCGTATGAATGGAATCTTCTTACCGGAAACAAAGCAACTGCAATTCTTGTGAAGCAATAAATCCATTTTATATTTTATCAGAAAAAATTTAATTTTCTTGGCTATAACTTTTTTCAACTTCGTTTAGTAACTTTACTAGAGCAATTTGTAGCATTATGAAAAAAGTACTTATAACACTAGATTACAATCCAGATTCAGAAATAGTAGTTAAGAAAGGGTATGAGCTTGCACAATTGATGCAGGCTGAAATCTGTTTATTCCATGTTCTTGCTGAAGTGCGTTATTACGGAATGGAATATGAACCTTTTATGGGTTACGAAGGTTACGCTTTTCCTGTAGATTTTCAAATTCAGGA
Organism: uncultured Flavobacteriaceae bacterium; assembly: GCA_963716065.1. Taxonomy (GTDB): domain Bacteria; phylum Bacteroidota; class Bacteroidia; order Flavobacteriales; family Flavobacteriaceae; genus Aequorivita. Next base: position 3,552,485 of record OY970287.1, read on the forward strand.
AGAGTTTGTAAAAGTGGCGAAGGATTATTTGGATAAAACGGCCGCACATTTGGGTGGAAATAATATTTCAACACACCTCGCGGAAGGTGATACAGCTAAAATGATTCTGCAATATGCCGAAGAATGGGGTGCCGCTTTAATTGTTATGGGAACACACAGTCACGGCACCTTAGAAAAATTGTTTTTAGGAACAGTAGCTTCGAGTGTTTTGGAACATACAAAAACGCCAGTTTATATGGTTCCCACTGGGCAGAAGTAGGAGGGGAGTTATATTGTTTTAGCTACGCATAAATAAACTTATCTTTGCGCAAACACAATTTTTATGGCTTTAAGCAACAATGATATAATGAAAAAACTGCGAGTTGCACATAAATTTCGCGATGAGGATATTGTAAAAATCTGTTCTTTAGTTGACTTCGCAGTGACAAAAAGTGAACTTGGTGCTATCTTTAGAAATGAGAATCACGAAAAGTATATGGAATGTGGCGATCAATTTCTTCGAAATTTTTTGAATGGATTGGTAATTCATTTAAGAGACCGATGCCAGAAAAGAAAGAAGTTAAAAAGACTAACAGCGCTAAACCTGTTCGAAAGTACAGTCCAAATTCAAGGGATAAAAAAAGCTGAATCAAATTTCTTTAATCCAGCTTTAGCCATTATCAATTTTTATAATTTTCAATACACGATTCTGCATGTTCTTCTTATTGTGGGATCTTCAAAAAGATGTTGGTTTCCGTTAAGGTAATTTAAGGTATGCTGTTTTTGCGATCCGCATTTAATTCTCTTTTGAATGTTTCTTAAAGTTTTCATGGTCAATTGTTTTTAAAGTTTTGGTGGTGCGTTATTTAAAACGTCTCTTCATATTCCAATTATAAGCTTTGGAATTGTACGGTCTGTGGTTGTTTTCGCTACTGTCTAATGTTCTCATGATTTTCTAATTTATTATTAATAATTGTTAATTGTCTATCGGAATCTTCTTTTCAAATTCCAAGAATACGCTTTTGAAGTTTTCAATTTTTCTGTTAATACGTTACTGTCTAAAGTTCTCATTTTAAATTAATTTATTGGGTTATACTTAAAAGACGCCGTATTTTAAAATTCGTTACAGTACTATGTATTGCAAAGTAATGAATTAACAAAATATTAACTTTTTACGAGGATTTTGTAATATCTGTTTCCGAACATTTTATCTGTATTGAATTGTCGTATTTGTTTTGGTGTAGTACTTTTGTGGGAGTAAAATCAGTTACTTCGGAATAATAGTTACATAAAACACCATTACACTTCGTATGAAGAAAAACGATCCCTACGCTGCATTACGATTTCGGGAATTCAATATTTTTCTTTTTATGCGTTTTGCGATGGTTTTTGCGTGGAGCATGCAATTTATTGTGATTGAGTGGGAGGTTTACAGTATTACTAAAAATCCCCTTTCGTTAGGAATTATTGGTTTAATGGAGGTAATTCCAGCGGTTTCCATGGCGCTATTTGCAGGTCATGTTGTAGATCAGCGCGAAAAAAGAGGACTTTTATTTAAATGCATCCTAGGATTCTCAGTAGTAAGTTTAGGGCTTTTCTTGCTCACTTGGCCACGAATTGTTGGAGATCTTTCTACTGATACAATTCTTTATTCTGTCTATTTTTTGGTTTTTCTCGGCGGAATTGTTCGCGCTTTTTTAGGACCAACCATATTCTCTCTTTTCTCATTACTGGTTCCTAAAAAAATATATCCCAATGCAGCCACTTGGAGCAGTTCTGTATGGCAAATGGGTTCTGTTTTGGGGCCTGCAGCCGGCGGATTTTTTATTCATTGGATTGGTGTGCATTGGTCTATGTGTTTTGTATTTGCGTTTTCTTTAATGGCGATGTTGCTATTGCTTCAAATTCCGAAGAAACCAATCCTAAATCCAAATATTGGAGAACCAGTTATGAAAAGCTTGAAAGAAGGTGTGCGTTTTGTTTTGGGAACTAGAGTTATTTTAGGAGCAATAACGCTCGATATGTTTGCAGTTCTTTTTGGCGGGGCGGTAGCGTTGCTTCCCATTTATGCGCAGGATATCCTTAAAGTTGGTCCAGAAGGTTTTGGAATATTGCGAGCTGCTCCCGCAGTTGGTGCTTTAATTATAATGTTTACTTCAACCTATTTTCCGCTTAACAAAAACGCGGGATATAAATTGCTTGCCGCTATTTTTGGTTTTGGTGTCTGTATTATAGTTTTTGGAGTTTCTACTTGGTTTTGGGTTTCGGTTATTGCACTCTTTTTAAGTGGAATAACAGATGGTATTTCAGTAATTATCCGCCAAACTATTTTACAACTTCGTACCCCTGATCATATGCGCGGACGTGTTGCTTCAGTGAATTCTATGTTTGTAGGTTCTTCCAATGAATTGGGTGCTTTTGAAAGCGGACTTACCGCAAAATTGATGGGCACAGTTGCAGCCGTAGTTTTCGGTGGCGGAATGACAATTCTAACCGTACTCGGAACAGCAGCATTTTTCCCAAGACTTCGAAAATTGGATTTGCGGAAAGATTTGGAGGAGCACGAAAGAGAATAAATTAAAAAGTTTCTTCGATAGATTTTTTATTTAGTGAGGTCATTTAAACTTTTTATTTTTCATTTTCTTTAGTAATATTACCATAAATGATAGATAGTTTAAGCCCAACCAACTTGCAATGGTCGTATCAAACCTGTTCAGTAGAGATCGGTAACTGTCCATCCAGGCGTTCGTCCGCTCAATGACATATCTTTTGTCATATAGTTCTTGGTCAAAATATTCGTCCCTATCGGTATTCCCATTGCGCTTGTTGAAACACACATTGGCATTGATCTCTTTTTTCTCACAAGAGTTTCTAAAGTCTTTTGAATCAAACCCGGCATCTGCGTTGAGGAACAGGCCTTCCACAGTAATATTGGCCTGTTCGAGTGTTGCCGTGACCACCTCGAACTGTACCTCTATGTTGTACAGGTCGTTATGGTTGCCTGCCAGCGGTTCTGACATGGCTATTGGCAGTCCCTGCCTATCGCTCAAATATAGGGCGTTTGTGGTCTTGCGCTTTTTCCGCCCTTGGTATGCTACTTCTTCACCGCCCCTTATCGCAGGTGTGTGGCTACCGTCCAGGTCAACACTTGAAAGGTCCAGTTCTGATCTGTGCCTATCGAGGATACCTATCCAGCAAGTCTTCCAAACTCCGGTAACGCACCATTTTCTATAATGGTAATAGACCGATTCCCAGCTTAATGTCTTTTCCTTGAAGAACACCTCTGTGGGCAATTGATGCCACTGCACGCCTGTTTTCAGCTTGTAGAGAATTGCGTTGACGATCTCGACCAACGGAACAGTTGGGGGAAAACCTCTTTTTGGCAGTGGCAGGTATGGGACAATTTCCATTTCTATTGTATCTTTGTCGAGTACCGAGTACATATGGGGTTGTGATTTAGTTATTTATGTTTCGCAACACAAATATCCACAACCCTTTTTATTTTTTCAAAAAAAGTTTAAATCACTTCAGTTTCAATAATATTTATTGGATATGCATTTTGAACTTTTTTAAGTTCTTCTTCGGTAATTTCTTCGGCCTTTGTTTCTAAAACTTTTGAAACATAATTTTCTCGCAGTTCAAAATATGCTTTTGCAATTTCATCCTGAACGGAAATAAAATTTTGATAAGGAGCTTCACGATGAATGTTTAAGGAAATAGATGCTTTTTTGGGATTATCGGAAGCCTCTGAAAGTTGCTCGCCTTTACAATATGTGCAGGATTTGTCAGCATTGTTATTAATAAAATCCTTTAATTTCATTTTCAAATCTTCAATAGTTGTAAGCGCTTCATTCGCCATAATTTCACCTTTTTCATTAACGCTGATGGTGAAAATATTATTCTTTTTGATAGGAATATTGCAGTCGGTGCCGGGAGGGCAAGGCTGTGGAAGATCGCGTGCAATTCCTTTATCATTTGGAATCATTGAAGTTACCAAAAAGAAAATCAAAAGTAAAAAGGCGATGTCGGCCATACTGCCGGCATTTACGGAGGGCATGGAATTTCTCATAATTGAAAAGGTTTAGCGTTAAATATTTTAAAAGACAAAAAAAGTGCCACAAGTTTATTTGTTCAGTTTAACACAATTGGAAAGAAACCATTAATTTTAAAAATGCATAATAATCCACATTTCTGAAATGATAAAAGAGAACAATGATATAGCGCCAACAAGTTTTAAAAATTATTTAAAAACTACAGTTGGCTTGATAGAAGAAGAAGCCGAAAAACTATCGGCAGAACTTATTTATAAGAAATTTGAAAAGGGAAGCATACTTCTGAAAAAAGGGGATGTGTGCAAACATTCATTTTTCGTTGAAAAAGGGTTGCTGCGTTCATATATGCTCGATGAAAGTGGGAAAGAGCACGTAATACAATTTGCGCCTGAAAATTGGTTTATTGTTGACAGAAGTAGTGTTTATTTCAATGACCCTTCAGAAAGTTACATAGAAGCGATTGAAGACACAGAAACAGTTTTTATCCGTGAAGATTTTATGTGCCGTGCTGCGGAAATAAGCCCTTCTTTTGGAATGTATAATGATAAATTGTTGCACAACCACATTCGGCAAATGCAGAAACGAATTAATCTTTTGCTTGGCGCTACTGCTGAAAAACGGTATTTGAGCTTTATTGAAATGTACCCAGATTTATTGCTGCGCGTTCCGCAATGGATGATTGCTTCCTATTTGGGAATTACGCCTGAAAGCCTTAGCCGTGTTCGAAAAGAACTCGCCCATAAAAATTTTAAAACAAATTAATCGGGTATTGAAACAAAATCAGTTTCACCCGGAACTTTTGGGAAACGTTGCGCTTTCCAATCTTCGCGAGCTCTTTCAATAGTTTCTTTTTCGGAAGCAACAAAATTCCAGTGAATGTGTCGTTCTTCGGGAAATGCTTCTCCTCCAAAAATATAAACGGTTGTATTATCGGCCATTTCAAATTCGCAGAGTTTGCTATCTTTTGCAACAAGAATTTGTTTTGGCTCATAAGTATTTCCTTCGCTGAAAACCTTTCCTTCCAAAATATAAAGTCCGCTTTCACCAAAAAGGTAATCGCCAAGTTTTACTTTTCTCTTTTTCCCACTTTTCAATTCAAGAAAATATAAATTGCTGTGAACTGGCACGGGCGATTTTTTCCCGAAAACTTCACCAGCAATAACTTTTATGGAAACGCCATCTTTTTCAAACTGTGGAATTTCATTTTTTTCAGTGTGGTGAAATGAAGGTTCCATAGTTTCCAAATGCTTCGGGAGCGCCACCCATATCTGCAAACCGTGTAATGATTTTTGTGAACCACAAAGACTTTCCGGCGTTCTTTCAGAATGAACCACCCCTTTTCCCGCTGTCATCCAGTTAACAGCACCGGGTGTTATTTCAACTTCTGAACCCAAACTGTCGCGATGCATAATGCTTCCTTCAAAAAGATAGGTGAGGGTAGAAAGCCCAATATGTGGATGCGGAGGGACGTCTAGATTTTTATTTTCGTCCATTGCAACCGGCCCCATATGATCTATAAATGCGAAAGGACCAACCATACGCTTTTCACGAAAAGGCAACAAACGACCAACCATAAAATTGCCAATATTGGCGGCGCGTTCTGGAATTATAGTTTTTAGATTTGACATAGTTTTTAATTTAAAAAGGATGCCAAGTTAGGTCTCGACTGATTTCGAACAAAATATAGCATCCTTTAAATTTACTCAATTTATATTATTCCAAATACCCAAATTTTCCCATATTGAAATCACTTATCGCCTGCACAAGCTCACTTCGCGTATTCATTACAAAAGGACCTTGGGCAGCAATTGGTTCGTTTATGGGTTCGCCGCTTAAAACTAAAACTACGGCATCATCGGTTGCTTCAATTGTGAATTCTTCACCGTCGTTTGCGAACAATCCTAAACTATCGGTTTTAATTTCTTCGATATTATTCACTTTAATATTTCCTTCAACAACCAAAACAACAGTATTGTAGTTCTCGGGAAAACTGAAAGTTGCCTTTCCACCTTTGTTCAATTTCGCGTTTAGCATATTTACAGGGGTAAAAGTGGAAGCAGGGCCTTTTTCGCCATTGTATTCACCAGCAATTACTTCAACAATGCCCGCATTTTCAGGAAGCTGCACTTTTTTCATTTCAGCATTTGTAATTCCCTGATATTTTGGGGAGCTCATTTTATCTTTCGCAGGTAGATTTATCCACAGCTGCACCATTTGAAAATATCCACCAGCTTTGCTGAATTCTTCTTCGTGATATTCTTTATGTAGAATTCCCGAAGCAGCCGTCATCCATTGTACATCGCCTTCGCCGATTACATCGCTGTTTCCGGCACTGTCGTGGTGGGCAACGCTTCCTTTATAAGCAATAGTCACAGTTTCAAAACCACGGTGAGGATGTACGCCAACCCCGCGAGGCTGCGTGGTGGGAGGGAAGTAAAATTTACTGTTGTAATCCATCATAATAAATGGATCCATTCTTTCAAAACCCTCATTTATTGCAGAGGGAATATATTGGTGAACTCTAAAACCGTCGCCAACCATATGTGGACTTGGGGGAGTTAATACGCGTTCTATGTGTCGTGTTTTCATTGTTATTATTTTTATTTTGTACTGTAAAATTACATCGTAAATTATTGTTTTACATTGATGTATGATAAGAAGTGCTTTTAGCGAATAGCCCTTCCAAAATACAAATCGAGAACTCTATTTTTAAAAAATAAAGCTCTCAATTCTCAAAAAGGGGAACAGTAAAATCTTTTAAATTATTGTTTTATGAATTGTAATGAAGCAATCAATTTCACTTTATCACTTACAACAACGCTTCCTGCTTCTGTAACGGCGTTCCAGGTTAGTCCGAAATCTTTACGGTTTATGTTTCCTTCAAATTCAAAACCGGCTTTCGTTTGTCCGTAGGGATCAACTGCGGTTCCGTTGTATTCTGTTTCTAACGTTACTTCTTTTGTAACCCCTTTAATCATTAAATCGCCGACCATTTTTTCACCATCAAATGATTTTGATTTGAATGTTAATTTCGGATTTTTTTCAGCTCCAAAGAATTCCTCACTCTTCAAATGATTGTCGCGGTCTTTATTGTTTGTGTTTACGGAATCGATTTCCGCAGAAAAAGAAAAATCGCCGTTTTTGAAATCGTCAGTTGCATTTTCAACCTTTCCATCAAATTTTTCAAAACTACCGCTCACGGTAGAAATCATCATGTGTTTCACTTTAAAATTAATTTCTGAATGCGTAGTGTCAATATTCCACAATGCTTTTGTAGTCTCCATATCTCAAATTTTTAGTTATTTATTATTTATGGTACAAATTTAGGTCTCGAAATAGAGCTTCACATTGATGTATGATAAGAAATGGAAATGATATCTTTTTTCACATTTATTTTTAACACAAGTTTGTGGCAAATAAGCAACTACTTAAACGTATCGCAGAATATAGTTTAAAGTTATTTTCATACTTTTGAAGACCACCAAAAATTGCTTTGGAAAAGAAAAAAGAAAAGAAGTCAAAACCCAGAAAGTACAGGTTTTTAAGAATCATTGCGAGGATTTTCGCTGTTCTTATAATCTTGTTCTTTTTGCTCGTTCTTTTTATTCGAAGCCCCTGGGGGCAGGACATTATCGTACAGCAAGCCGTTAAATATGTTTCTGGGAAAACAAACACTAAAGTTGAAATAGAAAAACTTTTCATCACTTTTGGTGGAAATATCATGCTTGAAGGTCTTTATCTGGAAGACAAAAAGGGCGATACTTTGGTTTATTCCAAATCGTTGGAAGCCGATATTCCCCTTTTGCCAATCATTCGAGGAAATGGAATTGGTGTAAATTATTTGGATTGGGAAGGTGTGCGGGCAAATATTATTCGGAAAGATTCCGTTAATGGTTACAATTTCCAGTTTTTAATGGATGCCTTTGTTTCAGCGGACACTACTGCGGTTGCAACTGATACTACTTCCGCGCCAATGAAAATTGTACTTGGCGAAATTAATCTCAAGGATTTCAACATTATTTTTGACGATGCGGTTTTAGGGATTGATAGCCAATTCCAAATAGAGAAATTGGCGCTCCAAATGAGGAAAACCGATTTGGAAAACATGGATTTCCGTGCTTCCCAAGCATCAATTTATAACGCCAGAATTAAATACATTCAGTCACCTGTGCCGCCCGCTGCTGAGCCAGTGCCTTTGCCTTTTTTAGCTTTGGATGAATTAACCCTGAAAAATGTTTTTGTTGACTATCAATCCTACGGCGATCGGATTGCGGCAAATTTGGAAATTGCCGATTTATATATAGAATTGCCCAAAGCAGATTTAACAAATAATGATGTCGAAATTGGCGATTTAAGTCTGAAAAATTCAATTATCACAATAAATACGGAAACTGAAAATAACGCAGTCACTGAAAAGGTAGAAGAAGTTGTTGAGAAAGCAAAAGATGAAATACAAGCTTTTGAGTGGCCAAATTTTAAAATAGCGATTGCGGATATTGATTTTGAGGAAAATAACATAAGTTATTTTGTTGGCAAGAATGAAGTGAAAAAGGATGTTTTCAATCCAAATGCGATTGCGCTTCAAAATTTTACATTGAAAGCGAATGATATCTTTCTGAAAGATAAAAAAGCAGGTTTGGAACTTGAATCATTAACTTTTAAAGAGGGTTCGGGTTTCAACTTAAAAGAAATGGCTTTAAATCTTGAGGCGACTGATAATTTTATTGAAGTAAACGATTTAAAACTAGCGCTAAATAATAATAAACTTGAAGGAAAATTAAGATTGGATTATCCAACGTTAGCAGATTTGATTGAAGCGCCAGACCAGTCTAAAATCGCATTGGATTTCCCGGCATTTCAATTGGATTTAAGGGAAGTTTTCAAATTTCAACCAGCGCTTAAAAAGAACGAATATTTAAGGACACTCAGCAAGAAGTATGTTTTTGGGAATGTGGAAGCTTCGGGCTATTTATCTGCAATTGAAATTCCAAGTATGAATGTGCGCTGGGGAAATTCTACAGGTCTTTCAGCTAACGGATTTATTCAAAATGCTACAAACCCTGATAATTTAAAATTCAATATTCCACGTTTTTCAGCACAAACAAAGCGAAGTGATTTAGTCCAATTTGTGAGTGAAAAGGATTTGGGCGTAAGCTTGCCTCGAGATGTTTCATTAAAAGGAAATGCAAAAGGCGATTTAAATGATATTTACGCAAAAGCCAATTTAACAACTTCACAGGGAATCGCAACTATTGACGGACATTTCAAAAACAATTCTGAAATTTCCTTCGATGCAAATATTGAAATAAAGGATTACAAGTTGAATGAATTGTTGCAAAACGATCAACTCGGCGCATTAAGTTTGACTATTAAAACAAATGGCTCCGGAAATAACATTAACAGTCTTGACGCAGTTTTGGATGCAAATATTTCCAGTTTTCAATTTAATAATTATGCCATTAAAGATTTAGCGATAAATGGAAAGATAAAGAATGGAAAGGGTGATGTGGTTTCAAAATATAAAGATCAAAATCTAGATTTAGATTTAACTGCCGAAGTAACTTTGGATTCGGTTTCGCCAAAAGCAAATGCGCATTTAAATATAAAAGGCGCGAATCTGCAATCTTTGGGATTGATGGGTCGCGACGTGAGAACCGCATTAAAAATAGATGCCGATTTTGAAGGAAATAAAGATGGTTTTGACGTTATTTCAACCATCGGCGATGGGGTAGTGGTTTATGATGATAAAACCTATTTATTGGGTGATGTACTTGCAACGGCACACGTTCGCAGCGATACAACTTCAATTTGGCTCGACAATAAAATTTTGCAACTCAGTCTTGAAAGCAATACAGATCCAGCTACATTTAGCACTTCTGTGCAACGCCATATTTCCAGCTATTTTTCCAAAGACACAAAACTTCCCGACAGTATATTACGCCCCGTAAAACTTGACATTCGCGGGCAAATTGTAAAATCTTCGGTTTTGAATGATGTGTTTTTGGTAAATGTCCAAAAATTGGATACTGTGAAAATAGCAGTTGATTTTGATGAAGCTGCGCGAAAATTGAAAGCAGATATTACAGCTCCCCAAATAATTTATTCTGGAATTGAATTGGATAGTTTGGCATTCACTATGGATACCGACAAAGAAAAATTTGTTTTTGATTTGGGTTTTAACAACTTAAAAGGCGGCTCTTTAAATATTCCGAAAACAAAAATCACGGGGAATCAGCAAGATAACGAACTCAGTTTGAGTTTCAATTCTACTTATAAAGACAGTACTTTGATTAATATTCAATCCCAAATTACGGGTACTTCGGAAGAACTTCGTTTTCATATTTTGCCTGAGGATTTAATTTTGGACAGAAATCCTTGGGAAACTCCACAAAGCAATGAAATGCTTATTACAAAAAATACTATTGAGTTTACGGATTTCAGATTTAGCAGAAACGGAGCAGTAGTAAATTTGACCAATAAACTTGCGGGCGTTTCCCAAAATCATGTAGCAATTACTTTTGAAAATTTCAAATTAAGCGAAATTTTAAATTACCTAAATCCCGAACAGGAATTGGCAAACGGAAATTTGAACGGAAGCTTAGCCATTGTAGAACCTTTTGGGAGTTCGGGAGTCATTGCTGATCTTTCCGTTGAACAATTGAATTTGCTTGATACAGATTTGGGCAAACTTACAGTTGATGCAAAATCGAAAGGCGGCAATAGTTATGATTTTGATTTGGCGCTAAAGGAAGGCGATATCGATTTGGATCTTACGGGCGATTATGTTGCAACTCCAACTGTGGCCCAGCTTAATTTGGATTTGGATATAAACGAGTTTAAAATGCGAGCGTTGGAAGGCTTTTCATTAGGTGAAATTAAAAATGCGGATGGTAGCTTTTCAGGAAAATTTAATGTTACAGGTAGTCCAACAGAACCAAAATACGGGGGAAGTTTAAAATTTAGTGATGCGGCTTTTACCGTAAGTAAATTGAATGCCCCTTTCAATTTGAACAATGAAACCTTGAAAATAGATAATCAGGGTCTATATATGGACAACTTCACTATCCGCGATGAAAATAATAACCAATTGGTAATGACCGGAGAAGTTGGCACTGAAAGTTTTATAAACCCCACTTTTAATCTGAAAGTGAATGCTGAAAACTTCCAAATTCTGAATGCTACAAAGGAAGACAATGATTTTATTTACGGTAAGGCTTCCTTTGACGCCAATGCTACTTTAATGGGCGATCTTGAAATTCCAAAGTTGGATGCAAAAATCACAGTAACTGATAACACAGATGTTATTTATGTTCTGCCGTCATCAGCAGTTGCAATTGAAGAACGCGATGGGGTAGTGATTTTTGTAAATAGAGAAGATCCCGACGCAATTTTAACCCGAACAAAACAAGAGAGTTCAACGCTTAGCGGGTTTGATGTAAAAGCACTTCTGAAAATTGGCAAACAAGCCAAGGTTACTATTATAATCGATCAGGAAACGGGTGATGATTTTGAAGTTTTTGGCGATGGTGATTTCGATTTTACGATGAATCCAAACGGAAGAATGACGTTGAGCGGAGTATATGACATTGCTGGCGGACATTACGAAATGAATCTTTACAATCTTGTAAATAGACGTTTTGAACTTGCTGAAGGCAGCCGCGTAAGCTGGTCCGGTGATCCATTTGATGCGAAGCTGGACGTTAGGGCAATCTATGAAGTTGAAGCCTCAGCATCTTCTTTGATGGCGCCCATAACTTCTGGTTCAGATCCTTCGGTTAAAAATAAATACCGACAAGTTTTACCGTTTTATGTGTATTTGAATGTTGATGGCGAATTGACAAAACCCGTTATTTCATTCGATCTCGATATGCCGAAAGACGAACAGGGCGCAATTGGCGGACAGGTTTACGGCAGATTGCAACAAGTAAATCAGCAGGAAGGCGAATTGAACAGACAAGTTTTTTCACTATTGGTATTGAACCGTTTTTATCCCGAACCGGGCAGTGACGGCAGTGGTGGTGGTTTTGCAACTGTGGCTCGTGATAACTTGAACGATGCACTTTCCGATCAATTAAATACATTTTCTGGAAAAATTTTGGGCAGCAGTGGCGTGGAACTGGATTTTGGTTTGGATAGCTACACGGATTACCAAGGGGAAACCCCACAGGAGCGCACTCAACTTGATATTGCGGCGCAGAAAAAATTATTTGATGACAGATTGATTGTACGCGTTGGGAGTGAAGTAGATTTACAGGGAAGCAGTTCTACAAATGAAGCAACACCGCTCATTGGTAATGTGAGTCTGGAATATTTGCTGACTGAAAATGGTAGATACAGACTGAAAGGTTTCCGAAGAAATGAGTTTGAAAACGTGATTGATGGACAGACGATAGTAAGTGGAATTGCACTTATTTTCACGCAGGAATTCAACAAGTTTGATGAATTGTGGCAGGCAATTCTTCGCGGCCAAACTGAACAGGAAAAGGCTGAAAGAAAAGCAGCCGAAGAAAGAATGAAAGCGAAAGAGGAAAAAGAAAAACTGGAAAAGGAAGCCGAGAAATTAGAAGAAGTTGAAAAGGACAAAGAGTAATTTCAAAAGAGAATTATTTGAAAATTTAAAATTGAAGTGAAGTTTACATTTAAAATAATACTAGTTTTTTTAGCAATATTTTTGCTAATGCAATCCTGTGGCGTTGATAAATACATTCCCGAAGGGAAAAGGCTTTACACTGGAGCGGAAGTTGAAATAAAATCAGAATTCCGTTATTCAAAATGAAGACCAATTAAAGGCAGTATTGGAAGAAGCTTTACGCCCTAAACCAAATACGAAATTTTTAGGCTTACGGCCAGGGCTACATTATTACTATAAAATGCAAGAGGAAAAACCTGGTTTTATAAACCGTTTTTTTTATAAAAAGATAGGTGAAAATCCAGTGTACCAAAGTGATGTAAAACCTTATGAGGTTGAAGAAATTTTGGTAAATAGAATGGAAAACAGAGGCTTTTTCTATAGTGAAGCCACTTCTGAATTTGAAGAAAAGGAAAAGGAAGCTTCGGTAAAATATACTGTTACTGCCCCAACTCCTTACACAATTGCAACCTATCAATTAGATACTTTGCCGCAACCAATTTATTCAGAAATACAACAAAGTGTTGCTAATTCAAAACTTTCAAAAGGAATGCGTTTTGACCTTTCAAATATGAAAATAGAGCGCGAACGAATTGATATCGATTTAAAGAAGAAAGGCTATTACAATTTCAATTCCGGGTTTTTAATTTTTGAAGCTGATACAAATCAATACGATAAAAAGCAGTTCGATCTTTTTTTAAGGCTTAAAAATGAAGTGCCAAAAAAATCTATTGTCCCCTATAAAATCTCAAAAATAAATGTTTACGCAAACTATGATGTGCAGGATTCTACGGTAAATAATGTGGAGCGTTTTAATGAAAAGAATTATATAAACAGCGCAGACTTTTTTAAATCGGAATATCTTGATCCTTTTATCACTTTGGAAGAAGGCCAGATTTACAGTCCCGAAAATTCAAAAAATACAGCGCGACGACTTTCGACCATTGGTGCTTATAAATTCGTAAACATTCAATACACTGAAAAGGATTCGTTGCTTTCTGACAGTTTGGGAATTTTGGAAGCCAATATTTTTCTTTCGCCATTAAACAAACGCGCAATACGTGCAGAATTGCAGGCCGTATCAAAATCGAATAATTTTGCTGGTCCAGGATTGGCGGTTACGTATAGTAACAGAAATCTTTTTAAAGGCGGTGAAACGCTAAACACAACCGCAAACGTGGGCTATGAAGTGCAAGCGGGCGGCGGTGGAAATAGCGGTAAAACAAGTATTGAATTGGGTTTAAAAACGGAACTTATTTTTCCAAGGGTAATTTTCCCAATAAAAATAAGTAATGACTTTTTTAAATATTCCATTCCAAAAACAAAAACTAGTATTGGTGTAGATTATTTAAGTAGAACAAAGTTATACGCCCTTCTTTCAGGCTCTGCGCAGTTTGGTTACGTTTGGCAGGCGAACCGCTACGTAACCCACGAGATAATTCCTATTTCCGTAAATTATACACAACTTTCAAATACAACTCCTGAATTCGATACCATTTTAGAGAATAATCCATTTTTGAAAAGGAGTTTCGAGCAACAATTTATTTCGGGACTAAACTATTCATTTACATATAACGGAATGGTGGACGCAACGAAAACAAACCAGTTTTTTGTGAACACAACATTGGATGTTGCGGGGAATAGCATTAGTCTTTTCGGAAAAGAAAATGAAATGGGGCGAAAGGAATTTTTAGGATTGGAATATGCACAATATGCAAAAGTTGATGTGGATTTAAGATACCATTTTAAGTTCGGAAAAGATCAGGTAATAGCAACGCGGCTTTTTGGTGGATATGGTTTGCCGTACGGAAATTCAGAAGTGATGCCTTATGTGAAACAATATTTTTCTGGTGGACCATACAGCGTTCGCGCCTTTCGAATTCGTTCTTTAGCCGGAACGTCTAGTGATGAAGATAATCCTGATAGTAATTTTTTAGATCAAACAGGAAACATTCGTTTGGAAGCAAATATTGAATACCGTTTCCCAATCTTTTCTTTTTTTAAAGGAGCGGTTTTCGCCGATGCCGGAAATGTTTGGAATTCAAAAGCCAATGAAATTTACGATGGCAAGGATAAATTCACTTCCAATTTTATTAATGAATTGGGAATGGGAGCGGGGGTTGGCGCATTCGCGTTGATGTGCAAGGCTTCGTAATCCGTTTTGATTTTGCAGCGCCCTTTCACGATCCATCGAAGCAGGAAGGTTTTAATTTTGACGTAAATGAAACCGTTTTTAACTTCGGAATTGGTTATCCTTTTTAAGGCTTTTACTTATTTAATTCCTCCAACAACTGCTCGTAATCTTCAATTTTTACGTGAAGTACGCCGCCCAAACTTATAATGGGTGTGTTAACGGAATCCATTTTTACTGAGGAATTTGCAAATGCTGGAGCCAATTGACTCTTCATTTCAGGCTTTTCAGAAAAGCGATGGGAAGTATATAAATAACGGCTCTTATCAAGATTTGAAACAAGACTATCACAACTTCTGCAATTTTCTGGAATATAGACAATCACTTTCTTTTTGGGATCAATTTTGATGGATTCAAATTCTTTCCGCAATGCGCGACGCGAAAGACTATCGCTTATTTCCAATTTATAAGTATAATTAGGCCTTTTGCCTCTTTCAATAATTAAATTGGCAAGCAATACTTTTGAAGCGGCCGGCACTCGAACGGCTCTCGGAACACTTTTGATTTGGCGGAAATTGGTTCCTTCAACAGTGATGGTAACGTCAAGATCCTTTTCGTTTTTATTCAGGCCATAAAGAAACAATCTGTTAGCCTTTTCTTCAGCTTCTATTTCAATGGTTTTCTCTTGTGAAAAGATTGGAGTATAGCATAGTGCAGCAATAGCAATGACAAGTAATTTTTTAATCATGTGGAGTATTTTAGATATAGGTTCCAAGATATAAAAATTGATAAGAATTAAAAGGGTTTTTTTTAAAATGGAATTAATGGTTGGAAATCAAACAAGAGTAATTTCAAATTGCTTGAAAAATATGTAATTAGAAATATTTTGCAAAAATGAAAATTTAATTAGAAAGAGAAATATGTTGAATGAAATTATATAATTGATTTGATTAATCTTAAAAACATAATCGTAATAGATTAAATTAACCCGTTGTGCATTATGATTTAAAAGAAAAAAGTTGTTCATCTTACTGATAATCAGTAACTTGTTTTATATATAAAACATTAATAATGAACAACTTAAATGCAAATTACGAAAGAATATTGGAAGTTTTGAGGAAAATATCAAAAGATCAACTTTTACCCTATCAAAGGCGTGAACCAAAGCTTAGTGACTTAGAACTGATAAGTTTGAGTTTGACAGCTGAGTTTATGGGTATAGATAGCGAAAACGATCTTTTCAGAAAGCTTCCGAAAATCATCGGGACAAAAATTGAACGGAGTGTTTACAACAGAAGAAGACGAAAGCTTGCCAATGAGCTTGATAAAATCCGTTTAAAATTAGCTTCACATTTTAATGAGTTTGAAGATTATTTTGTGGTCGACAGTATGCCTTTAGAGGTTTGTAAACTGTCTCGCAGTTCACGTTCCAAAATATGCAAAGAAGACAATTTTTCTTTTCCCGACAAGGGTTACTGTGCCGCACAGAGTGCTAATTATTATGGGTATAAGTTACACGCGGTTTGCTCTGTGAACGGAGTTTTTCAAAGTATTGACCTAAGCCCTGCTTCTGTGCACGACATCAATTATCTAAAAGATATCAAGATGCAGATAAGCGACTGTACATTAATTGGGGATAGAGGTTATTTATCTGCAAAAATACAACTTAACCTTTTTGAAACTTGCAACATAACTCTCAACACACCAATGAGGAATAACCAAAAAGATTATAAAAAACAACCTTATATATTCAGAAAAAAAAGAAAAAGGATAGAAACACTATTCTCTCAATTATGTGACCAGTTTATGATCAGACGTAATTATGCAAAAACGTTTCAGGGGTTCAAAACCAGGATAATCGCTAAGATAACAGCTTTGACAACTATTCAGTACATCAACAAATTTATCTTTGAGAGAAACATTAACAATATTAAAATCAGCATTATTTAAAATGCACAACGGGTTAAATTAAAATAATAATGAAGCATCCCTAGGGTTAGTTTTTTGAAACCATTTCGACTTAAATATCGTAAATGAATTAACCACTTGATGCGATCAATATTTTAAAAATAACACTATGAAATTCAATTTTTTGAAAACTACTACCTTTGCTTTTGGTTTGTTTGCTTTAATTCAGATTTCTTGTCAAAATGCTCAAAATAAGGGAGCAGACAATGCAATGATCACACCCATTGATGAAACGATGGAAATGAATAGCGAAACTGCTATGAATGAAAAATTCCCAGAAGCAAAACCAGATGAGTTTTGGAAAGAAAAACTGTCGGAGGAACAATTCGAAATAATGGTGAAAAAAGGAACAGAAATGCCTTTTCAGAATGAATATTACGACAATCATGAAAAAGGGATTTACGTGAGTGCCGCGACTGGGAAGCCTTTATTTAGTTCTGAAGATAAATTTGAATCCGGAACGGAATCGCCTTCTTTCACAAAACCCATAAACGACGATGCAGTAGTTTGGGTAAAAGATAATAGTCTTGGGATGGACACGAGACGAAATTATTGAAAAATCAACAGGATTGCATTTGGGGCACGTATTTAATGATGGGCCTGAGCCAACGGGATTGAGATATTGTATGAATTCGGCAGCCTTAAAATTTATAAAGCAGAACTAATAAACTCCCCAATTTTAGTTATGCTGGGAAGCCTCCTTCGGGAGGCTTTTTTTTATTTTTCAGATACTCTTTAGAAACCCGACTTAAACTTGTTTGACTAATAAAATTTATTGACGTATAGTATTAAGGTAAAATAGTAATTATAAAGTGTTTACCTACTTTATTTACACATCTTGATTCTAACAATTTAATTTACACTATCTTTGCAACAATTATTATAATGAATTTAAATCCCAGAACGGTAAACCAATAATTACAATAAACACATATCATTAATTTAAAAGCCATCAACTAGAAGGTAGATGGCTTTTTTTATTCAAAAAAAAATAAATGGCAAAATCGCAACAGACGTACAGTAAAAAAGAAAAAGAAAAGGCAAAGCAAAAAAAACGGGAGGATAAACAAAAGAAGAAAGAGGTTAGAAAATCTGAAAAAACTCCTGGAATAGATTTCGTCTATGTTGACCATAACGGAAATTTAGTAGATACTCCGCCAGATCCTTCTATGAAAGTAGAAGTGGAGGCCGAGGATATAATTTTGGGAATTCCAAAGAAAGAAGAAGGGGATCGCGAAGCTTTTGATCCTGTGAGAAAAGGAAAGGTTTCATTTTATGATTCTTCCAAAGGATTTGGTTTTATTATAGATAATGAAAACAGTGAAAAATATTTCACTCACGTAAGCGGACTTATTGATGAGATAACTGAAAACGATAACGTTTCTTTTGAACTTGAAAAAGGACAAAGAGGCATGAATGCTGTAAAGGTTAAAAAAATCTAGAAGCATCGAATTCAATCCATAAAAAAATCCCACCAATCGGAGGGATTTTTTAGTTACTATAACCAAATATTAACGTGAAATATCGTTAGCTTATCTTTTAGCAGCATTTTTAAGTTGATCATACTTTTCAGAGATAGTATCTTCTACTTCTCCAGCTTTCTCTTTAATTTTTCTTCCAGTTTCATTGGCTCTATCCTTAAGATTTTGTTTTTCTTCTGGAGTCATATTTTTGTATTTCCAAAATGCAAACGCACCTGCTGCAACACCAATTAATGCTAAAATTCCTTTTCCTTTATTATTCATGATAAGTTGTTTTTATTAGTTTACGTGAAGGTAAGTCTTTGTTAGCGTTCTCCAATATTTATATCTGCACTTTAATATATATTTAATACTAAAGTGACCTAATTGAAAAAGTATTCACAATTTTTTTAGCAGAATTTTTCAGATTAATTTAATTATTTGCTTGTATCTGATTTGTAGCCAAATTATTGTAATTTTAAAATATTCCTATAATTTTTCAAAAATGATAATTACTTCGCAGAATTCTAAAGCTATAGTTTGTTTTCGATTACTTATCTTTTTGATAATTTGTCCAACAATTTTTTCTCAAAATATTTCAAGACAAAACCTACGCGAAAGCCATCATGAGGCTCTCGATGACCCTTACATTAAAGTATCTCTAGCTTCTATGGAACGAAGTCCCGCTTATAACGTTACAGCTCCAAATTACTTCACGCGGCAAGTAAATGTTGATGAAAATGGCCAAAACATAATTGGCGATGCTGGCAATGAAACCTCTATAGCTGTGGATCCCACAAACCCAAATAGAATAGTTATTGGTTGGCGGCAGTTCGATACCGTGAACAGTAATTTTCGCCAAGCAGGAAACGGTTATTCGCTGGATGGAGGTTTAACCTGGATATTTCAGGAAGTACTTGAGCCGGGCGTTTTTCGTTCAGATCCAGTTTTGGATTTTGATGCCGATGGAAATTTTTATTATAATTCGCTTACTAACGATCCAGATTTTTTCTGCTCTGTTTTTAAAATTACTGATGGCGGGCAAGATTGGGGAACTTCAGTTCCCGCGAAAGGGGGCGATAAACAATGGATGCGGCTTGACCGAACCGATGGCATTGGAGAATCAAATAACTACTCTTATTGGAATTCGTTTTTTACTACTTGTAATGGCGCTTTCACTCGCTCTACTGATGGTAGCAATATTTTTGAAGATTGCATTTTTGTTGATAATAATCCGTTTTGGGGAACTTTAGCTGTAGATGCTGATGGAAGTTTGTATATAACGGGATCTAGTGATACAGGAATTGTAATTGTAAAGTCTACAACCGCAAAGGACCCATCCAATATTGTAAGCTGGGATAATGTTACTCAAGTTGATTTAGACGGAGATTTAAATGTGCAAAGACCAGTAAATCCTGCTGGTTTAATGGGCCAGGCTTGGGTAGATGTTGACGTTTCTGATGGCCCAAGTCGTGGAAATGTTTATGTATGTGCTTCAGTGTCGCGATTTTCAAACAACGACCCGGGAGATGTTATGTTTGCTAAAAGTACAGATGGAGGGAATACTTTTCAACCCCCAATTAGAATAAATACAGATTCTGGAACAACTGCATATCAGTGGTTCGGAACTATGTCCGTTGCGCCAAATGGCAGAATAGATGTGGCTTGGTTGGACACTCGAGATGCAGCCAATGTGATTGATTCAGTATTATATTATTCTTTTTCCGAAGACGCAGGTGAAACATGGTCAAAAAACACGGTATTATCAGAATCTTTTGATCCTTCGGTTGGTTACCCGCAACAGGATAAAATGGGAGATTATTTCCATATGGTAAGTGACAATGACTATGCCCATCTCTCTTGGTGCAACACACTAAATGTCGGCCAAGATGTTTATTACACAAGGATTTCGCCAGATGGAACTTTAAATTTAGACGAGGTTTCCAATAACAATTTATTTAATTTGGTTGCTTATCCAAATCCTTTCACAGATTTCACAACATTGGAATTCAATTTAAAAAATTCTGAAAGGGTAATAATTGAAGTATTCGACATTCAAGGAAGAAAGATAAATACTTTGTTGGATGAAACTATTTCTGGCAAACAAAAAATCTTTTGGGACGGAACAAGCCAAACGGGAGCGAAACTTGCATCGGGGCTTTATTTCATAACCTTGAAATCTGAAACAACAAGCGAAAATCTGAAAATTTTATTGAATTAATTTCATACATTTAAGAATATAAAATAAAAACATCAATATAATTCACAGTTAAAAGCAAGACCAAACATAACAAATTTTGTTTGGCGCATTGCATCTGAAAAATACTAACCAAAATTCCTTACAGATGAAAATATATGACGACAAACACATTAAAAATGTAGTTTTTGTGGGCGCCCATAACAGCGGCAAAACCACACTTGCAGAAACGATGCTTTTTGAAGCAGGGCTCATAAACCGTCGAGGGACGGTTGAAGCCAAAAATACGGTTTCCGATTATCACGCTGTTGAGCACGAACGCGGAAACTCAATTTTCGCCACTCCACTTCATACCGAATGGCGCAACTACAAAATAAATATTATTGATACTCCCGGCTTAGACGATTTTATTGGTGAAATTATCTCCTCAATTCGTGTCGCTGATACAATAGTTACCGTTCTAAGCGCGCAACATGGAGTTGAAGTGGGCACCGAAATTATTTGGAATTATATCGATAAGTTCCACAAACCCACACTTTTTGTTATAAACCAAATAGATCATATAAATGCGAAGTTTGATGAAAGTTTCAAAAGTATTAAAAATTTGGTGGGAAACAACGCGGTGAAAATCCAATATCCGCTGATGGTGGATGGCGCACAATGTATTATTGATGTGCTGAAGATGAAAATGTATAAATTTTCCGCAGAAGGAGGAAAGCCCGAAAAGCTGGAAATTCCGAAAGATCAAAAGGAATTGGCCGACAAATTAAATAACGAATTAATAGAAAAAGCTGCAGAAAATGATGAAACATTAATGGAGCTTTTTTTTGAGAATGGAACTTTAAACGAAGACGAAATGCGGGTAGGCATTAAAGCTGGAATGTTAAACCACGAGCTCTTCCCGGTTTTTTGTGTTTCCGCTTTAAACGATATGGGCACTGGAAGATTAATGGGTTTTATAGATAATGTGGCTCCGGACGCTTCCGATTTAAAACCCGAGCAAAGTACAGATGGAAAAGAAGTACTTTCATCAAAAGAAAGTCCAACTGCTCTCTTCGTTTTTAAAACTGTTTATCAACCCAACTTAGGGCAAATCACATTTTTTAAAGTGATGAGCGGGGAAGTTCGCTTAAATGATAAATTAATAAATTCCAGAAATGATGAAACCGAAGTGATAAACCAACTTTTCATAATGGACGGAAAGGAGCGACAACCCGTTGCTAAATTAACAGTGGGCGATATCGGCGCGACCTTGAAATTGAAATTTACCGAAACAAATGATACCATTTCATCACCGAAAAGTAAGATTGAGATTAAACCAATTAAATTTCCGCAGCCAAGAATACGAAAAGCTGTGTTTGCAGTAAATACCAAAGATGAAGAAAAGCTCAGCGAATCTTTAAAAAAATCCATAGCCAAGATCCGACGGTTGAAATTTCTTTTTCAAAAGAAGGCAAACAACTTATACTTTCCTGTCAAGGCGATCTTCATCTTGCTACAATCGATTGGACTTTAAACAATATTTATGGAGTGGAAGCAAGGTTTGAAAAACCAAAAATTGCTTTTCGGGAAACCATTCAGCGCTCATCAACTTCAAATTACCGACATAGAAAACAATCCGGTGGTTCGGGTCAATTTGCAGAGGTTCATTTAAAAATTGAACCTTGGCAAGAAAATATGGAGGAACCACAAGGTTTCAATATTCGTGGCAAGGAAGAAGTAGATCTTTCATGGGGCGGAAAACTCGTTTTTTATAATTGTATCGTGGGCGGAGTTATCGATTTGCGTTATTTGCCCTCAATAATGAAGGGTGTTTTGGAAGTAATGGAAGAAGGCCCGTTGGTTCGTTCTTATATTCGTGATGTGCGCGTAATGATTTATGATGGCAAAATGCATTCGGTAGATTCCAATGATATTTCCTTTAAAATTGCGGGGGCGCATGCTTTTAAAGAAGCATTTTTGAATGCAAATCCAAAACTTTTGGAGCCCGTTTTGGAACTCACAGTAAAGGTTCCCGAAGAAATGGTGGGCAATGTAATGACCGATTTGCAAGCACGCCGCTCTATGATTCAAGGAATAGAAAGCAATAATAATTATCAAGTTCTGAAATGCTTGACACCCGAAGCTGAATTATATGGTTTTTCCACAGATTTGCGTTCATTGACACAGGGTAGGGCGACTTTTAAATCATCGTTTTCGTCTTATCAGCCTGTTCCTGCAAATGTTCAAAAGGAATTGGTGAGCCAATAGTGAATTAAAATAAATTCGTTTCAAAATTTAAACTGTGACTATATTTGCCGAAAATTAATTTATGTCACAACGGGTTTCTGAAATTGAAACTTCCGAAAAGGGAGAGATGAAGGATTTGAACAAAACCTTTTCCAGCACTAATTCCTGCAAGAAATTAATGCTGAAGAAATAGCGAGATGTATTGCCATTCTTGAGCATTTAAATAGTAACACCGATCAGATTTTTGAAATACCTAAAAAGCAGCGTACCGCTTTAATAAAAGCTTCGGCGAACTTTCACGACCGGACCGCGAGGAATTTTCCCGAAGAAAAAAGGACGCAAAAAAAGCTGCAAAGAGAAAACAAGCCAATAAAGACCGAACTGCGCGTAAAGAAACGGGAATAAGAAGTACGCGTGAAAATGTTGTTTTTGTTGCTCCAAAATTGCTTCAAACGTCGGAGTTGTCATCCAAAAAAGAACTTGAGCTTGAAACCCCTCGAAACTGTTACGTGTGCAAAACGTTGTTCACAAAACTGCATCATTTTTACGATACAATGTGTACGGAGTGTGGCGATTTCAATTATGCAAAGCGCTTCCAAACTACCGATTTAACTGGGCAAGTTGCAATAATGACAGGTTCACGTTTAAAAATTGGGTATCATATTTCATTGATGTTGCTTCGTGCGGGCGCTACTGTTGTTGCCACCACAAGGTTTCCGGCAGATTCAGCGTATCGATTTGCACAGGAAGAGGATTTTCATCAATGGTCAAAACGTTTAAAGATTTACGGTTTGGATCTTAGGCATATCCCAAGTGTAGAAATTTTCTGTAATTATATTGAGCAGAAATATGAAAACCTTGATATTCTCATAAACAACGCGGCTCAAACAGTACGCAGACCTGCTGGATTTTACCAACATTTAATGGCAAGGGAGGAAATGCCTTTTGAAGAACATCCGCAGTTTGTTAAAGATTTGTTGCACGATCATATGAATTGTTTGCAGGAATTGAAAACACTTGCAGCCCATATTGGTAAAAATCCTAACAAAAACTTGCCCGTAACTTGGCACGGTTCTGAGCCGGGAATTGGTATTCGCGCTTCCGCAAAACTTTCACAGATTCCATATAGTTTTGATAATTCCCTGAGTGCTAAAGAAGTATTTCCGGAAGGAAAATTGGATGCAGATTTACAACAAGTGGATCTTCGAAAAACGAATAGTTGGCGTTTAAGGCTTGGTGAAATTGAAACTACCTAAATGATTGAGGTTCAATTAGTAAACTCAATTGCACCTTTTGTGCTTTGCAATCGTTTGTGCGAAATAATGAAGAAAGAAAATACGGGTAAAAAACACATCATAAATGTTTCTGCAATGGAAGGAAAGTTCCACCGTTTTTTTAAGGAAGATCGCCATCCACATACCAATATGGCGAAAGCTGCATTAAATATGTTGACTCACACCGCAGCTGGAAGTCTTGCCAAACAAGGAATTTACATCAACGCCGTTGATACGGGTTGGGTAACGGATGAAGACCCAGTAGAATTGGCAAAACGGAAAATGGAGTTGCACGATTTTCAACCCCCTTTGGATATCGTTGATGGCGCGGCACGGGTTATGGATCCATTAGTTGATGGAATAAACACTGGAAAACATTGGAGCGGGAAGTTTTTGAAAGATTATAGACCTATTGATTGGTAGTTTTTTTAAGAATAAAGATGAAAGAAAAAAGTATAAAGACACTTTAAAATTACTATGGATAATCAACAGCCTAACAATCCTTTACACGGAATAAAACTTGCAGATATTATGGAATATCTTGTGGAGTATTACGGTTGGGAAACTTTGGGCGACAAGATTAAAATCAATTCTTTCAATACCAATCCTTCAATTAAATCAAGCTTAACATTTCTTCGTAAAACACCGTGGGCGCGCGAAAAAGTAGAACAGCTTTATTTAAAAACGAAGAAAAAATAATCCATCAGAAAATTCGTTCGTAATAAATCTGCAATTTCTTCGTCCAAAACCTACAAAAGGACGTAGTTTTGCAAAACTTCACCAATGGGGATTTTATGACCGATACGACAGACGCAATTCAAGAAAAGAAAACTGATAAAGAGCTATATAGTTACCAAAAAGGGGCTATAGGAAGGATATTTGAAAAATTTGAAACTGCGCCCGATGATTATCATTTGCTTTACCAACTGCCAACTGGAGGGGGAAAGACGGTTATTTTTTCTGAAATTGTCCGCCAATATTTAAAACATCACAATAAAAAAGTCCTTGTGATGACGCATCGCGTGGAGCTTTGCAAGCAAACTTCTGAAATGCTTACAGGTTTTGGAGTTGTGAATAAAGTGGTGAACAGTACCGCAAACCTTTCTGACCAAGACAAATACAGCTGTTTTGTGGCGATGGTTGAAACGTTGAACAATCGTTTGAATGATAACAAACTCGATATTTCTGATATCGGTTTGGTTATTATTGACGAAGCGCATTACAATTCCTTTACAAAACTTTTCAAATTCTTCGAGAAATCCTTTATTCTTGGGGTTACCGCAACGCCGCTAAGTTCAAATAGAAACCTTCCAATGAAGGACAATTATAAGGAATTGATTGTTGGTGAAAGCATACAGTCTTTAATTGATAATGAATTTTTGGCGCAGGTTGAGGTTTTTCAATACAATATGGGTTTGACTTCCTTGGAAATTGGTTCCAATGGAGATTATACCGTAAAGTCTTCCGATGATTTATATTCCGCAGTAGGAATGCTGGATCAACTGTACCAGGCATATTTAAACCATTCCAAAGGAAAGAAAACCTTGATTTTCAATAACGGGATAAATACTTCCATTCAAGTTTATTATCATTTGAAAGCCGAAGGTTTGCCTGTAGCGCATTTAGATAACACAGCCACAAAAAAGCAGCGGAAGCAAATACTGCGCTGGTTCCACGAAACACCGGATGCTATTTTAACCTCCGTGAGTATTTTGACAACCGGTTTTGATGAGCCAACTATTGATACCATTATCCTAAACAGGGCAACACGTTCCTTGACTCTTTATTTTCAAATGATTGGGCGTGGCTCGCGAATTTTGAATAATAAATCAAAATTTTCTGTAATTGATTTAGGAAACAATTATCAGCGTTTCGGTCCTTGGGAAGCGCCATTGGATTGGCAAGCAATATTTAGGTCTCCAGATTATTATATGGATCGATTGCTGACCGATGAGGACTTGGAAAGTAATTTCCGTTATGAAATGCCGGAAGAGCTTCGTGCTGAATTTTCAAAAAGTAAAGAGGTTTATTTCGATATAAAATCTACCTATCAAGAAGCTACTTTTAGGGGTGAATCCTCGAAGGTAGTGCTAGAACGTTCCATCGCACACCACGCTTATATTTGCATTGAAAACAGTGAAGACGTTTATGATGCTTTAGGTTTGGCAAAAATGTTAGGGGATGATATTAACCACCGAATCGAAAAATATTCACAGTGTATCAGCAAAAGCACCCATAACTTTATAAGCTGGCTAAAGGATGATTACCGCTTAAAACTAAGAAGTTATTTGCGAGATAATTTTGATGCAGTTTTTGAAGAAATTCACGGTCATCCACCTGTGGAATAAAACCTTCACATTCTAAAACGATGATTTTTTTTTCTTGTATAAATTTCGAGTAGAGTTATTTTCTCGTTATAATTTCATACATTTAAAACTGAAATTAAATCTATAATAAAATGACCTACAGTGAGTAGGGTTATTTTATTCTTGAAAATACATTTTTCTTTCCTCTCTAGATTATTCCTAAGTTTTGTATGTACTAAAGATTTTTGGTTTAAACTTACTTGCTTAGAATTCAGTTCAATTTAAATATTAATTTAAAAAACTAATCTTATGAGCACTCTATTTCTTGGTAGCTGTGATTTGGGCAAAATACCGGCAGATCGCAAAAAATTTCTTTCACCTTATCACAAAGATGGACTTACGGCCAGCGCAGTTTCCTTTCGGGACGATGATAGAACCACTTGGCGTTCCTTTAGAGCAGGGGAAACTACTGAAGTTGCGGAATTACAACAATTTTTCTTCAAGGCAGGTTTTATGCCGAGAGGCGTGATAGACGGCATTTTTGATTATGTAACCCAATCAGCGGCTAGACTTTTTCAGGAATATATCCGCACGATGGATCCCGAAGGCGATAAAACCATGGTTCCTGACGGTATAGTTGGTGATGGTACAATGAAGCACGTCCAAAGATGGAAAACCCAAGGAAAAGTAGCAGATTGGGGCAAGTCATCTTCAGCAAATGCATCGAAAGAATACAGTAATTGGATAAAACTTCTTAACGAGGCAAAGGCTCATTATAAAGCAAACCCGGGACCTATCATGAAGTCCGTGAATAATCTTTCAAAAACATATTCAACTATTAAGGCAAACGACTGGAATTTTTCAACAGACGAAATTCATTTAATAGGGTTACGCCGAAAACAAGAAAGCGCTCAGGCTATTAAGCGAGCTAATGATGACCTTTTTATATTACTTGTAAACGGAATGGTTTTCAAATTTTGGGGTTCCACAGACCGAGTAAAAATATGGTTCAAAATAAAATTCCACCATCGCTTGTAGAAGGGCAACACAAATACAGATTTGGCTGGCACAAAATATCTGAAGAGAAGAAAATATACCGTGCGCTGAAACCCTATGATTCTGCGGGAGTAATTATTTTGAGGGATTTGGATAGGGACAATGCCCTTACAGAACGGGACCTCGCAGTTAGAGGCAGTAATAGTTTGGAAGTAAACAACAGTATAAACATTCACTGGTCTGGCTTAGGAATTTCCAATTGGTCGGCGGGATGTCAAGTTATTGCTGGGAAAAATTATATAAATAACCAAAACCAATTGGTGGATTGTTCAAAATTTGCTTCTACAGGTTACAATGATCTTAATACTTCTTCCAAAAAAACAAAAGGAGCCTATAATGTTTTGGCAGATTTGATTGTATGCTATTCAAAACCTGGTGTAGATCACGTTCTATACACTTTGGGGCGTGAAGAATCGCTTAATCTCGATGCGAACTTTGGTTCAAATTACGCCCTCGATACTTTAAAGAAAATGAATCCTTCAGCTATATAAATTTTAAAAAAACCAATTTTAAAAATCAAAATTCAACTTTATGAAAACTGAAAAACCAAAAAGAATTCTTGCATTGGACGGCGGTGGTATTCGGGGAGCCTTAACCTTAGGCTTTCTTGAAAAAATTGAAAAACTTATTCGCGAAAAGGAAGGAAACCCAAAACTTTTGCTTTGTGAATATTTTGATCTAATTGGCGGTACAAGTACAGGAGCCATAATTGCCGCAGGCCTTTCCATCGGTATGTCCGCCGCAGAAATCACAAAACTTTACATGGATATCGGCGATAAAATTTTCGGTAAGAAAAGAAATTGGTTGTTGAATCCGTTAGAACGTTATAAAGCCCAATTTGATTTTAAACCTTTGGAAGATGCTCTGGAGGAAGTTTTTGGAGATATCACAATGGGTAGCGATAAAATAAAAACAGGCTTGTGTATAGTTACAAAACGAGCTGATACGTTGAGCACTTGGCCCATACTCTCAAATCCAAATGGTAAATATTTTAAATATAATAAAGGCATGCTTTTAAGGCAGGTTGTAAGAGCCAGCGCAGCCGCTCCAAGTTATTTTGTGCCACAGAAAATTGATGTGGGGCAAGGTCAAATAGGGGTGTTTATTGATGGTGGGGTGAGCCTTGCAAACAATCCTGCACTCCAGTTATTCTTGGTAGCTACTTTAAAGGAATTTCCATATCGATGGGAAACAGGGGAGGAGAATCTTGTTTTGTATTCTGTGGGAACCGGAACTTTTACCAAGAGATATGATATTGATAAAACCGCCGGAATGGGACTTTTAGGCTGGGCAAGTATGATTCCTGATATTTTTATGGAAGATGCCAATTATCTTAACCAGACCATGCTTCAGTACATATCAAATTCGCCAACGGCGATGGAGATAGATTCTGAAATACTTGATTTAAAGAATGACATGCTCACAAAAGAACCAGCATTATACTATTTACGATATAATGTTATGCTGGAAACAAACCCGCTGCAGGATTTGGGATTTAATTTTTCTCCTCAACAAATTGATTCCCTGCATGAAATGTCTGACTCAAAAAATGCAAAAATTCTTTACGATATAGGAAGCCGTGCAGCAGCTGTTGATGTAAAGGAAAATCATCTGAGATAAGGACCAAAGAATCAATAACTACATAAATGTGAATTATTCGTGCTTGAAGTGCTACTTTTGCAGCAAATAAGACAAGCATGGAATCATTCAACGAGCTCAATATTTCCAAACAAATGCAATATGCCATTGCAGATTTGGGTTTTGAAAAGCCAACACCAATACAAGCAAAGTCGTTTTCGGTAATTATGTCTGGGACTGATATGGTTGGGATTGCGCAGACGGGAACAGGAAAAACCTTTGCATATATGCTTCCCATTCTTCAGGATTTAAAGTTTTCAAAAGAAAAAAATCCCAGGGTTTTGGTAATGGTTCCTACCCGCGAATTGGTTTTACAGGTTGTTGAGGAAATCGAAAAATTCGGAAAATATTCTTCAATTAAAGTGATTGGCGTTTTTGGTGGAACAAATATAAACCGTCAAAAAGAAGCCGTTGCTGAAGGTGCCGATATAATAGTAGCGACGCCCGGAAGACTTTATGATTTGGTTGTGGGCAGGGCGCTTCAACTGAAAGCGATTAAAAAAATTGTTATTGATGAAGTAGATGTAATGCTCGATCTCGGTTTCCGTTTTCAGCTTACAAATATTTTGGAATTGCTTCCCGCCAAACGTCAAAACATTATGTTTTCGGCAACAATGACCGATGATGTAAATGTGTTTATCCACGATTTCTTCATTGTTCCAACCACGGTTTCTGTTGCTGTGAGCGGAACGCCTTTGGAAAATATTTCACAATTTGCATATTCAGTCCCTAATTTTTATACGAAAGTGAATTTGCTGAAACATTTGCTTCTAAATGAAAGCGATTTCAAAAAAGTGCTCGTTTTTGTTCCGAATAAAAAAAGTGCCGATATGGTTTTTGATATCTTGGATGAATTCTTCGGAAGTGAAGTAGCCGTAATCCATTCAAACAAAACCCAGAACTACAGAATACGTTCCATAGAAGATTTTAATGCCGAAAAAACGCGAATCCTCGTAACCACTGACGTTATGGCGCGTGGATTGGATTTGGACCAAATAAGCCATGTTATCAATTTTGATACGCCGTCTTTCCCTGAAAATTATATGCACCGTATTGGTAGAACAGGAAGGGCAGAACAAGAGGGAACCGCTATTTTGTTTTATACCGAAAAGGAAAATGATGCGAAGGAAGCAATTGAAACCTTGATGGATTTAAAAATTGAAGAACTCAATTTTCCTAAAGAAGTTGCAATTTCAGACCAACTCACATTCGAGGAACAACCACAAATTGTTGAGATAAACAATCCCAACAACATGGAAGAGGTTGGTCATGCTTTTCATGAAAAGAAAGAAAAAAACAAGAAGGAAAATCAAGGCGGCTCTTACAAACGGATCATAAAAGAGAAATATAAGAAGCCAAAAACGCGTGGGGATAAGAATTTTAGAAAGAATAAAAGAGGGAAGTAAAAATTAAGGATTATAAATAATCTCAACAAATACAGCGTTTGCCTGTAAACTTATACTTTTTACAAAATATATTTTTCCAATTTCGATACTGTTCCCCGATTTATTGTTTACAGAAGGGTCTCTGTATATATATCGATTTTCAGAAGCCCGAACAATATCATTAACCTGAGGTATATCATTGCCCTTAAATGTGTTTTCCTTTCGGTAAATAATCTCAAATATTGAATTTGGGATTGTATTATTGGTTGCCCTTCCACAATATAAAAAGCCAGTTTTGCCAATTTCCTGAATTTTTTTTAGGGCATCATCATTATGCGTACCTAGTATTGAATCATTTTTTATATATCTCAAATACGAACGCACGCTGTTCTTATCTGTTGCTGCCAACCAAGCTTCATGGTCTAAATTAGAATTAGCTATTTCATCTTTAAGAGAAATAATTCTGTTGATGGCAGTTAATGTATCTTTTGCAAATTTTGAATACTCAAGAATATTATTCAAGGAATCTTTTTCAGTAGCCGCTACATTTAAATATTTTTGATATCCTTTAACCGTATTCTCCTTATCTGCCACAATCCACGCTTGTTGTAGATTTATTGAATCAAGAAAGTTCTGTGCAATTTCAGAATATTCCCCTTTTGGATGGGATTCCAAATAAGCGGTAAAGCTTTCCACAGTATTTTCATTTTGGGCAGTATTCCAATCTATTTGCTCAATGCTGGGTTGTAAAAGAAAGTAACTGAAAAGTGCAATAAATGCGAAGGCAATAAAGGAATATATCACACCTTTTTTGACAAGTTTAATTCTACGCGCGTTGCGTTTTTTTATGTTATAAACTCTAGCGCTATCTGAAAGATATTTCATTCCTCCCTCAAAGTTTTCGTTGTAGCGCGCTGCCCAGAGTTTGTTTGGTTTAAATTTTTCAAACCATTCCTGAGCAATTTCAAACTCTCTGCCGGACAGTAAATCTTTTCTATCTTCTTTATTTGCCACATATGCATCGCAAAGGCGTATATATTGCAATGCTGCCTCACTTTCCTCGTCAACCCAACTGTTTAAAGTTTTCCAATGCCTAATTAGGCTTTCGTGGGATATGTCTATAAGTTTATCATCAGAATCGCCTATGTTGTCAATAACCAGAAAAGAGCGGTCATTCTTGATGAAATTGTTTATTACTCCTAAAAGCTTTTCTTCACTGGCGTTGGTAAGCTCTTTTAAATCGCTAAGTTTTGCAGGTCTTCGTATTTTTCTGCCGTTTTCATCAATGGTTGTTAAAGCTTGGAAAAGTGCCTTGGCTAGGGGTAATTCATCGGATTTCAATTCTTTTAAAGCTTCATCAGCATGCATCGACAGCGCATTTTCAATTCCGCCAATTTGTTTATAGTCTTCTAAGTTTAGTTCGCCAGTTGCATCATTGCTTTTTTTGTAATTCCACATTCGCATTAATGCGTGCTGTACCAGTGGCAGTTCGTCTTTAACTTCGCCTAAATCGTTTATTAATTGTGAAGTGAGGGAAGTATTAAATTTGCCTCGATACAATTTTGCGGGGCCTTCAATTACTTTTTTAAGCTCCAATCTGTTTAATCTGGGAACCAAATACTGACTTTTGTTTAATGCTTCCGGGAGACCGAAAAACTGGGCGCAGTCGCCAATAAAATCGGAACGCATTGTCAAAACTACATAGAAGGGAATGCGTTTTTGCTCTGAAAGCTTTAAAATTATATTTACAAAGTCAATAGCTTCGGTTTTAAAAGAAGCATCTTTCTGTTTTAGGGAAAAGCGGAAGAGCTCCTCAAACTGATCTACCAACAAAAAGAAATTAGAGTTTTTGTTTTCTCGAAGCGGCTCAATTACATCCAAAATGGCAGAGACTCCTTCTTTTTTAATTCGAATAACGAAAGCCTGAATTTCCGAAGTCTCAATTTTTGGGTCAATTTGATTTAAAATAGTTGTTGCCAGATTATAAACGGGATTTTGTCCTGGTTTCATAATTGCAATAAGCCAATTACTGCTATTTTCCACAAGAAAACCACCTTTTAATGCTGGAATTAATCCTGCACGTATCAAAGAGGATTTCCCGCTTCCAGAGCTTCCAACCACGGCAACGAAGCGGTTGGCGTGCAGCCGCTGTAATAATTCCAGCGTTTGCTCGTCACGACCAAAGAACAATAAATTTTCGTCATCTCGAAAAGGACGGAGGCCTACATATGGGTTAAAGGAATTTTCACTCATGTATTTTCAGCATTTAGATCATTTAAAAAAGCCTCTAGTGAGGCGCCGCCAAGTTGGCTATCACGGCTTTGGTCTACCAACTTTACCATGGGATTTTGGGCTACTTTTATAGCGTCCATTGATTTTTCTGGTGGTGTTACATAAATAAAAATATCCTGCCCATAACGGTCGTAATCCATAAGTTTTTTGAGAGTGTTCTTAACGCGAATATCTACCCAATCCTTATGGTTTTCATTTCCGTATAAGAAGATGAACTTTTTGGCTTCACCTATATTTGAGTAGAGGGATTTGATATTTTCTTGCGGATCGCCATCTTCTGGATTGAAAATAAGATCTACATTATATTCATTGAGGATTTTTTTAAGGTTAAAAGCTTGTTTAAAATCATCGGTATGTGTGTCTAACAGAACTTTTATAGTGTTTCCATTTGTGGTTTTATTTTCTGAAGCCTTGTGATTTTGTTTTTCCTTTAACTGCTTGGCATAGTCGTCAATGAGCATTGACAATTCGCCTTCATTTCCACGAGCGAATTCATATTTTTTTGAAGAAAGCGTTCCATCCTCCAAACTTTTTAAAAAGTGCTTATGCTCTGTGTTTTCTATTTTACTGAAATCGGTATCCCTAGAAATCCATACCAACTGTGGGGTTTTCAATTCCAGACCTACTTCTACTTGTCTTTGAATGTAACGGGCTTCAGTTTCCCCTGGAATTTTTCTACCGGGAAAATCGCCTAAGATATGAACCGCAAAGTCTGAACTATCAATTGCTTCCTTAGTCGCATTATCATGACTTGCGGCATCGCTAATTGAAGAATCTCCAGTAATAACGTTGTATCCTTTTCCTTCCAAATCGGCAATAATACCTTCACGTCTATCAAACATAGAATCATTTACATCAGAAAGAAATATGGTGAAGCCTTTTTCTTTTTTCTTAGGAAGTGGTGCAGGTTCTTTGATGATAATTGCTTCTTTTGAGAAATCTTCAAAAATACGTACCAATGCATTTCGCAACTGAATCATTTGATCACCAAATTCAGGACTTGTATTTTTTAATGGATCGCCATAATCGTTATTATCGTGGAATGGAAAGCCACTGGTACCGCTTAATTTCTCCAGCCAATCTGTATGTGGAATATTGGACATAAAAATAGGAATAATGCGAGAGCGGTTGCCGACGGTTAAACCTATTTTTTCTTTAGAAACCTTTTCATAGAAATGTTCCAATTCCTTTTTGCAATAGTCAGATTGTGGGTAGAGCCTAGAATAAAGGCAGATCATAATGGCAGATTTATCAATTGCATCTGCTATTGAATTGTCAAAAACCTCACTGCGATCGAGATTTTTTGAATCCCACCAAATTTTTATATCCCTGGAATGTTTGTTTAGTTTAGTGTCTAGATATTTATAAAACTGATCAATCCATCCATCTTCGCCATGTGTTTCAGATTCATTATCAGCATGAACGTAGCTTATAAAAATATCATATTCGTAACCCGGAATTAATGCCATAGTATATTATTTTAAAAAATGTGTGAATAATAGTAATAGCGTGAGGAAAGAAATATTATGATACTAATTTAAGAATTGTTTAGCATATATCTATCTAATTTTCAACAAAATGAGGTATTTTTTTGAAATCAGTAATTTTCTAAAGCTACCTTGCTTCATTAATTTATAATTTTATTAAAAGCTATTTTAATATATAGAATGCCTTATGCTAAAGAAAAAATCAAATACTTATCTTCGTAACCCCTAAACCATCAATCCCCCGGTCAATGAGCTTACCAAAAAGCACAATCCTTATCATCCTTGCATTCTTTTCCATTTACGTTATTTGGGGATCAACATATATGCTTAATAAAGTAGCGGTAGCAGAATTGCCACCATTCTTTTTGGCATCGATACGTTTTACTTCTGCCGGACTTTTAATATTTATTATTTCCGCATTAATGGGCAAAAGCCTCGCTATTACACGGAAGCAATTTAAAAATGCTTTTATAGTGGGTGTTCTGTTTCTATCTTTTGGAAACGGAATAATTGTTTGGGCCTTAAAATATGTAGATAGCGGCTTTGCAGCTTTGGAGATTTCAGCACAACCCTTGATGGTTTTATTATTGATGCGCTTGCTGCAAGGAAAGAAAATAAAAACAATGTCACTAGTGGGAGTAGGATTGGGAATTTTCGGAATCATTCTACTGGTAAGCCAGCAACATATCATCGCCAAAGAAGGTACTATTCTTGGAATGATTATGATTTTTGCCTGCATGCTCAGTTGGGCTTACGGCAGTCTTTTTGTTGGGAAAGCAGATTTGCCAAAAAATTTCTTTGTAAATACTGGTTATCAAATGTTCACTGCCGGAATAACGCTTGCTCTCTCAAGTTTACTTTTTGGAGAGCAATGGATAGCACCGACCAATTGGGGAGAACCCGTACAATTGAGTATGGTATTGTTAATTCTTTTTGGGAGTATTGTGGCTTTTACATCTTTCAATTATTTATTGAAAACCGTTTCGCCAGATAAGGTTGCAACATCAACCTATGTCAATCCAATTATCGCCCTCATTTTAGGATATTATATTCTGGATGAACAAATCACGTTGCAATCCATTATTGCCGCAGCTGTTCTTTTAACTGGGGTTTATTTTATTAATACTACCAAAACTTCGATAACGGTTCCACGGTTTTCAGGAAAAATAATTCGGAAGAAATAAAAAAAGACTTCCAAATTACTTTG
Source organism: uncultured Flavobacteriaceae bacterium (assembly GCA_963716065.1). GTDB lineage: Bacteria > Bacteroidota > Bacteroidia > Flavobacteriales > Flavobacteriaceae > Aequorivita. The sequence goes on from OY970287.1 coordinate 3,587,775, forward strand.
AAAGTCTTTCATTAAATGTGTTTTATAAACTGTTTACACTTTTCTTCCAGTAAGCAATTTATATAATATAAGTATTACGGCAATTGCCAATAATATGTGTATAATACCTCCTATTGCAGGAAATAAAATAAATCCACCTAGCCAGCCAATTACTAGCAGAACTACAATAATCCATAAAAGATCGCTCATTGTTACGTTGTTTAAGTTGTTAGTTTTGTGAAGATAATTTTTCCAATCGATCTATATTAACTCAAATGAATTAAATAATAGCTCAAAACATATTTGCAATTACTGCAAATCTCAATTCTCAATTTCCAAATTCCTCGAAGCTTTCAAAATCAATTAACATAGCCTTAACCCAATTCGCTTCACACTATAATTACCTTTAGACAATTCAATAAAATTGATGTAGATTTCTCTACCATCATCTATCAGCAATAAACTACAAACTATAAAATAAATGGATACAAATACAAAAGCATACGGAGTACAAAACGAAAAAGATAACCTGAAACCAATGGACATTAAACGCCGAGAAGTTGGCGATGATGATGTAAGAATTGATATAACATACTGCGGTGTTTGCCATAGCGATATTCATACAGCGCGAAACGAATGGGGAGGTTCAAAATACCCAGTTGTTCCCGGTCACGAAATTATTGGTCACGTTACAGCCATTGGTAAAAACGTAAAAAACTTTAAAAAAGGCGATGTAGTGGGCGTGGGCTGTTTGGTTGATTCCTGTCAAGAATGTGCCCAATGTAAAAATGACTTGGAACAGTTCTGCGAAAAAGGAGCAACTTTCACATATAACAGTGATGATAAACACATAAAAGGCCAACAAACTTTTGGGGGTTATTCCACAAGTGTTGTTGTTGACCAAGAGTTTGTTCTCAGCATTCCAAAAAATTTGGATGAAGCTGGCGCAGCACCATTATTGTGTGCTGGCATTACTACCTGGTCGCCACTTAGCTATTGGAATGTGAAAAAAGGAGATAAAGTGGGCGTTATTGGGCTTGGCGGTCTTGGTCATATGGGGGTTAAATTTGCAAATGCCTTGGGAGCACATGTTGTTATGATTACTACTTCACCATCAAAAGCTGAAGATGCAAAAAAACTTGGAGCACACGAAGTTCTTATAAGTAAAAATGAAGACGATATGGCTAAACACCAAGCCAGTTTTGATTTTATTTTGAATACTATACCGGTTGGGCACAAAATGGATCCATATATTGGATTGTTAAAAATTGATGCCACTATGGTTTTGGTTGGCGCGGTGGAACCATTGGAGCCATTCCACGGAGGGGGAATTATAATGGGCCGCAAACGCATTGCTGGTTCTTTGATTGGTGGTATTAAGGAAACACAGGAGATGTTGGATTTTTGCGGAAAACATAATATAGTTTCCGATATTGAACTTATAGATATGAAAGATATAAATGAAGCCTACGACCGCGTGGTTAAAGCAGACGTTAAATATCGTTTCGTAATAGATATGGCTTCGCTTAAAAATTAGTATTAAGTACTTATCAAAATTATAAAAAATGCGATTCCTTTTTGGGGTCGCATTTTTTTAAAACTACGTTTCAGAATTAAGTATGGCAGCAAGGATTTCCCAAACATTATTGGCTACAATTTTATGTCCTTCAACTGTTGGGTGAATACCATCGTTTTGGTTTAATTCCTTTACCCCGCCAACATCTTCTAAAATAAAAGGAATAAATACAAGATTGTTTTCTGAAGCCAGATCAGCGAAAAGAGTTCTAAATTGTGTTGTGTAATCCTGCCCCATATTTGGAGGCAATTGCATCCCCGCCAAAATAATTTTTGTATTGGGACTTTTGGCTTTAACGGCATCAATGATAGCTTGCAAATTAGCTTTGGTTTCTGTAACAGCAATACCTCGTAGCCCATCATTGGCGCCAAGTTCCAAAACGAAAATATCAATATCTTGGTTTAGAATCCAATCAATTCTACTTTTCCCCCCTGCGGAAGTCTCACCACTTACCCCAGAATTTACAACTTCATAATTCAATCCCAACGAATCAATTTTATTCTGAATAACCCCAGGAAATGCATCGTTAGTATCATCTAGGCCAAGACCTGCCGTAATGCTATCGCCAAAAAACAAAATCGTTTTGTTTGAAGTGGCTTCTGAGGTTTCAGTTTCGGTTATGGCATTTTCATTGCTATCTCCACTGGTTTTTGATTTTGTATCATTTCCACAGGAAATCACCACAAAGAACATTAGAAAATAACAAAACTTTATGAGGTTTCGAAATGTTGGAACTGTACTATTTAAAAGGCTTTCTGTAATTTTGAACTTCGGCATAGGGTCGGGAATAATTATAAAATTTAAATGACAAATATATTAAAGATTAACGGGCTTGAAAAAACTTATAAAAGCGGTTCCAAGCAATTAACAGTTCTACAAAATGTTTCCTTTGACGTTGAAAAAGGTCAAACATTTTCTATCGTTGGTCCTTCGGGAAGTGGGAAGACTACATTATTAGGTTTAGCGGCAGGTTTGGATACGCCCAGTGAAGGCATGGTTGAATTATGCGGTCATAATTTAAACACCCTAAACGAGGACGAACGCGCACAACTTCGAAATGAAAAAGTGGGCTTTATTTTTCAGGATTTTCAATTGTTACCAACATTAACCGCCCTAGAAAATGTAAGCGTGCCTTTGGAGCTACAAGGCTCAAAAAACGCCACTAGCAGAGCGAAGGAACTTTTGGAAAAAGTTGGCTTGGGAGATCGCGTTCATCATTATCCATCACAACTTTCTGGTGGGGAACAGCAACGGGTAGCGGTAGCAAGATCATTTTCCAACAATCCAGCAATTCTTTTCGCAGATGAACCTACCGGGAATCTAGACGAAGAAACTGGCGAGAAAGTGATACAGTTGCTTTTTAATCTTAATGAAGAAGCTGGAACTACGCTTGTGATTATTACCCACGATTTAGATTTAGCTGCAGGGACACAGCAAATTTTAAGATTAAAAGGCGGCAAGATTTTAACAAATGAAACAACTGTAAAGATTTGAAAAAGTCTCCTTTAAAATCAAATAGCAACGCCGCTTGGCTTTTTAAAATGGCATGGCGCGATGCAAAGGCAAGTAGAGCGCGATTACTGCTTTTTATGGCGTCCATCGTTTTAGGAATTGCTGCCGTTGTTTCAATACAGTTGTTCAGCCAAAACTTAACAGCCAATATTCAACGGCAATCAAAATCCTTAATGGGTGCCGATTTTATTATAGATTCAGATCAGCTTCCCAATGAGCGAGCACAAGCAATTATCGATTCACTGAAACCCGATGCCTCCGAGGTAAATTTTGTATCGATGGTGGCTTTTCCTAAAAACAACGGTACAAAATTAGTGCGCATACGTGCACTGCAGGGCAATTTTCCGTTTTATGGCACAATTGAAACAGACCCGGTTGGTGCCGCAACCAACTATCAAAATTCTGGAGGCGCTATAGTTGATGCCACTTTAATGTTGCAATACAAACTTCAAGCGGGTGATTCCATTAAAATAGGAGAAATAACATTGCCAATTGCAGGAGCATTGAACGCTATTCCCGGAAATACCGCTGTTTCAACTGCCGTAGCACCATTGGTGCTAATTCCTTTTCGATTTGTTGAGGATACTGAATTGTTACAGTTCGGAAGCAGAAAAGAATATCAGTTTTTTTACAACCAGCCCAATGTAGATTTGGAAGCATTGGAAAAACAGTTGGAACCTATACTGGAAGCAGAAAACGCCGATTTGGATACGCACACCAGCACAAGTAGTCGGCTCGGGCGCAGATATGACAATGTAGGTTCGTTTTTAAACCTAACCGCTTTTATCGCATTATTTTTAGGCTGTGTAGGTATTGCGAGTTCGGTAAATATTTACATTAAGGAAAAAATAAAGGCAATAGCAGTTTTAAAATGTTTGGGCGCTTCCAGAAAGCAAAGCTTTTTAATTTTCTTAATTCAGATTGCGGGAATAGGTATTTTAGGAGGTATTATTGGAACTCTAATAGGAGTAGGGCTACAGGAACTTTTTCCTATTGTATTAAAAGAATTTTTGCCATTTGATCTAACCATTAGTATTACCGCACAACCTTTAATTATGGGCGTACTTTTAGGATTGGTAATGTCGGTTTTATTTGCTTTACTGCCATTATTGCGAACTTGGTACGTTTCGCCATTGGAAGTGTTGCGCTTTAGCGGAAAATCCTCAAAACAATCAAAGAAAGCAATATACGGTAGCGTGGCTGTGATTGTTCTGTTTTTATATGGCTTTTCATTTTGGTTGCTAAAAGATTGGTTGTATGCCTTGGCGTTTATCGGCGGTATTCTTGTAACCTTTGGGATATTGGCGGGTATCGCAACCGGAACTATGAAATTGGTTAAAACCTACTTTCCCAAAAGAGCAAGTTTCACAACAAGACAAAGTTTACTGAATTTATTCCGTCCCAACAATCAAACGTTGGTACTGCTTGTAGCCATCGGTTTGGGCACCTTTTTAATTAGCACGCTCTACTTTACAAAGGATATTTTATTGAACAAAGCCGAAATTGGTCAAACCTCAGAAAGTGCAAACCTGATAACGTTGGATGTACAACCGGACCAAGTAGCGCAAGTGGCAAACACCTTTAAGGACAATGATTTGAATGTTTTGGATAATATCCCAATTGTTACGATGCGTATGCACAGCATAAAAAACGAATTGGTAAATAACCTGCGGACAGATACTACCACCCAAATAAAAGGCTGGCTTTTAAACCACGAATTTAGAACAACCTATCGCAGCAAACTTATAGATTCTGAAGAAATTGTAGCTGGACTGTGGGTTGCTGAGCATACGGCAGAAGGCGCTATTCCCATCTCCATTTCTGATAATCTTGCGGAAGATGCCCAACTAACGGTTGGTGACCCCATTGTTTTTAATGTACAGGGCGTACTGACGGAAACTGTTGTTAACAGCATTCGAAAGGTAGATTGGACAAACCTGCAGCCAAATTTCACGGTCGTTTTCCCAGCGGGAGTTTTGGAAAACGCGCCACAGTTTAATGTAATAACAACTTACGCCCCAACCGAGGGCAGCTCAGCCAAGTTGCAAAGGAATTTGGTTAGCAAATTTCCCAATGTGTCTGTTATAGATTTACGGCAGATGTTTACGGTAGTTGAAGATATTCTGAATAAGGTTTCATGGATTATAAATTTTATGGCATTTTTCAGCATCCTTACAGGGATTATAGTTTTAATAGGCTCTGTGCGTACCAGCAAATACCAGCGCATAAAAGAAAGTGTTTTACTGCGAACCCTAGGCGCAAAAAACAAACAGATATTAACTATTACTGCCCTAGAATATTTGTTTCTAGGAATTTTGGGCAGCCTCTTGGGAATCCTTTTGGCGCTGCTAAGCAGTTTGCTATTGGCAGTATTTGTATTTGAAGAAACCTTTACATCTTCACTGGTTCCATTCTTGATTTTTCTACCGGGCATTTCCCTCTTGGTTTTGGGTATTGGGTTGAGTAATATTCGGGAGGTTTTACGGAGTTCGCCTTTGGAGGTGCTGAGGAAGAGTGGGTAATAATTTGAAATTAGTAAAATTATTTTTAATATGCGATTCCTTTTGGGTCGCATTTTTTTTGGCTGCCATTAGTTAAATGAAACAGTTACACATTATTTTCAATCACTTTATAATCCCAAATATTTCTTATATTAGTATTTGTTATAATCTCCCCGATATTAAAAATTAATTTTAAATCTTTAAAACACCCTTAAAGATTAGCTCTGATAGGTTGAAAAACATAAGTTTCAAATAATTAATGAAAAAAGAAATAATTTTTACAAGCTTTTTGTTTGTTATCTTTTTCAATAGCGTATTAGCCCAAAACCCAACTTTTGAATGGGCAAAATCGATAGGTGCAATAAATTACGATTATAGTTACGACATAGCTATCGATGGCTCGGGCAATATTTATACCACCGGTTTTTTCCAAGGTACTGTTGATTTTGATCCAGGCCCTGATGTATTTAATCTAAGTACCGCACGCTCTGGTCTTTTCATTTGTAAATTAGACACTTTAGGTAATTTTGTTTGGGCAAAAGCCTTTACTGGAACATATTCTTGTCAAGGAAACGCCATAGCACTTGATTCGTCCGGAAACATTTACCTCACAGGAAGTTTTGAAGGCACAATTGATTTTGATCCGTGAAACGGAGTTACAATCTAACATCCATCGGCCAGAACAACAATGCCTTTGTTTGCAAGTTGGATACTTCAGGCAACTTTAGTTGGGCAAAACAAATAGGTGGGGAGGGATATTGTAGCGGTCTTTCATTAGCGTTATTGGAGTCTGGTAATGGCGCTTTATATATTGCTGGTAATTTTACAGAAACTGTGGATTTTAACCCTGGGGCTGGTATTTTTAATTTAACCTCTGTTGGAACTAAAGAAGATATTTTTATTTGTAAATTAAATAACGACGGTTCTTTTATTTGGGCAAAGCAAATTGGAGGATTAGGAACAAATAGTATCAGACAATTAATTATAGATCCAGATGCAAATGGAGCTATTTATAGCGTTGGTTGGTTTGAGGGAACCGTTGATTTTGATCCAGACCCGTCAAATGATTACAATTTAACCTCCATAGCAAATCATGACATTTTTATTTCCAAATTAAATAGTTCGGGAAATTTTGTTTGGGCAAAACAATTAGGGGGACCGTGGTTTAATAAAGGAATGGCTATCGCGCTTGACCCCATAGGAAATGGTAATATTTACTTAACAGGATCATTTCAGGATACAGTTGATTTTGACCCAGGCGCAGGAGTCTTCGAATTACATTCGGCAGGCGACTATGACATTTTTATATCCAAGTTAAACCGCTCAGGAAATTTTGTTTGGGCGAAAGCCATGGGAGGTCCAAGTTATCAATTTGGGTTTTCTATTGCACTCGATCTTCTTGGAAATATATATACCACAGGCTATTTTAGAGGTAATTGTGATTTTAATCCCAATCCTTCAGAAACCTATTTTCTAAATGCTCCTGAAAATGATGAAATTTTTATTTCAAAGTTGGACAATATGGGAAACTTTGTTTGGGCAAAACAAGTTGTGGGCAATGGCGATGATTATGGACTTGCATTAACCCTCAATACATCCGGAGAATTATTTATGACGGGAGTTTTTTACAGCCCTTCCATTAATTTTGATGCTACTACTTTAACAAACTATTTCAATGGGGGTTATACTTGTGATCTGTTTATCGCCAAACTGAATGCAGATATAATTGGGGTGGAAGATTTTGAACAATCAAAAAACGTTAATGTGTACCCAAATCCCGTTTCACAAACTTTATATATTGATTCAGATGAGGCAATTCAATCTATTAAAATATTCAACAGCATTGGCCAGCTTGTGAAGTCAGAATCAAATAGCGATACAATTAACGTAGAAGAATTACAAAAAGGTATTTACATTGTATATGTATACTATCAAAATGGACATCACTTAATAGATAAGCTGATAAAGAAATAAATACAGCTGCCAAAAAGACCTTTATAAAAAAAACACAGTTACCCTCCCAGTCGCGGGCGTCCCAACCATATCTTCTAACAATCTTTGCAATTAGTAGATGATTTCTAAAAAAGCAAACTGCATCAAATACACAAAAGAATAACGATAAAAACAAATAATGGCAAACGAAATAAAAGACCAACGGGATATTCTGGAAAAGCTAAACATAGCAGCATTAAACCCTATGCAGGAAGAAGCCATAGCCGTAATTGAAAAAACAGCAAATACAATATTGTTATCTCCCACGGGAACAGGGAAAACCTTGGCGTTTCTATTGCCCATTATTAAAAGCTTAAATGCCGAAAACCCAGAAGTCCAGGCTTTGATAGTGGTTCCAACCCGCGAACTTGCCATACAGATTGAGCAAGTGATTCGTAATATGGGTTCTGGTTTCAAGGTGAATGCAGTTTATGGCGGAAGGGCGAAGAGCAAAGACAAAATTGAACTGAAACACATTCCTGCAATTTTAGTTGGTACGCCGGGAAGAATTTTAGATCATTTTGATGACGACAAATTATCGAAAGCGAGTATCAATACTTTGGTTTTGGACGAATATGATAAAAGTTTAGAAATAGGTTTCGAAGCTGAAATGAGTGAAATAATCAGTGAATTATCTGGTGTAAGTAAACGCATATTAACTTCTGCAACACAGGGTGTTGTAATTCCGAAGTTTGTGAAGTTAGACAATCCAATGGTACTTGATTATTTATCTGAAAAGAGTGATCCCAAACTCGCTATCAATACAATTATTTGTCCCGATAAAAACAAATTGGGAACCTTAGTGCAACTTTTGCGCTACTTAGGAAATCAACCCGGAATCATCTTTTGCAACTTCAGGGATAGCATTGAAATGGTAAGCGATTTTCTAAATTATAACAATATAAGCCATACTTGTTTTTCAGGGGGAATGGAGCAAAAAGACAGGGAGCGGGCTTTAATAAAATTCAGAAATGGAACCAGCCAAGTATTGGTTTCTACCGATCTTGCCGCCAGAGGAATTGACATTCCAGAATTAAAATTCATAATTCACTACGAACTGCCACATTCCGCAGTTGAATTTACGCATAGAAACGGGAGAACAGCACGTGTCAACGAAAAAGGAACGGCTTATGTGCTTAAATGGAAAGATCAGCTTTTACCGGATTTCATTGAAAAGACAGAACCTTTTGAAATCCCAAAAACGGAAAGTAAAGCAACCGAATTATGGGAAACATTATTTATTTCGGGCGGACGGAAAGATAAAATTTCCAAAGGCGATATTGTGGGACTGTTTATAAAACAAGGAACCATAACCCAAGAACAATTGGGAGCCATAGAGTTAAAGCAGGATTGCGCTTTTGTAGCCGTGCCTTTAGCGCTTGCAGATGGTTTGGTAAATAAGCTTAACAACAGTCTTCTTAAAAAGAAGAAAGTGCGGATTTATATTCTCTAATCTTGGTTGCTTTTTGCCTTAATACTGTCAATAAAATTCTTCAGTAAACCTATAGATATTTGCTTTTAAATGGCAATAGATTAAGCCATTTAATAATATTTATAATGTTAAAATAAATATTATCTTTAGTAAACCAATTAGCCAAGAGATGAAGAATTCTTTAAGCTTAGCCTTACAAAACGACATTGACAATATTGTTCAAATTAGTGCAATACCATCAATTTTGAATGTAATATGTAAAACTACAGGTATGCGTTTTTCAGCAGTGGCAAGAGTTACTGATGAAAAATGGATTACTTGTATGGCACAGGATGAAATAAATTTCGGGCTAAGGCCAGGTGACGAATTGGTTTTGGAAACAACAATCTGCAACGAAATTAGGCAACACGCAAATCCCGTAATTATTGATGAAGTTCGCAAAAGCGAGCATTTCTGTAACCATCATACCCCAGCGCAATACGGTTTCCAAAGTTATATTTCATTCCCTATATTTAGAAAAAATGGGGATTTTTTTGGGACACTTTGCGCAATTGACCCAGAGCCTGCAAAACTTGAAAATAAAGAAGTTAGGGATTTATTTGAACTCTATACACAATTGATTTCTTTCCATTTAGATGCTTTAGAGGAACGCAATGAACTCAATGCAAAATTACAAGAGCAAAAACATATAGCCGAATTACGGGAAACCTTTATTGCAATATTGGGGCACGATTTGCGTAATCCTGTTGGCACCACTAGAATGTGTGCCGAATATTTTATTGCAAATGGATTTACCCGAAATTGCAAACAGGCAAGCGAGCACAATTAAATCTACCTCTTATAGAATGCAAGGTTTAATTGATAATTTACTGGATTTTGCAAAAGGGCATTTAGGCGAGGGAATACGTTTGGAACTTTCCAATAACAAACAGGCGCTGAAAAAGTTATTGCAACAAGTTTCAAAAGAGATTAGAACTGTTGATACGGCCGAACACGACATTATTTTGAACATCAATTTTAAAGAAAATTTTGAATGCGATATTAATAGAATATGCCAACTTTATTCAAACCTACTGGGAAATGCCATGAAGCATGGCGCTGCAAACAAACCGATTGTAACGGATATTAAATCTGAAAAAGGTCAGTTTTCAATAACAGTGACAAACACAGGTGATAAAATTCCTGCTGAAAAAATGTTGAATTTGTTTAAGCCATTTTTCACTACCAATTCATCCAACAACAAATCTGGTTTGGGGTTGGGATTATATATTTCATCTGAAATAGCAAAAGCCCATGGCGGTAAATTAAACGTAAGTTCCACGGATGAAAAAACTGTTTTCTCCTTCATAATGCCCATAAAAACAGTGAGCTAATCTGAAACTATGCGACGATTTATTTAAATTAAATTCAATTGCATATTCAATAAACAGGCTTTCACAAAAAGATGAAAACCCAAAAATAATCAGTCAATTATTTTTGGGTTTTCATTTATTGTTATTAAAATGTAGAATCTATAATTCAGACACAACTTCCCTCATGTAGGCGTCGTGGTTTGGTTTTGTTAAACAGGGATGGGTACCGGGTTCAACTGAAGAAGAGTATTGAATAAAAAATTTACCTTTTACAGCAACATAATTATACTGTTCAGTTCCTGCAATTTGAACCACAAGACCTCTGTCACCCCCAGTATTAAAATCCTGTAAATCATTGGAAGGACTTATTAAACTTTTGTGAGCTTCATAAGCGTCAATAGCATTTTGGTTGGTAGGTGTTTTGGAAATCAAAATCCTGCCATCATAACCAGGAATTGAATTTCCGAGCACTTCTGCTATACAAATTGTAGTTTCCCCTGCTTGTGGGGGAAAATCAAATGTGAAACTGGCAGGAAAGCCCAAATCGCAGACGTTGTTTAGTTCAACTTTACCCTAATAATTGTCGCAATCAAAGGCGTTGGCGCTGCCTTTATCATCATCACTTTTACAAGCATATAAACTTGAAAAAGCAATAAACAAAATAAAAACTCCCGTGCCGTAATTTTTAGCAAATACTAATTTATTCATGATAACATATTTTAAAGTTAATAGAATCTATTTTTGGTAAGGGAAATCAGTAAAGGAGTTTAACGAATTGATACTTATCATCATAAAACTAATAATTAATTCTGATACAATGAACGATTAACAATTAGCAAAAAAATGAAAAATTTTATTTTAGATTTTCTTTGAAGAAAGCCATAGTCCGTTCCCAGGACAAAACTGTAGCGGCATTGTCAAAGCGGGGAGTTGTATTATTGTGAAAACCGTGGTTTACACCTTCATAAAAATACACTTCGTAGGGAATTTTGTTAGCCTGTAATTCTTTTTCATACGCACAGAACCTTCGTTTACACGAGTGTCAAGACTAGCATAATGTAATTGAAGTGGAGCTTTTATTTCAGAAACTTGTTCGGGTTCGGGTTGCCTGCCGTAATATGGTACAGATGCTCCAAGCTCGGGCAATTTTACTGCCATCATATTTGAAATCCAGCCACCAAAGCAGAAACCAACTACACCGACTTTCCCATTGCAATTTTCGTGTGCTTTTAAATAGTGAAATGCTGCAATAAAATCCTCCAACATTTCTTGTTGGTTCCGTTGTTTTTGGAGTTCACGACCGTCATCATCGTTTCCGGGATAACCGCCCAAAGGACTTAGCGCGTCAGGCGCCAAACTAATAAAACCTCCCAATGCGGCGCGGCGCCCAACATCTTCAATATATGGATTCAATCCTCGATTTTCGTGAACAACTATAATTCCGGGTAGTTTCCCAGTTGTTTCAGCAGGTTTTGATAGCAATGCTTTTATTTCACCACCTCCATTTGGAGAAGAGTATGTAATATAATCACTAGAAAGAGTAGGATCTTTGGGATCTACCAATTGAGTGTCTTTATAATTTGGACTTATAAAGCTTAAAAGTGCTGGGAGAGTAATGGCTCCAACAGCGAACACTGAAAGGCGTTCAACAAAAACCCGACGATCTATCTTGTTATGCGCATAATCATCATAAAGATTAAATACTTCCTGTGCTATATCTTCTTTTTTTATGGGTTCCATGCCTTTTGTTTTAGGGGGATTTGTTTTTAAAGGTATGAAAAATTTAAGCTGAAAAATAGAAAGGAAAAATCTTCGAAAATGATATCAAAATTGCAGTATTGAATTTTAATAGTTAAAGTTTTAGCTGGCAGAATATTATAATGTATTTTCGCGCCTCCAAAAAAATAGAAAATGAAACGCATCAACGAATACAAAAAACTCTTTGGGGTTGAAAAGGAAATAGAATTGAAAGCCCTAAAAAACAGTTACCGCAACTTGGTGAAAGAGTGGCATCCAGATAAATTTCAAGATGGCGATGCGCTACAGGAAGAAGTTGAAATTAATAGCCGAAAAATTATTGATGGCTACCATTTTCTTGTCAGCATTGCTCCCGAAACAAAAGTTGCAAATCTTGAGGAATACACAGAAACTATAACAAATTCTGGAATTGCCGATTTTCAGCATAAAGGAATGCTTTTGGAGATTACATTTTTGGATGGTAATACCTATGAATATTTTGGGGTTACCAAACAGATTTATATAAAAATGGCAAACAGCGATAAATTGAACCGTTTTGCAAAATGTACTATTTATTCTAATTATCTCTATAGAAAATCAAAAAGGACCTTAGAGCCCGCATAAAAGTTGATTAAAGTTTACTTGGGATTTATTTCAGATTTTAATTTGCATCATAAGCAAAACAAGAATAAATAAATAAATCAAAAACTTTTCCCAAGACAGCATTTGCACTTAAAAATATTGTCATAGATTTGCTCCGTTAAGATGAAAAACTTTCGCTCAAATACAATTTGTAAAAAGCACATGGAAATTTCCAGGGTGTAGGGCGATAATTATAACTATATTAAGTTAAAGCGATCTTCCATACCGAAGGGCGCTTTTTTTAGTTTAAATAATAACATAAAATGAAAAATACATCACATTCAAAATTTAATCGTTGCAATATGCCAAAGCGTATTCGTAAGGGCATGCAGCTGCATCAAAGTGAATGAAACAAACAAGAAATAGATTGTTCCCATCCCTTTGATAAATTAAAATCAAAGGGATTTTTTTTATAAATAAACTATCATGAAAAACGTTTTCGCCATAAAATTTAAAAAAGAAGCTTTGCTTCCCGAGCTGAAAAGCTATACACACGTATTGTTTGGCTCACTATTGATTGCTGTTGCTTATGCAGTGCTTATTATACCGCACAATATTGTTCCGGGAGGTATTTTAGGACTTAGTATTGTGATAAAAGAAATTACGGGTTTTTCGGTTGGAACAATTGCATTATTGATTAATATTCCTCTTTTGCTTTGGGGTACTAAAGTGCTGGGTGCCAAATCTGGGATAAAGACATTGTTTTCAATGGTTTTGGTTTCTTTTTATATTGATATAATAACAAACATAACAGAAGGTAAAGTGTTTATTGAAGATATCTTGATTTCATCAGTATTCGGTGGGATTATTATTGGCGTGGCCGTGGCGATAGTAATGAATGCCGGTGCCACAACTGGCGGAAATGATATTTTGGTGCGGATTCTTTCAACAAAAATAAGATTGCCCTATACTAAGCTCATTTTGATTGTTGACGGAATTGTAATTCTTTTGGGAACAATTGTTTTTGCTGATTTTACAATGGCTGCTTACAGTATTGTTGCCATCGTTGCAATAAGTAAGACTATTGAATATTATATGAACAAATCAGTTCAAAATAAAACCATTTTGGTGTTTTCAGATAAAAATCTTTTGATTCAGGAAGAAATTCTTTTGAACAAAAAAAGCACTGATGCAATTCTGAAACTCATTCACCACGATAGTAATGAAAAGATGATTTTGGTTACACGCAATACCAAAAAACTAGATTTAGTAAGGGATATTATTTATAAAATAGACCCACAGGCGCACATTACGGTTTTGGAATCAAACAGTCTTTTAACTGCCTGATAAAATGGAAAAGCCACTTTCGTTTTGTGAAAGTGGCTTTTATTTTTAGTAATTTTTTTAGGAATATAAACTATGCGATCCAACCTTTTTGTGTAGCTCCTTTGCTATAAAAATACTCAAAAATGGCGATTGCAATTACAAAAACAGGCATTATAAGCGATCCAGCCATTTTACCCACTGAGTCCATACTAAAGACCCAATAAAATTGTATTACCAACACTGTAATAAGTGAAATACCAAATAGTGGTACAGCAAGTTTTTTTCGCATAAGTAATAAAACACTAGCGATTACGGCACCTATAGTTGCAATTCCATATACAATTGTGTTCCAAGTTGGTGCAGCGTTCATTAATTCTACCTCTTCAGGTGGAAGTGCCGCCATCATTTCTTCCGTCATTAAAAAGCTATGCGAGAACCAAAGATAGGCACCACTTAAGTTCCATAAAAGTGCAATAACGCCTATTATCCAAAAGGCGATGTTTGGTTTTGTTGTAGTTGTCATATTGAATTGTTTATATGGTTGTTTCTATAAATGTAGGCAATTTTAGCAGTTTAGAATGTTGTTAATTGCTAACTGTTCATTGTATATTTACTTTTCAAAAAAATAGATAATGAATCCAACTATTCCCAAAGCAGTTTTCGATTTCCTTTTAAAACTTAAAAAGAACAATAATCGAGATTGGATGCTGGAGCATAAGAAAGAATATTTGGCAAATGAAAAGGCGCTAAAGGAATTTTATACTGCAGTTGAAAAGGGTTTAAATGTTACTGATGAGATTGCAACTACAAAAGTTTTCAGAATAAACCGCGACATCCGTTTCAGCAATGATAAAACGCCCTATAATGTTCACAGAAGTGTTAGTTATAGTAGGGCAGGAGCGCAACGCCGTGGCGGTTATTATTTACGTTTGGAATCTGGCAATAGCTATATGGCGGGTGGATTTTTTGAGCCTAATCCTGCAGATCTTTTAAGGATACGCAAGGAATTTGAAATGGACAGTTCTGAAATACGGGAAATTCTTAACCAAAAAGATTTCAAAAAAGCCTTTGGAAATTTAAATCAGGAATACGCCGTAAAGACAGCTCCAAAAGGTTTCAGCAAAGAAGATGAGAACATAGATTTAATTAAGCTAAAGAATTTTTTTGTCCAACATCGCTTTACGGATGAAGAAGTTTTCGCAGTAGATTTTAAAGATAATTTGATCAATCATTATCAATTACTCCGTCCATTTTCTAATTATATGAGCGATGTATTATCGACAGATCTTAATGGAGAATCGCTATTGGATGATTAAAATTATTACTTCGTTTTAGCCTCCTCTTCAATAATTAATCAAGCAAAATCGTATTCCAAAAGTTGAATATTGCTTTTCAATCTCTCCTTTACAATATCCATCATTCTTTTGTTAAGTGCTGACGAATTTTGAATATAAATATCGAATTCTTCTAAAGTAAATTGACCAATGATAATACCCTTCAAAGAATTTCGAAATTTCATGTCTTTGTGAATAGCGTTTTCAATGTAGTCTAGCTTTTTTTCAATACTAAGATCATAAAAAACATTTTTGTGCTTTGCCACATAGTTTTTAAATACCGCCAACAACAAATCATTCTGAAGTTTTGAGACAGGACGAAGTGTTTTATTTTGAAAACATTCATCGGCAGACATATTGGGAGTGATCTTCGCGGAAGGTATTTCGGGGCGCATACTTAAGAGTATACTATCTCTTGTTTCCATTGTGTGTGTTTTTTTAAAATTAAAGATTAACGAGATGTTTTTTGCAAATACTGCTATTAGTTATAAACCTTGTTTTCAACAATACGAAGGATTGTTATTATCTTTGAAATTATTGATTCAATTAACCTGCCAAAAACATTTTTTGTAAAACCTATCAATAGAATTAAAAAATGAAAATATTTTCTTCAGAACAACTTTACCAAGCCGATGCAACCACAGTAGAAAAACAAAACATTACTTCAGAAGAGTTGATGGAAAGAGCCAGTACACAAATTTTTAATTGGTTGCACGAGCGTCTCCAAGGCGCCCCTGTACAAATCCATATTTTTTGCGGCATTGGCGATAATGGTGGCGATGGTTTGGTTGTGGGCAGGATGTTGATTGAACACGGTTATAATACGATTGTTTACGTAGTGAATTGCAGTGATAAGCGTTCGAAAAACTTTCTAATCAATTATGATAGAATTAAAAACGTGACAAAAAAATGGCCGCTTTTAATGAAAAGTGAAGATGATTTTCCTGAAATCAATTCCGACGATATAATTGTTGATGGCATTTTTGGCATAGGTTTAAACAGATGCCCGGACGGTTGGGTGAAAAAATTGATACAATATCTTAATGAGAGTAAAGCATTTAAACTTTCAATTGATATACCCAGCGGGTTATATGCAAATTCAGCATTGGAGTATTTTAATGCAGTTTTAAAAGCTAACCACACGCTCACATTCCAAGCGCCCAAATTATCATTCTTCCTTCCGGAAACTTCACAGTTTGTTTCAAGTTTTGATATTTTAGATATTGGTTTGGACAAAGAATATTTGAATAAAACAGAGCCATTAGCACAATTAATCTCAAAAGCTGAAGCGCAACGATTTTACCAACCGCGCGATAATTTTGGGCATAAAGGGACTTATGGCCATGCATTGATAGTTGCTGGAAGTTACGGAAAGATAGGTGCGGCCGTTCTTTCTGCAACTGCAGCTTTTAGAATTGGGGCTGGAATGGTAACTGCTTTTATACCTAAATGCGGCTATACTATTTTGCAAACTGCAATTCCCGAAGCAATGGTGATTACGGATAAAGAAGAAGAATTTATTTCAGATATTTCTTTTGATTTTGAACCTTCAGCAATAGGAATAGGAATGGGAATTGGAAAAAACAAGGCTACTGTTGCTGCGCTCAAAAAGTTGTTTAAAGAAAGCAAAGTGCCATTTGTAATTGATGCCGATGCCTTAAATAATATTTCAGAAAACAAAGAATTACTGAAATTACTTCCGAAGAATTCCATTTTAACACCACATCCGGGAGAATTAAAACGATTGATTGGAGATTGGAAAAACGATTATGAAAAGCTTGAAAAAGTTAAGAAATTTTCAAAAAAACACGAAGTGGTAGTAATTATCAAAGGCACTTATTCAATCACAATTTATGGCGATAAAATGTACATAAATACAAGCGGAAATCCAGGAATGGCAACTGCCGGAAGTGGAGATGCCCTAAGCGGAATAATTACAGGATTGCTTGCCCAAGGTTACGATCAATTAATGGCTTCAGTTTTCGGGGTTTATTTGCACGGCTCCGCGGGCGATATGGCTTCCGGGCAAATGGGTTATGAAGCACTAATGGCGGGCGATATTATTGATAATATTGCGGAAGCTTATTTAGATTTTTTTGCCAAACCAGAACCTGAAACAAAAGCGAAAAGTAAATAAATAAAATTGTCTGGTCGAGCACAGTCGAGACCTAAAATGACAGTCAGAAACTAGCAGTTCTCGACTGCGCTCGAACGGACAAAATTACATCAATCCATCAAACATTTTTCTTAACTCTGGGTCGGAAGGTCTTGGTGCATCTGCAGATACAATATTTCCCTGCGGATCAATCAATATAAATCTTGGGATTCCTAAAATTGCGTATTCCTGCACAAATTTGGAATTCCAGTTATTGTCAGCCATTAATTGAATTCCGCCCAATTGCTTTTCAGAAACCATAGCTTTCCACTTTTCGTAATCTTTTGGTTCGTCAATTGAGATGCTTACAAAATGAACATTCTTATTTTCATAATCCTTTTCAAGCTCTTTTAATGCCGGTATTTCACGAAGGCAAGGTCCGCACCAAGTTGCCCAAACATCTATATATACATACTGGCCTTTTAAATAGGCCAATGCAGTATTACCGCCTTTGTGATTTTCATAATTAAAGGTAGGCGACTGATTGCCAGCTGTAATTACTTTAAGTTTATTGTAATGTTCCGTTAATTTTGCAAGGTTCTCAGGATTAGGGCTGCTGTTTTTATAAATAGTAAAAGCTTCATCCAAAGTTGCATCTGGCTTAAGACCAAATTGAAGATAGGAACTCATCAGTTTGTCTTTTGCATATCCGTTTGGCAATCCTGAATTTACCATTTTTAGATACGAAAGCGTTTTTGCTGTTTCAGATGTTTGTTCATTTACCAATCTATTGAAATGTGCGTCCAACAAACTTTGATAGGCTACTGAATTGCGATACGCAAGGGTATCTTTAAAGTTTATGTCTTTCAATTCATCATAAAAATTCGCTGAAACATTGAAGATTTCTCCTTGGGAATAATATTGATGTGCTTCTTTGTAGCTTTCAAACATTAAAGCACGCGCATATTTATCTTCTTGGGCAAGTTGTTTTTTAAAATTTTCATTGTCAATTTTATTTGAAACATAAATACTATCGATGCTCTTTTTATTCGCACCTAGCCTGTTTAGAAAGTTCTTTTCATCCAATGAAAACACCTCTTTAAAATCAAGATTTTTTTCGTTCCAAAGATATTTGGCTGCCAAAAAGTTATTGACGTTGGCCAAATCACCGGAATATTTGATGGTTTCGTCAAACTCTTCCGCATTTAAATTTACCGATAGGTTTTTTCCTTTTTCAAGATAAATCCCCGTGCGTTCGCGACCTACATACAACTCATAAAACCCATCAATTTTTAATTGAAGCGTATCGGAAAAAGTTCCATTTTCATCTATAGGGATGCGGGCCTCAAAATCATTTCCTCGCACGAGTGCAGTTTCTCCAGTATTGTTTTCAACTGTTCCGCTTATTACAGAATAAGTAGGTTTTTCTTCCTGTTTGCAGGAAATTGCAAAAACTACAAAGGCAATCAAAATTAATTTTTTCATTGTTTACAAATTTTATATGTGTGGTAAATTTACATATTGAAAAAATACCTTAATCCAAAATGTGTCATTAAATTTTCGAAATGATCAAATTAATGGTAATAGATTACTGATTTCGGTACAATTCTTTTAAAATAAACAAGTGGGTTGTAGTAATTAAAAATGTTATTTTTGCAAAACAAGTTCCAACCAATGCAAGAAACCCATTACATAAGTTCAGAAATACTTGATTTGCCCTTAGTCAAGGAAATTATTGAAAATCACAAATCATTGGAGCTTTCAGAAGAAGCCCAGTTCAACATAAAAAAATCCCGGGAATATTTAGTTCATAAAATGAAGGATAACGAAACCCCTGTTTATGGTATAAACACTGGTTTTGGTTCGTTGTGCAATGTGAAAATTTCTTCGGAAAATCTTTCCAAATTACAAGAAAATTTAGTGATGAGCCACGCCTGTGGCACGGGGGAGCTTGTTCCAAAGCCAATTATTAAATTGATGCTTTTGCTGAAAATACAATCATTAAGTTATGGTTACAGCGGCGTCCAAATTGAAACCGTGGAGCGGCTGATTGATTTTTATAACAACGATATTTTACCGGTAATATATTCACAGGGAAGTCTTGGTGCGTCAGGCGATTTGGCTCCATTGGCACATCTTTCATTGCCGTTGCTTGGAAAAGGCGAAGTTTATTTTGGAGGTGAACGAATTTCTTCAGAAAAAATATTGAAAAAATTTAATTGGGAACCCATTGAATTAAAAGCTAAAGAAGGTTTGGCTTTGCTGAACGGAACTCAATTTATGAGCGCCTACGGCGTGCATTGTCTTTTGAAAAGTTACAAACTTTCCTATTTGGCCGATTTGATTGCTGCAATTTCCGTGGATGCTTTTGACTGTAATATGAGCCCCTATAATTCGTTGGTACATTTGGTTAGGCCACACAGGGGGCAGGTAAAAACCGCCGAACATATTTTGGAATTTTTGGATGGAAGCGAAATGGGAAATTCAGAAAAGAAAAATGTGCAAGATCCGTATTCTTTCCGTTGCATTCCGCAAGTTCATGGCGCTACAAAGGATACACTTCATTTTGTGCACAAAACTTTTAAGACGGAAATAAATTCTGTGACAGATAACCCAAATATTTTTGTGGATGAAGACATTATAATTTCGGGAGGAAACTTTCACGGACAGCCTTTGGCATTGGCGCTCGATTATCTTGCAATTGCAATGGCAGAGTTGGGGAATATTTCCGAAAGAAGAACTTACCAATTAGTATCGGGACTTCGAGAACTGCCTGCGTTTTTAGTAAACAATCCGGGACTAAACAGTGGTTTTATGATTCCGCAATATACTGCGGCAAGCATAGTGAGCCAAAACAAACAGTTGGCAACTCCAGCTTCGGTAGATTCCATTGTTTCATCAAATGGGCAGGAAGATCACGTAAGTATGGGTGCAAACGGCGCAACAAAGTGTTTGAGAGTTATAGAAAATATTGAAACTATTTTGGCTATTGAATTAATAAATGCTTCACAGGCATTGAGTTTTAGAGAACCAAAAAAATCATCTCCTTTTGTAGAATCGTTCTTAAAACCGTATCGCTCTGTTGTACCGTTTATGGAAGATGACAGGCTTTTGGCAGATGATATTCACGCAAGTATTGCATTTTTGCAATCGTTGGATATGGATAGCGAAATACTTTTCGGATAATTCAATCAAAATTAAAATGATGTGAGATAACTTTAATGTGAAATTATTAAAAATCATTTTGTTTATCCGTTAACTCATTTATCCAATTTTTTGCATCGTCCAAATTACTAAAATGCTGAAATGGCTTTGTGAAAAATCTTTTTTCTATTTCTATATTACTTACATTAAGTCCTTCTGAAGAAACCACTGCGAAAGCCACTAAATTCTCTATTTTGGAAGTTTCAATATAAATCATCGGATCTACCGCATAAGAATTTTTGCGGTAGGTAATATATCCAAATAGCTTTGATTTAAAATATTTATATGCGATATCCACTAAATCCTTATTGTATTCTGGTTTTACTGTAATTCCTTCATTCATTACAACAACCACAAAATTTTGAAAGATTCTAACTTCCCCAAACTCAAAATTTAAAGTTTTTATCATGCCATTAAGATTTGCTTAGTTAAGTTACTAATTTTTGAAATTTTAGAATGGGTTAAATCAGAATATTTCTTCCGAACAAAAAAAAATCCCTAAGATATTCCTAGGGATTTAAGGGTAAGATCAATTCTAAAACTACGATTTGGTAGTTTTTTTCAGCTTTTTAATTTTAATAGTAAGCTCATTTGTTTTTTCATCAAAATCCATTGTTATGGCGTCACCTTCTTGTAAATTGCTGTTTATTATTTCTTCCGCTAAAGCATCTTCAATGTATTTTTGAATAGCTCTATTTAAAGGTCTAGCTCCATATTGTTTGTCAAAACCTTTATCTGCAATATAATCTTTAGCCTTATCAGTAAGTTTTAGGTCATAACCTAAATCTGAAATGCGAAGGAATAATTTATCCAATTCAATATCGATAATCTTATGAATATCTTCTCTTTCCAAAGAATTGAAAACCATTACATCGTCAATTCGGTTTAAAAATTCTGGAGCAAAAGTTTTCTTAAGTGCGTTTTCAATCACACTTTTTGTATGGGATTCTTCTTGGTCTTTTTTAGCTGAAGTTCCAAAACCAACTCCTTGTCCAAAATCTTTAATTTGACGCGCACCAATATTGGAAGTCATAATTATAATGGTATTTCTGAAATCAATCTTTCTTCCAAGACTATCCGTTAAATAACCATCATCCAAAACTTGAAGTAACATATTGAAAACATCGGGATGCGCTTTTTCAATTTCATCTAAAAGAAGCACAGCATAAGGTTTTCTTCTAATTTTCTCAGTAAGCTGACCACCTTCTTCGTAACCCACATATCCCGGAGGTGCACCAACTAAGCGGGAAATGGAAAATTTCTCCATGTATTCGCTCATATCAATGCGCACTAAAGCATTGTCAGAATCAAATAATTCACGCGCCAATACTTTTGCGAGCTGCGTTTTACCAACACCAGTTTGTCCTAAGAAAATAAAGGAACCGATTGGTTTGTTTGGATCTTTTAATCCCGCGCGATTACGCTGAATTGCTTTTACAACTTTGGCAACGGCTTCATCCTGTCCAACTACTTTTCCTTTAATTCGGTCTGGTAGGGCAGCAAGTTTGGTGCTTTCGGTTTGTGCAATTCTATTTACAGGAACGCCGGTCATCATTGAAACAACTTCTGCAACATTTTCTTCCGAAACAGTTTCTTTGTGAAGTTTTGAATTTGCTTCCCAAATTTCTTGTTGGGTTGCTAGTTCTTTTTCAAGGTTCTTCTCATCATCCCGAAGCTTTGCAGCTTCTTCATATTTCTGTTTTTTTACAACAGTATTTTTAAGTTCGCGAACTTCTTCCAATTGCTTTTCAATTTCCAGAATTTTATCGGGAACGTGAATATTGGTAATATGAACTCGTGAGCCAGCTTCGTCCAAAGCATCAATAGCTTTGTCCGGAAGAAAGCGCTCCGTCATATATCTATTGGTAAGAGTAACACAGGCTTTTATTGCATCGTCTGTATAAATTACATTGTGGTGCGCTTCGTACTTATCTTTTATGTTTGTTAGGATTTCTATTGTTTCCTCAACACTCGTGGGCTCAACCAACACTTTTTGGAAACGTCTTTCTAATGCACCATCCTTTTCAATATATTGACGGTATTCATCTAAAGTGGTTGCTCCAATGCATTGAATTTCACCTCTCGCCAATGCAGGTTTGAACATATTTGAAGCATCCAATGAACCTGTAGCGCCACCGGCACCAACTATAGTGTGGATTTCATCAATAAAAAGAATAATATCATCATTCTTTTCAAGTTCGTTCATTACGGCTTTCATTCGCTCCTCAAATTGGCCACGGTATTTTGTTCCCGCAACAAGGCTTGCCAAATCTAAAGTAACAACTCTTTTATCATAAAGAATACGGGAAACTTTTCGTTGAATAATACGAAGTGCCAAACCTTCAGCAATCGCTGATTTACCAACGCCTGGCTCCCCAATAAGTAATGGGTTGTTTTTCTTTCTTCGGCTTAATACTTGTGAAACTCGTTGTATTTCGTTTTCACGGCCCACAACTGGGTCTAGTTTTCCTTCTTCCGCCATTGCGGTAAGATCCCTTCCAAAATTGTCCAAAACCGGAGTTTTAGATTTTTTATTTGTTTTTGAAGTAGTTCCAGAAAAAAGATTTTCCTTGCTTGCATCATCAGCAGAAGTGTCATCATCGTTTGGAAACTCTGCGCTTGGTGGATCTATATAATCGTCATCGTTTGTAATCATAAGTTTAAATTGGTCTTTCACAGCGTCATAATCAACCTTCATTTTGTTCAACAATTTTGTGGTTGGGTCATTTTCATTTCGCAAAATACAAAGCAACAAATGCGCTGTATTTATTGAATTGCTTTGGAAAAGTTTTGCTTCCAAAAAAGTTGTCTTCAGTGCTCTTTCTGCTTGACGCGTTAAGTGAAGGTTCTTTTTATCGTTTGCGCTTGTAGTAACTCCCGGATTTGCCGGACTTAGTATTTCTACTTTTCTGCGTAAATGGTTTAGGTCAATTGCAAGTGCATTTAAAATTGTTACCGCTTTGCCGTTTCCATCTCTTAAAAGACCGAGCATTAAATGCTCAGTGCCAATAAAATCGTGACCTAAGCGAAGCGCTTCTTCTTTACTGTAGGCAATTACATCTTTTACTCTTGGGGAAAAATTATCATCCATATTTTAAAATCCTCTCTTCTGTTTGGTACTAAATTAACCAAAATAGGACAAAAACTGTTCCTCTTTGATATCATTTTAGTAAAAGGACAAAATATATGCTGGAATTCAAAGAATATTCCACGATACTTATCAACGAATTTAACCCCCAATTTTGTTAATAAATTCGTGAATAACGAATGGCAAAACCCCTGTTAAACCTACCAAAAAGTGTATCTTGCTCCATTAGTTTAACAACGATAATTAAACGTATTTTTTTATGGCTGAAGGTGATAAAATAATCCCTATTAATATTGAAGATGAAATGAAATCTGCCTACATCGATTATTCGATGTCGGTCATAGTGTCACGTGCGCTGCCAGATGTTCGCGATGGAATGAAACCCGTACATAGAAGGGTTTTATTTGGGATGCACGAACTGGGTATCAGGGCAACGGGCGCGCATAAAAAATCAGCAAGAATTGTTGGTGAGGTTCTTGGTAAATATCACCCACACGGTGATACTTCCGTTTATGACGCTATGGTTCGTATGGCACAGGAGTGGAGTTTGCGTTATTTGTTGGTTGATGGCCAAGGGAACTTTGGTTCCGTTGATGGGGATAGCCCAGCTGCAATGCGATATACCGAGGCAAGAATGCACAAGATTTCCGAAGATATGCTTGCTGATATCGACAAAGAAACCGTTGACCACAAGCTAAATTTTGACGATACTTTAAAAGAGCCAACGGTTCTTCCAACGCGTGTTCCGGGACTTTTAATCAATGGAGCTTCGGGTATTGCCGTAGGCATGGCTACAAATATGCCGCCACATAACATTACCGAAGTTATAAACGGAACCATCGCCTATATTGAAGATAACGATATTGAAATTGATGAGCTTATGCAGCACATCAAAGCTCCCGACTTTCCAACGGGTGGAACCATTTATGGTTACGAAGGCGTTCGCGAAGCATTTCACACCGGTCGCGGCCGAATAGTGATGCGTGCAAAAGCAACTTTTGAAGAAGTAAATGGGCGCGAATGTATCATTGTTTCTGAAATTCCATACCAAGTAAACAAAGCGGAAATGATCAAGAAAACCGCTGATTTGGTAAACGATAAGAAAATTGAAGGAATTTCCAACATTCGCGATGAAAGTGATAGAAAAGGAATGCGAATTGTTTATATTTTGAAGCGTGATGCTATTCCGAATATTGTTTTAAATACCTTATATAAATATACGGCTTTGCAATCCAGTTTCAGCGTAAACAATATTGCGTTGGTAAAGGGAAGACCGCAAATGCTCAATTTGAAAGAATTGATTCACTATTTCGTGGAACACCGTCACGAAGTTGTGGTTCGCCGAACTGAATATTTGCTTCGCAAAGCTGAAGAAAGAGCTCATATTTTAGAAGGATTAATCATTGCTTCCGATAATATAGATGAAGTAATAAGATTAATCCGTGCCTCTTCAAATGCAGATGAAGCAAGGGAACGTTTGATGGAAGCCTTCAAACTTACTGAAATTCAGGCCAAAGCTATTGTTGAAATGCGTCTGCGCCAATTGACCGGACTGGAGCAGGACAAACTTCGAAGTGAGTATGAAGAGTTGATGAAAACTATTCAGGATTACAGAGATATTCTTGCAAGCAAAGAACGCAGAATGCAGATAATCACTGAAGAGCTTCAAGAAATTCGTGAAA
The DNA here is from genome assembly GCA_963716065.1 of uncultured Flavobacteriaceae bacterium. GTDB lineage: Bacteria > Bacteroidota > Bacteroidia > Flavobacteriales > Flavobacteriaceae > Aequorivita. The sequence goes on from OY970287.1 coordinate 3,613,167, forward strand.
AATATGGCGACGAACGTCGTTCAACAATCGAATATTCAGGTGGTGATGTAAGTATTACCGACTTGATTGCTGATGAACAAGTAGTTTTGACAATTTCTCATGCAGGTTATATTAAACGAACTTCGCTTTCAGAATATAAAACTCAGAATAGAGGAGGGGTTGGCCAAAAAGCTTCTGCAACAAGAAATGAAGATTTCCTTGAGCATCTTTTTGTTGGTACCAACCACCAATACATGTTATTTTTCACACAAAAAGGAAAATGTTTCTGGATGCGGGTTTTCGAAATTCCAGAAGGAACAAGAACTTCAAAAGGAAGAGCGATTCAGAATCTTATAAATCTTGAACCAGATGATAAAGTGAAAGCTTTCATCTGTACCCAGGATTTGAAAGATGAAGAGTATATAAATAGCCATTATGTAATTATGGCTACCAAAAAAGGACAAGTTAAAAAAACGCCTTTAGAGCAATACTCAAGACCGAGAACAAATGGTATAAATGCCATTACCATTCGTGAGGATGATGAATTGCTGGAAGCAAAACTTACAACTGGCGACAGTCAAGTAATGCTGGCAGTTCGATCTGGAAAAGCTATTAGATTTGAGGAAGAAAAAACCAGACCTATGGGAAGAAATGCTTCGGGTGTTCGCGGTATTTCACTTGGAAATAAAAATGACGAAGTTATAGGAATGATTGCCGTTAATAATAACGATTCCGATATTCTTGTAGTTTCCGAAAACGGTTATGGAAAAAGATCATCAATTGATGATTATCGTATTACCAATCGTGGTGGAAAAGGGGTAAAAACAATTAATATTACCGAAAAAACCGGTAAATTAGTGGCAATTAAGAATGTAAGCGACACGGATGATTTGATGATTATAAACAAATCTGGAATTGCTATCAGAATGGGTGTTGCAGATCTTAGAGTTATGGGTCGTGCCACTCAGGGTGTGCGTTTGATAAAAGTGAGGGAAGATGACGCCATTGCAGCAGTTGCAAAAGCGATGAAAGATGATGATGAAGAAGACATAGTGGAAAGCGCAGAAAATATTGATGACATAACTTCTGAAAATAATGATGGCACTACTCTTGATAATAACGAAACTCAAACCGAAAATAACGAATAAACTTTAACACATGAAAACACGAATTTTAATAACAGGGCTTGCTTTTGTATCTGCTATTTCATTTGGACAAAAAAAGGAAATAAAAAAAGCCGAAAAAGCTGTTAAATCCAATGAATACAATGAAGCTCTCGCTTCACTAACCGAAGCAGAAGCATTACTTGGAAGTGCTGACAATGAAACTAAAGCACAATTTTATGCAGTAAAAGGACAAGCTCTTTTGGGCTCTGCCGGAACTGATGGTGCAAAACTTATGGCCTCAGCTGAAGCATTTACTTCTGCATTATCTATGGATCCAAAAATGGAGGCGGAACTTTCCGTTCCATTACAAAACCTTCGTGCTGCTTTAATTAACGGCGCAATTAAGGATCAAAATGCAGAACAATACAAAATGGCTACAGATAAACTATATACGAGTTATCTTGTTAGTAAAGATCCTTCCGATTTATATTTTGCTGCAGGAAACTCAGTAAATGGTAAAGATTATGAAAAAGCCATCAAATATTACCAAATGCTTTTGGATGCAAATTATACAGGAGAAACTGAAGAATTTGTGGCCACTAATAAAGAAACTGGCGAAGTGGAACCGTTCGAAACTGAAAACGTTAGAAACATGGCTGTAAAAAGTGGGGAATATATTAAACCAGAAAAGCGTGTTACCGAATCTAGAAAAGGTGAAATATTACGTAATATGACTTTAATATACATTGAACAGGGTGATAGTGAGAAGGCTACAGCGCTTATGAAGACGGCTCGTGCAGAAAATCCTAACGATGTATATTTAATGAGGGCTGATGCCGATATGAGTTACAAAATGGGCGATATACCAAGGTATAATGAATTGATGGAGAAAATTGTAGCTTCCGATCCCGAAAATCCAGAAATCTACTTTAACCTTGGGGTTGGTAGTGCCGAAATCGGGAATAATGAAAAGGCAATAGAGTACTATGAAAAATCTTTAGAGATAAACCCAGATTACGAAGCAGCACTTATTAATCTTGCAGTTTTGAAGCTGGCTGGTGAAACCAAGCTCGTTGAAGAAATGAATAAATTAGGAAATTCTTCTGCCGACAATAAAAAATACGATGAGCTTAAAGAACAGCGTAAAGAAATTTATGTAAGCACGATGCCGTATTTGGAAAAGGCATTGCAGTTAAATCCTAAAAATGCTGAAGTTGTTAGAACTTTAATGAACATATATGGTCAATTAGGTGAAGATGCAAAGCAAAAAGAAATGAAAGCTAAGCTTGATATTTTGGCTCCAAAAGAGTAAAAAATAAAATTTCTTTAAATAATTCTTTTTATAACACGGAGTTTATGGGTGTGATTCCGCACATCATAATTAAAAATACCGCTGTGGTCCAATCTATCAATTCTTACTTTTCCGTGGGCGTGAATAATATAATTGTCTTTCATTATAATGCCAACGTGTGTAATCTTTCCTTCATCGTTGTCAAAAAATGCCAAATCGCCGGGTTCGCTTTCTTCAATAAAACTCAACGCTTCTCCTTGTGTGGCTTGTTGGCTCGCATCTCTTAATAATTTATAACCGTTCAATTTATAAACCATTTGTGTAAAACCGCTGCAATCAATTCCAAATGGGGTTTTACCTCCCCATAAATAAGGTGTGTTTAAATAAAGCAGTGCTGTTTCAATTAAATGCTGTTTTGGATATACTTCAGAAACAAGTTTACCTTCAAATTGATGTTCTAAATAGTTTGATGCCGAAACACTGCTCCCCAAACAAACTGAAAACAATTGATTGCTTGAATCGGTTATAAAATCAACCAAATCTGTGGAAAGTTTCAAATTCGTTTTATCAAAATCAAAATAATCTTTTTCTGAAATATTAATGAATTGTTTATTGTCAACCCAGCCTTCATATTTGTCAAAAGCAAGGCGGATGCGGCTCCATTTTTTTCGGATTTCAAGTATTTTGAAATGTTCGCCATAAAGCACTTGGCTAACCATTTCACTTAAATCGGAAGCTTCCGCCCGAAGCGGAACAATACTTAAATTGCAGATACCGTAATTCATTCAGAAATTATTGAAACTAGTTACGGTGTTTAGATTCTTTCAATTACCATAGCAGAAGCGCCACCGCCGCCGTTGCATATTGCAGCAGCACCAATTTTCCCATCGTTTTGAATAAGAATATTAAGCAGTGTAATCAAAATACGAACGCCACTGCAGCCAAGCGGATGGCCTAAAGAAACGGCACCTCCATTTACGTTTACATTACTGTCGTTCAATCCTAAAATTTTCATATTTGCAAGCCCAACAACCGCAAATGCTTCGTTGAATTCAAAATAATCAACGTCTTTTATATCTATTCCTGCTTTTGCAATCGCTTTTGGAAGTGCTTTTGAAGGTGCTGTTGTAAACCATTTTGGCTCGTGTGCAGCATCTGCATAACTTTTAATATAAGCCAGCGGAGTTAAACCCAACTCTTTCGCTTTCGCTTCACTCATTAAAATCATTGCGCCCGCACCATCATTTATTGTTGATGCATTTGCGGCAGTTACGGTTCCGTCTTTTGAAAAGGCCGGGCGTAACGATGAAATTTTGTCCATCATTACATTTTTATATTCTTCATCTTCAGAAACAATTACAGGTTCTCCACGTCTTTGTGGCACTTCAACTGAAATTACTTCTTCCTTAAATTTTCCATCAGCCCAGGCTTTTGCTGAGCGTTCGTATGATTTTACAGCGAAGGCATCTTGTTCTTCCCTTGAAAAGTTATGCTCAGTAGCACAAAGATCGGCACAGGTTCCCATTGCATTGTGATCGTAGGCGTCAACCAAACCATCTTTTTGCATACCATCAATTAATGTTGCTGGGCCAAATTTTGTAGCGTTGCGCATATGCACATAATGGGGAATATTACTCATACTTTCCATTCCGCCTGCAATTACAACATCTGCATCACCAAGAGCAATTGCTTGCGCAGCTTGCATTACGGCTTTCATCCCTGAAGCACAAACTTTATTTACTGTTGTAGCAGGAACGGTATCTGGAAGACCAGCACCTAAAGCAGCTTGGCGTGCTGGCGCTTGCCCAACGCCAGCCTGTACCACATTGCCCATAAAAACTTCCTGCACCAATGCTGGATCAAGGTTTATTTTATCCATCACTCCCTTTATCGCTGCAGAGCCCAATTGGGTGGCGCTAAGTGAGGAAAGGCTTCCCATAAAACTTCCTATAGGTGTTCTTGCTGCTGATACTATAACTACTTTATTATTCATGCTAGTGTTTTTATGTTTAAAATAAGGACTGCGAAATTACGGATTTCTAACTTAAATATCAATCTTTGCCAGTATTGGTTTTGGGATAACTCGTTGCTTAGTTATACCTTTACTTTAAGTTATAATTTTATGAAGAACCTTTTTTCATTGTTTGCCAAAAACCAATCTCTTATTTACAAGGTTTTTCTTTTCATAATTTCCACGCTTTTAGTGATTTATTTTTTGCCGAAAGGAGGGCAGTTTAAATACAATTTCCAAAAAGGCAAACCTTGGCAGTATGAAAATCTTTATGCCCCTTTCAGTTTTACAATTAAAAAGGACGACGAAACAATTAAGAAGGAACAAGATGAAATACGCGCGAATACAATCCCATATTTTGAATATAACAGTGAAATTGAACAGCGCGTATTAAAGAATTTCCAAGATAACCTTGAGGTAAAATATATAGACAGCCTTTATAAAACCCCTAAAAAAACAGTTGAGAGAATAGGGGAATCCATAATTACGGAAGCCTATGAAAATGGAGTTTCGGATGAAATCCACGCCTACGAAAATGATAGACTTATATATATAAAGAAAGGAAATCAAATTGAGGAGCGCACCTATTCGCAATTTTTCAAAAAAGAAAGTTTGAATGAAAGGGTCAGGGAAACGGTAGAAAAAACAAAAATTAACGATGTTCAAGTTTTGCTTTACAATGTTTTAAATGAAGTTTTTGAACCAAACATTAAGCTGAATTCCAAATTAACCGAATCTGCAATATACGCTGAAATAAATGCCCTTAATCCCAATCGCGGGTTTATTGAAAAAGGAGGGCGTATAATTGCGAAAGGTGAAGTAGTAGAGGGAGATAAATTTCAGATTTTAAATTCTTTAAGAGCAGAATACCAAAGCCAGATATGGAGCAAGAGCAACTATTTGTGGCTGTTGGTTGGTTACTTTATGCTCGTTTCGCTTGTGTTTTTAATGCTGTTTTTATTCCTGAAAAATTACAGACCCTATATTTATAATAACAATACAAAGGTCACCTTTATATTTTTCAATATCTTTTTGATGGTTTTTCTAACCACCTTAGTATTGAAGATCCATGCGGACTATGTTTACGTTGTTCCGATATGTATTTTGCCACTTATTTTAAAGGCTTTTTTCGATCCGCGAGTAGGTTTGTTTGTGCATGTTTTGACAATTCTTTTGCTCGGATTTATTGTTCCCAATAGTTTTGAATACATGTTCCTTCAGTTTATTGCTGGTATTGTTACCATATTGACCGTTTCAGAATTGTATAAACGCGCCAATCTGTTCATTTCCGTAGGCCAAATAACTTTAATTTATATTCTTGGCTATTTCGCTTTTTTCGTAATTCAGGAAGGAAATATCCAAACTATGGAATGGCAAAATTTCCAATACTTCGTACTTGGGGGTTTGGCAACTCTTTTTGCGCATCCGCTAATTTATTTTTATGAAAAAATCTTCGGATTGGTTTCTGACGTCTCATTACTGGAATTAAGCGATACCAATTCAAAATTACTAAAAGAACTTTCAAACAAGGCTCCGGGAACATTTCATCATTCATTGAATGTTGCAAATTTAGCGGAAGCGTCGGCAAATGAAATTGGCGCCAACAGTATGCTCGTTCGTGTGGGCGCCCTTTACCACGACATTGGCAAAATGGTAAACCCAACAATGTTTACTGAAAACCAAGCAAATTCAATAAACTCACACAACGAACTAGACCCAAAGGAAAGTGCGGAAATAATAATTGACCATGTTATTAAAGGAATTGAAATAGCTCGCAAAAATAACCTTCCCGATAGAGTGATTGATTTTATACGTACCCACCACGGAACAAGCTTGGTATATTATTTCTACAAAAAGGAAAGAGAGCAACAGGGAAAGGCTAATAAAGAAGATTTTATTTATCCGGGACCAATTCCCTTTTCAAAGGAGACAGCCATTTTAATGATGGCTGACAGCGTTGAGGCTGCGAGCAAAAGTTTGAAGGAGCCATCATCATCTATTATTGATGAATTTGTTGAAAAGATAATCAACAATCAAATGGCGCAAGGTCAGTTTTTGAATGCCAATATCACGTTCAAGGAAATTGAAATGATAAAGAAAGTGCTAAAGAAGAAATTGAACAATATTTATCATTTAAGAGTTGAGTATCCTGAATAATCTGATTTAGAATACTTTGTTGCTTCTATATTATGCTTGCAAAGTGAGCTATTAAATTTTATAAAAAAAACGTAAAATTTTTGTTGCGTTATACCATTTATAAAGTTACATTTGCAACCGCATTTTAGGATGACACGTTCATAAAAAATTGGAGAGGTGCCAGAGCGGTAATGGAGCAGATTGCTAATCTGTCGACGGGTAACCGTCGCCAGGGTTCGAGTCCCTGTCTCTCCGCATTATAGAGTTTAACACAAAAAAAACTCCAAAATACAGTGAGCAATAGTTAATTGCTGTTCACGGGGTGTAGCGTAGCCCGGTTATCGCGCCTGCTTTGGGAGCAGGAGGCCGCAGGTTCGAATCCTGCCACCCCGACAAAAACCGAACTACAGTTCGGTTTTTTTGTTATTATTGGTTGCGTTCCGCCTTAGGCGGAGAATAGAACATCTGCTTTCAAATGCAGAGTCTTGAAGCGAAAACGTATTGGTCGCGTTCCGCCTTAGGCGGAGAATAGAACATCTGCTTTCAAATGCAGAGTCTTGAAGCGAAAACGTATTGGTCGCGTTCCGCCTTAGGCGGAGAATAGAACATCTGCTTTCAAATGCAGAGTCTTGAAGCGAAAACGCATTGGTCGCGTTCCGCCTTAGGCGGAGAATAGAACATCTGCTTTCAAATGCAGAGTCTTGAAGCGAAAACGCATTGGTCGCGTTCCGCCTTAGGCGGAGAATAGAACATCTGCTTTCAAATGCAGAGTCTTAAAGCGAAAACGCATTGGTCGCGTTCCGCCTTAGGCGGAGAATAGAACATCTGCTTTCAAATGCAGAGTCTTGAAGCAAAAACGCATTGGTCGCGTTCCGCCTTAGGCGGAGAATAGAACATCTGCTTTCAAATGCAGAGTCTTGAAGCGAAAACGCATTGGTCGCGTTCCGCCTTAGGCGGAGAATAGAACATCTGCTTTCAAATGCAGAGTCTTGAAGCGAAAACGTATTGGTCGCGTTCCGCCTTAGGCGGAGAATAGAACATCTGCTTTTGAATGCGATGTTTTGAAGCGAAAACGCATTGGTCGCGTTCCGCCTTAGGCGGAGAATAGAACATCTGCTTTCAAATGCAGAGTCTTGAAGCGAAAACGTATTGGTCGCGTAGCTCAGCTGGATAGAGCATCTGCCTTCTAAGCAGACGGTCCCAGGTTCGAAATCCTGGCGCGATCACTTTAAATCCCCATTCTGTGGGGATTTTTTGTTTTTAACGGTTATTGGTTCCCCCGAAATTTCGGGGCTCGCGCGATCACTTTAAATCCCCATTCTGTGGGGATTTTTTGTTTTAACGGTTATTGGTTCCCCCGAAATTTCGGGGCTCGCGCGATTATTTCAAATCCATATTCTATGGGGATTTCTTGTTTTTAGGATCTAAACTTTAGAACAAACAAGCATTTCTTTTTTATCTTCCAAATTGGTTATAAAAAACAAATAAATATCCCCACCGTCAGCGATTTTCCATTTTTTTCGAAGAGTTTCAACAAATTCGGGGAAATTTCTTGTGGAAATATTCGCCTTTTTAAAAGTGATTGCGGTGCGCATTTCATATTTCGTATACGGAACTACTTTTTCAATTAAAAAAGATCTTCCCGGGAAATCTATTAAAGTTTCACTTGTATAAAGATGTGTGTTTTTATGCAGTTTGTTTACTTTCAAATTCTCTGAAAGCAAATCGAAAGCGCCACTTTTTAAAATTGTTGCATTGGGCTCGTAAAGATATTTTTTGGGAAGGTTGTAATTTGCATTTGAAGATTTATTCCATTCAAAATCAAATTTTTCAATTCCAGATTTCGTGAAATTGATGGTTTTTATTTTCGGATATGAATTAGCTTCTTTATTAAGCAGCCACAGCAATTCCTTTACCTCGTTTTCTATTGCTACAATGTGGATTTCTGAAACGTTTTCTAATTCATTCAACGCAACTGAAATATCAAGCATAGGGGAGGTTTTCAGAAGAAATGTATCACAATGCTCTAAGATTTCTGAAATATTATTTGGAATATTGGGTTCACAATCTTTAAGAAAAAACACTTTCCCCTTGCTTTCGTGGCGGCGGGACGGATCGGCATAAATTGTCGAATACTTATTTTTTAAAACAGTACTCATTCCATCGCCTACAAAGCATTTCACATTTTCCTTTCCAAAAACTTTAAAATTATGTTGGGCTATTTCTGAAAGTGATTCGTTTGTTTCAAAATGGTGAACCTTTGTAAACTTTTCAGCAAAGTAAATACTGTCAACACCAAAACCTCCGGTAATATCGGCAATACTTTCACCTGCAATTATTGAAGCTTTGTATTTGGCAGTCGTTTCGGAAGATGTTTGTTCTAAATTTAGTTTTGGTGGGAATAGAATATTTCGTGTTTCGAACCATGAGGGTAATTTTTTTTCTACCTTTTTTCGCCCTTCAATTTGCTGAATCAATTCCTGAACGGAAACATTTTCAAAGGGGCTTCCGGAAAAAGCGAGCTTTGAAATATCTCCATCAAAATTTCTTATAAATTCCTGAACTTCGGTATTTAAAAGTGCTTTGTTGAACAAAAATTACATGTTTTTGGTAAGTCGCTTAACTATTTTATATTCTGAAAGAAATTCTTTTGCAACTACTTTTAAAGTAGTGTAAGTTGGCACCGCCAATATCATTCCCGGTATTCCAAAAACAAACCCTCCGATTAGGATTACAATAAAAATTTCCAGAGGGTGGGACCGTACGCTGTGCCCAAAGATAACAGGTTGCGAAATAAAATTGTCGAATAATTGAGCGATTGAATATCCTCCCGTAGCAATCAGTAAAAGCGGTAAAAGTCCAGAAGAGAAATCGGCTCCCAAATTGTTTGAAACAATTACCAATAGCATCAATACCCATCCAATTAAAGGCCCCAAATACGGAACAATATTTAAAAATGCGCATATTATTGCGACTGCCACTGCATCATTAACATCCAAATAGAGGAGTAAAACCGAGTAGAATAGCGCGAGGATAGAAATTTGCAGCAAAAGGCCTATAAAATAACGTGATAAAAGTTCTTTTACCGTTATCAAAATTCTTTTGAATTTTTCTTCATCTCCTCTTTTTGAAAAGGCGAGCACAGAACGTGCTATAAGGTTTTCATCTTTCAATAGAAAAAACGAAATAAACAAAACTGAAAAAATTCCGATTATTGTACTCGCTATATTTCCAAAGAAAATATCTATAAAGCTTGGAATAATTTCAACATCGAGATTTTGAACGTAAGAGGTTCGCTTTACAGCTTCTACCATTTGAAAATGATCTACACCCAAATATTCACTGGCTTGGATGTTCAATTCATTCAAATCTGCTTTAACCTGCTCGAAATCAATTTGTGAAATATGTTTACCCTGTTCAATAACTATTGGAACAAAAATACTCATCAATAAGCTGAAGGTACCGAGTATCAATAGAAGGGTAATGACGGAAGCGAAAGTATTTCCAAACCGTAATCTTCGCTGTAAAAAGAGGACAAGTGGTCTTCCTATCAAGGAAAGAACGAGCGCCAAACCTATATAAAGAATTAGGGCTTGTATCTCATAAAGTAACCATACCAAAAACACAATTCCCACTAGCACTGCTAGTGCTCTTAAAATACCAAGGGTTATTGCTTTTGAGGGAGTTATCACGCGGTAAATATAGTATATTCCTTTGTAGAAAAAATCAAAGTTTTGTTAAGGCACAAAGATGGGGGTTGATAGATATCAAATGTGGTTTTAATTCTCAAAAACATACTTGATAATATTTGCTCCCATTTGCAAAGCCTTCAGCCTTACATTCGGTGGGTCGTTATGTACTTCAGGGTTTTCCCAACCATCACCAAGATCGGTTTCAAAAGTGTAAAGCAACACCAATCTGTCTTCCGAATATATTCCAAATGCTTGGGGTCTGCTGCCATCGTGTTCGTGTATTTTTGGAATTCCCTGTGGAAATTTATATACATAGCTGAAAATAGGATGGTTTGCTGGAAGTTCTTTAAGTTCCTTATTTGGAAAAATTTTTGAAATCTCTTTGCGGATGTATTGATCGATACCATAATTATCATCAATATGAATAAATCCACCACTCACTAAATAATTTTGCAGGTTTTGGGCTTCTTCTGCAGAAAAGAAAACATTGCCATGCCCCGTCATATGTACAAATGGATAATCAAAAATATCAACATTTCCGGGCGTAGTGGTTGCTGTTTTTTCTTTGATTGCAGTACTTATATTTTGATTGCAGAATTTTGCAAGATTGGGTAGGGAGGTGGGATTTGCATACCAATCGCCACCGCCACCGTATTGCAAAAGCGCAATTTCCTGTGCTGAAATTGTTCCGATAAAAACAAAAAGGAAAGCCGAAAAAATTTTTATTCGCATAGCTTCAAAAGTACAAATTCAGAAAGAATAATCTTGAAAAACAATTTTGGAAAATTTGCAATATGTAAGTTTTTTTTAAACTGACTGACAAACATTAAAATTATTATTATGAACAAATTATTGTTGCTTCTTATTTTCCCCGTTATTTTTGGAATGTGCTCCTTTAACAATGAAACCAATAAATCTGTGGCAATTGCAAATGAACCCGCAACTGATATTGAGAATGAACCGTTTGCAATCGTACAGCTTTTCACTTCACAAGGGTGCAGCAGTTGCCCAAGCGCAGATGCCCTTTTGGAAAAAGTGGAAAAGCAATATGAAGGAAAAAACGTTTTCGTTCTTTCTTATCATGTTGATTATTGGAATCGTTTGGGTTGGAAAGATGTTTTCAGCAAAAAGGAATTTACAGATATGCAGTACAGCTACAGCAGCAAATTTGGTGGCTCCAGTGTTTACACACCCCAAGCAATTGTAAATGGCGATGTTCATTTTGTGGGTTCCAACGAATTAAAAATGAATAGCTATTTGTCGAAATTTTTGAAAGTTAATTCTGAAAACACAGTGATATTTTCAGAAATAAAAAAGAATGGAAACCAAATAACTTTCAATTATAAAGTTGAGGGTAATGTTGCTGGAAAGGATTTAAAAGTTGCACTCGCCATCGAAAAAAAAGAAACCAATGTAAAGCGTGGTGAAAATAGCGGAAGAAAACTTACCAACGTGAATATTGTAGTAGAAGAATTTGAAGTTTCACTGAGCAAAACTGAGGGAAATGGAAGTTTAATAATTCCAGATTTGGTTGAAAATGGGGATTCGTTAAATTTGGTTGGATTCGTTCAATCCCAAAATTTTGATATTACCGCTGCGTCACAGCAAAAAATATAATTAAAGCCTAACAGATTTTTCCTCCAATTTTGCGGCATTGCCGAAAAGTTGAAATCGGTTAGGTTTTATTCATTTATAAAAGCCACACTGTGACAAGCCACAACTGCCGCTGTTTCTGTGCGTAAACGACTTTCTCCTAAATTGACAGGAATAAATCCATTCTTTTTTGCAAGTGCAATTTCTTCGGAAGAAAAATCGCCTTCGGGACCTATGAGAATGACAATCTTTTGATTTGGCTTTAAAACTGATTTTAGGGATTTTTTATCCGTTTCCTCACAATGGGCAATGCATTTTAAACCTTCCGTAGTCTTTTCTGAATTTATAAAATCTTTAAATGAAAACGCTTCATTTAAAATAGGCAAATATGCCTTGAGCGATTGTTTTATCGCACTTTGCAGGATTTTTTCGTAACGTTCTGGCTTTATAATTTTACGTTCGCTGTGGTCGCAAATTATTGGTGTTATTTCAGAAATCCCAATTTCGGTAGCTTTTTCCAAAAACCATTCGTAGCGTTCATTTAATTTTGTTGGCGCTACTGCCAAATGTAGCTGATAGGGAAGTGGTGCTTGAATTTCTTCGGAAAGTATTTTTACTGAGCATCCTTTTGGATTTGCATTTGTTATTTCAGCAGAAAAAAAGGAGCCTTTTCCATTTGTGATTTTAAAAGTATCGCCCTCCTTCATCCGTAAAACCTTCAGAATATGCTTGCTTTCTTCTTTATCGAAAACAACTTCTTTTGAAGTATTTGAAATGTTTGGATTATAAAAAAGCTGCATATTTTTTAAATTTAAAATTTCATCCGAGCCGAAGCAACAACGTTATTTTCCGCAAAATTCTTTGCTTTAAATTTTAATTCGCCAACAATGGCAATCATCGCCGCATTATCAGTACAAAACTCAAATTTTGGAATATGCGTTTTCCAGCCGTATTTTCCTTCGGCTTCCTTTAAAGCTTTCCTAATTCCGCTATTAGCTGAAACTCCGCCGCCAATTGCAATCTCTTTAATGCCTGTTTTTTTTACAGCATTTTTCAGCTTATCCATTAAATAATCAACAATCGTAAACTGAATGCTGGCGCAAATGTCTTCTATATTTTCAGAAATAAAATTTGGATTTTTACCCACTTCCTTTTCAACAAAATATAGCACCGACGTCTTTAAACCACTAAAACTGAAATCCATCGGGTTAACTTTCGGCTTTGGAAATTTGAACGCTTTTGGGTTTCCTTTTTGTGCATATTTATCAAGCAGAGGTCCGCCGGGATAGGGGAGCCCAGTATTTTTGCAGTTTTATCAAAAGCTTCACCAACGGCATCGTCTATTGTTTGACCAATTATTTCCATTTCAAAATAGTCCGTCACTTTTACAATCTGCGTATGGCCACCGCTGATGGTCATCGCCAAAAAAGGAAAGTTTGGTGGGGTTTGTTCTTCGGCTTTAATAAAATGCGCCAAAATATGAGCTTGCATATGGTTTACATCTATCAACGGAATGCCCAGTCCCATCGCCAAAGATTTTGAAAATGAGGTGCCTACAAGTAATGAACCCATTAAGCCAGGTCCGCGCGTAAAAGCAATAGCAGATAACTGATTTTTATCGATATTTGCCTTTTGCAAAGCTTGGTGCACGACCGGAACAATATTTTGCTGATGCGCGCGTGAAGCAAGTTCTGGAACCACACCGCCGTATTGTTCATGAATAGCTTGTGTGGCAACAACATTGCTCAATATTTTACCGTTGTTGATTACGGCTGCGGCAGTGTCGTCGCAGGAAGATTCAATACCGAGAATATAACAGTCTTTTTGTGTCAAAGCAAAGAGGTATATTTATTGGGTGTAAAATTAAAACTTTAAAAGCGTATCAAAAAACTTCGGAAAATAATAGTTCGCACTTTCGTAATCATTGTATTGCTGTTAGTGCTTATAGTGATTATTTTTTCCATTCCTTCGGTTCAAACTTGGGTTGCCAAAAAAGTAACTACAAATCTTAATGAAACCTACGGTACCGATATACAAGTGAGACGAATAGGTCTAAACTGGAAAGGCGAAGTAGATGCCCGCGATGTCTATATTGCCGATCATCACCAAGACACGCTTATTTTCGCCAAAGAACTGCAAACAAACATTATCAGCTTTCAGAATTTAATAAAAGGTGATCTCGGTTTTGGTAATATAGCGCTGGATTATGCAAAGCTTTACGTAAAAACATATAAAGACGAAGAAACCGACAACCTTTCCATTTTTGCGCAGAAATTCAATACCGGAAAGGAAAGTGAATCGCCTTTTTCGCTCTTTGGAAATGATGTCACTTTATCTAACAGCCGGATAAAGATAAGCGACGAAAATCTTGAAAAAACTGATATTTTTATATTTGATGATGTAAATGTTGTTGCCGATAATTTCGAAATAGAAGACGTTGATATAAAGGCGAATATAAAATCGCTTTCATTGGTTGCTGCGCGCGGAATCACTATCAAAGATCTGCAAGCCGATTTTTCATATACTTCCACAAACATCACTTTAAAGGATTTGAATATGGAAACTTTAGAATCAAAAATCGTGGGCGATGTTGATTTGGATTATTCGAAAAGTGGCTTTGCAGATTTTGTTAATGACGTTGTAATCATTGCCAACTTGAAGAATTCTAAACTTTCCTCGAATGATTTGAATGCATTTTACAATGAATTCAGCCCCGACCAAATTATTCTATTGGATGCAGAATTAAATGGAACTTTAAACAATTTCACCGTCAATAATTTAAACCTAAAAACTGCAGATACCGATATTCAGGGCGATTTTGCTTCTTCAAAATGTTTTGGATAAGGAAAAGGAATATTCAGTTATTGCTACAAACCACAATATATCCACTAACTATTTTGATATAAGGCGGTTTATGCCACGTATTTTGGGAGATGTTGTTCCGGTGGAATTGAAAGAATTGGGAAGCTTTAATTTCAACGGAAATACTTCAATTGTTGGCAGTGAATTAAACACTAAAAGTATTTTAAGAAGCGGAATAGGGCAGGCAAATGTAGATCTAAAAATGGGCAATATTGATAATATTGACTACGCTTATTACAGAGGAAATGTGGTGTTGAGAGATTTCAATCTCGGTAAAATTGCGAATACTACTTCCCTTGGAAAAATGACTGCAGATTTGGATTTTGATGGTCGTGGGTTTAATAAAAATACAGTTAACACTGAAGTTTCTGGAACAATTTCTTCTTTTGCGTTTGAAGGATATAACTATCAAAATATCGTGGTTACCGGAAATCTTAAAAACCCGTTATTCAATGGCGAACTCTCTATAGACGATCCCAATTTAAAACTACAATTTAAAGGGCTTATTGACGCTTCTTCGGAAACAAATCAACTTGATTTTGAAGCAAACGTGGAATATGCCGAGCTGAATAAATTGAACCTTTTAAAACGAGATAGCATTTCTGTTTTTACAGGTAAGGTTATAGTAGATATGGCTGGGAAAACGATTGATGATGTTACGGGAACCATTAATTTCAGCCAAACGTTTTATCAAAATGAGCGCGATGATTACTATTTTGACGACTTTACTGTAGCTTCAACTTTTGAAGGGAATGTAAGAACAATTGAAATTAATTCACCTGATATCATTACTGGTGAAATCTCTGGGGAATTTTTAATAGCAGATATTCCCAATCTTTTTCAGAATGGGGTTGCTAGTATTTACACCAATTACATTCCGCAGGAGGTTACCACAAATCAATATATAGATTATGAGTTTGTGGTTTATAATAAGATTATTGATGTGTTTGTTCCGCAATTAAAATTTGGGGATAATACCCGAATGCGGGGTTCAGTTTCTTCCGATGAGTCAAAGTTTGAATTGGATTTTCGATCGCCAGAAGTTATTATTCTTAATAATTATATAGGCAAATTAAACATTCAAGTAGATAATGATAACCCACTATATAACACATATATATCGGCAGATTCTATTTATACTGGTTTTTATAATCTGAAAGGTTTAAATGTCATCAATAAAACCTTGAACGATACCATGTATGTGCGTGCAGAGTTTGCTGGCGGAAAGAAGAAAGAAGATCTTTTCAACCTTTCGTTATACCATACTATCAACCCTGAAGGCAAGTCGGTTATCGGTGTGAAAAGATCTGAAATTACCTATAAAGAAAATGTTTGGTATTTGAATGAAAACAACAACCGTCTGAACAAGGTTGTGTTTGATGATAACTTTAAAGAAGTTCGAATCAATTCATTGGTTTTGAGCCATAATGATGAAATTATACAACTGGCTGGGGTAATTCGCGACTCTACCTATAAAGACTTGAAAGTTCGTTTTAAGGATGTAAATATTGGAAATTTAACGCCAGATATTGATAGCCTCCGCTTAAAAGGAAATATGAACGGAAAGTTTGATTTTCTTCAGAAAAACGGAGCCTATTACCCAAATAGTTCTGTAACCATTGATGGTGTAAACATCAACGATATTCCATTTGGGGATTTGAATTTGAAAATTGATGGCAATGAGGATTTAACGAAGTACAATATAAATACTTCGCTCACTAACAATGATGTGAAATCAATAAACGCTGTTGGGCAAATTGATGTTTCTGCCCAAAATCCCCAAATACAGTTAAATATAGATTTAAACGAATTCAATATGCAGGCCTTCAGCCCATTTGGAGCTGATGTAATTACAGATATTCGTGGATTGATTTCGGGGAATGCAAAAGTTTCCGGAAGCTACAAATCACCCGATATTTTAGGACGATTTAGTTTGGAAAACAGCGGTTTAAAAATTCCTTATCTCAACACAGATTTTGACATTGAAAACAATGCCCAAATTATTGTAACCAAGAATAAATTTCAAATAGGATATACCGGTATTATCGATAAAAAATATAAAACAGAAGGGCTTATTTCTGGAAATGCAACCCACAACAATTTTAGCGACTGGGAATTAAATCTTCTAATTGACGCGCCTGAAAGATTGGTGGTGTTGGATACACCGCCAGAAGAAGACGCACTTTATTACGGAACCGCTTTTATAAGTGGAGATGCTTCCATTAAAGGACCTATTGACGAACTTGTGATTAATGTGAATGCGACTACGGAAGAGGGAACAACTTTCAAAATTCCTATTAGCGACACTGAATCCATCAGTGATGATTCCTTTGTTCGTTTCCTTTCGCCACAGGAAAAAGCAGCTCGTATAAATGGTGAAACAACGGTTTCAGAAGAAATAAAGGGGCTTTCTCTAAATTTCGACCTTGACATCAACAAAAATGCTGAAGTAGAAGTGGTGGTGGATAAAGTAAATAATTCAACCTTAAAGGGTCGTGGAGCGGGAATTCTTCTTATAGAAATAAATACCAATGGAAAATTCCAGATGTATGGAGATTTTCAGGTTTTTGAAGGGCAGTATGATTTTAGGTATGGTGGAATAATTCAACGAAATATAGAAGTGGTTCATGGAGGAAACATAACTTGGGATGGTGCGCCGGAACGTGCCAACTTAAGCCTTAGTGCCGTTTACAGAACGCAAGCGAATCCTTCGGTTCTATTGGACAATCCTTCCATAAATACAAAAATTCCAGTTGAAGTTTATGTCGGTTTGGATGGAGAACTTGCACAGCCTGCACTTTCATTCGATATTGATTTTCCGAGGGTTAGCTCAACTTTAAAAAGTGAGCTTCAATACAAACTTCAAAATGAAGATCAAAAACAGAACCAAGCTCTATTTTTATTGGCGTCAAACTCTTTCGTAAATGATAATTATGCAGGTTCCAATGCCTTCGGAAATTCCTTAGCAGATAGGGTTTCAGCTTTGGTGAATGAACTGTTTACCGATCAAGATAGCAAATTCAAGGTTGGTTTGGATTATCAAGTGGGCAATAGAACTCCCGATCAGGCAACCGCAGATCGCTTTGGGATTACACTTTCCACACAAATTAATGAACGCATCCTTATAAACGGAAAAGTAGGGGTTCCCGTAGGTGGGATAAATGAAACCGCCGTTGCGGGCGATATTGAAGTGCAATGGCTAATTAATGACGATGGAAGTTTGCGGATGAAATTCTTTAACCGTCAAGCAGATTTACAATTTATTGGCGAAGATCAAATTTTTGAACAGGGTACGGGTATTTCGTATTCGGTAGATTTCAATACGTTTAGGGAACTGTACCAAAAGCTTTTCAACAAAAAAATGATGTTGGAATCTGAGCTTCCAATAATACCCGATGATAATAGTTTTCCCGTAGATTTTCAGCCGCAGGGAACAAAGACTGAAGAGGATGGGGGATAGTGGGCTTGTTTAACGTTTTATATAACCGCAGTTACGGGATTAAATTTAATGTTTTTCGGATAGGCCTATGGTAGCAATTACGTGTGGATTGCTTCGCCAATTCAC
The DNA here is from genome assembly GCA_963716065.1 of uncultured Flavobacteriaceae bacterium. GTDB lineage: Bacteria > Bacteroidota > Bacteroidia > Flavobacteriales > Flavobacteriaceae > Aequorivita. The sequence continues at coordinate 3,631,402 of OY970287.1, forward strand.
ACTTCGTGCTCGTTCCGGACGTAGTAGAATCCGCCGACCCGAGCTTAGCGAACGGGCGAAGCAAATTGCGGTTATGCACTGCTAGGCAACGTTTTTATCCACATGTTGCTTTATTTCGTTCAGTTCTTTTTCCTTATTTTCTTTTTCTTCTTCGATATCGAAATCGTTTTGGATACCGAGCCAAAATTTTGCCGAATTCCCAAAATATTTGCTCAGTCGTAAAGCGGTATCTGCGGTAATTCTACGGTTTCCTTTAATAATTTCCGAAACGCGGGTTTGAGGTATTTTCAAATCTTTGGAAAGTCGGTATGCCGTAATTTCCAAAGGCTCAAGAAATTCATAATTCAATATTTCTCCAGGATGAACATTTGCTAATTTTTCCATTTTTTACTTTTTTAGTGATAATCAATTATTTCCACTTCACCTGCGTTTCCATTATCCCAAGAGAAAATAATCCTCCATTGTTTGTTAATCCGAATACTGTAAAAATCGCTTAATTTTCCGGTCAGTTTTTCAAGTCGGTTCGATGGTGGAATTCGCAAATCGGAAATATCTTGCGAGTTGTTCAACATTCTTAATTTCCGACGTCCAATGTTTTGAATATCTATCGACATTTTCTTAACTCGGATTCCGTTCCAGATTTGCTCTGTTTCTTTTGAACCAAAGGATAATATCATATCTTTTTACGTTACTAACGTCAAAGATAAGTATAGTTTTTGAATGTTTTCGGAATCTTTTTGTATTATACTGAAATAGGTTGACCTTTTTTCAAGGTTTATTTTTTACTTTTCACGAAAGTTATTTCCGATTTTTTTTATGGCCTTTTAAATTGGCCAAAAAAATCAGAATAACTTTCTGGGTCTTTTCTTAAATCGTAAGTTCAGGTAAATTTACCTTATTTTTTCGATACGGCTTGTATTTGATGTTTGGATTTAAATGTACTTCCGCTGGTTTTCTTAAGCCCAGGCTAAAATGTGTTCTTAAATTGTTATAGATATACACTGCTTGATGTGTCATTTTTTGGGCTAAATCTGTGTTTTTGATTGTTTGTTTTAGGCCATATTCGTATTTGAGCGTTCTGTTAATACGTTCAGCGACAGCGTTTTCGTAAGGGTCGTACTGTTCGGCCATACTCATCGTAATTCCGTTATTTTCAGCAAATTCGGTATATTTAGGATTGCAGTATTGGAATCCCCTGTCCGAGTGATGAATAAGCTTTTGACTTGGATATTTTCTATTTTTTATAGCCATAGCGAGCGCCTCTGTGCAAAGCGATGTTCTCATATGGTTGTCTAGATTATAGCCCATAATTTGTTTAGAATAGGCATCTGTCACCAATGCTAAATAGTTATGCCCATTTTCGGTTTTAATGTAGGTTATATCACTTACCCAGAGTTGTTCTGGTCGTTTAGGAACGTGGCCTTTTACCAGGTTTTTATATTTTTTAAACATATGATTTGAGTTTGTTGTGGTGATGTGATTTTTTCTTTTAGGGACCAAAAGCTTATGTAGCCTTAGGAACCGGTAGAATTTATCTCTGCCCATTTTGATGCCAGCGTTTATAAAGTCTTGTTTAAGTGCACCGTAAAGTTTTATTCCACCCGTTTCAGAGCCTACTTTTTTACGATAGTCCTTGACCAGTGTAAGTATTATTTGATGGTCTAGCTCTTGTTTTTGTTGGGTTCTGAGTCGTTTGTAGAAGGCTTGTTTACTAATCCCAAAACATTGATAGAGCCATTTTCTTTTAAACGGTTTTTCTTCTTCAGTTCTATCTCTTTTGCTAATGTTTTGGGCAATGAGTTTTTTGACATATCGACGCCTGTAATAAGTTCCATATCAGCGATAATATCTTGTTGGAAGTCCTTTACAAACTCCAGTTCTTCAATGCGTTCCTTTAATTTTTTAATCTCATCGTTTTTACTCATACCTGTGTTTTGTTGTACCAAAGTACTGTATTTTCTCAACCAATAGGTAATTGTAGTTCTGGGAACATCATACTTTTTAGAAGCAAAGTTTGTGGATACTTGACCGTTCAGGATTTGGTCAACGACTAAAAGTTTAGTTTCTAAAGTTACTTTTTGATAGCTTTTTTTTCGCCAGTGTTCATTTTGTGTTTTCATAAGTGACTATAATTAAATGATTAATTTTTAGTCAACCTATTTCAGGAAAGTACATTCCTGGTAATGAAGCACAACGTTTAGGTATAAGAATAGTTGCGGGTTTGTATGCGAGGATTTTCCGAAGGAAAATCAGATGTTACAAACACGCAACGACCTTTGATTAAGCACTAAACCGCAATTATTTTTATACGGTGTTGTATGCTGTGCTTTTTTTGTTAATTATCTGTTTCATTCTCCGAAGCAAAAGATGGTGGTGGCGGTGAATCTTTTGTCCAAGTTCCCTGCCAGTTTTCATATTTCCAAATGTCATTTTGTTTTACAAATATTGCAGTATAAAAAACTTCGCCAACATATGTTCCTTCTGAAAAGGCTTTTATTCTTCCGTTAATAATTCCAACATTGTCATAAACTTTTATCTGTTGGTCGAAAAATTCAAAACTCAAAATTTCAAGTATTTCAAGTCGTTTTTTGTCAGCGAGTAATTCTGCTTTATTTTGAACTATTCCATCTGCATTTACCGTAAAGAAACTGTCAGAAACATCAGTTTTGAAATATTCAGTCGCATTTGTGAGAGTCACATTTTCCCACATTTTTTTAAATGCACTATCGAGTTCTTTCTTTGCGATTTCAGAATCCTTTTTGTCAGTCGACATAGATTTTGAGTTGTCAACGTTTGAACAACCAACAATTAATAATAATCCAATTAAAAGGATTGGTCTAAATGAGAGTGTTTTAGTTTTATTCATAATGTTCTTTTGATATTTGGTTATTCAGTTTTTGGATTACTTTTTTTTGAATCGACCTTGATTTTTTCGCATTCTGACTAACGTAAAATTATATCACTGATTTACAGTTATTTGCAAATCATCATTAGTCAGTCCAAATTTATCAATTTGTTTTCTAATTCTCTTTACCAGCCCTAGTTTTCTTTTTTGGTCTAGGAATAGATAGCCTTCTGGATTTTGATATGCAATTCCTTTAGTGACCATATTCCAAATGATAACTGCTAGTTTTCTTGCAGTAGCTGTTATGGCTGAGACACGTCCTTTTCTAAAATTGATTCTATGAAAAAAATCTCTGAGCGGTGTACTGTCTTTTAGATTTCCTATGGCATTTGCGGCATTCCTTAGAGCAATTTTAAGCCTGCTACTACCTTTTCCTATTTTACTTGACAACACTTTTCCACCACTGACCTTATTGTTAGGCGCAAGTCTTAACCAAGAAGTAAAATGCTTTGCGGTCTTGAATTTTTTGATACCGTCATAGCCTACTTCACTCATAATGGTAAGTACGGTATTATAGCTCATTCCTTCTATGGCAAGGAGGTCTGTGCCCTTGAACATTTGGTAGGACTTTAAATTGATATCAATGTCTTTAGGTGTGTTTTTATTGATGCGTTTATAAGGTTTTTTGTCAATATGGTGTTCTTGTTTTTCAGGATCCTTACCTATTATCTCGTCTAGTTTTTCTGCAATCTGGTCATCACATTCCCTGATTTTCTTCTGAATGAACTCATAGGTATCTAGCTCGTCCTTAAGTGCATAGAGGAAGTCCTTACGGCCATTGCTATGTAGCGCTTTGGCAATTTCCTCTTCACTTTTTTTGCAGTTGTAATGTCTTAAGGCAGCTAGCTTTTTTGGGTCGGTTTCCCCTAGAGCAATCGCCCTGATAATTTTAAGCCCTGTAAGCCCTACGACATCTTTAACTACCACATCAAGACGAATGTTCATCAATCTAAGGTACTTTTGCATCTTTTTGGTCGCAGAGGCAGCTTGCTTGATGAGATTGTGCCTATGTCTTGTAAAAGTCCTTAACACCTCGGTATCTTCATCTGGTAGAAAGCTGGACGACAATAATCCTAGGCTATGCAGTTTTTGTATCCATTGACAGTCTTTCACATCTGTTTTCTTTCCTTTGATGTTCTTGGTAAACTTTCCATTACAAAGGGTAACATCCAATCCCTTGGAGATTAGGACAGCGTGCAGATTTTGCCAATAATTACCAGTGCTTTCCATAGCAACAGTGGCTATATTGTGTGCTAAAAGCCAATCTGCTAATTCATAAAGATTTTCATTGTAGACGCCAAACCCTTGGATTAAATCATCACTCTGACCAACTGCCACCCAATGACTTCTGCTACCAATATCAATACCTGCGGCATTTTTATTGACCACATCTAAACTAATTTGTTCTTCCATATCCATAAAATTTAAAAGCTCTAGGGAAATGTGCTTTAGGCAAAGAAATTATTCTGAACGGGATTACACCAAGTGTATCGCCAATGTACTGATGGCAAACATTTCAACCAGGATTGCGCTCGTGCTTTCATAAAATAGCAACACTTTGAAAAACGGCCTTGCAAAGAGCTAAGGTTAATACCTATAAAATTACGGATTTTTACGTTAGCCAACGTACTGAAGTTTCTTGGGGTCTATGAGGGATTGTATACAACGTTTAGTATAACCGCAGTTACGGGATTAAATTTAATGTTTTTTCGGATAAGCACGGAAGTTAGCAATTACGCGTGGATTGCTTCGCCAATTCGCAATTCGTGCTCGTGCCGGACGCAGTCGAATCCGCCGTAATTGCGGTTATACAATGTTGTGCTCAGTGCACCCTTTTTTGCTTTCCACAGGGGATTACTATTATTTCTCCATTTTTCACTTCATCTCCTTCAAATTCATCACCGCCAACTAAATTTTGATCATCTCCTATAAATCTTTTTTTATAAGTTTTTGATAATGATACATAATATCTTTTTGATTCACTTATTTGAAAGGTGAACTCTCCGATTTCGTTAGTATTACCACTTATTATTTTCTGAGTCGACCACATTGCATACCAAGCTTTTTCAATCCGCGTAACTTCAATTTCCGCATAATTTATGGGTTCATTTGTTTCCTCATTAACTGCCTTACAAGTAATATATGATTTCGAATCAAATAATAAATTGAAATGATGGACATAAAACCACACAGAGAAAATTAAAATTAGTGAGCCTAATATTGTATATCTGTGGTTTCGAGATTTAATTTTCATAATTAAAATATTTACGAAAAATTCCGACTGAAATTCAATCAGTATTCATTGAGCACAACATGCAGATAAACACCATATAGCGTTATTCCCATTATATCTTTAACTTCAAATATACAAATTAACCTCTTCCAACAACCTTAATCGTTTTCGCTCTTGGCTCTTGGCTCTTGGTTCTTGATTATAATTTAGAATTCACAAATTCATATTTATAACTTTCAACCTTCAACCTTTAATTATCAACTTCCAACTTCCAACTTCCAACTTCCAACTTCCCATTTCCAATTTCATAAATCGTATTTCCGTACCTTTGCGTTTCAATTTAAAAAAAACAAAATGCAAGACGGTATTTACGCAAAAATAACGACAGAAAAAGGAGAAATCCTTATAAAGCTTACACACGATAAAACGCCTGGAACGGTTGGAAACTTTGTTGCCTTGGCTGAGGGAAACTTGGAAAATGCAGCAAAACCTCAAGGAACACCTTATTACGATGGGTTGAAATTTCACAGAGTGCTTCCAGATTTTATGATTCAAGGAGGGGATCCAAAAGGAACGGGTTCCGGCGGACCGGGTTACGATTTTGAGGATGAATTCCACAAAGACCTTCGCCACGATAGTCCGGGTGTGCTTTCTATGGCAAACTCAGGGCCTGCGAGTAACGGCAGCCAGTTTTTTATCACACATGTTCCTACACCTTGGTTGGACAACAAACACACCGTTTTCGGAAATGTAGTGGAAGGGCAGGACGTTGTTGATAGCGTTGCGCAGGGTCATACTATGCAAAAAGTTGAAATTATTCGCGTTGGCGAGGAAGCCAAAAAGTGGAATGCTGTGGAAGCTTTTAGAAGCTTTACAGGTGAAAGAGAGAAGCGAATTGCAAATATGAAAGCACAGGAAGAGGCAGAAATTAAAAAGGTTTCAGAAGGTTTTGATAGAACCGATAGCGGACTTCTTTATAAAATAATTCAAAAAGGGAATGGTGCAAAAGCTCAAAAAGGCAAAACAGTTTCCGTGCATTACAAAGGAATGCTTACCGACGGAACTGAGTTTGATTCTTCTTATAAAAGAAAACAACCCATTGATTTTCCATTGGGAATGGGCAATGTAATTGAAGGTTGGGATGAAGGCATTCAATTGTTGCACATTGGCGACAAGGCTAAATTCGTAATTCCATCGCACATTGCTTACGGCGAACGCGGTGCTGGCGGGGTTATTCCTCCAAATGCTACCTTGATTTTTGATGTGGAATTGATGGATGTTTCTTAGGTTCAAGGTTCAAAGTTCAAAGTTTAAAAGTTCAACAATTGTCAATCGTCAATCGTAAATCATTATTGTGGAAATTGAAAAACTAAAATACCCAATCGGTAAATTCGATTGTCCTTCAAGTATCACTGCTGATATTCAGCAAGCCTGGATTTCCATTTTGGAACATTTTCCGAATATGTTGAATAATTTGGTGAGTTCGCTTTCAGAAAATCAACTGAACACACCATACAGGCCTGAAGGTTGGACGGTTAGGCAAACGATACATCACATTTATGACAGCCATCACAATGCATACACTCGTTATAAGTGGGCGTTAACAGAAACATTGCCAACAATAAAAGTGTACGATGAAAAAGCTTGGGCAGAAACTGCCGATGCCAAAAACGCACCCATTGAACTTTCTTTAGCGGCAATAAATACTTTGCATGCAAAATGGGTTTATTTGATTAAAGGATTATCGCAGGAACAATTGCTAAGAGAATTTCACCACCCAGCTAGAAATATTAATTATAGTTTGATTGAAACCGTTGGCAGTTACGCATGGCATAGCAATCATCATTATGCGCACATTGAAAATTTATTGAAACGGGAAGGTTGGAAGTAATTTTCAGTTTCTGATTCAATTAAAAATAAAAAGCCCCTCGTCAGGGGCTTTTTGGCTATCTCAAAGAAATAAATAATTATTTTTTAATTTTTGGTATTATAATAATCCATTACTGCGTTGTAGTCATTAATGTTCACGCCCGCAGAATTAAGTTCATCATAAATAGCATTTTTTGCTTCATCCCCAGATTTTTTACCGCCAGTTCCAGAACCTCCTTCAATTAAAACAAATTTAAAATTAAGCTCTTGAGTATCAATAGTCGAGCTGAGTGCCAATGAACCCAACGTAATATAATATATTGCTACACTTTCGCCGAAGTCCAAGTATGGCATTGGGTACCAAACGTTTTCAGCATTGCTTATATAGCCCAAAACAACCCCATTATCTATGATGTCCTGATCAAGTTCGGCTAGTTGAAAAACATTGTTATTTCCAGTTGTCAAAGCAACATTTTCAAAAACATAGGTTTTTACGTTAGCGTTACCATCTTCTCCCCGTATTCCCTGTTGACCATCAACACCATCAGTGCCATCTTTTCCATCTTCAGGGGAACAAGCAGCAGTTAATACAATTGTAAATAAAGCAATCATAATAAATTTCAAATTTGATTTCATAAGTTTTAAGTTTTAAAAATATTTATATTTATGAAGCAAAACTACAGGTATGGTGAAGCATAAAAAAGGCGCTATATACCAGCAACAGTTTAAATAGACAAACAACAATTTATACTTTTTAAAATGTCCTTTTCGACATAAAAAACCGCCTCGAAATTTATTTGAGACGGTTATTCTTTTAGAAAGAGAGTGTTGTATGAAAACTAATTTTTTATGATTTTATAGCTTCCTGTTTCACTGCCAATGGTAACTTTCATAATATAGGTGCCACTGGAAAATCCGCTAACATTAATTTCTGAAGTAATTGCATCCATTTTTTGGTTAAATACCTGTTGGCCCAAAAGGTTATAAACCGCAACATTATTTATTATTGATTTTGCTTTTAAATTAATAGTGCTGCTTGCTGGATTAGGATAAAAAACGAAATCTTTTAAAGCAATTTCATTTACCCCCAAAACATTGCTATTAGAGTCAAAATATAGACCTGTGCTGTTTGGGCCAATATAAACTGCAATTGCATTTCCATCAGCATCTTCAGCTACAGCGGAAGAACCTCGTTCAACAGTAATAAGATTGTCTGATACTAATTCAAAATCGTCCAACTCTCCATCGTTGTAATTTATTACGTTACAGCTTGCATCAGTCTTATTTCCAAAAGATGCTTTAATTATTTTATTATCATCTTCTTTTCTACACCAAGCATCCCAAAATCCGAGATCTCCAACTGTATCGTCGACAGAATATGACTCTATATCTCCTTCAGTCGCACGTGTCCTTGTACCAAAATAGTCAGTTGGATCACCCGCTAATTTTTGTGAAGAGATTACTAAAACACTATAATCATTAGTTGACATTCTTTCGCCAGCCATACTAATATCCTTTGTATCCCAAATATCTCCCTCTGTTATTATACGTGGCGTTTCCCAGCCTGTTGGGTCATTAAAATTTGTATTGGCAGCAAAGTAAAAATTTCCCGTATTAAGTCCAATAAATGCTACATAAGTGCCAACCTTACCATATGTAAACGCACATTCTTTGGCTGCATCTCCAAAATTATATTCCCCACTCCAACCAAAACCTGTACTGTTTACGTTGCTTCTGGCAGAATGGAGAATATTATTGGCTTTTATATAAACAGCAAATAATTGAGAATTATCAATATATGAGTAATCTACATCTATGTCAAAATCTTTAATACCGGTATTTATAGTTTCTGAGTCTAATGGGCCTGACCTGCTAAATTGAAACGTAAATTTTGTAGAACCCCACCCACCGAAAGATAAGTTGTAAAAAGATATTTGGTAGCGACCACTATCCATCAAAGTCATTTTCATTTTTGTTATATCGTCGCCAACACTTGCTGTGCCCCATAATGAAAAGGAAACTCCATCGTTCGTAGATTTATAAATACGGATAGCATCATTTCCCAATCCATAACGTACTCTATTTTCATAGGACGCTACATAGATTGTACCGCTTAGAGCTAAATCTACATCAACTCCACTAACAAAGTTTGCATCCAATTCAAGATCATCAGTCCACTTTAGGTTTTGGTTGTTGGCTACATAAGGTCTGGTTTTTATAGCCAATGGTGGGAACGGTTCAGTTTCTGTAATTTGGATAGGTTGAAATTCTACCGCTATAGTTGAATCTATTTCTTGCCAAGCAGCGATTATGGCTTTTTGGTTTGCTTCCAGTCCAGCAACATCTCCTGCATTTTTAAGTGCTAGTTCTTTTGCATAGAGTGCTTTTAGTTCTGGTGTTCTTTGTAGAACAGCCTTTCCTGGGCCATCTCCATTTTGTGCTGTGATTCCGCTAAGGCAAAAAGCACACATTAATATTGTAATTGCATTTTTCATAATTTCTATTTTGTTATTTGTGAATATTTATATTTATGAAGCGAAATTATGGGTGTGGTGGATTTTAAAAAAGGCATTATATACGAGTAACAGTTTTAATAGATAAACAACAATAATTTTTCACCAAATGATAATTTGCTATATGCGAAATGAAAAAATAACCGCCACAAACATTGTATTTGAGACGGCTACTTCAATTGAAATTTATTGGGAGCTAAATCTAAATCAATTCTTGATGATTTTATAAGTTCCTGTTTCGTTGTCGATAGTAACTTTCATAACATATGTGCCACTTGAAAGACCACTTACATTAATTTCTGAAGAAAGTGTATCTAGTTTTGTTCAATACCTGCTGACCCAAAAGATTATAAACCACTACATTATTTATTGGTGATTTTGCTTTTAAATTAATGGTGCTGCTTGAGGAATTAGGATAAAAAACGAAACCGCTTAAAGCATTATCCCCAACTTCAAGTATGCCGTTGGTATCAAAATATAAACCTGTTCTATTTGCACCAATGTAAACAGCAATTGCATTACCATTCGTGTCTTCAGCTACTGCGGGAAGAATCCACGTGCACAGCTATTGGATTGTCTTAATATTTCAGAAGCATGATTCTTTAAAGTAAGTACAATGATGAAGACGGCATTAATCATGATGCTATTTTGACACATCATTAAATAGAACAGGTTATATTTTGATACCAACGGCATACTTGAAGTTGGGGATAATGCTTTAAGCGGTTTCGTTTTTTATCCTAATCCCTCAAGCAGCACCATTAATTTAAAAGCAAAATCACCAATAAATAATGTAGTTGGTTTATAATCTTTTGGGTCAGCAGGTATTGAACGAACTTTGATACACTTTCTTCAGAAATTAATGTAAGTGGTCTTTCAAGTGGCACATATGTTATGAAAGTTACTATCGACAACGAAACGGAAATTGGTCAAAAATGATTTTAGATTTAGCTCCAATAAATTTCAATTGAAGTAGCCGGTCTCAAATGTTGTGGCGGTTATTTTTTCATTTCGCATATAGCAAATTATCATTATTTGGTGAAAAATTATTGTTGTTTATCTATTAAAACTGTTACATGCCTTTTTTAAAATCCACCACACCCATAATTTCGCTTCATAAATATAAATATTCACAAATAACAAGAAATAGAAATTATGAAAAATGCAATTACAATATTAATGTGTGTTTTGTAGCAGAAATCACAAGCACAAAATGGAAATAGCCCCAGGAAGTTCTACAAAGAACACCAGAACTAAAAGCACTCAACTAGCACTTAAAAATGCAGATTCCTAGATGAAACCAAAAAGCCATAATCGCTGCTTCACAAGAAATAAATTCAACTATAGCGGTAGAATTTGGACCAAATATCCAAATTACAGAAACTGAACCGTTCCCACCATTGGCTATAAAAACCAAGCCTTATGTAGCCAACAACCAAAACTGATAAATAAGTATTTGAATTGGATGCAAACTTTGTTAGTGGAGTTGATGTAGATTTAGCTCTAAGCGGTACAATCTATGTAGCGTCCTATGAAAATAGAGTACGTTATGGATTGGGAAATGATGCTATCACTATTTATTAGATACCGAACAATAGAGTTCCTTTTCATTATGAGCACGCAGATGTTGGCAACGATATAACAAAAATGAAAATAGTCATGGATAGTGGTCCTACCAAATATCTTTTTACAACTTATCTTTCGGTGGGTGAGGATTCAAAATTTACGTTTCAAGATTAGCAGGTCGGGTTCAACTCAGAATTTATAAATACGGTATTATTTTTTGACATAGATGTAGATTACTCATATATTGATAATTCTCAATTATTTGCTGTTTATATAAAAGCCATATTTCTCATTCTGCCAGAAGCAACGTAAACAGTACAGGTTTTAGGTTGGAGTGGGATGTGATTTTTTGGATCAGCCGAAGAAATATGCATTTACATATCGGTAAGGTTGGCACTTATGTAGCATTTATTTGGACTTAATACGGGAATTTTTTACTTTGCTGCCAATACAAATTTTAATGACCCAACAGGCTGGGAAACACCACGTATAATAACAGAGGGAGTATTTCAGAGATACAAAGGATATTCATATCGCTAGCGAATATAGTGTTTTAGTAATCTCTTCACAAAAATTAGCGGGTGACATCCAACTACGACTATTTTGGTACAAGGACACGTGCCGACTGAAGGAGAATAAGTCATATTCTGTGGACAAATACATGAAATATTCGGATTTTGGGATGCTTGGTGTAAAAGAAGAAATAATAAATAATTAAAGCATCTCTTGGAAATAAGACTGATGCAAGCTGTGTAACGTAATAAATTACAACGATGGAGAGTTGGACGATTTTTGATATCAGACAATCTTATTACTGTTGAACGAAAGTTGTTTCCGCTGTAGCTGAAGATGCTGATGGAAATGCAATTGCAGTTTATATTCCAACAGCACAGGTCTATATTTTGACTCTAATAGCAATGTTTTGGGGGTAAATGAAATTGCTTTAAAAGATTTCATTTTTTATCCTCATCCAACAAGCAGCCTATTAATTTAAAAGCAAAATAAATAATAAATAATGCATATTTAGGTTATAACCTTTTGGAATAGGCCAACGTGCTTAACCAAAAATGGATGCAATTACTTCAGAAATTAATGTTAGCGGATTTTCCAGTGGCACCTATATTATGAAAGTTACCATTGGCAGTGAAACATGAATAAAATCATAAAAAATTAGTTTTCATACAACACTCTCTTTCTAAAGAATAACCGTCTCAAATAAATTTCGAGGCAGTTTTATGTCAAAGGGACCATTTAAAAAGTATAAATTGTTGTTTGTCTATTTAAACTGTTGCATGGTATATAGCGCCTTTTTAGCGGTCCGCCCACTCCTGTAGTTTTGCTTCATAAATATAAATATTTTTAAAACTTAAAACTTATGAAATCAAATTTGAAATTTATTATGATTGCTTTATTTACAATTGTATTAACTGCTGCTTGTTCCCCTGAAGATGGAAAAGGATCCGGCACTGATGGTGTTGATGGTCAACAGGGAATTGGGGAGAAGATGGTAACGCTAACGTAAAAACCTATGTTTTTGAAAATGTTGCTTTGACTGGAAATAACAATGTTTTTCGACTGGCCGAATTTAATTGCCGGACATCATAATGGGGTTGTTTTAGCGGCTATATAAGCAATGCTGAAAACATTTTGGTACCCGATGCCATACTTGGACTTCGGCGAAAGTGTAGCAACATATTATATTACGTTGGGTTCAATTGGCACTCAGCTCGATTTATTGATACTCAAGAGCTTAATTTTAAATTTGTTTTAATTGAAAGATATGGAACTGGCAGTAAAAATCTGGGGATGAAACAAAAAATGCTCTATAATCAAACTTTTAAAAATATGCAGCAGTGAACATTAATGACTACAAGACGCAGTAATGGATTATTATAATACCAAAAATTAAAAAATAATTATTTATTTCTTTGAGATAGCCAAAAAGCCCCTGACGAGGGGCTTTTTATTTTTAATTAAATGCAAAACTGAAAATTACTTCCAACCTTCCCGTTTCAATAAATTTTGCCAATGTGCGCATAATGATGATTGCTATCCGGAAATCGTAACTGCCAACGGTTTTCAAATCAAACTATAATTAATCTTCTAACTTGGGTGGTGAAATTCTCTGCAGCAATTGTTCCTGCGATAATCCTTTAATCAAATAAACCCATTTTGCAGTGCAAATTTATTGCCGCTTCAAAAGTCAATGGGTGCGTTTTTGGCATCGGCAGTTTCTGCCGAGCTTTTTCATCGTACACTTATTGTTGGCAATTTTAACGCCCACTTTCATAACGGAGTATGACATTGTGATGGCTGTATCATCAATGTAATGTATCGTTTCCTAACCGTCCAACCTTCACCACCTGTATGGTGTGTTCAGTTGATTTTCTGAAAGCGAACTCACCAAATTATTCAACATATTCGGAAAATGTTCCAAAATGGAAATGAGGCTTGCTGAATATCAGCAGTAATACTTGAAGGACAATCGAAATTACGTTGGGGTATTTTAGTTTTTCAATTTCCTAGATAATGATTTTGCACAAATTAACAAGAAATTGAGCAATTGCTAAACTTTAAACTTTGAAGTTTGAAGAGTCTCTTTTGAACCTAAGAAACATCCATCAATTCCACATGGATCGGTAGCATTTGGAGGAATAACCCCACCAGCACCGCGTTCACATAGCGATGTGCGATGGAATTACAAATCTAGCCTTGTCACCAATGTGCAAATTGAATGCCTTCATCCCAACCTTCAATTACATGGCCCATTCCCAATGGAATAGGTTGGCTTCTTTTATAAGAGAAAAATCAAACTCGGTTCCGTCGGTAAGCATTCCTTTGTAATGCACGGAAACTGTTTTGCCTTTTTGAGCTTTCACCATTCCCTTTTTGAATTATTTTATAATCCGGCTATACATTATATCAAAACCTTCTGAAACCTTTTTAATTTCTCCTCTTCCTGTGCTTTCATATTTGCAATTCGCTCTCTCTTTCACCTGTAAAGCTTCTAAAAGCTTCCACAGCATTCCACTTTTTAGCTCCTACTACACAACGCGAATAATTTCAACTTTTTGCATAGTATAAAGTTATACGGCAAGAGTTATCAACAACGTCCTGCCTTCCACTACATTTCCGAAAACGGTGTGTTTGTTGTCCAACCAAGGTGTAGGAACATGTGTTAAAAACTCATCCGTACTCGCAGGTGGCTCATCGAAAGCACACCCAAGGTCTATCGTGGCGAAGGTCTTTGTGGAATTCATCCTCAAAATCGTAACCCAACTTCCACCAAAAAAATTCGTTCCTTTTGAATTCCCCTTCCTTAAATCATAAAATCTGGAAGCACTCTGTGAAATTTCAACCCATACGTAATCAGGTGTTCCTTTGAGGTTTTGCTGCATTTTTCCAAGTTTCCCTCAGCCAAAAGCAACAAAAGTTTCCAACCGTTCATTATCATATAACTTTTATAAGGATTTCTCTGTCGTTATTTTTGCGTAAATACACCGTCTTGCGGATTTTGCTTTTTTTTAAATTGAAAGGCAAAGGTACACGGAAATACGATTTATGAAATTGGAAATGGGAAGTTGGAAGTTGGAAGTTGGAAGTTGGAAGTTGATAATTAAACTAAACCTACAAAGTTATAAATATGGATTTCTGAATTAAAACGGAAAACCAAGAGCAAGGAGCGCGAAAACGATTAAGTTGTGGAGAAGGTTAATTTGTATATTTGAAGTTAAAGGTTCCTAATGGGAAGTAACGCTATATGGTGTTTATCTGCATGTTGTGCTCAATGAATACTGATTGAATTTCAGTCGGAAGTTTTCGTAAATATTTTAATTATGAAAATTAAATCTCGAAACCACAGATATACAATATTAGGCTCACTAATTTTAATTTTCTCTGTGTGGTTTTATGTCCCATCATTTCAATTTATTATTTAATTCGAAGTGACATATTACTTGTAGTTAATGAGGAAACAAATGAACCCATAAATTATGCGGAAATTGAAGGCCGGATTGAAAAAAGCTGGTATGCAATGTGGTCGACTCAGAAAATAATAAGTGGTAATCTCTAACGAAATCGGAGAGTTCACCTTTCAAATAAGTAAATCAAAAAGATATTATGTATCATTATCAAAAACTTATAAAAAAAGATTTATAGGAGATAATTCAAAATTTAGTTGGCGGTGATGAATTTGAAGGAGATGAAGTGAAAAATGGAGAGATGATACGTAATCCCCTGTGGAAAGCGAAAAAGGGTGCACTGAGCACAACATTGTATAACCGCAATTACGGCGGAATTCGACTATACGTCCGACACAAATTGCGAATTGGCGAAGCGAGATCCAGCCGCATAATTGTTAACTTACCGTGCTTATCCGAAAAACATTAAATTTAATCCCGTAACTGCAGTTCTACTAAACGTTGTATACAATCCCTCATGACCCGAGTACGTTGGCTAACGTAAAAATGCATAATTATGGTATTAACCTTAGCTCTTTTGCAACCACCATTTTCGAAGTGTTGCTATTTTATGAAAGCACGACACAATCCTAGGTTGAAATGTTTGCCATCATTTGGCGATACACTTGTGGTCATCCCATTTCAGTAGATTTTCTTTGCCTAAAGCACATTTCCTAGACTTTTAATTTTTGGATATGGAAGAACAAATTAGTTTAGATGTCATCATTCAAAGTCCGCAGGTATTGATATTGGTAGCCAGAAGTAATTCCAGACATCGTCAGTCATGGGTTTCAGCATTGAAAATCTTTATGAATTAGCAGAATTGGCTTTTAGCACACAATATAGCCACTGTTGCTATGGAAAGCACTGGTAATTATTGGCAAAATCTGCACGCTGTCCTAATCTCCAAGGGATTGGATGTTACCCTTTTGTAATGGAAAGTTTACCAAGAACATCAAAGGAAAAGAAAACAGATGTGAAAGACTGTCAATGGATACAAAAACTGCATAGCCTAGATTATATCGTAGAGCTTTCTACCAGATGAAGATACCGAGGTGTTAAGGACTTTTACAAGACGTAGGCACAATCTCATCAAGCAAGCTGCCTCTGCAACAAAAAGTACCTTAGATTGATCCAACATTCGTCTTGATGTGGTAGTTAGGGGTTTTCGAGTAGGGCTTACAGGGCTTAAAATTATCAGGGAATTACTGTAGGAACCCAAAAAAGCTAGCTGCCTTAAGCATTTGACTCAAAGTAAAAGGAAATTGCCAAAGCGCTACATGGCAATAGCCATAAGGACTTCCTCTATGCACTTAAGGACAAGCTAGATACCTATGAGTTCTAGTAAGAAAAGAAAATCAGATGATGACCAGGATAAAAACTAGACAATAGGTAAGGGTCCTGAAAAACAAGAACACCATATTGACGCAAAAAACCTTATAAACGCATCAATAAAAACACACCTAAAGACGGTATCAATTTAAAAATCCTACCCAAATGTTCGAGGGCACAGACCTCCTTGCCATAGAAGAAATGTGCTATAATACCATACTTACCATTATGAGTGAAGTAGGCTATGACGGTATCAAAAAATTCAAGACCGCAAAGCATTTTACTTCTTCGTTAAGACTCGGCCTAACAATAAGGTCCGTGGTGGAAAAGTGTTGTGCCAAGTAAAATACGGAAAAGGTAAGTAGCAGGCTTAAAATTGCTCTAAGGAAATACGCAAAATAGTAAAAGACAGTACACCGCTCAGAGATTTTTTTCCATAAAATCAATTTTAGAAGGAACAGTGTCTCCGCCATCAGCGCTTCTCCAAGAAAACTAGCAGTTATCATTTCAAATACGTGCACTTAAAGGAATTGCATATCAAAATCCAGAAGTTATTCCTAGACCAAAAAAGAAAACTTGAGGTTGGTAAAGAGAATTAGAAAACAAATTGATAAATTTGGACTGACTAATGATGATTTGCAAATATGACTGTTGAATCAGTGATATAATTTTACGTTAGTCAGAATGCGAAAAAATCAAGGTCATAATGCAAAAACTGAATAACAAATATCAAAAGAACATTATGAATAAAACTAAAACACTCTCATTAACAATCCTTTGGATTATTATTAATTGTTGGTTGTTCAAACGTTGACAACTCAAAATCTATA